>JANQAE010000003.1 GCA_024707225.1 Dokdonella sp. | reverse complement strand
GAAACATGCCGTACCAGGCGCGTTTGCCGGGCGGCGCGTTCTCGGTCGCCAGCAGCACCGCGCCGCCCCACTCGCCGCCGAGTCCGAGCCCCTGTCCGAACCGGCACAGCGCGAGCAGCGCCGGCGCCAGCACGCCGATCGAGGCATAGGTCGGCAGCAGGCCGATCAGCACGGTCGAGCCGCCCATCGTCAGCAGCGCCGCGACCAGGGTCGCCTTGCGGCCGATGCGGTCGCCGAAGTGCCCGAACAGTGCCGAGCCGATCGGCCGTGCGAAGAACGCCAGCGCGAACGTCGCCAGCGATTGCAGCGTCGCCGAGGCCGGATCGCCCGCCGGAAAGAACAGCTGCGGGAACACCAGCACCGCGGCGGTGGCGTAGATGTAGAAGTCGAAGAACTCGATCGTCGTGCCGATCAGGCTCGCGAAGAGCACGCGCCGCGGCGAGGCGGCTGCCGGTGTCGCCATGTGATTCGTCCCCCTTCGGGCCCCGCCCGCGGGCGCTGCCGATTCTGGCACCGGCCGGGCCCGGAGGGCAGGCCTCGTTCAGGTGCGGCGCTCGCTTTGTCGCGAAAACCCCTGTAGAGTGCGCGCCACTGTGTTCTCGAGGGTCACTGTGAATCGTGGCCCGATGTGGTTGATCGTTTGATCCGCTCTTCGTCCCCTCTCGCGTACTCCTTGGCGACTCAGTACCGGCCCGCGGCTCTCACCGCCGGCTGCGTTTCATTTCATCCATCATCGAGTTTGTCAGGAGTAGTCTCATGAGCAATCGCCAGAACGGTACCGTCAAGTGGTTCAACGACGCCAAGGGCTTCGGCTTCATCACGCCGGAAAGCGGCCCGGATCTGTTCGTGCATTTCCGTTCGATCCAGGGCAGCGGCTTCAAGTCGCTGCAGGAAGGCCAGCGCGTGACGTTCGTCGCCGTGCAGGGCCAGAAGGGCATGCAGGCTGACCAGGTCCAGGTGGCCTGATCCGCCGCGGCGACGGGTTCGCCCGCCGCTGCATCGAAAACCCCGAGCGTTCGCGCTCGGGGTTTTTTGTTTTTCGGGCCGGTGTTTCGAGCGAATCGGTCCGCGTTGTCGGCGTGACGCTCCTCGGAGCGCTCGCCGGGCCGCATCTGGACCGCCCTTACGGCTCGAAGCCGTCCGCGAACAGCACGTCCGAGCCTGCCAGCGCGGCCAGGCCTCGCCGCGGCAGGCCGCCGATCACGTCGAAATCGCCGCCTGCATAGATGACGCCGCCCGGCGCGGCGGCCAGTGCGCGCACGTCGTCGTCGGCACCGGGATTCCAGGCCGGATCGACCGCGCCGCTGCTGCCGTCGAGCTTGGCGATCCGTTCGCGCGCGACACCACCGATCGTCGCGAAATCGCCGCCGGCATAGACGCGGCCGGCATCGTCGACGGCCAGTGCGCGGACCACGCGATCGGCGCCCGGATTCCATTGCGTATCGATGCTGCCGCTCGCACCGACGAGCTTGACCAGGCGATTGCGCGCCTGGCCGCCAGCCGCCGTGAACGCGCCGCCGGCATAGACCTCGCCGCTCGCATCGACCGCGATCGCGCCGACCTCGTCGTTCGCACCCGGATTCCATGTCGGATCGATCGCGCCGCTGCTGCCGTCGAGCTTGACCAGCCGCTCGCGCGGCTGGCCGCCGACGCTCGTGAAGCGGCCGCCGGCGTACACCTGGCCGGTGGCGTCGATCGCGAGCGCGTAGACCGCCGCACTCGCCGAAGGATCGAACTGTGGGTCCAGCGTGCCGTCGGGCCGCAGCTTGGCCAGGTAGTTGCGCGGTGTGCCGCCGACCGACGTGAAGCTGCCGCCGAACACGAAACTGCCGTCCGGCAGCGCGACCACCGCGCGCAGGAGGCCCGATACCGTCAGCGGACCCGGCTCGCCGATCGACGCGGCGATCAGCGCGAGGATCGCGTCGTCCGGATGCGGTGCCGTGTCGATGGTGCCGCTGCTGCCGAGCCGCAGCGCATACGGCGTCAGCAGGCCGTCGGCCTTCAGGAACTGGCCCCCGACCAGCAGGCCATACGGCCGTCGCAGCAGCATCGAGGCGCCGCTGGCCGGCGTCTCGACGTCGGGACCGGGGAAGACCGCCGCGGTCGCGCTGTCGAGCGTCGCCAGTCCGAGCCGATAGCTGCCGCCGAGCGCGAAGAAGCGGCCGCCGGCGTCGATCGAGCCGCCGGACGGCGACAGCGCCGCGACCGAGCCGTTCGGCGCCGGATGCCAGTCAGGATCGGCGCTGGCATTGGCGGTGAGCTTGGCGATCAGGTTGCGCGGCCGGCCGCCGATCGTCGTGAACGGACCGGCGGCATAGACGGCGCCGCTCGCGTCGACCGCGACCGCGGTGATCGCGCGGTCCGGTGCCGGATTCCAGCCCGCATCGAGCGCGCCCGTCGTCGCCAGCCGGGCGAGGTAGCGAATGCCCTGTCCGCCGATCCCGGTGAAGTCGCCGCCGGCGTAGAGCAGGCTGCTGCCGATCGCCAGCGCAGTGACACTGCCGCCGGTGATCGCCGCGTCCCAGCCGGCATCGAACGTGCCGTCGGCCGCGAATCGCGCGAGCGCGCGGCGCGGCTGGCCGGCGACCTCCCAGAACGCGCCTGCGGCATACAGCGCCCCGGTCGCATCGCGGGCCAGCGCGAGCACGTTGCCGTCCGGCGCGGGATTCCAGGCCGGATCGGCAGCGCCGCTGCCACTGGCCGACAGGCGTGCCAGGTGCTGACGCGTCTGCCCGCCGATCGTGTCGAACTGGCCGCCGGCGTAGACGCGGCCGGTGGCGTCGACGGAAAGCGCGTAGACGAACGAGCTCGGTGCGGGATTCCAGGTCGGATCGGCCGTGCCGTTGCCGCTCGCGTCGATCCTGGCGAGGTTGTCGCGATCCTGGCCGCCGATCGAGTAGAACCAGCCGCCGACGTAGAGATGGCCGGCGCCGTCGTCGGCCAGCGCGTAGACCTCGCGATCGGGCGCCGGATGCCAGTCCGGGTCGAGTGTGCCGTCGGGCCGCAGCTTGGCGAGATTGAGCCGCGGCGTGCCGTTGATCGACGTGAACTGGCCGCCGACGATGCGGCTGCCGTCGGCCAGCCGCAGCAGCGCCATGACGTTGCCGTTGGTGACGAGGTCGAGGTTCGGATGCGGCTGCGGTGCCGGCGATTGCGCGAACGCCGGCGCGAGCAGCATGGTCAGCGCCGGGCCCGCCAGGCGTCCGGCGAGGCGTGCCGACGATCGGCGGGGTGGGAAGGTCGAGGCGGCGAGCGGCGCGGGCATGATCGAGTCCGGAGCGAGTGGACGGCGCACCGCGGCGCGGTGGCTCGACGCTCAACGGCGCAGGACGGCGCGCCGATGTCGCATGCGGACATCAAAAAGCCGCCGGCACGGGGCCGGCGGCCATGACCAGGCGAGCGGGGCGGCCTTACTCGACCATGCCGCGCACCGGCAAGGCGATGCGGTCGCCGGGGTCGTGGTCGAGCCGGGCGGTGAGTACGTTGCCGGCGTATTCGTAGCGGACGTCGAAGGCGTAGACCTCCTCGGTCGGCTCGTTGACGGTACGGCAGACGTTCTCGATCTGCGTCACCGTATTGCGCTTCTGGTTGTGCTCCTGGATCTTGCGGCCGGCGATCGCGCCGCCGACGACGCCGGCGACGGTCGCCGCGTCGCGGCCGCGGCCGTCGCCGATCTGGTTGCCGGCCACGCCGCCGACCAGTCCGCCGATGACGGTGCCGGCAATGCGATCCTCATCCTTGGGCTTGACGCGGTGTGTGACCGCCCGGTCCTCGCAGACCTCACGTGCGTTGTCGATGCGGCGCTTGACCGGCGTCACGCTGATCACGCGCGCATAGCCGGCCGTCGCGTCGTTGCCGTCGGCGGCGACTACTGCGGCGGCACCGGGGGCGGCATTGGCATCGGACAGCGGCGCGGGGGCGGGGCCTTGCGTGCAGCCCACGACCAGCGCGGCCACGGCCGACGCCAGTGCGAGGCGAATCGGGGTTGCGATCGGCATGTTCATGAGCGGCCTCTGTGCGAAACGAACGAGGTGCCGTTGTGCCCAATCGTGCCCGAGCGGCCGCTGAACGGGGCATCCAGACCGCTCGCCGCCGCATTCAGCCGCGCAGGTACTTCCAGTTGCGCGGCTTGCCCTCGCCGAGCCACGCGACGGCGTCGGCGATGCGGCGCCGGCGTGTCTCCTCGCGCCTGGCCTCGAGCACCCATTGGACATACTCGCGCCGATGGCTCGGGCTGAACGCCTCGAACGTGGCGAACGCGGCCGGCACCTGGCGCAGTGCGGCGAGCAGATCGTCGGGCGGCTGCAGCGGCGGCCGTGCGCGCCGCGGTGCCGGCGGCGCCTTCACGCCGGCTTCGTTGAGCCGGACGGCTTTGCGGACCAGCGCGAGCAGCGTGCGGCGCGGCGGCAGATCCTCGACCGAGGCCAGCTTGCCGAAGCTGCCCATACCGACGCGCTCGCCGGCCTCGCCGACGACCAGCGCATGCTTCCAGAACCCGAACGAGGCATGCCGCTTGAATGCAGCCATGCCGCAGAGCAGCTGGCCGGCGTGCACGAAGGCCGGCACGCCCCACTTGATCGTCTCCTGGACGTCGGGGCAGGCCTCGTGGACGAGCGCGCGGGCGTGGTGCAGGATCGGGCGCGCGAACGGCTCGGCGCGGTCGACGTAGGCATCGATGCGGGGATCGTGCGACGGCATGGGCATTCTCCCGCGGAGATGTCGCTTACTGTACGCCCAGCCGGTCGGCAGGTCGTCGCGCGTCGAAGGCGGCACAGGGCACAATGGCGGCGTCATCCGCCGGAGCGATAGGGACATGGCGACGCCGATCAAGCGGTCTTCGTGGGCGATGGTGGTTCTGCTGGCGCTGCTCGCGGCCTCGGCCTGGTGGCAGCGGGCGCCGTCGACGGCGCCGCCGCGGCGGGCGATGCCGCGCTCGCCGCGACGCCCGGCCTGCCGGCCTTCCTGCCGCCCGAAGCACACGAGACGCTGCGCCTGATCGCGCGCGGCGGGCCGTTCCCGCACCGGCAGGACGGCAGCGTGTTCGGCAATCGCGAGGGCCTTTGCCGCGCCGAGCGAGCGGCTACTACCGCGAGTACACCGTCCAGACGCCCGGGCTCGGCCATCGCGGCGCGCGGCGCATCGTCACCGGCGGACAACCGCCCGAGGTCTACTACTACACCGACGATCACTACGCGTCGTTCCGGCGCTGGGAGATGCCGCGATGACCAAGCCGCGCGAGAACCTGAGCGATCCGGCCCGCGCCGGTCTGCATCTGATCGCCGAGGACGAGGTCGACGCCTTGATCCGCGCGGCCCGCGCCGCGGCGTTCGAGGTCCGTCGCATCGATCTGCGCGGCTGCGTCGGCAAGGCCGCCTGGCTCGAACGGATCGCCGGCGTGATGGATTTTCCGGACACCTTCGGCCACAACTGGGACGCGCTCGATGACAGCCTGCGCGACCTGTCGTGGCTGCCGGCGTCGGGTTACGCGGTGTTCGTCCGCGGCGATGCGCCGCGGCGGGTCGGCCGGATCTGGGAACTGCTGCTCGACGTGCTCGAGAGTGCCGCGGTGGACTGGATCTCGCGCGGCGTGCCGTTCTGGGTATTCGTGACGGTGCCGCCGGACGACGGCCCGAGTGCGCGTGCGGAGCCGCGCCGGACCTGACGCGCGAGGCGTCGGAATCGGATCGGCCCCGGCTCCCGGCAGCACGACGCGAGGTCGGACTGCCGGGCACCGGATGCGGCAGTGGTCAGATCAGAGCTGCAGTTCCTGCTCGACTTCCTGCGCCGCGCGCGGCGCGCCAGCGCGAGGTTCGAACGGCTCTTGTCGAGCACCAGATAGATGAACAGGCCCGGCTTGCTGACCACCGGACGGATGATGTGGTACTGCTTGCCGAGCGTGATCAGGATGTCCTCGATCGAGTCGTTGAGACCGAGCGACTTCATCGTCTTGAGCTTGGCGCGCATCACCTCGGTATTGCCGGCCGCGGCCAGATCGAGGTCCATGCCGGTGCCGATCTTGCCGAGCATCATGCCGCTGTTGGCGTCCACGACCGCGCCGCACAGGGCGCCGTCGACTTCGAGCAGTTTGGCGAGGCTTTCGTTGATGTTGGCCACGGTGTTCTCCTTGGGTTGAGGCGACGTGAGCGGGCTGCTGCGGACGGTGCCTCGTCGTCCCCGCAGCGGCTGAAAGAGGTGTCTGCGCGAAGGCGCCCGCCGCGCCGCGCCGGCACGGCGTGCGGATCGAGTCCGGGTGCAGCCGGTGCGGCCGACGACGCGCGTGGCGGCCGTGTGCAGGCCGCCCGGGAGGGCGCACGCACATGCAACTGCGCCGTCGACGCCGCACGCGCGATCCGGCGAACCGGGTGCGCGCGACGTGACGGCGGAAGTGGCGAGCGATGCCATGGCCCATACGAAGCAATCGCGGTGCCATGCGCGGGTTGAAGTCTGCCAAACGGTGCGCGATCGGCAGGGCGAGCGATCAATGCGCGACGGCTCGCACACAATTTTCGTGATCGGGTCGACCAAGCCCGGACCGCCGCAGCGGTCCGGCGGCGTTCGTCAGCGTCCGTCGAGCGCGTCGAGGAAGATCACGTCGCTCGGCGGCGGCACATTCAGACGAATCGTGTCGGTTCGGAACTTGGTCAGTCGCTTGTCGGCGATGTCCTTGGCGGCGACGCCGTCGGCATACCAGACCGTGTCGCCGTTGTCGGTCAGCAGTTGCAGTGCGGTACCGGCGCCGAGCACGGCCGGCACTTCGGCGAACGATTCGACGCTGCCGTCGTTGGCGAGGTCGGCCAGCGGGTAGCCGAGCGGGAACGGCACGCCGTCGGCATGGCCGTTCCAGCCGAACAGCGCGAAGCGCGAAGCGGAGGGCACACCGTCGACCGAGCCGGCGCTGATCAGATAGTCGCCGTTGGCGTTGCGATCGAGGCTGCGCAGGCTGCGGCCGCCGAGATCGAGCAGGATCGGCGTGCCGAACCTCGCCGAGCCGGCCGGCAGGGAATCGGGCGCACCGCCGCTGACGAGCGCGTCGAAATCATGCACCGGCACGATCAGAGCGAGCCGGCGCGCATCGGCCGGCAGCAGCGGCGCACGGAACGCCAGATATGCGCTGCTGCCGTCCGGTGCGATCGCCAGGCCCTCGATGTTGAAGCCGTCGGCCTGGTCGGGCGTGATACCGGCGGCGGTGCCGGCCGCGAAACCGAGCGCGCCGGCGCCCAGGCCGTGACCGTCGGCCTCGTCCCAGGCGATCAGATCGGTGCGCAGATGGTCGTAGCGGCCCACGTAAGCGAGCGTCGCCGCTTCGCCTGCGCCGGACAGATCGGTCGCGAATACGCGCTGCCGGTTCGGACGCAACTGGCCTTCCTTGCCGTTGCCGTGCGAACCGGTCCAGTACAGCCGGTCGCCGCTGCGTTCGACGGCTTCGATATCGATCTCGCGCGGCACACCGCCGCTGAGGTCGGTCAGGCCGAGCCGGTCGGTGAAGTCGAAGCCGCCGAGCGGCAGGCCGGAGCGGTCGCGCCGGTACAGGCGCAGCACCTGGTTCTCGTCGTCGCCGACGATCATCGTCTGCGCATCGAGCGCGATCGCGGCCGATGCATCGCTGGCGCCGGTCGGGAACCTCGCTGCCGCCGGATCGGGGGCCGCGGCCGAGGCGGCGTAGCTGATCGCGTAGGTTGCGGCGTTGCCGAGGCTATCGGCGACGCGCACGGTGATCGTCGCGCGGCCGACGCCGGCCGGCACGATCCGCAGCTGGCGCGCCGCGCCGCTGCCGCTGAGCTTCAGCCCCGCGGCGTCGACGACGGTCGGGTCGCTGCTGCTCACGCTGACCGTCAACGCCTCGATGTCGCCACCTTCGGGCACGCCGAGCACGAAGCCGATGCCGCCGACGGCAGCCGGATCGGTCGGGTCGCCGATCGCGGCGCCGACCGCGCCGCTGCCGTTGATGGCGAGGTCGAGCCCCGCGGCGGTCGCGACCGCATCGACGGTCAGCGTCGGCGCTTCGGGCTGGCCGATGCACGGATCGTAGGTGACGACGGCACGCGTGCTGCGCGCCGGACTGCCGAGGTCGCCGCCGGCCGACAGGTACGAGCCCTCGGCGTCGCCGGGCGCGGAGGCCTGCCAGGCCAGTACGTCGTCGGCGCCGAGCGCCGCAGCCGGCACCCAGGCGCTGATGGCTTCGGTGCGGAACGAGCCGGGGAAGGTCTGGTCGCCGTAGGTCAGGCGATCGACCAGCTGCTGCTCGGCATCGTAGAGGTTGATCTGGTCGTTGCGGCCCAGACCGGGGCTCGGCTTGGTGAGGATCCCGACGCCGTCGCACAGCGCCCAGGCGGCACGAAACGCGGCCTGCGGATGCTCGACGATCAGCACCGACTCGCCGGCCTGGACCGTGCCGAGCGGGCTGAGATCGAACAGGCCCGGCGTGGCGGCATCGTCGGCGAAACTCCAGCCGGCCAGGTCCACCGGCTGGTCGCCGACGTTGGTCAGCTCGACGAATTCCTCATCGGCGCCCTTGTACATGTACTCGGTGATGCGGATCACGCCGCCGAGTGTCACGCACGGCGAGTACGGCGCCGCGGCGCGTGCGCTGAAGCCGGGGCTGCCGACGTCGCCGCCGACGGAGGCGTGCGAGTGTTCGGCGTCGTCGAGGCTGGATCCGATCCACGCGATCACCTCGTCGAGGCCGAGCGCGGCCGCCGGCACCCAGGCGCTGATGCCGTTGGTGCGGAACGAACCGGGGAAGTTCTGATCGCCGAAGCGCAGCGCATCGATCTGCGCGCCGGCGGCGTCGAACAGGTGGATCGCATCGTTGCGGCCGAGATTGGTGGTGTTGCCGCCGACCACCTTGGCGTCCGGACACAATCCCCAGGCCTTGCGGAAGTCGTCGGCCGGCGCCTCGGTGAGGATCACCGATTCGCCCGGACGGACTACGCCGGCCGATCCCAGCGCGACCGTGCCGGCGATCGCGCTGTCGTCGTCGAAGCTCCAGCCGGCGAGGTCGATCGGCTCGGCGCCGACGTTGGTGAACTCGACGAACTCGCCGTCCGCGCCCTGGTACATGTATTCGGTGATGCGCATCTGCGCGGCAGCCGGTCCGGCCAGCAGGGCCAGTCCGGCGAGGATCGCGCTCGCGCGCGCCGTCAGCGGTGTCGTCATCGCGTGCTCCGGTCGATAATGGGATGTCGGCAAGGGGGCGGCCGCGGGAGGCGTCACGCAGCCACGAAACGGCGGCATTGTGTTGACGCGCGATGACACTGGGGTGACGGGTGCGCCCTCGTCATACCGATGTCGCATCGGCCGCGCAGCATGCCGGCCCGGTCGATCGCCGCGACGCCGGGAGCCGCCGCGCGGCCCGGGGAATCGCTCGACTCGTGCATCCATCGCCTTCCAAGGAGACATCCGTGGCATCGTTCGCTTGTGATCGTCTGCCGCGCCGTGACGCGGCTCTCGGTGCCTTTCGGCGCCGGCTGCCCGCCGCGTTCGCGGCGGCGCTGGCCTTCGCGGCGGCGCCCGCCGCCGCACAGGTCGCGCTGACCGCGCTCGACCAGGCCTATACGCAGTCCTTCGACACGCTGCCGGCGTCCGGATCGGCCGCCTGGGTCAACGACTCGACCGTGCCCGGCTGGTTTCACGCGCGCACCGGCAGCGGCGCGACGCTCGTCGCCGACACCGGTGCCAGCAACGCCGGCAATCTCTACAGCTACGGCGCCAGCGGCAGCGGCGATCGCGCGCTCGGTTCGATCGGCTCCGGCAATGCCGCGGTCGGCAGTCTGTTCTGGGGCGTGCGGCTGCAGAACGCGACCGGCACGACGATCACCGCGCTCGAGGTCGCCTACACCGGCGAGCAGTGGCGCAACGGCGGTGCGACCGGTTCGGCGGCGACGCAGACGATCGCGTTCTCGTACCTGATCGGCGCGCCGGCCGTGACCGGCTCGCTGGCGGAGTTCCAGCAGCCCGGTGTCGCAGTGCCGGCACTGGATTTCACCGGCCCGATCACGACCGGCTCGGCCGCGGCTCTGAACGGCAACCTCGCCGCGAACCGCACGGACCGGTCGTTCACGATCAGCGGGATCAGCCTGCCGCCGGGCGGCGAGATCATGCTGCGCTGGTCCGATCCGGACCACACCGGCTCGGACCACGGCCTGGCGATCGACGACGTCACGGTGATCGCGCGCGGCGCGGCGACCGGTCCCGAGCTCAGCGTCGGCGACGTCACGCTGGCCGAGGGCGACTCGGGCACGACGGCCTTCACGTTCGCGATCGGCCTGTCCGCGCCGGCACCGGCCGGCGGCGTCACGTTCGACGTGGCGACCGCCGAGGACACCGCGACCGCGCCGTCGGACTACACGGCGCTGGCGCTGACCGGCGTGACGATTCCGGCCGGCAGCGACGGCACGACGGTCACCGTCCTCGTCAACGGCGACACGCTGCCGGAAGACGACGAGGTCTTCCTGCTGCGCGTGTCCAACCTCGTCGGCGCGGGCGTCGCCAACGAAACCGGCATCGCCCTGATCGTCAACGACGACGCCGGCGCTCTGCTGCGCGTGAGCGACGTCAGCCAGAGCGAAGGCGACAGCGGCAGCCAGACCTTCACGTTCACGGTCAGCCTGTCCGAGCCGGCGCCGGCCGCCGGCGTGACCTTCGATATCGCGACCGCCGACGGCAGTGCAACCGCGCCGTCGGACTACGTCGCGCGCGCACTGAGCGGCCAGACGATCCCGGCCGGCAGCGACAGCTACGCGTTCGCGGTCACCGTCAACGGTGACACCACGGTCGAGCCCGACGAGACCTTCTACGTGCGCGTGTCCGACGTCGTCGGCGCGATCGCCGTCGTCGCCGAGGGCGTCGGCACGATCCTCAACGACGATGCGCCGCCGGCCTCGCACCGCATCCATCAGCTGCAGGGCAGCGGCGCGGCGACGCCGATCGGCGCCGGCGTCACGGTGTCGATCGAGGGCGTCGTGACCGCGAGCCATCAGGGCGGCGCGCGTCTGGGCGGCTTCTTCGTGCAGGAGGAGGACGCCGACGCCGACGGCGACCCGGTCACCTCCGAAGGCATCTTCGTCTACTGCGGCAGTTGCCCGGTCGCGGTCGCCGAAGGCCAGCGCGTGCGCGTATCGGGCACGGTGTCGGAGTACTTCGGCATGACCCAGCTCAACGCGACGGCCGCCGCGGCGGTCGTCGTGAGCTCGACCGGCGACCACCTCGACGAGGTCACGCCGACGCCGATCGTGCTGCCGATCGGCGGCGACGTCGATGCGTTCCACGAGGCGCGCGAAGGCATGCTGGTGACCTACGTCGATCCGCTGGCGGTATCGGAGTACTTCCAGCTGCACCGCTTCGGCCAGATCACGCTGTACCAGGGCGAGCGTCCGCGCCAGTTCACCGAGGACAACGCGCCGAACGCCGCCGGCTACGCCGCCTACCAGGCCGAGCTGGCGCGCCGCCGCGTGATCCTCGACGACGACACCAATACCGAGAACGTCTCGCTGACGATGCCGGACGGTCAGCAGTTCGTGTTCCATCCGCAGGCCAACGGCGGTCTGGGCATCGGCACGCAGGGCGCGGACTTCTTCCGCGGCGGCGATCAGGTGCAGAACCTGACCGGCGTGCTGCACTGGTCCTATGCCGGCGTCACCGGCACCGACGCCTGGCGCATCCGGCCGACCACGGCACGGCCGGCCGCGTTCACGGTCGCCAATCCGCGGCCGGCCACGGCGCCCGCGGTGCCGGGCGCGATCAGGGCCGCCGGCTTCAACGTACTGAACTACTTCTCGACGATCGACACGACCGCGAGCAGTTCGTCGGGCCCGTGCGGTCCGTCCGGCACGATGGACTGCCGCGGCGCCGACAGCGCGGCCGAGCTCGCACGCCAGCGCGAGCGCACGGCCCTGGTCGTGTGCGGACTCGACGCCGACGTGGTCGGGCTGGTCGAGATCGAGAACCACCCGACCTCGGCCGCGGTGAACGACCTGCTCGATGCGGTCAACGCGCGCTGCGGCGGCAGCCATCCGTATGCATTCGCGAACACCGGCGGCGCGCTCGGCGGCGACGCGATCCGCGTCGCGCTGATCTATCGATCCGGCGTACTGTCGCCGGTCGGTGCGCCGATGGCCGACCTCAACGCGATCCACAACCGGCCGCCGACCGCACAGACCTTCGACGTGGTCGATGCCGCCAACCCGGCGTTCGGCGAGCGCTTCACGGTGATCGCGAACCACTTCAAGTCCAAGGGCTGCTCGGGCGCGAGCGGTGCCGATGCCGACTCGGGCGACGGCCAGTCGTGCTTCGCTGGCCGCCGCACCCAGCAGGCCAGCCGCCTGCTGAGCTGGATCGACGGCACGGTGATTCCGGCCGCCGGCGATCCGGACGTGCTGCTGCTCGGCGATTTCAATTCGTACGCGCGCGAAACGCCGATGACGACGCTGGCCGGCGGCGGCTACGTCGACCTGATCGCCGACCGCCTCGGTCCGACGGCCTACTCGTACCTGTTCGACGGCCAACTCGGGCATCTGGACTACGCGCTGGCCAATGCCAGCCTCGACGAGCAGGTCGCCGGCGTCGCGGTCTGGCACATCAACGCCGACGAGGTGCCGCTGCTGGACTACAACGACGAGATCCGCGACGTCGGCGAGCCCGACTACGACGAGAAGCCGGACGGTTCGGCGCTGACGCCGCCGCGCACGCTGTTCGAGCCGGCCAGTCCGTATCGCGTCTCCGATCACGATCCGGTCGTCGTCGGCCTGTTCGCCGATGCCGCCGAGGCCGATCTGTCGGTCCAGATCACCGGCGGCCGCGACTTCGTACGGGTCGGCGACACGCTCGAGTACCGGATCGTGGTCCGCAATGCCGGTCCCGCCGCCGCGACCGCGACGGTGACCGACGTGCTGCCGGCCGTGCTGACCGACGGCACCTGGATCTGCAGCGCGAGCAGCGGTGCCACTTGCGCGAACGGCAGCGGCGCGGTGCTGAGCGACGTGGTGACGCTGCCGGCCGGCGCCGAGATCGGCTACGTCTACTCGGCGACCGTGCAGGCCGGCGCCGACGAGGTGCCGATCGTCAACAGCGTCAGCGTCGCGATCTCCGGCGGCGTGACCGATCCGAACCCGGCCAATGACAGCGCCAGCAGCAGCGCGACACTGATCGTGCTGTTCCGCGACGGCTTCGAGCAGGCCGAGGTAGCCGGGACGCTCGATGCGCCGGACGCGGCCGGCAGCGTCGCCGCGCCGCGGTCGCACTGAGCCTCATGCGATAGCCGTCCGCCGATCGCCCCGTCGATCGGTGGACGGCGAGCGGTTCGGGCCGAGGCCGCCGCAGCGGTTCGCCGCCGAGGGCGCCAGCGTGTCCGGCGGATGCGGTGCGCGCGATGCCGGATATGGTTCGTCACGGATCGCGCGCCTGGGGGGCGATCCGCCGCGCTCGTGTGCTCGACCGCGGCGAAAGCCGACGGCCGGGCCGCCAGCCGGCCGATCCCTCAGGGCTTCTGCTTCGGACGCCCGGGTTTGAGCGGAATCAGCCGCTCGAGCCGTGCCTTCAGCGCGGCATCGTCGAGCGCCGCCAGCGCCTGCAGGCCGGCGCGCAGCAGTTCGCTCTTCTTGGTCGGACGCTTGAATCCGAGCGCGCGTTCCTTGAGCGTGTGGATCAGCTCGAAGTCCGCTCGCGGCATCGTGAAGCTGTCGCGGACCAGCTTGTGCTTCTTCGCGTCCTTGCCGGCTTTCGCGTCCATCTCGCCCGGGGCGGGCGGTACCGCCTTGACCGGCCGTGCCGTGCGCACCGCCGCCGGCTGCACGACCCGTTCCGTCTGCGGCTTGCGTGCCGCCGTCTTCCTGCCGCTGTTCGCGGCCGCCCTGCGCTGTGCCATGCCGCTCTCCGGTGATCGGTATAAATGGTTTATACCGTTGCGCAGCCTAGCCGGTTCCAGGCGGCATCGCTACTGGGCTCCCGGACGCCGGTCGTGGCGCGGCCGCAGCCGACGGCGCAGGCATCGGCTCCGCACCGGGCGGCGTTCGTCGCCGCGATCGGCCGCTCCGTCGCAGCGGCCGGCGGCTTGCCAGCGGCTGCGCGAGCATCCACGCTCCCTCTCCATGGAGTCGCGATCATGAACCTGGCCATCCTCGGCATCGCAGCCGGTATCGTTCTTGGCGCCGGGCAGGCCCAGGCCGGCGACGACGCGCAGCTGCGCGCCGTGGTCGATCAGCGTCTGGCCGGCGACCGCACCGGTGCCTGCATGGCGGTGGCGGTGATCGAACGCGACCGCGTCGCGCGCAGCTTCGCCTGCGCCGATCCCGCGCAGGACAAGCGCATCGACGCCAAGACCGCGTTCGAGATCGGCTCGGTCAGCAAGACGATGACGGCGGCGCTGCTGGCCGACCTGATCGCGCAGGGCAAGGCCGCGCTCGACGATCCGCTGGCCGACTACCTGCCCGAGGGCACGAAGGTGCCGGCATTCCAGGGCCAGACGATCCGGCTGCGCCACATCGTCACGCATACCTCGGGCCTGCCGGCGCTGCCCTCGCGCATGAAGACGACCGACCCGGCCGACCCGTACGCGACCCTGACCGAGCGCGACCTGCTCGACTCGCTCGGCGACGTCACGCTGAGCGCGGCGCCGGGTACCGGCTTCGAGTACTCCAACTTCGCCTCGATGCTGCTGTCGCTGGCGGTCGCGCGGCGCGCCGGCAGCGACTACGAGACGCTGCTGACGACACGCCTGCTGCGGCCGCTCGGCATGGACGGTGCCTACGTGTCGCGCGCGCCGAGCGGCATCCGTGCCGCCGTCGGCCACACGCCGAACGGCCGCCCGACCGCGGCCTGGACGTTTCCGGTCGATCTGGCCGGCGTCGGCGGCGTGCGCGCGACGCTGGAGGACATGGTGCGCTACGTGCAGGCCGAGCTCGGTCGCGGCGATGCGCCGATCGTCGCGGCGATGGCCGTGACCCAGCAGCCGCTGTCGCAGTCGCCGCCGATGGGCATGAACTGGATGCTGATGCCGGTCGGCGAGCGCCGCGTGCTGGTTCACGAGGGCGGCACCGGCGGCTTCTCCTCGTTCGTCGCGGTCGACCGATTGCGCGAGCGCGGCGTGGTGATCCTGTCCGACACCGCCTGGCATTCGATCGGCAGTCTCGGCAGCCTCGGCCTGCACCTGGTCGATGCCAGCCTCCCGCTCGGCAAGCCGCGCAAGACCGTTGCGCCGGACCGCGCGCTGCTTGACGGCCTGGTCGGCCGCTACCGGATCGGCGATACGCTGACGATGCGGCTCAGTCAGCGCGACGGCGCGCTGGTGATCGAGCCGGACGGGCAGGGCGCCCACACGATGGGCTACGACGACGCCGGCGACTTCTATCCGCTGGACTTCGACGCGGTGCTGCGGCCGCAGCGCACCGCGCGCGGCTACGGCTTCACATGGATGCAGATGGGGGCCGAACTGGCGGCCGTGCGCCTGGACGCGGCGCCTGCGAAGACGATTGCGCAGCCGAGCGCCGAGGCGCTGCGCGCCTATGTCGGCGAGTATCCGTTGGTGCCGGGCTTTTCGCTGACGGTCAGCGAGAAGGCGGGCACCCTCTACGTCCAGGGTACCGGGCAGCCGCCGATCGAGGTCGACGCCGTGGATACCGATGCATTCGTCGCGGCATCCGTCGCCGCCGAGATCCGCTTCGAGCGTGACGATAGCGGCGCGGTACGCGCGTTGACGCTGCTGCAGGGCGGCCAGCAGCTGCGCGGCGAGCGGCGCTGAGCGCGGCCGCGTGAGCGCCGACTATCGGCTCGATCGTCCGCTGCCGCCGGACGTCCTGATCGGCCGCGGTGCGGTGTGGAGCCGCTACCGCCAGTATCCGGTGTTCAGTCTGCCGTGGCTGCGCGGCCGCAGCGCGCTGTTCGCATCGATCATCGGTGTGATCGCGCTGCTGGTCGGCGGCGCGATCGGCCTGGCCGCACGCGACTACGGCCTGGTGCTGCCGATGGCGTTCTACCAGTTCGCCGGCTTCGGGCTGATGGCGACGACCGGCCCGGCGCTGGCGACCTGGGTCCGCCATCGCGGCTGGTCGGCCGTGGCCGAACGGCGCGGCATCGTCGCGGCGATGCTGCTCGGCATGGTTGCGAGCTGCCTCGCCGACTTCATGACCTCGGCGCGCATCGAAGCGATGATGGTGCCGGCACTCGGTCCGTCGGCGTATCCGCCGCTGCCGGATCTGGGTCCGGTCGAGCGTGCGGTGTCGATCGCGCTCAACCTGCTGTTGCTGATCATGATCTACGGCCTGTTCGGCGGTGGCCTCGCACTGCGCGCGTATTTCGGCGAACGGCAGCGCTGGCACGACCATCGCAACCGCCGTGCGCTGGCCGATGCGCGCGTGCAGGCGCAGCGCGCCGATCTGCGCCTGGGCCTGCTGCAGGCGCAGGTCGAGCCGCATTTCCTGTTCAATACGCTGGCCTCGGTGAGGGCGCTGGTCCGCCGCGATCCGGCACGCGCCGAGGCGACGCTGGACGCCCTGGTCGATCATCTGCGCGCGACGATTCCGCGCCTGCGCGACGAGGATGCGCTGCTGCATTCGACGCTGGGCCAGCAGCTCGACATCTGCACGAGCTATCTGGAGCTGATGCGCCTGCGCACCGGCGACCGGCTCAGCTACGCGGTGGAGATCGATTCGGCGCTGCGCGGCTGCGCGTATCCGCCGCTGCTGCTGCTGATCCTGGTCGAGAACGCGGTCAAGCACGGCGTCGAGCCCAAGCCCGGCCCGGGGCGGATCGTGCTGACGGCGCGCCGCGACGGCGAGGATCTGGTCGTGACGGTCGCCGACGACGGTGCCGGCCTGCAGCCGGGTTTCGGCGGCGGCATGGGCCTGGCCAACGTGCGCGAGCAGCTGGCGATGCGCTACGGCGAGCGCGCACGCCTGCAGCTGCAGGGCCGCCCCGGCGCCGGCACGCGGGCCGAGATCCGTCTGCCGGCGAGTCCGCCGTGAACGCGCCGGTCACCGCGCTGATCGCCGAGGACGAGGCGCCGCAGCGCGCGGCCCTGCTCGACCTGCTCGCCGAGCAATGGCCCGAGCTGGAGGTCGTCGGCGCCTGCGAGGACGGACCGTCGGCGCTGCTGATCGCCGCCGAACGACGCCCGCAGGTCGCGTTCCTCGACATCCGCATGCCCGGCATCGGCGGCCTTGACGTCGCACGCGCGGTCGTCGCCGGCGGCGGCCTGGTCGTGTTCACGACCGCCTACGACGAGTACGCGGTGCGTGCGTTCGACGCCGGCGCCGCCGACTACCTGCTCAAGCCGATCCAGCCTGCGCGGCTGCGCCGCACGGTCGAGCGGCTGCGCGCGCGTCTCGCGCGGCCCGACGGCATCGTGCCGGCCGCTCCGCTCGATGCGCTGGAGGCGCGGCTGCGACCGCACGGCGATCGCCTGATCCGCTGGATCAGCGCCAGTGCCGGCGACAGCGTGCGCATGATCGGCATCGACGAGGTCGTCTATTTCCAGGCCCAGGACAAGTACGTGCGCGTCGTCACCGGCGCCGACGAGGCGGTGATCCGCACGCCGCTGAAGGAGCTGCTGGCCGGACTCGATCCGGATCTGTTCTGGCAGGTGCATCGCGGCGTCGTCGTCCGCGTCGCCGCGATCGAGCGGCTGCGCAAGGACGAGTTCGGACGCGCGGTGCTGCGGCTCAAGGGCCGCGCCGAGACGCTGCCGGTCAGCGCCGCGTTCGCGCATCGTTTCCGCGGCATGTAGTGCGTAACGGTTTTCTCACGCGACTCGATTAGCCTGACGACTGTCGAGGCCGCGAGACCGTCGATGCCCGCCGTTTCCGCTCCGCCCCCGTCGAGTGCGAGGCCGCCGTCGGACGCGGTCGCGCGCACGCCGTCGAAGCCGCGTCGCGGCGGTCACCCGGCCGTGAAGGCGGCGCGCATCGAAACGACGGTCACGCTCGGCGCCGGACTGCACATGATCGTCGCGCACGATCTGGCTGCGCTGGCCGATGCGCTGTCCGACCAAGCGGCACCGCATCGCGGCGTGCACGAAGCGCGCAAGGCGATCCGCCGCCTGCGCGCGATCCTGCAGCTCGGCCAGCGGTGCCTGGGCCGGCGTGCCGCTGCGGCCGATACCGCGCTCGCACGGCTGGCCGACGGCCTGTCCGATCTGCGCGATGCGCAGGTCCTGGTCGAGCTGGCCGGACGGCATCTGCGCGATGCGTCCGACGTGGAGCAACGCCGCTGCCGCGCGGCGCTGCGGCGGCGATTGCTGACCGATCGCCGCGCGACGCTCGCGCGAGCCCGCGCGCACGACCCGGGCTTCGCGGCGCGGCGCGCCGAGGTCGCGCGGATCGGCCGGATCGTCGAACGCCTGCCGTGGGCGCGACTCGACGCCGATGCACTCGACCAGGCGCTCGCACGCAGCCAGCGTCGCGCCGAGCGCGCCGGCGAACGCGCGCGGCTGGCCGATGCGGGTTCCGAGCGACGTCACCGCTGGCGCCGCCGCCTGCGTCGTCTGCGCATGCAGTGGACCGCGCTGAAGACGCTGCGCAAGCACTTGCCCGACGGCGCCGGACAACACGAGCTCGCGACGCTGCTCGCCGGCCTGCGTCGCCGGTCCGGCCCGTTTCGTGCGCTGGCCGCGACCGTCGATGCGCTCGGCGCCGAGCAGGATCAGCAGCTGCTGCAGGCGGCGCTGGCAGGTCTGCCGCCCGCCGCAGCGACGGTGCGGCCGATCGCGGTCGGCCGCTGAGCCGCAAAAAACCGCTCGGCCCGCGCCGCTTCCGCACCGGCGGTTCGACCGTCACCGGTGCGGTCGCGACCGGGGTGCGGGGCGGCGCGGGATGCCGGTGGCGGCGGCGAGCGCCGGTTGCCGTCGCGGGATGGCGCATTGCAGCGTGGTCTAATCCGCTTGGCGGCGCCTTTGGCTTGTCCTACAGTGCGCACTCCAAAGCCGTGCCCCGCAACCAAACCCCGATACTGGAGCGACATCGATGACCAAGAAGCCCGCGAAGAAGACCGCCCCGCAGAAGCCGGCCGCCGCCAAGGCCCCGCCGCCGCCAAGCCGATCAAGGAAGCCCTCGGCAAGTCGGGCCTGGTGGCTCACCTGGCCGAGTCGACCGGCGTGGCACCGAAGGACGTCCGCGCCGTGCTGGCCAGCCTCGAATCGGCGGTCGCCGGTTCGGTCAGCAAGAAGGGCGTCGGTTCGTTCACGCTGCCGGGTCTGCTCAAGATCACGGCTGTGAAGGTGGCGGCCAAGCCGAAGCGCAAGGGCATCAACCCGTTCACCAAGGAAGAGCAGTGGTTCGCGGCCAAGCCGGCCAGCGTCAAGGTCAAGGTGCGTCCGCTCAAGAAGCTCAAGGACGCCGCGGCCTGAAGCCGTTTTCCGGGATGCGGCGGCCACGGTCGCCGCATCCGCTTCACGCGACGCCAGGCATCGCGATGCGCCCTTCGAGGCGCTGTTCGTTTCTCTCCTCCGCTCCTGCGCGTTCGCGCCGTCGGCGCCTGCAGGTCGCCATCCTCGCCGCTCCTTCCCAAGCCCCGGTCCGACCGCGCCGACTCGGCGGTGTGATCGATCGGACCGCAGGCATCGCGGATGCTCCGAGCGCTTGCATGCACGTTGCGCAGCGGCTGGTCCAGCCGGATTCCGATGGCAGGCGTGAACGCGTCCGCGTGCGGTGCGGCTGCTTGCCCATCGCGATGCACGATCGCTCGCATGCCGTCGATGCAATCGCGATATGTCCTGGCTTCGATTCGGTCAGGCGCAGCGGCGTGCGATTCGCGGCAGGCGCGGTTCCTTCGCCCACGCGCCCCCGGCGCGCGCGGGCCCGTGTCGCGCCGGGCAGGGCCCGACCGCCGGCGCTACGCAGCGTTACCGGACTGGCGTGCCTCCGACGCGCGACGATCGCCCCGGGGATGCAGGTCCGATCGCTTCAGTGCAGCGCGACCGCCTCGGCGGCGGCCGCGGCGGTGACGGCCCGCACCGGCGCGCGGCTCGTCACGAGGTGTCGATCGAGCACGTAGCGCTCGAGCAGCGGACGATGCGTCTGCGCCCATTCGTCGAGCGCTTCGTGGCGCCCGCTGCGGATCCGGTCGACGAATGCGGTCGACAGCGTCTGCGTCGCTTCCTTGACCGCGTCGGCGATCGGGGCCGTATCGAAGTAACGCCGATCGGTGAATACGGTGTGGCTGCCGTGCGCATACACCGCCAGCGCCTTGAACGCGCTGCCGGTCGCGTCGAACACCTTGAGGCGATCGTCCGGTCCCGAGACGAAACCGGGAAGGCGGATGACGTCCTCGCGCGTCGTGACATGCAGGGTCGGAATCGCGATCCCCGAGAGGATCGGCGCGAAGTTCTTCGCGCCGTAGAACGGTGGTGCCGAGATCAGGATCGCCGCCTCGATGCGCGGATCGCGCAGCGCCGCGGCAGCGTCGACGCCCGGTACGGTCGCACCGATCGCGAGCAGGGTCGTGTTGGCGCCGTAGGAATGGCCGGCCGCGATGATTGCGTCGCGTGCGATGCGCGGGCCGTAGCGGCTCGCCAGCAGGCGGTCCAGCGCGTAGCGCAGGTCACCGGCCCGCGCGACGGCCTCGACGGACCCGGCTGCGGAACGCAGGCGCGCGAGCACGTCGAGCGGATCGCCGTGCCAGAGCGAACGATCGCTGCCGACGTGCTGCAGATGCAGGCTGGCGATGCCGTGGCGCGCCCAGTAGCGGCCCAGGTGCGTATAGCCATCGCGCGAACTGCCGATGCCGGGTGAGAACACGATCAGCGCGACCGGTGCATCGCGATCGGCCGTGGCCGGCCGGAACAGCCGCGCCGGTATCCGGCGATCGCGTGCGGCGTCGATCCATTCGAGGTCGGTCACCGTGTAGCCGGCATCGCCGGCTTCGACGACCGGATCGCTCGCCGGGGCCAGTACGCGCGCGCCGAGCAGCGCCGGCAGCGTCAGCAGCGCGACGGCGACGGTCGCGGCGACGGCGAGGCTCGCACGCAGCGACGCGTGGCGGCGGCGGGGCAGGTTCATCGGTTCGGACGGAATCGGACGCGCAGTGCGCGGTCGATCAGTATAAATGATTTATACGATTATTCCGTCGGGCCGCCGGTCCGGCCTCGTGCGGCGTTCAGCAGTCGTGCGGCCGCGTCTCAGCGCAGGTCCGCCGCGATCACGCGCGCCGCGTTGTGGCCCGGCGCGCCGGTGACGCCGCCGCCCGGATGTGTGCCGGCGCCGCACAGGTACAGGCCCGGCAGCGCGCCGCGATAGCCGGCCTGGCCGAGCATCGGCCGTGCGCTGAACAGCTGATTGAGCGACAGCGCGCCGTGGAAGATGTCCCCGCCGATCAGGCCGAAATCGCGTTCGAGATCGAGCGGACTCTTGATCTGGCGGGCCAGTACCGACGCCGCGAAGCCCGGCGCGTAGCGGTCCACCGTCGCGATCATCCGATCGGCCACGGCCTCGCGGTGATCGTCCCAGGAGCGTCCGCCCGGCAGCACCGGCGCCACGTGCTGGCAGAACAGGCTGGCGACGTGACGGCCCGGCGGCGCCAGGCTGTCGTCGAGCGTGGACGGAATCAGCATCTCGACGATCGGCTCGAGCGACCAGCCGTGTTCGAGCGCGTCGCGATACGCCCGGTCCATGTAGGCCAGGCTCGGCGCCAGGATGATGCCGGCGGTCAGGTGGTCGCCGGCGCCGGGCAGGGCCGTGAACTCGGGCAATCGCTCGAGCGCGACGTTCATGCGGAACGTGCCCGAGCCGCAGCGCCAATGCGCCATGCGCTCGCGCGTCGGCGCCGGCACGCGGTCCGGTGCGATCAGTCGTTCGTAGAGCAGCTTCGGATTGACGTTGGCGACCACGGCGCGCGCGCGCAGCACGTCGCTGCCGGTCGTGACGACGCCGACCGCGCGGCCGTCCTCGACGATGACCTCGCGCACGCCGCAGCCGGTGCGGATCTCGGCGCCGGCGGCGATCGCCGCTTTCGCCATCGCCTGCGTGATCGCGCCCATGCCGCCGATCGCGTGGCCCCAGGCCCCCTTGACGCCGTCGGCCTCGCCGAAGACATGATGCAGCAGCACGTACGCGCTGCCTGGCGTGTACGGACTGGCGTAATTGCCGACGACGCCGTCGAAGCCGAACACGGCCTTGATCGGCTCGCTCTCGAACCAGCGGTCCAGGTACTCGGCCGCCGAGATCGTGAACAGATCGAGCAACTCCTGGCGCAGCGTCTCGTCGAGCGTGTGCAGGCGCCGGCCGAGCCGTCCGGCACGCAGCAGCTCCGGCAGGGCCTTCCACCAGCCGCCGTCGGTGACGTTCGGCGGCGGTTCGAGCGCCAGCGCGCGCAGCACGTCGGCCAGCGCGTCGAGGCGACGCTCGTACTCGGGCAGGCGCTCGGCATCGCGGCGCGAGAACTTCGCGACCTCCTCGCGCGTGACGCCGGCGCCGACCCTCAGATGGCGGCCGTCCGGCAGCGGCAGGAAATTGCCGAGCCGGCGCCGTACGACGCGCAGGCCGTGCGCGGCGAGATCCAGATCGGCGATGACCTTGGGCTGCAGCAGCGAGACCGTGTAGGCGGCCACCGAGTTGCGGAATCCCGGATGGAACTCCTCGGTGACCGCCGCGCCGCCGACGACGTCGCGGTTCTCGAGCACCAGCACCTTCAGCCCGGCCTTGGCCAGATAGGCCGCGCAGACCAGGCCGTTGTGGCCGGCGCCGATCAGGATGACGTCGAGCGCTTCGCGCATGGGCAGTTCCGGGCTGGGGCGATCAGGAGGTCGCCGTTGTCGGCGGCCGCGGCGCCGATGATGAGGCGGTTCGCGTCGCGCAGCCAGCGCTCCCGAGCGCCGGCCGCCCGTTCAGGGCGAACCCGACCGCAGCGCCGCGACAGCCGGCGCGACCTGGTCGGCCCGATCGAGCGCCGCGCCGATCCGCTCGAGACGGTCGGCCAGCTCGTGCGGATCGTCGCCGCAGATCGTCGCGTGGCCGACCTTGCGGCCGGCGCGCGGGCTCTTGCCGTAGTCGTGCCAGTGCGCGCGCGGTTCGCGCAGAACCGGACCGGCGTCGGGCAGGGTGCCGATCCAGTTCAGCATGACGCTGTGGCCGAGCGCATGCGTGTCGCCGAGCGGCAGGCCGAGGATCGCACGGACGTGATTCTCGAACTGGCTGCAGGCCGTGCCTTCGATCGTCCAATGGCCCGAATTGTGGACGCGTGGCGCCATCTCGTTGCCGAGCAGGCGCTCGCCGTGCACGAACAGCTCCAGCGCGAATACGCCGACGTAGTCCAGATGCTCGGCCAGCCTGCGCGCATGCGCGACCGCGCGCGCCTCGAGCGCCTCCTCGCCGCGCAGCGGCGCCAGGCTGGCTGACAGGATGCCCGAGGCGTGCCAGTTGCGCGTCAGCGGGTAGTGGCGGAACTCGCCGCTGCGCGAGCGCACCGCGACGACCGAGACCTCGCGCTCGAACGGCACGAACGCCTCCAGGATCAGCGGCACGCCGCCGAGTGCCTGCCAGGCCGCATCGAGGTCGCCGGGCGCGCGCAGCACGTACTGGCCCTTGCCGTCGTAGCCGAACCGGCGCGTCTTCAGCACCGCCGGCAGGCCGGTCGCGGCGACCGCGCGTTCCAGATCCTCGCGGCTGTCGACCGCGGCGAACGTCGGCGTGTCCAGCCCGATCCGGCCGAACAGGGTCTTCTCGGCGAGGCGGTCCTGCGCGGTCGAGAGCGCGACCGGATTGGGAAACACGCGCGTGCGCGCGGCCATCCATTCGGCGGTCGCGGCCGGCACGTTCTCGAAGTCGAACGTGACGACGTCGCTCTCGGCCGCGAACGGCTCCAGCGCGGCGAAGTCGTTCCAGTCGGCCTGCAGCAGCGGCGCGATCTGCGCGGCGCAGGCATCGGCGGCGCTGTCGACGACGCGGAAGCGCTGGCCGAGCGGGGTGCCGGCCAGAACGAGCATGCGGGCGAGCTGGCCGCCGCCGAGGATGCCGATCGTGGCCATGTTCAGTCTTCGCGCGGGTCCGGCTTGGCGAGCACGGCGTCGGTCTGTTCGCGCCGGAACGTATCGAGGCGGCCGGCCAGTGCGGCGTCGTCGAGCGCAAGGATCGAGGCGGCGAGCAGCGCGGCATTGACCGCGCCGGCGCGACCGATCGCCAGCGTGCCGACCGGGATGCCGGCCGGCATCTGCACGATCGACAGCAGCGAATCCATGCCGTTGAGCGCATGCGACTGCACCGGCACGCCGAGCACCGGCAGGCGCGTCTTGGCCGCGAGCATGCCCGGCAGATGGGCGGCGCCGCCGGCTCCGGCGATGACGACCTTGAGGCCGCGTCCGGTCGCCTGCTCGGCATAGGAGAACAGCAGGTCCGGCGTGCGATGCGCCGACACGACGCGGACCTCGTACGCGACCTCGAGGCGCTCGAGCGTCTCGACGGCGTGGCGCAGGGTGTCCCAGTCCGAACGGGATCCCATCACGACGCCGATCAGTGCCGGCGCGGCCTTGTTCTTGGTCATTGCGCTGCCCGTCGCGCACGATGCGCACGAAACGGCTATTGTAAGCACAACCGGGCGCCGCAAGGCGCCCGTTTTCGGCATCGGGAGTCCATGGATCAACGCTTACTGAGCCTGCTGCGCTGCCCGGCCAGCCAGGCCGCGCTGCGAGCGCTGCGGCGCGACGAGATCGACGCGCTCAACCGCGCCATCGCCGCCGGAACCGTCACGCTCGCCGGCGGCCAGCCGTGGCGCACGTCGCTGCAGGCGGCGCTGATCACCGAGGACCGGGCGCGCGTGTACCGGATCGAGGAGGGCATCCCGGTCATGCTGGCCGATCAGGCGATCCCCACGCCCGGCCTCGCCGGCCTCGGCGACGCCTGACCACCGCCGCGACACGGCGTTTCCGATGGCCGAAGCTGACACGGAGCGTCGCCTGTCGACACCGTCTGCCGGGCTTGTGCGTTGGTTCACACAACGATAACCGCGCGCGAATAAGCTTGTCGGAACAGCGGAAAGGGACCGCTCCGACTGGTTCCAACCGGACTGCATAGCCCATGGTCAGCCCCGACGACAGCAAGAAGATCATCGACCTGCAGCAGCGGCAGGCGGTGCAGAGTGCTGCCGGCGATCGCCTCGGCGATCTGCTCAAGCGCGTCCGCGGCATCGCGCTCAAGCGCATCGCCGGCCTGGTCGGGGTGCTGTTCGAGAACATCGACGACGCGCTGTTCGACCTGGCCGAAAAGGCCGAGAACAACGCCGCGCAGACGCAGTTCTTCGACGGCATGCGCGAGGTGCGCAAGAAGCGCCATCTGGTCGAGCGCCGCTTCCAGGAGCAGGTCACCCGCACGTTCAACGAGTTCGCCGAGGGCCGCGCGCGCGTCGCGCGGCCCGACGTCACGCCGCAGGCCGGTGCCGGCCTCTCGCTGGTCGACGACCAGGAGCTCGAGCAGTCGCTCGCGGTGTCGGGCATGGTCGCCAAGGCCAACAGCCGCTGGTCGCGCGCGCTGTTCCAGATCAACCAGCGCCTGTCGGTGCTGACCGGCGGCGGCAGCGTCGACGACGCGATCAATCCGATCGGTCCGGCTGCGCTCGGCGACGCGTTCCGCGAGGCCACGCGCGAGTTCGATCTTGGCTTGCACGTGCGCCTGATCGTCTACAAGCTGTTCGACCGCTACGTCATGAGCGGTCTGGACGGGCTCTACGAGGAAGTCAACGCCGAGCTGATCCAGGCCGGTGTGCTGCCGCAGATCGCCGCGACGCCGGTACGCGCACCCGGCGCGGCCGGCACCTACTCGCCACCGGCCGCGCACGGTGCTGCCGGTGCGCCGCAGCCGGCGGTCGGCGAGCCGGCACCGGCGCATGGCGGCTACGATCAGGCCTCGGCCTGGCAGGCCGAGCTCTACCAGACGCTCAACAAGCTCCTGGCCGGCCGTCGCGGACACCCGCACGACATCGGCCTTCCGGCCGCGCTCGAGCCCGAGCCGGCCGCGCCGCCGGTGCTGAGCCCGGTCGACCTGCTGAGCGCGCTGACGATCCTGCAGTCCCAGAACCCGCAAGTCGCGCATCGTCATCATGCGCAGGCCGGGTCGATCGCCGATGCGGCCCAGGCCGTCCAGCAGATCAAGCACGACCTGCTCGAGCAGGTCGAGCGGATCGGCGCGGCCGACGGCCACCACCATGTGTCCAGCGCCGACGAGGACACGATCGATCTGGTCGGGATGCTGTTCGAGTACATCCTGCAGGACCGCAACCTGCCGGCCGAGATGCAGGCGGTGCTGAGCCGGCTGCAGATTCCGTATCTGAAGGTCGCGATCCTCGACCGCCATCTGTTCGCGCAGCGCGCCCATCCGGCGCGGCGCCTGCTCGATGCGCTGGCGCAGGCCGGCCTCGGCTGGTCCGAGGAGGCCGATCCGGATCATCGCCTGCTCGACCGCGTGCGCCAGTCGGTCGAGAAGATCCTGACCGACTTCGACGACGATCTGGCGATCTTCCAGCGCGAGCTCGAGTCGTTCGAGGCCTTCCTCGAGCAGGGCCGCAAGCGGGCCGGCCTGGCCGAGCAGCGCGTCGCCGAGGCCGCGCGCGGTCGCGAGCGCCTGCAGGACGCGCGGCGCACCGCGGCGCGCGAGATCCTGCTGCGCATCGACGAGCGCGTACTGCCGCCGATCATCCACGCGGTGTTGTCGCGGCCGTGGGCCAACTACCTCGTCGTCGCGCTGCTGCGCCACGGCGAGCAGTCCGAGGAGTGGCGCAACGGCCTGCGCTTCGTCGACGAGTTCGTCTGGAGCGCGCTGCCGAAGCAGACCGAGGCGGACCGCCAGCGCCTGCACAAGGTCAAGCCGCAGATCGAGCGCGCGCTGCGTCATGGCCTCGGCACGATCGGCCTGCACGACAACGAGATCAACGAGACGATGCGCTCGCTGGCCGACTTCTACACCTCGCTGCAGGGCGGCGCGCCGGTCGAGCGCAAGACCGTGCGCGAGGTCGTCGTCGAGCGCGCCTGCCTCCATGCGGCCGCGGCGTCGGCGGAACAGGCCGAAGCGGTGACCGAACAGGCCGCCGATGTCGCCGGCAGTCCGGTCGAGGAGATCCTGCTCGGCGCCAGCACGATCGAGGCCGACCGCGTCGAGGACGATCTGCACGAAGACGAATACCTGCAGCGCGCCCGCGCGCTGCGCCCCGGAACCTGGCTCGAGCTGGTCGACGAACACGGCCATCGCGAACGCGCCAAGCTGTCGTGGATCAGCCCGATCAGCTCCAAGTACCTGTTCGTCAACCGCCGCGGCCTCAAGGTCGACGACAAGACCGTCACCGCGCTCGCGGCCGAGCTGCGCGCCGGCACCGCGGTGATCCTCGAGGAGGCGCCGCTGTTCGATCGCGCGCTCGATGCGATCGTCGCGCGTCTGCGCGAGGATCACGAGCCGGCCCATCCGGGGTTGTAGAACGCGCGCAACGCCGGCTTCGACGCGAACGAGGCGTGCGATTGTTCGATTCGATCGAAGCGAACGGTGATCCGCTGGAGAGCGGCTCGGCCGCGTCGCGGCTCCGGCCTGCGTCCCCACGACGTCGGTACAAGACCGGCGCCACGCGTGCCCGGAGGCATGTTCGATCGCCGGTTCCGTACGCGTTCGGTCGCGATGCAACCGCGGGCCGGCACGGCCTGCCAGACCTCGCGCTTCAGCGCACTCGGCCGCCGGCGCGGCCCGCTCAGGGCGAGGGCGTCTGCGCCGTCGCCGGAACGGCCGGCTTGCCGGCACCGAAGCAGCTGCGCAGGAACGTGTCCACGGCCGATTCGAGCCGGACGCGATTGTCGAGCTCGGCGATGCCGTGGCCTTCCTTCTCGAACGGCAGCCACTGTGCCGGTTTGCCGGCCTTGGCCAGCAGCAGCCGCAGTCTCAGTGCATGCTCGATCGTGACGCGTCGGTCGCGCGCGCCATGCGCGAGCAGCAGAGGCTTGTCGATCTGGCGATAGCGGTAGACCGGAGAGATCGCCTCCACCGCATCGATCTGCGTGGCCGGATCGCCGACGCGCTTCTTCATCAGATCACGCGCGACCGGGCTGGCGGCCCAGTCGCTCGACGAGAACGGCAGCACCCAGTCGGTGACCGCCGCGGTCGCCACGCCGCAGGAATAGCGGTCCGGGAAGCGGATCAGGCCCATCAGCGTCGAGTAGCCGCCGTAGCTCGCGCCGCGCAGCGCGATTCGCTTCGGATCGAGCGGATAGGCGCCGAGCGCCTTGTCGACCGCGGCCAGCACGTCGTCCTCGATCCGCGTGCCGAACGCGCCGTAGCCGGCCTGCTCGAACTGCCGGCCGAAGCCGCCGGAGCCGCGGAAGTTGACGCGCAGCACCGCGTAGCCTCGGTTGGTCATCAGCTGCACCTCGGGATCGTAGTGCAGGGTGTCGCGTACGCCGATCGGTCCGCCGTGCGGCATTACGATCAGCGGATGCGGCCCCCGGCCCGACGGCAGGGCCAGATACGCCTCGATCGGCGTGCCGTCGGAGGCTTCCAGCCGCAGCAGCGCGGAACGCGTCGGTTTTGCGCGCTCGAACGCGGGCAATCGCGACAGCAGCTGTTCGACCCGGTTGTGCTCGGCGTCGTAGAGGTAGTACGTGCCCGGGTCGGTCTCGTCGCTGGCCAGCACCAGTGCGCGTGTGCCGCTGCGACTGGTCTCGTAGACGGCGATGCTGCGATCGGGCAGTGCCTGCGCCAGGGCCGCATGCAGCGAGGCGTTCGCCGAATCGAAGTAATGGGTCTGGCGGCGTCCGTCCTGCAGGTAGCTGGCACCGACCGGCACGCCGGCGGGCGTCGTCAGCACTTCGAGGATGTCCACGCCCGGCAGTGCGAGCACGGTCTGGGCGATCTTGCCGTCGGCCAGATCGACGCGGACCAGTTCGTTCTGGGCGCGATCGATGTCGGTCGTGGCGTAGACGCTGTTGCCTCCGGGTGCGAGTTGGAGCAGGTGGAAGCGATCCTCGTTCGAGAAGCGGCGTACGATCTGCCAGCGGCCGTCGGCTCCGGTCTGGGTCTTGAGCACATACTCGCCGTCCTCGCTGGCGACCACCGCGCGCGGCACCCCGGCGCGGTCGGTCACGACGTCGCTCCAGCCCTCCAGGCCCTTGTCGAGCCGGCGGCTGCGGTCGAACTGACTGCGTTCGATGCGCTTGCCGTCGAGCGCCACGCGATACAGGCCGGCGCCGCCGCCGGACTCCGGACGCGCGAACACCACCTGATTGCCATCCTCGCCGATCGTCGAGACGAACCAGCCGTCGTACGGGAACGTCAGCAGGTCGAACGCCGGCGCACGCCCGGCCTCCACGCGCAGGCGCACCGCATAGCTGGTGCGGCCGCGATTGTCGACGCCGATCAACAGGGTGCGGTCGGCGGCCCAGCTCATCTGGTAGACCGGATAGTCGCCGCTGTAGACGAGGCTGGCCTGCAGCGTCGCGACGTCGAGCACGCTGATCGAGTGGCGGCCGTCCTTCTGCTCGGTGATCGCGAGCATGTCGCCGGCCGGGTTCAGACGGACCATCGAGACCTGCCAGTCGGCGAACAGCTCGCGCACCAGGATCGGCAGCTGCGCATCGGCCTGCTTCTCCGGCTCGGCGACGGTGGCCGCGTCGGCGGCTTTCACGACGTCCGCCAAAGGCGTGCCGGCCAGTTCGCGGGTCATGAACTGGCCGAAGCGATCCGGCGTCACGCCCTGCCAGCGCAGCGGCCAGCGCTCGCGCAGGCCCGGATGATGCGTGTCCAGATCGATCGCCAGCTGCGCGAGCCGGTCGCGCTGGACCGTATGAAAGATGCCGTATCCGGACGCGGTCAGATCCAGGTCGCCGGCATAGCTGATGACGCCGGGCTCGACCTTGAAGTCCAGCCGCCCGTCCTTGCGCAGATTGACGTACCAGTACGGCTGGTTGTCGAAGCCGATCTCGATGCGGCTGAAGCGGTACTCGCCGGCCGGCAGCTCGAGCAGCCGCAGGCTGCGTCCATGACCCAGGCGCAGCAGGCGCTGACCGCCGAACCCGCCGTCCTTGCGATCGATCTTCAGCGACGAGACCGGCACCGCGGCGTCGAGCGCGATCGCGACCAGGCCGCGGCCCTCGCGCAGCTCGACTGCAGCTCCGGGTTCGATCTCCCTGGCCGTCGCCGTGGCGGCCAGCAGCATCAGTAAGCCGGCCGTCCACAGCCGGAGGCCGCGCAGGAACCGTATCGGATATCCGTGCATGCGCCCCCCAAAGGCGCCGGGAAAGCACCGCGCAGGCCGCCGACAACAGCCAGCTCGTGCGATCCGGAAAAGAACCGCTCCAGAATCGATCGCCCCGGATCGATGCCGGCGAAGATGCGCGAGCCAGGCTCGCGCCGTCCGACCGGGGAACGGGCACGAACCCGTTCCGAGGCCTCGTGCTAGACGTTGAACAGCTTGCGCAGGTTGTCCAGACCGGCCTGATAGATGCCCTGCATCGTCGCGACGGCATCGTTCTCGGGCACGCCGGCCGGCACGAAATCACCGGACCATTCGACCACGCAGCCGTCCTTGCCCTCGTCCTGCCGTACGCGGACCGTGGACTTGTAGTTGGCGACCGGCAGCGCGCCCTTCTCGATCGAGTAGGTGTAGACGTGATCGTTGTCGTCGAAGGATTCCATGCGCTCGACGAGGCTGGCGCCGCCGAGCAGCTGCAGGCGGCGGACGCGCCCGCCGTCGGCAAGCTCGCTCTTCTGCACGGCGGGATGCCAGTCGGGCAGCGCGTTGAATCCGCCGATCAGCTTCCAGACCTGATCGGCCGAAACCGGAAGCGGCGTGGACATCTTGACCTTGGCCATACGGGTACTCCTGAAGAGGAAGACCGCTCCGGCAGGGGGCCGGCTCCGGCCTTATGACGACGTATCGCGCAACGAGCGCATCACCGGCGGTGATGCCGCCGTCGCGGCGCAGGCAGTATACGCCAGCGTCCGGCGCACCCACGCTGCGCCGCCGCAGCGCGTCCGGCGGGCCGGACCCGAGTACGTGAGCCACCGTCGGGATCGTGCGAGGCGGCCTCGCGCATCAGAAGGCGACCTGCATGCGCGCGCCGAGCGTGTTGCGCGAATCGGGCCCCTGATAGCTGCCGACCTTGTGGTCGGTCTTCCAGTGCACGAGGTCGAACATCAGGCGCGACCAGTCGTTGAGGTACCAGTTGACGCCGAACGTCCAGGCCTCGCCTTCGCCGCCGCGTGCCGCATCGGTGAAGTCGTACTTGTCGTAGCGCGCCGCCGGTTCGAACGCGCCGATACCGCCCTCGGAGACGGGGCGCAGCACGCGGAACTGCTGCGGCGTCAGCTGTGCCAGGCGCTGCGCGAGGGCGCTGTCGGAGGCCGAGCGCTCGGCCGTCAGCGCGGAAACCATCTGCCGCCGTCGAGCACGTCGGCCACGGCGCGGGCGACCACCTCGGCAGGCGCGGAATTGGGCGCGAAGCCTGTCGCGCCGAACTGCCGGGCACGCCGGATCACGCGCGGGTGTTCGTTGGACGAGATCATCAGCACCGGCACCTGCGGATGCTCGCCGCGCGAATGCAGCAGCTCCGAGAAGCCGTGCGCACCGGGCATGGTCAGGTCGAGCAGCACCAGGTCCGGGTCGGGATGCGCCTGCAGCGCCCGCTCCAGCGTCGCCGCGCTTGCGGCCTCGACGCGCTGCGCCTGGGGCTGCGCATCCTGCGAGGCACGCAGCACGGCGGCGCGGAACAGCGGATGGTCGTCGGCGATCAGGATCGTCAGCGCGCTCATGCGACACAGTCGGCCACCGGCCACGGACGGCTGCCGCGGCGATGCAGCATCGGACACGCCGTCAGCGCTGCAGCATGCGCTGCCAGAAGCCGACGTCGATCCAGCGCCCGAACTTGCGGCCGACCTCGGCGTGGTGGGCGACCTTGCGGAAGCCGCAGCGTTCGTGGAACGCGACGCTGGCCGGATTCGGCAGGGCGACGCAGCCGAGCGCGACGTGATAGCCGCGATCGGCCAGGTCGCCGAGCAGGGCGTCGTAGAGCGGTACGCCGATGCCGCCGCGTTGCGCGTCGGCGGCGACGTAGATCGTCGTCTCGACGGTCGGATCGTAGGCGGCACGGCTGCGCCAGCGCGCCGCGTAGGCGTAGCCGGCGATGCGGCCGCCGGCGTCGGCGACCCACCACGGATAACCGGCACCCTGCACCTGCGCGATGCGCTCGGCCATCTGCGCCGGCGTGACCGGCACGTCCTCGAACGTGACGATCGTGTCGCGCACGTGTGGGTTGTAGATCGCGCAGATGGCCTCGGCATCCGCCGGCACGACATGGCGCAGCATGAGGGCACTCATGCCGGGGGCCTCGTGCCGCCCAGACCGCGGGCGGCGGCGCCGTCGCGTGCCGCGGCCGCAACGAAGCGGGCCTGCGTCGGGCAGGGTGTCCTCATCGGCGCGCGCGGGGTCGGCATGCGCGCAGTATCGGCGCGCCGTCGCGGGCCGGCAAACGGACGGGGGGGCGACCGCTCAGCAGCAGCGGCCGCCGCCGCCCTTGTAGCGCGCCTCGAGGCGTTCGTTGAAGAACTCCGCATAGGTCGGGATCGGCCGGTCCGGATGGTAGGCGCGCAGATGCGCGACGTAGGTGCCGTAGTCCGGGATGCCGATGATCTGACGCGCGATGCGGACCGCGCGCTGCCACAGCCGGCTCAGCGCGCCACCGCTGCCGCCGTCGACGGCAGCGGTGGCTTCGCCGGCCCCTTCCGTTGCGGAAGGGGCCTTGGCCGCGTCGCGGTTCATCGCGCGACCGAAGCCAGCGCGACGTACGGCGTTTCCTGTGCGGTCGGCACCGAGACGCGCCGGGCCTTGAGCGCGGCACGGATGCCGAACACGACGACGACGACGACGATCGTCATGAACGTCGCGGCGAGGCCGGCATTGACGTAGTCGTTGAAGACGATGCGGTTCATGTCGTCGAGCGACTTGGCCGGCGCCAGCACCTGGCCCTGCGCGAGGGCGTCGGCGTACTTGCGCGCATGGGCGAGGAAGCCGATGCGCACGTCGCCGTGGAACACCTTCTGGAAGCCTGCCGTCAGCGTGCAGATCAGCAGCCAGACGGTCGGCACCAGCGGCACCCAGACGTACTGATCGCGCTTCATCTTGATCAGGCACACGCAGCACAGCGTCAGCGCGATCGCCGCGAGCATCTGGTTGGCGATGCCGAACAGCGGCCACAGCGTGTTGATGCCGCCGAGCGGATCGACCACGCCCTGATAGAGGAAGTAGCCCCAGCAGGCCACGCACAGCGCGGTCGCGATCAGATTGCCGGTCCACGACTCGGTGCGCTTGAGCGAGGGCACCGCCAGACCGGCCAGGTCCTGGATCATGAAGCGGCCGGCGCGCGTGCCGGCATCGACCGTGGTCAGGATGAACAGCGCTTCGAACAGAATCGCGTAGTGGTACCAGAACGCCATCATGCCTTCGCCGGAGATCACGCTGTGCAGGATGTGCGCCATGCCGACCGCCAGCGTCGGCGCGCCGCCGGCACGCGACAGGATCGATCCCTCGCCGATGTCGGCCGCGGTCTGGGCGAGGATGTCCGGCGTGATCACGAAGCCGAGGTTGCTGATCGCCTGCGCGGCCGACTCGACCGTGGTGCCGATCAGCGCGGCCGGCGCGTTCATCGCGAAGTAGATGCCCGGATCGAGCACGCAGGCGGCGATCAGCGCCATCACCGCGACGAAGGCCTCCATCAGCATGCCGCCGTAGCCGACCAGGCGCGCTTCCTTCTCGTTGGCGAGCAGCTTGGGCGTGGTGCCCGAGGAGATCAGCGAGTGCCAGCCCGACACCGCACCGCAGGCGATCGTGATGAACAGGAACGGGAACAGCCCGCCGGCGAAGACCGGACCGGTGCCGTCGACGAACTTGGTCAGCGCCGGCATGCGCAGTTCCGGCGCGGCGATCAGGATGCCGATCGCCAGCAGCACCACGGTGCCGATCTTGAGGAAGGTCGAGAGGTAGTCGCGCGGCGCCAGCAGCAGCCAGACCGGGATCACCGAGGCGAGGAAGCCGTAGGCGATCAGCATCCAGGCGAGCTGGCGGCCGTTGAAGTGAAACGCCTCGGACCAGGCCGGATCGTGCGCGACGACGCCGCCGAGCCAGATCGACAGCAGCAGCAGGACCAGGCCGATGATCGACACCTCCATGACGCGGCCCGGGCGCAGGTAGCGCAGGTAGACGCCCATGAACAGCGCGATCGGGATCGTCATCGCGACCGTGAACGTGCCCCAGGGGCTTTCGGCCAGCGCCTTGACGACGACCAGCGCGAGTACGGCGAGGATGATGAACATGATCATCGTCACGCCGATCATCGCGACCACGCCGGCGCCCGGCCCGAGCTCGGCGCGCGCCATGTCGCCAAGCGACTTGCCGTCGCGGCGCGACGAGAAGAACAGCACCATGAAGTCCTGCACGGCGCCGGCGAAGATCACGCCGACCAGGATCCACAGCGTGCCGGGCAGGTAGCCCATCTGCGCGGCCAGCACCGGGCCGACCAGCGGGCCGGCGCCGGCGATCGCGGCGAAGTGGTGGCCGAAGACGACGTACTTGTCGGTCGGTACGTAGTCCAGTCCGTCGTTGCGCAGCACCGCCGGCGTCGCACGCGTCGGATCGAGCTGCAGCACCTTGTCGGCGATGAACTTGCTGTAGAAGCGATACGCGATGAACAGGATCGACACCGCGGCCGTCACCAGCCAGACCGCGTTGATCGTTTCGCCGCGGTGCAGGGCGACGGTGCCCAGGCAGAACGCGCCGAGGACGGCCAAGGCCAGCCATCCCAACTTGCTTAACACCGAAGTCATACCGCCTCCACCCTACGGGACCGGGAACCGCGAAAGCGTGTTCCCGCAGCGCACCACGGTCAAGCCGCAGTGCATTAGCCTTTGGTCGTATGGACCACTCGAAATTGTGCGACGCAACGACGCTCGGCGAAGGCAGCAGATGTCGACGTGTTATCGCTGCGTCGCTGCGATGCATATCCGCGCCGCGTCGATGCCGCTCTCGCGACGCCCTCCTCCGGCCACCCTCGACACCTCAGAGCCAGCGCGCGCGCCGCAGCAGGATGAACAGGCCGCCGCAGATCGAGGCGGTCAGCACGATCATCGCCGGATAGCCCCAGGCCTTGTCGAGCTCGGGCATGTGGTGGAAGTTCATGCCGTACCAGCTCGTCATCAGCGTCGGCGCGGCCAGCAGCGCGGCCCAGCCGGCCAGCCGCTTGACGACCTCGTTCTGCGCGGCGCCGACCACGGCGGTGTTGATGCTGATCGCGGCCGAGAGCATCTCGCGCATCGTGTCGATCGACTCGTTGATGCGCGTGGCATGGTCGGACACGTCGCGGAAATACGGACGCACTTCGTCGCGGATCAGCCCCGGATACAGGCGCACCAGCTGGTTCAGCACGTCCTGCAGCGGGGCGACCGCCAGGCGCAGCGAGACCAGCTCCTTCTTGAGCTCGTAGAGGCTGCGGATCGTCTGGCGCTTGAACGTGTCCTGGAAGATGTCCTCCTCCAGGTCCTGCAGCTGCTCGCGGAAACTGCGCACGATCGGCAGGATGTTGTCGACGATGAAGTCCAGGACCGAATACAGGCCGTAGCTGGGGCCGAGCGCGAGCAGGTCGGGCGTCTGCTCGCAGCCGCGCCGGGCCGGCGCGTACGACAGCGAGGCGCCGTGGCGGATCGTCACGATGTAGTTGCGGCCGACGAAGACGTGCGTCTCGCCGAACTCGATGCGGCTGGCGACGAACTGCGCGGTCTGCGCGACGATGAACAGCGAGTCGCCGTAGCTCTCGATCTTCGGGCGCTGATGCGCGTTCTTGGCATCCTCGATCGCCAGATCGTGCAGACCGAACTCTTCCTGCAGCTTCTCCAGCAGCGGTGCGTCCGGCTCGTGCAGGCCGACCCAGACGAACTGGTCGGGCCGCGCCAGCACGTCGCTGATCTCGTCGATCGTGATGTCGCCGACGCGGCGTCCCTGGCTGGTGTACGCCACGCAGTTGACGACCATCGGCGTCGGTGCGGAACACGCCGGCGCGGCGGATGCGGGAGCTTCGACCATGGGCGCGATCATGCCGCGTCCCGGGCGGCGCTCGCAATGCGCGCCGCCGCGTTCAGCGCGCCGCGTGCGGCTGGCGCCAGAGCGTCGCCGCGAGCGCCAGATGGATCGGCACGATCAGCGCGATCCAGTGCACGTTGGCCTGCACGAACCACGGCAGCACCTTCGAGAACACCGCGAAGCCCGCCGCCGCCAGCACCACGCCGGCCAGCCAGCGCGCCGGGCGCGACGGACGCCAGTCTGCGCGCAGCGCGCGCCACCAGGCCGGCAGCAGCGCCAGGCACAGCGGATCGAGCAGCAGCAGGTTCTCGTTGCGCCAGGCCGCGCGATGCTCGGTGAAGCCCCACAGGAAGGCCAGGACCGCGCCGGCGAGTCCGGCCGCCAGCGAGAACGTGAAGGCGGCCAGCGCGAAGCCGATCCGCGCGGCGCGGCGATGGCGCGCGCGGCCGAGCAGCCACAGCGCCGCGGCGATGCCGATGCCGGCCGCGAGGAACGGCCCGCGCAGATCGCGCGGGATGTCCGGCGGCGCCTCGAGGCGGCTTTCGGCCAGCGCGATCGGTGCGGCGGCCAGCGGCCGCATGCCGCCGTCGCCGTCGGGCACGCGTGCCTCGCCGACGACGCGCTGCAGCGTCATCGGCACGAAGCTCTCCTGCCAGAAGTCCAGGCGCTGGTCGGCGAACGGCCCCAGGCCGAGGTCGACCACGTGCATCAGCCACGGGTCCGGCGCGAGCAGGCGCACCGCGTTCATGCGATATGTGTAGCCGCGCGAGCGGCCGCGCGACTGCTCGCGCAGCGCGCCGCCGAGCACGCGGTCGAGCGCGTCGCGCAGACGTGTGGAGCAGTTGGAGACGAAGTAGTCGTAGCGGTAGCGGGCGTTGGCCGGCTGCACGTTCCAGGCGAGGAAGTCGCGCAGCTCGACGCGCTGGCGCGGCGTCAGGTCCAGCGGCTGCTCGACCGCGCTGCGGCCTTCGGCGACGTAGGCGGGCAGGTCCTCGTCGAACGGCCAGGCGCCGACGTGGTAGGTCATGCGGCCGCGCACGAAATTCCAGAAGAAGTCGTCTTCGGCGAAGTCGAACAGGCCGTAGTTGTAGACGGTCGCCTCGCCGCTGGCGAGATCGCGCACCAGCAGCGTGTTGTGGCCGAAGCGCTCCCAGTACAGCGCGCCGGGGCCATAGGTGACCAGGCTGATCCGCAGCGAATCGCCGGGCTCGGCGTCCGGCGCCTGCGCGGCGGCGGCCCCGGTCCACAGGCCCAGCAGACAGGCCAGCCATGCGAGCAGGCCGGCGCCGCGCGTGGCGCGCGCGCGCGCCGGCGTGGTCCGGCTCACGCCGCGTGCATCCGCACGGCGAACTGCTGTACGCGCCGCGCGTCGCCCTTCATGACCTGGAAGTGGAAGCCGCCGAGGTCGGCCTCGTCGCCGGGTTGCGGCAGGTGGCCGACGGTCGCGGCGATCATGCCGCCGACGGTGTCGTATTCCTCGTCGTTGAACACGCTGCCGAAGCGCTCGTTGAACGCGGCGATCGGGGTCTGCGCGTCGACCAGGAAGGTGCCGTCCGGCGACACGCGGATCAGGGTCTGGCGGTCGTCGTCGTCGTCGTGCTCGTCGTCGATGTCGCCGACGATCTGCTCGAGCACGTCCTCGATCGTGACGATGCCGGCCACGCCGCCGTACTCGTCGACGACGATCGCCATGTGATGGCGCGACAGGCGGAATTCCTTGAGCAGGATGTTCAGGCGCTTGGACTCGGGGATCAGGATCACCGAGCGCAGCAGCGGACGGATGTCGCGCGGCGCGTCGCTGGACTGGCTGAAGCAGCGCAGCAGGTCCTTGGCGAGCAGGATGCCGAGAATCTCGTCACGGTCGTCGCCGTGCACCGGAAAACGCGAGTGTCCCGATTCGATGACGGTCTGCACGATCTCGCCGAGCGGGTCGTCGACCGCGATCGAGACCATCTGCGCACGCGGCACCATCACGTCGCCCACCTTGATGTCGGTGACCTCGATCGCACCCTCGATCATCGCGAGCGTGTCGTTGGAGATCAGTCCCGTGGACTGGGCGTGGCGGAGCTCGTCGATCAGTTCTTCGCGGCTGCGCAGCTCGCCGCTGAAAGCCTGAAAAATACGACCGAACCAGGTTCGGGGCGGTCTACTCGGAGGATCCTCGCTCATTCTCGACGGGGTCGGCGCCACGGGGGCGGAACGGCGGAGTGTAGCAAACTCATGTGGCGGTCACGCCGGCCGCCGCCGCGATCCGCGGCGGCGGCTGAACGGCCCGGCCGGCTGCGCCGGCCGGGCCCCGGTCGTCACTGCGGACGGCGGAAGTCGGCGCCCGGCTTCCATTGCGGGAACGTCGATTCGCCGCCGAGCCGGCGTCCGACCGCGTAGAGCAGCTCGAGGTCCTCGATCGTGCCGCGCAGGTCCCAGTTCGGGTCGAACTCGTCGGCCGGCTTGTGATAGCGGTGCGTGTTGTAGTCGGCCTCGGCCCTGGCGCCGGCCTCGGTGCCGCCTTCGACCAGATCCTCGCCGCCGGCCGCATACAGCGCCGGGACGCCGCCGCGCGCGAAATTGACGTGATCGGAGCGGAAGAAGAAGCCCTTCTCCGGCGAGGCGTCCGGCGTGATCGTGCGGTTCTGCGCCTTGGCCGCCTCGGTCACGTACGCGTCGAGCTCGGACTGGCCCAGGCCGATCACCGAGACGTCCTTGCTGCGTCCGATCACCGGCAGCGCGTCGATGTTGATGTTGGCGACGGTCTTGGCCAGCGGATAGGCCGGATGCGCCGCGTAGTAGGCCGAGCCGAGCAGGCCCGACTCCTCGAGCGTGACCGCCAGGAACAGGATCGAGCGCTCCGGCGCCGGCTGCTGGTGCTTGAACGCCTCGGCGATCTCGAGCAGGGCGGCCACGCCGGTCGCGTTGTCGACCGCGCCGTTGTAGATCTGGTCGCCCTGCAGGTGCTCGTCCTTGCCCAGGTGGTCCCAGTGCGCGGTGTAGACGATGACCTCGTCGGGTCGCGTGGTGCCGGGCAGCACCGCCAGCACGTTCTCCGAGGTCGAACGCGTCACCGTGTTCGTGAAGCGCGTCGACAGCTTCGCGCCGAGTGCGACCGGCTTGAAGCCGCGCACGTCGGCCGCCTTCTTGAGCGCGTCGAAGTCCTGTCCGGCCGTCGCGAACAGCCGGCGCGCGGCGTCGCCGGTCAGCCAGCCGGCGGCCTTCAGGCGCGGTGCCGGATCCTCGCTGGCCGGCAGGCTCTGCTGCGGGCCGCTCCAGCCGGCCTGCACGACGCCCCACGGATAGCCGGCGCCGGCGTCCTCGTGGACGATCAGCGCGGCCGCCGCGCCCTTGCGCGCGGCCTCCTCGAACTTGTAGGTCCAGCGGCCGTAGTAGGTCAGCGCACGGCCCTTGAACAGCTCCGGATCCTGCGAGCCCCAGCCCGGATCGTTGACGAGCACGACGATCGTCTTGCCCTTGACGTCGACGCCGTCGAAGTCGTTCCACTGCTGGTCCGGCGCGTCGACGCCGTAGCCGAGGAACAGCACGTCGCTGTCCTTGAGGTCGACCTCGAGGCTGCCGTCGAGCGTGCCGAGCACCATGTCGGTGCCGAACGCGAAGCGCGCCTCGCCGCCGCTGCCCTTGACGTCGAGCGCGACCTGATCGGCGTCGACCATCGTCGTCTCGACCATCGGGACGGTCTGGAACCAGCTGCCGGCATTGCCGGGCTTGAGGCCGATCTGCTCGAACTGGTCCTTGAGGTAGGCGGTCGTCAGGCGCTCGCCGACGGTGCCGGGCTTGCGGCCCTCGAACTGATCCGACGCCAGCTTCTGCACACGCGCCGCGAAGTCCTCGGCGGTGATCGCCGGACTCCAGGCGCCGTCGGCCGTCGGTACCAGCGGTCCGGGGGCCGGCGCGGCGGCGGCAGGGGCCGGCGGCGCCTCGGCGGCGGGAGCGGGTTCGCGCTGGCAGGCGGTCAAGCCGAGCGCGACCAGGCCGGCGACGGCACTGGCGGTGAGCAATGGGCGCATGAGGGGCCTCCGTGGTGAAAGGCCCGATTCTACCGATCCGGCGCGCCTTGTCCGGTGCGTGTCCGTGCCGCTGCGTGAGTCCGGCCGCTCAGCCCGGCGGGCCGGGCTCGACGGCCGGCTGCGATGGCGGCGGCGCGGCCGCTGCCGGCGCGCGTGCGAAACGCGCGGTGACGCGCCAGCCCAGCAGCAGCGCCGCGGCGAGCAGGACCGCCGACAGCAGGAACGCCGCGCCGGGCACGTGCAGGTCCGCCTGCGGACCGATGAACGCGGCGAACACCTGCGTGAACAGGAACGGGCCGAAGATCGTCGCCAGGCCGGCCATCGCGCTGATCGCGCCCTGCAGCCGGCCCTGTTCGCCGGGGTCGACCTGCTGGGTCAGGATCGCCTGCGCCGGCGGTCCGCCGAGGCCGGCCAGCGCCAGTAGTGGAATGCCGGCCAGGAACAGCAGCGGCGTCGCGCCGAGGCCGAACGTCACGAAGCCGGCGATGCCGAACGACAGACCGGTCAGCATCAGCCGGCGTTCGCCGAAGCGGCGCACCAGGCGGCCGACCAGACCGGCCTGGACGATGCCGCTGCACAGGCCGACCAGGGCCAGCGTGTAGCCGACCTCCTGCGGACCCCACTGGAAGCGGTAGTCGGCGAACAGCACGAAGGTGGAGTTCAGCGAGAACTGCGCGAACTGGGTCAGGAACACGACCACGATCAGTCCGAGCGCGTGCGGATAGCGGCGCAGCAGGCGCAGCGCGCCGAGCGGATTGGCGCCCTTGAGGTCGAAGCGCGCGCTGCGCCGCTCCGGCGGCAGCGACTCGGGCAGGATCAGCCAGCCGTAGACGAAGTTGGCCAGCGCCAGGCCGCCGGCGACCCAGAACGGCAGCCGCGGCGACACGCTGCCGAGGAAGCCGCCGAGCGCCGGGCCGATCACGAAGCCGATGCCGAACGCCGCGCCGAGCAGTCCGAACGCGGCGGCGCGCTTCTCCTTCGGCGTCACGTCGGCGATGTAGGCATTGGCGGTCGTGAAGCTGGCGCGGTGATGCCCGAGACGATGCGGCCGATGAACAGCACCGGCAGCGTCTGCGCGAGCGCCATCACGATGAAGTCCAGGCCGAGGCCGAGGTTCGACAGCAAGATGACCGGGCGCCGTCCGAAGCGGTCCGACAGCGCGCCCTGGACCGGCGAGAACACGAACTGCATCAGTCCGAACAGCGCGCCGAACAGGCCGGTCCACTGCGTCGCGACCGCGATGTCGCCGCCGACCATCGCCTGCACCAGATGCGGCAGCACCGGGATGATCAGGCCGAACGCGAGCATGTCGAGCACGACCGTGACGAAGATGAAGATCACCGCGGCGCGACGCACGGGGACCACGGTGTCGGGGCTGTTCACGGGGCGGTCCGGTCGGCTCGTCGGGGCGCCGCGGCGGACGGCGGCGCGCGCGGATTGTACGCGAGCGCCGCGCGCTCAGCGGCGGCCGTGGCCGTCGATGAAGCGCAGGAACTCCGAGCGCGTGCGCGCGTCCTCGCGGAAGCCGCCGAGCATCTGGCTGGTGATCATCGACACGCCGCGCTTGTGCACGCCGCGCGTGGTCATGCACTGGTGGGTGGCGTCGATGACGACGCCGACGCCGCGCGGACGCAGCACGTCCTCGATGCAGTGGGCGATCTGCGCGGTCAGCTTCTCCTGCACCTGGAAGCGCCGCGCGAAGCCGTCGACGACGCGCGCGAGCTTGCTGATGCCCACGACCTTGTCGGTCGGCAGATAGCCGATGTGGGCGCGGCCGATGATCGGCGCCATGTGGTGCTCGCAGTAGGACTCGAACTCGATGTCGCGCAGCACGATCATCTCGTCGTAGCCGGCCACTTCCTCGAAGGTCCGGCGCAGGTAGTCGGACGGATCGACCGTGTAGCCGGAGAACCAGTCGGCATAGGCCTCCACGACGCGCTTGGGCGTATCGATCAGGCCTTCGCGCGCCGGGTCCTCGCCGGCCCAGCGCAGCAGGGTGCGTACGGCCTCCTCGGCCTGCTCGCGGGTGACGCTGCGCTCGCCGTTCATCGGCCCGGCCTCACGGCGCCGCGACGGCCGGCGTCGGCCGTTCCGGCTTGAACAGCGGATGCTGGCTCGGCCACGGCAGCTCGGGCAGCTGCTTGGCCTTGAAGCGGTCGTAGAACTCGCGGTACAGCGCCTGGCGCGTCGCGTCGCGGCTGCTGACCGCGCCGAACAGCGCGGCGGCCTGGGTTTCCTCGGCCTCCTTCCACTTGCCGTTGGCGGCCAGCGCCAGCGCATAGGCCTCGGCGACCTCGCCGGCATTGCTGATCCGGTACAGCTTCTCGCCGTCGGCCAGCGCCTTGCGCCGCTGCTCGGCGGTGGCGCCGCGGCAGGTGCTGGCCGCGCGCACCGAGAGCTGGATCACGAAGCCGTAGTCCGGCCGGCCGGCGAGCACCTGGTTCATGTCGCGCAGCCCGTCGGCGCAGCGGCCGGCGGCGGCCTCGGCGGCGAGCAGCTGCGCCCAGCCTTCGCCGTCGTTGGGATGCAGCTCGGTCAACGCGCGGAACTGCGCGATCGCATCGCCGGGGCGGCCGGTGCGCATCAGCAGCTGGCCGAGCCGCAGGCGCGCCTCGGACTGCGACGGATCGGCCGCGATCGCCTTCTGGAACGCGGTCTGCGCACCGACGTCGTCGACCGCCATCTCCTGGATCGCGCCCTGCGTCAGCAGCAGCAGCGGGTTGTCCGGCTGCGCGGCCAGCGCCGTGGCGATACGCTGACGGGCCGCATCGATCCGGCCCTCGGCCGCATCGATGCGCGCGCGCATCGCGATCGCGCCGGCGTCGCCGGGCTTGCGGCCGAGCGCGGCGTCGGCGCTCTCGCGCGCGCGCGGCGTAGCGGCCGATCGAGACGAAGAACACCGCCGAGCTCATGTCCAGCGCGAACGGCTCGACCGCTTCCAGGCCCGGTCCGCCGAACAGGCCCTGCGCCAGCGGATCGTTGAGCCGGACCGGCACGTCGCCGGCCTTGGCGCGCGCCTCGCCGGCCGCCGCGGCGTTGCCGGCACCCTGGTAGGCCTCGGCCAGCGAGCGGTACAGCCGCGTCGCCGGCGGATCGAGCTTGAGCGCCTGCTGGTACTGCGTGACCGCCTCGGCATAGCGCTTCTGGCGCAGCGCGATGTCGCCGAGCAGCGCGTACGGCAGCGGCTGGTCGGTGTGCTTGGCGACGTGGTCGGCGAGCAGCTTGCGCGCGCCGTCGAGGTCGCCGGCCTGGATCTGCAGGCCGGCCAGCGCCGCGCGCAGCGGCAGATAGTCCGGCGCGATCGCCAGCGCGCGCTGGAACTGCGTCTTGGCGGTGGCGCCGTCACCGCGCGCGTGCGAGACCAGGCCCTGCGCGTAGATCCAGCGCGGATCCTCCGGTGCCAGCTGCTCGGCGTTCCACAGCGCGGTCAGCGCCGGGTCGTACAGGCCCACGCGCGTATAGGCCGAGGCGAGGACCGCATAGGCCTGCGCCAGCGGCTCTCCGGCCAGCTCGCCGCGCGTGCGGTCGAAGCTGGCGCGCGTCTCACGCATCCATGCCGCTTGGCCGGGCGGCAGCCGCGTCAGGTCGGGACTGGCGACGGCCCGCAGCACCGACTGGGCGGCCGAGGGCGGACTGCCGGCGGCCAGGGCCGCGGCGAGGACGAGCAGGGGGACGAGTCGGAGACGCATGGAATTCGGGATGCCGCAAGGCGGCCGCAGCGGCCGCGGAGTCCGCCAGTCTACCTGCCGGGGCCGCCGGCGGCGACGGGCCCGGCGGGCGGTCATCGCCGCGCGCCGCGCCTGCGGCTCTGGCCGGTGCCCCCCCCCCCCCCTGAACACGGTGCCGGGGCGGCCCGGCGCCGGGGCCGCCGCATCCTGCTAGATTGCGCCGCCGACCCCCAAGCCCCGGATCCGTCGATGGCGAGCCACAGTCAGTTCAGTCTCCTGCGCGAGCGACGCTTCCTGCCGTTCTTCGTGACCCAGAGCCTGGGCGCGTTCAACGACAACGTCTATCGCAACGCGATGCTGATGCTGATCGTCTATCAGCTCGGTCTGTCGACCGAGCAGGGCGCGCTGTACGCGAATCTCGCGCCGGCGCTGTTCATCCTGCCGTACTTCCTGTTCTCGGCGACCGCCGGCCAGATCGCCGAGAAGTACGAGAAGGCCGCGCTGATCCGCGTCACGACGACGATGGAGATCCTCATCATGTCGATCGCGGCGGTCGGCTTCGTCGTCAAGAGTCCGGCGATCCTGCTCGCCGCGCTGTTCCTGACCGGCCTGCAGTCCACGCTGTTCGGTCCGGTCAAGTATTCGATTCTGCCGCAGGCGCTCAAGCCCGAGGAGCTGACCGGCGGCAACGGCCTGGTCGAGATGGGCACGTCGATCTCGATCCTGCTCGGCATGATCGTCGGTACCAGCCTGATGCGGATCGGCACGATCGGACCGGTCGTCGCGGCGGCGCGGTGGTGACGCTGGCGATCAGCGGCTACCTGGTCAGCCGCGCGATTCCGCGCGCGCCGGCGGCCGCGCCGGACCTCAGGATCAGCTGGATCCCGATCGCCGAGTCGCTCGGCGTCATGCGCCTGGTGCGCAAGCAGCGCGCGGTGCGCAATGCGGTGCTCGGCATCTCGTGGTTCTGGTTCATGGGTACTGCGCTGACCGCGCAGCTGCCCAACTACGCGCAGCTGTATCTGGGCGGCGCCGAGAACCTCTATCTGCTCGCGCTGGCGCTGTTCTCGGTCGGCACGGGCCTGGGCTCGCTGGCCTGCGAGAAGCTCTCGGCGCGTACGGTCGAGATCGGCCTGGTGCCGCTCGGCGCGCTCGGCATGACCGCGTTCTGCATCGACCTGTACTTCGCGCGGCCCGGCGAGGCCGCCGCGGCCGGTCTCAGCGTCGCCCAGTTCGTCGCCCAGCCCGGCAGCTGGCGCATCATGATCGACCTCGCCCTGGTCGGCGTGTTCGCCGGCTTCTACGTCGTGCCGCTGTTCGCGCTGATCCAGAGCCGCACGCCCAAGGACGAGCTGTCGCGCGTGATCGCCGGGCTCAACATCCAGAACGCGGTGTTCATCGTCGCCGCGGCCGTGCTCGGCATCGTCGCCCAGCAGGTGCTCGGCTTCTCGATTCCCGAGGTGTTCCTCGCCGTCGGCGTACTGACCGCGATCGTCACCGCGATCATCTTCTCGATCGTGCCCGAGTTCTTCATGCGCTTCCTGAGCTGGCTGCTGACGCGCCTGCTCTACCGCGTGGAGCTGCACGGCATCGAGGCGAACGTGCCCGACGAGGGCCCGGCCCTGCTGGTCTGCAACCACGTCAGCTACATGGACGCACTGCTGATCGCCGGCCAGGTGCCGCGGCCGATCCGTTTCGTGATGGACCACCGCATCTTCTCGATCCCGGTGCTGAGCTGGATCTTCCGCACCGCCAAGGCGATCCCGATCGCCGGCGCGCGCGAGGATCCGGTACTGATGCAGCGCGCGTTCGACGCGATCGACCAGGCGCTGGCCGACGGCGAGCTCGTCGCGATCTTCCCGGAGGGCGCACTGACGCGCGACGGCGAGATCGCGCCGTTCAGGAGCGGCGTCGAGAAGATCCTCGCGCGGCGCGCGGTGCCGGTCGTGCCGATGGCGCTGCGCGGCATGTGGTCGAGCATGTGGAGCAGGCGCGATTCGCGTCTGGGGCGGCTGCGCCTGCCGCGTCGGTTCCGTGCGCGCGTCGAGCTGGCCGCCGCGCCGCCGCTGGCCGCCGGCGCGGCGACCGCCGCGACGCTCGAGGCGACCGTGCGTACGCTGCGGGGCACGCAGGCCTGACTGCGCCGATCGCGCAGCGACGAGAATCGCTACCGCGCACCTTCCCGGGTTCCGTCACCGATCCTTTCGTTCCGCCGCCACGGCAGCGGCCTCCATCCAAGGTCATTCCATGCCCGCTTTTCCCGCTCCGCTCGACGCCTTCCTGACGGTCACCGAACTCGACGAAGGCGCGACCAGCTTCGGTCCGATGTTCCGGCACAAGTTTCGCGAGACGATCCCCGATTTCCCGTGCCATCTGGGCGTCTTTCTGCGCCTGGAAGGTCCGCGCCTGGTGCCGCTGTCGTATCTGCACTTCCGTCCGTTCGGCGACATCATGCTGGTCGGCGGCGGCTGCACCGACGGGCGGGCGTTCGCGCACATGACGCCGGAGCAGTGCGCGCAGGTGAAGGCTGCCGGCGGCATCCTGTTGCACAACCTGCGCTACGGCTTCGAGCGTTTCGCCGACCGCTGCGATGCGTTCTTCGGTTACTGCGGCGATCCGCGTGCGTACGAGGTCGACATGCAGGCGGGCTTCGTGCCGACGCCGCACGAGCGCCTGATCGCGCGCTGGCACAAGCCGCTGGACGAGGTGCGCCGGCGCGCGCTGATCGCCAAGGCGCACGCGATCGGGCCGTTCTGAAAAAGCGCGTCGGCGCGCTCAGGTCCGAGTCGCGTCCTGGAGAATCGCCTGCAGCGCCTGCGGCGATTTCCAGTGCCACCCACAGATGTAGCGCGGCAGGTTCCAGCGATCGGCGCCACGGCCGACCGGGCAGGCGCCGTCGCTGAATGCCGCCTCGATGCCGTGCACGTCGCCGTGCTGCGGCAGGTATTCGCGGTGCACGTAGTCGGGGATGTGGCCGAACGGGTAGCAGAACAGGCGCGTGCGGTGCGGCGTCACGCGCGCGTCGATGTAGCGGCCGGCCTCGGCGATCTCGGCATCGGCACGGGCGCGATTGTCGACCGCCAGGAACGATCCGCGCGGCATGCCGTCGGCGCCGGGACCGGGCACGTCGGCGTGATTGTGGTCCCAGCTGTGGTTCTCGATCGCGATCCGGCCCGAACGCTGCGCCAGCGCCCACCAGTCCTCCTGCATCCAGTCCAGGCCGAACAGCGCGCCGCGATCGATGTGCGCGCGCGCGTCCGGCGAGGCGATCACGAACGCGGTCAGGTGCAGCAGCGGCTGCCGCTCCGGACCGCGTTCGGCGACGAAGTCGGCCATGCAGTGGTACAGGCTGCGCTGCGCGCCGTGGACCGGATGGACCACGTCGTGGAAATCGAGGTTCGGGCCGTCGTCGCAGCTCAGCGCGACGCAGCGCGACAGATCGCGCTGCGCGCGGCCGAGCAGCTGGTCGACGACCCACTGCAGCGGGATCACGCGCAGGCCCAGATCGTCGATCAGCCGCAGGTCCTCGGCGAAGGCGACGTGGTCGTTGCAGGCGTAGTCGTTGCCGGCGATGTTGACGGCGTGATAGGTCAGGACCGGAACGTGCATGATCGGTAGCGGAGCGGGCCGGGTCGGACGGTCCGCCATCATACGGCGTCCGGCCGGGACGACGCCCGGCGGCCGGGCTTGGCCTACAATAGCCGGTTCATTCCCACCGGAAAGACCCGCATGGCCCCGTCGCCGCTGAATCCCGCCGACCTCTACGACGTCCGCTCGCTGCTCAGCGACGAAGAACGCATGGTGCAGGACACGGTGGCGCGCTTCACCGACGAGCGCGTGCTGCCGATCATCGGCGACTGCTTCGACCAGGGCCGCTTCCCGACCGAGCTGATCCCGGAGATGGCCGAGCTCGGCCTGCTCGGCTCGAGCCTGCCGGTCGAGTACGGCTGCGCCGGCATGAACGGCGTCAGCTACGGCCTGGTCTGCCAGGAGCTGGAGCGCGGCGACTCGGGCCTGCGCAGCTTCGCCTCGGTCCAGTCCTCGCTGTGCATGTACCCGATCTACGCCTACGGCAGCGAGGAACAGCGCCGCCGCTGGCTGCCCGACATGGCCGCCGGCAAGGTCATCGGCTGTTTCGGCCTGACCGAGCCGCAGGGCGGATCGGATCCGGCCAGCATGCGCACGCACGCCAAGCGCGACGGCGCCGACTGGATTCTCAACGGCTCCAAGATGTGGATCACCAACGGCAATCTGGCGCACATCGCGATCGTCTGGGCGCAGACCGACGAGGGCATCCAGGGCTTCGTCGTCGAGAAGGACTTCCCCGGCTACACCGCGCAGGAGATCCACAAGAAGATGAGCCTGCGCGCCTCGGTCACCTCGGCGCTGTACTTCGACAACGTGCGCGTGCCCGACGCCAACCGGCTGCCGAACGTCAAGGGCCTCAAGGGGCCGCTGGGCTGCCTGACCCAGGCCCGTTACGGCATCACCTGGGGCCCGATCGGCGCGGCGATCGCCTGCTTCACCGAGGTGCTGGAGTATTCCAAGACCCGCATCCTGTTCAAGCAGCCGATCGCGGCGCGCCAGGCCGTGCAGATCAAGCTCGCCGAGATGGCGCGGCGGATCACGCTGGCGCAGCTGCTCTCGCTGCAGCTCGGCCGGCTCAAGGACGCCGGCGCGATGCAGCCGACCCAGGTCTCGCTGGCCAAGTGGAACAACTGCCGCATCGCGATCGACATCGCGCGCGAGGCACGCGACATCCTCGGCGGCGCCGGCATCACGACCGAGCATTCGCCGATCCGCCACGCGCTGAACCTCGAATCGGTCATCACCTACGAGGGCACCGAGACCGTGCACCAGCTCGTCGTCGGCCGTGAGCTGACCGGCATCAACGCGTTCTGATCCGGTCCGGTGCCGGCGCTGCGCCGGCACCCTGCGCCCCGATCGACGGCAGCTCCGGCATGCGCCACGCGCTGATCACGTTCGTCTCCAGCCTGCTCGGCGTGCTGGTCGCGCTGGTGCTGGCCCGGATGCTGGCCCCGATGGTCTGGCCGGTGCCCGCCGCGGCGCCGGTGGCGCCGGCCGAACCCGCACCGCGCGTGCTGCGTCCCGGCGAGGCGCTCGACGAGACGATGATCGGCGAGGAGCGCGCGATCGAGGCGATCCGCGGCGATCTGATCGCGATCGCCAGCGTCAAGACCGTCGTGACAGAGTACTACCACGTGCACGGGCGGATGCCGGCCAGCAATGCCGAGGCCGGCCTGCTCGACGCGCAGGCCTATCGCGGACGCAGCCTGCGTGCGCTCTCGGTCGGGCAGGGCGGCCGCATCGAACTGAGCTTCGACGTGCTGTCGGGCCGCGACGGCGGCGTCATCGCCTTCGTGCCCGATCTGGGTGCGGCCGAAGCGGTCGGCGTGATCTGGCGCTGCACGACCGCCGACTATCCGCGCATCGTCCGCACCGTTCCGTCGTGCGAGTATCGTGCTGCGGATTCGACCGCGCCCTGAGCCCCGCGCCGTGACCTGGACCGCTCCGCTGATCGAAACCGAACGGCTGATCCTCAGGCCGCCGATCGCCGAGGATTTCGAGGATTTCGCCGCATTCGGCGCCGACGCCGACACGATGCAGCATCTGGGCGGCGTGCAGTCGCGTCCGGTCGCGTGGCGCAGCTTCGTCGGCGTCGTCGGCAGCTGGCACGTGCTCGGCTATGCGTTCTTCTCGGTGCTCGAGAAGGCCAGTGGCCGTTGGGTCGGACGGCTCGGTCCGTGGCAGCCGGAGGGCTGGCCGGGCACCGAGATCGGCTGGGGCATCGCGCGGCCGTACTGGGGCCGCGGCTACGCGCCGGAGGCCGCGGCGGCCGCGACCGACTGGGCGTTCGACGTGCTCGGCTGGAGCGAGGTCATCCACACGATCGGCGCCGACAACCTCAAGTCCAAGGCGGTCGCGGCCAAGCTCGGCTCGCGCTATCTGCGCCAGGGCCGCCTGCCGGCGCCGCTCGATCTGGACGTGGAGATCTGGGGGCAGACGCGCCAGGCGTGGCGCGCACGCCGATCGGGCGCGTCGGCATGATCACGATCCACGGCCATCGCCCTTCGGGCAATTCGTACAAGGTCCAGCTGCTGCTCGACCACCTGGCGCGTCCGCATCGCTGGCACGACGTCGACAGCACGGCCGGCCAGACGCGCACCGAGGCGTTCCTCGCGTTGAACCCGAACGGCAAGGTACCGGTGCTCGAACGCGAGGACGGCAGCGTACTGGCCGAGTCCAACGCGATCCTGTGCTGGCTCGCCGACGGCACCGCGTATCTGCCGGCCGATCCGTGGCGGCGCGCACAGGCGCTGCAGTGGCTGTTCTTCGAGCAGTACAGCCACGAACCCTACGTCGCCGTCGCGCGCTTCATCCGCCGCTACCTGCCCGAGGACCATGCGCGTCGTGCCGAGCTGCCGCGGCTGATCGAGCGCGGCGAGCAGGCGCTGGCGGTGATGGAACGGCATCTGGCCGATCGCGACTTCTTCGTCGACGGCGGCTACGGCGTCGCCGACATCGCCTTGTTCGCGTACACCCACGTCGCCGCCGACGGCGGCTTCGATCTGATCGGCTGTCCGGCGATCGGCCGCTGGCTCGCGCGCGTGCGCGCGCAGCCCGGTTTCGCGCCGATGCGCGACTGAGGCGGGGCCCGACGCGCCGGCATCGCCGCCGCTGACTTGGCACCCGAGCGACGCGCGCGCGGGGAGGCTCGCGGCGCGCCCGACGCCGAGTCCAGCGTTGGAGAGCGGCCGGGCCGGTCGCCTCGCCGGACGACCGGCCGGATGCTGCGATGTCCGGCCCCCTCGTCGTGCCTGCTGCCCAGCCGTGCCGGACCGGCGGCTACAATAGCGGGCTGACGCCCCGACTCCGACCCTCGTCCATGGCCGCTCTTCCGACTCCTTCCGTCCCCGCCGTCGCGGCCCGCCACCGCGGCCTCAATCGCGCCGAGATCTGCGATCAGAACTTCGTCGAGTTCGTCCGCGACTGGCAGGGCGAGGCCGCGCCGCGGCCGCAGCCGCAGGCGCCGGTCCTGCCGGGCAGCGCGTGCAGCGCGGCCGATTTCGTCGAGCTGCTCGAGTCGCAGCTGATCTCGCGCCATCTGGACCTGATGGCGCGCGTGCTGCGCGTACGCAACAAGGTGTTCTACACGATCGGATCGAGCGGCCACGAAGGCAATGCGCTGGTCGCGCGGTTGACGCGGCACACCGATCCGGCGTTCCTGCACTACCGCTCCGGCGCGTTCATGGCCGAGCGCTTCCGCAAGCTGCCGGACATGGACCCGATCATGGATTCGGCGCTGAGCTTCGCGGCCAGCCAGGACGATCCGGCCTCGGGCGGCCGCCACAAGGTCTGGGGCAGCAAGCCGCTGTGGGTGCTGCCGCAGACCTCGACGATCGCCTCGCATCTGCCCAAGGCGCTCGGCACCGCGATCGCGATCGAGCAGGCGCGGCGGATCGGCCACACGCTGCCGGTGCCGTCCGACGCGATCGCGATCTGCTCGTTCGGTGACGCCTCGTCGAACCACGCCACCGCGCAGACCGCGTTCAACGCGGCCGCCTGGACCGCCTACCAGAAGCTGCCGGCGCCGGTATTGTTCGTCTGCGAGGACAACGGCATCGGCATCTCGGTCAAGACGCCGGACGGCTGGATCGCGCGCAACTTCGCCGAGCGCCGCGACCTGGACTACTTCTACGCCGACGGACTCGACCTGGCCGAAGGCTATGCCGGCGTCGAGCGCGCGGTCGAGCACTGCCGCCGCACGCGCCGGCCGACGTTCCTGCATCTGCGCACGACGCGCATCATGGGCCACGCCGGCACCGACTTCGAGATCGAATGGCGCAGCGTCGAGGAACTGGTCCAGGTCGAGGCCGGCGATCCGCTGCTGCGCTCGGCCGCGATCGCGCTGGCCTCCGGCCTGTACACGCGCGAGTCGCTGCTCGCGCTGTACGAGGACATCCGTGCCAAGTGCTTCGCCGCGGCCGAGGAGGCCGACCGCCGTCCGAAGCTGACCGCGCTGGCCGACGTGATCGCGCCGCTGGCGCCGTACTCGCCCGAGGCGGTCGCCGCCGAGGCCGCGCGCGGCGCCGACGAGGCGCGCCGCGAGGCGGTGTTCGGCGGCGCCGACAAGCTGCCCGAGCGGCTGCCGCCGCGGCATCTGGCGATCCAGATCAACCAGGCCCTGCACGACCTGTTCTGCAAGTATCCGGACACGCTGCTGTTCGGCGAGGACGTCGCGCAGAAGGGCGGCGTCTACACGGTGACCAAGGGCCTGCACAAGGCGTTCAAGAGCGCGCGCGTGTTCAATACGCTGCTCGACGAGACGACGATCCTCGGCCTGGCCCAGGGCTACGCGACGATGGGCATGCTGCCGCTGCCGGAGATCCAGTACCTGGCCTACTTCCACAACGCCTGCGACCAGATCCGCGGCGAGGCGGCCTCGCTGCAGTTCTTCTCGAACGGGCAGTACCGCAACCCGATGGTCGTGCGCATCGCCGGCCTCGGCTATCAGAAGGGCTTCGGCGGCCACTTCCACAACGACAACTCGATCACCGCGCTGCGCGACATTCCGGGTCTCATCGTCGGCTGTCCGAGCCGCGGCGACGACGCGGCGACGATGCTGCGCACGCTGGCCGCGCTGGCGCGCGTGGATGGCCGCGTGACGGTGTTCCTCGAGCCGATCGCGCTGTACATGACCAAGGATCTGTACGAAGCCGGCGACGGCCAGTGGCTGTTCCCGTACCCGGCGCCCGATCAGGCGATGCCGCTCGGCGAGGGCCGCGTCTACGCGCCGGAGGCCGAGGACCTGGTGATCTTCACCTATGGCAACGGCGTGCCGATGAGCCTGCGCGCCGCGCGCGAGATCCAGGCCCGGCACGGCTGGCAGGTGCGCGTGGTCGACCTGCGCTGGCTGGTGCCGCTCAACGAGGCCTACATCGCCGAACAGGCGCGCTCGGCGCGGCGCATCCTCGTCGTCGACGAGGGTCGCCATTCGGCCGGCGTCGGCGAGGGCGTGATCACCGCGATCGTCGAGGCCGGCCTCGGCGCGGTGCCGCTGCGCCGTGTCGTCGGCGTCGACACCTACACGCCGCTGGCCGGTGCCGCCCTGCTGGTGCTGCCGGGCGACGCCGACATCGTCGCGGCGGCCGATACGCTGGCCTGAACGCGGCATCCGGCGTGCGAACCGGTGTCCGCGCGCGCCGCGCGGACGCGGTAGGCTGGCCGTCCCCGCCCGCCTGGAGTGCACGCCATGAGCACGATCAAGATCGCCGTCTTCGTCGGCAGTCTGCGTCCGGAGTCGATCAACCGCCGGCTCGCGCTGGCGGTCGAGAAACTCGCCCCGTCCTCGCTCGCGTTCGAGCCGGTCCAGATCGGCGATCTGCCGCTGTACACGCAGGCCTTCGACGGCGACTACCCGGCGCCGTGCAAGCGCCTCAAGCAGCAGGTCGAGGCGGCCGACGCGCTGCTGTTCGTGACGCCCGAGTACAACCGCTCGATTCCCGGCGTGCTCAAGAACGCGCTCGACATCGGCTCGCGGCCGTGGGGCACCAATTCGTTCGCCGGCAAGCGCGCCGCGGTGATCGGCGCCTCGCCCGGCGCGATCGGCAGCGCGCTGGCGCAGCAGCACCTGCGCAACGTGCTGTCGTATCTGGACGTGGTCACGCTGCCGCAGCCGGAGGTCTATCTGCAGTTCAAGGACGGCACGATCGACGCCGACGGCACGATCGCCAGCGACGGCACGCGCAAGTTCCTGCAGGACTTCGTCGACCGCTACGCGGCCTGGGTCGGGTCGGATTGAACGACTCCCGGTCTGAGTACGCATCGGGACCTCAGTCGAATCGATGGCTCGTTCTGAGGCCGAGTCAGCCGGGGACGCATCTGAGCGTCAGATTGACCGGATCCCAGGTGCACGACACGCGATTGCCCGTGCCTCTGCCGACCGCGATGCCCAGGCTGATCAGGTGGCGAATGAACTGGTCGCGAGCGTGACCGCTTGCGAAGTTGTATTGCCCCTGATACTGCGACTGGTTCGATTGCGGAATCGCGACGCCATCAGGATCGCGCGCCGAGTCGGGCACGATCTCGAAAGTGCTGTCTTCGGCTTTGAGCTTGACCGAAATCTTCGAGCCATCCTGGAAGATGATCTCGACGATGAAAGCATTGCTTGGCAGGATTTGCAGTGCTGCCAGCAGGCTGTGGGCAATGGCAGTGCTGTACTGCTGGAGGATGTGGTTGTTCGAGTAGCCGGTTCGCAGCCAGTCGTACAGCGCCTGCCGCTCCGGATAGCTGCCCAGGAATTCGTAGACGGTCCCGCCACCCGAGGAGGGAGATTCGTCCCGCAAATCGACTACGGTGTTCCCAAGTGAGTATCCGTTGGACACGTAGAACGTGCGGACAGCCTGGAACGCCTGCAGCGTCAGGTTGTCGATGCCGACTTCCTCGATGACCAGCGCGCCATTGGCCGGGCATGCGCCCGGAATACTTTGCGTCTGCGGTCCGCCGTTGACGACTTCGTTGGAGCAGGTCACCGAGTAACCCCGGATGATCCCCGCGTTCAAGTCGTATACCCGGTGCTGTCCATATCCGGCCGCCAGCGCTTGGCTCGAGAACTGTGCGGCGGTGCAGCCTGTGCAGCTGACGTCGTTGGCCTGAGCCAAGGAAGCCGCGGCGAGTAGAAAAATACAGAAAAGACGCTTCACGATTGCGTTCACTCCCTGTGATTGGAGACGCGAAATTCGGCCCGTGCCCGCGAGGGCTCCTTCTAGCCGCGCAAGAGTCTAGGAAAGCTCTCGGGAGGGGGCAAGCACTGCGCGCTGCAGCTTTCAGCCCTCGCCGAGCCGCCGTGCCTGCTCGCGCAGTGCCCTCCAGCGTCGTCGTGAAGTCGGTCAGGCGCTGGCGTTCCTGTTCGACCACGGCCGCCGGCGGGTGCACGGCGCATCGGCCGGACGGCACGCTTCCAGGCGGCCGCGCAGCGATCGCCGCGGTGCGGTCGAGGCAGACTCAGGCGATGCGTGCCTTCACGAGCGATCGATCAACGGGCGGTGATCGGGTGTACCCGCGCAGGGCGTGCGGGATCGGGCTATCGTTTCGGCACGCGCGCGGGCCGCACCGGCGGCGGGGCTTGGAGCCGGACCGGCGGTGCGCCAGCGTGCAGCGGATGGGCGATACCGAGCCGCCGCCGCATTCTTCCGAACAGCGCGACGGCGCGCGGGCGGCGCGCGCTGATCGCGTACCAGGCGACGCAGGCCGCGATGAATGCGATCAAGAGTGCTGATTGCGGAACACCCAGGTGCAGGGCCTGATCGGCCGCGAGACCGCAGATCAGGCTCGCCACGGTCAGGACCAGGGCACACTGGGTCGGTCCGAAGCCGCCGTCCTGCATCAGGTGATGGACATGCTCCCGGCTCGCCGAGAACGGCGAGCGTCCCTGGCTCATGCGCCGCACGGTCAGCACCAGACAATCGATGATCGGCACCGGCAGCAGCCACAGCGCCAATACCGGCGCCACCGGATAACGCGGATTCTGGGTCAGACGGAAGCAGACCCAGGCGATCAGCAGGCCGAGCAACGCACTGCCTGCGTTGCCCATGAACGCCTTGGCGCGGACCTGCCACGGAAAGCGCATGTTGTAGAGCAGGAACGCCGCTACCGCCGACGCTGCCAGCAGCGCGTGCCGCGCCAGCCCCGAATTGCCGATGCGCGCTGCCGCCAGGGCCAGCATCAGCAGGGCGGCGGCGACCAGCAGGCCCGCCAGGCCGTCGGCACCGTCGATCATGTTGACGGCGTTGATGATGCCGACGGTCGCGAAGACCGTGAACGGCACGGCGAAGACGCCGAGCGACACGCGCTCCTGGCCGAACAGCGTGCCCAGGTGCTCCACACGGATGTCGGCGCCGTAGATCATGATCAGCGCAGCCCCGATCTGCGCGAGGATGCGCCAGTACCAGCGTACGTCGCAGCGGTCGTCCCAGAGGCCGACCGCGCTCAGCACGATCGCGGCCAGCGAGAACGAGACCATGGTGGTCGGAGCGGAGCGGCCCAGATCCCAGATGCTGATCAGCAGCACGCCGGCCAGCATCGCGACGCCGCCGGTGACCGGCGTGGCATAGGCGTGATCCTTGCGGCCGTGCGGCAGGTCGAGCAGTTTCCACTGCAGCGCCAGCGGATGCAGCGCCTTCAACAGCACGCCCGTGACGATGAAGATCGACGTCGCCTCGAGCGTGTATTCCAGCAAAAGACTCATGTCGCCTCCGCAAGTCGACGACGTCGTCCAATGCTATCGAAACCTCATCCGCCGAAACCGGCTGGAGTTCACTGTTTTCCCGTCGGTTCGGCGAAATGGACTTTTTTATCTGTATACATTGCGTTGCGTCGAGCCGATCAGCTCGCGATAGACCGCGAGCGTGCGCTCGATCACGATGCGTTCGTCGAACGTGCTCGACGCCTTGATGCGCGCCGCCTGGCCGAGGCGTGTCGCCAAGTCCGGGTCGTCGTGCAGGCGGGCGATCGCGCCGGCGAGTGCGGCGGCGTCTCGGGGCGGCACCCGCAGGCCGTCCACTTCGTGCTCGACCACGTCGCGGCAGCCCGGCACGTCGGTGGTGATCAGCGGCTTGGCGCAGGCGGCGGCCTCGATCAGGCCTTTGGGCAGGCCCTCGCGATAGCTCGGCAGCACCACCAGATCGACCGTGGCCAGCAGTGCCGGCATGTCCTCCACATGGCCGAGCCAGCGCAGCACGCCGCTCGCGTCCCATTCGCGCACGGTCGCCTCGGGCACCGCGGCCGGATTGCCGGGATCGGGCTCTCCGGCCAGCAGACACTCGACCGCACGCCCCTGCGCGTGCAGCAGGCGCGCGGCCGCCGCGTATTCGGCCACGCCCTTGTCCCACAGCAGGCGAGCCGCCAGCAGCACGCGAAACGGCGCGCGCGGCGGGCCTCGCATCGGCTCCGGCACGAATCGCGTGCAGTCCACGCCAGAGCCCGGGATCAGCACGATGCGGCGGGCGTCGGCCAGGCGGGCCTCGCGGAACAGTTTCGCGTCGTCCGGATTCTGAAGAATCACCCGGGCGTTCGCGCCGTCGAATGCCGCGCGCATCAGCCCGCGCAGCGGCGGGCGCAGCAGGCGCGCCTTGAGGTCGGTGCTGGTGAACACGTAGCCCATGCCCGCCACGGCGCTGATCCGCGCCGGGACGCGCGCCATTCGCGCGGCCAGCGCGCCGTAGACGGCGCATTTGATCGTGAAGCCGTGGACGAGGGCGGGACGCTCGCGGCGGAACAGCGCGGCCAGATGCAGCAGCAACCGTGCTTCGCGCAGCGGATTGAGGCTGCGGCGGCTCATCGGCACCGGCTGCCAGCGCAGGCCTTCGGCCTCCAGCCGTGCGCCGTAGGGACCCGCAGGAGACAGCAGCACGACCTCGTACCCGGCCTCGCGCAGCGCCAGCGCCAGCGCCCGGCGGAAGTTGTACAGATACCAGTCGGTATTGGCGAACAGCACGATCTTCACGGCCGCAGCGCTCACGGAGCCATCCACCGGTACGGAAGCCAGTACTGCGCGTGGCTGGCGAAGTGCAGCCAGACGAACAGCACCGCGGCATAGTACGCGGCGATCGCCAGCACCAGCAGCGTCCGCGCCCGCGTGCTGCCGGTCAGGCGCGGCAGCCGCGAGAACACGAACAGTTGCAGCGGAATCAGATACAGGGCGATGCGGTCGACCGCGGTGGACGCCAGACCGACCAGCGGCACGCACGCCAGCGCGAACGCCGCCATCCACAGCCAGAGCCGCCGCTCCTGCCGCTCCGGTGCCAGCTGGCGCCGGAACGCGATCAGCAGCAGCGCCGGGACGGCGTTCATCGCCACGCGGATCGCACCGCCCTGCGACTGGTACTGCGCTTCGACGTAGTTGACCCAGAGCGCCTCGGCCGTATCGGCCAGCAGCAGGTAGTAGGTCAGTGCGGTCGCAACCGTCACCAGGACCGCCGTCAGGATGCGGTTGCGCGTGGCGGCCAGCGCCGCGATCGGCATCAGCAGCACGGCCGATTTGTGGAACAGCGCCGCTACGGCGATCCAGCCGATGAAGCTGCGCGGCCTTCCCCGGCCCAGCGCGGTCAGCCCCAGCAGTGCGAAGCCGAGCGCGACCGACTGCCGCGTATAGCCCATGCCGACCACGATCAGCATGTACGGAACCGCGGCCAGCAGGGCCAGCCACGGATGCGGCTGGCTGCGGCAGAACACGACGGTGCCCCACATCAGCACCATCGCGCACAGCAGATTGACCAGATAGATGTCGGCGCCGAGCCGGCCGACCCACCAGTTGAGCAGATAGTAGCCGGGGTCCGAACGCGTCAGGACCTCCGCCAGCGTCTGGCGCTGGGTGTCGAGGAAGTGCGGCAGATAGTTGAACCAGTCGCCACCGACCTCGTGGCGCAGCCCCATCATCGCCGCGAACAGCAGGCCGACCGCCACCCAGACCCAATAGGCCTGGCGCGCCGGCAGGCGGCGCGGCTGCAGCACGGCCCAGACCGGCACCAGAAACATCAGCCAGTACGGCCACATCAGCGCGGCCCCGTTGACGGTGCGAGGTCCGCCTCGCGTCCCGGGTCGGTGCGGCGCGCCCGGGCGCTGCGGCAGCGCGCCGCTGTGGTCGAGCGACGCGACGCGGCCGGATCGCCATGGACGATACGCGATGGCGGCCACGCCGCATCGGCGCGCGTCGCCTGGCACCTTGCGCCGACCGCCGCATTCGACGGCGGCCGCACCGCCGCCGCGGACCGGCACGGTGAGCGTCGATGCGTGCGGCGGCACGCCGTGACCGGATTCTCGAGCGCCTCGCTCATGTGATGGATTCCGCGCGGGCGGTAAGGCGCAGCAGCTCGATCAGCCGGCCGGCCTGTACCTGCAGCGAGTAGTGGCGCTCGATCAGCGCGCGTCCGGCCTCGCCCATCCGCCGACGCAGCGACGGATCGGCGGCCAGCCGGGCGATCGCTTCGCTCCATTGCGTATCGTGGGCGGCCAGCCAGCCGCGTTCGCCGTCGGCGACCAGCTCGACGTTGATGCCGACCGGCGAAGCGACGACCGGCAGCCCGCATGCCATGTACTGGATCAGCTTGTAGCCGCACTTGCCGCGCTCCCAGGGGCCGTCGGGAAGCGGCATGATGCCGATGTCGCACTGCCGCAGCTGCTCCGCCTCGGTCGACTCGTGCCACGGCACGGCTTCGAAAGGCGTCCCCTCCACCTGGTCGGGGCGTGCGCCGATCGCCACGCAGCGGATGCGTCCGGCAGCCTGCAGCGATGCCAGCGGCTTGGCCACCGCCCGCAGATAGCCGGCCGTCGACGGCGAACCGATCCAGCCCACCACGACGGTCCGTCCATCCGGCGCACGCGGGGACGGCAGCGGATAACGCGTCAGGTCGACGACGGTCGGCAGCCGCGCGACGTGGCGGCAGCCGGCAGCTCGCGCGTGCGCCGCCAGGTAGTCGTTGCCGGCGGTGACCAGATCCGCACGGCGCATCAAGCCGTCGATCTTCGAGCCGAGCACGGTCCTGACCCAGCGCGAGCGATGGCTGTCGTAGCGATGGAACAGCGCATCGTCGTAGTCGAGCACCAGACGCGTGCCGCGGCCCAGCAGTGCGCGTTCCAGCCATCCGGGCAGCCAGGGCCAGGCTTCCTTTTCGATCCAGATCAGATCGTAGCGGTCCGCATGGCGCAGCCGCCGCCAGCGCCGCAGATAGGCGGCGGCGACGCCGGCCGGCGCGATATGGCCGGTGTAGAGGCCCCGGACGTAGCCGTCGTCGAGCAGCGACGAGACCTCCGTCTCGATGCCCGCCGCGCGCAGGGCGGGCAGGTACTGCAGCGAACGCAGCCGGCTGCTCGCGCCGAGCGGACCGTAGCGGGTCAGCATCAGCAATCGCATGGGCGGCTTCCCTGGACGCTGCGATACACCGCCCGATAGCGGGCGACGCCTTCGTCCAGCGAAAAATGGCGATGGGCCGCCTCGACGCAGCGTGCCCGGATCGTCGGGTCGCGCAGCAGCTCGAGCAGGGCATTGATGCCGCCGCGCAATGCATCGGGCTGGAGATCCGTCACGGCCACGCCGGCCTTTTCGCCGTGCAGGATGTCGGTCAGGTCACCGACGCCGGCATTGGTCAGGCACGGCACCCCGCAGCCGAGGAACTCGCCGAGCTTGGTCGGCGCGGAGGCCTGCTTGGAGAACACTGGCTTGATGAAGAAGACGCCCGCGTGCATGCGCGCCATCTGCTGCGGCACCTGTGCCGGAGACGCTTCGCGCAGTTCGACGGCCGCGTCGGGAATGCCGCCCTCGCTCAGGCAGCGGCGGATGTAATCGTGCTCGTTGCGATTCAGGATCAGCAGCCGGGCCGCGGCAGCCGCGATCGGAGCGCCGCGAAGCTCGCGACCACCGCGTCGAACCGGTACCAGGTGCCGGCCGAGCCGACGTAGCCGAGCACGAAGTCCGCCTCGGGCGGCGAGGACGGACGGAACCGGTTCAGGTCGGCACAGGTGGGAATGACCGTGACCGGCGGCATGCGGCCGCGCAGGTAATCGAAGCGCTCCATCTGCCGCACCGCGGCCTGCGTCAGCGATACGACGTGATCGGCGGCGAGCAGGAAACGGCGTTCGAAGCGCTTGCCGATCCGATAGAGCCGGCCGTCGCGCGGCCACAGGCCGCCGTCGACGCGCTCGTCGACCCAGAATCCGCGCATGTCGAAGACGAAGCGCGCGCCGGTCAGCCGCTTGAGTGCCAGTGCCATCGCCGCCGGCACGTAGCTGCGCGCATGGACGATGCCGATGCGCGCGCGCGGGATCAGCCACAGGCCGAACGCGATGCCGCGAACGGCGTCCCAGGCAGTGGCCAGCACGGAGAGGCGCTTGTGGTATCGCAGCGGACGCCAGCGGATGCCGGCGGCGCGCACGCGCGCGGCGAGCGCTTCGCGGGCGGCACGGTCGCGCCAGTCGGCCGGCTTCTCGAAGCTCAGCAGATGCACCTCGCGGTCGGCCGCCAGCCGTTCCAGATAGGCGAGCACTTGTGACTGTCCGAGCGGTTCGAGCAGCCCGTCATAGGTGATGTAGAGCACCGGCGCGTTCATGCCGGTGCCTCGCAGGCCTGCGGCAGCAGCAGCCGCAGATAGGCCGCGCCGATCCGCTCCGGCAGAAAATCGCGCGCCCGCGCGATCAGCGCCGCGCGATCGTGCGTGGCCTGCAGGGTGTCGAGGATCGCGGCGGCGAGCGCATCGGGGTCGCCCATGCGCACGAGGCGTCCATGGCGTCCGCCGGCGAGGATTTCGCGCGGGCCGGACGGGCAGTCGGTGCTGACGACCGGCACCCCGTGAGCGAGCGCCTCGACGATCACGTTGCCGAAACCCTCGTGCCGCGAGGACAGCACGAAGACATCGGCCTGCCGGTACCAGCCGGTGGGATCGGCGCTGAAGCCCGCCAGCGACACGCGGCCGCTCAGTCCGCTGTCGCGGATGTGGCGTTCGAGCTGGCCGCGCAGCGGACCGTCGCCGACGATGCACAGCGTGGCGTTCAGCCGTTCCGGCAGACGCGCGAACGCGTCGATCAGCAGGACGTGGTCCTTGACCGCCTTCAAGGTGCCCACGTTGAGGATCAGCGGGCCGGCGCGGTGGCGGGCTGGTACCGGTGCCGTATCGCCGGGCGTCGCGTCGTCGATGCGTCCTGCCGATGGATTGTGGACGATCTCGAAGCGGCGCACGGGCAAGCCGGACAGGCTCGACAGGTCGGCCGCGACGCCCGCGGAGACGGCGATCCGCGCAGCCGCCAGCCGATAGCTCAGCGCCATGCTCACGCGCAGCGCGAGCCGGTGCAGCCGGCCGCGATCCTGGTAAGCGTCCGACAGCATCGCGTGATCGCTGACCACGACGCGCACGGCCGGCAGCAGCGAACGCGCCGCGATCACGGCCGCCACGGTCAGCGGCCACATCGCGGCCAGCAGCGCGTCCGGCCGCGTCCGGCGCAGGTAGCGACGGAGCGGCACGAGCACGCCGCGGATCCGCGGCGCGCCGAGCACCACCAGGCGTGCGCGCTCGGGAAGCGCGTCGCGCAGCGCGCCTTCGTCGCGCATCACCACGAAATCGACGTCGCAGCCGCGCGCCAGCCACACCTGCGCCAGCGTAATGCGCATCCGCTCGACACCGCCCGGACGCAGATCGGGCAGCAACACGGCGATGCGGGGCCGCGCCGCGGACTCGCTCATGCGCGCGGCCTGCTGGCCAGGCGGTTGTTACCGTCGATCGCGCGGATCGAAAAGCCGAGTCCGGCCAGCAGCGCATCGACCGGCTCGAGCGCCGGCGTGGCGTTGCCCCAGGCTTCGTAGATCAGATGATCGAGCCGGCCCAGCAACGCGGACGCGCCTCGCAGGGCGCCCAGCTCGGCACCCTCCAGGTCCATCTTCATCAAGCGCACCGGTCCGCTGCGCGGCACGATCTCGTCGAGCGTGACGGTCGACACCGTCACGCGTGCAGCCTGCTCGTCCGCTGCGGCGGCGTCGACGAGCCGCGCCTTGCCGTACTTGCCCGCTTCCACTTGCGCGGTCAGGCTCAGGCCTCCGGTGCGGTCGAGCGCTTTGCGGACCAGCGTGATGTTGTCGAGCCGGTTGAGGCGGATGTGGCGTTCGAGCCGGTCGGCGGTATCGGGCATCATCTCCACGGCGATCACGCGTCCGCCGACGCCGACGCGTTGCGATGCCAGGACCGTGTAGACGCCGATGTTCGCGCCGGCGTCGACGAAGGTGTCGCCGGCGCGCAGCAGGGCGGCGATGGCGCGGAACACGCCCTGCTCGCGCCATGGCAGCACGTGCCACAGATCGTCCGAATGCGCGCGCAGCATGAAACGGCCCACGCCCGGCACATGCACCTGGGCATCTGAGAGCAGGACCGGATCCTGCCATTGCAGCGGCGTGCGCAGCGACAGGACGATCGACGCGAACGCCGACCGGACCAGGATCCAGCGGTCGCTCCAGCCGACGCCGCGCACCTGCCACAGGATGACCGGCCAGCGGCCCACCCGTTGCAGGTAGTGCAGGCACGCGCGCAGGCCGCGCCGCACCGTGCGCGGCAGCAGGGCTTTCAGGCGTGGCCGCAGACGCTCACGCCACATCGTGGTGCCTGCCGCGAAGCAGCGCGACGACGCGCGTGTCCTGGCCGAGCTGCGTACGCGCGGCGTGCCAGAGCAGGGCGTTCCAAGCGGTCGATGCCAGCACGCTGGCGACCGCCGCTCCGGTGGCGCCGCCCGCCCAGATCAGCGGCGGCAGGAGCACGGCGAGCAGCACCAGCGCGATCGAGGATGCCCGCGTCACCTGCTGCTGATGTCCGGTCATGTTGAGCAGCGTGGCGTTGGCGCCGAAGAACGCGCTGGCTGCGACGCCGGCGCCGAGGATCGCCAGCGGCGCGGCGCTGGCGGCATAGGCCGGACCGAACAGCAGGCCGATCAGCGACTCGCCGGCTGCCAGGAACGGCAGCCAGAGCAGGACGACGCCGATCAACATGCCGCCGGCGATGCCGCCGAGCAGGCGCTGCAGCCGGTGCGCGTCGCCGAGCGCATGCAGACGCGACAGCGTCGGCGCCGCCGCGATGTTGAACAGCGTGACCGGCACGGCCAGCAGCAGAGCGGTCGAACTGGCGACCCGGTAGAGGCCGACCGTCGCGGCCGGCGCCATCAGGCCGAGCACGAGGATCACCAGATGCGCCTGCAGCACGCGCATGCCCTCGGTCAGCGCCATCGGCACCGCACTCGTCCACCAGACGCGCGCGTCGGCGCGGCCGCGTACCTGGGAGACCTCGACCGGCAGCCGGCGCAGCGTCATCAGCAGTCCGGCGCCCAGCGCGATGCCGGCCGCGGCCGAGCCCAGCGCCATCGCGACCGGCGCCGTCAGCGAGCCGTAGAGCGCCGAGGCGACGAACAGCAGCGCGCAGAACGCGGCCGGTCTCAGCACGACTTCCGATATCTGGCCGCTGACGACGTGGTGCAGGCCGCGCAGCGTCGCGCCGGCGACGTTGCCGAGCGCGGTCAGCGGAACCAGTGCCAGTCCGGCCAGCAGCGCCGCGTTCGTGCCCGGCATCAGATCGCGGCCGTAGCCCCACGTCCAGGCGACGATCGCCGTCGCGATCAGCAGCGACGTCCAGAGCACGGTACGGACCGACCAGCCGATGACGCCGCGCAGACGGGCCCAGTCCGCTTTCGCCTGCGCCGAGGCGACCTCGCGCGTCAGCAGTTGCGGCAGGCCCAGTTCGGTCGGCACGGTCAGCAGCGCAATGATCGACATCGCCATGCCGTAGATGCCATAGCCGGCGGTGCCCAGGCCACGAGCCAGCTGCACGCCGACCAGAAACCCCAATGCCATGCCGCCGAGGCGCAGGCCGGCGCTGCCGGCCACTGCACGCGCGAGCGCCAGCCCGCTGCCCGGACCGGCATCGCCGCTCAGCAGCGCCCGGATCGTCATGCCGGAATGGCGCGGCGCTGCGATCGGCCGGACCCGCCCGCGGCCTCGGCGGCGGCCATGCCGGCCAAGGCGGCCGCGACCGCCAGCAGCGCGGGCGTGCGCAGCGGATAGTCGACCGTGGAGTGCGCCAGGATCGCCAGCAGCGCGATCAGCGCGGCGACACCGTCGGCGCGCTGCGCCGCGCGGCGCAGCGCCAGGCCGCGTGCGGTGAGTGCGAGCGCGACGGCCGCGAGCGCCATCGCCACGAGCGCCGGTACGCCGGCTTCCAGCCACCACTGCAGATACTCGTTGTGGGCATGGTTGACGTAGTCGCGCATCAGCAGTTCCGCGGCGCTTCCTGCTCGAATACTCGCACGAAGCTGCCGATGCCGCTGCCGGTCGGCGCGAAGCGCGCGGCCACCTCGAGCGTCGCCGCGCGCAGCGGGCCGCGCAGGTCGCCGATCGCATCCAGGCCCATCCAGCGCAACGCGACCAGGCCGCCGATCAGAACGATGGCGCCGATGCCGGCAGCGGTCGCGCTCGCGCGCCGGCCGCGCCCGGCCGGCCACAGGCATACCGCCGTCGCGCCCAGGGACAGCATCAGCAGGATCACCCCGGCGCGGGAGCCGGTCAGCGGCACGGCACACGCCGTCAGCAGCAAGGCCAGCGCCGGAACATAGGCGCGCGGGAGCGGCGGTGGCCGCTCGCGGCCTGCGGATCGAGCGCCGCCGCGAGACGGCCGGCAGCGAGCGTGGCGCCGATCACCAGCAACGTGGCCTGATGGTTGGGATTGGCGAAGAAGCCGCCGAGCGCCGGCCGCCACTGCGGAAACGGATTGAGCGCGTGGTCGGCCGGCAACCCGAGCTGGACGATGCCGAGCAGCAGGCTGAGCAATGCGAGCGCGATCAACAGCCACGGCAGGCGGCGGTGCAGGCCCTGCGGCGCCGCGAGACAGAGCAGGAAGATCGCCAGGGCCGGCAGCAGCGCGCAGGCCGCTGCCAGCGTGTTCCACGGCGACAGCGAGATGCGCCGGATCGACGCCGCCACGCCCATTCGCTCCAGGTCCGCCTCCAGCGCGGCCCGTCCCGCGACTGCACCGGCCGGATGGCCCGGCAGCGACAGCCATTGCAGCAGCGGCAGCGCGATCAGCAGCAGGGCCAGGGCGATCCAGACCCGTGTCGACACGGCCAGCTGTGGTTCGCCGAGCAGGCGATGGACGGCCCAGCCGATCAGCGGCAACGCGAGCAAGGGTGCCAGCGGCGGGCCGGCGTCGACAGGATGCGAGCTACCGCCGGTCGCCACCGCTATCGTCAGCAGTGCGCCGAGCGCCCATAGCGTCAGCGCCGTCTCCCGGCGCCCGGCGAGCAGCGAGCCGGTCATGGGCGACGCGATGCCCAACACCGGGACGCGCCGCCGGGGACGGCATTCGTTCCGGTGTCGGCGTGTCGAGGCGTCGGAATCGGTCGCTCAGCGGCTGATCGGCTGCGCGTCGTCGTCATGCGCATCGGCGACGACCGCGATCACGCCCGCTACCGCAACGCCGGTGATCAGCGCGCCGGTCCGCAAGCCGACGCTGCCACCCGATGCGGCCACGGTGCCGGCTGCGCAGGTCGGCGCTACCGCGTAGACGCCGGGCGCGGTCAGCTCCCGGCTGCAGCCGTCGCCGTAGAGCAGGCGTACCGATCCCTGATCGGACAGCATCACGCGGTCGCCGGCATTCAGCCGCGCACCGCTGGCGGCCGGAGCGAACGGTCCGCCCCGACTGGTCATGACGGTGCCCGATTCGACCTGCAGCGTCACCTGGGTTTCCTGGCCGGTGGCGATGGTCGCCGAGAACATCGTGGCAACCGCAAGCAATATGCGCTTGGAATCCATGGGCCGACCTCGCTGTGCAGCAGTACCTGGGAGCGTGCCATCGGTTCGACGCTGAACGCCAGCGGATGGTCGCTGGTCGAGGCTAGTCCAGCCCCCGGGCAATGGCAAGCGACGCGGTCCCGGATTGTGAAGCGGTCATCAGTACGGTCCGGCGCCGTTCAGAACTCGACTCGATCAATGTGCAGGTCGCGCAGCTCAAGCTCGCCGCGGATCCGCTGCGCGACGCCGGGGGCGGCCGGATTGATCAATCGCAGCCACTGTCCATCGCAGCCGTCGGGCGGTATGTCGAAAGCTGCCGCGACCGTCTCCCAGCGCGGACCCGCCGGGACGCGCACGCTCGCCACGTGCCGTCCGTTGCCGGCACAGCTGATCGACCATTCCAGTCCCGGTTCGGCACGCAGGTCGGCTGCGCGCGCGGCCAGGCCGAGCCGGTAGCGGCCCGGCGCCAGCAGCAGCGGTAGTTCGAGCCCGGCACGTCCCACCGGCGACCCCAGAAACCGCAGCCGCGCGAAGCTGCCGTCGCCGTCGGCCACGCGCTCGAATACCACGCCGTCGACGCGGCGCACGCGCCAGTCGAACCCGGCATTCGACGGCGGCGATGCGAAAGCGCCGTTGTAGAGCAGCGGCAGTGCCTGCTGCGGGCCCGGCAGCGAGCCGGCCCACCGTGCGAACGCCTCGCCCCAGCGCCCCTGCCGGAGCAGCGCGTCCAGCCACGGTCTGCGTTCGGATGCATGGAGATCGGCATTGCGCTCCAGCGCGACGAACAGCGGGTCGGCGGCGCCGGCGTCCATCGCCGAGGCCACGCGCAGCAGGTCCGCGCGCCAACGCGGCCGCTGGCCCAGGCGAACGGCGAGCGCGTCGGCGAAGGCCGGATCGGCCGCCAGGTTCGCGATCGCTTCCAGCAGGCGCGCGCGGTCGCGCGAAGGCAGCGTCAGCAAGGCGTCGATGTGTTCGAGCGCGGCCGGGAAGTCGCCCGCCTGGAGCTCGTGCGCGACCAGCCAGCCGCGGATCGACAGATCGCGCGGCGCCCGTCGCGCGGCGATCCGGTAGCGTTCGAGCTGCCGCGCGCTGCCGCCTTCGTCACCGAGCGCCCGGGCCAGCACCGCAAAGCCGGCGCCGTTGGCCGGGTCGCGGGCCAGCAGCTGCTGCGCCGTTCGTGCGGCCGCCCCGGCATCGCCGCGCTGCAGTTCGGCGTGTGCCAGTGCGAGCAGCGCATCGGGATGATCGCTGCGCACGCGCGCCGCGCCGGCCGGGTCGGTCGCCAGCAGCGCGTCGGCCCGCCACGCCGTCACAATGTGGACCGCCGCTGCCGCGAGCAAAGCCATCGTCAGCGTCATCGTGGCTGCGCGTGCGAGGGCTCTGGTCACGGTTCCATCTGCAACGCCGAGATCAGCCACTGGTGTTCTCGCCAGACCAGCTCGATGCGGATGCGGCCCGTCTCGAGCGTGCCGGTGTCGGCGGCAATGCGATACCCGCCATGCAGGACGGCCTGGTCCGGGACCACGGTCCAGTGCGGCGCTTCCAGTTCGAAGCGCGCCGCCGAGCCGCTGAGGCGGCCTTGCAGCGCCGAGCGGATGCGGACCGCCTCGTCGACCACGTCGGGTGCGTTCCATATCGGTGGTGGCGGCGCGTCGGATTCGAGCAGATAGCGCATCGCGCGTTGCACACGACGACTCGCCTGGGCGGCGTCCGGCGTCTCGGCACGCGCGGGCGCAGCCGTTCGCTCGGCAGCGACGATCGCCGCCGGCGGGGCCGATGGAGGCGTTGCCGCTGTCGCGATCAAGCGCGCGGGTCCGGGCTCGGACAAGGACGTGGCCGGCCGCGATGTCGGCGCGCGAGACGGTGCCGGCCCGGCGCCGATCGGCGGCGCTGCGGAAGCCGCCCCGCCGGGCGCACCGGCCAAGGCGGCCGGTTCAGGCGCTGCCATTGCCGGTGCTTCGACTGCGGCGGCGGCCGGCACCGGTGCATCCGCGCTCGGCGCCGGCGCGGTCGTGCCAGACGGCACCGCGAACGCGACGTCGGTCAACTGGCGGTGCGCGGGCGGCGCCGATCCGGGGTCGGCGTCGATCGGCACCGTGCGGCGGGTATCGATCCAGATCAGTGCCGCGCACAGCATGACCGCGCCTGCCACCAGCATCCGCAGGCCGGCGCCGCCGAGCGGCCGGGTGCGCCACAGCTGCGCGGACTCCTCCGGCGGCGGCGCGCTGTGCTGCCGGAGAAACGCCGGCGAGGGCGATCCGGCAGCGCTTCGTCCGCGCATCGCCCGGCGCCGCGGCAAGGCGGAGCCGCCGGGACCGCTCCGCCTCGGCCACACGGCCGGATGCGCAGGATCGGCGCGGGGCAGCGGCGCGCCGCCGGCAAGGACCGGCGCGGACGACCTGCGGCGCTCGAGCTGGGCATCGTACGTGGCCCGGGCCTGATCGGTGCGCAGCCGCGCGAACGCGACGTTGAGCGTGCTCGAGAAGACCGCGGCGCCGGCCGCAGCCCGGTCGGGATGCAGCCAGCTCGCCAGCAGCCGGTAGTGGCGCCGTATCAGCGCCGGTTCGGCGTCGCGCGGCACGCCGAGGATGCGGTAGGCGTCCGTGTCGTCGGCGAACAGGATCTGCTCGACGAAGAAGCGCGCCGCCGCACGCAGCTCGCGGGCTTCCGCGCTGTGTGTGGCGCCGTCCGCGCTGGCGGCCACCGCGAGCAGATCGCCCAGGCCGTCCGGCAGCGGCCGCGCCTGCAGGGTCGCACGCAGGCCGGGGGCGCGCAGCAGCGCGAGCGCCAGGTCCAGCGCGTCGCCCGCCGGCTTCATTCCCGGCTCAGGCGCGGCGCGGCGCCGTAGCTGTAGGCGTACTCGTATTCGTAGCCGGCGACGTGGGCGTCGTAGTAGGTCAGCAGGCTGCCGATGACGTGCGTGCGCGCCGCGAGCAGCCGCTTGAGCGCGGTGCGCGCCGCCTTGACGCGCGTCTGTCCGGAGCGGGTCACCAGCAGCGTGCCGTCGACGAGGTGCGAGAGGATCGGAGCGTCGGCGATGCCGAGCACCGGCGGTCCGTCGATGATCACCTGATCGAAGGTCTTGGCGGCGATCGTCAGCATCGATACCAGCCGGTTGCTCGACAGCAGCTCGGCCGGGTTCGGCGGCAGCGGCCCCGACAGGATCACCTTGAGCCGTTCGTCGTCGGTGCGCAGGACCGACTGGCTCAACGTGGCGGTACCCGCCAGCAGGCTGCTGAGGCCGGCCTCGCACCGGGTGCCGAGCAGATGATGCAGCGACGGATTGCGCATGTCCGCCTCGATCAGCAGGACGCGTTTGCCGAGCTGCGCGAAGTTGCGCGCCAGGACCAGCGCGGACGTCGACTTGCCCTCGGCGACGCTGGCGCTGGTCACCAGCAGCACCTTCGGCGCTCCGTTCTCCGTCGAGAACTGCAGGGCGGTGCGCGCCGAGCGATAGCTTTCCGAGAACGCCGAGCGCGGATCGGCCAGTGCGCTCTTGACCGACTCGCGGCGCAGCCGCGGGATGATGCCCAGTACCGCCAGGTGCAGGTGCTGTTCCAGGTCTTCGGGCGTCTTGATCGTATCGTCGAGGAATTCGGCCACGGTCGCCGCCGCGACGCCGCACAGCAGACCCAGCAGCAGACCCACGCCGAGATTGAAGACGAGGTTGGGGCGGTAGCGGACGGTCGGTACGTGCGCGCGGTCGACGATCGAGATGTTGTTGCTGCCGATGCCGCCGGCGACGCCGATTTCCTTGTAGCGCTGCAGCAGGCCGTCGTAGAGCTGGCGGTTGGTGTCGACCTCGCGCCGCAGGATGTTGTAGTCGATCGAGCGATTGTCGACGTCCAGCGCCCTGGTCCGCAGCGCGTCGAGCTGCGCGATCATCATGTTCTCGCGCGCCTGGGCGGCATCGTACTCGGCCTTGAGCGAGGCTCGGATGCCGGCCCGTTCGGCATCGATCTGGCGGTCGAGCTCGCTCATCTGGCTCTTCAGTTGCAGCATCGACGGATAGTCCGGCTTGAACACCTGCAATTGCTGCTGGTATTGCGCCTGCAGCTGCGCGCGCTGCTGCTGCAGCGTGTTGAGGATCGAGTTGGCGATCGCTCCGGCCGGCAGGGCGCCTCCGCCTTGAACCTGGTTCCAGGCGGACTGCGCAAGGATGCGCTGATCCTGGGCCGCCGCCAGGGCCGCATTGAGCGCGCCGAGATTCTGGCCTTCGAGCGACTGTCCGGACTCGCCGGTCACGACGATGTTTTCCTTGAGCGCGAACGCGACCAGCGCGCGTTCCGATTCCTCCAGCCGTGCCTTGGACAGCTTGAGCTGTTCCTCGAGATAGCGCGTGGCATAGGAAGACGCGTCGAACCGGCGTTCGATCGCCGAGGCGATGAAGCCTTCGGCGATCGCATTGGCCGCCCGTGCCGAGAACGCCGGCGAGATGCTGTCGAAGTGCACGCGGACCAGACGCGAGTTGCGGATCGGCTCGACCGTCAGACCGTGGCGTATCAGGTCGACCGCGCCGGCCAGCGTGGCGGCAGGGTCGGCCGGCTCCGGGGCATCGGGCGGATCGGAAGCGTCGGTTTCGGTGCGCGGCTGCAGAACGGCCGTCAAACGGCGCCACCAGCCGGTCGCCCGCAGGCGTTCGACCTGCGCGCCGTCCAGGTGCAGCTGGTCGGCCACGCGCTCGGCCAGTGCGCGGCTCTTGAGCAGCTCGTACTGGGTCTGCAGGAAGTCCGGAGTCGAGGCGCCTTCGAGGTTGTTGATGCCCTCCACCTTCATCGCCTGGACCGAATCGCGGTCGATCTGGAGGCTCGCCGTGGCCCGATATCGGGGCGAGGTCAACAGCGTGATCAGCAGGGCCAGCGCGACGACGCCGGCGAGCACGCTGAGCACTAGCCAGCGCCGCTTGACCAGCAGGGCCCAGTAGGCGCGCAGGTCGATCGTCGACTCGCCGCCGCCGTCCCTATCCGATGCGGACGGCGCCAGCGCAGCGGGGCCGCGCGCCGCGATCGGTCCGGACCCTGCGCGTACCGGGGGCCGGCCGTCGCCTGCATCGTGGGATTGGGTCGGGAGCTTGTCGTCGGACATCGATCATCCTGAAGTTGCGCGACCGGCAGATTGCCGAGAACCGTCCGTGCCGTCCATCGTCGCGCCGCACGATTGTGCGCGGCCGCTTGCCATAGTCGCCGACCGCGTCATCGGTCCGGTTGCGATTGCGCCGCACTCACCCGCCGGCGTCTGCGGATCCCCCCTCAAATGGCGAGGAAGAGCGCGAACGCGGGCACGCTCCTCAGGAATTCGCGCAGGGCCGACCGGCTGCCGGACCGTTCCACCACGATGATGTCGTCTCCATAAATCGACGGATCGGGAGCGGCGCCGCGGCACCGCGGCAATATCGAAGGCGGCGGCCTTACGTTGGCCGTCGATCTGCCGGAAGACGACGATGCCCTGCGGATCGGCCAGATCGTGCAGGCCCTGCGCCATCGCGATCGCCTGCAGCAGGGTCGTCCTGCCGGTCAGCGGATAGATGCCCGGCTTGTTGACCGCGCCTTCCAGCGTGACGCGCTGACTGGTGAATTCCTTGACGAAGATGCTCACTTGTGGATTCTGCAGATAGCCGGCCGCGTAACGCTTCGCCAGCTCCCTCTCGAGCTCGGGAATGGTCTTGCCGCCGGCGGCGACGCTGCCGAGCAGCGGCAGCGATATCTGTCCATTGGAATTGACGCGCACGGTCCGATCGAGGTCGCTGACGCCGAATACGCTGATCTCGAGCAAATCCTGCGCGCCGATGCGGTAATCGGTCTCGCCTTCGTAGGCGCCCGAGGACGTCGTCGAATCCGGCGGCGGCAGCACCGCCTGAGCGGGGCGGCTCGGGCTGGGCGATGCGCACCCGGCCAGCACGAGCACGAGCGATGTCGCGACCGTCAGCAGCCAGCTGCGCCAGCGGGGCCGGCCGGCGCTCATGACCACGTTTCCGCGCCCGGCGCACCGATGCGCTGCCGCCGCCGGAAGCGTCCGGGCGCGCGCGAGCCGGTCGCGGCTGACGGCGGCAGCGCATCGGGCGGGACGTCGTCGACGATGCCCTGGGGCCGCGTCCGCACCAGATGCCCGGCCTCCTCCGCGCCGACCAGGGCCGCCGCCGCATCGCGCGCCTCGGCGAGCAGCGGCGGGCGGCGTTTCGCGTCGTGCGCGTCGGTCGCCAGCAGGTGGACGTGGCCCTCGCCGACGAAGCGCTCGGCCCAGTAGCGCGCACGTTGCCCGAACCGGCCCGTCAACGCGCCGGCCGTGACCTGCAGCCAGACGCCGCGGCCGGCGGCGTTCACGAAGGTCGCATAGTGGTACTCGACCCAGCTCAGCCGCTCCGGATGGGTGATGACCGGTACGATGCCGGCCGCCATCAGTGCGGCCAGGGTGTCCTCGAAGCGGGGCGGGGCGACGTGATGCGGCGGTTCGAGCAGCAGGTAGCGCGAACCGGCCAGCGTCGCCACGCTTCCATCCCGAACCAGGCCGATCAGTCCGGGCCGCAGGTGCACATCGGCTCCGGCGAGCAGGGTGAGCGGGATGCCCTCGTCGGACAGCGCCGACTGCAGCCTCGCGACCGCCGCCCGGATCTGCGCCGCACCGTTGTCGTACAGGCCCGGATAGTCGTGGGGCGTGCACGCCGCCACCCGGATGCCGTCGGCACTGGCGATCCTCGCCATCGCGATCGACGCGTCCAGATCGGTCGCGCCGTCGTCGATGCCGGGCAGGAGGTGGCAGTGCAGATCGATCATTCGAGAGAGCCTGATGGGAGGGGGCGGATGCTCGCCAGTCCGCGCGATCGCGTCCGTTCGTGTACCCGTCGCCATTGTCGCGCCGGGCCCATGAGACATGGCAAACGCCGCCGCGGACTGCGAACCCGATCACGATCCGGCCAGGGCGGCGCAGCGGCCACGCGGACCGGACCGGGAATCGGCCGGAACGCGGCCCGAGCCGTACAGCTGGTTCAGGTACGCACCGCGCCACTCGCGATCAGCGGCGCGGTGCAGAAGAGAGGCCGCCTCAGATGCCGTCCAATCGGCTGGCCTGTTCGCGCAGGCCGTCCAGCGTCGTCGTGAAGTCGGCCAGGCGCTGGCGTTCCTGTTCGACCACGGCCGCCGGCGCGTTGGCGACGAAGGTATCGTTGCCGAGCTTGCCGGTGCACTTGGCGATCTCGCCCTCGACGCGCTTGATCTCGCGCGCCAGGCGCGCGCGCTCGGCGCTCAGGTCGATCAGGCCGGCCAGCGGGATCAGCACGCGCAGCTCGCCGACGATCGCGGCCGCGGCGGCCGGTTCGTCCTCGCCGGCATCGAGCCAGCGCTGCGACCCGGTCCGCGCGAGGAACTTGATCTGTGCGGCGAAGCGCTCGGTGCGCGCGCGGTCGGTCGCGTTGCCGCCGGCGAACAGCAGCGGGATCGGCTTGCCGGGTGCGATGTTCATCTCGCTGCGGATGCGGCGGATTTGCGTAAGCACCGACTTCAGCCACTCGACCTCAGAGCTCGCTACAGCGTCCACTGCGAAATCGCTCGCTCTCGGATAAGGCCTGGACGAAATGAAGTCGCCCTCGATACCGATTTTAGGTGCGACTTGTTGCCAGATTTCTTCGGTAATGAAGGGCATGATCGGATGCAGCGCGCGCAAGATCGCTTCCAGCACGAGCGCGCCGGTGTATCGGACCGAATCGATCGTCTCGATCGTATCGATGTTCGTCTCTGTCGTATCGGCCTCGCCGACAAAATCGTCGACTACTTTCTCATTCAAATGGGGCTTCGTGAACTCGATGAACCAATCGCAGAACTCGTTCCAGACGAACTCGTAAAGCGATTGCGCTATGAGGTCGAATCGATAGATGGAAAAGTTCGCCTCGACTTCAGCCAGAGTCGCATGCAGCCGTGAAAGCAGAGACTTTTCTTCGGCGGTACGAGGCCACGCGGCAGGGCGTTCGAGTACGGTCTGCGGAAGGATGATGTCTCCTCGAGACTTGGCTTCCTCGCGCGATGCCGGTGTCTTGATCTTGTCGAGAACGTACCACGCCGCGTTCCAGAGCTTGTTGCAGAAGTTCTTGTAGCCCTCGGCGCGCTTGAGGTCGAAGTTGATCGTGCGGCCGTAGGTGGCCAGCGCCGCGAACGTGAAGCGCACCGCGTCGGCGCCGACCGCGCTGATGCCATCGGGGTAATCCTTGCGGATCCGCTTGGCGACCTTCTCGCGCACCTGCGGGATCAGCAGCGAGGCGGTCGACTTGGCGACCAGCGACTCGAGGTCGATGCCGTCGATCAGGTCCAGCGGGTCGATCGTATTGCCCTTGGACTTGGACATCTTCTGGCCTTCGGCGTCGCGCACGATGGCATTGATGTAGACCTCGCGGAACGGGACCTTGCCGGTGAAGTACTGGGTCGCCATGACCATGCGTGCGACCCAGAAGAAGATGATGTCGAAACCGGTGACCAGCACCGCGCTCGGCAGGAAGGCCTGGTCGCGCGACCAGTCGGCGACGACGCGGCCGTTCTCCATGATCGGCGTCTCCGACGGCCAGCCCATCGTCGAGAACGGCCACAGCGCCGAGGAGAACCAGGTGTCGAGCACATCCTGGTCCTGCTGCAGCGTGCCGACCGGCGCGGTCGTGCCGTGCTTGATCGCATCGGCCTCGTCCTCGCCGACGAAGACGTTGCCGGCCTCGTCGTACCAGGCCGGGATCTGGTGGCCCCACCACAGCTGGCGGCTGACGCACCAGTCCTGGATGTTCTCGAGCCACTGGTTGTACGTGCTCGACCAGTTGTCGGGCACGAAGCGGATCGCGCCGCTGCGCACGGCCTCGAGCGCCGGCTCGGTGATCGCAGCACGACCGCCCGGGCCGGGTTTGCCGTCGACCCGGGTCTGGCTGGTCAGATCGAGGAACCATTGATCGGTCAGCATCGGCTCGATGACCGCGTCGGTGCGCTGGCTGATCGGCACCTGCAGTTTGTGCTTTTTCGTCTCGACCAGCAGGCCCTGCGCGTCGAGATCGGTGACGACCGCCTTGCGCGCTTGTGAAGCGGTCAGTCCGTGATATTGGGTCGGAATCAGTTCGGAAACCGATTTGCCATAGATGGCACGCTTGGCGAGGGTAGGACCTTCGACGTTGTTGAACTCGAAATCGTCAGAGGGCTTGCTTTTGATCTTTCCGTCCAACGTGAGGATCGTGATAACGCCACCCTTGGGCTGGTTTTGCAGCTCGTGGCGATGACGCTCCCAGATCTTGTAGTCGTTGAAATCATGCGCCGGCGTGATCTTGACCGCGCCGGTGCCGAACTCGCGCTCGACGTAGTCGTCGGCGATCACCGGAATCTCGCGGCCGGTCAGCGGCAGCCGCAATGTCTTGCCGATCAGATGCGCATAGCGCTCGTCTTCCGGATGCACCGCGACGGCGACGTCGCCGAGCATCGTCTCGGGCCGCGTCGTCGCGACCACGATGCCCTCGCCGCCGTCGGCGGCCGGGTAGCGGATCGACCACAGCGAGCCTTCGCGCTCCTCGCTGTTGACCTCCAGGTCCGACACCGCGGTCTGCAGCACCGGATCCCAGTTGACGAGGCGGCGGCCGCGATAGAGCAGGCCGTCGCGGTACCACTGCACGAACACGCGGCGCACCGCGGCCGACAGGCCCTCGTCCATCGTGAAGCGCTCGCGCGACCAGTCCACCGAGGCGCCGAGCCGGCGCATCTGATGCGTGATCGTCGAGCCGGACTGCTCCTTCCACTGCCAGACGCGCTCGATGAACGCACCGCGGCCGAGGTCGTGCCGTGACTGGCCGGCCGCGGCGAGCTGGTTCTCGACGATCTTCTGCGTCGCGATGCCGGCGTGGTCGGTGCCGCCCTGCCACAGCGTGCGATAGCCGCGCATGCGGTGGTAGCGGATCAGCGCGTCCATGATCGTCTGCTGGAACGCATGGCCCATGTGCAGCGTGCCGGTGACGTTCGGCGGCGGCAGCAGGATGCAGTACGGATCGCCGTCGCCGGACGGCGCGAAACGGCCCTGGGCTTCCCACTGCGCATACCACTTCGGCTCGATCTGGCCGGGTTCGAAACTTTTTTCCATGGCGGTCACATGTCGTTCTTTTTGAGGTCCAGCCCGCGCTGCTTGTATTCGCTCCAGCGCCGTCGCGAGCCGTCGCGCTCGGCCGGGTCGGCCGCGACGACCTCGAGCACGCGCTCGAAGCGTCCGGTCGCGCAGGCATCGCGCAGATTGATCAGCAGCGGCCGCTCGGCCGCGTCGACGCCGGGCGGCACGATCAGCACCGGCGTCACCGCATCGTCGTCGTCGCCGGCGATCTGGTGCGGGATGAAGGCCGATTCGTCGAACTCCCAGAGCTTGGCGTCCAGTTCCTCGGCCTGGTCGAGCGAGCGCACCAGGATCGCGGTCGGCTGGCCGCTCGCGAACGCGCGTCGCGCCAGCTCGCAGACCAGCAGCAGCGGGTCCTCGCGAAAGCGCGGCTTGTCGATCAGGTAGAAGTCGGCGCGGGCCACGATGCGGCGCTCAGATCGCCGGCGCGGACGCGGTGTCCGGCCCGACCCCGAACATCAGCGCCAGCGTCATGCCGACCGCCGCCGAGAAGAGCGTGCCGGCGATCACGCCGAGGAAGGCCAGCAATGCGCCGGCGCGCTGACCCGGTTGCCGCGTCATGTAGAGGTAATAGGCGACGAACACCGTCGTCAGCAGCACCACGCCGAGGTTGAGCCACCACGGACGGCGGATCTCGAGCTGGCGCGAGTCGAGGTTGAGCCACCAGAAGCACAGCACGAGGGTCGCGATCTGATAGGCGAAGTTCAGCGGATTCACGCGCAGGTCGGCGGCGATCGCCTGCGTGGCCGACGGATCGGCCAGCTGCGGGTAGCTGACGACGAGCAGCGCGCCGAACACCAGGCTGATCCCGAACACCGTCGAGATCACGCGCGCCTTGCGTTTCTGCAGCGGATCGATGGGCGCGGGGACGTTCACGCGCAGCGGTCAAGCAGGTACTGCACGAGCAGCGGCACCGGACGGCCGGTCGCCAGGCCCTTGCGGCCCTCGTCCCAGGCGGTGCCGGCGACGTCCAGATGCGCCCAGCGGAAGCCGTTGGTGAAGCGCGCGAGGAAGCAGCCGGCGGTGATCGCGCCGGCGTACTTGCCGCCGATGTTGGCGACGTCGGCGAAGCCCGAGTCGAGCTGGCCCTGGTAGTCGTCCCACAGCGGCAGGCGCCAGGCGCGATCGTGCGTGGCCTGGCCGGCCGCGAGCAGCTGCTCGGCGAGCTCGTCGTCGCGGGTCATCAGGCCCGAGGCGTGCTTGCCGAGCGCGACCACGCAGGCGCCGGTCAGCGTCGCCGCATCGATCGTGACCTGCGGATCGAAACGCTGCGCGTAGGTCAGCGCGTCGCACAGGATCAGGCGGCCCTCGGCGTCGGTGTTGAGTACTTCGATCGTCAGGCCGGACATGCTGGTCAGGATGTCGCCGGGCCGGTACGCGGCGCCGTCGGGCATGTTCTCGACGGCCGGCACGATGCAGACCAGGTTCAGCGGCAGCTTCAGCTCGACCGCGGCGACGAACGCGCCGAGCACGCCGGCCGCGCCGCCCATGTCGAACTTCATCTCCTCCATGCCGGCGCCCGGCTTGATCGAGATGCCGCCGCTGTCGAACGTGATGCCCTTGCCGACCAAGGCGTACGGCTTGTCGCCGGCGCCGGCGCCGCGCCACTGCAGCACGATCAGCTTGGGCGGATTGGCCGAGCCTTGCGCGACGCCGAGCAGCGAGCCCATGCCGAGCTGGCGCATGTCCTCGCGCTCGAGCACCTCGAGGCTGACGCCGGCGCGGTTGTCGGCGATCGACCTGGCCTGATCGGCCAGGTAGGCCGGGTTGCAGATGTTCGGCGGCAGGTTGCCGAGCTCGCGCGCGAAGTGCACGCCCTTGGCGATCGCGACCGCCTCGGCCAGCGCCTTGCGACAGGCCTCGGTCTCGGCTGCCACGGCCACGGCGAGCGACTCGAACTGCGGCGTCTTCGGCTTGTCCTTGGGCTTGAACGTGGCCGTGTAGCGATAGGCCTGATGATCGGCGGCCAGCGCCAGCGTGCGCAGCTTCCAGGCCAGGTCGCGGCCCGGCACGTCGACCTCGGCCAGTGTCGAGACCGCGCCGGCGATCGGCAGGCCCTTCAACGCGCGCGCCGACTCGTGGGCGGCGCGGTGGAACACGGCCGCATCGAGCTTCTTCTGCTCGCCGAGGCCGACCAGCAGCACGCGCGGTGCGGCGACGCCGTCCAGTCCGAACAGCAGCGTCGTGCTGCCGGCCCGCCCGGTCACGTCGCCGCTCTCGATCAGCCGCTTGATCGCGCCGCCCGAACGCTCGTCGAGCCGCGCCGCTGCGCTGGTCAGCACGCGGTCTTCGTAGAGGCCGGCGACCACGCAGGGCGTCTCGGCGGTTTCCGGGGATTGGCGGGTCAGGCTGAACTGCAGGGTCATCACGGGCACCAGGGCAACAGGATTTGAATCGCTCGCGCGGGCCGGGCAGGTACACTGCGCGACCGGATGCGGCACAGCCCGGCAGTTTAACAGGCTGCCGGCCGCACCCCCTATCCTCGCAACCCGGCCGCCACCCGCTCTACCGCATGCTGCGAATCATCGACCGCTACCTGCTGCGCGAGCTGGCCCAGAGCTTCGCCGCCGTGACGGTCATCCTGCTGCTGATCACGGTCGGCAGCACGGTGGCCGATCTGCTGAACCGGATCGCGCGCGGCCGCGCGCCGGCCGACCTGCTGTTCGCGCTGATCGGCCTGCGCACGGTCGACGGGCTGACCGTGCTGCTGCCGCTGGCGATCTTCCTCGGCGTGCTGATGGCCTACGGGCGGCTCTGGCGCGACAGCGAGATGGCCGTGCTGGCCGCGTCGGGACTGGACGCGCGCGGCCTGATCCGGCCGCTGCTGTGGCTGGCCGGCCCGACGATGCTGGCGCTCGGCCTGGTCTCGTTCTGGCTGGCGCCGGCGTCGGTGCGGCTGGCCGACCGCCTGCTCGACGACGCCAACCGCTCGATGATCGTGGCCGGCCTGGAGCCCGGCAAGTTCGTCTCGCTGCCGGGCAGCGACGGCGTGATCTACGTCGGCGCGATGTCCGACGACGGCCAGCACTTCGAGCGGTTGTTCGTGACGACCGAGCGCGGCGACGAGGAAGACGGCTCGCGCCGCATCGACGTGATCACCGCGCCGAGCGGCTACATGTATCACGACGCCGACGGCGAGGGCCGCTATCTCGCGCTGATGGACGGTTTTCGCGTCGAGGGCCGGATCGGCGTCGACGACTTCCGCCTGATGCGCTTCCAGCGCAACGACGTCAAGCTGCCGAGCGGCGCCGCGTCCGACGGCGGCGGCGACCGCGTCAAGCGCTCGGCGCCGACCGTCGAGCTGTGGCGCAGCGACGACCTGGTCCAGCGCGCCGAGCTGCACTGGCGGCTGGCCTCGCCGCTGTCGGCGCTGGTGCTGACCCTGCTCGCGCTGCCGCTGGCGCGCTCCAATCCGCGCGAGCCGCGCTATGCGCGGCTGCTGATCGCGATCCTGTGCTACTTCATCTACGCCAATGCGATCGTGCTCGGCCGCGCCTGGATGACCTCCGGCAAGCTGGCGCCGGCGGTGGGGTTCTGGTGGATCTACCTGGCGGTCGCCGCGATCGCGATGTGGCTGCTGTGGCGCGGCCAGCAGCTGCGCCGGCCGCGCACCGCGCGGAGCGCGACATGAGCGCGCGCGCGTGGTTGCGCCAGACCGACCGCCTGGTCGCGCAGGCGGTGCTCGGCTCGGTCGCGCTGACCTGGCTGGTCCTGGTCGGCATCGACGCGTTCATGTCGCTGATCGGGGAGCTCGGCGACGTCGGCAAGAACGACTACGGGCTCGGCAAGGCCGTGACCTACATCCTGCTGACGGTGCCGCGCCGGCTCTACGAGATGTTCGGCTATGCGGCGCTGATCGGCGGCCTGCTGGGACTCGGCGCACTGGCCGGCAGCGGCGAGCTGACCGCGCTGCGCGCGGCCGGTCTGTCCAAGCTGCGCATCTGTGCCTCGGTGGCGCTGGCGCTGCTGGCGCTGACGGTCGCCGTGACCGCGATCGGCGAGACGCTGGCGCCGTGGGGCGACCAGCGTGCGCAGGCGCTGCAACTGGCCGCCAAGTCCAACGACGTCACGCTGGCCAAGGGCGGCAGCCTGTGGGCGCGCGACGGCGACAAGGTCGTCAGCGCGCGCCGTGCGCGTACGCTCGACACGCCGACCGGCACCACGCTGGAGCTGTTCGGCGTGCGCGTGTTCGAGTTCGACGCCGAGGGGCGGCTCGCCACGCTGATGCTCGCCGCGCGCGCGACGCATGCCGGCGGGCGCTGGCAGCTGCACGAGGCGCGCCGCACCGCGTTCTCGACCGATCACGCCGACACCACGGTGTCGCCGCAGATGGACTGGGATTCGCGCCTGGACGCGCGGCTGCTCTCGCTCAGCATCGTCCGCACCGACTACATGTCCACGCGCGATCTCGGCCGCACGGTGCGCACGCTCGAACGCAACGGGCAACAGGCCTCGCGCTACCGCGAGGCCTACTGGAAGCGCGTCTTCTACCCGCTCAGCGTGCTGGTGCTGGCGTTCTGCGCGATGCCGTTCGCGTTCGGCGCGCTGCGCAGCGGCGGTCTGGCCAAGCGGCTGTTCATCGGTATGGTGCTGGCGATCGGCTTCTACTTCCTGCAGAGCGCGATCGTCAGCATGGGCACCGTCTACGGGTTCCATCCGGTGCTGGCGAACCTGCTGCCGCCGGCCATCCTGATCGCGGCGGTATCGGCCTACTTCCGACGATTCGGCTGACGGCGCGGGGCGCCCGCGCGGCGCTCAGGTCTTGGGCACGCCGACCAGGCGCGTGCCGGCGGCCAGGTCGTGCCAGGCGCGCCTGTCGCGGTCGACCAGGCACCACAGGAAGCCGGCGCCGGCGATCGCGAGCGCCGGCAGCGCGACCGCGAAGCGCAGCAGCGCGCGGCGCGCATCGGGCGAGCGGCCGTCCGCGTCGACGAGGCGGATGCGCCAGGCGCGCATGCCGATGGTCTGGCCGCCGCGCGTCCACGACAGCACGAAATAGCCCGCGGTGACCGCCAGCAGCGCGGCCTGCAGGCTGAAGTGGTAGAGCGGCGGCTGATGCGCGACGTCGACCTCGCCGTGGAACGCCAGCAGCACCAGGCCGGCAGTCAGCATCCACAGCGCGAGCAGCGGCATCAGGTCGTAGCCGAGCGCCGCCAGGCGCCGCCACAGCGGCGCGGCGATCGCGGACGAAGGCGGAGCGGGCGGGGCGGTCATCGGGCGGGGCGTGCGTGGGGTCGGGTCCGGGCGGCCGGTCCGGATCCCGGCGTGACGGGCGACGGTCAGCGGCGGCGCTTCTCGGACTTCAGCTCCACGCGCAGCGCGCCGCCGGGCGTGAACGCGCCGTTGAGCGCGGAAATCGCATTGCGGGCCTCGTGGCCCTCCATTTCGATCTCCGCGTAGCCTTTGCATTCGCCACTGAAGACGTCGCGCGCGAGGCGCAGGCCGCGAACCTTGCCGTGGACGGAGAACAGATCGGTGACCTCCTTCTCGGTGGACGTGCGCGAGAGCCCGCGAACGGTGAGTGTCAGCATCGATTGGTTCCTCCAGAAATAAAAACGCCGGGAGTGCGAGCCTCCCGGCGTAGGTGACGCTCGATTGTGTCGCTTAGAGCGGCTGGACCTGGTCGGCCTGCATGCCCTTCTGACCCTGCACGGCGATGAAGCTGACGCGCTGGCCTTCCTGCAACGACTTGAAGCCTGTCCCCAGGATGGCGCGGAAGTGCACGAACAGGTCAGGACCACTCTCGGGCGTGATGAAACCGAAGCCCTTGGCGTCGTTGAACCACTTGACGGTACCGGTCTGACGTTCAGACATCTTTATAACTCCTGCAACGGCGGTGGTGGTAACCCTGAAAACGGAACACCCGAATCAGGACTGAGTTGCAGGGAGTAGCGAAACGAAGGATGGAGCGGTTGAAATGAATCGACCGCATCAGGCCACGATTCACCGTGACCCAAGCAAACACAGTAAGAGTCACTCTACCGTGTTTCTTAACGAAAAGCGAATAGCACTTGAAAATTTTTTTCAGGTAGTCGTTGCGGTGCACTACCGGCTTCCGGCGCTGCGTTCCGGACCCCCGTTCAGGGTTCCGACCACGGCACCACGGCCGCGGCGTAGTTCAGGTGAAACCACCAGCCGGACTCGCCGTCCAGGACGTCGCGATCGTCGTGGCCGGCGCAGTTGCCGGTGCCGCCCGGCAACAGCGCCGACAGCGGCTGGCCGCCGATCAGCGGCAGATCGGCCGGCAGCAGCAGCGCGTCGGCATCGGCCTCGCGGACGAAGGCCGACAGCAGGCCGTCGGCCGGCAGGGCCGGCGTGCCGCTGAAGCGGCCGGCGAACGTGGAGGCGCGTGCCGGGATCGCGATGCCGCCGAGGTCGAGCATCATCTCCTGCGTGTCGCTGCGCAGGCACGGCGCGTCGACTGCGGCGACCGCCGGCGTGTACGGGCGCACCGAGCCGGGCGCCGGTGCCAGGCAGGTGCCGGTCGTGGCGGTCGTATACGCGCGCGGCTGCGGCGCCAGCGCCGGATCGCGCAGGCAGGTGGTCGTGACCATCGGTGCGGTACAGGCGCCGCCGGTGACATCGACCGGGCCGCTGCCGCCGACCGTCAGCGGTCGGTACAGCTGCAGGAAGTTCGCATCGAGCCAGCCGTCGCCGTCCTCGTCGGTCTGGATTCGCGCGCGGATCGAGCCGTTCAGCGAGAAGCCGAGCAGCGGCGTGTCGGTGACGTCGACGCAGCTGAAGATCGCGTTGACGTAGACGTGCGGGTCACGCAGCGCCAGATCGCTCATGCGCATCGCCGTGACCGGCTCGAAGCCGTCGGCGAACACGCGTTCCTGCGCGTCCGCTGCGCCGGCGGCGAGGCCCACTCCCAGCCACAGCATCGTTCTCGTCAGCGACATCCTCTTCCCCTCGGCCCCGATCGCGGCGCAGTCTAGGCGTTCCGGAGATGTGCCGGTAGCCGGCCGGCCGCGGCCCATCGCCGTCCCGATGTCGCGTGGCGAGCGGCCGGCGCCAGCGCTCCGGCGGCGGATCGGGCCGGTCGTCGTCAGTCGTCCAGGCGCAGCGTGCTGGCGAATCGCCGCGGTCTGCCGTCGAGCGGATCGTCGAATGCCAGTGCGCAGGCGAGCAGGCGCAGGCGTGCCGGCGCGGCGGCATCGCCGTACAACTCGTCGCCGACGATCGGTGCGCCGAGCGCCGCCATCTGCACGCGCAACTGGTGCTTGCGGCCGGTGACCGGCTCGAGCCGGTAGCGCCAGCGGTCCGCGCCGCGCGCGACCACGTCGATCCGCGTCTCGGCATTGGCCTCGCCCGGCGCCTCGCGCATGCGCGGAAACGGCTCGCCGGCGACGATGCGCGAGCGCCGCACCAGCGGGAATGCCAGGCCCGGCAGCGGCGGCGCCAGCGCCTCGTACTGCTTGCCGATCGCCCGCGCCGCGAACAGCGCCTGATAGCGCGCGCGGCTGGCCGGCTCGGCCGAGAACATCACCAGGCCGCAGGTCGCGCGGTCGATCCGGTGCAGCGGCACCAGGTCAGGATTGCCGAGGCGCCGGATCAGGCGCGCCAGCAGGGTTTCGCGGACGTGGCCGCCGGCCGGCACGACCGGCAGGCCCGGCGGCTTGTCGACCACGACGAGCCGGGCGTCGGCATGGACGATCGTCTCGGCGGCGGCGACCGGGACCTCGGCCTCGACTTCGCGGAAGTAGTGCACGCGCAGGCCGGGCCGGTACGCACGAGCGGCCTCGATCGGCTCGCCGGCCGCGTCGAGAACGAGGCCGCGCTGCATGCGTGCCTGCCAGCGCTCGCGGCCCACGGCCGGAAAATGCGCACAGAGGCAGTCCAGCACGCTGGCCCAGTCGCCGGGCGGCAGGTGCAGCGTGCTGGCGACCACGCCTTCGCGGATCGGGCGGCTGCGTCGCGGAGCGGGAACGGGCGGTGCGGTCATCCGCGCGCAGGGTATCCTGCGCGTCGGTCCGTGTCGCTTCAGCGACCGCTGCGGAAGATGCCGGCGGTTCGGCGCGCGGCTGGCGGCGGCCGACATCACCCATCGGCGTGGAGGCGGGCAATGAGTGCATGGCAACAGATCGGCGGCACGATCGCGTCGGAGTTCTCGGACCTGCCTGATCTGACCGAGATCACGCGCGTGTGCGTGCGCCTGACGATCGCGGCAGTGCTGGGCGGACTGCTCGGCTTCGAGCGCGAGCAGAAGGGCAAGGCCGCCGGCGTCAAGACGCACATGCTGGTCTCGCTCGGCTCGGCGATCTTCGTGCTGATTCCGCTGCAGGCCGGCGTGCAGCCGGCCGAACTGACGCGCGTGATCCAGGGCATCGTCTCGGGCATCGGCTTTCTCGGCGCCGGCACGATCCTCAAGGCCGACAGCGAGGAGCGCGTCAAGGGCCTGACCACGGCGGCCGGCATCTGGATGACCTCGGCGATCGGCATGACGGCCGGTCTCGGCCACGAGGCCTCGGCGATCCTGTGCACGCTGCTGGCGCTGACGATCTTCGCGGTGATGCCGCGCGTGATGCGGCGCTGGGAGAAGGACTGACGTGTCGGCCCAGCTGCTGAACCTGCGCCACGTCACCGACGAGGAAGCCGACGAGGTCAGGGCGCTGCTCGAGCACCATGCGATCGACTACTACGAGACGCGTCCGAGCCGCTGGGGCATCTCGGCCGGCGCGATCTGGATCGCCGACCGCGCCCGCCTGCCGGAGGCGCGGCGCCTGATGGCGGCGTACCAGGCCGAGCGCGGCGCGCGGGTCCGCGCCGAGCATGCGGCCGCGCGCGCGGCCGGCGAGGCCGACACGCTGTGGCGCGTATTGCGTACGGCGCCGCTGCGCGTCATCGGTCTGGTCGCCGGCGTCGCGGCGGTCCTCGCGCTCAGCCTGCTCTGGCCGCTGCTGTTGCGCGGCTGAGTTCAGGCCGGCCGGCGGTCGCGCGGCAGATGGTTGACCAGAAACTCCATCTGGTCGGCCAGGATGTTGCGATTGGACAGGATCAGGTGCTCGACCCAGCTCGGCCGGTACGGCACCGCGAGCAGCGGCATGTCGGCCTGCTGCGGCGTGCGGCTGCCCTTGCGGACGTTGCAGTGCAGGCACGCGGTGACCACGTTCTCCCAGATGTCGCGCCCGCCCTTGGACAGCGGCAGGACGTGGTCGCGCGTCAGGTCGCCGCGGTGGAAATGCCTGCCGCAGTAAAGGCACAGCATGCGGTCGCGCGCGAACAGGGCGGTATTGGTCAGCGCCGGCGCGGGATCGAGCGCATGGCCGCGCGCGTGGCCGGTGCTGGCGACGATCGGATGCAGCGCGATGCGGCTCTGTTCGCCGTCGCGCCGATTGATGCCGCCGCGGATCGTCAGGCAGGGCTCGCCGAGCGTCCAGGCGACCGCCTCGCGGACGTAGAGACAGACGGCATCCTGCCAGGAGATCCAGTCCATGATGCGCCCGGACGCATCCAGCGAGAGCACGCGTGTGCCGTGGATGTCGCCGACCGTTCGAACCGCTTCCAGCATGCACGCCTCCGTCTCGGGAAAACCGGGAGTGAGATTGCTGGGCTGGCAGCATAGAGCAAAAAGATGACGGCTGGGAAACGCCGGCGGAGCGGTCGCGATCGCCGCGATGTGCTCGGTCACCCGATGCGCGAGCGGGGAGGGGCGGTCGCCGCCGGGCCTGCGCGCGGCGGCGCAGGAGAAGCCGGGCCCGCGTGTATGGCTTCTGCAGCCGCCGTGCCGCGCCGGATCGGTACGGTGTGCCTTTGTCCGCGATCGCCCGCGCCGATTGAGCGCCCGGTCGCCGTGGGGTATCCTGCGCGCCCGCTTTTTCATCCGGCCAAAGGTGGCCCGCGAGCGATCGCCGGCCGAGTGTGCGACATGTCCACGCGAACCGCCCTCCGCTGATTCGTCGCCGCGCCCGAGGCGCTGCCGTCGCCGACGGCCGTGCCTGCCGAACCTCCGGCGCCTCCTTTTCGAACGCGAATCCCGACGCTGCGGCGGCGCGGCTTCGTCGAGCGATCGGCCTGTGCCGAATCCGCTCTCCATCCGGACCCCGATCATGATCTCCATCACGCTTCCCGACGGCAGCCGTCGCGAATACGAGCATCCCGTCAGCGTGGCCGACGTCGCCGCCTCGATCGGCGCCGGCCTGGCCAAGGCCACGGTCGCCGGCGCCGTCGACGGCCGTCTCGTCGACGCTTCCGATCGTATCGATCACGACGCCTCGCTGCGCATCATCACGCCGAAGGATCCGGAGGGCGTGGAGATCATCCGCCACTCCTGCGCGCATCTGGTCGGCCACGCCGTCAAGCAGCTCTACCCAAGCGCGAAGATGGTGATCGGTCCGGTCATCGAGGACGGCTTCTACTACGACATCTGGTTCGAGCGGCCGTTCACGCCAGAGGATCTGGCCGCGATCGAGCAGCGCATGCGCGAGCTGATCGACAAGGACTACGACGTCGTCAAGAAGATGACGCCGCGGGCCGAGGTGATCGACGTGTTCAAGGCGCGCGGCGAGGACTACAAGCTGCGCCTGATCGAGGACATGCCCGACGAGAAGGCGATGGGCCTGTACTACCACGAGGAATACGTGGACATGTGCCGCGGTCCGCACGTGCCCAATACGCGTTTCCTGAAGGCCTTCAAGCTCACGCGCATCTCCGGCGCCTACTGGCGCGGCGACGCCAAGAACGAGCAGCTGCAGCGCGTCTACGGCACGGCCTGGGCCGACAAGAAGCAGCTCGACGCCTACATCCAGCGCATCGAGGAGGCCGAGAAGCGCGACCACCGCCGCCTCGGCAAGCAGCTGGACCTGTTCCACATGCAGGACGAGGCGCCGGGCCTGGTGTTCTGGCACGCCAAGGGCTGGGCGATCTGGCAGGTCGTCGAGCAGTACATGCGCCAGGTCTACCGCGACGCGGGCTATCAGGAGATCCGCTGCCCGCAGATCCTCGACAAGTCGCTGTGGGAGAAGACCGGGCACTGGGACAACTACCGCGACAACATGTTCGTCACGGCGTCGGAGAACCGCGACTACGCGCTCAAGCCGATGAACTGCCCCGGCCACGTACAGGTGTACAACCACGGCCTGCACAGCTATCGCGACCTGCCGATCCGCTACGGCGAGTTCGGCTCGTGCACGCGCAACGAGCCGTCCGGCGCACTGCACGGTCTGATGCGCGTGCGCGGCTTCGTGCAGGACGACGGCCACATCTTCTGCACCGACGAGCAGATCGAGGGCGAGGTCGTCGCGTTCCACCGCCAGGCGATGGCGGTCTATGCGCATTTCGGCTTCGAGGAGATCGCGCTGAAGATCGCGCTGCGGCCCGAATCGCGGATCGGCTCGGACGCGGTCTGGGACCGGGCCGAGGACACGCTGCGCGCCGCGCTGCGCGCCTGCGGCGTCCAATGGCAGGAGCTGCCCGGCGAGGGCGCCTTCTACGGCCCGAAGATCGAGTACCACATGAAGGACTCGATCGGCCGCGCCTGGCAGGTCGGCACGATGCAGGTCGATTTCTCGATGCCGGGCCGGCTCGGCGCCGAATACGTCGGCGAGGACTCGGCCCGCCACACGCCGGTCATGCTGCACCGGGCCATCGTCGGCTCGATGGAGCGCTTCATCGGCATCCTGATCGAGCACCATGCCGGCGCGTTCCCGGCCTGGCTGGCCCCGGTTCAGGCGGTCGTGATGAACATCACCGACGCCCAGGCCGATTACGTCGCCGCGACGGCCAAACATCTGGCCGACCAGGGTTTCCGGGTCCAGGCCGATTTGCGCAACGAGAAGATCGGCTATAAAATCCGCGAACACACGCTTAACAAAGTGCCCTACCTGCTCGTCGCGGGAGACCGCGAGAGGGAGGCCGGCGCGCTTTCCGTGCGTGCTCGCACAGGCGAGGACTTGGGCGCGATGTCGATCCAGGCCTTCGCCGAGCGGCTGAAGTCCGAGAGCGGCGGGCTCTGATCCGCCGCGCCCGGGTTGTGTTTTCTCCTTCGGAGGATTGACGTATCGCCACGGAAAACAAGTCGAACCGCAAGAATCTCGAAATCCGGGTTCCGCGGGTTCGTGTCATCGGCGCCGAGGGTGAGCAGGTCGGCATCCTGTCGCGCGACGAAGCGTTGAGCATGGCGCAGGAAGCCGGACTGGATCTGGTCGAGATCCAGCCCAACGGCGATCCGCCCGTGTGCCGCATCATGGACTTCGGCAAGTTCAAGTTCGAGATGCAGAAGAAGGCCCATGCGGCCAAGAAGAAGCAGAAGCAGGTCGAAATCAAGGAGTTGAAGTTCCGGCCCACGACCGACGTCGGCGACTACGCGATCAAGCTGCGCAATCTGCGCCGCTTCCTCGAGGAAGGCGACAAGGTCAAGATCACGATCCGCTTCCGCGGCCGTGAGATGGCTCACCAGGAGCTGGGCAGGGCGATGGTCGACAAGATTACAGCGGACATTGCCGAGGAGGCCGTGATCGAGCAGTTTCCGCGCATGGAAGGCCGTCTGATGGTCATGATGATCGCGCCGAAGAAGAAGCAACCGCAGTAAGCCTCACAGGAACCGGCCCGTCAGGGCCCACAAGCCGGATTCGAGCAGGACGGAAAGTGCGGCAGACGCCGCCGCTCGGGCCAGTCAAAGAACACAACCTAAGGAGCTGGGCCATGCCCAAGATCAAGACCAATCGGGCCGCTGCCAAGCGGTTCCGCAAGACCGCGTCCGGCAAGTTCAAGTGCGGACACGCGTTCAAGAGCCACATCCTCACCAAGAAGTCGACCAAGCGTAAGCGCAACCTGCGCGGCCCGAACCACGTTCGTGCCGAGGATGCCGGCCGCGTCGCTCGCATGCTGCCGTACGCGTAAGGAGGACTGACCCATGGCACGAGTCAAGCGTGGCGTCACCGCCCACCGTCGGCACAAGAAGCTGCTGTCCAAGGCGAAGGGCTATTACAACGCCCGTCGCAAGGTCTACCGCGTCGCCAAGCAGGCGGTGACCAAGGCCCACCAGTACGCCTACATCGGCCGCAAGCAGCGCAAGCGTCAGTTCCGCGCGCTGTGGATCGTCCGCATCAATGCCGGTGCGCGCCAGTTCGGTCTGTCCTACAGCCGGCTGATGAACGGCCTCAAGAAGGCCGAGATCACGGTCGACCGCAAGGTGCTCGCCGACATCGCGGTGCACGACATCCAGGCGTTCGGCGCCCTGGCGGAAAAGGCCAAGGCCGCGCTGTCCGCGTAAATCCGGCGCCGGCGCGGAGTTCGCTCCGCGTCGCGACGTCCGGCGATGATGGGGAGCAGGCGCCAGCCTCGCTCCCCATTTCGTTTCCGGGCCATCGGATCGTCGATGCGACGGTCCGGTGGCGCGATCCGCGGACGGATCGCGAGCGGTCGCCGGCGGCAGCGGCTGCCGCTGCGGTACGGAGGGCGCGAGGTAGCCGCGCCCGGGGGCGCCGGGGCGGCGGAGTGCCGTCCGACGGCCTGCAATTGCGATGAACCGATTCGAGGTCACCGAATGGATGAACTGAGCAGCCGCGTCGAGCAGGCGCTCGCGGCCATCAAGCGCGCAGCCACGCTGGAGGCGCTCGACGCCGAGCGCGTCGCCGTGCTGGGCAAGTCCGGCTTCGTCACCGAGCAGCTCAAGGCGCTCGGCAAGCTGCAGCCCGACGTGCGCAAGGCCGCCGGCGAGCGCATCAATCTGGCCAAGGAATCGCTGCTCGCGGCGATCGCCGAGCGCCGCGCCGCGCTCGACCAGGCGGCGCTGGACCTGCGCCTCGCGTCCGAGAGCGTCGACGTGACGCTGCCGGGCCGGCGTGCCGAGCGCGGCAGCGTGCATCCGCTGACGCGTGCGCTCGACCGCATCGTCGAGATCTTCGCGCGGCTCGGCTACGACGTCGCCGATGGTCCGGAGATCGAGGACGACTGGTACAACTTCGGTGCGCTGAACTTCCCGCCGGACCATCCGGCGCGCACGATGCACGACACGTTCTGGTTTCCGGACGGGCGTCTGCTGCGCACGCATACCTCGCCGGTGCAGATCCGCGCCGCGCACGGGCGCACGCCGCCGGTCCGCATCATCGCGCCGGGCAAGGTCTATCGCAGCGATTCGGATCAGACCCACTCGCCGATGTTCCACCAGGTCGAGGGCCTGCTGATCGACGAGACCTCGACGATGGCCGACCTGAAGGGCACGCTGCGCGAGTTCCTGCGCGCGTTCTTCGGCCGCGATTTCCGCATGATGTTCAAGCCGACGTTCTTCCCGTTCGTCGAGCCGGGGGCGGACGTGGTGATCCGCTGGGAGCTGCCGGACGGCAACTCGCGCTGGCTCGAGGTGCTCGGCTGCGGCATGGTGCATCCGCAGGTGCTGCGCAACTGCGGCATCGACCCGGAGCGCTACACCGGATTCGCGTTCGGCATGGGGGTGGAGCGCCTGGCGATGCTGCGCTACGGCGTCACCGATCTGCGCGCGTTCTTCGAGAACGATGTGCGTTTTCTGCGTCAGTTCGCCTGACCGGCCGTCGCGAGACGGCCGGCGGGTGCGATTCCACGGACGGATCGCACGGACCGGCGGCTGAGGCCGCCGCTCCGCTCAACAGGTATCGGTCGGGATGGAGCCGGAGTGCACCGTTCCGACGACTGCGAGTGTCAGGGCACCATGAAGATCTCCGAGAACTGGCTGCGCGAGCGCGTGGCACCGAGCGTCGGCCGTGAGCAGCTGATCGAGCGCTTCGACATGATCGGTCACGAGGTCGAGAGCGCCGAGGCGATCGGCGGCGATCTCGACGGCATCGTCGTCGCGCAGATCGTGGCCTGCGCCAAGCATCCGGAGGCCGACCGGCTGCAGGTCTGCGAGGTCGACGCCGGCGGCGAGCGGCTGCAGATCGTCTGCGGCGCGCCGAACGCGCGGCCGGGCCTGAAGGCGCCGCTGGCGACGGTCGGCGCGCGCGTCGGCGAGCTGACGATCAAGCCGGCCAAGCTGCGCGGCGTCGAGTCGTTCGGCATGCTGTGCTCGGCCAAGGAGCTGGGCCTCGACGCCGACGCCTCGGGTCTGCTCGAGCTGCCGGCCGATGCGCCGGTCGGGCGCGCGCTGGCCGGTTATCTGGGCCTGCCCGACACGGTCTTCGACCTCGGCCTGACGCCGAACCGCGCCGACTGCCTCTCGGTCGAGGGCGTCGCGCGCGACGTCGCCGCCGCGTTCGCGCTGCCGCTGGCGCCGCTGGACGTGGCGCCGGTCGCGGCGCAGTCGCCGCGGCAGATCGAGCTCCGGCTCGACGCGCCGGCCGACTGTCCGCGCTACTGCGGACGCTACATCGAGGGCATCGACCCGGGCGCGGCATCGCCGCTGTGGCTGCGCGAGCGGCTGCGCCGCTGCGGCCTGCGGCCGATCAGCCTGCTGGTCGACGTGACCAACTACGTCATGCTCGAGCTCGGCCAGCCGTTGCACGCGTTCGATGCCGATACGCTCACCGGTCCGATCGGCGTCCGCCGCGCGCGCGGCGGCGAGACGCTGCGCCTGCTCGACGAGCGCGAGGTGACGCTCGACGAGTCGTTCCTGCTGATCACCGACGCCGACCGTCCGGTCGCCCTGGCCGGCCTGATGGGTGGCTGGGACACGCGCGTCCACGACGCGACGCGCAGCGTGTTCCTCGAGGCGGCGCATTTCGCGCCGGCCGCGTTGGCCGGTCGCGCGCGCCGGCTGGGCCTGCACACCGACGCGGCGCACCGTTTCGAGCGCGGCGTCGATCCGGAACTGCCGCGTCGCGCGCTCGAACGCGCGACGCGGTTGATCGTCGAGGTCGCCGGCGGTACGCCGGGCGAAATCCTCGAGGCGGCCTCGGCGGCCGATCTGCCGCAGCGCCGGCCGGTGCGGCTGCGCCGCGCGCGCATCGCGCGCGTGCTCGGCATCGAGGTGCCGGATGCCGAGGTGACGCGCATCCTCTCGGCGCTCGGCCTGCAGGTCCAGGCCGACGATGAGGGCTGGATCGCGACGCCGCCGAGCCACCGCTTCGACCTCGCGATCGAGGAAGACCTGATCGAGGAAGTCGCGCGCATCCACGGCTACGACCGCATTCCCGACCGCGCGCCGGGCGGCCAGCTGGCCGGCCCGACGCTGCGCGAGGACCGGCTCGCGCTGCGCGCAATGCGCGAGCAGATGGCCGCACGCGGCTATCTGGAAGCGATCACCTATGCCTTCGTCGGCCGCGAACGGCTCGCCGAGTGGGGGCTGGACGGCGATGCGCTCGCGCTGGCCAACCCGCTGTCGGCGGACCTGTCGGTCATGCGCACCAGCCTGCTGCCGGGACTGGTCGCGGCGCTGGCCGGCAACCGCAGCCGCCAGCAGACGCGCGTACGCCTGTTCGAGATCGGCCGTGCCTATCACGTCGCCGCCGAGCGGCCGCGCGAGACCGCGCGGATCGCCGCCGTCGCCGACGGCACGGCATTCGTCGAGCAGTGGGGCGAGGCGGCGCGCCCGCTCGACTACTTCGACCTCAAGGGCGACGTCGAATCGTTGTTCGCGCTGGCCGGAGCCGAAGCCGCTGCCTTCACGTTCCGCGCCGGCGGCCCGGCCTGGCTGCATCCGGGCCGCTCGGCGACCGTCGAGCGCGCCGGCACCTTGGTCGGCCATCTCGGCGCCCTGCATCCGCAGCTGCAGAAGCGGCTCGATCTGGACGCCGACGTCTACGTGTTCGAGCTCGATCTGGACGGCGTCGCGCCGCGCGCGGTGCCGTCGGCCGAGGAGCTCTCGCGCTACCCGTCACTGCGTCGCGACATCGCGGTCCTCGTGCCCGAATCGGTGACCTGGGCGCAGGTCCACGCGGTCGTGCGCGAGGCCGTCGGTGCCGAGCTGAACGAGCTCGTCCTGTTCGACCGTTACGTCGGTCACAATCTCGGAACCGGGATGAAAAGCCTGGCTATGGGCTTGATTTTGCAGGACCGTTACCGCACTCTGACGGACCAGGACGCCGACCTCTGTGTCACGCGTGCAGTCGCCGCCCTGGAACGCGGTTGCAATGCTACGTTGCGAGGGTAGGATGGCCTTGACTAAGGCGGAAATGGCCGAGCGTCTGTTCACCGACGTCGGTCTCAACAAGCGCGAAGCCAAAGAGTTCGTCGACGCGTTCTTCGAAGTCGTTCGCGATGCGCTCGAGCAGGGGGAGCAGGTCAAGCTGTCGAGCTTCGGCAATTTCGATCTGCGTTTGAAGAACCAGCGGCCAGGGCGAAACCCGAAGACCGGCGAGGAGATTCCGATTTCCGCCCGCCGCGTCGTCACCTTCCGTCCCGGGCAGAAGCTGAAGGTCCGAGTGGAAGCGTATGCTCGACCAGAGCGGCAATAGCGAACAGCCGGTCATACCGGCCAAACGGTATTTCACGATCGGTGAAGTCAGCGAGCTGTGCGGCGTGAAACCGCATGTGCTGCGCTATTGGGAACAGGAGTTCTCGAGCCTCAAGCCGGTCAAGCGGCGCGGCAACCGCCGCTACTACCAGCGGCACGACGTGCTGATGATCCGGCAGATCCGCTCGCTGCTCTACGATCAGGGCTTCACGATCACCGGCGCGCGCCAGCGCCTCGAAGGCCAGCAGGCGCGTACCGAAGCGAACATGTCCAACCAGATCATCCGCCAGGTGCGGATGGAGCTGGAGGAAGTGCTGCAGATACTTCGACGCTGAGCCCTGATACAATCGCGTTTCATGCCGCAGCAGTCGGGGCGTAGCGCAGCCTGGTAGCGCATCTGCCTGGGGGGCAGGGGGTCGTGGGTTCGAATCCCGCCGCCCCGACCATCGCGGCCGCATCTTGTCCGACACCGGCGCCCTCGTGGCGCCGGTGTCGTTTTCGGAGTCGCCATGACCGAGCGCCATCGCACGCTGTATCCGGAGATCGAGCCGTACGACAGCGGCTTCCTGCAGGTCTCGCCGCTGCACCGGATCTACTACGAGCAGTGCGGCAATCCGCACGGCAAGCCGGTGGTGTTCCTGCACGGCGGTCCCGGCGCCGGCTGCAGCCCGAAGGCGCGGCGGTTCTTCGATCCGGCGCACTACCGCATCGTGCTGTTCGACCAGCGCGGCTGCGGCCGCTCGACGCCGCACGCGGAGCTGACCGACAACACGACCTGGCATCTGGTCGCCGACATCGAGCGCCTGCGCGAGCATCTCGACGTGGCGCGCTGGCAGGTATTCGGCGGGTCCTGGGGCTCCACGCTCGCGCTCGCCTATGCGCAGACCCATCCCGAACACGTCAGCGCGCTGGTCCTGCGCGGCATCTTCATGCTGCGCCGCTGGGAGCTGGAGTGGTTCTACCAGAGCGGCTGCGACGCGTTGTATCCGGACGCCTGGGAGACCTATCTGGCGGCGATTCCGGAGGTCGAGCGCGGCGATCTGATGAGCGCCTACTACCGGCGGCTGACCGGCGCCGATCCCGAGGCGCGGCTGGCGGCCGCCAAGGCCTGGTCGGTCTGGGAGGGCTCGACGAGCTTCCTGCTGCCCGATCCGCAGCACGTCGCCGGCACCGCGGTCGATGCGTTCGCGCTCGCGTTCGCGCGGATCGAGTGCCACTACTTCGTGCACGGCGGCTTCTTCGAGCACGAGGACCAGCTGCTGCGCAACGCCGGCCGCCTGCGCGGTATTCCGGCGGTCATCGTGCAGGGCCGCTACGACGTGGTCTGCCCGATGCGCAGCGCCTGGGACCTGCACCGCGCCTGGCCGGAAGCCGATTTCAGGGTCGTGCCGGATGCCGGGCACTCGGCGTTCGAGCCCGGCATCGCCCACGAACTGATCGAGGCGACCGACCGCTTCCGCTCGATCTGATACGGCTGCGGCATTGCCGATCGCGTGCGATCGGCAATGCGTGCGGGACGATCAGGCCGCGGCCTTGGCGTCGGCGCGCTGGCGCGGGCCTTCGACGAGCGAGCGGCGCAGGCCGTCGATCAGCAGATCGACCTCGGCGCCGGTGATCGTGAACGGCGGCGTGAAGCGCAGCGAGTTGGCGCCGCCGTGGATGACGCCGAAGCCGTGCTCGCGCAGCCATTCCTCGGTGCTGCCGGTGCCGTAGCACTTGAACGACGGCGCCAGCTCGCACGAGAACAGCAGACCGGTGCCCTGCACCTTGGTGATGCAGTCGGGCAGCTCGGCGCGCAGGCGTTCGAGCTTGGCGAGGAACTCCTCGCCGCGCGCGCGGATGTTCGCGCGCACCTCGGGCGTGAGCTGGTCGAGCACCGCGCAGGCGACGTCGAGCGCACGCGGATTGGTCGTCATCGTGTTGCCGTAGACGCCCTTGCGGTACAGCTCCGCGGCGGCCGGCGCGGCCGCGAGCACCGACAGCGGATACTGGCCTGCGTTGAGCGCCTTGGAATAGGTCTCCAGATCCGGTGCGTCGACGTCCTCGAAGCCGGGGTAGTCGACGAACGACAGCACACCGTGCGCGCGCAGGCCGGCCTGGATCGAGTCGACCAGCAGCAGCGCGCCGTGCGCGCGCGTCAGCTCGCGTGCGGCCAGATAGAACTCGCGCGTCACCGCACGTCCCGGGTCGCCCTCGCCCATGACCGGCTCCAGGAACATCGCCTGGATGAACCAGCCGTTGCGATCGGCATCGGCGAAGACCTGGCGCAGCTGCGCCACGTCGTAGGGCTCGACCGTGATCAGGCTGTCCTCGTGCCGGTAGCTGGCCAGATGCTCGACGTAGGCCTTGCGGCTGGAGTCGGAGAACGCGGCCGGGCCTTCGGTGCGGCCGTGGAACGAGCCCTTGACCGCGAGGCGCTTGATCGCGCGGCCGGCGTGGCGCGCGCCCGGGTCGGTCATGCGCTTGGCATTGATGTCGGCGATGCGGCTCGCCAGCGTCATCGCCTCGGAGCCGGAATTGAGGCAGAAGAAGCGCGCGTACGGCGAGCCGCCGCGGCGGTGGCCGATCTCGCGGCGCAGCGCCTCGACGAAGCGCAGCTGGCTCAGGCTCGGCGTCATCACGTTGGCCATGACCTGCCGGCCGGCCAGGGCCGCCAGCACCGGCGCCGGCGCATGGCCGAAGCCGAGCATGCCGTAGCCGCCCGAGTCGTGCACGACGGCGCCTTTGAGCGTGATCAGCCACGGCCCGCGCGCGGCCAGCGCGACGTACGGGTTGATCGCGTCGTCCGGATAGAAATTGACGAAGCCGGCCTGGACCCGGTGGATCTGCTCGTTCTCGTCGAGCGCGAGGAAGTCGGGCATCGAAGCGGCCAGCTCGCGATAGGCCGCATGGGCCGCCTCGATCGCCTCGGCCAGTTCCGGATGGCTCGCGGCGAAGGTCTCGACGAGGTCATCGGCGAGGCCGGTGGTCCGCAGCGTTCCGCCCGCCTGGCGCATCTCGCGCAGCTTGCTGATCAACCCGTTCATAGCTTGACTCCGAGAACGAACCGGCGCCGCGCTGACCCCATCGTCGTTGCGCTTGCGCTTAGTCGTTGACTGAAAAGGAAAAAATTAATCCGACAAGGGTATCACAGGGGCGTCGGGGGCGGTACCCCCGGACATGACAGCCGTCATCCGCGGCGGTTGACCGGCGCGACTGATGCGGGCCGCGCGCGATGCCTAGGCTGTGCTCACTCCCTCGGACCCGGGCACAGGCCATGACCGACATCTCGCATTCCCGCGCGCGGCTTCGCGGCGTCAGCAAACGATACGGAGGCACGCTCGCGCTCGACCGCGTCGATCTGAGCCTGCCGGCAGGACAGGTGCTGGCCCTGCTCGGGCCGAACGGCGCCGGCAAGAGCACCGCGATCGGCCTGCTGCTCGGCCTGCTGCGTCCAGACACCGGCAGCGTCGACCTGATGGGCGGCGATCCGCGGCAGCTCGCGCCGCGGCGCCGGGTCGGCCTGATGCTGCAGAGCGCCGGCCTGTCGGACACGCTGCGCGTCGGCGAGCTGCTCGAACTGACGCGCAGCTACTATCCGGAGCCGCGCAGCGTCGCCGACTGCGTGGCGCTGGCCGGGCTCGACGGACTGCTCGGCCGCCGCTACGGCGCCTTGTCGGGCGGACAGCAGCGCCGCGTGCAGTTCGCGCTGGCGCTGTGCGGCCGGCCCGACCTGCTCGTGCTCGACGAGCCGACGACCGGCTTGGACATCGAGGCGCGCCTGGCGCTCTGGACGGCGATCCGTGAGCAGGTCGCCGCCGGCTGTGCGGTGCTGCTGACGACGCACTATCTGGAGGAGGCCGAGGCGCTGGCCGACCGCGTCGCGGTGCTGCGCGGCGGCCGCATCATCGCCGATGGCAGCGTCGAGGAGATTCGTGCGCACGTCTCGCGCCGCCGTGTGCGCTGCCGGTCGCGCCTGGCGCCCGACGCGATCGCGACCTGGCCGGACGTGGTCAGCGTCGTGGAGGCCGGCGGCCGGCTCGAGATCGTCGCGCCGACCGCCGAGGCCCTCGTGCGGCGGCTGCTGAGCGAGGATCCGTCGCTGAGCGACCTGGAGATCGAGCGCGCCGGCCTGGCCGAGGCCTTCGTCGAGCTGACCCGGGAGGCCGCGTGATGGCCGCCGTCGTCGCCGCGCCGCGCTTCATGCTGCGGCCGTACCTGCTCGAGGCCAAGTACGAGTTCCTGCGCCTGCTGCGCACGCCGTCCTACGTATTGCCGACGCTGCTGTTCCCGCCGCTGTTCTACGTGCTGTTCGGCGTGCTGCTCGGCGGCGGCCGCGGCGGTGCCGAGGCGGCGCGCTATCTGCTGGCGACCTACGGCGTGTTCGGCATCGTCGGCTCGGCCCTGTTCGGCTTCGGCGTCAACATTGCGATCGAGCGCGAGCAGGGGCTGCTGACCTACAAGCGGGCGCTGCCGGTGCCGCCGGGCGCGCTGCTGGTCGCCAAGATGGTCATGGCGATGGCGTTCGCGTCGATCATCTCGCTGCTGCTGGCCGCGCTCGCGTACACGCTCGCCGGCGTGCGGCTGGCGCCGTCGCAATGGGCGCTGCTGTGGCTGGTCAACGTGCTCGGCACCCTGCCGTTCTGCGCGATGGGCCTGCTGATCGGGACCGTCGTCAGCGGCCAGGCATCGCCCGCGGTCGTCAACATCGTCTATCTGCCGATGGCGTTCCTGTCCGGACTGTGGCTGCCGCTGGCGCTGCTGCCGGGCGCATTCGCACAGCTCGCGCCGATCTGGCCGGCCTACCACCTCGGGCAGATCGCGCTGAAGGTGGTCGGTCGCGACGACGGCGGCAGCCTGGCCGTGCACGTGCTGGTGCTGGCGGTGCTGACGGTCGCGTTCTTCGCGCTGGCGCGCCGCCGCCTGTCGGCCTGATCGCAGCACACGGAGCTCTTCGATGAAACGTCTACCGGATCTGCTCTGGATCGCGGCGATCGCGATCGCGCTGGCCGCCGCGTTCGCGTTCGACCGGCGCACACGCTCGAGCGAGCCGGCCACGGTGCCCGAGCCGGCCGCCGAGGTGTCCGACGCGTTCGTGATCCGCGACGCGCGCGTCTTCGACGGCGATCGCGTGATCGAGCGCGCCAGCGTGATCGTCCGTTCCGGACGCATCGAGGCGGTCGGCGCCGACCTGCCGATTCCCGACGGCCTGCCGGTCGTCGAGGCCAGCGGCCGCACGCTGCTGCCGGGCCTGATCGATGCGCATGCGCACAGTTTCGGATCGGCGCGGCGCCAGGCACTGGCGTTCGGGGTCACGGTCGAAATCGACCTGCACGGCGACGCCGCACGCCTGCCGCAGCTCGCGCGCGAGCGCGCCGCGCTCGCGCCGACCGACCAGGCCGACCTGTGGGCCGCCGGATTCGCGGTGACCGTGCCGGGTGGGCACGGCACGCAGTACGGCATGGCGGTGCCGACGGTCGGGCCGGACACCGACGTCGCCGCGTTCGTCGGTGCGCGGATCGACGAGGGCGCCGACTTCGTCAAGCTGATCGTCGAGGATCTGTCGGTCTACAGCGAGGCGACGCGTTGGCCGACGCTGACGCCGCCGCAGATCGCCGCTGCGATCGGCGCGGCGCATGCGCGCGGTCGGCAGGTGTTCGCGCACGTGTCGCGGCGCGCCGATGCGCTGCATGCCGTGCGGTCCGGCGTCGACGGTCTGGCCCATGTCTTCGTCGACGAGCCGGTCGACGAGGCGTTTCTCGCGGCGGCCGCGGCGGCCAAGCCATTCGTCGTGCCGACGCTGTCGGTGACCGCGCCGGAGCGGGGGCCGGCGACGGCGCGTCGCTGCTGACCGATGCCCGCGTGCGCGACCGGCTCGACGCCGAGCAGGTCGCGAGCCTCGGCGCGCGGTTCCCTGCGACCGCACGCTCGGCCGTTCATCGGCGTCTGGCGCTCGACAACGTGCGGCGGCTGCACGCGGCCGGCGTGACGATCCTGGCCGGCACCGATGCCGGCAATCCGGGCACCGCGCACGGCGCGAGCCTGCATGGCGAGCTCGAGCTGCTGACGCGTGCCGGCCTGAGTCCGGCCGAGGCGCTCGCGGCCGCGACCGCGCGGCCGGCCGAGCGCCTGGGCCTGGCCGATCGCGGCCGGATCGCGCCGGGCCTGCGTGCGGACCTGGTCCTGGTCGACGGCGATCCGACGCGCGAGATCACCGCGACGCGCGCGATCGCCGCGATCTGGAAGAACGGCCATGCGATCGAGCGCACGTCTGCGGCCGACGCGGCGCCGGCGCGTGGCGCCGACGCCTCCGCTCTGGAGCGGATCGGCGTGTTCGACGAGACGGTCGACTCGCAACCGGGTTCGGGCTGGCACGGCACGACCGACCAGATGATCGGCGGCCGCTCGACCGCCGCGCATCGCCGGATCGAGCCGGGTGCCGCCGGCAGCGCCGGTGCGCTGGCGATCGACGGCGAGATCGCCGCGGGCGCCGCGTTTCCGTGGGCCGGCGTGGTCTTCCTGCCGGGCGCCGAGCCGATGGCGCCGGTCGACCTGTCCGCACGCCGCGAACTGGTGTTCCAGGCGCGCGGCGACGGGCGCGAGTACCAGGTCATGCTGCTGTCGGGTCCGTCCGTGCAGGGCATGCCGGCGATGCGCGCGTTCGTCGCCGGAGCGCAATGGTCGACCGTGCGCCTGCCGCTGGCCGAATTCGCCGGTGCCGACCTGGCGCGCGTGCGCGGCATCGGCTTTGCGGCGGGCGCGCCGCTCGGTCCGTATGCACTGATGATCGATGAGGTAGAGTTGAAATGAACGCACTTGCGGCCTCACCGACGATGCGAACGCTGTACGCCCGCCTGCTGCAGATCCGCCGGCGGCTCGTGCCCGACGAGCTCGGCCTCGGCTGGGCGCCGGTCTACATGCTCGGCTATCTGGTGTTCCTGTTCGTGCCGGCGCTGTTCGACTACGACGGCGGCAGCGCGAAGGTCTGGACCGGCATGCCGGCGCCTCAGCTGGGCGCGACCGTGCTGAGCATCGCGGTGTTCCTGCCACTGTACTTCGGCTGCTATCGCATGCGCCGCCTGTCCGGCGAGATCGCCTGCATGCTCGGCATCGCCGGCCTCGGCTACGGGCTGCTGCCGTTCAATCCTTTCGCGAACACCTATCTGATCTACGCGGTCGCGATCGTCGCGACGTTCAACCTGCGCCTGGCGGTCAAGCTGGCCTGGACGGTGGCGCTGCTGGCGGCGTTCCTGCTGCAGGTGCTGTCGCTGCGCTATCCGGTCTTCGTGTTCGCGATCACGCTGGTGATCAGCATCGCGGCGTTCTTCAGCAATCACTTCCTGCTCGAGAACACGCGCAAGCGCGCCGAGCTCAAGCTCTCGCACGACGAGGTGCGCCGGCTGGCCGCGCTGGCCGAGCGCGAGCGGATCGGCCGCGACCTGCACGATCTGCTCGGCCACACGCTGTCGCTGGTCGCGCTGAAATCCGAGCTCGCCGGCAAGCTGATCGATCGCGACGTGGTCGCGGCGCGCCGCGAGATCGACGAGGTCATGCGCGTGGCGCGCGATGCGCTCTCGCAGGTGCGGCGCGCGGTCACCGGCATCCGGGCCGCCGGCCTCGCCGCCGAACTGGCCTCGGCCAAGCTGCTGCTCGAATCGGACGGCGTGGCTTTCCGCTACGCACTCGGCGAGCTGGAGATTCCGGCCGACGTCGAGACCGCGCTCGCGCTCGGCCTGCGCGAGGCGGTGACCAACATCCAGCGCCATGCGCGCGCGAGCTCGGCCGCGGTCACGCTCGACGCGCGCGCGGGCGCTGCGCTGCTGCGCATCGTCGACGACGGACGCGGCGGCGCCCTGGTGCCCGGCAACGGCCTGCACGGCATGCGCGAGCGCATCGAGGCGCTCGGGGGCCGCCTGCGCATCGATTCGAAGCCCGGCAAGGGCACCGAGGTGGAGATCGAGCTGCCGCTGCCCGATCGCGTCGAGGCGGCCGGCGCGCGCGGCGGCATGACGATCGCGCCGCGCTGAGACGCGCGCCGCGGCGGACGGCCGCGCGGCGATTTTGCTACTGTCGCGGCATGTCCGGCCGCATCCCCGCATCGCGATGATCCGAGTCCTGCTGGCCGAAGACCAGACGATGGTGCTCGGCGCGCTGTCGGCCCTGCTCAAGCTCGAGTCCGACATCGAGGTACTCGGCGGCGTCGTCGACGGCGAGAGCGCCTGGCGCGAGCTGCAGCGGCTGCGTCCAGACGTGCTGGTCACCGACATCGAGATGCCGGGCCTGACCGGTCTGGAGCTCGCGCAGCGCATCCAGCGCCACGAACTGCCGATCAGGGTCGTCATCGTCACGACGTTCGCGCGGCCCGGCTTCCTGCGCCGCGCGCTCGACGCCGGCGTCTGCGGCTATCTGCTCAAGGACGCGCCGGCCGAGCACCTCGCCGAGGCGCTGCGCAAGGTCCATCGCGGCGGCCGCGCGATCGATCCGCAACTGGCCTTGGAGGCCTGGTCGGATGCCGATCCGCTGAACGATCGCGAGCGCCAGGTGCTGCGTCTGGCCGGCGAGGGCGCATCGGCCGGCGACATCGCACGCCAGCTCAACCTGTCGCAGGGCACCGTCCGCAACTATCTGTCCGAGGCGATCGGCAAGCTCGGCGTGACCAATCGCATCGAAGCCTACCGGTTGGCGCGGCAGAAGGGCTGGCTGTAGCGCCGGCGGACGCGACGGCGCCGTTCAGCGGCGACGCGCAACGCCCCGCCTCGATCTGGGCGCGGCGCCGCCGGCCGCCTACAATGCGCGCCCTGCCGTCGTCGCCGCCGTCTTGAAGAAGTCCGATTTCCATTTCGAGCTGCCGCCCGAGCTGATCGCCCAGCAGCCGCTGGCCGAGCGTTCGGCCAGCCGTCTGCTGGTCCTGGACGCGGCGCGCGAGGGTTTCGACGATCGCGCGCTGCGCGAGCTGCCGGACCTGCTCGCGCCGGGCGATCTGCTGGTCTTCAACGACACGCGCGTGCTGCCGGCGCGGCTGCACGGCCGCAAGCCGACCGGCGGCGCGGTGGAGATCCTGATCGAGCGCGTGACCGGCGCGCACGAGGCGATCGCGCAGCTCGGCGTCAGCAAGAAGCCGCGCGAGGGCGGCACGATCGAGCTGGCCGACGGCGTGGTCGCGCGCGTGCTCGGTCGCGAGGGCGAGTTCTTCCGGCTGCGTTTCGAAACGGCCGAGCCGCTCGAGAAGCTGCTGGTGCGCCTGGGCCGCATGCCGCTGCCGCCGTACATCGAGCGCACGCCCGACGCGGGCGACGCGGACCGCTACCAGACCGTGTTCGCGCGCGAGCCGGGGTGCGGTCGCGGCACCGACCGCGGCCTGCATTTCGACGCGGCCCTGCTGGCCGCGCTGGAAGCGCGCGGCGTCGCGTTCGGCCACGTGACCCTGCACGTCGGCGCCGGTACGTTCCAGCCGATGCGCGCCGAGCGCGTCGAGGACCACGTGATGCACCGCGAATGGCTCAACGTCGGCGCCGGCCTGGTCGAGACGATCCGCCGCACGCGCGAGCGCGGCGGCCGCGTCGTCGCGGTCGGCACCACGGTCGTGCGCGCGCTGGAGACCGCCACGCGCGGCGGCGTGCTCGAGCCGTTCGCCGGCGACACGCAGATCTTCATCTTTCCGGGCTATCGCATCACCAGCGTCGATGCGCTGCTGACCAACTTCCACCTGCCCGAGTCGACGCTGCTGATGCTGGTCTCGGCGCTGGCCGGACGCGAGCGCATCCAGGCGGCCTATCGCCACGCGGTCGAGCGGCGCTACCGGTTCTTCTCGTATGGGGACGCCATGCTGATCCTGCCCGGAGGCGCCCGGCGATGAGCGCGCTGCGCCTGGATCTGCACGCGCGCGACGGCGCGGCGCGGCTCGGTACCGTACATCTGCAGCGCGGTGCGATCCGCACGCCGGCGTTCATGCCGGTCGGCACCTACGGCTCGGTCAAGGCGATGACGCCGCGCGATCTGGCCGAGATCGGCGCCGACGTGATCCTCGGCAACACGTTCCATCTGTACCTGCGGCCGGGGCTCGACGTCGTCTCCGCGTTCGGCGGCCTGCATCGCTTCATCGGCTGGGACCGGCCGATCCTGACCGACTCGGGCGGCTTCCAGGTGTTCTCGCTCGCGCACAAGCGCAGGATCACCGAGGAGGGCGTGACGTTCGCCTCGCCGGTCGACGGCTCGAAGGTGTTTCTGAGTCCGGAAGAATCGATGCGCATCCAGCGCGCGCTCGACTCGGACATCGTGATGATCTTCGACGAGTGCACGCCGTATCCGGCCGAGGAGAAGGTCGCGCGCGAGTCGATGGAGCTCAGCCTGCGCTGGGCGCTGCGCTCGCGGCAGGCGTTCGACGCGCAGGAGAACCCGCACGCGCTGTTCGGCATCGTGCAGGGATCGGTTTATCCGGAGCTGCGCAAGCGCTCGGCCGATGCGCTGATCGGGATCGGCTTCGACGGCTATGCGATCGGCGGCCTGGCGGTCGGCGAGCCCGAGCACGAGCGCAACGCGATGCTCGATATCGTCTGTCCGTTCCTGCCCGAGGACCGGCCGCGCTATCTGATGGGCGTCGGCCGCCCCGAGGACATCGTCGAGGCGGTGCGCCGCGGCGTGGACATGTTCGACTGCGTGATGCCGACGCGCAATGCACGCAACGGCTTCCTGTTCACGCGCCAGGGCACGCTGCGGATCCGCAACGCGCGCTACGCGCGCGACACCGAGGTGATCGAGCCCGGCTGCGCCTGCTACACCTGCCGCTCCGGCTTCAGCCGGGCCTACCTGCGCCATCTGGACCGCTGCGGCGAGATCCTGGCCTGCCAGCTCGCGACGATCCACAACCTGCACCACTACCAGCAGCTGATGGCCGATCTGCGCGCGGCGATCGGCGAGTCGCGCCTGGAGCGCTTCGTCGCCGATTTCTACGCGCAGCGCCGCGCAGCGACGGCGCCGCACGATGAAGCCGGCCGGCGGCCGCCTCGAGGACTGGCTCGACTACCAGCAGCGCACGCATCCGAGCGCGATCGCGCTCGGGCTCGAGCGCGTCCGCGCGGTCTGGCACCGGCTCGGCGCGCCACGGCCGGCGCCGCTCGTGATCACGGTCGGCGGCACCAACGGCAAGGGCTCGACCGTCGCCCTGCTCGAGGCGATGCTGCGCGCGGCCGGCCGTCGCGTCGGCAGCTATACCTCGCCGCACCTGCTGCACTACACCGAGCGCATCCGCATCGACGGCGTGCCGGTCGACGAGGCGCGTGTGGTCGGCGCGTTCGAGCGCATCGAGGCGGCCCGTGGTGCCGGCGACGCGGCGATCGCACTGACCTATTTCGAATTCGGCACGCTGGCCGCGCTCGTGCTGTTCGCCGAGGCCGGGCTCGACGTCGCGGTGCTCGAGGTCGGCCTCGGCGGCCGGCTCGACGCGGTCAATCTGATCGATGCCGACGCGGCGATCGTGACGACGGTGGACCTCGACCATCAGGACTGGCTCGGCGACGATCGCGACAGCATCGGCCGCGAGAAGGCCGGCATCTTCCGCGCCGGGCGGCCGGCGATCGTCGGCGAGTCCGATCCACCGCATGGTCTGCTCGAGGCCGCCGCCGCGACCGGCGCCGATCTGCGGCGTGCCGGCCGCGATTTCTCGATGCGTCGGGCCGGCGACGGCTGGCGGTGGAGCGCCGGCGATGCCCATGTCGACCTGCCGCCGCTGGCACTGGCCGCGCCGTGCCAGCCGGCCAATGCCGGCGCCGCGCTCGCGGCGCTGCATGCGCTGCGCGACCGCCTCGGCTGGCCGGCCGGGGCCTGGGCCGAAGGCGCCGCGCAGGCGAGCGCGGCGGCTCGGCTGCAGCGTTTCGGCGATGCGGTCGAGCTGATCGTCGACGTCGCGCACAACCCGCAGGCGGCCGCGGTCGTCGGCGCCTGGCTGCGCGACAGCGCGGGCGCGGGCCGCACGCTGGCCGTGTACGGCGCGCTGGCCGACAAGGACGTGGCGGGCGTGGCCGCGCCGCTGCGCGGCCTGATCGAGCGCTGGCATCTGGCCGGTCTGGACCGGCACAGTCCGCGCGGCCTGACCGGGCCGGCGCTGGCGGCCATCGTCGGCACGGCGGATGCGCGCGTCCATGCCGACCCGGCCGATGCGCTGGCGGCCGCATTCGGCGAGGCGCGGCCGGGCGACCGGATCCTCGCCTTCGGCTCGTTCTTCGTCGCGGCGGCGGCGTTGCAGTACGCGCAGTCCGCCGGTCTGGCGCCACGTTGAGGCGGCATCGCGTCGGCCGCGCGTATAATCACCGGCGTCAGGTCGCGACCGGTCACTGAGAGTCGATGGACATTTCGCTGAAACAGCGCCTGCTCGGCGCCGCCGTGCTGATCGCCCTGGCGATCATCTTCGTGCCGATGTTCCTGTCCGGGTCCGGCCCCAAGCAGGAATCGGAAACCGTCAGCCTGCAGATTCCGCCGGCTCCCGATCGCGAGTTCCAGACGCGCGTGCTGCCGGTCGAGCCGGCCGCGCCGACCCCGTCGCCGGCCACGCCATCCGCCGAGCCGGCGCCCGCAGCGCCTGGCGATACGCTCGCGACCGTCGACATCCCGCCGCGTGCCGAGCCGCCGGCGGCGCCGACCGCCTCGACTGCGCCTGCGCCTGCACCGGCCGCCCCGGCAGCGGCGACGCCCGACCGGACTGCTCCGGCCAGCCCTGCGGCGGCCGCCGGCATCGCCGCGAACGGCCGCTACTTCGTGCATCTGGGCGACTACGGCAACGCCAAGAACGCCGACGACCTGGTCGCCGGACTCAAGCGCGGCGGCTTCGTCGCGTTTGCCGAGCCGAGCGCGTTCCAGGGCAAGCAGACCACGCGCGTACGCGTCGGGCCGTATGCCGACCGCGCGGCCGCCGAGGCGGCCCGGCTGCGGATCGCCGGCACCGGCGTCAAGGCGCCGAGCAAGGTCGTCGAGTCGAGCACCGATGCCGTCGCCGACGCGCCGGCCACGGCGGTCGCGCCGGCCCGTGCCGGCGGCTGGGCCGTTCAGCTCGGCGCGTTCAAGACGCGCGAGGAGGCCGACAAGCTGCGCGAGCGTCTGCGCGGTGCGCAGTTCGCGGCGTTCGTCGATCAGACCTCGAGCAACGGCCAGACGCTGTGGCGCGTCCGTGCCGGCCCCGAGGCCGGCCGCGACGGCGCGACGCGCCTGCGCGATCGCATCAAGGAGAAGCTCAAGCTCGACGGGCTGGTCGTCACGCAGCCGTGACCGGCGCGACGGGCCGGCCCGGCGGCGGGTGCCCGCCGGGCGCCGGACTCGGCGAACCGAACGACGACCGGGCTTCCGCGCGACGGCGAGCGACGGCATGAACTGGGCCGACTACACGATACTGGCGGTGCTGGCCTTGTCGGTGCTGATCGGGTTCTGGCGCGGCTTCGTCGCCGAGGTGTTCGCGCTGGCATGCTGGGCGCTCGCGTTCTGGCTGGCCTGGATGTTCGGGCCGGTGCTTGCGGAGCGGTTTTTCGACAGCATATCGGTGCCCTCGGCGCGCGTGCTGCTGGCCTATGCGCTGTGTTTCGTCGTCGTGCTGATCGGTGGTGCGCTGGTGGGTTTCGTGCTGCGCAAGCTGGTCGACGGCAGCGGGCTGTCCGGTACCGACCGGCTGCTCGGCATGGTGTTCGGACTGGCGCGCGGCGTCGCGCTGGTCGTGCTGGTGGTGCTGCTGCTCGGTTTCACGCCGTTCACGCGCGATCCATGGTGGAGCACCTCGCAGCTGCTGCCCTCGTTCCGGCAGGCTGCGGGCTGGGTGACGGACCGGCTGCCGGCTCATGTGGCAGGGTATCTGGCGCCGGCGGCGGCGCTGGCAGCGCCGGTCGCGGATCTGCCGGTGGCACCGCGCACGGATGCGGCGCCCAGGCCGCCCGAGCCGCAGCCCTAGATCCTGCTGCGTCCGCCATGGTTGGCAAAACCAATATTTTTCAATGAGATAGACCCATGTGCGGAATCATCGGCATCGTAGGCAAGTCGGAAGTGGCGGCCTCGCTCTATGACGGGCTGACCGTCCTCCAGCATCGCGGACAGGACGCCGCCGGCATCGCGACGCTGGACGGCTCGCGGCTGCGGCTGCACAAGGGGCCGGGCCTGGTCCGCGACGTGTTCGACCGCGAGCACATGCTCGGTCTGCGCGGCCATGTCGGCATCGGCCACTGCCGCTATCCGACCGCCGGCGCCGAGGGCTCCACCGAGGCGCAGCCGCTGTACGTCAATTCCCCGTACGGCATCGCGCTCGCGCACAACGGCAACCTGATCAACACCGACACGCTGCGCCGCGAGGTATACGAGGACGATCGGCGCCACATCAACACCGATTCGGACTCGGAGATCCTGCTGAACGTGTTCGCGCACGAGCTGCAGATCCAGGACCGCCTGACGCTCTCGCCCGACAACATCTTCAAGGCCGTCGCCGGCGTGCACCGCCGCTGCGTCGGCGGCTATGCGGTCGCGACGCTGCTGCTTGGCTGCGGCATCGTCGCGTTCCGCGACCGCCACGGCATCCGTCCGCTGGTGCTCGGCGAGCGCGACACGCCGGACGGCAAGGAGTACGCGGTCGCGTCCGAGTCGGTCGCGTTCGACATCCTCGGCTTCCGCCTGCTGCGCGACGTGGAGCCCGGCGAGGCCGTGCTGATCACGCTGGACGGCCAGCTGCACGCGCGCCAGTGCGCCGAGACCGCGGTGCACGCGCCGTGCATCTTCGAGTACGTCTACATGGCGCGGCCCGACTCGATGATGGAGGACGTGTCGGTCTACAAGGCACGCCTGCGCATGGGCGAGCGGCTGGCCGCGAAGATCCGCCGGCTGCGCCCCGACCACGACATCGAGGCGGTGATCCCGATCCCCGACACTTCGCGCACGGCGGCCTCGTCGCTGGCGCAGGCGCTCGGCGTGCCGATGCGCGAGGGCTTCGTCAAGAACCGCTACATCGGCCGCACGTTCATCATGCCGGGGCAGGGCGAGCGCGTGAAATCGGTGCGTCGCAAGCTCAATCCGATCCCCCTGGAGTTCCGCAAGAAGGCCGTGCTGCTGGTCGACGACTCGATCGTGCGCGGCACCACCTCCAAGCAGATCATCCAGATGGCGCGCGAGGCCGGTGCGCGCAAGGTGTATTTCGCGTCGGCGGCGCCGCCGGTGCGCTATCCGAACATCTACGGCATCGACATGCCGGCGGCCGCCGAACTGGTCGCGCACGGACGCAGCGAGGCGGAGATCCAGGAGATTCTCGGCACCGACTGGCTGATCTATCAGGACCTGGACGATCTGATCGCGGCCGTGATCGACGGCAACGAGGAGCTCGCGCAGTTCGACGCCTCGTGCTTCACCGGCCAGTACATCACCGGGGTCGAGCCGACCTATCTGCGCGAGCTCGAGCTGGGCCGGTCCGACGAGGCCAAGGCGCAGCGCCGCCAGGTCGGCTGACGCAGCCTCGAGACGCCGGACGGCCGCTGCCGCCCGGCGCCGTGCGTTCTTCCGCGGTCGGCGCGCTCGCCTGCGGACGGGGCCGCGCAGGCCGCCGCGGCAACTGGTGTGCCCGCAGGGTGGTCATCGGGCGGCGCGCGCGGCACACTGACGCGCAGCAGTCTTCGCGGGGGCGCGCCTTGACCGATATCGTTTGCCGTACGCGCGTGCGATGAAGCCGCGGTTGCGTATCGGCCTGTGCGCGGCGCTGGCCGCGATCAGCGCCGCGATCGTGCTCGCGTTCGCCGCCGGTCTGGCCTGGCACAGCCCCTGGCAGCCCGGGCAGCGGCTGACCTGGGACGGCGCGGCCTTTCTGAACGTATCGGGTGCCGCCCTCGAGGATCAGGGCCGGCTGCGCGTTGAAGGCCCAGGCGCCGATGCGACCGCGGTGCAGTCGCTGGCGACCGCGCCGTTCGAGGCCGCGGCGCATCCGTTGCTGCGCTATCGCTTCGACGGGCTGCCGCCGACGCTGGCCGTGTCGTTCGCGTTCCGGCGCGCCGACGCGCCCGATCAGCTGCACGTCGTCGAGCTGCCGTGGCCCGCTGGCGGCACCGGCAGTTTCGATCTCGGCGCGATCCCGGAATGGCACGGCACGATCGAGGAGATCGGGTTCGCCGAGTTTCCGACGCCGCAGGTGATGCCGCCCGATGCCGGCTTCGCGCCGTTCGCGCTGGTCGGCGCCGAGCTGTGGTCGCCGTCGTGGCGCGGCAGCCTGGCGGCGCTCGGCAGCGCCTGGTTCGACCCGTGGCCGTGGACGACGCGCTCGGTCCATGCGCTCGGCCGCGACGGCGCGCATTTTGGACAATGGCCGCCGACGGTGACGATCGCCGTGCTCGCGGCGCTGGCCGCCGTGTGGTGGGTGCTCGCGTTGCGCTGGCCAGCGCGGCGGCTGCTGCCGGTGCTGGCGGTGACGCTCGCGGCCGGCTGGCTGCTGCTCGATGCGGTCTGGGCCGGCGGCCTGCGCTGGCGCTCGGCCGCCGCCCGGGCCGTCTACGGCGAACTCGATCTCGCGCAGCGCACCGCGGCCGTGCCCGACCGCGATCTGGTCGAGGTCGCCCAGCAGGTCGCCTGGCTGCTGCGCAACGAACCGGACGTGCCAATCCTGATCCACGCGCGCAGCGGCTATCCGCTGTACCGGCTGATCTGGCATCTGCTGCCGCGCAATGCGTTCGCGCTGTCGCAGGCGATGGAAGCGGCGCCCGCGATCCAGGCCCGCCTGCCGCTGTTCGCCGACGGTCTCGATCCGGAGCGCCCGCCGATGCTGCAGGGCGAGGTGCTCAAGCCCGGCAGCGTGCTGGTGTTCTTCAACATGCCGCAGTGGCAGTTCGACGCCGCGCGCGGCGTCGTCGCGGCCGGCGACGTCGCCCTGCCGGGCGAGCAGCTGCTCGCGCGCGACCGGCTGCTGGTCGTGCGCTATCGGGGGCTGCGATGAGCCCGGCCTATCTGGGCGCCTGGCTGCTGCCGGTCTGGGCCGGCGCGGCGCTGGTCGCCGCGTGGCTGCGCCCGCCGCGGACCGGCGCGGCGCTCGCCGTGCTGCTCGGCTACGGCCATCTGCTCGGTCTGGTGCTGGTCGCCGCGCTCGCGCCGTTCGTGGTCGGCGAGGCGGTCGACCACACGTTCGAGCGGGTCGCGCCGTGGCTCGCCGGCATCGCGATCGTTGCGAGTGCGCTGGCGCTGGTGTTGCGCCGGCGCTGGCCGGGCGACCGCGGCCTCGCGCCGGTCGCAGCGGCGCCGCTGCCGCGCTGGCTGTGGGCGCTGGTCGCGCTGATGGTGCTCGCGATGGTCTGGCGCGTCTGGATGCTGGCCGGTGAGGCGCTGCTGCGGCCGACGTTCCCGTGGGATGCCTGGGCCGCCTGGCAGGTCAAGTCCAAGGCCTGGTTCCTGGCCGATCGCGCATTGCCGTTCGTCGCGCCGGCCGACTGGCTGCTCGCGACCGATCCGAACGTCCGCACGCTGCCGTCGTGGCGCTACCCCGATTTCCTGACCTGGCTGCAACTGTGGTACGCCAGCGCGGCCGGCGGCTGGATCGAGCCGGCCGTCAATCTCGCCTGGTCCGGCGCGCTGGCTGCGCTGGCGCTGGCGGCGTACGGCCAGTGGCGCGGGCTCGGCGTGCCGCTGTGGCTGGCGGTCGCGCTGCTCTGGGGCCTGCTGTCGCTGCCGCTGGTGGACGCTCACGTCGCGCTGGCCGGCTATGCCGATCTGTGGCTGATGGCGATGTTCGGCCTGGCGGTGTTCGCCGGCCTGCACTGGGCGCGCACGCGCGATCGGGCGCACGCTCTGCTGGCGCTGGCGGCGGCGCTGTGCCTGCCGCTGATCAAGCTCGAGGGCGCGGTCTGGGCCGGCGTGCTGATCGCGGTATCGGCCTGGTGCTGCGTTGCGGTCCGCACGCGTTGGGGGCTGGCGATCCTGGCGATCGCGCTGGTCGTGCTGCTGGCGGTCGGCGGCTGGGCCGTGCCGCTGCCGGGCCTCGGCGAACTGCGGCTCGGCTGGGGCCGTATCGAGCTGGGGGCGGTCGGCACGCTCGATCTGTACTGGCGGCCGGTCGGCGAGGCCGTGGTCGCCGCGCTGTTCCATCTGCCCAACTGGCACCTGCTCTGGTACCTGCTGCCGGTGCTGATCGCATGGCGCTGGCGCCGGATTGGTGCGGACTCGGCCGCGGCCTGGGCGGCACGCGTGCTCGGCGTCTGCCTGTCGCTGCTGTTCGTGCTGTTCTTCTTCACCGACGCCTCGTCCTGGGCGGTCGACTACACCAGCGCGAACCGGCTGTTCATGCAGATCGTGCCGGCCGCTTTCGCGCTGGCCGCAGCGCTGGGCGCCGACGCGGCGGCAGCGCCATCGGAGGGGCGGCCGCGGCCAGGGTTTTCCGGCCGCGCTGAAACCGGCAGAATCGGGCGTTCCCGTCGTCGCGGCGGTTGCCCGATTCCCTCGATGTCCGACCTGCACGCCGCCGCGTTCGAATGCCTGATGCTGAGCGACCCCGACCGTAAGCGGGCCGCGACGCTGCGCGTCGCGGCGCTGCACCGCGACGGCGCGTTCGGGCCGGCCTCCGCGGCGCCGCCGATGCCGGTTCCGACGCCGGGGCGCCCCGAGCGGCCGCGTCTGGTGCCGCCGCGCGAGCTCGCGCAGCGCGGGCTCGGCACGCCGGCCGGCCGTGCCGCACTGGTGCACGCGGTCGCGCACATCGAATTCAACGCGATCAACCTGGCCTGGGACGCGGTGTACCGCTACCGCGACATGCCGGCGGCCTTCTACGCCGACTGGATCGGCGTGGCGGTCGACGAGGCGCGTCATTTCGGGTTGCTGGCGGCGCGGCTGGCCGAGCTCGGCCATCGCTACGGCGACTTCGACGCCCACGACGGCCTGTGGGAGATGGCCAGACTCACGGCCGGTTCGTGCCTGGAGCGCATGGCGCTGGTGCCGCGCGTGCTCGAGGCGCGCGGGCTCGACGTGACGCCGGGCATGATCGAGCGCCTGCGGTCGGTCGGCGACCGCCAGACCGTGGCGATCCTCGAGACGATCCTGCGCGAAGAGGTCGCGCACGTGGCGGCCGGATCGCGCTGGTTCGCCTGGTGCTGCGCCCGTGCCGGCTGCGAGCCCGGCGACACGTTCCGCGCGCTGATCGAGCGCCACCTGCCCGGCGGGCTGCGCGGTCCGTTCAATACCGATGCCCGTCTGCAGGCCGGCTTCTCGGCGCAGGAACTGGCCGAGCTCGGAGCGCGCGCCGCATGATCGTGCGGCGCGTGCTGTACGCGGTCTGCCTGCTGGCCAGCGTGCTGGTGCTGATCGGGCTCGCCGCCGGCGTGCGCGTCGGCATGCCGATCGCACCGGAGGACCGGCTCGAGCTGCCGGGGGCGGGATTCCGCGTCGTCCGCGGCGCCGGCGCGCCGGACGAGGACGCCCTGCAGATCAGCGGCGTCGGCCAGGACCGTTCCGCGGTCCAGGCGATGAGCCTGCTGCCGGTCGAGGCGGCCGACTATCCGATTCTGCGCTACCGCTTCGAGCGCTTTCCCGAGGTGCTCGAGCTCTCGCTGCTGTTCCGGCGCGCCGACGAGCCCGACGAGGTGCACGTGATCACGCTGCCGCGTCCGAGCGGCGGCGAGGGCAGCTTCACGTTGAGCGATCTGGCCGACTGGCACGGCTCGATCGTCGAGATCGGCTTCGCGCAGTTCCCGACGCCGCAGCTGGTGCCGGCCAGCCAGCGCTTCGAACCGTTCCGGCTGCGCAGCGCGCAGCTGTGGTCGCCGTCGGTCGAAGGCGCGCTGTCGGCGCTGCGCACCGACTGGTTCGCGCAGCGGCCCTGGGGACTGTTCGCGGTCAGCTCGGTCGATCGCGAGGCCGGCCCGAACGCACCGCGGCGCCCGTCGCTGCTGCTGGTCGTCAGCGCGGCGGTGGTCCTGTCCGGCCTGTGGGGTCTGGTCTGGTTCGGCCGCCGCTGGCGCCGCATCGGCACGCTGCTCGCGGCCGCGACGGTCGCCGGCTGGCTGGTGCTCGACGCGAACTGGCTGTGGCAGCTGAGCGGACGCCTGGCGACCACCGAGGCCGTCTACGGCGGCAAGGGCTGGCCGCTGCGATCGCGCCTGGTCGTCGACGGCGACCTGCAGGCGGCGTCCGACCGCGTCAAGCGCGCGCTGCTGCCGCAGGACGCGGCGACGCGCGTCCTCGTCGACGCGCCGTCGGTCTACGAGGCGCTGCGCCTGACCTATCACCTGCAGCCGATGAACACCGCGCTGTACGGGCCGATCCGCGCCGCCGGCGATCGCGATTTCGCGGCCGGCGCGATCCTCGTGCTGTATGGGCGTGACGACGTGAACTTCCATCCGCCGACACGCGAGCTGTTCATCGGCCGCCTGCGCTTCGAGGCGCGCTCGCTGATCGATGCCGGCCCGCTGCAGGTATTTCGCGTCGACGCCATCGAAGGCAGGGGCGGCCGATGAGCTACGGGCTGGTCGCCATCGTGATCGTGCTGCTCGGCACCGGACTGGTCGCCGCCGCGATCGGCTGGCCGCGCGACCGCACGGCCTGGGGACTCGTCGCCGGTCTCGGGCTGTTCGTCGGCATGGTCGCCTGCGCGGTGCTGGCCGGGTTGCTGATGCCCGACCGGACCGATCGCCTGCCGCTGCGCGTGCCGATCGCGGCAGCGCTGATCGCCCTCGCCGCGTGGGGCCTGGCCTGGTCGCGGCGTGCGAGTGCACGGCCGGTGCCCGCGCCGGCGCGCTCGCGCGGCGCCCGCATCGCCTGGTGGGCCGCGTGGATCCTGGCCGTGCTGCACCTGTGGCCGCTCGCGCGCGAGATCTGGCTGCGGCCGGCGTTCCCGTGGGACGCCTGGGCGACCTGGTTGATCAAGCCCAAGGCCTGGTTCCTGTCGGGCCGGTTCGAGCCCTATGTCGCGCCGGCCGACTGGCTGGCCGGCGAGGGCACGCGCACGATGGTCGGCTGGAACTACCCGGAGCTGTCGGCCTGGCTGCAGCTGCTGCTCGCGCAGGCGCGCGGCGCTTGGGAAGAGCCGCTGCTGCTGCTGCCGTGGTTCGCGCTGCTGGTCGCCTTGCTGGTCGGCGTCTATGCGCTCGCGCGCCGGCTGGAGATCGCGCCGGCCGTCGCCGCCGTGGCTGCGTATGCGCTGGCGTCGATGCCGCTGCTCGACTCGCACGTCGCGCTGGCCGGCTATCTGGATCTGTGGGTCGCGACCGCGGTCGTGTTCGCGCTCGGCGCCTGGCTGTGCTGGCTGCGCGAGCCGCGCTCGCGCGGGCTGCTCGTGCTCGCGATCGGCCTGGCGCTGTGCCTGCCGCTGCTCAAGCGCGAGGGCCTGGTCTGGCTGGCGCTGCTGGCCGGCCTGATGGCCTATGCGCGCTGCAGCCCGCGCCTGCGCCGCGGCATGCTGCTGGCCGGCGGCGTGCTGGCCGCCGCGCTGGTGCTGGCGGTACTCCTGGCCGGCGATGCGATCAACGGCTGGCTCGCCGGCACCGCGCTGATTCCGAACCCGGGCCAGACCGAAGGCCCGATCCTGGCCTGGCGGCCGGAGGGCCTGGCGATCGTCGTCGCTTCGTTCGGCGCCGACAACTGGCATCTGCTGATGCTCGCGCTGGTCCTGATCGTGGCGTGCCGCTGGTGGCGCCTGCGCGAGGATCCGCGCGCACGCCTGGTCGGCCTGTTCCTGGCGACCGGCTGGGTGTTCCTGCTGTTCCTGTTCTGCCTGACGCCGGCTTCGAGCTGGGCACAGAGCGAGACCGCCGCGCATCGCCTGGTCATGCATCTGGTGCCGGCGACCGTGCTCTGGCTGGCCCTGCTGTTCGGCGATTCGCCGAATCCGTCGCGGACGGCCGGTGAAAGCGGCGGTGTAAGATGAGCGCTTGCCGGCCCGGCCGAGCGGGGAGCGTTCCATGAGCAGCGTCGATTTCACCTCGTTTCTGAAGCTGATGGCGCATAAGAAGGCGTCGGACCTGTTCATCACGGCCGGCATCGCGCCGTCGATGAAGGTGCAGGGCCGCATCGCGCCGATCACGCAGAACGTGCTGACGCCGCAGCAGTCGCGCGACATGGTGCTGAACGTGATGACGCCCTCGCAGCGCGAGGAGTTCGAGAAGACGCACGAGTGCCAGTTCGCGATCGCGGTGACCGGCGTCGGCCGCTTCCGCGTCTCGTGCTTCTACCAGCGCAACTGCGTGGGCATGGTGCTGCGCCGGATCGAGACGCGCATCCCGTCGGTCGAGGAGCTCGGCCTGCCGCCGATCATCAAGACGCTGGCGATGACCAAGCGCGGCATCGTGATCTTCGTCGGCGCGACCGGCACCGGCAAGTCGACCTCGCTGGCCGCGATGATCGGCTATCGCAACCAGAACTCGACCGGCCACATCATCACGATCGAGGACCCGATCGAGTACGTGCACAAGCACGAGGGCTGCATCATCACGCAGCGCGAGCTCGGCATCGACACCGATTCCTGGGAGAACGCGCTCAAGAACACGCTGCGCCAGGCGCCCGACGTCATCATGATCGGCGAGGTGCGCACGCGCGAGACGATGGAGCACGCGATCAACTTCGCCGAGACCGGTCATCTGTGTCTGTGCACGCTGCACGCGAACAATGCCAACCAGGCGATGGACCGCATCATCCATTTCTTCTCCGAGGACCGGCGCCAGCAGCTGTTCATGGATCTGTCGCTGAACCTCAAGGGCGTCGTCGCCCAGCAGCTGATCCCGACGCCCGACGGCAAGTCGCGGCGCGCGGCGATCGAGGTGCTGATCGGCACACCGCTGGTGCAGGACTACATCCGCCAGGGCGAGATCCACAAGCTCAAGGACGTGATGAAGGAGTCGACCAACCTCGGCATGCGCACCTTCGACCAGGCGCTGTTCGAGCTCTACCAGGCCGGCGAGATCAGCTACGAGGACGCGCTGCGCCACGCCGACTCGGCCAACGAGGTGCGGCTCAGGATCAAGCTCGCGCAGGGTGGCGACGCTCACACGCTGAGCCAGGGCCTGGACGGCGTCGAGCTGGTCGAGAGCTGACGTCTTGCCGATGAACGATGATCTCGCCCGCCTGCAGCGGGTCTGGAGTTCGCTCGGCCGCGACGACCCGCTCTGGGCGGTGCTCTCGCAGCCCGGCAAGCGCGGCCGGCGCTGGGACGAGGCCGAATTCCTTGCGACCGGCCGCACCGACATCGAGACCCAGCTGCACGGTCTGGCGATCTACGGTCTGCCGGTGCGCCACGCCGCCGCGCTCGATTTCGGCTGCGGCGCGGGCCGGCTGTGCCGCGCGCTCGCGGCACATTTCGAGCGCGTCGTCGGCGTCGACGTCTCGCCGACGATGATCGAGGCCGCCCGCCGCATCAATGCCGACCTGCCGCAGGTGCAGTTCCGCGAGAATCCCTCGACCCGGCTCGAGGGCATCGCCGATCGCAGCGTCGATCTGGTCTATTCGACGATGACGCTGCAGCACATCCCGACCGCGCTCGCGGCCGGCTACGTCGCCGAGTTCATGCGCGTGCTCGCGCCGGGCGGTGTGGCGGCGTTCCAGTTCGTCGCCGGCCCCGACCTCGGCTCGCGCCGCGGCCGCCTCTACGCGCGGCTGCCCAACCGCTGGCTCAACCCGCTGCGCCGTCTGCTGTGGCGACGCTGGTCGGTGTTCGAGATGCACGTGCTGCCCGAGTCGCTGCTGCACGAGCGTCTCGCCGCCGAACCCGGCGTGCGCCTGCTCGCCGCGCTCGACGACGGCGCCGCCGGCCCGGGCTGGCAGGGCCGGCGCTGGTATCTGACGCGCGACCGGCAGACCTCCGACACCTGAGGCGGCAGCGTCGCGTCGCCCGGACCGATCGCCGCTCCGAATCGCTCAACCGTCGAACCCGCTCGTGAACACCGGATCGGGCCGGCTGCCGGTCAGCGCGCCGATCGTCGGCGGCGTCTCCGCCGGCCGCGCGAGCGCGCTGCCGGGCAGCGCCGCCTGCCGGATCGGCGGCAGCGACAGCGGCAGCGGCGTCGGCGCCGGGAACGGCCAGGCCGCCGGGCTGACCGGTGCGGCATTGCCGGCCTGATTCAGCGGACTGCCCGAGGCCGGACGCAGGTCGAAATTCTGGGTCGAGACGAATCCGGGCGAGCCGCCCTGACGCGTGTCGATCCACTCGGACGGCAGCTCGGTCGCGCCGAGGTCGACCCAGTTGTTGGTGCCGGCGACGCGGCGGCCCTGGCTCCAGACCGCTTCGACCGCGCGTTCGACGCGCAGCGTGCCGGATGTCGTGCGATGGAGGACGTTGTTGTGCGCCTCGACCGACTCGAGGCCGTCGAACAGGCGGAACACGGTATAGGTGGACGCGGTGCCGGTCGCGACGATCGTGTTGTTGACGATCCGGTAGCGGCCGCGGCTCTCGCCGGTGCCGTCGCCGCCGAGGCGCATGATCGCGCCGAACGATCCGGAATGGACGATCACGTTGCCGAGCACCTCCGAATCCTCGCGTGCCAGGCCGACGCTCCAGCCGGCCTGCTGCGTGTACTGGTCCGGGCCGATCAGCTCGATCTCGTGGTAGTAGGCGTTCTCGAACCAGTTGTAGTGGATCTCGTTGCGCTCGGCGCGGCTCTTGAGCAGGTTGCCGCCGAGGCCGTCGTGCACGTAGTTGTAGCGCATCCGGAACACCGCGCCGGGATGGGCGACCTCGTCGGTCTGGATGTACAGCGCATGGCGGCTGTCGCCGCCGCCGGCGTTGCGGATCTCGCTGTACTCGAGCGTGATCGAACCCGAATCCTGGTCGCTGGACAGAATGCCCTGGCCGGTGCAGTCGCGGACCAGCAGATCGCGCAGCACGATCTCGGCCGCGTTGACGAACAGGCAGCGCGCGCTGCCGCCGGTGATCTCGAATCCGTCGACGACGACGTGGTTGGACAGGCGCAGCTCGAGCGTGTTGGCGCCGCCGCTCAGCACCGGGCGCCGGCCGTCGACGCGCAGGCCGCGCAGGACGATCGGTGCCGCGGCGGTGCCGGACTGGCGCAGCACGGCGCCGCCCGCATAGGTGGTGCCGCCGTCGACCTCGACGACGTCGCCGGGCCGCAGCGTGACGGCCGCGAACAGCGCCTGCAGCGAGGCATGCGGTCGGCCGGGTCCGACCGGATAGGTCGCCGCAGCGGCCGGAGCTGCGGCGGCGAGTGCGAGAACGGCGGCGAGCAGGCGGGTCATGGCGAGCGCGGAACGGGGAAGGACCGCGATAGCGTCCACGGCCGGCGCCATGCGGACTGCGACGGACTTCGCAGCTGACGCAGCGGGCACGGCGGCGACGCCGCGCTTGTCAATGTCGCGCCGCTGGCGGAATCTTCGCGGCTGGTTCCGCTCACATGGCGCATCCCGACGTGCCGATCCTCGACGCGCAACAGGCGCGACTGCTGCATCTGTCGGCCCAGTGCCTGCTCGCGGCGCCGCGGCGCCGCGCCGTGGCGGCCGACGTGGTCGCCGCGATCGAACGGATGGCGCTGCTGCAGATCGACACGATCCACGTCGTCGCGCGCAGTCCGTATCTGGTGCTGTACTCGCGGCTCGGCGACTACCGTCCCGAATGGCTCGACGCGGCCCTGGCCGACGGCGCGATCTTCGAATGCTGGTCGCACGAGGCCTGCTTCGCGCCGGTCTCGGACTACGCGCTGCATCGTGCCGCGCGTGCGCTGCGCGGCCACCACTGGTCGATGAAGCACGCGCTGCGGATCGCGCGCGATCACGCCGAGCCGATGCGCCGCCTGCTCGATCAGGTACGCGCGACCGGCGCCGTCAAGGCCGCCGACTTCGAGCGCACGTCCGGACGCGCCAGCGCCTGGTGGGGCTGGAAGGACGAGAAGCGCTGGCTGGAGGCCGCATTCGCGCTCGGCGACCTGATGATCGCGCGGCGCGAGAACTTCCATCGCGTCTACGACCTGCCCGAGCGCGTGATCGGCCGCGTGCTGCCGGACTGGAACGACGCACCGCTGCCGGCGGTCGAGGTCGAGCGGCGCCAGATCGAGACCGCGGTCAGGGCGCTCGGTATCGCGCAGGCCGGCTGGATCGCCGACTACTTCCGCAGCGGCCGTCGTCACCGCGACGCCGATCTGGACGCCGCGGTCGAGCGCGGCGCGCTGTCGCGCGTGGAGGTGCGCGGCTGGGACGCGCCCGGCTACGTGCACCGCGACCGTGCCGACGAACTGGCGAAGGCGCTCGCCGGTGCGCTGCGTGCGAGCCATACCACGCTGCTGTCGCCGTTCGATCCGGTGGTCTGGGACCGTGCGCGCGCCCAGGCCATGTTCGGCTTCGACTATCGGCTGGAGTGCTACGTGCCGGCCGAGCGGCGCCGCCATGGCTATTTCGTGCTGCCGATCCTGCGCCGCGGCCGCCTGTGCGGCCGGCTCGACGCGAAGGCGCATCGCGGTGAGGAGACCTTCGAGGTCAAGACGATCCATCTGGAGCCCGGCGTGACCGTGTCCGACGCGCTGCTGGCCGATCTGTCCGCCGCGCTGCGGCGCTGCGCGGCCTGGCACCGCACGCCGCGCGTCGTGATCGGCCGCAGCGAGCCGCGCGAGCTGGCACGCCTGCTGCGATCGCGCCTGAAGGACGATGCGCGATGAGCGGTCACGAGACCGGCGTCAGACCCGCGGTGCCGGCCGCGCTGCGCGGCATCGCGCTGTTCAAGTTCGCGAAGGCCGCGACACTGACGCTGCTCGCGGCCTCGCTGTGGGCGCTCGACGATCCGTCGACGTTGCATCGCATCGCGCACGGACTGGCGCCGTTCGCGGCCGGTCATCACGTGCTGGCCGGATGGCTCGGTGCGCTGCCGGCCGCGGTCGGCGGCCACTGGCATGCGCTCGCCGCATCGGTGGCGCTCTACGCGCTGGTGTTTCTCGCCGAAGGCATCGGGCTGTGGCGCGGCCGCCGCTGGGGCGCGTGGCTGACGGTCGCGGTCAGTGCCTCGCTGATTCCGCTGGAGCTCTACGAATGGATCGGCCATCGCACGGCGCTGCGCGGTGCCGTACTGGTCGTCAATGCGGCGATCGTGGCGTATCTGTGGCGGCTGCTGCATCGTCGTCGCCGCAGCGGCAGCGCGTCGTGAAGGCCGTACTCGTCCTCGGTCTGCTGGTCGCGACGGCGGCCTGCCGCGAGCGCGGTTCGCCGCCGGCCGCGATCGGTGCGGCGCCGGACCCGACGCCTGCATCGGCCGAGTCGGGCATGCCAATGGTCGCCACGCCCGAGCCGGTCGCCAGCATCGCCGCGGCGGTGCCGTCCGATCCGGTCGGCGCGGTCGCCGATCCGGCCGCCCATGCCGATGCGCTGCGTGCCGACCCGGCACGCTGCCTTGCACGCACCGGCCAGACCGTGTCGCGCGAGGCGCAGGCGATCCATCGCTGGGTCGACGCTTCCGGCATCGTTCATTACGCCGATCGCGCGCCGACCGGCGCGGTCCGCGAGCATCGGCGCATCGCGCTGGGCGGACTGCCGCCGGTGAGCGTCGAGGCGAGCGGCTATGACGTCAATCTGCCGGCCGACGTCCACGCCCGGGCGGTCGCCGACGCCGTCGCGATCGATCGCGTGCTGCGCCAGGTGTTCGCGGCCGACGACGACGACCGCCTCGCGCTGCGCGTGGTCTTCGTCGCGTCGGCGCAGGCCTACGAGCGCTTCGTCGGCGAACCCGCGCTGGCGCGCTCGGCCGGCGCGTATTCGGCGCGCGAGCGCACCGTCTACGTGCGGATGCAGGGCGACGCGGCACTGACGTTCCGCGTGCTCCGTCACGAGATCGTGCACGCACTGGTGCACGAGCGCGTCGGCCATCTGCCGACGACGCTCAACGAAGGACTGGCCGGCTACTTCGAGCGCTTCGAGGCCGCCGGCCAGGGCGGGCGCGTCGATTTCTCCGACGTTCGCGCGCAGCTGGCCGCCGCGGCGCCGCAGGACCCCGCCGCGACGCTGACCGAGCTGCTCGCGCTGGACGGTCCGGCTTTCTATCGCAGCGAGCCCGAGCGCCGCTACGCGCAGGCGCTGGCCCTGGTCGCGGTGCTGATGCGCGACGCGGCCGGCCGCGCCGCGCTCGGCGAGCTGCTCGCCCGGCAGCGTGCCGAACCCTGCGATCCGATCGCGAGCGAGGCCGTGCTCGAGGCGCGCTACCCCGGCGGCCTCGCGGCGCTGGCCGGCGACTTGGCCGGCTGGATGCGAGCGCCCGATGCCGGCTCGCCGCACTGGTAATGCGCGAGTGCGAAGCGATGCACAGAAATGGAAAGGTATAACTGCGGCCGAGGACGACCGCAGTGCCTCCGAACGAGCCGCTGATACGCGCTAAATCCCGGAATTGAAAAGTGTTTTCAAAGCGCCGTATCGACCCCGGCTTGCAATCGATTTCCCTAGTAAAAACCGTCGCTTCCGTAAAAACTCTGGAGTAGACTCGGCCGATCGGACAGGCCGGGGCACGGATCGGAGCGGGGCGCATGCGACAGGCGCGATGCCTGTCGTGACGCGCTCGGCTCGCACCGTCCCTTGCGCTCCGGTATCGGTAGCGTCCCGATCGGATGCGATTCAAGTCAACCTGATATTCGTGGAGAGTTTCATGTCGGACCGTCAGCTCGGCACCGTCAAGTGGTTCAACGAAAGCAAAGGTTTCGGTTTCATCAGCCGCGAAAACGGCCCCGATGTGTTCGTGCATTTTCGTGCGATCAGCGGCTCGGGATTCCGCACCCTTCAGGAAGGCCAGCGCGTGAGCTTCCGCGTCGTGCAGGGCCAGAAGGGTCTGCAGGCAGAAGACGTCACGGCCGTTTGAACGACGGACCTTTTCGGGATCGCGGCTGCGTGGCGGCCGCGATCCTTTTCACGCAGCGGCCGATCGCGCCGCCGCCCGCCGGTCATCACCGTTCCGGCATCGGCACGCGCGGCGGCTCGCCTTGACTCGCATCACAGCGCAGCCGGACGGATCGCCGTTCGACGATCCGCCGTCCTTGCACGACGCATCGATCCGGATCCGGTCCGCCGACGGCGTCGAAGCCGATCTCGCACTGTCGCTGCCGCATGCCGCGACAACCGGCTTGTTCTGGCTGCCGGCGCTCGGCGTCGCCGCGCGCCATTACGCAGGCCTGGCCGAGGCGCTGGCGGCGCACGGCATCGCGACGGCGCGTCACGAATGGCGCGGTCACGGATCGAGCAGCGTGCGCGCCTCGCGCCGCTGCGACTGGTCGTATCGCGAACTGCTCGACTTCGACATCCCGGCCGGCCTGCACGCGGCCCGCGCGGCCGCTCCCGGTCTGCACTGGTCCATCGGCGGTCACAGCCTCGGCGCGCAGCTGGCGATGCTGACCTGGCTGCGCCGCCCGTCGGATGTGCACGGGCTGGCCGTGGTGGCCGGCGGCGTGCCGTGGTGGCGTCATTTCGCCGGCGCGCGCGCGCCGGCGTTCCGCGCGGTGCTGGCGGCGCTGCCGCTGGTGACCGCGGCCGCCGGCTACTTCCCCGGCCGCCGGCTCGGCTTCGGCGGCCGCGAGGCGCGCGGCGTGATGCGCGACTGGGCGGCCAGCGCCGTGACCGGCCGCTACGCGCATGTGGGCGATCGCGCGGCGTCGGCCGCCCCCACGCGTCCGGTGCTCGGCATCGGCTTCGCGCGCGACGGTCTGGTTCCGCGATCGGCGCTCGAGGATCTGCTCGCGTTGACCGGCAGCGCCGCAGCGACGGTTGCCGTACTCGACGCGCACGACCTCGGCGTGATGCCCGATCATTTTTCGTGGATGCGCCGGCCCGGGCCGCTCGCGCACCGTCTGTCCACCTGGTTGCACACCGCTTCGGAGTCCGCCTGATGTCCTCGTTGTTCTCGCCCCTGAGCCTGCGCGGCCTGACGCTGCGCAACCGTATCGCGGTCTCGCCGATGTGCCAGTACTCGGCCGTCGACGGCGTGCCGCAAGCCTGGCACCTGGTGCATCTGGGCAGCCGCGCCGTCGGCGGCGCCGGCCTGGTGATCACCGAGGCCACCTCGGTCGATGCGATCGGCCGGATCTCGCCGTCCGATACCGGCATCTGGAACGAGGCCCAGGCCGAGGCGTGGCGGCCGATCGTGCGCTTCATCCGCGATCACGGCGCGGCCGCCGGCATCCAGCTCGCGCATGCCGGCCGCAAGGCCAGCACCGAGGCGCCGTGGCGCGGCGGCGGTCCGCTGCCGCCCGACGCTGCGTCGGGCTGGCAGACGGTCGCGCCGTCGGCACTCGCGTTCGCGCCCGGTCATCCGCTGCCGAAGGCGCTCGAAGCGGTCGAGGTTGCGGCAATCGTCGACGCGTTCCGCGCCGCGGCGCTGCGGGCCCTGGCGGTCGGATTCGAGCTCGCCGAGATCCACGCCGCGCACGGCTATCTGCTGCACCAGTTCCTGTCGCCGCTCAGCAACCACCGCGAGGACCGCTACGGCGGCAGCTTCGCCGGCCGCATCCGGCTGGTCTGCGAGGTCGTCGACGCGGTGCGCGCGGTCTGGCCCGACACGCTGCCGCTGATCGTGCGCCTGTCGGCGACCGACTGGATCGACGGCGGCTGGGACATCGAGCAGAGCGTCGCGCTGTCGCGTGAGCTGGCCGGGCGCGGCGTCGACCTCGTCGACGTCTCGTCCGGCGGACTGGTGCCGGGCGCGTCGATTCCGGTCGGGCCGGGTTACCAGGTGCCGTTCGCCGCGCGGATCCGCCGCGAGGCCGCGATCGCGACCGGTGCGGTCGGCCTGATCACCGAGCCCGGGCAGGCCGAGCGCATCGTCGCCGAAGGCGAGGCCGATCTGGTGCTGCTCGCGCGCGAGCTGCTGCGCGATCCGTACTGGCCGCGCCGCGCGGCCCGCGCGCTGGGCGTGCCGATCGAAGCGCCCGAGCAGTACCACCGCGCCTGGTAGCGCGTCGCGGCGGTGCGCAGCCTCGCGGCTGATCCAGCAGCGCCCACGATCCAACCGGTGGCGTGTGCCTGCGCCAGCGGTCGCGCTACTGGAGTGATCGTGGCGCAGGCGCCAGATCGGTCGCGCAGTTCGCGTCGCGGCATCGCGGTACCGGTCGACGACGAACGCCCGGCGGTCGGCACGATGCCAGCCGGTAGTGCCTCTGCGGCGATCCCGATATGCTCGGACGACCGTCTGTGGCGGGTCGAGGAGTCAGCCATGCGCCGCTTCGCCAGCTTCCGCGAGTTCTATCCGTACTATCTGTCCGAACACGCCCATCCGGTCTGCCGGCGCCTGCATGTCGTCGGCAGCCTGCTCGTGCTCGTGGTGATCGCGTTCGCGCTGGCGAGCGGGCGGCTGGCCTGGCTGCTGCTGGTGCCGGTGATCGGCTACGGCTTCGCCTGGATCGGCCATTTCGTGTTCGAGAAGAACCGTCCGGCGACGTTCAAGCATCCGCTCTACAGCCTGGCCGGCGACTGGGTCATGTTCTGGGACGTACTGCGCGGCCGCGTCCGACTCTAGCCGGGACCGAGCGTCGGCGCCGGGCCGCCGGCATTGCGCAGCGCGCGGCGCGGCCGTGCCGTTCAGCGGTAGTCGCGGTGGCAGTCCTCGCAGGCGTTCTCGACCGCGGTCAGCGCCGCCGCCTGCACCGGACAGGCCTCGGCTGCGGCCGCCTCGGCGATCCGTGCGCGCAGGCTCTGGGCGTAGCGCGCGAAGATGCGGTCGTCGTCGGCGCCGGATCGGAACGCCGGTTCCAGATCGCCCGCGAGCAGGCCGAGCAGGCGCAGCCGCGTCTCGTTGCCGGCGCATCCGCCGGTCGCCGCGGTGCGCGCCGTGCCGAGCGTGTGCTTCATGACGTTCATCGTCGCGCGCGGATAGGTGTCGCGCGGCCGCATCAGGCCGATCGCCATCAGCGCGCAGAGCAGGCCGACGAACAGGCCGATGCCCAGACAGGCCAGGTAACGCATCGCTCAACCGCCCTGCGGCAGGCGCGGGCGGCGACGCAGATTGGCCAGCAGCAGGCTGGCCAGGCCGAGCAGGATCTCGTCGATGAACGGGATGAAATCGGGAATCAGCACGTCGGCCACGAACAGCGCGATCGTCAGCATCGCCAGCCGCGGAAAGCGCAGATCCTGCGCCCAGAGCAGCAGACGGCGGGTCAGGGGATTGGGCATCGGCGGCTCCCGGGACGGACAGGCCGCTACGATGGGACCGGTCGGCGCCGCGTGCAAGAGCCGGCCGTGCGGCCGGCGCCGGCGTTTCGGTGTACGCTCCGCGCCCGCATGAACGCCTCGCTCGACGAACTCGCACCGTCCACGGTCGCCGATCCGCGCTTCGCCGGCGTCGACCGGCTCTACGGCGCCGGCAGCGCGGCGCGTCTGGCCGGCCGCTCGGTCTGCGTGATCGGCATCGGCGGCGTCGGATCGTGGGCCGTCGAGGCGCTGGCGCGCAGCGGCGTCGGCCGGCTGACGCTGATCGATGCCGACGACGTCTGCGTCAGCAATACCAACCGGCAGCTGCACGCCTATGCCGGCCAGTACGGCCGCAGCAAGGTCGCGGTCATGGCCGAGCGCGCCCGCGCGATCAACCCGTCGATCGAGGCGACCGCGGTCGAGGAATTCCTGACGCCCGGCTCGATCGAGCGGCTGCTGGCGGCCGGCCACGACCTCGTGCTCGACTGCTGCGATGCATTCCGCGTCAAGGTCGAGACGATCGCCTGGTGCCGGCGCCGCAAGCTGCCGCTGATCGTCAGCGGATCGGCCGGCGGCCGCACCGATCCGACGCTGATCCGCGTGCGTGATCTGTCGCGTACCGAGCAGGACGCCCTGCTCGCGCTGATCCGCAAGAAGCTGCGCGAGGAGTTCCGGTTTCCGCGCGGAACCAAGCGCTATTTCGGCGTGCAGGCGATCTATTCGCTCGAGAACGTCCAGTATCCGCAGGCCGACGGCCGCGTCTGCGGCGTGCGCCCGGCCGCTGGCGATGCCGGCAAGCTCGACTGCGGCAGCGGCCTCGGCGCGGTCACGCACGTGACCTGTGCGTTCGCGATGGCGATGGTCTCGCGTGCGATCGCGCGCCTGCTCGAGGATCGGCGCGGCGCGGACGACTGATGCGGCGAGTCAGCCCGCCGCTCGTGCGCTCGGCGGCGTGGTCAGTCCGAACAGCGTCGCGGCGTTGGCCGACGTCGCCTGCGCGATCTCGCCGGCCGGCACGCCGCGCAGCGCGGCGACGACGTCGAGCACCTCGACCAGATGCGCCGGTTCGTTGCGTTCGCCGCGATGGCCGATGCCGGGCTGGTCGGGCGCGTCGGTTTCGAGCAGCAGCTGTTCGATCGGCATCGTCGCGACGACGCGGCGCAGCCGCGCCGCGCGCGGGTAGGTCACCGGTCCGCCGATGCCGAGCCGGAAGCCGAGCTTCCACAGCTGGGCCGCCTGTTCCTCGCTGCCGGCGTAGCTGTGCACGACGCCGCGCAGCCGGCCGACGCGGCGCAGCGCTGCGATCACCGCGTCGACCGCGCGCCGCGCGTGCACGATCACCGGCAGGTCGTGCTCGCGCGCCAGGACCAGCTGTCCCTCGAAGTAGCCCTGCTGCGCGTCGCGATCGAGCCCCTCGACGAAGAAGTCCAGGCCGCATTCGCCGATCGCGACCGGATGCTCGCGACCGATCCACGCGGCCAGCTGGTCCAGGTGCTCGGGCCGGTGCTCGGCCAGGAACATCGGATGCAGGCCATAGGCGGCATGCAGGCCCGGCGTCGCCGCGCACAGCGCGCGCAGGCCGGGCCAGCCCGCTGCGGCGATCGCCGGCACGATCTGCTCGCCGACGCCGGCGGCCTGCGCGCGGGCGAGCACCGCGGCGCGGTCGGCGTCGAACTCGGCCGCGTCGAAGTGGCTGTGGCTGTCGATCAGGCGCATGCCACGACGCTAGCAAAGCGCGGACCGTGCCGTCGAGTCGGGCCCCGATGCGCCGACGGCGCCGCATCGCTGCGGCGCCGTCGTGCGTCATCGCTGCAGGCTCGGCCGCGTGCGTGCGGCGCCAGCCGCACTCAGGGTGCGGCGTCGTCGAAGCCGTCGGCGAACAAGGCGTCGGACGCGCCGACGTCGCTGATCGTGACCGACTCCAGGTCCAGCCACATGCCGGTCGCGCCGCCGTCGGCCTGCACCGACCAGGCGATCTTCTCGAAGAACTCCGGGCCGAACGTGCGGTTGATCCGCGCCAGGCTGTCCGAGTCGAACAGGTCGCCGCCCGGATTGAACAGCTCGAACTCCAGCGCTTGGCCGGCCGTCGCGGTCGGCGTCGAGAACAGGTGGATGCCGTCGGACTTCGGATAGTCGTTGCTGAGGATCAGGCCGGGGCCGGCCGCGTTCGCGACCAGCGTTTCGTTGGCCGCGCCGGCCTCGAGCCGGAAGCTGTCGAGCACGACCGGATACTTCGTGGCCTGATCGGGCTCCATCTCGAGCGCGCCCGCCGCCGCGATGCGGAACGACATGCTGACCTTGCTGCCGACCGGCAGGCCCGCGAACGGACCGCTGCCGAGGTCGTTCCAGTTGACGGTGCCGGTCGCTTCGACGAGGGCCTCGGTCGCTTCGGAGGCGTGCAGGTCGATCACGAACGAGCCCATCCCGGCGTTGCCGAGGCCCCAGCCGGCGATCGTCTTGCCGTCCGCCGACACGCCGCTCGCGGTGGCCAGCGTCCAGCCGGCGGGAATCGTCACGCCCTGCGCGGTCGCGTAGTCGGCCAGCGTGACCATGCCGGTCGCGGGCGTCCAGACCACCGCGCTGCGATCCCAGCCGAAGCCGCTGGCACCGACGACGACGTTGCCGTCCTCGCTGACCGCGAACGCATAGGCGCCGCCCATCGCGCCGATGAAGCCGATCGGCTGCACGCCGGTGGCTGCGGTCCAGCGCCAGGCCTCGCTGCCGTTCTCGGTGAACGCGCCGCTGCCGACGATCACGCTGCCGTCGCTGTTGGACGCCAGCGCCTCGCCGACGCCCTCGCCCTGGTAGGTCAGATCGATCGTCTGGCCGCCCTGCCAGATCACGCCGGTGCGGCCGCCGTTGTCCTGGTCGTTCCAGCCGTAGATCGTGCTGCCGTCGGCGCTGATGCCGTTGGCGCGCGAGTAGTTGGCCGGGCGGTTGACCGGCAGGCGCGTCATGCCCTCGGCCGCGCTCCAGCGGAATGCGATCGGGTTGTTGTCGGCGTCGTAGGCCAGACCGACCGCGATGCCGTTGTCGGAGACGTCGTACGCGGTCGCGAGGTGGCCGTCGAAGCCGGGGCCGCCGCCCGGGAAGCCGCCGATCACGGTCGGACCGACGAATTCATGGTTGCTGTAGGCGAGCGCGGCGACGCGGTTGCCGTTGCCGTCGGTTGTCGAGCCGGCCAGCGGCTGCGCCCATGAGCTCATGCCGTTGGCGTCGGAGAAGCCGTCGAGCACGACCGCGCCGCGCTGCGGCGTCCAGCGCCAGGCAGCCTTGCCGGCGACGCCGCCGACGATGCGGCCGTTGTGGGACAGGCCGGTGGCCTGGCCGCTCGGCAGGTCGATGGCCGTGAACGATACGGCCTGTGCGCCGCCGGCGAGCAGGGCGAGGGCAAAGGCGATTCCGGCGTGGAGCGTGGTGCGCATACAGATCCCCGTAGGCAAGAGTCGATCGGTTCGCAGGGTGGGAGCACGCGTCAGGGCGGCGCTTCCACGGTGCGGGTCAGTGTCCGCCCGCGGCCGGCCGGCGCGCATTCGCGCTTCATTCGCGCGCCGTTCCCGGTCCGCGAATGGACCGGCAATCGATTGATTTTTCAGTGAATCGATTTCGGTCCGGTGTCGGCCATGCCGGAGCCCGGGGGCGTGCTCAGCCCGTCCGGAAGGACGCGCTCGCCGCCGAGGCTGCGGGCCCGCGCGAGCGCGCCCTGCCAGGCGTCGTGCTGGCCGAGCGCGCGGTACAGCCGGGCCAGCAGCACCGCGCAGCCATAGTCGCTGTCGGCCCAGCGCGCGATCTGGCCGACCACGGCACTGGCGCGCTCCAGGTCGTGACGGCCGATCAGATAGTCGCCGTACGCGGTCACCGCTTCGGCGACCAGCATCGGCACGCCGAGCCGGTCGGCGTCGATCAGCACCTGGTCGTAGATCGCACGCGTGCGCGCCTCGTCTCCGGCCTGCTCGGCGGCCTGCTCGGCCTGTGCCAGCTGCGCGAGCACGCGGACCGCCGGATTGTCGCTGCGCGCCGCCCAGGCGCCGAAGGCGTCGACCTGTGCCGCCGCGCCGGCTGCGTGCTTCTCCGCCCGCAGTGCCCGGGTCCAGATCAGCCAGGCCTGGGCGCGCTCGCGATCGTAGGTGATCGGCGCTTCGTCGCTCGCGGCTCGCTGCGCCGTCGCGCCGGCGTCGGCGAGCTTGTCCTCGGCCGCATCGAGCACGGCTGCGGCGAGCAGGGCACGGCCCGGCATGCTGGCCTCCTGGTGCAGGTCCGGGTCGCGCAGGATGCCCTCGAGCAGCGCACGCGCCTCGGTCAGACGGCCGATCGCGGTCAGTGTCCGGGCGCGCTGCAGACGCATCGAACGGCGCGCCAGCGGGTTCTCGAGCCGGCCGAGCAGGCTCCAGGAGCGGTCGCTGATCGCGAGCGCCTCGGTCGGCCGCAGCAGCGCGAGCAGGGCGTCGATCTGGTTGCTGAGCACCGCCGACAGCTCGTTCAGCGCGCCGAACCGCTCGAAGCGCTGGGCCGAACGCTCGAGGATCGGCAGCGCCTCGGCGTGGCGGTTGCGCAGATTGTCGAGGACGCCTTCGTTGGCCTCCACGCGCGCGAGGGCGAGCGAATCGCCTGCCAGCTCCAGCGCGATCCGGGCGCGCGAGAAGTCGGCCGAGGCCTCGTCGAGGCGGCGCGACTCGGCCAGCGCGGCCGCGCGGCCGGTGTAGGCCTGACCGAGTGCTGCCGGTTCGCGGCGGATCTCGAGCAGCCGCACCGCCTCGTCGTAGGCGGCCAGCGCCCGGCCCGGCTCGTCCTGGCGCACCGCGACCGCGCCGATCGCATTGAGGATGCGCGCGCGCAGCACCGGATCGACTTCGGCCGGCGTCTGCGCGAGCAGCGGCAGCAGGCGCTGCGTCGCCTCGACCAGCCGACCGGCCCGGAAATCGATCTGCGCCAGGCGCAGGCGCAGCACCGGCGCGTCGCGCAGCTCGGGCGGCGCCGACTCGAGCAGGCGCCGCGCCTGATCCAGATCGTCGGTCAGCAGCGCCGCCTCGGCACGCTGCAGGATCTCCGACGCCGACAGCTCGGCCGGGCCGCCCGCGGCGGTACGGCCGAGCCGTCCGAGCAGCCGGTCGGCCGCCTCGCGGCCCGCGGCTGCCGCGTCGGCGGCCTGGGCCTCGATGTCGAGCGGCGGCGCGTCGGCGTCCTCCAGCGTCAGCCGGACGGTCCAGCCGTCGCCGGAGCGCCGCACCAGCGGCAGCACCAGCCGCGCCGCGCCCGAGGCCTGGCGCACCGCCAGCGCCGCCTCGCCGGCCGGCATGCCCCGCTGCGTGCCAGATGGACGACGTTGTCGCTCGGCACGACGGTCATGCCGGCACTGCGCAGGCGGCTGGCGACCAGGTCCATCAGGCCGAGACGCAGCCAGGCGCCGTCGGGGTCGGCCTCGGTCTGAGCCGGCAGCACCGCGACCAGGTCGCTCGCCGGTTCGACGCGCGCGGGTGCCGCGATCTGAGGGGGCGGTCCGTCGGGTCCGCGTGGCGTCCGGACCAGGGCCAGGCCGGCCGCCACGAGCACGACGACCGCCGCCGCGACCGGCCACGGCCACCGTCGCCGCGCCGCTGCCGTATCGGCCGGCGGCGGCGAGCGCGGCGCCGGTGCCGATGTCTGCGTCGATCCTGACATCGACGCATCGCGCGCGGTCGCCGCCGTCGTCGGCGCGGCTGCCGGCGCTGCGGCCACGCTCTGCACCTCGGCGACCCAGCGATAGCCGAAGCGCGGCACCGTACGTATCGCGTTCTGCTCGTTGCCGGTGTCGCCGACGGCGCGGCGCGCCTTCAGCACGGTCTGGCCGAGCAGCGTGTCGCTGACGTCGGCGCGGCCCCAGACCGCCGCGATCAGCTCGTCGCGGCCGATCGCCCGATCGCGATGCGCGATCAGATAGACCAGGCAGTCGAACACCTTCGGCGGCAGCACCAGCAGCTCGCCGCCGCGGCGCAGTTCGCGCGCGTCGCGATCGAGCAGGCAGTCGCCGAACTGGAACACGCCGGTATCCATGACGCTCAGGGTAGCGGCGCCGGCGGGGTCTTGGATATCGCGCTCAGCGTCCGACCAGCCAGGCCGCGAGGCCGAGGAACGCGCCGAGACTGGCGACGTCGGTGGCCTTGGTCAGGAAGATGCTCGAGGCGGTCGCCGGATCGGCGCCGAAACGCTTGAGCAATTGAGGCACGCCTGCTCCGACCAGGCCGGCCAGCGCGCAGCTGCCGGTCATCGCCGCGAACGTGATCGCGGCCAGGATGCCGGCTTGCGGATTGCCCTGGTGGTAGGCCAGTCCGAACATCGCCGCGGCGGCCACCAGACCGGTCGTCGCGCCGTTGAGCAGGCCCAGCCAGGCTTCCTTGGCGAGCAGCATCCAGCCGCGGCCGGCCTTCAGCTCGCCGAACGTCATGCCGCGCAGCGTCACCGCGAGCGCCTGGCAGCCGGTGTTGTTGCATTGATCCGAAAGCACCGGCAGGAACACCGCGAGCAGCACGATGCGATCGATCGTCTCCTGGAACGAGCCGACCACCGCGGCGGTGATGAAGGTGGTCAGCAGATTGACCTGCAGCCACGGATTGCGGAACCGGAAACTGCGCGTCCACGGCGTCGCGATGCGCTCTTCCTTCTCGACGCCGACCATCGAGCCGGCCTGCGCGCTGATCTCCCAGGCCTGCGCCTCGAACAGGCGCGCGCCGCGGACCAGGCCGAGCAGCCGGCCTTCGGCGTCGGCCACCGGATAGACCGGGTAGTGGCGGCGCACGACCTCGCGCATCGCGTCGATGACCGCGGTCGTCGGCGACAGCGCGAACGGTTCGGGAATCATGACCTCGCGCAGCCGCTGGCCGGGATCGGCGAACGTCAGTTCGCGGAACGCGACCACGCCGATCAGATGCCGCTGCGCATCGACGACGAAGACGTAGGTGATCCCGCTGCGCGCCGGCAGCGTGCGCAGCCGCGCGACGGCCTCGGCGACCGTCGTTTCGGCCGTAAAGACGGCCGGCGTGTCCTCCATCAGACGCCCGACCGAGCCTTCCGGCCAGGCCGAGCCGGACAGCCAGCGATCGGCCCCGGCGCGCTCGGCCGCGGCGGCGATGCGCAGGCGGCGTTCGGGTTCGAAGCGGTCGAGCACGGCGCGTCCGAGCAGGGGGCCGAGCGTCTGCAGCGCCGCTGCGACCTCATCGTCGTCCTGCACCGACAGACGGGCGGCGGCACCGGCGGCGTCGAGATCGCGCAGGTCCTCGCCGGCCGGCGCCTCTTCGGCGGGCGGCGGCGGAACGGGTACGGTGGCCATGTCAGTACTCGCCTCGCGAACGTCCACCGGCGGTCACGGCCGGAACCGGTGTGGAGTTAGGGACTCGTTCATTTCGGCGCGCCCACACTGGCCGAGCTAATTCCCGGGGATTCGAGGAGGACACCATGAAACGTTTTCCTTCCATGCTGGTGGTTCTGGGCTTGTCGGCGTTCGTCGCCGGATGCGCCGCGCCGCCGCCGCGCGCAGCCTACTACGATCGTGACGGTTATCGCGCATCCGCCCGCGTCTGCGGGCCGTGCGGCTACATCCAGGACATCGAACGCGTCAGCGCGGCCGAGCGCGGCACCAGCGGTGCCGGCGCGGTGATCGGCGCGATCGTCGGCGGCGTGCTCGGCAATACGGTCGGACATGGACGCGGACGCCGCGCGGCGACGGTCGGCGGCGCGGTCGCCGGCGGTTTCGCCGGCAATGCGATCGAGCGCAACAGCAACGAGCGCGATGCCAATGCCTGGCGCTTCTACGTCGATCTCGATGACGGCCGCAGCGCCGTGGTGACGCAGTACGACAATCCGGGTCTGCGCCGCGGTGACCGCGTCGCGATCCGGGGCGAGCGCGTCGTGCTGCTGCGCTGAGCGCACCGGTACGCGTCAGCACGCGAGGCACGCAAACAAAAAAGCGCCGACCGTTTCCGGTCGGCGCTTTTTTTTATTCCGGAATTCGACGTCGCGCGACGTTCGAGCTTTCGATCAGTTGACGCGATAGAAGCTGTGCGCGCCGATCTTGCGCAGCGGCTCGCCGATCATCCACGACGGCGACACCTGTTCGGCGATCGCGAAGTGATCGGCATCGGGTACCACCTGCTCGCGCTGCTCGTGCGGCAGCGACCAGTTGTGCATCACGTCGCCGGCGACACGCCATGCTTTGCCCCAGGCATCGGGATTGCGCAGCACGTAACCCTTGTGCGTCGTGGACAATGCGAACTGTCCGGGAGCGGTCACTACCTTGCAGACCGTCTTGCCCCAGCGGCCGTTGTCGCGTCGCCGCAACGCGACTTCGGCGACGGCCTTCTGACCGAGTGTGGATTCGCTGCGCGCTTCCAGATAGACGGTCGCAGCGAGACAGGTCTGGTCTGCGGCGTCGTGCGGCAGGACCGATGCAAGCCAGAGCAGCCAGGCTAGTTTCATCGGATTGTGGTCTCCTCAAAACAAAACGGATGCCCCGTCCCGGCCCTCGGCCGGATGGCGCAGCGCAGCGAGGTGCGCGCAGCCGGTATTGCACGGGTTGTCGGATGAGGCGCGCACGCAGGTCGGTCGGCGCACCAGACTGGAGCGTTCGCCATCGGCGGCGATCGCTCCGGTCTTTCGTTCGATGACTGCGGGGCCGACTTCGCCGTCACGCAGACATGAAAAATTCGTTCGAGTGCCCCTGCCTCATCGCAGGGGGTGGCGAAGCCTAGGCGAAGTTTGCGGTCGTTGTCACGCAAAACATAAATTTTATTCAGCTTCGTTACAGCTACGCTCAGATCGCTGTGAAGCAGTGCGCGCGCATCGCGCGCATGCCTCAATCTACGAAGGGCATCGTCGACAAGGCGATCGCAGACGCTGCGTCGACGTACAGCGGCGCGTGGTCGTCGCCGTCGTTGACGACGCCGAGCAGCGCATCGCGTGCTGCGTACAGCACGCTGCCTTTGGCCGTGCCGTCGGCCGCGACGATCGGCGTGCCGGATGCAGGCGCCTGGACGTCCGCGACGAACGCGAATGCGCGCAGGCGTCGCTTGTTGCCGCCGCGAAAGTGCAGGCGCGCGGCGATCTCCTGGCCCGGATAGCAGCCCTTGCCGAAGCTGATCGCGTCGATGCGTTCGAGATCGAGCGCCTGCGGAGTGAACGATGCGCGGGTCGCCGCGTCGATCAGCGGCAGGCCGGCTGCGACGTCGGCGCGGCGCCAGCGGTCGCGTGCGTCATCATCGTCGCGATCGGCGACGCCCGGGCCGAGCCACGCGCAGCGCGCGCCGCCTTCGAGCGCGATCGCATAGCCGTCGCGGTGAGGCGCGATCGTGCGGGGTGCCGGGCGCGCCGCGTGCGAAGACTCGAGCGAGCACACCGACCACTCCTGCAGCGTGCGCAGCGTGACCTTCGATCGGAACACGTAGCGTGCCAGCGCCGCGCGCATCGTCTCGGCGTCGCCGAGCGGCTGCCATGCGAGCAACGCATCGCCGCGCGTGCGCAGCAGTGCGAAGACGTGCAGCGCGCGGCCCTGTGCGTCGAGCCAGGCGCACCATTGCCAGCGCCCTTCGGCGAGTGCCGAGACATCGATCGTGAACTGCGCGTTGGCGAACGCGACCGCGTCGGCGCCTTCGATGAGGACGGCCTGCGCCGCGAAGAGGGGAATGCTCATGGAAACGTCGCTGCCGTTGGGGGCGCTGCGTCAAGCGCATCGCCGGCCGTTAGTCAAGGTTGTCTGCAAAACGCCCTGGGTTTACCCTTGACATGATAAGTCCGATGTCCGACCCCAAGCGCAAACCCGACGACCGCACCGATGCGTCTTCCGCGGAAGATGCGGCATCGCCTCGTGCGGATCGCGAGCCGCCCGCCAAGGAGATCGGCGGGCGCGACGGCCCCGACCCGGTCCGTTACGGCGACTGGGAAAAAGGCGGGCGCTGCATCGATTTCTGATGCGTGCCGTGGGCCGCCACGGACTTCCAGGCATACGCAAGCTCAGCGATCCGCGCAAGCACAAGGCCAGCCCATGCCCCAGACGGCACGACCCCTCTCTCCACACCTCCAGGTCTATCGCTGGGGGATCCAGATGGTCACCTCGATCCTGCACCGCGCCACCGGCGTCGTGCTGTCGGTCGGCAGCCTGCTGATCGCCGCGGCCCTGGTCGCGCTGGCCGCGGGGCCGCAGGCCTGGGCCTGCGTCACCGGGCTGGCCGGCTCCTGGTTCGGACAGCTGGTGCTGTTCGGCTGGGTCTGGGCGTTCGCGTTCCATCTGCTCAACGGCGTACGCCACCTGCTGCAGGACGCCGGCTGGGGCTATGCGATCGCGCAGTTCATCCGCAACAGCTGGATCTCGGTGATCGGCAGCTTCGTGCTGACGGCGCTGGTGTGGGTTCTGGTCATGTTCCGCGGAGGTGTGCTGTGAGCGGCTTCGACCGGTTCCGCACGCCGCTCAAGAATGCACGCGGCCTCGGCTCGGCGAAGGACGGCGTCCATCACTTCGTCGTGCAGCGCGCGACCGCGGTCGCGCTGTTCTTCCTCGGTCTGTATTTCGTCGGCCTGGCGATCAGCCTGATCGGCGCCGACTACGCCGCCGCGCGCGCGGCCGTGGCGCACCCGTTCAACGCGGTACTGCTGATCGCGTTCCTGGTGACCTCGTTCTGGCACGCCCAGCTCGGCCTGCAGGTGATCATCGAGGACTACGTGCACGCGCCGATCCTGGCGATCACCTCGCAGCTGGCGGTGCGCTTCGTCTGCGTGCTCGCCACCCTGGCCAGCGTGCTGGCCGTCCTTCGCATCGCTTTGGGGGCCTGAGCCGGTGAGCGCCTACAAGATTCAGGAACATCTCTACGACATGGTCGTGGTCGGCGCCGGCGGCGCGGGGCTGCGCGCGACGTTCGGCCTGGCCTCCAAGGGCCTGCGCACGGTCTGCCTGACCAAGGTCTTCCCGACGCGCTCGCACACCGTGGCCGCGCAGGGCGGCATCTCGGCCGCGCTCGGCAACATGGGCGAGGACGACTGGCGCTACCACTTCTACGACACGATCAAGGGCTCGGACTGGCTCGGCGATCAGGACGCGATCGAGTACATGTGCAAGGAGGCGCCCGAGGCGATCATCGAGCTCGAGCACTACGGCGTGCCGTTCTCGCGCACCGAGGACGGCAAGATCTACCAGCGTCCGTTCGGCGGCATGACCACCCGTTACGGCGAGGGTCCGCCGGCGCAGCGCACCTGCGCGGCCGCCGACCGCACCGGCCACGCGATGCTGCACACGCTGTATCAGCAGTCGCTGGCGCACGACGCGCAGTTCATGATCGAGTACTTCGCGCTCGACCTGATCTGGGACGCCGAGGGCGTCTGCCGCGGCGTGCTCGCGCTCGACATGGCCGCCGGCACGCTGCATCTGTTCCGCGCCCATGGCGTCGTGCTCGCGACCGGCGGCTACGGCCGCGCCTACTTCAGCGCCACCTCGGCGCACACCTGCACCGGTGACGGCGGCGGCCTGGTGCTGCGCTCGGGCCTGGCGATGCAGGACATGGAGTTCGTGCAGTTCCACCCCACCGGCATCTACGGCGCCGGCTGCCTGATCACCGAAGGCGTGCGCGGCGAAGGCGGCATCCTGCGCAATGCCAGCGGCGAGCGCTTCATGGAGCGCTACGCGCCGCACTACAAGGACCTCGCCTCGCGCGACGTGGTGTCGCGTTCGATGACGATCGAGATCCGCGAAGGCCGCGGCGTCGGCGAGCACAAGGACCACATCCTGCTCGACCTGACCCACCTCGGCCCCGAGGTCATCCACGAGAAGCTGCCCGGCATCGCCGAGAGCGCGCGCATCTTCGCCGGCGTCGACGTGACCAAGCAGCCGATCCCGGTGCTGCCGACCGTGCACTACAACATGGGCGGCATCCCGACCAACTACCACGGCGAGGTCGTGCAGAAGGTCGGCGACGATCCGGACAAGGTCGTCCAGGGCCTGTACGCGATCGGCGAGGCCGCCTGCGTGTCGGTGCACGGCGCCAACCGGCTCGGCTCCAACTCGCTGCTCGATCTGGTGATCTTCGGCCGCGCCGTCGCCAACCGCTGCGCCGCGACGATCAAGCCCGGCGCGCCGCACAAGGTGCTGCCGGCCGACGCCTGCGACAAGGCGCTGGCCAATCTCGACAAGCTGCGCAATGCCAACGGATCGACGCCGACCGCGCAGATCCGCCTGGACATGCAGCGCACGATGCAGAACGACGCCGCCGTCTTCCGCACGTCCAGGACGCTCAAGGAAGGTTGCGAGAAGATGGAGCGGATCTTCCGCAGCTTCGAGGACGTGCGCGTGTCGGATCGCTCGCTGGTCTGGAACTCGGACCTGATCGAGACCTACGAGCTGCAGAACCTGCTCTACAACGCGGTCGCGACGATCACCTCGGCCGAGCAGCGCCACGAGAGCCGCGGCGCACACGCGCACGAGGACTTCCCCGAGCGCGACGACGCCAACTGGCAGAAGCACACGCTGGTCAAGGTCGACGCGCAGGGCGCACCGAGCTTCGATTTCCGGCCCGTGCACATGTACACGCTGTCCGACGACGTCGAGGTCGTGCCGCCGAAGGCGCGCGTCTACTGATCGTGACGCGCCAGCCGACGCAAGCCGCCTCGAACCAATGACCGCCGCACCGGCGCACGCCCGTCAAGGCGGCGCGCCAAGCACCATCGGGTGAACAGACATGGCCAAGTTCAGTCTTCCGAAAAACTCGAAGATCCAGCCGGGCAAGCATTTCGCGGCGCCGGCGGGTGCGAAGAACGTCCGCGCGTTCCGGATCTACCGCTGGAATCCGGACGACGGCCAGAATCCGCGCGTGGACACCTACGAGCTCGATCTGGCCGCCTGCGGACCGATGGTTCTGGACGCGCTGATCAAGATCAAGAACGAGGTCGACCCGACGCTGACGTTCCGGCGTTCGTGCCGCGAAGGCATCTGCGGCTCGTGCGCGATGAACATCGACGGCACCAATACGCTGGCTTGCACCAAGGCGATCGAGGACTGCGCCTCCGGCGACGTCAAGATCTACCCGCTGCCGCATATGGCGGTCGTCAAGGATCTGGTGCCGGATATGACGCACTTCTATGCGCAGTACGCCTCGATCAAGCCGTGGCTGCGCACGCAGAGCGCGCCGCCGCCGAAGGAGCGGCTGCAGTCCAAGGACGACCGCGCGCGCCTGGACGGCCTCTACGAGTGCATCCTGTGTGCGTGCTGCTCGACAAGCTGCCCGAGCTACTGGTGGAACGGCGAGCGCTACCTCGGCCCGGCGATCCTGTTGCAGGCCTACCGCTGGATCGTCGACAGCCGCGACGAGGACACCGGCGCGCGCCTGGACGATCTCGAGGACCCGTTCAAGCTCTATCGCTGCCACACGATCATGAACTGCGCGCGGACCTGCCCGAAGGGTCTGAACCCGGCCAAGGCGATCGCCGAGATCAAGAAGCTGATGGTCGAGCGCCGCGCCTGAGTCGCGCCGGAGCCGCATGGTCATGGATGCCGCCCTGCTCAATCGCCTGCGCTGGCGCTGCCGCCGCCGCACGCGCGAACTCGACCAGCTGCTCGGCGGCTGGCTCGAGGCACATGCCGCGAGCGCCGATGCCGAACTGATCGGCACCTTCGACGCGATGCTCGACCAGCCCGATCCGGACCTGTGGGACTGGCTGATCGCCCGTCAGCCGCCCGATCCGCGCTTCGCGGCGATCGTCGATGCGATCCGTACCCGCCATCGCGTTTGACTATCGGCCGTCGCGGCTGCTGATCGCCGCGCTGGCGTCGATGCTGGTTCTGGCGCTGATATCGATCAACGTGAGCGGCCTGGACTGGACGTGGAAAGTCGGGCTCTCGGCGATCGCTCTGGGTGCCTGCGTACGGTCCCTACATCATTGGACCCACCCTCGATGGACGCGCATCGCCTTTGGCGAGGCAGGATGGGTGCTGGCCGATCGTGCCGGCAACGAAGCTGCCGCGGTGCTGGCGCGCTATGCGAAGCTCGGTGCGATGCAGGTGCTGACGCTGCGGGCGGAGTCGCGAGCGTTTCATGCCGTCATCCTGCCCGACAATCTGGATGGTGATGCCCGAAGGCGCCTCGCATTGATAACGATGACCAACGCGTCGGGTCCGGAGAATCCTCTGCAATAGTGACAAGCCGTGATCGAGCCGGCGCCCGGGACCTTGGACGGCGCGACGAGTTGTCTACAATGAGCGGTCCGGCACCGTCGGCGCAGAGGGTTGATCAAGGAAAGGTGTCATGCGGATCGCCTGGCTGTTCTTCGTGTTCACAACAGTTCTGCCGCTCGCAGGTGCGCAGGCGGCTGGCTGGCGGCACATGCCGGTTCCCGGCGCACATGTGTACGATCTTGCCATCCTTCCCGACGGGGGCTTGTACGCCGGAACGAATGACGGCGTCTACAGGTCGCTGGATGCGGGAGCTTCCTGGACACGGACACAGAGCGCTTCGCCGTCGAAACAGTTCTTGCGAGTGCATAGCGTCGATGGCGATGCGCAGCGGTTGATTGCTTATACCGCCGATACGACGCAGCACGGCGGGACGGCACTCGAAGCGAGCCATGACGGCGGGGCGAGCTGGCAGATCACTCACACAGGTCCGTTCTTTGCGCGCAGTGGGCGTTTCGTGGTGCATCCCGCAACGCCTGGCGTGGTCTTGTTCACCGAAGCGAACACCGTCCTTCGTTCGGAGGACGGCGGGGCGACATGGGCTGACTTGAGCGGGACGCAGACGAAGCGCAGCGTGTTCGCCGTAGCGGATCGGCCTGGACGGTATGTCGCCATGCTCGACCGAGCCGACCGCATGCTCGAGTCCAACGATGGCGGCGCTACCTGGTCGAGCCTTGCTCTGAAGCCGGAGCTTCCGCAGCGCCACGATGTGACCTTCGAGCAAGACCCGGTCCGTCATTCGATTCTTTACTTCGCTGCGTACCAGAGCGGAGGGCAGGCCGCACTCAGCGGTGAACTGGACACCCAAACCGGCGCCGTCCGTTTCTTCACGGACGCCTGCGGGTGCTCCCACGTTCGCGTGGTTCCCGATCCTCATCGGACCGGACGGCTGATCGCGCCTGCGGTGGCCTTCGATGAGACGACGCTCGCGGTCACCGGGCGTCCTCTGCGCGAGAGCCTCGACGGCGGCGCAACCTGGCGCGAGCTGAGCCGGCTCCCACGCAGGCTCGCGGACGATTACCGGTGGCAGTTCGATCCGTGGCAGCCGGGGAGGATCTATCTACCCACTGCGGGTGCGGGCGTCTATCGTTCCGACGACGACGGCGTGAGCTTCACGCCTCGGTATGAGGGCATGATCGCAGCCGTCCCCACGTATCTCTCGGTCGATCCGACGAATCCGGCCGACTTTCTCGTCGCAAGATCCCTGTTGCCGATGCTGCATTCCAGCGATGGCGGCAACAGCTTTTCCCCGGTCGGGATGGATTTCCACAGCGACTATGCCGGCCCCGAGGAGGATCACCCTCGTATTGCGCGAGCTTGGACCGATCCTAAGGCGCTGCTCGGATTCGATGATCGATCGTTCTATCGCAGTGAAGATGGTGGACGCTCTTGGGAGGCGATGGACTCGGATTTTCCGTTCGAGGACGTGTGGATCCGCGCACTTCAGTTCACCGGCTCGGGTAGCGACAAGCTGGTGGCTTTGGCCGAGCGCGGCAAACTGAGCAACCACCTGTTCTGGTCATCCGATGGCGGACGCCACTGGACGGCGAGCGATTTCGGCGGCTGGGCCTTCGTGAATCGTCTCGGGACGGGAAAGGACGATCCCGGCCCCGTGTACGTGCGCTCCGACGGCTACAGCTCGCAGCCTGCGACTCTCTGGATAAGCGATGCTTTCGGCGGCACGCCACGCTTCGCGTCACCGCCGTCGAGCGATACGTCGTTGCGCTGGACGATGTCGGCGCCGGACCCGGCCAACACGTTTCGGATGCTCGCATTCAGCGATCGGGCGGGAGAACCGGCCCCCTTGCGCGAGGTCTTCGAGACGCTGGACGGCGCGACGACCTGGCACACGTCGGGAACGAGCCAACTCGTCGGCGGAACTCCGGTCATCGATGCGTGTGATGGCCGCACCGTCTGGGAAACGATGAGCGGCCGTGTCTCTCGGGACGGCGGGCGCTCGTTCGGAGCCGGGGTCGATTTCGCGCAATACCTGGCGGATGGCTTTCACGCGCTCTGCTTTCAAGGCAAGTCGCATGTCCTGACGCTGAGTTCGCGCGGTATATCGATTCGCGAGCCGGAGGCGGGCGACACGCTGTTCAAAGAGGGGCATGATCCATAATCTGGTCCCGTCCGGCACGCTCGCGCACCGTTGAACTTTTCTTCCCACGATCGCTCTTCCCTAGCCGTCGCCGTCGGGCCTCGCCGCCCTCCCAAGGACCGTTGCCCCGATGTTCCGTCCCCTCGAAGTCTTCATCGGCCTGCGCTACACGCGCGCCAAGCGACGCAATCACTTCATCTCGTTCATCTCGCTGGTGTCGATCCTCGGCATCGCGGTCGGCGTGGCCGCGCTGATCATCGTGATCTCGGTCATGAACGGCTTCGACAAGGAGCTCAAGAGCCGGATTCTCGGCATGGTCTCGCATGCGACCGTGACCGGCGTGGACGATACCGTGCACGAATGGCGGCGCGCGATCGAGCTGGCGCGCGGCAATCCGCACGTGGAGGGTGCGGCGCCGTACGTGGAGCGCTACGTCATGATCCAGGGCGCCAGCAATGACGGCGCCGGCGCGGTGATCCGCGGCGTGCTGCCCGAGCTGGAGCCCAGCGTGTCGGAGATCGACCGGCGCATGGTGCAGGGGCGGCTGGACGATCTCGTCGCCGGCCGCTTCGGCATCGTGCTCGGCCGCGAGCTGGCGATCATGCTCGGCGTCGCGGTCGGCGACGACGTCACCGTGTTCGCGGCCGAGTTCACCGCCTCGCCGATCGGCGCGCTGCCGCGCATCAAGCGCTTTCACGTGGTCGGCATCTTCGAGGCCGGCATGCAGGAGTACGACTCGGGACTGGCCGTCGTGCACATGGACGATGCGGCCAAGCTGTACCGGCTCGACGGCCCGACCGGCATCCGCCTGCGGCTGGACGACCTGTTCCGCGCGTACTCGGTCGCGCGCGACATCGGCAGCGAGCTCGGCCAGTTCTACCGCGTCACCGACTGGATGCAGGGCCACAGCAACTTCTTCAAGGCGATCGCGATGGAGAAGCGCGTGATGTTCCTGATCCTGTCGCTGATCGTCGCCGTGGCCGCGTTCAACCTGGTCTCGACGCTGGTCATGCTGGTGACCGACAAGCAAGCCGACATCGCGATCCTGCGCACGCTCGGCCAGACGCCGGGCAGCGTCATGGGCGTATTCGTCGTGCAGGGCGTCCTGGTCGGCACGCTCGGCATCATCCTCGGCCTCGCGTTCGGCGTCGTGATGACCTTGAACCTGGAGACCGTCGTGCACTGGATGGAACGCACGTTCGGCATCGTCTTCATGTCGCCGGACGTCTACTACATCAGCGAACTTCCGGCCGATCTGCACTGGGGCGACGTCGGCTGGATCACGGTGACGGCGTTCGTGTTCTGCACGCTCGCCACGCTCTATCCGGCCTGGCGCGCGGCACGCGTGCAGCCGGCGGCGGCCTTGCGCTATGAGTGACCAGGTGAATCGGAACGGACAGGACGATGCGGGAGCGGCCATGAACGCACACACGGTGCTGCGTGCCGAGCGGATCGCCAAGACCTATCAGGAGGGCCGCCTGCGCGCCGAGGTCCTGCGCGAGGTCAGCTTCGAGCTCGCGCGCGGCCAGACGCTGGCGATCATCGGCGCCTCCGGCAGCGGCAAGAGCACCTTGCTGCATATCCTCGGCGGCCTTGACACGCCGAGCGCCGGCGAGGTCGTCGTCGAGGGCAAGACGATGTCGCGGCTGTCGGATCGCGCACGCGGCGCGCTGCGCAACCGCTCACTGGGCTTCATCTACCAGTTCCATCACCTGCTGCCGGAGTTCACCGCGCTCGAGAACGTCTGCATGCCGCTGCTGATCCGCGGCACGCCGATCGACGACGCGCGCCAGCGCGCGACCACGCTGCTCGAGCGCGTCGGCCTGGCCGAGCGGCTCGAGCACAAGCCCGGCGAGATGAGCGGCGGCGAGCGGCAGCGCGCGGCGGTCGCGCGCGCGCTGGTCACGCGGCCGGCCTGCGTGCTCGGCGACGAGCCGACCGGCAACCTCGACGAGGCCAATGCCGCGCAGGTCTATGCGCTGATGCTCGAGCTCAACCGCGAGATCGGCACCAGTTTCATCCTGGTCACGCACGACCGGCGCCTGGCGATGCGCATGGATCGCGTGCTGGAGCTGCGCGGCGGCAGCGTGCACGAGGTCGACAAGAGCGGCGGCTGAGGGACGGTTCGACGCCATGGATCAGGCGCCTCTCGATACTGCACCGCCTCCGGCGTCAATACCCCGCCGCCTGTCGACACCGGCTGTCGCCGGCGCGTTCCTGCTCGGCGTGCTGTCGGTACAGGCCTTGCCGGCGCTGCCGCCGCGCTACTGGTCGTCGCGCTCGGCCTGGCCGCGATCGGCGTCGCCTGGCGCCGGCCGCGCGCGCGCTGGATCGCGATCGTGGCGCTCGGCTTCGCCTGGTGCGCATGGCGCGCCGACGCTGCGCTGCTCGAACGGCTGCCGCGCGAACTGGAAGGCCGCGACTTCGACGTCGTCGGCTTCGTCGACGATCTGCCGCTCGCGCGCAGCGACGCGACGCGCTTCTCGCTGCGCGTCGAACGGGCCTGGCTCGATGGAGAGCCGGTCACGCTGCACGGACGCGTGCGGCTGTCGTGGTATGGGCAGATGCCCGCCGCGCTCGGTGCCTGCGAGCGCTGGCGTCTGCCGCTGCGGCTCAAACGGCCGCGCGGACTGGTCAACCCGGGCGGCTTCGACGCCGAACGCCATGCGCTGGAGCGCCGCATCGTCGCGGTCGGCTACGTCCGGGAGGGCGGCGTGCGCGAGCGCATGGACCGTGTGCCGTTCTGCGTGGACGGCCTGCGCGAGCGGCTGTCGGCGTCGATCCTCGCCCACGTCGGCGACCGGCACTCGATGCGGCTGCTGCGCGCGTTCTCGGTCGGCGACACGCGCGCGCTCGATGCCGCGGACTGGGACGTCGCGCGCGCCAACGGCGTGACGCATCTGATCTCGATCTCCGGCTTCCACGTCGGCGTCGCCGCGCTGTTCGGCGCCGCGCTGGTGCGCCTGCTGTGGTGGGCATTGCCGGCACTCGCGCTGCGCGTGCCGGCGCCGCTGGCGATGGCGCCGGCCGCGTTCGCGACCGCGGTCGGCTATGGCCTGCTCGCCGGCGGCAGCCTGCCGACCGTGCGCACCGTGCTGATGATCGGCGTCGTGACGCTGGCGCGCCTGAGCCGCCGAGCAGGCAGCGGACCGCAGTCGCTGGCGCTGGCGCTGCTCGCGGTGCTCGCGTTCGATCCGGCCGCGGTGCTGGCACCGGGTTTCTGGCTGTCGTTCGTCGGCGTCGCGTTCCTGATGCTGAGCCTGCAGCACGAGCGCGGCGCGCTCGGCTTCGTGCGCGAGCTCGGCATCGGCCAATGGGTCATGACGATCGCGCTGCTGCCGCTGACGGTCTGGTTCTTCGGCGAGGCGTCCCTGGTCGGCGCGCTGTCGAACCTGATCGCGATCCCGTTCGTGAGCCTGGCGATCGTGCCGGTGACGTTGCTGGCCACCTTGCTGGACCTGATCGCGCCGGCGCTGGCCGCGCCGCTGTTCGTCGCGGCCGGCTGGCTGATCGACCTGCAGTGGTGGCTGTGGGCGCGGATGGCGACCTGGCCCGGAGCGCACTGGTATCTGCCGGAGGTCGCGCCGGCCGCGCTGGCGCTGGCGATGATCGGTGCGCTCTGGCTGTTCCTGCCGCGCGGCGTGCCGCTGCGGCCGCTCGGCCTGCTGCTGTTCCTGCCGCTGGTCGCGCCGGCGCTGCAGCGGCCGGCGCCCGGCGCGTTCGAGGCGACGATGATCGACGTCGGCCAGGGCTTGTCGGTGCTGGTGCGCACGCAGCGGCACGCGCTGCTCTACGACGCCGGTGCACGCTATCCGTCGGAGTTCGATCTCGGCGAGGCGGCCGTGCTGCCGACGCTGCGCGCGCTCGGCATCGACCGGCTCGACCGCCTGGTCGTCAGCCACAACGACAACGACCATGCCGGCGGCGCGGCCGCGGTGATCGGCGCCTGGCCCGGCGCGGACCGGCTCGGCGGCGAGGCCGCGACCAGTCCGCTGGACCTCGAGCCCTGCGAGGCCGGCCGCGACTGGCAGTGGGACGGCGTGCGCTTCCGCATCCTGCATCCGTCGCCGACGGCGACGCGGGCCGGCAACGACCGCTCCTGCGTGATCCTCGTCGAGCACGCCGCGGGGCGCCTGCTGCTGACCGGCGACATCGGCCTGCGCGTCGAGCGCGAGCTGGCCGGTGCGATCGGCGAAGGCCCGCCGCTGGCCCTGGTCGTGCCGCATCACGGCAGCCGCACCTCGTCCGGAAGCGGCTTCATCGCGGCCGTGCAGCCGCGCGTGGGCCTGGTCTCGGCGGGCTGGCGCAGCCGGTTCGGCCATCCGCACCCGCGCGTCGTCGAGCGCTACCGGCGCGCCGGCGTGGAACTGGTCAACAGCGCCGATGCGGGCGCGGTGCGCGCGGTGTTTCCGGCCGATGCCGAGCCGCGGATCGCGCGTCGCGAGCGCGAGCACCGGCGCCGCTACTGGCGCGAGTAGCTGCGTCCGGCGATCCGATCGCGCGTCGGCGACCGGGCGCACGGTTCGGCGCTGCGGCGCTGCTATCATGCCGCCGGTCGTCGCGGTCGCAAGAAGGTGTGCTCGTGCTGGAAATCCTGATGGCGGGAGGTTGGGCGATCGTGCCCATTCTCGTGTGCTCGGCCATTGCCCTGGCCATCGTGCTCGAACGGTTCTGGAGCCTGCGCCGCAAGGTGGTCGCGCCGCCGGAGCTCGGCGACCAGGTGCGCGAATGGGCGCGCACGCGCCGGCTCGACCCCGACCACATCCGCGAGCTGGCCGCCAGCTCGCCGCTCGGCGAGCTGCTGGCCGCCGCGCTGTCGGTACGCTACCGCTCGCGCGAGGTGATCAAGGAGCGCGTCGAGGACGCGGGCCGCCACGTGATCCACCAGCTCGAGCGCTTCCTCAACACGCTCGGCACGATCGCGCTGATCGGCCCGCTGCTCGGCTTGCTCGGCACCGTGATCGGCATGATCCGGATGTTCTTCGCGGTCATGGTCAGCGGCGTCGGTGACCCGATGAAGATGGCCGGCGGCATCGGCGAAGCTCTGATCTGCACCGCGGCCGGCCTGCTGGTCGCGATCCCGGCCTACATCTTCCACCGCTACTTCCGCGGTCGCGTCAACGATCTGGCGATCGAGATGGAGAAGCAGGTGATCGCCCTGGTCGACGAGCTCGGCGCGCAGAGCGAGCCGCCGGCCGTGCGCGCCGCGGTCTGACGAGGCGACGATGCGCATCGCGTCAGGACGCCGGGACGACGACTTCGAGATCAGCGTGATCCCGCTGATCGACGTCATGCTGACCTTGCTGATGTTCTTCGTGCTGTCGACGACCTTCGTCGAGCATTCGCGCATGAAGGTGACGCTGCCGGAGGCCGAGACGAGCGACCGCCGGCAGGACGAGCAGCCGCCGCTGCTGATCGTGATCGATCGCGAAGGCCGCTACTACCTCGACAACAACGAGGTGCTCAATTCCGGCCTGGACACGCTCAAGGAAGCGATCGCGCGCGTCGCCGGCGACGACCGGCAGCGGCCGGTGTCGCTGCGCGCCGACGCACAGACGCCGCACCAGGCCGTGATCACCGCGATGGATGCGCTCGGCTCGCTCGGCTTCACGCATCTGAGCATCGCGACCACGCCGGCCGAACGGTCCGGCACGCCGTGAGCGAGCGCGCCGCCCGCGCCACGCAGGACTCGCCGTGGGGCGTGTACCGGCGCCTGCTCGGCTACTCGGCGCGCTACTGGCCGATCGGCGCGCTGGCGCTGCTCGGCATGACCTTCGACGCCGCCTGCAGCGCTGCGTTCACGTTCGTCATCAAGCCGATGCTCGACGACCTGTTCGTCGCCAAGAACGCCGCGACGATCTTCTGGATGCCGTTCGTGATCGTCGGCCTGTTCGTGGTGCGCGGCCTGGCGGTGTTCACGTCCGACTACGGCATCGCCCACGTCGGCCGTTCGGTCGTGATGACGCTGCGCGGCGAGCTGTTCCGCAAGTACCTGCGGCTGCCGGCGGCATGGTTCGGCCGCGAAGCCTCCGGCAAGCTGATCTCGCGCGCGACCTACACGGCCGAACAGGTCGCCAATGCCAGCACGGATGCACTCAAGGTCGTCGTGCTGGACGGCCTGATGGTGATCGGCCAGATCGGCGTGATGCTCTATCACAGCGTGCGGCTGACGCTGGCGCTGTTCGTGCTGGCGCCGGTGATCGCGCTGGTCGTCTCGGTGGTCGGGCGCCGCTACCGGCGCATCAACAACCGCATCCAGGATTCGGTCGGCTCGGTCGCCGGCATCGTCGACGAGGTCGTCGCCGGCCATCGCGAGGTGCGCGTCTACGGCGGCCAGGACTACGAGCAGCGGCGTTTCGGCGCGATCAACGGCGGCATCCGCCGGCTCGCGCTGAAGGTCGCCTCGACCAATGCGCTGGCGACCTCGATCGTGCAGCTGATGGCGGCGATCGCGCTGGCGCTGGTGATCTATCTGGCGACGCGGCCGGCGATGCTCGCGGCGATGAGCCCGGGCACCTTCATGTCGCTGATCACCGCGATGCTGATCCTGCTGCCGTCGCTGAAGCGGCTGACCACGGTGCAGGCCAATATCCAGCGCGGCGTCGCGGCCGCGCGCGATCTGTTCTCGGTGCTCGACGCCGAGGAGGAGCGCGATGCCGGCACGCTGCGCTGCGAACGCGCGCGCGGCACGATCGAGTTCCGCGACGTGTCGTTCACGTATCCGGACGCGCCGGCGCCGGCGCTGCGCGGCATCGATCTGGTCTGCCCGGCCGGCAGCGTGACCGCGCTGGTCGGGCGCTCGGGCAGCGGCAAGTCCAGCCTGGTCGGTCTGCTGCCGCGTTTCCACGACGCGCAGGGCGGCCAGATCCTGCTCGACGGCCGGCCGCTGGCCGACTACACGCTGGAGAGCCTGCGCGCGCAGATCGCGCTGGTCAGCCAGCAGGTGGTGCTGTTCGACGACACGGTCGCGCGCAACATCGCCTACGGCGCGCTCGGCGAGGCCTCGATCGAGGCGATCACGGCGGCCGCCGAGGCCGCCAATGCGATGGGCTTCATCCGCCAGCTGCCGGGCGGGCTCGACGCGCGGATCGGCGAGGGCGGCTCGCTGCTGTCGGGCGGCCAGCGCCAGCGCATCGCGATCGCGCGGGCGCTGCTCAAGGACGCGCCGATCCTGATCCTCGACGAGGCGACCAGCGCACTCGACACCGAATCGGAGCGGGCGATCCAGGGCGCGCTGGAGCGGCTGATGCGCGACCGTACGGTCCTGGTCGTCGCGCACCGCCTGTCGACGATCGAGCGCGCCGACAACATCGTCGTGCTCGACGAGGGCCGGATCGTCGAGCGTGGGCGCCATGCCGAGCTGATCGCCGGCGGCGGCTACTATGCCGCGCTGCACCGCATGCAGTTCCGCGAGGCGCCGGCGGCGTCCTGAGCGGCCGCGAGCAGGGCAGGGCCGCGCGGCCTACAATACGCGCCCCCTGAAGACGACGAACCCGAGGACCTGCGGTGACAGCGCGACGCGGCATCATTCTCGCCGGAGGGTCCGGTACCCGGCTCTATCCGCTGACCCAGGCGGTCAGCAAGCAGCTGCTGCCGGTCTACGACAAGCCGATGATCTACTATCCGCTCAGCACGCTGATGCTGGCCGGGGTCCGCGAGGTGCTGATCATCAACACCCCGCACGAGCAGGAACTGTTCCAGCGGCTGCTCGGCGACGGTTCGCAGTGGGGCATCTCGATCCGCTACGCGGTGCAGCCCTCGCCGGACGGCCTGGCCCAGGCCTATCTGATCGGCCGCGACTTCGTCGGCGACGAGCCGAGCTGCCTGATCCTCGGCGACAACATCTTCTACGGCCACGGCCTGACCGACCTGCTGCGCCAGGCCGACCACCGCACGCTCGGCGCAACGGTTTTCGGCTACTGGGTCCGCGATCCGGAGCGCTACGGCGTGGCCGAGTTCAACGGCGACGGCCGCGTGATCGGCCTCGACGAGAAGCCGCTGCATCCGAAGTCGAACTGGGCCGTCACCGGGCTCTACTTCTACGACGGACGTGCGGCCGACTACGCGGCCGAGCTCAAGCCCTCGCGGCGCGGCGAGCTGGAGATCACCGACCTCAACCGCCGCTATCTCGAGGACGGCACGCTGATGCTCGAGCGGATGGGACGCGGCTACGCCTGGCTCGACACCGGCACGCACGAGTCGCTGGTCGAGGCGTCCACCTACATCGAGACGATCGAGAAGCGCCAGGGCCTGAAGGTGTGCTGCCCGGAGGAGATCGCGTTCGTCAACGGCTGGATCGGCGCCGAGCAGCTGCTGGCGCTGGCCCATCCGCTGGCCAAGAACGGCTACGGCCTGTACCTGCAGCAGCTGGCGCGGCAGGGACGGCAGCCGTGAAGCTGATTCGCACCGATCTGCCCGGCTGCGTGGTGATCGAGCCGGCCGTGCACGGCGATGCGCGCGGCTACTTCTACGAGAGCTTCAACGCCGAGCGCTACGCCGCGGCCGGCCTGGACCTGAGCTTCGTGCAGACCAACGTCTCGCGCTCGGCGCGCGGCGTGCTGCGTGGCCTGCACTACCAGTGGCCGAACCCGCAGGGCAAGCTGGTCAGCGTGCTCGACGGCGAGGTCTACGACGTCGCCGTCGACATCCGCGCCGGCTCGCCGACGTTCGGGCGCTGGGCCGCGGCGATCCTGTCGGCCGAGAACCGCCGCCATTTCTGGATACCCGAGGGCTTCGCGCACGGCTTCGCGGTGCTGTCGGAGCACGCGACGTTCGTCTATCAGTGCACCGCGCTGTACGACCGCGCCGGCGATGCGGCGATCCGCTGGAACGACGGCGACGTCGCGGTCGACTGGCCGATCGGCGATCCGCTGCTGTCGGACAAGGACGCCCGCGCGCCGTTCCTGGCCGACGTGCCGCCGGAGCGGCTGCCGGACTATCGTCCGTGAGAATCGTGCTGCTCGGCGCGAACGGGCAGCTCGGGCGCCTGCTGCGCGCGTCGCTCGCGCCGCTCGGCGAGGTCGTCGCGGCGACGCGCGAGGGCCGGCTCGCCGACGGCACGCCGGCGCTCCGGGCCGATCTGGCCGATTCGGCCGGCCTCGCCGCGGCACTCGATTCGGGCGCCGCCGATCTCATCGTCAATGCCGCGGCCTACACGGCGGTCGACAAGGCCGAGAGCGAACCGGAGCGCGCCGACCGCATCAATCACCGCGCGGTGGCCGAGATCGGCGACTGGGCGGCGCGGCGCGGCGCATGCGTCGTGCACTACTCGACCGACTACGTGTTCGACGGCCGCGCCGACCGGCCGTATCGCGAGGACGATCCGGTCGGCCCGCTCGGCGTCTACGGCCGCAGCAAGCTCGCCGGCGAGGAGGCCCTGCGCGGCAGCGGCGCGGCGCATCTGATCCTGCGCACGGCCTGGGTCTACGCGGCCGAGGGCCACAACTTCCTGCGCACGATGCTGCGCCTGGCCGGCGAGCGCGATGAACTGCGCATCGTCGCCGACCAGATCGGCTCGCCGACGCCGGCCGGCCTGATCGCCGCGGTCAGCGCCGAGCTGATCGCGCAGTGGCAGGCGGCTGCGCCGGACCGGCGCGCGGCGCTGCAGGGCACCTATCACCTGACCGCCGCCGGCCGCTGCAGCTGGCATGCGTTCGCCGAGGCGATCTTCGACCGCGCCGAGGCCGCCGGCCTGATCGCGCGCCGGCCGCGCCTGGTCGCGATCGGCAGCGCCGAGTATCCGACGCCGGCGCGGCGGCCGGCCTGGTCGGTACTGGACTGTGAACGGCTGCAGACGCGGTTCGGGTTACACTTGCCGGCTTGGGAGCAGGGCCTGCGCGAGGTCGTCGACGCGCTCGCAGCCGCCCGCTCCGCCTGAAGGAGTGCCGCTCATGCTAGTCCCCGTGATCCTGTCCGGCGGTGCCGGTACGCGCCTGTGGCCGGTCTCGCGCAGCGCCTATCCGAAGCCGTTCATGAAGATGGGCGACGGCGAATCGCTGCTCAACAAGACGCTGGACCGGGCCCTGCGCCTGGCCGGCGACGCGCCGGTGCTGACCGTGACCGGCCGCGACTATTACTTCCTGACGCGCGACGACTACGCCGCGCATCCGCGCGCGGACCTGGACCGCCTGCCGTTCCTGCTCGAGCCGGCCGGTCGCAACACGGCGCCGGCCGTGTTGCTGGCCGCACTGCACGCGCTCGACCACGTCGGCGCCGATGCGACCCTGCTGGTGCTGCCGGCCGATCATCTGATCCGTGATCTCGACGCGTTCGCCGCCGACGTGCAGCGCGCCGCGCACTGGCCGGCGACGGCTGGCTGGTCACGTTCGGAATCCGGCCGACCCATCCGGAGACCGGCTTCGGCTACATCCGCATGGGCGCGGCGATCGAGGGGCGCGACGGCCGCCAGGTCGGTGCCTTCGTCGAGAAGCCGAACCGCGAGACCGCCGAGACCTACGTCGCCTCGGGCCACTACGTCTGGAACTCGGGCATGTTCTGCTTCCGCGCCGACGCGCTGATCGAGGCCGCCGCGCAGGCCTGCCCGGACGTGCTCGCGGCGGTCCGCGCCTGCCATGCCGGCGCCAGCGGCAGCGAGTCGCCGATCGAGTTCCCGCGCGAGGCGTTTCTGGCGCAGCCGGACATCTCGCTCGACTACGCGATCATGGAGCGCGCCGCGCGCGTCGCGGTCGTGCCGGCGACGTTCGACTGGAGCGACATCGGTTCTTGGAAGGCGATCAGCGAACTCGAGGGCGAGAGCGACGCCGCCGACGCCGACGGCAACCGCGTGCGCGGCAGCGCGATCGTCGTGGAGAGCCGCAACTGCTACATCCAGTCCGATGCGCGCATGGTCGCCGCGGTCGGCGTGCACGATCTGGTCATCGTCGACACCGGCGACGCGGTGCTGGTCGCCGACCGTGAGCGTGCACAGCAGGTCAAGCTGGTCGTCGACCGCCTGCGCGCCAGCAACCACGACGCGGCGACGTTCCACAAGACCGTGCACCGCCCCTGGGGCAGCTACACGGTCCTGGAGGACGGCGCGGACTGCAAGGTCAAGCGCCTGACGGTCAAGCCGGGCCACGTGCTGTCGCTGCAGCTGCATCATCGGCGCAGCGAGCACTGGACCGTCGTGCACGGCACCGCCAAGGTCCGCGTCGGCGAGAAGGAGTTCCTGCTCCAGCGCAACGAGTCGACCTACATCCCGATGGACACGGTGCACCGGCTCGAGAACCCGACCGATCAGGACATCCACCTGATCGAAGTGCAGTGCGGCGACTACTTCGGCGAGGACGACATCGTCCGCCTCGAGGACCGCTACGGCCGGATTCCGGCCAAGGTCTGAGCGGTTGCGCAGGCGCTGCGGCGCGTGCCGATCACGGTGAATGCGCAGGCGCGCCTTCAGCCGCCGACCAGGCCGTGCCGCATCGCGATCAGCGCGATCTCGGCCTGGTTCGACGCGCCGAGCTTCTGCTTGATGTTGTACAGATGCGTCCCGACCGTGCGCGGCGACAGATTCAGCATCTCGGCGATCCGGTTGACCGTGTGGCCGTTGGACAGGTGCAGGAACACCTCGTACTCGCGTTCGCTGAGCCGCTCGACCGGACTGCGTTCGGCCGCCGCGCCCTGCAAGGCCATGCGCTGGGCCAGCTGCGCGTCGACGTAGCGGCGGCCGGCCGCCACTGCGCGGATCGCCTCGATCAAGGCCTCCGGTGCGCTGCGCTTGCACAGATAGCCGAGCGCGCCGATCTTCAGCATGTGACGGACGTGGCTCGGATCCTCGTGCGCCGACAAGGCCAGCACGCGCGCGCCCGGATCGCGCGCGAGGATCCGGCTGGTCGCCTCCAGGCCGGACACGCCGGTCATCGCGATGTCCATGACGACGACGTCGACCGGGTCGTCCTGATAGAGACGGTACGCAGCCTCGCCGCTGTCGGCCTCGGTGACCACGCGCAGGTCCTCGGTCGCCTCCAGCAGCAGCCGGAAGCCCATCCGCACGACGGCGTGGTCGTCGGCCAGCATCACGCGGATCGGTCGGCTCATCGCAATGGTTCCGGCTGGTCGAGCGGGATGCGCACCCGCAGCGTGCAGCCCGCGCCGGGCGCCGATGCGATCTGCAGCTGCCCGCCGAGCGCCTCGGCGCGCTCGCGCATACCGCGCAGGCCGAACCGCCCGGCATGCTCGGGCGCGTCCGGCAGGCCGATGCCGTCGTCGGCGACCGCGATCGCCAGCGCGCCGTCCTCGACCGCGACGCGGACCTCGATGCGCGCCGGCCGCGCGTGGCGCACCGCATTGCTGAGCGCCTCCTGGACGATGCGATAGGCGCCGATGCGCACGGCGTCGCCGGGTTCGTCGCCGAGCGGTGCGAGTGCGGTCTCGTAGCGGATGCCGGTCGTGCGCAGCCGCCAGTCGTCGACGAGATCGGCGACGGCATCGACCAGGCCGAGGCTGTCCAGCGCCAGGGGCCGCAGGCGCGGCACCATCGCGTGCATCGAATCGTAGAGCTGGTTCGCGGTCGCGGTCAGCGCCTGCACCGCATTGCGCATCGCGCCGTCGTCCTCGGCGCGGCGCGCGATCGCGAGCGCGAGGCTGCGGATCGCGGTGACCTGCTGGCCGAGCTCGTCGTGCAGCTCGCGCGCGAGCGCGCGGCGCTCCTCCTCGATGCGCGCGTGCAGCGCGCCGGTCAGCGTCTGCTGCGCGGCCAGCCGGGCCGCCGATTCGGCGGCCTCGCGGCGCGCCTCCAGGCTGGACTCGATCGCTGCGGCCATGTGGTTGAACGCCGCGCCCATCGCGCCGGCCTCGCGGCCGCGCAGGGCCGGCAGCCGGACGTGGAAGTCGCCGCGCTCCATCTCGCGCAGGCCGCGCAGGATGCGCTCGAACGGCGTGACCGCGCGGCCGACGACGACGTAGACGATCACGTTGACCGCCGCGAACAGCGCCAGCGCGACGCCGAGCAGCCGCTTCATGTCGTCCCAGCCGTCGAGCACGGCGCGCGAGGCCTCGGAACGGATCACCAGGCGGCCGCCGCGCCGATCTCGATGCTGCGCGTCTGCGGCGTCGGCTGCACCCAGCGCGCGAACCCATCCGGCGCCGAACGGCCGGCCTTGTAGGTCGGCTCCGGCGAGTGATACAGCACGTGGCCGTCGGCGTCGTAGAGCACGATGTCGTTGGAGCGCACGCGGCCGAGGCCGCGCAGGTACTCGGCGATGTCGTCCAGGCCGTCCTGCGCGCCGACCAGGATCAGCCGCGACAGCAGCTGCTGCGCGATCCGGCTCGACGCGGTGATCTCCTCGCCGACGCTGCGCCGCGTGTCGTCGACGAACAGCGCGACCATCGTGGCGACCAGCACCAGGGTCAGGGCGGCGATCAGCAGGTGCAGCTTGACGCGCAGGCTCATGCGGCGCCCCGATCGCGACACCGGCCGTCTTCGGCGCGGCCGGCCGGCTCGACGACCAGGGCGTGCCGGCCGTCGGCACCGGGCCGGCCGTCGTCGTGCACGTCGATCCAGAGCGTCAGCATGCGTGCGATTCTATGCTCTGGGCGCGGCTGCGCGATCGGCCGCTGCATCCGTGCCGCGATCGGGCGAGCGACGCGCGGGCGATGGCCGCAGCGCTGCGCGCTCGTGCAGGAGCTTCGCGCGCCGGTCGGCGACGCGGCGGGTTCGAGGTCGCGGATATCCGAGCGCGCGATCGCCGCCGCGGCCGGACGGCGACGCAGGGTCAAGAACGGTGTCGCGACGCCGCGATGGCTTGTCTTGCCGCGGCGCTCCGGTTGTAATGGCGCGCAGCGCGGGAGAGCGCCTCTCGCGCCCATGCCAGGGGAATCGTTCTCGATGCGACTTCACGCCGCGCTGTGCGCCTTGTTCCTGTCGGCCGGCTCCGCCGTCGCCGATACCGCTCCGCCGTCCATTCCGGTCGCCGACTTCGTCAAGCGTGCGGAAGTGCAGGACATCCAGCTGTCGCCGACCGGCCAGTACCTGGCGATGACGGTGCCGGTCGAGGACGGCACCACGATCCTGATCGTGATCGACCGTGAGTCGATGAAGCCGACCGGCTCGATCCGGGCCGGCGGCAGCAACGTCATCGGCGGCTTCTGGTGGGCCAACGACACGCGCGTCATCGCGACGGTCGCGCAGAAGTTCGGCGGACGCGACAAGCCGATCCCGACCGGCGAGCTGTTCGCGATCGACGCCGACGGCAAGAACTCCAAGCAGATCTTCGGCTATCGCAGCGTCGGCGAGGAGGTCGGCTCGCGCATCCGCAAAGGCGGCGACCAGCGCTATGCGAGCGCCTACGTGCTCAACCATACGCCCGACAAGGACAAGCGCATCCTGGTCGAGGTGCACGAATGGAAGGACGGCGAACCGGCCGTTCCGACGCTCGAGCAGCTCGACATCTACACCGGCACCTCGAAGATCGTCGGCAAGGGACCGGCGCCGGCCGCCTCTCTGATCCTCGACGGCGCCAACGAGCTGCGCGCGGCGGTGGCCACGGGCAAGCAGAACAATCTGGTGTTCTACGGACGCGCCGGCAAGGGCACGGACTGGACCGTGTTCAACGACTCCGGCGTGACCGGCGTGGTGATCAATCCGCTGCGATTCACCCGCGACAATCGTCATCTGTACGCCGAGGTGTCCGAGCCGGGTCAGCCCTATGGCCTGTACAAGATCGACATGGAGTCGCGCGAGAAGACCCTGGTCTATCGCGGCAAGGCCGATCCGGGTGCCCTGCTCGAAACGGCCGACGGCAAGGATCGCCTATGCGGTGGTCACGCGCGAAGGCAAGACCGGCGTGGAGGTCTTCGATGCGCAGACGCCCGAAGGCAAGATGACGCGTGCGCTGGCGGCGAGCTTTCCGGGGCAGACGGCGCTGTTCACCAGCTTCACGCGCGACGGTCGCTACGGCCTCGTCGAAGTCGACAGCGACCGCAATCCCGGCGATTTCTATTTCTTCGATCTCGAGAACAAGAAGGCCGACTACCTGGTCAGCCGCCGCCGCTGGATCGAACCCGAGGCGATGGCCGAGGTCCGGCCGATTGCGTTGAAGGCGCGCGACGGCGTCGAGCTCAACGGCTATCTGACGCTGCCCAAGGGCGGCAGCGGCAAGAACCTGCCGTTGATCGTCAATCCGCACGGCGGTCCGCACGGCATCCGTGACGTCTGGGAGTTCAATCCGGAGGTGCAGCTGCTGGCCAACCGCGGTTATGCGGTGCTGCAGGTCAATTTCCGCGGCTCCGGTGGCTACGGTCACGACTTCATGACCAGCGGCTACCGGCAGTGGGGCACCAAGATGCAGGACGACGTCACCGACGCGACCAAGTGGGCGATCGTGCAAGGCTATGCCGATCCGAAGCGGATCTGCCTGTACGGCGCCAGCTACGGCGGCTATTCGGCGCTGATGGGTGCGATCCGCGAGCCGGACCTGTATCGCTGCGCGGTCTCCGACGCCGGCGTCTACGATCTGGGCATGATGCACGACCGCGGCGACACCACCGATACGCTGTCGGGCCGCAACTATCTGCGCATGGCGGTCGGCGAGAACCGCGAGGAAATGCGGCAGCGCTCGCCGGTCGCCAGCGCCGACAAGCTCAAGGCCGCGATCATGATCGTGCACGGCGGCCGCGACGAGCGCGTGCCGATCGCGCAGGCGCAGGCGATGCGCAAGGCGCTCGATGCGCGCGGCTACGCCTACGAGTGGCTGGTCAAGGACAACGAGGGCCACGGCTTCTACCTGGCCGAGAACCAGAACGAGCTCTACACCAAGCTGCTCGCGTTCCTCGACCGCAACATCGGTGCGCAGGCCGCTTCGAGCGCGCCGGCCGCGCCGTAGAAACGCAGACGGGCGCGGCTCGACGCCGCGCCCGTCCGGGAGTGACCGCGGCCGCCGGGCATGCCGGCGGCCGCGTCGATCAGTTGGCCTTGTGGATGGCCCGCTTGTCGACCGCGAGCGCGGCTTCGTGCACGGCTTCGGACAGCGTCGGATGGGCGTGGATGATCCGCGCCATGTCCTCGGCGCTGCCCTTGAACTCCATCGCGACGACGCATTCGGCGACCAGCTCGGAGACGTTGGCGCCGACCAGGTGCACGCCGAGGATCCGGTCGGTCTCGGCGTGCGCGATCATCTTGACGAAGCCGGCCGGCTCGTTCATCGCGACCGCGCGGCCGATCGCCGCGAACGGGAAGCTGCCGGTCTTGTACGGCACGCCTTCTTCCTTGAGCTGCTTCTCGGTCTTGCCGACCCAGGCCACTTCCGGCTCGGTGTAGATGACCCACGGCACGGTGTCGAGATCGACGTGGCCGGCCTTGCCGGCGATCAGCTCGGCGACCATGATGCCTTCCTCGAAGCCCTTGTGCGCGAGCATCGGGCCGCGCACGCAGTCGCCGACCGCCCAGACGCCTTCCGCGCCGGTCCAGCAGTGCTCGTCGACGACGACGCGGCCGCGCTCGTCGAGCTTGACGCCGGTGTTCTCGCCGATCACGCCGTCGGTGTACGCGCGGCGGCCGACCGCGACCAGCAGCTTGTCGACGACCAGCTGCTTCTCGCCGTCCTTGCCGGCGTAGGTCAGATGCACTTCCTTGCCCTTGATCTCGGCCTTCGACAGCTTGGCGCCGAGCTCGATCTTGAGGCCCTGCTTGGTCAGTTCCTTCAGCGCGACCTTGGCGACCTCGGAGTCGGCGGCGGCCAGGAAGTCCGGCATCGCCTCGATCACCGTGACCTCGCTGCCGAGGCGCTTCCAGACGCTGCCGAGCTCCAGGCCGATCACGCCGGCGCCGATCACGCCGAGCCGCTTGGGCGTCGCCGTGAAATCGAGCGCGCCGGCATTGTCGACGATGTGTTCGCCGTCGAACTTCGCGAACGGCAGCTCGATCGGCGCCGAGCCGGTCGCGATCACGACATTGGTGCCGGTCAGTGTCTGCGTGCTGCCGTCGGCCGCGGTGATCTGGACCTGGCGGTTCTCGAGCAGGCGGCCCTTGCCGGCGAACGGCTTGATCTTGTTCGCCTTGAACAGCATCGCGACGCCGCCGGTGAACTGTTTGACGATCTTGTCCTTGCGGCCGACCATCTTGCTCACGTCGATCGCCGCGTCCTTGGCGGTGATGCCGTGGACCTCGAAGGCGTGGGTCAGGTTGTGGAACTGCTTGGACGAGTCGAGCAGGGCCTTGGACGGGATGCAGCCGACGTTGAGGCAGGTGCCGCCGAGCGCGGGCTTGCCGTCCTTGCCGATGAAGTCGTCGATGCAGGCGACCGACAGACCGAGCTGGGCCGCGCGGATCGCGGCGTGGTAGCCGGCCGGGCCGGCACCGATGACGATGACGTCGAATTGTTCGCTCATGGCGTTTCCTCTGGAGGCCCGGGTCCGCTCAGGATCCGGGCAAGCGGCTTGATGGCGCGGGGTCGAGGTGCGGGGCCTCGTCCGCGGCCGGCGACGGCACCGCGGGCGCGGCGCCGTCGCGGCGGTCGGTCAGATGCCGACCAGCATGCGGTGCGGATTCTCGAGCTGGTTCTTGATGTCGACCAGGAACAGCACCGCGTCCTTGCCGTCGATGATGCGGTGGTCGTAGCTGATCGCGACGTACATCATCGGCGCGGCGACGACCTGGCCGTTCTCGACGATCGCGCGCTCCTTGATCGCGTGCATGCCGAGGATCGCGCTCTGCGGCGGATTGACGATCGGCGTGGAGAACAGCGAGCCGAACGTGCCGCCGTTGGTGATCGTGAACGTGCCGCCGGCGAGATCGTCCAGCGTCAGGCCGCCTTCGCGCGCCTTCTTGGCGTAGCCGATGATCGCCTTCTCGACGTCGGCGAAGCTCATGTTCTGCGCGTCGCGCAGCACCGGCGTGACCAGGCCCTTGTCGGTCGACACGGCGATGGAGATGTCCTGATAGCCGTGATAGATGACGTCGTTGCCGTCGACCGAGGCGTTGATGATCGGATGGCGCTTGAGCGCCTCGGCGGCCGCCTTGACGAAGAAGCTCATGTAGCCGAGCTTGACGCCGTTGGTCTTCTCGAACTGCTCGCCCAGTTCCTTGCGCAACGCGCCGACCTTGGCGAGGTTGATCTCGTTGAACGAGGTCAGCATCGCGATCGAGTTCTTCGACAGCATCAGGCGCTCGGCGATCTTGGCGCGCATGCGCGTCATCGGCACGCGCTCTTCCGGGCGCGCGCCCGGCGTCGCCGCGGCCGGCGCGGCGGCCGCGGCCGGCGCCTTGGCGTGATTGACCAGGTCTTCCTTGGTCACGCGGCCGTCGCGGCCGGTGCCGGCGACCTTGGCCGGATCGATGTTCTCCTCGGTGGCGACGCGGCGGCCGGCCGGCGACAGCTCGTCGACGCCCTTGGCGGGTGCGGACTTGGCCGGCGCGGCGGACTTGGCGGCCTCGGCCTTGCCTTCGCTCTTGGCCGGCGCCTCGGCCGGGGCGGCCTTGGCCGGTTCGGCGGCGGCGCCCTCGATCACGATGCCGAGCACCTCGCCGCTGGTCACGGTCTCGCCGGTCTGCTTGAGGATCTCCTTGAGCACGCCGTCGGCGGTCGCCGGCACTTCCAGGACGACCTTGTCGGTCTCCAGGTCGACGAGGTTCTCGTCGCGCTTGACGGCGTCGCCGGGCTTCTTGTGCCAGGTCGCGATCGTCGCGTCGGACACGGATTCGGGAAGGACCGGAACTTTGACTTCAAGGCTCATGACGTGCGTCCTGGGGGCGTGCGATGGATGGAAGGGCGGGACGGAGGATCGGTCTGCGTCGGCTGCGGCGTGCGGGCGGTCATTCCAGCCCGTAGTCGTTGCCGAGCGGCAGCGCCAGCGCCTGTTCGACCAGGGCGGCCTGTTCGGCGACGTGGGTGCTCAGATGACCGGCGGCCGGCGCCGGCGAGCGCGGCCGGCCCGCATAGGCGACCGCGATCTTCGGATCGAGGATCGCCTGGAAGTGGTGCTTGATCTGGTACCAGGCGCCCTGGTTCATCGGCTCCTCCTGGCACCACACGACCTCCTTGAGACCCGGGAACCTGGCCAGCTCGGCCGAGACTTCGGGGCGCGGGAACGGATAGAGCTGCTCGACGCGCACGATCGCCACGTCGGCGATCTCGCGCTTGGCAGCTTCCTCGACGAGGTCGTAGTAGACCTTGCCCGAGCACAGCACCGCACGCTTGACCTTCTTGGCGGTCTTGGCGGTGCTGTCGGGAATGACCAGCTGGAAGCTGCCGTTGGCCAGATCGTCCAGCGTCGAGACCGCCAGCTTGTGGCGCAGCAGCGATTTGGGCGTCATCACGATCAGCGGCTTGCGGCACGAGCGCAGCATCTGCCGGCGCAGCATGTGGAACATCTGCGCCGGCGTGGTCGGCACGCAGACCTGCATGTTGTCGAGCGCGCACAGCTGCAGATAGCGCTCCAGGCGCGCCGAGGAATGCTCGGGACCTTGCCCCTCGTAGCCGTGCGGCAGCAGCAGGACGATGCCGCACAGACGGCCCCACTTGGCCTCGCCGGACGAGATGAACTGGTCGATCACGACCTGCGCGCCGTTGGCGAAGTCGCCGAACTGCGCCTCCCAGATCACCAGCGTTTCCGGCTCGGCGGTCGCGAAGCCGTACTCGAAGGCCATCACGGCCTCCTCGCTGAGCAGCGAGTCGATGATCTCGACCGAGTCGTCGTCGCGCAGCGTGTCGATCGGCGTGTAGCGCCGGCCGCTGTTCTGGTCGTGCAGCACCGCGTGGCGGTGGAAGAACGTGCCGCGGCCGGCGTCCTGACCGACCAGGCGCAGGTCGTTGCCGTCGGCGACGATCGTCGCGTAGGCCATGTTCTCGGCGAAGCCCCAGTCCAGCGGCAGCTCGCCCCTGGCCATCTTGGCGCGGTCCTCGTAGATCTTGGCGACGCGCGGGTGCAGCGTCACGTTCTCGGGCACGCGCAGGATCTTGTCGCCGAGCGTCGCCATCGCCTTGCGGCTGACGCCGGTCACGACGGCCTGGGTGAGATCGCCGACCAGATGCTTGGACCAGTCGACCGCGAACGCGTCGTAGTAGTCCGAGTCGACGCCGGCGATCGGATTGCCTTCCTCGAGCCGCTTGCGGTAGCCGTCGACGACGGCCTGGACGCCGTCCTCGGTCATCACGCTCTGCTCGACCAGCTTCCTGCCGTAGAGCTCGCGCAGCGTCGGCCGCTTGCGGATGATCTGGTACATCAGCGGCTGCGTGGCCGCCGGCTCGTCGGCCTCGTTGTGTCCGTGGCGGCGATAGCAGACCAGGTCGATCACGACGTCGCGCTTGAACTTCTGGCGGTAGTCGTAGGCCAGGCGCGCGACGAACAGCACGGCTTCCGGATCGTCGCCGTTGACGTGGAACACCGGCGCGTTGACCATCTTGGCCACGTCGGTGCAGTACAGCGTCGAGCGCGCGTCGTGCGGGTTGGAGATCGTGAAGCCGACCTGGTTGTTGACGACGATGTGGATCGTGCCGCCGACCTTGAAGCCGTCGGCCTGCGACATGTTGAACAGCTCCATGACCACGCCCTGGCCGGCGAACGCGGCGTCGCCGTGGATCAGGACCGGCACCACCTGCTCGCGCGTCGCGTCGCCGCGATGGGTCTGGCGCGCACGCACCGAGCCGGCGACGACCGGGTCGACGATCTCCAGATGCGAGGGATTGAACGCCAGCGCCAGGTGCACGGTGCGGCCCGGCGTCTTGACGTTGGCGCTGAAGCCCATGTGGTACTTCACGTCGCCCGAGTGGGCCGGATCGTCCGGATGGTCGTAGCGGCCCTCGAACTCGTCGAACAGTTTCTGCGGCGGCTTGCCGAGGATGTTGACGAGCACGTTGAGGCGGCCGCGGTGGGCCATGCCGATGACCATGTCCTTCATGCCGCCGGTGCCGCCGCGGCGGACCAGTTCGTCGAGCAGCGGGATCAGGCTGTCGCCGCCCTCGAGCGAGAAGCGCTTCTGGCCGACGTACTTGGTGTGCAGATAGCGCTCCAGGCCGTCGGCCTGGACCAGCTTCTCGAGCAGATGCTTCTTCTCGTCGGTCGACAGCGCGAAGCGGCCGCCGACGCGCTCGAGCTGCTCGTGCACCCAGCGGCGCTGCTCGGCGTCGGAGATGTGCATGAACTCGGCGCCGATGCTGCCGGCATAGGTCGACTTCAGCAGCGCGACCAGCTGGCGCAGCTTCAGACGCTGCGGACCGGCGACCGAGCTGGTCTCGAACTCGGTGTCGAGGTCGGCCTCGGTCAGGCCGTGGAACGTGTAGTCCAGATCCGGCGCCGACGGGCGCGGCAGCAGGCCGAGCGATTCGAGTTCGTCGCCGGAATAGGTGCCGGCGAGGTCGAGCGGATCGAGCCGGGCGGCGAGGTGGCCGCGCGAACGGTAGGCCGTGACCAGGCGCAGCACGCCGGCCTGCTTCTGCGAGATCGCATCGTCGGTGCGCGGTGCCGCGCGGCGCCGGCGCCGGCGCTGCGCGGGCCGCTCTTCTGCGCCTGCTCGATCCGCGCGATCGCATCCGAATGCGGCGTGTCGCCGGCCGCACGGCCCTTGAGGCCGTCGAAATACTGGCGCCAGGCGGGCGCGACGGTGGCCGGATCGCGCAGCCAGTCCTCGTAGAGGTCCTCGATGAAGGCCGCATTGCCGCCGGAGAGGGCAGAAGTGGATGCAAACTGCTGAAAAATGCTGGCGGTCACGCGTGACACCGTGTGGGTTTGGCCGGACGGGCGTGGAGTCGGAGTGGGGGCGGAAGCCGGCAGGGCAAGGCCGCTGCTTGAAACCTTGGGATTATAGCCCCACCGGCCGGCTTGCTGCACCGCGAAATCTGCGTGCGCGGGCCTGGCGCGGCCATCGCGGCGGCATGCGGCGGCCGCACCGGGCAACTCGGCGCTCGGCCGCGATCCAAGCCGAGTGCCGGCCGCGCCGGGTCAGTCGAAGTCGCTGTGCGTGCCGGTCAGCTCGCGCACGCCGCTGTCGCCGTCGCCGAAGCCGTCGCCGTCCTCCGCGGCGGCCTGCGCCGGCGAGCCGTCGCCGTCGCGCTGCGCGCTGCGCTGCGCGCCCTTCTCCCAGCGGTTGCGGATCGGGTTGGCCGCCTCGGCGGCTTCCAGGTCGGCGATCAGCGCCTGCTTGTCGGCCTCGTCGAGGTCGGTCCAGTGGCAGTCGGCCAGGGCGCCGGCCATCGAGTACAGCAGGTTCAGGCTGGGCCGGAAGCCGGCGCGCTTGGTCTTGAGAAACGCCTCGACCGGGCCGATCCGCTGCAGATCCTCCAGCGTGCGCACGCCGACCTGGCGCAGCCAGGCGGCCGATTTGGGTCCGACGTTGCGGATTTTCTCGTTGGCCATGATGTCCCCGGGCAGTTGGGCCGCGCGGTCAGTCGCCGAGCGACGCGATGAAGAGGTCGCAGAGGCGTTCCATGCCGGCGCGGTCGGTCGCGTCGAAGCGCGACGGTTCGGGACTGTCCACGTCCCAGACGCCGATCAGGCGGCCGTCGCGGATCAGCGGCACGACGATCTCCGAGCGCGAGTCGGCGTCGCAGGCGATGTGGCCCGGAAACGCGTGCACGTCGTCGACCACCTGGGTCGCGCCGGTCGCCGCCGCGTTCCGCACACGCCCTTGCCCAGTGCGATGCGCACGCAGGCGGGCTTGCCCTGGAACGGACCGACGACCAGTTCGCGGCCGTCGAAGAAGTAGAAGCCGCACCAGTTGATCGCCGGCACGGCGTGCCAGACCAGGGCGGCGAAGTTGGCCGCATTGGCGATCCGGTCGCGCTCGCCGTGCAGCAGCGCGCGTGCCTGGTCGGCCAGTTCGGCGTACTGGTCGGCCTTGCTGCCGGACAGGGGACGGGCTGCGAACATCGCGTGGTCGGAACCGGTGTGCACGGAACGGGAGAGTGTACGCGGATCGGGCGGCCGCTTGCTAAGCTTCGCCGATGTCCGTGCCGACCGCACCGCCGACCGCCGCTACGACCGATCCCGCCGCATCCGGCCGCAGCGCGCAGCCGACCCGGCTGGAGGCCTTCGTCGACGCCGCGTTCGCGTTCGCGCTGACGCTGCTGGTGATCTCGATCGACACGATCCCGGAGAGCATCGACGACCTGACCGCCGCGCTCAAGGGCGTGCCGGCGTTCGCGCTGAGCTTCGCGGTGATCGCGATGTTCTGGTACCAGCACGCGCGCTGGAGCCGCCGCTACGGCAGCGAGCGGCTCGCGGTGACGCTGCTCAGCCTCGTGCTGGTGTTCCTGGTGCTGATCTACGTCTATCCGCTCAAGATCGTGTTCTCGGCGGCGATGACGACGCTGTCGGGCGGCTGGCTGCCGTCGGCCACGCGCATCGACTCGCTCGGCGATCTGGTCCTGGTCTATCGCGTCTACGGCCTCGGCTGGTCGGCGATGTGGCTGTGCATCGTCGGCTTGTACTGGATCGCCGCGCGCGACGGCCGGCCGACGCCCGAGCGCGCCGCCGACATCGCGGCCAACGTCGCGGTCGGCGGGGTCGCGATCGCGACCGGCCTGGTATCGGTACTGATCGCCGGTCTGCTGCCGGCCGAGCGCTCCTGGGTGCACGGCCTGCCCGGCATCGTCTATGTCGCGATGAATCTGGCCTGGCCGGTCTCGCAGGCCGCCGCGCGCCGCGCGGCGCGGACGGCCGCGGCATGATCCGCGCGCGTTCCGGCGGCGCAGCCGTCGCGATCCGGCACGAGGACGGTTTCCTGCAGCGCGGCGCGGAGGTCACCCGCATCGAGGCCTTCGTCGACGCGGCGTTCGCGTTCGCGATCACGCTGATGGTGATCTCGATCGACGAGATTCCCGACAGCATCGACGCGTTGAAGCTGGCGCTGAAGGCGATTCCGTCGTACGCGGCGAGCTTCCTGCTGATCGCGCTGTTCTGGCGCGGCCACGCCGACTGGAGCCGGCGCTACGGCCTGGACGATCGCCAGAGCCAGCGCCTGAGCCTGCTGCTGGTGTTCCTGGTGCTGATCTTCATCTACCCGCTGCGGATGGTGTTCGACGCATTGTTCAGCTGGGTCAGCAACGGCTGGCTGCCGGCCAAGTTCGCGCTGTCGACCCTGTCGGATCTGCGCCTGATGTTCGCGGTGTTCGCGCTGGCGTTCGGGTCGATGGGTCTGGTCAGCTGCCTGCTCTACGTGCATGCCTGGCGGCTGCGCGAGCGGATCGGGCTGGACGCGCTGGAGCGCGACCTGACCCGCTACGCGATGCTGCGCTGGGCGGTCATTCCGCTGTTCGCGCTGATCTCGCTCGCGCTGACGGCCTGGCTGCCGATGATCCCCGGCGTGCCGTGGACGGTCGCGCTGCCGGGCTGCATCTTCTTCGGCCTGCATCTGGTGCAGCTGCTGATGCCGATCCAGCACCGGCGCATCCTGGCGCGCCACGGCCCGCTCGCGCCGTGAGCGGCTGTTTCGTGACCGGGACCGACACCGGTGTCGGCAAGACCGTCGCCAGCGTGGCCCTGCTCGAGGCGCTGGCCGCTGCCGGCTGCCGCGCGGTCGGCATGAAGCCGGTCGCCAGCGGCTGCCGCCGCACCGCCGAGGGCTGGCGCAACGAGGATGCCGAAGCGCTGCTCGCGGCGAGCCTGCCCACGCCCGCCTATGCCGACGTCAATCCGTACGCGTTCGCCGAGCCGATCGCGCCGCACGTCGCGGCCGCCGATGCCGGCGTGCGCGTCGCGCTCGATCCGCTGCGCTCGGCGTTCGAGCGGCTCGCCGCGCAGGCGCCGTTCGTCGTCGTCGAAGGCGCCGGTGGCTGGATGGCGCCGTTCGCCGACGATCTGATGCAGGCCGATCTGGCCCGCGCGCTGCGCCTGCCGGTGGTGCTGGTCGTCGGCCTGCGCCTGGGCGCGATCAGCCACGCCCTGCTGAGCGCGCGCGCGATCGCCGCCGACGGCTGCGTGCTGGCCGGTTGGATCGCCAATCGCATCGATCCGCAGATGGCGCGCGCCGAGGCGACACTGGACTGCCTGCGCGAACGTCTGCCGGCGCCGCTGCTCGGCGTGCTCGACCATGCACCGGACGGGCATCCGCAGCCGCTGCTCGACTTGGGGCCGCTGCGTTGAGGGCGGGGACGATGCCGCACGCGGCGGCGGCGCGGACGCCGTGGGCGGTTCTGCCGTGGCTGCTGGCCGCGCTCGGTTTCGCGATCGACTGGGCGCTGTACTGGCCCGGCCAGATGTCGTTCGACTCGGCCTACGCGTGGTGGCAGGCGCGCGGCGAGACCGTCACCGACGTCGCGTCGCCGACGCTGATCGCGCTGTGGCGGATCACCGACCGGCTCTATGCGGGGCCGGGACCGGTGTTCGCGCTGCATCTGGCGATGTTCTGGTCGGGCCTGGCGCTGCTGGCCGGCGGCCTGCGTATCGGCACCGCCTGGCGCATCGCGCTGATCGCCTGCGGCGCGCTGCCGATCGTGCTGGTGCTGCGCGGCCACGTCTGGACCGATGTGGGCATGTTCGGCGCGCTGCTGCTGGCCTGTGGTCTGCTGGCCCAGGCGCAGGCGGGACGGCGCGCGGCGCTGTGGGCGGTGCCGCCGGTGCTGCTGTATGCGCTGGGCATGCGCCACAACGCCGTGCTCGCGGTCGCGCCGGTCGTCGCGGTCTGGGCCTGGCTGGCCTGGCCGCGCGGCGGTGTCGGCCGCCGCGTCGGCACCGGCCTGCTGACGCTGGCGGCGCTGCTCGCGGCGGTGAACGCGATCAATCGCCAGGCGCGCAGTCACGTGCCGCTGTGGCCGATCCTCGCGCAGGGCGACTTGGCCGCGCTGTCGATCGCGAGCGGCCGCGTGCTGCTGCCGGCCTTCAGCGTCGGGCCGACGCTCGACGTCGCCGAGCTCGCCGAGGTGTCGCGGCCGTGGAGCGTCACCGCGATGCTGCAGAACAATCGCAGCGGCATCCGCGATCCGCTCGGCGAGTGGCCCGCCGAGGATCTGCGCGTGCTGCGCGAGACCTGGTTCGCCGCGATCCTGGCCGATCCGGCCGCATATCTCGCGCATCGCTGGCGCGTCACGCGCGCCTTGTTCGGCACCCAGCCGCGCGAATGGCCGGCGACCCTGCTGTACGTCGACGCGCAGATCGGCTATCGCGACAACCCGCCGGTGGCGCCGAACGACGGCGCGGCGCATCGCGCGCTGATGCGCTGGGTCGAGGCCTGGCGTCCGACCGCGGTGTTCGCGGTCTGGCCGTATCTGCTGATCGGCCTGGCCGCCGCGCCGCTGGCCTGGCGGCGCCGCGCGCGGCGCCCGGCGACGGCGGCGCTGTGGCTGCTGGCCAGCGCCTGGCTGTACGCGCTGCCGTATCCGCTGCTGGCGCCCTCGGCCGAACTGCGCTACCTCGGCTGGAGCTGTCTGGCCTCGGTGCTCGCGGCGATCCTCGCGCTCGCCGCGCGGCCGGCGCAGGACGCTGCACCGCGGCCGCCCGGTGCATACTTCGTCGATGCCCGACCCGGTCGTCCCGGCGCCAGCGGCGCATAGAGTCCCCATGACGGAGTGAAATCCCCGATGTCCCAAGTCCAGAAGTTCTTCCTGACCGTCGACGATCTGTCGGCCGCGCGCGGCGAAATCGAGCAGCTGTCGTTCCATGGCGTTTCGCCCGACGCGTTCGCCGCTGCGCTGCAGGCCGCGCTGCGCGAGCCGACGCTGTGGCAGCGCTGGCGCGCGATGCAGCCCGACCCGGACGAGGTCGACCCGGAGACCGGCGCCAGCGATCCGGACGCCGTGGTCACGGCGAACCAGTCGGACATGCGCTGCGACGTCGAGGTCGTGACGCGTCTGCCGCACGCGATCCTGCGCCATCGCCTGGACCTGCTGATCGGCCGCCACTGGAAGCTGCACGACGTCAGCCACGTCTGAGCGCCGATCCGCCGCCGCACGGCCGATCGCGCCGCCGTGCGGGCGTGATCGGCCGGTCGCGGCGCCGGTGCCGTTCGCGGCCTTTGCGGTGCGGCCGGTCCCGGCCTCGATTGCGCTGCGCATCCTCGGCGCGTTGACTCGGCGGCAATGCCTGCCTGCCGGAGCGTCGATGCGGTATCCCTGTCTGAGCCAGGCCCATGCCCTGGTCGTGCTGCGCGCGACGATCGCCCTGCTGTTCATGGCCCACGCCGTGGTCCGGCTCGTCAACGGCAGCGTGCCGCAGTTCGCGGCATTCCTCGAGGCCGCGGGCTTTCCGGCCGGTACCGTCTGGGTGCTGGCGATATCGGCCTATGAGATCGCCGCCGGCTTCCTGATCGCGATCGGCATCGGCGTGCGCTGGCTGTGCGGCGGCCTGTTCGCGATCGCGTCGATCGGCATCGTGCTGATCCACGCGCGGCTGGGCTGGTTCGTCGGCGAGCACGGGACCGGCGGCGTCGAGTACAGCCTGGCGCTGATGGCGGCCCTGCTGGTGATCGCGGCGGCCGACGCCGAGGCGCCGCCGCGATGACGCTGCGGCGTCAGCGCGCCTGCACGCAGCCGTCGAGCCAGACCACGTGGCGGAACTGGTCGTAGCGCGCGAACGTGCCGGTCAAGGCGATCCTGTCGCCCTCGCGCAGCGACAGCGTATAGGCGGTCTGGCTCTTGGCCATCAGGCAGCTCACGCCGACCTTGAACTTGGCGCCCAACGGCCCGGTCGCGATCACGCGCTCGTTCATTTCCGGAATCGAGAAGCCGACGTTGTAACCCTCGCCGTCCTCCATGATGAAGTCCGCGCGCCCGGTCAGCGTGTAGCGCCGCCCCTTGTAGCGGACGTTGATCGTGGACTGGTTCTCGCCGGCCTGGCGGGCGATCTGCTGCGAGAAGATGAACGCGTCGAGGCGCTCGGGCGCGGCGTCGGCCGTGTCGGCGGCCAGGCGGCGTGCCGCCGCCGCGCCGGCCGCGCCGGGCTGCACCTTGCCGAGCATCGTGCAGATCTCGCGGCGCACGTCGTCGGCCTTCGCGAACGCGCCGGCCGAGAGCTTGACCTCCATCGTCAGATGGGTCACGCCGCCCTCCGTGGTCGCGCCGAGGATCATCGGGATCGGCTTGTTCCTCGCGGTCTCGGGCTGCTCGACCAGCAGACTGCCGCCCTCCGGATCGGACGAGAGCACGGCCAGCTTGTCCGACGCGGCGATCGCGCCGAGCTGCTCGATCGCGCTGGCGACCGTCAGATCGGCCAGCGCGATCGAGGAGCGATAGACCGTGCCGGTGAACGGCGTGCCCTTCTTGCTGAAGTTCGTCTCGCACGGACCGGCGAAGGCGTTCGTCGCCGATACGGCGATCGACAGGCAGGCGATGGCGGTCAATCGCATGTCTCGGGAGGCTCTTGCGGCGGACGGGAGGCCGAGGAGACCGTCGCCGGCTCGGCGAATCAATCGCGGCGGGACCGGTGCCGCGCCGCTGTGGACGAACGGCACGCCGCGGTCACCGGCGGCCGCGCGGGCCGCTCAATCGGCGGCCGCGGCCGGCGCCAGTCCGAAGTCGCGGCGAACCTGCTCGCGATAGCTGCGGCCCGTCGTCAGCACCTGGCCGCCGGCGAGCTGCAGCCGGAACCGGCCCGACGCCAGCGGCTCGACGCCGGTGACCGCGGCGATGCGCACCAGCACCGAGCGGTGCACGCGCGCGAAGCGTGCCGGATCGAGCTCCTGCTGCAGCACGGTCAGCGGCTTGCGCAGCACGAAGCAGCGCGCGCCGACGCGGATCTCGACGTAGTTGGCCTGAGCCAGCACGCAGTCGATCGCGTCGACGTCGACGAGCTGGATGCGACGCCCGATCGGCAGCGCCACGCGCGGCGGATACGCGGCGCGCCCGGGCGCCGGCGCGATGCGTTCGCGAATCCGCCGCAGCGAGTCGGCCAGCCGTTCGGCCGAGACCGGCTTGACCAGATAATCGGTCGCGGCGATCTCGAACGCCTGCGCGGCGTGCTCGGCATGGGCGGTCACGAAGACGACCGGTGGACGCGGCGGCGGCAGCTGCTCGATCGCCGCGAAGCCGTCCAGATCCGGCATCTGCACGTCGACGAAGACGACGTCGGCCGGCATGTCGCGCCAGGCCGTCAGCAGGGCCTCGCCGCTGTCGTAATCGTTCACGGACGCGATTCCCGGTTGCGCGGCCAGCAGCCGGCGCAGGCGCAGGCGTCCCAGCGGCTCGTCGTCGACGATCGCGATGCGCATCGGCGTCATGCCGGCAGCGCGACGGCGGCCGCGGCCGCCTCCGATCCGCGCGCGATGCGCAGCGGCAGGTCGATCCGCACGCTCGAGTCGGTCGGGCCGGTCTGCAGCTCGAGCGCCCAGTCCTCGCCGTAGTGGACGCGCAGCCGGCCGCGCAGGTTGTCCAGTCCGATGCCGTGGCCGCTCGCGGCCGGTGCCGCGGCCGCGACGGCGCCCTCGTCGCGGACCTCCACGTGCAGGCGTCCGCCGGCACGACGGACCTCGACGTGCAGCGTACCGGCGCCGCGGCGCCGGCCGATGCCGTGCACGATCGCGTTCTCGGCCAGCGGCTGCAGCATCAGCGGCGGCACGCGCGCATCGCGGCAGTCCGGATCGACGGCGATCCGCACGCTCAGCCGGTCGCCGAAACGCAGCTGTTCGATCACGAGGTACTGACGCAGCAGTGCCAGCTCCTCCTCGACGCGGACCGCCTCGCCCGGCGTCTGCGCGAGGCTGCGCCGCAGCAGCGCCGACAGCGCGACCAGCATGCCGTCGGCGGCGTCCGGATCGTGATGGATCAGCTCGGCGATCGCGTTCAGCGCATTGAACAGGAAGTGCGGATTGAGCTGGGCCGCCAGCGCGTCGAGCCGGGCCTGCGCGAGACCGGCCTCGAGCCGCGCGATGCGCAGGCGGCCGGCGCGCACGTTGCCGGCGTAGACCCAGGCGTGGGCGACGCCGACGATCAGCCAGGTCAGCATGAAGTTGAAGCGCACGCTGTGGAACAGCACCTCGGCGAACGGCGGTGTGGTGTCGTACCAGTAGCCGAGCACCGGATCCAGCGCCCAGACGTAGACCGCACGCAGGCTCAGCACGGCGGCGACCGCGAGCACGGACGCGGTGATGCCGGCACGCAGACGGCCGCGCTCGAGCGGAAAGCGCCGCACCACCGCGACGAGTCCGATCGTCAGCGGGATCCAGCACGCGACCAGGCCGAGCAGGCTGCGTTCGATCGCCTCGTGCCAGGGCAGGCCGCCGCCGCGCTCCATGTTGACGAGCTGCTCGGCGAAGATCAGGCCGTAGACGAGCCAGGCGACCGTGGCTGCCGCGGCGGTGGCGGTCGCATTGCGCATGGCGTGCAAGCTAGACGAGGGGGCAGGACGGCACAAGCGGCCTGGCGCCGCCGGACCCGCGCGTGGTGCATTTGGTCCCGGAGGTCGATCCAGGACCGTCCTCGACCGTCCGTCCCGCACCGCCGGCTCGGCCGCCCGAATCGCGCGCGCCGTCACGGTACGTGCGGCGCGCTGCGCTAGCGTGTAGGTTCCGACCGTGAAGATCGCCGCCATGATCCGCGTCCGCTCGCTGCTGCTCGGCCTGATGCTGTCGACGACGAGCCTGGCGGCTTCGGCCGGCTGTCCGCCGGACCGGATCTGCGCCGAGGATTTCCTGCGCCGCAACGATCCGCCCGGCGATCGCCTGCCGTTCCGGATCTACGTGCCGCCGGCCTGCCAGGGCCATGCCGGATGTCCGCTGCTGCTGTTCCTGCACGGCTCGGGCGAGACCGGCACCGACAATCAGTCCCAGCTCGGCAATGCCGCCAACGGCGCGATGCAGCTGGTCTACCCGGCGCGACAGGCGCAGCAGCCGATGATCATGGTCGCGCCGCAATGCTGTCTCGGCGAGGGCGGCCAGTGGGGCGGCCAGAAGAACCGGCTGATCGACGTGCTCGAGCAGGTGCGCTCGGAGTTTCCGTACGACGTCGGGCGCATCTATCTGACCGGCATCTCGATGGGCGGCGGCGGCTCGCTCGATCTGATCGGCAGCTACAACGGCCTGTTCGCGGCGATCGTGCCGGTCTGTCCGCACACCGGCTACACGGCCGGCGACGCGGCCTGGGCGACGACGCCGGCCTGGTTCTTCCATGCGGTCGACGACGGCACGGTGACGGTCGCCCATTCGCGCAACCACGTCGCGGCGCTGCGTGCCGCCGCGGGCGATCCGCTCTATACCGAGTTCGCGACCGGCGGCCACGCGATCTGGACGCGCACCTATGCCAGCGTGCGCCTGTTCGACTGGCTGATCGCGCAGCGGCTCGGCCGGCCGAACTTCGCGGTCGAGCCGTACGTACGCCTGTCCGAGCCGACCCCCGGTCCGGTCTGGACGACGTCCGCGGCGACGCTGGACCTCGCCGGCTCGGCCGGCTCGCCGGGCGCGGCGATCGAGTCGGTGCGCTGGTTCCTCGGTGCGGCGTCCGGCACCGCGGCGGGCATCTCGCCGTGGTCGGTCGATGCGCTGGCGCTCGGTACCGGCACGCAGACCGTGCGGATGCAGGCCCGCGGCGCCAGCGACGATGCGACGCTCGGCGGCTGGACCGAGGCCTCGGCGAGCCTGCGCGTGCTGACGCCCGCCGTCGACAATGCGGCGCCGCGCGTGTTCGTGCTGTCCGAGGCGGTCCTGCACGCCGGCCAGCCGCTCGAGCTGTACGCCCGCGTGCTCGACGACGGCCTGCCGGCACCGGCGACGATCGCGCTGGACTGGGCGCTCGAGCAGGCGCCGGCCGGCGCCGTGCTCGAGGTCGATCCGGCCGACCGCCGCCGCGCGAGGATCGCGGCGCCCGCGGCCGGGCGCTACCGGATCCGAGTCGGCGCCGACGACGGTGCCGCGCAGGGGCAGTTCGTGCAGCAGGTGCTGGTGCTGCCGGCCGGTGCCGCGGCGCCGGTCGCCGTCGCGATCAATGCCGGCGGCGGCGCCTACGACGCCGCGGACGGCAGCCGCTACGAGGCCGATGCGTTCCACTACGGCAATACCGAGTCGTCGACCGCGTCGGGGCCCGGCGCGCTGTTCGGCAGCGCCGACGATCCGCTGCATCACGACTACCGGATCAGCTACGGGGCCTGGGGCTACCGGTTGCCGGTGCCGCCGGGCGAGTATTTCGTCGAGCTGCATTTCGCCGAGACCTACAACCCGTGCGACAGCGCGAGCTGCCGCGTGCAGGACGTGCGCCTGCAGGGCGTGCCGGTGCTCGATCGGTTCAGCGTGTTCGCGCTGGCCGGCCAGCGCAGCGCGATCCGCTACGGCTTCTTCGCGCAGGCCGCCGGCGGCGAGATCGAGATCGCGCTGGCGCGCAGCGGCGGCCAGGGCGAGCGCTCGCGGCTGGATGCGATCCGCGTGCTGCGCCTGGACGGCCTCGACGAGACCGTGTTCGCCGACGGCTTCGAGCCCTGAATTCAGGGCGCGGCCGCGCCGCAACGGGGCGTCGGTGCGGGCCGCCGCCCGATTCGGGACCGCCGCGAGCCCGAATCGAATCTTTGCATTCGGCGCCTTGCGAGCGCGGCCGCCGTCGCACGGTATTGCTATAGTCGCGCGACGCCGCGACCCGCGGTTCCAGCGCTATGGCTGCGATGAAGACGATGAACACGCCGTTCCTGCAGCGCGCGGTATTCCTGCTGCTGCTGTGCGCGGTGACGATCGCGTTCGGGGTGATCCTGCTGCCGTTCTTCGGCGCGGTGTTCTGGGCCGTGGTGCTGGCCGTGCTGTTCGCGCCGCTGCATCGCTGGCTGCTGCGGCGGCTGCCGGGTCGCCCCAATCTGGCCGCGCTGCTGACGTTGTCGCTGTGCCTGCTGATCGCGATCCTGCCGCTGATGGCGATCACCGCCTCGCTGATCCAGGAGACCACGCTGGTCTACCAGCGCGTGCAGTCGGGCGAGCTCAACTTCGGCACCTATCTGCAGCGCATCTTCTCGGCCTTGCCGGCATGGCTGATGCAGCCGCTCGAACGCATCGGCCTCGGCGACGTCGCCTCGCTGCAGGACAAGCTCGGCTCCGGCGCCGCCCAGGGCAGCCGCTTCGTCGCGACGCAGGCGATCAACATCGGCCAGAACACGTTCCAGTTCATCGTCGGCTTCGGCATCATGCTGTACCTGCTGTTCTTCCTGCTGCGCGACGGACGCCTGCTGATCGCGCGCGTGGTCGAGGCGATCCCGCTGGAGCCCGTGCACAAGCGCCAGCTGATCGCGCGCATGGCGACGGTGACGCGCGCCACGGTCAAGGGCAACGTCGTCGTCGCGATCGTCCAGGGCACGCTCGGCGGCCTGGCGTTCTGGTTCCTCGGCATCCAGGGCGCGCTGCTGTGGGCGGTGCTGATGGCGTTCCTGTCGCTGCTGCCGGCGATCGGCGCCGGTCTGGTCTGGGCGCCGGTCGCGATCTATTTCCTGGCCACCGGCGACTGGCCCAAGGGCATCGGCCTGGCCGCCTACGGCATCATCGTGATCGGCATGGTCGACAACGTGCTGCGGCCGATCCTGGTCGGCAAGGACACGCGCATGCCCGATTACGTGGTGCTGATCTCGACGATCGGCGGCATGGCGCTGATGGGCATCAACGGCTTCGTGATCGGCCCGATGATCGCCGCGCTGTTCATGGCGGTGTGGGGCATGTTCGTCGGCCGCGACGAGGAAGAGGAGGCCGGCCTCGACGCGGTGCCGGCCGCCGTCGTGGTGGTCGAAGCGCCGCCGGCCGACGATCCGGCGCGCTCGCGCTGAAGCGTCCGCACGACCGGCGCATCGCCGGTCGATCGCGCGGAACGGGACGAGCCGGCCAGGCGCGCCGGGCGGCTGTTCTTCCCGGTCCGGCGTACCCGCTGCGATCGGCCTTGCGTGATCGGGCTTGTGTGATCGGCCCTACGTGATCAGCCCTGCCTGATCAGGAACAGCGTCGCGAGTCCGAGAAAGATGAAGAAACCGCCCGAGTCGGTCAGCGCGGTGATCATGACGCTCGATCCCATCGCCGGATCACGGTCGAAGCGCAACAGCGTCATCGGGATCAGCACGCCCATGAACGCCGCCAGCAGCAGGTTCAGCGTCATCGCCAGCGTCATGACCAGGCCGAGTGCCAGGTTGCCGTAGAGCAGCCAGGCGACGAGGCCGATCACGCCGCCCCAGACCAGCCCGTTGACGAGCGCGACGCCGAGCTCCTTGCGCAGCAGCCGCTTGGCGCTGGCCGGCGTGATCTGGTCGAGCGCGAGCGCGCGCACGATCATCGTGATCGTCTGGTTGCCGGAGTTGCCGCCGATGCCGGCGACGATCGGCATCAGCGCGGCCAGCGCGACGAGCTTCTCGATCGAGCCCTCGAACAGGCCGATCACGCGCGAGGCGACGAACGCGGTCACCAGGTTGACCGCCAGCCACAGCCAGCGGTTGCGCACCGAACGCCAGACCGAGGCGAAGATGTCCTCGTTTTCGCGCAGGCCGGCGCGGCTGAGCGCCTCGGCCTCGCCGGCCTCGCGGATCACGTCGACCATCGCGTCGATCGTCAGGCGGCCGATCAGCTTGCCCTCGCCGTCGACGACCGGCGCGGTGACCAGGTCGTAGCGCTCGAACGCCTGTGCGGTCTCGGTGACGTCGTCTTCGGGATGGAACGTGTTGGCATCGGCCGCCATGACCTCGGCGACGTCCTTGGCCGGATCGTTGACGAGCAGCCAGCGGATCGGCAGCACGCCGGTCAGCACGTTCTCGCCGTTGACGACGAACAGCTTGTCGGTGTGGTCGGGAATGTCCTTGAGCCGGCGCAGATAGCGCAGCACGACCTCCAGGCTGACGTCCTCGCGGATCGTCACCATGTCGAAGTCCATCACCGCGCCGACCTGGTCCTCCTCCCAGGCCATCGCCGACTGCACGCGCGCGCGCTGGTCGGCGGTCAGGCGCTGCATCAGCGTGTAGAGGACGTCCTCGGGCAGGTCCTCGGCGAGATCGGCCAGCTCGTCGGCGTCGAGCTGCTCGGCAGCCGCGAGGATCTCCGGGGTGTCCATCTCCGCGAGCAGCGACTCGCGGACCGCATCGGAGACCTCGAGCAGGATTTCGCCGTCGCGGTCGGACTTGACGAGATTCCAGATGCTCTGGCGGTCCTCCTGCGGCAGCGACTCGAGGATGTGCGCGATGTCGGCCGGATGCAGCTGGTCGATCTCGCGCTGCAGCTCGGCCAGGTTCTGCCGGTGCACGAGATTCTCGACCAGGTCGTGATGCAGCCCCTCCTGGCGATGCGCCAGGCTCTCGACCACGCGGTGCCGGCGCAGCAGCTCCTCCACGCGCGCGAGGTGGCTCTGCAGGGCGGTCTGCGATTTGCCGGTTTCGACGTCGGTCATGGCGATGGCGGGCGGCCGGCGACGGCGAACGGCGATGCCGCACGCGCGAGGTCGGGCAGGGGGAGGTCAGCGGGCGCCATTGTCGCCGTTCGGACGCCCGGCGCAAAGACGTCCGTGCGGACGATCAGCGCGTGGCGGCGCTGCGCCTGCGTTCGCCCTCGGCCAGCGTCCAGTCCACGAGCTGCACGACGATCGTGTCGAGCGAGGTCTCGAATGCCGGAAACATCGCGGTCATGTCCGAGCCCGCCGCCGGCGTGGCCGCCTCGAACGTGCGCGCGGCGACGACCCGGTTGCTCGCGTAGTCGGTCAGGCTGGCCTGCAGCCGTACCACCGCGCGCGCGCCGTCGGCGCCGACCTCGGCCTGCAGCGCGCGCAGCTCCAGCGTCAGTCCGAAATCCGCGCGCAGGCCGGCCGCGGCACCGACGCCGAGGATGCGTCCGCTGCGCTCGAAACCCTCCACGATCAGGCCGCGCAGCAGGGCCGGCGCCGGATCGCGCCAGCGGGCGGCCGGGTAGATCTGCAGCACGCCCGGCGTCGGCATCACCGCGATGCGCGTGGAGTCGATCGCGCTGCTCGCCAGCGGCGTGTCGATCGCGAGCTGCCAGTCGACCGCCGGACCGGTCTCCGGGGCGGATCTGAGTTGCGGCGCGTAGATCGCGAACGGCTCGGTCTTGCCGGTCAGCGACGCGCAGGCGGTCAGCAGGCAGGCCGCCAGCAGGCCGGCGATACGGATCGTGAGGCTCATCGCGGCGAATACTCCTTCGGTTGGTCGCTGCCGAGCAGCAGGCTCTCGGACTTGGCGAGGCGATCGCTGAGCTGCTTGAACGCGCGCAGCGTCTCGCGCAGCTCGGCGAGCGTCGGGCCGACCTGACGCAGGCCCTGGTTGCCGAAGCTGTCGATCGCGGCGCGGTTGTTCTCGACCAGGCCGCTGACCGACTCGGCGACGCGGTCGATCGAGCCGATCGCCTTCTCGGCCGAGGCCATCAGGTCGCGGGCGTCCTCGCGGACCAGCTTGTTGGTCGTCGTGGCCAGTTCGCTGACCGTGCGCAGCGAGGTCTTCAGATCGCCGGTCGCATCGGACAGCTGGCGCAGCGCGGTGCTGAGCTCCTCGCGCTGGCCGGCCACGCTGTCGACGATCTTGTCGACGTTGTCGAGCACGTGGGCGACGCGGTCGACGTTCTCCTGCGACAGCAGCTGGCCGATCCGGTACAGCGCGTCGTTGATGCTGGTGACGATGTCCTCGCCGGAGTTGAGCAGCTGCGAGAGCGCCGACGGGTCGGTCTGGATCACCGGGACCGGGTGGTCGCGCGTCGGCTCGAGGTTCGGGCTGTTCGGCATGCCGCCGCTGAGCTGGATGAAGGCGACGCCGGTCACGCCGGCCAGCGCGAGCTTGGCGCGCGTGTCCTGCTTGATCGGCGTGGAGGCGCCCACGCGGATCCGCGCGATCACCTTGCGCGGATCGTCCGGCGCCAGCTTGAGCTGGCTGACCTCGCCGACCTTGATGCCGTTGTACTGCACCGCGCCGCCCTGCGAGAGGCCGGTGACGGCCTCCACGAAGATCACGTCGTACTCCTTGAACGCACGCTCCTGGCTGGTCTTGGACAGCCACAGCACGAAGCCGGCGCCGAGGACGAAGACGAGTATCGCGAAGGCACCGATCAGCACATGATGGGCACGGGTTTCCATGTCAGGTCCTCTTGGCCGCCAGCGCGGCGTGCTCGGCCGCGCGACCGCGCGGCCCCTGGAAGTATTCGCGGATCCACGGATCGTCCTGACGTTCGACCTCGGCGAGCGGCGCGTTGATCAGCACGCGGCGCTGTGACAGCACGGCGACACGGTCGCAGATCGTATAGAGCGTGTCGAGATCGTGGGTGATCAGGAATACCGTCAGGCCGAGGCTGTCGCGCAGCGTCAGGATCAGCTGGTCGAACGCGGCCGCGCCGATCGGATCCAGGCCGGCGGTCGGTTCGTCGAGAAACAGGATGTCCGGGTCCAGCGCCAGCGAGCGTGCCAGCGCGGCGCGCTTGACCATGCCGCCGGACAGTTCGGACGGGAACTTCGCGCCGGCCTCGGGCGGCAGGCCGGCCAGGCCGATCTTCAGCGCGGCCAGCCGGTCGATCAGCGTCCGCGGCAGGCCGCGCCGTTCGATCAGCGGCATCGAGACGTTCTCGGCCACGGTCAGCGACGAGAACAGCGCACCGTTCTGGAACAGCACGCCGCAGCGCTGCTCGATCGCATGGCGCTGCGCGGCCGAGACCCGCGCCATGTCCTCGCCGAACAGGCGCACCGTGCCGGCGCGCGGCCGGTTCAGACCGATGATCGAGCGCAGCAGCACCGACTTGCCGCTGCCCGAGCCGCCGACCACGCCGATGATCTCGCCGCGCCGCACGTCCAGGTCCAGGTCCTCGTGCACGACCTGCTCGCCGAACTGGTTGCGCAGGCCGCGCACCTCGATGACGGTCTCGCTCACCAGCCGATCTCCATGAAGAAGATCGCCGCTAGCGCGTCGACCAGGATCACGACGAAGATCGACTGCACGACGCTCGAGGTGGTGTGGGCACCGACCGATTCGGCGCTGCCGCTCACCTTGAATCCCTCCAGGCAGCCGATCGCGGCGATCAGGAACGCGAACAGCGGTGCCTTGACCATGCCGACCCAGAAATGGCGGGCCTGTGTCATCTCCTGCAGCCGGTACATGAACATGCCGGGCGAGATGTCGAGCACGTACACGCAGACCATCGCGCCGCCGACGATGCCGGCGATCATCGCCAGGAAGCTCAGCAGCGGCATCGAGATCAGCAGCGCCAGCACGCGCGGCAGCACCAGCACCTGCACCGGAGACAGGCCCATCGTGCGGATCGCATCGACCTCCTCGCGCGCCTTCATCGAGCCGATCTGCGCCGTGAATGCACTGCCCGAGCGCCCCGCGACCATGATCGCGGTCAGCAGCACGCCGAACTCGCGCAGGAACGAGTAGCTGATCAGCTCGACCGTGAATACCGTGGCGCCGAAGTCGCGCAGGATCGTCGCGCCGAGAAACGCGACGACCGCGCCGACGAGGAAGCTCAGCAACGCGACGATCGGCACTGCGTTCAGACCGGTCTGCTCGATGTGGAAGAACAGCGAGGTCACGCGCCAGCGCCGCGGCCGCCACACCGAGCCGGCCAGCTCGGAGAGGATCAGGCCGACGAAACCGACCAGCTCGATCAGGTCGTGCCAGAAGTTCTCGACCGCCTTGCCGGCATTGGCGAGCAGCTCGACCACGCCGTTCGGGCGCGGCGGCGCGGCGGCCGGTGCATGGACCGCACGTGCGACCGCATCGAGCAGTTCGCGCTGATGCGCGCCGAGACCGTCGAGGCGCGCGGTGTCGCCGGCGTCCTCGCCGAGCCGCAGCAGCAGTGTGGCGCCGGCGGTATCGAGGCGGCCGATGCCGCTGGCGTCCAGCACCGTCGATGCATCGAGGCGCGGACGTAGCCGTTCGACCTGACCGGCGAGGGCGGGCGCCTGCGCCAGCACCCAGTCGCCGGACAGCGTGACGCGTCCGCCGTCGGCGGCGAGTGTGGCGGTGGCAGGCTGCATCGGCGAAGCCTAGCAGCTTGTGCCGATGCCTTGGATGCAGCCCTGGCCGGATGTTCGGCCTCAGCTCAGCAACATGCAGGCCAGTCCGGCCAGCGTGCAGCCGACGCCGGCGAGGCGGCGCCGGTCGAGCGGCTCGCGCAGGAACAGCCAGGCCAGCAGCACGATGAAGACCGACGCGGACTCGTTCAGGATCGAGGCGACCGAGGCCTCGGTGAATTTGTAGCCGCCGAGCCAGAGGATCATCGACAGGTACTGGCCGAGGAACGCGGCCGCGAGCAGCAGCCAGACCTCGCCGCGCGTCAGCGTCACACCGGCCGGCATCGGCGCATGGCGGCCGAACGCGAACGCCACCAGCATGCCGAGGATCGCCCCGGCCAGCCGGATCGCGACGACCCACAGCAGCGGCTGCTGCTCGAGCGTGCGCTTGATCATCACGATCGCGACCGCCATCAGCGCGATCGCCATAGCGCCGAGCAGCACGCCGCGGCGCAGCGCCGCGCGGTCGAGCGGACGGTCCGCGTCGTGCCGGCTGACCAGCCCGACGCCGCTCATGACCAGGACGAAGCCGAGGATCTGCAGCGCGTCCAGGCGCTCGCCGAGGAACGCGAACGACAGCACGATGACCAGCGGACTGTAGAGATTGCCGATCACGCCCATGTGGCCGGCGCCGAGCGTGTTGAGCGCGCGGAAGTACAGCGTGTCGGCCAGCGCGATGCCGATCGCGCCCGAGGCGAGCGCCAGCGCGACCGTCCCCGCGCCGATCGCCGGCCAGCGCGCGCCTTCGACCAGCAGCACGGTCGGCACGACCATCGCGAACACCAGCAGGTTCTTGAACAGGTTCAGATGCAGCGGCGGCAGCGTGCGGCCCAGCCGCGTGTAGAGCACGACGCCGCCGGCCCAGGCCAGCGCGCTACCGATTGAAAGTGCTTCTCCGATCCCCATGTGCCCGCGCCGCGCCGCGCGAAAAGCGGCATTATCACCGAACCGACCGCATGTACCGTACCGGCCCGATGCCCGCCGAAGCCGCGCTGACCACTCGTATCGAATTCGTCGTGGAGCTGGCGCGCCGTCTGCACGAGTACGGCACCGCCGCGCCGCGTCTGGAGGATGCGGTCAACCACGTCGCCGCGCGCCTGGAGCTGGACTGCAACATCCTGTCGACGCCGACCTCGATCGTGATGTCGTTCTCCGATCGTCGCCGGCCCGGCAGCTTGGCCGACGTGACCCAGGTGGTGCGCCTGTCGCCGGGCGAGGTCAACCTCGAGCGCCTGTGCGAGGTCGACGAGATCGCCGATCAGGTCATCGACGGCGTGGTCGACCTGGTCGAGGGCCGCCGCCGGCTGCGCGACATCGGCGCCCGCCCCGCGCGCTGGACGACCGAGCTGCCGATGATGGTCGCCTACGGTGCGGCCTCGGCCTGCGTCGCGATCATCCTGCGCACCGGCTGGCCGGCGGTCGCGACGGCCGGCCTGATCGGTCTGGTGACCGGCGCGATCGCGCTCGGTGCGGCGCGGCGCCCGAACATCGCCGCCGCGTTCGAGGCGATCTGCGCGCTGCTGGCGACGCTGATCGCGACCCTGGTCGCCGTCTACGTCGCGCCGATCGACGTGCGTGCCGTGGTCATCGCCAGCCTGATCGTGCTGCTGCCCGGCCTGTCGCTGACGACCGCCGTGCGCGAGCTGTCGAGCCAGCACCTGATCTCGGGCACCGCGCGCATGGCCGGCGCGATGGCGATCCTGCTCAAGCTCGCGTTCGGCACGGTCGCCGCGACGCAGCTGTGCGCGCTGTTCGGCTGGGTGCCGCCGCCGATGCCGGCGGTCGCGGTACCGGTCTGGGCCGAATGGCTGGCCGTGCTCGCCGCGGCGCTCGCGTTCGCGCTGATGTTCCGCAGTCCGCGCCGCTACTACCCGGCGGTGATCGCCTCGGTCGTGCTCGGCTATCTGTGCACGCGGATCGGCGGCGCCTACGTCTCGGCGCCGTTCGGCGTCTTCCTCGGCGGTCTGGTGCTGGGTGCGGTCAGCAACGTGTTCGCACGCGTCTGGAAGCGCCCCGGCGCGTTGATCCGCGAGCCGGGCATCATCCTGCTGGTGCCGGGCAGTGTCGGCTTCCGCACGCTGAGCTTCGTGCTGGAGCGCGACGTGATGCTGGGCCTCGATACGGCGGTGACCTTGCTGACGCTGCTGATCGCGCTGGTGGCGGGGTTGTTGTTCGGGGATTTGCTGGTGCCGCCGCGGCGGAAGTTGTGAGGGGGTTCTGTTTTTCGAACTCCGCCGGATTGGCCTGGGTTGTTCGGAGAGTGCTTCGTTGCCTGCCGGAGCAGTGGCTTCCTCCGATGGTTCCGGGATGGCCGGGTCTTCGCTCCTTCTTCGCAGGAGGGCGTCGGCGTCCCTGCCTTTTTCCGCTCGCCTCCTACGCGAGCGGGTCACGTCTTCTTGCGTGACCGCTGCGCCGCAGGAGCGGTGCGAACGGCGGAGCCGGCCCGAGGGCGTAGCGTAGGGTGCGGGCCAGCTTCTTCGTAGGCGGGCGGCATCCCTGCCGTTTTCCGCTCGCCTCCTACGCGAGCGGCTCACGTTTTCTTGCGTGACCGCTGCGCCGCAGGAGCGGCGCGAACGGCGGAGCCGGCCCTAGGGCGTAGCGTAGGGTGCGGGCCAGCTTCTTCGTAGGCGGGCGGCATCCCTGCCGTTTTCCGCTCGCCTCCGGGCGAGCGGGTTACTTTCTCTTGCGTGCCCAAGAGAAAGTAACCAAAGAGAAGGGCACCCCAGAAACGCGCCCTCCGGGCATCCTGCCCTGCGGGTGCGTGGACCGGCGCCGGGGTTCGTCGACAGCACCTCCTGTGCTGACGACGAACGCGCGGGCCTCCCTGCCCGCGCCCCTGCGGGCTGATCCGGCACCGGCCCACCGCGTTTCACGGGACCCGTCAGCGCGCATCCTGCGCGCAGAAGCGGACGAGCAGGAGCGAAGGAGCAGGAGCAGGAGCGAAGGAGCAGGAGCAGGAGCGAAGGAGCAGGAGTGAGGGGCGCGTGGGGGCGCGCGGCTGGCCGGAAGTCGGGGAAGACTTCGCGAGGCGTCTGGATTCAGTTCGATCGGTGTGCGAGCGGTGTCGGCGCGTCGGATTGGGGGCGATCGGTCGGTGATCGATGCCGGGGCGATCCGTCCGTGGATCGCCGCGGTGCATCGGATGCCCGTTAGAAGCGCAGGTTGGCCGACAGCCAGAGGCTGCGGCGCTTGTCCTTGATGCGGTAGTCGTCGACGCAGGCGTAGGCGTCCTGCTGCTCGGTCAGCTCGCAGGTCTGCGCGATGAAATTCTTGTCGAGCAGGTTGTTGATGCGGCCGTTGATCGTCAGCTGGTCGGTGGCCTTCCACGAGGCGCCGAGGTGGACGATGCGGTAGTCCTCGTAATAGTGCTCGCGGCCGGTCGTGACGCTGCGTTCGCGGAAGCGCTTGGAACGGGCTTCGCCGATCAGGGCCAGGCTCAACGCCTCGTTGAGCTGCCAGTCCAGCGTCGCGTTGAGCATGTGCTTGGCCGGATTGCCGGTGATCGGCAGTCCCTCGTCGGGGCCGCTCTTCTGCTCGGAGTCGGTGTAGGTGTAGTTGCCGCGCAGCGTGAAGCCGCCCGGCAGTTCGACGCGACCGGCGAGCTCGACGCCGCGGCTCTCGGCGCGGTCGATGTTGATGCTCTGGCTGAAGGTCGTGTAGCCGATCTCGGCCCAGCCCGGACCGATGTCGACGCAGCGCACGCCCGGCGGTGCGACCTCGCAGTTGGGCACGCTGTCGCCGGTGGCGATCTTGTCCTTGAACTTGTTGACGAAGGCGGTCGCGTTGAAGCTGAAGCCGTTGCCGCCGTCGTAGTAGGCGGCCAGCTCGGTATTGGTGCTGGTCTCCGGCTGCAGGTCGGGTGAGCCGACGAACGGATTGACGCCCTGGCCGCCGAAGCCGGTGATGCCGGGGAACAGCTGATTCGGCTTGGGCGTCTTGTAGCCGGTGCTGACGCCGCCCTTGAGCGTCCAGTTCGGGGACGCGCTCCAGACCAGGTAGCCGCGCGGGCTGAAGTGATCGCCGAAGATGTTGTGGTCGTCGTAGCGCACGCCGAAGGTCGCGGTCAGGCTGTCGGTCAGGCGCCAGTTGTCCTCGGCGAAGACGGCCCACTGCTTGTGCTTCTGCGTCGTGCCGTCGCGGAAACCGGCGCCGTCCATGCCGAACGTGCCGTCCTCCATGTCGGTGTCGTTGTACTGGCCGCCGACCGTCAGCTGATGGTCGCCGAACAGCATCTCGAGCTTGCTGTCGACGATGAGGCCGTCGAGCTCGAGCACGCGGCGCTGCCGCGGCAGGAAGGCCTCGAGCGCGGCGCGCTGCTCGGCGCTCAGATCGTCGATGCGCGCATTGCTGCAGAACGGATCGCCGCCGCCGGCGACGCAGGCGGCATTCCACAGCTCCTGCAGCGCGGCGCGTTCGGCGATCGTCAGCGGCAGCGAGCGGCCGAGGTTGTTGCTGGTGCTGCGGGTGATGCTGGTTTCGCTGGTGCCGAACGACCAGCGTCCGACGTGCGTGAACGCGAGCTGGTCGCGCTCGTAGCGCTGCTGCTCGGTGTAGCCGACGCGCGGCTGTACGACGCGGCGCACGATCGTGGCCGGATTGGACGGGCCGATCGGCTGGCTCGGATCGAAGTCCGGATTCGGAATCGTCGCGTTGCCGGTGCGCCAGAGGCTGGCGATGCTGTCGAGCGTGCCGGTCTGGCCGTCGGAGTTGTCGTACTTCTGCCGCGAGACGTCGTAGTCGAGCCACAGGTCGTGGTCCTCGCCCGGCGTGAACGACAGGCGCAGGCCGCCGTTCCAGTTGCGGCTGGCGACCTGCTTGCCGCCGTCGCCGAAGCCGAGCGAGCGCTCCCACAGCGTGCCGTCGGGCAGCGGCAGCGGATCCCATTCGGGGATCGACGCCTGCCGTTTGTAGAGGCTGCCGCGCACCGACAGCCCGAGCTTGCCCGGCACGATCGGGCCGTTGAGGTAGAGGTCGGTCGTGCGGTCGTTGCCGAACTGGTCGTCCTGCTGCCAGGTGCGGCCCTGCGTGATCGAGCCGTGCCACTGCGAGGCGACCTTGCGTGTGATGATGTTGATGACGCCGCCCATCGCGTCCGATCCGTACAGCGTCGACATCGGTCCGCGCACGACCTCGATGCGCTCGATCGAGTCGAGCGGCGGCAGGAAGCTGTACTGGCCGCCGCCGAAGTTGTTCGGATACAGGTCGCCGACGTTGCTCTGGCGGCGGCCGTCGATCAGCACCAGGGTGTAGTCGGCCGGCATGCCGCGCATCGTGATCGAGGCCATGCCGTTCTTGTCGGTCGACTCGCCGACGTCGATGCCTTCGACGTCGCGCAGTGCGTCGACCAGGCTGGTGTACGGGCGCCGGGCGAGCTCGGCGCGCGTGACCACGCTGACGCTGGCCGGCGCGTCGGTGATCTTCTGCTCGAAGCCCGCCGCGGTGACGACCACCTGCTGCAGTTGCGCAGCGTCGCCGTCGTCGATCGGCTGTGCCCCCAGCGGGGCCGCCAGCGTCGCGACGATCGCGAGCGAGAGCCGGTGACGGCGGAAGGCGGCGCGGGCGGCCGGACGGGAAAGGCTGACGGACGAAGTCATCGGAGGGTTTTCCATGGCTAGAGGCAAAGGACGAAACGGACGTGAACGCAGCGCCGCCCGGCGTGCGAGCGCGGGCGGGAGGCGAATCGGGAGAGGACGCGACGCGACGGTCGAAGCCGACGGCTGGGTCGGATCGGACGACGGGAAACGGGGACGGGCCCGCAGGGCCCGCAACGCGGGGTCAGGCGGCCGGAGGCGCTCGGCCGCGGCAGGCGCGCAGGAAGCGGGCCTGGTCGTCGTTCGAGCCGATCGCGTCGTCGATCGGCGGCGGCGTGGATGTCGCGGCCGGGGCGGTGAGGGTCAGCGTCTGCAGCGATGCGTCGTCGGCACTGGCCGGTACCGGCCAGGGCGTCGGCGCGATCCCGATGCGGCGCCGCTTGAACGGCTGGGCGTCGTCTTCGCTGGCCTGCGGCGCGGGTGGCGCGTCGGTGCAGCGCGCGTGATGCCCGAGCAATCCGTGATGCGCCATCTCGGTCGCGCCGATGCCGGCGCTGCCGCGCGACGTCGCATCGGCCGACGCGATCGCGTGCCCGCCGAGCAGCGAGAGCGACAGCGCCAGCAGGAGGCGCAGGCAGCGGCGGAAGAGAAGGATGGACACGAGCCTGAGAGCGAGCGGTACTGGTCGAACGGAAACTGAACGTAAATTTTAATGAGAACTGTTAGCGTTATCAATGGGGCGATATCACCGCGCCGCAGGCCGCTGGATCGCCGCCCAGCGTGAGCGATGAGGCAACGGTTCATTGAGAAAGTGTTAATTGTTTCGCCCGTTTTTTTCACCCCGAGGGCGACTTCGATGGCTTCCTACCGCATGCCGTTTCCCCGTTTGATCCCCGTGCTCGGCCTCGCCGCAGGCCTGGCGTCGATCGCCGCACCTGCCGTGGCGGCACCGTCCCAGGCGCTGGATCGCGTCAGCATCTGGCTCGGCGGCTATCGCGCCGACGCCGATTTCGACCTGACGCTGCGCGAGGAGCAGAGCGGTCTGGACAGCGGCCGGCTCGACGTCGGCGATTTCAAGGACACGGTCGGCCGCGCACGGCTCGACTTCCTGATCATGGATTCGCAGGGCTTCTCGTTCGACTACTACGGACTCAGCCGCGACCGCTCGCTGACCCTGGTCGAACCCTTCAGCTTCGGCGGCACCGATTTCGACGCCAATGCCGCGCTCGATACGCGCCTCCAGTTCGACGTCGGCAATGCGGCCTATCGCTGGTGGTTCGGCGGCGACCAGACCGTGTTCGGCTTCGGCCTCGGCGCGGCCTGGTACCGGATCGACGCACGCGTGCGCGGCGAGGCCACGTTCGACGGCCAGACCTTCACGGCGACCGAGCGCTACAAGGACGACGCGGTCGCGCCGCTGGTTCAGCTCGGCTGGCGCCACGCGTTCTCGGACAGCGTGCGCACCTACATCGACATCTCGGGCGTCAAGAAGAACGGCGGCTCGCTCGAAGGTCACATCTACAACGGCTCGCTCGGCGTGGAGTGGTTCCCGTGGCAGAACCTCGGCCTCGGCGCCGAGTACAGCGTGTCGCGGATCAAGCTCGACGGCAGCGAGGGCAGCTACGATGCGATCGCGGACATCAAGCTGCACGGGCCGTCGGCGTATCTGCGTCTGCGCTTCTGACCGATGCCGCCGGCCGGCGCTCAGCTGGCCGGCGCGCGCGTCTGCAATCTCCTGAAACCTGAAGCCCGCCGCTCCGAGGACGGAGCGGCGGCATCGGCCGGCGCCGGGCTGGCACCCGGCCCGGATCGCGATCTAATCGTCGCGAAGCGTCGCGCGACGCCATGCTTCGTCGGCAGCCTCGGCGCCGATCATCTTCCAGTAGCCCTCATCGGCGTAGCGCCAATGACGCGGCGCGGATGCCCCTTCGAACGACCAGACCTGCTCGCTCAGCGCCGCACGCCCGGCGGCGTCGATCGTCGCCAGCGTGCTGGCCCGCGTACCGTAGCGCTCGCCGCGCACCAGGATCGGCGCGAGCTGCCGTTCGAGCGTCAGACCGACGCCGGTATCGGGCAGCTCGGCGTCGTCGGGCTGGGCGTCGTCGGCGAGCAGGGTCAGCCAGCGATCGCCGTGCGCGCCCGGGTCGCCGGCACGCTCGGCGAACGCGCGGCCGAGCCGATCGGTCTTCGGCCAGCGCGTGCCGTACGGTCCGTTGCTGACGACGTGGATGCCGCGTTCGAGATGATGGATTTGCGTCGATCCGCTCGACAGCAGCCAGGCGCCGTGCGCGTCGCCGACGATCAGATTGAACGGTCCGTACGCATCCATCTCCGCGCGCACCGCGGCGAGATGGGCCGCCGGCGACTGCGTGCCGCGCAGAAAGCCGGCGACCAGCTGGCCGCGCGAGCGCGGTGCCGTCGCGGGCAGGCCGTTGCGCAGATTGGTGACGGCGGCGTAGCGTCCGTCGCCGTCGATCGCCAGCCACGAGCCGCCGGCGACGAGGTCGCGGCCGCCGAGGATCCGTGGTGCGTCCGGCCAGGGCGCGGCGGCCGCCGACGGCCGCGCGCGGAATTCGTCGCGGTTGCCGAGCAGGACGAGCCGATGCCCCGGTGCATGGTCGATCGCGATCAGCAGCAGGCACATCGCGGCGCGCCGCTCAGCTGCCGCCTTCGGGCACGCTGCGCAGGCGCGCCTCGAGCTGGCCGACGCGCGGGTCGGCCGGACTGAGCTTGCGCACCGAATCGAGCGCGCGTGTCGCATCGGCGCGCCGGCCTTCGGTGATGCGCGCGGTGGCCTCGTCGATGAATGCATTGACGAGCTGCCCCTGCAGTGGCCCGATCGCCGGATCGGCCGGCGCGAGCTGACGCAGCGCTTCCCATTCGTCGAGCGCCTGCAGCAGCTGGCCGACCTTCAGATGTTCGGCGAACAGCTCGCGCGCGCACCGGCAGCACCGACAGCCCGCGCTGCGCGTCGGCGTTGTCGCGGTCGATCGCCAGCGCGGCGCGGTACTTGTCGTAGGCGCTGGCGCCGGGCGGCACCAGCAGTCGGCCCTGCGCCGCGGCGGCCTGGGCTTCTTCGATCAGCGTCCGCACGCGTTCGGTCGCGGCCGGCGTCAGCGGCGCCTGCGAGCTCTCGATCGCCAGCCGCTCGCGCATCTCGCGCAGCTGGCTGCGCACGCCGGCGGCCGCGGGCAGGTCCGGCGCGATCCGCACGGCTTCGGCGATCAGGCGCTCGGCGCGCTCGGCATTGCTGTCCTCGATCGCGGCCTGCGCCTGGGCGAGCAGGGTCACAGCCGAGCGGCGCAGACCGTCGCGGGCCTGTGCGTTGTCGGGCTGGCTCGCGAGCACCGACTCGAACAGCGCGACCGCGCTGTCGGGATCGCCGACGATGCGGCCGGCCCGCAGCTGCGCCTGCGCGCGCTGCACGCTGCGCCCGATCTCGGCCTGGGCCGCCTCGCGCGCCTGCGTCAGCTGCGCCTGGAGCTCCGGCAGTCCCGCGTGGTCGGATGCGATCTCGCCGAGCTCGCTCATCCGCTGCGCCGCCGTGGAAAGATCACGCCCGGCCAGCGCGCTGCGTGCCGCCGCCGCGAGCGCGTCGGCCGATCTGCGCAGGCCGGCCGTCGCCAGCGCATTGCCGGCATCGGCGGCGAGGATGCGCCGGTACAGCGCACTCGCGCCGTCGGGCCCGACGATGTGGCCGGCATCGAGCGCGGCCTGCGCTTGGCCGAGCAGGACCTCGACCTCGGTGCCGCGCGACTCGATCTGGACCAGCCGGCGTTCCAGCTCCTCGATCGCACTGCCGCCGCCGAGCAGCTCGCGCGCGGCCGAGATCGACTCGCGCGCGACGCCGAGGTCACCGCGTCCGAGCGCGTCGCGCGCACGGTCGAGCAGGCGTGCGCCGACCTCGCGCAGGCCGTTGCGCGCGATGTCGTTGTCGGGCTCGCGCGCGCGTGCGCCTTCGAACAGCTCGCGCGCGCTGTCGGAGCTGCCGCTCAGGCGGCCGGCCGCGAGCGCCTGCTGCGCGCGCGCCAGCGTGTCGTTGAGTTCGGTGTCGGGCAGCAGCGTGCGCAGCCGGTCCTGGTAGTGCCAGGCACCGGCGGCACCGGCCGCGGCCAGCGCGACGAGGACGCCGAGCGTGATCGCGCGGCGGCCCGGCGCGGGTCTGCGCGGCGGTGGCGTGCCGCTGCGCGACGAACGGCCCGGACCGTTGGCCATGGCGACGATGTCGTCGAAGCGGCCCATGCTCGGCTCGGCGCGCTGCCGATCGCTCGCCTCGACCGGCGTGGCGGCCGCGCCGCCGGCGGTGGCCGGCAGCGGCGAGACGCGCGTATCGGATCGCCGCGCCTGGCGCCGCGAGGCGCGCGGTCTGGCGTCGGGCAGCTCGGGCCATTCGCCGCTGGCGGCGCGCTGCTCGATCTGGGCGATCGCGGCGGCGGCCTCGCGGCCGCTCTGGAAGCGCTGCTCGGGTTCCTTCGCGAGCAGACCGTCGATCAGCGGCTGCAGCGGTACCAGCGGCTCGGGCAGCTCCGGAACCGGCTGCGTGATGTGCATGATGCCGACCGCGAGCGAGTCGTCGGCGTGATACGGCACGCGGCCGAGCAGCATCTCGTGCAGGACGATGCCGAGCGCGTAGAGATCGGAGCGTCCGTCGATCTGGCGGCCGCGCGCCTGTTCCGGACTCATGTAGTGCGGCGTGCCGACGACCGCGCCGGTCTTGGTCATCCGCGTGACCGCGTCGCTGGCGCGGGCGATGCCGAAGTCGGTCAGCACGCTCGAGTCGTCGTCGCGCAGCAGGATGTTGTCGGGCTTCACGTCGCGGTGGACGAAGCCCTTCTCGTGCGCATAGGCGAGCGCGCCGGCGATCTCGCGGATGATGCGCAGCGAGAACGACACCGGGCGCGGACGGCCGTCCTTGAGCAGGACCGGCCCGCCGGCCAGGTACTCCATCGCGATGTAGTGGTAGTCGCCGGCGCGACCGACGTCGTGGACGCCGACGACGTGCCGGTGATGCAGGCGCGCGGCGATCTTGGCCTCGCGCAGAAACCGCTCGCCGAAATTCGGATCGATCAGCAGCGCCGGCGACATGACCTTCAGCGCCACTTCGCGGTCGACCGATTCCTGGATCGCCAGATAGACCGTCGCCATGCCACCACGGCCGAGCTGGCGCAACAGGCGGTAGCCGGGTATCTCGATCACGTGGGCATCATGTCCGCGGGCGGTAGTCGGGCGCCCCCGGGCACCCCGTCTTGTCCGCGAAGCATAACAGGGGGCCGCCGCTCAGACGATGCGGCGCGCCTCGATCACGTTGGGCAGGGCGAGCAGCCGGTCGAGCACGTCGCTGAGCTGGCCGAAATCCGCCACGCGCAGGCCCAGATTCATCTCGGCGATGCCGCGCGCCTCGTCGATGCGCGAGTGCACGCCGATCAGATGGACGTGCAGGGCCGCGATCGCGGCGGTCACGTCCTTGAGCAGTCCCTTGCGGTCGTAGCCGCGCAGCAGCACGTCGACCTCGTAGGACTGCGCAGCCGATCCCCATTCCACCTCGATCAGACGCGAGGCGTCGCGCGCGCGCAGACGCGCCAGCTGCGGACAGCCGCTGCGGTGCACGCTGACGCCGCGTCCGCGCGTGATGAAGCCGGCGATCGGATCGCCCGGCAGCGGCTGGCAGCAGCGCGCGGAGCACGGTCAGCAGATTGCCGACGCCCTCGACGACGAGATGGCCGCGCGGCGGCGCCTTGAGCGCCGGGGCCGGTGCCGGCGTCGGGGCCGCCGGCGGCGCCGCCCGCTCGTGCAGCACGCGCGTGACCTGGCCGGGCGTGACGTCGCCGAGCGCCAGGGCCTCGTACAGGTCCTCCGCCGACTTGAGCTTGAACAGCGCCGGGATCGTGTCGAGCTGCGCATGCGAGAGGCCGACGCGCTTGAGTTCGCGGTCCAGCAGCGCGCGCCCCGCCGCGACGTTCTGCGCGAGATCGATGCGCTTGAACCAGGCGCGTACCTTCTCGCGCGCGCGATGCGTGGACAGGAATCGGTGATGCGCCGACAGCCAGTCGCGTCGTGGCTCGGCGGTCTTGCCGGTCAGGATCTCGATGCGGTCGCCGGTCTCGGGCTGGTGGTTCAGCGGCACGATGCGGCCGTTGACCTTGGCGCCGCGGCAGCGGTGCCCGACGTCGGTGTGCACGTGGTACGCGAAGTCCAGCACCGTCGCGCCGCGCGGCAGATCCTTCACCTCGCCCTTGGGCGTCAGCAGGTAGACCCGGTCGTCCATGATGTCGGTGCGGAAGCCCGCCATCAGCGCCGCGTCGTCGTCGTGCTCGTCGCGACTCTCGAGCAGCTGGCGCATCCAGGCGATCTTGCGTTCGAAGCCGGCGTCGCCGCCGCCGCCTTCCTTGTAACGCCAGTGCGCGGCCACGCCGAGCTCGGCCTGGGCGTGCATGTCGTGCGTGCGGATCTGCACCTCGAGCGGCCGTCCGCCGGGACCGATCACTGCGGTATGCAGCGACTGGTAATGGTTGCCCTTCGGATTGGCGATGTAGTCGTCGAACTCGCCCGGAATGAACGGCCACAGCGCGTGGACGCTGCCGAGCGCGAGGTAGCAGGTCGGCACGTCGGCGACCAGTACGCGCAGCGCGCGCACGTCGTACAGCTCCGAGAACGCCAGCCCCTTGCGCTGCATCTTGCGCCAGATCGAATAGATGTGTTTCGGGCGTCCGGAGATCTGGGCGCGGATGCCGGCCTGCGCGAGCGAGGCCTCGAGCTGCCGGCGCGCCTGCTCGATCCAGCTTTCGCGATCGCCGCGCCGCTCGTCGAGCAGCCGCGCGATGCGCTTGTAGGTGTCGGGCTGCAGGTAGCGGAACGCCAGATCCTCCAGCTCCCACTTCAGCTGCCAGATGCCGAGGCGGTTGGCCAGCGGCGCATGGATGTCGAACGTCAGCTGCGCGAGCGCGTCGCGCTGCGGGCCGGGCCAGTCGGCCGCCTGCTGCAGGCGCGCGGCCTGGCGCGCCAGCAGGATGAAGACCACGCGTAGATCGCGGATGATCGCCAGCAGCAGGCGGCGCAGGCCTTCGGCGCTCGAACGCGCCGTGCCCGCGTGCAGGATCCAGATCTTCTCGGCCGCCTGCTGGCCCTCCAGCAGCTCGCGCACCGTCGCCGGGAACGAGACGAGCTCGTCTCCGAGCGCGATGCCGGCCTGAGCCGCCGCATGCAGGATGCACGCGGCGACCGCGTCGGGTCCGACCTCGAGCTGTTCGAGCCGCGACAGCGTGGCGGCCAGTTCGGCGCCGGCGCCGAGCCGCCAGCGCGCGCTCGCGGCGGGGTCCGCTGCGAGCGCGGCGTCGAGCAGCCGAGCCGCGCGCGCGGCCTCACCGGTCAGCGAAGCGGCCATCGGCAGCGCGGGATCGAAGTCGGTTTTCACGGTGCGATGACGTCGAAACGAAAAGAGCGCCCTCGAGGGCGCTCTTCTTCGAAGCGAGACCTGGAGGCGGGTGGCGCGCCGCTTACTGGGGCGGCAGGCTGAAGACGACGTTGTCGCCGACGTAGCGGTCGGCCTTCGGAATGCTGGGATCGACGAATACGGCGGCACCCGCCAGCGGCTTGGCCGGATCGAGCGTGCCGGAGCCCTGCAGGACGCGGTGCACGATGACGTAGCGCTCGTCACTCGAATTGTTGATGTAGTACGAGCGCTCGATCGTGCCCGAGATCTGGGTCGCCGCCGAGCCGTTGCACAGCTGACGCAGGTTGATCGTGCCGGTCGGGCGCTGGTTGAGCGCGCAATGCCAGGCGGTCGCGCTGAGCCGGCTCGCGTCGTAGGCATCCTTGACCATGACGTGCACGTTGCTCTTGACGCTGGTGGAGGCGTGCAGACGGAACATGTACATGTAGACCGGCACGCCGTTGTTCGGATCGATCTGCGTCAGCATGCGGTCGCCGTCGCTGCCGTTGTCGCGCAGGCCGGTGACCGCGGCGGCGACGTTCTCGTTCGCGCCGTACGGATTGGCCGGCAGCAGCTGCTCGAACGTGTCGAAGAACAGGCCGTTCTCGAACGGGGAGATCGGCCAGCCCTGTGCGTTGGCGGTATGGCAGACCAGCGACGAGGCCGACACGCCGGAGAACGGGGTGTTGTTGATGCGCACCAGATTGCCGCCGGCGCCATACGTGAACGTGTAGATGTCGTTGGCGACCGGCATCGCCCAGTTGCCGTGTGTCGGCGTCAGGCTGATCGCCGAAAACTGCGGGCTCTGGCTCGGCGGGAGCGGGTTCGCGCAGAACAGGAAGCCGTTGGTCGGCACGCGCAGATTGATCGAGCTGCCCGACACGGCATAGCTCATGCCGGGCGCGACGATCGCGAGCGGCGAAGCATCGTTGACGATCAGCGAGGTCTGCGCATCGGCGCTTTGGGACAGAAGGCCTGCGGCCAGAAGGGCGAGGAGTGCGGCTGACTTCGGTGAACGCATGAGAGCGGGATCTCTGGTGGGGCGTGAGTGGAAAACACGAGTGGCTGCGGCAGTACGCGTCGCGCTGCAATCGTCCGGCAAAAAAGAGGCTTTCCCCCGGCGCCGTGCGCATGTAATCGAGCGAGCCCGACACGGGCCATGCTACACTCGCTGAAGCCCAGTATAACGCCTTGTTTTGCTTGCTGCATCTGTTAAGTTCGCATTAGAGCGTGACCCCTGCCGCTATTCATCATTCCGGCCTCGTCCGTCGACCGAAACCATGCGCTCATCTCGCCTAGCTCTGTGTCTGTTCGTTGCTTCCCTGGCCACTTCCGTCGCCGCCCAATCGGGATTTTCCTCATTGGAAGAGCGCATGTCGCAAGGCGACTTCACCGCCGCCGGTCTCGACAAGCTGTCGCCGCAGGAGCTGAAGTTCCTCAATGACTGGCTGAACCGGCAGGGCACCAGCATTCCCGAGACCGTCGTCGGCAAGCCGTCCGCGTCGCGCTACTTCTATCCCGAGGGCGGCCAGCGCGAGACCGTCAGCAGCCGCATCGACGGCGAGTTCACGGGCTGGCGCGGCAATACCGTCTTCAAGCTCGAGAACGGCCAGGAATGGCAGCAGGTCCAGACCGGTCTGAACGAGATCTCGCTGTCGTCGCCGTCCGTGAAGATCCAGCCGATGATGTTCGGCAGCTGGCTCATGGAAGTCGAAGGCTGCGACTGCCGCCTGCGCGTGCGGCGCATCCGCTGACGGTCCGGCGGCGCCGCCGCGACGGCCGCCGTGAGCGGCCGCCGCGTCACGGCAGGGCCGCGACGGCCTTGGCGAGCCGCTTCGGCGACACCGGCTCGGGCGTCTTCAGTTCCTGCGCGAACACCGACACGCGCAGTTCCTCGACCAGCCAGCGCAGCTCCTCGAGCACGTGCGCGTCGACGCCGCTGGCGCGCCGCTTGAGGTACTCGCGCCAGTACAGCTGGACGCCAAGCATCTTGGCCTGGTCGCGTGCCGGGTCCTGACGCAGCCGTTCGGCACGCAGGCGCATCGCCTGCAGGTAGCGCGGATAGTGCTGCAGCCGGGCCGGCGCGACCTCGCGCAGGAAGCCCGGAAACACCAGCTCGGCCAGTTGCTCGCGCAGATCGTCGTAGTTGGCGCGCGCGAAGCCGATGATCGGCGGCTCCAGCCACGGCGCCAGCGCGGCGTGCGCCTCGATGATCGCCTCGGCGCGCGCGAGGCCCTGCACGGCCGCACGGAACAGCGCCTGTGCGATGCCGGCCTTGAGCCGTTCGTAGCTGCCGCGGTCGCGCACGTCCAGATCGCCGTCGGCGAGCAGACCGTTCAGCGCGGCCTCGACGATGTCGCCGCGCAGCGTTTCGGCACTGCCGAGCGGCGCCCACTTCAGCGCGGTCTTGCCGTTCAGCGGCAACTGCCGCCGTGCCTGCTTGATCTCGCTCGCCAGGCCGCGCCGCAGCAGGCGCTGGACGCCGCGGCGGTGCTCGGCCAGCGCCTCGTCGCGGCGTTCGAAGACGCGCAGCGCGACGCTCTCGCCGAGATCGACCAGCGCCGGGAACGCGCTGAGGCCGGACGGCGACGCGACCTGCTCGGGGATCGTCTCGAAGTCGAATTCGGCCACGTCCTCGCGCGTCAGCTCGGCATCGGCCTGCTGCGAGAACGCGCTGCGCGCGGCCTGACTCCACTGCGCGCGGATCGTCGCCAGATCGCGTCCCTCGGCCAGCGTGCGGCCGTCGGCGTCGTAGACGCGCAGCCGCATCGTCAGATGCGCCGGCAGCTCGATCCCGGCGAACGCAGCCGGCCCGATCTCGACGCCGGTGACGCGGCGCAGATACGCCGCCAGTGCGACCGGCAGCGGTTCGTCGCGCGCGCTCTCGGCCTCGGCGAAGGCCCGCGCGAAGTCGGGCGCCGGCACGAAGTTGCGCCGCAGCGCCTTGGGCAGGCCGCGGATCAGTTCGGTGACCTTCTCGACGAGCAGGCCCGGCACCAGCCACTCGGTGCGCGCGACCGGCAGCGCGTTGACGAGGGCCAGCGGCACGTTCAGCGTGATGCCGTCGGCCGGATCGCCCGGGACGAACCGGTAGTCGTAGCGCAGCGTATGCCCGGCCAGCTCCATCCTGGCCGGGAAGTCGCGCGCCGACGATCCGCCGGCACCGGTCAGCACGTCCGCCAGCGACCAGCGCAGTGCCGCCTGCTCGGCCGGCGCGGCGCGGCGATACCAGGCGTCGAGCGCGGCCGTGGTGTGGATTTCGCGCGGCAGCTTGCCGGCGAAGAACGCAGCCAGTTCGTCCTCGGATCGGATCAGGCCGGACCGCCGCTGCTTGGCTTCGATGTCGTGCGCCTCGGCCAGCACGCGCGCGTTCGCGCGGACGAAGTCCGCCCGCGCGTCGAGCTCGCCGCGCACCAGCGCCTCGCGCACGAAGACCGCATGGGCCAGGTCCGGATCGCGCGCGCCGAATTGCACGAGCCGCTTCTCGACCAGAGTCAGGCCGAACAGCGTGACCTGCTCGTAGGCGAGCACGGCGCCGCGCTTGCGCGACCAGTGCGCGTCGCGCCAGCTGCGCCGGACCAGATGGGCCGCCTGCTGCTCGATCCAGGCCGGCTCGATCCGCGCGCAGCTCATCGCGTAGATCTTGCCGATGTCGAGGATCTGCCCGGCGAGCAGCCACTGCGGCGGCGACTTGGCGAGCGCGGAACCGGGGAAGATCGAGAACCTGCGTTCGCGCGTGCCGCGATACAGACCGCGCTCGTCCTTGACGCCGACCTGGGTCGGCCAGCCCGACAGCAGACAACGATGGATCGCCTCGTAGGCATCGGGCGCCGGTGTCGCCTTCGCGCCGTCGGGGGCGGCGGTGTCGGCGCTGCGGACGTTCGCATCCGCCGCATCGCCTGCCGCGCCCGCACCGGTACGGCGCGGCGCGGCGGTCGGCCGCCGCGCGCCCAGTCCAGATCGCCGGCGACCACCAGCAGCTGTCGGTGCAGCTCGCGCCACTCGCGCATGCGCAGGAACGACACGAAATGCTCGCTGCACCAGTCGCGCAGTCTCGACTGGGTCAGTTCCTCGTGGGCCGCGCTGTAGGCGGTCCACAGCTTGAGTACGCCGAGGAAATCGGACTTGGGCTCGACGAAGCGCGCATGCGCGGCATCGGCCTGCTGACGCGCGTCGGCGGGACGCTCGCGCGGGTCCTGGATGCTCAGGAACGACACCAGGATCAGCAGTTCGCGCAGCACGCCCTGGCTGCGCGCTTCGAGCAGCATGCGCCCGAGCGCGACGTCCACCGGGATCCGCGCCAGCGCCTTGCCGATACCGGTCAGGCGGCGCTGTTCGTCGATCGCGCCGAGCTCGGCGAGGTGGCGGTAGCCGTCGCCGATCGCGCGGTCGGCCGGCGGCTGGACGAACGGAAACTCGGCGACGTCGCCCAGGTCCAGATCGAGCATGCGCAGGATCACGCCGGCCAGCGAGGAGCGCAGGATCTCCGGATCGGTATAGCGCGGGCGCGCCGCGTAATCCTCTTCGGCGTAGAGGCGATAGCAGATGCCGGGACCGACGCGACCGCAGCGTCCCTTGCGCTGGTCGGCCGCCGCCTGCGAGATCGGTTCGATGTGCAGCCGTTCCAGCTGCGTGCGTGCGCCGTAGCGCTTGACGCGTGCGGTGCCGGTGTCGACGACGTAGCGGATGCGCGGGACCGTCAGCGAGGTCTCGGCGACGTTGGTCGCGAGCACGATGCGGCGCTGCGCGCCGGGGCGGAACACGCGATCCTGCTCCTGCGCGGACAGGCGCGCATAGAGCGCGGCGACCTCGGTCGCGCGATACTTGCGGCGCGAGATCGTCAGATGCGCGTCGCGGATCTCGCGCTCGCCGGGCAGGAACACCAGGATGTCGCCGCGCGGATCCTCGGCGGTGATCTCGTCGATCGCCAGCGCGACCTGCTCGGCCGTGCTCGTCTCGCCGCGCTCGGGCGGCGGCCGCCAGCGCACCTCGACCGGATACGCGCGGCCCTCGACGTCGACGACCGGTGCGCCGCCGAAGTGCTCGGCGAAACGCGCCGTGTCGATCGTCGCCGAGGTGACGATCAGCTTGAGGTCGGGCCGCCGCGCCAGCAGGCGCTTGAGGTAGCCGAGCAGGAAGTCGATGTTGAGGCTGCGCTCGTGCGCCTCGTCGAGGATCAGCGTGTCGTACGCGCCGAGCCAGGGATCGGACTGGGTCTCGGCGAGCAGGATGCCGTCGGTCATGAACTTGACCAGGGCCTGGTCGGAGGTCTGGTCGGTGAACCGGACCTGGAATCCGACCAGGCCGCCGATCTCGCTGCCGAGCTCGGCGGCGACGCGGCGCGCGACCGTGCGCGCCGCGATCCGGCGTGGCTGCGTGCAGCCGATCAGGCCGGCGCTGCCGCGACCGGCCGCCAGGCACAGCTTCGGCAGCTGGGTGGTCTTGCCCGAGCCGGTCTCGCCGGCGAGCACGATGACCTGATGGCGGCGGATCAGCTCGACGATCGTCTCGGCCTGCGCCGCGATCGGCAGGCTCTCGTCGACGCGGATCGGCGGCAGCCGTGCCGCACGCTCGGCGACCTGCGCGCGCGACGCGGCCGCGGCCTCGACCAGGGCCGCCACGACCGCGTCCGGCGCGCGGTCGCGCTGCGCGGCCAGCTTGCGCCAGCGGCCGATCAGGCGGCCGCGGTCGCGCGTTCGCACGCCGTCCAGCAGCAGCTCGGGAGAGGGCAGGTCGTTCATGGGTTCTCTTGGGGCCTTTCCGCACGCCGGCCTGCGACGGGCGGCGCGGCGAACCGGCAATGATAGCGGCGCTCGATGAGCCTCATCCAACGCATCGATTTCCCTTGCCCGGGAGACCGGTTCACAATGCGCCGGCTTCTTCCCCCGACACGGAGACGGTGATGGCCATCGATATCGGTATCGACCAGAAAGATCGCAAGAAGATCGCCGACGGCTTGTCCAAGCTGCTGGCGGACACCTATACGCTGTATCTCAAGACGCACAGCTTCCACTGGAACATCACCGGCTCGATGTTCAACAGCCTGCACACGATGTTCGAGACCCAGTACAACGAGCTGTGGAGCGCGGCCGACGTGATCGCCGAGCGCATCCGCTCGCTGGACTTCCCGGCGCCGGGCTCGTACTCGCAGTTCGTCAAGCTCTCGGCGATCAAGGAGGAGCCGGGCGTGCCGGACTGGCGCGGCATGGTCGAGCAGCTCGTCGACGGTCACGAGACCGCGGCGCGCACCGGTCGCGCGGCCTTCAAGCTGGCCGACAAGGCCGACGACCAGCCGACCGCGGACCTGGTCACGCAGCGGCTCGAGGCACACGAGAAGACCGCCTGGATGCTGCGCTCGCTGCTGAAGTGAGCGCGCGGCCGCCGCCGGACGCGACGTCCGGCGGCGGCTGTTGCATCCCGGCGCGACGTGTCGATCGCGCCGTTGCGGCGGCCGCTCAGCCGGCCGGCTCGAAGCGCAGGCCGCCGGTCATCGCGACCGGTGCGTCGATGTAGTGATCGGCCAGCAGGAACGCGAACAGCACCATCAGGTAGACGATCGAGTAGTTGAAGACCTTCATCGCGAAGAACTCGTCCGGCGGATCGAGCAGGACGATCGCGTGCCACAGGAAGCCCGCGCCGAGCACCAGCGCGCCGCCGAGATAGAACACGCCGCTCATGCCGGTCAGATACGGCAGCACCGTCACCAGGATCAGCAGGATCGTGTAGGCCAGCACGTGCCAGCGCGTGTAGGTGACGCCATGCGTCACCGGCAGCATCGGCACCTGCGCGCGCGAGTAGTCCTCGCGCCGGAAGATCGCCAGCGCCCAGAAGTGCGGCGGCGTCCAGATGAAGATGATCAGGAACAGCAGCAGCGCGTACGGATGCACCTCGCCGGTGACCGCGGCCCAGCCGAGCACCGGCGGTGCCGCGCCTGCGGCGCCGCCGATCACGATGTTCTGCGGCGTCGCGCGCTTCAGATAGGCCGTGTAGACGATCGCGTAGCCGATCAGCGAGGCGAACGTCAGCGCCGCGGTCAGCGGATTGACCAGGATGATCAGGATCGCCATCGACGCGGTGCCGAGCGCGATCGCGAATGCCAGCACCTGCAGGGGCGACAGTGCGCCGGTCGCGAGCGGGCGGTGTGCGGTGCGCGCCATCAGCCGGTCGATGCGCTGGTCGATCAGGTGGTTGATCGCCGCGGCCGATGCGGCCGCGAGCCAGATGCCGAGGAAACCGGCGACCGACTGGCGCAGCGGCGGCAGGCCGGGCACGGCCAGGAACATGCCGATGATCGCAGTGAACACGATCAGCGCGACGACGCGCGGCTTGGTCAGTTCCAGGTACTGGCGGGCGAGACTGGACATGCGATCCGGAGCGGTCAGAGGGGGCGAACCGGCGCCGCCGGCAGCGGCAGTTGCGTGCGTACCAGCAGCGCCAGCAGCGCCAGCAGCAGCAGCGCGGCCACGCCATTGTGCGCGGTCGCGACCGCCAGCGGCAGGTCGAGCAGCACATTGCCGATACCGAGGCTGACCTGCAGGCACAGCAGCGCGCCGATCAGCAGGCCGAGCCCGCGCTGGCCGCGCCGGACCGCCAGCCAGGCCAGCGCACCGACGTGGCCGAACACGATCAGCGCGCCGATGCGATGCGTCATCTGGATCGCCGTGCGCGCCGGGCCGTCGAGGACCCCGCCCTCGTAGTTGACGCCGATGCCGCGCCACAGCACGAAGCCCTCGCCGAAGTCCATCGGCGGCCACCAGCGTCCCTGGCAGGTCGGGAAGTCCAGCCCGCACGAGAGCGCCGCGTAGTTCGCGCTGACCCAGCCGCCGAGCGCGATCTGCGCGGCGAGCAGCACCAGGCCGACCACGACCATCGGCTGCAGCCGCCGCAGCGCGGCCGTCGGCGCGGCCGCGTACGACAGACGCAGCGCGACGTAGGCGATCAGGACCAGGGTCAGCAGACCGCCGAGCAGGTGCGCCATCACGATGACCGGCTTGAGCAGCCAGGTGACCGTCCACATGCCGAGCATCGCCTGGAAGATGATGACCGAGAACGCGACGATCGCGATGCGCCACGGTGCGGGCCGCCCGATCCGCCAGGCGGCCAGCAGCGGCAGGGCCATCGCGATCGTCGCGAGCCATCCGGACAGCTCGGCATGGCCGAGCATGTACGCGCGCACCGCGCAGGCGGCCGCGAGCGCGGCGACGCCGAGCGCGCCGACCCAGGTCCAGCGCCGCCATGCCGCGGCGGTCGCGATGCCGAGCACGAGCAGGCCGAGCGTGCCGGCGATCATGCGGTGCACCTGCTCGCGCCAGGCGCGATGGGTTTCGACCGGCCGGTCGAAGTTCGCATTGGCGTGCGCGATCTCGTGCTCGTGGCCGGGCCAGGTCGCCTTGCCGTAGCAGGTCGGCCAGTCCGGGCAGGACAGGCCGGCATTGGACAGGCGCACGAACGCGCCGAACACGATCACGCCGAGCGCGAAGACGGTGGCGATCCAGGCGAGGCGGCGGAGCAGGGTCGTGGCGGGCATGTCAGTGCTGGGAGCGGATCAGGCGGGAGAGGTCCTTGCGCAGGCCGGTGCCGTCGTAGCCGGCGCGATAGCGCAGCGCGTAGAAGCCCGACGGATCGACCAGGGCGGCCGCCAGATCGTCGGTGCCGGGTCTGATCTCGGCGAACAGCGCATCGGCGTCGTGGCCGGCGCTCATCGGCGCGAGCGCGGCGAGCTGCTCGGGCGACAGCGACGCGTCGAGCACGACCAGGCGCAGGCGCTGGGCGTTCTGGTTCAGCGTCAGGCGCGCGCGGCGCAGTTCGTCCAGGCGCTGCAGGCAGTGCTGCGCGCAGCCGGGGCCCGGTACCGCCAGCAGCGTCCAGTGCTCGAGCTCCGGATCCTTCCAGGTCAGCGTGCTGCCGTCCGCGAGCACGACCGGGTGTGCGCTGATGTCGCGCGCCGGCGTCAGCAGCTCACCGTGGTTGCGCGTGTGGCGGGTTTCCAGCCGGACAGGAACAGCGCATAGGAGCCGACCACCGGAATCACGAACAGCGCGGCGATCAGCGTCAGCGCGAAGCGTTTGCGGCGTTTGGCCGTTTGGACGGACAGGTTCATGGGGGACTCTTGCGCCAATGCAGGACGAGGAAGATCACGATCGCCGCGGCCGCGAACGAGAACCACTGGAACGCGTAGCCGCGATGGCGCTCGGGCGGCATCAGCTCCGGCGTCCAGACCCGCTCGAACCCGCTGGCCGGATCGGGATCGAGCAGCAGCACGCGATCGTCGACGCGCTTGCCGATGTCGGCCGATATCTCGCCGGTGTCGAGATAGATCGTCGTCTTCGGCCACGCCGGCTGCTTCGGCAGCGCGTTGCCGCCGAGCCGCAGGCCGCTGCCGGGAGGCCGAGCGTACAGGCCCGACAGCTCGATCGGGCCGTCGGCGAGCGGCGGAACCTCGATCAGACGGCTGTTATGGCGCGGCAGAAAGCCGCGGTTGACCAGCAGGGCCGGGCCGCCTTCGAGCGGCTCGAACACGCCGTAGACGACCACGCCGGTCCGCTGATCGCGGATCTGATCGTCGAGCAGATAGGCGTGCTCCGTATCGAAGCGGCCTTCGACGCGCACGTGCGGAAAATGCCGCGCATCGGCCTGCCGGCGTGCTTGGGTCAGATCGACCGGCGCGATCTGCGCCGTTCGCGCGAACGCGGCGAGCAGCTGTTCCTTTTCCGCGCCGCCGCGCAGCTGCCACAGTCCCAGCGACACGAAAGCGGCCGTGCCGAGCGCCGTGAGGACCACGGCGAAGGCGCCGGGACGGTGCCAGCGCCGTTTCACGGCAGGACTATACTGGCGGCGATGGGGGGCAGCGGCTGCCCCGTGGAAACCCTAGACATGCTTTTTGCCAAGATCTTGATCGTGGTCGCCCTGGCGGCGATCCTGTGGAACCTCGGCGCCGGCCTGTACTACATGATGACCGACCGCAGCGGCAGCGACCGGGTCGTCAAGGCGCTGACGCGGCGCATCGCCCTCTCGGTCGGCCTGATCGTCGTCGTGGCGATCCTGATCCTGACCGGCGTCATCCAGCCTCACGGCATCTGACGATCGCGACCGGCCGCATCGATCGACGCGGCCGGCCGTTCGCGCTTCTTACAGCACGTAGACGAACAGGAACAGGCCCAGCCAGACCACGTCGACGAAGTGCCAGTACCAGGCCACTGCCTCGAACGCGAAATGGTTGTCGCGTGTGAAGTGGCCCTTGGCGCAGCGGAACCACATCACCGTCAGCATGATCGCGCCGAGCGTCACGTGCATGCCGTGGAAGCCGGTCAGCATGAAGAACGTCGAGCCGTAGACACCGCTGCCGAGCGTGAGGTTGAGGTGCTGATAGGCCTCGATGTACTCATGGGCCTGGTAGTACAGGAACACGCCGCCGAGCACGATCGTCGCGCCCAGCCAGACCAGCAGTGCGGTGCGGTGGCCGGCGCGCAGCGCGTGATGGGCCAGCGTGATCGTCACGCCCGAGGCCAGCAGCAGCATCGTGTTCAGCAGCGGCAGACCCCAGGCCGGGATCGTTTCGAACGTGCCGCCGATGTTGCCGGGGCCGTTGGTCGGCCAGGCCGCCGTATAGCCTTCCCAGACGAACTGGTTGGTCAGCGCGCCGTGGCCCTCGCCGCCGATCCACGGCACCGACAGCATGCGCGCATAGAACAGCGCGCCGAAGAACGCCGCGAAGAACATGATCTCCGAGAAGATGAACCACATCATCCCCATGCGGAACGAGATGTCGACCTGCTTGTTGTAGAAGCCCGACAGCGATTCGCGGATGACCGCGCCGAACCAGCCGAAGAACAGCACGACGAAGACCGCGATGCCCGCGAACATCAGCGGGCGCGCCATCAGGCCGGTCGAGTCGTTGATCCAGTTGGCGGCGCCGACCGCGGTCATCAGCATCGCGACCGATCCGACCACCGGCCAGATGCTGTGATGCGGGACGTAGTACTGCTCTTGGCTGGTAGCTGCTTCGGACATGGTGAGGCCTCTCGAGGATCCGCTCGTCAACCCGCGTGGGGCGGCGCGCCGACGGTTTCCGCGACCCGGCGGGTCGCGTCGGTGTTTTCGTAGAACGTATAGGACAGGGTCAGCTCGGTGACGTCGCGCGGCAGCGCCGGGTCGACGATGAACCGTACCGGCATCCGGCGCGCCTCGCCGGCGGCGAGCAGCTGCTCGGTGAAGCAGAAGCATTCGGTCTTGTTGAAGAACGCCGAGGCGGTGTTCGGCGCGACGCTCGGTACGGCGTTGCCGACGATCGCCGCATCGGAGGTATTGGCCGCGTCGAACCAGACCTCGGTCAGTTCGCCCGGATGCACGTCGATCCGCGTCACTTCAGGCGCGAACGTCCAGGGCAGCTTGCTGTTGACGCTGGCGAGGAACTGGATGCGCACGCTGCGGCTGGTGTCGACGCTGGCCGCCGCGACCGCGCGTCCGGTGACCGGTCCGTCCTCGAGCTTGATGCCGAGCACCTGCTCGCAGGCGATGCGGTACAGCGGAATCATCGCGAAGCCGAACAGGAACGCGCACGCGCTCACGATCAGCGTGATGCGGACCACGCCGCGGGCGTTCCGCGTCGGAGCGGCGACGGTGTTCATGGCGCGAGCAAAGCCTTGAGCAGTATCCCGACGTAGACCAGTGCCGCCGCGCCGCCGACCAGCCATGCCGTACGTCGCGCCTTGCGGCGGGCGTCCTGGCTGGCGTCGTGCGGCTGTCGGATCGGGGTCATGGGCTACCTCGGCGGTTCGGTTGCGCGACCGGCGTATGCCGGCCGCGCACCGACGTCAATGCGAAACGTCGTCGTGCGCCAGCATGCCCGGCTTGAGCACCGGCGGCACCGAGAAGGTGTGGTGCGGCGCCGGCGAGGGCACTTCCCATTCCAAGCCCTTGGCACCTTCCCAGACGCGGGCCGGGGCCTTGACCTTCGAGAAGAACGCGCAGTGCACGACCACACCGAGGAAGATCAGCTGCGACAGGCCGAACCAGAAGCCGCCGATCGAGGAGATCATGTTGAAGTCCGCGAACGCGACGTTGTAGTCCGGAATGCGGCGCGGCATGCCGGCCAGGCCGAGGAAGTGCTGCGGGAAGAACAGCACGTTGACCGAGATCACGCTCGACCAGAAGTGGATCTTGCCCCAGCGCTCGCTGTACATGTGGCCGGTCCACTTCGGCAGCCAGTAGTAGGTGGCGGCCATGATCGAGAACACCGCGCCGGTCACCAGCACGTAGTGGAAGTGGGCGACGACGAAGTAGGTGTCGTGGTACTGGAAGTCGGCCGGCACGATCGCCAGCATGACGCCCGAGAAGCCGCCGATCGTGAACAGGATGACGAAGCCGATCGCGAACAGCATCGGCGTCTCGAACGTCATCGAGCCTTCCCACATCGTGCTGACCCAGTTGAACACCTTCACGCCGGTCGGAATCGCGATCAGCATCGTGGCGTACATGAAGAACAATTCGCCGCCGAGCGGCATGCCCACCGTGAACATGTGGTGGGCCCACACGATGAACGACAGGAACGCGATCGAGGCGGTCGCGTAGACCATCGCCTGATAGCCGAACAGCGGCTTGCGCGCGAAGGTCGGGATGATCTCGCTGACGATGCCGAACGCCGGGAGGATCATGATGTAGACCTCCGGGTGTCCGAAGAACCAGAAGATGTGCTGGAACATCACCGGGTCGCCGCCGCCGGCGGCGTTGAAGAAGCTGGTGCCGAAGTACTTGTCGGTCAGCAGCATCGTGACCGCACCGGCCAGCACCGGCATCACGGCGATCAGCAGGAACGCGGTGATCAGCCAGGTCCAGACGAAGACCGGCATCTTCAGCAGGTCCATGCCCGGCGCGCGCATGTTGAGGATCGTCGCGATGATGTTGATCGCGCCCATGATCGAGCTGATGCCGGCGACGTGGATCGCCAGGATCGAGAACGCGATGCCGTTGCCGCCCTGCAGCGACAGCGGCGGGTAGAGCGTCCAGCCGCCCTGCGGACCGCCGCCCGGCATGAACAGCGTCGAGAGCAGCAGGCCGAACGCGACCGGCAGCAGCCAGAACGACCAGTTGTTCATGCGCGGCAGCGCCATGTCGGGCGCGCCGACCATCAGCGGGATCATCCAGTTGCCGAGGCCGACGAAGGCCGGCATGACCGCGCCGAAGATCATGACCAGGGCGTGCACCGAGGTCATCTCGTTGAAGAAGTCCGGCTCGACCAGCTGCATGCCGGGCTGGAACAGCTCGGCGCGGATGATCATCGCCATCGCGCCGCCGATGAAGAACATCAGCAGCGAGAAGATCAGATACAGCGTGCCGATGTCCTTGTGGTTGGTCGAGAAGCACCAACGGGCGATGAAGCCCTGCGGCTTGTGATCGTGATGGTCGTCGTGGGCGACGTGATCGTGGGTGGCTGCGTGCGCCATGGCCTGAAACCTCTCGACTCTAAATCCGGTTGGTGCGCATCAGCCCTGCGTCTGCGACGCGGGGGCTGCGGTCTGGGCGGTGCCGGCCGCGGCGGCCTTGGCCGCCTGCTGCTCGGCGAGCCAGCGTTCGAACTCGTCCTTGGGCAGGGCCTTGACGACGATCGGCATGAAGCCGTGATCCTTGCCGCACAGCTCCGCGCACTGGCCGCGGTAGGTGCCGGGCCGGGTGATGCTGGCCCAGGCGCTGGTGACCATGCCGGGGATCGCATCCTGCTTCCAGCCGAGCACCGGGACCCACCAGGAGTGGATGACGTCGTCGGCGGTGATCACGAAGCGCACCTTGACGCCGACCGGCAGCACCAGCGGATTGTCGACGTCGAGCAGGTAGGTCGACTCGTCGCCGACCTTGACGCTCTTGGGATCGAGGCCCGAGCCGACCTGGCGCACGCGGTTGGAATCGACGTGCAGGGTCGACATGAAGCCGATGCCCGGGTTCTGCTCGTAGTAGTCGACGTATTCGTAGCGCCACTTCCACTGGTAGCCGGTGATCTTCACCGTCATGTCCGAGCCGTCGGTGTGCGCCATGTCGACCAGCAGCCGCGTCGCCGGCCAGGCCATCACGATCAGGATGATGATCGGCGTGACGGTCCAGATCACCTCGAGCTTGGTGCTGTGGTTCCAGGTGGCCGGCACCGCGCCCTTGGATTTGCGGAAGCGCAGCATCGCGTAGATCATCGCGCCGAACACGACGACGCCGATGGCGACGCAGACCCAGAGGCTGATCATGTGCATCGTGTGCACGCGCTCGGAAGTCGGCGTGACGCCCTTGGTCAGATTGAGCTGCCAGGGCTCGGGGTTCGCGAGCGCCGTCATCGGTGCCAGGCTCAGAGCCGCCAGGCTTGTCGTCACGTAAGCGCGCCGCAGGCGCGCAATCCAGACTGAAATCATCGCCACCATCCCGATCGAGAACTAGTGATCGCCGCGGCGGATGATCGGCCGCCGGCGGGTCGCCAACCGTATTCGCGGGTCGTGGCCGACCGGATCGGTTGCGCAACTGGCGCGGCCGGCGCCGCCGCGACAAGGCCCTGTGAGCCCTGTCCGCGCAACCGCCCCACGTCCCCGATGCACGGCCCGCGAAACCCATGCATGATAGTGGACCCCTTGCGAGCGCGGCAAGGACGCAGATCGCGCACAGGTGCGGTGTCTGCGTCAATCGGCCGCAGGCGCCGGCGGCCGCGCATACAGCCGCGGCGACGCGGAATCGCCGGGGCCGGCCGATCCGGTCCACTTCGCGTCGCAACGGCGCTCCGTGGCGGCCGCCGATCCGTCGCACCGCGACGCCGCCGGCCGGCGCGGTCCGTGGTGTCCCGGCGGGCGGACACGTCTTAGACTATGCGGCTGCCGCACGCATGCCGGCCGCTGCCGGCGATCCCACCCGCCATCCTGTCCGAGAGCGCCGCCTTGAGCGAAATCCTGACTCCCGAACCGCCCGGCGCGGCCGATCCGGCCCGCGCGCGCCATCACCGCCGCCTGGACCCGCGACGAGACCGATGCCGTCAACGAGCTGCTGGCCCAGGCCAGCCTGCCGCCGGCCGAGCGCGAGCTGGTGCTCGCGAAGGCTTCGAACTGGTCGCGCGCGTGCGCGCCAAGGCCTCGAACCAGAGTGCGGTCGAGTCGTTCATGCGCGAGTACGACCTCTCCAGCGAAGAGGGCGTGCTGCTGATGTGCGTGGCCGAGGCGCTGCTGCGCATTCCCGACGCCGAGACGGCCGACAAGCTGATCCGCGACAAGCTCGGCGAGGCCGACTGGAAGAAGCATGTCGGCGCCAGCGAATCGCTGTTCGTCAACGCCTCGACCTGGGGCCTGATGCTGACCGGCCGCCTGGTCGGCCTGGCCGAGGAGACGCGCAGCAACTTCACCGGCGCGCTCAAGCGCCTGATCGGCCGCGCCGGCGAGCCGGTCGTGCGCCTGGCGGTGCGCCAGGCGATGCGCATCATGGGTCATCAGTTCGTGATGGGCCGGACCATCGAGGAGGCGCAGGACCGCGCCGAGCACAAGGACAACCGGGCCTATCGTTATTCATACGACATGCTCGGCGAGGCGGCGCTGACCCAGGCCGACGCGGACCGCTACCTGCAGGCCTATCGCGACGCGATCGCTGCGCTCGGCCGGCGCGGACCGTGGCCCGACGTGCTCGACGCGCCGTCGATCTCGGTCAAGCTGTCGGCGATCCACCCGCGCTACGACGTCGCCAACCGCGCCCGCGTGCACGCCGAGCTGACGCCGCGCGTGCTGGAACTGGCGCAGCTGGCCAGGTCGCAGGCGATCGGCATGACCGTCGACGCCGAGGAGGCCGACCGGCTCGAGCTGTCGCTGGACGTGATCGGCGCGGTGTTCGCCGATCCTTCGCTGGCCGGCTGGAGCGGATTCGGACTGGCGGTGCAGGCCTATCAGAAGCGCGCACCGCTGGTCATCGACTGGCTGGCCGAGACCGCGCGCAAGGCCGGACGGCGCTGGTGCGTGCGCCTGGTCAAGGGCGCGTACTGGGACTCGGAGGTCAAGCGCGCGCAGGAGCAGGGCCTGGCCGGCTATCCGGTCTACACGCGCAAGCCGAACACCGACGTGTCGTATCTGGCCTGTGCGCGCCAGATGTTCGAGGCGGGCGCCGACCTGATCTATCCGCAGTTCGCGACGCACAACGCGCACACGATCGCCGCGATCCATCACGTCGCGCGCGGCCGTCCGTACGAGCACCAGCGTCTGCACGGCATGGGTGCCGATCTCTACGCCGAGGTCATCGGACCGGGCAACCTCGGTGTGCCGTGCCGCGTCTACGCGCCGGTCGGCAGCCACGAGGACCTGCTGCCGTATCTGGTCCGGCGCCTGCTCGAGAACGGCGCCAATACCAGCTTCGTCAACCGCGTCGTCGACGAGGACGTCTCGATCCGCGACCTGGTCGCCGATCCCTGCGAGCTGGTACGCCATCTCGACAGCAAGCCCCACCCGCGCATCCCCCAGCCGATCGCTCTGTTCGGCGAACAACGGAAGAATTCCATGGGCGTCAATTTCGCCAACGATCTCGAACTGCGTGCGCTGGCCGACAGCGTCAACGCCGCGCGCCGCCCCTGGACCGCCGGCCCGCTGGTGCCGGGCGCCGCGACCGCCGAGCCGGCCAAGCCAGTCACCGATCCGTCCGACCGCCGTCGCGCGATCGGCGAGTACCGCCCGGCCGACGCCGCGACGATCGAGAAGGCGCTGACCAACGCCGTCGCCGCGCAGCCGGCCTGGGATGCGCTGCCGGCCGCCAGCCGCGCCAAGATCCTCGAGCATGCCGCCGACCTGCTCGAGTCGCGCCGCGCCGAGTTCATCGCGATGGCGGTGCGCGAGGCCGGCAAGACGCTGCCGGCCGCCGTCTCCGAGGTGCGCGAGGCGGCCGACTTCCTGCGCTACTACGCGGCGATGGCGCGCAAGCTGTTCGGCCAGCCCGAGCTGCTGCCGGGCCCGACCGGCGAGTCGAACCAGCTGTTCCTGCACGGCCGCGGCGTGTTCGTCTGCATCAGTCCCTGGAACTTCCCGCTGGCGATCTTCATGGGCCAGGTCGTCGCCGCGCTGGCCGCCGGCAACGCCGTGCTGGCCAAGCCGGCCGAGCAGACCACGCTGATCGGCTACGCGGCCACGCGCCTGCTGCACGAGGCCGGCGTGCCCGAGGACGTGCTGCAGTTCGTGCCGGGCAAGGGTTCGGCGATCGGCAAGCTGCTGCTGACGCGGCCGGAAGTGGCCGGCGTATGCTTCACCGGGTCGACCGAGACGGCCTGGACGATCAACCGCACGCTGGCCGCACGCGACGCCTCGATCGCCGCGCTGATCGCCGAGACCGGCGGCCAGAACGCGCTGATCGCCGACTCCTCGGCGCTGCCCGAGCAGCTGGTCAAGGACGTCGTCGCCTCGGCCTTCGATTCGGCCGGCCAGCGCTGCTCGGCCGCGCGCATCCTGTTCGTGCAGGACGACATCGCCGACAAGGTCGAGACGATGCTGGCCGGCGCGATGCAGGAGCTCAGCGTCGGCGATCCCGGCCTGCTGTCGACCGACGTCGGTCCGGTCATCGACGATGCCTCGCGCGAGACGCTGGCCGCGCACGCCGAGCGCATGGATCGTGAGGCGAAGAAGATCGCCGAGGTCAGGCTCGGCGCCAGCACCGCGCACGGCACGTTCTTCGCGCCGCGCGCCTACGAGCTGCCGTCGCTGGACCTGCTGCAGCGCGAGGTGTTCGGTCCGATCCTGCACGTCGTGCGCTGGAAGGCCGACGAGCTCGACCAGGTGATCGACGCGATCAATGCGACCGGCTACGGCCTGACGCTCGGCATCCACAGCCGCATCGACGACACGATCGACCACATCGTGCGCCGCGCCAAGGTCGGCAACTGCTACGTCAACCGCAACCAGATCGGCGCGGTCGTCGGCGTGCAGCCGTTCGGCGGCGAGCAGCTCTCGGGCACCGGCCCGAAGGCCGGCGGACCGCACTACCTGCTGCGCTTCGCGACCGAGCGCACGCTGACCGTCAACACGACCGCGGCCGGCGGCAACGCCTCGCTGCTGACGCTCGACGCGTGACGCGGCCGGGCGTCCGGCCTGCCGGACGCCTCAGGCCAGCAGCGTGGCGGTGGCGGCCTCGACGATCGCATGCGGCAGGAAGCGCGCACTGTCGCGCGTGATCGGTGAGGCGTCCTCGCGGATGCCGATGCCGCAGGCGCGGTCGCCGACGACCCAGCTGCCGACCAGCGCATGGCGGCCGTCGAATTGCGGCAGCGGGTGGAACGCCTGGCGGATCGCCGGGCCGGTGTATGGGCCGGCGGTCTCGAGCCTTCGCCCGTCGGGCAGGGCGATGCGCACGTTGGCGCCTTCGCGCGAATGCAGCGGCTTGCGCACCCAGCCGGCCGGCAGCGGATCGGCGCCGTCGTCGAAGTACGCCGGCAGCAGGTTCGGATGGCCTTCGTGCGCCTCCCACAGCAGCGGCAGGATGCCCTTGTTGCTGAGCACGGCCTTCCACGGCGGCTCGACCAGGCGCAGGCCCGAGCCGGGCAGGTGGCGTCCGAACGGCTCGCGGAACAGGTCCTCGAGCGGATACAGCTTGAACAGCGTGCCGATCACGGCGTCGTCCAGATCGGTGTAGCGGCCATCGGCGCTGAGCCCGATGTCCTCGATCGCCAGTGCGGCGCATTCGATGCCGGCCTGCAATGCGCAGTCGCGCAGGTAGTCGCTGGTGCCCTGATCCTCGACGGCGTCACGCAGCGCGGCGAAGCGGATCGGGCGCGGCAGCTGCGGCGCGACCGTCGCCAGCGCCTCGACCAGCGATTCGTAGATCGAGTTGAACTGGTCGGCCGCGACCGGCAGGCGGCCGTCGCGCTGCTGGTCGTCGAGCCACTGCCACTGGAAGAACGCGGCCTCGAACAGCGACGTCGGCGTGTCGTAGTTGAACTCGTACAGTTTGGCCGGGCCGCTGCCGTCGTAGGCCAGATCCATGCGGCCGACCACGTGCGCGTCACGCGCCTGCCAGCTGCGCGCGATCCAGTCCCAGAACGGCTCGGGAATGTCGAGACGGCGCAGCCGTTCCTCGCTGGCGACGATGCCGCCGACCAGATCCAGCGCCATCGCGTGGAGCTCCTCGGTCGGCGCTTCGATGTCCTGCTCGATCTGGCGCAGCGTGAACGCGTAGTAGGCCGACTCGTCCCAGTACGGCTCGCCGTCGATCGTATGGAAGCGGAATCCGCTCTGCTCGGTCCTCTCGCGCCAGTTCGCGCGTGGCGGAATCGCGACCCGCCGCATCAGCCGCCGCTGCCGGCGCTGCGCGATCCGAAGCCGCCGCGCGTGACCGTCGGCGCGCGATCGGGCTGCGCCGCGATCGGCGCCATCGCGGTCGTGCCGAGACTGCCGGGCCGGTAGACGCCGCCGGACGACGGCGTCGCCGGGCGCTGCCAGTTGCCGGCGCGATCCTGGAAGGCCGGCGCACCGTTGAGGCCGACCGTCTGGCCGCCGCGCATCAGCTGGCCGATCAGGAAGCCGGTCATCAGCGGCATGAAGTAGGACTGGCCGCCGGCGTCGCTGCGCGGCTGACAGGCGTCGGCGCCGTGCGCGGCCACGCAGGCCTCGCGCGAGGCGTAGCGCGGCGCATCGGTCTCGGCCTGCTGGCGAGCCTGGTCGAAGGCCTGCTGACAGTTGTAGCTGTCGTTGGTCTGCGCGATGCAGGACTCGACCGAGGTGTAGAGGCCTTCGGTCTGGGTTTCGCGGCTGCATGAGGTCAGCGCCAGCGGGGTGACGCCCATGATCAGCAGGGCAGCCGTTCGCGATCGTTTCATCAGCATGGGTCCTTTGGTCCGACCTGCAGCTTGCCCGGTTCCGGGGGGCCAGGGGAAGAGTCGTCGGGCAGGGCGGTCCACGACGCTCGAGCGGCGACGCGGCGGGCGAGACGCGCGGCTCGTCGTTCTTCGCGAGGCGCGACCGCGGCGAGGTCCTGTCCGGCAGGCCTCGCGTACCGATCGGCCGTGATCGCCGGGGCCAGGCCGTGCAGGCGAGCCGGAGGCAGGGGAGGGTGCGGTTCGAATCCCGGCGCGAGTTCGCCGGCCGGTCCAGCCGTGACGCGAACGGGCGGCGCGCCAGGTATCGGCGCGTCGGGCGGCCTCGCGGGCAGCTCCGGCGTCCGCGCGCGGACGAGTGCGAGCGTCCGCGATCGGACCTTCGCGTGTCCGATCGCAAAGACATGACTTTCGGACTAGCAACCCAAGTCCTTGTTCGCGCATCTGATTCGCTGCAGGTGGTGAGAATCGCGCGTTTGGCATGGTGCTTGCGATATCCGGCCTGCAACCCACCCCAGGAGTTTTCGCCATGAGCATCCGCACGTCCTTGGTCCCCCTCGCATGTCTGCTCGCGGGCCTCGGCGGCACGTTTGCCGCCGCCGTCGCCGGCGAATCGGCCGTGATCGAGGCTCGCGAACCCTTGCAGGCCACCCTGTTGCCGACCGTCACCGTCGTGGCCGACCCGGCCGATCCGGACGGCCCGGTTCGCTGGCATGTCGACGCCGCCGCGCCGCTGCCGGTCACCCTGATGCCGACGGTGCACGTGACCGCGCACGCCGAACCGGCGTCCCTGCCGGTGCTGCCGACGGTCACGGTCGTCGCCGACCGCGTGCCGCCGGTGCAGGCCAGCGTGGCCTCGACGCAGCCGGTCGAGTCCGCGATCCCGTACGAGTCGCTGCCGCAAGCAACTGATTCTCGTCAGGATCTGTGGGTCTGGCTGATGCCCTGATCGATCGTTCCGCGGTGGTCGGCGGCAGCGCCGACACCGCCCGGATCTGGCATCGGCGACCGGCGGCGTCCGCTCGGGCCGGTCGGAAATCGGTTAGTCTGCGCGCCCTTTTTGCGGAGACTCCCATGTCCGACCTCACCGCCGTATTCGCGACCGCGCGCGGTCCGATCCGCGTGAAGCTGTTCGCCGACCAGGTTCCGGTCACCACGGCCAGCTTCGTCAATCTGGCGCGCCGCGGTTTCTACAACGGACTGAGCTTCCACCGAGTCATCAGCGACTTCATGATCCAGGGCGGCTGCCCGAACGGCACCGGCACCGGCGGCCCGGGCTATCGCTTCGACGACGAGATCGTCCCGTCGCTCAGGCACGACGCGCCGGGCGTGCTGTCGATGGCCAATGCCGGCATCCAGGGCGGCAAGGGCACCAACGGCAGCCAGTTCTTCATCACGCACGGCCCGACGCCGTGGCTCGACGGCAAGCACACCGTGTTCGGCAAGGTCGTCGACGCCGATGACCAGAAGGTCGTCGACGCGATCCGCCAGGGCGACGCGATCGAGTCGGTCACGATCGAGGGCGACACCGCCGCGCTGTTCGAGAAGACCCGCGCACAGCTCGACGCGTGGAACACGGTGCTCGACGCGCGCTGAGACGCGCGTTCACGCAGGAAACCGCGGCAGGCCCGGTCGCCGGCGCCTGCCGCGGCGAGGGGCTCAGCGCTTGCGCGTCAGCAGGCCCCAGAGCAGCAGCAGCACGATCGCGCCGACCACCGAGCCGATGAAGCCGGCGGTCTGCCCCGGCTGGTACCAGCCCATGCTCTTGCCGATGAAGGTCGCGACGAACGAGCCGGCGATACCGATCAGCGTGGTCACGATGAAGCCGCCCGGATCCTTGCCGGGCTTGAGGAACTTCGCGACGATGCCGACCACCAGGCCGATCAGGATCGTCATGATGATCCCGTAGGTGCCGCCGAATACTTCCATTGAGTCTCTCCGCAACGATGTTGTAGGGGTGTGCCGCGCGGCCATTCGGGTCCGCCCGGACGGCGGCCAGCATACTCCGCCGCCGTGTCGGCCAGCGCGCCGCGGCGGCTGTTTTTTTCGGTCGCGTAACGATTGTTTGTAGCGCTCGTCGCGGCGCAATGCGTCGTGGACGCCCGGGGCTGCGCGCGCATCGGCTCGCATCCGGCGGCGGCTGCGGTGCCTCGGACGGGCGTGCTAAAATCAGCTGTTGTCCCGCGTGTCCTTCCGCCCGCTTTTCCCACGAGGTTTCCCCATGCCTTCACTTGCCGCGCGCATGAGCCGCGCCAAGCCCAGCGCCATCATGGCCGTCGCCGAGAAAGCCAAGCGTCTCAAGGCCGAGGGGCGCGACATCATCAGCTTCTCGATCGGCGTTCCGAATTTCCTGCCGGGCGATCACGTCTACCAGGCGGTGCGCGATGCGCTGGCGAAGGACTCGGGCCAGTACGGCTCCAACCGCGGGCCGGACGCCCTGCTCGACGCGTTCATCGCGCACCTGGAAGGCAGCGGGCTGACCGGCTACGGCCGCAAGAACATCGCGACCGGCATCGGCGCCAAGCACGTGCTGTACAACCTGGCCGAGGCGCTGCTCGATCCGGGTGACGTGATCGTCTTCCCGACGCCTTACTGGACCACCTACGTCGACATCGCCGACATCGTCGGCGCGCAGATCCGCCTGCTGCCGTGCCCGGCGGCGCAGAGCTACAAGCTCACGCCGGCGCAGCTGGACGCGGCGCTGCCGGGCGCCAAGCTGTTCCTGTTCAACAATCCGTCCAACCCCACCGGCATGGTGTACTCGAAGGACGAGATCGCCGCGCTGGCCGACGTGCTGGTCCGCCATCCGGACGTCTGGATCGTCTGCGACGACATCTACAACCGCATGGTCTTCGACGGCATCGGCTATCACAATTTCGTCAATGCGCGGCCCGAGCTGCGCGACCGCACGATCCATGTCGACTCGCTCTCCAAGACCTACGGCATGCCGGGCTGGCGCGTCGGCTTCGTCGCCGGTCCGGAGACCGTGGCCCAGGCCGTGGTGACGCTCAATTCCAACCACATCACCAACGTGCCGGAGATCGTCAACGCGGCCGCGATCGCCGCGCTGAGCGGTCCGCAGGACGTGCCGACCGCCAAGAACGCCGAGTTCTCGGCCAAGCGCGATACCGTCATGGCCGCGCTGGAGGCGATACCCGGCGTGATCTGCCCACGCCCGCAGGGCGCGTTCTACGTGTTTCCGGACATCTCCTGCGCGTTCGGCAAGTCCTACCAGGGGCGGCTGATCGCCAACGACGTGGACTTCTGCAACGTCCTGCTCGAGACCAAGGGTGTGGCCTGCGTGCCCGGCAGTGCATTCGGCGAGCCGCGCGCGCTGCGCATTTCCTACACCTGTCCGACGCCGCAGCTGGCGCCGGGCATGCAGCGCATCCAGGAATTCTTCGCCGAGCTGCGCTGATGATCGCGCGCCTGCTGTTCGGCCTGACGTTCGCCGCCGCCCTGGCCGGCTGCGAACGGCAGCCGCGCGCGGGCGCCGATGCCGCCGCGCTGCGCGAGCTGGTCGGTTCCGAGCCGGTCGTGCTGCTGTCGACCCGACAGTGCGGCTACTGCATGAAGCTGCGCAACGACCTCGGCGCCTGGGGCGTGCGCTACCGCGAAGTCGATGTCGAGCGCTCCGAGGAAGGCCGGCGCGCGTTCGCGCTGCTGCGTGCCTCGGGCGTGCCGATCGTGCTGATCGACGACACCGTGGTCCACGGCTACGCGCCGCGCCGCATCCGTCGTCTGCTCGCTGGTGCCGATCTGCTGCCGGCCGGCGCGGCGTCCCCATCTTCCTGAAATCCTCTCTCCCGTCCCTCGATGAGGTTGTTGCGATGAAAGCTCCCGTCCGCGTTGCCGTCACCGGCGCTGCCGGCCAGATCGGCTATGCCCTGCTGTTCCGGATCGCCGCCGGCGACATGCTCGGCCCCGACCAGCCGGTGATCCTGCACCTGCTCGAAATCACTCCCGCGCTGCCGGCCCTCAACGGCGTGGTGATGGAACTCAACGACTGCGCGTTCTCGACCCTGCACGGCGTGGTCGCGACCGACGACGTCAACGTCGCGTTCAAGGACGTGGACTATGCGCTGCTCGTCGGCGCCCGTCCGCGCGGACCGGGCATGGAGCGCAAGGATCTGCTCGAGGCCAACGGTGCGATCTTCGCGCCGCAGGGCAAGGCGCTGAACGACCACGCCAAGCGCGACGTGCGCGTGCTCGTGGTCGGCAATCCGGCCAATACCAATGCGCTGATCGCCCAGCAGAACGCACCGGACCTCGATCCGGGCCGGTTCACCGCGATGGTCCGCCTCGACCACAACCGCGCGATCAGCCAGCTCGCCGAGAAGACCGGCGCACTGAACACCGACATCGCCAAGGTCACGATCTGGGGCAACCACAGCTCCACCCAGTATCCGGACATCCACGAAGCGACGGTCGGCGGCAAGCCGGCGCTGTCGCTGGTCGACCAGGCCTGGTACGAGAACGACTTCATCCCGGTCGTGCAGCAGCGCGGCGCGGCGATCATCAAGGCGCGCGGCGCCTCGTCGGCGGCCTCGGCGGCCTCGGCGGCGATCGATCACATGCGCGACTGGACGCTCGGCACGGCCGAAGGCGACTGGGTCTCGATGGCGATTCCGTCCGACGGCTCCTACGGCATCGAGCCGGGCGTGATCTTCGGCTACCCGGTCACCGTGAAGGACGGCGCGTACCGGATCGTCCAGGGCCTGGACGTCAATGCGTTCTCGCGCGGTCGCATCGAGGCGACCGACAAGGAGCTGCGCGAGGAGCGTGCGGCGGTCGAGCACCTGTTCGCCGGGCGCTGATCGCACCTGGTCGCCACCCGGCGCGCCGGGTGGCGACAGCGGGCCGGGCGGTTCGGATCCAGGATCCGGGCGCCGCTCTGCGGCTCCGTCCGTGCGATCGTCCGGCGGCGCCGGACGCGGGTATCCCGCAGGCCGGATCAGGACGTGCGGCGAGCGAGCGTCAGCGGTCGACCGGCGGCCCGGCCGGATCGTCCGCGGCCTCGGCCGAGGCGGTCTGCTCCTGGGCCTTTGCGATCCAGCCGACCACGATCGGCGCGAACGGCGAGCGCAACGCCATGCCGGCCAGGGCGCCCACCGTCGAGCCGGCTCGCGCGAACGCGCGAACCGGCAGCAGGCTCACGATCACGCCGGCCGCTACACCGCCGCCGATGACCAGCGCCGTGCGATGCCGCCGCCACAGCCGCGCCAGCGGACTGCCGGCGCGCTGCAGTTCGCGCTTCATGACGATCGCGCGGATCTCCGCCGCCTGGGCGGCGCGCCGGTCCTGTCTGAGACTCATGCCTGTACCTCCCGTCGTGCCTCGTCGAGCATGCGGCGCGTCCGCGGCAGGGTCAGGTCGCGCCAGCAATGGCGCATTGCGAACAGCACCCAGGCGATGCCACCGAGATTGGCCAGCGCCACCGCGGCGATGCCGATGAAGACGTTGCCGGTCAATTGATAGATGCCGGCTGCGATCGCGGCGCTGGTCGCCAGCCAGGCGCCGACGCCGAGAAACACCAGGCCAAATCCCAGCCACACCAGGTTCAACGCGGAACTGCGCGCCAGGCGCAGCTCCGCCCGCACCAGCGCCAGCCCGGCTTCGGCGGCGCCGATCGCCGCATCGAACGTGTAGCGCAGGTCGGTCAGCGACGGCGTCGCCTGGCCCTGCGGCGCCGGCTGCTCGTGCGGACGCTCCCCTTGCGGTTCCATCGGGGTGCCTAGCGGCGCAGCCAGCGCGTGACGATCATGCCTGCGGCGAACGCGATGCCGAACGCGGCCAGCGGATGTTCGCGGATCTGCTCGGCGGCCGCGTCGCCGAACTTGCGCGCGCCGTCGGTGAATCGCTGGCTCGCATCGCGCAACTCGTCTTCGAGCTGTGACCCGTTCGCGCGCAGGCGCTCGCCGAGCGTGTGCAGTTCCTCCGCGGTGTCCTTCAGTCCGTCCTTGATCGTCTCGCCAGCGCCGTCCGCCGCGTCGGCGAGGTCGTCGGCTGTCTTCGAGGCGCCCTGTTTCATGTCGCGAATGCTGACCATGCTGGTCTCCAGGCAGTGCGTTCGGGGGGATCCCGGTCGGGCCGGGACATGGGACTCTAGGCCGCGCCGGCTGAGGGAAACATGACCGGGGTCAAGTGCCCCGCAGCGGATGGGCGGCAGTAACTGCCAAACGCGTCCGCTTATGCGAATTGCCGTATTTGCAAAGACTGCGATATGGTTACCCGGGCCAGGGGGCCAGTCGAACAGCCAAGGTCGGACGGTCGGGCAGCAGCGCGCGGGCATCGGAGGCCCGCCCGTTTTCAGCGGGCGTCAGTGTCAGTGTCCAGCCTTTGGGGGGCTTTTCGGCATGACCATTCAATGCCACCGGTTTGGTTTTCCGCGCAGCGCGCTGCAGCGGCCGTTCGTCCTGGGTGCGCTCGTCGTCGCGGCGCTGATGCTCGCCGCCTGCGGCGAATCGCCGGCACCGACGCCGCCCGCGCCGGCGACCCAGCCGGCTGCGCCCGCCGCAGCGACGGCGACGCCCGACACCCCGGCTGCGCCGGCCGCCGCGGCTTCCACGCTGGACACCTTGAGCGTCGACGAGCTGTTCCAGCGCGCGAACAAGGCAGTCTCGGAGAACCGGATTGCAGCGCCGGTCGGCGACAACGCGGTCGAGTACTACCTGGCAATCCTTGCCCGCGAGCCCGATCGCGACGGCGCGCGCGACGGCCTGCGCGAGCTGTTTCCGTTCGTGACCGGTGTCGTCGAGCAGGCGATCGTTCGCGGCGACGTCGACGAGGCCGACCGCCTCATCGATCTGCTCGCGCGTGCCGATTCGAACAATTACAGCCTGACGATCCTGCGCAGCAAGCTCGAGGCGCGACGGCGCCAGGTCGAGCGCGAGGCAGCCGCGCAGGCCGCGCAGGCGGCGGCCGCGGCGCAGGCCGGGCGGCCCGGCTCCACGCCGGCCGCGCCGCAGCGTACCGAGCCCACGCCGCCGGCCGCCGACACGCGGCCGGCCACGCCGCCGCCGGCCGCCACACCGGCGCCGGCGCCGTCCCAGCCGCAGCCCGCCGCGGCCACGCCGCCTCAACCGCCGCCGTCGGCACCGGCGCCGGCCGGCGAGACGCGCGATGCGGGCATCGTCAGCAGTGCCAGTCCGGATTATCCGGCCCGGGCCTATCGCGACCGCCAGGAAGGCTGGGTCGAGGTCGAATTCACGGTCAGCCCGGACGGCAGCCCCAGCGGTATCCGCGTGGTCCGTTCGAACCCGCCACGCGTGTTCGACCGCGAGGCGATCCAGGCGATCGAGCGCTCGACGTTCCGTCCGCGCCTGGAGAACGGCGTCGCGGTCAGCGCGACGCTGCGGCGGCGGATCGAGTTCACGATGGGCAACTGAGCGGCGAGGCGGCGCCCGCGGCGCAAGCGCCGCGCGGCCGCGACGGTTGAGAGTTACCGGCCGCTTGCCTAGAGTAGGCACCTGCTCGCGCAGGTGCCCTCGTCTTGAATCGAATCCGCCGCTTCGCCGTTCGCGCCTCCTGTGCATGGATCGTCGCCCTGATGCCGGCCACGGCGTTGCCGGAGATCACCGATCCGCAGGTGCTGAGCTTCGCCGCCGAGCTGGCACGCAACGACGGCCTGTCCGAGCAGCACGTACTGGCGACGCTGGAAGAGGCCAAGGTCCAGCAGTCGATCCTCGACGCGATCGCGCGGCCCGCCGAGGCCAAGCCGTGGAAGGACTACCGGCCGATCTTCATCAGTGACCGGCGCATCGACGACGGCGTCATCTTCTACCGGACGCACCGCGAGCTGATCGACCGGATCTCCGGCGAGTTCGGCGTGCCGGCCGCGATCATCGTCGCGATCATCGGCGTGGAGACCAATTACGGGCGCAACACCGGCCGCTACCGCGTGCTCGACGCGCTGTACACGCTGGCGTTCCACTATCCGCCGCGCTCGGCCTATTTCCGCGGCGAGCTGCGCCAGCTGATGCTGCTCGGCGACGACCGGCTCGCGTTTCCGGTCGACCAGCTCAAGGGCTCGTACGCCGGCGCGATGGGACTGGGCCAGTTCATGCCGACCAGCATCGCCAACTGGGCGCGCGACTACGACGGCGACGGCCGCATCGACCTGTGGAATTCGTATCCGGACATCATCGCCAGCATCGCCAACTATTTCGTCGAGCACGGCTGGGAACGCGACGCGCCGGTGACCGTGCGCGCGGTCCGCGACGCCGGCGCACGGACGATCGAGCGCACCAGCCTCGAACCGCTGCTGACGGTCCAGCAGCTCGAAGCATGGGGCTACGCGCCGACCGCACCGGTCGAGGCCGAGCGTGCGGCGACATTACTGACGCTGGACGGCGCCGAGCAGGAAGACTGGATGATCTTCCGGAACTTCTACGTGATCTCGCGCTACAACCGCAGCCCGCTCTACTCGATGGCCGTCTGGCAGTTGTCCGAGGCGATCGCGCGGGGTGCGTCGGGCGAGGGCTCGTGACCGGAATGCGCTGGCCGGCGGCGACGCTGGCGCGGCAGTGCTGATCGCGACCGTGACCGGTTGCGCCGGCGGCAGGAAGCGGCCGGACCGGCCGGTCGCTGAGCCGCCCGCGGCCGGACAGAAAAACGACAGCCGCGGTCAGACGCCCGAAACGAGCCGCCCCCAGTCCTCGCGTTATCGTCACGATCGCGACGGCGAGCCGACGCTGCCGGTCCCCGACATCGCCGCGCTGCCCGAGCCGGTCCCGCGCGCCGAGCCGCGTTCACGCTATGGCAACAAGTCGCCGTATACCGTGCTTGGCCGCACCTACACGGTGCTGCCGTCGGCCAAGGGCTACAAGGAACGCGGCGTCTCCTCGTGGTACGGCCAGAAATTCCACGGCTACATGACATCGAGCTTCGAGCCGTACGACATGTACCAGTTCACCGCCGCGCACAAGTCGCTGCCGCTGCCGAGCTATGCGCGCGTGACCAACCTCGAGAACGGCAGGAGCGTGATCGTCCGTGTCAACGACCGCGGCCCGTTCCACGAGAATCGCGTGATCGACCTGTCCTACGCCGCGGCCGTGCGAATCGGCATCTGGCCCAAGGGCACCGGGCTGGTCGAGGTGCAGGCGATCGACCCGGACCATCCGAAGGATCTGCCGGCGCCGAGCCGCGCGCAGCCGGACGTCGCCGGGCGCATGTTCCTGCAGGTCGGCGCCTACGCCGAGCGCGCCAATGCCGAGCGCGTGCTGCGCCAGATCGAACAGGCCGGCATCGGACCGGTGCGGATCGAGCGGATCGTCGCCGCCGACGGACGCCCGGTGCACCGGGTCCGGATCGGTCCGGTCGCCGACGTCGGCGAGGCCGACGCGCTGACGCCGCGCATCCGTTCGCTCGGTCTGGGATCGCCGCGTGTCGCGATCGACGACCGCTGAGCCGCTCCGCCCCATCATCCCTTGGACTCACCCAGAGATTTCCGCCGCAGATGAAACCGACTCCGCTTCTCTCCGCCGCCGCGCGCGCCAGCCGCTGGTCCGTGTGGATGTCCGCCGCGCTGTGCGCCGCCGCCGTCACCGCCCAGACACAGACGCCCGCGCCCCAGCCGACGCCTCAACCCGCCCCGCAGCCGGTGGCCCGTCCGGCCGCGCCGTCGGCGGCCGCGATGCCGACGCCGCCGCCGCCGGCCATCGAAGGCACCAGCTGGGTGCTGATGGACTACGCGACCGGCCAGATCCTGGCCGAATCCAATGCGGACCTGCGCGTGGAGCCGGCCTCGATCACCAAGGTCATGACGTCCTACGTGGTGTCCTCCGAGCTCGCGCTCGGCAAGATCAAGCGCGAGGATCCGGTGCGGATCTCCGAGAACGCATGGCGTTCCGGCGGCGCCGGCACCGACGGCTCGACCAGCTTCCTCGCGCTCGGCAGCGAGGTCCCGCTCGATGCGCTGCTGCACGGCATGATCATCCAGTCGGGCAACGACGCGGCGATCGCGCTGGCCGAGCACACGGCCGGCTCCGAGCCGGTCTTCGCCGACCTGATGAACCGCTACGCCGCCCAGATCGGCATGACCGGCACGCATTACGTCGACGCCAGCGGCCTGCCGCATCCGGATCACTACACGACCGCGCGCGACATCGCGATCCTGTCGCGCGCGCTGATCCGGGACTTCCCCGAGGACTATGCGATCTACGCGATCAAGGACTACGAGTGGAACGGCATCAAGCAGCACAACCGCAATACGCTGCTGTGGCGCGATCCGACCGTGGACGGCATCAAGACCGGCCACACCAGCTCGGCCGGTTTCTGCCTGGTGACCTCGGCCAAGCGCGGCGACCAGCGCCTGATCGCCGTGGTCATGGGGTCCTCCGGCGAGAAGCGGCGTGCCGACGACAATCAGGCGCTGCTGAACTATGGCTTCCGGTTCTTCGAGGCGCACAAGCTCTACGAGGCAGGTAAGCCGCTCGCGCAGCCGGAACTGTGGAAGGGCACGACCGCCACGGTGCCGCTCGGCATTGTCGAGGACGCCGTCGTGACGATGCCGCGCGGACGCTACGACCAGCTCAAGGCCAGCCTGGAGCTGCCCTCGCGCGTGGTCGCGCCGCTGCCGAAGGGGCAGGCGGTGGGCACCTTGAAAATCGAGCTGGACGGCAAGACCTTGCTCGAGCGCCCGCTGGTCACCCTCGAGGACGTCCCCGAAGGCGGCTTCTTCAAGCGCCTGTACGACGGGGTCTGGCTCTGGTTCAAGGGTGACGACGGCGGCAAGGTCTCCTCCGCCCCCAACACCTGACGGTCCAGCCGATGAAGAATCTCGACGATATCCAGCCCACGCGACCCGACCAGGGATTCCAGTTCCCGGGCGTCTTCGAGGTCAATGCGATCGGTGCCGCCGGCGGCGGCATGGAAGACCGCGTGGCGGACATCATCGCCGGGCTGGGTCTGTCGGTCCTCGACGGCAGCCGCCGCCTGCGGCCTTCGCGCGAGGGTCATTACGTCTCGATCTCGGTCAGCTTCACGTGCCCGTCGCGCGAGGCCTACGAGCAGGTGCATGCGGCGCTGCGCGCCGACCCGGACATCCGTTGGACGCTGTGACGGCGCGCCCGCTCAAGGTCCGGCGCTTCGGCCGGATGCCGTATCTGCCGGTGCTCGAGGCGATGCGGCGTTTCACCGACGCCCGCGGCGAGGACACGCCCGACGAGCTCTGGCTGCTCGAGCACGATCCGGTCTTCACGCTCGGCCAGGCGGGCAGGGACGAGCACGTGCTCGCGCCGGGCGACATTCCGGTCGTGCGCGTCGAACGCGGCGGCCAGGTCACCTATCACGGCCCGGGCCAGATCGTCGGCTATCCGCTGATCGACCTGCGCCGGCTCGGCATCGGCGTGCGCGATCTGGTCTGCCGCCTCGAGCAGGCGCTGATCGACACGCTCGGCCACTGGAACATCGAGGCGGCCCGGCGGCCCGGCGCCCCCGGCGTCTACGTCGCCGGCGCCAAGGTCGCCGCGCTCGGGCTGCGCGTGCGCCGCGGCTGCACGTTCCACGGGCTCGCGTTCAACGTCGACATGGACCTGGAGCCGTTCCGGCGGATCAATCCCTGCGGCTACCAGGGGCTGGCGGTGACCCAGATGCTAGACTTGGGCGGCCCCGGATCGCTGGCCGCCGTGGAGGACGTCCTCGTCGCCGAGCTCGCCGGGCAGTTCGGATTCGCGCCGGTCGAGGCCGCCGCGGAACTCTTCCCACCCGTGGACAACGGCGCATCGGTCGCCGCATCGGCATGAGCGCGACAGACAAGACCATTCCCCTGACCGTCGTCGGCGAGAAGCAGCTCGGCGAGGACAAGATCGCGCGCAACCGCGCCGGCTTCGCCGAGGCACCGGTGCTGCGCAAACCGGCGTGGATCCGCGTGCGGATTCCGCCCGGCAACGCGGTCGCCAAGCTCAAGTCGCAGCTGCGCGCGAACCGTCTGGTCACGGTCTGCGAGGAGGCGTCCTGCCCGAACATCCACGAATGCTTCGGCAAGGGCACCGCGACGTTCATGATCCTCGGCGAGGTCTGCACGCGGCGCTGCTCGTTCTGCGACGTCGCGCACGGCCGGCCCAAGCCGCCCGATCCGATGGAGCCGATCCATCTGGCCGAGACGATCCGCGACATGCGCCTGCGTTACGTGGTCATCACCTCGGTCGACCGCGACGACCTGCGCGACGGCGGTGCCGGCCATTTCGCCGCCTGCATCCGCGCGGTCCGCTTCGAGAGTCCGGATATCCGCATCGAGATCCTGACGCCGGACTTCCGCGCCGCGCGCCGCGTCGAGCGCGCGCTGGAGCTGCTCGCGACCGACCCGCCGGACGTGTTCAACCACAACATCGAGACCGTCCGCGAGCTCTACCGCGAGGTGCGTCCCGGTGCCGACTACGACTGGTCGCTCGACCTGCTGCGGCGCTTCAAGGCGCAGCACCCGGACGTCCCGACCAAGTCCGGCATCATGCTCGGCCTCGGCGAGACGATGGAGCAGGTCGAGCGCGCATTGAACGATCTGCGTGCTCACGATGTCGACATGGTGACGGTCGGCCAGTACCTGCAGCCGACCGCGCATCATCATCCGGTGCTCCGCTACTGGACACCGGAGGAGTTCAAGGAAATCGAGACGGTCGGGTACCGGCTCGGCTTCCAGCACGTGGCGTCCGGCCCGCTGGTCAGATCCTCCTATCACGCGGACCAGATGGCGCACGCGGCAGGTTATGTTCAGGTGGCCTGATCGAACAATCACCGGCCGTTCGCGCAGCCGCCCACTTCCGGAGAGTCTCATGCGTCGTCTTCTCATCGCCCTGGCTCTGGTTTCGCTGGTCGGACTGGCACAGGCCAAGCCGATCGCCGATTCCGGCGCGCCGGTCCTCAAGCCGACGCCGACCCAGGGCGAAGCCGCGGTCTGGTCGGCGCGGTTCCTGACGCGGTTCCACTACAAGCCGCTGCCGCTCGACAAGGCGATGTCGGAGAAGATCTTCGAGAACTATCTCGAGTCGCTCGACGGCGAGAAGCTGTTCTTCACGCAGGCCGACATCAACACCTTCGGCGCCTCGCGCGACAAGCTCGACGAGGCGATCTACAACAAGGACCTGAGCGCGCCGTTCGCGATCTACAACATCTACCTGCAGCGCGTCGGCCAGCGCGTCGCCTATGCGCGCTCGCTGCTCGCCAAGGGCTTCGAATTCTCGAGCGACGAAAGCTATCGCTACGACCGCGCCAAGGCGCCGTGGCCCAAGGACGATGCCGAGATCGAGGACCAGTGGCGCCAGCGCATCAAGAACGACTGGCTGCGCCTCAAGCTGACCGGCAAGTCCGACAAGGACATCCGCGAGACGCTCGACAAGCGCTACGCCAACTATCTCGACCGCGTCCACCAGATCAACAGCGAGGACGTCTTCCAGACGTTCATGAACGCCTATGCGACCGCGATCGAGCCGCATACCAACTACCTCGGCCCGCGCGCGAGCGAGAACTTCGACATCGCGATGAAGCTCTCGGTCGAGGGCATCGGCGCGGTGCTTCAGCGCGACAACGAGTACACGGCGATCCGCGAGATCGTGCCGGGCGGACCGGCTTCGCTGTCGGGCAAGATCCAGGTCGGCGACCGCATCCTCGGCGTCGGCCAGGGCGCCAATTCGGCACTGCAGGACGTGATCGGCTGGCGCCTGGACGACGTCGTCGACAAGATCCGCGGCCCGCGCGACACCGTGGTCCGGCTCGAAGTGCTGCCGGCCGACGCCGGTCCGGACGGCAAGTCCTACATGATCGAACTGGTCCGCAAGAAGGTCACGACCGAGGCGCAGGCCGCCAAGAAGTCGATCATCGAGGTCAAGGACGGCGAGGCGACGCGCCGCATCGGCGTGATCTCGCTGCCGACGTTCTATCAGGACTTCGAGGCGCGTCGCCGCGGCGACCGCGACTACAAGAGCGCCACGCGCGACGTCGAGCGCCTGCTCGGCGAGCTCAAGCAGGAGCGCGTCGACGGCGTCGTCGTCGATCTGCGCAACAACGGCGGCGGTTCGCTGTCCGAGGCGACCGATCTGACCGGCCTGTTCATCGAGCGCGGCCCGGTGGTGCAGGTCCGCAACGCGGCCGGTCGCGTCGACGTGGAGAACTCCACCTCGCGCACGATGGCCTGGGACGGTCCGCTCGCGGTCGTCGTCAACCGGGTGTCGGCGTCGGCCTCGGAGATCTTCGCGGCGGCGATCCAGGATTACGGGCGCGGCGTCATCATCGGCGAGCCGACGTTCGGCAAAGGCACCGTGCAGAACCTGGTCGACCTCGACGACGTCGCGCAGAGCGAATCGGCCTCGCTCGGCGAGCTCAAGATGACGATCGCGCAGTTCTTCCGCATCAACGGCGGCTCGACCCAGCTGCGCGGCGTCTCGCCGGACATCAGCTTCCCGATGACCGTCGGCGCCGAGGACTTCGGCGAGTCCAGCTACGACAACGCGCTGCCGTGGACGTCGATCCCGGCCGCGCGCTACCAGCCGCTGGCCGATCTGTCGCCGATCGTGCCGCAACTGGTCGCGCGCCACGAGGCACGCACCGCGCAGAGCCGCGACTGGAAGAACTTCCGCGACGATCTGGCCGATGCGCGCAAGCTGCGCGAGGAGAAGACCGTCTCGCTCAATGAGGCCGTGCGCCGCAAGGAGCGCGACGAGCAGGAGGCCAAGCGCAAGGCGCGCCAGGCCGAATCCGATCAGGTCGCCGACGCTGCGGCCGCGACCGATGCGGACGGCGAGCCGGTCCCGGTCGCGCTGCAGGACGACGGACTGCAGGCCGACGAGCGCAGCATCCGCGACGACGTCAAGCGCGAGCAGGCACGCAAGGACAAGCCCGACTTCATCCTGATCGAGGCCGCGCACATCCTCGCCGACGAGATCACGCTGGTCCGCGCCGACACCAAGCTCGCCTCGCGCGTGCTGCCCTACAGCGCCGCGTTCCGCGTCAACTGAGCGCCGCCTCCGGATCGTCCGCGACGGGCGATCCGGAGCCGCACCGCGCGCGCATCCGGGCTAACATCGCCGCTTTCCCGGCTGCGGATGCGATCGATCCCATGAAGACCCTGCTGGTCACCGGCGGCGCCGGTTTCATCGGCGGCAATTTCGTCCACGACGTGCTGGCCGCGGGCGGCTACCGCATCGTCAATCTCGACGCGCTGACCTACGCCGGCAATCCGGACACGCTGGCCGCACTGGCGGGGCATCCCGGTCACCACTTCGTGCACGGCGACATCGGCGATCGCGCCTGCGTATCCGCGCTGCTGGCCGAGCATCGGCCCACCGCGATCGTCAACTTCGCGGCCGAGTCGCACGTGGACCGCTCGATCGACGGTCCGGCCGCGTTCGTGCAGACCAACGTCGTCGGCACGCTCGCGCTGCTCGAGTGCGCGCTGGCGTACTGGCGCGAGCTGCCGATCGACCGCCAGGACGCGTTCCGGTTCCTGCAGGTGTCGACCGACGAGGTCTACGGCTCGCTCGGTCCGGTCGGACGCTTCAGCGAGACCTCGCCGTACCAGCCCAATTCGCCGTACTCGGCGTCGAAAGCCGCCTCGGACCATCTGGTCCGCGCGTTCCACCACACCTACGGCCTGCCGACGCTGACGACGAACTGCTCGAACAACTACGGGCCGTTCCAGTTTCCCGAAAAACTCATTCCGCTGATGATCCAGAAGGCGCTGGCCGGCGAAGCGCTGCCGGTCTACGGCGACGGGCGCAACGTGCGCGACTGGCTCTACGTGCTCGACCACTGCCGCGCGATCCGCCGCGTGCTCGAGATCGGACGCACCGGCGAGGTCTACAACGTCGGCGGCGATGCCGAGCGCGAGAACCTGCACGTCGTGCGCACGGTCTGCGCGCTGCTCGACGCGCGCCGCCCGCTGCCCGACGGCCGTCCGCGCGAGTCGCTGATCCGTTACGTCGCCGACCGGCCGGGCCACGACCGCCGCTACGCGATCGACGCGTCGAAGATCCGCCGCGATCTGGACTGGCGGCCGCTCGAGAGCTTCGAGAGCGGCATCGAGCGCACGGTCGACTGGTATCTGACGCATCAGGACTGGGTCGGACGCGTGCTCGACGGCAGCTACCGCATGGAGCGCCTCGGCGGCGCCGCCTGAGCAGCCGATGGACGCGGCCGGTCTGCAGCGGATCTGGTACCACGGCGCCGCGGTGCCGGGGTGGCTGTCCGCGCTGGTGCCGGTCTACCGCCTGCTGCGCTGGCTGCACCGGACGCCGTATCGCCTCGGCTGGCGGCGCGCGACGCGGCTAGCGGTGCCGGTCGTCGTCGTCGGCAATCTGACCGCCGGCGGCAGCGGCAAGACGCCGCTGGTGATCGCGCTGGTCGAGGCCCTGCGCGCGCGCGACTGGCGGCCCGGCGTCGTCAGCCGCGGCTATGGCGGGCGCACGCGCGTACCGACGCTGCTCGACGCGCATCCGGACCCGGCCGAGGTCGGCGACGAGCCGGCACTGATCCGGCGCAGGACCGCGGTGCCGGTCGCGGTCGGTCGCGACCGCGCGGACGCCGCGCGGTTGCTGCTGGCCGAGGGCGTCGACGTCGTGATCGCCGACGACGGTCTGCAGAATCCGGCGCTGGCGCGCGACGTCGAGATCTGCGTGATCGACGGCGAGCGCCGTTTCGGCAACGGCCGCCTGCTGCCGGCCGGGCCGTTGCGTGAGCCGCTGACGCGGCTGGCGACGCTGCCGTGGCGCGTCTGCAACGGCGGCACCGCGCGGACCGGCGAGACGCCGATGCGCCTGCACGGCGATCGTGCGGTCAACCTCGCGACCGGGCAGGTCCGGCCGCTCGCCGATTTCGCCGGGCGCACCGTGCACGCGGTGGCCGGCATCGGTCATCCCGAGCGCTATTTCGCGGCACTGCGCGCGCGCGGCATCGAGGTGCTTGCGCATCCGTTCCCGGACCACCACGCCTACGTGCCGGCCGATCTGGCATTCGGCGACGGTTTGCCGCTGCTGATGACCGAGAAGGACGCGGTCAAGTGCGCCGCGTTCGCCGACGAGACGCAATGGAGCGTGCCGGTCGACGCCGAGCTGCCGGCCGGCTTCGTCGATGCGCTGGTGGCGGCGCTGGCGGTGCTGCGCGCGCGATGAGACGCCCGGTCCCGGAACGCGGCGGCAACCGGCCCGTGCGTCACGGCCTGGCGCGCGTGCTGTCCAAGCACGGCGTGTGCTCGCGCAGCCAGGCGACGCGCCTGATCGCCGAAGGCCGCGTCAGCGTCGACGGCCGCATCGTGCGCGATCCGGAGTGGCCGACCGATGCGCGGGCCGACCGTCTGGCGATCGACGGCCATGCGCTGCAGGCGGCCGTCGATCGGGTCTATCTGGCGCTCAACAAGCCGCGCGGACTGGTCACCAGCGCAGCCGACGAGCGCGGCCGGTCGACCGTCTACGCGCCGTTCGAGGCGGCCGCACTGCCGTGGGTCGCGCCGGTCGGACGGCTCGACCGTGCCAGCGAGGGCCTGCTGCTGTTCACCAACGACACCGCCTGGGCGGCCGCGATCACCGATCCGCGCACGCATCTGGACAAGCGCTACCACGTGCGGATCGACCGGCTGGCCGACGCCGCGCTGCTCGATGCGCTGCGCTCCGGCAGCGACGTCGACGGCGAGCGGCTGGCGCTGAAGTCGGTCGAGGTGCTGCGCAGCGGCGAGCGCAACGCCTGGCTCGACGTCGTGCTCGACGAGGGCCGCAACCGCCACATCCGCCGCCTGCTGGCCGCGCACGACGTGGCGGTGCTGCGCCTGGTCCGTGTCGCGATCGGCCCGGTCGTGCTCGGCACGCTGGCCAAGGGCGCCTGGCGCCATCTGGATCCGGCCGAGATTGCTGCATTGCGTCCGGCCGCCCGGGCGAACGCGCCGGCCGGCGCCCTACGCAGCGGCGGACATCTGCGGTAGTGTTCGCGCTTCGCATCAGCAGGGGAGCCTCGATGAGCACCACCGCAGCACCGCAGTTGACCGTTCGCGCGGTCGTCCTCTCGATCGTCCTCGCCGTCATCCTCGCGGCCGCCAATACCTATCTCGGCCTGTTCGCCGGCATGACGATCGCCTCGGCGATTCCGGCCGCGGTGGTCTCGATGGGCGTGCTGCGCCTGCTCGGCGGCGGCGGCATCCTCGAGAACAACATCGTGCAGACCGGCGCATCGGCCGGTTCCTCGATCGCCTCCGGCGTGATCTTCACGATCCCGGCACTGGTGATCCTCGGCTACTGGACCGAGTTCAAGTATTCCTGGGTGCTCGCGATCGCCGGACTCGGCGGTCTGCTCGGCGTGATCTTCTCGGTGCCGCTGCGGCGCTCGCTGATCGTCGATCAGGGTCTGGCGTTCCCCGAAGGCAAGGCCGCGGCCGAAGTGCTCAAGACCGGCGAGAACCCGGGGCAGGGCATCCGCACGCTCGGCGTCGCCGCGACGCTGGGCGGCCTGGCCAAGCTCGGTGCCGAGAGCGGCCTGCGCCTGTTCCCGGACGCGGCGGCCTCGGCCGCCTGGGTCGGCAAGGGCATCGCCTACGTCGGCACCAACCTGTCGCCGGCCCTGCTCGGCGTCGGCTACATCGTCGGCCTCAACATCGGCATCGTCGTGCTGCTCGGCGGCATCATCGGCTGGAACGTCGCGATCCCGATCTACAGCACGTTCTTCCTCGACAGCGATCCGGCGCTCGCCGCGCGCGTGGCCGGCGCCAGCGCCGCCGATGCGGCCGGCATGATCTGGTCGGCGCAGATCCGCTATCTCGGCGTCGGCGCGATGCTGATCGGCGGCATCTGGACGCTGATCTCGCTGCGCAACTCGCTGTTCTCGGGCATGCGCAGCGGCTTCGCGGCGACGCGTGCCGGCGCCGGCACGGCCATCGCCGAGACCGAGCGCGACATCCCGATGAAGCTGATCGCGATCGGCCTGGTCGTCTTCACGCTGCCGCTGCTCGCGCTGTACCAGAACATCGTCGGCCAGTGGAGCGCCAGCGTGCCGATGACGATCATCATGATCGTGGCCGGCTTCCTGTTCGTGTCGGTGTCGGCCTACATGGCCGGCCTGGTCGGTTCGTCGAACAATCCGGTGTCGGGCATCACGATCTGCACGATCCTGTTCGCCGCCTTCGTGCTGGTGCTGCTGCTCGGGCGCGATTCGCAGATCGGTGCGGTCGCCGCGATCATGATCGGCGCGGTGGTCTGCTGCGCGGCCTGCATCGGCGGCGACAACCTGCAGGATCTCAAGGCCGGTCACATCGTCGGCGCGACGCCGTGGAAGCAGCAGGTCATGCTGGCGATCGGCGCGGTGTCCTCGGCGTTGATCATGGCGCCGATCCTGCAGCTGCTGATGACCGCCTACGGCATCGCCGGCGCGCCCGGATCCGAGGCGTTTCCGCGTCCGCTGCCGGCGCCGCAGGCCAATCTGATGGCCTCGGTCGCCAAGGGCATCTTCGGCGGCCAGCTGCCGTGGACGACGATCGGCATCGGCGCGCTGATCGGCGCGGTCATCATCGCGGTCGACTCGTGGCTGAAGGCCACCGGCAAGAAATTCCGCATCCCGGTGCTGGCCTGCGCGATCGGCATCTACCTGCCGATCGAGCTGATGGTGCCGATCTTCCTCGGCGGCCTGCTCTCGCACTTCGTCGAGCGTGCGCTCGGCGGCGCCCGCAACGAGGAGGAGCACGGCCGCATCCATCGCAAGGGCATGCTGTTCTCGGCCGGCCTGATCACCGGCGAGGCGCTGATGGGCATCATCATCGCGATCCCGATCGTGGTCACCGAGAACAAGGACGTGTTGGCGCTGCCCGACTCGCTGCATTTCGGCGGCTGGCTCGGCCTGGCGCTGCTCGCGTTCATCGCCTGGCTGCTGTATCGCTACGCGGTGCGCCGCGACCCGGCCTGAGCGTGATGACCTGTGGCGGTTGGCCCGGCCTGATCCGAATCCGTACCATGCGCCTCCCTTCGTTTTCCGGGGCTGTCCGATGAAGTCTTGCTGCGCGATCCTGATCCTGTTGGCCGCCGCTTCGGCGTCGGCCGCGCCGCGGCCGTTCGAGATTCGCGATCTGGCGACGCTCGACCGGCTCAGCGACCAGGTGCTCTCTCCGGACGGCCGCCACGCGGCGATCCAGATCCGCGAGACCGATTTCGACGCCAACCGCGGCGTCAACGCGATCTGGAGCGTGACGACCGACGGCCGCGCACGCCGCGCCGGCTGACCGACCAGGCGCTCGGCGCGAACACGCCGCGCTGGTCGCCGGACGGACGCTGGCTGTACTTCCTGGCCGCGAAGGACGGCGTCAATCAGCTGTGGCGGATGTCGGCCGACGGCGGCGAGGCCACGCAGCTCAGCGCGCTGCCGCTCGATGTCGGCGGCTACAAGCTCTCGCCGGACGGCCGCCGTGTCGCGCTGTCGCTGGAGGTGTTCGTCGACTGCGCGACGCTGGCCTGCACGCGCGAGCGCCTCGATCAGGTCGAGAAGAGCAAGGGCAGCGGGCGCGTCTACGAGCAGCTGTTCATCCGCCACTGGGATACCTGGTCCGACGGCCGCCGCTCGCAGCTGTTCGTCGGTGAGTTCGGCGCGGACGGCAAGCTCGCCGGCGAACCGCGCCGGCTCTCGCGCGGCATCGACAACGACGTGCCGTCCAAGCCGTTCGGCGACGACAGCGAGTACGCGTTCTCGCCCGACGGGGCCACGGTATACTTCGGCGCGCGCAATGCCGAAGGCAGCAGCGAGGCCTGGTCGACCAATTTCGATCTGTATGCGGCCAGCGTCGACGGCAGTGCCGCGCCGCGCAATCTCACCGCCGCGAACCCGGCCTGGGACGCCTATCCGCTGCCCTCGCGCGACGGCAAGACGCTGTACTACCTCGCGATGAAGCGGCCCGGTTTCGAGGCCGACCGCTTCGGCATCCGCGCGCTCGATCTCGAGACCGGTGCGCTGCGCGAGATCGCGGCCGACTGGGACCGCTCCGCGTCGGCGCTGAAGGAATCGTTCGACGGCCGCACGCTGTACACCGCGGCGGACGATCGGGGCCGCCATCCGCTGTTCGCGGTCGACGTCGCCAGCGGCAAGGTCCGCAAGCTGGTCGAGGACGGCACCGTCGCCGGTTTCGACGTCGGCGCGCGGCAGCTGCTGATCGCGCATCAGACGCTGCAGCGGCCGAGCGATCTGTTCGTCGCGCCGCTCAAGGGCGGTGCGCTGCGTCCGGTCGCGCGCTTCAACGCCGATCGCCTGGCCGGCCTGGCGGTCGGCCGGAGCGAGTTCTTCACGTTCAAGGGCTGGGGCGACGAGGAGGTCCAGGGCTACGTCGTCAAGCCGGTGGACTTCGATCCGGCCCGCAAGTATCCGGTCGCCTTCATCATCCACGGCGGTCCGCAGGGCGCGATGAACGACGGCTGGAGCTACCGCTGGAATCCGCAGACCTACGCCGGTCAGGGGTTTGCGGTCGTCACGATCAACTTCCACGGCTCGACCGGCTACGGCCAGGCGTTCACCGATTCGATCTCGGGAGACTGGGGCGGCAAGCCGCTGGAGGACCTCAAGCTCGGCTGGCAGGCCGCACTCGACCGCTACGCGTTCCTCGACGGCGATCGCGCCTGCGCGCTCGGCGCATCCTACGGCGGCTACATGATCAACTGGATCGCCGGCAACTGGAACGCGCCGTGGAAATGCCTGGTCAACCACGACGGCGTCTTCGACACGCGTTCGATGGGCTACGTGACCGAAGAGCTGTGGTTCACCGAGTGGGAGAACGGCGGCAGCGCGTTCGCCAAGCCCGATCACTACGAGCGCTTCAATCCGGTCAACCACGTCGCCAAGTGGCGCGTGCCGATGCTGGTCGTGCAGGGCGAGAAGGACTATCGCGTGCCGGTCGACCAGGGCATCTCGACGTTCACGGCGCTGCAGCGGCGCGGCATCCCGAGCCAGCTGCTGTACTTCCCGGACGAGAACCACTGGGTGCTCAAGCCGCAGAACAGCGTGAAGTGGCACGACACCGTCAACGCCTGGCTCAAGCGCTGGACCGGCGCGCAGTGACGGGGCGAGAGCGGCCGCGATGAGCGCGATCGAGCTGCCGCCGCCCGAGGCCGTCGCCGAGGACGTGCGGCGTGCACTGGCCGAGGACGTCGGCAGCGGCGACGTCACCGCCGACCTGCTGCCGGCCGAGGCGCAGGCGCGCGCCCGCGTGATCACGCGCGAGGCGACCGTGCTGTGCGGACAGGCCTGGTTTGACGAATGTTTCCATCAGGTCGACCGCCGCGTCGCGATCGACTGGGCGCATGCGGAAGGCGTCGCGGTCGCCGCCGGCGCCGTGCTGTGCCGGCTGACCGGGCCGGCGCGCGCCTTGGTCACGGCCGAGCGCGCCGCGCTCAATTTCCTGCAGACGCTGTCGGCCACCGCGGCCACCGCGGCGACCTATGTCGAGGCCGTGCGCGGCACCCGCGCGCGCATCCTCGACACGCGCAAGACGCTGCCGGGCCTGCGCCTCGCGCAGAAGTACGCGGTGCGCGTCGGCGGCGCCAGCAACCATCGTCTGGGTCTGTACGACATGGTGCTGATCAAGGAGAACCACATCGCCGCGGCGGGCTCGATCGGTGCCGCCGTCGAGCGCGCGCGCGCCTGCATCCGGGCGTGCCGGTCGAGGTGGAGACCGAGAACTTCGTCGAGCTGCGCCAGGCCCTGGCGGCCGGCGCCGATCGCATCATGCTCGACGAGTTCGAGCTCGACGAACTCGCGCAGGCGGTCGCCGAGGTCGACGGCCGCGCCGCGCTCGAGGTCTCCGGCGGCGTCGGTCTGGACCGGGTGCGCGCGATCGCGCAGACCGGCGTGGACTTCATCTCGATTGGCGCACTGACCAAGCACGTGCGCGCGGTCGACCTGTCGATGCGCATCGAGGTCGGAGCGGCCTGAAGCCGCCCGACCTGCGCGGCCCGCCTCAGTGCGGGATCAGGCCGGTGAACCAGGCGGCCGCGGCGAGCGCCGCCAGCACCACGACCACGATCGCGACGATCAGGCCGGTCCGCGAGGCGGCCTTGTCCTGTGCTGCTGCGCCGGTAGCGGTGGCTGCGGCGCCTGGATTGAGTTCCGCGCCGGGCGTCAGCAGCAGGAAGCGTACCGTGTCCAGACGCAGCTCCTCGCCGGTCCGCAGCAGGCCGCCCTGCACGCGCTTGCCGTTGATGTAGGTGCCGTTGGCCGAGCCGAGATCCTCGACCAGCAGGCCGTCGGCGGTCGCCTGCACGCGCGCGTGGTGGCGCGAGATTTCCTCGGTGGCGACCGTGATGTCGCAATCGGCCTGGCGGCCGATCGTCATCGTGCCGTGGATCGCAAACGCCTTGCCGAACGTCGGGCCCGACACGCCGCGCAGCACGAAGCGCGGCAGCGCGATGCGCAGGCGGGTGCTGCCGGTCTCGTCGACGCTGGCCTTGGCCGGCGCCACCGCGGCGGCGGCGCGTTCGACCGCGGCGAGCCGGCAGCCGACCGGACCGATCGTGATCAGATCGCCGGGCTTGAGCACGGTCTCGGCCGTGACCGGACGGCCGTTGACGGCCAGTGCCGCGCCGGCCGCCGGGCCGTGTACGCTGACGGTGCCGCCGGCGACCTGCAGCTGGGCATGGCGCGGTGCCACCCCCGGCAGCGCGATCACGATCTGCGCGTCGGCGGCGGAGCCGACGATCCAGCGGCCGTCGGACAGGTCGACCGACGCATGCTCCCCGTTCGGAAAGATCAGCTTCATCTGCTTGCGTTCCCCTTCAGTGTCACGGCGCGATCTCGCGCGCGATGCGGAATCCCACGCTGTTGAGCGCCACGTCCTCGCCGTAGCTCTCGACGTTGCCGACGGCCTCCTTGCCCGGCACCGACAGCCAGCCGCGGCCCTTGACCGTGTGCTCGCGGCAGCCCGGCGTCAGCGGCGCCCCCTTGCCGCAGCCGGCCACCCACTCGCGCACGTTGCCGTCCATGTCGAACACGCCGACCGAGATCGCCGGATAGCGGCCGACCGGCGAGGTGCCGGCGGCGCCGTCGTCGCAGTCCTGGCCCTGCTGGGTCTCGTAGCGGCGCCGATAGGCCTGGTCGGCCAGATTCGCGGAGCGGCAGTCGGCCGTCGTCGCCGAACGTGCGATGCGGTCCCATTCGGCCGGCGTCAGCAGCCGGTAGCGCTGGCCGGTGCGTTCGCTGAGCCAGGCGGCGTAGCGCTGCGCCTGGGCGAAACCGACGCAGACGACCGGATGGTCGTCACCCTGCTCGACGTCGGGCTTGAGCCAGTTGCGATTGCGTGAGGAGCGGAAGAACGACTCGCGATCGCGGCAGGCCTGCGCGCCTTGCGCCGCGTCGCCGGCGGCCTGCGCCCAGCGCGCGAACTCGCCGCGCGTCACCGGAAACTGTCCGACCGCCAGCGTCGCGTCGAGCACGACCAGCGACGGACCGCTGCCGCCGTCGACCGCGTCGCGGAACACGTAGCCCGGCGCACCGACGCGCTGCAGGCGGCGCTGCGCCTCGAGCACGGCGGCATTGCCGGGGTCGATCGCGAGTGCGCGCTCGTACAGCGCACCCGCGCCGGCCTTGTCCCAGGCATCGACCAGCGGGCGGGCCTGCTCGACCAGGCGGCCGGCTTCGCGGCCGCGCCGCGCGCGGATTTCGGCGAGTACCGCCTGGCCTTCCTCGCCGGCCAGGGCGGCGACCGTAGCGGCCTTGTCGAGCTGTTCGAGGAAGGCGTCGGTCTGACCGGCCTGATGGGCGTTCTCGGCCAGATCGAGGTAGCCGCGCGCGCGACTTGGACGATGCCCTCGCGCGCCGCGCGCGTCCGCGGATTGATCTTGAGCGCCAGCTGGAACCGTTCCAGCGCATTGCGTTCCGGCGGCAGCGTCAGGCGCTGCGCCGCGAGGTCGGCGCGGCCGAGGCGGACCAGTTCGGCGACCGGATCGACGACGGTCGGCACCAGGCGCAGATCGATCGGCGCGATCGGACGGCCGTCGGCATCGAGGCGCGGATCGGACAGGAAATCCGGCTCGGACGGCGCGTCGGCCTGCGGCGCGGCCGGATCGGCCGGCGTCGGCTCCGGCGTCTCGTCCGGATCGGCGAGCGCGGCGATCGGCGCGGGCTCGCTCGACGGAGCGCGCGAGGCCCACAGTCCGTAGCCGACGCCGCCGATCAGCAGCACGCCGAGCACGGCGATCGCGATCGGCAGCCAGGTACCGCCGTCCGGCGGCGGTACGGAGGCCGGCGGCGACGCCTCGCCGTGGCTCGCCGGCGGCGCGACGCCGTCGCGGCGGCCACCGGCCGGCGCCGTATGCACGGCGGTCGCGGTCACCGCTGCTGCAGCCGCGTTCTGCGTCGGAGCAGCGGCGCCTCTCGGCGGCGGCGTCGCCACGGCGACTTCGGCGGCTGCCACGTCGATCGAGGCCAGCGCGGCCAGCAGTGCCTCGGCGCTCTGGAAGCGCTTGTTCGGATCGCTCGCCATCGCCTTGTCGAGCAGCGGCTGCCAGTGCGCGCGTTCGGGCGGCAGCCGCGGAACCGGCGAGGGAGGGTCGCCGGCCTCCGCCGGCGAACGTCCGCTCAGGCCGAAGAGCGCCACCGCGCCGAGGCTGTAGATGTCCGAGCGCGCGTCCGGCGTGTCGCCGCGCGCGACCTCCGGGCTGACGTAGCCGTCCGCGCCGGGCGGTGCGGCCTCGCCGTCGGCGGCCAGCTTGCGGCGCGCCGCGAGCAGGCCGAAGTCGCTGAGGATCGCCGTATCGTTGGCGTCGAACAGGATGTTGTTGGGACTGATGCTGCCGTGCACGTGCCGGCGGCGGTGGATGTAGCCCAGTGCACGCGCGACGCCCTCGAGGATGCGGCGCAGCTCGCGCTCGTCGAGGCCGCGCCTGACCCGGCTCGCGAAATTGCCGCCGGACAGGTATTGCATCGCGTAGTACGGCGCCGGTTCGAGCCCGATGTCGTAGACCTGCACGACGTTCGGGTGCGCAAACGAGGCCAGTGTCCGCGCCGACTGCAGGAACTGCTCGCTGATGACCGGATCGGCCGCCGGGCCGGGCGACAGGATCTTCAGCGCGACGTCGCGCTCCAGCGAGGTCTGCGTCGCGAGCCTGACGCTGGCCAGCCGGCTCGAGCCGAGCTTGTCGACCGGCCGATAGTCGGGGATGTCGATCGTCGCCATGTCCGGATCAGCGCACTCGAGCCTCGAGGTCGCAGCGTCCCCCCTTGATGTTCTGGTTATGGCGGGGATTCTAGCGAAAACGGTGCCGGACGCCGTGACCGGCCGCCGGCCGCGCGCCTGCGCCGGTCGGGCCGGTCGCCCTTGCAAGGCTGCCCGGCCGTCTCCACACTCGGGCGATGCTCAGTCAATGGATTCCCCTGCTGCTCATCGGCGCTGCGATTGCGCTGTGGTTGCGTGCGCTGCGTGCGCGGGAGCAGGCCGGGCGCCTCGCGCGCGAGCTGTGCCATCGCGCCGGCGTGCAGCTGCTCGACCAGACCGTGTCGCTGCGCCGCGTCGGCCTGGCGCGCGTCGACGGCCGGCTGCGGCTCAAGCGCCGCTACGGCTTCGAGGTCAGCACCCATGGACACGATCGCCATCCGGGGCATCTGGACCTGCTCGGCGACGCCTTGCGGACCTGGAGCATCCCGGTCGCGCAGACCTCGCCGGTGCTGCAGGCGCCGCTGCCGGCGCAGCGTCCGTCAGTGACGATCGAGGCGACGGGCGAAGTCGACCGCAGCCTGGAAGCCCGCCGCTTGACGGCGGAAGCGCAGCGTCAGCAGCAGCGCGGCCATCGTGAGTCCGGCGATCAGGCCGATCCACATGCCGCGAGCCCCGTATCCGGCGTGAAAGGTCAGCCACCCGCCGACCGGCATGCCGACGCCCCAATAGGCTAGCAAGGTGATGACCATCGGCGTGCGCGTGTCCTTGAGGCCGCGCAGCGCGCCGTTGGCGGCGACCTGGATGCCGTCGGAGAGCTGGAACATGCCGGCCAGCACCAGCAGCTGCGCGGCCAGCGCGACGACGACGGTGTCTCGCGTGTAGAGCGAGGCGATCGCGTGCGGCAGCGCGAACAGCACGCTCGCCGACAGACACTGGATCGCCAGCGTCAGCGCGAATCCGGCGCCGCCGGCCAGGCGCACGCCGACGCCGTCGTTGCGCCCGACCGCATGACCGACGCGGACCGTCGTCGCCATCGCGATGCCGAGCGGCACCATGAACGCGAACGAGGCCACGTTGATCGCGACCTGGTGGCTCGCCACGACGTCCGCGCCGAGGCGGCCGATGATCAGCGCGACCGCGACGAACAGGCTCGCCTCCATGAAGACCGTCACCCCCATCGGCGCGCCGATGCGCAGCAGCTCGCCGATCGCGCGCCGATCGGGCCGGTCGCGCCGGCCGAACGGCTGCACGTGCCGGTACGCCGGGTGCCGTGCCACGTAGGTCAGCAGGCTCGCCAGCTGAATCCACAGCACCAGCGCGGTCGCGATGCCGGCGCCGGCCGCGCCGAGTCGCGGCAGGCCGAATCGGCCGTACATCAGCACGTAGCCGATCGGCGCCAGCAGCGCCGGTCCGAGCAGGCCGAAGATCATCGTCGGCCGGGTCAGGCCGATGCCCTCGCTGAGGCCGCGCAGCGCGAAGTAGAGCGCCATCGCCGGCGCGCCGAACGCGATCGCGTGCAGGAAGCGGCGCACGTCCGCGGCCAGCGCCGGGTCGACGCCGATCAGCTCGAACAGCAGCGGTCCGCCGAAGGCGGTCGCCAGGCCGAGCGCGACCCCGAGGCCGCCGGCCAGCCAGAGCGCCTGGCGCAGCAGCGCGCCGATCGCCTCGTGGCGGTTGGCGCCGTGCAGCTGCGCGACCGATGGCGGCACCGCCATCATGACGCCGAGCGAGGCCACCAGCGCCAGCGACCAGATGCTGGTGCCGACCGCGACCGCGGCCAGCGTATGCGCATCGAGGTGACCGGCCAGCAGCGTGTCGATGACGTTCATGCCGACCGCCGACAACTGGCCGAGCACGAGGGGGCCGGCCAGACGCGCGGTATCGGTCAGCTCGCGCGCGAAGCGCTGCCGGTCGAGGGAGAGCCAGGTCATTGCAGGAGCACGGGCGACGATTCGATTCGGCCGCCAGTGTAGAGCGTGCGCCGGCCGGCGCGTGAGCGGGCCGGCCGGATCGGCTGTCCGATGCGGCAGCGCGGACTGCGCGCGTGCGGGTCGCATCGCATGCGCGGCGTCCGGGTGGGAGCCTGCATCGTGTTCTTTCGCGGTCCGTGTCGATGCACCGTGCAGGCCGCGTTGCGGCGCGCGCGCCTGCGGCGGTGTCACCGCTTACGGGATGCGGCAACACGTTCGATCGCCTGCCGGGGTGTGCACCGTCGCCTCTGCGTGCTCAATGTCGTGAGCACTGACTCGCGTCAGCCCGCACATTCGAACGCCGATGCCCGACGTCATCGGGCAGGCGGCGCAGCGGCCACCGCGGAAGGCGCCGCGGTCGTGAACAGGGCCCGGCATCGGCCGGGCCCTGCATGGCGGCGGATGCGATCCGCCGCTGCCTCGCGCTACGGATCGAAGCCGTCCTCGAAGATCAGATCGCCGAGACCGCCGCAGACCTCGCAACCCCCCTCGAACCCCGGCGTCGGGATCAGCTCCCAGTCGACCAGCGTGCCGGTGTCGATGGTGGCATTGTCCGATATCGTCAGCACCCAGTTGCCGAGCGCGTTCTGGCCGTCGAACGCCGACAGCGGCTGGGTCGGGCCCGCGTCGGTGACCGGCCACGGCACGTTGGTGCCGGCCGCGTTGCAGACGGCTTCCGGATCGGGCTGGCCGTCGGCGAACGTGACGTCCAGATCGTTGTTGTTGCAGCCGTTGGTGCTGACCGGGACGCCGGGGCGATCCAGCAGCGTGACCGTCGTGCCGGCCGGACTGGTCAGCCGGACGATCAGATCGCCGACCCAGGTATGCGTGGCGCGCACTCGTACCTTCAGGTCGGTCAGCGTCAGGTTCTGGCTGACCGCGATCGTCGAGCTGATGCCGGTCGGCGAATTGTCCGGAATCGCGACCGGCACGTCAGCGGGCACCGGCGAGGCCGATGCGCCGACGGTCACGTCGATCGAGCCGGTCGCATTGCCTTCGTTGCTGGTAACCGCCAGCGGCAGCGTGAAGTCGCTGAGACAGGTGAAGCTCTTCTCGACGCGGATCCGGAAGTTGGCGGTCGCGCTCTGTCCGGCGTTCAAGGTGCCGAGATTGGCGCTGGAGACGACGTAGACCACCGAGCCCGGCGCCGGCAGCGCGAGGCTGGCGACGACGTTCGTGAAGTTGCCGCCGCTCGCGCTGACCGGGACCGCGATGTCGACGGTCTCGCCCGGCTCGACCACGCCGTTGTCCTGCGCCGGATTGGCCGCGCACGAATCGGTCAGCACCGCCGCCGCGGCGTCGATCGCCAATGCCGGCCCGGCCGGCCCCTCGAGCACGAACGGCAGGCCCTGCGCGGTGCCGCTGCCGCCGTCGAGCAGTGCCGCCCAGGTACCGGCGGTCGGGTCGAACTGCATCGCGTTGCCGGTCGTCGACTGTCCGGCGATCACGATCGGCGGCGCCCACGGTCCGCTGGCCAGCGAGCCGCCGGTCTGCCAGTCGATCCAGTAGGTGCCGGCAGCGAGCGGCGGACAGCTCGACAGATCGACGTGCTGCACCATGATCGGGCGCGTGCAGTCCGGTGCGCTCTCGAGCGTGCGGAAGATGCCGGACGCGGCGGTGGCGTCCATGCGGTTGGTCGTCGGGTCGCCGCAGACCACGCTGCCGGTGCCTGGCACGCCGTTCCAGATGCGCACGTTGACGGCGTTGATCGTCGAGGTCGCGCCCGAGTTGGTCTGGTACGCGAAGAAGTTCGCGCCGGTCACGTTCCAGGTCTGGCCGCTCGGCACGACGAAGTCCTCGGCGACGCGGAATCCGCTGCTGACCGCGTGTCCGGCACCGAACGTGCTCATCGTCAGCGCCGTATCCTGCAGGATGCTCGCATTGCCGCTGTCGCCCGAACAGCCGGGTGCGGTGCCGCTGGTGCGCGGGCCGTTGTCGTAGATCGCATTGGCGGGCGGCTGCCAGACCGCGCGCGGCATCGCCGTGTCGGGCGAGAGCTGCGCCTTCGCGCCGGGTCGCCAGGGGGCTTCGTCGAGCCGCTGGGCGTATGCCGTCGTGCTCGCGATCGCTGCGGTCACGCAGGCGACAACGAGCGCTGCGCCGGGTGGGTTGCCTAGTCTCGATAGCTTGGACATCACTGAAACGCTCCTTTTTCACGGATGATCGGCGGGTCGGGGACCGGTGCAGGACCCTGTCAAAAATGGATTCGTATACGAAGCGCCCCTTGGGATCCTGACGGTATTCGTCGGCGCTGTACGTCGACGCGGCTCCGGCAGGTGCGAGCGGCCGGAATGAAATCGCGTCTTGTCAAGTGCCGACGGTACTAACCATAGCATGGGCCTGGCCGATCGAACGCGGGCTGGTCGACGCCTTCGTGCATGCGATCGGATCGCTGCCGCGTGCCGCACCGGCGTGCGCCGCGGGCCGGTGCGCGGGCCCGCCGGCGATCGTGCACCGGCGGCCGTCGAAAACGGTTATCGTCCGCCGTTTGGCGAGCGCGGTGGCGGTCTCGCGGGGGCAGCGGTGGACCGATGAACAACGATCCGAAGACATCCATCGGCGGCGAGACGGCGGCCGGCGGAGCGCCGCTCGAATCGCTGCCGGTGACGGTTGCGCCGGTCGCCGAGCCGGCGCCCCCGCCGCCGCGGTTCGCGGTCTGCGGCAACTGCGCCTCCCCGCTCTACGGCGGCTACTGCTACCGGTGCGGCCAGCCCGAGAAGGGCATGATCCGCAGCCTGCGCGAGGTCGGCTCGGACCTGGCCGACATCATCTTCAACGTCGATTCGCGCATCTTCCGCTCGATCTTCGACCTGTATTTCCGACCCGGCTATCTGACCACCGAATACTGCGCCGGCCGCCGCGTCCGCTACGTCACGCCGTTCCGCCTGTTCTTCGTGCTGTGCGTGCTGTCGATCTTCGCGGTGCAGCTGTCGATGGAGGGGGTGTTCCAGAACGAGGGCTTCGACATCGTTGTGGATGCCGACGATGCCGAGAAGGCCGATGCCGGGATCGGGCCGACGCAGGCCCCGGCTCCGGCACCGGGCAGCGTCGACGCGCCTCCGGCCGCCACCGAACCGGCCAAGGCAGCGCCGGCCGACGGCGCCGGCGATCCGGCGGCTGCGGGCACCGACGGCGAGACCTCGGCCGGCAGGTCCGGCGACAGGAAGTCCGATACCGCCGAATCCGTGCTCGACGTCTTGTTCACGTTCAACGGCCGGCCATGGAACGCGGCCACCAATCCGGTCGAGATCGCCTGGCTGCCGCAGGCGGTCAACCGGCGCATCAACGCCTCGCTCGGGCATATGCGTGCCAACGCGAGCCTGGCGACCAAGAAGCCGGCGCTGTTCGGCACGGCGATGTTCTCGGTGGCGCCGCAGACGCTGTTCGTGCTGATGCCGATCTTCGCGGTGCTGCTGAAGATCGTCTATGTGTTCAAGCGCCGGCTGTACATGGAGCATCTGATGGTGGCGCTGCACAGTCACGCCTTCATCTTCCTGTCGATGCTGGTCCTGATCCTGCTGTACGCGCTGCGCGGCGCGCTCGCCGCGGTGCCCTCGGCGGCCGCGTCGGTCACCTGGCTGATCACCGCAGCCTGGGTCTGGCTGCCGCTGTATCTGCTGCTGATGCAGAAGCGCGTCTACCGCCAGGGCTGGATCATGGGCGTGATCACCTACGGTGTCGTCGGCACCTGCTATTCGGTCCTGCTCTCGCTCGGTCTCGTCGCCGCGATCGTGATCGGCCTGGCGGTGACCTGAGGGGCTTGCGGCCGCCTTGTCAAGCATTTTGTGCACAGGCAGCACGAGCGCGCCGGTCCGGCCGTCGAGCGTCATCGCGCTGTCATCGATGTCCGGCGTGTGCCTTGTAAGTCATTGATCCAATAGCATCATTTAAGATTGGTTAAACCTTCGCCAACCCGACCGGGAGCGCGCTGCTGCGCGCTCCGCAAGCAGCTCACGGCGGCTCGTCCACAGACTTATCCACAGCGCTTGTGGATAAGCGACAAATGTCCGGCGCCACGGCCACTTGGCGTCGGTTCCGCGCAGCCAGGGTGAGGAGACCGCGATAACTCGAGCCGAATGTCGGACCTGCCGCTAGACTGCGACGATGTCCGATGCCGCCGCCGCTCGGCCGCCGACGATCGTTCGCGTCGCGGTGCCGGTGCCGCTCACCCAAGCCTTCGACTACGCCGTCCGCGACGGCGATCCGGTCCCGCCGATCGGCAGCCGCGTGCGCGTGCCGTTCGGCCGCCGCGATACGGTCGGCGTCGTCATCGGCCACGCGGCCGACGCGATGGTCGCCGCCGCCCGGCTCAAGGCGATCGAGGCGGTGCTCGACCCGGTGCCCTGGCTGACCGAGGAGCTGCTGGCCAGTCTCGACTGGGCCGCGCGCTACTATCACCACCCGCTCGGAGAAGTGCTCGAGACCGCATTGCCGCAGGCGCTGCGCGGACCGCGTACGCCCTCGCCGGACGAGGACGAGCTCTGGTCGCTGGAGCCGGCCGGCCGCCAGGCACGGTCCGAGCCGCGCCACCGCCGCGCACGCGGACCGACGGCTTGCTCGGCCTGCTCGAGGACGGCGCGCTGACCGCCGGCCAGCTCGACGAGCGGCTGCCGGGCTGGCGTGCCGCGGCGCGTGCGGCGCGGCAGCGCGGCTGGATCGAGCGGCGCCGCGTCCCGCGTGCCGAGGTGCCGCCGCGGCCGTTGCCCGGCCCGCCGCTCAATGCCGAGCAGCGCGATGCGGTCGGTGCGGTGGCGTCGGCATTCGGACGGTTCGCGCCGTTCGTACTCGACGGCGTCACCGGCAGCGGCAAGACCGAGGTCTATCTGGAACTGATCGGCCGGACGATGGCCGCCGGACGGCAGTCGCTGGTGCTGGTGCCGGAGATCGCGCTGACGCCGCAGATGCTGCGCCGGTTCCGGCAGCGGCTCGGCGTCGACATCGCCGTCCTGCATTCGGGCCTCGGCGAGACCGAGCGCGCGCGCGCCTGGATGGCGGCCGCGCGCGGTGACGCGCCGGTGGTCCTCGGCACCCGATCGGCGGTGTTCGTGCCGCTGCGCGCGCCGGGGCTGATCGTGATCGACGAGGAGCACGATACCTCGTACAAGCAGCAGGAGGGCTTCCGCTACCACGCTCGCGATTTCGCGGTCGGTGCGCGCGCGCGCAGCAGGTCCCGATCGTGCTCGGCTCGGCGACGCCGTCGCTGGAGTCGCTGGCCAACGTCGAGGCCGGGCGCTACGTATCGGTGTCGATGCGCCAGCGTGCCGGCGATGCGCGGCCGCCGGTGCTGCACGTGCTCGACGTGCGGCGCCTGCCGCTGCAGCACGGGCTGGCCGAGCCTGCACTCGCGGCGATCCGCGACTGTCTCGATCGCGGCGACCAGGCCCTGGTGTTTCGCAACCGGCGCGGCTTCGCGCCGGTGCTGCAATGCCGGGACTGCGGCTGGAGCGCGCAATGCCGGCATTGCGACCGGCCGCTGACGCTGCATCGAGGGCGCGCCCGGTTGATCTGCCACCATTGCGGCGCCGAACAGGCGGTGCCCAAAGCGTGTCCGGAGTGCGCAGGCCTGGCCATCCAGCCGCAGGGACACGGCACCGAGCGGCTCGAGGACGCGCTGCGCACGCATTTTCCGGACGTGCCGATCGTCCGCATCGACCGCGACACGACGCGCAGCAAGCGCGCACGCGAGCGCCTGCTCGAAGGCCTCACCGAAGCGGGGCCGCGCATCCTGGTCGGTACCCAGATGCTCGCCAAGGGCCATGATCTGGGGAGCCTCAACCTGGTCGTGCTGGCCAACGTCGACGAAGGACTGTTCAGTGCCGATTTCCGCGCAGGCGAGCGTCTCGGTCAGCTGGTCGTCCAGGTCGCCGGCCGCGCCGGAAGGGCGGCCCGGCCCGGCCAGGTCTGGCTGCAGACGCATCATCCGGATCATCCGCTGCTGACGATCCTGCGCAACGGCGGCTATCGCGCCCTGGCCCGCAGTCTGATCGAGGAGCGTCGCGCGGCCGGCCTGCCGCCGTACGGCTGCATGGCGCTGCTGCGCACCGAGGCGAAGGAGCCGGCGCGGCTGGAGGCGTTTCTGGCGGCGGCGTGCCGCCTGCTCGACGTGGACGAGACGGTGCGGGTGCTCGGACCGCTGGCCGCGCCGATGCCGCGCCGCGCCGGGCTGCATCGCGGCCAGATCGTGCTGGAAGCCGACGAGCGCAGCGCATTGCAGGCCTATCTGTCGCGCTGGCTGCCGGCGCTGGCCGCCGTGCCTGCGCAAGGCGGGTTGCGCTGGTCGATCGACGTCGATCCGATCGACATGACCTGACGGTCGACGGGCCTGCAAAAAAAACGGCCCCGTCACCGGGGCCGTCGGTAGCCGGCGCGGCGCGCCGGCGCGATCACGTCGTCGGGCCGATCAGGCCACGAACAGCGTACGCATCTTCTTCATCGCGTTCGCCTCGATCTGGCGGATGCGCTCGGCCGACACGCCGTACTCGTCGGCCAGTTCCTGCAGCGTCGCCTTGTCGCCTTCGCGCAGCCAGCGGCGCTGGATGATGTCGCGCGAGCGGTCGTCGAGGCGGGCCAGCCCGCGCTTGAGCGTGTCGAGGCTCGATTCCTCTTCCGATTCGCTCTCGATCGTGCCGTACGGGTCGGCCGAGTGGTCGACCAGGAACATCGCCGGCGACGGCTTGGCGTCCTCGTCGTCGTCGGTCGGTGCATCGAACGCGATGTCCTTGCCGGACAGCCGCGCCTCCATCTCGAGCACGGTGGCCGCCGGCACGCCGAGCTCGCGCGCGACCGTATTGACCTCCTCGGCGTTCATCCAGCCCAGGCGCTTCTTCGACTTGCGCAGGTTGAAGAACAGCTTGCGCTGCGCCTTGGTGGTCGCGATCTTGACGATGCGCCAGTTGCGCAGGATGAACTCGTGCATCTCGGCGCGGATCCAGTGCACCGCGAACGACACCAGGCGCACGCCCTGATCGGGGTCGAAGCGCTTGACCGCCTTCATCAGGCCGATGTTGCCTTCCTGCACCAGATCGCCGAGTTGCAGGCCGTAGCCGGAATAGCCGCGGCGACGTGCACGACGAAGCGCAGATGCGACATCACCAGCTGCTTGGCGGCGTCGAGGTCGTCGGCGTCGATGAAGCGGCGCGCCAGCGACTGCTCGTCTTCCTGACTGAGCATTGGAAAACGATGCACCGCCGCCACATAGGCATCGAGGCTGCCGATCGCACTCGGAACCGGCAGGTTCGAGATCGGCAGGGTGCTGGCGACCATGGCATTGCTCATGTGGAGTCCTCCTATCGAGTGGCAAATTAGCACTCCCGCTAAGAGAGTGCTAAGCGCGCCGGAAGTTCCTGTGCGGAACGCCTGTGGCGGCCTTTTCTGAACTGGCCGGTATACTACACCCGATTCGGTGAATCGCCAGTTATTTCTGTGCTGACGTGGTGTGAACAATCGCGGCCGGGCGGCCGCCGTTCACAGGGCCAGCTCGGCTGCCTGTGGCAGCCGCCAGTCGATCGGCGTCACGCCGTTCTGCTGCAAGTACTCGTTGGTACGAGAAAAATGTCCGCAGCCGATGAAGCCGCGATGGGCCGACAGCGGTGAAGGATGCGGTGCCTTGAGCACGCGGTGGCGGCGGCCGTCGATCAGCTTGCCTTTGGCCTGGGCATAGCTGCCCCAGAGCAGGAACACGAGGTTCTCGCGTTCGCGATTGAGCGCGTCGACACACGCGTCGGTGAAGCCCTCCCAGCCCTTGCCCTGGTGTGATCCGGCGTGGGCGCGCTCGACCGTCAGCACCGCATTGAGCAGCAGCACGCCCTGGCGCGCCCACGGAATCAGGCAGCCGTGATCGGGTCGTTCGATGCGCAGATCGCGTTCGATCTCCTTGAAGATGTTCTCGAGCGAAGGCGGCACGGCCACGCCGGGCAGCACCGAAAAGCACAGGCCGTGCGCCTGGTTCGGACCGTGATACGGGTCCTGGCCGAGGACGACGACCTTGACCGACTCGAACGGCGTCGTGTCGAGCGCCGCGAAGATCCGCGAGCCGGGCGGATAGATCACCTTGCCGGCCAGCTTCTCCTCGCGCAGGAAATGGCCGAGCGCGATCATCTCGGGCCGATCGAACCAATGGCCGACGCGCTGCTTCCAGCTCGGCTCGAGCTTGAGACGATCGGCTGCGGTCTGCTCGGACGTGCTCATCGTGCCGGCTCGGTCTGCTGGCGGCGCAGATGCTGGCTCACGCGCAGCTGGAACTGCAGCTTGGTGACCAGCAGCCGTTCGTCGATCGGCTTGCTGACCAGGTCGTTGGCTCCGGCACGCAGCAGCACGGCCTGGCTGCGCGGATTGTCGTCGCCGGTCATCACCAGCACCGGCAGCAGACCCTTGCCGAGGCCGCAGTGGTTGCGGATGCGGTCGAGCAGGTCGCCACCGGTCAGCGCGCCCTTGAGGCTGACGTCGGTCAGCACGAGGTCGACCGTCGGCAGGCCGTCGGCGCCGCGCTCGTCCTCGACGATCCGGATCGCCTCCTCGGCGCTGACCACGTGGCGCACCGACAGGCCGTGCCGCTCGAGGATGCGCGAGGTCGCCAATGCGACCACGCGGCTGTCCTCGACGTAGAGCACCTGGCCGGTGATGCGCTCGACCGGGTGCACGTAGCCGCCGATGAACGCGGCCAGCGCCTGGAACCCGAGCGACTTGTCGAAGTAGTCGGTCACGTCGTCGCCGAGCGTGCGCGCCATCAGCCGCTCCTGGGCCGAGCCGGACACGACCACGATCGGCACGTAGGCCTGCGGCGCATGCGCACGGATCCGCCGCGCCAGATCGGCGCCGTCCATGTCCGGCAGGCGCAGCGCGGTCGTGACGAAATCGAAGCTGCCTTCGTCGAGCCGCGCCAGTGCTTCCTCGCCGCTTGCGCAGGCGACGACCGTCACGCCCGGCAGCTCGGCCTGCAGCACCTGCTCGATCAGCCGGCGCACGACGCGCGAGCCGTCGACGATCAGCACGCGCGGCTGCTGGCCGATTTCCCCGAGCGCGGTCATGCCGTTCTCCTCAACTGTCGCGTGCTGGCGATCCAGGCGCCGAGCCAGCCCAGCGCCGCGCCGCCTGCCAGCGTCGCCAGCAAGGCCGTCGGCGCGACGCCGCGCACCGTCAGCTGGCCGCCGTAGCTGGCGATCAGCTGCGCGAGCGGGTCGCGCAGCGCCAGATGCATCGCCAGCGCGATCAGAATCGCGACGACCGCGCCGAGCAGGCCGTACCAGAGCCCGGCATACAGGAACGGACGCCGGACGAAACCGTCGCTGGCGCCCATCAACTGCATGATCGCGATCTCCTCGGCGCGGCTCTGCACGTCCAGCCGCACGGTATTGCCGACGACCAGCAGGGTTGCCAGCCCGAACAGCGCGGCCAGCGCGATCGCGGCGCGTTCGCCGAGCGTCATGATCGCCGTCAGGCGGCGGCGCCAGGCCGCATCATGCTGCACGAGGTCGACGCGACGGTCCGCTTCGATCGCGGCGATCAGTGCGCCGTCGCTGCCGTCGGCCGCGGCGCCGGCCGGCGCGACGACGAGTACGCTCGGCAGCGGATTGGAGTCGAGCACCCCGATCGCCTCCGAGAAGCCCGACAGCTGGCGGAACTCGGCCAGCCCCTGCTCGGGCGTGCGGACGATGACCTCGGCGACGTCGGGCCGCCCGCGCCAGCCGGCGGCGATCTCGGCCGCCGCCGCAGCGCCGACGTCCGGATCGAGGAACACGGTGATCTCGCGCGCCTCGCGCAGGCCGCCGGAGAACGCGCGCAGATTGTCGAGCGCTGCCTGCAGCAGCAGCGGCAGCGCAAGCGCGACGCCGAGCACGGTGACCGTCAGCACGGTCGCCAGCGGCCGTACCGCGAGCCGGCCCAGGCTCGACAGCAGCCCGTAGAGGTGGTGGTCGCGCCAGCGGCCCAGGCGCGCGCCGGCACTCGGCCGCGGCGCGCGCGGGCGCTTGGGCGGTGTCGCTTCGGGGGCGCTGCGGCGTGGCGGTCGGCGGCGGACGTTCATGCGGCCGCCTGCGGGCGGAAGTCGTCGATCAGCCGCCCGTGATCGAGCACCAGCACGCGCTGATTCATGCGCTTGATCAGGTGCAGGTCGTGGCTGGCGACCAGCACGCGGTGCCGACCTGCGCGAACTCCGCGAACAGCTGCATGATGCCGACCGACAGCTGCGGATCGAGATTGCCGGTCGGCTCGTCGGCGATGATCAGCGGCGGCTTGCCGACGATCGCGCGGGCGATGCCGACGCGCTGCTGTTCGCCGGCCGACAGCAGCGTCGGCGCCGCCTTCTCGCGCGCGAGCAGTCCGACCTTGTCGAGTGCCGCGCGCACGCGCTTGGCGGCTTCGGCGCGCGGCGCGCCGGCGATCACCAGCGGCAGCGCGACATTGTCGAACACGCTGCGATCCATCAGCAGGCGATGGTCCTGGAACACCATGCCGATGCCGCGACGCACCTGCGGCACGCGGCGCCGCCGCACGCGCGCGAGGTCGACGTCGTCGACGTGCACCGAGCCGCGCGTCGGACGCTCGACCAGACTCAGCAGCTTCAGCAAGGTGCTCTTGCCGGCGCCCGAGTGGCCGGTTACGAACACCATCTCGCCGGCGGCCACGGTGAAGCTGAGATCGATCAGCGCATCGTGTCCGCCCGGATAGCGCTTGGCGACCTGCTCGAAGCGGATCATCGACCGGCCCCGCAGGTCATGCGCGCAGCGAGCACGCGGCTCGTCGGGGCGGGATCTCGCGCGCAGGCGCCGAGTCGGAGCGGACCGCTCATTTGACCATCCTGTTCATCTCGAAGATCGGCAGCAGGATCGCCAGCACGATGAACAGCACCAGCGTGCCGACGATCAGGATCACCAGCGGACCGAGGATCGACGCCAGCGCGGTCAACCAGCGATCCAGATCGCGCTGCTGCTGGCGCGCGGCCTGATCGAGCATGCGCGGCAGCTGGCCGGAGCGCTCGCCGCTGGCGATCAGGCGCAGCGCGACCGGCGGAAAGTGTCCGGTATCGCCGAGCGCGCGTGCGAACGGCACGCCCTCGCGCACGCGCAGCGCGGCGCGCCGCAGCGCCTCGCGCATCGGCAGATTCGGCACCACCTGGGCCGTGATCGACAAGGCCTCGAGCAGCGGCACCGCGCTGGCCGAGAGCAGGGCCAGCGTGCGCGCGGCGCGTGCGGTATTGGCGGCGCGGATCAGCCTGCCGAGCAGCGGCAGGCGCAACAGCAGCGCATGCCAGCGCCGGCGCAGCGGCTCGCGCCGCAGCGCGAGTGCCGCGGCGACGCCGGCCAGGGCGAGCACCGCGGCCAGCAGCCAGCCCCAGGCGCGCAGGAAATCGGAGATCGCCAGCAACGTGCGCGTCGCCATCGGCAAGGTCTGACCGGTGCCCTGGAACACGCCGACGATCTGCGGCACGACGAAGGTCAGCAGGCCGGTCACGACGGCCACCGCGACCAGGGTCAGCAGCAGCGGGTAGGCCAGCGCACCGAGCAGCTTCTGCGCGAGCGCATCACGCGCCTCGGCGTGGTCGGCCAGCTTCTCGAGTACCTCGTCGAGCTGGCCGGACTGCTCGCCGGCGCCGACCGAGGCACGGAATACATCCGGAAACGTCTCCGGAAACTGGGCCATCGCCTGTGCCAGGCTGGCGCCTTCCATCACGCGCGAGCGCAACGCGACCGTCAATGCGCGCTGGCGCTCGTTCTCGCTCTGCTCGGACAGCGCGGCCAGCGCCTCGTCGATCGGCAGGCCGGCGCCGATCAGGGTCGCCAGCTGCCGCGTCAGCAGGGCGACCTGGTGTCCGCTCAGGCCGCGCGCGGCGAACGGTCCGCGTCGCGCGTCGCCGGCGACTTCCTGGACTTCCAGCGGACTCAGACCGCGCTCACGCAGACTGCCGCGCACCGCGCGGGCGGTGTCGCCCTGCAGCACGCCGCGGCAGGTGCGTCCGTCGGCGTCGAGGGCCTGGTAGGCGAAAGCCGGCATGAGGCGGATCGGAGGCTCGGAGAGGGCCGGAAGCGGGCATTGTCGCCGGAAGCGGCGGCTTCTGTCTCGGGGGTGTGCGCCGATCGCGCCGGAGCGACTATGATGGCGCGCATCGCGCGGACCGGGGCGGACGCGCATCCATTCGGAGTGTCCTGACATGTGTGGAATCGTCGCTGCCGCAGCCCAGCGAGACGTCGTGCCGATCCTCATCGCCGGTCTCCGGGCGCTGGAGTACCGCGGCTACGATTCGGCCGGCCTGTCGGTGCTCGTCGACGGCGAGCTGGCGCGCGCCCGCACCGTCGGCAAGGTCCGCGAGCTCGAGGGCCGCCTCGTCGAGTCGCCGCTGGCCGGCGTCAGCGGCATCGCGCATACGCGCTGGGCGACGCACGGCGTGCCGAACGAGGCCAACGCGCATCCGCACCTGTCGACCGGCACCGTTGCCGTCGTCCACAACGGCATCATCGAGAACCACGCCGAACTGCGCGAGGAACTCAAGGCGCTCGGCTACGCGTTCACGTCCGACACCGACACCGAAGTCATCGCACATCTGGTCCATCATCTGATGGCCGGCGGCAACTCGCTGCGCGAGGCCGTGCAGGCCGCGATCCGGCGTCTGCACGGCGCCTATGCGATCGCGGTGATCAGCAGCGAAGCACCCGGTCACGTGATCGGCGCACGCCGCGGCAGTCCGCTCGTGGTCGGCATCGGCATCGGCGAGCACTTCCTCGGTTCGGACGTGCAGGCACTGATCAAGGTGACCAACCAGTTCGTCTATCTCGACGAGGGCGACCTGGTCGAGATCACGCGCGAGGAGATGCAGGTCTACGATGCCGACGGCCATCCGGTCGAGCGGCGCGTGCACACCAGCGAGCTGTCGGCCGACGCGGTCGAGCGCGGCGAGTACCGCCACTACATGCTCAAGGAGATCTTCGAGCAGCCGCGTGCGATCAACGACACGCTCGAAGGCCGCATCGCCGACGGCCACATCCTGCCGAATATCTTCGGCGTCGACGCCGACACGCTGCTCGCGCGCGTCCGCCACGTGCAGATTGTCGCCTGCGGCACCAGCTTCCACGCCGGCCTGGTCGCGCGCTACTGGCTCGAGGGCATCGCCGGCATTCCGTGCTCGATCGAGGTCGCCAGCGAATACCGCTACCGGCACGCCGTCGTACCGGCCGACAGCCTGTTCCTGACGATCTCCCAGTCCGGCGAGACCGCCGACACGCTGGCCGCGCTGCGCGAGGGCAAGCGGCGCGGCTATCTGGGTTCGTTCGCGGTCTGCAACGTGCCCGAATCGAGCCTGGTGCGCGAATCGGACCTGGTGCTGATGACGCGCGCCGGCCCGGAGATCGGCGTCGCCTCGACCAAGGCGTTCACGACGCAGCTGGCCGCGCTGGCGCTGCTGGTGCTCGAACTGGCACGCATCAACGGCATCGCCGAGGACAAGTATCGCAAGCTGGTCTCCGAGCTCGCCAGCCTGCCGCGCCTGCTCAAAGACGTGCTCGCGCTGGAGCCGACGATCGCCGCCTTGGCCGAGCGTTTCGTCGCCAAGCATCACGCCCTGTTCCTCGGCCGCGGCGTCAACTATCCGGTCGCGCTCGAGGGCGCGCTCAAGCTCAAGGAAATCTCCTACATCCACGCCGAGGCCTATCCGGCCGGCGAGCTCAAGCACGGTCCGCTGGCCCTGGTCGACGAGGACATGCCGGTGATCACCGTCGCGCCGAACAACCAGCTGCTCGAAAAGCTCAAGTCCAACCTCGAGGAAGTGCGCGCGCGCGGCGGCGAGCTGTTCGTGTTCGCCGACGAGGAGGTGCAGATCGACGGCGGCGGCACGCGCGGAGCGGTCATCAAGGTCGCCTCGGGCGGCAATCTGTGCGCACCGGCGGTGTTCACGGTGCCGCTGCAATTGCTGGCCTATCACGTCGCCGTGCTGCGCGGCACCGACGTCGACCAGCCGCGCAATCTGGCCAAGTCGGTCACGGTCGAGTAGACCGCGTCGGGTGCGTGCGACATCGGAGCACGATCACCGACGAGTTCGAACAGCTCAAGACCATGTCCGTCCGGTGACAGTCCCGCGCAGGATGGGCTTCCCACTCGGCAGTCCGCGCGCGAGCAACTCCAGTTCGCTCGGCCAGCAGCTTCCAGGCGCAGCTCAACGCCGCCACGGCGCGGCGATGATCAGGCCGGAGTCACCAACCGTCGGATCGCAGCATGCGACCTGAAGTCTGGTTGAGATCAAGGCCTGCAACGTCTCGCCTGGACGCTGCCGGGAACGCAGCAGCCCAGCAACATCAAGGGGCTTTGCCCTTGGTCCGATCAATCTGATCGGGAACGGCGCGGGGCTTTCCCAGCGACCGCTCTCAAGCCAGGCGTGAGGTGTGAGAGAAATGGCCGCGCATCGCCGCTTCACCTTGGCCACCGACATCCCGGTCCCCTTCTGCGATCCGCATCATCCCTGGCAACGCGGCTCCAACGAGAACACCAACGGCTTACTACGTCAGTACTTCCCAAAGGGCATCAACCTGGCGGACGTCTCATAGGCAAAGCTGGATGCCGTTGCGCGCCAGATCAACGAACGGCCACGTAAGACGCTACGTTTCGAAACACCGGCAGAGCGATATCGACAAACTGTTGCGTCGATCGGTTGAATCCAAGGCCGATAGCCGCCATCTGCCTCGATCAGTGAGCGACCGAACGATCGCCTCGGCTTGATTGGCCGCTCCCGAGCATTCGGCCAGAGCACGCTGAATCTCAGCGTCTGTGTGGGGCCGGTTGGGCGTCGAACCCATGGCCTGGAACTGCCACACGACACCGCCGAAAACAGAGGCTTCACAAGCGAAGCCTCCGTTCCCGGTGCAGCGCGGCTTTACGGAATCGTGATCGGCCCGCCGGAGCGGTTGTAGGCGTAGTGGAGCAGGCGTGCCGGGTAGCCGGTGGGCCAGGTCGTTGTCAGGTGCAGGTAGCCGTAGGTGATCAGGCCGGTTTCCTCGTTGTAGAACTTGAAGCCGAGATAGCCGTCGACGCCGGCCAGGAAGTGCCGGGTCTCGCCGTAGTCGCCGTTGGCCACTTCGCTGAAGATCGAGCCGGGGCCGATCGTGTCGCCCGGTTGCAGCACGCTGTAGGGGCCGAACACGGTATCGGCGACGCCGCCGTTGCGGCCCGGGTGGACGTCGCCGAACCAGTAGAACATCAGGTGCGGCCGCATCGACGACCAGTAGGGCTGGAAGTCGTCGCCGTAAAGCGGCAGCGCATCCCAGTCCTGGCGTCCGAAGTTGAACGACAGGCCGCGCTCGGTGGCCGGCAGTTCGAGGTTCAACAGGCCGCTGACGATCAGGTCGTCCTCCGGCGGCGCTTCGAAGCCCGCGCAGAACAGGCCGTCGCCGTGCGTGCTGCAGGCGTGCGCTGCCAACGGCGCGGTCACGTCCACGTGAACCGGTATCGCCAGCACCGGATGCGCCGGATCGTTGGTCGCGATGCACAGCTGCGCTTCGTGATGGCCGGGTTCGAGGTCTCCCGCCGCTGGATCGACCGTGACACGGATGCGCGCCAGGGCGCCGCCGGCCACCATGTCGCCCGGCACGGTCGCGCTCAGCCACGGCAGCGCCGGGCCGGTGCACGACGTGCCGGCGGCGGTCGCGCGGATCATGAAGTTGCCGAGGACGCCGATCGTGCTGGCCAGGCCGGTCACGTCGTTGGCGGCCAGGTTGTCCAGATCCGGCGGCGCCGGCGCGCTGTCCCCCGGCAGATTGAGCGACAGGTAGGAGCGCGCCCGGTGGATCGAGCCGTCGACGGCCGTGGCGTACAGCGAGCCCGGATAGCCGTTCATCGCCCAGTGCTCGACGATGCCGAGATAGACGTCGCCGGGACCCGGCACGGCGAAGGCGGTCGCATAGGTCTCGAATACGTCGAGCGCGTCGATCGTGACCAGACGGTCGCCGCCGAGCCGGCTCGCATTGCGCGGGTCGCCGTCGCCGTCGGCGTCGTAGTAGGCGACCAGATTCGCGGTGAGCCCGACCAGGCTGCCGCCCTCCAGCTGGCGCGGCCACATCACCGACACCGAGTCGATCGTCTGCGCTTCCAGCACGCTGTAGCGATTCAGCCAGATGCCGGCGAACTGGCCCAGGCCCAGGCTTCTTTCGTAGCTGCCGTCGTCGAGCCGGTAGGTGACCGCACTGGACGTGCCGGCGGGATCGGTGCCGTAGCCGCGAACCGGCTGCTGCACGACCGGTGAAGCCACCGCCGGCACCGACAGCGAGGCGGCTTCCTCCTCCGCTGCACCGGCCTTGGCCAGAGTCCTCGGATGCGGCCGCAGGCCCGAGGCGGTGCCCTGGGCGGCGATCGCATAGCGCAGTGGCAGGCTGCCGCTGGCGTTGGTCAGCGTCAAAACCGCCTCGCGGCTCATGTTGGCGGCGACGCTGACATTCAACAGGGCCGGTGCGACGCCGGCCGAGGGCGGCTGGACCGGCGCCGGCAATGCGACCGTGATCGGTGCGCCGTCGCCGTCGACCGCGCTGTCGATGATCTGGGCCGGCAGGCCGGCCAGGCCGAACGTGGCCAGCCGCAGGTAGCCGTAGCACAGGCCGCTGCCCGCCACCGGATACGGCAGGCGCCCGTTGCAGCGGAAGCGCACGCCGAGTGCGCCGTCACCACCGGCCAGCCAGGCCGGGTCGGGCAGCACGTCCGGTTCGCCGGAATAGGTCGCCGCCGGGCCGACGGTCGCGCCGTTCGCCAGCATCGCCGCATGGCCGTTGCCGTCGACGAGGAACTGGGCCTGGCTGGCGGCGATCGCCTGCAGCACCAGGGTCACCATCAGCGGCGATTCGCCGTTGTAGCCGAGCCCGAGGCCGACGTCCCAGCCGTAGGCGTTGGCGACGCCTTCGCTGGTCTGCCCGCCGATCAGGTCGAACGAGGTGCGCAGGCCGGTCGTGGCGATCGGCTGGTTGAACGCGTGGCGGATGATGCCGTTGCCGCCGGCCGGCACCACCGACAGCGTCGCGGACGCGGGCTGGATGTTGTCGCCCAGATCGGTACGCAGCGCCGCGGCGGCGATCTGGTTGACGTGGGTGCCGCCGTCCGAGGTCACGTCGACCTGGATCGTGCAGCGCCCGTCGGCCGGGATCGACGCACCGGCTGCGGCCAACGTGACCGCGCCGCTGCCGGCGGGCGCGGTCAGCGTTCCGCCGCAGGTCGTGCCGGCGTTCGGCGGCGTTGCGACCACGAGGCCTGCCGGAAACGTATCGGTCAGGTCGGCCGTGAGCGGCGCGTCCTGCGCGAACGGATTGACCAGCGTGATCGTCAGCGTACTGCTGGCCGGTGCGCGCACGACGTCCGGCGCGAACGCCATGTCGAGCGCGACGGCCGGCGCGGCGGCATGGGCGACGATGATCATGTGCGCATCGGCGAAGTTCAGCGTCGACAGCGGCGTCGGCGTCGGCACCCCGCACTCGGGCGCGCTGATGAAGGCGTCGTGCGTCTGCGGACTCGCGTTGCCGCCGGCGTAGAACGCCGACAGCGGGTACGCGTCGACGTGGTACTCCACGACCAGATCGGTGTTCACCGCGTCCGCGACCAGACCGGCGACCGGGATCGTCGCGGTGTCGAGCTGGCCGCTGACCAAGGTCTGGGCCGACTGGCCGATCAGGGTCAGCTGGTCGGTCGGAATCGTTCCGGCCGGCACGGCGTGCGGAATCGTATGGAGCCGGATCGTGACCGGCGCGCTGCCGCTCTCGGTGCCGACGGTGACGCTTTCGATCGCCAGCGACGTGGGTGCGCCGTGCTCGGAAAGATAGAAGCGGCGCCACCAGCTGGTGGCGCCGGTGGTGCCGGCTTCCCAATCGGAGCAGGACACGCCGCCGGCGGCCACCGGCGTGTGGTCGGTCATCTGTGCGATCGGGCGGGCACCGAGGACGACCTCGGCGCCGCGTGCGGCGGTCGTCGCCGGCGCCGGCTGCAGCCGGGCCGCATAGGCGGTTCCCGCGCTGGCGAGCAGGCCGGTCAGGACCAGAATCAAAGGTTTCATTGCGAGTTCCCCAACCATCATCGAGAGGGACCGCTGCGCGCGAGGCGCGGGCCGCGGTCGTATGAAAGGACCGTCCGGCGCCGTCGTCCTACGGCGCATCGAAGCCGTCGCGGAACAGCGTGCCGTCCGGGTGCACCCTCAGGTCCACGGCTACGCGGACCATCCGTGCCTGCGGGTCGTTGGTCGCCACACACAGCCGTGCGCGATAGCTGCCCGGTGCCAGTGCGGTGGCGTCGGCGGTCACGGCGAGGTTCTCGGCGGTGCCAGCGGCGATCGCTCCGGCGGTGGCGGCCATCGTCAGCCAGGGGATCTCGGATATGGCGATGCAGTCGTTGTCGGCCTCGCCGCCGGTGGCGCGGATGTGCCAGTTGCCGGGCGATCCGAACGTTTCCAGATGGCCGATGATGGTGTTGCGCGCCAGATGATCGAGGTCGGGGTCGCCGTTGCCGACGCCGCCCACCCATGAGGCCGCGCGCACGGGTGCGTCGGTATCCACCGCTGCCGGGAACAGCCGCGGCCAGCCGCCGCCGCGCGCGTAGCTGCTTTCGAAGCCGACGTAGACGTCGCCTTCGCCGGGTACGCGGAAGCTGACCGGGTAGTCCACGAACTGGTCCAGGGCGCCGATCGTGACGAACTGATCGCCGCCCAGGCGCACCGCATTGATCGGGTCGCCGTCGCGATCGGCATCGTAGTAGGCCAGCAGGTTCACCTGCCGGCCGACCAGGCTGCCGTCCGTGTTCTGCGGCCACTGAATCGATACGGTATCGATCGTGAAGGCGCCGGTGCCGGCTGGCGCGGCGAAGCGGTTGAGGTAGATCGCGGCCGCTTCCTCGTAACCGCGCGACAGGTTGAACGTGTTCTCGTAGCTGCCATCGTCGAGGACGAAGGCCAGGGACCCGCCTCCGCTGGGGCCTGCCCACGGCGCGGGCAGGCGCGAGCCGGACGTGCCGCCGCGGCCGAGGGCCGAATTGGCCGCACCGGCCTGGCTGGCCGGTTCCGGGGCCGGCACCGCTGCCAGCGGGACGGACGCCGCGGCGGCGCTCGATTCGCCGATCGCGTAGTCGAGCGTCTCCTCGCCGCCGTTGGCGATCCGCAACATGCCGGCGGCGGTGCCGCCGGCCATCGCGTTGAGCCGCAGCGATGCGGGCGAGACCTCGGCCCTGGCCGCCTCGTGCGCCGTATGCAGATAGGCGGCGTCGACGAGCTGGGCGCCGACCACGGCCCTGCGGCCGTCCAGCGCGACCTTGAAGCCGATGCGGTCCTGCCAGCCGCCGTCGCTGGCGACCAGCCGCCTGGTGCGGGTCCAGACGCCGTCGAGCTTGCGGAAGACGAAGGCCGCGCCCTGTTGGGGCACGCCGTCGATCGGCGCGTAGTAGGCGCCGACCAGGGCGGTGGACCCGGAGATCGCGGTCGAGATGCCGAACGCATCCATCAGGTCGCCGTTCTGCGCGAGCAGCTTCTGTGCGAAGGACAGCCCGCCGGCGGCGCGCTCGTAGACGTAGACCGCACCGTTGGCCGCGCCGCCGTGGTCGCCGCCGTTCATCGCGCCGATCAGCGCGGAGCTGCCGTCGAATGCGAGCGACGTGCCGAACTGGTCGCCGAAGCTGCCGTCGTAGGCGGCGAGCCGCTGAACCTGGGTCCAGTCTCCATCGTTGCGCGCGTAGACGTAGACCAGCCCCTGATTCGTGGCCGGTCGGGCGCCGGTGGCATTCTTGGCGCCGATCAGCAGGCGATCGCCGTGCAGCGCCACCGACCAGCCGAACTGGTCGTCGGCCCTGCCGTCGGCGGCGGCCAGCCGGCGGACCGGCTGCCAGCCCGCGTCCGATCGCGCGTACAGGTAGGCGGCACCCTGCCGGGGGCGATCGCCGTGCAGCGTCGCCTCGAACGCGCCGACCACGGCGGTGTCGTCGAAGATCGCGACGGCCTGACCGAACTGGTCGCCGGGCGCGCCGGTCTCGGCGCTCAGCCGGGCCGTCTGGACCCAGACGCCCTCGGCCGTGCGGGTGAACACGTAGGCGGCACCGGCGCTGGCTTGCGGTGCGTTGGCGGCCTCCGGTGCCGGTCGGCCTCCGCCGTAGACGGTGCGCGAGGCGCCGACGATCAACTGGTCGCCGTGCATCGCCAGCGCGGTGCCGAACATCTCGCCCGGCACCGGCACGTCGGCCGTCAGCTTCTGGCGCTGGGTCCAGGCTCCGTCCGACTCGACGAAGACGTAGACCGCGCCGGCGAACGCGACGCCGCCGGCCGTCGCCAGAGCCGCGCCGACGAGGGCGGTGTCGCCGGTGACGGCCACCGCCGAACCCAGGAACTGGCTGCCGGTGCCATCACTGGCGGTGAGCTTGCGCTCCTGCCAGATCCACGGCCGGAGCAGGCCGGCGGGCGCGCCGGCAGCGAGACCGCCGTCGACGCCGGTTGTCGACACCGGTCGTGGGGTGTCGCCCAGGCGCGCGGGTGCCCAGGGCGGCTGCACGGTCCGCGGACCGGCCTCCAGGGCATCGGCGCGCGCGAGGGCCGCCGCCAAGGTGCCGAACAACACCCATCCCAATCGTTTCATTGTGCAAGATCCCCGCAAGCTACTCGTGAAAGGAAGTCATGGACAGGCTTGCGCGCTCGCAGCGCGAGCAGCCTGTCCCGACTGTAGTCGGCCGCGTCGGGACCATCTGCGCGAACGCTTTGGCCTGCCTACGCGCGGCCTGATGGATGCCTGAGGGAAAGCGACAACGGGTTGATCGGATGGGAAATCAGCGAGCAGCTGATTCGCCGTGGACGGCGGTGACCGCGCCGGATGCCGCCGGCGCAGGAGCCGGGGCCGTGGGCCAGATCGCGAGGGCCGCCGGCAGGGTTCGCTCGCCGGCCAGGTCGCGGGCTTTGGCGAGGGCGGCCTTCCAGGCCGGCTGCTGGCCGAGCGCGTGATAGAGCTGCGCCTGCAGAACGGCGCACTGGTATTCCTGGTCGACCCATTGCGCGACCCGGCCGACGACGCGCGTGGCTTCGGTGAGCCGCCCGATCTCGATCAGGTACCTGCCGTAGGCCACGGCCACCATCGCGATTTCCGACGGTGCGGCCTGTCCGGTGAGGGCCAGGGCTTGCTCGAAGCCGGCGATCGCCGCGTCGGTCCGACGCTCGGCCGCCGCCTGCTCGGCTTCGCTCAAGCGGACCTGCAGGGCGATCGAGGGATCCTGCAGCGTGCCCGCCCACGCGGCGAACCGCTGCGTCTGCAGCGCCGCCTCGGCGATGGCGCCTTGTCGGCGCAGCGCCTGCGTGAGTACCCGCCAGCCCCCGCTGTGGCCGCGGGCATAGTGCGGTGACGAGAGCGCCGATGCGGCGCGCAGTTCGGTCACGCGCGTGGCCAGGGCGATGGCGGCCGCCCAGTCCTCGCGGACCAGCGCAAGCTGCGCCCGGTTCGCGAGCAGGGCCGAGTACAGGTCCGCCTGACGTGCCGGATCGATGGCCGCCGCGGCCGCATCCAGATCCCGCTGGGCCTGGTCCAGCCGGCCGCTGGCGATCAGGGCGCGCACCTCGTGCAGGCGCGCCGACCAGTCCGTGTCCCAGGCGCTGCCGAGCATGATCCGCGCGTGCGCGGCGACGAGCAGCGCGTCGTGCGGCTGCAGCATCGCCAGGTGCAGGTGGATCTTGTTGCCGAACGCGGCGCGCAGGAAGTCGCCCGGCGGGAAGCGCTCCAGGCGCGCGATCGCCCGGTCCTGCAGGGTCTGCGCCTCGGCGAAGCGGTGGCGGGTGATCAGGGTGCCGGCCTGCGATGCCTCCAGCTCGGCCAGGCCCAGCGTGTCGCCGGCCAGTTCCATCGCGATGCGTGCCTGCGCGAAGTCTCCATCGGCCTGCGTGTCATTGCCTTCGACCGCGTGCAGGATCGCGCGGCTGCGCATGGCCGTGCCGTAGATGAGCGAGAGATGCGCCTGCTGGGCGATCCGGATCGTTTCGTTCAGGCGGTCGCGTGCCGCGTCGTTGCGGTTGTCGAGGAAGTCCAGGGCAGCCAGGCCGAACAGCGCGCGGCTGTGCGTCTGCGCATCCGGCGGGCGCCGCGCCCGATCGTCGAGCACCGATTGCAGCAGCGTGCGCGCTGCCTCGGTGCGGCCGGCGGCGGCTTCCATTTCGGCCTTGCGCACGCGCAGCGGCAGCGAGTCGCCGAGCGCCGGCGGGGTCGCATCGAGCAGCTGCCGGGCGGTGTCGTCGTCGTGGCCGTCCATCGCCGCGTCGATGCGGCGGATCAGCATTTCCTCGTCGAGGGTCGTGCCGGACGCGTCGGAGCCCGGCGTGCGGCCGAGCAGGACCAGTACGCGGTCCGCCGCTCCGCGCGCACCTGCGATCGCATCGCCGGCATGCACCTCCACTTCGCGCGTGTCACCGTCCGTGCCCGTCACCTCGACGTGGAGGCGCCAGCCCGTCGGCGTCTTGCGGACCGAAGGCGAGACGATCACGCGTGCGCCGGTGGCGGCCCGCACGGCAGCCGCATCGACCGCTTCGACGGCACCGTTCTTCGCCAGGGCAATGACGTTGCTGCTCGGCACGGACGCCAGCCCACCCTCGTGCAGGCGCGTGGCGATCAGGTCCATCAGGCCCAGGCGCAGCCAGGCCCATTCGCTGTCGAGACTGCCGTCGATGCGCACGGGAAGCACCGCCAGACGCGCCGGTCCCGATACCGGCTCGAGCGCGGCGCCGGCCGCCGCCGGAGCGGCCGCCGCTTCGTCGCGATCGCGACGGACCAGTGGCGACAACACGATGCCCACGAGCACGAGCACGACTACTAGCGCGCCGGCGCCGCCGATCACGTGCAGGCGTCGACGGGTCCGCGGCGACGCGATGAGCGGTAGCGAAGGCGGCGGCAACACAGCGGCAGGCGGCTCGGCCTTGACCGGCCCGACGTCCGGCGCGTCCGGCCGCAGTTCGGCAACCCAGCGGTAACCGAAGCGCGGCACCGTGCGAATGACGTCCTGGCCACTGCCGGTGTCGTTGACGACGCGGCGCAGGCTGCGGATCAGCTGGTCGAGCTGATTGTCGGTGACATCGGCCTTGCCCCATACCGCGGCCCCCAGCTCGTCGCGACCGACCGCGCGATCGCGATGCTCGACCAGCCAGGCCAGGCAGTCGAACACCTTCGGCGACATCGGGACGAGCTGGCCGTCGCGATGCAGTTCGCGGGCGGCCAGGTCCAGGCGACAGTTGCCGAAGCGGAAAACCGATGGAGACGCATGCATCGGCCGAGTGTAGCCCGCGCGGCGAGCGGGGCCGAGGCGCGCCGCCGCAACGCATCAGGGCGGCGCATGTCGCCGGCGGCGCCGGGAAAGTCCTGCGCGCCGGCTCCAGCGCAGGCGACGCAGCGCCGACCGATCGGATCGGCGCTGCGTCGGCAGCGGCGTGTCAGCGCCGCGGCGGATCGGCCACGAACGCGCCCGGGAACGGCTGCGGAGCGCGCTCGGCGAGTGGCCGCGCGATGATGCCGCGCGCGACCAGATTGCGATAGCTGTCGTACCAGACCGCGACCTGCTCGGCCGGGCGCTCGCTGGCGCGTACGAAGCGCGTCTGCGTCACGCTCGAGGTCTCGCGTTCGCCGTGGCCGGTGCCGAGCCGTTCGGCCGGACGCGCCGCGCGCGCCTGCGGCTGCGCCGCGTCGGCCGATTGCGCCTTCTCTTCGTGGGCGGCTGCCGGTGGTGCCGGCATCGCTTCCACAGCGATCTTCGGAGCCGACTCGCGCCGCCGGACCGGCGCGCGCTCGCGGAACGCGGCGACGCCGATCACGCCGACGTCGTCGGGCCGGCCGGTCAGCGCCGCGTAGCTGTCGGGCAGCGCGGTGAACGTGAACTGCGCGACCTCGTCCAGGCTCTTGCGCCAGCCGAGGATCTCGGTGGTTTCCCACGGGCCGAGCACGTAGCCGTTCTGGCCCGGATCGGCGGTCTCGCCGGTCACCGCGTTGACGCCGTCGACCGACAGCACCGCCAGGACGCGGCCGCCGCTGCGATTGGTCAGGCGGATCGCGTAGCGATGATCGGGTGCGCCGGCGACGTGTGCGCGGCCGTCGCGATGGTGCTGGGCGAGGACCTGGCCGGTCTCGCGGTCGACGACGGCGAGGTCGATCAGCGTGCCGGCCTGGATCGGAGCGGCGGATACGGCGGCGAGAGCGGCGGCGAGGACGATGCGCATGGCGGAGCTCCTGTGTCGGGTGGGGATCTGCAACGCGACAGCCGGCACGGCGGGGTTGCGCATCGCGGCCATCGGTCGTTCGTGCAATGGCGGCGGCCGCGGATTCGCGAGAAACTGGCGGTCCTTTTCCTGCCCGATGAAGACAACGCGTGAATAAGATCCATGCAAACGCGGCGGAAGCGCTGAACGGCCTGCTGTTCGACCGCATGACCATCGCCGCCGGCGGCTTCGGCCTGTGCGGCATCCCGGAGAACCTGATCGGCGCGCTGCTGGCGGCCGGCACGCGCGAGCTGACGATCGTCGGCAACAATGCCGGCGTCGACGATTTCGGCATGGGCCCGCTGCTCAAGACGCGCCAGGTCAGGAAGGTCGTCGCGTCCTACGTCGGCGAGAACAAGGAGTTCGAGCGCCAGGTGCTGGCCGGCGAGCTCGAGCTCGAGCTGGTGCCGCAGGGCACGCTGGCCGAGCGGCTGCGCGCCGGCGGCGCCGGCATCCCGGGCTTCTACACGCGCACCGCGTTCGGCACCAAGCTGGCCGAGGGCCGCGAGACCAAGGTGTTCGACGGCAAGGAGTACGTGCTCGAGGAAGGCATCCGCGCCGACGTCTCGCTGATCAAGGCGTGGAAGGGCGATGCGCTCGGCAACCTGGTGTTCCGCAAGACCGCGCGCAACTTCAATCCGATGATCGCGACCTGCGGCAAGGTCTGCGTCGCCGAAGTCGAGGAGCTGGTCGAGGTCGGCTCGCTCGACCCGGACCAGATCCACGTGCCGGGCATCTACGTCGACCGCATCATCCAGGGCGAGCGCTACGAGAAGCGCATCGAGTTCCGCACCGTCGCCGGCGCCAACACCGGCAAGGAAAGCCCGATACGCGTCGCGATGGCGCAGCGTGCCGCGCGCGAGCTGCGCGACGGCTACTACGTCAATCTCGGCATCGGCATCCCGACCCTGGTCGCCAACTTCATTCCGGACGGCATGGACGTCACGCTGCAGTCGGAGAACGGCCTGCTCGGCATCGGCCCGTTCCCGGCCGACGCCGACGTCGACGCCGACCTGATCAATGCCGGCAAGCAGACGATCACGGCGCTGCCGGGTGCGAGCTTCTTCTCGAGCGCCGATTCGTTCGCGATGATCCGCGGCGGCCATATCGACCTGTCGATCCTCGGCGGTCTGGAAGTGTCCGGCACCGGCGACCTGGCCAACTGGATGGTGCCCGGCAAGATGGTCAAGGGTCCGGGCGGCGCGATGGACCTGGTCAGCGGCGTCAAGCGCGTCGTCGTGCTGATGGAGCACACCGCGAAGGACGGCACGCCGAAGATCCGCAACGCCTGCACGCTGCCGATCACCGGCCAGCAGGTCGTGGATCTGATCATCACCGACCTGGCCGTGTTCGAGGTCGAGCGCGGCAAGGGCCTGACCCTGATCGAGCTGCAGGACGGCGTCAGCGTGGATGACGTGCGCGCCAAGACCGAGTGCGCGTTCGCGGTGGCGCCGGGTCTGGCCTGATCGACGGCCCGTCCGTGCGCCGCGTCGATGCCGACGCGGCGCACGCTGTGCGCACAGCGCGCACATTCGAGTACTCCTGGGTATTCAAAACGACCGTTCGGCTGGCTATGCTCGGGCGGTCGCCGACGGCGTCCGCTGCGCCTGCGTGCGCGATCGGCCGAGCGTCGCCGACGGCTCGGCAACGGCCGTCCTCGGGCCGATGCGAGTCTCCCCCTGACGAAGGCAGGCGCGGATTCTTCCGGATCCGGGTCGACCCACGAACCGGAGATCGACGATGGTCACCCTGACCGTTAACGGCCGCGAGCAGCGCTTCGACGGCAATCCCGAGATGCCGCTGCTGTGGTACCTGCGCGACGTGCTCGGCCTGACCGGCGCCAAGTACGGCTGCGGCATGGCCCTGTGCGGCGTCTGCACGATCCATCTCGACGGCGTCGCGATGCGCGCCTGCGTGACGCCGGTCGCCGCCGCCGAAGGCCGCCAGGTGACGACGATCGAAGGCCTGTCGCCCGACGCGAGCCATCCGGTCCAGCAGGCCTGGACCGAGTTGAACGTGGCGCAGTGCGGCTACTGCCAGTGCGGCCAGATCATGCAGGCCGCCTCGCTGCTGAAGGACAAGCCCAAGCCCACCGACGCGGACATCGACGCGGCGATGGTCGGCAACCTGTGCCGCTGCGGCACCTATACGCGAATCCGCGCGGCGATCCATCTGGCGGTCGAGAAGAGCGGAGGTGGCGCATGACGCCCGATGGCCTGGACGCTCCGCGCGGCGCCGCTGCGGCGCCGGCCGAGGCACACGACGCCGACGCGCAGCCGATCCTCAACGTCAGCCGGCGCGCCTTCCTGCTCGGCCTCGGCGCCGGCGCGCTGGTGCTCGCGGTGGCGCCGGCGCTCGCCGCCGATCCGCCGCGCCGTTACGGCGGCGACGGCATGCCCGGCGGGCTCAAGGACGATCCGCGGCTGTTCGTCGCGATCGCCGCCGACGGCACGGTCACGATCCTCAACCACCGCGCCGAGATGGGGCAGGGCGTGCGCACCAGCGTGCCGATGATCATCGCCGACGAACTGGAGGCCGACTGGGCGCGCGTGCAGGTGCGCCAGGCGCCCGGCGATGAAGCCAGGTACGGCAACCAGAACACCGACGGTTCGCGGTCGATCCGCCACAACTTCGAGCCGCTGCGCCGTGCCGGCGCGGCCGCGCGGCAGATGCTGATCGCGGCCGCGGCCGCGAGCTGGAAGGTACCGGCCGCCGAGATCGTCGCCGAGCAGCACGTGCTGACGCATGCCGGCAGTGGGCGGCGTGCCGGCTACGGCGAGTTCGCGGCCGCCGCGGCCGCGCTGTCGGTGCCGAGCGGCGAGGCTTTGAAGCTCAAGCAGCCGGCGCAGTTCCGCTACATCGGCAAGGGCCGCATCGGCGGCATCGACAACCGCGACATCGTCAGCGGCAAGGCGCAGTACGGCATCGACACGCGCGTGCCGGGCATGGTCTACGCGGTCGTCGCGCGGCCGCCGGTCTACGGCGGCCGGGTCAAGCACCACGATGCCGCAGCCGCGCTGAAGGTGCCCGGCGTGCTCAAGGTCGTGCCGCTCGACGGCGCGCCGATTCCGTCGGCGTTCTTCCCGCTCGGCGGCGTCGCGGTCGTCGCCGAGAACACCTGGGCCGCGATCGAGGGCCGCAAGGCGCTGCAGATCGAATGGGACCACGGCCCGAACGCCGGCTACGACTCGCAGCGCTACCGCGCCGCGCTCGAAACCGCTTCGCGCGCCGAGGGCCAGCTCGTCTACGAGCGCGGCGCGACCTATGCCGAACTCGCCAGGGCCGAGCGCAAGATCGCGGTGGAGTACTACGTGCCGCATCTGGCGCATGCGCCGATGGAGCCGCCGGCGCGGTCGTGCGCGCCGATGCCGACGGCGCCGAGGCCTGGGCCTGCGTGCAGGCGCCGCAGGCCACGCGCGACCTGCTGGCCGGCCTGCTGAAGCTGCCCGAAGAGCGCGTGACGATCCACCAGACCCTGCTCGGCGGCGGCTTCGGCCGCAAGTCCAAGCCGGACTTCGTCGCCGAGGCGGCCGTGCTGTCGCGTGCGCTGGACGGAAAGCCGGTCAAGCTGACCTGGACGCGCGAGGACGACATCGTCAACGACTATTTCCACACCGTTTCGCTCGAGCGCATCGAGGCGGCCGTCGACGCGGCCGGCAAGCCGCTGGCCTGGCTGCACCGCAGCGCGGCGCCGTCGATCGCCTCGCTGTTCGGGCCCGACCCGAAGCATCAGCGCGACTTCGAGCTCGGCCAGGGCCTGACCGACCTGGCGACCGCGGTGCCGCACTACCGCGTCGAGAACCCCGAGGCGCCCGCGCATACGCGCATCGGCTGGTTCCGCTCGGTCTACAACATCCCGCACGCGTTCGCGACGCAGTCGGCCGTGGCCGAGCTCGCGCATGCGGCCGGCCGCGATCCGAAGGACTTCCTGCTCGACTTCATCGGACCGGCGCGCAGGATCGATCCGGTCACGATGAAAACGCCGAACTACGGCGAGGACCCGGCGCGGTATCCGCTCGACGCCGGACGGCTGCGCCGCGTCGCCGAAGTCGCCGCGCAGGGCGCCGGCTGGGGCCGTACGCTGCCGCGCGGCAAGGGGCTGGGCATCGCCGCGCACCGCAGCTTCGTCAGCTACGTGGCCGTCGTCGTCGAGGTCGAGGTCGGCGATGACGGCACGCTGTCGATTCCGCGCGTGGACATCGCGGTCGACTGCGGACCGCAGGTCAATCCGGAGCGGGTGCGCTCGCAGATGGAAGGCGCGGTGATCCAGGGCCTCGGCCTGGCGGCGACCGGCGAGATCCGTTTCGCCGAAGGGCGCGCCGTGCAGAGCAACTTCCACGACTACCTGCTGCCGCGCATCGACGCCGCGCCGCGCGCGATCCACGTGCACGCGGTCGGTGCCGACGACTATGCGCTGCCGCTCGGCGGCGTCGGCGAACCGGGCCTGCCGCCGGTCGCGCCGGCACTGACCAATGCGATCTTCGCGGCGACCGGCAAGCGGATCCGCAGCCTGCCGATCGGCCGGCAGCTGGCCGGCTGGCGCGACGCCGGCAAGGCCGGCGGCTGATCGCGGTCGAGGCCACGATGGCGCTCGTCTGCGGCGGCGACGCCGGTCCGGCCGCGCCGGCCACGGCCGCCGCGGCCAGCGGCGGATCGCGCGCGGTCGTCGAGGCGCTGCTCGCCGCGGCGCGCGACGATGCGCCGGCCGCGCTCGGCCTGGTCGTCGACACGCTCGGCTCGACGTACGCCAAATCCGGCGCCGCGCTGTGCATCGGCGGCGCCGGCCGTGTCGGCTGGATCAGCGGCGGCTGCCTCGAATCCTCGCTCGAGGCCAGCGCGCAGGCGCTGGTCGCGACCGGCCGCGCCGGCCTGATCGAGTACGACACGCGCGACGATGCCGACCTCATCGTCGGCAGCGGCATCGGCTGCCGCGGCGTGGTGCGGATCGCGGTGATTCCGCTGGCCGTGCTGCCCGGCATCGCGCAGGCGCTGCAGGCCTGGATCGACCAGGGATGCGCGCTCGCGATCGAGCTGGAGGTCGGCGGCGCACTCGCCGTCTCGACCGGTGGCGAGGCGCTGCGCTGGCCGCTGGCATGGACCGATTCCGCGCCGGTCGCGAGCGGCGCGCGCTATGCGCTGCTGATCGCGGCTGCGCCGCGCGTGCTGGTCGCCGGCGCCGGTCCCGAATCGGACCGGCTGGTGCCGTGGCTGCGCCAGCTCGGCTGGTACGTCGACGTCGTCGAACGGCGCCCGCGCTGGACCCCAGCGGCCGCCACGGCCGACCGGCATCTGCCGACGACGGTCGGCGCCGCGCTGGCGCAGTCACGCTACGACGCGGTCCTGGTCATGAACCACGATTTCGAGCTGGACCGCGATGCCCTCGAGCAGCTGGCGGGCGCAGCGGTGCCGTGGATCGGCCTGCTCGGGCCACCGGCGCGGCGCGACGATCTGCTGCGCCTGCTCGGTGCGGCGGCCACCGACGCGCTGCGGCCGCGCCTGCATGCGCCGGTCGGCCTCGATCTGGGCGGCCGCGGGCCGGAGTCGATCGCATTGGCGATCGTCGCGCAGCTGCACGCCTGGCGTCATCGTGGCGAGTGAGCATGCCGCGGTGGTGCTCGCGGCCGGTCTCAGCCGGCGGCTCGGACATCCGAAACAGCTGCTGCGCCGCGACGGCGTGAGTCTGCTGCGACATGCGCTCGATGCGGTGCTGGCGACCGCGCCGCTGCGCGTCGTCGCGGTGCTGCCGGCGGACATGCCGGCGCTCGAGCGCGAGCTCGACGGCCTGCCGGTCGAGCGCTGCGTCAATGCGGCGCCGCAGACCGGCATCGCCGGATCGCTGCAGCGGGCCGCGGCCGCGCTGGCTGATCACCGCGGCCCGACGCTGATCGTCGGCGTCGACCAGATCCACCTGCGCCGCGCGCATCTCGATGCGCTGCTCGCGTCCGGCGGCGAAGACGATGTCGCCAGCGGGTACGGTGCAGCCTTCGGCCTGCCGGTGCGGGTCGGTGCGGCGACGCTGCGGCGTGCCGCCGAGCTGAGCGGCGACGCCGGCTTCCGATCGCTGTGGTCGCGCTCCGGTGCGTCGCCGCGACGCGTGGAGGCGCCCGAGCTCGCGTTCGATCTCGACACCCCCGACGCACTCGCGACCGCGATCGCTGCCGGCTGGATCGACCGCTGACGCCCGCTGCGTCCCGGTCCGCGGCGCGCCGCCAGCGCCGCGGCTCCCGAGCGGTCCAGCCCCAATCGATGCTGAACGCCGCGGCGCGGCGATCGCAGGAAACGGTCCGCGTTCTCGTTCTGGTCGGCATCCCCTTGCCGACGAGACCTGCCATGAACCTGTTCCTCGCCACCTGGATGCGCGCCACGCCGCGCCATGTGCCGGCACGCCGGCCGCACCGGCGCAGAAGCCGCGACGGCGCGGCGGCATCGACGCCGCGCGCGGTCGAGCAGGCATCGCTGCCCGCGGTGCCGGCGCCGTCGCGCCGCGCCGGCTGAAGGCTTCAGTCCTCCGCGTCGCGCCGCGCGATCGCGCGCGAGGTCGCCAGCCCGATCAGGCGCGAGACGACCAGCGCGATGTACATCACACCGGCGAACTGCTCGAGCATGACCAGCGCCCTGGCTTGCGGGCGAATGGGCATGATGTCGCTGAGGCCGACGCCCGACAGCGTGCTGAAGCTCAGGAACAAGAGCTCCATCCAGGTCCGCGGTGCCTGCGGATCGACGGCCGCGACGAAGCTGCCCGGAAACGCCTGCTGGCAGACCAGGTATGCGAATGCGAACGCCCAGGCCAGCAGCGTGAACGTCGCGCCGGCCGCGAACAGCTCGTCGCCGGTGACGCGGTGGTCACGCAGCATGTAGGCGGTCAGGCCGCCGGCCGCGTAGAAGTACAGCGCGCCCTCGAGCACCAGCGCGACCGTGCCCAGGCCCGGCGTCCCGAACCCGCTGCCGGCCAGCAGCGACAGCAGCACGGCCGGCGCGGCCAGCAGCCAGGCGACCCAGTTGACGGCCGGACTGCGGTTGACGACCCACAGCGCCAGTGCGAGCACCAGCATGCCGAATGCGCCGAACGCGGCGCGGCCGGCGGCGGTGTGTTCCATCGCCGGATACAGCACGACGCCGAGCAGCTGCACCGTCAGCAGCAGCGCCGACGGATGGCGCTTGAGTGTCACCAGCGTCTTGAGCACGTTCGAGTCCATCGGGCGCGGTCCGCGGCGGAGACGTGGGCCGGCCGCGTCGCGAAGACGTGCCGGCGCGGGCGTAGAATCCGCGCGCATTCTGTCACGGGAACGATCATGCGTGTCTGCGTCTACTGCGCGTCGAGCGAGCACTGCGAGCGCGTCTATCACGAGGCGGCCTTCGCGCTCGGCCGGCAGCTGGCCGAGGCCGGCTGCACCACGGTCTACGGCGGCGGCGCGGTCGGCCTGATGGGATCGCTGGCCGACGGCGCGCTGTCGGCCGGCGGCCAGGTCGTCGGCATCATTCCGCGCTTCATGACCGAGGTGGAGTGGCAGCATCCGGGGCTGGCCTCGCTCGAGATCGTCGAGGACATGCGCGAGCGCAAGCACCGCCTGCTGACCGGATCGGACGCGGTCGTCGCGCTGCCGGGCGGCTGCGGCACGCTCGAGGAGCTGTTCGAGGCGATCACGCTCAAGCGTCTGGGGCTCTATTTCAATCCGATCGTGCTGGTCGACGTGCAGGGCTTCTACGCGCCGCTGCAGGCGTTCATGGAGCAGGTCGTCGCACAGCGCTTCATGAATCCGGAGCACCTGGGCATGTGGCACCTCGTCGACCGCGTCGAGGAGGTGCTGCCGGCGATCCGGCGCATTCCGCGCTGGCGCGAGGATGCGCGCGACTACGCGGTCGTGCGCTGAGCGCGACGCGGTCGCCGGTGCAACCGCACGTTCCGCTCAGTCCGCGCCGGGCTCGGCGAAGAATCGCTGCACGTCGGCCAGCTCGCGCGTCTGCGGCAGCGGCGGCAGGCTGCGCAGGAACAGCTTGCCGTACGGCCGCGACACCAGGCGCGGATCGCACAGCATCAGCACGCCGCGGTCGCCGACGTCGCGGATCAGCCGGCCGGCGCCCTGCTTGAGCGCGATCACCGCGGCCGGGATCTGCCATTGCGTGAACGGATTGCCGCCGGCCTCGCGCAGCGCCTCCAGGCGCGCCGTCAGGACCGGATCGTCCGGTGCCGCGAACGGCAGCTTGTCGATGATCACGCACGACAGCGCCTCGCCGGCGACGTCGACGCCTTCCCAGAAACTCGCTGCGCCGAGCAGCACGCCGTTGCCGGATGCACGGAACGCGTCGAGCAGCTGATGCCGCGGCGCGCTGCCCTGCACGAACAGCGGCCAGGTGCCGATCCCGGTCAGCCGCTCGGCCGCGCGACGCAGCGCGCGGTGCGAGGTGAACAGCAGGAACGCGCGTCCGCGCGAGGCCTCGAGCACCGGCAGTGCCGCGTCGACGACGTGATCGGTGTAAAGCGGCGAGGACGGATCGGGCAGGCCCGGCGGCAGATAGGCCAGCGCCTGGCGTGCGTAGTCGAACGGACTCTCGAGCGACAGCGTCTGCGGATCGTCCAGGCCGAGCTGGCGCGCGAAATGGTCGAAGCGGCCGCCGACCGACAGCGTCGCCGAGGTGTAGATCCAGGCCGCGCGGCTCTGCGCGCGCAGTTCGCGCAGTGGTGCGGACAGGTCCAGCGGCGTGGCGTGCAGCGAGAAGCCGTGCGGCGTGGTCTCGTACCAGTGCACGAAGTCGCGCGCGCCGGCCTCGCGCACCTGGCGCAGCCGCGCGATCTGCTCGCCGGCGCGCTCGTGCAGCGCCGCAAAGCCGCGGCTGCGCTCGGCCTGGCCTTCGAGACCGTCGGCCAGCCGATGCAGCGCCTGGTCGAGCTGGTCGAGCAGGTCCGGCACCTCCGGCGCGGCCAGCACCAGCGACAGCGCGCCGCGCGAGGGCAAGGTATCGATCGCCAGGCGCAGCCGCTGCAGCAGCGGCGCCAGCGGTTCGGTCAGCGGCTGCAGCAGCGCCAATGCGCCGCTGACGTTGCCGCATTCGGCCAATGCGTCCTGCGCGAGCTCGCCGACCTGCCGCGCCGACAGGCTGGTCGAGAAGAACTGGCCGGCCAGTTCCGGAATCTGGTGCGCCTCGTCGAGCACGAAGGCCTGTGCCCCCGGCAGGATCTCGCCGAAGCCTTCCTGGCGCAGCGCCAGATCCGCGAACAGCAGGTGATGGTTGACGACGACCAGATCGGCTTCCTGCGCGGCACGGCGCGCCTTGACGACGAAGCAGTCGTTGAACATCGGACACTCGGTGCCGAGGCAGTTCTCGGTGGTCGAGGTCACGCGCGGCCACAGCGGCGAGTCCTCGGCGATCTCGGCGAGCTCCGCGCGGTCGCCGCTGATCGTGCGTGTCGACCAGGCGCGGATCGTCTGCAGCTGGCCGACCTGCTGGCGCGACGCGAAGCGGCCGTCCTTGTGCGCCTGGTCGAGCCGGTACAGGCACAGGTAGTTGGCGCGGCCCTTCAGCAGCGCCGCCGACAGCCGTGCGCCGAGCACGCTGCGCACGCGCGGCAGGTCGCGGTGGAACAGCTGGTCCTGCAGCGCCTTGGTGCCGGTCGAGACGATCACGCGGCGGCCCGATTCGAGCGCCGGCACCAGGTACGCGAAGGTCTTGCCGGTGCCGGTGCCGGCCTCGGCGATCAGCATGCGGCGGTCGGCAATCGCGTCCTCGACCGCCGCGGCCATCGCCTGCTGCTGCGCGCGCGGCGCGAAGCCCGGCACCGCCGACGCGAACGGGCCGTCCGGACCGAGCAGGTCGGCGGCCGCCAGCGAGCCACCGCCGAACGTCGCCGCGTCGCCGGCCTCGGCGCGCGCGGCGGCCGTCACATGCGGACCGGCGGCGCCTTGCGACATTCCTTGACCTGCCGTTCGGCCTCGGCCTTGCGGGCCGGATCGCCGAGCAGCTCTCGCGTCTCGACCAGGGTCTGCCAGTTGCGCGCGCACAGGCCGCCCAGGCGCGGACCGAGCCGGTAGCTGTGCATCGCGCGCTCCTCGGCCTCGTGCAGGCGGCCGCGGCCGAGCTCGATCTCGGCCAGCAGCTGCAGGATCTCCGGCGCCTCGGGCGCGAGCTTGAGCGCGCGTTCGGCCGCCTCGGCCGCGGCGTCGAGGCGGCCTTCGGCTTCGGCCTTCTCGGCCTGCTGCAGATGCCCCTCGACGGCCGGGTCGCGCAGCGGCTGGACCTGCACGACCGAATCGTCGCCCTTGCCGGCGGCGCGCACCGCGGCGACCGCATCGCGAGCCGGCGGCGGGGGCGGTGCCGCTGGCTTCGGCGGCGGCTGCGCGCAGGCGGCGAGCAACACCGCGACGGCGGCGGGCAAGGTCAAACGGAATCGACGGGAGGCAGGGTGCGTGTTCATCAGTGGGTTTCTTCGGAGTCGGCGCGGTCACCGCCGAGCCATTGTCGCAGACGATCGAGTGCGCAGCCGCGCTGTTCAGTCGGGCCGTAGCCGGCGATGAACGGCACCTGCCGCGCGCCCTCGCAGGCCGCGTCGGTGCGGTGGCCGCTCGGCGGATCGATCCAGAGCCATTCCAGGCCGTCGCGCGGCGGCGCCAGCGGCGTGCTCGGCAGCTGCCGGAACAGCTCGATCCAGATCCGCAGCGCACCGGTCGAGCCGTATAGCCCGGTCGGCTTGTTGTCGTCGCGGCCGACCCAGGCGACCGCGAGATGGCTGCCGGTGTAGCCGGCGAACCACGAATCGCGCTGGGTGTCGCTGGTGCCGGTCTTGCCGGCGGCGGCGAGATGGCCGAGTCCGGCCTGCACGATCGTGCGGCCGGTGCCCTCGCGCGCCGCCTGCTGCAGCGCATGCGTGACCAGGCGCGACGGCGCGACGTAGTCGCCGGTACCGCTGCGCGTCTCGTAGCGCGCCAGCGGACGGCCCTGCGCGTCGAGCACGCCGCGCAGCGCGCGCAGCGGCACGGCATGACCGTCGGCCGCGAAGTACTGGTAGAGCTGGGCCACGTCGAGCGGGCTGAGCTCGACCGCGCCGAGCAGCAGTGACGGATTCGGATTGATCGGCCGGCCCAGTCCGAACGACTCGACCAGGCCGCGCACGCGGTCGACGCCGACGCGCAGGCCCAGCTGCACCGTCGCCAGGTTCCAGCTGTTGGCGAGCACGTCGGCCAGCGGCACCTCGCCGTGCAGCAGGCCGTCGTCGTTCTTCGGACGCCAGCGGCTGCCGTCGCGCTGCGGCAGGTCGACCGGCGCATCGTCGATCAGCGAGGCCAGCGAGTAGCGCTGCGGCTGCGCCAGCGCGACCAGGAACACGAACGGCTTGATCAGCGAGCCGATCGGACGGCTCGCGGTCAGCGCGCGGTTGAAGCCCGGCGCATCCGGGTTGCGGCCGCCGATCAGCGCCTGCACGTCGCCGTCGCGCGCGCCGGTGACGACGATGGCGGTCTCGACCGGATCGGCGCGCGTGCCGAGCGCGGCCATCGCCTTGCCGACCGCGGCCTCGGCCAGGCGCTGCGTCGACGGCGCCAGCGTGGTGTGGATCGCCAGGCCCGCGCTGTCGAGCTCCGCATCGGGATAATCGCGCTGCAGCTGCGCGCGGACCAGATCGAGGAAGGCCGGATAGCGGTTGCGCGGCAGCGCGCCGGTCGCCGAGACGTTGAGCGGCTGCGACTGCGCGGCGGTCAGTGTCTTCTCGTCGATCAGGCCGGTTTCGTAGAACTGCGCGAGCACGCGGTTGCGCCGCGCCATCGCGCGCTGCGGATAGCGGCGCGGATCGTGATAGCTCGGCCCCTGCACGAGCCCGACCAGCAGCGCGACGTCGGCCGCGCCGAGGCTGCGCACGTCGCGCCCGAACCAGAACTCGCTGGCGGCCGCGAAGCCGTGCACGGCCTGGCCGCCCTGCTGGCCGAGGAAGACCTCGTTGATGTAGGCCTCCAGGATCGCGCGCTTGTCGTAGCGCGCCTCGATCAGTACCGCGATCAGCACCTCGTTGAGCTTGCGCAGCAGGTTCTGGCTGCGGTCGAGGAACAGGTTGCGGACCAGCTGCTGGGTCAGCGTCGAGCCGCCCTGGACGACGCGGCCGGCGCGCAGGTTGGCCCAGGCCGCGCGCGCGATCGCGACGCTGTCGATGCCGTGATGGTCCTTGAAGTCGCGGTCCTCGACCGCCTGCAGCCCGGCCACCAGCAGCGGCGGCGCCTCGCCGAGGCTCAGGATGCGGCGTTCCTCCTGCTGGCTGCCGTACAGCGTCGCGATGCGCGCCGGCTCCAGGCGGATCGGGCCGAGCGCCTCGCCGCTGTCGGCGTCGGCGACGCGCGCGAGGCGGCCGTCGGCCAGCGTGACCGCGATGCGCCGTTCGCGCTCGCGCCCGTCGAGCCAGACGAACGCGCGCCGCGCGATCACGAAGCGGTTGCCGCTGCGCTCGTAGGTGCCGGGCTGGCGCGCGCCGGCCTCGTCGCGGTAGCGCGCCGCTTCGAGCTCGATGGTCAGCGTCTGCGCGTCCAGCGGCAGCCCGGCGGCGAGCGTCAGCGGTCGCGCGTAGACGCGGCTCGGGATCTGCCAGGACAGGTCGTCGAAGCGGCTGCGCACCTGCCGGTCGAGCACGTACAGGTACGGAGCGAGGAAGCCGATGGCGACGCCGACGGCGAGCAGGAACGGAGCGCGCAGCCAGCGCCAGATCCAGGCGATCAGGGAGAACAAGCCGGAGTGCTAAGCAGCGTCCAGGAGACGGGAGCGGCCCAGTGTAGCCAAAGTGACAGGGCGCGGCGCCATCCCGGATAATCGCCGGTCGCCCTGCGGCTGGTCACCATGACGTCGATCCGGAGTTACCGCCTCTGCCTGTTCGGTTCGGCCGCGCCGACCGCCGCGACGCTGGCCGGCTTCGGCCGGACCGCGACGGCACCGGTGCTGGCCGGCGCCTGGCCGGTGGCCGACGCCGATCGCGAGGCCGTCCATCTGTCGGGCCTGCCGGCCGGCGACGATCCGCAGGTCCTGCTGCCGGCGCTGGCGCGGCGTTCCCGGGCGAGACCCTGGTGCTGGTCCGCACCGACGCGCGCCTGCCGCCGTATGCGATCGAGCGCCTGCTGCGCGCGCTCGACGAGCCCGGCGTGCTGGTGGCGGTACCGCTCGACGACGTCGATCCGGCGCGTTCGCCGCTGCCGCCGGGCTCGGTCAGCGACGCGCCGGCCGAGCGCCTCGATGCGCTTTGCTACGCCTACGGCGCGCGCGGCTGGTTCGACGGGCCGGTCGCGCGGGCGCCGCTGTCGGCCTGGCATCCCTCCGCGCTGGCGAACCTGGACCTCTCGCAGCGGCGCTGGCTCGAAGCGGCGCTCGATGCCGGTCTGCGCGGCGTCGTGCTGGACCATGTCTATGTCGCCACCGGCGGCCGTCTCGGCGGTGCGCCGGCCGAGACCGATCCGCGCGATCCGGAGCCGCCCTCGCCGCTGGCGGCGCTGCGCGAACGCGTGCGCGCCGCGCTCGATGCCGGCGCGGCGCCGGGCCTGGCCGGACTCGACACGCGCCCGGTGCTGCTGCACGTGCTGCACGGCTGGGGCGGCGGCGCCGAGCGCTGGGTGCGCGACTTCGCGTCGAGCTACGGCGACGCGCATCATCTGGTGCTGATCGCGCGCGGCAGTCCGGCGCGCAAGCGCCCCGGCGAATGGCTCGAGCTGCACGACGGTGCGTTGTGCGGGCCGCCGCTGCGACGCGTCGCGCTGCCGCGGCCGATCGCCGATACCGCCATCGCCGACGCCGGCTACCGCGCCGTGCTCGAGTCCGTCGTCGCCGACTACGGCGTCGACGCGGTCGTCGTCTCCTCGCTGATCGGCCACAGCCTCGACGCGCTGCGCACCGGCCTGCCGACCGTGCGCATCGTGCACGACCACTATCCGCTGTGGCCGGTGCTGCATCGCGATTTCGGCGATCCACGCCTGGCCTTCGACGCCGCGCAACGCAGCGCCGACCTGGCCGCCGCCGGCGCCGACTACGAGTTCACCGAGCGCGATCCGGACCACTGGGCGCGGCTGCGCGATGCGTTCGTGGCCGCCGCGCTCGCGGCACGCCTGCAGCTGGCCGCGCCGAGCCGCGCCGCGCTCGAGGACGATCTGCGCCTGGCGCCGGAGCTGCGCGAGCTGCCGGCGACGGTGATTGCGCACGGCATCGCCGACTGGCGCCGGCCGGTCGCGCCGGCCGCGGTGCCGGCCCGGCCACGGCTGCGTCTGCTGATTCCGGGCCGGATCCGTCGCGGCAAGGGCGGCGAACTGCTGCAGGCCGTGCTGCCGGCCTTGCGCGAGCGTGCCGAGCTGTTTCTGGTCGGTGCCGGCAGCGACGCGCATCGCCTGTTCGGCGAGCGCGGCGTGCACATCGTGCTGGACTACCGGCGCGACGAACTGCCGGACCTGGCCGCGCGCGTCGCCGCCGATGCGGCCCTGCTGCTGCCGACCGTCGCCGAGACCTTCGGCTACACGCTGTCGGAGCTGCGCAGCCTCGGTGTGCCGGTCGTCGCGACGCGCGTCGGCGCGCTGGCCGAGCGGATCCGCGACGGCGTCGACGGCCTGCTGGTCGATCCGGAGCCCGCGGCCGTGATCGCCGGCATCGATGCGATCCTCGCCGACCGCGGCCGGCTCGAGGCGGTACGCAACACGCTGTCGACGTTCCGCGAGCCCGATCTGGCCGCGATGAGCCGGGCCTATGCCGACCTGCTGCCGTCCTCGCCGCGACCGGCGCTGCGCTACCGCGCCGCGTCGATCGGCGCAGCGACGATGCAGGCCGCTGCCGCGCCCGCGATCTGGCCGCGATCGGCCGGCGCGCGGCGACGCTGGACCGTGATCTCGCCGCAGCCGAACGCGAGAGCGCGCGCCGCGGCGAGTGGGGTCACCGGCTCGATCGCGAGCTCGGCGTGCTGCGCGGCGAGTTCGACGAGCGCTCGCGCTGGGCGCTGGCGCTGAACGAGGAGCTCGGCCGCATCAAACCGGTCTACGAGCAGATGCTGGCCAGTACGTCCTGGCGCGTCACCGCGCCGCTGCGTGCGGCGATGGCGCGGCTGCGCGGCCTGCGCGCCGCGGCGCGGTATCACCGCCTGCGCGTGGCCGGTCTGCTCGGCCGCGTGCGCGGCAGCCTGGCGCGGCGCGGCCTGGCCGGCACGCTGGCGCGAATCGGCCGCGAGCTGCGCGCGGCGCCGCCGCCGCGACGGCTCAGGACCTATGCCGAGCCGGATGGCCGCTTCGCCCCGTTCGCGCTGCCGGCCGCTGCCGAGCCGACGGTGTCGGTCGTGATCCCGGTCTACAACAAGATCGCCTATACGGTGGCCTGCCTGCGTTCGCTGGCCGAGCACGCCGGCGCGGTCGCGTTCGAGACGATCGTCGTCGACGACGGCTCCGGCGACGACACGCCGGCCAAGCTCGCGCAGGTCGAGGGCGTGCGCGTGATCCGCAATGCCGCCAATCTCGGCTTCATCGGCTCGTGCAATGCAGGGGCGGCGGCCGCGCGCGGCGAGTACGTGCTGTTTCTCAACAACGACACCGTCGTCACCGCCGGCTGGCTCGAGGCGCTGCTGCGCTGTTTCGAGCAGGAGCCCGAGGCCGGCCTGGTCGGCGCGCGGCTGGTCTATCCGGACGGGCGCCTGCAGGAGGCCGGCGGCATCGTCTTCGACGACGCCTCGGGCTGGAACTACGGCCGCTTCGACGATCCGGACGATCCGCGCTATCGGTTCCGGCGCGAGGCCGACTATTGCTCGGGCGCGGCGATCATGCTGCCGCGTGCCCTGTTCGAGCGGCTCGGCCGCTTCGACACGCGCTATGCGCCGGCCTATTACGAGGACACCGATCTCGCGTTCGCGGTGCGTGCGGCCGGCCTGCGCGTGTTCTACGAGCCGGCCTCGACCGTCGTCCACTTCGAGGGCATCACCTCGGGCACCGACACCACCAGCGGCATCAAGCGCTACCAGGTCGTCAACCACGGCAAGTTCCGCGAGAAGTGGCGCGACGCGCTCGCGCACCAGCCCGCGCCGGGCACGCCGATCGGCCTGGCCGCGACGCACCGCGCGCAGCGGCGCGTGCTGATCGTCGACGCGACGACGCCGGCGCCGGATCAGGATTCGGGCTCGCTGCGCATGGTCAATCTGATGCGCGTGCTGCGCGACATCGGCTGCCAGGTCACGTTCCTGCCCGACAACCGCGCCTGGGTCGAACGCTACAGTGAGGCGCTGCAGGCGCTCGGCGTCGAGGTGCTGTACCACCCCTACGTGTCCGATCCGGTCGCGTGGTTCCGCGCGCGCGGCGCCGAGTTCGACGCGATCGTGCTGTCGCGCCACTACGTCGCGAGCCACTACGTCGGCCTGGCCCGCCTGCACGCGCCGCGCGCGCGGCTGATCTTCGACACGGTGGACCTGCACTACCTGCGCGAGCGGCGCGCCGCCGAACTGGCCGGACGCGAGGATCTGGCGCGCCAGGCCGCGGCGACGCGCACGCAGGAGCTGCGCCTGATGCGCGAGTGCGACGTCACCGTCGTGGTCAGTCCGGCCGAGCGCGAGCTGCTCGCCGTCGATGCGCCGGGCGCACGCGTGGAGATCCTGTCGAACGTGCACGAGGTCTACGGCTGTCGCCGGCCCTGGGCCGAACGCCACGATCTGGTCTTCGTCGGCGGTTTCGAGCATCCGCCGAACGCCGACGCGGTGATCTGGTTCGTCGGTGAGGTCTTCGCGCGGATCCGCGCGGCCTTGCCGGACGTGCGCTTCCACATCGTCGGCAGCAAGCTGACGCCGGCCGTACAGGCGCTGGCCGGCGACGGCGTCGAGGTGCACGGCTACCTGCCGGACCTGGCGCCGATGATGGACGGCTGCCGCGTGTCGGTCGCGCCGCTGCGCTACGGCGCCGGCGTCAAGGGCAAGGTCAACATGGCGATGAGCTATGGCCTGCCGGTGGTCGCGACACCGGTCGCGGTCGAGGGCATGCACGTGCGGTCCGGCGAGGACGTGCTGGTCGCCGATGACGCCGCCGCTTTCGCCGATGCGGTCGTGCAGGCGTATCGCGACGAGACCTTGTGGAACCTTCTGTCCACGAACGGCCTGCGTAACGTGCGCGAGCATTTCTCGTTCGAGGCCGCTCGGCGCGCGGTGCAGCGCATCCTGTCCTGAGGCGCTCGCGCCGCCGCGCGGCCGTCGCGCGGGCGTTGCCAGGGCTGGCTGGTAGTACCGAACGCAGCGCCGGCCGCGCACGGCGATACCGTCCCGATGCGAGCCGATGCGCGCGCGAAGCGGCACGGCCGGCGGCGGATGAGTCGAAAACGGAGAGCGGCCCCGGCGCCATCTGCGCCGGGCGCGGCACCGGTCGACGGCGAGCGCCGCCGAGCGTGATGCGGCGCGCGGACGCGGAGGCGTCCGGCGCCGCGGCGGGCGATCAGGCCAGCTGGCTGGTGACGAAGTCCCAGTTGACGAGGTTCCAGAACGCCTCGACGTACTTCGGCCGCGCGTTGCGGTAGTCGATGTAGTAGGCGTGTTCCCAGACGTCGCAGGTCAGCAGGGCGCGGTCGCTGCCGGTCAGCGGCGTGCCGGCGTTGGACGTGCTGGCGAGCGCGAGGCTGCCGTCCGGACGCTGCACGAGCCAGCCCCAGCCGGAGCCGAACGTGCCGACCGAGGTCTTCGTGAACTCTTCCTTGAACTTGGCGAAATCGCCGAACGCCTGGTTGATCTTGTCGGCCAGCACGCCGCTCGGCTCGCCGCCGCCGTTCGGCGACAGGCAGTTCCAGTAGAACGTGTGGTTCCAGATCTGTGCGGCGTTGTTGAACATGCCGCCGCTGGACTTGCGGATGATCTCCTCGAGCGGCAGATCCTCGAACTCGGTGCCCTTGATCTGGTTGTTGAGGTTGGTGACGTAGGTCTGGTGATGCTTGCCGTAGTGGTAGTCGATCGTCTCCGCCGAGATGTGCGGCGCCAGCGCGTCGCGTGCCCAGGGAAGCGGGGGAAGTTCGATGGCCATGGGTTGAGCTCCTGCCGATGGGTGGGGAAGGATGCGAAAGTGTAGGCCCTGCCACCGTTCGTGGATACCGGCGGCCTGCGCTGCGTGGAGCAGCGCGGCAGGCCCGGCCGCGGGCCTTGTACGGAACGGGTAGAATGCCCATCTGGGCCTGAACGCCTCCGTCCTTCTCCGGCATCCGCGATGGAAACCACCGAACGCATCAAGAACACCCTGGCCGCGCATCCGGTCGTGCTCTACATGAAGGGCACGCCGCAGTTTCCGATGTGCGGTTTCTCCAGTCGTACCGTCAAGGCGCTCAAGGCGGTCGGTGCCGACTTCCATGCCGTCAACGTGCTCGAAGATCCCGAAGTGCGCGCGACGCTGCCGCGCTATTCGAACTGGCCGACGTTCCCGCAGCTGTTCGTCCACGGCGAGCTGATCGGCGGCTGCGACATCACGCTGGAGCTCTACGAGTCCGGCGAGCTCGAACGCATCGTCAAGGACGTCCAGAAAGCGTGATCGGACGCCTCGCACTGGCCCGCGTCGCGGAGCCGACGCCCGCGGCCGGTGCTCTGGACGGGCGCACCGTTCTCGTCACCGGTGCCGCCGGCGGCCTCGGCCGCGCGGCCGCGCTCGCGTGCGCGGCGGCCGGCGCCGGCGTGGTCCTGCTCGGCCGCAAGGTGCGCGCGCTGGAGGCGCTCTACGACGAGGTCGCCGCGGCCGGTCCGGCGCAGCCGGCGATCTATCCGCTCGATCTGGCCGGCGCGACCCCGGCCGACTACGGCCAGGTCGCCGACACGATCGAACGCGAATGCGGACGGCTCGACGGCATCGTGCACGCCGCCGCTCAGTTCGCCGGCCTGCAGCCGGTCGATCAGATCAAGCCCGAGGAATGGACGCGCACGCAGCAGGTCAACCTGACCGCGCCGTTCCTGCTGACCCAGGCCTGCCTGCCGCTGCTGCGGCTGCGCGAGCGCGCCGCGGTCGTGTTCGTGTTCGACGATCCGGCGACCGTCGGCAAGGCGTTCTGGGGCGGCTACGGCGTCGCCAAGCACGCGTTGGCCGGCCTGGTCTCGATCCTGCACGAGGAAACCGACAACGGTCCGGTGCGCGTCCACGGCCTGCTGCCGGGGCCGATGCGCAGCGCGCTGCGACGCACCGCCTGGTTCGGCGAGGACACGATGAGCCTGCCGACACCCGATGCGGCCGGCGCCGCCGCGGCGTTTCTGCTCGGCGACGCGGCAGCCGGCCTGCGCGGCGCGGTCCTCGACCTGCGCGCGTCGAACGGCTCGGCCACCCGCACGGCCTGAGCGCGGCGGATCGTCCCCTGTATCGGTCTCAGAGGCGCGCGGCCAGCCGCGTGCCCTGATCGATCGCGCGCTTGGCGTCGAGTTCGGCCGCCACGTCGGCACCGCCGATCACGTGCACGGTGACGCCGGCGGCCAGCAGCGCATCGGCCAGCGAGCGCTCCGGTTCCTGGCCGGCGCAGACCACGACGTGATCGACCGGCAGCAGCTGCGTCCGCTCGCCGATCCGCAGATGCAGACCGTGCGCGTCGATGCGTTCGTAGGCGACGCCGCCGAGCATCGTCACGCGCTTGGCCTTGAGCGTGGCGCGGTGCACCCAGCCGGTGGTCTTGTTGAGGCGCCGGCCCGGCGTGCCCGGCGTGCGCTGCAGCAGCCAGACCTCGCGCTGCGGCGGCTCGGGCTCGGCGCGGACCAGGCCGCCGCGCTCGCGATGATCCAGGTCCACGCCCCATTCGCGCGTCCAGCGCGCGAGATCCAGCGTCGGCGACGGCGCCGCTTCGACCAGGAATTCGGCGACGTCGAAGCCGATGCCGCCGGCGCCGATGATCGCCACGCGCGGCCCGACCGTCGCGCCGCCACCCAGCACGTCGACGTAGCTCAGCACGCGCGGATCGTCGCTGCCGGGAATCGACAGCCGGCGCGGCCGGATGCCGCTCGCGACGACGACCGCGTCGTAGCCGCCGGCGCACAGCGTCTCGACGGTGGCGTCCGTGCCCAGGCGCAGCTCGACGCCGGTGTCGGCGAGGCGATGGCCGAAGTAGCGCAGGGTCTCGTGGAACTCCTCCTTGCCGGGAATCCGCTTGGCCAGATTGAACTGTCCGCCGATCGCCGCAGCGCGCTCGAACAGTGTGACGCGATGGCCGCGTTCGGCCAGTGTCGCCGCCGCGGCGAGACCGGCCGGGCCGGCGCCGACCACGGCATAGCGGCGCGGCTGCGCGGCCGGCGCGATCACCAGCTCGGTCTCGTGGCAGGCGCGCGGATTGACCAGGCAGCTCGCGGTGCGGTTCTCGAACACGTGGTCCAGGCAGGCCTGGTTGCAGGCGATGCAGGTGTTGATGCGGTCGGCACGGCCGCTGCGCGCCTTGGCGGCCCAGTGCGGATCGGCCAGCAGCGGCCGCGCCATCGAGACCATGTCGGCGTCGCCGTCGGCGAGCACGCGCTCGGCGACGGCGGGCATGTTGATGCGGTTGGTCGCGACCAGCGGCAGCGCGACCTCGCGCTTGAGCTTGCGCGTCAGTGCCGCGAATGCCGCGCGCGGCACCGAGGTGACGATCGTCGGCACGCGTGCCTCGTGCCAGCCGATGCCGGTGTTGATCAGGGTCGCGCCGGCCGCCTCGATCGCGCGCGCCAGCGTGACGATCTCGTCCCAGCTCTGCGCGTCGTCGACCAGATCGAGCATCGACAGCCGGTAGACGATGATGAAGGCCTCACCGACCGCCGCGCGCGTGCGCCGCACGATCTCGATCGCCAGCCGCATGCGCTTCTCGGCGCTGCCGCCCCAGGCGTCGTCGCGGCGGTTGGTGCGCGCGGCCAGGAACTGGTTGATCAGATAGCCTTCCGAGCCCATGACCTCGACGCCGTCGTAGCCGGCGTCCTGCGCCAGCCGCGCGCAGTCGACGAACGCGCGGATCGTGCGTTCGACGCCGCGCGCGCCGAGTGCGCGCGGCGTGAACGGCGTGATCGGCGACTTCAGCCGCGACGGCGCGACCGACAAAGGGTGATAGGCGTAGCGGCCGCCATGCAGGATCTGCAGGCAGATGCGGCCGCCCTCGGCATGGACCGCGCCGGTCAGGCGGCGGTGCCGCGCGACGTGCCAGGGCATCGACAGCCGGCCCGCGAACGGCTTGAGCCAGCCCTCGACGTTCGGCGCGATGCCGCCGGTCACCATCAGGCCGACACCCCCGCGCGCGCGCTCGGCGAAGTAGGCCGCGAGGCGGTCGTAGTCCTTCGCGCGATCCTCCAGGCCCGTATGCATCGAGCCCATCAGGATCCGGTTGGGCAGCGTCGCGAAGCCGAGATCGAGCGGTGCGAACAGATGCGGATAGTCCACCGGCCCCTCCACCGGTTTCAAACAAGCGTTTAAGATGCCTGTGGCGCCGGGCGGACGGCAAGACGCGCCGCCGCACCGGGCCTGATCGCCGGAGGCGCCATGGACCGGACCTGGGTGCTCTACCTGTGCGGCGCGCACAGCTTCGCCTCGCGGCGTTTCATGCCGGATTCTGGCGTCTGTTCGTCTGTTCGTCTGTTCGTCTGGCGCACGGCGCTGGTCCGGGTCGGCGCGCCGACCCGGGCGATCACTCAAATCCTCAACCTGCGGCTGATCCACGTCTTCGCCGGTATCGGCATCCTGTGCCGGGTCTATCCCGACGAGCTGGCCGGCACGCCGCTCGGGCGCGCGGTGCTGATGCTGATGGTCACGTTCTGGATCGCGCGGACGATCGAGCAGGTCGTGTTCCTGCGGATCGACCATCCGCTCGTCCATGCGCTGACCGCTTCGTTCGTGCTCGGTGCAGGCCTGTTCGCCTGGCCGCTGCTGTTCTGAAGGCCGGCCGACGCGTCGCCTGACTCACCAGCCCGACAGTGCCAGCTTGCCGATCGTCGTGCCCGATTCGAGCCGGCGGTGCGCCTCGCGCAGGTTCGCGGCATCGATCGGCGTCAGCGTCTCGGTCAGCGTCGTGCGCAGCTCGCCGGCGTCGATCAGGTCGGCGACGCGGTCGAGGATCGCGCCCTGTTCGGCCATGTCGGCGGTGCGGAAGCGCGGCCGCGCGAACATCATCTCCCAGTGGATGCCGATGCACTTGGCCTTGTACGGATCGCCGATGCGCAGCGTGCCGGTCGGCTCGACGATCAGGCCGAGATGGCCCTGCGGCGCGAGCAGCTCGCCGAGCACCTGCCAGTAGCGATCGGTGTCGGCCAGGTTGATCGCCGCATCGACCGTCGTGAAGCCGAGCGCGGCCAGCTGCGGCGCGAGCGGCTGGCGGTGGTCGACGACGTGGTGCGCGCCGAGCTCGCGGCACCAGGCGACGGTCTGCGGACGCGAGGCGGTCGCGATCACCGTGAAGCCGGCGCGCCGCGCCAGCTGGATCGCGATCGAGCCGACGCCGCCGGCGCCGGCGATGATCAGCAGCGTCTGGCCGGCGCCGCCGCTCTCGGAATCGAACGGCATGCGCTGGAACAGCAGTTCCCAGGCGGTGATCGTCGTCAGCGGCAGGGCCGCGGCCTGCGCGAAATCGAGCGTCGCCGGCTTGCGCCCGACGATGCGCGCATCGACGCGCTGCAGCTGCGCGTTGCTGCCGGGGCGCGTGACGTCGCCGGCGTAGTAGACCGCGTCGCCGGGCTTGAAGCCGGTCACGTCGGCGCCGACCGCGACGACGGTGCCGGCCGCGTCGAAACCGAGCACGCGCGGCTCGGACTCGACCTGGGCCTTGGGCGCGCGCAGCTTGGTGTCGACCGGATTGACCGAGACCGCCTCGACCCGCACCAGCAGGTCGTGGCGGTCGGGGGTGGGGTCGGGCAGGTCGACGTCGACCAGGGACTCGGGGTCGTCGATCGGCAGGTAGCGGGTCAGCGCGATGGCTTTCATGGGGAGGACTCCGGGGGCGGGCGGGAAGAGGGAGGTTGCGCGAGCGGACCGTGTCCGCTGCGATGATACGGTCCGGCCGCGATGCGGCCGCGGCGGCGGATCACGGTCGGCAGGTCGCGAGTGCGGGCGCGCCGATCGCGCTGCGCCGCTCGATCAGCCGGCTCCAGATCGCGATCAGCAGGCCGCCGAGCGTGACCAAGGCGGCGACCCATGGCACCGCGGCGAGGCCGGGGCCGTGCTCGATCGTCCAGCCGCCGAGCCAGGCGCCGAACGCGTTGCCGAGGTTGAACGCGGCGATGTTGAGGCTGGATGCCAGGTTCTGGCCGGCGCCTTCGGCCTGCTGCAGGACGCGCAGCTGCAGCGGCGCGACCGTCGCGAACGCGGCGATGCCGAGCATGCAGGCGAACGCTACGCGGCCGCGCGATGGTGGATCGCCAGCGTGCCGAGCGCGAGCACGCCGGCCAGCACCAGCAGCGTGCCGAGCAGGGTCGCCATCAGGCGCCGGTCGGCGAGGCGGCCGCCGACCAGGTTGCCGACGATCAGGCCGGCGCCGAACACCAGCAGGATCGGCGATACCGCGGCCTCGTCGAAGCCGCTGACGCGGGTCAGGATCGGCTGGATGTACGTGAACACCGTGAACACGCCGGCGAAGCCGAGCACGGTCATCGCCAGGCCGAGCAGCACCTGACGGCGCTTGAGCACGGCGAACTCGGCGAGCGCGCCGCCGGCCGGCGCGGCATGTCCGCGATCGGCCGGCACCCAGGCCGCAATCACCAGCGTCGCGACGACGCCGATCGCGGTGACCGCCCAGAACGTCGCGCGCCAGCCGAACGCGAAGCCGAGCCAGGCGCCGGCCGGCACGCCGAGCAGGGTCGCGACCGTCAGACCGGTGAACATGATCGAGATCGCCGAGGCCTTGCGCTCGGGCGCGACCAGGCCGGTCGCGACGACCGCGCCGACGCCGAAGAACGTGCCGTGCGCCAGCGAGGTCACGACGCGCGCGGCCATCAGTAGCGGATAGGTCGGTGCCAGTGCGCAGGCCAGGTTGCCGAGCGTGAAGATCAGCATCAGCGCGATCAGCACGGTCTTGCGCGGCAGCCGCGCGGTCAGCGTCGTCAGCAGCGGTGCGCCGACGAAGACGCCGAGCGCATAACCGGTGATCAGCAGGCCGGCCGCGCCGATCGACACGCCCAGATCGCCGGCGACCTGCAGCAGCAGGCCCATGATCACGAACTCGGTCGTGCCGATGCCGAACGCGCCGGCGGTCAGTGCGTACAGCGCGACCGGCAGGCGCGACGGGGAGGGCGTGGGGGAGGCGGGCATGGTCGTCGTCCGGACGGTGACAGGGAGATGCGCAGCATCGGCGCTTTCCCGTGCGCGGAAAACCGACATAATGGCTAATCACATTCAATGGAATATTGAGAATCGTGGATCGCCTCGACGACCTCAGCCTGTTCCTGCGTGTGCTCGACCTCGGCTCGATCACCGCGGCGGCGCACAGCCTCGGCCTGTCGGTCGCGGTCGCCAGCCAGCGCATCAAGCGGCTCGAACGCGATCTGGGCGTGCGCCTGCTGCACCGGACCACGCGGCGTCTGCATCCGACGCCCGAGGGTGCGCGCCTGGCCGAGCAGGGCCGGGCCCTGGTCGAGGATCTCGAATCGCTCGGCGCCGGCTTGCGCGAGGCGTCAGAGGCCGTGGCCGGCACGCTGCGCGTGACGCTGTCGGCCTCGTTCGGACGTCAGTACGTGTCGCCTGTGCTGCCGCGCTTCCTGGCGCAGCATCCGCGGCTGCGCCTGAGCGTGCATCTGAGCGATCAGGTCGTCGATCTGGTCAGCGAAGGCTTCGATCTGGCGATCCGCATCGGCGCGCTCGAGGATTCGCGACTGGTCGCGCGGCGCATCGCGGTCAATCGGCGCCTGCTGTGCGCGTCGCCGGCGTACCTGCAGCGGCGCGGCCGGCCGCGCAGTCCCGAGGCGCTGGCCGGACACGACTGTCTGCTGCTGTTCGGCAGCAGCGGGCGTCAGGACGTGTGGCGATTCGGTACGCCCGACGGCGGCGAGATCGCCGTGCGCGTGCAGGGACGCTTCGAGAGCAACTACGGCGAGCTGCTGCGCGACGCCGCGCTCGCCGGAGAAGGCATCGCGATGCACTCGCTGTGGCACGTCGCCGACGACCTGCGGGCCGGGCGGCTCGAGGCCGTGCTGCCCGGCCATCCGATCGCGACGACCGCGATCAGCGCGGTGATGCCGCAGCGGCGGCTGGTGCCGCCGCGCGTTCGCGCGTTCGTCGATTTTCTGGCGGCCGAGTTCGCCGAGCGTGCGCCGTGGGAGCGCGGGCTCGATGCGGTGCTCGCATAGCGTGCCGCCGCGCCGGCGCTGTACGCGGTCCTGCGGAACGGATCGTGCCGCGCGCGCTCGCGCATCGGACCACCGGCGCACCGGTCGTGCGGGTTCGGGACCCGGGCCGCTCGATCGGAGCGTTCGACCGGGAGTGTCGGATCGTGGCGCCCGGTTGGAGGTGCCGGATCGGGGGCTTTGAATCGAGAGCGGCTCGAGCGGGGCCGCTCGATCGATGAGCGTGCGACCGGGCAGGCGCGAGCCGGCCGGCGCCTCCGGCTAGGAAGCCCGGCCCTCGAACGCGAACGCATCGAGCGCCAGCGAGCCGAGCTCGACCGAGGCGTGCAGCAGGCGCGCGGCCGGCGCCTCGCCGGCTGCACCGAGCGCGACGAACAGCGGCAGCAGATGCTCCGGGCTCGGATGGTTGCGCAGCGCCTGCGGCAGCTGCCGCCAGTCGAGCACGCCTTCCACGTCGCCGGCGAGCAGGCGCTCGCGCAGCGGGTCGGTGAAGCCGGTCATCCAGTCGGCCGGCGCGCCGCCGCCGTGCCAGTCCAGTTCGCGCAGGTTGTGCGAGAACCCGCCCGAGCCGATCACCAGCACGCCGTCCTCGCGCAGCGGCGCGAGCGCGCGGCCGACCCGGTAATGCCAGGCGGCGTCGCGCATCGGGTCCACCGACAGCGAGACCACCGGCACGTCGGCGTCGCGGTACATGCGCAGCAGCGGCACCCAGGCGCCGTGATCGAGGCCGCGCGTCTCGTCGCGCACCGGCGCGAAACCGGCCCCGGCGAGCAGATCGGCTGCGCGCGCGGACAGTGCCGCCGAGCCGCTCGCGGGATAGCGCAATGCATACAGCGCCGGCGGAAACCCGCGAAAGTCGTGGATCGTCGGCGGCCGGGCGGCCGCGGTCAGCGCCGGCCCGGGATGCTCGAAATGGGCCGAGGCGACCAGGATCGCGCGCGGCCGGCCGATCGTCGTGCCGAGGCCGTCGAGGAAACGGCCGGCCGCAGAGTCCTCGAGCGCCAGCATCGGTGATCCGTGGGAGACGAACAGGCTCGGCAGGACAGGGGCGGTGGTCATCGGCGGTCTCGGTGGCGCGGCAGCGGCGATGGTCCTCAAGATGCGGTCGCCCCGGCGCCTGATCGATGCGGCGCCGTGTGAAAGACTGTTGCGGACGCCGGCCCCAATCGCGCGGCGGCGCTGTCCGGACCGGGCGCATCTGGCACAATGCGCGGCTTCGCGCCGCGCTCCGCGTGGCGGCCGGTCTTCCTCCACCCGCTACGGAACCCCTCCATGTCCGGACACGACATCCGCTCGGCCGCACGGCCCGATCCCGACCAGCCGATGGTCGACATCGCCGACTACGTGGTCGACACCGCGATCGGCTCGCAGGAAGCCTACGACACCGCGCGCTACATGCTGCTCGATTCGATGGCCACCTCGATGCTGGCGATGAAGTTTCCCGAGTGCGTCAAGCACCTCGGTCCGGTCGTCCCAGGTGCGACGCTGCCGGGCGGCGCACGCGTGCCGGGCACCAGCCACGAGCTCGATCCGGTGCAGGCGGCCTTCGCGATCGGCACGCAGATCCGCTGGCTCGACTTCAACGACACCTGGCTCGCCGCCGAATGGGGCCACCCCTCCGACAACCTCGGCACGATCCTCGCGGTCGGCGACTACCTGTCGCGCAAGGCCGAGCGCGAGGGCGGCACGCCGCTGACGGTCCGCGACGCGCTGACCTATGCGATCAAGGCGCACGAGATCCAGGGCTGCTACGCGCTCAAGAACAGCTTCAACCGGGTCGGGCTCGATCACGTGATCCTGGTCCGGCTCGCCTCGACCGCGGTCGCCACGGCGATGTTCGGCGGCGGCAAGGACGAGATCGTCACGGCGGTCTCGCATTCGTGGATCGACAACGGCGTGCTGCGCACCTACCGCCACGCGCCGAACACCGGGCCGCGCAAGAGCTGGGCCGCCGGCGACGCCTGCCGTCGCGCGGTGATCCACGCGCTCAACGCGGTCGACAAGCGCGTGGTCGGCTATCCGTCGGCACTGAGCGCCAAGACCTGGGGCTTCTACGACGTCGCGTTCAAGGGCAAGACCTTCGAGTTCGAGCGGCCGTTCGGCAGCTACGTCATGGAGAACGTGCTGTTCAAGATCAGCTTCCCGGCCGAGTTCCACGCGCAGACTGCGGTGGAGTGCGCGATGCAGCTGCACGCCGAGGTCGCCGGCCGGCTCGACGAGATCGAGCGTATCGAGATCGAGACGCAGGAGGCCGGCGTGCGCATCATCGACAAGACCGGACCGCTCGCCAACTACGCCGACCGCGACCACTGCATCCAGTACATGGTCGCCGTGCCGCTGATCTTCGGCCGCCTGACCGCCGACGACTACAACGACGCCGTGGCCGCCGATCCGCGCATCGACGCGCTGCGCGACAAGATGACGGTCAAGGAGAATCCGCAGTTCACGAAGGACTACTTCGACCCCGACAAGCGCTACATCGGCAACTCGCTGCAGGTCTTCTTCAAGGACGGCTCGAGCACGCAGAAGGTCTCGATCGATTATCCGATCGGCCACCGCAAGCGCCGCCACGAGGGCATCCCGGTGCTGCTGAACAAGTTCCGTGACGCGCTGGCCGGCCACCTGCCGGCGGCGCGGACCGAGCGGATCCTGGCCGCCACCGCCGATCCGGCCGCGCTGGACCGCATGCCGCTGCACCGTTTCATGGACCTGTTCGCACTTTGAGCAGCGCTGGCTGAACGGATGACTGCGGGCTTAATACCGTTTTTACATGTGCTGGCTGGCCCCGGGCGGTCCGTCTAGACTGTTCAGACGGGCGGGCCGTAATAAATCGTTAAAAACACGTTCTGTTCCTTAGATTTTTGTTGTAGAGTGCGCACTGCGATTCGCGTCCAATCGGAGCGCCTCTTCCGGACGCAAGCAAGTACCATCGATCAGGAGACTCCAAATAATGAAGCAGAAAGCCTTGTATGCGCTTATTGCACTGTCGCTCGGCGGCGTAGCCACCGTCGCTCAGGCCCAGGACTACGGCAACTGGTACATCACGCCGCGCATCGGCGCCGTGATCCCCGATAGCGACCGCGACACCAAGGAGTCGCTGTACGCCGGCCTCGGCGTCGGCGTCTGGGCGACCCCGAACCTCGCGGTCGATTTCGAGTACGGCATCAACAACGCCGACTACGAGAACGACTCGGCCCGTCCGGGCAAGGAATGGGAGTCGGTCAGCCTCGGTGCGACCGCCCGCTGGTTCTTCGGTGAGCAGGGTTCGACCTGGCGCCCGTACGTGCTCGGTGGCGTCGGCTTCCTGCGTCACGCGGCCTACGCCGACAGCGTGCAGAAGAGCGGCTGGGATCCGTTCGCGACCCTCGGTGGCGGCGTGCAGTACAACATCTCCGAGCGCGTCGCGCTGCGCGGCGAACTGGCTGCCCGTTACGACGGCGACAACAACTCGCTGCAGGGCCAGTTCCCGGGCGTGAAGAAGAAGACCGGCTTCACCGATGGTCTGGCGACCGTCGGCCTGGTCTACAACTTCGGCACCCAGGCTGCTCCGGAGCCGGCTCCGGCCGCTGTCGAGCCGCCGCCGCCGCCGCCGCCGCCGCCGGCTGAAGAGCCCGCACCGGCCAAGGTCGTGATCGACCTGCGTGGCGTGAACTTCAAGTTCGACCGTCCGAAGGTCGGCGAGAAGAACATCGTCCCGACGCTGCGCGAGCCGACCGCCGATTCCGTCGCGATCCTCGACCAGGCCGTCGACGTGCTCAAGCGCTACCCGGAGACCGTCGTCGAGCTCGACGGCCACACCGACTCGATCGGTTCGGACACCTACAACCAGGGTCTGTCCGAGCGTCGCGCCCAGGCCGTCTACGACTACCTGACCGCGAACGGCGTCAGCTCGAGCCAGATCAGCGGCGTCAAGGGCTTCGGCGAGTCGAACCCGATCGACACCAACGACACCAAGGAAGGCCGCGCCCGCAACCGTCGCGTGGAGCTGCAGGTCCAGGGTCAGTAACAAGACCCGTCGTCACGTGTTCGGAAAAGGCCCGGCCATGCCGGGCCTTTTTCTTTGGGCGGTTCGTGTCGAACGACGTCCGTCAGCATGCAGCCGCTGCGCTTCATCGACAGCCACGGCAGCGGCCGTCGCTGCGACGGAATCAGGGAAAAGGGCGAGTGCCGGGGCTCTGGCGGATCGATTGCGGATCGCGCGGCCAAGGTCGCGCTCACGCCGGCGCGATCGGCCGCGAGGTTCGATCGCGGCACCACGATTCGCTGATCGATGCGTCTCGGGCGCGGCCGCTGCGCGCACGCGAGGGGGACGTCGCGCGGCGCCCGGGCGGACGCCGTCGCCGCCGGGTTCAGCGCGCCAGTTCGTCAGCGCGCCAGTTCGGGCGTCAGATCCTTGCCGATCGTCTTGATGATGCCGTCGACGACCTTGAGATTGCCGGCGATCAGATGGCCGCTGTCGGGCAGGCCGTCGCGACCGGTGAAGTCGCAATAGCGGCCGCCCGATTCGCGGACCAGCAGGCAGCCGGCCGCCATGTCCCAGGGCTTGAGGCCGATCTCGAAATAGCCGTCGAGGCGGCCCGCGGCGACATAGGCCAGATCCAGCGCGGCCGACCCGGTGCGGCGCACGTCCTCGGCCTCGCCGAGCAACGCTTCGGTCATCGCCAGCTGCGTGCGCAGGTGCTTGCGCTGACGGTACGGAAATCCGGTCGCCAGCAGCGCACCGGCCAGACCTTCGCGCTTGCTGACGCGCAGGCGCCGGTCGTTCAGGAACGCGCCGTCGCCCTTGCTGGACGTGTACAGCTCGCCGCGCAGCGGATCGTAGATCACGCCGTGCACCGGCTCCTTGCCTTCCAGCATCGCGATCGACACGCAGAAATGCGGGAAGCCGCGCAGGTAGTTGTGGGTGCCGTCGAGCGGATCGACGACCCAGGTGTAGCGCGACTTGCCGATGGCGCCGCTTTCCTCGGCGAGGATCGCGTGGTCGGGATAGGCGCGGCGCAGTTCGCGTATGATCTCGGCTTCGGCCTGGCGGTCGACCTCCGAGACGAAGTCGTTGCGCTGCTTTTCGACGACGTCGAGATTCTCGATGCGGTTGATGTGGCGCAGGATCACCTGGCCGGCGGCGCGCGCGGCGCGCACCGCCACGTTCACGGCGGGTCTTGGCATGGCTCGGGCTGAGAAAGAACGCCGGAGGCGGCGGTGCGCAAGGGTAGCAGATGCGCCGGTCGCCTCCCACCGGGCCGGCCCCGCTGGTGCCCTCCGCCGCTGACAGGATCCCATGTCCTCACCCGCTTCGACGCTCGCCACGCATCTGCGCATCGTCCTGGTGCGTCCTTCCCATCCCGGCAACATCGGTGCGGCCGCGCGTGCGATGCGCACGATGGGGCTGCACCGCCTCGGCCTGGTCGCGCCGCACGCGTTTCCGCATCGCGAGGCGGTCGCACTGGCCGCCGGCGCCGACGACGTGCTCAATGCGGCCGTGGTCGTCGACGAGCTGCCGGCCGCGATCGCCGACTGCCATCTCGTGCTCGGCGCGACCGCGCGCCGCCGCGGCGTCCCGCTGCCCGAACTCGATCCGCGCGAGGCCGCGCGCCTGGCCTGGGAGACCGCTGCGGCCGGCGGCGAGGTCGCGCTGGTGTTCGGCAACGAGCGCACCGGTCTGGAGAACGACGAGCTCAAGCGCTGCCACTACGCGGTGACGATCCCGTCCGATCCGGCGTTCTCGTCGCTCAATCTGGCACAGGCCGTCCAGGTGCTGGCTTACGAGCTGCGCATGACGCTGCCAGACCGCGAGCCGCTGGCGCCGGCCGTCAAGACCGATCCGCCGGCCAGCAGCGAGCAGCTCGAGCAGTTCTACGAGCACCTCGCCCAGGCGCTGGTCGACATCGACTTCCACAAGGGCCGTTCCGACCGCACGATCATGCAGCGTCTGCGCCGCCTGTTTCAGCGTGCCGAGCCCGACCAGCGCGAACTGCGGATCCTGCGCGGAATCCTCGGCGAGGCCCAGCGCATGGCGCGCATCGCACGCGAGGGACGCACTCCGTAACGGCAACGTCACGGCGGTGCCGGTGCGACCGTGCGCCGCGGCGGGGCCGCCGGCGAGGTGCCGCCCGCCCGGGTGGGTGCGACGGCCGATGCTGTAACATATCGGTCATCGTTCCGACCCCGTCGAGCGGTCGCTCGGCGACCGGAAGAGCCCGCATGTTTTCTCTGCAAACGATTTTCGGCAAAGGCGACAAGTTCTTCGGCCTGCTCGAGGCGAGCGCGGATGCCGCGCGCGACGCCGCGACCGCGCTGGTCCATCTGCTGCAGAACCGCAACGCGTCGCCGAGCCTGGACGAGTTCTCGCTGGCGCGGCGCCGCGAGAAGGCCTTGTCCGAGCAGATCAGCCAGGAACTGGTCAACACCTTCGTGACCGCGCTCGAGCGCGAGGACATCGAGGCGCTGTCGGCGGTGCTGTACAAGACGACCAAGGCGATCTCGAAGTTCGCCGAGCGCTATTCGCTGGCGTCCGACCGGCTCGGCGACGTCGACTTCGCCTCGCGCGCGGTGCTGCTCGAGAAGGCCGGCGAGGTCATCACGCAGATGGTGCGCCAGCTGCGCAAGGGCATGAACCTGGAGGTCATGAAGTCGCTCAACGACCGCCTGCAGGCGATCGAGGGCGAAGCCGACCGGATGATGCTCCAGCTCTACAGCGAGCTCTACGACGGCCGTTACGAGCCGCTCATGGTCCTGCTGCTCAAGGATCTGTTCGAGCTGCTCGAGAAGGCCATCGACCGCTGCCGCGACGCCGGCAACGTCGCCTACCAGATCGTGCTCAAGAACTCCTGACCGCCATGGATCTGACGCTGGTCCTGGTCGTCGTGCTGGTCGCGCTGGCCTTCGAGTACATCAACGGCTTCCACGACACCGCCAACTCGATCGCCACGGTCGTCGCCACCAAGGTGCTCAGTCCCGGCCAGGCCGTGCTGCTGGCCGCCGGCACCAATCTGATCGGCGCGCTGATGGGCACCGCGGTCGCCAAGACGATCGCGTCGGGACTGATCGACACCAGCGTGGTCGCCGTCACGCCCGAGATCCTGATCTGCGCGCTGCTCGGCGCGATCATCTGGAACCTCATCACCTGGTGGTGGGGCCTGCCGTCGAGTTCCTCGCACGCCCTGGTCGGCGGCCTGGTCGGCGCCGCACTGGCGGCCGCGAGCAACGACTGGTCGGCGATCATCTGGGCCCAGGGCGGCACGCACTGGTGGGGCGAAAAGGGCCTGCTGCCGAAGGTCGTCGTGCCGATGCTGACCTCGCCGCTGGCCGGCTTCGTGCTCGGCCTGCTGGTGATGGGCCTGCTGTTCACGCTGATCGACTTCATCGCCTCGCGACAGGGGCCGGTCAAGCGGCTCGCGCGTCCGCGCATCGTCAACGCGTTCTTCGGCAAGGCGCAGATCTTCTCGGCCGCGGCGATGGGCTTCTCGCACGGCATGAACGACGCACAGAAGACGATGGGCATCATCGCGCTGGCGCTGGCCGGCGCGACGACCGCCGGCACCCTGCAGGATCTGCCGGCCTGGCTGACGTTCCTGCGCATCGAGCATGATCCGGCCGGCGGCTTCGAGGTGGCGGCCTGGATCAAGATCGTCTGCGCGCTGGTCATGGCAGCCGGCACCGCGGCCGGCGGCTGGCGCATCATCAAGACGCTCGGTCACAAGCTCGTCAAGCTGCACCCGATCAACGGCTTCGCGGCCGAGACCGCCTCGGCGAGCGTGATCATCACCGCCTCGCACTTCGGCATCCCGGTCTCCACGACGCACAACATCTCCTCGGCGATCATGGGCGTGGGCGCCGCCAAGCGGCCCAATGCGATCCGCTGGACCGTCGTCGAGCGCATGGTCTGGGCCTGGATCCTGACGATTCCGGTCACCGCCACGCTGGCCTGGCTGCTGGTGCGCTTCGTCGACACCTGGCTGCGCTGAGCGAAGCGGGCGCCGGATGCGGCGTCCGCCGCGGCACCGGTCAGAGGATGTCTTCGCCTTCGGTGTAGATCGCCTGCTCGAGGCGGTCGCCGAGCGCGGCGATCTCGGCGACGACGCGATCGAGCTCGGCGCCGTCGAGGATCGCGTACGGGCGGTTCTCGCACAGATGCAGATACGGCGAGCCGTCGAGATTGCTGAGCGCGAGGAAGCCGGTGCGCTGCTCCCAGTTGAAGCGCAGGCAGCGCGCCGGATCGAGGCCGGTGAACGGACCGACCGGCGTCGACACGCGCAGGTACTTGACGCCGTCCTCGTCCTCGACCTCGGTGAGGTAGATGCCCTGGTGGCGCTCGGCCGCGACGTCGTAGTCGAAGCTGATCAGATAGGGATCGTTCGTGCGCAGCGCATGGCGGCTGCCGACGTGCGAACGAATCTGCTCGAAACTCTGCATCGGCGCCTCCCCGATCCGGACCGGCCCGTATGCTAACGTGCCCGCGCCATGATGTCTGCGACCGACACGCCCGCCGACGCCATCGTGCGCGTGGTCGCGGCGATCCCGCGCGGCCGCGTGACCAGCTACGGCGCGGTCGCCGCGCGCGCCGGCCTGCCGGGACGCGCGCGCCTGGTCGGCCGCGTGCTCGGCGAGACCGAGCAGGATCTGCCGTGGCAGCGCGTGCTGCGCTCGGACGGCCGCATCGCGCTGCCGCCGCGCAGCGCGGCGTTCCGCGAACAGGTCCGGCGCCTGCGCGCCGAGGGCGTCACGGTGACCGCCGGCCGGGTCGACCTGCGCCGGTTCGGCTGGGGCGGCGGCGATCTGGATGCGGCGTTGTGGGCGATGCCCGGACCGCGGGCCTGAGCTGCGCGTGCGAGAATCACGATCCGTCCGATGGAGCCGCCATGCCGACCGATGTCCCGCCCGTCACGCGTGCGCTGCTGATCGCCAATGTCGCGATCTTCGTGCTGCAGCAGTGGTTCGACGAATGGCTGATCGTCCACTTCGCACTGTGGCCGCTCGGACCGCATCAGGTCTACGGCATCGAGAACGGCGTCGCGCTGCGCGTGGGCTTCGAGATCTGGCAGGTGCTGACCTACGGCTTCCTGCACGGCAGCGTGATGCACATCGCGTTCAACATGCTCGCGCTGTGGATGTTCGGCGGGCCGATCGAACGCCTGTTCGGCTCGCGCCCGTTCGCGATCTACTATGTGGTCTGCGTGATCGGCGCCGCCGCCGCCCAGCTGGTCGTCGTCAGCTTCTTCACCGGCGGCTTCTATCCGACGCTCGGCGCCTCGGGCGGCGTCATGGGCCTGCTGCTGGCGTTCGGCATGATGTATCCGCAGGCCCGCGTGATGGCGCTGCTGATTCCGGTGCCGATGCCGGCCTGGCTGTTCGTGATCCTGTACGGCGTCATGGAGCTGATCTTCGGCATCACCCGTACCCAGTCCGGCGTCGCCCACTTCGCCCACCTCGGCGGCATGGTCGTGGGCTGGGTGCTGATCCTGTACTGGCGCGGCCGCCTGCCGATCAAGCCGCGGCGGGTTCTGATGCGCTGAGATCCGATGCGCCGCCGGCCCGCCGCCGGGGCCGTCTCGGGCGCCGATGCGGGCCGCGACCGTGCGTGGCATAATCCACGACCTTTTTTCCGGCCGCTCGGGCCGGGTCCGAAGACTGGAGTCGCCATGGATTTCCTGATCAGTTCCGCCTATGCCCAGGCCGCGCCCGGCGCCGCCCCTCCGAACCCGCTGATGTCGTTCCTGCCGCTGATCATCCTGTTCGGCATCTTCTACTTCATGCTGATCCGGCCGCAGATGAAGCGTGCCAAGGAGCAGCGCGCGATGATCGCCGCGCTCGCCAAGGGCGACGAGGTCCTGACCAACGGCGGCCTGCTCGGCCGGATCGAGGACCTGGCCGAATCGCACGTCACGCTCGAGATCGCGCCGGGCGTCAGCGTCAAGCTCCAGAAGCAGGCGATCGCGGCGGTGCTGCCGAAGGGCACGCTCAAGTAATTTCCGGCGTCCGCGTTTCCCGTGCCGCGACGGGTGGTCGCGGCTTTCGATCGGTCCTACACGAATGAACGATTTTCCACGCTGGAAGTACTGGCTGGTGGCCCTGGTCATCCTCGCCGGTCTGATCTACTCGTTGCCGAACATCTTCCTGCAGGAGCCGGCCGTCCAGGTCTCGGCCAACCGCGGTGCCACCATCGACGACGCGCTGCGCGAGCAGGTCCAGGGTGTCCTGGAGACCGCCAAGCTGCCGTTCGAGAGCATCAAGGTCGAAGGCGAGCGCCTGATGGTGCGCGTCGAGACGCTGGATCTGCAGAACAAGGCGGCCGATACGATCAAGACCGCGTTCGCCGAGAAGGGCGACGGCGACAAGTACGTCGTGGCGCTGAACCTGGCCTCGACCGTTCCGGGCTGGTTGCGCGCGATCGGCGCCAACGCGATGCCGCTGGGCCTGGATCTGCAGGGCGGCGTCAGCTTCCTGATGCAGGTCGACCAGAAGAGCGTGCTCGAAGCGCAGGAACTGCGCTACGTCGGCGACATCCAGTCCACGCTGCGCGAGAAGGGCATCCGCGCCAAGTCGGTCGGCCGCGGCACGCAGGGCCTGATCGTGCAGCTGCGCAGCGATGAGGACCGCGCCGCGGCGTTCAGCGCGATCAGCGCGGCCACGACCGAACTGGAGCTCGAGAACGGTCCGGTGGTCGGCGATGCCTACACGCTGATCGCGCGCATCAAGCGCGAGCGCCTCGTCGCGATCGCGCAGAACACGATCAAGCAGAACGTCGCCACGCTGCGCAACCGCATCAATGCGATCGGCGTCGCCGAGCCGGTGATCCAGCAGCAGGGCGACAGCCGCATCGTCGTCGAGCTGCCGGGTCTGCAGGACACGACCGAGGCGAAGAAGATCCTCGGCGCGACGGCGACCCTGGAGTACCGCGCGGTCGACGAGAACACCAATGCGATGGAAGCCCAGCGCACCGGTCAGGTGCCGCCGGACTCGCGGCTGTACCGCCATCGCGACGGCACGCCGATCGTGCTCAAGAAGCGCGTCATCGTGACCGGCGACGAGCTGGTCGACGCCTCGAGCGCGCCCGATCCGCAGAGCGGAGAGCCGTCGGTATCGATCACGCTCAATGCAGCCGGCGGCCGCAAGATGCTCGACTTCACGCGCGAGAACGTCGGCCGTCGCATGGCGACGGTCTACATCGAGCGCATCCCCGAGACCAAGATCGTCGACGGCAAGGAAGTCACCGTCCCGAAGATCACCGAGGAGGTGATCAATGCGGCGACGATCCGCGGCGTGTTCTCCAACAAGTTCCAGACCACCGGCATCGGCAGCATGAAGGAAGCCTCGGATCTGGCGCTGTTCCTGCGCGCCGGTTCGCTGGCGGCGCCGGTCGACATCGTCGAGGAGCGCGTCATCGGCCCGAGCCTCGGTCAGGACAACATCCGCACCGCGATCCACGCGGTGCTGATCAGCCTGCTGCTGGTCATCGTCTTCGTCGCGATCTACTACAAGCTGTTCGGCCTGATCGCCGACTTCGCGCTGCTGCTGAACCTGATCCTGCTGGTGGCGATCCTCAGTCTGTTCCAGGCCACGCTGACGCTGCCCGGCATCGCCGGCATCGTGCTGACGCTCGGCATGGCGATCGACGCCAACGTGCTGATCTGCGAACGCATCCGCGAGGAGATCCGCAACGGCGCCACGCCGCTGGCGGCGATCCGCGGCGGCTACGACAAGGCCTGGGCGACGATTCTCGACGCGAACGTGACGCATCTGATCGCCGCGTTCGGTCTGATGGCGTTCGGTTCGGGTCCGCTGCGCGGATTCGCGATCACGCTGGCGATCGGCATCCTCACCTCGATGTTCACTGCGGTTACCGTCACGCGCGCCCTGGTCCAGGGAACGCTGGGCCGCCGCAAACTCAAATCCCTTTCGGTCTGACGGCCGAGCCGAGAGCGCCATGGAACTCTTCAATCCGAACGCCAACATCAACTTCATGGGCTGGCGCAAGGCCAGCCTGGCGATCTCCTGCCTGCTGATGATCCTGTCGGCCGGCGTGATCTTCGTGCGCGGCCTGGACTACGGTCTGGACTTCACCGGCGGCGCACTGGTCGAGGTCATCTATCAGGAGCCGGCCGAGGTCGCCGACGTCCGTTCGGCGCTGACCGCGGCCGGTTTCGAGAACCCGGTCGTGCAGAGCCTCGGCGGCACGCGCGAGTTCGCGATCCGCTTCGCGCCGCGCGAGGACGAGGCCGCCGCCGATGGCGCCGAGTCCGGCGCGACCCAGGCCGCGCACAACCGCATCGCCAACGACGTGTTGTCCGCGCTGAAGGCAGGGCGCTCCGACGTCGCGATCAAACGCAGCGAGTTCGTCGGACCGCAGGTCGGCGAGGAGCTGCGCACCGACGGCCTGATCGCGGTGATCGTCGTCGCGCTCGGCATCGCGGTGTACCTGTGGATCCGCTTCGAGTGGCGTTTCGCGGTGGCCGCGGTCGCCAGCGAGATGCATGACGCGCTGCTGACGCTCGGCATCTTCGCGCTGACCCAGCGCGAGTTCGACCTGCCGGCGCTGGCCGCCGTGCTGTCGGTGGTCGGCTACTCGATCAACGACAAGATCGTCGTCTTCGACCGCGTCCGCGAGATCTTCCGCTCGACGCGCAAGGCCGAGCCGATCGAGGTGCTGAACCGCTCGATCAACTCCACGATGTCGCGCACGATCATGACCGGCGTCACCACGGCGCTGGCGGTCGGCACGCTGTACTTCCTCGGCGGTCCGGTGCTCGAGAACTTCGGCCTGATCATGCTGATCGGCATCTTCATCGGCATCCTGTCCTCGGTCTTCTTCGCCAACCCGATCCTGCTGCTGCTCGGCGTGTCGAAGAAGGATCTGATGCCGGTGACGCGCGAGGATCCGGAGCTGGCGCGGCGGCCTTGAGCCCCCTCGCCCAGGTCCACGAAAGACGCCCCGTCAGGGGCGTTTTTTTCGTTGTGCGTCGGCCGCGCCGGTCGACGCGGCCGGTATGCCGCGGCGGCGGGCATGCCGACTGGACTATATCGTCGATCTGTCCAGGTGACGCATCATGGCCGGATGCATAGTCTGGACCGAGGTCGTCCGCTGCCTGTCCGCCCCGTGGCTGCGGCGCGCCGATCGATCGCAAGGGGTGCGTCGCGATTGGACAGGCGCGCTTGAACGGGGCAGGGCGCAGCGGCGCGCGGATGCGCGCGGCGGATGCTCGAATCAACGGCCGGCACGCTCGCGGCCGATCCATCATTTCCAGGAGATGTCGATGACCACGTTGCCCTCGCGCACCGCACTTGCCGCTGCGCTCGCCCTCGCTCTGGCCGGCGCCACGAATGTCCAGGCCGTCACCACGGTCGCGGCCGAGCGCCCGGCGATCGCCGCCCTCGATCGCGCCCGGACCGATCCGGGCCTGCTGATCCTGCAACTCGGCATCTTCGATCCGGTCGTGCAGCAGCTCGACGCGAGCGCGGCCGGCGCGGCCAGGGCGCAGACCAGCGCCTACGCGATCGTGCAGTTCGAGGCCGGTCGTCTCGGCGAGCGCAAGGCGCTGGCGGCTCGCGGCGTCGAGTTTCTCGGCTACCTGCCGAACAATGCCTACTACGTGCGCCTGCAGGGCATCGCGCTGGACCAGCTGAATGCGCAGCCCGGCGTACGCTGGGCCGGCGCATTGCAGCCGGCGATGAAGCTCGACCCGCAGCTGTGGACCGCGTCGCGCCGCGACTCGGCCGCAAGGCGCGACGACGGACGCTACGAGATCCTCGTGCGCGGCTTCGCCGGCGTGTCGTCCGCCCACATCGCCGATGCGCTGCGCCAGGCGGTGCCCGGCGTGACCGTGACCGAACGCAGCGAGCGTGCCGAGGCCGAGCCGTATCTGCGTGCCGAGGTCGCCGCGGCGCAGCTCGACGCCGTGCTGGTCGCGGCCACCGCGATCGAAGGCGTCAGCTATGTGACGCCGTGGATCCCGCTGCAGTGGGCCAACAGCGGCTCGATCGGCGCGATCCAGGGCAATGCGATGGGCGCGTGCACCGGCTCGGGCACGGTCTGCGGACCGGCCCCGCTCTGGGATCACGGTCTGCTCGGCAGCGGCCAGATCGTCGCCGTGACCGATTCCGGCACGACGCCGAACATGGCCTGGTTCGCGACGCTCGACAAGGGCGAGGGTCCGCATACCGAGGTCACGTTCGCCGAGCGGCCGACACTGCCGAACATCGGCACCCTGTACCCGAACAACAAGATCATCGGCTACTGGACGCAGCCCGGCGCGATCGACTACGACTTCACGATCGGCCACGGCACGCACGTGACGGGCACCGTCGTCGGCGACGTCGCCGGCACGTTCGGCACGACCACCTATACGGCCTCCACGCCGCTGCTGCCGAACCACGATCTGGCCGACGGCATGGCGCCCAACGCACAGCTGCTGATGCAGGACAACGGCAACAGCAACAGCCCGGTCGTGCAGGATTTCGCCGGCACGCTCGAGCAGGCCTACGCCGGCGGCGCGCGCGTGCACAGCAACAGCTGGGGTGCGCCGACCGGCGGCCAGTACAACAGCAACGATACGGCCGTCGACGCGACCACGCGCCGCAACGAGGGCCTGCTCGTGCTCGTCGCGGCCGGCAACGACCGTTCCGGCCCGAGCCAGACCAACTCGCCCGGCAACGCCAAGAACGCGCTCAGCGTCGGCGCGCTCGGCCATGCCGGCAGCACGCAGCACGCGGGCTATTCGAACCTGGGTCCGGCCGCCGACGGCCGCGTCAAGCCGGACATCGCCGCGCCGGGCAGCAGCATCGTCTCGGCCGCGGTGGTCGGCTCGCAGGTCACCGACACGATCACCGCACCGCAGACGCGCGCGCTGTCCGGCACGTCGATGGCGACGCCGACGCTGGCCGGCAACGCGGTCCTGCTGCGCCAGTTCTTCGCCGATGGCTTCTACCCGCGCGGCGAGAAGACCGTGGCCGATGTGCTGCATCCGACCGGCGCGATGATGAAGGCCGTGCTGTTGAACGGCACGCATCCGCTGACCGCCGAAGCCAACGGCCACCTGTGGCCGACCACTGCCGACGGCTGGGGCCGGGCCTGGCTCGACGGCAATCTGTGGTTCAAGGACACGCTGCCCGGCGGCGACGACAGCCGCCGCCTGCGCCTGTTCGAGCGGACCAATCCGGCCGGCCTCGAGACCGGCGAGGTCAACACCTACACGATCGAGAACGTCGCCGCCGGCATCGAGCTGCGCGCGACGCTGACCTGGTTCGACGTCGAGGCCGCTGCGTCCGCGGCCTCGGTCCTGGTCAACAACCTCGACCTCGAGGTCGAGGGTCCCGACGGCAGCGTCTTCCTCGGCAGCGCCAGCATTCCCGGCGGCGTCTCCGCGCCGGGCGGCACCGCCGATGCGAAGGACACGGTCGAGCAGGTACGCCTGACGACGCCGGTCGCCGGCCGCTACACGTTCCGCGTCAAGGCCACCGCGGTGCCCGGCAACGGCAGCGACGGCAGCGACCGTCAGGGCTACGCGCTGGCGGTATCGGGTGCGTTCGGGATGCCGGACACGGCTGCGCTGCCGGCGCCGACCGATCTGGCCGAGGTCAAGGTCGCCGGCATGCGCGACGGCATCGCGATCGGATTCACCGGTGCCGACGAGGCGCAGGGCTACCAGCTCTATCGCGCCGACGGCAGCTGCGCGGAGGCGGCACCGGGCGATTTCCATCTGGTCGCCACCGGCACCGAATCGCCGCTGATCGACGCGCGCGCATCGGCCGGCGGCCGCTACGCCTATACGCTGCGCGGCATCCACAACGACGTCGAAGGCGAAGTGTCCGCTTGCCTCAGCCTCGACGAGATCTTCACCGACGGCTTCGAAGCGCCTGAAACCGACGGCTGAGCCTTCGCTACGATCTGCCACGAAGGGCGACGTCGCGAGGCGTCGCCCTTCGTCGTCGATGCATATGGGAAATCATGACGGACGCTGCACGAATGGGGCATGCGCGCGATCGCGTTCCGAGCCGATGCGTTTCGATCGGCGACGCAGGACAGTGTCGGAGATTGGTGGGCCGTGATGGGATCGAACCATCGACCAATGGATTAAAAGTCCACTGCTCTACCGCTGAGCTAACGGCCCGGAGTCGCGGTACGCGCCGATCGGAGCATCGGGGCCGCTGCGGGACGGTCGGAGGTCGACCGAGCGCGCGATTGTAGCGGGATTCGCGCGGGCTCGCAGCCTGCCGGCCTGTGCGTGCCGTCGCCGTTGCTATGCCTTTCAGCTCGACTCCGGTAGCGTCTTGCCGGACAACCGGGGGAGTCCTTCTATGCGTCGCTATGGATCGCTGATCGTGTTTCTGGGCCTGGTCGCGCTCGCGGCCGCCGGCGGCATCTGGTTCCGGCCGGACGCGTGGTACGCGGCGCTGGCCAAGCCGGCGTGGAATCCGCCGTCGTGGCTGTTCTCGCCGGTCTGGACCACGCTGTACGTGATGATCGCGATCGCCGGCTGGCGCATCTGGTGCGCGAGCCGCGCGGGCGATATGCGCCGCCTTGCGCTGGCGCTGTGGTTCGGCCAGTGGATCGGCAATGCGCTGTGGTCGTGGCTGTTCTTCGGCCTGCATCAGCCGGTCTGGGCGATGATCGACATCGCCGCGATGCTGGTCCTGGTGCTGGCCTTCATCGCGGTGACCTGGCGATTCGAGCGCGTCGCGGCGTGGTTGTTCGTACCTTACGCACTCTGGCTCGCGTTCGCGGCCAGCCTCAACGGCGCGATCGTGCTGCTCAACCGCTGAGCGCTCAGCGGTAGCGCGTCGGATCCGGCACGCCTGCCGCGGCGAAGCCTTCGGCACGCAGCCGGCAGGCGTCGCAATGGCCGCAGGCGCGGCCTTCGGCATCGGCCTGGTAGCACGAGACCGTCTGCGCGAAGTCGATGCCCAGGCACAGTCCCTCGCGCACGATATCGGCCTTGCCGAGCGCGATCAGCGGCGCGTGCAGACGCAGCGGGCGGCCCTCGACGCCGGCCTTGGTCGCCAGGTTCGCGAGTGCCTGGAACGCGTCGATGAAGGCGGGGCGGCAGTCGGGATAGCCCGAGTAGTCGACCGCGTTGACGCCGCAGTAGATGTCCGAGGCACCGAGCACCTCGGCCCAGCCGAGCGCGATCGACAGCATGATCGTGTTGCGCGCCGGCACGTAGGTGACCGGGATGCCGGCACCGGCCTGTTCGGGCACGGCGATGTCGGCGGTCAGCGCCGAACCGCCGATCGAACGCAGATCGACCTGCACGGTCTTGTGCTCGATCGCGCCGAGCGCGGCGGCCAGCCGCTCGGCCGCGACCAGCTCGGAGCTGTGGCGCTGGCCATAGGCGACGCTCAGCGCATGGCAGGCCAGGCCGTCGGCGCGCGCCATCGCCAGCGTGACGGCCGAATCCATGCCGCCGGAAACCAGTACGACCGCGCGTTTCATCGTCCGGACTCCTCGCCCCAGAGGAGCTTGTGCAGTTGCAGCTGGAAGCGGACCGGCAGGCCGTCGGCGAGGATCCACTCGGCGAGGTCGCGCGGCGCGAGCGAGCCGTGCACCGGCGAGAACAGCACCATGCAGCGCGCGGCGAGCGCATGCCGGCGCACCGTCTCGCGAGCCCATTCGTAATCGGTGCGATCGGCGAGCACGAACTTGACCTGGTCGCGCGGCGCGAGATGGGCGAGGTTGTCCCAGCGGTTGCGCTCGAGCTCGCCGGAGCCCGGTGCCTTGAGGTCGACGACCTTGCGCACGCGCGGATCGACCGGCGCGACGTCGATCGCGCCGGAGGTTTCGAGCGAGACCTCGTAGCCGGCGTCGCAGAGGCGCCGCAGCAGGATCAGGCAGCGCTTCTGCGCGAGCGGCTCGCCGCCGGTCACGCAGACGTGGCGCGCGCCGTGCCGGGCGACCTCGGCGAGGATCGCCTCGATCGTCCACCATTGGCCGCCGTGGAACGCGTACGCGGTATCGCACCAGGTGCAGCGCAGCGGACAGCCGGTCAGGCGCACGAACACGGTCGGCCAGCCGGCCGCGTCGGCTTCGCCCTGGACCGAGAAGAAGATTTCGGTCAACCGCAGGCGCTCGCCGCGAACGTGCGGCGAACGGTCAGCATCGGTGGAGCGCGGCTCGGCATCGAGCCGGATCGGGGTGGGAAGCATCACGGGCGGAGCGGCGGCCGGTCGCCGGCGGGCGATCGGCCGGTCAGCGGCCGCGGTCGAGCGTGATCGCGCGCAGCCGTGCGGTCGCCTGGCGTGCGGCCTCGGTGTTCGGATAGCGCTCGATGACCTGGTTCAGCGTGGTCTCGGCCTCGGACAGCTGCTTGAGCTCGTACTGGCTGTTGCCGACGTTGAGCAGGCCGTCGGCCGCCTTCGGATTGTTCGGGTAGCGCGAGACCAGGATCTGGAACGCGTCGAGCGCGCGCGCGTAGTCCTGCGTCACGAAGTACGCACGGCCGAGCCAGAAATAGGCGTTGCCGACCAGCGGGCTGTTCGGATACTGCGCGATGAAGTCGAGGAAGCGGCGCTCGGCCTCCGCGTAGCCGCCGCTCTTGAGCGCGGAGAACGCGGCATCGTAGGCGGCGCTCTCGGCAGCCGGATCGGCCGGATCGACCGCCGGGGCGGCGGCCACGGTGGGATCGATCTCGACGGCGCTCGGCGCGCTCGGCGCCGGCGTGCTGCCGGCTGCGGAGGCGGCGCCCGGCGTCGATCCGCCGAGCTGGATGTCGTCGAGCTGGTTGTTGTTCGTCGCGGCACCGGCTGCAGCCGGATTGCCTGCGGGTGCGCCGCCTTCGAGGCGGCCCAGGCGCGAATCCAGATCGATGTACTGGTCGCGATTGTTCTTCTTGAGCTGCTCGACCTGGTTCTGCAGCTCCTCGATCTGGCCCTGCAGCTGCTGGACCTGGTTCTGCAGCTGCTGATTCTGGTTGACCAGCTCGATGCCGCTCTGGGCATTGCCCGAGCCGCTCTTGGCCTCCAGCGCGGCGACGCGCTCGGCCAGCGACAGGCGCTGGGCCTGGGCGGGAATGGCGAGCAGAGCGGCGACCGCGAGGGTCGCCGCTCCGAGCTGCTTCAGACGTCGCTGAGCGGCTTGCATCGGTCTTACTTGGCGGTGTAGACGATTTCGACGCGGCGGTTCTTCGACCAGGCCGCCTCGTCGTGGCCGCGGTCGACCGGACGCTCTTCACCGTAGCTGACGACGTTCAGCTGAGCCGACGACGCGCCGGCCGCGCTGAGCGCGCTCTGCACCGCGTTGCCACGGCGCTCGCCGAGGCCGAGGTTGTACTCGCGCGAGCCGCGCTCGTCGGTGTTGCCCTCGAGCGTGACGCGGGCATCCGGGAACTGGCTGAGGTAGGCCGCGTGGCACGCGATCTGCGCCTGGAACTGCGGATTGATCGAGCTGGAATCGAAATCGAAGTACACGACACGCTGGCGCAGGCACGAGTCGGTCTCGAGGCTGTCGCGCGTATAGCGGCCCGAGGTGTCCGCCGGAGCGGTCGTGGTCGGCGTCGACGGCACCTGGGTGTCGTCCGGCTTGGTGGTGGTCTTCTTGGCGCAGGCCGCAATGCCGGCGACCAGCAGGGCGGCGACGATGACACGAGCTACGGTTTTCATGTGGATTCCTTGATTTTTCCGGGTTTGGGACAGTGGGCACCACGCAATATCGATCAGGCCCGGAAACGACCTGCCGACACCTTATTAAAATCTTGCTGGATCAACGCTGACGATAAGGCCCCCAGGCGGGTTCTCGTACGTCGCCGTCGGCCAGAACCAGCCGCTGCCGGACCCGGCCGTCCGAAGAGACGGCATACAGAACTCCGCGCGCGCCTTCCGCAGCGGCGTACAGGACCATGCTTCCGTTCGGGGCGAAGCTGGGCGATTCATCCTGGTTGCCCGGCGAGATCTGGCTGTACTGGCCGGTAGCGCGATCGAAAACGGCGATACGATACACGTTTCCGCTGCCCTGCACCATTGAGATCGACTTGCCGTCGCAGCACACCGTGGCGCGTGCGTTGTAGGCGCCCTGGAAGGTCACGCGGGTCGCGTCTCCGCCGCTGGCCGACACCTGGTAGATCTGCGGTTTGCCGGAGCGGTCGGACGTGAAGAACACGCTGCGGCCGTCCGGCGCCCAGACCGCCTCGGTGTCGATCGCGAAGTGGCGCGTCAGCTGGGTGCGCGCGCGGCTCGCCAGATCGATCACGTAGATGTCCGGGTTGCCGCCGAACGAGAGCGTCAGCGCCAGCTTGCTGCCGTCCGGCGAGAACGAAGGGCCGCTGTTGATGCCGCGCTGCGAGGAGATCAGCTGGCGCTGGCCGGTCGTCAGGTCCTGGATGTAGACCGCCGAGTTGCCGTTCTCGAACGAGACGTAGGCCAGCTTGCGGCCGTCCGGCGACCAGGCCGGTGACATCAGCGATTCGGCGGAGCGCACGACGACCTGCGGGTTGTAGCCGTCCGAATCGGCCACCATCAGCTGGTACTGGATCTTCGGGCTGACGCCGACCGCGGTCACGTAGGCGATCCGCGTCCAGAACGCGCCGCGCACGCCGAGGATCTTCTCGTAGATCAGATCGGCGATCTGATGCGCCACGTCGCGCATCTGGCTGCGCTGGCCGCTGATCGCGACACCGGCCATGCGCTGCTGCTTGGCGACGTCGAACAGTTCGAACTCCACGCGCAGGCCGCCGTCGCCGCCGTCGCCGATGCGGCCGATTACCAGATAGTCCTGCTTGAGCAGGCGCCAGGTCGCGAACTTGACGTCGGCCTCCCGCGCCGGGAATTCGACGATGTTGGACTTGGTCAGCGTGTGGAACTTGCCCGAACGCGCCAGGTCGGCGCGGATCACGTCGGCGACGTCGGTCTCCGGCGGCAGTCCGCCGCCCTCGAACGCGAATGGCACCACCGCGATCGGCAGCGCCGAAGGGTTGCCGTTGGTGATGTCGATCGACAGGCCCTGCGCGTGCAGGCCCGACGCATGGCCGATCAGTGCGAGGACCGCCAGCAGGCAGGTCAGGATCCGGTAGTGCATGGGGCGTGCCTCATCCGTCGTACTTGAAATTGAAGGTGATCTGGCGCTGGAACACGTTTTCGTAACCCTGATACGGCAGCGGCGCGGCGCGCATGACCGCCTGCTCGATCGAGTTGCGGGTCGGCGCGTCGGCATTGCACGGCGAGACGACCTGCACCGAGATCACGTCGCCGCCGGGGATCTGCTTGATCTGCACGGCGCAGCGCAGGCCGGTCTGTGCGCTGTCGGGCCGGTTCCAGCTCGAGGTCACGGCGACCTGGATCGCAGCCGCGTAGCGCGCCGCCAGGTCGTTGTCCTGGCCGCCGGCACCGGTCTGCGCCTGCGCGGCGCGCTGCTCGGCCTCGGCGGCCGCCGCCTGTGCAGCCTTGGCGCGTTCGGCTTCGGCCGCCTGCTGCATCGCCTTGCGGTCGGCCTCGAGCTTCTTCATGCGCGCCTGTTCGTCGCGCAGCTTCTTCTCGGCCGCCTCGCGCTTCTTGCGGACCTCCTCGAGCTGACGCTGCTGCTCGCGCTCCTGCTCCTCGAGCAGGATCTGTTCGCGGCGCACGCGCTCGGCCTGTTCCTTCTTCTCCTGCTCGGCCTTCTCCTGCGCCAGCGCGGCGATGCGCTCGCGTTCGATCACGTCCTGACGGTCGGGCGGCGGCGGAGGCGGCGCGGCTTCGGCCGGCGTCGGTTCCGGTTTCGGCGGCTCGGGCTTGGGCGGCTCGGGCTTCGGAGGTTCCGGCTTGGGCGGCTCGGGCTTCGGCTGCGGCGGACGCGGCGCCGGCGCGCGCGCACCGCTCGGCGCCGGTGCGGCGGTCGGGCCGACCAGTACCGCCTCGATCACCGGACCGGGCATCACGACGGGCCGAGTTTCCTGCGTCCACCAAAGCCCTCCGAACAGCGCCAGCGCGCACAGCAGATGCAGGGCCAGCGCGAGCAGCAGGGCGCGCAGCTTGTCGCCGGAGCTCTCCATCAGCGGGCGCGCACCGTGCCGTCGCCCGGCTGACTCATCAGACCCACCTTGGCCGCCCCGGCCTGCTGCAGCAGGACCATCGCCGCGTAGATGCGGCCGTAATCGACACGCTCGTCGCCGGCGACCAGCACCGGAATGTCGGGATTCTGGCGAACGAAGGCTGAAACCTTGTTGACCAGCGCCTCGGCCTCGATCGCCTCGCGCGGCGTCTTGCCGAGCGTCAGGAACAGTCCGCCGTTCTGGTCGACGGTGACCAGGATCGGCTCCTTGTCGTTCTGGATCGCGCGCGCATTGGACTGCGGCAGCTGGATGTCGACGCCGAGATTGAGCAGCGGCGCGGTCACCATGAAGATGATCAGCAGCACGAGCGTCACGTCGATGTACGGCACGACGTTGATCTCGGCCTTGAGCTTGCGCCGCTTGCGGGTTCTACCGAGGGTCTGCATGGGGGCTTCCAACGCGTTCGCGACGGGGACGGGGTCAGACCGCTTCGTCGTGCGGGGCCTGGCGCGCGAGGATCGAGGAGAACTCCTCGACGAAGGTGTCGTAGCGCAGGCTGATGCGCTCGATCTTGTTGGCGTAGCGGTTGTAGGCCCAGACCGCCGGGATCGCCGCGAACAGGCCCATCGCGGTCGCGATCAGCGCCTCGGTGATGCCGGGCGCGACCATCGCGATGCTCGCTTCCTTGACGTTGGCCAGGCCGTGGAACGCGATCATGATGCCCCAGACCGTGCCGAACAGGCCGACGTACGGACTGATCGAGCCGACGTTGGCGAGAAACTCCAGGCTCTGCTCGAGCCGCTCGGTCTCGCGCGCCGAGGCCACGCGCATCGCGCGCTGCGCGCCTTCGAGCAGCGAGCGCGAGTCGACGCTGCGGCGCTGGCGCAGCCGCGCGAACTCGCGAAAGCCCGCTTCGAAGATCGACGCGGTGCCGGTGATGCGCTCGCCGTCGGAGGTGACCTCCTTGAACAGGCCGGCCAGGTCGGCGCCGGACCAGAAGCGGTCCTCGAACTCGCCGGCGTCGCGGTTGGCGCGGTCGATCATCGTCTTCTTGCGGAAGATGATGAACCACGACGCGATCGAGAAGCCGAGCAGGATCGCCATCACGATCTGCACCGGGATACTGGCGTTCAGAACCAGATGCAGGACGTCGAGTTCGGCATTCATCGAGAGGCGATCTCCAAAAGTAGGTGCTCGGGTATCGGATGCGGCCGGAAGCTGGCCGCGTCGAGACAGGCGACGTGGACCTCGGCTTCGACCAGCAGTTCGCGGTCGGGTTCACGCAGCAGCTGCTGGGCCACGCTGAAGCGGACGCCGCGCACCTCCAGCGTCCGTACGGTCGCGGTCAGCAGGTCGTCCAGCCGCGCCGGCCGCCGGAACTTCAAGTCCATGCGGTGCACGACGAAGACGATGCCGGCCTCGTGCTGGAGCTGATGCTGGCCGATGCCGGCGGCCCTCAGCCACTCGCTGCGGGCGCGCTCGAGGAAACGCAGATAGTTCGCATGATAGACGACGCCGCCGGCGTCGGTATCCTCCCAGTACACGCGAACCGGCCATGCGAACACCGGTTTGATCTCGCCTTCAGTCATCGTTCACGCCGAACAGGTCGTCGGGGCGCGGCGTCTCCGCTCGCGGTGGCGGCGACAGCCCGAAATGCAGCCAGGCCTTGCGGCTGACCATGCGGCCGCGCGCGGTGCGGACCAGGAAGCCCTGCTGGATCAGATACGGCTCGAGCACGTCCTCGAGCGTGCCGCGCTCCTCGCTGAGCGCGGCCGCCAGCGACTCGACGCCGACCGGGCCGCCGTCGAAGTTCTCGATGATCATCAGCATCAGCCGGCGGTCGAGCGCGTCGAAGCCCTCGGCGTCGACCTTGAGCATCTCCAGTGCGGCCGACGCGACCTCGCGCGAGATCGTGCCGTTGGCGCGGATCTGCGCGAAGTCGCGCACCCGGCGCAGCAGGCGGTTGGCGATGCGCGGCGTGCCGCGCGCGCGCCGCGCGATCTCGCCGGCGCCGTCGGCGTCGCAGGGGATGCCGAGGATGCGCGCCGAGCGCCGCACGATCGAGGTCAGCTCGAGCGGGCTGTAGAACTCCAGGCGCTGCACGATGCCGAAGCGGTCGCGCAGCGGCGCGGTCAGCAGGCCCGCGCGCGTCGTCGCGCCGACCAGCGTGAACGGCGGCAGGTCGAGCTTGATCGAGCGCGCGGCCGGACCCTCGCCGATCATGATGTCGATCTGGCGGTCCTCCATCGCCGGATACAGCACCTCCTCGACGACCGGCGACAGGCGGTGGATCTCGTCGATGAACAGGACGTCGCGCGGCTGCAGGTTGGTCAGCAGCGCGGCCAGGTCGCCGGCGCGCTCCAGGACCGGCCCCGAGGTCGAGCGCAGGCCGACGCCGAGCTCGTTGGCGACGACATGGCTCAGCGTGGTCTTGCCGAGACCCGGCGGGCCGAAGATCAGCACGTGGTCGAGCGCCTCGCCGCGGCGGCGGGCGGCCTCGATGTAGATGCCGAGCTGCTCGCGCACGGTCTGCTGGCCGAGATAGTCCTCGAGCTTCTGCGGACGGATGCTGGCGTCGAGCAGTTCGTCCTCGCGGTTGGCGCTGGCGGATGTCAGGCGGTCGGACACGGCGTCTCGGGCACGGGAAGAGGCGGGTCCGGCCTGGGCCGGACACGTGCCCGATTGTCGCTCAATCGCAGCCCGATTGCGCTGCGGCCGGCGTGTTCAGATCTCGACCTGGGTGCCGAGCTCGATCAGGCGGTTGCCGGGAATGCGGAAGAACGCGGTCGCCGGCAGCGCATTGCGCTGCATCAGCACGAACAGGCGGTCGCGCCAGGCGACCATGCCGGGACGGTCGGTCGCCACGATGCTCTCGCGGCTCAGGAAGAACGTCGTGTCCATCATGTCCAGCGGCGCGCCGCACAGCGGAATCCGCGCCAGCTCGGCCGGCACGTCCGGATCCTCGGCGAAGCCGAAGCGCAGCGTGACCAGCTCGAAATCCTCGTTGAGGCGCTGGACCGCGACGCGCTCCTCGTCGTCGACGATCGGCTCGTCGCGGATCTCGACCGTCAGCACCACGTTGCGCTCGTGCAGCACCTTGTTGTGCTTGAGATTGTGCAGCAGCGCATTGGGCACGCCGTCGAGATTGGCGGTCAGGAAGATCGCCGTGCCGTGCACGCGCAGCGGCGGATGCAGCGCGATCGATGCGAGGAACGGCTGCAGCGCGATACCGGTCTGCCGGATCGCCGCCAGCACCAGCTGGCGGCCGCGCCGCCAGGTCGCCATCATCGTGAACACGCCGATGCCGAGCGCCAGCGGGAACCAGCCGCCGTACTCGATCTTGTCGGCGACCGCGACCAGCAGCACCAGGTCGATGCCGACGAACAGCACGCCGGCGGCGGCGGTCGCGACGCGGCTCCAGCGCCAGACACGGCGCGCCACCACGACCACCAGCAGCGTGTTCATGAACATCGTGCCGACCACGGCCAGGCCATAGGCCGCGACCAGGTTCTCCGACGAGCGGAAGCCGAGCACCGCGGCGATCGTCAGCACCAGCAGAACGCGATTGACCCATGGCAGATAGATCTGGCCGATCGTCTCGCGCGAGGTGTGCAGCACCTTGAGCCGCGGCAGGTAGCCCAGCTGCATCGCCTGGCGCGCCATCGAGAATGCGCCGGAGATCACCGCCTGCGAGGCGACGATCGTCGCCAGTGTCGCCAGCACGATCATCGGGATCAGCAGCGGCGCCGGCACCAGCAGGTAGAACGGATTGGAGGCCTTGGCCGGATCGTCCAGCACCAGGGCGCCCTGGCCGAGATAGTTCAGCATCAGGCACGGCAGCACGAGGAAGAACCAGACCAGCCGGATCGGCTTCCGGCCGAAATGGCCCATGTCGGTGTACAGCGCCTCGGCGCCGGTGATCGCCAGCACGACCGCGCCCATCGCGAAGATCGCGAACTTGCCGTTGTGCGCGAAGAACACCACCGCGTGATGCGGGCTCAGCGCCGAGAGCACCTGCGGCTCGTGGCTGATGCCGATCACGCCGAGCGTGCCGAGCGTCAGGAACCACACCAGCGTGATCGGCGCGAACAGCGGTCCGACGCGGCTGGTGCCGTGGCGCTGGATCGCGAACAGGCCGAGCAGGATCAGCACGGTGATCGGCACCACGTAGCGGTGCAGCGCCGGTGCCAGCACCTCGATGCCCTCGACCGCCGACAGCACCGAGATCGCCGGCGTGACGACGCCGTCGCCGAAGAACAGCGCCGCGCCGAACAGGCCGATCACCATCAGCATCCAGCGGATGCGGCTGCTGCTGACACCGCGCTGGGCCAGCGCCATCAGGGCCATGATGCCGCCCTCGCCCTTGTTGTCGGCGCGCAGGATGAAGGTCGCGTACTTGACCGAGACGACCATGATCAGCGACCAGAAGATCAGCGACAGCACGCCGAGCACGTTCTCGCGCCCGACCGCGACGCCGTGCTGGCCGAACGCTTCGCGGAACGCGTACAGCGGACTGGTGCCGATGTCGCCGTAGACGACGCCGAGCGCGCCGAAGCACAGGGCGAGCAGGCGTTGACGATGCGGAGGGGAATCGGTGCTCATGCGGTCGGGTTCCGGAGCGGAGAGGGCGATCGGTCGGGACGGTCAGGCCCGGCACGGCCGGAGCAGACGGTCCGGGCGATCGATGCGGGCGGCGTGCCCTGGCGGGTCGGATTCATCGGATAGGGCCGCTCAGCGCAGCGCGGCCTTCAGGGCCTTGCGGATGATGTCCTCGGCGGCGTCGCCCGGCGCACCGGCGTCCTTGATCAGCCGGCTCACCTCGGCGGGCTTGTAGCCGAGCGCGATCAGCGCGGTGCTGGCCTCGCTGACCGGGTCGGCCGGCGCCGTGTTCGCCGCGCCGCCCGGTCCGGCACCGCCGCCGAGGCCGTCGACGCGGTCGCGCAGCTCGACGACGATCCGCTCGGCGGTCTTCTTTCCGATGCCGGGAATCCGCGTCAGCGCGGCGACGTCGCCGCTCTGCACGAGCCGCGCGAACGCGTCAACCGGCACGCCCGACAGCACCGCCAGCGCGGTCTTGGCGCCGATCCCGCTGACCTTCTGGATGCTGCGGAACAAGGCGCGCTCGCCCTCGCTGAGGAAACCGTACAGCGCGACCGCATCCTCCTTGACCGCATAGTGCGTGCGCAGCACGACCTCGCTGCCGACCGGCGGCAGGTCGAAGAACGTCGACATCGGCGCCTCGAGCTCGTAGCCGACGCCGTTGACGTCGATCAGCAGCCACGGCGGCTGTTTGGAGACCAGGGTGCCGCGCAGTCGTCCGATCATCGGCGTCGCCTCCAGGCGGTCCGGGGAATGCCGATGCGCTGCACGCTGGCGCGCGTATGCGCATGCGCGAGCGCCACCGCGAGCGCATCGGCCGCATCGGCCTGCAGGCGTCCGCTCAGGCCGAGCAGGATACCGACCATGTGCTGGACCTGGGCCTTGTCGGCACCGCCGCCGCCGACCACGGCCTGCTTGACCTCGGTCGCGGCGTATTCGGCGATCGGCAGCTCGCGCGCGGCGACCGCGCAGATCGCCGCGCCGCGCGCCTGGCCGAGCTTGAGCGCCGAGTCGGGGTTGCGCGCCATGAACACGCGCTCGATCGCGACCTCGGCCGGGCCATGCGCCTCGATCAGGCCGCCGATCTCGTCGAAGATCTGCTTGAGCCGCAGCGGAAACGTCGCATTGCCGAGCAGGATCAAGGCGGTGTGGAACACGTGCTGCGAGCGGCCGGCCTCGTCGACCTCGATGATGCCGATGCCGGTGCGCTGGCTGCCCGGGTCGATGCCCATGATGCGGCAGCGGCCGGGCGTGACGATGGCGGAGGGGAAGGTCATCGGGAGTCCGCGGCGGGACGGTCCGGAAGGTCCGGTCCGTCAGCTCACGCGTAGGCGTCCGCCGGGAGGCGCGCGTTGGTGTGGACGTGCTGCACGTCGTCGAGGTCCTCGAGCCAGTCGATCAGCTTGACCACGGCGGCCGCCGCCTCGCCCTCGACCGCGACCGCGGTATCGGCGCGCAGCGTCAGCTCGGCATCGGCCGGCGCCAGGTCCGCCGCACTCAGCGCGTCGCGGACCGGCTCGAACGCGTCCGGCGCGGTCAGCACCTCGATCGAGCCGTCGTCCGGATCGGTCAGCACGTCCTCGGCGCCGGCTTCGAGCGCGATCTCGAGCACGCGCGTCTCATCGGCACCGGGCGCGAACGAGATCACGCCGAGCTTGCGGAACAGGAACGCGACCGAGCCGTCGGTGCCGAGATTGCCGCCGAACTTCGTGAACGCATGGCGCACGTCCGAGACGGTGCGGTTGCGATTGTCGGTCGTGCAGTCGACGATCACCGCGACGCCGCCCGGTGCGTAGCCCTCGTAGCGCAGTTCCTCGTAGGTCACGTCGTCGAGGCCGCCGGTGACCTTCTTGATCGCGCGCTCGATCGCGTCCTTGGTCATGTTGGCCGACAGCGCGCGGTCGACCGCCAGGCGCAGGCGCGGGTTGGCGGCCGGATCGGCGCCGCCGGCACGCGCGGCGATGCCGATCTCGCGGATCAGCTTCGTGAAGATCTTGCCGCGCTTGGCATCCTGAGCATTCTTGCGATGCTGGATGTTCGCCCATTTGGAATGACCGGCCATGTCGTGCGCTGCGTGGGAAACGCCGCAATTTTATCAGGCGGCCGCCTGACGCGGCGGCGTGAAGCGCCCGCTGCGCAGGAAGGCGACGGTCTGGTCGGCCGCTTCGCGCGAGACCAGCAGGCCCGAATGCGAGGTCGGCACCGTGCGGTGGTCGGCGATGCCGGGCAGCTGGGTCTCGGCGACCGCGACGGTGCCGTCGTGATCGCCGGCGAGCGGACCGAACACGAAGCCCAGGCCCAGCGGCAGACGGCCGGCGACGACGCCGACCTCGTTCGGACCGCGCCAGGCATCGAGGCCGCTGCACAGCAGATCGGCGCTGCGGCCCATCATCCAGTGGCCGAGGCGCCAAGCCGACAGGCTGCGCGCGGCGGCGCTGCCGCGCAGCGGCGAGCCGAGACAGACGGCACGGCCCTGGTACGGCCCGTCGCCCGCGTCGGCCAGCGCGCGCAGCGCGACCAGACCGCCGAGGCTGTGGCCGACCAGATGCAGCGGCGCGCCGCGATGCGCCTGCATGCGCTCGCGCAGCCGCTGCACCGCGCGCTCCGGTCCGCCCACCGCGCTGGCGTAGTCGAGCGTCTGCACCGAGAAGCCGGCCTCGCGCAGGCGGCGGGCCAGCGGCAGCAGCGTGACGCTGCGCATCCACAGCCCGTGCAGCACGATGACGTGGCCGGCGTCCATCAGGTCTTGGGCTTGGCGACCCGGATGTGCAGCTCCTGCAGCTGCGCGTCGGCGATCGGCGAGGGCGCCGAGGTCAGCAGGCACTGCGCGCTGGCGGTCTTCGGGAACGCGATCACGTCGCGGATCGAGTCGGTGCCGGCGATCAGCGCGGCGATGCGGTCGATGCCGAACGCGATGCCGCCGTGCGGCGGCGCGCCGTATTTGAGCGCGTCGAGCAGGAAGCCGAACTTGGCCTGCGCCTCCTCGGCGCCGATGCCGAGCAGGTCGAACACCGCGCTCTGCATGTCGGTCCGGTGGATGCGGATCGAGCCGCCGCCGATCTCGTTGCCGTTGAGCACCATGTCGTAGCCGCGGCTGACCGCGTGGCCGGCATTGGCGCGCAGGTCGGCCACGTCGTCGATCTTCGGCGCCGTGAACGGGTGGTGCAGGGCCACGTAGCGATCGGCCGCCGCGTCGAACTCGAACATCGGAAAGTCGACGACCCACAGCGGCTTCCAGGCGTCCTCGACGAGGCCGAGGTCCTGGCCGAGCTTGAGCCGCAGCGCGCCCATGAATGCGCTGACGGTCGCCTGCGGGCCGGCGCCGAAGAAGATCACGTCGCCGGTCCGCGCGCCGACCGCGTCGAAGATGCCGTCGATCGCGCGGTCGTCGAGGAACTTGACGATCGGCGAGGTCAGGCCTTCGCGGCCCTTGGCCAGATCGTCGACGCGGATCCAGGCCAGGCCCTTGGCGCCGTACTTGGCGACGTGCGGGCCGAGATCGTCGATCTGCTTGCGCGTCAGCGCGGCGCCGTCGGGCAGGCGCAAGGCCGCGACGCGGCCGTCCGGATCGGCCGCCGGACCGCTGAACACCTTGAAGTCGACGTGGCGCACGTGCTCGGCGACGTCGACCAGCTCCAGCGCGATGCGCAGGTCCGGCTTGTCCGAGCCGTAGCGGCGCATCGCCTCGGCATAGGTCATGCGCGGGAACGGGTCGGCCAGCTCGACGCCGGCGACCTCGCGGAAGACCTCGCGGATCATCGACTCGACGAAGGCCTGCACGTCGTGCTCCTCGACGAATGCGAATTCCATGTCGAGCTGCGTGAATTCCGGCTGGCGGTCGGCGCGCAGATCCTCGTCGCGGAAGCAGCGCGCGATCTGGTAGTAGCGGTCCATGCCGGCCATCATCAGCAGCTGCTTGAACAGCTGCGGCGATTGCGGCAGCGCGAAGAATTCGCCCGGATGCACGCGCGAGGGCACCAGGTAGTCGCGCGCGCCCTCGGGCGTGGCCTTGGTCAGGATCGGCGTCTCGATGTCCTGGAAGCCGCGCGCGTCCAGATAATGGCGCAGCGCCGAGACCAGCCGCGTGCGCATGCGCAGGCGGTGCTGCATCTGCGGACGGCGGATGTCCAGATAGCGATAGCGCAGGCGCATGTCCTCGCTGGTCGCATCGTCGAGCATGAACGGCAGCGGCGCGGCGGCGTTGAGCACCTCGACGGTGGCGGCCAGCACCTCGATGCGGCCGGTGCGCAGGCGCTCGTTGATCTGGTTCGCCGGGCGGCGCGCGGACGATGCCGGTCACGCGCAGGCAGAACTCGTAGCGCACGGTCTCGGCGACCGCGAACGCGGCCGCGTTGTCCGGCTCGATCACGACCTGCACGATGCCCTCGTGGTCGCGCAGGTCGATGAAGATCACGCCGCCGTGATCGCGGCGGGTGTCGGCCCAGCCGCACAGGGTGACGGTATGTCCATCGAGCGCCTCGTCGACGAGGCCGCAGTGGTGACTGCGCATGGGGTGCTGCTCCGGCAGGGTGGGCGGCGGCTGCTCGGGGCGAGCGGCCGGGCGCGGAATGCTATAGCCGTTCATGCTGCACCGCAAACGAAAACGCCCGCCGGAAAGGCGGGCGTTTAGGCCGGTCGGTGACCGTCTCAGCGCCAGCGGCGCTGCACGACGAACACCGCCGAACAACCGCGGTCGACCCAGACGCCGGCCCGGTTCCAGCCCCAGGTGCGGCCCTCGATGCAGGCCGTCTCGGAGGTCTGGCGCTCGATCCGCACTTCGCTGCCGCGGCCGGTGTCGACGCTGCAGAAGTTGTAGCGGCGATCGCGGCTCTGGCAGGTGAAGCGGATGTCGCGGTCCCAGTCGCTGCCGGGATTCCAGCCGCCCGGACCACCCGGACCGCCGTGCCCGCCGCCGTGGCCGCGACCGGCCTCGACGAACTCGCCCGCGCAGCCGCGATCGACCCAGATGCCGCGGCGGTCCACGCCCCAGTTGGAGCCCTTGCGGCACGGCGTGTCGGAGGTCTGGCGGACCAGCTGCGCATCGCGCCATTGCACCGGGCAGCTCTCGTAGCGGTGGTTGCGGCTCTCGCAGCGGACCCGCTCCTGGCCGTAGCCGGGGCCGCGCTGGGCCTGGGCCGGCGCGGCCGTGATCAGCAGAGCGACGGCACCGACGAGGCCGAAGACGATGGTTTTGAACATGCTCCCCACTCCTGTTCTGACTGTTGTGGACACAACACCCAAATTTTAGGCGGAGCGGGCCTGAACGGCGGCAGATCGACGCCTCAGTCGGCGGGCTTGGCGGGCTTGACGGACTCGGCGCTCGCGGCCGGCTTGGCGTCGGCGCTCTTGCCGGCATCGGCGGCCGGCGCGGCCGGTGCGGCGTCGCCGCTGGCCAGGTTGCGCTTGGCGTCGCCGTCCTTCTTGAAGTCGGTCTCGTACCAGCCGCTGCCGGCGAGCCTGAACGCCGGCGCGGTCACGCGGCGCCGCACGCCGGACCGGCCGCAGTCGGGGCAGTCGCTGGGGTCGGGGTCGGAGAGCTTCTGCAGGCGGTCGAAGCGGTGACCGCAGGTGGGGCATTCGAATTCGTAGATCGGCATGGCGGTGGCGGTCTCGTCGCAGGTCGGCGACGGCGGGGCGCAGCATGCGGGCGCGTGGAAAAAAGCAAGCCCGAACCGGCCGTCCGGGCCGACGCCAGCCGATCGCAAGCCGCCGGACAACGGTCCGGAAGTCTCGCGCAAGCCTTGCGGAAGCCGTTCGATAGCACCTGCCGGACAGCCGCCGTGCAAGATGGGGCGGCTCGTCGACCGGCGCAGCGCGCTCGGCGCGGCGGCGGCGACCCGAATCGGTGCCTTCGTTCCACACAACACGATGGGGAGTAGCAAGACGATGAAAGCCCGCCACTCGATCCGGCTCGTTGCCGGATGGCTCCTGGCCTGCGCGCTGTCCGGCGCCGCGCCCCAGACGGTGCGCCAGCACGACGGACCGGCCGGCAGCGTGACCGACCTGCGCGCCGACGGCACGCGCGTCGTGCTGCCGGCGCGCCGGTCCGTGCCGCTGCCGGCGGGCTGGACCGCACCGGCCGGCGCGGCTCCGGCCGGCGCGCCGCCGGTCTGTGCGGCGAGCTCGGCGGCCTGGCACGGCCAGGCCTTGCCGGCCGGCGAGTCGGGCACGCTGATCGCCGCGGCGTTCATGCGCTCGACGACGATCGACAACCGCGGCCGCATCGCGTTCTACGCGCAGGTGGACGGCGCGGCACGCAACCAGGGCATCTTCCTCGCCGGCCCGTCGGGTCTGGAAGTCGTCGCGATGGGCTGCGGCGGCCCCGCCGGCAGTGGCGTCACGTCCGACTGCGGCGATCTCGCGCCCGGCGGCGGCCGCTTCGCCGGCTTCTTCGGGGAGACCTGGGGCACGCCCGACGTCAACGATGCCGGCGATGTGCTGTTCATGGCCGACCTGCACGAGGCGCCGTATCCCCGCGGCCTGTTCCTCTATCAGGCGGGCGCGGCGCGCTTCGTCAAGATCGCCGCCGTCGGCGAGCCTTCGCCGCTCGGCGGGACGCTGACCGCCATCGGCCCGGGCAGCCTCAACAACGCCGGCGACGTCGTGCTGCTCGCGGCGACCGACGGCCAGCTCCGGTCCGATGCGCTGATCTGGCGCGACGGCGTCCTGTCCAAGTACGTGGCCGTCGGCGATCCGGCGCCCGGCGGCGGTCAGTTCGTGACGATCGGCACCGAGTCCTGGGGTCTGGCCGACGGCAGCCAGGTGCCCGGCGGGCCGGTGCCGGCGATCAACGACCGCGGCCAGGTCGCGTTCCGCGGCGAGGTCAGCGGCGGCCTCGCCACCGGCGGTGTGTTCGTCAGCGACCATGGCACGCATCAGTGGCTGGTCAAGCGCGGCGACCCGGTTCCGGGCGGCGGTACGTACATCGACATGCAGGCGCCGATTCTCAACAACGCCGGCGAAGTGGCGTTCTACGCCGACATCGCCGACGGCCCCGGCGCGGCCTGGGTCACCGGCAAGCCGGGCCAGTGGCGGCGGGCGCTGGCGTTCTACGATCCGATCGACACCGGGCAGGTCTGGAGCCTGGCGTTCTCGCGCAATCCGCTGGCCGCGCTCAACGACCAGGGCGATCTGCTGCTGACCACGACGATCCTGCGTTCCGATGCCAGCGAGCGCGGCGCGATCGTGCTGAGCCGCGCCGACGGCTCGATGCGGCTGCTCGCCGAACAGGCGCAGCCGACGCCGCTCGGCGGCAGCTGGGGCTCGCTCGACGGCTGGCCGACGCTCAACAACCAGCGCCAGGCGCGCGTCAGCGGCGGCACCCCGGGACTGCCGGGGCAGGCCACTACGCACGCGATCCTCGAGGCTTGCGGTACCGGCGCGCCGGCGCTGGCCGCGGCGCCGGCGCCCGGCAGCGTGCTGGCGTTCGGCGCGGTGCCGGCCGGCTCGCTGTCGGCACCGCTCGGCATCGACCTGTCCAATCCGGGCGGCAGCGGCTCGGCGCCCGATTCGGAGCTGCGCGTCAACCATGCGCTGAGCGACGACCCGGCCTTCGTCGTGCAGATCGTCGAGCGCGGTCCGTTCGCGGCCGGTGGAGCGGCCGATGGTCAGGCCGACGTCGAGGTGCGCTGCGCGCCGGACGGTATCGGTCCGATCAGCGGTGAGCTGACGCTGCTGACCAACGATCCGGCCCAGCCCGCCGGCGGCTATCGCTATCCGCTGAGCTGCGAGGGCAGTGCCGACGACACGCTGTTCGCGAACGGCTTCGATCCGGCCGGCTGATCGAGGCGGCGGCGGTCAGCGCGTGACCGCCGCCGCGACCCATCCGTCCGGTCGCGCCGACAGCGCGCTCGGCACGGGACGTTCGCCGGCGAGGCGGTGGACCTGGTCCATCGCCTCGCGCCAGGCATCCAGATGGCCGAGCGCGCGATACAGGCGCGCCTGCAGCAGCGCGCAGCTGAACTCCGAGCCGGCCCAGTTCGCGACGCGTCCGGCGACCGCGCTGGCGGTCTCCAGATCGCCGCGCTCGATCAGCGCCTCGCCCCAGGACACGGCGACGGCTGCGACATCGGCCGGAATCGAACCGCGCTCGGCGATGCCGAGCGCGTCGGCGTAGGTGCGGTCGGCATCGTCGCGGCGCTGCTCGCTCCAGGCCGCCTCGGCCTGCGCCAGGCGCGTGCGGATCGCCACGGCCGGGCTGACCTGCGTGCCGGCCCACTGCGTGAAGCGCTGCAGCGCGGCGGCTGCGTCGGCGCTCTGGCCCTGGCGCCGCTGCGCGCGGATCAGCGTCAGCCAGGCATCGCCGGACAGGCCGTCGCGCGGCGTCGACGCCGCGGCGTCGACCGCCTGCAGCGACAGCAGCGCCGCGTTCTGCATCTGGCCGTCGGCCAGCGCGAGCCGCGCCAGTGCGCCGCGCGCGAGCATCGGCACTGCGGTGTCGTCGGCCAGCTCGCCGGCCTCGGCCAGCGCGGCCAGGCGCGTGCGCGCCTCGGTCAGGCGGCCGACCGACATCCAGGCGTGCGCGCTCCAGTACGCGGCCAGCCGCTGCGTCGAGCGGTTGGCGATGCGCTCGTTCTGCGCGTCGAGACGATCGGCCGCCGCAGCCGCCCTGGCCGGCTGCAGCAGCGCCAGCTGGGCCTGGATCTGATTGACCATCGCGCCGGCCCATTCGTCCATCGCGCCGAACCGCTCGAAGCGGTCCGCCGCGCCGACGAAGCTCGCCAAAGCATCGGCAGGCCGGCCGCGCTGCGCATTGAGCGCGCCTTCGTTGCTGTCGAGCCGCGCCAGCGCCAGCGTGTCGCCGGCCAGGCCGAGCGCGATGCGCGCACGCGCGAAGTCGTCGCGCGCGTCGCGATCGCGGTCCTGCAGCGCACGCGCGACGCCGCGGCCGGTATAGGCCTGACCGGCCAGCGCGGGCTCGCCTTGATGGCCGAGCAGCCGCAGCGCGGCGTCGAAATCGCGCTCGGCCGCGGCCGGCGCGTCGAGCCGGATCAGCGTCGCGCCACGGCCGTTGAGCGCGCGGCCGCGCAGCACCGGGTCGTCGGCTTCGGCGATCGTCTCGAGCAGCGCGTCGAAGGCGGCGCGCGCATCCTCGAAGCGGCCGCCCGAGAACGCCAGCTGTGCGCGCAGCAGACGCAGCTCCGGCGTGCTCGCCGCGTCCGGCGCGGCGGCATCGGCCAGCGTGCGCGCCGATTCGAGCTGACCGGCCAGCATCAGCGCGCGGATCCGCGCCAGATACGCGTCGGCCGACGGCGAGCCGTCCTGGACCGCTGTCGCGCCGAGCACGGCCAGCAGCCGATCGGCGGCGTCGCGCGCGGCGGCGGTCGCGTCGGCGCCGTGCACCTCGACCTCGCGACGATCGCGGTCGGGACCCTGCAGCGCGAGGCGGACGCGCCAGCCGCCGACGGTGCGCTGCGCCGACGGCGTGACGACCCAGCGCACGTCGGCCGCCGCGCGCAGCTTCGCTTCGGCATCGGGCGCCGCATGCGCGAGCGCGACGACGTTGTCGCTCGGCACGACCGACAGACCGGCGCCGTGCATGCGATCGGCGATCAGCTCCATGACGCCGAGCCGCAGCCAGCCCCAGTCCGGATCGGCGGCGACCTCGGCCGGCAGCACCGCGATCAGCGATGGGGCCTGCGCCTGGGCGGCGAGCGCCGGCGGCTCGCGCGGCGGCGCCGCGCGTTCGCCGAGCAGCCACGCGCCGGCGCCGAGCGCGAGCACCGCCGCGCCGCGGCCGCGAGCGTCCGGCGCCAGCCCGGGCGGCGCGGGCGCGGCGCGCTCGCGGCCCTCGCCGCGTACGCCGCGTACGCCGCGGTTTCGTCGGGCGCCGGCAGCGTGGTCGGGACCGGCGTCGCGACGACCGCGGGTTCGTCGTCCGCGACGATCTCGACCGGTGCGACCCAGCGATACCCGAAACGCGGCACGGTGCGGATCCGCTGCTGCTCCTCGCCGGAGTCGCCGATCGCGCGGCGCGCCTTGAGCAGGGCCTGCACGAGCTGGGTGTCGGCGACGTCGGCCTTGCCCCAGACCGCGGCGGCCAGTTCGTCGCGGCCGACCGCGCGCTCGCGATGCTCGATCAGCCAGGTCAGGCAGTCGAACACCTTCGGCGACAGCACGACCAGTTCGCCGTCGCAGCGCAGCTCGCGTGCGGCGGGGTCCACCGTGTAGCGATCGAATCGATAGACGCACTTGCTCATCGCGCGAGGGTAGCGTGCGGCTGCCGCCAAGGCCACGCCGCGGCGCGCGCGGCATGACGCGTCGCAGCAATCCGTGTTACGGTAAAAGCCGACCTACCGACGACGGACTCATGCTGGCGCTGATCGCCCCATTGTCCGCGCTGCTCGGCGGCGTGGGACTTCTTTTGCTCGGCAGCGGCCTGTTCGGCACGCTGCTGGCGGTGCGCGGCGAGCTCGAAGGCTTCAGCGCGCAGACGATCGGCCTGATCTCCTCGGGCTACTTCCTCGGCTTCTTTCTCGGCACGCTGTTCGCGCCGGCGCTGATCCGCCGCATCGGCCACATCCGCGCGTTCGCGTTCTGCGCGGCCGGTACCGCCGCGCTGACGCTGGCACATGCGGTCTTCGTCGATCCGCTGGCCTGGCTGGTCCTGCGCGTCGGCGTCGGTGCACTGCTGGTGGTGCTGTACACGGTCATCGAGAGCTGGCTCAACGCGTCCTCGCCGCCGGAACGGCGCGCGCAGGTGTTCTCGGCGTACATGCTGGTCAATCTGGGCGCGCTCGCGCTCGGGCAGCAGTTCCTGCGCATCGCCGACGTCGGCGACTTCGTGCTGTTCGCGGTGGTCTCGATGCTGATCTCGCTGGCGGTGATGCCGGTGGCCTGGACGCGGCTGACGCCGCCGCCGGTGCTCGCGGTGCCGCGGATCGGCGTGCGCGCGCTGTACCGCGCCGCACCGTCGGCGGTGGTCGGCACGCTGGCTTCGGGGCTGGCGCTCGGCGCGTTCTGGGGCCTTGGCCCGCTGTATGCGGCCGACATCGGCCTGGATCACGCAGGCGTCGCGAGTTTCATGGGCTGGACGATCGTCGGCGGTGCCGCGCTGCAGTTTCCGCTCGGACGGCTGTCGGACCGCCGCGACCGGCGCGACGTGCTCGCGGTGATCGGCGGCCTCGCCGCCGCGGCGGCCGTGCTCGCGGTGCTGTCCGGACGGCTCGGCGGCGCCGCCCTGTACGCGTCGATGTTCATGTTCGGCGGCCTGTCGTTCGCGGTGTATCCGCTCAGCGTCGCGCATCTGATCGATCGCATCAGCACCGACCAGGTGCTGGCCGGCAGCAGCACCCTGCTGCTGGTCCACGGCGTCGCCTCGGCGGTCGGGCCGAGCCTGGCCGGCCTGGCGATGACGCGCAGCGGTACGCCCGGCGCCCTGCTCGCCTATGCGGGTGTGGTGTTCGGCGCGATGGCGCTGTTCGTCGGCTGGCGCCGCCGCGTCCGCGAGGGCATCACCGAGCACGATGCCAGCTTCCTGCCGATGCTGCGCACGACGCCGACCGCGCTGGAGCTGATGCCGGCCGCGCAGGACGGCGCCAGGCCCGGCGCGTCCGAGCCGGCCGCAGCCGACGCGGCCGTAACACCGGGCCGTTGAGCGCGCCCGCTCGACCTGCCGGCGCACGACGCCGGCTTCCGGCACGGCCCTATCACGATCGCCACGCGAGCGCCGGCATCCGTCCGGCCGCGGCCGGCGATCCCGTTCCTCGAGGTCCGCGCGAAGCGGGCCGCCACTGAAAGGAGATTCCCGCCTTGACGATCGACATCGCCGCACCCTCGCTCCGACCCGCGCCATCGGTGCCGCCAGCGGTCCGCCCGGCCCTGGTGCTGGCGACCGATCTGGACGGCACGTTCCTGGCCGGCGACGCCGACGACCGCTGGCAGCTCTACCAGACCGTCGCGCGGCGCGAGGACGTGGCGCTGATCTACGTCACCGGGCGCGGACTCGAATCGGTGCTGCCGCTGCTGGCCGACCCGACGCTGCCGCGTCCGCGCTACATCGTCTGCGATGTCGGCGCGACCGTCGTCGACGGCGAGACGCTGCAGGCGGTGCAGCCGCTGCAGGGCGCGATCGACGCGGCCTGGCCGGGCGAGCAGGCGATCCTGCGCGCGGTCGCCGGCCATCCCGGCCTCGAGCGCCAGGACGTGCCGCAGCAGCGGCGCTGTTCGTACTTCTGCGACGCCGGCGCGGTCGACGCCGCGCTGCAGGCGCGCGTCGAGGCGCTCGGCTGCGAGCTGCTGTATTCGGCCGACCGCTATCTCGACGTGCTGCCGCGCGGCGTCGACAAGGGCCGCACGCTGCGCGCGCTGGTCGATCACCTCGGCGTCGATCCGGATCGCGTGCTGGTCGCCGGCGACACCTTGAACGACCTGTCGATGTATCGCGAGGGATTCAGCGGCGTGTGCGTCGGCGCGTCGGAGCCGGCGCTGATCGAGGCGACGCACGGTCACGACCACGTGCTGCACGCGGCCCGCGCCGGCTGCGGCGGCATCCTCGAGGCGATCGACCACTTCGATCTGCTCGACGCCGGCGCGCTCGCGGTCGACGGCGGCGACGCGCCGGCCGGCCAGTCGGCCCTGGTCATCGTCTATCACCGGCTGCCGTACGAGGAGGCGCTGATCGACGGCCGCATCGTGCGCCGTCCGCACCGCTCGCCGAACGGCATCATTCCGACCCTGCTGTCGTTCTTCGGCGACGGCCGTGCCGGGTCCTGGGTCGCCTGGACCGATCAGGATCCGGCGCATCCGGACTACCGCAGCCATCCGTCGATCGATGCGCAGCGCTATCCGCGTCTGCGCGCCGCCCTGGTGCCGCTGGCGCGCGCCGAGGTCGACGTGTTCTACCGGCGCTTCTCGAAGGAGGCGTTCTGGCTGCTGCTGCATACGTTCTGGGAGCGCGCGCGGTTCCGCGACGACCACTGGCAGACGTTCCTGAAGGTCAATCGCGCGTTCGCCGAAGCGGCCGCCGCCGAAGCGGCGCCCGGCGCGACCGTGTGGGTGCACGACTACAACCTGTGGATGGTGCCGGCGTTCCTGCGCGAGCTGCGGCCGGACCTGCGCATCGCGTTCTTCCATCACACGCATTTCCCGTCGGCCGACGTGTTCAACGTCGTGCCGTGGCGGCGCCAGATCGTCGGCAGCCTGCTGCAGTGCGACTACATCGGCTTCCACATCCCGCGCCAGGCCGAGAACTTCGTCGACGTCGCGCGCGGCGCGTTTCCGGTCAAGACGCTCGGCCGGCAGGCCTGCGCGCCGCGCTTCCTGACCTACGGCTGCGCGGTCGGCCTGGACCGCTACACCCATCGCATCGAGGCCGGCGGCCGCGAGATCCGGCTCGGCGCGCATCCGGTCGGTCTCGACGTCGCGCGCGTGCGCGGCCTGCTCGGCGAGGCCGCCGTGCAGCGCCGCATCGGCGAGCTGCGCGAATCGATCGGCGCGCGCAGGCATCTGCTCTCGGTCGAGCGGCTGGACTACACCAAGGGCACGCTCGAGAAGCTGCTGGCCTACGAGCGGCTGCTCGACACCGCGCGCGATCTGCATCGCGCCGTGACGCTGACCGTGATCTGCGTGCCGGCGGCCAGCGAGATGACGGTCTACGCGGAGCTCAAGACGCAGATCGAGCAGGTCGTCGGCCGCATCAACGGCCGCTACTCGCAGGTGGACTGGACGCCGCTGCAGTTCTTCTTCCGGCCGCTGCCGTTCGACGAGCTGGTGGCCTGGTACGCGGTGGCCGACGTCATGTGGATCACGCCGCTGCGCGACGGCCTGAATCTGGTCGCCAAGGAATACGTCGCGGTGCAGGGCGGCGTCGGCGGCAGCGGCGTGCTGCTGCTGTCGGAGTTCGCCGGCGCCGCGGCCGAGCTGAAAGGCGCGCTGCTGACCAATCCGCACGATCCGGGCGATCTGCTCGTACAGCTGCGCCACGCGATCGGCCTGCGCCGGCACGAAGCGCGCAGTCGGCTGCGCCAGATGTTCGAGATCGTCTGCCACAACGACGTCGTGCGCTGGGGACGCGAGTTCCTCGATGCGGTCGAGGGCAGCGCGGTGCGCGCGCCGGCGCGCAAGCGCGTCGGCTGAGCGACGCGGTCGCCGGCTCGCTGCCGGCAGGTCCGGCAGCGGCCGCTTCGATGCGCGCCGGCCGGTGCTCAGTCGGCCGGCGCCGCCTCCCAGGCATCGGCGAACAGACGGTCCGAGGCGCCGCTCAGGCCGGCCAGCGCCGCCACGTTCATGCGCACGATCGCGCCGCCGATCGCGCGCGCGTACAGGCCGAGATTGGCCGGCACGTCGGTCGACTGGTGGTAGTGCACGTAGGCGCCGTAGTTGCGGTGCAGGCTCATGATCGCCGGCACGCCGCGGTTCTGGTACGGCATGTGGTCCGAGCAGCAGTTGAGCAGGCTGATCGTGACCGCCAGCTCCGGCACGTAGGCGGCCGCCGCGTCGCCGAAGCGCTGGCGCAGCGCGACGCTGGAGGTGTCCAGGTCGACGCCGAGCTGCGCGTCGGGCGACCAGCCGATCATGTCCATGTTCGCCATCGCCTCGACCTTGGCGAGGTCGCCGGCGCGGCCAGCGCATTGGCGTGCGCGGTGCTGCCGAGCAGGCCCTGCTCCTCGCCGGCGTAGCAGACGAACAGCATGCTGGTCTCGGGCCGGAACCGGCTGAAGATGCGCGCGGCCTCGACCACCGCCGAGCAGCCGGTCGCGTTGTCGTCGGCGCCGGGCGCATTGACCGGCGAGCTGATGTTGGCGTTGCGCGCGTCGTAGTGGCCGCCGACGATGATCCACCGGTCCGGGCGGCGTGAGCCTTCGAGCCGTCCGATCACGTTGTTGGCGCTGTGGCTGGAGCCGGCGAAGTTGAACGTGAAGGCCGGCTCGGTGACCGCGAGCCCGAGCGCGGTGAACTGGTCGGCGATCCAGCCGCGCGCCAGCGGCAGCTCGGTCGAGAACGTCGAGCGGCTCCAGCCGGCCAGCGTCTCGACGCCGGCGTACCAGCGCTCGACGTCGACCGCGTCGACCAGCGGCACGATCAGCGGATCGGCGGCCACGCCGTCGGGCCGGTCGAAACGGTACTGGCGCGCGATCACGCGGTCGGGCTCGACGCCGACCCACTCCGCGGCGCCCAGATGATCGGCGTGCACGTGCTCGAACGCGGCCATGCGCGCGGCATCGGGCTTGTAGAGCAGGTCGTAGCGCGTGCCGGCCCAGACCAGTAGATCCGCCGGCGGCGGCGTCGCCGCGCAGCCGCGTGCATGCAGCACGAGGTCGTCGGGCGCGAGCGCATCGAGCGGCTGGCTGCTCGCGCGCGAGCCGATCGCCGCGCCGATCGCGACGGTGTCGCCGGCCAGCAGCAGCCGGTCGCCGAGTTCGAGCCACCAGCGCACACCGTCGTGATGGCGCCAGGCCTCCACCTCGGCGCGGTCGGCGCGCGAGATGTCGACGAGCAGAGCCGGATCGGCCGCAAAGGCGGATGCCGCGGCCAGTGACAGACCCGCGAGCAGGCGTAGCGCAAGCATGGAGCGATCCCCGGTGGAATGGCGCGGCCATTGTGCGCCCAACCGGCACGGCCGGCGCGTCCGCTGGACGAAACCGGCCGACCGGGCGGCGTGGCGGCTCGGGATGCGGCCGCCGCGCCGCCTGCCGGCGTCAGGCCTTGGCGAACGCCAGATGGCCGCCTTCGGTGTCGACCGCGATCGTGTCGCCGGGCTGGAAGCGGCCTTCGAGGATCTCGCGCGCCAGCGGGTTCTCGAGCTGCTGCTGGATCGCACGCTTGAGCGGGCGCGCGCCGTAGACCGGATCGAAGCCGACGTTGCCGAGCAGGTCCAGCGCCCGGTCCGAAATCTCCAGCCGCAGCTGGCGCTCGGCCAGACGGCGGCCGAGGTAGTCGGTCTGGATCCGCGCGATCGTGCGGATCTGACTGCGGTCGAGCGGACGGAATACGACGATCTCGTCGAGCCGGTTGATGAACTCCGGCCGGAAATGCGCCTGCACGACGCCCATCACGGCGGCCTTCATCTGCGTGTACTGCGCCTCGTCGCCGCCGGCCAGCTCCTGGATGTACTGCGAGCCGAGGTTGGAGGTCATCACGATGACCGTGTTGCGGAAGTCGACCGTGCGGCCCTGGCCGTCGGTCAGGCGGCCGTCGTCGAGCACCTGCAACAAGACGTTGAACACGTCCGAGTGCGCCTTTTCGACCTCGTCGAGCAGGATCACGCTGTAGGGGCGGCGCCGCACCGCCTCGGTCAGGTAGCCGCCCTCGTCGTAGCCGACGTAGCCGGGCGGCGCGCCGATCAGGCGGCTGACCGAGTGCTTCTCCATGAACTCGCTCATGTCGATGCGCACCATCGCCTCGCCGGAGTCGAACAGGAACTCGGCCAGCGCCTTGCACAGCTCGGTCTTGCCGACGCCGGTCGGGCCGAGGAACAGGAACGAGCCGTTCGGCCGGTTCGGGTCGGACAGGCCCGCGCGCGAGCGGCGGATCGCGTCGGAAACGGCCTTGACCGCCTCGTCCTGGCCGACCACGCGCTTGTGCAGCTCGTCCTCCATGCGCAGCAGCTTGTCGCGCTCGCCCTCGAGCATCTTGCTGACCGGAATGCCGGTCCAGCGGCTGACCACCTCGGCGATCTCCTCGGCGGTCACGCGGTCCTGCAGCAGCTTGAAACCGGTGGTCTCGGCCTGCTGCGCCTCGGTCAGCTGCTTCTCGAGCTGCGGAATGCGCCCGTACTGGATCTCCGAGACCTTGGCGTAGTCGCCCTGGCGCATCGCCGCCTCCAGCGCGATGCGGGCCTGCTCGATCTCCTCCTTGATCGTCTTGGTGCCGGCGACCGCGGCCTTCTCGGACTTCCAGACCTCCTCCAGGTCCGAGTACTCGCGTTCGAGCCCGCCGATCTCGGTTTCCAGATCGGCCAGGCGCTGCCGCGATTCGGCGTCCTTTTCCTTTTTGAGCGCCTCGCGCTGGATTTTGAGCTGGATCAGGCGCCGCTCCTTGCGGTCGAGCTCCTCGGGCTTGGAGTCGATCTCCATGCGGATGCGGCTGGCGGCCTCGTCCATCAGGTCGATCGCCTTGTCGGGCAGCTGGCGGTCCGGGATGTAGCGATGCGACAGCGTGGCCGCCGCGACGATCGCCGGGTCGGTGATCTCCACGCCGTGGTGCACGGCGTACTTCTCCTTGAGGCCGCGCAGGATCGCGATCGTGTCCTCGACGCTCGGCTCGCCGACGAACACCTTCTGGAAGCGGCGCTCCAGCGCGGCGTCCTTCTCGATGTACTTGCGGTACTCGTCGAGCGTGGTCGCGCCGATGCAGTGCAGCTCGCCGCGCGCGAGCGCGGGCTTGAGCATGTTGCCGGCATCCATCGCGCCCTCGGCCTTGCCGGCGCCGACCATCGTGTGCAGCTCGTCGATGAACAGGATCACGCGGCCTTCCTGCTTGGACAGGTCGTTGAGCACGCCCTTGAGGCGCTCCTCGAACTCGCCGCGGAACTTGGCGCCGGCGATCAGCGCGCCCATGTCGAGCGACAGCACGCGCTTGTCGCGCAGGCCTTCGGGCACCTCGTGGTTGACGATGCGCTGGGCCAGGCCCTCGACGATCGCGGTCTTGCCGACGCCGGGCTCGCCGATCAGCACCGGGTTGTTCTTGGTGCGGCGCTGCAGCACCTGGATCACGCGGCGGATCTCCTCGTCGCGGCCGATCACCGGATCGAGCTTGCCGGACTCCGAACGCGCGGTCAGGTCGACGCAGTACTTCTCCAGCGCCTGACGCGTTTCCTCGGCGTTCTCCGAATCGACCTTCTCGCCGCCGCGGATCTTCTCGATCGCGGCCTCGAGGCTGGCCTTGGTCGCGCCGGCCGCCTTCAGCGCGGTGCCGACCGCGCCCTTGTCCTCGAGCGCGGCGAGCACGAACAGCTCGCTCGCGATGAACTGGTCGCCGCGCTGCTGGGCCAGCTTGTCGGTGAGGTTCAGCAGGCGTCCCAGATCATTGCCGACGCTGATGCTGCCTTCCTGCCCGGCGACCTTCGGCAGCGCGTCGAGCGCCTGGCCGATGCGCGCGCGCAGCGCGGCGACGTTGACGCCGGCCTGGGCCAGCAGCGGCGCGGTCGAGCCGCCCTGCTGGTCGAGCAGCGCAGCCATGACGTGGGCCGGTTCGAGCATCTGATGGTCGCGGCCGACCGCCAGGCTCTGCGCATCGGCCAGGGCCTGCTGGAAGCGCGAGGTGAGTTTGTCCATACGCATGGGTCGATACCTGATATCGAAGAGGAGGGCGCCTGCGGGCGCGAATGCGCTTCAGATGCGGCTGGTTCGGTCCGGATCAAGCAGGGCCGCGCGCCGCCGCCCGTCGTGCGTGGCCAGTCTGGGCGCTTCCGGGAAGCGCCAAGGTGATCGGCGTCATCTGGCAATGGACGCGCCGAGCGGGCAGCATCGGGGCCGATGCCGGCCGCCGCCGGTACCGGAGACGGACCGTGATCGTCGTTCACCACCTGGAGCATTCGCGCTCTCAGCGCATCCTCTGGCTGCTCGAGGAGCTCGGTCTCGACTACGAGATCGTCCGCTACGCGCGCGATCCGGCCACGCTGCAGGCGCCGCCGGCGCTGCGCCGGATCCATCCGCTCGGCAAGTCGCCGGTCCTCGTCGACGGCGAGCTGACGCTGGCCGAGTCCGGCGCGATCGTCGAGTACCTGGCCGGCCGCTACGGCGGCGGCCGCCTGCTGCCGCCGGCGGACTCGCCGGAGCGGCTGCGCTGCACGTACTGGCTGCATTTCGCCGAAGGGTCGGCGATGCCGCCGCTGCTGCTCAAGCTGATCTTCGCGCGGCTGGCGACCGCGCCGATGGCGTTCTTCGCGCGGCCGGTCGCGCGCCGCATCGCCGCGACGCTGCAGCAGCGCCTGGTCGACCCGCAGATCGCGCGGCAGCTCGATTATCTGGAGGGCGAGCTGACCGCATACGACTGGTTCGCCGGGCCGCAATTCAGCGCGGCCGACATCCAGATGAGCTTTCCGGTCGAGGCGGCCGCCGCGCGCGCCGGTCTCGACGCCGGCCGGCCCCGGCTATGGGACTGGCTGCAGCGCATCCACCAGCGGCCGGCCTACCGGCGCGCGCTCGAACGCGGCGGCCCGTACCGGCTGCTCGGCGAATGACCGGCGCCCTCGCACCCGGCCTCGCGCCCGTGCCGCGAGGCGCCGCCACATGAAGCGTGTCCTTGCGCTCAGCGTCTCGGCCGGTGCCGGCCACGTGCGAGCCGCCCAGGCGCTGGTCGCGGCCGCAGCGAGTCGCAGCGACGTCGAGGTGGTGCACGCCGACGTGCTCGACTTCGTGCCGGCCGCGTTCCGGCGCCTCTACGGTGAGTTCTATCTCGACCTGGTCGGCCGCCATCCGCACCTGTGGGCCTACCTCTACGACGTCAGCGACCATGCGCCGCGCCAGGGCTGGTTTTCGCGGATGCGCCGCGCGGTCGAGCGCCTCAACACGCGCGCACTGCACGCGCACATCCGCGCGCAGGCGCCCGATGCGATCGTCTGCACGCACTTCCTGCCGGCCGAGCTGCTGGCGCGCCGCATCGCGCACGGCGAGGCGCTGCCGCCGGTCTGGGTCCAGGTCACCGACTACGACGTGCACCGGCTCTGGGTACAGGCTGGCATGCGCGGCTATCTGGTCGCGGCCGACGAAACGGCCAGCCGGCTGCGCGCGCTGCTGCCCGATGCGCCGCAGATTGCGGTGACCGGCATTCCGGTGATGCCACCGTTCGCGCAGGCGCACGATCGCGCGGCCTGCGCGCGGCGGCACGGGCTGGATCCGGCGCGCACGACCGCCCTGGTCATGACTGGCGGCGCCGGCATCGCCAGCGGTGCGGCGATGGTGCGGCGCCTGCTCGCGATCGGCGACGATCTGCAGATCGTCGCGCTGGCCGGACGCAATGCCGATCTGCTCGCCGACTACCAGCGCCTGGCCGCGGCGCATCCGCAGCGGCTGCACGCGATCGGCCATACGCCGGCGGTCGACGAGCTGATGGCCTGCGCCGACGTCGCGGTCACCAAGCCGGGAGGGCTCAGCGTCAGCGAATGCCTGGCGATGGGGCTGCCGATGATCCTGATCGCGCCGATTCCGGGCCAGGAGCTGCGCAATGCGCATCACCTGCTCGAGCAGGGCGCGGCGCTGCTCGCGCTCGACGCCGCCGCGCTGGAGTACCGGATCGGCCGGCTGCTGCACGAGCCCGGGCTCGGCGCGCGCCTGCGCGCGCGCTGCGCGGCGCTGAGCACGCCCGATGCGGCCCGTCACGTCCTGGACGAGGTGCTGGCCGATGGCGCGCGCTGAGGGTCGCCTGCAGGCCGCCGCGGCCGGCCGGTTCAGGCATGTGCTGGCCGGCGTGTTCGCGGCCTGGGTCGGCAGCGGCACGCTGTTCGCGCGTGAGCTGGCCGCCGACGAGCAGGTGCTGTTCGTGCCCGGCACCGCGCGCTCGGTCGGCGCGGACCGGATCGAGCTCGACGTGCATGCCTGGATCTACGAGCGCGAGGAGCGTCCGCGGCTGGCAGCGGCGTTCGCGCGCTATCTCGGCTTCGACCGTGCCGCCGCCAGCGCCGAGGACCGCGAGCGTTTCGACCGCCGCACGCGACTGTTCCTGGTCGATTCGGAGAACCGCAAACGGATCGCGCTGCGCTTGGCCGACGGCAGCCGCGTCGAGCTGCCGCGCACGCGGCGCGGCGGTCGCAGCGACGCGCGCGTGACCATGGCGGCATCGGCCCACGCCGCCGATGCGCAGTGGATCGGCTTCTCGGCCGAGCTGCCGCCCGGCGACGCGCGCCGCTTCGAGGGGCGCGCGCTGTACGTACCGGTCGAGGGCCTGTCGGTGGTCTCGGACATCGACGACACGATCAAGGATTCGGGCGTCGCCGACCGCCGCACGCTGCTGCTGAACACCTTCGTGCGTCCGTTCGCCGCCGTGCCCGGCATGGCCGCCCGCTACCGCGCGCTGGCCGGCGCCGAAGGCGTGCGCTTCCACTACGTGTCGTCGAGCCCGATCCAGCTGCTGGCGCCGCTGCTCGCGTTCCTCGAGTCAGCCGGCTTTCCGGAAGGCAGCCTGCATCTGCGCGAGGCGACCGCCTGGCGCACGCTGATTCCGCGCGACGCCACCGCCCAGGCGCGCAAGCGCGCGGCGATCGTGCGCCTGATCGCCGACTTTCCGCATCGCGACTTCGCGCTGGTCGGCGACGCCAGCGAGGCCGATCCGGAAATCTACGGCGCGATCGCGCGCGACCATCCGGCCCAGGTCTGCGCGATCCTGATCCGCGATGCATCCGGTGCCGGACGCGACACGCCGCGCTACCGCGCCGCATTTGCCGGCCTGCCGGACCAGCGCTGGCAGGTCTTCACCGACGAAGACGACTGGGGCCGCGTCCTCGAAGGCTGCGCGCGTCGAGCGCGCGCGGCCGATCCGCCGCGGACGGCCACGCGATGACGTCGCCATCGCCGCGCCTGCTGCCGCCGCCTCCGCCGCTGACCGATGCCGCGGCGCTGTTCCTCGATCTGGACGGCACTCTGCTCGACATCGCCGAGCGGCCGCAGGACGTCGTCGTCGCGGCCGGTCTGCGCGAGGCGCTGGCGCGGCTGCACGCGCGCCTCGGCGGCGCGCTGGCGCTGGTCAGCGGGCGCCCGCTGGCCGAGATCGATCAGCTGTCGCGGCGTCTCGACTTCGCCGCGGCCGGTCTGCACGGCGCGCAGCTGCGCACGCCGGACGGACGGGTCGAGCTGCCGGCCGCGGCCGCCGCCGCCGCGCTCGAGCCGGTCCGCGCCGAGCTGGCGGCATTCGTGCCGGCCTGGCCCGGCGTGCTCGTCGAGGACAAGCGCGATGCGCTGGCCGTGCACTACCGGCAGGCACCGCAGGCCGCTGACGCGGTGCGCACGCTGGCCGGGCGCTGGGCGCGCATCGCCGGTTCAGGCTTCACCTTGCAGCATGGCCTGTGCGTGGTCGAACTGCGCCCGGCCGGAAACGACAAGGGAACGGCGGTGGCGCGGCTGATGCGCGAGGCGCCGTTCGCGGGGCGCGTGCCGTGGATGATCGGCGACGACCTGACCGACGAGCACGCGTTCCATCGCGTCAACGCGCTCGGCGGCATCAGCGTCGTGGTAGGCGCGCGGCGGCCGAGCGCGGCGCACCACGCGCTGGACGATCCGCCGGCGGTGCGGCGCTGGCTGGCCGAGGCCGCCGGCCTCGGCGGCACCGATCGCGACGCGGCACATATGACCTGGACTGCACCGGACACTCGACACGACGCATGACCGAACCGCAGCACGATCTCGACCTCGGCATCATCGGCAACGGCAGCGTCAGCGCGCTGATCGACACGCGCGGACGCATCGTCTGGTCCTGCCTGCCGAGCTTCGACGGCGATCCGGTGTTCTGCAGCCTGCTCTCGCCGCGCGGCGGCGACGCCGGCTTCTTCGACGTGGTGCTCGACGACCAGGTGTCGGTCGAGCGGCATTATCTGGACAACAGCGCGGTCCTGCGCACGCGGCTGCACGCTGCCGACGGCGCGATCGTCGAGATCACCGACTTCGCGGCGCGCTACAAGCTGCACGAGCGCGTATTCCATCCGATGAGCCTGGTCCGCACGCTGCGGCCGCTGGCCGGCGCGCCGCGGATCCGGCTGCGCTTGCGGCCGCTGGCCGGCTACGGCGCGCGCGTGCCCGAGCGCACGTTCGGCTCAATCACGTCCGCTACGCGCTCGACGGTCTCGTGCTGCGCGCGACCAGCGACGTGCCGCTGCCGATGCTGGCCGATGAGCTGCCGTTCCTGCTCGACCGGCCGATGCATGTCGTGCTCGGTCCCGACGAGACGCTGGCCGAGTCGCCGGCGCGCTTCGCGCGCGAGGCCGAGGAGGCGACGCTGGCCTACTGGCACGAGTGGGTGCGCTACCTGTCGATCCCGGCCGAGTGGCAGGACGCGGTGATCCGCGCGGCGATCACGCTGAAGCTGTGCCAGTACGAGGGCACCGGCGCGATCGTCGCGGCGATGACGACCTCGATCCCCGAGGCCGCGCACACCGTGCGCAACTGGGACTACCGCTACTGCTGGCTGCGCGACGCGGCGTTCGTCGTGCGCGCGCTGAACCGGCTCGGCGCGACGCGCAGCATGGAGGAGTACCTGCGCTACCTGTTCAACCTCGCTGCCGGGCAGGGCGATCTCGGGCCGGTCTACGGCATCCACTTCGAGCGCGAGCTGCACGAGCGCGAGGCGGCGCACCTGGCCGGCTACCGCGGCATGGGGCCGGTGCGCATCGGCAACGACGCCTGGCGCCAGGTGCAGCACGACGTGCACGGCAGCGTCGTGCTGGCCGCCACGCAGCTGTTCTTCGACCGCCGCCTGGTCGCGGCCGGCGACGCTGCCGCGTTCGCGCGGCTCGAGCCGGCCGGCGAGGCGGCCTGGCGGCTGTACGACCAGCCCGATGCAGGGCTCTGGGAATTCCGCGGCCGCGCCTCGGTGCACACCTATTCCAGCGTCACCTGCTGGGCCGGCTGCGCGCGGCTGGCACGGATCGCGCGTCAGCTCGGCCTCGATGCGCGCGCCGCGCTCTGGTCCACACGCGCCGATGCGATGCGCGCCAAGATCCTGCAGCGCGCGGTGCATCCGCAGGCCGGCCATTTCGTCGACGTGTTCGACGGCGACGGCCTCGACGCCAGCCTGCTGCTGCTGGCCGAGCTCGGCTTCGTCGACGCGGCCGATCCGCGCTACGTGGCGACCGTCGAGGCGATCGGCGCCGGCCTCGCGCGCGGACCGCACGTGTTCCGCTATCTGACGCCCGACGACTTCGGCATGCCGGAAACCAGCTTCACGATCTGCAGCTTCTGGTACGTCGACGCGCTGGCCGCGATCGGCCGCCGCGAGGAGGCGCGCGCGCTGTTCGAGACCCTGCTCGCGCAACGCAACGGCCTGGGCCTGCTGTCGGAGGACATCGCGCCGCAGACCGGCGAGCTGTGGGGCAATTTTCCGCAGACCTATTCGCTGGTCGGCCTGATCAATGCCGCGATGCGGCTGTCGCGCAGCTGGGAGGAATGGCTGTGAAGCCGAGGCGGGCCCGGATCGGCTCGGCGAGGATGCGCTGATGGGGCGCCTGGTCGTCGTCTCCAACCGCGTCGCGGTACCGCGCGAGCTGCGCGCCGGCGGACTGGCCGGCGCGATGCAGGCCGCGCTGTCGCAGCGCGGCGGCCTGTGGTTCGGCTGGAGCGGCCGCATCGCGGCGGCACCGGCCGACGCGCCGCGCATGGAGACGGTCGGCCCGATCACGTTCGCGCTGACCGATCTGACGCGCGCCGACTACGAGGCCTACTATCTCGGCTATGCGAACCGTGCCTTGTGGCCGCTGTTCCACTATCAGCCGAACCTGGTCGAGTTCAGCCGCAGCAATCTGGAAGGCTATCTGCGCGTCAACCGGCGCTTCGCCGCGCAGCTGGCCGGCCTGCTGCGCGACGACGACACCGTCTGGATCCACGACTATCACCTGATTCCGCTCGCCGGCGAGCTGCGCGCGCTCGGCATCGGTGCCCGGATCGGCTTCTTCCTGCACATTCCGCTGCCGGCGGTCGATCTGATGGCGATGCTGCCCGGGCATCGCCGCCTGATCGAGTCGCTGGCCGACTACGACCTGGTCGGCCTGCAGACGCCGGCCGACCGCCATGCGCTGTGCGACTACTTCGAGCGCGAATGCGGCGCGACGCCCGAGGACGGCGGCATGCGCCTGCGCAACGGGCGTTCGCTGCGTATCGAGGCGTTTCCGATCAGCATCGACACCGCGCTGATCGCGCGGCTGGCGGCCAGCGGATCGACCCATGCGGCCACGCGCGGCCTGGTCGCGAGCCTGCAAGGGCGCGCGCTGGCGATCGGCGTCGACCGGCTCGACTACTCCAAGGGCCTGCCCGAGCGTTTCGACGCGTTCGGGCGCTTTCTCGAGCGTCACGTCGAGCGGCGCCGCCAGATCTCGATGATGCAGATCGCGCCGCTGACGCGCGAGGACGTGCCCGAGTACCGCGAGCTGCGCGAACGGCTTGAGCGGATGGCCGGCGCGACCAACGGCCAGTACGCCGAGCCGGACTGGGTGCCGATCCGCTACATCAATCGCAGCTTCCAGCAGGCGACGCTGGCCGGCTACTACCGCGTCGCGCAGATCGGCCTGGTCACGCCGCTGCGCGACGGCATGAACCTGGTCGCCAAGGAGTTCGTCGCGGCGCAGTCGGCCGACGATCCAGGTGTGCTGGTGCTGTCGCGCTTCGCCGGTGCCGCCAACGAGCTGAGCGGCGCGCTGATCGTCAACCCGCACGACGTCGACGACACCGCCGACGCGATCGAGCAGGCGCTGGCGATGCCGCTCGAGGAGCGCCGCGCGCGCTGGCGGTCGATGTTCGACCATCTGTCGCGGCACGACATCGCGGCCTGGCGCGACGCGTTCCTGGCGGCGCTCGAGCAGAGCCGCCGCTGAGCGGCGGCGGCGCCGGTCACGGCGAGTCGGGCAGGCGATAGGCCAGGTCGTAGCGGTGCGCGCCGTCGCTGATCGTGATCGTCATGCGGCCCTCGATGCCGGTCAGCTCGCCGTCGCCCGAATCCGGCACCACGGTGATGCTCAGCGACGGCTCGCCGCGCGTCATCGTGCCGCTGTGCTGCAGCATGAAACTGCCTGTGCGGCCGTGCAGGGTGCCGCTGACGCGTTCGATCGCGACATAGCCGGCCGAGCCCTTCACCGCGCCGGTCGCGGTCAGCATCTGGCCGATGCCGGTCGCGTCGAGCTCGCCGTGGAAGCGCTTGTCGAGCGCCATGCGGCCGCGCCGCTCGTCGGCGTCCGGTGACTCGACCGGCAGCGGGCTCAGCTTGACGTCGAAGGCACCGCTGGCGTGTCGGGTCATGGGCAATTCCTCGGTGGCGGGTACGGCGGCCGCGGCAGGCGGGGTGGCGCTCTGCGCGACGGCAGCGGCCAGGTACAGCGCGCCGGCCAGGCACAGCGACGCGAAGCGGCGGATCGGATTCGGCATGGAGGCGTTCTCGACGGACCGCGGGCCCGAGCGGACGATCCTCGGCGAGCGGCGGGCCTGCGTCAATCGGACCTCACGGCAGGAAGCGCGCGCGCGTCTCGGGCGTCGGCAGCAGGCAGTGCTCGGCGCGGCCGAACCAGCGCAGCCGGTTGCGCGCGACCCGTCGATAGGCCGCATCGCGCAGCGGACGCGGTATCGCACGCAGCAACGCGCCGAGCCGCCAAGCGCCGCCGAGCCCGCTCAGCACGCGCAGCACAGCGTCGCTCTCGACATGGCCGGCGGTCGTCCTCGACCAGCAGAAACGAGGGCGGATCGACCGGATCGAGGCCGTGCCGGCGCAGCAGCGCCTGGCCGGTCGCGCCCTGCTGCGTCGCGAAGCGGAAGCGGCCGGTGCGGTCGTGGCGCAGAACGAAGCGGACGCTGCGGCTGCACAGCAGGCAGACGCCGTCGAAGACGATGACCGGCCCGGCCGGCACCGTCTCGGCCGGATCCGGATCAGTCGACATCGAGGCTGCCGGCATAGGCGATCAGCAGACCGAACGGCGCGAGCCTTACCGTGACCTCGAAGCGGTAGCGGCCGTCCTGCTCGTACTCGTGCGCGGCGACCTCGAACCCGCGCCGCGGCAACGCGATGCCGGCGATCGACAGCGACTCGGCGCGCCAGCGCAGTCCGTCGGCGGCGGCGGTCAGCCCGAAGCCGAGCACCGCGATGCCGATCCGCTCGATCAGGCGGCCGTCGCGAATGGTCAATCGCGAGGTCACCGGCACCGCGCCGAACCGGCGCGACCAGCGTTCGCCGTGCGCGTCGGCCGCGATCTCGACCTGGAGTGCATGCGTGCCGGCCGGCGGCAGTCGCAGCACGGCGGCGGCCAGGCGCGCCGCGCGCCCGCAGCCGCGTTCGACCGCGACGCTGCCGGCATACCGGCACGGTCGCGCATCCTGGTGCAGCCGGCGCACGCGCGGCGGCAGGGCACTCAGCGCCGCCGCACCGAGCAGCAGCGGCCACAGCGGCGGCACCGTCCGGCTGCCGCCGCCGGCGCCGCCGCAGGCGCGTTCCGGCGGTGCGCCGGACACGCGCAAGGCCTTCAGACCGTGGCCGGGTTCGGCTTGTCCGGGTCGAGCTTCCACTGCTTGATCGCGCGCGCGACGTCTTCCGGATTCATCCGGCCTTCGGCGGCCAGCGCGGCGATCGCGGCGTGCGCGATCCAGTAGCGGTCGACCTCGAAGAAGCCGCGCAGATGCGCGCGCGAGTCGCTGCGGCCGTAGCCGTCGGTGCCGAGCACGACGTAGCGCTTGCCGTCGGGCAGGAACGCGCGGATCTGGTCGGCGTAGCCGCGCACGTAGTCGGTCGCGGCGACGACCGGGCCGGCGCGGTCGGCCAGGCACTGCGTGACCCAGGCCTGGCGCGGCGTCGCGTCCATCGGATGCAGGCGGTTCCAGCGCTCGACCTCGAAGCCGTCGCGGCGCAGCTCGTTGAAGCTAGGGCACGACCACACGTCCGAGGCGACGCCGAACTCCTTCTCGAGCAGCTCGGCCGCGGCCAGCACCTCGCGCAGGATCGTGCCGGAGCCGAGCAGCTGCACGGTCGGCACGCTGCTGGCCTTGCTCTTGCCCTTGCCGCCGCTCTTGCCGGCACCGCCGTCCTGCAGCAGGTACATGCCCTTGATGATGCCGGCCTCGGCGCCCTGCGGCATCTCCGGATGCGCGTAGTTCTCGTTCATCACGGTGACGTAGTAGAACGTGTCCTCCTGCTCGGTCAGCATGCGCCGCACGCCGTCCTGCAGGATCACCGCGACCTCGAACGAGAACGTCGGGTCGTAGCTGCGGCAGTTCGGGATCGCGCCGGCGAGCAGGTGCGAATGGCCGTCCTCGTGCTGCAGGCCCTCGCCGTTGAGCGTGGTGCGCCCGGCGGTGCCGCCGATCAGGAAGCCGCGCGCGCGCATGTCGCCGGCGGCCCAGGCCAGATCGCCGATGCGCTGGAAGCCGAACATCGAGTAGTAGATGTAGAACGGCAGCATCGGCACGTTGCTGACCGAGTAGCTGGTCGCGGCGGCCATCCACGAGGACATCGCGCCCGGCTCGCTGATGCCCTGCTGCAGCACCTGGCCGCTCTCGTCCTCGCGGTAGTACATCAGCTGGTCGGCGTCCATCGGCTTGTACTTCTGGCCGAACGGCGCGTAGATGCCGATCTGGCGGAACATGCCCTCCATGCCGAACGTGCGCGCCTCGTCGGCGACGATCGGCACGATGCGCGGACCGATCACCTTGTCGCGCAGCAGCAGGTTGATGCCGCGGACGAACGCCATCGTCGTGGAGATCTCGCGCTCGCCGCTGCTCTTGAGCAGCGGTTCGAACAGCGCCAGCTCCGGCGTCGCCAGCGTCTCGGACTTCGGCCGCCGCTGCGGCAGGAAGCCGCCGAGCGCCATGCGCCGCTCGATCAGGTACTGCACCTCCGGCGAATCCTTGCCGGGGTGGTAGTACGGCACGTTCGGCAGGTCGGCGTCGGAGACCGGGATGTTGAAGCGGTCGCGGAACGCGCGGATCGCCGCGTCGTCCATCTTCTTCTGCTGGTGCGTGATGTTCTGCGACTCGCCGGCACCGCCCATGCCGTAGCCCTTGACGGTCTTGGCCAGGATCACGGTCGGCCGGCCGCGCGTGTTGACCGCCTCGTGGTAGGCCGCGTAGACCTTGTGCGGATCGTGGCCGCCGCGGTTGAGCCGCCAGATGTCGTCGTCGGACAGGTTGGCGACCATCTCGCGCAGCTCCGGATACTTGCCGAAGAAGTGCTCGCGCGTGTACGCGCCGCCGAAGGCCTTGCAGTTCTGGTACTCGCCGTCGACGGTCTCCATCATCAGCTTGCGCAGCGTGCCGTTCTTGTCGCGCGCCAGGAGCGGATCCCAGTAGCTGCCCCAGATCAGCTTGAGCACGTTCCAGCCGGCACCGCGGAACACGCCTTCGAGCTCCTGGATGATCTTGCCGTTGCCGCGGACCGGGCCGTCGAGGCGCTGCAGATTGCAGTTGACGACGAAGATCAGGTTGTCCAGGCCCTCGCGGCCGGCCAGCGAGATCGCGCCGAGCGATTCGGGCTCGTCCGACTCGCCGTCGCCGATGAAGCACCAGACCTTGCGGTCGCTCGGCGCGATCAGGCCGCGATGCTCGAGGTACTTCCAGAACTGCGCCTGGTAGATCGCCTGCAGCGGGCCCAGGCCCATCGAGACCGTCGGCACCTGCCAGTACTCGGGCATCAGCCACGGGTGCGGATACGAGGACAGGCCCTTGCCGTGGCCGGCCACCTCCATGCGGAAATGGTCCAGCTGCTCCTCGCTGACGCGGCCCTCGAGGAACGAGCGCGCATAGACGCCCGGGCTGGAATGGCCCTGGTGGAAGATCAGGTCGCCCGGATGGGCCGCGCTCGGTGCGCGCCAGAAATGGTTGAAGCCGACGTCGTAGAGCGTCGCGCTCGACGCGAAGCTGGCGATGTGGCCGCCGAGGTCGCCGGGCTTGCGGTTGGCGCGCACGACCATCGCCATCGCGTTCCAGCGGATGATCGAGCGGATCCGCCACTCCATCGCCGCGTCGCCGGGCGACTTGGCTTCCAGGTGCGCCGGGATCGTGTTGATGTACTCGGTGGTCGGATCGAACGGCAGATGGCCGCCGGCGCGGCGGGTCTCCTCGACCATCCGCTCGAGCAGGAAGTGCGCGCGGTCGGTGCCCTCGGCCTCGATGACCGCCTTGACCGAGTCGGTCCACTCGCGGGTCTCGACCGGATCGAGGTCCTGATCGAGGATGTCCTGCAGCTGATTCATGTACGTGCCCTCCGCGGCCGCTCTCGGCGCGGCTCGATGTGCTGGATGAATGGGATCCGGGCCATTTTAGCGGCGCCGGGGCACGCCGGGCGATCGCGACGCAAAATAACCTCGCGCGGCGGAGCGATGCGACAGCTGTCGCTCCGCCGCGCGGCATCGATGCGAGGCGGCGGCCTTCGCCCGCCGAAGCGTGACGATGTCTGCTGGCCGTGTCGTTTCTCGTAAGGCAAGCTGATGAGCGGCCGGGACGCGGCCGTCGATTGCCGGTCGATGGGGAGAGGGACATGCAGGCGTGGTCGTTCGGGTGGCGCATCGTGGTGGCGGCGGTCCTGGCCGGTGCGGCACCGACCGCGCGGGCCGATCTGGTCGTCTATGACGACGCGTTGCGCAACGGGTTCCAGAACTGGTCCTGGGGCGAGGTCGATCTGGCCTCGACCGCGCCGGTATACGCCGGCACGCACGCGATCGCGTTCCGCGCGCATTCCTGGCAGGGGCTGTCGTTCGCGCGGCCGGACCAGCCGCTGAGCGCCGCGACGTATCGTCGCCTGCGCTTCTGGATCCGCGGCGAGACCGGCGGCGAGCAGTTGCGCCTGGTGCTGCAGTCCGGCGGCAGCGCCGTCGTCGACACCGCACTGGACGGCTTCGTCGCCGGCGGCGCGGTCGGCGCCGGCCAGTTTCGCGAGGTCCTGGTCGCGCTGGCCGATCCGCCGCTGGCCTATACCGGCATGTTCGACCGCATCGACCTGGTCGACGCCAGCGGCAACGCGGCCGGCAATCCGCAGCGCGTGCACGTCGACGAGGTGCGCCTGCTCGAGGGCGGCGCGCAGCCCGATCCGATCTTCGCCGACGGCTTCGAAGGCAGCGGACCGCCGCCGGCCGGCGGCCTGACGATCGAGCAGGGCGTTGCGATCGACGGCCTCAGCGGCGATCGGTTCGGCTGGACCGACCGCGCCGGCCTGCCGCGCTCGGCCACGCTCGCCCACAACAATGCCGGCACCACGGCCGACGGCAGCCGCGGCGGCGAGCTGCGCGAGTTCCGCTATCGCGTCGGTGCGGCCACGCGCACGCTGAGCGCGGTCGGCGGCGGCGCCGGCGGCTTCGGCTACGTGGTCTCGCATCCGACCGATGGCGCGTTCTGCACCGGCGGCGGCGACAGCTCCAGCCTCGGCCATTTCACGCCGGGCCAGTTCCAGCGCGTGTTCTCGGGCCGCCACCACGCGATCTTCCGCTTCACGCAGGCCTATCCGCGCTATTGCACGGTGACCGCGCCGGCCGCGCGCTACGACGTGCCGGTGACGATCGACTGGGTGTTCGCGAACGGCCGCGACGACCCGCTGTGGTCGATCACCTGGGATCTGTCGGCGGTGCCGGTCGGCCGCCTCGCCGACGACTCGCGCGCGCCGTACGGCGAGCTGCGCATCGACGGCGCCGCCAGCGACGCCGCGCGCAGCGCGATCGCCGGCACCGGCTGGGGCGACCGCTACCGCTTCGTCAGCACGCAGGAACCGCTGACGTTCGCGAGCGGCTGGACCTGGAACCAGCCCAATACGATTCCGTACGCGAAGCTGTGGACCAGCGCGGTCGACGCGACGATGGGCATCGTGCAGAGCGAGACGATCGACCAGCAGGACGCCGGCGGCTACTGGGGCCAGGACCTGTGGATGCGCAGCAGCGCCCAGGTCAGCGGCTGTCCCGGCACTCATCTGATGCCGTGCAACTACAACTGGCCGTTCCAGACCGTCAACTACTCGCTGCCGGGCAGCGGTCCGACCAACAGCGCACGCATCGCCTGGGGCACCAACTTCGGCTTCCTCGGCCAGGCCCAGTACCGCATCCGCGGCAATGCCTACTACGGCGGATCGGCCAACGGCACCGCGCTGCCGGGCGATCCGATGGCGCCGGGCTGGCCGAAGAAGAGCTATTCGACATACATCGTGTTCGGCACGCACAGCGCCGATCCGGTCGGCGCCCGGGTCGCGCAGATCGAGACGATCCAGACGCTGACGCTGGCCGCCTCGATCGGCTCGGTCGCGACCAGCGGCCCGGCCGGCGTCGCCGACGCGACCGTGCAGACCTATGCGCCGGCCGGCTACGACGCGGTCTACGGCGCGCTGACCTTCGTCGCGGCGGCCAACCGCCTCGACGCGACGATCGGCGTCGGCAGCGGCACGCTGCGCCATCCGTTGATCGTCGTGCGCCAGTGGAGCGGCGGCCTGCCGACCACGCTGCGCCTGAACGGCGCGACCCTGGTCCGCGATCAGGACTGGCTGCCGTCGCCGCGCGCCGGCGCGCAGGAGCTGTGGATCACGCTCAAGCGCGATCTGGCGGTCGGCACGCATCGCGTCGAGATCGTGCCGTAGGCCGGCGCGCCGGACACGGAGCCGGCGGCGCATCGCCGCCGGTGCGAGACGACCCGTCCCGGGAGCGGACGCGGCGAACAGAAGGGACTAGGGAGGCGGATCGCTCTGGCACCGGGACGGTGCCGCGAACACCGCAGCGGCGGGGAACGCGCGGGCCACGGACGGCCCGCGCCGCCAGGGAGGCAGCGCCGTGCGCGCCGCACTGCGCATTTCCCTGCGCTCGGGCTCTGGGCAATACTCGGCCATTCCTCCACGGTCCCCGCGCGCCGCGTCGTGTCCGCCAGTCCCAGCGAAGTCACCCAGCTCATCCAGCGCTGGCAGGCCGGCGAGGCCGGTGCGCTCGACCGCCTGCTGCCGCTGGTCTACGCCGATCTGCGCGCGATGGCGGCGCGCCTGCTCGGCCGCGAGCAGCGCCAGGCGACGCTGCAGCCGACCGCGCTGCTGCACGACGTGTTCGTGCGCATGCTCGGCGGCGGCGTCGACATCCAGGACAGCACGCACCTGTTCAACACCGCCGGGCGGATGATGCGCAACGTGCTGGTCGACCGCGCGCGCGAGGCCGGCGCCGAGAAGCGCGGCGGCGACTGGCAGCGTGTCGACCTGGTCGATGCGCTGCAGCTGCCGATCCCCGAGCGCACGCACCTGGGCCTGCTCGACGAGGCGATCGACGAGCTCGAGCAGATCGACGCGCGGCTGGCGCGGATCGTCGAGCTGCGCTACTTCGTCGGCCTCAGCGTCGAGGCGATCGCGCGGATCATGGACGTCGACAAGCGCACGATCTACCGCGACTGGGCGTTCGCACGTGCCTGGCTCGGCCGTCACATGCAGCGCTGATGGACGCGTCCACGCGCGAGCATTGGCGCCGGGTCCGCGAGGCCTTCGGCGTCCTGATCGACCTGCCGGCACCACAGCGCGCCGCGCAACTCGCCGCGTTCGGCGCCGAGGACGCGACGCTGGCCGCGGACCTGGCCGCGCTGCTGGCGCAGGCCGAGGCGGGTGCCGGCGCCGATCCGGACGACGCCGGCGCGACCGCCGAGCCGGCGCCGCGTCGCGCCGGCACGATCGTCGGTGGCCGCTTCCGTCTGCTCGGTCTGCTCGGCATCGGCGGCATGGGCGAGGTGCATCTGGCCGAGCGCACCGACGAGCTCGACCGCAAGGTCGCGCTGAAGCTGGTGCGCGGCGATCTGCCGATTCCGGCCGCGCGCGCGCGCCGCGAGCAGCAGATCCTCGCGCGGCTCAGCCATCCGCACATCGCGGCCCTGGTCGACGCCGGCATCGGCGAGGCCGGCCAGCCGTGGTTCGCGATGGAATACGTCGACGGCGCGCGCATCACCGACTGGTGCGACCGCCGCGCGCTCGACCTGCCGGCGCGCGCGCGCGATTGTTCGCGCGGGTCTGCCGCGCGGTGCAGTTCGCGCACCGCAATCTGATCCTGCATCGGGACATCAAGCCGTCCAACATCCTCGTCGACGGCGAGGGCGAGCCGCGCCTGCTCGATTTCGGCATCGCCAAGCTGCTCGACGGCACCGACGCGCAGCAGACCCAGACGCTGGCGTTCACGCCGGCCTATGCCGCGCCCGAGCAGCTGCGCGGCGAGCCGGCGACGACCGCGAGCGACGTCTACCAGCTCGGCCTGGTGCTCTACGAGCTGGCGGCCGGCGTGCCGGCGCGGCGCGCGCACGAGGTCGCGCGGGCCCGGGCCGACGCCGACACGCCGTTGCCGCGCGTCGATCAGGCGTTCGGCGCGCTGACCGTGCAGGCGCCCGACGGTGCCGACCGCGTCGCGCGCGAGCGCGGCCTCGGCGTCGAGCGGCTGCGCCGCTCGCTGCGCGGCGACCTCGGCCGGATCGTCGCCAAGGCGACCGCCGCCGATCCGCGCGAGCGCTACGACACCGCGCAGGCGCTGGCCGACGATCTGGAGCGCTGGGCCGACGGCCGTCCGGTCGCCGCCCATCGCGGCACGTTCGCGTACCGGCTGCGCAAGCTGGTCCGCCGCCACCGCGCGGCGACCGCGATCATCGCGCTGCTCGCGCTCGGCCTGGTCGCGAGCACGCTGTTCGCGGTGCATCGCGCCGCCGAGGAGCGCGAGCAGCGGCGCCGCGCCGAGGCCGCCGGACAGCGCGCCGACCAGCAGCGCCAGCGCGCCGAGATCCTGCTCGGCTTCATGAACGACATGTTCCGCCAGGCCGATCCGCAGAATGCCGGCGGTGCCGAGCTGACCGCGACGCAGATGCTCGAACGCGCGGCCGCCGCGCTCGAAGTGCGTACCGACCTGGAAGCGGCGACGCATGCCGCGCTGCTGACGCAGGTCGCCGACACGTTCAATTCGCTGTTCCTGCCCGAACGTGCCGCCGACAGCGCGCAGCGCGCGGTGAACCTGCTCGAGCCCGAGCGCGAGCGGCGTCCCGACGAGTACCTGGCGAGCGTCGGCATCCTGCTCGACGCACTGCAGATGCTCGATCGCAGCGACGCCCAGTTGGCCCTGGTCGACCACGCGCTGCCGGTCGCGCCACGTTCGGACCGGCAGGCTGCGATCTGGACCGCACATCTGCTGAAGTTTCGCGGCGCGGCACGCTGCAGCCACGGCGATTTCCGCGCCTGCGAGGCCGACCTGCGCGAGTCGCGGCGGCTGATCGAAAGCACGCCCGACGCAAGCGCGGCCGGTCTTGCGGTCGGGCTCAACCAGCTCGCGGTGCTGCTCAACGACGAAGGCAACGCCGCCGAGGCGGTGGATCTACTGCGGCAAGCGCTGGCCGCGCTCGATCGCGATGCCACGGCCCTGTCGGCGTCGCGCGGAACGGTGCGGCTGAATCTCGCCAACAGCCTGGCCGCGCAGGGGCATGCCGCCGAGGCGATCGCGCTGCTCGAGGAAGGCCTGGCCGAACCGCCCGGGCTGTACGGCTCGGATGCCGCCTTCGTCGAGGCGGCGCTCAAGCGCAGCCTGGCGCGTGCGCACGTGCTCGGCGGCGACTACGCACAGGCGCGCCGGCTGCTGGCGGCACCGGCCGGCGCGATGCCGGCCGACCATCCCGGACTGCCGCGCCATTTCAGCCAGTCGCACCTGGTCGCGGCGCGGATCGCGCTCGATCTCGGCGATCCGGCGACCGCGCTGACCGAGATCGAAGCCGCGCATCGCCAGGTGGCGGCCGAGAACGATGCCGGCGCCACCCTGTTGCAGCTGCGCGTGGAGATCATGCACAGCGATGCGCTGCAGCGCAGCGGCCGCTGCGACCTCGCGCTGCCGCGCTGGCGTGCGGCGCGCGAGCGTCTGGATGCGGCGATCGGCGCCACGCCGAGCTGGATCGGCGCCGAGATCGACGATGGCCTGGGCCGTTGCGCGCTGGCCGTCGGCGACACCGCGCGGGCCGAGGCCGCCTTCGACGCCGCGATCGCCGGCTTCGCCGCAGCGACCGGCGAGGCCTCGCCGTGGACCGCGCGCAGCCGCATCCACCGGCTCTGGGCGCAGGCGATGGCGAGCCGCGACGCGGCGCTGCTCGGCCGCCTCGACGCGGCGCGCGACGCGCTCGCCGACGCGCTCGGCGGCAGCGCACGGGCCCAGGTCTGGCAGACCGATCTGCTGATCGAGGCGCTGTCGGCCGAGCTGGGCGTGCCGCTCGACCCGCAGCGCAGCGAACGCGCCGCCCAGGCGCGCGCCGCGTTCACCGCGCTGAGCGGCCGGCCGGTCGCGTTCCGCGACGGCCTGACCGGCTTCAACTGAGCGTCGTGCCGCGGCGGCGGGCGCCGCCGGCACGGCCGGAGAAAAAATTCTCGCCGCGATGTCACGTTTCGACCTGTCGACTCCGCAACGGTAGGTAAGCGATCGTCCGTTCGCGCAGAGGGGAGGTACGGTGGTGAATGATGCAAACCTGACGAGCGGGGCCGTGTACGGCACCCGGCGGCCGCTGGCGGTCGCGCTGGCGCTCGCGCTCGGCGTGTCGGTCGGCGTGGCTGCTGCGGTCGGCCTGCCGGCCGCGCATGCGAGCGGCTGGCCCGAGGGCGGCGCGACCTGGCCGGTCACGCAGTGCGGCGACGGCGGTGCGGGCAGCCTGCGCGAAGCGCTGGCCGGCGCGGCACCGGACGATACGATCGACCTCAGCGCGCTGACCTGCGGCACGATCAGCCTGACCGGCGGCGCCCTCCCGGTCGTGCAGCACGGCCTGACCCTGCGCGGCCCTGGCGCCGCAACGCTGGCCGTGGCCGGCAACGGCGCCGACCGCGTGCTGCGCCACACCGGCACCGGCACGCTGACGATCGAAGGCCTGACCGTGCGCGGCGGCGCGGTCGCCGGCACCGATCCCGAGGACACCGTGCGCGGCGGCTGCATCGACTCCGACGGCTCGGTCGTGCTGACCGGCAGCACGGTGCGCGACTGCTCGGTCTCGGCGGTATCGCTGGCCAGGGGCGGCTGCATCGCCGCCGCCGGCGCGACGCTGACCGATTCGCATCTGGAAGCGTGCCGCGTCGATGTCGTCGACGGCGCCAGCTACGTGGCTGCGGGCGGCGCCCTGTTCGTCGACGGCAGTCGTGACCTCGCGCTGGTGCGCTCGACCGTCACCGGCAACGAGGTGTCCTCCCCGCTCGGAGGTGCGCTGGGCGGCGGTGTCTACGTCGGCTACGCTGCCTACGTCAACAGTACCGTAACGGTGAGCGACAGCACGTTCAGCGGCAACCGCGCGACCGGCCGGCCCTACGCGGCCGGCTACGGCTATTTCACGGTCGACCAGGGCATGGGCGGCGCGATCATGACGCACAACCATCTGCGCATCGAGCGCAGCACGCTGTCTGGCAACGAGGCCGGCTCCGGCGGCGCGATCGCGATGATCGGTGGCGACGTCGCCGCCGACCGCATGGTGCTGATCAACAGCACGGTGTCGGGCAATACCGCGCAGAACACCGGCGGCGGCATCTGGACGCTGATCGGCGGCGTGCGCCTGTCCAACAGCACGATCGCGTTCAATACCGCCGGCTACGGCGCCGGCGGCATGCTGCCGCAGCATCCGCTGTTTCAGGGCGTCTACGATTTCCCGCCGCGCATCGAGAGCTCGATCGTCGCGGCCAATACCACCGTCTACGGCATCGCCGACATCGACACCCAGCTGCCGAAGCTGGTCATCGCCGGGTCCGGCAATCTGATCGGCGCCTCGAGCCTGGCCGTGCCGCCCGATACGCTGGCCGGCGATCCGCGTCTGCTGCCGCTCGCCGACAACGGCGGGCCGACGCTGACGCATGCGCTGGCCGCCGACAGTCCCGCGCTCGACGCCGGACTGAATCCGGAAAATCTGGTCCACGACCAGCGCGGCGAGGGCCATGCACGCCTCTCGGGTGCCGGCGTCGACATCGGTGCGTTCGAGCGCACGGTCGGCGATGCGATCTTCTCCGATGGCTTCGACTAGTCCCCTTGACGATCCGCCACCGTGCGCATGGCGTGCGCACGGCACATCCGAGCGCCACTCGATTTCCGGAGACCCATCGATGATTCCGATTCGCCTTTCCTACCGGCCGGTCCGCCCGCCGTCGCTCGCGCGGTGGCTGCTCGCGCTCGCATTGACCGCCGTTCCGGCGGTCGCGCCGGCGGCGGTGCCCGCGTCCGAGCGCGCGTTCCTGCTCGATTTCTATGCCGACATGCATCCGGAGTACTGGTTCGACCGCAGCAACTGGGGCGGCCCGGCCGGCACCGAATGCACCTGGTACGGCGTGATTTGCGACGGTGCCGGCGACCATGTGCTCGGCCTGGAGATGGTCCGCAACAACGTCTGGGGCACGCTGCCGGCCTCGCTGTCCGAACAGACCCAGCTCAAGATCTTCCGGTTGCCGCTGAACTTCTTCGAGGGTCCGATCCCGCCGCTCGGCGCGCTGGTCAACCTGGTCGTGTTCGAGGCGACGCAGCAGGTCAACACGGCCGAGGAATACGGCCTGACCGGACCCTTGCCGTCACTGGCCGGCCTGCGCAATCTGCGCCGCTTCAACGTCAACCACAACCGGCTCGAGGGCGCGATCCCGCCTTTTCCGGCCGAGAACGGGCCGGCAGCGCTCGAGGAATACGTGGTCGCGGCGAACCGGCTCAGCGGCGCCGTGCCGGCGTTCGACGGCATGCCGAAGCTGGCGATGATCGACGTGAGCGACAACGCGTTCTCCGGCGCGCTGCCGCCGCTGGCGCATCTGGCCGATCTGACGTTCTTCGGCGCCAATGCCAATGAGCTGAGCGGCCCGCTGCCGCCGATCGCCGGCCTGCCGCGCCTCGTTCAGTTCTACGCGCGCAACAACCAGTTCGACCGCATTCCGTCCTCGTTCGCGAATCTGCCGGCGCTGGAGATCTACGACGTCGCGTCCAACCGCCTGGAAGGACAGATCCCCGCATTCGATCAGGTGCCGCATCTACGCGTGTTCTACGTCGACGACAATGCGCTCACCGGCGCGCTGCCGACGTTCGGCGCGACGCCGGAGATGACCCACTTCGACGCGTCGAACAACCGACTGAGCGGTCGCCTTCCGGAGATCGCCGGACTGGCCTCGATGGGCACGTTCCATGCCGCGAGAAACCAGCTGACCGGCGGCATTCCGTCGCTGGCCGATCTGCCGATGATGAACAGCTTCGACGTCTCGCATAACCGGCTCGGCGGCGCGATCCCGGTGTTGAACGGCATGCCGCGCCTGGGCTGGTTCCGGGTCAACGACAACCACCTGACCGGCACCGCGCCGCGCGTGGCGATCCTGCACATGCTGCTCGGCTACGAGGTCTCGAACAACCGCCTGACCGGGCCGGCGCCGCCGATCGTGCCGGGCGGCATCCGGCCCGACGCGACGGCGCTGTGTCCGAACCATCTGGATCCGGAGCCGTCCGCGCAGTGGGACCAGGCGACCGGCGAGACGCCGTGGTATCAGGCCTGCACGGCGTTTCCGGACGTGATCTGGGCCGGCGGATTCGATCCGGCCCCTTGAGCGTGGTGATGGCCCCGGCAACTGATGCCGGGGCTTCGTCACGCGGGCGTCAGGCGCCGGCCGCCTGCGCCTTGCGGATCTGCGACTCGACGCTGGCGATCGCGGTCATGTTGACGACGCGGCGCACCGTCGCCGACGGCGTGATGATGTGCGCCGGCTGCGACAGGCCCATCAGCATCGGGCCGATCACGACGCCGTCGGTCAGCACGCGCGTCATGTTGTAGCTGATGTTGGCCGCGTCCATGTTCGGGAACACGAACAGGTTCGCGCGTCCCTGCAACCGCGAGTTCGGGAAGATCCGTTCGCGGATCTCCTCGCTGAGCGCGGTGTCGGCGTGCATCTCGCCCTCGACCTCCAGATCCGGCGCGCGCGCGCGGGATCAGGCCCAGCGCCTGGCGCATCTTGGCCGCGACCGGATCCTCGTGGCTGCCGAAGTTCGAATGCGAGAGCAGGGCGATCTTCGGCGTCACGCCGAACATGCCCAGCCGCTTGGCGGCCTGGATCGTCGCCTCGGCGATCTGCTCGGCGGTCGGGTCCAGCTTGACGTGGGTGTCGACGTAGAAGAACGCACCCTTGGCATTGACCACGCCGGTCATCGCCGCCGGCGCGCAGACGCCCTCGTCGAGCGGGATGATATCCTGGATGTAGCGCAGCTTCTTGTGATAGCGGCCGACGATGCCGGTGATCATCGCGTCGGCCTCGCCGCGCGCGACCATCAGCGCGGCGATCACGGTCGGCCGCGAGCGCACCACGGCCTTGGCGCTGTCGGGCGTCACGCCGCGGCGCTGCAGCAGCTCGTGGTAATGCGTCCAGTAGTCGCGGAAGCGCGGATCGCTCTCGATGTTGCAGATCTCGAAGTCGATGCCGGGGCGGATCCGCAGGTGCAGGCGCTGGATGCGCGCCTCGATGACGGCCGGGCGGCCGATCAGGATCGGTCGCGCCATGCGCTCGTCGGCGATGTGCTGCAGCGCGCGCAGCACGACCTCCTCCTCGCCCTCGGCGTAGACGATGCGCTGCGGATCGGCGCGCGCGCGGTCGAACAGCGGCCGCATGATCAGGCCGGTGCGGAACACGAACGCGTTGAGCTCGGTGCGGTAGGCCTCCAGCGATTCGAGCGGGCGCGTGGCCACGCCCGATTCCATCGCCGCCTGGGCGACCGCCGGTGCCAGCTGGGTCAGCAGGCGCGGGTCGAACGGCTGCGGGATCAGATAGTCCGGACCGAACTCCGGCATCTCGCCGCCGTAGGCGCGTGCGGCGACGTCGGACATCTCACGCTCGGCCAGATCGGCGATCGCGTGCACGCAGGCGACCTTCATCGCCTCGTTGATCGTCGTCGCGCCGACGTCGAGCGCGCCGCGGAAGATATACGGGAAGCACAGCGCGTTGTTGACCTGGTTCGGATAGTCCGAACGACCGGTCGCGACGATCGCGTCCGGACTGACCTCGCGGACCAGCTCGGGCAGGATCTCCGGCGTCGGGTTGGCCAGCGCCAGGATGATCGGCCGCGGTGCCATGCGCCGCACCATCGCCTGGCTCAGCACGCCGGGCGCCGACAGGCCGAGGAACACGTCGGCGCCGTCGATGATCTCCTCGAGGCGGCGCGCGGCGGTGTCGCGCGCATAGCGCGCCTTGTTCGCGTCCATCTCCTCGGCACGGCCGGCGTAGACCACGCCGAGCCGGTCGACGACCTGGATGTGCTCGGGCCTGACGCCGAGGCTGACCAGCATGTCCAGGCAGGCGATGCCGGCCGCGCCGGCGCCGGTGTGGACCAGGCGGATGTCGCCGATCGCCTTGCCGACGACCTTGAGCGCATTGACGATCGCGGCGCCGACGATGATCGCGGTGCCGTGCTGGTCGTCGTGGAAGACCGGGATCTTCATGCGCTCGCGCAGCTTGCGCTCGACCTCGAAGCACTCCGGCGCCTTGATGTCCTCGAGGTTGATGCCGCCGAAGCTCGGCTCGAGGCTGGCGATGATGTCGACCAGCTTGTCCGGATCGCACTCGTCGATCTCGATGTCGAACACGTCGATGCCGGCGAACTTCTGGAACAGCATGCCCTTGCCTTCCATCACCGGCTTGGCCGCCAGCGGCCCGATGTTGCCGAGGCCGAGCACGGCGGTGCCGTTGGTGATGACGGCGACCAGGTTGCCGCGCGCGGTCAGCGTGGCCACCTCGGCCGGATCGCGCACGATCTCCTCGCAGGCGGCGGCGACGCCGGGCGAGTAGGCCAGCGACAGCTCGCGCTGGGTGACGACGGGCTTGGTCGGCGTGACCTTGATCTTGCCGGCCGGCGCCTTGCGGTGGTACTCGAGCGCGGCCTTCTTCAGTTCTTCGGCATTGGACATGAGGCAATGACGGTTGGACGCACCGGAACGGCCGGTGCTCGGGGGTCTCCGGATCGATCCGGACTATACACCGTCCCCATGTTGCACCTGGCGGCTGTCACGGCACTGTCGATGTGGCCGCATCGGCCGCGCGGCACCTGCCGGTCTCCGCTGGCGCGAGCGTATCGGCAGCCGCTTTGGCAAGTGCCGAAAGAGAAGGAACTTTGGCGCCATGACCCGGACTAAAATCCACTCGGTCGTCCGCGCGCGCGGTCTTCGCGTATCCGGCCCCTTCCGAGCGAGCCAGTGACCGGCGCCGATACGCGCCGCCGGCACAGCCATCCCGTCTTCGTCCGTTTCACGCCAATGCCCCGCGCCGATCCGCGGGACAGGAGTTGCCATGACCGTCCATCCGCCGTCCCGTTCCCGCCTGCGACCATTCGTCGGTCTGTTCCTGGTGGCGGTCCTGCTGGCCGGCGGCTTCTTCGCGTGGCGGCATTTCGTCGGCGCCGGTGCGAATCCGCCGCCGACGCGCGGCGGCTGGCGCGACGGCACCCAGGTGGTGCCGGTGCGTGTCGCGACCGCGCAGCGCGAGGATCTGGTATTGCGCCTCAAGGCGCTCGGCACGGTGACGCCGCTCAACACGGTGACCGTGCGCAGCCGCGTCGAGGGCGAGCTGATCCGCGTCGCGTTCGAGGAGGGCCAGCAGGTGGCCGCCGGCGATCTGCTGGCCGAGATCGACCCGCGCCCGTTCCAGGTCCAGCTCGCGCAGGCGCAGGGTACGCAGCAGCAGAATCTGGCCGAGCTCGCCAATGCGCAGTCGGACCTCGCGCGCTATCGCGAGCTGCAGGGCAAGGGCTACGTGTCCGGCCAGCAGCTCGGCACGCAGGAGGCCCTGGTGCGCCAGTACGAGGCGCGCCGCCAGACCGACCAGGCCGCGGTCGACGACGCGCGCCTGCAGCTGACCTATACGCGCATCGTCGCGCCGATCGGCGGCCGCATCGGTCTGCGCAGCGTCGACGTCGGCAATCTGGTGCGCAGCGGCGACAGCGACGGCATCGCGACGATCACGCAGATGGCGCCGATCAGCGTGCTGTTCACGATCCCCGAGACCGAACTGCCGGCGGTGCTCGAGGCGGTGCGCGCCGAGCGCGCGCTGACCGTCGAGGCCTGGGACCGCGAGGAGCGCCGCCAGCTGGCGACCGGCACGCTGACCAGCCTCGACAACCGCATCGACACGACCACCGGCACGCTGCGCCTGCGCGCCGGCTTCGATAATGCCGACGAGAGCCTGTATCCGAACCAGTTCGTCAACGTGCGGCTGCAGGTGTCGAGCACCGACTCGATCGTGATCCCGAACGCGGCCGTGCAGTTCGGCGCCAAGGGCAACTTCGTCTACGTCGTAGGCGACGGCGACACGATCAGCGTGCGGCCGCTCAAGCTCGGCGCGGCCGACGGCGAGCGCGTCGCGGTGCTCGACGGTATCGCGGCCGGCGAGCGCGTCGTGCTGGAAGGTCTGGACCGCCTGCGCGAGGGCGCTAAGGTGGAGATCATCCCGGACGCGCCCGCGCCCGAGGCGCCGGCGAAGCGCTCGTGAACCTGTCGCGTCCCTTCATCCTGCGGCCGGTCGCGACCACGCTGCTGATGGTCGCGCTGCTGCTGTCGGGCCTGCTCGCGTACCGCCTGCTGCCGGTGGCCGCGCTGCCGCAGGTCGACTACCCGATCATCCAGGTGCTGACGCTGTATCCGGGCGCGAGTCCGACCGTGACCACGCGCGCGATCACCGCGCCGCTGGAGCGCAGGCTCGGCCAGATCCCCGGCCTCAAGCAGATGTCCTCGACCAGTTCGGGCGGCGCCTCGGTGATCACGCTGCAGTTCACGCTCGAGGTCTCGCTGGCGGTCGCCGAGCAGGAGGTGCAGGCGGCGATCAACGCGGCCAGCTCGTTCCTGCCCAACGACCTGCCGGTGCCGCCGGTGTACCGCAAGGTCAATCCGGCCGATACGCCGATCCTGACGCTGGCCGTCACGTCCTCGGCGATGGCGCTGCCGGCGGTCTACGACCTGGTCGACACGCGCATGGCACAGCGCCTCTCGCAGCTGCCGGGCGTCGGCCTGGTCAGCCTGGCCGGCGGCCAGCGGCCGGCGGTGCGCGTGCAGGTCAATCCGGTCGCGCTGGCCGCGGCGGGCCTCTCGGTCGCCGACATCCGCGGCGCGATCGGCGCGGCCAACGTCAACACGCCCAAGGGCAGCTTCGACGGCCCGACGCGCGCGATCATGCTCGACGCCAACGACCAGATGCGTTCGGTCCAGGAGTATCGCGAGCTGATCCTGGCCTATCGCGACGGCGCCCCGCTGCGCCTGGGCGACGTGGCGACCGTCGAGGACGGTGCCGAGAACCGCCACCTGGCCGCCTGGTCCGGGCCGGTGCCGGCGATCCTGGTCAACATCCAGCGCCAGCCCGGCGCCAACGTGATCGAGGTGGTCGACCGCGTGCGCGCGCTGCTGCCGCAGCTCTCGGCGGCGCTGCCGGCCGGCATCGACGTGGCCGTGCTGAGTGACCGCACCGAGTCGATCCGCGCCTCGATCCGCGGCGTGCAGCACGAGCTGATGCTCGCGATCGGCCTGGTCGTGATGGTCACGTTCGTGTTCCTGCGCAACGTGCCGGCCACGATCATTCCGAGCATCGCCGTGCCGCTGTCGCTGATCGGCACGTTCGGCGTGATGCTGCTGGCCGGGTTCTCGCTGAACAATCTGACGCTGATGGCGCTGACGATCGCCACCGGCTTCGTCGTCGACGATGCGATCGTCATGCTCGAGAACATCGCCCGTCACCTGGAACGCGGCGCGCGGCCGCTGCAGGCGGCGCTGGACGGCGCGCGCCAGATCGGCTTCACGCTGATCTCGCTGACGCTGTCGCTGATCGCGGTGCTGATCCCGCTGCTGTTCATGGCCGACGTGGTCGGCCGGCTGTTCCACGAGTTCGCGATCACGCTGGCGGTCGCGATCGGCATCTCGCTGATCGTGTCGCTGACGCTGACGCCGATGATGTGCGCCCTGTTCCTGCGCCACGGCCATCCGACGCGCCGCGACGAGACGGACGGCGCGCGGCACCGTCACGGCGACGCGTTCGACCGCATGATCGACGCCTACGACCGCGCGCTGCACTGGGTGCTGGCGCGCCAGCCGCTGATGCTGGTCGCGACGCTGGCGACGCTGGCGCTGACCGCGGCGCTGTACCTGGCCGTGCCGAAGGGCTTCTTCCCGATCCAGGACGCCGGCCTGATCCAGGGCATCAGCGAGGCGCCGCAGTCGGTGTCGTTCGCGGCGATGTCCGAGCGCCAGCAGGCGCTGGCCGACGAGATCCTGAAGGACCCCGACGTCGCGAGCCTGTCCTCGTTCATCGGCGTCGACGGCAGCAACGCCACACTCAACACCGGACGCCTGCTGATCGAGCTCAAGCCGCACGGCGAACGCAGCGCCGGCGCGCTCGCCGTCATCGAGCGCCTGCGCGAGCGCGTCGCGCGCGTGCCCGGCATCGCGCTGTACCTGCAGCCGGTGCAGGAGCTCAGCATCGAGGACCGGATCAGCCGCACGCAATACCAGTTCAGCCTGACCAGCCCGGACTTCGCCGAGCTGGCCGCGTGGACGCCGCGCCTGCTCGAGCGGCTGCAGCGCGCCGGCCCGCTCGCCGACGTCGCCAGCGACCTGCAGGATCAGGGCCTGCAGGCCTACGTCGCGATCGACCGCAATGCCGCGGCACGGCTCGGCGTATCGGTCTCGGCGATCGCCGACGCGCTCTACGATGCGTTCGGCCAGCGCCAGATCTCGACGATCTTCACGCAGGCCAACCAGTATCGCGTCGTGCTCGAGGCACGCCCGGATTTCCAGTTCGGGCCGGAGGCGATCGCGCGGATCCGCGTCGCCGCCGCCGATGGGCAGCAGGTGCCGCTGTCGGGCATCGCGCGCATCGAGGAGCGGCCCTCGGCGCTGCTGGTCAACCACATCGGCCAGTTCCCGGCGGTCACGGTCTCGTTCAATCTCGCGCCCGGCGCCTCGCTCGGCGAGGCGGTCGCGGCGATCGAGCAGGCGCAGCACGAGCTGGCGATGCCGGCCAGCGTCGAGCTGCGCCTGCAGGGCGCGGCCGATGCGTTCCGCAACTCGCTGGCGAGCACGCTGTGGCTGATCCTGGCCGCCGTGCTGGTGATGTACATCGTGCTCGGCGTGCTCTACGAGAGCTACATCCATCCGGTCACGATCCTCTCGACGCTGCCCTCGGCGACCGTCGGCGCGCTGCTGGCGCTGCTGATCAGCGGGCAGAGCCTGGACCTGATCGCGGTGATCGGCATCGTGCTGCTGATCGGCCTGGTCAAGAAGAACGCGATCATGATGATCGACTTCGCGCTCGAGGCCGAACGCGAGCAGGGCCTGTCGCCGCGCGAGGCGATCCATCAGGCCGCGCTGCTGCGCTTCCGGCCGATCCTGATGACGACGCTGGCCGCGCTGTTCGGCGCGGTGCCGCTGATGTTCGCGACCGGCTCGGGCGCCGAGCTGCGCGCGCCGCTCGGCCTGGTCATGGTCGGCGGCCTGATCGCGAGCCAGATCCTGACGCTGTTCACGACGCCGGTGATCTACCTGTTCTTCGACCGGCTGCGCCGCCGGCCGCGGAGGGCCGTCCCCGATGCCGGCGGAGCCGAGCCGGCATGAGTGCCTGCACGTACGGCCGGGACATGCGCGCGGGGATCGCGCGGTGAATCTCTCGCGGCTGTTCATCGAGCGCCCGGTCGCCACGGTGCTCTCGGCGCTCGCGGTCGTGCTGGCCGGTCTGCTCGCGCTGCGCCAGCTGCCGGTCGCGCCGCTGCCGCAGGTCGACTATCCGACGATCAACGTCACCGCCAGCCTGCCGGGCGCGAGCCCCGAATCGATGGCGGCCACGGTCGCCACGCCGCTCGAGCGCGCGCTCGGCACGATCCCCGGCATCATCAAGATCGAGTCGAGCAGCTCGCAGGGATCGACCAACGTCGAGCTGCGCTTCGACCTCGGCCGCAACATCGACGACGCCGCGCGCGACGTGCAGGCCGCGATCAATGCCGCGCGCGCGCAGCTGCCGAGCGGCATGCCGGGCATGCCGCAGTACCGCAAGGTCAATCCGTCGCAGGCGCCGATCATGGCGCTGGCGCTGACGTCCTCCACGCTGTCGCCGGGCGAGGTCTACGACGCGGCCTCGACGATCATCGCGCAGAAGCTCGCGCAGATGCCCGGCGTCGGCGAGGTCCAGGTCGGCGGCAGCTCACTGCCGGCCGTGCGCGTCTCGCTCGACCCGAACGCGCTGAACCAGTACGGCATCGCGCTGGAGGAGGTCGCCGCGGCGATCCGCCAGGCCAATGCGCTCAAGCCGCTCGGTACCGTCGCGACCGACGCGCGCAGCTGGCAGATCGAGGCCAGCCTGCAGCTGCGCACGGCCGAGGAGTACGCCCCGCTGATCGTCGCCTGGCGCGACGGCCGGCCGGTGCGGCTGGCCGACGTCGCCAGCATCGCCGAGGGCGTCGAGGACCGCTACGCCTCGGGCTTCCACAACGACCGCGACGCGGTGCTGATCATCATCAGCCGGCAGCCCGATGCCAACATCATCCAGACCGTCGACGCGATCCAGGCCCAGATGGACAACCTGCGCGCATTGCTGCCGGCCGGCGTCGACATGACCGTCGCGATGGACCGCTCGCCGGTGATCCGCGCGACGCTGCGCGAGGCGCAGACCACGCTGGCGCTGGCGATCGCGCTGGTCGTGCTGGTCGTGCTCGCGTTTCTCGGCAATCTGCGCGCCGGCCTGCTGCCGTCACTGGCGATCCCGGTGTCGCTGTTCGGCGCGCTGGCGATCATCTGGCTGTGCGGCTTCTCGCTCAACAACCTGTCGCTGATGGCGCTGATCGTCGCCGCGGTGCTGGTCGTCGACGATGCGATCGTCGTGCTCGAGAACATCTCGCGCCACATCGAGGACGGCGCCACGCCGCTGGCCGCGGCGCTGCGCGGCGCCGGCGAGGTCGGTACCACGCTGCTGTCGATGAACATCGCGTTGGCCGTGGTGTTCGTGTCGATCCTGTTCCTCGACGATTTCGTCGAGCGGCTGTTCCGCGAGTTCTCGATCACGCTGGTCGCCGCGATGGGCGTCTCGCTGCTGGTCTCGCTGAGCCTGACGCCGGCGCTGTGCGCGCGGCTGCTGCGCGCACGCGGCAGCAGCCGCCCGAACGCGCTGCAGCGCATCGGCGGCGGTCTGATCGAGCGCCTGCGCGACGGCTACGCGCACACGCTGGAGACCGCGCTGGCGCATCTGCCGGTCGTGCTCGGCGTGCTGGTCGCGGTGATCGCGCTGAACGTCTGGCTGTTCGACCACGTGCCCAAGGGCATCGTGCCGCGCCAGGACACCGGCCAGATGCGCGGCTTCGCGCGCGGCGACGACGGCCTGTCGTTCCAGGCGATGCAGCCGAAGATCGCCGCCTACCGCGAGCTGCTGCTGCGCGATCCGGCGATCGAGGACATCATCGGCTACGTCGGCGGCCGCTCCGGCGTCAACAACGCCTTCATCATGATCAAGGTCAAGCCGCTGGCCGAGCGCAAGCTGTCCAGCGACGCGATCATCGCCAGGCTGCGCGCGCAGATGCCGAAGATTCCCGGCGGCATGATGTGGCTGTGGGTCGACCAGGACATCCGCATCGAGGGCGGTTCCAGCGACGGCCAGTACGAGTTCGAGCTGCTCTCCGACGACCTGGCCGCGCTGCGCGAATGGACGCCGCGCGTCAGCGAGCGCCTGCGTGCGCTGCCCGAGCTGGCCGACGTCGAGTCCAGCGGCGACGAGGGCATGCGCCAGGTCGTGCTCGACATCGACCGCGAGGCCGCGGCCCGGCTCGGCGTGGACATGCGCACGATCGCCTCGGTGCTCAACAACTCCTTCAGCCAGCGCCAGGTCGCCACGCTCTACGACAGCCTCAACCAGTACCGCGTCGTCATGGAGCTCGATCCCAGGCACACGCAGAGCCCGGACACGCTCGAGCGCATCCACGCGATCGCCGCCGACGGGCGCCGCGTGCCGCTGTCCTCGTTTGCGAGCTACCGCTACGGCATGGCGCCCGACCGCGTGCAGCACCGCAACCAGTTCGCCGCCGCGCGCGTCAGCTTCGCGCTCGCGCCCGGCGTGACGCTGAGCCAGGGCGTGGAGGCGATCGAGCGCGCGATGGCCGACATCCTGCTGCCGACCGAGGTCCGCGGCGCACTGGCCGGCGAGGCCGGCAGCTTCGGCCAGATGCGCGAGCGCCAGCTGTGGCTGATCCTCGGCGCGATGATCGCCGTGTACCTGGTGCTCGGCATCCTCTACGAGAGCACGATCCAGCCGCTGGCGATCCTCTCGACGCTGCCGTCCGCCGGCGTCGGCGCGCTGCTGGCGCTGTACGCCTCCGGCGGCGAGCTCAACCTGATCGCGCTGCTCGGCCTGTTCCTGCTGGTCGGCATCGTCATGAAGAACACGATCCTGATGATCGACTTCGCGCTGGCCGCCGAACGCCGCGACGGCCTGAGTCCGCGCGAGGCGATCGTGACCGCCGCGCGGCTGCGCTTCCGGCCGATCCTGATGACCAGCATCGCGGCCCTGCTCGGCACGCTGCCGCTGATGCTCGCGGCCGGCGAGGGCTGGGAGATGCGGCGGCCGCTCGGGGTGGCGATCGTGGGCGGTCTGCTGGTCAGTCAGCTGCTGACCTTGTATACGACGCCGGCGATCTACTTGGCATTGGCGCGGGTGCGCGGGCGGCTTGCGCGTAGACGCGCTGGGGATGTCGCGCACGAGGGGGGTTGAGTTTTTCTGCTCGCCTGCGGATGGCGGGCGGGTTCGGGTTGTTGCCGATTGCTGTGTGTTTGCTTCGTCAGTCGGCGGCATTCCTGCCGCTTTTCCGCTTGCCTTCGTGCGAGCGGGTCACTCTCTTGTATGCCCACGCGCCGCAGGAGCGGCGCGAACGGCGAAGCCGTTTGATGTTGGAGGGATGGTGCTTCGTAGGCGATCGGCATCCGTGCCTTATTCCGCTCGCCTCCGGGCGAGCGGGTCACTTCTCTTTGCGTGCCCAAAGAGAAGTAACCAAGAGAAAGGGCACCCCGGTACCGCGGTCTCCGGGCATCCTGCCCTGCGACTGCGCGAAGGCGCTCCGGAGGTCTGCTGACAGCGCATCCTGCGCTGACAGCAGACTGGGCCACGTCCTGTGGCCCACCCTTCGGGCTGTTCCTACGCACCTTCGCCGCGGCACAGGGGCCCCGTGGGCGCGCGTCCTGCGCGCTCAAGCAAGTGCAGGAGCGAGAAGCGGAGAAGCGACCGCCTGCGCATTAATGAGCGAGTGTGGATGAAAGCGAAACTTGGATTGAATGCGGCAGCGAAATAGCAGGGGCAGGGCGCAATCGCCGCCGCTTTTTGCTTTTGCTTGATCTTCTGCGCGCAGGAAGCGCGCTCTCGGGTCCCGTCAGACGTGGTGGGTCGGGGCCGAAAAGCCCGCAGGGGCGCGGGCAGGGAGGCCCGCGCGTTCGTCGTCAGCACAGGAGGTGCTGTCGACGAACCTCGGCTCCGGCCCACGGACCCGCAGGGCAGGAGGCCCGGAGGGCACGTCTGTGGGGTGCCCTTCTCTTTGGTTACTTTCTCTTGGGCACGCAAGAGAAAGTAACCCGCTCGCGGGAGCGAGCGGAAACCAGGCAGGGATGCCGACCACCTACGAAGCAACAACCACCCAACCATCAAACCGCCCCGCCGCTCCTGCGACACGGTGGGCAGGCAAGAGACAGTGACCCGCTCGCGGGAACGAGCGGAAACCAGGCAGGGATGCCGCACACCTACGAAGCGAAAACCATCCAAACATCAAACCGGCCTCGCCGCTCCTGCAGCGCTGTGGGCACGCAAGAGAAAGGGATGCCACCCACCGACGAAGCAGGGCACAGCCGTCGCGGAAGCACGCATCAGGCCGAAGAAGACACCTTCATCAGCACCAGCCCCGCCACGATCAAGCACGCCGCAGCCACCCGCAACGGCGAAGCCGCCTCCCCCAGCACGACGATGCCGACCACGAACGCGCCGACCGCGCCGATGCCGGTCCAGATCGTGTAGGCGGTGCCGAGCGGCAGCGTGCGCATCGCCAGCGCGAGCAGGCCGAAGCTGCCGATCATCGCGGTCAGCGTGATCAGGGAAGGTGTGAGGCGGGTGAAGCCGGCCGATTGCTTGAGCGCGTACGCCCAGACGATTTCGAGCGCGCCGGCGGCGAGCAGGAACAACCAGGACATGAGGGACCTCCGGATCGAAGGCCGGGTCGTCTCGGCGATGCTGCCCGAAGCGGGGGAGGTCGTCCTCGCCGGTCCGGGATGGGGGCGGCAGGGCCGCTTTCAACCGGGCCGATCGCGTTCCGGCCGACATCATCTGCACCGGCGATCGTGCAGGGACGATCGGTCGGACCCGATCGCCACGATCAGGACGCCGCGGCCGGCGGTAGCATGCGTCATGGCCGCGCCGCGCAAGATCATCCACGTCGACATGGACGCGTTCTACGCGTCGGTCGAGCAGCGCGACGACCCGTCGCTGCGCGGCCGGCCGGTCGTCGTCGCCTGGCGCGGCGCGCGGTCGGTGGTCTGCGCGGCCTCGTACGAGGCGCGCCGCTACGGCGTGCGCTCGGCGATGCCGGCGCTGCGCGCGGAGCGATTGTGTCCGCAGGCGGTGTTCGTGCCGCCGGACTTCACGCGTTACCGCGCGGTGTCGCGCCAGGTCCGCGATATCTTCCAGCGCCACGCCGACGCGGTCGAGCCGCTGTCGCTGGACGAGGCGTATCTGGACGTCACGCGGCCGCGCAGCGGTCTGCCGAGCGCGACCGCGGTGGCCGAGCGGATTCGCGCCGAGATCCGCGAGGAGACCGCGCTGACCGCGTCGGCCGGCGTGGCGCCGAACAAGTTCCTGGCCAAGATCGCCTCGGACGTGCGCAAGCCCGACGGACTGTTCGTGATCCGGCCGCACCAGGTGCTCGATTTCCTGACCCCGCTGCCGGTCGAGCGCATCCCCGGCGTCGGCAAGGTCATGCAGGGCAAGCTCGCCGAGATCGGCATCGTCACGGTCGGCGATCTGCGTGCGCTCGACGTCGCCGAGCTCGACCGGCGCTTCGGCCGCTTCGGCCGCCGCCTGCACGAGCGCGCGCACGGCATCGACGAGCGGCCGGTCGATCCGCATCAGCCGGTGCAGTCGATCTCCTCGGAGGACACGTTCTCCGAGGACCTCACGCTCGGCGAGCTCGAGCCGGCGATTCGGCGACTGGCCGAGAAGACCTGGGCTGCGACGCGCCGGACCGCGCGGATCGCGCACACGGTGGTGCTCAAGCTCAAGACCGCGCAATTCAGGATCCTCACGCGCAGCCACACGCTGGAGGCCGCGCCGCGCAGCGCCGAGCAGGTGCAGTCGCTGGCGCTGGCGTTGCGCGAGCGCGTCGACCTGCCGGCCGCGACGCGCTATCGCCTGGTCGGCGTGGGCCTGTCGGGCTTTCGCGATCCGGAAGAGGACGGCCAGGGCTCGCTGTTCGATGTCGTCGATTGAGCGCGTCCGCGCGCGCATCGGCGTGTCCGGCCTTCCGCTACTTGACCGGGGCGGCCGCAGCCGATATCACCGTGAGGACCTGTATCCGTGGGAATCGATGATGAAGCGTTCGTTCGTCGCCGTGCTGTTGCTGATTCCATTGGCGGTCTTCGCCGCCGACAAGCGCCCGATCACGCATGAGGACCTGTGGCTGATGCCGCGCGTCGGTGCGCCGACGGTCAGCCCGGACGGGCGGCAGGCGGTGTTCACGGTGACCGAGCCCTCGTACAAGAAGGACGAGTCGGCCACGCACCTGTGGGTCGTGCCGACCGACGGCTCGGCGCCGGCGCGCCGCATCACCTCGTCCAAGTCCGGCGAGAGCGGCGTGGCCTGGAGCCCGGACAGCCGGCGCCTGGCGTTCTCGGCCAAGCGCGGCGACGACAAGCAGGCGCAGATCTGGATCCTCGATCTGGCCCAGGGTGGCGAGGCGCAGCGGCTGACGCGGCTGTCGACCGGGGCGTCGGCGCCGGTGTTCTCGCCGGACGGCCGGCGCATCGCGTTCACGAGCCGCGTCTATCCGGGCAGCGTGACCGATGCCGACAACGAGCGCCTCGCCAAGGAAGAGGAGGACCGCAAGTACAAGGCGCGCGTCTACACCGGCTTTCCGATCCGCAGCTGGGACCGCTGGCTCGACGAGAAGCAGACCCGCGTATTCGTGCAGGGCGTCGAGGGCGGTGAGGCCAGGGATCTGCTGGCCGGCAGCGCGCTGATCAAGCTGCCCGGCTACGCGATGGCCGACGAAGGCACGGCCTGGACGCCGGACGGCAAGGGCATCGTGTTCGCGGCCAGCCGCAACCGCGATCGCGCGGCCTGGTCGTTCACGAACGCCGATCTGTGGCAGGTCGGCGTCGACGGCGGTGAGCCGCGCCGGCTGACCGGCGCCGAGCCGGTCGATGCCGGCGACGGCTACGGGTCGCCGCGTTTCGGCGCGGACGGCCGCACGCTGTTCGCGACGCTGACGCCGCGCAGCGACCGCATCTACAACGCCACGCGGATCGTCGCGCTGGAGTGGCCGTCGCTGCGCGAGCGCGGCCGCATCGAGCTGCCGGACGGCCGTTCGGTCGCCGCGTTCGATCTCGCGCCGAACGGGCGCGAGGTCTGGTTGACCGCCGAGGACGCCGGTCGCGAGCTGGTCTACCGCGCCGCCGCCGGCGGCGGCGAGGCCAAGCCGGTCGCGGTGCCCGAGCGCGGGCTCTACACCGGCCTCAGCGTCGGCGGCACGCGCGCACCGGTGCTGGTGGCGACCTACGAGAGTGCGACCGAGCCGCCGGAGCTGGTGCGCCTGGATCCGGCCGGCAAGTCGGTCAAGCGGCTGACCGCGCTGACCGCGACCAGGCTCGCGCCGCTCGATCTGGCCCCGGTCGAGCATTTCTGGTTCGACAACGACCGCGGCCAGCGCATCCACAGCATGCTGGTGCGCCCGCCCGGCTTCGATCCGTCGAAGAAGTATCCGCTGCTGGTGTTGATGCACGGCGGCCCGCACACGATGTGGCGCGACCAGTGGGTGCTGCGCTGGAACTACCACCTGCTCGCCGCGCCCGGCTACGTCGTGCTGCTGACCAACTACGTCGGCTCGACCGGTTTCGGCGAGCGCTTCGCGCAGGCGATCCAGGGCGATCCGCTGAAGGGGCCGGCCGACGACATCAATGCCGCGGCCGACGAGGCGATCCGCCGTTACGGTTTCATCGACGCCGGGCGCCAGTGCGCCGGCGGCGCCAGCTATGGCGGCCATCTCGCCAACTGGCTGCAGGGCACGACGACGCGCTACCGCTGCCTGATCAGCCACGCCGGCCTGGTCAATCTCGAATCGCAATGGGGCACCAGCGACATCGCCTACAGCCGCGAGGTCGGCAACGGCGGTCCGGTCTGGGAGCAGGGGCCGGTCTGGCGCGAGCAGAACCCGATCCGCCTGGCCGCGAACTTCAAGACGCCGGTATTGGTGACGTTCGGCGAACGCGATTTCCGCGTGCCGCTCAACAACGGCTTGGAATACTGGGCCGCCCTGCAGCGCCAGCAGGTCGAAAGCCGGCTGGTCGTGTTCCCCGACGAGAACCACTGGATTCTCAACGGCGAGAACAGCCGCTTCTTCTATCAGGAAGTCGCCGACTGGCTGCAGCGCTGGATCGGTCCGGCCGATGCGGCTTCGCCGGCCGACGCGAAGAAGCCCGAGACGGCCGCCGCGCCGGCCGCGTGACCAAGATAGTGCGCGCCGCCATCGCGGCGGCGCGCAGCACGATCAGAAGAAACGCGGGTTGGACAGTTCGTTGAAGAAGCGGCCGATCACACGCGGTTCCAGCGCGATCGTGAACAGGATGCCGTAGATCGCGCCGGACAGATGCGCGCTGTGGTTGATGTTGTCGCCGCCGCGCTTGTTCATGTAGACCGTGTAGGCCAGATACAGCACTGCGTAGATGATCGACGGCACCGGGATCACGTAGATGTAGATCGTCTGCCACGGCGCCAGCAGGATGAACGCGAACAGCACCGCCGAGACCGCGCCGGATGCGCCGAGGCTGCGGTACTGGCCGTCGTGCTTGTGGCGCATATAGGTCGGGATCATCGAGACCACCAGCGCGCTGACGTAGAACAGCACGTAGCCGAACGGGCCGATGTACTGCGCGTAGAACTTCTCCATCAGGCCGCCGAAGAAATACAGCGTGATCATGTTGAACAGCAGATGCATGCCGTCGGCGTGGATCAGGCCGCAGGTCGCGAAGCGCCAGTACTCGCGCCCACGCGTGATCGCCGGCGGCCAGAAGATCAGCCGGTCGACCAGCTGCGCGTTGTTGAACGCCATGAACGAGATGATGCAGGTGATGGCGATGATGACGAGGTTGACGGACATGCGGCGGTTCCGGCGAAAGGTGAGAGGGATGCGCGTCGGGCGCGGGAGGGGCGGGCTCAGTCGCCGTCGAGCAGCTCGATCGCCATGACGATCGCGTCCTCGCGGCCGCGCCGCGCCGGATAGTAGTTCGGGCGCTTGCCGATCTCGTTGAAGCCCAGCGACAGGTACAGCGCGATCGCGCGCTCGTTGGACGGCCGCACCTCCAGGAAGATTCGCTCGGCGCGATGCCAGCGCGCCAGGTCGATCACGCAGCGCACGAGACGGCGGCCGAGGCTGCGGCCCTGATGCGCGGGCGCGATGCAGACATTGAGCACGTGCGCCTCGCCGGCGCCGACCGACAGGATGCCGTAGCCGACGATGGTGCGATCCTCGACCAGGACGCGGCAGTCGTAGCCGGCGCGCAGGCAGTCGCGGAAGATGCCGGCCGACCACGGAAACTCGTAGGCGCTGCGCTCGATCGCGGCGACCGCCTCGACGTCGGCGTCGCCCATCGGCCGCAGCTCGGCCGGCGGCGATTGCGGATGGGCCGCCACTCAGGCGCCTCCGCGCCGGGCCGCGAGGCTGCGCGCCAGGCGCTTGAGCTCACCCCACAGCGCGCGCTTGGCGGCGGCCGCGCGCGCCAGATCCGCAGCCGGATCGGCGATGACCCATTCGCAGGCGCCGAGCCGGTCGGTCGGCAGGCTCGCGGCGACCTGCCGCGCCAGCGGTTCGCCGAGCACGACGAAACCGGCGCGGTGATCAGCGTGTCGGCGTCGCCGGTGGCGGCGCGCGACCAGGTCAGGCGCAGCCGGTCCAGGCCGCGGCCGATGTCCTCGATCAGCGCGTGCGGCCCCGCGGCATCGGCGATCAGCAGCACGCTCGCGAGGGGCGTCGTAGAGGCCGGCACCGATTGGCGCGGCATTGCGGCTGCCGCGGGCGGCGGTGCGGTGCGGTCCGGCAGCGGGTCGGCGGCCGCCACGTCCGGCGCCGCGGAGCGCCGCAGCACGTAGCGTTCGATGCCCATCTCCGCCAGGCGGCGGTCGGCGTCAGCCGCCCTCATGCGGGCACCGCGGGCAGGACATCCGCGCCGGCATCACGCCTCGCCGCCGCCGCGAGCGGCGCGCCGCTCGCGGCGATGCCGGATCAGGCCCCAGACGGTCATGATCAGGCCCGACAGTACGTACAGCAGCGCGATCGTCAGCAGCACGCGCGGCGTGTCGATCGCCAGCGCGACCAGGATCAGCATCGCCAGCGGAATCCAGATGAACGGCACCTTGTCCGACAGCGGCCAGGCCTTGAAGCTGTAGTAGCGCACGTTGCTGATCATCAGCAGGCCGGCGCCGATCGCGAGGAACGGCGTGACGAAGCAGACGTCGTCGCCGGTCAGGTCGGTGCGTTCGATCGTCCAGACGAAGGCCATGCACAGGCCGGCGCGGCCGGGCTGGCCAAGCCCTGGAAATAGCGCTTGTCGATCACGTTGACCTGGGTGTTGAAGCGCGCCAGGCGCAGCGCGGCGCAGGCCGCGTAGATGAACGCCGCGGCCCAGCCGATCTTGCCCCACATCGGGCCGAAGCCCTTCAGCGCCGACAGCGACCAGGTGTACATGACCAGGGCCGGCGCCAGGCCGAAGCTGACCAGGTCCGACAGCGAGTCGTACTGCACGCCGAACTCGCTCTGCGTGCCGGTCAGGCGCGCGACGCGGCCGTCGAGGCCGTCGAGCAGGGTCGCGACGAAGACCGCGATGGCCGCCTCGGTGTAGCGGGCGCCGATCGCGGCGACGATCGCGTAGAAGCCCGCGAACATCGCGGCGGTCGTGAACAGGTTCGGCAGCAGATAGATGCCGCGTGACGGTTTCGTGGAGCGGGGAGTCTCGTCCATGCGCATCGGGAGTTCGTCGCCAGCGGCCAGTTTAACCGGGTTCGCCGGGCCGGGCGGAACGTCGGCCAGGGTCCGGCCGCGATGTGGCCCACCGCACGACAGGCCCGGTCCGGCTGTGACACACTCGGGCACCGCTGGAATGCCGGTCCCTGCCGGCTGGAGACTCCCGATGAGGCGCTGGCCCCTCGTGCTGCTGTGCTTGCTCGCGCTGCCCGTGCTGGCGGAAGCCGCCGGCAACGCGCGCGTCTACACCTGGAAGGATGCCAACGGCGTCACCCATTTCTCCGATTCGCCGCCGCCGGCCAGCGTCAAGTCGGCGCGGCAGATCACCGTGCGCGGCGACACGCCGGTCGCGGCCGGGCAGGAGGCCGCCGACGGCGAGGCCGCCGCGCCGCCCGCCGAGGGCACGCCGCCGCCCGGCACCGTCGGCGCGACGCTGACCGACAGCCCCGAGGCGCGCCAGCAGGTCTGTGAGCAGGCGCGCCGCAACGCCGAGCTGCTCGAAGGCCAGCAGCAGGTCAGCATGGACGTCAACGGCGACGGCTCCAATCAGGTGCTGACGCCCGAGCAGCGCCAGCTGCAGCTGGCCCAGGCGCGCGAGCGCGTCGCGTTCTACTGCCGCTGAGCGGCATGCGGCGCCGCATCTCGCGGCGCCCGCCCGCCGCGCGATCTCCCCGCCGCAATTGCACAGGTTCGATCGCGGCGGCTCGGGCATCCGTCGCGTCCGGTCGGCGCATCGATCGCCGGTCCGGTCGGCGCTCCCACGCAGGCGCGGCATGCATCGGCGGACCGGTCGCGCGGCGGCGCTGCTAGAATCGCCGGCTCCTTACGATCCTGCGAAGCCGGTCATGCGTCTTTCCCGATTCCATCTCGCCACCATCAAGGAAGTCCCGGCCGACGCCGAGATCGCCAGCCACCGGCTGATGCTGCGCGCCGGCATGCTGCGCAAGCTGGCCGCGGGCATCTACACCTGGTCGCCGCTGGGCCTGCGCGTGCTGCGCAAGGTCGAGCACGCGGTGCGCGAGGAGATGAACCGTGCCGGCGCGATCGAGCTGCTGATGCCGTCGGTGCAGCCGCGCGAACTGTGGGAGGAGACCGGCCGCTGGGAGAAGTTCGGCGGACAGCTGCTGAAGCTGCGCGACCGCAAGGATGCCGAGTACTGCTACGGCCCGACCCACGAGGAGGTCATCACCGACTTCGCGCGCAACGAGCTGCGCAGCTACAAGCAGCTGCCGGTCAACTTCTATCAGATCCAGACCAAGTTCCGCGACGAGATCCGGCCGCGCTTCGGCGTGATGCGCGCGCGCGAGTTCCTGATGAAGGACGCCTATTCGTTCCACCTCGACCCGGACAGCCTGGCCGAGGAATACCGCAACATGTACGACACCTACGGCCGCATCTTCACGCGGCTGGGACTGCGCTTCCGCGCGGTGCAGGCCGATACCGGCGCGATCGGCGGCAATGCCAGCCACGAGTTCCAGGTCATGGCCGATTCGGGCGAGGACGCGATCGCGTTCTCGACCGGCTCGGACTACGCGGCCAACATCGAACTGGCCGAGGCGGTCGCACCGGACGGGCGCGGCCGGCGCCGTCGGCGGCGCTCGAGCGCGTCGACACGCCGACCCAGCGCACGATCGATGAGGTCTGCGGCTTCCTCGGCGTCGCGCCGTCGCGCTGCATCAAGACGATCCTCGTGCGCGGCGTCGACGGCCTCGTCGCGCTGTGCGTGCGCGGCGACCACGAGATCAACGAGGTCAAGGCGGCCAAGCTGGCCGAGCTGCCGGGCGCCTCGGTGTTGGCCGAGGAGGCCGAGATCGTGCGCGTCGCCGGCACGCGGCCGGGCTTCATCGGTCCGGTCGGCCTGCCCGAATCGATTCCGGTCATCGTCGACCGCGCCGCGGCGGTCCTCGCCGACTTCGTCTGCGGCGGCAATGCCGAGGGCACGCACTGGCGCGGCGCCAACTGGGAGCGCGACGCGCGCATCACGCGCATCGCCGACCTGCGCAAGGTGGTCGACGGCGATCCGTCGCCGGACGGCCACGGCGAGCTCAAGCTGGCGCGCGGCATCGAGGTCGGCCACGTGTTCCAGCTCGGCCAGAAGTACGCCGAGGCGCTCGGCGCCAGCGTGCTCGACGAGAAGGGCGTCTCGCGCGTCATCTGGATGGGCTGCTACGGCATCGGCGTCAGCCGCATCGTCGCGGCGGCGATCGAGCAGAACCACGACGAGGCCGGCATCGTCTGGCCGGACGCGATGGCGCCGTGGCGCGTGGCGATCTGCCCGATCGGCTCGCATCAGAGCGAGGCCGTGCGCGAGGAGGCCGACCGCCTCTACGCCGAACTGACCGCGGCCGGCGTCGAGGTCGTGCTCGACGACCGCGGCCTGCGTCCCGGCGCGATGTTCGCCGACATGGAGCTGATCGGCATTCCGCACCGGATCGTCGTCAGCGAGCGCGGTCTGGCTGCGGGCACCTACGAGTACCGCCGTCGTACCGAGAGCGAGAACCGCTCGCTGTCGCGCGAGGAGATCCTCTCCGCGTTCGTCTGAGCAGGGCATCGCGGTCCGCCGGCGGACGCGGTGCGGCCTCAGCCGCCGCTGCGGCGCCAGCGCCGCAGCCGGCCGAATGCCTCGGCGATGCGTCCGCGCAGCGTGTAGCGGGCGCGCAGCATCGCGACTTCCTCGTGCTGCAGCGTCTCGATGCGTGCCTCCCAGCGGCGCCGGATCTCCTGCTGCTGCACCTTGGCCTTGAGATGCAGGCGCACGTTGTCGGGCAGGTCCTCGCGCAGCAGGCTGTTGGCCTCGCGCAGCAGGTAGCGGCCGATCTCCTCGAACAGCGCCTCGTCGGCCTGGGCGGCGGCGACGCTGCGGCCGACCGTCGCGAAATCGTCGTAGTTGGCGAACGCGAGCTTGAGCTGGGCGGTGGTCGCATCGGCGCTCGCGGTCAGTCCGAGCGGGATGCGGCCCTTGGCCTTGAACGTCGCGGCGACGACCTCGCCGCCGGCGTCCTTCTCCGGCGCCAGCATGCCGCCGAGCCGATGGCGCTGGAACAGCGCCGCGACGGTCTTGATCTTGCCCGAGCCGCGCACCACCGCGGACGGACATTCGGCGCTGGCGACGGTCGCGTGCGAGATCAGTTTGATCTCGCGCGAATGGGATTGCTTGATGTAGCGCAGTTCGTAGTCGTGATCGAGATAGGCGATCACGTCGCCGTAGCCGGGAATCGGGTGGCGCAGCGCCACGCGCGGGCGCACGACCTTGAGCTGGGCGACGAAGCGCTGCAGGTAGTCGTGCAGCGCATCGACGGCCGGCTCCAGCTGGGTGCGGTAGATCTCGCCGCGCTCGGCGCGTCGCTGCGCCTCGTCCGCCTCGCCGCTCCGGCGCTTGTCGGCTTCCTGTTCGAGCGAATCGAGCAAACCCACATCTGATCCTCGACAAAGAACGACGCATCGCGGCCTGCGCGATGACGTGTCCGGATTCCCCCAAATGGCCGCTCGCGCGGCCGCCCTGTATCGACAGTAATACCAACGCGGCCCCCAAAACGCCAGCCCCGACGGCCGCAGCCGCGACGCCGTTGCGCAGGCCGTGCATGCGGTGTTCAGCGCATTGAGCAGCGCGGCGCGCGCGGATTGTTTTGGCGTCCAATAGCCGGCGTCGCGGCAAATGCCGTGCGGTTTTGATTCGGCGATGCGCAGCGCGGCGCGTTCACGCCGTCGGCGCACCGTGACGCGATTTCCAGTGACGTCCGGAGGCGCTGCGCATTATTCGGCGCGATGGCAGGCTCACGGTATTGGCCGGCGCGGCGCGGTCCTGCGGCGGCGGTTACGGTCAGGAGGTGCCGCGCGAGGCGAATTTGTTTTATTATGCGCGCGCTTGACCTGCATTTTCCGGAGTTTCCATTAATGGCAATCGATCTGAAAAGTCTCAATCACAATCAGCTGAACGACCTGATCGGTCGCGCTCAGCAGCGTCAGGAGGAATTGGCCAAGGACAAGCTGACCAAGCTGCGCGACAAAATCGTCGCGATGGTGACGGCAGAAGGTTTTACGCTGGACGACGTGTTCGGTGGCGGCCGCAAGAGCAGCCGGCGCACCGCGAGCAAGGTGAAGCCGAAGTACCGCAATCCGGCCGATCCGTCGCAGACCTGGACCGGTCGCGGCAAGCGCCCCCGCTGGTTCAATGCCGCGCTGAGCGCAGGCAAGAAGGAAAAGGACCTGCTGATCGGCTGATCGCAGGACGCGAACAAGGAAAGAAAACGCCGGCGTCCAGCGCCGGCGTTTTCTTTTGCGCGATCCGCGCCGCGCTCAGTCGCGCATCAGGGTCGACTTGCCGAACAGGCTTTCGACCAGGTCCACGGTCAGCGCCGCGGTGCGGTTGCGTACGTCGAATGCGGGATTGAGCTCGACGATGTCGAGCGAGCCGAGGCAGCCGCGGTCGGCGATCATCTCCATCGCCAGCTGCGCCTCGCGGTAATTGGGTCCGCCGGGAATCGTCGTGCCGACGCCGGGCGCGATCTCCGGGTCGAGAAAATCGACGTCGAAGCTGACGTGCAGATGCGTGTCCGCGTCGATGCCCTCGAGCGCTTCCTCCATGACGCGGCGCATGCCGATCTCGTCGATGTAGCGCATGTCGTAGATGTCCAGGCCGGCGTCGCGGACCATGCGCTTCTCGCCCGCGTCGACCGAGCGGATGCCGATCTGGCGGATCCGGTCCGGCGTGATCGCCGGCGAGGAGCCGCCCAGTTCGGTCAGTTCGCGCGGACCAAAGCCGCACAGGCAGGCCACCGGCATGCCGTGCAGATTGCCCGACGGCGTGATCGTGCTGGTGTTGAAGTCGGCGTGCGCGTCGAACCACAGCACCAGCAGCTTGCGGCCGCGTTCGCGGCAGTGGCCGGCCACCGCGGTGATCGATCCGAGCGCCAGCGAATGGTCGCCGCCGAGCACGATCGGCAGGTTGCCGGCGGCCAGTTCGTTGCGGACCGCGGTCATGACGGCGCGGTTCCAGGCGGTGACTTCGGCCAGATGCCGGTAGCCGTCCTGCGGCGGCAGCCACGGATTGAGCGGACCGGTCAGGTTGCCGCGATCCACGACGCTGATGCCGCGCTCGTGCAGCGCCTGCGGCAGGCCCGCCACGCGCAGGGCCTCCGGGCCCATCGAGGCGCCGCGATGGCCGGCGCCGATGTCGGTCGGTGCGCCGATCAGGGCGACCGGAGGAAGTCGCTGGGACATGCGCGATCCACCCGCTGTACGTTGAGGGCGCGCAGGATAGCCGCCGCCCGCCCGGCGATCCAGGCCGGGTGCAGCATCGCGGCCGGATCAGAGCGTCTGGCGCGACGCGACGTGGGCGCGGATCGCGGCGACCAGATGCTCGACCGGCGCGTTCTTGAGCACGAAGGCATCGCAGCCGGCCGACAGCGCGGCCTGTTGCAGCGGCAGGCCGATGTCGGCGGTCAGGCAGACCCGGGCGACCCGCGCGAAGCTCGACTCGCGCTGCAGCATGCCGGCGACCTCGGCGGCGGTCTCGCCGTGCAGCCAGTAGTCGAGCACGATCGCCTGGCACGGCCAGGTCACCAGCATCTGCCACAGCGCGGCCGAATCGGCGGCGTGGCGCACGATCAATCCGTGCCGTTCGAGCGTCGCGGCGAGCTGCGCGGCCTGCTCGCCGTCGTCCTCGACCAGGATCACGCGCAGCGGCGGGGCCGCGTCGGCCGTGGCCGCGACCGGCGCTTTGGGCGCCTGTGCGGTGAATGCGGCGAGCAGACGCTGGATCGGCGCCTGCAGGTCGTTGGCGAGCGTGATCGTCGGTTCGCGGCGATGCGCCGGCGTGCGCTGCCAGCCGGCCAGCCGCTCGTCGACCGTGCGCGCGAGCGCGCCGAGCGCGTCGAATCCATAGGCCGGCGCCGAGCCGGACAGCCGGTGCACGAGGCGCTGCAGGTCGGCGCGCGCGGCCTCCTCCTCGGGCATCAGCAGCATCCGCTTCCAGGCCTGCTCGATCTCCTCGCGCTTGCGCGCGAACGAGTCGACATAGCGCTGATGCAGCAGATCGAAGGCGGGCGGGTGATCGGTCATGGGGACCTCGCGCGGCGGTGCCGCTCCTGGCGTGTCGCCGATTGGGCCGGTCGTCGACGACGGTGCCGGGCCAGGCGTGGCGAGCCTAGCACCGCCCCGGCGAGGGCGACGGCGGGGTGTCGAAGGGTTCACGATCTTTAACCGTTGCGCGATCGCGCCGCCGCCGCACGGGGGCCACAATGCCGCATCGCCTCGAGGTGCCCATCGCGGGCCCGGCGCATGGAGCTTCAGACCGATGATCCCAGCACAATCCGATCTGGCCGGCCAGGTCATGAGCCAGTTGAGCCCCGCCGATCTCGGCGCGATCGCACGCCGGCTCGGCGTCGGCGAGGAACACGCCGGCGCCGCGGTCGAGCAGGCCCTGCCGCTGCTGCTCGGCGGCCTGGCGCGCAATGCCGCCAGCGACGAGGGCGCCGGCGCCTTGTTCGGCGCAGTCCGTCGCGATCATCAGGATCTCGATCTGGGCTCGGTGCTCGGCAGCGTGCTCGGCGGCGGCGGAGCCGGCGGCGGCATTCTCGGCCACATCTTCGGCGCGCGTCAGCCGCAGGCGGCGCAGGGGCTCGGCCAGGCCAGCGGCCTGGGCACCGACAACGCGGCACAGCTGCTGGCGATGCTGGCACCGCTGGTGATGGCCGCGATCGGCCGGATGACGCGCGAACAGGGGCTGGACGCCGGCGGTCTCGGCGGCCTGCTCGGCCAGCAGGCGCCGCAGGCCGCGCAGCGCAGCGGTGCCGGCGGTCTGGTCAGCGCGGTGCTCGACCGCAACGGCGACGGCGAGGTCGACCTCGGCGAACTGCTGCAGGCCGGCAGCGGCCTGCTCGGCGCGTTCGGCCGCCGCTGATCGCAGGGCAGGCAGGCCGCCGCGTGCGCGCCTGCCGCCGCTGCGGTCCGGATCGGGAGCACGCCGGCCGCGGCGGCAAGGGCGGCGCGCAGCGCCGACGCTGCCTGCGTGCTCGTTCGGACGCGTTCCGTCGAGGCCCGACGCGCGTCCGCTTCGTCGACTCGACAGCCCGTCGACAGCCAATCATCGCGCGATGCCGCTCGCAGCGAGCCGCACGGGGCGGTCCGCCTCGCATCGCAGGCTGCCGCCGCCTTGGCCGTCATCGCGGGCTGCGCCCGGCTGCACCGCACTCCGTGCACTGCGGACGCGATCGACTCGATGTCCGACCCGCGTCCGGTCCGATCGCGAGCGCGCCGGAGGACGGGGCCAGGCCACGACTTCAGTTGCGGAAATAGGCCTCGGCCAGCGCCTCGTGCAGCGCGACCAGGCCGATCTGGATGCGGTCCATCATCACCTTCGGCCCGTGCTCGGCGAGCGCGACGGTGTCGGCGCCGCGCACGATCGACTGGACCTGCGCCAGCGCGCGCGAGACCGCCTTGCGGCCGGGCAGGCGCGGCAGCGTGCTCTCGACGCGATCCAGACAGTAGGTGACGCTGCGCGGAAACTCGGCATCCTGCAGCAGGAAGCGCAGCGCCAGGGCCGGCGTCACGCGCTGGCGGACCTGGCGCCGGTACATCTGGTAGGCCTCCAGCGAGCGCAGCACGCTGATCCATTGCACCGCGCGGAACGCGGCCAGGTCGTCGGTGACGCGCGGACGGATCAGGCCCGAGCCGCCGGCGTCGATGATGCGCGTGGTCATGTCGGCCTGTTCCAGCGCGGTGCCCAGGCGCAGGAACTGGAAGCCGGTGTCGCGGCTGACGTTGGCGGTCAGCATGCCCGACACGACCAGGCAGCCGTCGACGACGCGGCTCAGCAGCTCCTGACGGTAGCGCCGGCCGAGCGCGCGCTCGCCGTTGTCGGCCAGCCACAGGTACAGGCCGTTGACGCGCTCCCAGCTCTCGGCCGGCAGCGTGTCGCGGATCGAGCGCAAGGACTCGCGCGAGGCCTGCAGCGAGCTCAGCAGCGAGCACGGGCTGCCCGGTTCGAGCAGCAGGAAACGCACCACGTCGGCCTCGCCGGCATCGCCTTCGCTGTCCGGGTGCAGGCGCCGGAACGCGTCCTGCACGCCGAGCGTGTCGAGCAGCGGCTGCCACGCGAAGCGCACGTTGCGCGGCAGGTCCAGCTGCAGCTGGCTGTTGACGTTGACGAGACGCGCGGTGTTCTCGGCGCGGCGCAGGTAGCGCGTGAACCAGTACAGATTGTCGGCGACGCGCGAGAGCATCAGGCGCTCTCCTCGAAATCGACGATCCAGGTGTCCTTGGCGCCGCCGCCCTGCGAGCTGTTGACGACCAGCGAGCCCTTCTTCATCGCGACGCGGGTCAGGCCGCCGGTGGTCACGTAGATGTCGTGGCGCGACAGCACGAACGGGCGCAGATCCAGATGACGCGGCTGCGGGCCGGTCTCGGTGACGACCGGCGCGGTCGACAGGCTCAGCGTCGGCTGCGCGATGTAGTTGCGCGGTCGCGCGAGGATCAGCTTCGCGAACTGCTCGCGCTGGCGCTTGGTCGAGCGCGGCCCGACCAGCATGCCGTAGCCGCCCGACTCGTTGGCCGGCTTGACGACCAGCTCGGCCAGGTGCTCGAGCACGTACTTGCGCTGGCGCGCATCGTCGCAGAGATAGGTCGGCACGTTCGGCAGGATCGGATCCTGGTCGAGGTAGTACCTGATCATCTTCGGCACGTAGGCATAGACGACCTTGTCGTCGGCGACGCCGGCGCCGGGCGCGTTGGCCAGGGCGACCTTGCCGGCGCGCCACGAGCGGATCAGGCCGCGCACGCCGAGCACCGAGTCGGCGATGAAGCATTCCGGGTCGATGTAGAGGTCGTCGACGCGCCGGTAGATCACGTCGACGCGGCGCGGGCCGTAGACGGTGCGCATGTAGCACACGTCGTCGTCGCCGACGAACAGGTCGCCGCCTTCGACCAGCTCCACGCCCATGCTCTGCGCGAGATAGCAGTGCTCGAAATAGGCGCTGTTGTAGATGCCGGGCGTCAGCAGCGCGATCACCGGCTGCTCGCCCGGGCGCGGCGACAGTGCGGCCAGCGTGTCGTAGAGCTGCGCGGGGTAGTCGTCGACCGGCAGGATCGCGGTGGTCTCGAACAGTTCCGGGAACACGCGCTTGGCGACCAGGCGGTTCTCGAGCAGGTACGACACGCCGCTGGGAATACGCAGATTGTCCTCGAGCACGTACAGCGTGCCGTCGCCGTCGCGCACCAGGTCCGATCCGCAGATGTGCGCCCAGACGCCGAGCGGCGGGCGGATGCCGACGCACTGCTCGCGGAAGTTGACCGACTCCTTGAGGATCGAGCGCGGCACGACCTTGTCGCGCAGGATGCGCTGCTCGCCGTAGATGTCGTCGATGAACAGGTTCAGCGCCTGCACGCGCTGGCGCAGGCCCGCCTCGGTGCGCGCCCATTCGCTGCGCGGGATCACGCGCGGGATCACGTCGAACGGCAGCGTGCGGTCGACGTTGCGACCTTCGGAATAGACGGTGAAGGTGACGCCCATCTCGCGGGCCGCGAGGTCGGCGGCGAGCTGGCGCTCGGCCAGTTCCTTGCGCGAGAGGCCGGTGATGTATTCGATCAGCCGCCGCGCGCTCGCACGCGGCTGGCCGTCGGCCTGGATCAGTTCGTCGTAGCTGGGCGGCCTGTACCGGCTCCAATCCATGCACACGTCCTCGATCGATGCGTCCGCTGGTCGCGGACCGGCGTATCTTCATCCGGCGCGGGCATGAGGATATTGCGACGCATCATGCACGGACGGCGCGATGTCGTCGAGACGGTCCGCGGCCGGTCTAGGCCCCGACCGCCTCGAGGCTTTCGAGCTCCCAGCGCGGCCGCACCGCGATCGCCGGATCGGCGTGCTGGCCGGCCGCCAGGCGCAGCGCGCCGGCCAGCGCGATCATCGCGCCGTTGTCGGTGCAGAACGCCGGCCTCGGGAAATGCACGCGGAAGCCGTCGGCCTCGGCGGCCTCGGCCAGCTGCGCGCGCAGCCGGCGATTGGCGCCGACGCCGCCGGCGATCACCAGGCGCCGCGCGCCGGTCGCGGCCAGCGCGCGGCGGCACTTGATCGCCAGCGTCTCGACGACCGCGTCCTCGAACCCGCGCGCCAGATCGGCACGCGTCGCCTCGCCGCCGTCGCTGGCCTGCCAGGCCAGCAGCACCTGGGTCTTGAGACCCGAGAAGCTGAAGTCCAGGCCCGGCCGGTCGGTCATCGGCCGCGCGAAGCGGAACCGCCCGGGCCTGCCTTCCTCGGCGAGCCGCGCGAGTGCCGGTCCGCCCGGATACGGCAGGCCGATCAGCTTGGCGGTCTTGTCGAAGGCCTCGCCGGCCGCATCGTCGAGCGTGTCGCCGAGCAGCCGGTAGCGGCCGATCCCGGTCACCTCGACCAGCATCGAATGGCCGCCCGACACCAGCAGGGCGACGTACGGCGGCTCGGGCGGATCGGCCTCGAGCATCGGCGCCAGCAGATGGCCTTCCATGTGGTGCACGCCGATCGCCGGCCGCTGCAGCGCCCAGGCCAGCGCGCGCGCGGCGGCCGCGCCGACCAGCAGCGCGCCGGCCAGGCCGGGACCGGCGGTATAGGCGACGCCGGCCAGGTCGTCGAGCTGCAGGCCCGCGTCGGCGAGGGTCTGGCGGACCAGCGGCAGCAGCTTGCGGACGTGGTCGCGCGAGGCCAGTTCGGGCACCACGCCGCCGTAGTCGGCGTGCAGGCGGATCTGGCTGTAGAGCCGGTGCGCGAGCAGGCCGCGCGCGCGGTCGTAGACGGCCACGCCGGTCTCGTCGCAGGAGGTCTCGATGCCGAGGACCGGTCCGGTCACGACGGCCGGCTCGCCGGGCTTTGCAATGGTCTGGTCGGTCACGGTAGAATGCGCGGCTCGCCCGCAGCCCGGGCAGGTCAGTTTACAGCGGAGTTCGTCGATGCCCAGCGTCAAAGTTCGTGAGAACGAGCCATTTGAGTTCGCCCTGCGCCGATTCAAGCGCACCTGTGAGAAGGCCGGCATCCTGGCCGAAGTGCGCAAGCGCGAGTTCTACGAAAAGCCGACCCAGGAGCGCAAGCGCAAGCGCGCGGCTGCGGTCAAGCGTCACCTGCGTCGCGTCTCGCGCGACGTGACCAAGCGCCGGCGCCTGTACTGATCGCCTGCGGCGGCCGCCCGGCGTCCGCCGCACGCATCCGGGCTGTCGATCGGCCGACGTTGCCAGGCAACGTCGGCCGTTTGCGTTTGTGACGATGACGGCCGCGCCGTGCGCGGCCGCCGCGATCCACGCGGCGCGGGCCGACTCTCGCGCCGCTCCGAGGAGTGCCGGGCGATGTCCCTCAAAGATCAGATCACCAGCGACATGAAGACCGCGATGAAGGCCGGCGACAAGGATCGCCTCGCCGTCATCCGCCTGATCCAGGCCGCGATCAAGCAGCGCGAAGTCGACGAGCGCATCGTCCTGGACGACGCGCAGGTGCTGTCGGTGCTCGAGAAGATGCTCAAGCAGCGCCGCGACTCGATCACGCAGTTCGAGGCGGCCGCGCGCACCGATCTGGCCGACAAGGAGAAGGCCGAGGTGGCGGTGATCCAGGCCTATCTGCCGGCTGCGCTCGACGCCGCCGAGCTCGACGCGATCATCGCCGCGGCGATCGCCGAATCGGGCGCCGCCGGCGCGCGCGACATGGGCAAGGTGGTCGCGCTGGTCAAGCCGCGCGTGGCCGGGCGCGCCGACATGGGCCAGGTCTCGGGCCTGATCAAGGCGCGTCTGGGCAGCTGAGCGCCGGGCGCCGCCGGTCCCACTTGCGGGCCGGCGCCGCATCCCCATGTGGACGGCTGTCTTCGAGGAAATCCCATGTCCGGACCCAGTACCGTCAAGGATGAACCGATCCGCAGCCGCGACCAGCTGGTCGAGTTCATCGCATCCGGCGGCAAGTCCGAAGCGGACTGGCGGATCGGCACCGAGCACGAGAAGTTCGGCTTCCGGCTCGACGATCTGCGTCCGCCGACCTGGGAAGGCGAACGCGGCATCGGCGCCCTGCTCGAAGGCCTGACCCGCTTCGGCTGGAACCGCGTCGAGGAAGACGGCAAGCTGATCGCGCTGTTGCGCGACAGCGCGTCGGTCACGCTCGAACCGGCCGGCCAGCTCGAACTGTCCGGCGCGCCGCTGGCCTCGATCCACGAGACCTGCAGCGAGGTGACCGGCCATCTGCGCGAGGTCAAGGCGGTCGCCGACGGTCTGGGCCTGGGCTTTCTCGGCATGGGCTTCCAGCCGAAGTGGTCGCGCGCCGACATGCCGTGGATGCCCAAGGGCCGCTACGCGATCATGCGCCGCTACATGCCGACGGTCGGCTCGCTCGGCCTGGACATGATGACGCGGACCTGCACCGTGCAGGTCAATCTCGACTTCGCCGACGAGGCGGACATGGTCAAGAAGTTCCGTGTCTCGCTGGCGCTGCAGCCGGTGGCCACGGCGCTGTTCGCCGATTCGCCGTTCACCGAGGGCAAGCCCAACGGCTACCTCAGCTACCGCTCGCACATCTGGACCGATACCGACCCGGACCGCACCGGCATGCTCGACTTCGTGTTCGAGGACGGCTTCGGCTACGAGCGCTACGTCGACTACCTGCTCGACGTGCCGATGTACTTCAGCTACCGCGACGGCCGCTACGTCGACCTCGCCGGCCGCTCGTTCCGCCGCTTCATGGACGGCCGGCTCGACGAGCTGCCGGGCGCGACGCCGACGCTCAAGGACTTCGCCGACCATCTGACCACGGCGTTCCCGGAGGTGCGGCTCAAGAAGTACCTGGAGATGCGCGGCGCCGACGGCGGTCCCTGGGGCCGGCTGTGCGCCCTGCCGGCGTTCTGGGTCGGCCTGCTCTACGACGACGAGGCGCTCGACGCGGCCTGGGACCTGGTCAAGGACTTCAGCATCGCCGAGCGGCACGCCTTGCGTGACGGCGTGCCGGCGCAGGCGCTGAAGCTGCCGTTCCGCGGCGGCAGCGTGCGCGACCTCGCCGCCGAGGCGCTGAGGATCGCCGCGCGCGGCCTGGTCCGGCGCGCGCGCCGCAACGACCATGGTGCCGACGAGTCGATCTTCCTCGAGCCGCTGATCGAGATCGTCGAGGCCAACCAGACCTCGGCCGAGCGCAAGCTCGAGCTGTTCCACGGCCGCTGGAACGGCAGCGTCGATCCGGTATTCGCCGAGTTCGCGTACTGAGGCGCACTGCGTCGGGTGCGCGCGCCGCGATCCGGTGTGTGCCGGGCCTGCATCTCTACGACCGGCGTGTTCCGGGCCGGCGCTTCGGGCCGTCCGCGCAGGGCCGCTCCGGCCGATTTCTTCAGGGCGTGCGCGGCGGTGTCAGGCGGAACGCGCTGACGCGTCCTTCGCCGTCGCAGACCACGTCGGCGGTCACGGTCGACTTCTCGAACATCAGCGGTACGAATACCTCGTTGTGTCCGTTGACGCGCCCGCCGTGCGGGCGTCCGGCCGTGCGCAGCGCACCTTGCCGGTCCGCGGTATCGGTCCACAGCGTGCGCAACTGCGCGGCCGTCAGGTCGGCGGCCAGCGATGGCGTGAACAGCGCCTGCGCGGCGGCGTAGTCGCCGCGGCCGAGTGCGTCGAGCAGATCGTGGCTGGCCTGCTCGCAGCGCGCGACCGGCGAGGGCGCAGCCGGCGCCGGCATCGCCTGCCAGCCGAGCACGAGGACGAGCGCTGCGATGCGGGCCGGATGCGATGCCATCGGAACTCGCCCCTCGGACAGGAAGCACATGCGGAAGGACGGACGGCGCGTGCGGCGCCGTCCGTCGTCGCAGCTTACTTCAGGCCGCGATGCTCGAGCAGCGGCTCGACGCTCGGATCCTTGCCGCGGAACTCGCGATAGAGCGTCGCCAGCTCGACCGTGTTGCCGCGCGAGAGGATCTTGTCGCGGAAGGTCTGGCCGTTCTGGCGCGTCAGGCCGCCGTTCTCGCGGAACCACTGGAACGCGTCGTGATCGAGCACCTCGGCCCAGAAGTAGGCGTAATAGCCGGCCGAGTAGCCGCCGCCCCAGATGTGCGCGAAGTACGGACTGCGGTAGCGCGGCGGCACCTCCGGCAGGTTGACCTTGTAGCGCGCCAGCGCCTCGGTCTCGAAGCTTTTGGCGTCCTGCTTGCCGGCGTCGGCCGGCAGGCTGTGCCAGGCCTGGTCGAGCAGCGCCGCCGCCAGGTACTCGGTCGTCGCGTAGCCCTGGTTGAACGTGCGCGCCTTGCGGATCTTCTGGACCAGGTCCTCGGGCATCGGCTCGCCGGTCTGGTAGTGCTTGGCGTAGTTCGCGAACACGACCGGGTCGCTGGCCCAGTGTTCGTTGAACTGCGACGGGAACTCGACGAAGTCGCGCGAGACGCTGGTGCCGGCCAGCGACGGGTACTTGGTCTTCGAGAAGATGCCGTGCAGCGCGTGGCCGAACTCGTGGAACGTCGTGGTGACCTCGTCGAACGACAGCAGGGCCGGCTGGCCCGGCGCCGGCTTGGTGTAGTTGCAGACGTTGTAGATCACCGGGATCGCGCCGGTCAGGCCGTTCTGCTCGACGAAATTGCCCATCCAGGCGCCGCCGCGCTTGGCGTCGCGCTTGAAGTAGTCCGCGTAGAACAGCGCCAGCTGCGTGCCGTCGGCGTCGAACACGTCGAACACGCGCACGTCCGGGTGGTAGACCGGAATGTCCTTGCGCTCCTTGAACGTGATGCCGTAGAGCTGGTTGGCCGCGAAGAACACGCCGTCGCGCAGCACGCGGTCGAGCTCGAAGTACGGCTTGATCGCCGCCTCGTCGAGGTCGAACTCGGCCTTGCGCACCTGCTCGGCGTAGAAGTCCCAGTCCCAGGCGGCCAGCTTGAAGCCGCCCTTCTGCGCGTCGATCAGCTGCTGCATCTTGGCCGCCTCGCCGCGCGCCTTGGCGGTCGCGGCCGGCACCGTGTCGGTCAGCAGCTTGGTCGCGGCCTCCGGCGTCTTGGCCATCTGGTCGGCCAGGCTGTAGGCGGCGTAGTTCGGGAAGCCGAGCAGCTTGGCGCGCTGCGCGCGTAGCTGGGCCTGGCGCTCGATCGTCGACAGCGTGTCGTTGGCGTCGCCGTGCTCGGCGCGCTCCATCGAGGCGCGCAGCAGCTGCTCGCGCAGGCCGCGATCCTTCAGCGAGACCAGGGCCGGCTGCTGCGTGGTGTTCTGCAGCGGGATCACCCACTTGCCTTCCTGGCCGCGCGCCTTGGCGCCCTCGGCCGCGGCGGCCAGGTCGGCCTCGGCGTAGCCGTCCAGACGTGCGCGGTCGTCGACGACCACCGCCGCGGCATTGGTCGCCGCCAGCAGCTTGTTCGTGAACGCGGTCGACAGCGTCGACTCTTCCTTGTTGATCTCGCGCAGCGTCGCCTTGTCGGCGTCGCCGAGCAGCGCGCCGGCGCGCACGAAGCGGTTGTGGTACTCCTCGACCAGGCGCTTCTGCTCGGCGTCGAGACCGGCGCCGTCGCGCGCGTCGTAAACCGCCTTGAAGCGCGCGAACAGCTTCGGATTCAGGTAGATCTCGTCGGCGTGCGCGGCCAGCTTCGGCGACAGCGCCTCGTCGGCCTTCTGCAGCGTCTCGTTGGTATTGGCCGAGGTCAGCGCCGAGAAGATCGTGCCGGCGCGTGTCAGCAGCGCACCGCTGCGCTCGAACGCCTCGACCGTGTTGGCGAAGGTCGGCGGCTCGGTGCTGTCGGCGATCGCCTGCACCTCGGCCAGGTGCTGCTTCATGCCTTCCTCGATCGCCGGCTCGTAGTCGGTGTCCTTGATCTTGTCGAACGGCGGCGCCTGGAACGGCAGCGTGCTGGCGGCCAGCAGCGGATTGGCGGTCTCGGTAGCGGTCACGGGTGCGGCGGCCTCCGGGGCGGGCGTGGGCGGAGCCTCGGCCTTCTGGCCGGAGCATCCGGCGAGTACGAGGGCGATGGCGGCGGCAAGCACGGTCGATCGATGCATCGGCGGGGTTCCTCGGCGAAAAACGGACAGGGCCGCGAAGGCGGCGCACAACCTTGCGAGGATACCAGTGCCCGGCGCGGTGCCATGTGCCATTGGCACCGGTCCGGGCACGAGACGCCCCGTGGCCGGTTGCCGGCGCGCCCGCCGCGGTGCCGCCGCTACCGGCTTCGCCGCCGTCCGCCGCCGTCCGCACCAGCGGAGCGACCGCGCAGGCCGGCCCATGGCCGCCGGCCGTTCCGGCCGCGTCGGCACGCGCGGTGCGCGGCCTAGGATGTCGCACTGCAACACGGTAGGCTTGGGCGATGAATGCCGATACCCGCCCCGCCGCAGACAGCCTGCGCTCGATCGACCTGCCCGAAACCGACCAGCCGCTGCGCGAGGACGTCAACCGCGTCGGCTCGCTGGTCGGCCGGATCATCGCCGAGCAGGAGGGCGAGGCGTTCTTCGACGAGGTCGAGCGCATCCGCATCGCCGCGATCGCGCGCCGCGAGGCCGGCGATGCCGCGGTCGCGCTCGAGCGCGAGCTGGCCGGTGCCGACGTCGCCCACGCGACCGCCCTGGTCCGCGCGTTCTCGACCTATTTCCAGGCCGTCAACGTCGCCGAGCGCGTGCACCGCATCCGCCGCCGCCGCGCCTACGAGATGGCCGATGCCGAGCCGCAGCCGGGCGGTCTGCGCCACGCGCTGCGCGGCCTGACCGGCGCCGGCGTGACGCCGGGCGAGCTGGCGGCCTGCCTGGCGCGGCTGCGCATCGAGCCGGTGCTGACCGCCCATCCGACCGAAGCGGTACGCCGCGCGCTGCTCGAGAAGGAGCGCGAGCTGGTCCGCGCGCTGATCGCCGACATCGACGGCAACCGCACGCCGGTCGAGCGCCGCGCCGACCTGGAGCGCATGCGCCTGTCGCTGACGGCCGCCTGGCAGACCGCCGAGCTCGCACTCGAGAAGCCGACCGTCGCCGACGAGCTCGAGCACGTCGGCTTCTACCTGACCGACGTGCTGTATCGCGTCGTGCCGGTGTTCTACGAGGTGTTCGCCGACGCGCTGTCGGAGTTCGGTCCGGACGCGGCCGCCACCGCGCTGCCGGCCGTGCTCGGCTTCGGCACCTGGGTCGGCGGCGACATGGACGGCAATCCGAACGTCGGCGCCGAGACCATCGCGGCGACGCTGTCGAGCCAGCGCGCGCAGGTGCTGGCGCTGTACCGGCGCGACGTGCTCGCGCTGTCGAGCCTGCTCAGCCAGTCGCTGTCGCGCGTGCCGTGCTCGGCCGACGTGCTCGCGCGCATCGACGTCTACCGTGCACTGCTGCCGGAAGCGGCCGCGCGCCTGAAATCGCGCCAGCAGGACATGCCGTACCGGCAGCTGCTGCAGCTGGTCGCCGAGCGTCTCGCCGAGACCGAGCGCGGCCGCGAAGGCGGCTATCCGGACGCGGCGACGTTCGCCGCCGACATCGGCCTGGTCGCCGACAGCCTGCGCCTGCACCGCGGCGAGCATGCCGGCGGCTTCGCGGTGCGGCGCCTGCTGCGCCGTGCGCAGACCTTCGGCTTCCATCTGGCCACGCTGGACCTGCGCCAGGATTCGGCGGTGCACGAGGCCGCGCTGGCGGCCCTGCTCGGCGACGCCGACTGGGCCGCGCGCGAGGTCGGCGAGCGCGTCGAGCGGCTCGGCGCGGTGCTCGAGGATCCGGCCGCGATCGCGGCCAGCAGCGACGACACCGCGCGGCGCACGCTGGCGGTGTTCCGCACCGTCGCCGAGCTGCGCCCGCGCTACGGCGCGCGCGCGTTCGGTCCGTACATCGTCAGCATGAGCCGCAGCGCCGCCGACGCGCTGGCCGTGCTCGCGCTGGCACGCATCGCCGGCTGCGTCGACGAGGCCGGCGAGGTGCCGCTCGACGTCGCGCCGCTGTTCGAGACCGTCGCCGATCTCGACGCGGCCGAAGCGGTCGTGCGCGCGCTGTTCGCCGACGCGCGCTACCGCCGCCATCTGGCCGCGCGCGGCGACCGCCAGATCGTCATGCTCGGCTATTCGGACAGCGCCAAGGACGCCGGCCTGGTCGCCTCGCGCTGGGCGCTGCAGCAGACCCAGATCGCGCTGACGCGGCTGGCGCGCGAGGCCGGCATCGCCATCGTGTTCTTCCACGGCCGCGGCGGCTCGGCCAGCCGCGGCGGCGGCAAGACCGAGCGCGCCGTGATCGCCTCGCCGCGCGGTTCGGTCGGCGGCCATCTGCGCCTGACCGAGCAGGGCGAGGTGATCCACCGCAAGTACGGCATCCGTGCGCTCGCCTTGCGCAATCTGGAGCAGATGACCGGCGCGGTGCTGCGCGCGACGCTGCGCCCGCGCCCGCCCGAATCGCGCGAGCCGGCCTGGCGCACGATGGCGACGTCGATCGCCGCCGAGGCGCGGCGCGCCTATCGCGGGCTGGTCCACGAGGATGCGCAGTTCCCGGACTATTTCCGCGCCGCCACGCCGATCGACGTGATCGAGCGCCTGCGCATCGGCTCGCGGCCGTCGCGGCGCGGCGGCAGCGGCGGCATCGACCGGCTGCGCGCGATTCCGTGGGTGTTCGCTTGGTCGCAGAACCGCGCCGGCCTGACCGGCTGGTACGGCGTCGGCAGCGGCCTGGCGCACGGCATCGCCACGTTCGGTCGCGAGCCGCTGGCCGAGATGATGCGCGACTGGCCGTTCTTCGCGCAGCTCGTCGACGACGTCGAGATGGTGCTGGCCAAGTCCGATCTGGCGATCTTCGAGCGCTATTCGCGGCTGGCCGGCGATCTGCACGCGCCGTTCTTCGCGCGGATCGGCGCCGAATTCGAGCGCACGCGCGCGGCGATCCTCGACCTCAAGGGCGAGGCCGAGCTGCTCGCCGGCGATCTGCGCCTGCGCCAGTCGATCCGGTTGCGCAATCCCTACGTCGATCCGATCAGCCTGCTGCAGGTCGATCTGCTCGCGCGCTGGCGCGCGGCCGGGCGCGAGGACGAGGACCTGCTGCACGGCCTGATCGCGACCGTCAACGGCATCTCGGCCGGTATCCAGAACACCGGTTGACGGAGCGGCCGGATCGGCAGCCGCGCGCTGGCTGCCGGGTACGGTCCACAGCGGCCGTTGCGGTATCGTTCCGGCCGTTGCACTCGCCATCGGTGCTGCGGCGATCGGCCGATTGCATGTGGTGCGCTCGCCTCTCGTGTGCGCCTGGGCCCGCTGCCGCGCTATCGTGCCGGGCAGCGCCGCCGGATGTCGGTTCCGGAACGCGAGTGATCGTAAGGGGAGATCGATGGGCGTCTGGGAACGGCGGTTGTTCGGTGTGCTCGCGTTGGGTGGCGCGTTTTCAGGCGTCGTCTTCATCGTGACGACGCTGTCGCAGGACGTGCACTGGTTCGCGCGGCTGCTGCAGGCGCCTGCGGTCGTGTTCTATCTCTGGGGCATCGTCTGCGGCGTCAAGATGCTCGAGGCCGCACCGGACGCGATCGAGGTCAATACGTGGTACTGGATCGTGCAGATTCCGTGCGTCGTGACGCCGCTGATCGGTGGCTTTCTCACCACGGGCGCCAGCGTGACGATTGGCTTGCAATCGGGCGAGTCGCTGCTGTACTGGGCCCTGTATCTGGGAAGCCGCTACCACCTGGCGATGTTCAACGCTTCTCCGATCATCATCGCGGTCAACGTCCTGGCGGTGGCAGCGGTGGTGTGGCTGAGACATCGCGATCGGCAGCTCGCAGATGCCAAGGCCGGCGAGGAACCCGCCGGATCCGGCGCAGATGCGAAACCGGAGCCGGATGCCGTCGCCGCATCGACGACCGTGGGCTGACGCGTCGAGCATCGCGCCGCGCGGTCATGCCTGCTCGGGCGGCCTCGTCGCGGTGGCAGGAGAGGCCTGCGTGCGGGTGGACGATCGAGTACGGAGGCGGTGATGAATCGATGCATGCGGTGGTTCGTGGCGATCTTCGTCGCCGGCCTGCTCGGCGCCTGTGCGGCGGCGCCGCCGCCGCGCATGGACGATCCGGACGTGATCGCGGTGACGCGGCAGGGCGGCAAGGGTACGCCGAACGGTCGCAGCGACAGTGACGAGCCTTTCATCGCGGTCGATCTGGTCGCCACCGATGCCGGCTACGGCCACACGCCGGCCGATCCGATCAAGCTCGGCGGCGCCGCCGAAGGCGAAGGGCCGCAGCGCCAGCGGCAGTTCCTCAACGGCCTGCGCGGCCCGGACGACGAGCCGATCGCCTACGAGCGGCTCGGCTCGTGCTGCCCGTTCGAGACGCCGCAGGGCTTCGAAGGCGTCGGCCTGCTCGACATGTTCGAGCTGCGCATCGACGGCCGTACCGAGCCGGTCCATCTGTACATCAGCATCTACGACGAAGACGCCGTCAGCGTGCCGGTCGGCCTGCTGCCGCGACGCGGCGCGCGCTGATCGATACGCGCACGGCCCGATCCGCTGCGACACCGCAGGCGCCGCGCGCGCAGGCGCATGACCGATCGCAGCGGCCGGTGCCCTGTCCGCCGCGTCACGGCAGCGGAATCACCCGGTCCGGCAGGACGTCGAGCACCACCCTGGGATTGGCCTTGACCAGTTTGTCGTCGAGCGGCAGCTCGAGCACACGCGCGCCCGGCGGCAGATCGGTCAGCGTGACGTCGTCGTGACGGTAGTCGGCGGCCGGCGTCGAGGCCAGCTGCCGCTCGCCCGCAGCCGTCTGGATGCGCAGCCCCGGCTCGGCCGGCTGCGGCGCCTTCCACAGCAGCAGCACGCCCTTGATCCTCGGCGCCATGAAGCGCATGACGCCGGCCTCGCGGCGGATCGCCGCGTTGAGCTGGATCGCGCCGGCCTGCAGCTGCGCATAGTCGAGCTCGCGCGTCGTCGGCGGCCTGGCGCTGAAGGTCACGCCGAGCGAGGCCTTGCCCTCGGCCACGTTGATCGTGACCGGCGTGTCGTCGGCGGCGCCGGCCAGCGCAGGCGGCAGCGTCACGCAGCCGCGCGCGTCGATCGGCAGCGCGACCGGCCCGGCGCCGGCCGGCGTCGCGACCAGGCGGATCCGGTCGCGCGGGGTCGCCGGATCGCTCGAGCCGATCTGCACGCAGCCGGCCAGCGCATCGAAATCGCGATTGACCGCCTCGACCTTCGTGCTCATCTCGCGCAGCCTGGTCAGGCCGTCCTCGATCGGCCGGTCGGCGGCCGCCGCCGTGCCGCCGAGCGTTGCGAGCACGGCGCCGAGGGCGCGCGACCGGAAGCCGCGGGCAGGCTTTGCGCATGCGTTCATCGGGCTGCCTCTTCGCCGGGATCGGCCATGAAAGCACAGCGCGGAGGTTCGCGCAGGACTCGCCGCGGACGGGCCTGCGCTGCGCGCCAAGGTTTGCGCGCCGCACGCGAAGGTGCATGATCGCGCTGCGCCGATGCGCGGGGGGTGTTCGAGCGCCGTGTCGATCGACGTCGCGGCGACCGACGGCAACCGCCGTGCCGGCGGCGCCGGGCGTCGTGCGATGCGCGGCGCACCGCCACCCTCGTTCTGGTTTCTCTCACCCGTCCGGAGCGTCTCATGAACCAATCCGATTCGTTGGGCAAGCTGGTCCTGCGCGTGGTCCTCGGTGTGCTGATCCTGCTGCACGGCATCGCCAAGCTGAGCGGCGGCATCGGCTTCGTCGCGCAGATGGTGCAGGCGGCCGGCTTGCCGGCGTTCTTCGCCTACGGCGTCTACGTCGGCGAGATCGTCGCGCCGTTGCTGCTGATCTTCGGTTTCTACGCGCGCATCGGTGCGGTGATCGTCGCGATCAACATGCTGGTCGCGATCGCGCTGGTGCACACCGCGGAACTGTTCAAGCTCGGCTCGACCGGCGGCTGGGCGCTGGAGCTGCAGGGCATGTTCCTGTTCGCCGCCGTCGCGGTCGCGCTGATCGGCCCGGGGCGCTTCGCGATCAACGCGAAGTAGCAGACGCCCGGCCGAGTCGCCGTCGTCGCGTCGGCGACACGGCGATGATGAGCGGTGATCGGCGATCGAGGCGGCTCCTGGCTCGCCTCGATCGATCCCGCCGCCGCGCCGGACGGCGCGGCGGCTTCGTGAGGCAGCGCCGCCTCAGTGCGAATGCGGCACGCCGGACTTCGGGCAGTGGCACGGCGCGGTCGGACCGTACTCGATGCCGAACGTGCGGCCTTCGCGGTGACGCTGCCAGTAGAACGTCGGCGCCGGCCGGTTCTTGCCGCCGACCTCGGCCATGTCGGCCTCGACGTCGAAGATGCGGCCGTTGACGGCGACGTAGCGCGTGTCGATCGTCGCGCGGATGTCCTCCAGCGGATTGGTGTTGAGCACGACGAAATCGGCGCGCTTGCCGGTCTCGATCGAGCCGATCTGCCCGGACAGGCCGATCAGGTCGGCGCCGTCGATCGTCGCCGCACGCAGTGCCTGGAAGTTGCTGAAGCCGCCCTGCGTCAGCGACCAGGTCTCCCAGTTCGCCGACAGGCCCTGCAACTGGCCGTGGCCGCCGACCGTGATCTTGATGCCGGCGTCGCGCAGCGACCTGGCGGCCTTGGCGACCTCGACGTGATAGTAGTCCCAGTCCGGCGCGGTCTCGCGGCGGATCGAGCGCGCGTCGAGCGTCTCGCGCGGGAAGAAGCGGTTGAGCTTCTTGTCCTCCCAGACGTTGTCGCGCGCGTACCACCAGTACTCGCCGCTGAGGCCGCCGTAGCTGACGACCAGGGTCGGCGTGTTGCGCACGTCGGTCTCCTTCCACAGATTGATCACGTCGGCGTACAGCGGCGCGACCGGCAGGTTGTGCTCGACGCTGGTCACGCCGTCGAGGACCATCGTCATGTTGTGGTTGAACGTCGAACCGCCTTCCTCGACGACCAGCATGCCGAGCTCGCGCGCGGCCTGGTTGATCTGCTGGCGCTGGTCGCGGCGCGGCTGGTTGTAGCTCTTGACGCTGAAGGCGCCGTTGGCCTTCATGCGGCGCAGATGCGCACGCGCGTCGTCGAGCGAGTTGACGACCGCCTTGAAGTCGCCGTCGGCGCCGTAGAGGATCGTGCCGGTCGAATAGATGCGCGGGCCGACCAGCAGGCCCGCTTTGACCAGCTCGGCCTGCGAGAACACGGTCTCGGTCGTCGCCGACGGATCGTGCGTGGTCGTGATGCCGAACGCCAGGTTGGTGTAGTACGCCCAGTTCTGCTGCGGCACCACGCCGCTGGTGAAGTGGTTCACGTGCGCGTGCACGTCGACGTAGCCGGGCACGATCGTCTTGCCGGCCGCATCGATCACGCGCGCATCGGCCGGCACCGCGACGCGGTCGGCCGGGCCGACCGCGCGGATCGTGTCGCCGTCGACCAGCAGCGTGCCGTTCTCGATGACCTCCTCGGTCTTTTCGGCATCGCGCATCGTCACGATGCGCGCGCCGGTGAACGCGACCAGGCCGCTCGGCGTGTCGACCGGCGCGCTGAGTCCCAGATCGACGCCGGCCTCGCTGCCCGGCTTGGGCAGTTCCTTCGGCGCGCCCGGCACGAACGCGAACGCGTCCTTGAGCGCGCGCGAGTGGTAGCTGCGACCGACCATCCAGTGCAGCGAGCTCGAATCAGCCGACCAGTGCAGGTACGAACCGACGTCCTTGCTGACCGCGTTGACCGGGATCGCCTTGGTGTCCTTGGACAGCTCGATGCTGGTGCCGGTCTGCGGCAGCGGCGCGACGTAGGCATTGAACAGCTCGGTGAACGCGACCCAGCGCCCGTCCGGGCTGACGCTGACGAAGTCGACGTACTTGAGGTCGAACAGGTCGCGCGGCTCGCTGCCGTCGATGCCGATGCTCGAGAGCTTCTTCTTGAGGCCGCCGCCGGTCAGATACAGCACGCGCGTGCCGTCGGCCGAGAACTGCGGCTCGCCGCCGCTCTTGGCGATGCGCCGCGCCTCGCCGCCGGCCGCCGGCATCACGTAGATGCCGCCTTCGCCGGAGTTGAGATTGCCGGTCAGCGACGAGCCCGCGGTCTTGGCATAGACCACGCGCGTGCCGTCCGGCGAATACTTCGGCGCGTAGTAGAAGCCCGGCGTCGCGGTCAGCCGGCGGGTCTGGCCGCTGGCCAGGTCGCGCTCGAGGATCGCGCCCTGGTCGGCGTCGTTCCAGGTCGTGTACAGCAGCTTGCGGCCGTCGGCGCTGAAGCTCGGCTGGTACTCGAACACGTTCGCCTCGGCGCCCAGGCGCTGCGGGCGGCCGTTCGGCAATGCGCGCGTCCACAGGTGGCCGAGCGCATGGAACACCACGCTGCGTCCGTCCGGGCTGGTCGCGACGTCGCGGATCATCTTCGGCTCGAACGTGCCGGTCTCCAGGGTCTGCTCGAAGCGCAGCGGCGCGGCCAGGCGCTGCTCGACCTCGGCGCGGAACGCGATCGGCGAGGGCGTGCCGCTGGCCGCGTCGACGCGCCAGAGCTTGCCCTTGGCCCAGATCACCAGCTGCCTGGAATCGGGCGTCCAGGCGTAGTTGGCGTACGGCCCGAAGATCGCCCAGGCCTCCTGCAGGTCATGCGAGAGGCCGTCCCAGAGCGGGCGCGCCTCGCCGCTGGCCAGATCCTGCACGTACAGCACGCTCTTCTCGCGCACGCGCTTGACGAAGGCCAGCGTCTTGCCGTCGGGCGAGGGCTGCGGCCGCACCGCGCCGCCGGCGCTGTCGACGATCGTTTCGATCTCGCCGGTCCGGCGGTCCAGCCGCTTGATCGCGTAGATCGTGTCGTGCGGATTCTTGTTGTACTGGAAGAACGGGCCCTGGCTGACGTCCTCGGAGAAGTACACGTAGCGGCCGTCACGGCTGACCGCCGGCTCGCCGAGGTCCTGCTGGTCGTTCTTCTGCTTGGTCAGCTGCAGGCCGGCGCCGCCGGTCTTGTGGTACATCCACAGCTCGCCGGCGCCGAGCGAGCGCTGGCCGGTGAAGTGCTTGCGGCCGATCAAATAGTCGCCGTCGGGCGTCCAGGCCGGATTGTTGAGCAGGCGGAAGTCCTCCTTGGTCACCTGCACCGGCGTGCCGCCGCCGACCGGGATGCGCCACAGGTTGTTGCCGCCGCCGCGGTCGGAGGTGTAGGCCAGCTCGCGGCCGTCCGGCGAGAAGCGCGGCTGCACGTCCCAGGCCTGGCCCTGGGTCAGGCGGCGCGCGTTGCCGCCGTCGATCGGCAGCAGGTACAGGTCGCCGAGCAGACTGAAGGCGATCGTCCTGCCGTCCGGACTGACGTCCAGATCCAGCCAGGTGCCTTCCTCGACCGTGAAGCGCACGGTCTTGGCCGGCCCGTGCGCTGCGTCGACGTCCCACTTGGCCTCGTCCTTCTTTTTTGTCCGCGGCGAAGGCGAGGGTCGAAATGGCGAGGGACAGGGCGATCGTCAGCGGTCGGCGCAGCGGCATGGCGAGGTCTCGAGCGTCGGAGGAAACCGGCGATGCTACGGCATCGGCCCGGTGCGGGCCCGGGACGAAAGTCCCGGGCAACCTCGCATGCGGCGGGGTCACGCGCTAAGTTAACGCGATGCGATCGATCGAATACCGCTTCGGCGACTTCCGACTGCTGCCGGCCTCGCGCGAGCTGTGGCGCGGCGCGGACGCCGTCGTCGCGCCGCGCCGCGTGTTCGACTGCCTGGCCTATCTGATCGAGCACCGCGATCGCGCGGTCGGCCGCGACGAGCTGGTCGCGGCGGTGTGGGGACGCGTCGACGTCTCCGACGTGCAGCTCGGCCAGATCGTCGTGCGCGCGCGCCGCGCGGTCGACGACGACGGCGTCGCGCAGCAGCGGATCCGCACGATCCAGGGCTTCGGCTACCGCTGGATCGCCGAGACCGAGGTCGGCGAGGTCAGCCGCCTCGAGCCGGCGCCGCCGCCGCCCGCGCCCGCGCCTTCCGCCGAGCCGGCCGTGCCGGTGCCCGTCGCCGATGCGGCCGCCGCGGCGGCGGACCAGCCGAGCACGACCGCGCGTCCGCGACCGGTGCGCCGCGTGTTCGCCGCCGTCGCGGTCGCGCTGGTGCTGTTCGCACTCGGCGCCACGTGGTGGCTGCGTCGTGACGGTGCGCCGGCCCTGTTCGATCCGGCCGCCGCGGCGACCGCGCTGGTGCTGCCGCTCGAGGCCGGCGCGCGTTCCAGCGAGGGCTGGGTCCGGCTCGGCGGCATGGACCTGATCGCCGACCGGCTGCGCAGCGGCGGCCTCGCGGTGCCGACCAGCGAGAGCGTGCTGGCCGTGCTGCAGAGCGCCGGCGAGGACCGCAAGGCGCAGACGCAGGCGCTGCAGCGCGCGTTCGGCGTGCGCTGGATCGTGCGCGGCACGGCCAGTCACGGCGACGGCGGCTGGCGCTTCGTGCTGAGCGCCGAGGCCGCCGACGGCGCGGTCGTCTCGGCCGAGGGCCAGCGCGAGGACGCCGTCGCCGCCGCGCGCGCGGCCGCCGACACGCTGCTCGCCGCGCTCGGCCACGTCGCGCCCGGCGACGCCACCGGCGACGGCAGCGCGCAGGAGGCCTGGCGCCGCGCGCGCGCGGCCCTGCTCGCGAACCAGAACGCGGCCGCGCGCGAGATCCTCAGCCAGTCGCCGGCGCTGGCACGCATGCCGCTCGAGCGCGCCTACCGGCTGGCCCAGGTCGACCACCGCGACGGCCGCTACGACAGCGCCGCCGCCGGCCTCAGCGCCGTGCTCGCCGAACTCGGCCCCGGCGGTGACGCGCTGCTGCGCACGCGCGTGCTGATCGCGCGCGGCGCGGCCAGCGCACGCCGCGGCGATTTCGCCGCGGCGCTGGCCGACTACGACGCCGCGCTGGCCGCGGCACCGGCCGAGGGCGCCGTGCTCGAGCGCGGCCAGGCGCTGTCCGGCCGCGGCAGTTCGCTGGTGCCGGCGCACCGCTATGCCGACGCGCTGGCCGCGATGGGCGAGGCGCGTGCGCATCTGGCCGCCGCCGGCGACCGCTTCGGCACCGCGCGCGTCGACGCCAATCTCGGCATGCTCGAGCTCTACCGCGGCCGGCCGGGCGCCGCGCTCGAGTATCTCGACAGCGCCGCCGACCAGCTGCAGGCGCTCGGCGCGCTGCACGAGTGGCAGATCACCGTGACCGGCCTGGTGCAGGCGCGGCTGGCCCTGCTGCAGCATGCCGAGGCGCAGGCCGCCGCCGATCGCGGCTGGGCCGTGCGCGAGCGCATGACCGAGCCCGACCAGATCGTCGACATCACGCTCAACCGCGCCCAGGTGCTGCTGGCCGCCGGCGACCTGCGCGGCGCCGAGCGGCTGCTGGCCGATCCGCTGATCGACCGTGCGGTCAATCCGGTGCTGGCCACGCGCGCGCTGGCGCTGCAGGCCGATCTGGCCTGGCAGGCCGGCCGCTGGCAATCGGCGGCGCGCCTGTCCGAGCGCGCGCTGGCGAGCTGGCCGCCGAGCGGCGCCGACGGCGAGCGCGACTTCGTCGCATTGATCGCGCAGCGCGCCCTGCTGGCCGCCGGCGAGCGCGAGCGTGCCGCGGCAGTGTTCGATCGCACGGCCGCCACGCCGGCCGCGGCCGCCGAGCCGATGCCGGGCCAGGTGCCGCAACGCCTGGCGCGCGCCGAGTGGCGCCAGGCGCTCGGCGACACCGCCGCCGGCGAGGATTTCCGCGCCGCGCTGCAGCTGGCCGAGCGCGGCGGCGTGCCGGCCGATCTGGCCCTGGTCGCGTCCAGCTACGTGCCCTACCTGCTCGAGCATGGCGATCTCGACGGCGCGCGCGCGGTCGCCGGCCGCGTCGCACCGTGGGCCGAGCGCGATTTCGACTGCGCCCTGGTCCAGCTGCGGCTGTTCCACGCGCTCGGCCAGGGCGAGGCCTGGGCGACGGCGCTGCGCCAGACGCTGGACCTGGCCGGACAGCGCCTGGTACCCGACGGCCTGCGCGCGGCACCGCCGCCGGTCGCCGGCAGCGGCGCCGCGCCGATCGGCTGAGGCGGCGCCGGCGCGGCGCTTTCATAAGGTTCGAGAGGAAACCTTGTGAAGCGTCGGGCGCTTCATAAGGTTTCGGCGCAGCGCTGCGCGCGCCGCCTCGATCGAAGGCGGCTCTGGCCGTTCGCATCGTCAGGCTGTTCATCGACGTCGCCGGTCATCGGCTCGCGCGGCTTCGGCGATCGATGCGGGCAGCGAGCCTGCGTCCGCTGCCGCTTCGGGCGTGAACTGCGGACGGCGACGCCAGCGCAGCCAGCTCCGTCGTTCCGGCTGAAGCGTGAACCCATTCGCGTGTCGGACCGGAGGGCGCATCCGTCGCCCGCCGCCGTGTCCTCAGCCCGCGTAGCGCCGGCGCAGGAACTCGAAGTATGCGCGCAGGCCCTGCGCCTCGCCGCCGCGCGGCCGGCCCGGCTTGTCGCCGTCGTTCCACGAATAGACGTCCAGATGGCACCACGGCAGCGACTCGGGCACGAAGCGCTCCAGGTACAGCGCGGCGGTGATCGCGCCGGCGTGGCGTGACGGGCCGGCATTGGCGAGGTCGGCGACGTGCGAGTCGAGCATCGTCAGGTACGGCCGCCACAGCGGCAGCCGCCACAGCGGATCGTGCGTGGCCTGCGCGGCGTCGAGCAGGGCGGCGGCCAGGTCGTCGCGGTTCGCGAACAGCACCGGCAGGTCCGGTCCGAGCGCGATGCGCGCCGCGCCGGTCAGCGTCGCGAAGTCGAGCACCAGGTCCGGCTTGGCCTCGGCCGCGAGCGCGAGCGCATCGCAGAGCACCAGGCGGCCTTCGGCGTCGGTATTGTCGATCTCGACGCTGAGGCCCGCGCGCGTCGTGATGACCTCGCCGGGCCGGAACGCATCGCCGGAGACCGCGTTCTCGACCGCAGGCACCAGCAGCGTCAGCCGCACCGGCAGCGCATGCTCGAGCACCAGGCCGGCCAGCGCGATCGCGTGCGCGGCGCCGCCCATGTCCTTCTTCATCCAGCGCATGCCGTCGGCGGGCTTGAGATCCAGACCGCCGGTGTCGAAGCACACGCCCTTGCCGACCAGCACCAGATGCGGCGCATCGGCCGGGCCGTGCTCGAGCATCGCCAGGCGCGGCTCGCGCCCCGGCGCGGCGGCGCGGCCGACGGCGTGGATGGTCGGGAAGTTGTTGGCCAGCAGATCCTCGCCGACCCATTCGCGATAGGTCGCGCCGTGGCGCTCGGCCAGCGCGCGCACCGCAGCGGCGAGATCAGCCGGGCCCATGTCCTGCGTCGGCGTATTGATCAGATCGCGCACCTGCGTGATCGCCGCGGCGAACGGCGCGATGCGCACCTGCACGGCCGCATCGACGACGAGCCGTGCCGGTGCGCGCGTGGCCTTGCGATAGCGCGTAAATCGGTACGCGCCGAGCGCCCAGCCGAGCGCGACCTGATCGGCATCGAGCGCGAGGCCGCGCGGATCGAGTGCGTAGTCGCCGGCCGGCAGCCGCTGCGGCAGCGAGGCCAGCGCATACGGACCTTCGCTCGGCCGGCAGCCGGCCAGCACGGCGCGCACGCTGCCGTCGCCGTCGGGCAGCGCGAGCAAGTGGCCGCTCTGGCCGGTGAAGCCCTGGGTCCGGCACCAGCGCGACGCGGCATCGCCGAGCTCGGTCAGCAGGGCCGGCAGGGTCGCGGCATCGACGGCGATCAGGGCGATCGGCTGCGCTGCGTCGGCGGAAGAGATCCAGGCGGTCATCGGTACGGCCTCGTCGAACGGTGGGCGGGCAGGGGAGGAACAGGATGTCGGAACCGGGCGGCGCTGTCTGCTGCGATGTGCCGCCTCGCGTCATCGGCGCGATGGCCGGCCGGCATGGCGGCGCGGCTCGTCACGGCGCGTTCGCGAACGCGGAGGCCGGCGATCTGGTGAGCGGCGGCTGGATGCCGGCGCGCCGTGAACGGTACCGGGCCGCGCGCGCCCGGACCGGGCGCGCACGCAGCCTGCGAGTCTGATCGCCGGATCGACCGAGGCGGCGATCGAGTCCGCGACGTACAACGCGATCGCGGCGGCAGGGCGTGTTTCACCCGCCAGCAGGTGGGGGCGTATTCGCCTCGATCCAGCCGGCCAGCGCGTCCAGATCGCGAAAATGCAGCGCCGGCGCATCGTCGTCGTGCCAGGCCAGGCCGGCGCGGTTGATCCAGGCCGCCGCCATGCCGACCGCGCGTGCGCCGGCGACGTCGAGTGCCGGGTCGTCGCCGACGTGCAGCACCTGGTCCGGCGCCAGGCCCAGGCGCTCGCAGGCGTGCAGGAAGATCTGCGGATCGGGCTTGGCGACGCCGACCTCGCGCGCGCTGATCGAGAACCGGAAATGCCGGTCCAGGCCGATCCGCTTCAGGTCCGCATTGCCGTTGGACAGGCTGACCAGCGGCAGCCGCCCGGCCAGGCGCGCCAGCGCCGGTTCCGCGTCGGCGTAGCAGTCCACGCAGTTGCGCTCGTGCTGGTAGATCGCGTACGCGGCCTCGACCCAGGCCTCGTCCAGACCGAACGGCGCGAACGCGCGGCGCAGCGTCAGCTTGCGCTGCATCGTGTAGTCGTGCGCGTACTCGGGGTGCTCGTGGTTGATCGTCTCGCGCAGGGCGCGCATCGCCTCGATCGGCCAGGCGGTGGCGACCTCGGGGCAGTGCGCGCGCAGCCAGGTGTCGACGCGCTGCTCGACACGCGCCATCACCGGCGCGATCGGCCACAGCGTGTCGTCGAGGTCGAGCGTGATCGCGCGGATCCGGCTCGCGTCGACCGCGCCGGCAGGCGGTGCAGAGGGCGTGTTCACGGCGGCGGACGTCGTATCGCGGAGCGTCGGCCCGGCGGTCGCCATGTCACTTGCCGCCGGCTTTCTCCTTGCCCTTCTTCGCGGCGGCCTCTTCGGCGCGCACGCGCGCTTCCTGCGTCGATTCGGCACCGGGCGCGCTGGCCACCTTCGAGGCCAGCGTCGCCTGTGGCGCGCCGGCCGGCGTCGTCGAGACCGCGGTGGTCGCGGCCGTCGCGGTCGCCGCGTCCGGTACCTCCAGCGCGGCCTCGCGCTTGAGTTCGTCGTCGATCGCGGCCAGGCGCTCGGGCTCGCGCTCGGCCAGGCCGGCCGCGTCCGCATACGGCAGCAGCTGGTGGCGGCGCATCGCGGCCTTGGCCTCGGGCGTGGCGAGGAACGCGACGAACGGGTCGACCAGCTCGCGCTTGGGATCGTCGAAGCGCGTGACGAGGTAGAGCGTCATGTACAGCGGATAGGTGCCGTTGGCGATCGAGTCGGTCGACGCCGGAATGCCGGCCACCGACAGCATCTTGAGGTCCTTGCGCGCGTACACGCCCGACAGCGAGGTCAGGCCCAGGCCGTTCGGGTCCAGCGTGACGCCTTCCTCGAGCACGGTCACGTTGAGGTACTGGCGCGGCGCGTAGATGCGCTGCTCGCCCTTGCGGTACAGCAGGTAGCGCAGGCTGTACTCGACGCCGTCCATCGGCGCGGCGACCGAGTAGACGTTGATCGGCGCGTCGCGGCCGCCGACGTCCTTCCAGTTCTGGATGCGGCCGAGATAGATCTGGCGCAGCTGGCGCAGCGTGAGGTTGTTGACCGGATTGCTCGGATGCGTGATCGGGACGATCGCGTCGAACGCCTGCGGAATGAAGTTGAGGTTGACCTCCTGCTCGCGGCCGTCGTGCTTGACGCGCGCGCTGCCGGCCAGATCGGCCGCACCCGAGGACACCGCGTCCAGCCCCGAGATCGTGCTGAACGGCTGCATGTTGATGCGGACCTGGTGTTCCTTCTCGTACAGCGCGGCGATGTCGGCGACCAGGCCGCGGCCGGTCGCATGGTCGCCGCGCCAGATCAGCGTCGCCTTCGGCGGCGGACCCTTCTTGGCCGGTGCCTTCGCCGCCGGCTTGGCCGCCGGTTTGGCGGCCGGCTTCGCGGCGGCCGGTGCAGCAGCGGCGGGCTTGGCCGCCGGCGCAGCAGCCGGCTTCGCAGCCGGTGCGGTGGCGGGCTTGGCGGTGGCGGGCGCAGGGTCGGCTGCGTGGACGGCGCCGGCCAGACTCAGCAGCGCGGCGATCAGAATGTGGCGTACGGGCATCGAAGTGAAAAGTCCATTAAAAACGCGCGCACCTTACCACGCGCGCCGTCGCACCGCCCGGGTCGCCGACCTGAACGCGCGAGACGCTGCGCAAGGCGCTCCGGCGCCGCGTGCGGCGGCGCCGGAGCGCGGTTCATTCGACCAGCAGGAAGAACGCGTTCTGGCCGCGCACCACGGTCAGCAGCAGCTGCCGCGTGCGGCGCTGGAGTACCTGCTCGAGGTCGTCGACGCCGCCGATGTCGCGCTGGTTGACCGCGGCGATCAGGTCGCCGCTGCGCAACCCGTTCGCATAGGCGCGGCTGCCCTCGGCCACGCGCGTCACCGCCACGCCGCCGAGCGCCTGGCGCTGGCTATCGGCCTGGTCGGCGATCTGCGCGCCGGCCAGACGCGGATCGAGACTCTCGCCGGTCACGCTGCGCACGGTCGGCGCTTCCAGCGTCGTGGTCAGCGTCAGCGGCTTGCCGTCGCGCAGGATGCCGAGCGTCACCTTCGAGCCGGTCGGGGTCAGGCCCTCGAGGTTGTGCAGCTCCTGCGCGCCGCGCACCGGCTTGCCGTCGAGCGACAGGATCGTGTCGCCGGCGACCAGGCCGGCGCGGCTGGCCGGCGAGCCGGAGCGCACGCGCGCGACGACCGCGCCGCGCGCATCGCCGAGGTTCAGCAGCCGCGCCAGCTCCGGCGTGATGTCCTGCACCTCCACACCGAGCGCGCCGCGCTTGACCGTGCCGAACTCGACCAGCTGGCGCATCACCTGCGCGACCAGGTCCGACGGAATCGCGAAGCCGATGCCGACGTTGCCGCCCGACGGCGAGAAGATCATCGAGTTGATGCCGACCAGGTTGCCGCGCAGGTCGACCAGCGGGCCGCCGGAGTTGCCCGGATTGATCGAGGCGTCGGTCTGGATGAAGTTCTGGTAGCCGCGGCCGCCGAGGCCAGTGCGGCCGAGCGCCGAGACGATGCCCGAGGTCACGGTCTGGCCGAGGCCGAACGGATTGCCGACCGCGACCACGAAATCGCCGACGCGCAGCTGGCTGCTGTTGGCGAGCGGCAATGCGGACAGGCGCTCGGCCGGAATCTTCAGCACCGCCAGGTCGGTGTCCGGATCGGTGCCGATCAGCGTGCCGGTCAGCGTGCGGCCGTCGGCCAGCGTCACCGAGACGTCGTCGGCGCCCTCGACGACGTGGTTGTTGGTCAGCACGTAGCCTTTGGCGGCGTCGACGATGACGCCCGAGCCCAGCGACTGCTGCACGCGTTCGCGCGGCATGTCCGGCAGGCCGAAGAAGTGCTCGAAGAACGGATCGCGGCGCACGCGCACGCGGGTCTTGGTGTTGATGTTGACGACCGCCGGCGTCACCCGCTCGAGCATCGGCGCCAGCGACGGCAGCGGCTGGCCGTCCAGCGAGGCCGGCAGCGCCGCGCCGGCCGGCGCGATCAGATGGTCCGAGAGCTGGCGCGCGACCGGCGCGGCGTTCTCGTGCAGCGCGCTGCCGGCGACGAAGCCGGCCAGCGCGATCGCCGTCGCGACGACGGCGAGGGTCAGTCTCTTGGATTGCATCGGGCCTCCGGGTGCCTCGAGGACGTGACGAAAAAAACAGGACGAACGAAACAGGGGCGGGACAGTAGCGGCCGCACGCGCGATCGGTCCAGGGGGCATTCGATCGCTGGCGGCGGCAGCCGAGCGGCGCATGGGACCGTGGCGCTCGGAGAGGGTTCCGGCGTCGCCTGCGCGGTTCAGCCTCCGTATCGCTGCGGCGCGCGAGTGCTGGCCCCGCGACGCGCCGCCGCGCGTGTGTTTGCGGTGTCCGTGCGCGTTTCGCACGGCCGCCGCGGCCGTCACCTCACGACACCGAAAAGCGCTTTACTTCGGACCGCGGTGGGCGTACGGTGAGCCGACCTGTCGGGCACAAGATGTTGTGGTCTTGTGTGGGGCGACTACCAGGATTTGGGTGAACGAGTCGGGGCCCGCGAGTGCGCTGGCAGCCCGGATCGGTTGTCCCGTCCGTTACCGCACAGCTCGGCGAGGTCCTGCGGCGCAACGGCGCCGCGCCGCTCCGGTCCCGCCACGGAAGCGCGTCATGAAGAACAAAAATCGGCCGCCAGAGGCCCGCAATCGGGAGACCGAAAACACGATGAACACGGTACGTCTGGAACAGCTCGCGCGCGGCGCGATCGAGATCCCGCTGCAGCCGGCCTCCTGGGACATCTGGGACAAGAAGTACCGATTGAAATCCAAGCAGGGCGAGCCGGTCGACGAGACGATCGACCACACCTGGCAGCGCGTCGCGCGCGCCCTGTCCGAGGTCGAGGACCCGGCACTGCGCAGTCACTGGTACGAGCGCTTCCTGTGGGCGCTGCGCCGAGGCGCGATTCCGGCCGGACGCATCACGTCCAACGCCGGCGCGCTCGAGCACAAGCCCAAGACCTCCACGATCAACTGCACGGTCTCCGGCACGATCGAGGACTCGATGGACGACATCCTCGAGAAGGTCCACGAGGCCGGCCTGACGCTCAAGGCCGGCTGCGGCATCGGCTACGAATTCTCGACGCTGCGCCCGCGCGGCGCGTACGTCTCCGGCGCCGGCGCGTACACGTCCGGCCCGCTGTCGTTCATGGACATCTACGACAAGATGTGTTTCACGGTGTCCTCGGCCGGCGGCCGCGCGCGCGCAGATGGGCACGTTCGACATCGCGCATCCGGACGTCAAGGAGTTCATCCGCGCCAAGCGCGAGGACGGCCGCCTGCGCCAGTTCAACCTGTCGCTGCTGATCACCGACGGCTTCATGGAGGCGGTCGAGTCCGATGCCGACTGGCCGCTGGTGTTCCCGGTGCACGTCAAGGAGCAGGGTGAGGTCGACCTGACCGACGCCGACAAGGTGGTCTGGCGCGACTGGCCCACGCACAAGCACTACGTCGTCCGCGAGGACGGCCTGGTCGCGTGCAGGATCTACGGCCACATCCGCGCGCGGCACCTGTGGGACATGATCATGGTGTCCACCTACGATTTCGCCGAGCCGGGTTTCATCCTGATCGACCGCGTCAACGAGATGAACAACAACTGGTGGTGCGAGCAGATCCGCGCGACCAACCCCTGCGGCGAACAGCCTCTGCCGCCGTACGGCTCCTGCCTGCTCGGCTCGGTCAACCTGACCACGTTCGTGCGCGATCCGTTCGGGCCCAAGGCGCGGTTCGACTGGGACGAGTACCGCGAGGTCGTGCGCGTGTTCACGCGCATGCTCGACAACGTGGTCGAGATCAACGGCCTGCCGCTGCAGCAGCAGCGCGACGAGATCCTCGGCAAGCGCCGCCACGGCATGGGCTTCCTGGGCCTGGGCTCCACGCTGACGATGCTCAAGCACCGCTACGGTTCCAAGGAGGCCTGCGCGTTCACCGAGGACGTCTCGCGCGAGATGGCGCTGGCCGGCTGGGAGGTCGCGCTGGAGCTGGCCAAGGAGAAGGGCCCCGCGCCGATCCTGGCGCAGACCTTCACGGTCACCGCCGAGATGCTGCGCAAGCGTCCGGAGATGGCCGCCGACGGCTGGAAGACCGGCGATACGATCACCGGCGCCGCGCTGCATGCGCGCTACAGCCGCTACATGCAGCGCGTGGCCGAGGTGGCGCCGGACCTGGTCGCCGAGCTCGCCGAGGTCGGCGCGCGCTTCACGCACCATTCCTCGATCGCGCCGACCGGCACGATCTCGCTGTCGCTGGCCAACAACGCCTCCAACGGCATCGAGCCGAGCTTCGCGCACCACTACAGCCGCAACGTGATCCGCGAGGGCCGCAAGACCAAGGAGAAGGTGTCGGTCTACAGCTATGAACTCCTGGCCTATCGCGAGCTGATCAACGGCCAGGCGATGCCGTTCTCCGATAAACCTGAAGAGAAGCTCCCGGACTACTTCGTCGCCGCCGACGACATCACGCCGAAGGAGCACGTCGACATCCAGGCCGCCGCGCAGAAATGGGTCGATTCGTCGATCTCCAAGACCGCCAACGTGCCGACCGACTACCCCTACGAGGACTTCAAGGACATCTACCGCTATGCCCACCGTCAGGGCTTGAAGGGCTGCACGACCTTCAGGTTCAATCCGGCGGCCTTCCAAGGCGTGCTGGTGAAGGAGCATGATCTAGCCGCCACCACCTACCGTTTCGAACTCGAGGACGGCTCCGTGGTGGAGGTGAAGGGCAACGAGGAAATCGAATACGACGGCGAGAAGCACACCGCCGCCAACCTGTTCGACGCCCTGAAAGAAGGCTACTACGGCAAGTTCTGATCGACGTTCGTCAACCACACACCAAAGGTCGGAGGGGTTTCAGATGCACAGCGAAGGCAACGAGTCCGGCAGTCCGCTGGAAAGTATCAAGGAAGGCCTGGCCGAGGCCGGCAGCGCCGTCGTCGACGGCGCCAGCGCACTGGCCAGTTCCGTCGCCACCGCGGCGACCGACGTGAAGGACGCCGCCAAGAGCGTCGCGCAGAAGGCGGTCGGTACCGTCGTCAAGGCGCGCAAGCAGGCCGCCCGCAAGGTCCGCGCCGTGGTCGCCAAGACCAAGAAGGCCGTGACCAGCGAGAAGAAGGCTGCCAGCGCCGCCGCCGGCAAGGCCAAGGCCAGCGTCAAGAAGGCCGCCAAGTCCGTCGCCAAGAAGGCTGCGGCCGAGAAGACCGCCGTCAAGAAGGCAGTCAAGAAGATCGCGACGAAGGCCGCAGCGAAAAAGGCTGCCGTCAAGAAGGCGACCAAGAAGGCCGTGAAGAAGGTCACTGCGAAGAAGGCTGCCGTCAAGAAGGCACCCGTGAAGAAGGGCGCCGCCAAGAAGGCCGTCAAGAAGGTCGTCCGCAGCGCCGCCAAGAAGGCGCCGGTCAAGAAGGCCGCCAAGAAAGCGGTGAAGAAGGTCGCGCCGCGCAGGGCTGCGGTCAAGAAGGCACCCGCCAAGAAAGCCCCGGCCAGGAAGGCGCCGATGAAGAAGGCGCCGGCCAAGAAAAGCCCCGGCGAAGAAAGTCGCCAAGAAGGCGGCCGCCCGCCGGCGTTGACGGACCCGTTCCGCGCCGGCGGCCTGAAAGCCCGCCGGCCGCGGACCGGCCGTGAGAAAGACCCGCCCGCGCATGCCGCGCGCGGCGGCGTATTGCCCGCATACCGCATCAGACACACCGCGTCAGTAGAAGGAGCGCAGCGATGACCATCAAGATCGACAAGAAGATCAAGGGCTATGCCGTGGTCAAGCCCGACGAGGCAGCCGCCGCCGCTCCCGCTGCCGCACCGGTCGCCGCCGAGGCCGAGCCGGCCGGCGCAGAAGTCATCCAGATGCACGAGAAGGTCGAGCGCCCCGACACGCTGATCGGCGCCACCTACAAGATCAAGTCGCCGCTGTTCGAGCACGCGCTGTACGTGACGATCAACGACATCGTGCTCAACCAGGGCACGCCGCACGAGCTGCGCCGTCCGTTCGAGATCTTCATCAACTCCAAGAACATGGACCACTTCCAGTGGATCGTCGCGCTGACGCGCATCATGTCGGCCGTGTTCCGCAAGGGCGGCGACGTGACGTTCCTGGTGGAAGAGCTCAAGGCCGTATTCGATCCGCGCGGCGGCTACTTCAAGACCGGCGGCGTCTACATGCCGAGCATCGTCGCCGAGCTTGGCGCCGTCATCGAGCAGCACATGAAGATGATCGGCCTGCTGCACGACCCCGAACTCGACGCCGGCCAGCGCGCCCTGATCGCCGAGAAGCGCGCCGAGTACGAGGCCCGCTCAAAAAAAAAGCCTGATGTAGAAGCCGCAGCTGCCGCGCCGGTTGCCGGCTCCAAGTCCAAGAGCGAATCCCCCGCTTCCGCCGCCACGGGCGGCGAAGCCGAGTCCGGCGCGTTTCCGCCCGGCGCTACGCTGTGCCACAAGTGCAATACGAACGCGACCATCGTGATGGATGGGTGTGCGACTTGCCTTAATTGTGGGTATTCGAAGTGTGGATGAGGGCGCTCCACTAGATTTGTACGATCGATCCATTCCGCAAATTTTCATGGTTGCGACGATGCGACTCGCCTCTGCGAGCGTCGGTGAAGATACTGACATCAATAGTCTTCACCGTGCTTGCGGAAATCGGCCATCTGATAACGCTGCGCGGCCACGGATGGAGCGTGACGTGTCTTTATGCGTAATGAGCGCTAAGTCCGTCTCCAGATCTGTCTAATCACTTGATCACGTCTCATACGAAGAACTTCAAGTGTATGCGCGGCGACATTAGGTACGCCGCGATCAACTAGGACTTCAACAACGGGCTTTTCCGGCCTCCCGTTCTGTTTTGCGGGAAAGTCTGGGATGCGCTTGAAAATATGGACTCCTCGGTGATGAGGTATAGGCAGCGTGTTCCCGGAATTCATGTGACACAGCCATACATTCCCCAAATGAGCTTCAATCAGGCTTCGGGTGTCCAGGATCAAGACATCATGCTCATCGCGGCTGTAAGCGTTCAACAAGCGAAGCAGTCGATGATGTTCTGCCCAGAAAAAAACACCTTTCCATTGATCAGCTGATACCACTGTTCGGGCGTGGTTCCATCTGTTAGCGCTAGACGCAGCCTCTCTGGGGGCATAGGTCTTTGATCGCGCAGGACTATTTGATCGCGCTGGCCCTGAGGCACCGTCAGCATTTCGCGCCTATGTTCGACTTCATAGGGTTTTCGCTGAGCTCCTTCTAGGCGAAAAAGGTCGAGAATGGCAGACGTGGAAAGAAGTCCACGCCGTTGGATACTTTCCCATGTTCCAGCCTCAGCCATGTGATATAGCCTGGGATAAATTGCACATAAATTATCGGAAAGCATAGTCTTACCTGATGGTTGATCGTGCGGTCCAATTTCTACGATCGATAATTGAGCGCAAATCTCGGAAGTCGTCCTTCTTCTTCGGAAAACGCGTGTTAATTAATGAGACGGGGGCTTGGGCGACGCGTTCCAGCTCTTCAATGAATTTGATCGTGTCTTCATCCAGCTGTTCGAAGCGCCGCGCTCCCTGATTCTTTGCCTTTAGGTAATCAGCGAAGGTGAGTACGATGTCGGTCGGAGCATTCAGGTCACATGCCTTTCTGAATTGTTCCCACTCGAACCATCCCACGCGTCTAGGACGTTTGGTCGTGGAGGTGATCTCGGAACTTTCAACTTCTGATGGATCCAGTCCTGCCGCTTTAGCGACGATCTCGAAAGTTGTCTCATGCTTCAGTGTTCCCGACGTGTTGTTTTCATTTCCATCAGGATCGGCTACGCGGATGGGGGTTGTGCGTACCACCATAAGAATCTTCCGAACTCTGCTTGGTGAGATTCCGGCCTCTGCAAGACAGCCAGCAACGTTGGTATCCCTAGACGTTACATGCGGATATTGGCCGTGATAGATGCTTAGCCCGCTACCCTGGGTGCCCTCTAGGAGAATGGAGTGCCCCGCGCGGTAGGAGCGTTCGAGTTCGTCCACCGTGGAGCCGATGTAATCTTTCAGTTCGGGGATGTCACGTGCCAGGCGAACTTGCTTTTGCTTGTTGCCGCGGCTGGTAATTCGGCGTGCTTTGGCAGCGCCGCTACCACTCCCAGTTGACGCGATAGCTCCGACGATCCCTTCTTTTTCCGCCTTGATGTCCTCATCTTCAATAATGCTTGCCTGCGGATCGATGAATAAGCGGCCCGGCTTGATGCCAGTCTTCTCGATTTCTTGCAGGAGGCCCTGGATATGAATAGTCATGCCAGGGCCGAGCAAAAGCTTGCCTTTTGTAAATCCAGAGCCCGAAGGGAGAAGATGATGGATGAATTTGCCTTTGCTGCTGGCTACGGTGTGGCCGGCATTAGGTCCACCCACTCGAATTAAGACATCGTACTCGCGAGCCAGATAGGCAACTATGTTTCCTTTGCCCTCGCTCCCATATTGGCCGCCGACGAGAACGTCGACGCATCGAACTTCCGGAGGAGTGAAAAGGTGCAGACGAGCTGCGACGCGGACCAAGGTATCAGCGTCGTCCGTTCGATCTGTGAAGATTCTGACATCGGCATCGTTCTTCAGCTTGACAATCTGGCTTGGGTCGCTGAGGTGATCGATTTCATCGTAGTCCGGGGCGCCCCGAGCCATCCCTTCAGACTTTGCGTAGCGCTGAAGGAGCGTTTCCTTAGCTGCGTACAGATGGACATGTATTAGGTCTGGGCCGAATTGCTCGCGACACTTTTCGACCTGCTCCGGTGAGCTGACGTGATCGACCACTATTCCTTGGCCTTCTTCCAGAGTATCCATGATTGATTGAATCGCCTCGACCACCCAGCGCGACTGGGTATCCTCATCTTTGGCTTGTCCTCTTCGTATAAGGTCAGGCCGAGTACCTGCTCCGGCGCTAAGTTCCAACTCGCCACCGAGGACAACGCGGGTGGATATCACACGAAAGCGGTAACGCTCATGCAGCAAGCTTGCAAGACCAGTTTTTCCGCTACATGTCTTCCCGCTAATGATCACGATTTGATGGTCAGGCATGACTAACTTCCCATGTTAGGATGATTTGCTGTGCCAGGTCTTCCACTTTCGCAGAAGACGTGTCGAGCACAAGGTCGGCCAGTTCTTGCAGATTTCTCGCGTTGGCCTCGTTCGAATGGGCAATCGCGATGTTGTAGTCGTTACCTTTTTCGGCATACCTCAACCGCAGCACATCTTCGGATGCAGTGAGATGTACGTGACGGATGAGGGGTCCGAAGCGCTCCCGGAAAAGCTCCACCTGGCGTTGCTTCCGTACAGCGTCGACGAGCCAATTCTTAATCTCGGGCGCGCTATCCATTATTTGGATGGCTACCGGGTCGACAACCCAGCGGTAACCTGTTCGCTCGTCCAGGCAATCTCCTAGTTCTTGTAGTTGTCGTCGTAGTTCGTCGCCCTCCTTGCGCTCATGAAGCGGAATGAGGGAGATAAGATATCCGCTTGATGAAATTTTCTTGAACTGGAATGTTCGGGTCAGCTCCTTTGCTACTTCAGTTTTGCCAACTCCTATCCCCCCGCTAAGGATCAATAGCTTTTCAACCGCCATGTCCATTCTCCTCCTGTGTATGCTATAGGCCCGAGTTACGTGGTTGCTGACAAAGCCCAAGATTCGGAATCTTTTGCAAAGATTGCATTCGATTTGGAATGGTTATCATAGATGGACGCTTGGCGCAAATGGAGGGGCTAGGTTGAGGAGGCGAGTCGATCTGCGCACGCCCGCGCTCGTTTCGGCGGCAAGTCCTTTGGTTCGATGCGCAAGCAATCCAGCTAATGGGGATGAGATTGTAGTAACGGGGTCAGGTTAGTAGCGGGGTCAGGTTGACTTACCGTCTCTCTCTGCCTTCGCGCTTCCTTGGAGTCTCGGGGACCGTAGACACTTCCGGCTTATGTTGGCGCTCCGATAACGGCAAAGCGCGGCTTCACATCCTTGGTCAGAACGAGGTCAGGTTCGCTTTCTGCTCGCCCGTAACTGCCTCCTCACTCGAGCCTGATGAGCTTTGGCTTGCCGCGTGGTTTCGATACGAGCGCCGCTCGACTTGTATGGTGTGTCTGGTCCACCGGTGGCATGGATATTTTCGCCGCCGCTTTTTCGCCTGGCCCCCCTCACGCCGTTTCCCGTGACCGTAGACGTCCGCGCTCGCGCGCGTTCGCAGCTTTCCGCATCGCCTCGCTTGAGGTGACAGGCCGATCGCGCTGAACGCGTCAAGGACCTGCTCGTCTCGATCTTCCGGCAGAGCGATCCCTCGATGTCGAAGGGCGAGAGTCTCAGCGCCGCGGACATCCTGAGCCGTGGCCGCAGTGAGCTCGACGCGACGATCACGAGGCCCGGACCGATCGCGTGTTGCGGCATCAGCGGCGATTCGGCAAGGCGGCCAAACGGCGCGGTGCTCGGGGCGAGCTTCGGCAACGTCGTCGTCTAGACGCTGCTCGGCGCGTTTCCATGGCGCCGACGCGCCGATCTGCACAAGCGGTTGATGTGCCTGGACACCGTTCGCTGTCCGCGGTCACCTCGGCGCGCAGCGTCCCCGTCGTGGCTGTTCCAGCCGGGCGGCGCGCGCGCGCCTGGCACAGTCGCGCATCTTCGCGCGCACCGCTTCGATCCGCGGCACGGCGGCCTTCGCGCTGGCTTCGTCGGTGACGCTGGTCAGGATCTCCGACATCTCCCGCAGGTTGACGGTCATGTCCGCGAACACGCTCTCGGCGCTGTCGCCGCCTCTGCCGCAGCCGCCGGCAAGGGGAACGGTCAGCGCCAGCATCAGCATCAGCATCAGCATCAGCATCAGCATCAGCATCAGCATCATCGTTTTCATGGCAGGCACCTCGAAGGGAGGGGGCGAAAAGCGTACGGCGCGAACGGCGCAGGTCGCGGAACCCGGATCGTTCCGCGATGGCGCACCATTCCGTCAGTCGAAGCCGTCGGCGAACAATGCGTCCGATTGCAGGCGCAGCACGCCGACGTGGTAGCGCGACGTGCCGTTGTTGTAGAGCGTGCCGGCGACGACCGGCCGTTCGCCCGACAGCACCATCGCGCTCGGCGTGTCGTAGGTGTCGCCGTCCGCATTCATCGGGTAGCGCGCGACGCCGTTGCCGTCGAAGGTCGGATCGAGCGCACCGTCGAACGTGAGGCGTGCGACGTAGAAATCGGCGACGCCGGAGCCGTTCGGATCGACCCACCCCGCCGCGACGAGGCGGCGGTCGCCACGCATCGCCAGCGTCGTGATGCGCGCGCCTTCCTCGCGCGACAGATCGCGAAATCCCGCATCGGCGAAGCTCGTCGCGATCGAGCCGTCGCCGTCGAGCGCGAGGATGCCGGTGCTGCGCGGCGAGGTGCGGTTGATCGCCATGAAGATGCGGCGCTGGAGGAACACTCCCGCGACCGGGCGAACTGCCGTCACGACCGCTTCCGCACTCCAGTCGCCGGCCATCCCGGTATCGGCGCGGACGACGCCGGCATCGCCGAAGCCAGCGTCCACAATAACGGGGTCAGGTTCACTTTGCGCCCTGCTCGCAGCTGCCTCCGTAAGTTCCCCCGCCTGACAGACACCGCACAAATAGCTCTTCCTCGCATCGTTTCCCGGCCGGGGGTTCCATGCGGACATCCGGGTTCACGGCGCTCTGGTAACGGCAAAGCGCGGCTTCACATCCTTGAGGCACTCGATCACTTCGGCATCCTTCAAGCCTTCGTTCTCGAGGATGCACATGCGAACCTTCTGTGCGGCTGGATCGAGGCGGCCGGCCAGTTCCGGGATGTCGTGGAAGTCACCGTTGATGAACTTGCTCAACGAGGCGCGCAGCATCGCCTTCAGGCGGTCCGAACTGATCTCGCTGTAGGACTGGCCGACAATGATTGTGAGCGTGTCCGCCTGCTGTACCTGCGTCCCGAAGACCTCCTGCGCCGGGCGCTGCTTCCCTCCCGCGCCCACGAACGATGAGGTGACGCGTGCCAGTTCCTCGACGGCGTTGTCGGCGTATGTGGGCAGTATCGCCGTGGCACCGACGACACCGACGACGATGGATGCCGCCACGCCGGCGAGGAAGCCAACAGTGAGGGCGCCATAGTGGCTACGAGGGATCATGTGTTCTCCTTATCGGAAGTAGCTGCTCGACGAGTAACAGGGTCAGGTTGACTTCCAATAGACTCCGGGCGCGTTCGGAGTAACAGGGTCAGGTTGACTTCCAATAGACTCCGGGCGCGTTAGCGACAGGCTCTCGCGCAGGCCGCGTTGGCCGCGAAACGAAAAGGGCCGGATCGACCGGCCCTTGTCTTCATCGAATCGAGCGCTTCATCGCTCCACGTTGAACTGCCGCAGCGTGACCTCGATGCTGACGAGCTCGCCGTTGATGAAGAAGAAGATCGTGGTCCGAATCCACGTGGTGCCGCCGCCGTGGAAGGTTTCGCTCTGCGAGACCGATCCGTTTCCGCCGACCGGCGCCGGTGGTACGGTGCCGCCCGTCGGGGCATCGCTCGGCGGGACGTGCAAGGTGAGGTCGATCAGTCCGGTCGACTTGATGGCCGGCGCTTTCGCCAGATCCTGGGTATCCGTGACCATCAGCGTGCCGTCGAGACCGTACGCATAAGTCACGATCGTGTTCTGGTGCCGCTCGGTTCTGATGCACCAGCCGGTGCATTGAGCGCCATTGTGGATACCCCACAACGAGACGTCACCATCGTTGAACGGATAGGCACCCGGGCGGTTGGTGTCCAGAACACTGGCGGGCGCCGGGCCGCTGAGGGCCAATCCCAAGGCCAGTGCGACGCTTGCTTTGAGTCCCATCGGAATCCTCCTTGTTTACCGGCCGTGCTTGGCCAGCCGTCGCCTTCTACCTCCCTAGGGAGGATTTGTCAAAAAGCCGGCCGGCCGGCTCCGCACCGATTCCCGTTCGCCTGGTGGCTTCGCTGTCGCTTCAGTTCCGCATGGCACCTTCGAACCCGTCGTCGAAGATCTCATCGATGAGCGGCACGAACACGATCGAGGTCGGGTAGCAGTTGCCGCGGGTCGGGTCGTACGACCGCCGAAGCGCGTCACCAGTAACGGCAGTAACGGGGTCAGGTTGACTTACAGGGGCGTCCGCTACCCTTCCGATTCGGCATCACCTCGCCGTGCGAGGACTCGGATGTTCGCGCCACGCCCCGCGCACAGCATTTCCCGGATATCGTCGCTGCATTCTCGGCGCGCCCGAGGAACGCGATAGGCGTTCGGTCAGCGCAAGAGCCTCTCCGACGAGATCAAGGAAAGCCCTTGATCGATGTGATCACCGATGGCGTCGCATCGGTGTTCGTCGCTTTTCGCGCGGCTCCTGATCCGCGTCGCGCCGCTCCGGCGCGCTCGATGTCGGAGCGCGCGCCGCCACGAAGCCGCCTGTTCCAGGGGGCGTCAGTCGGCCTCGAACCCATCCTCGAAGATCGCGTCGATCACCGGCACGAACACGATCGAGGTCGGGTAGCAGTTGCCGCAGGTCGGGTCGTACGGACCGCCGAAGCGCGTCACGAACGGGCCGAGGTTGAGCCGCACGCTGTTGCCGCCCACCATCACCCAGACGCGGTTGATGACGTGCGAGCGCACCGGCACGCCGGGGTTCGCGTCGGTCGGGTTGGTCGTGCCGGGGTTGGCGACCGTCGTGCGGACCGGGCCGCCCGGGCACCAGTTGCGCGGATTGCTCGGATTGGCGCCGTTGGTGCCGCTGCTGATGCTGCCGTTGAGCGGGTTGATCGCGGTGCCGATGAACGAGTTGCAGTTGGTCTGCGTGCTGAACGGATCGCCGACGTAGGCACCATTGAGCTGCACGCTGTTGTCGGTGCTGAAACCGTACTCCGAGTTGCCGCCGTGCATGGTGACGATGACGTGCAGCGAGCCCCAGACGGCCGTGATGCCCGGTTCGAGCAGGGGAACCTGCAGGACGCCGCCCAGGTACATACGGTCGCTGCCCTCGGGCACCACCGGATCGCCCATGCTGAAAGTCATCGCCGGGTACGGCGCGAGCGGTCCGGGCGGCTGCGTCGAGAGGAAATCAAGCGAGAAGCTGAAGCCGGTCCGCGCGAAGATCGCCTGCGCCTGCTCGGTGGTCAGGCCGGGCGGATACGGCGCGCTCGGCAGGTTCGGCGTCTGTACGCCGCCGCTGCTCCAGCACGGGTTGTAGGTGCCCGATCCATTGGAGTAGGTCGGGTACGAGCCGCCGGCGAAGCCGACCCAGATGTCGCGCGTCGGATCGGCCAGGTGCGGCGCGAATGCGCTGATGTCCATCAGCGGCGACACGTACGGCGCGGGGTTGCTGTCGCGGTTGTAGGTGCTGAAGGTCGTCATGAAGCGCGCGATCTCGATCGCGTTCGGGAAGTCGGCCTGGGTCGGCACGGCGCCCGGCTCCTTGGCGATGTAGACGATCTTCTCGATGCGGTCGAACGCATCGCAGCCGGCGAACTTGGTGACCTTGGCCGACAGGTCGGCGCCGAGCTGCGCCTGCTGCGCCGGACTCAGCTTGGTCAGCGTGTACCAGGACTCGTTGCCGCGCAGCAGCACGATGCCCGGCGGCGGCGTGTACAGCGGCGGCAGATCGTCGGAGTAGATGTTGAACTGTGGTGCCTGGGTCAGGACGTTGGTCGTCGTGACGGTCTGGGCGGTGGCCACAGCCGAAAACGCCACCCCGACCAGAACGACAAGACCGGTGCAGCCACGCAGCAGGATCTTCGGTTTCACGGGTTCGCTCCTCGTAGCCGTCCCGGGGGCGGGATGTCGCTTCGCATCATCGACAATGGCGGCACGTTGTCCAGTCCCGCATGCGTTGCGACCCCACCAAACGATCCGGACAGGTGCCGAGCTGAGAGGGCGAGCCGGCCGGGCGCATGGCGCTCCGGTTCCGCGCGATACGGCTCTGTTTGCCGGCTGGCGAGTCGAATCGGCAGCCCTCATCGAGACAGCTTTGCAGCCGCGATGCGCCGATGCGCGCTGGACGAAAACCGTTCGACGTGCAGGCCGGTCGGCCGCGACATCCGGCCCCCGGTGGGTTCAATTGCCAGGCAGGGCGGCCGAACGCGTCCGTCCCGCGACCTTTCCCGGCCGCGTGCCGTTCAACCACCGCCCGATCCACGTATGCCGCACCAGCCACTGATAGCTCGCCAGCGAGAGCGCCAGCGTCAGGCCGGTCGACAGCACGAACTTCACGCCCCACGGCAGCGCGACGTCGAGCAGCGGGTACTGCAGCGCGAACAGCAGCGGCAGATGCACCAGGTAGACCCAGTACGCCGCGTCGGCGAGCCAGCGCATCGCGGGATTGGCGGTGTCGAGCCAGGCGCGTCCGGCGATCAGGCAGCCCAGCGTCAGCCAGAAGCCGGCAAAGGCCTGCAGCGCCGCGTCGAGCCAGCGCATCGCCGGCTCCGGCGGGATCATGCGGGGAGTGCCGAGCACCCACGGCAGCGCCGCGTACAGGGCCAGCGCCGCGACGACCAACAGCTGCGCCGGGCGGCGCAGGCGGTCGAGCAGGGCCGGATTGAGCCGCAGCGCATAGCCGAGCGCGAAATACGCGCCGAAGAACGCGATCGCCCACAGCTGCGGCAGCGGCGATTCGGGCGCCGGCCACGGCGCGCTGGTCGCGGCGAGTGCCGGCACCAGCACGATCGGCGCAATCGCGGCGACCGGCCACGACGGGCGCCAGGCACGCAACGCGGCCACCAGGCGCGGTGACGGTTCCAGCGTCGAGATCGCCCAGACCAGCAGCGTGAACAGCATCAGATAGGCCAGAAACCACAGATGCGCCAGCGTCGGCATCAGCGGCAGTCCATCGTGCGTGCGCGCATAGTCGGCCAGCAGCACCAGCAGCGGTGACGGGTGGCGCAGGTGCGTGACCGCGGCGACCGTCAGCGCATGCAGGCTCAGCAGCACCGGCGGCAGCAGCACGATCAGCGGCAGCAGCACACGCAGGACACGCGTGCGGAACAGGCCGGCGAGCCCGCGGCGCTCGACCAGCAGCGCCGTGAAGAAGCCGGCGACGACGAAGAACAGCGGCATGCGGAACAGGTGCAGCGCCCAGGCGACGACGTCGATCGCGGCCGATCCGCCGGCATCGGCGGTCGGCCAGAGGCCGTGCAGCATCGGGCTGTAGGCCAGCGCGGCATGGAACACCACGCCGGCCAGCATCGCCAGTGCGCGCAGGTGGTCCATGTAGTGGACGCGCACCGCGCTGTTCATCGGCCGATCACAGGAACGAGCGCTTGCGCGCGTACAGCACGCTGGTCACGACGATCGCGATCGCGATCGTCGCGAGCTCGGCGGCCAGTACCGCGAGCGCGGTCGGCGTCCAGACCACCTGCTCGCCGCGCACGTGCTCGACGATGCCCTCGAGCCGACCGACGACGAACATGAAGGGGCCGATCAGCGTCATCAGACCGAGCATCACGAAGGCATTCCAGCCTTCCGATTCGCAGGCGATCGCGAAGCACAGCGACAAGCAGAACGTGGTCAGCACGAACACCACGCTCAGCACGATCCAGACGATCAGCCCGTCCGCGATCGGCGTGGTCAGGATCAGCGCGATCATGCCGCCGCCGACCAGCAGCAGCGGCACCAGGTAGATCACGAGGTTGGCCAGCAGCTTGCCCCAGTACACGTCCATCGGCGAGACCGGCAGGCTCATGATGAACGGCACGGTCTGCTGCTTGCGCTCGGTCAGCAGCGAGGTCTGGATCGTGACGGATCCGACCACGACCAGCAGCACGATCAGCAGCATGGCGCCGGCTCCGGCCACCCACCACGGTCCGCCGCTGCCGATCAGGCCGAGGGCGAGCACGATGCCGGCCAGGAAGCCGGCCAGCTGCTTCTGGTAGACCTGCCAGTCCTTGGCGATCAGACGGCCGACGATGCGGACATCGCTCGGAAACAGGTTCATCGGTTCGCTCCCTGGCGGACGGTGGTCACGAAGATGTCCTCGAGCGTCATCGGCTCGATCGACTGGATCTGCACACCGGCCGCGCGCAGGCGCTCCGGAAACGCCTCGTCGAAGGCATCGGTCTTGAGCTCGATCAGCGGCGCGCTCTCGCGCACCGAGGCGATGCCGGGCAGTGCCGCGAGCGACGCGCTCGTCGCGCCGTGGCACAGCACGCGCCGCCAACGATCGAGGAAGTGCTCCTTGTCGGACGAGGCGACGATCGCGCCGCGATGCAGGAACGTGATGGCATCGGCCAGCTGCTCGACGTCGGCGGTGTTGTGCGAGGAGAACAGCACCGAGCGCTCCTCGTCGCGCAGCACCTCGGCCAGCGCGTCGAGCACCTCGCCGCGCGCGACCGGATCCAGGCCGGTGGTCGGCTCGTCGAGCAGCAGCAGGCGCGGATGGCGCGCGAAGATCAGCAGCAGCAGCGCCTTGACGCGCTGGCCATGCGAGTAGCCCCCGAGCTTCTGCTGTGCGCGCAGGTCGAAGCGCGCGAGCAGCTGCTGCGCATAGGCCTCGTCCCAGTCCGGATAGATCCGCGCGACGAAGTCCATGTGCCAGCGCAGCGTCTGGCCGCGTACAGGCGCATGTCGTCCGACGCGTAGCCGATGTGCCGCTTGACCGACACCTGCGCCTCGGGCAGCCGCTGGCCGAGCACCTCGACGCTGCCGCCGTCGGCGCGGATCAGGCCGATCAGCATCCGCAGCAAAGTCGACTTGCCGGCGCCGTTGACGCCGATCAGGCCCATGATCTGGCCGGTCGGCACGACGAGGTCGATGTCGTGCAACGCGAAATCGCCATAGCGCTTGTGCACGCCTTGCAGCGCGATCGCGGGGGCGGAAATGTCCATGCAGGTGTCGGCTCCGGTGGTGTCAGGGGTCTTCGTCGGATTCGGACAGCGCGGCCTCGACGCGGCGCAGCACCTCGTCCGTGTCGAGCCGCAGCGTCCTTGCGGTCGCGGCGAGCGTCGTCAGCTGCGTGCGGAACTCCTCCATCAGCACCGCGCGCGAGGCATCGGGCCGGTCGGCGACGAACGAGCCCTTGCCCTGCTGCGTGACGATCACGCCGGCGCGCTCGAGCTCCAGGTACGCGCGCTTGATCGTGATCACGCTGACGCGGCTGCGCGCGGCCAGCTCGCGGATCGACGGCAGCGGATGGCCGGGCGGCCATTCGCCGGCCATGACCTTGGCGAGGACCTGCTCGACGATCTGCGCATACATCGGCGTCGGCGACGGGTTGGAGAGGACGAGCAGGTCAGTCATGCATCGGCGGCAGCCTTACTGTGTATAGTGAGTATACACAGATAGAAACACCTCGCAAGCGATCCCGCGCTGCGTCGCTGATGGCCGATCGTGAGTTGTCGCCGAGATCCGCGCGCAAGAACTGGCGCCCGTGCGTACTCCCGCGGGCGTTTGCCTGATGGAGCGATGCGGGATGCCCAACGAAGGTTGCGAAGCCGGCCGTCGCGTCCGCAGCGCCGAACGCGCGGCACGCGCCGATCGCCGTCGGCGTTGCGTGGTCGCGGCGAAGCCGTGCCGGGGTCGATCGGTCGCGCGATGCGCGAGTACCCGCCTGCAGCCGCGAAGCGCGGCCGCGACGAGGTGCGTTCAGTGCGCGTCGGGCGGCGCGGGTGCGGCAGGCCCGCGCTTGTCGAGCCGATGGTTCTCGTACATCTCGATCGCGGCCTTGAGCAGGCCCATGTAGCCGATGCCGAGCATCAGCAGACCGAACGCGACTTCCTGCACGATGCCGGCCGGCGCGGCGAGGAAACCGTACAGCCCGACGATCAGCATCACCGCGGCGCTCGCGGCCAGCACGATCAGCGCGCGGCGGCCCTTGCGCGGGTCCTGCCAGATCCGCTTCGAGAATTCGTTCTGCGTGCGCGTGGTGTCCTGCAGCGTCGAGAAGCTGATCGCGACACCGGCGAAGATCAGCGCCTTGTTGAAGCTCTGCCAGAACCCCTGGAACCCGTCGAAGTACGGCTGCACGACGTAGAACAGTGAGACCAGCAGCAGCGGGTACTGCAGATAGCTCACGGCGTGGAACGCGCGGGTGATCGGACTCATGCGAAGGATTCGTGAGGGTGGAGCGGCGTGGACGATCGCACGGGGGGTGTCGCCGGGCAAGTCGGCCTTGCGCGCTTCTCGCGTGGTGTGAGGATCGGGCTGGTGTGCTTCCTCGAGTGTGTTGGGTCAGGACGTGCGCTGGATTCTTTGGGATGCGCGGCGTCCCTGCATGGTTTTCGCTCGCTCTCACTTGCGCGCTTTTCTTTGCATGTTTACAGCGACGCGGGAGCGGTGCGGACGGCGTAGCTGGCTTGATGTTTGGGTGGTTGTTGCTTCGTAGGCGGGCGGCGTCCCTGCCTTTTTTCCGCTCGCCTGCGGGCTAGCGGGTCATTTTTCTTTTTGCGTGGCCACAGCGCCGCAGGAGCGGCGCGAACGGCGAAGGCGGCTTGATGTTTGGATGGTTGCTTCGTAGGCAGTCGGCATCCCTGCCGTTTTCCGCTCGCCTCCAGGCGAGCGGGTCACTTTTCTTTGCGTGGCCAAAGAAAAGTAACCAAAAGAAAGGCCACCCCGGTGCCGCGGTCTCCGGGCATCCTGCCCTGCGACTTCGCGAAGGCGCTGCGGGGCCTGCTGACAGCGCATCCTGCGCTGACAGCAGACTGGGCCACGTCCTGTGGCCCACCCTTCGGGCCTTTCCCTACGCGCCTTCGCCGCGCACAGGGGCCCCGTTGGCGCGCGTCCTGCGCGCTCAAGCAAGAGCAAGAACGAGAGCGGGGCTGCCCGCAGAACGAGCGGATGTGGATGAAAGCAAAACTTGAATTGAAAGCGGGAGCGAAAGAGCAGAGGCAGGGCGCAATCGACGCCGCTTTTGCTTTTGCTTGATCTTCTGCGCGCAGGAAGCGCGCTCTGGGGTCCCGTCAGACGTGGTGGGACGGGGCCGAAAAAGCCCGCAGGGGCGCGGGCAGGGAGGCCCGCGCGTTCGTCGTCAGCACAGGAGGTGCTGTCGACGAACCTCGGCTCCGGCCCACGGACCCGCAGGGCAGGAAGCCCGGAGGGCACGTCTGTGGGGTGCCCTTCTCTTTGGTTACTTTCTCTTGGGCACGCAAGAGAAAGTGACCCGCTCGCGGGAGCGAGCGGAAAACCGGCAGGGATGCCGACCGCCTACGAAGCAACCACCACCCAACCATCAAACCGCCCCGCCGCTCCTGCGATATGGTGGGCACGCAAGAGAAAGTGACCCGCTCGCGGGAGCGAGCGGAAAACAGGCAGGGATGCCGACCGCCTACGAAGCGACCACCACCCAACCATCAAGCCGGCCTCGCGGCTCCTGCGGCGCTGAACCAAACCCACCCACCCACACGGTGGCGAGCGAAAAAAGGGCAGGGACGCCGCCCAGGACCACACCCTCTATACTGCCCACCCCCTCCACCCCACTCAAAGGACCCTCGTCCCATGCGCCAGTGATGCCCGCCGTCGTTTTCGACGGCCCGTCCATGTCCGTCCCCTGTGGACGGATCGTGTCCCGGCATCGCGTGGAGTGTGTGTGATGACGAGTGCGTCCCTGACGCTGCAAGGCGTTTCGTTTTCGCTGCCCGACGGCAGACCCCTGTTCGCGGCGCTCGATGCGCAGTTCGACCGGCGGCCGACCGGCCTGGTCGGACGCAACGGCGTCGGCAAGAGCGTGCTCGCACGTGTGATGGCCGGGCTGCTGCTGCCGACGGCCGGGCGCTGCGTGCGTCACGGGCGCGTGCACTACGTGCCGCAGCAGGTGTTGCCGGCGCCGGACGCGACGATCGCCGAGGTGGCCGGCGTCGCGCCGGTGCTGGCGGCGCTGATGCGGATCGGGGCGGGCGGCGTCGACGCGGCGGACTTCGACGCGGTCGGCGATCGCTGGGACGTTCGCGAGCGCTTGACGGCGGCGCTGGCCGCGCATGGTCTGGCGCATCTGCAGCCCGATCAGCGCGCGGCCGAGGCCAGCGGCGGCGAGCTGACGCGCGTGGCGCTGATCGGCGCCTGGCTCGCCGAGGCCGACATGCTGATCCTCGACGAACCGACCAATCATCTCGACCGCGCGCAGCGCAGCGCGTTGCGCGAAGCCTTGCTCGCCTGGAGCGGCGGCCTGATCGTGATCAGTCACGATCGCGAGCTGCTCGACGCGATGCAGCGCATCGTCGAGCTGTCGCCGGCAGGCCTGCGCGATTACGGCGGTGGCTATGCGTTCTATGCGCAGGCGCGGGCGGACGAGCAGGCGCAGGCGCGCGAGGCGCTGGCGCGCAGCAGACATGAGCGGCGCCGCGGCGAAGCCGAGGTCCGCGCGCAGCGTGAGGCGCTGGCACGTCGCAGCGCACGCGATATGCGTGAAGGCCGCACCGCCAACCAAGCGCCGATCCTGCTCGGCCGGCGCAAGCAGCAGAGCGAGGTCAGCGCCGGCAAGGCGCTGCGCCGGCAGGCCGAGCGCGTCGATGCGCTGCACGAGGCCGTCGCCACGGCGGCGCGCGAGGTGGACGACGATGCACCGCTCGCGCTGTTCGCGCCGCTGCCGGCCTCGGCCGCGCAGCGGCGCGTGGCCGTGCTCGACGGCATCGTACTGCCATACGGCGTGGCCGGCGGGCACCGGCTCGATCTGGCCGTGAACGGCCGCCAGCGCATCGCCGTGACCGGCGCCAACGGCAGCGGCAAGTCGACCCTGCTCAGGCTGATCGCCGGCGCGATCGCGCCGCTACAGGGGCGCTGCATCGTGCACGTGCCGGTGGCGTATCTGGGCCAGCGCCTCGAAGGTCTCGATCCGGAGGTCTCTGCGCTGGGGCATCTGCAGGAGGTGCATCCGGCTGCGACGCGGACGCAGCTGCGGACCTGGCTGGCGCTGCTCGGTCTGGATGCGGAGACGGTCGAGCTGCCGAGCCGGCTGCTCAGCGGCGGCGAGCGCCTGAAGACTGCGCTGGCCGGCGCGCTCTATCGCAGCGAGCCGGCCGAGCTGCTGCTGCTCGACGAGCCGACCAACCATCTGGATCTGGCCGCGCTGGAGGCGCTCGAGCAGATGCTTAGCCAGTATCGCGGTGCGCTGATCGTCGTTTCCCATGATGCGACCTTCCTCGATCGGCTCGCGATCGATACGCGGGTCGAACCGTGCGCCGACGGCTGGCGGGTGAAGCCGTGGTGAGGCGCGAGCTCGCGCTGCATCTGCCCGGTTCGTGAATGCGCGGCCGATGCTGTGTGCGGGCATGCTTCCGCTCGCGATCCGCGTCCGCCACGCCGGTGGAGCGGCCGTGTTCGGTGCCGGAACGAAAGCACGGTGTGACCGCGCACTCGCCGGCACCGAAGCCGGCAGGAGTAGAATCGAACGGAATCCGACTATGAACGACGCCAACGCACCGCTCGATCAGCCGCATGCGGACCCGGCGGCTTCGGCCCTCGCGGCCGATGTGCTGTTCGCACGCGTCTACGATCGCCTCAAGGCGATGGCCGGACGCGCGCTCGGCCGCGATCCGGCCACGCTCGACGCAACCGCGCTGGTGCACGAACTCTATCTGCGCCTGAGCGCGAGCGACCGGCTGCTGTTCGCGCACCCGGCGCAGTTCCTGACCTACGCCGCGCGCGCGATGCGCCACCTGCTGCAGAACCGCGCGCGCGACCGCCTGCGCCAGCGCGCCGGCGGCGACTGGGTGCGCGTGACGCTGACCGCCTCGGATCAGCGATTCGCGCTCGAGAGCGCCGAGCAGGCCCTGGCGATGGACGCCGCGCTCGACCGCCTCGCCGCGGCCGATCCGCGCGCGGCGCAGGTCGTGGAGCTGCTCTACTTCGCCGGGGTGACGCTGGAGCAGGCGTCCGACGCGCTCGGCTGCAGCCGCAGCACGATCGACCGCGACTGGCGTTTCGCGCGGGCGTTCCTGAAAGCCGAGCTGGACTAGACGATGGCGCCGCTCGCTGCCGAAGGGGCGGCGCCATGACGTCCGGGCCGACGCCGTCGCTGCGCACGCTGTTCGACGCGGCGGCCGCGCTCGATCCGGCGGCGCGCGCGCGCTATCTGCGCGAGTGCTGCCCGGACGAGGCCGCGCGTGCGCAGCTCGAACGTCTGCTCGCAGCCGATGCCAGTCCGGGCGATCCATGGGCCGATCGGCCGGCCGCTGCGCTGGCCGAGGCGATCGGTCCGGTCGACCGCGAGGAGACGCCGTGGGCGGCCGGCCGCCCGATCGGACCGTACCAGCTGCTCGAGACGCTCGGCGAGGGCGGCTCGTCCACGGTATTCCGCGCGGTGCGCGATCTGGACGGTGCACGGCAGCAGGTCGCGCTGAAGCTGCTGCGCAGCGGCGTCTATTCGGCCGATGCGCGACGCCTGTTCAGGCGCGAGCGGCAGACGCTGGCCGCGCTGTCGCATCCGAACATCGCGCATCTGATCGACGGCGGCGTCACCGATGAGGGCATACCGTACCTGGTGATGGAGTACGTCGACGGCGTGCCGATCACGCGCCACGCCGACGCGCAGCGGCTCGATCTGCGCGCGCGGCTGCGTCTGATGATCGTGGTCTGCCGCGCCGTGGCGGCGGCCCATCGCGCCCTGATCGTGCATCGCGACCTGAAGCCTTCGAACATCCTGGTGACGGCCGAAGGCGCCGTGAAGCTGGTCGACTTCGGCATCGCCAAGCTGCTCGACGAGTCGCCGGCGCCCGAGCACGCGACGCGACCGGGTCAGTCGCCGCTGACACCCGGCTATGCGGCGCCGGAGCAGTTCAGCGGCGGGGCGATCTCGACCGCCACCGACGTCTACGCGCTCGGCGTGCTGCTGTACGAGCTGATGCTCGGCGAACGGCCGGCACGGCCGCCGCGGCGCCCGTCGGCGCGCGCAGCCGACCGCGCCGGACCGGGATGGTTGTCGCCGCATGCATTCGTCGGCGACCTCGACAACATCGTCATGAAGTCGCTCGAGGAAGAGCCGGCCCGGCGCTATGCGTCGGCCGCCGATCTGGCCGACGACATCGAGCGCCATCTGGAGGCGCGGCCGGTGCTCGCGCACCCGCCGTCGCGCCGTTACCGCATGCGCAAGTTCGTCATGCGCCACCGCGCATCGGTGACCGCTGCACTGGCGTTGTCGATCACCGTGCTGGCGGCACTCGCGGTCGCGCTGTGGCAGGGCCACGAGGCGCGCCAGCAGGCGCAGCGCGCCAATACCGTGCGCGACTTCCTGATCGGCGTGTTCGACAGCGCGCGCGCCAGCCTGCCGCGCGACCAGCGGCCGACGCCCGAAGCGCTGGTCGCGCATGCGCAGCGCCAGCTCGCCGAGCTGCCGGACATGGCGCCCGAGACGCGCCTGGATCTGCTGACGTCGATGGCCGAGGTCTGGCTGTCGCTGTCGGCGTTCGCGCAGGCCGATACCGCGCTGTCCCTGGCCGAGGTCACGGCGCGTGAGATCGGGCGCGATGTTCTGGTCGGCGAGGTCGCGATCGCGCGCGCCGACGGCTGGCAGCGCGCCGGGGACAGTGCGAAGGCGATCCGCGCGATCGAACCGGTCCTGCCGGCGCTGCGGCAGGCCGATTCGCCCGCGTTGCTGCGCGCGCTGAACGTGCTGGCGGCCGCACAGCTGGCGGTGGGGACCACGGACGAATCGCTGAGCCTGCAGCGCGAAGCGCTGGCGGTGGCGACGCGGCGCCACGGCGCGGACAGTCCGCAGGCGCTGGCCGCCGCGCTGAACCTCGGCGGCGCGCTCGCTTTGAGCCAGCGCTATCCCGAAGCGGTCGCACAGCTGACGCCGGCGCTGGCGGCCTGGCGCAGGACGCAGGCGCCGGAGGACGATCGCTACGTGCGCGGATTGAGCAGCCTGACGGTCGCCGCCGACGCGCTCGGCGACCTCGCCGATGCCGAACGGCATTACCGCGAGCTGCTCGCGCTCAAGCGCCGCATCTATCCGCCCGAGCACGATGCGATCGCCGGTGCGCTGCGCGATCTGGCCTCGGTGCTGGCGCGCGGCGCCGATCCGGCGGAGGCCGAAGCGCTGCTGCGGGAGGCGTTGCGGATGCAGCAGGCCATATTCGGCGGCCATCACCGCGAGCTGGCGATCACGCACGACACGCTGGGCGCGCTGCTGACCGGCCGCCAGCGCTACGAGGAAGGCGAACGCGAATACCGGGCCGCGCTGGAGATCTGCGCGCAGATGGCGCTGCGTGACGAAGTGTGTTCGCGCGCGCGCAACAATCTCGGCCAGGCCTACTACCGGCAGGAACGCCTGGCCGAAGCCGAACAGGCGATGACGCAGGCACTGGCCGAACGGCGCGAACTGCTCGGTGAGGATCATCCGACGGTCGCCTACTCGCTGGCGACGCTGGCCAATGTCGCGTCCAAGGCCAAGAACTACGGCCGCGCGGTGGCGCTCGCCGAGCAGGCCGTCGCGCAGCTGGAAAGGACCGGCTACGGGCGGTCGCGCGAGACGGTCATGGTGCGCGGAACGCTGGTTCAGGCGCTGCGGCTCGTCGGCCGCCTCGACGAGGCGCTCGCGCTGTCCGAGCGCGTGCTGTCCGAGTGGCGCGAACTGGCGCCGGACGCCAGGACCTGGCAGGTGGTGATGCTGGTCGAGAAGGCGCAGATCGAGCGCGCGCTGCTGCGCGAGGACGCCGTACGCGGCACGCTGGCGGCGATCGGCGCGCTGGCGGTGCCGGACGGCTCGCTGTCGCCGCGCACACGCGCACTGATCGCGCAGCTCGGCCAGCCACCGCGCTGACGCGTCGGCGCGCACCGCCGCTGCCCGGTCCGGCCGGGGCCGCCCTGCGGACCGAATCGGATCCTCTCGTTCGGCAGCTTGGCCGCTACCGCCGCGGCGGTGCATGACGATGCGCGGCCGGCGCCGCGACTCAGCGCCTGGCGGCGCATGACGCAATCGGTCCGGATTCGGTGTTACCCGGTGCACCTCTGACCGTCGAAGGTGCGTCCATGTCCGTTTCTCCGTTCTTCGCGCGGCCCCGCGCGTCCGCTGCCGGCCGCCACCGGTGTGCCGCCGCCGGCTGGCGGCTGCTGCCCGCCCTGTGCGGCCTGCTTGCGGCCGTGCTGGCCGGACCCGCCACGGCGGCCGTGCTGACCGTCGGTGCACCCGGCACCGGCTGCAATCACACCAGCGTGCAGGCAGCCGTCAACGCCGCCCAGGCGACGCCGGGGGCCGACACGATCCGCATCTCGCGCAGCCAGTCCTGGACCGCGCAGCAGATCGGCATCGACTCGCCTCAGGACATCGAGCTGATCGGCGGCTTCGCGACCTGCGGTGCGGCCGCGCCTGATGGCGTCAAGACCGTGCTCGACGGTACCGGCGGCGACCGGCGGCCGGTGCTGACGATCCGCGGCAACGGCGTCTTCCGGCTGCGCAACCTGACGATCACCGGCGGCGACCAGGACGGCGACGACAACGGCGGCGGCATCTACTACGAAGGCGGCGGCATCCTCGACATCGCCGACAGTGCGATCACCAACAACGTCGCCTACGACGGCGGCGGCATCTACGCGGTCGGCACCAGCATCCTGGCCGAGCTGGTGCTCGGCGCGAACGTCACGGTCGGCTACAACACCGCGCGCAAGAGCGGCGGCGGCGTCGTCGCCAAGAGCATCGAGATGTCGCTGCTCGGCCCCGCCAGCAGCCTGATGTTCAACGTCGCCCAGGGCAGTGACGGCGGCGGCAACGGCGGCGGGCTCGTCGTGGTCAGCGAGCAATTCCCCTCGTACGCCTACATCAGCTCCAACGGCATCGGCGGCATCGGCGCGATCTACGGCAACACCGCGGTCAACGGCGGCGGCATCGCCGTGCTCGGCGGCATCGAATCGGCCAGCCTGGCCGAGGTGCGGATCTTCAGCACCGAGAGCGCCAATCCGGTCCGCATCAACGCCAACACGGCCACCGCGCGCGGCGGCGGAATCTACCTCAAGCCCGACGCGGACCTCACCAGCGGCGACGCGCTCGTCTATGCCCGGCTCTGGCACACGGCCATCGCCGACAACACCGCGCCCGACGGTGCGGCGGTCTTCCTCGACTACGATTCGCAACCGGCCCCCGGCAATCCCGATCAGGGCGCCAACTTCTACTTCAACTCTCGCGGAGAGTCCTGGAATCCGGTCGATCCGCCGCCTTCCGCTGCCGCCTGCGCGCTCGGCAGGCCGTGCGGCTACATCACCGGCAACCATACCGGCAATCCCACCGGCGCGGTGATCCGCGCGCGCGGCGCCGTCTTCACCGCATCGCGCGTGGCGATCCACGACAACGAGGCCGGCCGGCTGTTCCACGCGACCGACGAGCGGGCCTTCGTGCGCCTGGCGAACAGCCTGCTGGCGGACAACGTGGTCGCCGAGGAGCTGGTACGGCTCAACGCCGAGGACAGCCTGTCCCATCTGGCGATGGGTCACGTCACGATCGCCGGCAACGCCATCGGCGCGGCGAGCGTGCTGGTGGTCGAGGACGAGTTCCATTTCGACCGCAGTCTGGTCGCTCAGCCGGGCAAGCGGACCCTGGCCGCCGGCGGCGGCGCACGCAACATCGAATACGTGCTGACCAACGACAACGCCAACATGCCCGGTGCGTTTGCGCTGAGCGCGCCGCGTTTCGTCGACCCGGCCCGCGGGGATTACCATCTGCGCGCCGGCTCGATGGCGGTGGATTTCGCTCCGGCGGCCGGCGGCGTCGATCTGGAAGGCCGCTCGCACGACATCGACATGCCGATCGGCGGCACGCTGAACCGGACCGCCGACGCTGGAGCCTACGAGCGGCCGGCCGTCCAGCCGCTGGTGCTCAACGGCGATTTCGACATGAACCTCGACCTCTGGGAAGCGACCGGCGTGTCGAGCTGGGACGGCACGCAGAACGCGTCCGGACCGGCGGGCTCGGGCTCGGTGCAGTCGGCCGTCGGCAGCGACGACCTCCTCGTCGCCGCGCGTGCGCAGTGCATCCATCTGCCCGGGCCGGGCAACTACTACCTCAACGGCTGGGGGCGCGTGACCGCCGGCTCGCCGTTCGCGAACACGGTGCGTCTGCGCTGGGAGTTGCGCCACAACGACGCGCCGACGTCCTGCCGCCAGGGCGCGCCGAACGCGCAGGGCGTGCACACGCTGGCGCAGGGCGCGACCTGGCGGCGGCCGACCGCGCCCGCGGCGATCGTGGTGCCCGCCGCCAGCTGGTCGCGCGACACCTCGCTGACGGTCTACCTCGAGGTCGTCAACGGCAATCCGATCAAGGGCCTGGGCGAGGGCGAGGTGCCCAATGGCGGCCCGACCGGCTGGTTCGACGGGATCACGCTCGGTCTGGACGGCGAGGACCGGATCTTCGCCGACGACTTCGAGAATTGAGGGAGGAGTGTCGCGTCCGCAAAGCCCCTGCGGATTCGACACCGGCATGGGACGCCGGGCGTCGTCGCGGCCAGGCACCGGCGCACTCGACGCTGTGGTGCCGTGCCGGGCGTTCGGTCCGGCGTCCGGCGGGCCGGCGGCGACGTACGGGAGAGACGTACGGAGAAGAGCGCCGCCGGCCCCGCACCGCGGGCGAAACGCCAGACGTCTCGCGGCGGCACCGTCGCCTGCCTCGAGTACGCCTCGCGGCTCAGCGCGCGGCGGCGACGCGCCAGATCGTGTTGCCGACGTCGTCGGCGATCAGCAGCGCGCCGCGACGGTCGATCGCGACGCCGACCGGACGGCCGCGTGCCTGCTCGTCGGCGTCGAGGAAGCCGGTCAGCAGATCGCGCGGCGCGCCGGCCGGGCGGCCGTTCTCGAACGGCACGTAGATCAGCTTGTAGCCGCTTTTCGGACGGCGGTTCCAGGAGCCGTGCTGGGCGACGGCCAGTCCTTGTCGCCACGCGTCCGGCAGTGCGGTCCCGCGCTGCGTGAAGGCGATGCCGAGCGAGGCGGTATGCGGGCCGAGCGCGTAGTCCGGCACGACCGCGCGCGCGACCAGGTCCGGCCGCGGCGGCTGCACGCGGACGTCGACGTGATGGCCGTAGTAGCTGTACGGCCAGCCGTAGAACGCGCCGTCGCGCACCGCGGTCACGTAGTCGGGCACCAGGTCCGAGCCGATCTCGTCGCGCTCGTTGACGGCGGTCCACAGCGCACCGGTGACCGGCTCCCAGTCCAGTCCGTTCGGATTGCGCAGGCCGGTCGCGAACGGACGCATGCGGCCGCTGGCGCGGTCGAGCTCCCAGATCATCGCGCGGCCTTCCTCGATCGCCAGGCCGTTCTCGCCGACATTGCTGTTGGAGCCGACCGTCACGTACAGCCGCGTGCCGTCGGCACTGGCGATCAGGTTCTTGGTCCAGTGGTGATTGAGTCCGGCCGGCAGGTCGACGACCTTTGCGCCGGCGCATCCAGGCGCGTCTGCCCGTCGCGATAGGGGAAGCGCACGACCGCGTCGGCATTGGCGACGTAGAAGTCCGCGCCGACCAGCGCCATGCCGAACGGCGAATGCAAGCCTTCGGCGAAGGCCGTGCGCAGTTCGGCGACGCCGTCGCCATCGGCGTCGCGCAGCAGCGTGATGCGGTCGGCGCTCGGCACGCCGGCACCGGCGCGCTGCATGACCTTGCCGGCGATCCAGCCCTTGAGGCCGCCGGAGGGCGCGTCGGCCGGACGCGGTGGCGCGTTCGATTCGGCGACCAGCACGTCGCCGTTCGGCAGCACATGGAGCCAGCGCGGATGGTCCAGGCCGCGTGCGTAGGCGTTCACCGCGAGGCCGTCCGCCGGCAGCGGGGCCGCATCGGCCGGCCAGCCGACCGCCGGTGCGATCTGCAGCGTCGGCAGCCAGGTGCGGCGCGGCTCGGGCAGGGTCGGCGTCGGACCGGTGCCGTCGGCGACCGTGAGCGTCGCGCGCTCGGCGTAGCGCAGACGGCAACCGAGCATCGCCAGGCCGGTCAGTACGAGCAGTGCGATCCAGGCGGTGCGGCGCTGCATGATCGATCCTCGGCGATGGGCGCCGCCGGCGACGGCGCGTGCCGATTGCAGCCGAGCTGGGACCGGCGTTCAATCCCCGTGCCGATCGCCGTTGGGCTCGCGTTCGGCTGCGGCGATGCGCAGCAGGCGGCCGTCCGCCTCGTCGGTCAGCACGTACAGCGTGCCGTCGGGCGACTGCCCGACGTTGCGTAGCCGCGTGCCGGTCCACAGCGCATGCACGGCGGCGACGCGTTCGCCGTCGAGCTCGACGCGCAGCAGCGCACCGGTGCCCAGCCCGGCGACCAGCAGATCGCCGTGCCAGTCCGGAAACGCAGCGCCGCTGTAGAGCGCGATGCCGGCCGGCGCGACCGTGCGCTCGGCCCAGGTCCAGGCCGGCGCCGTGTAGCGCGCATCGTGCAGACGCCGGCCGGGACGGTAGCCGGCATCGCGGTAGCGGCCGGCGGTCTGAACCGGCCATCCGTAGTTGGCGCCCGGCAGCAGATGATTGATCTCGTCGCCGCCGACCGGGCCGTGCTCGGACATCCAGATCCGGCCGCTGTCGGGATCCTCGGCCAGGCCCTGCGCGGCGCGGATGCCGATCGCGTAGAGGCCGGGGACCGCGCCGGGTCCGAAATCGGGATTGCCGGGCGCCGGCGCGCCGTCGAGCGTGAAGCGGTAGACCTTGCCGCGCCGGTCGGCGACGTCCTGCGCGACCGGCAGCGGCGGGTTGTCGCGTTCGTGGAAGTGGCGCTCGCCGACCGTCAGCAGGAGCAGGCCCTCGCGCGTGATCAGCAGGCCGCCGCCGTAGTGGTGGCGTGCGGCCGATCGCGGCGTCGCATCGAACAGCGGCGTCACCGCGGCGAGGCGATCGCCGTGCAGCTCCGCGCGCGCCAGGCGCGTGGTCGTCGCCGCATCGACGCGGCTGGCATACGTGAAATACAGGCGCCGGTTGTCGGCGAAGTCCGGGTCGAGTGCGACCTCGAACAGGCCGCTGTTGTCGCCGGGCAGCTGCTGCGCGGTATCGACGCCGGCCGGCAGGCCGTCGATCGCGTGCAGACCTCCGGCGGCGTCGACGCGCATCAGGCCGCCGTTCTTCTCGGCGACCAGGAAGTCGCCGTCGGGCAGGAACGCGACCGACCACGGATGGCGCAGGCCGCTCGCGACCGGCTCGATCGCGATCGCCGGATCGGCCGCGGCCGTCGCGTTTGCGTGCATGGTCGTCTGCGCGGTCAACAGCACCAGCGCGCAGGCCAGCATGCCTCGTCTCGTCGTGTCCATCGCGCAAGGTCCCGGCGTCGGAGCCGCGACTATGGAGCGCCGGCTGCGCGACGGCGATGACGACGCGCCCGGCCGTGGCCGCACCGCGCCGAGCCGAGATCGCGATGGCGGTCAGGACTGCGCCTGCGCTGCGGTATCGCCGGTCCGGACCGTTTGCTATAACGCGACCACGCCTTCGCCGCCCTGTCCGGGCGTGCGACGCACCTGGATCGGCAACGCCGCCCGGCGCCGCCCACCGTCCCGACAAGGAGTCTGCGATGAGCCGCACCGCCCCCGATGTCGATCGTGACGATACCGATCGGTCCGACGCTGCGCCGGCGAGCACTGGTGCGTCCGCGCCGTTCGCGCGCGAGTGCGATCTGGTCATGAAGGGCGGCATCACCAGCGGCGTGGTCTATCCATTGGCGATCGCCGAGATCGCGCGTGCGTTCCGGCTGCGCTCGATCGGCGGCACCAGCGCCGGCGCGATCGCGGCGGCGGCCGCGGCCGCGGCGGAGCTGGGCCGGCAGCGCCATCGCGCCGGCGAGCTCGCCGACGATCCGGACGGGTTCGGCCAGCTGCGCGAGCTGCCGGATTTTCTCGGCGCTCCGTCACCGAGCGGCGCCGGCACGCGCCTGCTCGCCTTCTTCAAGCCGGCGCGCCGCCTGCGCGCGGTGTTCGAGGTGTTCGTCGACACGCTCGCGGTCAAGGGCGGCGCCGCGCGCCTTCGTCGCGCCGTGTTCGCACTGGCGCGCCGCAATCCGGGCATGGCCTTGCTCGGCTGGCTGATCGGCCTGCTGCCGCTGCTCGTGCTGGCGTTCGTGCCGTGGCGCTGGAGTCTGCTGCCGCTGGTCGCGTGGGTGGTCGCGATCGCCTGCGTGCTGGCGCTGCTCGGCGTGGTCGCGCGCATGGCGCTGCGTCTGTTCCGCGAACTGCCGGCACGCGGCTACGGCGTGTGCTCGGGGATGCCCGAAGCCGGCGATGCGCACGCCGAGGAGGCGCTGACGGTCTGGATGAGCGACTACTTCGACCGGCTCGCCGGCCAGGCCGCGCAGGCCGATCCGGGCAAACCGCTGACGTTCGGCGATCTGCGCGCGCACGGCATCGAGCTGCGCGTGATGACGACCTGCCTGACGCTCGGCCGGCCGTTCCAGCTGCCGTTCGGCGACGACGTCCACGTACGCGAGAACGGCCGCTTCCTGTTCCGGCGCGAGGACTTCGCGCAGCTGTTTCCGCCGCGCATCGTCGACTGGATGGTCGCGCGCGCACCGGCCGAGGTCGGCGGCGTGTTTCGCGAGGCCGCGCTCGACGGCCATCTCGGCCTGCCGGCGCCGGACGACCTGCCGGTGGTCGTCGCGGTGCGCATGAGCCTGAGCTTTCCGCTGCTGCTCTCGGCGGTGCCGCTGTACTCGGTCGACTTCACGCGGCCCGGCACCGCGGCCGGCGTACTGCGCCGGCCCGAACGCTGCTGGTTCACCGACGGCGGCGTCGGCTCGAACTTTCCGATCCACTTCTTCGACGCGCCGCTGTCGACGCGGCCGACGTTCGGCCTGGACCTCGGCCAGGCCGACCCGGGCAGCGGCGACCGTCCCGACCAGCGCGTGCGTTTTCCGGACGACAACGCCGATGCACTGATCTCGCCGTGGCGGCGCTGGGACGAGTCGCGCGGTGTCGGTTCGGTGCTCGGCTTTCTCGGCACGCTGTTCGGCGTCGCCAAGGACTGGAATCACGAGACGCTCTCGAACCTGCCGGGCTTTCGCGACCGCATCGGCCTGATCCGCCTGTCCGAGCGCGAGGGCGGGCTGAACCTGACGATGGAACCCTCGGTGATCGAGGCCTTGACCGCCTATGGCCGCTACGCCGGCCAGCAGTTCGTCGTGCGCTTCGGCGATCCGGCGTGCTGGCCGGCGGATGCGGTCGCCTCGCCGATGAACTGGGAGAACCATCAGCTGATCCGCCTGCGCCTGCTGCTGGCCTCGATGTCCGAGATGCTCGACCGGCTCGAGACCTCGGCCGGCACGCTCGACGGCACGGCATCGGACTATGCGCGCTTCTTCACCGATCCGGTCGGGCCGGGCACCTACCGGCTGCGCGGACTCGGCCGCCTCGACGACGATCCGCTCGACGGGTTGCCGGCGACCCAGGCCGGGCTCGCGCACTGGATGCTCGGCCAGCTGCGCGCGATCGCGCGGCGCGTCGCCGCGACGATCGCGGCACGGCCGGCGGCACGCGCCGGTGCCGAGTCGCCGGTCGATCCGCAGACGCGCGCGCCGCGACCGCCGCCCGAGCTCAAGCCGCGCCCGCGCATCTGATACGTCCGGACGCGCCTTGGCGAAGACGGTTCGGCGCGCCAGGACAGTGACCATGCGTCGCTGCGACGGCGTGTCGCGCCGGCGCGCGCCGACAATCGGCTTGCTACTCTGTCGGCATGAGTCGAGTCTGCTATCGCTTCGGCGCGTTCCATCTGAATCCGCACGCGCGCGAACTGTTGCGGTCCGGCGAACGCGTCGCGCTGCCGACCAGCCACATCGACTGCCTGAGCTATCTGATCCAGCACCGCGACCGGCCGGTCGGCCGCGACGAACTGACCGCGGCGGTCTGGGGCCGCGTCGACGTCAGCGACGTCTCGTTGAATCACGCGATCATGCGCCTGCGCCGCCAGCTCGGGCTGTCCGGCAGCGAGGAGGGCATCCGCACGGTCTGGGGCGTCGGCTACCGCTGGGTCATGGACACCGTCGTCGAGGCCGAGGAGCCGGCACCGGTCAAGGCCGCACCGGCGCCGATGCCGGCAGCGGCGCCCGCCACGGCCGACGCCGCGATCGGGTCTTCCGCTGCCGAGGACGAGGCCGTCGTCGAGCATCCGGTCGCGCCGGCCGAGGTCGTCGAAACCGCCCGCCCGGCGCCGCGCCGCGCCACGGCCTGGGCATTGGCGGGCCTGGTCGCGCTGCTGCTGGCCGGCTGGGGTCTGAGCCAGTATCGCGGCGCCTCGCCGGCGCCCGGCCACGCGCAGGCGACCGCCGAGGCGCCGACGGCAGCCAGCGCGACGCCCGCCGCGGCGCTGGTGCTGCCGGTGCAGGTAGACGCGACGGACGGCTGGAGCTGGCTGCGCCTGGGCGGCATGGATCTGATCGCGACGCAGCTGCGCCGCGGCGGTCTGGCGGTGACGCCGAGTGAGAGTGTCGTCGGCCTGCTCAACGCGCGGCAGGACGTGCCGGCCGAGGACGCCTGGGTGCGCGAGCGCATGGCCGCGCCGCAGGCCTGGGTACTGCGGCCGCGCATCGAGCTGTCCGGTACGCACTGGCATCTGGCCCTGCAGGCCAGCGACGGCCATCGTGCGCTGTACGCCGAGGCGACCGCCGACGACCCGCTGTCGGCCGCGCGCACCGCGGCCGATCGTCTGCTGGTCAAGCTCGGTCGGGTGCCGCCGGCGACGACCGAGACCAGCCTGCCGAAGGTCGCCGACGAGCTCGTGCAGCGCGTCGGCGCGGCCGTGCTGGCCGGCCAGCTCGACGTCGCGCGTGCGCTGATCGGCTCGGCCGCCCCGCAGGTTCGCGAGACGCCGCAGATCGCGCTGGCGCAGATCAACATCGATTTCTTCTCGGGCGACTACGAGGCCTGCATCCGCGGCGCGCAGGAGCTGCTCGGCCGGCTGCCGCCGGATCAGGCGCCGCTGCTGCGCGCGCGTGCGCTGCATACGCTCGGGTCCAGCTACTTCCGCCAGGACCGCCTCGACGAGGCCGATGCCGCGTTCGCCGAAGGCATCCGTCTGGCCGAACCGCTCGAGGACCGCAACGTGCTGGCCGGCGCCTATACCGGCCGCGGCGCGGTCGCCGGTCGCGCACGCCGGCTCGAGGACGCGGTGCGACTGTTCGGCATCGCGCGCACATTGCACGAGCAGGGCAACGACGCGTTCGGCGTCGCGCGGGTCGATCTGAACCTCGGCGTCGTCGCGATGGACCGTGCCCAGCCGGCGGTCGCGCTGCCTGTGCTGGAGGCCGCGGCGCAGCGGCTCGAGACGCTGGCGGTGCTCGAAGCCTGGACATTCGCGCTGCGCTCGATCGTCGACGCCCAGCTGATGCTGCTGCAGCATCCGGCGGCGCTGGCCACGACCGAGCGCTTCTGGCCGCCGGAGTCCTACGCGCGCAACCCGCGCGAGCGCTGGTGGCTGACGCTCTCGCGCGCGGTCGCGCTGACCGCCAACGGCCGTCTCGGCGATGCCGACGCGCTGGCCGCGCAGATCCGCGACCTCAGCAGTCCGGTCGACGATGCGATGGTGCGAACCGAGGCCGATGCGCTGCTGGCGTCGATCGCCCTGCTGCGCGGCAATGCCGAAGCGGCCGCGCAGCAGGCCGAGGAGGCGCTGGCGGCCTCGCCCGAGAACGCCAACCGGCTGACGACGGTCACGACGCGGCTGACCCGGATCCGTGCGCTGCTTCGGCTCGGCCGCGTCGCCGAGGCGGCCGTGGAGGTGCGGACGCTGCAGGCACAGGCCCTGCAGACGCCGGATGACTGGCGCGTGCTGTTCATCCGGCTGGCCGAGGCCGAGCAGGCCGCGGCCGAGGGACGCCGCGACGAGGCGCTGGCCGCTTATGCAAATGCCATGGCGCAGGCCGAGGCGACCGGTGTGCCCGAGAACCTGGTCGTCGTCGGCGAGTCCTACGTGCCGGCCCTGCTCGCGGCCGGCCAGCACGACAAGGCCGGCGCGATCGCCGGCCGTCTCGCGCCGTGGGCCGGGCAGGATCTGCGCGCGGCGCTGATCCAGGTCGCGGTGCATCGCGCCCTCGGCGACGAGGCATCCGCGAACCGGGCGCTGCGCCAGGCCCGCAGCCTCGCCGGCGAGCGCCTGCTGCCGTCGGAACTCGGCGCCGGACCCTACGTAACGCCTTGATTATCGTGATCGCACATCAGGGCATCACATCTGACACAGGATTGACACAGACATCGCCGCAGCGCTTTGGCGATCTTCGGGCCGTGGCGACGTCGACGTTGCCAGGGGCCGGCGCCGGACTGCGCCGGATCGATTCGATTCGAGCGGCGGGCCGTACCGAGATCCGGCCGCCGTGTTGTCCTTCGGAGACGCAATGAACCGATCCACCATCCTGCCGGCGGCGTCCGTGCTGGCGCTGTCGCTGGCCGCCGCCGTGTCGGCGCAGCCGCTGCCGTACGGCAGCTACAACGCGGCCGGCCGCGTCCTGGACTTCGGCGAGGCCCGCACGGCCGCCCAGGCCGAGGACCGCGGCGACTGCAGCGGCGACCTGTGCCTGACCGTGACGCTGGCGCTGGCCGATGCCGGCAACCCGGCCCTGTGCGGTACGGCGACCAGCCTGGACGTCACCGTCGGCGATCAGGTCAACATCTGCTACACGCTGACCAATCACTCGGCGACCACGCTCAACTATCACACCCTGGTCGACGGCGACGTCGGCACGCTGCTGACCAACCATCAGCAGGCGGTCGCGCCGCACGCCAGCTTCCAGTACAACCGCGTGATCGTCGCCAGCACCAGCGCCAATGCGACCAGCGGCGACTTCACCTCGACCTGGACCGCCACCGACCTGCTGCCCGGCTACGCGGCCAGCGCCACGGCAGCCGGAGCGTTCGTGGACATCAGCACCAGTGGCAGCGCGCTCAATCTCGCCGACGACGGTGCAGCGGCGATCACCGCACCGTTTCCGCTGCGTTTCTACGGCACCGAATCGACCAGCCTGTGCGTCGGCAACAACGGCGATCTGGGCTTCGGCTCCGGCGCGTGCTCGGCCTCGCCGTACGGCAACCGCGCACTGCCCGCGACCAACCTGACCCGGCCGACCCTGCTGCCGTACTGGGACGATCTGATGGCGACCGGCACGGTCTACCACGGGGTGGTCGGCAGCGCGCCGAACCGGCAGTTCGTGGTCGCCTGGCACGACAAGGCCAACTACGGCGACGCCGGCGTGTCGAGCGGCCAGCACGGCGCGACGTTCGAGGTGGTGTTCAACGAGTCCAGCGACGCGGTGCTGTTCGCCTATCGTACGGCGAGCTTCGGCGGTCCGGCGGCCAGCTACGACAACGGCGTGTCGGCGACCGTCGGCGTGCAGCAGAACACCACCGTGGCGACCCAGTTCTCGTACAACGTCGCGAGCCTCTCCGACGGTCTGGCGATCACCTGGGCGCCGGTACTGCCGGTCAGCGCGACGGCCACGGCCGATGCGACGGTTGCAGTCGGCGCGCCGCTGGTCAGCCTGTCGCCGTCGCCCGCGACCGGCTTCTCGCCGGTGGTCGCGGCCGGTGCCAGCCTCAGCGCGCCACTGACGATCGCCAACCTGGGCAATCGCGATCTGCACTGGAGCTGGCAGGCGCCGTCGGCACGCGCGCATTTTCCGGCGGCACCGCGCACCGCGATCGAGGACTTCATGCGCTCGCCGGCCGGCCAGGCCCTGGTCGCGCCCGAGCACGCCGGTCGCCGCGCCGCCGCGCCGCGCGGCGTCGATTCGGTGCCGGCCTACGCCTTGCGCAACGGTACCGCCGCCAACATCGCCTTCGTCAGTTTCGACGTGCTCGACGCGACCGACTACAGCGTGCTCAACGTGGGACATCCCACGACGTTCGCGGCCGACTTCATCGACGACGATTTCAGCAAGCAGTACGGCATCACCGCGTTCGCGGGCACGCCCAATCTCTACACGACCAACACGCAGACCGGCGAGCCGACGCTGATCGCGCCGGTATCGATCCCGGCGACCGGTGTCGCACACAATCCCTACGGCGCCGCCTGGGATCCGATGACCGGCACGATGTACGTGACCGCGCCGACGTTCGGCACGCTGTCGACCAACATCTACACCGTGAACCTCGACAACGGGGACGCCACCCTGATCGGGACCATCGCGCAGCGCCTCGTCAACGAGATCGCCATCGACGCCAGCGGTCTGATGTACGGCATCGACGTGCAGAACGACGTGCTGGTGGCGATCGACAAGACCACCGCCGAGGCGCAGACGATCGGTCCGACCGGTCTCTCGCTGTGGTTCTCGCAGGGTCTGGACTTCGACGATCGCACCGGTGTGCTGTACCTGGCCGCCTACGACCAGACCGTCGGCAACATCTACACGATCGACCCCCAGACCGGTCAGGCCACCCTGGTCGGGCCGAGTCTCGGTGAGGTCGGCGGTTTCTCGATCGCCACGTCCGGCACGGTCTGCGCGAGCGAGGCCCAGACGCCGTGGATCCGCTTCGCCGACGCCGGCGGCACGGTCGCACCGTCCGCGAACGGCACGACCAGCGTCGACTTCGACGCGGCCACGCTCGCGCCCGGCAGTTACCAGGCCAATCTGTGCTTCTACAGCAACGATCCCGACCAGGTGCGTCTGGTGCTGCCGGTCAGCCTGACCGTGAGCGGCGGCGATCTGCTGTTCCGCGACGGTTTCGACGGCATCTGACCGGACGCGGCATCGATCGACCCTCCGCCGACGGCCATACCGGCCGTCGGCGCTTCACACCCGATGCCGCCGCCCGGCGCGGCGTATCGCCTCAGCGAGTTTGAACCTCATGCTCAAGCCCCTCGGTTGGGCCATCACTCTGGCGCTGCTGGCGCCGGCCGCCCCGAGTCCGGCCGCTGCTGCGGCCCCGTACAAGTTCCTGCTACCGCGCGATACGCGCGCCGATCCATCGCTGGTCGTACTGCAGGACTACGGCCGTTTCGTGCTTTATGCCGGCAGCCAGCCACGCATCGAGGCCGGCGGCCGGATCTGGTCGGTCGATCCGGACTTCGATCGCCTGCAGTTCAGCGCGCAGCCGTTCGACACCCAGCGCGAGGCGCTGCAGCCGCCGGCACCGTTCGCACTGGCCGAACCGGAGCGAGCGGGCCTGCAGCTCGTGCAGTTCGTCGGGCCGGTGCAGGTCGACTGGCTCACCGTGCTGGCTGCCGAAGGCGTGGTGCCGGTGCATTACGTCGCCAGCCACGGCTATCTGGTCTGGGCCGAGGGCGCTGCGCGTGCGCGCCTGGGCGCGCTGCGCGGCTCGCAGTCCTGGCTGCAGTACGCCGCGCCGTTCGAGGCCTTCCTCAAAGTGGATCCGCTGCTGCAGCGGCGTCTCGATCGCGGCGAGGCCGCGGTCGACGGCGAAGTCGACGTGATCGTGCAGATCTACCGCCACGGCGGCGATGCAGCCACGCGCGACTTCGTCGAGCGGCTCGCCCGCCTCACACCGGCGCAGCAGGCTCCGCTCGGTCCCGGGACGTTCGCGCCGCTCTGGGAGCCGGTGCTGGCGTTCGACAACCTCGCGCTGCGCGTACGCGTGGCCGATCTGCCGGCGATCGCCGAGCGCCCCGACGTGGTCTTCGTCGGCGAGCAGCTGCCGATGCACCTGCTCGACGAGAAGCAGGGACTGATCCTGACCGGCGATCTGTTCCCCGGTCCGGGCTCGATGCGCTATCTGGACCGTCTGCGCGGCTGGGGCTTCAGCGAGGATCCGCTCGACTATCCGATCGTCGACGTCACCGACAGTCCGCTGCACGAGGGCGGCAGCGGTCCGACCGCGGTCGCCACCGCCGACCGCAAGCTCTACGTCGGCGGCGACAGCGCCAACGCCTCGCGCGTGGCGTACTTCAAGAACTGCTCCTCGGACGCCGCGCCCGGCGACATCACCGGTCACGGTTCGCTCAACGTCGGCATCGTCGGCGGCTACGACCTGCGCGCCGGCGCGCCGTTCCAGGACGGCGACGGCCTGCAGCGCGGCACGGGCGTCAATCCGTTCGGCCGCGTCGGTTCGACGGCGATCTTCACGCCGAGCCTCAACACCGCCGCCTGCGGCAACGGTCCGGCCGGGCTGATCCAGGCCAACGGCCGCAGCGGCGCGCGCATCAGCAACAACTCCTGGGGCAGCAATCCGCCGCCGGCCACCTACGAGGCCGTGCAGCAGCTCTACGATGCCGGCGTCCGCGACGCCGACTCGAGCCTCGCCGGCAACCAGGAGATGATCTACGTGATGGCCGCCGGCAACCTCGGCATCGGCGGTGCGGCCACGATCAGCTCGCCGGCAACCGCCAAGAACGTCATCGCGGTCGGTGCGTCGGAGAACGTGCGGCCGACCTGGACCGACGGCTGCGGCTACGGCCCGGCCGCTGCCGACAATGCGCACGATATGACCACGTTCTCGAGCCGCGGCCCGACCTACGACGGTCGCGCCAAGCCGGAGCTGGTCGCGCCGGGCACGCACGTGCAGGCCGGTGCCTCGCTGTATGCCGGATACGACGGCCGCGGCGCCTGCGATACCTACTACCCGGCCGGCCAGACCGAATTCGCGGCGTCGTCGGGCACCAGCCATTCGGCGCCCGCGGTGGCCGGCATCGCGTCGCTGGCCTACTGGTGGATGCAGCAAGGTGGCGCCGGCAGCGCGGCCGGCAGCGTCGATCGCGTCGATGCGCCCGAGCATGCACCGAGCGCGGCCGCGATGAAGGCCTGGCTGATGGCGCATCCGCTGTATCTGACCGGCACGTTCGCCAACGACACGCTGCCGAGCCCGGCGCAGGGCTACGGCATGGCCAGCATGGACCTGATGTTCAACGACGTCAGCAAGGTCGTCGTCGACCAGACCGCCGTCCTGCACGCGTCCGGCGAGACCGTCACCTACCGCTGGGCCGTGCAGGACCCGTCCCAGCCGATCCGCATCGCGCTGGCCTACACCGACGTGCCGGGCCTGCTCGGCACCCGTCCGCAGGTCAACGACCTCGACTTGGTGGTCGGTGCCGGCGCGCGCAGCTGGCGCGGCAATCAGTTCGACGGTGCGTGGAGCCGCGAGGGCGGCATCGCCGATCCACTCAACAACTACGAGGCGGTGTTCCTGCAACCCGGTACCGCCGAGGACGTGCAGATCACGATCAGTGCGCGCAACATCGCCGGCGATGCGCTCAACGCCGGCGCACTCGGACAGGATTTCGCGCTGGTCTGCTACAACTGCGTGCGCAGTCCCGGCTTCACGGTCGAGGCCGAGGCGCCGGTCGCCTATGCCTGCGCCGGCCGTCCGGTCGACACGCCGCTGCACATCGGCCAGATCGCCGGCTTCACCGCGCCGGTCACGCTGAGCGCGAGCAGTTCGCTGTCCGGCGCCTCGTTCGCGTTCGATCCGAACCCGGTGCTGCCGGGCGGAGACGCGCGTCTGCGGATCCAGGCGCCGGGCGGCGCCGTGGTCGGCACGCACGCGCTGACCGTCACCGGCGCGGCCGCCGCCGTGACCAAGACGCTCGACCTCGATCTGACCGTATTCGCCGGCGCTCCGGCCGCCGCCGCCTCGCCGGTGCCGCAGGCCGGTGCCGTCGGCGTCGGCACGCGGCCGACCTTCAGCTGGGCCGCGTCCGCCGATGCCTATGAATACGTCGTGCAGGTGGCCAACGACGCCGCGTTCAAGCACGTCGTCGCGCAGACCCGCACCACGGCCACGCAGTGGACGCTCGGCGTGCTCGATGCGCTCGACTCCAATCGCCGCTACTGGTGGCGTGTGGTGCCGGTCAATGCCTGCGGATCGAGCGGGCCGGTGCCGCCGGCCGACCGGCTGTTCGCAGACGACTTCGACGCGGCGACCGCACCGGGCGATGCGCAGAGCTTCGTCACGCTGACCCTCGCGTCGGACTGTCCGCTCGACACGACACCGGTCACGCTGCTCGCCGAGGACATGGAATCGGGTGCGCCCGGCTGGACGCACGGCGCGAGCAGCGGCAGTGATCGCTGGACGCTGGGATCGGCTGCGCGCAGCGGCGCATTCGCATGGCAGGCCACGGCGCCGGCCGCCGGTGCCGTCAACGATCAGTGGCTGGTCAGCGCGCCGATCACGCTGCCGGCCGATCTGACGCGGCCCAGCGTGCGCTTCTGGCAGCAGCAGTCGATCAAGGCGTCGGCCAGCAGCACGGTCTGCCAGGACGCCGCGATCGTCGAGGCCTCCGACGACGGCGGCCAGACCTGGTCGCAGCTGACGACGGCGCTGCAGGCCACGCCTTACGACGGCAGCGTTTCCACCGCGTTCCAGAATCCGCTGGCCGGCCGCCAGGCCTGGTGCGGCGATCCGCGCGGTTACGTGCACACGGTGGCCGGACTGGAGGCCTATGCCGGCCGTACCGTGCGGCTGCGCTTCCGCCTCGCTCACGACCGCTTCGAGCACCGCGCCGGCGTCAACTGGGCGATCGACGATCTGATCGTGCAGGCCTGCCCGGCACGTTGAGCCTCAGGCAGTGGCGCATCGGCCGGTCCGGATGCGCCGCTGCATCGCAACATCGCGCTAACCCGCTGCTCACGTTCGACTAACGAGCGCCTCATCGTGTCTTAATCGGCCGCGCCGAGCATGCGCGGCCATGACGACACCGACGACCTGTCCGACATCCGGCGCGGCGCGCCTGGTCGGGCCCGATTCGCCCGAGCGCGCCGAGACCGAGGCTTTCATCGCCGCGGTCTACCGCGCGCGTTACGGCGCCCAGCTCGCGCATTTCCTGCCGCAGCTGCTGACCTACCGCGATGTGGCCGGCCGCCTGACGCGGCGGTCGGCTGGCGCGGCGGCGCGCATGGCCGCCTGTTCGTCGAGAACTATCTCGACGGCCATGCCGAGGATGCGCTGGCCGATGCGCTCGGCCGGCCGGTCCCGCGCGGCAGCCTGGTCGAGGTCGGCAACTTCGCGGCGATCGGTGCCGGCGACGCGCGTGCGGTCATCGTCGACGTCACGCATCTGCTGCACGCGGCCGGTCTGCGCTGGGTGCTGTTCACGGCGACGCGCCAGCTGCGCAACGCGTTCGAGCGGCTCGGCCTGGTGCCGACGCCGCTGGCGCCGGCACGGCCCGATCGTCTGCCCGACGGTGGTGCGCACTGGGGCAGCTACTACCAGACCCAGCCGCAGCTGATGTTCGGCGACATCGCGGCCGGGCATGCGTTCCTGACGGCGCGCACGCGCGCCGCGCCGGCGCGCTGTGCCGCGCAGATCGCGCTGGCGGGATCGCCGTGAGCCGGCACCTGCCCGAGTTCGCCGATCTGATCGGCCGTCTCGACGAGCCGCGGCCACGCGTGTTCGCGACCGATGCCGTGCAGCGCGGCGACGTGTTCGCCGCGCGCGTGGCGGCACTGGCCGATGCGCTGGCGGCCGGTGGTGCCGCGCGCATCGCCAGCCGGCTCGACAACGGAGCGGACTGGCTCGCGCTCGATCTGGCGATCCGCCGGCTCGACGCGGTGCACGTGCCGCTGCCGACGTTCTTCAGCGACGGCCAGATCGCGCACGCGCTGGCCGGCAGCGGCGCCGACACGATGGTGCTGCCGGCGCGGCTGCGCCGCAGGCGGCGATCGCCCTCGATGCGGGTCTGGCCCGTGTCGCGCTGCCGTCGCCGCCGCCGGTCGCGCTGCCGGCCGGTACCGCCTGCATCACCTATACCTCCGGCACGACCGGCACGCCGAAGGGCGTCTGCCTCGACGCGACCGCATTGCTGACGGTCGCGACCTCGCTGGCCGAGGCGGCGAGGCCGCTCGCGCCGCGCCGGCACCTGTGTCTGCTGCCGTTGTCGACGCTGCTGGAGAACGTGGCCGGCATCTATGCCGCGCTGATCGCCGGCGCCGAGATCGCGGTGCCGTCGCTGGCCGAGATCGGCTATTCCGGCGCGGCCGGACTGGACGTGTCCAAGCTGCTGGCCTGCCTGCTGCGCTACCAGCCGCACAGCGCGATCGTGCTGCCGCAGCTGCTCGCGGCGCTGGTCGGCGCGATCGAACGCGGTGCGCCACGGCCCGAATCGCTGCGCTTCCTCGCGGTCGGCGGTGCGCGCGTCGCGCCGGCGCTGCTGGCGCGCGCCGCCGCGCTCGGCCTGCCGGTCTACGAGGGCTACGGTCTCAGCGAGTGCGGCTCGGTGGTCTGTCTGAACCGGCCCGGCGCGATACGGCCGGGCAGCGTCGGCCGGCCGCTGCCGCACGCGCGCGTCGAGGTCGTCGACGGCGAGCTGATCGTCGAAGGCGTGCGCTGCCTGGGCTATCTCGGCGCCGACGGACCGCCGCCCGGACCGATCGCGACCGGCGATCTGGGTCACGTCGACGCCGACGGCTACGTGTTCGTGACCGGCCGCCGCTCACAGGTGTTCATCACCGCGTTCGGCCGCAACGTCTCGCCCGAATGGGTCGAAAGCGAACTGCTCGCGCATCCGGCGTTCGTGCAGGCCGCGGTGTTCGGCGAGGCGCGCCCGTTCAACGTGGCGGTGGTCGTCTCGCAGGCCGGCGATGCCGCGTTGGAACGTGCCCGTGTTGCGGTCAATCGCGGCCTGCCCGACTACGCGCGGATCGGTGCGCTGGTGCGCGCCGAGCGCCCGTTCGGCGTCGCCGACGGCCTGCTGACCGCGAACGGCCGGCCGCGCCGCAGCGCGATCGCCGCGCGCTACGCCGAGGCGATCGCGGCCTGCTACGCGAATGCCCCCGAGTTTTCCGAAGGAGCCTACGAATGAGCTTTCACGACGATCTGCTGGCGGCGACCGCGCGCGAGCGCGCGGCGCTGATCGCCACGCCGCTGATCCAGGCCGCGCTGGCGGGCCGGATCGAGCGGTCCGACTACCTCGCGTTCCTGACCCAGGCCTACCACCACGTGCGGCATACGGTGCCGCTGCTGATGGCCTGCGGCGCGCGGCTGCCGGCGCGCCTGGAGTGGCTGCGCGAGGCGATCGCCGAGTACATCCAGGAGGAGACCGGCCATCAGGAATGGGTGCTCGACGACATCGCCGCGGCCGGCGGCGATCGCGCCGTCGCGGCGCATTCGGCGCCGTCGGTGGCGACCGAGCTGATGGTCGCCTATGCCTACGACACGATCGCGCGCGGCAATCCGGTCGGCTTCTTCGGCATGGTGCTGGTGCTCGAAGGCACCAGCGTCGCGCTGGCGACGCGCGCGGCGCAGTCGATCGAGCAGGCATTGCAGCTGCCGCGCAACGCCTTCAGCTATCTGCTCTCGCACGGTGATCTGGACGTGGAGCACACCGGCTTCTTCGAGGGCCTGATGAACCGCCTCGACGATCCGTCCGACCGCGCCGCGGTGGTGCACGCGGCGCGGCGCTTCTATCACCTGTACGGCGAGATCTTCCGCACGCTGCGCGACGCCCCCGAATGGGCGGAGGCGGCATGAACCTCGACGGCAGCGGCGTCCTGCTGACCGGCGCGACCGGCGGCATCGGCCAGGCGCTGACCGATGCGCTGGTCGCGGCCGGCGCGCGCGTTCATGCGGTCGGCCGCGATGCGACGCGGCTCGGCGTGCTGGTCGCACGGCACGGCGCCGCCGTGGTGCCGATCGCCGCCGACCTCTCCGATGAAGGCGGCCGCGCGCGCGTGGTCGAGGCCGCCGCGCGGCTGCGCCCGTCGGTGCTCGTGCTCGCGCATGCGCAGGGCGCGTTCGGTCTGTTCGAGGAGCAGACGGCCGAGCGCGTGCGTGCGCTGCTGGAGACCAATCTGGTCGCCTCGGCGCTGCTGGTGCACGCGCTGCTGCCGCAGTTGCGCACGCAGCCGCAGGCGGCGGTCGTCGCGATCGGCTCGACGTTCGGCAGCCTGGCCTATCCGGGATTCGCGGCCTACAGCGCCAGCAAGTTCGGCCTGCGCGGCCTGATCGAAGGACTGGCGCGCGAGCACGCCGACGCGGGGCTGCGCTTCCAGTATCTGTCGCCGCGCGCGACGCGCACGGCGTTCAACACCCCGGCGGTCACGGCGCTCAACCGCGCGCTCAAGGTCGCCGAGGACGAGCCGGCCGCGGTCGCCGCTCAGATCGTCGCGGCGATCCGCAGCGGTCGTCAGCGGCTGCAGCTGGGCTGGCCGGAGAAGCTGTTCGCCTGGCTCAACGGCGCCTGGCCCGGTCTGATCGACCGCAATCTCAAATCGCGTCTGCCGCTGGTGCGGCAATACGCGCGTTCCTGACGTCTTCCCGAGGAGCTGGACATGACCGCCATCGTTCGTCATTCGCATAACCGGATCGCCGGCCGCCTGCTCGCCTCGTTGTGGCTGCTGCCGCTGCTGGGCGCCGGATTCTCCGCGGCATCCGACACCGCCCTGGCGCCGGACGTGTCGGCCGTGCGCGATCGCTGGGCCGAGGTCGCCTACGAGGTGCCCAAGGCCGACCGGCAGACCGCCTACGAGGCGCTCGTCAAGCAGGCCGCCGCGGCGCGCGAGGCACATCCGGGCGACGTGCCGGCGCTGATCTGGGAAGGCATCGTGCTGTCGAGCTACGCCGGCGAGCGTGGCGGCATCGGCGCGCTCGGCCTGGTCAAGCAGGCGCGCAAGGACTTCGAGGAGGCGCTGGCCGCGCAGCCGGACGCGTTGAACGGCGCGGCCTATACGAGTCTGGGCGCGCTGTACTACCAGGTGCCGGGCTGGCCGATCGGTTTCGGCAATGACGACACCGCGCGCAAGCTGCTGAACCAGGGACTGGCGGTCAATCCGGACGGCATCGATTCGAACTACTTCTACGGCGATTTCCTGCGCGATCAGCACGATTACGCCGGCGCCGCGGCAGCGCTCGAGAAGGCACTGGCCGCGCCGCCGCGGCCGGGCCGCGAGCTGGCCGACCGCGGCCGCCGCGAGCAGGTGACCGCGGCACTGGCCGAGGTGCGCACGCATCTTGCCAGCCGCTGAGCGGCGGCCGACACTGGACGCATGCGCATCCTGCTCGTCGAGGACGACGAATCACTGGGCGAGGGCATCCGTACCGCGCTGCGGCGCGCGGCCTATTCGGTCGACTGGCTGCGTGACGGCGCATCCGCGCTGGCCGCGATCGGCGCCGGCGATCTGGATCTGGTCGTGCTCGATCTGGGTCTGCCGCGCCTGGACGGCGTGGAGGTGATCCGCCAGGCCCGGCGTAGCGGCGCCAGCGTGCCGATCCTGGTGCTGAGCGCGCGCGAGCGGCCGAGCGAGCGCACGCTCGGCCTCGACGCCGGCGCCGACGACTATCTCGGCAAGCCGTTCGACACGCACGAGCTGCTCGCGCGGATCCGCGCGCTGCTGCGCCGCGCCGGCGGACGCGCCGCGCCGCTGCTCGCGCTCGGCGCGCTCGAACTGGATCCGGCCACGCTCGAGGTGCGCTGGCGCGGCCGGCCGGTGGACCTGTCGCGGCGCGAATTCGCGCTGCTGCGCGTCCTGCTCGAGCAGCGCGGCCGCCCGATCGGCCGCGAGTCGTTACAGCAGCGCCTGTACGGCTGGGACGAGGACGTCGCCAGCAATGCGGTCGACGTGCACGTGCACGCGCTGCGCAAGAAGCTCGATCCGGCGCTGATCCGCACCCTGCGCGGCATCGGCTACGCGCTCGATGAGCCGACCGCGCGCGGCGAGGCGCAGGCGCAGGTGCAGCCGTGAGATCGATCCGCCGCGTGCTGCTGGTCGCGCTGATCGGCGTGACCACGCTGGTGATGCTGGCCGCCGCCGTGTTCAGCTATCGCGCCGGCCTGCAGGAGGCCGGCGAGATGTTCGACGCCAAGCTCGCGCATTCGGCGCGTGTGCTGGCCAGCCTGGTCGACGAGCCGCTGGCCGATCTGGCCGAGCATCCCGGCGCGCCGATGGTCATCGACGTCTGGCACGGCGAGGCGCACGGTGTCGGTACGGCGCTGGCGTTCCCGACCGGACATGCCTACGAGACCAAGCTCGCGTTCCAGGTCCGCGACGGTGCCGGCCGCCTGCTGCTGCGCTCGGAGAGCGGGCCGGCCGATCCGCTCGGCCCGCTGGTGCCCGGCTATGCCGACGTCGATCTCGGCGGCGAGCGCTGGCGCGTGTTCACGCTGCACACACCGGCCGGGCGCTGGTACCAGGCCGGCGAACAGGCCGGCATCCGCGCCGAGCTGGCCGAGGACGTCGCGTTCGGCACGCTGCTGCCGCTGCTGATCGCGCTGCCGCTGCTGGCGCTGACGGTGTGGCTGGCGGTCGGCTGGGCCGGACGCAGCCTGGAGCGCGTCTCGGCCGCGGTCGCCGAGCGCGCGCCCGAGCATCTGGCACCGATCCGGCTCGAGCGCGTGCCGCGCGAGATCGAAGGCATCGTGCGCGCGGTCAATGGCCTGCTCGCGCGGCTCGAGGCCGCGCTGGCGCGCGAGCGGCGCTTCACCGCCGATGCCGCGCACGAGCTGCGCACGCCGCTGGCGGCGCTGAAGGTGCATGCCTACAACCTGCGCCAGGCGCCGGTCGCGGCCGAACGCGAGGACGCGCAGGCGCATCTGGACGCGAGCATCCGCCGCATGGAGCGGCTGGTCGCGCAATTGCTGGCGCTGTCGCGGCTCGAGAGCGGCGCGTCGCCGGCGCGCGTCGCGGTCGACCTGGCGGCACTGGTGGAGCGTCATCGCGCCGACGCGGTCGCACTCGGCACCGCGCGCGCGCTGCGCATCGCATTCGAGGTGAGAGGGCCGGCCGTCGTCGCCGGCGACGAACGCAGCCTCGACGCGCTGGTCGGCAATCTGATCGACAATGCCTTGCGCTACGCGCCGGCCGGCGGCGCGGTCACGGTCGCGCTCGACGCGGCCGACGGCGAGGCGCGGCTGGTCGTCGAGGATGCCGGCCCCGGCATCCCGGAGGCGGCGCGCCAGCGCGTGTTCGAGCGCTTCCACCGCGAGCTCGGCAGCGGCGTGGAAGGCAGCGGGCTGGGCCTGGCGATCGTCGCGCAGGCGCTGGCACTGCACGGCGGGCGCATCACGCTCGACGACTCGCCGGCGCTCGGTGGTCTGCGCGCGACGGTCAGGCTGCCGCTGGGCTGACGGCGGCGCCGCTCCGGCCGCCGCATCGCCTAGCGCGGCGGCGCCGACTGCGGCACGCGGCGCAGCTGCGAGGTGTCATAGCCGAGCGCGGCGATCCGCGCGACCTGCTCGGCGTAGTCGGCCTCGGAGATCGACGGCGTGCGCGCCATCAGCCAGACGTAGTCGCGCTTGCTGCGGCCGACGATGGTCTGGCGATAGTCCGGATCGACGTAGGCGATCACATACTCGGCCTTGATCGGCCAGACGAACTGCATGCCCCAGACCGCATTGCCGGTATCGGGCCGCACCGTGCCGACCGGATGCATCGACTTGAGCGGCGCGTCGAAGCTGCCCTTGCGATACGTGAACGTCGTGCGGATGCGCCCGTCGGGCGCCAGCGCGTAGGACTCGATCGCGTCGTAGGCCTCGCGTTCGGGGTACGAGGGAATATGCGCGATCACGTACCAGTCGCCCATGAAGCGCGGCAGGTCGACCGCGGCCACCGCCGGCAGCGGCGGGTGATGCGCGCAGCCGGTCGCCAGGGCGACCAGGCCGGCCAGCAGCGAAATGCGCAGAGGCATCGGACTCTCCTTCGGGTCAGCGCGCGTGGCGCACGAAGCGGTAGTGGGCGACCATCCACTCGCGGCCGCCGGCGTAGCCGAACAGTTCCGCGCAGGCCATCCAGAACATGCGCCAGCGCTGGTTCCACAGCGGCGCGGCGGCCGCGCCGTAGGCCTCGGTCAGCACCGCGAGCACCTCATCGCGGCGGCGATCCTGGTTGGCCAGCCAGTGCTCGGCGGTGCGCCGGTAGTGGTCGCCGTCGACCAGCCAGCGCGTCTCCAGCGTCAGGTCGCGCTGGAAGCAGGCCAGCGTGTCGGCGGCCGGCATCAGGCCGCCGGTGAAGAAGTGCCGGCCCATCCAGTCGTCCTCGCCGTCGGTCTCGAACGGATAGAGCAGGGTGCGATGCACGAACACGTGCACGAACAGGCGCCCGTCGGGCACCAGCCAATGCGAGATCCGCTGCAGCAGCTGGTCGTAGTTGCGCAGGTGCTCGAACATCTCGACCGAGACGCAGCGGTCGAACGTCGCCTGCGCCAGCTCCAGCGCGTCGATGTCGCAGGTGATCACGCGCACGTGGTCGAAGCCGCGTTCGCGGCAGGCGGCCTCGATGTGGCGGCGCTGCGCGTGCGAGTTCGACACCGCGGTGATGCGGGCGTTCGGATAGTGCTCGGCCATCCACAGCGTCAGCGAGCCCCAGCCGCAGCCCAGCTCGAGGATGCGCTGGCCGTCGGCCAGCTGCGCGCGCTCGGCGGTCAGCGCCAGCATCGCCTCCTCGGCCTCATCCAGCGTCTCGCTGCCGGCCGGGTAGTAGCACGCGCTGTACTTGAGGCGGCGGCCCAGGCACAGCCGGAAGAACGCCGGCGGCAGCTCGTAATGCTGGCGGTTGGCCGCGTCGGTATGCACGGCCAGCGGTCCGTGCGCGAGTGCGTCGAGGCGCGCGGCGGCGCGCGCCGATTCGGCCTCGGGCCCGCCGGCGCGCTCGGCCGCCAGACGTGCCGCGCAGAGGCGGCGGATGCCCAGGCGCAGCACCGCATCGGGGATCAGGCCGCGTTCGGCCAGGCCGATCAGGCCCGGCTCGACCTGCGGCGCGCGTGGGCGGCTTTCGGCGATCGCATTCATCGGCGCACGTCCTCGTCGTCGGGATGGGGAAACCACGGGAAGAACATCGGCGTCGTGCGCTGGTAGCGGCGGTAATCCTCGCCGCGCGTGCGCAGCGCCTGCTGCTCGGTATACGGAATGCCGCTCAGGTAGCGCAGGAAGCCGTACATCAGCAGCGGGCCGCTCCATGCCAGCCAGGCCAGCGGCGAGCCGACCGCGAGCGCGACGTACGCGAACCAGTGCAGCCACTCGAAGAAGTAGTTCGGATGGCGCGAGTAGCGCCACAGCCCGCTGCGGCAGGTGCGGCCGCGATGGGCCGGGTCGGCGCGCCAGCGCGCGAGCTGGCGGTCGGCGATGGTCTCCCCGGCGATCGCGATCAGCGCGATCGCGACCGCGGCGGCCAGCCACGGCCAGGCCGTCGCCTGCGGGCTGCGTGCCGCCGCCGCGAACGGCAGCGCGAACAGCACGACCAGCAGTGCCTGCGCCTGGAAGAACGCGAAGAACTTGCCCTGATGGTCGTTCCAGTGCGTGCGCAGATGGCGATAGCGGCCGTCCTCGGACTCGTGGCGCACGCGCCGCCACAGGTGCAGCGCCAGCCTGAGTCCCCACAGTCCGCCGATCAGCGCGAGCAGGCCGCGCGCGGCCGGCGCGCCGTCGCCGAGCGCAGCGGCGATCACGGCGGCGAGGCCGACGCCGGCGGCCCAGATCACGTCGACGATGCCGGCATTGGCGCGACGGCGCTGCCACAGCCAGCCGAACGTCATCGCGACCGCGGCCGGCAGCCAGACCGCCAGCAATGTCTGAGCGAGGCTCATCGAGGATGCTCCGCATCGGTCAGGCGCGGCGCCGGCCGCGCCAGCATCGCCAGCAGCACCAGTGCGACGGCCCAGCCGAGCGCCAGCGTCACCAGCGCCGGCCAAGGCGCCACGAACGCGACCGCGTCGAAGCCGCGCGCGGCGCCCAGATACGCCAGCGGTCCGCCGATCGCGCCGAACAAGGCGGCCGGCAGAGGCCTGCTCAGCCAGGCCGGCAGCAGGACCGGCAGCGTCGTCGCGAACGCGGCCCACAGCGCAAGGATCCAGGCCGGCGCGAACGCCGCTGTCGGCCAGGCCGCCGCGTAGCGCAGCCAGCCGCTCGCGGCCAGAGCGCCGTCGAGCAGTGCGCCGGCGCCGATCGCCGCCGCCACGAGTACGGCCTCCTGCGCCGGCCGCGCCGCCGCGATCAGCATCGCCGCGACGAACGCCGCCGCGGCCGCGACGCCGGGCCAGGCCAGGCCGCGGCCGGCGCCGGCGACCGCGCACAGCCACACCGCCTGGTAGCCGATCGCGACGGCGAGGATCGGCCGCTTCACGGCGCGGCCCGCGCTGCGCCGCCGTCGGCGCCGGGGCGTCCCAGCAGCAGATGCGCCACGCCGATCGAGCGCTCGCGGAAGCCGCCCTCGCAGTAGGCCAGGTAGAACTCCCAGAGCCGGATGAAGCGCTCGTCGTAGCCGAGCGCGCGTACCTCGTTCAGCCGCGTCATGAAGCGCGTGCGCCAGGCGTGCAGCGTGCGCGCATAGGACTGCCCGAAGTCCTGCAGCGCGAGCACCTGCAGATCGCTGGCGCGCGTCTTGGCCGACAGCATCGCGCTGATCGACGGAATGAAGCTGCCCGGAAAGACGAAGCGCTTGATGAAGTCCACGCTGCGCAGCGCCTGCTCGTAGCGGTGGTCCTCGATCGTGATCGCCTGCAGCAGCGCGCGCCCGCCGGGCACCAGCAGGCGCTGCAGCGTCGCGAAGTAGGTATCGAGATGGCGTGCGCCGATCGCCTCGATCATCTCGATCGAGACCAGCTTGTCGTACTGGCCGGTCAGGTCGCGGTAGTCCTCGGCGAGCACGGTCACGCGGTCTTCGAGCCCGGCCGCGGCGACGCGGCGGCGCACCTCGTCGAACTGCGCGCGCGAGATCGTCGTCGTCGTGACGTGGCAGCCGTAGCGGCGCGCCGCGTGCAGCGCGAAGCCGCCCCAGCCGCTGCCGATCTCGATCACGCGGTCGCCGGGCGCGAGCGCGAGCGTCCGGCCGATCAGGTCCAGCTTGCGCCACGAGGCCAGCTCGAGATCCTCGGCCTCGTGCGTGAACAGCGCCGAGGAGTACATCAGGTCCTGCGACAGGAACAGCGCGAAGAAGTCGTTGCCGAGGTCGTAGTGGGCCGCGATGTTGCGGCGGCTGCCGGCGCGCGTATTGGGCCGCAGCGCGTGCCAGGCGCGCAGCGCCCAGCCGCCGACGCGGGCCGCGCCACCTTCCAGGCCGTCGAGCAGTGCGCGGTTGCGCACCAGCAGCCGCACCAGGCCGACCAGGTCGTCGCACTGCCAGAGCCCGTCGATGTAGGCCTCGCCGGCGCCGACGCTGCCGTTGGCGGCCAGTGCGCGATAGAAGCGCAGGTCCTTCACGCGCACGGCGATGTCGAGGTCGCCCGGCGTGCCGAACACCTGCCGCCCGCACGGATCGTGCACGGTCAGGCGGCCGCCGGTCAGCGGGGCCAGGCGCTCGAACAGGCGCCGGCGCAGCCAGCGGTCGATGCCGAGCGGCGCGGTGGAGGCCGGCGGCAGTGCGGAGGCGGGTGCGTTCATGGCGAGGCTCCGGCGGATCGGTTGGGGTGGTCGTGGACGGGTACGCGCTTGAGCCACAGACGCAGCGCCTGCCAGTGGATCGCGCCGATCACGCGCGCGGTCATCGCCGGATGGCGCCACAGCACACGTGCCAGCGCGGCGCCGTCGAGCGGACGGCGCATCAGCGTCAGCGTCGCGTCGAACGTGCGGGACGTGCCGTCGAGCACGTCCATCTGCACGCGCAGGTCCTCGCCCGGCGGCGTCAGGCGCCAGCGGTAGCGAAGATCGAGCGGCAGGAACGGCGAGACGTGGAAGGTCTTGTCGAACGCCCATTCGAGCGCCCGACCGCGCCGCGTCGCCGCGTCGACCGGCAGCACGTAGGCGTGGCGCTCGCGCCACGGCGTATTGGTGATCTCGGCCAGCACCGCCTGCAGCGTCGTGCCGTCGGCGGCGTAGCAGTAGTAGAAGCTGACCGGATTGAACACGTAGCCGAAGGTGCGCAGATGCGCGAGCAGGCGCACCGGTCCGTCCGGCCGCACGCCGGTCGCCGCGGCGACGCGCTCGCGCGCGACCTCGGCCAGCGGCCGCTCGGGCGGCGCCAGATAGTCGCTGCGGCGGAACTCGGCCGGCGCGCGGCCGCGCGCCGACCACAGCCAGCGCCCGGCGAATACGCGGTCGATCTCGTCCAGGTCCAGGCACAGCTGTGCCAGCCGGTAGCGGAACGCATGTGGCGCGGCGCGTGGCGGCGATGGCGCACCCAGCCTTCGTAGACGGCACTGTTCAACGGCGCGTTCATGCCGGCACCGCCTGCGGATCGAGCGCCTGCACGACCGCGCGTGCGCTGCGGATGCCGTCTTCGTGGAAGCCGTAGCCCCAGTACGCGCCTGCGAACCAGCTGCGGCGCCGGCCCTGGATCTCGTGGCGGCGTGCCTGCGCGGCCAGCGTCGCGTGGTCGTGCAGCGGATGCGCATAGCGCATGCGCGCGATCACGCGGCCCGGATCGATCGCCGCACTGCGGTTGAGCGTGACGATCAGCGGCTCGGGCGCGTCCAGTCCCTGCAGCAGGTTCATGCAGTAGCTGACCGTGCATGGTGCATCCGGATCGCGCGGCACGTGCGCGTTCCAGGCGGCCCAGGCCGCGCGCCGCCGCGCAGCAGGCGCGCGTCGGTGTGCAGCACGGCGTCGTTGTCCTGGTAGCGCAGCGCGCCGAGCACCGCGCGCTCGGTGTCGTCGGCGTCGTCGAGCACGGCCAGCGCCTGGTCGGCGTGGCAGGCCAGCACGACCTGGTCGTAGCGTGCCGTGTCGGCGCGCGAGCGCAGCGTGACGCCGTCGTGCTCGCGCGTGACCGACTCGACCGGGCAGGCGATCCGCTCGCGCACGCGCCAGCGCCGGCGCAGCGCCTCGACGTAGCGCGCCGAGCCGCCGTCGACGACGCGCCACGGCGCGCGCGCGCCGAGGTCGAGCATCTGGTGGTTGGCCAGAAACGCGACCAGATGGCGCGCCGGGAAATCGAGCACCGCGCGCGGCGGCGAGGACCACAGCGCCGAGGCCATCGGAATCAGATGCTCGTCGCGGAACGCCTCGCCGTAGCGGCCCTCGGCCAGGTACGCGCCGAGCGTCGGTCCGGGGCCGCTCGTGTCGAGCAGCGCCGGCGCCTGCCGGTAGAAGCGCACCAGGTCCGCGACCATGCCGAGAAACCGCGGCGAGACCAGGTTGCGGCGCTGGCAGAACAGGCGATTCAGCGAGGTCGCGTTGTATTCGACGCCGCTGCGCTCGCTGTGCACCGAGAAGCTCATCGTGGTCGGACGCGTCGCGACGCCGAGCTCGTCGAACAGCGCGCTCAGCAGCGGATAGTGCAGCGGGTTGAACACGATGAAGCCGCTGTCGACCGCGTACAGCCGGTCGCCCAGCGTCACCGCATGGGTATGGGTGTGGCCGCCGAAGCGGCGCTCGGCCTCGTACAGCGTGACCTCGTGACGCTGCGACAGCCACCACGCGGCGGCGAGGCCGGCGATGCCCGAGCCGACGACCGCGATGCGCTGGCTCATCGTCTGCTCCGCGCCAGCACCCAGTCCGGCACCGGCTTGAGGTCGCGGATCAGGCCGAGCAGCGCAAGCAGGCGCAGCCCGTACCAGGTCGCGTCGATCTCCCACCAGCGAAAGCCCTGCCGCGCGCTGCCCGGGAAGAAGTGATGGTTGTTGTGCCAGCCCTCGCCGAACGTCAGCAGCGCCAGCCACAGGTTGTTGCGGCTGTCGTCGGCGGTGTCGTAGCGGCGCCGCCCGTAGCGATGCGCGAGCGAGTTGATCGTGACCGTGACGTGGAAGAGCACGACGGTCGAGACGAAGAAGCCCCAGACCAGCAACTGGCCGCCGCTGACGCCGAGCGACGGCGCGTGGCGCTCGAGCAGCGCACCGGCGATCCACAGCGCGACCGCGAGCGCCACCGGTACCGCGGTATCGTAGCGGTCGAGCCAGCGCAGCTCCGGGTAGCCGGCCAGATCCGGCACGCGGGCCAGATCGGTGCGGAAGCGCTGGCGCGTCAGGAACCAGCCGACATGGCTCCACCAGAAGCCCTCGCGCGGCGAATGCGGATCGGCCGCCGTATCGGCATGGCGATGATGGTTGCGGTGGTGCGCGGCCCACCACAGCGGGCCGCGCTGCACGCTCGAGGCGCCGATCAGCGCGAACGCGAACTGCACCGCGCGCGAGGTGCGGAACGTGCGGTGCGAGAAGTAGCGGTGATAGAAGCCGGTGATCGCGAACAGCCGGATCGCATACAGCGCCGCCGCGACGATCAGCGCGGTCGGCGAGACGCCGACCCAGAACACGCCCAGGCAGGCCAGATGCAGGCCGACGAACGGCAGCGCGCGCAGCCAGTCGATGCGGCGGCCGTCGCCGGGTTCGTCCGGCGCCTCGGCGGCGGTATCGAACCAGCGCCGCAGCGCGGCGGCGGCGCGCGCACACGCACGGGCGGTGCGTCGGGCGAGGGCGGCATCGAGGTCTCCGGTGAGCGGTCCACCGAGCTCTACGGGAGCCGGCGCGGCGCGGATGCAGGCGGGTCGAAAATCGTTCCGGGTCGCGCCGAGCGCCTGCCGGCCTCCGAAGCACGTATCACGCCGTTCGACGGACGGCACTGTGCGCGATCGGCGCAGGCCGCGCCGCTCACAGCGCGCAGCGTCCGTCGAGCGGTGCGTCCCGCGCCGCGGCCAGCGCCGCGTCCGTGGCCGGCGCCGGCGGCGCCGCGTCGAAGACGATCCGCACTGGTCGATGGCGGCCGCGGCCGTCGCGGATCGTGCCGGTGCCGCTGAACGTCAGCAGCCGGCGGCTGGACGCGTCGTAGACCAGTTCGACCGCGGGCACCGCGAAGCCGAACCAGGTGTCGAGCGTCATGCGCAGGCGGCGCGTCGGCGCGGCGGCCGCAGCGCGGCCGTGATCGACGATGCGCACCGGCACGAAGTCCAGCCGGCTCGGCAGCAGGAACGACAGGCGCGTACCGGCCGCCAGCGCATCCCAGCGTGCGCGCACCACCGCGTCGAAGCCGGCGTCGACGACCGCGGCGGCCGGCACGCGCAGCGGCGCACGCTGCTCCGCTGCATCGGTACGCGCGCGGACGTAGACCTCTCGTCCGGCCGCGCCGCTGCGCACGCCCTCGCGATAGCCGTCGCGGCCGTCCTCGAACGCGAAGTCCGGCGCCTCTGCCGAAGGGCCGGCCGCGACACGTTTGCGCGCGAACGGCGTGCCGTCGGGGCAGCGGTAGAGCACCAGGCGGCCGCCGTCGGGCAGGTGCCAGTGCTCTTCTCGATAGAGCAGGCGGCCGTCCTCGCGCGCCAGCGCCTGCGCGATCTCGCGCGACGGGCCGGATGCCGTCGCGGCGGCCGCCGTGCAGGCGATCGCGGCGGCGAGGCAGAGCAGCGGACGCAGCGGCGACATCGGACCTCTCCACGGCAGGCGGCGTAGGTTGTGCCGGCGCGATACGGCGATCGGCGCGATCGGGATGCAGCGGAGCGATGGCAGGTGTCAGGGCAACGAAGCGATCGTTTCGCGGGGCGGCGCGTTGGGCCGCCGGGGCGTCGAGGCCGCGACCGGCCCTGCGCGCCGTCGCATGGCGCCGTCCGTGTGGAGCCGTCTCGGCCGGGGCCAGTCCGAATCGGCCGGCTGGACGGGTCGCCGGCGCGCCCCGCCGCGCGCGAGCTGCGCGTCGCCGGCAAGGCCTGCGCGTGCACGGCGCGTCCCGCGCGTGACGTCGGCAAGGCGGTGCGCCCGGCTCCGAGTCCGACCGCGGTTGCGCCGACTCGCGGCATGACGCTTGCCGGTGACGGCCGCCCGCGACGATCGGTCCGCCGCGGACCTCAGACCGCGACGGTGAAGTGGTAGCCGACCACGATCAGGCCCTGGCGCTGATAGAAGCGGTGCGCCGCCTCGCGCTGCAGCCCGGAGTCCAGGTGCAGCTCGGCGCAGCCCTCGCGGTAGGCATGGTCGCGCAGCCAGGCCAGCAGGATCGCGCCGTGGCCTTCCGAGCGATACGCCGGCTGCGTGACCAGGTCGTCCACGTAGAGCTGGCGCCCGCTGTAGAGCATCGTGACCAGCCGGAATCCGGCGACCGCGACGACCTCGCCTCGGTGGTGCAGGGCGGCCAGCCGGTAGCCTTCGGCCATCTGCCGGCGTATCCGCGCGACGAAGTGCTGCCGGCTCAGATGCGGCCGCAGATGCACCATCGTGTCGTAGCAGGCGGCGATCGCCGCGTCGTCGTCGGCGACGCGGATGGCCGGGCCGGTCGTGCGTGTCAGCATGGGCGAAGCCTGCGCAGGGAAGGGCGGCTTCTCTTACGCAAGCGGCCGGCGCTCCCTATCACGCGCGGCGATCACGGCGGCCGGCGGCAGCCGTGGGGCGTGGTCGAGCGGTTCGATGAGGATGCGCCGCCGGACCGCAGCGCGCGGCGCGACGGCCGCCGCGCCGCTGTCGCCGGCCGCGGCGATCGGCAGCAGGTTCTTCACTGGATGAAGCGCTGCGGGTCCGAAACGGCCGGCGGCGTTGCGCGAGCGCCGCCTCGCGCGGTCGCGGCCCACCGCCCGGATGACGGGCGATGGCCGGGCGGACTCGGCTTGCGATCGGATCTCAGTCCGCCTCGAAGCCGTCGGCGAACAGCGTGTCCGGCGTGACCGTGAACGTGACCGGCACTTCGGCGCGCAGGCCCTGGCTCGCATCGTTGCTGTAGACGCAGACGTGGGTCGTGTAGGTGCCGGGCTCGAGCGCGCTCGCATCCAGCGTCACCGCGACGCTCGACTCGGCGCCCGGCGCCGTGCTGCCGCTGATCTGGGCGGTCGCCAGCCACGGCACCGTCGAGGGCGCCGCGCACGGGCCGACCGTCGCGATCGCCGCGGCGAACTGCTCGGCCGGACCCGGGATCAGCGTCTGCTGGGTCGCCGCGCCGGTCGACGGATCGATCGTATAGATGCGGCCCTGCACGTTCGGACCACCGGTGCTGACGAAGGCGTACCAGTACAGCGTGTCGTTGCGCTTGTCGAAGTCGATGCTCTGGATGTACATCGGCGTCTCGGCCACGCCGAGCGCGCCGATCGTCTGCGAGACGCCGGAGGTCTTGTCGATCGCGTAGAGGCTGCGTGTGAAGAAGTTGATGCCGTAGAGGCGGCCGGCCGAGTCGACGGTCAGGTCGAGCAGGCTGGTCTGGCCCTTGGCGTCCTCGGCGCCGACGATCTGGCCGATGCGCGTCTGCGCGCCGGTCGACGGGTCCAGCGAATAGAGCGTGCAGATGCCCTCGGCACAGGCCACGCCGAACAGCGTGCTCGTGGTCGCGTCCCAGGTGATGCCGGCCCACTGGCCCGCGGTCAGGGGGAACGTCGTGACCGGGGTGTTCTGGCCGGTCGCCGTATCGATCGCGATCAGTGCGTAGGTCGGCACCTGCCAGTGCGACTCGAGCATGTAGTGATGCGCGAAGTCCTCGCCGATGAACGTGCCGCTGACCCAGGTGCCGCTCGGCGCCGGGCCGATCGTGGTCAGATTTTCCGGATGCAGCGCATCCTCGAAGATGTAGGTCGTCGCCGCGCCGGTGTTGTGCAGCGCATAGGTCGGGACCGTCGTGCCGGCCGGCAGCGGCGGGTTCGGCAGCGGCAGGTGCGGGCTGGTGCCGGACGGAAAATGCGACTGTGCCGGCGCTTGGCGCAGGTCCCAGCTCAGCGTGCCGCTGCCGCCGTTGCCGAGCACCAGCGCGGCGCTCGCCTGCGTGCCGGCCTGCGCGGTGACGGTCAGGCCGGCCGGCGTCACCAGGGTGGCGGCGGCCCCCGTCGGCGCTTCGGCGACCACGTTCGTTGCGCCCGCCATGGCGACCAGTGAAACACCGACGATGACTGCTCTCATTGCCCCTCGCTCCGGAATCGTAAGGTGATCGTCGCCGGGCGCGCGGCCGCAGCATCGAGGGCGGCGGCACGGCGGACGGCCAGCCCGCGGCTGGCGATCGACTATTGTCGAGCGTCTACCACAACGCCTGTCCGGCGCATGGCCACTTCGTGGCCGATGCCGACAAGTGGCTGATCGGCAACGATTCCAGCTCGAGATGGGGCGTTCGATCAGGCCCCGGAGCGAGGGCTGCCAGCCCTCGTGCGGGCCGGCGCGACATCGCGCGGCGCGGCAGGCAGGTCCGCACGCCGGCCCTGCGCGGCGCGGCAGGCAGGTCCGCACGCCGGCCCTGCGCGCTACGCCGCGGCCGGCTCGGCGCATGCCGGAGCGGCCGCGGGTCCGTGCTGATCAGCGCGGGGCGCCGTTCGTCTCGGGCGGGCCCGCCGCGCGGCGGAACAGCGCGGCCGAGACCAGCCACAGCACCGCGAACACCGCGGTCAGCACGAACACGGTCGTGCCGTCGGCGACCAGCCCGACGACGCTGCCGGCCGCCTGCGCAAGGGCGGCTGCGAGCATCGCGCGTGCCATGCCGGCCGGCCGCAGCCGCGCCAGTGTCGCGCCGAGTACCGCCACCGCGACCACGCCGAAGTAGATCCGGTTGATCGGCTCGGCCGGCTCGCCGACGATGCCGACCGCCAGGTTGGCCCAGACCGTCAGGAACGCCGTCCCCACCGCGACGCCGAACGCGATCACGTAGACATGCGAGCGCGCGACCCGCACCGCCAGCTCGTAGGCACCGCCGACCAGGGCCAGCAGCACGCCCATGACCAGGAAATCGAGTGGCGACCAGTCGACCTCGCGCGTGAACCGCATCGCGATCAGCGGCGCCAGCAACAGCAGCGCCGCGCCGCCCCAGACCACCCAGCGCAGCGTGCGCCAGACCGGATCGTTCGCGATCGTCGTATGCGGTGTATCGATGGCCATGCGAGTCATCTCCCCGATTCAGGTGGATGCACGATGGACCGCCGGCGCAGCCGGAGCCGGGCGCCATTCTCGCGCCGATCGGGCGGGTTGTGGCGACCAAAGGGCCAGGGGGACGGAGCCGGCTCTTGGATACGCGTTGTGCCCGTCGCGTCGACGGCACAACGGTCCACGGCGCAGCTTCTGCGATCGCCTCGAAACAGAAGCCGTCCATCCTGTAACGTGGAGACGAGGAATACGTGCCGGCGACATAGGCGGGGTGTCAGATGGCTGAGTCGAACGATCTGAGCGAGTTGGTCCGTGCTTACGATGGGCGCCTCGCCGACCTGAGTGCCCAACTGGACGGCCGAAAGAGTGAGGTGTTGCGCGGAGAAGTCGCCCGCGCGAAGAATTTAACCGTCATCGGGTTTGCGGCGATCTATGACGTGCTTTCCGCTGTCTTGCTGATGTCACGAGATGTCAGTCGACAGGGGGAGCGCATGTTCACGGAGTTTTCCGAGACGCATTCCGACGTCATGCGTGTGCTGAGTGAGGACTTCAAGAACGATGGGTTCGACAGGACATGCCGGGCGTTCTACGCGAGACTCGGTTCCTTGAACGTGGACGCCGCAAAGTTGAATCACAAGATGAACGGCCTTCGTTTCGATCTGGTGAACGCGATCGGTGACAGCTGGCTGTCGGTTTTCTCCGAGTTGCTGATCAGCGCTGATCGAGGTGTTTTCGCTGCAAAAGTCGACTTGATCCGAAAGCAGGCACTTACCAGCTTCCCGGTGGTGGGTGATGTCGTCGAAGCGCTGTTTTTCGTGCAGGACCTTGTTTTCTTGTCGGTCCGGCGTGCGGAGAGCTCCGACGATTATTTGATTTCCATCGAGAGCTACTGCGATGCGATCTACGGATACGTGTATGGCGTGTTCAACTTCTGTGCGCAGGTAGAGAACGCGTGTTCCGGACTGGATCCGCCGGAGCATGACGCGATCATGGGTCGCATCGTTCGGCACTTTCAGGCCGTGGCCGACGGAACGCATCCTGCCCTGATGAGCATTCAAGCCTAGGTTGCGCGGCTGGTCGACCGTGTAAGCCGCTTCGCCACACAGGGGTAACGCGTCTCCCCGTACCCGTAAAAGCTCAGGGTATCCGCTGGCCGGCATCGACGCACGCGTCCGGTCAGATGCGCTGGCGCTTCCATACCTTCCATTCGTCGCTACAATCCCCCATGCAGCCGACCCGCCACGCGGGCCGGCCCGCCGTGCCGGCCAGGGGTGACCGGTGAGCCGATCTCATGGGGAGAGTGCTGTGCAACGACGTCATTTCCTGCGTTCGGCCGCCGTCATCGGTGCGGCCGCCTGTCTGCCGCCGGCGCTGAGCCGCGCGGCATCGGCCCCGCGCTTCGGTCTGCTCCATGCGGCCTCGGCCGTGCCGGGCACGCCGTTCGTGCCGTTCGCGACGGCCGATTGCGCGGCCTGCGGCGCCGAGGCGCTGCGCGTCTGCGTCGACGGCCTGCATGCGGCCGGCGCGTCGCCGGTGCTGGCCGACTTCACGCTGACCGCGCTGTTCGACACGCTCGAAGGCGGACGCGTGCCGTTCCTGGCCTGGCAGGCCGCCGGCGACAACCGGCATCGCACGCGCTTCGTCGCGCCGCGCGCCGGCATGCGCGGGTTCGAGCTGACCTACCGTCCGACCGGTGCGACCGCCGACGTGCGCGAGACGCTGGCGCTGACGCGCGCCGAGGCGCGCGTGCTGATGCCCGGCCACTACCTGATCGTCAGTCCGCGCCGCGACGGGTCGGCGGTCGACGCGCGCGGCCTCGTGCACAGCGGCAACCCGCTGCAGCCGCTGTCCGAGCCGGGAGATTTCGACTATCTCGCGCTGCGCATGGAAGCGATCGCCTGAGGCCGCGCCCGCCGTCGCGATCATGGAACTGCTGACGCTCGAACACTTCGCCGGCTGCGTCAACGAGACGTTCACGGCGGCGCTGGAGGACATGCGCATCGAGTTCGTGCTGGTCGAGGCGCGGCCGCTGCCGGTGCGCACTCCGCACGCGCAGCGAGCGCCGTTCGCGCTGCTGTTCCGCAATACCGCCGCGTTCCTGTTCCCGCAGCAGATCTATCCGATGCGCCATCCGCGCATCGGCGAGGTCGGCATCTTCATCGTGCCGATCGCGCGCGAGCGCGAAGGCTTCCTCTACGAGGCGGTCTTCAACTGAGCGCTGAGGGCGCGTTCCAGCGCATCGGCCGGTACAGCCCGTCACCGCCGGGCACCCCGACGAAGCCGAGCCGCTCGTAGAGGCGCCGTGCGCCGGTGTTCGTGCTCGTCACGTGCAGCGCGACACCGCGGCCGAGTGCGGCGGCGTCGGCCTGGATCTGCCGCAGCACCGCGCTGCCCAGGCCCTGGCCGCGCGCCTGCGCGAACAGGCAGATGTCGACGATCAGGTGGTCCGGCGCTGCGCGCAGCAGGTAGAGCCGGCCGAGCCGGCGATCGCCGCGCTCGATCGCAAGGAATTGTGCATCGGCGTACTGCTGCACGTAGTGGGTGTGCTGGGCCTGGAACTGCTGGTCGAGGAAGGCCTGCAGCATCTGCGGCGGCCACGGTACGCCGGCCAGCTCGTCGGCGCGACTCTCGGCGTAGAGCTCGCGCAGCCACGGCAGATCGCTTTCGCCGAGCGGCCGCAGCGCATGACCGGTATCGGCCAGGGCGGCCGGCAGCCCCAGTCGGTCGGGCCGGGCGGCCGGGAACGGCGGCACCGCCGGCGGCCTAGTTGAACGCCGGGAAGACGCCCTGCAGCGCGATCGCGAACGTGACCGCCAGGTACGGCTGGCGCTCCTCGTGCGGCTGGCCGCCGCCGGCCGGCTGCAGCATCGTCGGCGCGAAGCTCGTATTGCCCGGCGGACCGTTGTAGGCGCGCGCCGTGGCCGATCCGGGCAGGCCGATCGCCGCATTGGCGGCGGGGATGTTGGTGCGCTTGGTGAGGTCCGGCTGCGAGTAGGCGACCAGTGCATGCGCATGCGCCGGCATCTGCTGCTGCGTCAGCGTGAGCTGCGCGTTGCCGAAGGTCTCGCCGATCGTACGCGGCGTCAGTCCCGGTCCCTGGCCCTGATTGCAGGCGGCGCGCGCGGTCAGATTCGGCAGCTGGAACGTGGTCTGGCCGTTGCCGCCGTACTGCGTGCCGATCAGCGCGAACAAGGCGGTGTTCTGCTGGATCGGCAGCGTGGCGCCGTTGCAGAAGCTCCATCCGCGCGGCGGAAAGTTGAAGCCGAACAGTTGAATCTCGCCGATGAAGGGTTCGGTCATGGGAGGTCTCCGGGGTGCTGCGGGGCGCGGAGGCTGCCGTCGCGCGTGGTCACGACTGAGAGGGGAAGATGCCGAAGAGCGATATGCAGTAATGCACCGTCAGCGTCGGCATCGTGTTGTCGTGCGGCTGCGTACCGCCGGTGCTGCTGGTCGAGGCCGGCGCCATGCCGATCGGCGTGGCACCGGCGACGTCCGACACGTACAGCGTGTCGCCGCTGATCGCGCCCGGCAGCAGGCTGGTGCCGGGCGTTCGCGCCGTCGCCGCTGCCGTCGTCGCGATCATCGTGTGGTTATGCCCCGGCATCTGCGTGCCGATCAGCGTGACGTTCTCGGAGCCGGCGACCTGCCCGATCACGTACGGGCTCAGGCCCGGGCCCTGGCCCTGGTGGATCGGCACGCGGCCGCGCAGGTCCGGCACGGCGAACGTGTTGACGCCGTCGCCGCCGTAGGTGGTGCCGAGCAGGACGAAAAGCGTCTCGTATTCGGCGATGCTGAGCAGGCTGCCGTCGCAGCTCTGCCAGCCGACCGGCGTGCGAGAGAAACCGAACAGGCGGATCTCGCCGATGTAGGGAGTGCTCATGTCAGTGTCCTTGTGCCAATCGTCCTGAACATGCGCCGCCGCGGGTCAGTTGCGCGACGGGAAGACGCCCGCTAGCGCGATGCAGAAATTGATCGTCGTGTACGGCTGGAGATTGTTGTGCGGCTGCGTGCCGCCGCTCGGCGAAACCGAGGCCGGATTCATCGGCACGACGGGGCCGTTGGAGGGCCCATACAGCATCGCCGGCTCGTTCGCGGTGTCGGTGCTGGTCGCGAACAGGCGACCGCTGGGATTGCGGCTGGAGGCGTCGCTGCTGGTCGCCAGCGCCTGGTGGTTGTGACTGGGCAACTGAGTCGACAGCAGCGTGACGTTCTCGCTCCCGCCGATCTCGCCGATCGTATACGGGCTGGGATTCCAGCTCGGATCGACCGAACTGCCGTAGGCGACCGGGGTGCGGCTGCGCAGATCGGGCAGCGCGAAGTTGGTCGTCCCGTTGCCGCCGTACTGGGTGCCGAGCAGCGAGAACAAGGCCTGGTTCTGCGCGATCGCCAGCAGCTGGCCGTTGCACAGCGCGAAGTTGCGCGGGGCGAAATTGAACCCGACAGGCATGATCCGCCCCAGGAAGTTTTCGGCCACGGTCGTCTCCCCCGATCGATCCGCCCCGTCCACGAAGCGGCATAGTGCGCACTGTGAACCAGGCCACGGCCGCAGGCAAGAGGCCGCGCTAACGTCGCGTTCAGATTGAGCGTTTGTTCACAGGTATACCGCTGGCGGGGCTTCCGTCGAGCCCGCGATCCTGTTCCAATCCGTGCGGGGACGCCGTGGCGAGGGGTCAGATCGCAGCGGCATCCGTTCGGTGCGCAGGGGCGCGTCGCCGGTCACCGGGCGCGCGAGACGGATACATCGGGTTCGTCGGGGAGCAAAGCCATGAAGGACGTCATTCGTGCCGGGACACCACGCGCCAGCCATCGGTTCGCGCACTGGATCTGGTCGGCCTTGTTGCTGTGCGCGGGCTTCGCGCTGGCCGCACCGGCATCGGCGCAGAACTCGATCTACTGCCCCACGCTCAGCGCCACGGTCGCCAACGGCGACTCGGTCGCGATCGACGTCACCAACTGCGACGGTCCGCTCAATATCGGTGTCGGCGATCCGGGCATTCCACCGACGCACGGCACCTACACCGTAGGCCCGCAGACCGGGCCGCTCGGCACGCAGTTCGTCACCTACTCGCACAACGGCAACTCGGCGACGTCCGACAGCTTCTATCTCGAGGACGAGGACGGCGGGCGCATCAACATCAACATCACGATCGGGCCGCCGACGGCCGCGATCGTCGTCGCGCCGGCGACGCTGCCGACGATGCGCGCCGGTACGCCGTTCTCGCAGACGCTGACCTCCAGCGGAGGCGTCGCCCCGTACACCTACGCGTTGTCGGCCGGCACGCTGCCGGCCGGCCTCACGCTGACCCCGGCCGGCGTGCTGGCGGGCACGCCGACGCAGCGCGGACCGTACGCGTTCTCGGTCCGCTCGCAGGACTCGGTCAGCGACTTCGTGATCAAGGCCTACACCGGCACGGTGCAGAATCCGATGCTGTCGCTGGTGCCGGCAAGCGCCACGGCGATCCAGGGCGTGTCGTTCTCGCTGGCGCTCTCCGTCAGCGGCGGCCTGGCGCCGCATGCGTTCCAGATCGAGTCGGGCGCGCTGCCGGCCGGCATCACGCTGTCGGCGGGCGGACTGCTCAGCGGCACCACCGCGGCGGCACCCGGCAACTATCCGGTCACGCTGCGCGTGACCGACGCCAGCACCGGCCCGGGTACCTATTTCGAGCTTGAGCCGTTCACGCTGACGGTCAGCCCGCCGCCGGCGGTCAGCATCGCGGTCACGCCGGCCAGCGTGCAGGAGGACAGCGGCACGGCCCTGCTCTACACGGTCACGCGTACGCTCAACCTGTCCTCGCCGACGGTCGTCAACATCACCGCGGGCGGCACCGCCACGCCTGGCATCGACTACGGCGGCGGCACCGCGACCGCGACGATTCCGGCCGGCCAGACCACGACGACGATCGCCATCGTGCCGGTCGCCGACACCACCGTGGAGCCCGACGAGACGGTGATCCTGAGCATCGCCGCCGGTTCCGGCTACTCGGTCGGCAGCCCGGCCAGCGCGACCGGCACGATCGCCAACGACGACCGGCCGACCGCGACGATCGCGGTGACGCCCTCGTCGCTGCCGGAGGACGGCAGCGGGTCATTCGTCTACACGGTCACGCTCGATCAGGCCGCGCCGACCGCGTTGTCGCTCAATTACACGATCGGCGGCACCGCCACGGCCGGCGCCGACTTCACGAGCCCGGCCTCGCCGCTGGTGATCCCGGCCAACACGACCAGCGGCACGATCACGGTCACGCCGACCGCCGACTCGACGATCGAGCCCGACGAGACCGTCGTCGTGACGCTCGCCGCCGGCGCGACCTACACGGTCGGATCGCCCGGCGCGGCCACCGCGACCATCGTCAACGACGACCTGCCGTCGCTGTCGATCAACGACGTGTCGCAGGCCGAAGGCAACGCCGGCACGACCACCTTCACGTTCACGGTCAGCCTGAGCCAGGCGGCCGGACCGGGCGGCGTCACGTTCGACGTCGCGACCGCCGACGGCACCGCGATCGCCGGCAGCGACTACGTGGCCCGCTCGCTGACCGCGCAGTCGATTCCGGTCGGATCGAGCACCTATTCGTTCACGGTGCTGGTCAACGGCGACACCCTGAACGAGGCCGACGAGTCGTTCTTCGTCAACGTCAGCAACATCAGCGGTGCCATCGCCGGCGATACGCAGGGCCAGGGCACGATCGTCAACGACGATCCGCTGCCGACCCTCGGCATCGGCAACGTGAACGTCTCCGAGGGCGACAGCGGCACCACGCCGGCTCTGTTCGCCGTTTCGCTGAGCGCCGTCAGCGGCCAGACGGTCACCGTCAACTACGCGACCGCCAACGGCACCGCCACCGCGCCGGCCGACTACCAGCCGGCCAGCGGCACGCTGACGTTCCTGCCCGGCGTGACGACGCAGACGATCACCGTGCAGGTGGTCGGCGACATCGTGCCGGAGGCCGACGAGACGTTCTCGGTCGCGCTGTCGGCGCCGACCAACGCGACGCTCGGCAGCCCGACCGGTACCGGCACGATCCTCGACGACGACGAGCCGGTCACGATCGCGCCGACGACGCTGCCGAACGCCGCGGTCGCCGCCGCCTACAGCCAGACGCTGACCGCCAGCGGCGGCAACGGCGGGCGCCGTACACGTTCGCGGTCACCGCCGGCGCGCTGCCGGCCGGTCTCACGCTGGCGAACGGCGGTGCGCTGACCGGTACGCCGACCGCCTCGGGCACGTTCACGTTCACGGTCACCGCGACCGACGGCAGTCCGTCGCCGGGTCCGTTCAACGGCCAGCAGGCCTATACGCTGATCGTCGCGGCACCGACCGTGGTGCTGCCGGCGACCGCGCTGGCCCAGGCCGTGCTCGACTCGCCGTACACGGCCGCGCTCAACCCGGCCTCCGGCGGCACCGCGCCGTACACCTATGCGCTGACCGCCGGCACGCTGCCCGGCGGCATCACGCTGGCGGCGGACGGCACGCTGAGCGGCACGCCGACCGCGATCGGCACGTTCAACTTCAGCGTCACCGCGACCGACAGCACGACCGGCAACGGTCCCTACAGCTCGGCCCCGCGCGGCTACAGCCTGGTCGTCGTCGACGCGGTACCGGTCGCCAATCCGGTCAGCGCCAGCGTGGCCTACGACGCGCCGGCCACGCCGATCACGCTGAACATCACCGGCGGCACGCCGGACGCCGTCGCGATCGGCACCGCGCCGATGCACGGCACGGCGATCGCGAGTGGCCTGTCGATCACGTATCAGCCCACCCCGGGCTATGCCGGTCCCGACACGTTCACCTACACCGCCAGCAACGGTACCGGCACGTCCGCGCCGGCCACGGTGACGATCACGGTCGGTGAGCCGACGATCACGATCACGCCGGACGGCGCGCTGACCGCGCTGGTCGGTGCGCCGTATACGCTGGGCTTCACGTTCGCCGGCGGCGCGGCGCCTTACGGCGGCTATGCGGTCACCGGGCTCCCGCCCGGCCTGGCGGTCACCGCCAGCACCGCGACCACGGTGACGGTATCGGGCACGCCGACCGCCGCCGGCACGTTCTCGGTCGAGGTCACCGGCACCGACAGCAGCACCGGCACCGGTCCGTTCACGCACAGCGAGACCTTCACGCTGACGATCGGAGCCGCCGTGCTGACGATGACGCCGCCGGCCGGCGACCTGACCCTGGTCTACAACGCGCCGTACAGCCAGAACTTCGAGGCCAGCGGCGGCACCGCGCCGTATACCTATGCGGTGACCGCCGGCACGCTGCCGGCCGGCATCACGCTGTCGAGCGCCGGCCTGATGAGCGGCACGCCGACGGTGCCCGGCGATTACCCGGTCACGATCACCGCGACCGACGCCAGCACCGGCACCGGTGCGCCGTTCTCGGTCGCGCAGGCCTATACGCTGCGCGTCGGCGCCGCGGCGATCGCGATCGCGCCGGCGACGCTGCCCGACCCGGTCATCGGCGTCGCCTATGCCCAGCAGCTGACCGCCAGCGGCGGTGCCGCGCCGTATACGTTCGCGGTATCGGCCGGCACGCTGCCGACCGGACTGTCGATGAGCCCGGCCGGCCAGATCAGCGGCTCGCCGACCGCATCGGGCAGCTTCACGTTCACGGTCACCGCCACCGACGACAACGCCCAGACCGGCAGCCAGGCGTATACGCTCGACATCGCGCCGCCGACGCTGACCCTGCTGCCGGCGACGCTGCCGAACGGTCTGGCCGGCACGGCGTACTCGCAGCAGTTCACGGCCAGCGGCGGCCTCGCGCCGTACACCTATGCGGTGGCCGCCGGCACGCTGCCGGCCGGCCTGTCGCTGAGCTCGGCCGGCCTGCTGTCCGGTACGCCGACCGCCGACGGCACGTACAACTTCAGCGTGCAGGCGTCCGACAGCACCGGCGGTACCGCCGGTACCGTCACGGTGGCCTATACGCTGACGGTCGGCGCGCCGACGATCACGATCGCGCCGGCGACGATCGCCGACGGCGTCGTCGGCGAGGCCTATACGGCGACGCTGACCGCCAGCGGCGGCACCGCGCCGTATACGTATGCGGTCACCGCGGGTGCGCTGCCGGCCGGCGTCACGCTCGGCAGCGGCGGCACGCTCGCCGGCACGCCGACGGAAGGCGGCAGCTTCACGTTCACGGTGACCGCGACCGACGCCAACGACTTCACCGGCACGCAGGCCTACACGCTGCAGATCGGCGCCCCGGCGATCACGATCGCGCCGGCGACGCTGCCGGCCGGTACGGTCGGTACGGCCTACAGCCAGGTCCTGGCCGCGAGCGGTGGCACCGCGCCGTACACGTATGCGGTCAGCGCCGGCGCGCTGCCGGACGGACTCGCGCTGGCCGGCGACGGCACGCTGTCCGGGACGCCGACGGCCTCGGGCAGCTTCGCGTTCACGGTCACCGCGACCGACGCGAACGCGCAGACCGGCGAGCAGGCCTATACGCTGCAGATCGTCGACGCCTTGACGCTGCCGGCCACCGATCTGCCCGACGCGAGCGCCGGTGCGGCCTATTCGGCGACGCTGGAACCGGCCGTCGGCGGTACGCCGCCGTACACCTACGCGCTGACCGGCGGCGCGCTGCCGGCCGGCCTCACGCTCGGCAGCGACGGCACGATCGCCGGCACCCCGAGCGAAGTCGGCGAGTTCGCGTTCACGGTGATCGTCACCGACAGCGTCAGCGGCACCGCGACGCGCGACTACACGCTGACCGTCGGCCTGCAGGCGCAGACGATCGTGTTCCCGCCGCAGGCGGTCGCGCAGCGACCGTTCGTGCCGGGCGGCACGTTCGCGGTCGACCCGCTCGCAAGCGGCGGCGCCTCCGGCAATCCGGTGACCTACACGGCCGGTCCGCCGAACGTGTGCACGATCTCCGGCACCACGGTGACGATGGTCGGCCCCGGCGTGTGCGTGATCACCGCCAGCCAGGCCGGCGGCGGCCTCTACGCGCCGGCCACGCCGGTATCGCAGCCGGTCACCCTGGTCGGCGAGCCGGTCGCGGTGCCGACGCTGTCGCAGGCCGCACTGGCGCTGCTGGTGCTGCTGCTGGCCGGCCTCGGCGCCTGGTGCCAGCGGCCGACCGGCCGCAGCCGCTGACGATCCACGGCCGGCGCAGCGATGCGCCGGCCGTCGTCACCGGACCTCAGCCGTCCGGATCGAGCAGGTAGGCCGTCACGTCCTCCGCGAACTCCATCGCGCGGCCTTCGATCAGCACGCGCTGCGGCAGCGCGTCCGGATCGGCGCCGGGCAGCGGCAGCGCGCGCGGCAGGCCGTGTGCGACCAGCGCATGCGCGCAGCCGAGCCAGTCGCCTTCGCCGTGCGGCCGGTTGCACGAGGCCCATGACAGCGTGCCGAGCACGTCGCTGCCGTAGCCGTGCGTCTCGTGCCAGTGCGCGCCGTGGTCGAGCAGGAAGCCGGCCAGCTCGGCATTGCCGCGGAACACCGTCCAGTTCAGCGCGGAGCCCGAGAACGGCGCACCGCCGCCGCGCGTCGCGATCGGCCAGCCGAGCGTCACCATCAGCCGCACCGCGGCCGCGCAGCCGGTCATCGCGAGCTCGGGCAGGCGCGCCAGCCGTTCCGGGCCGAGCCGCGCGATCAGATCCGGGTCGCGCGCGAGGCGTGCCCGCGCCTCGTCCGCGTCGCCGCGCGCGCAGGCCGCGACGAATGCGTCCTCGTCGGCGAGCGGCTCGGCGGCCCCGGCCGCGGCGATGCGTTCGGCGCGGCGGTGAGGCCGAGCGACAGCGCATGGACGTAGGCACCGCGGCCGTCGGGTGCGTGCACATGGGCGTCGGCACCGGCGTCGAGCAGGGCCTGCACGATGTCGGCTGACGCCCGCGCGCGCAGGGCGTCGAGCAGCGGCGCATGGCCCTGGCCGGTGATCTCGTTCGGATCGGCGCCGTGCGCGAGCAGGGCCCGTACCGAGGCGAGGTTGCCCTGATCGATCGCATGGGCCAACGCATTGGTGCCGGCCGGCCGCGCGCCGCGTTCGAGCAGCAGCCGGACGCAGCCGGGACTGGCGACCGCGTGGTACAGCGATTCGCCGTCGTTCGGATCGGCACCGGCATCGAGCAGCCGCGTCATGAGTTCGAGATCGTGCTGCGCGGCGGCGCCGTAGAGCGCACTGAGGCGGTGCTCGCCCGGCGCGTCGAGCGAATGCGGCGGCCAGCGGTTGCCGATCGATGCGTTCGGGTCGGCGCCGGCCTCCAGCAGCAGGTCGGCACAGCGGCGCAGGCGCGGCGCGAACGCCGGCACGCGCAGCAGCGAGGCGTGCGTGACCGCGACCAGCGGCGGCAGCGCGAGCGGCCCGCCGGGCCGGTCGACCCAGGCCGGATCGGCCTGGATCGCCGCGCGCACGGCGGCCTCGTCGCCGATCGCGCAGGCCAGGTACGGATCGCCATGGGTCAGTTCCGGCCGCGCCGCCAGCACGCGCAGCGCCAGCGCGGGACGCGCGCCGAACAGATCGCCGCTGACGTCACCGGCATAGACCAGGCCGAGCCAGTGCGCGACGCGCGCGGACTGGCCGTCGGCGTCGGCGCGCCGCCAGGCGATCTCGTCGAGCAGCGCGCGCCAGCTCGCGCAGCCGTGCTCGCGCGCGATGCACGACTGCGCGTCGTGCAGCCGCGGCGGCGCGGTCGCGGCGTGTGCGGGCAGGTGCGCGCGCAGCCGCGCCAGGGCGGCCGCATCGCCGCCGCGGCAGGCGCGCAGCAGGTCCTTGGCCTGCTTGCGCAGGTGGTCGAGGTTCGGACGATCGGGGAGCGTGTTCACGGGACAACCTCCATGCATCGAGCGCCGAAGGTCCGCATCGCCGGCTGCATAAAGGTTCATGAGATGGAATGTATCGGCAAGTGGGTTCGACCCTGCCCGCGGACCCGGGTGCGGCTTGCTCCGCGCCGGCATTGTAAGGCGGCCGCCGTGCGGATGCGGCAGCGGCGTTGACGACCCGGCGATCGCCGGCCGCTCGGCGTCCGGCGGCGCGCTCCGCCCGGTCCGGCCGCGGAGCGCGCGCCTGCCGCCGATGCTGGCCGCCGCTGTGCCGACGACGCCTGCGCCGGCCCGCCCTGCACCGGCCGGGCGGCGCCGCCGCGGTCGAGGTAGGGGGCCGGATCGGCCGCGCGTTTGTTCGATCCAGAGCGCAGCCACGTGGGCGCGCGATCACCGCACAGGAGGACGCACGTGATCACTCGACATCTGGCACGCAGGGTGGCCGACGGCGTGCTCGGCGTACTGGCCGCCTCGGGCCATGCGCCGGCCGCGCGCGAAAAACGCGGCGTCGTGCCGTCGGTGGCCAGCGCGGTCAGGATCATCGAAACGATGACCCTGCCGGACGGCAGCGCCAAGAAGCGCACGTTCTTCGTCGCCGCGTCGGCGCTGTCGTTCACGCCGCTGGCGCAGGCCGCCTTCCTGACCGGCGGCAGCGGCGTGCAGGTGCCGGCGATGCCCGATCCGCCGCTCGACGACATCGATCCGGCCGTCTGCACGATCACCTACCACCAGCGCGACGCGGGCTTCGAGCGCACCACGATCTATCGTCGCGACCCGCTCGAAGGCGGATTGCGCTGGTCGGCCTGGCAGCTGCTGTCCGATCGGCTGGAATGGCATCCGCCGGCCGCGCACGCGGCCGCTTCCTGACCGGCTGCCGGCCACGGCCGTTGCGGCGGGCCGGGACGGTCGCCGAAAAGCGATCGCGGGCCCGGCGCGCCGACGGCGGTGTCCGGTTGGTGCGCGCCGGGGTGAACGGTGCCGGGGCAGGCGCGAGGGCCGGGTGCGACGAACCGCGGATGTGCGGATGCGGTGTCCCCCGCCATGCCGGTCCCGGCTCGGCACCGCACCGCTTGCGTCACATCTGCCGGAACAGATGCAGATAGCTGCGGCTGACCGGCAGCACGTCGGCGCGGCCCTTCAGATGCAGCCTGGCGGTGTCGTTGTCGGCGCGCGTGACATGGCTGACCGCGCGCAGGTTGACGACCACGGCCCGATGCACCTGCGCGAACTGGACCGGATCGAGCTGCGCGAGGAGATCCTTCAGCGGCAGGCTGATCAAGGCCTCGTCGGGCCGGCCCGACTCGCCGCGCCAGGCCACGCGCGTGTACTTGGTGTCGGCGCGCAGGTAGTCGACGTCGTCGACGGCGATCAGGCGCACGGTCGTGCCGCTCTGCGCGCGGATCCAGCGCAGCGGCGCGACCACCGGCGCGGCCGCGCGCTGCAGCTCGGCGGCCAGCCGCTGCAGCAGCGCGTCGGTGTCGCGCGCCGGCTCGGCGGCGCCGAGACGCTCGCGCAGGCGCGCGACGGTGTCGGCGAGCCGTTCCGGCTCGACCGGCTTGACCAGATAGTCGAGCACGCCGTGGCGGAACGCGTCCACGGCGTACTGGTCGTACGCGGTCACGAAGACCACATGCGCACGGCGGCCGATCCGGCGCGCGGCCTCGATACCGGACAGGCCCGGCATGTGCACGTCGAGGAAGCAGATCGCCGGGCGCAGCACCTCGAAACGCTCGACCGCCTCGCGGCCGTTGCGCGCCTCGGCGACGATCCGCAGCGCCGGCCAGGCCGCGGCCAGCTGGCGCGCCAGCGCCTCGCGCAGCAGCGGCTCGTCGTCGGCGATCAGGGCGGTCGGCTCGGTCATGGCGGCAGCTCGCGGGCAGGGAAATCGATCGTCGCGGCCACGCCGCGCGTCGGCAGCGCGTGCAGCGCCAGGTGGACGTCGCCGCCGAACGCGAGCGCCAGCCGCTCGCGCAGCGTTGACAGGCCGGTGCCGAGGCTGCCGCCGGTCTCGCGCAGGCCCGCGCCGGTATCGGCGACGCGGATCCGGCAGCGCATGCCGTCGCGGCGCACGTCGACGTCGATGCGGCCGCCGTCCTCGCTCGGGTCGATGCCATGGCGCACCGCGTTCTCGACCAGGGTCAGCACGGTCAGCGGCGGGCAGTGCAGGCTTCGTGCCGCCGCGTCCACATGCAGCGCGAACGCCAGCCGGTCCGGAAAGCGCATCTGCATCAGGTCCAGATAGGCACGCACCAGGTCGAGCTCGTGCCGCAGCGTCGCCGCCGCCTCGTTGAGGCGCGGCACCGCCGCGCGCAGATAGGCGATCAGGCTGCGCAGCACGGCCGACGCGCGCGGCGAGCCCGCATCGACCAGGGCCTGCACGTTGGCGAGCGTGTTGAACAGAAAATGCGGTGCGGTCTGCGCCTGCAGCAGATGCAGGCGCGCGCCGATCGCCTGGCGCTCGAGCTCGCTGCGCTCGAGCGCGAACGCCAGCGCCTGTTCGCGCGCCCAGGCGTCCTTCTGGCGGACCAGCGCGCCGAGCGCGGTCCACGGCGCGACCAGCAACCCGGTGACCGTCAGCGACGCGAAGCCGGACAGGCGCGCGCCTTCCTGCCAGAACGGCGGCGCGCCCGCCGCGGTGGACCACACGTAGACCGTCACCGTCGCGACCGGCACCGCGACCGCGACCGCCAGCACCTGCAGCACCCAGCGCGCCAGCCAGCGCGGCAGTCGCCGCGGCCACTGCTCGAACAGGCCGAACACCAGCATCAGCCACAGGCCGATGCCGGCGGTGCGCATCAGCAGGCCGAGCCGGCCCGACTCCCAGGTCAGCGTGAACAGCAGGCCGATCACCGTCGACAGGATCAGCGTGAAGCGGATGCGCGCGGCGCGAGCAGCAGGGCGAGACCGCGGGGTTTGGACGACGTGTCGGCGGCGGACATCGGGGCAGGATAGTGCACGCGGCGGGCCGGTCGCGGAATGCGCCCCGGCGCCGGCGGACGGACAGGGCGGTCAGCCTGGCGCCGATCGGCCCGGCGCGAAAGCCCGGACCGACCGGCGGGCCGGTCGCGGTCATGGACGCCGTCCCGCGACGACCGGCGGCGTCCGGTGCCGCTGCGCAGCGCGGAGCGCTTCCGCCGCCCGAACGCCGTGCGCCGCGCTGTCCGATCGATCCGGCGATTTGCGTATCCCCGGGGAAGCCGGTCAGATGGCGCATCGGCCGCGCCGTCGGGCGGCGAGGAAGAGACGTGGAATCGGAATCGCGGCATGCGTGGTGCGGTCGGCGGCGGTGCGCGCGATGAGTCGCGCCGCCGACCCGGTGTCGCTGAACGAGGCCGTCGCCGTGCTGCGCGAGGCGCTCGACCACGACGATGCTTCCGAGCGCGAAGCCTTCCTCGACCTGCGCTGCGCCGGGCGGCCGGCGCTGCGCGCACGCGTGCAGTCGCTGCTCGACGGCTGCGCGGCCGAGCTCGACGCGCCGGCCGAGCCGGCCGCCGATGCGCTGATCGGCACGCGGCTCGGCGCGTTCCGCGTGGTCGAGCGGATCGGCCGCGGCGGCACCGGTGTGATCTATCGCGGCCGGCGTGAGGGCGCCGATTTCGCGCAGGAGGTGGCGATCAAGCTGATCCGGCGCGGTTTCGACTTCGACGACGTACAGGCGCGCTTCCTGCGCGAGCGGCGCATCCTGGCGCGGCTGTCGCATCCGAATCTGGCGCGCTTCATCGACGGCGGTGTGTCGGCCGAGCGGCGGCCGTGGTTCGCGCTGGAGTTCGTGCACGGCACGACGATCACGCGCTGGTGCGATGCGCATCGGCTCGGCATACGCGCGCGCATCGCCTTGTTCCTCGAGGTCTGCGCAGCGGTGCAGTACGCGCACGGACAGCTGGTCGTGCACCGCGATCTCAAGCCCGGCAACGTGCTGGTCGACGAGACCGGCACGGTGCGCCTGCTCGACTTCGGCATCGCCGGCCTGCTCGGCGGCGACGAACCGGCGACCGCGGCGACGACGATCGGCCAGCGCCGCGCGCTGACGCCCGAGTACGCCGCGCCCGAGCAGTTCCGCGGCGAGGTCGCCGGCCTGGCGGTCGACGTCTACGCGCTCGGCGTGATCGCCTACGAACTGGTCGGCGGCGTGCTGCCGTATCCGGTCGATCGTGCCGATCCGGCCGCGGCCGAGCGCAGCGTCTGCGAGACGCCGCCGCAGGCGCTGACCGCCGCGATCGCGCGCGCGGACGCCGGCGGTACCTCGGGCGCGCAGCGCCTGGTCCTGCGCGGCGAGACGCCGGCGAGCTATCGCCGCGCTGTGCGCGGCGACCTGTCGCGCATACTCGAGAAGGCCCTGGCCAAGGCACCGACGCGACGTTACGCGACCGTGGACGCGTTCGCCGAGGATCTGCGCCGCTGGCAGGCCGGGCAGGCCGTGCGCGTATCGGGCAACGGATGGGCCTATCGCACCGCCACGTTCGTACGGCGCCATCGCCTGCCGGTCGCGCTCGCCGCCGCGGTGCTGGTCGCGCTGCTGACCGGCATCGGCGGCGTACTGTGGAAGTCGCGTCAGGCGGTGCTGGCCGCCGAGCGCGCCAATTCGATCCAGGCCTTCCTGCTCAGCGTCTTCGATGCGAGCACGCCGGGCGGCGCGGCCGATCGCGTACCGACGACGCGCGAGCTGCTGGCGCGCGGCGTGGCGCGCGTGCAGGACGAGATGAGCCGGCAGCCGGCGCTGCAGGCCGATCTGCTGACCACGTTCGGGCGCATCCACAACCAGCTCAACCTGTTCGTCGAGGCCGAGCCGCTGCTGCGCCAGGCGCTGGACCTGCAGCAGAGCGTCGGCGGCACCGATGCCGCGCGCGCCGAGACGCTGTACCAGCTCGCGCGTGCACTCAAGGAGCTGCGCCGCTACGGCGAGGCGCGCGCGCTGCTCGATCGCGCGCTGCTCGCCGCGCCGGCGCGCGCCACCTCGCAGCAGGCCGACATCCGCGCGCTGCGCGGCATCGTGCTCGCGCAGGACGGTGCGCCCGATGCCGGTGCCGGGGAGTTGCGCGTCGCCCTGGTGCTGCTCGGCGAGGTCGAGAGCCCGCCGGGACGGCGCACCGCGAGCATGCTCGACGAGTTCGGCTACGTGCTGACGCAGGGCCGCCGCTTCGACGAGGCGGTCGAGGTCTATCGGCGCGCGCTCGCGCTCGAGCGCAGCGTCTACGGGCCGGTGCACGCGGACATCGGCATGACGCTGTCCAATCTCGGTGCCTGCCTGCTGTCGATGGGCAGGCTCGAGCAGGCCGAGCAGGCGATGCGCGAAGCGGTCGCCGTCGACGACGAGGTCTATCGCGCCCCGCACCGCGTGCACGCCGTGCACCTGTCCAATCTGGCCAGTGTGCTGCTGCGGCGCGGCGGCACGGTGGACGCGACCGAACTGTTCCGCGAGAGCCTGCGCCTGCGCAGTGCGCTCTACGGCGATCACGATCCGGAGGCGGCCAAGGCGATGAGCAATCTCGGCGGTGCGCTGGTCCAGCTCGAACGCTACGACGAGGCGCTCGCCTTGCTCGATCAGGCTGCGACGGTGCTGTCCGAGGCCAACGGCGACTGGCGCTACTGGCTCGCCAATGTGCAGTCCAACCGGGCGCGCGCCGAACGCGGCGCCGGACATCCCGATCGCGCCGAGGCGTCCGCACGGCAGGCCCTGGCCCTGCGCGAGGCGCTCGGCGGCAGGCCCGGCGAGGAGCTGTTCAATACCCGCGCCGCGCTCGGCGCAGCCTGGCTCGACAGCGGCCGGCTGGCCGAAGCGCAGGCCTTGTTCGCGACGCTGCTCGCCGACAGCGAGCGCGTGCTGCCGGCCGATCATCCGAGCTTGGCGGTGCGCCATCTCGCGCTGGCCGATGCCGACCGGACGCTCGGCCTGCTCGAGGAGGCGCGTATGCATTACGAACGCAGCCTGCAGATCGGCCTGGCGACCGGCGGCGAGCGCGCCCCGTACGTGATCGAAGCGCGCCTCGGGCTGGCCGACACGCTGCATCGCCTCGGCCAGTCCAGCGAGGCCGAGCGGCAGCGCGAGGCTGCGGCGCAGGCCGCGGCGGACCTGCCCGAGACGCATTCGCTGCGGCGGCGCGCGGCCCTTGCCGGTCCGCGCGCGGCTTGATCCGGGCGGCCGCCGCGCGTGTCAGGTGCCAGGAACGGTCACGGAGCGCTGCGGCTGTGCCCGCTCGTCGACGCAGCAGCGCCTCGTCGCGCGGCGGTCCGGCGCGATGCCGCGCCGGTGCGGCGCCTCATTCGAAACCGGACGAGAAGAGGCCGCCTTCGAGCGTCATGATCACGACCATGCCGGCATCGACGATGCCGCCTTCGTCGCCGCTGCGCGGCCAGCCGATCGCGACGTGCGGGCCGGAGATCGCGAGGGAGACCGGCGGGTCGAAGGCCGACGCCGGAACCGGCACGCGGGCCGAGCCGACGATGCGGCCCCACAGCTCGGGCGCCGCCGCGCCGCCTTTTTCGGCGATCAGCAGGTAGGCGCCGTTCGCGTCGGTCCGCAGGCAGGCCAGATGGCCGTCGTCGAAGGCGACGGCCTTGCAGGCGCCCTCGATCGTGAAACCCTCTGGCTCCGCGCCGCCGTAGAGGGTGCTCCAGCCGGTGCCGTCGACGAGCGGGAAAAAGCGACCGAGATAGGCCTGAGCCTGATGACCATTGAGCAGCAGCAGCCCCCGATGCTGGGCCAGCAGATGGGGGCCGTAGCCCTCGGGCGTCATCGGCAGCGGCAGCGGATGGGAGTATCCGAATTGGGCGGCGGTCGACAGGCCCTCGTAGACGCGTGCGCCGGAGACCAGCCAGGTGCTCAAGGTCGTGGCTTCTTCGGCGACCTCGACGCCCATGCCGGTATACGCGTCGGTCGGCAGGCCCTGTGTCGGCAGCTCGATCGTCTCGACCCATCGATACTGCGCATCCTGCCACGGATGGTAGATGAGCACCTGCGCGTGCAGCTCCCCGTCGACCAGCGAGCGGCGCGAAACGAAGACGGCGGTCCGGAAGATCGACAGACCGCCGCCGTAGGTGACGTCGATCGGAGGCAACGACATCCAGCGCGCGCCGGTGTACGGCGTCTGCGTCGAATGCACCCAGACGCGATCCGGACTCGTCTGCGCGGACGCGGGCCGCGCGAGCACGGCGGCGTAGTCGCTGTAGTCGTCGGTCGCGATCGCGGCGCCGTACCGAAGCCCGTCGACCGGCTCGCTCGGCAGCAGCGGTTCGGCAGGCGACGTGGCGCCGGTTCCCGGCAGCGCACGGATCCAGACCGCACCGCCGCGCAGTCCGTTCTGCTGGTGGCCGGGGCTGCCGATCCAGAGCCGGCCGTCGACGAACTTCACGGCGGCACCGAGCTGGGCCTGTTGCGGCGTACCCTGGCCGGGCGCCGCCGGCGCGACCGGGGTGCCGGCGCTTTCGGGCATGCCGGGCGGCCGCAGGATCTGCACGGTCCACGCCGCGGTCTGGGCCGCGGCCGGCATCGTCAGCGCGAGACCGAGCATGCACCCGAGCAGGCCGATCCGACCGCTCATGGTCGGGGCCGAACCAGTACGTGTGTGCAATTGTGTGCAGTCCATCGAAGCCTCTCCCCAGCCGTTTCGGACTTGCCTAGCCTACCACCACGCGTCCGGGCCGTAGCGTCAGGGCATCATGCTCCGCGGAGCGTCCGACCGTGAGGTCGCGAGGCGTGGCCGGCCGATTCTCGAGCCGGGTCGCGGCGTCCTTCGGCCGGTTCGCGCGGAAGGGGCCGATCAGAACGTGATCCTGACCGACGGCGCGCTGCGGTCGGCCTCGCCGTGGAAGACCACCTCGATGTTGTTGCCGTCCGGGTCCAGCGCGAACGCGGCGTAGTAGCCCGGGTGGTAAGGACGCTCGCCGGGCGCGCCGTGGTCGGTGCCGCCGTGGGCCAGCGCGGCGCGGTGGAACGCGTCGACCATGGCCCGGTCGGCGGCCTGGAACGCCAGATGATGGCGGCCGGTCAGCCGGCCCTGCGCGGCGGCGCTGTCGGCGCTGGAGACGAACAGCTCGTCGGCCCAGAAGTAGTCCTCGCTTTCGCCGCCGAGCGGCACGCCGAGCACGTCGAAGACCGCGCCGTAGAAGCGGCGCGATGCGGCCAGGTCGCGCACGACCAGCTGGATGTGGTCGATCAGGCGGCCACGGTGCAGTTCCTGGGTTTCCATCGTTTCGCTCCGGTGTCGGGTGGATGGGATCTGCACGATGGTAGCGCCCGCCTGGACCCGCGATGAGCGGCGGATTCGCGCCGGACCGGCGATCTGGGCCGCCGCGCCGGCAGAGGTCCTACAGCGCGACGCGCGCCTCGGTGCCGTCCGCATCGTGCACGATCGTCAATCCGATCGCGTGGCGGTCGCACAGGCGCTGCACGATCGCCAGGCCCAGGCCGAAGCCGGCGCTGCCTTCGCGCCTGGTGAACGGGACATGCAGCGCCGCGCGCAGCGCGTCGTCGATGGCATGGCCGCGATTGGCGATGCGCAGGCTGCCGTCGGCGACATCGATGCGCACGCGGCCGTGCTCGGTGTGCGCGAACGCGTTGCCGATCAGGTTCGACAGCACGATCTGCAGCACTGCCGGCGGATGCGACGCGGTCGCCGTGCTCGGGACGTGCAGGTCCACCTCGATCGGGCGCTCGCCGATCAGCGGCGCCTGCTCGACGATCACGCGCTCGATCAGCGGCAGCAGGCGCGTCGGTCCGGCCGCCTCGAGCGGCTGCTCGCGCGCCAGTGCGAGCAGCGTGGTCACGGTCTGTTCGAGCTGGGCCGCCGACAGCCGGATGTGGTCGAGGTGGCGGCGCTGCGCATCGTCGAGGCGGGCCTCGGCCGCGAGGCGCTCGCCGGCGCTGCGGATCACCGCCAGCGGCGTGCGCAGCTCGTGGCTGGCATCGCGCGTGAATTCCTGCTCGCGCGCGACGAACGTGCGGACGCGCCCGATCAGGGCCTCCAGTCCGCGCGTCAGCGTGCCGATCTCGTCGTCGCCGCGTGCAGCCGGCAGCCGATCGGGCAGCTCGCCCGGCTGCAGGGCGGCGACGACGTCGGCCAGCTCGGCCAGCGGCCGGCTCGTGCGGCGCGCGATCCAGACACCGAGCAGCAGCGCGAGCGCGAGCACGATCGCGCCCGACCAGGCCAGCAGCGCGAAGATGCGCTGACGCATCGGCCGCACGACGAGGCGGTCGCCGACCTCGGCGACCAGCCAGGCCGGCCGGCCGTCGGCGCCGGTCAGCTGCAGCAGGTGGTAGTGCCGGCCGTCGCGTCCCGGAAACTCGCGGCGCCACGGTTCGGCCGTGAACGGCTCGCGCAGGTCGGCCGGAAACGCGGCACTGTCGGTATGCAGCGCCAGATGTGCGCCGCGCGGTGCCGGCCAATGCCCGCTCGCGGCCTGCGCCCGGACCAGATGGGCCGCCTCGTCTTCCAGCTGCGTGACGAAGAACCGGTCCTCGACCATGTAGACGAATACGATCGCATAGAACGCGAACAGGCCGGCGACGCCGAGCGTCAGCACGGCGAACGCGGTGAGCAGGCGGCGTTGCAGGCGGCGGCGCGGCTTCATGCGGCCGCATCCAGGCGGAAGCCGACACCCTGCACGGTGATCAGCATCGGCCGCCCGAACGGGCGGTCCAGCGCGCGCCGCAGCAGATACAGATGCGAGCGCAGCGGATCGGACGGCGGCGTCTGCTCGCCCCAGAGGCGGTCGACCAGCTCCGAGCGCGTCAGCGTGCGCGGCCAGGCCTCGGCCAGCGCGAGCAGGATGCGGTACGGCATCGCGGTCAGCGCCAGGCGCCGGCCCTCGCGCGTGACCTCGCCGCTGCGCCGGTCGATGACGAGCGAGCCGATCACCAGCCGGTGCGCCTGGCCGACGCGGTGGCGCTGCGACAGCGCCAGGCAGCGCGCCAGCAGTTCCTCGCCGGCGAACGGCTTGACCAGGTAGTCGTCGGCACCGGCCTGGAAGCCGCGCAGCTTGTCCTCGATCGCGTGGCGCGCGGTCAGCATCAGCACCGGCACGTGGCGGTCGGCGCGCGCGCGCAGCGCTTCGCAGACGCGCACGCCGTCCAGGCCCGGCAGGCCGAGGTCGAGCACCACCACGTCCGGCGGATCGGCCAGCGCCAGCGCGAGGCCGCTGCGGCCGTCGGCGGCGAAGTCCGCACGATGGCCGTGGAACGCCAGCAGCGAGGCGAGGCTTTCGCGCAGCGCCGGGTTGTCCTCGACGATCAGGATGCGCAGCGGTTCGGACATGGTTCAGCCGTCGATGCGGGCGAGCAGTCGCTTAGCTTCGTCCATCTGCGGATCGGCCGCCAGCACGCCGCGCAGGCGCTCACGTGCCGCATCGCCGCGCCGAGGCGCGCCTCGCCGTCGGCGATCGCGACCTGCAGGCGCGGCTCGGCGAAGTGCGGCGCGGCCAGCAGCATCACGGCGACGGCATCGCCGACGGCTGCGTCGTCGGAGGCGGCCTGCAGGTGGTAGTAGCCAAGCATGCCGATCAGTGCGGCGTGATGGCCGTCGGGGTCGGCGGCGAGCGCGTCCGCAGCGGCATCGGCTTCGCCGCGCAGCACCTGCTCGACGCGGGCGAGACTGCGCTCGTCGCGCGAGGGCGCGCGCGCCACCGGCACGCGACCGGTCGCGCGGACCAGCGCCTCGGCGGTGCCGAGCGTGGAGTACGGGTTCTGGCCGGTGATCAGGCGGCCGTCCACGACCACGTGCGGCAGCATCGGCCGCGCCTCGCTCCAGCGCGCATCCTGGCCGCGCAGCGCGTCCTCGAGCAGGAACGGGTACTCGCGGCTCCAGCGCTTGCCGAACAGCGCCTCCTCCTCGTTGGTGAAGCCGGTCATCGCACGGCCGGCGGCGAGCGGCCGGCCGGTCGCGTCGCGCACCGCGGTCAGCGCGGCCGGGCCGTGGCAGACCGCCGCGACGATGCCGCCCTGCGCGGCGATCCGCCCGATCAGGCGGGCCAGCGCCGGATCGCGCGGCAGATCGAACATCGCGCCCTTGCCGCCGACCACGAAGACGCCGGCGTAGTCCTCGGCCCGCAGGGCATCGATCGGCCGCGTGGCGGCGAGGCGCGCGCGCGTCGCCGCGTCGGCGAGCAGGCGCGCATTGAAAGGATCGGCCGGATCGTAGCGGTCGGCCTCGACCGCGCCGCCGCGCGGGCTGGCGATCTCGACGGCCAGGCCGTTGTCGGCGAACACCGCCCAGGCCTGGGCCAGCTCGTCCATCTCGTAGCCGGGGCGGGCCTTGCCGGCGTCGCGGCCTTCGCCGCTGAGCACGATCAGGACGGTGTCTTCGGCCTGCGCGTCGGGAAACGGCAGGATGCAGGCGAAGGCGAGGGCGGCGGTCAGCAGGGTCTTCATGGCGGTCTCGGCTATGCGGGAGCGGCCAGCATCGCCGCCCGCCGTGAAGCCGGGATCAAATGCGCCGGCTGCGCCCGTACCGGCGCATCGTCAGTAGTCGAGCGCGAGCTTGACCCAGACCATGCGGCCCGGCTCGTGGATCCGCACCGGGTCGGCCGGATAGCCGAAGCCGGCGTCGCCGGCCAGGTTCAGATGCTCGGCGTAGCTGCGGTCGAACAGATTGTCGATGCCGCCGCTCAGCGTCAGCGACCGGGCGAACCGGTAGCTGGCATTGAGCGCGAGCGTGCCGAAGCCGGCGCTGGGTCCGAGATCGCGACCGACGACGTTGCCCTCGTCGACCGCGACGCGGTTCTGCCGCGCGACGACGCGCCACAGCGCGCCGACCGACCAGGCCTCCCGTGCGTAGCCGATGTCGAGGCGGCCTTCGAGCGGCGGCATCTGCGCCAGCGGGCGCCGCTCGTCGCGGTTCTCGCCCCAGGCATAGGCGGCGCTGGCCTCGGCGCGCCAGCCCGGCGCGAAGCGCCAGCGCAGGCCGAGCTCGCCGCCGCGCGTGCGCGCATCGACGTTCACGGCCTGCGAGGTCTGGCCCATCATGCCGCCGCTGCGATAGCGGAACAGGATGTAGTCCTCGATGCGCGCCGCGTACAGCGACACCCAGGCATCTAGGCTGCCGCCGCGCAGTTCGGCGCCGACGTCGAGCTGGGTCGTCGTCTCCGGCTTGATCGCGTCGAACGCGTTGACGCTGCCGGCCGGCCCCGATTCCGGCGAGAACAGCTCCCAGTAGTCGCCGAGGCGCTCGGTGCGGCCGATGCCGGCGTACAGCGTGGCCGGCGCGGCGGCCAGATCGCGCTCGTAGCGCACGAAGCCGGCGCCGAGCGTCTCGCGGCGGGTCTGGTCCGGGCGGTCGGATTGGGCATCGGCATCATGCCGCCGGTGCTCGTGCGCAGGTCCTTCACGCGTGCGCGGTCGGCGCGTGCGCCGGCGATCAGGCGGCTGTCCGCCGCGATGCGCCAGGTCGCCTCGGCGAACGCGCCGCTGTCGTCGAAGCGCGCGTCGGGCACCCGGCGTGCAGGGCCGCCGATGCCCATCATGTCGATCGTCTCGTAGTTGCGATGGCGGCTGGTCTGCTGGTCCAGGCCGGTCACCACGTCCCAGGCGCCGAATTGCCAGGTCGTGGCGACGCGGCCGCCGCGGGTGCGGCGGTCCAGGCGCGCCTCCATCGGCATCGGCATCGGTCCGATCGGGTCGGGATCGCGCAGGCGGAAATTGTCCATGACGTGATCGGCACGGTTGTAGTAAGCGCTGGCCTCCACGCGTGCGAGCGGACCGGAGAAGCCGCTGCGTTCGAAACGCAGACCGGCGCTGTCGCGCTTGAACTGCGTGCCGTCCATGCCGCGCCCGCCGTAGCGCGCCTCGCCGTCGCCGCGGCCGAACGTGGCGGCCAGGCGCGTATCGGCATCGGGCGTCCAGCCGGCCTCGACGTCGGTGTTCCACTTCTTCCAGCGCGAGGGCACGCGACGGCCGTCGCCGTCCGCGTAGTCGTCCTGTTCGGAGCGGTTGGCGACCGCGCGCACGTAGCCGGCCGGTGCACCGAGCGTGGCGTCGGCGACCTGGTCGTTGCGATCCCAGCTGCCACCGAGCGTGCTCGCGGCCAGCCGCGCGCCCGGCGCATCGAAGGCCGGCGTGCGGCGCTCGAAGCGCACCGTGCCGGCTGATGCGCCCGGTCCCCAGCGCACGCTTTGCGGTCCCTTGATCACGCTGAGCAGGTCGTAGGTCTCCGGCGCCACGTACGAGAGCGGATTGTCCATGCGTGCCGGGCAGGCGCCGGCCATCGCGCCGTCGCCAGTCAGGATGTTGATGCGCGAGCCGAACATGCCGCGCAGCACCGGGTCGCCATTGGTGCCGCCGTTGCGCACCGCGCCGAAGCCGGGGACCGTCTTGAGGTAGTCGGCGCCGTCGCTGGCCGGCACCGGCTGACGCGGCAGTTTCGGGTCGGTCGTGAAGCTCAGCGCCGAGGCCGGCGCGAGCGCGGTCACGACGACCGGCGCCAGCGTGTCGGTTCCGGCCGCGGCATCGGGCGAAGCGGAGCGCTCGGCGTCGGCCGCGTACGCCGACGTCAGGCAGGCCAGCAGGGCGGCGGGAAGCGCGGTGCGGAGAGGGTGTCGCGACATGGGGCAGCACATCGAAAGGCATCGGCAGCCGCCGACGGAACGTCCGATTGCAGCAGAGCGACCTGCCGTGCGGATGTGACCGGCGGTCGCACCTCGACCGCGGCGCGCCGGATGTGCGACGGGCCGGGTCGTGTCCGCCGGATCTGCGTGACCGGACATATGCGCATGGCGCCGCCCGCATCGACCAGCGGTCGCGGCCCAGGCGCCGGCGACCGGTCCGGCGCGCGCGATGCCGCCGTTGCGATGGCGGCCGTCGACGAAGATCGTGTCGTCGGTCGGGACCTGGTCTGGCGCGCGCGATGCCGCCGTTGCGGTGGCGGGGCGTGGTCCGGAGGGATCGCGGTCGTGCAGCGCCTGCCGCGTCCGGGCGACGGCCGGGCGCGCGCTATCGGCCGGCCGCCTCGAAGCCGTCGCCGAAGATCCGGTCGCCGGCTGCGGCCGAGGTCTTGGCCAGTTCGCCGATGAAGGCCAGGCCGAAGCGCGCGAATTTGGCGCTGTTGGCGGCCGAGTCGCCCATGTTCGCGAGCGTGTCGCCGGTCGTGTGCAGACGCGGGAAGAACGGCGCCTGCGGGCTGCCCGGCTCGGCGACCATGACCGCCGGAAAGCCCGCACTCGTCCACGAGGCATGGTCCGAGCAGCCGTAGTTGCAGGCCTGGCTCATGCGGCTGAGACCGAGCGGCAGCAGATAGGTATCGAACAGCTCGCCGACGAAGCTGCGCAGGTCGGCATTCGAGAAATCGGAGATGATCTTGAAGTCGGCGACGTCGCCGGAGCGGTAGTTGGTCATGTCCAGCTGCAGCACGCCGACCACCTCGACGCCGTCGGTCGCGAAGCGGCGCGCGATCGCGTTGGAGCCGCGCAGGCCGACCTCCTCGGCCGCGTAGCCCATGAACTTGATCGTGCGCTGCGGGCGCCAGCCGCTGCCGAGCGCGATACGGACGATCTCGGTGATCGTCGCGATGCCCGAGGCATCGTCGTCGGCGCCGGGCGCGATCTGTTCGAGATTGCCCTGCGCCGAGCCGTTGATCGAGTCCAGATGCGCGCCGACCACGACGACCTCGTCCGGCAGCTCGCTGCCGGTCACGGTCAGGATCACCGACGGCTGCGTGCTGCAGGTCGTGCAGCCGGTGAACAGCTCGGCGCTGACGTCGTCGCGGCCGGCGCCGAGCGCGGCCCAGGTGTCGCGGATCCACTCGGCCGATTCGCGGCCGTAGCTGCTCGCGTAGTAGCGGTTGCGGTACGAGGACAGGTGCTCGATCGTCCGATAGATCGCCAGGTCGTCGACCTGCACCAGCCACGGATCGACCGTGGCCGCGTTGTCGATCGTGTAGCGCCCCCGGCCGGCGCCGTCATCGCCGAGAGCGTCCGGTCGCCGGCGAGGAACGCATCGGCGTCCTCGAGCGAGTCGAACGCGAAGTAGCCGCCGCAGCGGCGTTCGACCTCGTGCACGTATTCGGTGATGCGCGCACGCCGCGCCTCGTCGACCGGCAGCAGCATCAGCGGCGTGCCGAGGCTGTCGTAGCGCATCTGGCCGAGCGGCGCGATCGCCTGGATGCCGGCATAGGTCGACAGCGACGTCAGCACGTAGACGGTATCGCCGGCGTTGCGCGCCTCGGCGATGCCGTGGGCGTGACTGCCCGATGCGGCCGCGCAGAGCGCGAGCGCGAGAAGACGTGACAGGCATCGATCGTGCGTGCGCATGGCGTGGTGTCCGAAGTCGTGGTGGAGGCGGCGGGCCCCGAGTGATCGCCGTGTGCGCAGGCACCGCCCGGCGGCGCTGCGCTGGGATGCAGGCTGCCATGAAATCGGGCCGGGATGCCAGAACTGAACGCTGCGCCGGCTTCGTTCAGGCGGGCGGCCTGGCGCGCCGACGCGCCGCCGAGTCAGCGTGCAGTGCATCGGCCGGTGCCAGACTGGGACACGTACACATCGGGGATCGATCATGACGTGGCTCAAAGCGCAGTTCGGTGACGAGGCGGCCTGGTCGGCCTTGCTCGAGCAGGTCGTGGCCGACGGCAGGAGATTGCCGTGCTCCGGCACGGCGCTGCCCCACGTCTACGTCGTTCCGGAGCGTCGCGAGCTCTACTGCGACGCGGTCGCATTGGCGACGCTCAATGCGCTGATCGCACTGGAGCATCTGGAGGAGGTCGCGAGCGTGCCGCCGAGCGGTCTGATCGCGATCGTGCCGGAGCAGCCGACTCAGGCGCCGACCGCGGCGTCCCGGTGGATCGGGCGCGGCGAAGACAAGACCGCCGGCGCGGCTGCTGCCGGTATTCGGCGCGCAGCCGGCCTGAGCGTCGCGGTCGCCGCGCCGCCGTAGCGGCGACGCACCGACGGGCAGAGAAAAGGGCCGGTTCGCACCGGCCCTTTTCGTTGTCGCTTCGCAGCGGGCGGAGACGCGATTCCGCCCGCCGGGGACTTACAGCATCGAATCGCGCGCGTTCTCGGCGCGCGCGGCGCCGATCGCGGTCTCGACGTTCTTGACCTCCTCCGGCGGCGGCAGCACGGCCGGAAAGCCGAGCGACTCGATCCACAGCTCCCGGCACCAGCCCTTGGTGTGATAGAGGTGGTGGTCCTCGTCCTTCTCGACCGCCTCGTGGGCCTGCTTGAGCACCTTGGCGATCGGACCGCTGCTGCGCTCGGCGACGTGGCCGATCAGCTCCCAGTTCTGATGGTCCTTGGTCTCGGCCAGCACGACGCACTCGGCGGCGACCAGCTGCGCGGCGTCGGGATCGCCGGCCTCGCGTGCGAGCCGGATCGCCTCGACCAGCGAGCGGCCGTGGTGCGCGACGATCTCGCGGCCGGGCGAAGCCGCTTCGGTGTCCAGTTCGAGCTGTTCGAAGACGCGCGTGAGCACCTGTTCATGGGTCCGGGTCTCCTCCAGATACTCCTCCCATTCCTTGCGCAGGTCCTCGTTGACCGCGGCCTCGATCGCGGCGGTATAGATCTGGATGCCGCCACGCTCGGTCTCGAGCGCTTGCAACAGGAGTTCGTTGACCTGGTTCGTATTGAATTTGCGCTGCATGGCGATGGCTCCGGCTGGGGAGGCTGCATTGGAGACAAATGCGCTGCAACGCAGGATGACTCCGGCCGCGCGCGCGCACGCCCGTTCAACCGCCGTACCGGCAGGCAGCCGTCGCGCGCAGGCCGGACGCCGCCGGCGCGGGGGGCAATGGCGGACCGGGCATCGCTCGGGCCGTGGCGGCGACGCACGCTGCGCATCGAGGGTCGATGCGCCGGTCGACTCGCACATGTGGCCGTGTCCGCCGGAGATATGCAGCACTGCCGCATCGTGTGATCGGGACGCCGCTTCAGCCGGTGCGCGAGCCTCGCTGCAGGCCGTGGATCGCGGCCGCCGCGTCGAGCACGCGCGCCGCGGCGCGGTCCTCGAGCTGGGCCAGCGCGCGCCGGTTGCGCGCGGCCGTTTCGGACGCCGTCGCATCGGCGACGACCGTGACCTGGAGATCGTGCGTATGCGCATCGACCGCGGTCGCGTGCACGCAGTTGTCGCCGGCCAGCCCGGCGACGTACACGCGCCGGACGTGCGCCCATTCGAGCAGCAGCTGCAGCGGCGTCGCGACGAACGCCGAATGCTTGGGCTTGAGGATGAAGTAGTCCTCGCGGCGCGGCTGCAGCTCGCGCACGAAGCGCGCGCCGATCGCGCGCGCCGAGCAGCAGGCCTCGACGATCGCACGCGCGTCCGAGCGCCACTTGCCGAAATTGTCGTTGCAGTAGATGACCGGCCAGCCGGCCGCGTCGAAGGCCTCGCGCAGGCGCCGGATCGGCTCGATCGTCTTCAGCGCCTGCTTCAGCAGCCGGTCGGCGCCTTCGAACGCGAACGGATGGATCACATCCACCAGCAGCAGGGCGGCCGGGTTCCGTTTTCTCATGATGTCCTCGTCGGGCACGGTCTGGCGGGGCGTCGCGGGCTCAACCGCCGGTCTGGGCGTGCGGCGCCTCCAGCGGCTTGGATTCGGGCGACTTGTCCTGGCGCAGCACGATCGACAGCAGGACCAGGGCCAGCACCGCGAGGAACTCGCTCTGCCAGTTCTGCAGCGATTCGAACCAGAACTGGGCGCCGGCGACGTGCTCCCAGAAGCCCGGTGGCGGCAGCCCTTTCAGGCGCTGCTCGTCGATCGCATGGTGCCAGCTGCCCCAGGCGTGGCCGAGCCACGACAGCGCGAACAGCGACAACAGCGCGGTCGACAGCGAGACGCCGTAGAGCTTGCGCCACCATCCGCCGGCACGGACCGGCCAGGGTCGGGGGCCGGCATCGACGCGCTCTTCTTCGGGCTCGCCGGGCAGCGGCCGAGACTCGGCCGAGCCGCGCTGGCGCAGCCGGACCGTCAGCAGCACGTACATGCCCATCTGCAGGAACTCACTCTCCCAGTTCTCGAACGTGGCGCCGACGAAGTGGCCGCTCGACGCATACGCGCCCAGCGTCGTCGGTGCCTGGCCGTGTTCGCGCAGCTCCTCGTTCCAGGCTCGATAGCCGGCCAGGAACTGCCCGGCCAGGCACACGACGAAGATTCCGGACACGACCAGCGACAGACTGTTCGCCTGCCAGAACGAAACGCGCTTGGACATCGATGCCTCCCTCTTCGGCACTGCGCATGCGACCCCGCGGCCGCCCGCGCCGGCCGATCGCTGCACGGCCGGTTCGACGGACGCCGCACCGCCGACTCGATCGGTCGGCAGTAGAGCCGTGCACGGCTTAACGCAGAGCGTCGCACCGCTGCTCGGCCGGTCGGCGTTCAATCGCGGTTCGGCTTGGCGCCGGCGTCCGGCGCGCGCTGACCGTCCGCGCCATGAACGCATCGCGTGTGACGTCCGCCGATTCATCGCCGGGCACGATCGCAACGCGCACCATCGCAGCTCCGACAGCAGGAGTCCGACCATGCGCAGTCAGCACCAGCCCTCATCCGATCCTCGCTCGACGGTTCCGCGCGGCGGGAAGCCGGCGGCCGCCAAGTCGCCGCGTGGCACTGCCGTCAAGAAGGGCCAGAACGCCCAGACCAATGCGACCACCGGCGACCATCAGCCCGATTACGAGTCGCGCAAACGGCAAGCGCGGAGGGAACGCTCGTGAGCACCCGCGATCGCAAGGATCCGCCGCCCGCTGCGGGCAAGCCCGCGCCCGAGACGCCGGCCGAGCGCGCGGCACGCAAGCGCCACGAGTCCGACAACCTCGATCATGCGCTCGAAGAGACGTCCGACTGTTCCGATCCGATCAGTCCGTTCGTTCCCGCCAAGGTGCCCGACGCACCGGGCTCGAAAGCGAGTCATGCATTCACGCTGCGCATCGACACCGAAGCCTCCGACCCGCGCCGCTACGACACGCGCACGGTCGAGGCGCTGCGCCGGCTCGGCTTCGAGGTCGATGACGCGCAGGTGAGCCGCGCATGGCAGGAACAGCCGTTCGGCGCGCCGGCGATCGAGCTGCTCGACCTCGACATGCTGGTGCGCTTCACCGAGGAGTGGGGTGCCGTGCGCATCGCCGGCCGCGAGATCACGATCCTCGATCCGGCCTACCGCGCGCGGCACGCCGCCACGCCGCACTGATCGCACACGTTCACTACCGTCCATCGAGCCGGCAGCCTCGCACCCGGCCGGCCACCGCCGCAGGAGCATTCGTCCATGAAGATTCGAGACATCATGACCCCCGATACCCATGTCATCGGCGCGACCGACGACCTGCGCAAGGCCGCACAGATGATGCGCACCTGTGACGTCGGCAGCCTGCCGGTGCACAACGGCGAGAAACTGGTCGGCATGCTGACCGACCGCGACATCGTGGTGCGCGCAGTCGCCGAGGGCTTCACCGACGGGCGCGTCGAGCAGTTCATGTCGACGCAGATCAAGTACTGCTACGACGACGAGGATGCCGACGCGGTCGCGCGCAACATGGCCGAACTGGCGGTGCGCCGCTTGCCGGTCGTCGACCGCGACAAGCGGCTGGTCGGCATGGTGTCGCTGAGCAATCTGACGCAGACCGACGGCGAAGCGACCGACGAGTTTCTGCAGGCGGTCGCGCAGCCGCACTGACTGACGGCACGGGAACACCGCCGCGCGGTTCCTGCGCGCGGTGCGTATGTCGCCGCAGGGAAGCGCGGCCTCTCGCCAATACGCGAGTGGAACGATTCGCGACCGGAGTCGTCGGTCGCGCGGCGCGTGCCGCACCTCAGCCGCGCACGCGCTTGCGCGTCGAGCCGGGCCGGACCCCGATCCGGGCGGTGCCGCTCGGGCGGCACGCGGTGCCCGGCGTCGTATCGTCGATGCGCACCTGTTCGAGGCCCGCCGACGCGAAGCGCCACAGGCGTTCGGTCAGGGCCTCTGCCGTCTCGCCGAACAGGCGCTGGATCGGCGTCGCTGCCGTGCGATCGACGATCAGCAGCGCCAGACACGGCGCAATCACGCTGAGCACCAGCTGCGGCATGCGCGCATCGTGTACCGGCACCCCTGTGATCTCGGCGACGATCGCCGACAGACGCTCGAACTTCGGCTGCGTCTCCTCGCGCATGATCCGGTCCAGCAGCGGCGAGGGCGCCAGCAGTTCGCGTGCCTGGATGTCACGCACGAAGGCTTTCGGGTCCGGCATCGCGTGCCGGTCGATCTGAGCCGCCGGGTCGGCGGTCAGCAGTTGGCGGTAGGCCAGCAGGAAGCGCGCGACCTGCGCCGCGCGCCCCATGCTGCCGGCGGACTTCAATGCCAGGCTCATCATGCGTCCTCGTCTCTGCAATGCATGCGCCGCCGCCCCGTGGCGGCGACGCCGTGCACGAGTGGAAACGCCCCGCATCCGAACGGCGCCTGAGCCGTCGAACGGCGTTCAGTCGCCGTCGTTGCGCGCGTCGCGACGAGGCCGCCTCGTCAGCGCCGCAGGCGATCGGCCGCCCGCGCCAGATCGGCCACCAGTTGTGCGCGCGCTTCGTCGCGTTGCGGCGCACGCATGCGCAGGATCGCCGACGGATGCCAGGTCGCCAGCGCCTGTGTTCGCGCATCGAGCGCGCGCCAGCGGCCGCGCTCGGCGGTCAGCCGGAACGCATGGCCGAACAGCGTCTGCGCGGCCATCGCGCCGAGCGCGACGACGAGCGCCGGGCGCACGCGCAGCAGTTCGGCGGCCAGCCACGGCCGGCAGGCGGTCTGCTCGGCCGCGTTGGCGCGCCGGTGCAGCCGCACCTTGCCGCGCGGCTCGAACTTGAAATGCTTGACGGTGTTGGTCAGGTACAGCCGGTCCGCGTCGAGGCCGGCCTCGGCCAGGGCATCGCGCAGCAGCCGTCCGGCCGGTCCGACGAACGGCCGGCCCTCGAGGTCCTCCTGCGAGCCGGGCTGCTCGCCGATCAGCATGACCTGCGCGTCGCCGGGGCCGGCGCCGAACACGGTCTGCGTCGCATCGCGCCACAGCGGACAGCGCCGGCAGCCGCGTGCCCGGCGGCGCAGCGCAGCCAGGCTGCCGTCCGGAATCTCGTCCACGGGCTTGGCGAGCGGAGGCGGAGCATCGGCGACGCGGCGGGCCATGGCCGCAGCGTAGTCGCGCACGGATGGACGCTCGGTGAAATGCCTCGCCGGTGCGGCGTTGGCACCGTCCGGCGCCGGCGTTCGCCGCTACAGCGTCGCCGGATCGACGCTGCGGTCCGAGCGTGCGGCCTCGTCCTTGCGCTCGCTGTAGCGGTCGACCAGATGAGGCGCGATCTCGCGCGTCAGCAGCGTGAACTTGACCAGTTCCTCCATGACGTCGACGACGCGGTCGTAGTAGGCCGAGGGCTTCATGCGGCCGGCCTCGTCGAATTCCCGATAGGCCCTGGCGACCGAGGACTGGTTCGGAATCGTCAGCAGGCGCATCCAGCGTCCCAGCAGGCGCAGCTGATTGACGGTGTTGAACGACTGGGAGCCGCCCGAGACCTGCATGACGGCCAGGGTCTTGCCCTGCGTCGGCCGCACCGAGCCGATCGACAGCGGAATCCAGTCGATCTGCGTCTTCATCAGGCCGGTCATCGCGCCGTGGCGTTCCGGCGAGCTCCACACCATGCCCTCGCACCACTGCACGCATGCACGCAGCTCGCGCACTTTCGGGTGGTCCTCGCTCGCATCGTCCACCAGCGGCAGGCCGGCCGGATCGAACAGGCGGGTCTGGCCGCCCATCGCATGCAGCAGGCGTTGCGCTTCCTCGATCAGCAGCCGACTGTAGGATCGTGCGCGCAGCGAGCCGTACAGCAGCAGGAAGCGTGGCGCGTGTGCGGCGCGTTCGGCCGCCAGCGCTTCATGCGAGGGCTTGCGGAAGTGCACGAGGTCCAGATGCGGCAGATCGGCTGGCGCGTCGGCCGCCGGCATCGCTCGCGGGTGCATCGGGACGCCGCTCATGCCGATGCCGCCCGGCGCCGGCCGGCGCCGCGCTCGTACCAGGGACGCGAGCGGTTGACGACGTGGACCACCAGCAGCATCAGCGGCACTTCGACCAGCACGCCGACCACCGTGGCCAGCGCGGCGCCGGACTCGAAGCCGAACAGGCCGATCGCGGTGGCGACCGCCAGCTCGAAGAAGTTGCTCGCGCCGATCAGTGCGGACGGTCCGGCGACCGCATGCGGTTCGCCGAGGCGGCGATTGAGCGCATAGGCCGCGCCGGCGTTGACGACGACCTGGATCAGGATCGGCACCGCCAGCAGGACGATCACCAGCGGCTGACGCAGGATCGCTTCGCCCTGGAACGCGAACAGCAGCACCAGGGTCAGCAGCAGCGCCGCGGTCGACCACGGCCCCAGGCGCGACAGCGTCCGGTCCAGCGCGGCCGGGCCGCGGCGCAGCAGCGCGCGGCGCCACAGCTGCGCGACCACGACCGGGACGAGGATGTACAGCGCCACCGAGAGCGCCAGCGTGCCCCAGGGCACGGCGATCGACGACACGCCGAGCAGCAGGCCGACGATCGGGGCGAACGCGAACACCATGATCGTGTCGTTGAGCGCGACCTGCGACAGCGTGTAGCCCGGATCGCCGCCGCTCAGGCGGCTCCAGACGAAGACCATCGCCGTGCACGGCGCGGCGGCGAGCAGGATCAGGCCGGCGACGTAGCCGTCGATCTGCTCCGGCGGCAGCCAGGCCGCGAACAGGTGGCGTATGAAGAGCCACGCCAGCAGTGCCATCGAGAACGGCTTGATCGCCCAGTTGACGAACACCGTCACGCCGATGCCGCGCCAGTGGCGATGGGTCCGGCCGAGCGCGGCGAAGTCGACCTTCAGTAGCATCGGCACGATCATGATCCAGACCAGCGCGGCGACCGGCAGATTGACCTGGGCGATCTCCCAGCGGCCGATCGCGCGGAACGGCCCGGGGATCAGCTGGCCCAGCGCGATGCCGGCGACGATGCACAGCGCGACCCAGACGCTCAGATAGCGCTCGAACACGCTCATCCCCGGTGCGGCCGGGGTGTCGGTGGCCATGCCGGCCTCAGCGCTCGCCGATCGCGCGCAGTTCGCGCTGCAGCGACAGGGCGTCCAGACGCTCCAGCGGCAGCGACACGAACAGCTCGATACGCCGGCGCAGCGTCAGTGCGGCATCGGTGAAGGCCTTGCGCCGCTGCTCGTCGCTGCCTTCGACCGCCGCGGGGTCGGGTATGCCCCAGTGCGCGGTCACCGGCTGCCCCGGCCAGAATGGACAGACCTCGCCGGCGGCGTTGTCGCAGACGGTGAAGATGAAATCCAGCGGCGGCGCGCCGGGCGCCGCGAATTCGTCCCAGGATTTGCTGCGGTAGTCGGCGGCGGGCAGCTGCAGCCGTTCGATCGTGGCCAGGGCCAGCGGGTGCACGAAGCCCTTGGGGTGACTGCCGGCCGAGTAGGCCTTGAAGCGCCCCTTGCCGAGATCGTTGAGCAGGGCTTCGGCCAGGATCGAACGGGCCGAATTGCCGGTGCAGATGAACAGGACGTGGTAGGTCATGGCGTCATTTCGCGCAGGGAGGGGAAGTGGAGACCTCGCAGCTGCCGCCTTCGCAGCAGTGCTCGGTCAGATAGCCGATCAGGCCGTTCATGCGCTCGTACTCGGCGCGGTAGATCAGCGTGCGACCCTGCTGCTCGACCGTGACGAGTCCGGCCTGAGCCAGCGTCTTGAGATGGAACGAGAGCGTGTTGCGCGCGACCTCGAGCCGGTCGGCGATCACGCTCGGCAGCAGGCCGGCCGGGCCGGCGACGACGAGGGCGCGGAACACGCGCAGGCGCTGCGGGTGGGCCAGCGCGGCGAGTGCGGCGAGGGTCTGGGCTTCGTTCATTGTTCGACAATACAACGATTATCGAACTATTGTCGAGACGGCGAGCGGCGCAATGGGCGGCACTCGTCTTTCGCTGCCAGCCGGTGTACAAATGACCACCATGACGACCGACCCCTCCACCCGACGCAGCCGGATCCTCGACTTCATCCGTCAGCGGATCGCGGCCGGCCAGCCGCCGAGCCTGGCCGAGATCGCCGCCGCGTCCGGCTTCGCCTCGCGCAATGCCGCCTACAAGCACGTGCAGGCACTGGCCGAGGCCGGCCTGATCGAGCTGGCGCCGAACCAGAAACGCGGCATCCGGCTGCCGGCCGCCGCCCGCGCCGACGACCTGATCGCGCTGCCGGTGCTCGGCCGCGTCGCGGCCGGTGCACCGATCGGTGCCGACGTCCCGCTCGACCAGCCGCTGTGGCTGGACGGCCGGCTGTTCGCGCTGCGGCCGGACTACCTGCTGCGCGTCCAGGGCGATTCGATGATCGGCGACGGCATCCTCGACGGCGACCTGGTCGGCGTGCACCGCAGCGCCGAGGCGCGCGACGGCCGGATCGTCGTCGCACGCGTGGAAGGGGAGATGACGATCAAGCGCCTGCAGCGCCTGCACGGGCGGATCCGGCTGCTGCCGCGCAACCCGGCCTATGCGCCGATCCTCGTCGAGCCCGGCCAGGACTTCGCGATCGAGGGACTCTACTGCGGTCTCGTGCGGCGCGGCTGAGATGGGCGGCGCGATCGCGATCGAAGCCTTGCTGGCCACGCAGACGCTGTGGCATGCCGGGCGCCATGCGGCGATCGCCGCGGACGGCGAGCCGACCGGGCATGCCGCGCTCGATGCGCTGCTGCCGCAGCGCGGCTGGCCGCGCCGTGCGCTGACCGAACTGCTGCTGCCGGCCGACGGCGTCGGCGAGCTGGCCCTGCTGATGCCGACGCTGGCGCGCTTCACGCAGGCCGGTGCCACGGTGGCGCTGATCGCGCCGCCGTACCTGCCGTACGCGCCGGCCTGGCAGGCCGCCGGTGTGGATCTGACCCATCTGCAGCTGATCGACGCCGCCGCGCGCGATGCGCTGTGGGCGTTCGAGCAGTGCCTGCGCAGCGGCGCCTGCGCGGCCGTGCTCGGCTGGCCGGCGCAGGCCGATGCCGCCGCCTTGCGGCGCCTGCAGGTGGCGGCCGACAGCGGCGCCTGCCTCGGCTTCGCGCTGCGCGACCGCCGTCATGCCGACAACCCGTCGCCGGCCGCATTGCGCCTCGTCCACACACGCACCGGCGACGGCACCGGCGTCTGGCAGGTGCGCAAATGCCGCGGCGGCCCGGCGCCGGTGCAGGCGTTCGCGCCGGGCGCGTGTTGAGGCGCGCACATGCTGTGGGCCTGCATCCTGCTGCCGCAGCTGGCGCTCGACGCCGTGCTGCGCCGCCTGCCCGATCCGGCGCGGCCGCTGGCCCTGGTCGGCGGTCCGGCCCAGCTGCGCACGCTGCACGCGGTCAATGCGACGGCCGCCGCGGCCGGCCTGCGCGCCGGCCTGCGCCTGACCGCCGCGCATGCGCTGCTGCCGGAGGTGGCCCTGGTCGATCACGATGCGCAGGCCGAATCGCGCTGGCAGCAGTTTCTCGCGGCCTGGGCGTACCGGCACAGTTCGCAGGTCGGCGCGCAGTGGCCGGGCTGCCTGCTGCTGGAGGTGCGCGCCAGCTTCGGCCTGCTCGGGCCGTGGCCGCGGATCGAGGCGCGGCTGCGCGAGGAGCTGACCGCGCTGGGCTTCTCGCACCGCATCGCGATGGCGCCGACACCGCGCGCGGCGCATGTGCTGGCCGGCCTGCGCGACGGGCTGTCGGTGTCGAATCCGGCGGCGCTGCGGGACCTGCTCGACCGCGTGCCGGTGCGGCGCGCGCGCCTGCCCGGCGACGCCGGCGAGCGCCTGCACCGGATGGGCCTGCGCGATCTGCGCAGCGTGCGCGCGCTGCCGGCCGACGGCCTGCGCCGCCGTTTCGGCGCGGCCGTGCTCGACCACCTCGCGCGGCTCTACGGCGATGCCGATGACGCCTTGACGCTGTACCGGCCGCCCGATCGCTTCGACCTGCGCATCGAGCTCGGCTACGACGTCGAGAGCCACACGCCGCTGCTGTTTCCGCTGCGGCGCATGATCGGCGACCTGTGCACGTACCTGTCGATCCGCGACGGCGGCGTGCAGCGCTTCACGCTGCGCCTGGAGCACGCCATCGCGCACACCGACGTGGACGTGGGCCTGCTCGCGGCCGAGCGCGAGCCGGCGCTGCTGTTCGAGCTGACGCGCAGCCGGCTCGAGCGCGTGCAGCTGGAGCGGCCGGTGGTCGCGCTGCGGCTGATCGCGCAGGAGCTGCCGCCGTTCGTGCCGGCCACGCGCGATCTGTTCGACGTGCGCACGCAGCAGAACCTGCCGTGGCCGCAGCTGCGCGAGCGGCTGCGCGCGCGGCTCGGCGACGGCGCCGTGCACCGCGTCGCGCCGACCTGCGATCCGCGGCCCGAACGCGCCTGGCGGCGCGTCGACGCCGACGACGGTGCGGTCGCGCCGGCACCGCCGCGGCCGCCGCGGCCGGCCTGGCTGCTGGCGCGGCCGGTGCCGCTGCGCGATGCGCGTCTGCGCCTGGTCTCCGGTCCCGAGCGCCTCGAGAGCGGCTGGTGGGACGGCGCCGACGCGCGTCGCGACTACTACGTGCTGGAGACCGCGCAGGGCCAGCGCGCCTGGGCGTTCGCGCCGCCGGGCGAGCAGGGCGGCTGGATGCTGCACGGCTGGTTCGCATGAGCTGGGACGACGCCGTCGGCGGCGTGGACCGCGACACGCCGGGCGGCCGTCCGCCGCGCGCCTGGGAAGTCGCGCAGCGGCTCGGCCTGCGCGCGGCCAACGACGACGTCGCCGACGAGCGGCTGCCGGCCTATGCGGAGCTGCACTGCCTGTCCGATTTCTCGTTCCTGCGCGGCGCGGCCAGCGCCGAGGCGCTGTTCGCGCGCGCCGCGCAGTGCGGCTACGAGGCGCTGGCGATCACCGACGAGTGCTCGCTGGCCGGCATCGTGCGCGGCCTGGAAGCGGCCCGCGCGACCGGCCTGCGCCTGATCGTCGGCAGCGAGTTCGCATTGAGCTGCGGCCTGCGCTGCGTGCTGCTGGTCGAGAACCAGGCCGGCTACGTGCGCCTGTGCGAGCTGATCACGCGCGCACGCCGCGCCGCGCGCAAGGGCGAGTACCGGCTGAGCCGCGACGACCTCGCGGATCGGCTGGCGGCGCACGCCGGCGGGGACTGCGGACTGTTCGCGCTGTGGCTGCCGGCCGAGGTGCCCGAGGCGGCCGAGGCGCGCTGGCTGCAGGGCCTGCTCGGCGATCGCGTGCATCTGGCGGTGGAGCTGCACCGCGACCGCGACGACGCCGCGCGGCTGGTGCGGCTGCTCGCGCTGGCGGCCGACCTGGGCATCGAGGCGGTCGCGGCCGGCGACGTGCACATGGACGTGCGGCGCCGCCGCGCGCTGCAGGACACGATGACCGCGATCCGCCACAACACGCCGCTGGCCGACTGCGGCGCGCATCTGTTCCGCAACGGCGAGCGCCATCTGCGCACGCGGCGCGCGCTCGGCCACATCTATCCGCCTGCGCTGCTCGAGGCGGCCGTGCGGCTGGCGCGGCGCTGCACGTTCGACCTCGACCAGATCCGCTACGCGTACCCGGCCGAGCTGGTGCCCGACGGCCATACGCCGACCAGCTGGCTGCGCGCGCTGACCGAGGCCGGCATGCGCACGCGCTGGCCCGACGGCGCGCCGGCAAGCGTGGCCGCGCAGATCGACGCCGAGCTCGCGCTGATCGCCGATCTGAAATACGAGGCGTTCTTCCTGACCGTCGAGGACATCGTGCGCCATGCGCGCTCGCGCGGGATCCTCTGCCAGGGCCGCGGGTCGTCGGCCAATTCGGCGGTGTGCTACGCGCTCGGCATCACCGTGGTGAATCCGGCCGAGAGCCGGCTGCTGATGGCGCGCTTCCTCTCGCGCGAGCGCAACGAGCCGCCCGACATCGACGTCGATTTCGAGCACGAGCGGCGCGAGGAGGTGCTGCAGTACGTCTACGCCAAGTACGGCCGCGAGCGCGCCGCGCTGGCCGCGACGGTGATCCGCTACCGCGGCAAGAGCGCGGTGCGCGACGTCGCCAAGGCGTTCGGCCTGCCGCCCGATCAGGTCGCCCTGCTCGCCGAATGCTACGGCTGGGGCAACGGCGAGGCACCGATGGAGCAGCGCCTGCGCGAGGCCGGCTTCGATCCGGACAATGCGCTGATCGCGCGCGTGCTCGCCGTGACCGAGCAGCTGCGCGAGCATCCACGCCATCTGTCGCAGCATGTCGGCGGCTTCGTGATCAGCGACGCGGCGCTGTCGACCGTGGTGCCGGTCGAGAACGCGGCGATGCCGGACCGCACGATCATCCAGTGGGACAAGGACGACCTGGAGACGATGCGCCTGCTCAAGGTCGACTGCCTCGCGCTCGGCATGCTGACCTGCATCCGCAAGGCGGTCGACCTAGTCGAGCGCCATCGCGGCTACCGGATCGATCTGGCGCAGCTGCCGCCGGATGACGCGCCGACCTACACGATGATCCAGGCCGCCGATACGGTCGGCGTGTTCCAGATCGAGTCGCGCGCGCAGATGAGCATGCTGCGCGGCTCAAGCCGAACGGTTTCTACGACCTCGTCGTGGAGGTGGCGATCGTGCGCCCGGGCCCGATCCAGGGCGGCATGGTGCATCCGTATCTGCGGCGGCGGCTGGGCAAGGAGAAAGTCACCTATCCGTCTCCGGACATCAAGCAGATCCTCGAGCACACCCTCGGCGTGCCGCTGTTCCAGGAGCAGGTCATGGAGCTGGTGATCCACGCCGGCTACACGCACGAGCAGGCCGACGGCCTGCGCCGCTCGATGGCGGCCTGGCGCCACGGCGGCGACATGGAGCCGCATCGCGTGCGGATCCGCGAGCTGATGGAGAAGAAGAACTACTCCTCCGATTTCATCGACCAGATCTTCGAGCAGATCAAGGGCTTCGGCTCGTACGGATTTCCGCAGTCGCATGCGGCCTCGTTCGCGAAACTGGTCTACATCAGCTGCTGGCTGAAGCGGCACGAGCCGGCCGCGTTCGCGTGCGCACTGCTCAATGCGCAGCCGATGGGGTTCTACTCGCCGAGCCAGATCGTCCAGGACGCACGGCGCGGCGCGGCGGCCGGGTCGGCATCGAGGTGCGGCCGGTCGACGTGGGCTGCAGCGACTGGGACAACACGCTCGAAGGCGGACATCCCAAGCGCGGCGTCGACGACGGCGGCCAGGCCGCATTGCGGCTCGGGCTGCGCCAGGTCGCCGGGCTGTCCGAGACGACGGCGCAGGCGATCCTCGCCGCGCGTGCGCAGCGGCCGTTCAGCGACGTGCGCGACCTGTGCCTGCGCGCCGGACTCGACGAGAAGGCGCGCCGTGCCCTGGCCGAGGCCGGCGCCTTGCAGACGCTGGCCGGCCACCGCCATGCCGCGCGCTGGGCGGTCGCCGGCATCGAGCGGCAGCGTCCGCTGTTTCCGGGCAGTCCCGACGAGGATGCGGTCGAATTGCCGGCGCCGACCGCGGCCGAGGACGTATTGTCGGACTACCGCGCGACCGGCCTGACGCTGCGCGCGCATCCGCTGGCGCTGCTGCGCGGCCAGCTGCGGCAGCGGCGGCTGCTCGACTCGAGCCAGCTCGAGCGCCTGCCGCACGGCCGCCAGGTCCGCACGGCCGGTCTGGTCACGCAGCGGCAGCGGCCGGCCACCGCCAAGGGCACGATCTTCGTCACGATCGAGGACGAGCACGGCATGGTCAACCTCGTGATCTGGTCCGATCTGGCCGTGCGGCGCCGCAAGGCCCTGCTCGGCGCGCGTCTGCTCGCCGCGCGCGGACGCTGGGAACAGGTCGACGGCGTACGGCATCTGATCGCCCAGGACCTGGCCGACCTCAGCCATCTGCTCGGCGAGCTGCAGGCCGCCTCGCGCGATTTCCATTGAGCATGCACGCGCTGTCCGCCCTGACCGACGACCTGTTCGCGCCGGCGATGGTGCAGCTGGTCGACGACGCCGAGGGCGGCATCCGCTACTGGCCGCAGGTGCTCGACGCGACCCGGGCACGCGACTGCTTCGAGCGGCTGCATGCGGAGGCGGACTGGTCCTGCGTGCAGCGGCCGATGTACGAACGCGTCGTCGACGTGCCGCGGCTGCTCGCCGGCTACGCGCTCGACGCGCTGCCGGATCGCTCGCCGCTGGCCGATCTGCTCGCCTGCGCCCGGGCCTGCGCGCCCGCGCCGTATACGCATGCCGGCCTCAACCTGTATCGCGACGGCCGCGACAGCGTCGCGATGCATCACGACAAGCTGCATACGCTGACGAGCGGCTGGCCGATCACGCTGGTCTCGCTCGGCGCGCCGCGACGCATGCTGATCCGCGCGATCCACGGTGCGCGCGACACGCTCGCGATCGACCTTGCGCCCGGCAGCGTGCTGTCGATGAGCCATGCCTCGCAGCTCACGCACGAGCACGGCATTCCGAAGACGCGGCGCGACCAGCCGCCGCGGATCAGCGTGGTATTCCGTGTGCGTGCCGGCACCGATGCCGCGCGGCCGGCTCGCGATCGCGGCTGGCAGCGCCGGCCGGCCGGACAGGTGCGCTGAGTGCACGAGGCGTCTTCGGTAGAGAAACGAAGGGGAAGCGCCCGCCCGTGCCGCGATCCCTGATGCAGCCGCTCGATTGCGGCTCGATCCACGCGACGCGTCCGACGACGCGCGGCGCGCACGGCCCGGACCCGACAGGATGAGCCGATACCCGGATACGACAAGGCCGGACGCGAGGTCCGGCCTTGAATGTTCGCCTGCAGGCCTGGATCAGGCGCGCGGTGCGCTCGCTTCCGAGCCGGTCGAGATGTCGTCGGCATCGTGGCGCTTGAAGATCTCCTTCGCGGCGTCACGCTGCTTGCCGTCCTCGGTATGCACCGAGAGCAGGATGTTGCCGTCGCGGACCTTTTCCTCGTAGCGCTTGGCCTCGAACTCCGGAATGCCCATGCCGACCAGCGCACCGATGACGCCGCCGGTCGCACCGCCGACGGCACCGCCGGCGAGCGCACCCATGATCGGACCGGCCGCGATCAGCGGACCGACGCCGGGAATCGCCAGCGCGCCGATGCCGGCCAGCCAGCCGACCACCGCACCGACGCCGAGGCCGGCCGCACCGCCGGTGACCGCGCCCTCGGGCGCCTTCGTATTGTGCTCGTGCGCGAAGTCCTTGGTCGTACGCTTGTCCGGCAGCAGGGCCGAGATGTCGTTGTTGCCGAAACCGGCCAGCTTCAGGTCGCCGATGATGCGCTCGGCCTGTTCGACGGTGCGGGCGGTGCAGTACACGGATGCTTTCATGTGATCTCTCTCCGATGGCGGTTCTGGACGGCTCAGCGAGCCTTGACGGTGATGTCGTTGGTGACTTCGGTGACGCCGGCGACGCCGGCCGCCACGCGTTCGACCTGTGCCTTCTCCTCGGCGCTGGCGACCGTGCCGCGCAGCGTGACGTGTCCGGATGCGGCGACCAGGGTCACGTTCTTCGCGGCGGTCGACAGCGATGCGTCGTCGACGATCGCGGAGCGCACCGCAGCGGCGAGATCGACGTCGCGCTGGTTGTTCGGCTGATCGGTCGCGGTGACGCCGCGATTCTCGGTGGTCGTCTTGCGCGCTTTGTCGGTCGTGGTCGGCGCTGCCGGATCGGCGGCCGCGACGGAGAGGCTGATCAGTCCTGCACTCGCCAGCACGAGTCCCCTTGCGATGAAAGTCATGAGATCTGTCCTCGAATGATCGTGGTTGACGGAGTCGCCCCGTCGGTGCAGCGAGTAGACACGTCGCGATATGAACCTGGCTTGGCCCGAGTGCCGATCGCGTGCGCGCCGTTCAGCGCATCGCCACGTGAGCGCAATCTCGCCTCGTGCATGCGCGCGCATCGCGCGCATTCCGATCGCGAGCGCGCGCACGCGAGCGAGCGCGCGCGCGCAGCGCCGCCCGAACGGCATCGGATGAAAGACGCGATGGATACGTCGCATGGGCACCGGAACGGGACGGACGCGAGACGGTCGCCGCGCATCGCGCGCGAGCCTCCAGGCCGGCGTCGGGTCCGCATCCGCGCGGCCGCTGTGCGGCCGCGCGGCGCCGGAGTCGCGACTAGTCCAGATCGGGCAGCGACTGCCGTGTGTCGGCCATCTCGGCCCAGGGATCGGTCCTGCGGCGCCTGAGCCGCGTCAGCGCATTGGCGATCGTGAACGCGTCACCGCTCGCGACGCGGCCGAGTTCGTTCCAGCCCAGCGGCATCGCGACGCCGACGCCCGGTCGCGCGCGCAGCGAGTAGGAGGCCACGCTGGTCGCGCCGCGCCGTTGCGCAGCCAGTCGACGAAGATCTTGCCGTTGCGGTTCTTCGCGCCGGCGGTCGCGACGAAGTCGTCCGGATGCATCGCGCTGAGCGCCTGCGCGACGCCCTGCGCGAACTGCCGCACCGCATCCCACGGTGCCGGCGGGTCGAGCGGCACGACGACGTGCAGGCCCTTGCCGCCGGACGTGCGTACGAACGAGGCCAATCCGAGCGTCTCGAGCTGCTTGCGCACCTCGCGCGCGGCGGCGACCACGCGCTTCCAGGTCACGCCCTTGCCGGGATCCATGTCGAAGACGACGCGGCTGGCGTGATCGGGATCGCCCGCCGGCGATCCCCAGGGATGGAACTCGAGCACGTTCATCTGCACCAGCTCGAGCAGGCCTTCGACGTCGTCGATGCACAGGTACTCATCGGTGCCGTCCTTCTCCTGCACGGTGATCGCGTGGATGTGCTCGCCCCAGCCGCGGCCGGCGTGCTTCTGGAAGAAGCAGGCCTTGGCGATGCCGTCCGGACAGCGCACCACCGACACCGGCCGGCCGGCGAGCTCGGGCAGCAGCCACGGCGCGACCTGCCGGTAGTATTCGGCGACCTCGCCCTTGGTGATGCCGGCCTCCGGAAACACCACGCGCTCCGGATGCGTGATCGTGACCGGGCCGGCCTCGCTCGCGTTCGCCGGGCCGGCCTTCGCGCGCGTCGCCGCAGCGCGCGGCGTGCGCCCGGCACCGCCGGTCGACCGCTTGCGGCCCGAAGCAGCCTTGCTCGTCTTCATCAGATCCTCCACGGTCTTGTCGGCGCGAAACGTCTTGAACGCGACCTGGCGCAGCAGGCCCTGCCCGCCGTAGCCCTGGTAGTGGACCTCGGCGACCAGGCGCGGCCGCACCCAGATCGCGAGCCGGCGGTCCGGCGCGGACATCCGCGCGGTATCGGCCGGCGGCTCATCGACCGTGCTGCGCGCCAGCTCGCGACGCAGACGCCGCAACTCGGTGTCGCTGAAGCCGGTGCCGACGCGGCCGACGTAGCGCAGGCCGCCGTCGCCGTCGGGTGCTGCCAGCAGCAGCGCGCCGATGCCGGCGCGCTTGCCCTTGGGCTCGGTATAGCCGACGACCGCGAACTCGTCGGAGGGACGCGCCTTGGCCTTGACCCAGGCGCCGCTGCGCGTGCCGGTGTAGGCGCTGTCGATGCGCTTGCTGACGACGCCTTCGAGGCCGTGTTCGATCGCCTGCGCGAACACGGTCGGTCCGCCGCCGACCTGGTGTTCCGAATAGCGCAGCAGCGGATGCGGACGCTCGGCCAGCCGCTCGGCGAGCAGGCGCTTGCGTTCGATCAGCGGCACCTCCCACAGCGTGCGGCCGTCGGCATGCAGCAGATCGAACAGCATGTAGACCGCCGGCTCGCGCGTCTCGGACGCGAGGCGACTCTGCAGCGCATTGAAGCTCTCGCGTTCGCCATGCAGCACGACCATCTCGCCGTCGAGTTGCGCGTTCTTGAAGCCGAGCGACTCGATCGCGCGCACGAGCTCGGGCACCTTCGCGGTCCATTCGATCGCATTGCGCGACCACAGCCGCGCCTTGCCGCGCTCGACCGTCGTCACGATGCGGTAGCCGTCCCATTTGACCTCGTGCAGCCAGGCCTCGCCGCCCGGTGAGGCCTCGACCGGCCGGCACAGCTCCGGCGGAAACGGCACGCGCATCGCTGCGCGCCGGCCGAGCGCCGCTACGCCGCTGCCGGCGGTCGCGGTCGCCGCGCCCGATCGCGGCGCCGCGGTCCGGCCCAGACCTTGCGGCGCTGCGCCAGCGCGATCGGCCGATCGGTCTTCGGATCGACGAAGGCGTCCGCGTCGCGCTCGCCGGCGTAGGCGTCCTGGTGCTTGATCAGCAGCCACTGCTGCTTGCTGCCCTGCCTGCGCGTGCGCACCAGCACCCATGAGCCGCGCAGGACGTCGCCGTGCAGCACGAACTTGAGCTCGCCGGCGGCCAGACCCGTGCGCGCGTCGCCGATCGCTTCCCAGGTGCCGGAATCGAACACGTCGACGTGGCCGGCGCCGTAGTTGCCTTTCGGGATGTCGCCCTCGAACGTCGCGTAGGCGATCGGGTGATCCTCCACTTCCATCGCGAGGCGCTTGACGGCCGGATCGAAGCTCGGCCCCTTCGGCACCGCCCAGCTCTTGAGCACGCCGTCGAGCTCGAGCCGGAAATCGAAATGCCGATGCGAGGCGTGATGCAGCTGAACGACGAAGATGCGCCCGCCGCGCCTGCCGCCGCGTGCGGGCTCGGGCGTCGACGAGAAATCGCGCTTGCGCGCGTAGGTGGCGAGCCCCACGGCGGTCAGCCCGGCGTGTGGCGCGGATCGTCGCCGTAGGTGTACTCGGTCTCGAACGAGCCGTCCTCGCGGTGCACCACCAGCTGCGCGAGCCCGCCACGCGTGTGCACGTCCTTGGCGCGGCTGCGGCCGGCCTCGACCGCGGCCTGTTTGGTGTCGAAACTGCCTTCGTTCGAGCCGCCCTCGCGATTGAGATGCCAGCGGCCGTCGGCGCTGGCGTGGACGACATGCAGGATGTGACGCTTCATGGCGATCTCCGGCTGGGAATCGAGAAGGCGATCGCCGGCGCCGGCGACGCTGGGTGTGCAGATATGCAACGGCGAGGCTTAATCGCGGCTGGCGCGCATGCCGGCGATGGCAGGACCCTCGAGTCGGCCGCGTCCGCGTTCCGCAGCCGCGGGCCGGCCTGGCGCACCGCGCGCCAAAGGGTGCGTGGCGGCGCGGCGCAGGCGTCCGGGTCGGGCGAAAGCTCCCGTTTCGCGCGAACGCGGACCGCTGCGCGCGAGTCAGCGGTCCGTGTCGCCGGTCTCGTAGAGGTCGGCCTGCAGCGTGCGCAGGTTCGACAGGCGCCGGCGCTGCCGGCGATGGGCGATCGCCAGCGCGACCAGCGTCGCCAGCACGAACGCCGCGGCGGCCGCCGCGATTGCCGGCGCGGGAGGTGCGGCATCGGCGACCATCACGGCCAGATGGATCAGCGCGCCGGCGCAGATCGCATAGCCGGCCGCGATCCAGCGCAGCCAGGTCCGCGTCTGGCCGATCGACGTGCGCAGCGCGTCGCGCACGCTGTCCGCGCTGCCGGCATCGCGCGTGCGCCATGCCCAGATCGCCGCGAGCAGCGCGAACGCCGTGAACGCGGCGCCGGTCAGCGTCGGCAGCCAGGCGGCGCCGTGGACGGCGCGCCACGCGAGCGCGGCCGCCGCGGCCGCGCAGACGGCCAGCTCGGCGACGAAGACCGCCGTCTGCAGCCGGGCGCGGCGCCGCACCTCGGCGAGCGAGGGCAGGTCGGCGCCGCCATCGGCGCGCGACGGCGCGGTCCAGTCCTGCGCCAGGGCACGCCATTGCGGATCGTCATTCACGTTCATCGGAGGGCTCTCCCATCAGTGCCGAACGCAATGCGGCCTTGGCGCGCGTAAGGCGGATCGACACGGTGTTCGGATTGAGTCCGAGGATATCGGCGATGTCTTTCGGGCCGAATCCTTCCAGCGTCAGCACGACCGGCTGGCGCAGGCCGAGCGGCAGCCGGCGTACCGCCGCCAGCAGCCGTTCCTGGCGCTGCTGCCGCTCGGCCGCCTCGATCCCGTCGGCGGCCTGCGCGAGCTGATCGTGCAGCGCGGCGGTGGCCGGCTCTGCCACCGCGCGCGCGACATGGCTGACGCAGCGGTTATGCGCGACGCGCGCGAGGAACGCGCGCAGCTCGCCGTCGCCGCGGTAGCCCGGCAGGGCGCGCCACAGCGCGAGCAGGATGTCCTGCAGCAGATCGCGGCGGCGCTCCGGGTCGGCCTCGTGGCTGGCGACGATGCGCATCAGCATCGGCCGGTGCTCGGCCAGGACGCGTTCGAAATCCGGATCACGCCCCATGCCGGCGCCGGCCTCCGCGCGGGACCTGAAAGATTCGCCGGCGACCGGAGACTGATACGGCCAAACGGTCACCGAACAGGACACTCCCGTGCGATCTCACGCTCTTGCTCCGCTGCTGCGCCTTCATTTCATCTTCGCCTGTCTGCTCGGCGCGGCGCCAGCCCTCGGCGCGCCCGGCGGCGTCGACTACGTCGTGACGATCGCCGGCCAGACGCGCGGCGAGATGCGCGTGGAGGTCGCCCCGACCGAGCGCCGCATCGGCTTGCGCTTCGCCGATCGCGGTCGCGGTCCCGATACGCGCACGCGGCTGCGCGTCGATGCGCAGGGCCGGCCGACCCTGCTCGAGGTCGACGGCGAGAACTACTTCAAGACGCGCGTCGCCGAGCGCTTCGGCCGCGATGCGACCCAAGCGCACTGGACCAGCGCGGCCGATCGCGGCAGCGGCGATGCGGATCACTTCTACGTCGCGCACGAATCCTCGCCCGAGCTCAACGCGGCCCTGGTGCGCGCGCTGCTGCGAGCGCCCGAGCGCAGCCTGCCGCTGTTGCCGGCCGGACGCGCCCACGTCGAGCGCAGCCTTAGCCGCACGCTGCGCGGCGATGCCGGCGAGGTCGCCGCGACGCTGTATCTGATCGAGGGCGTCGGCTTCGCGCCGGCGCCGATCTGGCTGGACGATCGTCTGGAGCTGGTGTTCGAAGGCAGTGTCTGGCTGGCCGTCGCGCGCAAGGATCTGGCCGCCGCGGCGAGCGAGCTGGTCGCGGCCCAGGACCAGGTGTTGCGCGAACGCCAGGAGGCCCGTGCGCGTTCGCTGGCCCGGCGCCCGGACGCTCCGGTCGCGTTTCGCGGCGTACGGCTCTACGACGCGGCCGCCAGGACCTTCGCCGACGCGATGACCGTGGTCGTGCGCGACCGCCACATCGCCGCGGTCGGACCGGCCGCGACGGTCGCGATCCCGGACGGCGCGCAGATCGTCGACGGGCAGGGCGGCACGCTGCTGCCGGGCCTGATCGACATGCACGTGCACATCGCCGCCGACAGCGACGGCCTGATCGACATCGCCGCCGGCGTCACCAGCGTGCGCGACCTCGGCAACGACCTCGACACGCTGCGCGCGCGACGCGAGGCGTTCGCGAGCGGCCGCCTGATCGGGCCGCGCATCTTCATGGCCGGCCTCGTCGACGGCCCCGGTCCGCAGGCCGGGCCGACCCGGCTGCTGATCTCGACGCCGGAGGAGGCACGGCAGGCCGTCGCGGCGCTGGCCGATGCCGGCATTCCACAGATCAAGCTCTACAGTTCGCTCAAGCCCGAGCTGGTACCGGTCATCGCCGCGGCCGCGCATGCGCGCGGCCTGCGCGTCAGCGGACACGTGCCGGCCGGCATGACGCTCGAGGACGTCGTGCGCGCCGGCTACGACGAGGTGCAGCACGCCAACTTCTGGATGCTCAACTTCATGGGGCCGGCGGTCGCCGCCGAGATCCATGGCCTGGGCCGCTTCACGCACACCGGCCAGCGCGGCGTCGATCTCGATCTGGATTCGGCCGAGGTGCGCGCGTTCGTCGCGCTGCTGCGCGAGCACCGGACCGTGCTCGATCCGACGCTGGCCGCGATGGAGGACGTGCTGACCGGCACGGCCGGCCAGCCGCCGGCCAGTCTCGCCGCGGTCGCGGACCGGCTGCCGCCGCAGATCCTGCGCGCGGTGTCGGCGACCGGCTTCGCGAAGGATCCGGCGCAGCGCGAGCGCTACGCCCAGTCCGCGCAGCGCATGCGCCAGATGCTGCGACGCCTGCATGCCGCGGGCGTGCCGATCGTCGCCGGCACCGACGGCTACGCGGCGAGCCTGAGCCTCGTGCACGAGCTGGAGCGCTATGCGGCGGCCGGACTGTCGCCGGCCGACGCGCTGTACACGGCCACGCTCGGCGCGGCGCGCGTGCTCGGCGAGGACGCACGGATCGGCTCGATCCAGATCGGCAAGCTCGCCGACCTGATCCTCGTCGACGGCGATCCGGCGCGCGATCTCGGCACGCTGCGCCGCACCCGGCTGGTCATGAAGGACGGCGTGAGCTACGCGCCCGATGCGCTGTTCGCGGCCGCCGGTGTCGCGCCCGCACCGCGCCGGTGATCGCCGTCCGGACCGCGCATCTGCGCGTACCCCAATCCCAGCCTTCCCATGCCCACCCTTCCGATGGAGCACGCACTGCCATGAACTCGTCCGCCCCCGTCGATACCGCGCGCCGCAGCCTGCTGCTGGCCGGCGCCGCCGCGCCGCTGCTGGCCGGCCTGCCGGCCGCCGCGCACGGCCGCACCGCCGCCTCCGATCGCCTCGTCGTCAACGCGCTCGGCACGCTGTTCAGTCCGCACTACCAGCCCGCGCCCGACGAGAAGCCGCCGACGATCATCGTCGAGACGCGGCCGGGCATGGTCGACGAGGCGGTCATCGCCGATGCGATCCGCGCCGGCCTCTCGGCCGTCACCGTGACGATCGGCCACGTCGCCGGCGAAGTCGATCCGTTCGAGCACACGATCGCCGAGATCGGGCGCTGGGATGCGATCGTGCGCCGTCACGCCGGCAAGCTGACCAAGGTGCTGAGCACCGAGGACATCCGGCGCGCCAGGCCGGCCGGCAAGGTCGGCGTGATCTACGGCACGCAGAACAGCACGATGCTCGGCGATCGTGTCGAGCGCGTCGACATCCTCGCCGACCTCGGCATGCGCGTGCTGCAGCTGACCTACAACACCGCCAATGCGGTCGGCGGCGGCTCGATGGCCGATCCCGCACAGGGCCTGACCGCGTTCGGCCGCACGGTGGTCGCGCGTGCCAACGCCTGCCGGCTGATGGTGGATCTGTCGCACAGCAACGAGCGCACCTGCCTGGACGCGATCGCGCAGTCGGCGCGTCCGATGACGATCAGCCACAGCGGCTGCCGCGCGCTCGGCGACTCGCCGCGCAACAAGACCGACGCCGAGCTGCGGCAGCTGGCCGAACGCGGCGGCTTCTTCGGCGTCTACTTCATGCCGCTGCTGACGCCGGGCCGTCAGGCAATGGCCGAGGACGTGATCGCGCACATCGAGCACGCGGTGAAGATCTGCGGCGAGGATCACGTCGGCATCGGCACCGACGGCGGCACGACCCCGGTCGATCTGGATCTGATGCGCAAGGCACAGCGCGAGTACGTCGAGCTGCGCCGCCGCCAGGGCATCGCCGCCAGCGGCGAATCGGGCGAGATCCTGTTCCTGGTGCCGGATCTGTACGGCGTCGACCAGTTCCGTACGTTCGCCGACCGGCTGCAGCGGCGCGGCCATCCGGCCTCGCGGATCGACAAGATCCTCGGCGGCAACTACGTGCGCGTCGCACGCGAGATCTGGGGGGAGGCGGCATGAAGCAGCGCCTGAAAGGCCGCTACGGCATCCTCGCCGCGGTCGCGGCATTCTGCATCGCCTCGTGGATCGCGCTCGGCATCGGCCTGGGCCTCGGCGTCGACACGTCGTGGCGCCTGGCCTTCGCGATCGCGGCCGCACTCGGCAGCGAGGCGCTGATGTGGACCAGCGCCGCCGTGCTCGGCATCGGCCTGTTCGAGATGCTCGGCCGCATGCGGCGGCGCGCCCGCGATGCGGGCCAGTCGCGCTGAAGTGCCGCCGCGCCGGGGCGGCCCGGCCGTGAGCGCGGTGTGTGCTTCGGCACTGCGTCGCGCGCGCGGCGACCGCGCACGGGACGTGCGGGTCCGCGCCGCGCGGCGCCGATCGCGACCGGCCCTGTGCGCGCCGGCGCTGCCGCCTCAGCGCAGCGGCGCGGTGAAGTTCAGCCAGTCGCCGTCGGGCATGCGCACCTGGAACTCGCGCTGCCCGTACGGCATGTCCTTGAGCGGTTCGATGCGGTCCGCCGGCAGGCGCTGCAGCGCGGGCGCGAGCTGCGCATACAGCGCGTCGACGTCGGCCACGTCGATGCAGACGCTGACGCGTGGCTTGCCGTCGGGTGTCAGCCGGCGCGCCGGTTCCTCGAGCAGGCGCAGACCGCAGCCGCCGAGTTCCACGTAGGCATAATCGCCGTGCCGATATCGGAGGTCGAAGCGCAGCACGTCGCAGAACAGTGCGAGTGCCGCCGGCAGGTCCGGGACGTGCAGGAACGGCGTGATCTGATGGATGCCTTCGATCGGCTTCATCGGCGGCCCTCCGGCCGGTACGGGATGCGGCGATATGGCGCTTGGCGGGCGCGCAGCCCTAGTCCCTGAGGATCTTCTCGATCGCCTTGCCCTTGGCGATCTCGTCGACGAGCTTGTCGAGATAGCGCACGTTGCGCATCAGCGGATCGTCGATGTCCTCGATGCGCACGCCGCAGATCAGGCCCTTGATCTGCGCGCGGTTCGGATGCAGCGCCGGCGCCTGCGCGAAGAACGTCCTGAAGTCGGCCTCCTGTTCGAGCTGCCGCTGCAGTCCGGCCTGGTCGTAGCCGGTCAGCCAGCGGATGACGCGGTCGACCTCGTCGCGGCTGCGGTTCTTGCGTTCGGCCTTCTGGACGTACATCGGATAGACCTTCGAGAACTTCATCGTCGAGATGTCGAGTCGGGCCATCGTGGCGCTCCGTTGCAGCAAGGAGACGGGTGTCATGGACGCGGCGACCAGTCCGGCATGGACGATCTCAGGTCGGCCGTGCGCGCGCAAGCGAGGTCGACCGCCGGACCGCGCGCAGCACCTTGCCACCGCGGAGCCCACCGATCCGTTCTCGCCGGCGCCGTGCGTGGCGGTGGGCCGGGGCGGCCGGCCCGCGCCGGTCGCGCGGCACGCGGCTGCGCCGTGGCGCAAGCTGGAATCCGCACCGCACCGCACCGCACCGCACCGCACCGCAACGCACCGGCACCGCACCGCACCGCACCGCACCGTTACCGCGCCTGCGCCAGCGCGAGGGCATCGGCGCCGGCCGCGAAATGCTGGCGCGGCGAGGCGTCGTTGGCGGCCTGCCAGACCGCCTGCGCGACGTCGTCTGGCCGCGTCACCGCGGAGAGCTGCGACAGGCCCGCGAAGATGCGCTCGGCGAACGGGCGGTACGGCGCGCTGACGAGTCCCTGCATGCGCTCGGCGCCGTTCTCGGCGAAGCGTGTGTCGGGGCAGTAGCCGGGTTCGACCAGCTTGGCGCGTATTCCGAACGGTTCGAGTTCCAGCGCCAGCGACGCGGTGAATCCCTCGATCGCGGTCTTGCTGGCTGTGTACGCCGCGACCAGCGGAAACGGCGCGAGCGTCGCGCTCGAGGTGACGTTGACGATCGTGCCGGCGCCGCGTTCGCGGAACGGCCCGATCACGGCCTGGCACATCGCCATCGTGCCGAAGGTATTGGTCTCGAAGATGTCGCGCACGGTCGACATCGGGGTGGCCTCGAACGCACCGAACAGGCCGAGTCCGGCATTGTTGACGAGCACGTCGATCGGACCGGCCGCGTCCAGCGCGCGGGCGATGCCGTCGCGATCGGTGACGTCCAGCGCGAGGACGCGGACGCCGGCCTGATCGGCGAACAGGTCGGGCCTCGGACGGCGCATCGTCGCGACGACGCGCCATCCCTGCGCGAGGAAATGGCGGGCCGTTTCCAGCCCGTAGCCGGACGAGCAGCCGGTGATCAGCGCGGTTTTCATGACGGTTCCTGTGGTCTGCGAGGGAGACCAGATTAGGCGGCACGGACCGGATCATGAATAATCGAAGATCTGATTTTCTTGAGCCAGAGTCCGGGATGCTCGATCCCTTGTCCGAGGTCGTCGGTTTGCTGCATCCGCGTGCGGTCTTCGCGAACCTGATCAGCGGCAGGGGCGAATGGGCCGTGCGCTACGGCGCATACGGCAAGCCGGGCTTCTGCATCGTGCTGGACGGCCGCTGCCGGCTGGCCGTCGACGGGCATGCGCCGATCGACATCGCCGCGGGCGATTTCATCCTGCTGCCGGCGACGCCGGCCTTCACGATCTCCAGCTTCGATCCGCCCGAGCCGGTGCTGCGCGATCCGGACGCCGTGCCGAACGATGGCCGCGAGGTCCGCTACGGCGAGCCGCACGGCACACCGGACATGCGCTCGCTCGGCGGCGCGTTCGTGTTCGACGGCGCCGATCCGGCCCTGCTGGTCGCGCTGCTGCCCGCGGTCGTACACGTGCGCGGATCGGCGCGCCTGTCGCAGCTGGTCGCCATGATCGCCGCGGAGACGACCGAGCCGCGACCGGGTGCCGAGTTCGCCCGCACCCGGCTGGCCGACCTGCTGCTGGTCGAGGCCCTGCGTTCGGCGACGGCGCCGAGCGCGCCGCCCGGTCTGCTGCGGGGACTCGGCGACGAGCGACTGGCGGCCGCGCTCGGCCGCATGCACGCGCAGATCGAGCGTGCCTGGACCGTCGCGCAGCTGGCGAAGATCGCGGCGCTGTCGAGGTCGACGTTCTTCGAGCGCTTCACGCGTCTGGTCGGCAACGCGCCGATGAGCTATCTGCTGAACTGGCGCATGGAGATCGCCAAGGATCTGCTGCGCAGAGGCGAGCTCACGGCGGCGCAGATCGCCGATCGCATCGGCTACGGATCGGGCAGCGCCTTTAGCGTCGCGTTCCACCGCCACGTCGGGCTGCCGCCGAGCCGCTATGCACGCGTGCACGGACGCGGCTGAGGTGACGATGGCCGTGTCCGCGCGCCGGACACGTCTGCTCGGCCGGTGCACGGCGTGGGAGAATCGCGCGCCGGACCGGGCAAGCACCGGTCTCCAAACACCTGGCCGTGCGCCCGCCGCGCCGATCGCGCGGCGGCCGGACCGTCCGCGTGCACCCGTCGATTCTGGAGTTCTCATGGAACCAGCCCCGCAGGAACAGAGGCCGCAGGTCAGCCTCGACACGGCCGTCACCTTGTCGTTCGACTATCTCAAGCAGCTCGGCACGATCGCGATGACGGCCGCCGCCGGCCTGATCGCGCTGGTCCAGTTCGTCGACGGCGACAAGAAGTTCTTCTACAAGATCATGGTCGCGACCGGCCTGCTGTTCCTGTCGGCGCTGATGGCGTTCTTCGTGCAGTTCTCGCTGATGGACCGGATCCGTCAGAGCCACGAGCTGCTCAGAAAGAGCGAGCGCGCGAACTACCCGCATCGCGAGAACAAGCGGTTCGAACGCATGCTCGAAGGGGCTGCGCTGTGGCTGCTGTCGATCGCCATGGGCATCGCGCTGCAGGCGCTGACGGGCGTCGGCGCGCCGCGCTGAGGCCGCGCCGAGGCGCCCGGCATCCCGCGCACGGTTCGATCGCCGGTCGAGGCCGGATGCCCGCGTCGCCCGGCCGCGCCGGCGGCGCGCACGCGCGACAGCGGCCGAATAGCGGCACCGAGCCGGACCTGCGCGCTGTCCGGCGCGAAGCCGGGGATCAGCGTGACTCGAAGCCGTCGACGAAGATCGCGTCGTCGGTCGAGACCTGAACCTCGAACGCGCCGATGTCGGGTGCCGCGCCGGCATCGCGCACGAACGGCGCGCCGCGCTGATCGAACCTCAGGTCCGCGTCGGCCGTGCCGGCGTCGATCGCGCACGAACCTTCGCTCAGGGCGTGAGTCGGCGTCGCACCGCCGTTGGCGGCGAGCGGCTGCAGCAGCGGATCGCAGTCGAGCGTGCCGCCGGGCAGCTGCACGTTCGAACCGACCACGCCGATCAGATTGTGCGTACCGGCGACGATCAGGTCGGAGTCGGTGTCGAGGAACGCGATCTGCGGCGCCGCACCGCCGGTGTTTCCGAACACGATCGTGCTGGCGAGATCGATCCGGGTCTGCCCGAACGCGAACGCGAAGAGGCCGCCGCCCTCCGCCTGCGCGGCCGCGTTGCCGGTGATCGTGGTGTTGCCGGCCGCGAACGTCACGCCGAACAGGATGCCGCCGCCGGGCGCGCTCTCGCCGCTGGTCGAGTTGTGCGAGACCGTGCTGTTGGTCAGGCTGACGTTCGCCGCGAAGAGGCCGCCGCCCGCCGAGCCGCTGGCGGCCGTGCGGTTGCCGGAGATGGTCGAGCCCGTCGCAGCCAACGTATAGGCGTAGAGGCCGCCTCCGCCCGCATCGCTCCCGAGCGTCGCGTTGTCCGAGACGCGGCTGTCGCGCAGCTCGAGCGTTCCGCCGGCATAGATGCCGCCGCCGTAGGACGCGTCGCCGAGGGTCATATTGTCGACCACCGAGGATCCGGACACCTGCAGCGTCGTGCCGGGATAGGTGGCGAGGCCGCCGCCGAAGGCGACGATGCCGGCGGTGGCGTTGTTCGACACGACCGAGGTGGTCAACGTCGCATCTGCGTAGGCGTAGAAACCACCTCCGCTGGCATCCTGGTTGGTCGTGGCGTTGCCGGTGACCACGCTGTCGACCAGCGTCAGCGTGTCGTGCGCATTGATGCCGCCGCCACGGCCGTACTGGGCGTCGGTGAGATTGCCGGACACCTCGCTGTCGTGCAGCGACAGCGGACCCCAGGCCAGGATGCCCGCGCCGCCGCGGTCCGGCACCTGCGCATTGGCCAGGCCGCCGGCGACCTTGATCCAGCGCAGCGTCAGCGGCGTGCCCTTGGTCGTCATCAGGATGCGGAACGCGGCATCCTCGACGCCGCGGCGGAGCGTCCGCAGCGTCCCTGCGCCGTCGATGCTCAGGGCATCGGAGACCGTGAGCATGCCACCCGATGCGCTGGTCAGCTCGATGGTGTCCACGCCGGCAGCGAATTCGATCACGTCGGCGCCTGAACCGGCGATGCAGCCGGCGACGGCGACATCGTCGTTGGCCGCGACGATGGCATCGCGCAGCGTGCAGTGTCCGGGCTGCGAGCCGTCCGCGGCGGTGTCGACCGTGATGACGGCAGCCTGGGCCGGCAGCGCCAGCGTGAGCGCGAGTGCCGAGGCGATCGGGCGCAGGCGCGGACGGCGCGGCGGACGGGACATCGATGGCGGAGCAGGGCGGTAGGGACTCACGGAAAACCTCGTCGGGCGGTGAGGGCACGAAGTGCCGTTGGCGGTGAGTGATGGTTCGCTTGCAGCCGATCCGGAACGCGGCGCTCACGGACCGGCGACGTCCGCCCCCGATCCGCTAGGGCGGCAGCGCCGGGCATGCGTCCCGTCAGTGGTTGAAGCCGTCCTTGAAGATCGCATCGGTTCCCAGCAGGAACCGCAACGGAACGGCTATGCGCGATCGCAGCGGATCGTTGCTGCGCAGGCACAGCGTCGCGCGATAGATCCCGTCCGGCAGCGCCGAGCCGTCGAACGCGAGCGTGACGTCCTGGCCCGAGGCGCCGGCGGTGATCGATCCTTGCGCGGGCGACACCGTCAGCCACGGAATGCTCGAGGACGCCGTACAAGCGCTGGTCCGATGCGCGATCGCGAGCGTTTCCCACAGCGCGATCGGCAGCGCCGAGTCGATACCGATGATCTCCGAACGGGCGGTCGCGCGGCCGGTCCGACGATCGACCGAGAACAGCTGATTCCAGAGCGAGGTTCCGAGCTGGTCGAACGTGATCAGATGGAGCGTGGCGTCAGCCGGATTGAACGCGAGCGCCGAACTGTTGCTCGCATCGATGCCGAGCGGACCGATCAGGCGCGATTGCGCCGAGGCCTTGTCGATCTCGACGAGCGCATCGAGCGCCTCGTCGATCCCGTACAGGTGACCCTCCTCGTCGAATGCGATGTCGTCCACGGCGACCGCGCCGGCGATGACGCCGACCGGATCGACGGCCGCGGTCGCTGAATCGAGGCGCCAGAGCGCGCTCGACGATCCGTCGGACGTGGTCAGGTAGACCGTGCCGGTGGTCGGGTCCTCGCGCAGACCGGTGATCGGATCGAGCAGCAGCGGAATGACACCGACGACTTCGTAGGTGGCGATGGGATAGGGCTGGTCGACGTGGCGCCAGCGCAGCAGCTCGCGCGTGTCGGCGTCGATGCCGTAGAGCGTGGAGAAATCGTCGTCGATGAAGGCTGCCGCAAGGATCAGGCGTCCGTCGAGATTGGCCACGACCGTGGCGCCGCCTGGTTGCTGGTAGTTGGTGTGGTCGGGCGAGAATCGGGTCAGCTGGCCGTAGCCGACGCCGGCGAACGAGTTCCACAGATCGAAGGTGTAGAACGCCGGATCACTCGCGCCGGCGCCGGCCGGCGCCGCCGAGGTGGCGCTCGACCAGTCGAGCCGCCCCGGCCCGGTGTTGGCGATGCGCAGAGTCCGCGTGGCGGCCCCCTGCGACGGCGCGGCGACCCAGAGCGCCGAGGTATCGGCTTCGATCGCGGGATTGCGCACCTCGATCGTCGCGATGCGGCTGTCGACGTGGAAATCGGGCCGGACCGGCGTCCAGACGATGCGCCGGATCGAGGCCAGCGCCGGCTCGCGATAGGCGTAGCGGACGCCGATCAGATCCTTCTGGATGCCGATGCTGGCGTTGCCGCCGTCGTTCTGGCTTTGCGCTGCGCCGAACTGGGTGTTGCGGTACAGGAACTCGATCTGGTTGGAGCCCTCGTGCAGGACGATCGCGGCATCCAGCCCGCGGCTCGGATCGATCGCCGCCGGCGGCACGGTGATCGGCACCTTCTGATACCACTGGATCACCAGCCGCCGGTTCGGCGCGGTGCCGAGCACCTCGCGGTAGATCCGCCCGACATTCGGCCAGAACCGCTCCGCGTAGACCGCCGCGAACGGGCTGTTGACGACGTACTCGCCCGATTCGGTGGGGATCTCGCCGACGCTCTGCTGCGGGCACCCGTTCTCGTTGACCGCGATGAAGGTGGCCTCGTCGCGCACGCAGAAGCGCTCGACGGGCTTGCCGTAGAACTCGAACGGGAACGGCATCGTGTCGACGCTGCCGGCGGCGATCGGCGTGCCGGTCTGGTGGATGTCGACGTAGGCAGCCGGCTGGCCGTCGTCGATCCGGTAGTCCGGCGGATACGGCGTCGACGTCGCGGTGGCCGCGATCGGCCCGCTCTGCACGGCCTTGAACACGCGGTTGAACCGGCGCGTCTCGCCCGGCGCGAGCTCGCCCGCATCGCGTGCCAGCAGCGACCCCCGGTCGTCGTCGCGCAGCCAGTGATGGCGCAGTGTCTCGTTCGAGGTGTTGGTGACCGCGTAGCACAGGTTGATGAGATCCCCGTGCGTGACGGTGATCGTGTCGCTTCCCACGCAGGCCTCGGGCTGCGAAGGCTCGTACGGCGAGGCGTACAGACCGAGCGCGATGCCCTGGCCGTCCGCCGGTGTGGTCGCGACGGTCACCCGGTCCAGGCCCATCTTGCCGGCGGCGCGTCGCAAGGCATCCTGGTGGACGTAGTAGCGGAACGCGATCCGGCCGACACCCTGGCTCGGGACCTGGCCATCCCCCTCGACCACGTAGCGCGTCCATTCGGTCGGAAAGCCGGTTTCCGACTCGGCCGCGTTGATGTCCAGCAGCAGGTGCTGGAAGTCGCCGACTTCCTCGGCTGTGGCACCGACATCGGCGCAGTCCCGGCCCGTGCACAGGCGCACCTGCAGCCGGTCGACGCCGCCGTCGCCGGGCACCTCGGCGCCGAAACTGGCCGCCCGGAACGTCAGCGAGAAGGCGGGTCCGAAGGCGATTGGAGGGCTGATCAGCCAAGTGCTGACGATGCCGCTCTCGGGCACTTCGGCCGCGCCCATCGGCATCATCATCGAACCGGCCGGCGCATCGTAAGCGCTGAATCCGGCGAACTGCGGCGGATGCCAGCCGTGGCCGCGCGTGGGATTGCGCAACGGCATCTCGCTGGTGTCGATCCGGGTCCAGCCTTCGTAGTAGAGGCCGGCATTGGGGACGTCGACCCGCTCGAAGCCCTCGTCGATGGCCGCCGGCGGCACGCCCTGCGCCAGCGCGGGCAGTGTGGTGGCCGCCAGCAGGTACGCCGCGGATCGGGTCAGAAAAGTGCGCAAAGCGGAATCTCCTCGTATCGGGCCGCCAGTCGTCGAGTCGGAAGCGGCGACGCGTCGGAGGCTAACCCGGTGGCGGTCGCCGATCGTTCGCGAGGCCTCTCGGAACGCTCTCGTTTCGCTCTCCGCCGCCGTTTTTCGAGGCAGGACAGCGACCTGTCAGCGTTCGCCGACCGGGTTCCGTTCGTGAGCGAGGCGCGATGCATGGGTGCGCGCCTCGGCCTCCAGGCGCGTTTCGCCGAGCGCCGCGTACAGCGCGGCTGCGGCGCGCGCGGCCCGGAAGTCGGTCTGGACATAGGGCTGCAGCCGGCCGGCCACGGTCGTCAGGGTCTCGCGGTCGTCGCCGGATCGCAGGTGCGCGGCCCAGGCCGATGTCACGGTGACGATCGCGTCGGGATAGGCCATGCGGTCCGCTTCGGCCAGTGCGGCGCGGAAGCTTGCCGCGGCGCGTGGATCTGCGGCGAGCGCGAAGACCTGTCCCTGAACGAGCGGCAGCGCCAAGGGCCGCAACCGGTCCGTGGCGTCCACGCGCTGCAGGCGTTCGAGCAGACGCCTGGCCAGCGCGACGTCGCCGATGCGCACGGCCGCATCGGTCAGCCGCAGCATCGCACCGGCGAGGCTGGTCCCGTAGGCAGGCTCGGGCGGCTGCTCGATGCGCTGCCGGATCGATTCGATCTCGGCCGCCGACAGTGCGGGCGACGTCTCCAGGCGCAGCCCCACCCGCAGCAGCAACAGGTCGGGGATCGCCGACGGGCTGGCCGGATCGGCGGCCGGCCCGAGGCGGTCGAGCAGGCTGGCCAGTGCGCGCAGTCTGCCGTCGGCGAGCAGGCTTTCGCCGCGCACGAGCAGCAGATAGGTCTTCAGAATGGGGCTCTGAACCTCCTGCGCCAGGGTATCGGCGCGGTCGCTCAGTGCCAGCGCGCGCGCGATCTGCAGCAGCGCGAGACGCTCGCCGACGGCGCCGATCAGGGCCGTGGCGGCGCGATCGCGCATGCCGAAGCGGTCGTAGACCTCCAGCGCGCGATCGAACGCGTCGGCCGCATCCTGATGGCGGCCGCGCGCGCGTTCGGCCAGGCCGGTATGGGTATCGAGTCCGGCCAGTCCGACCTCGTCGCCGCTGCGCGCGAACGCGACGCGTCCCCGCGCGAAATCCGCGAAGCCCTCGTCGGGGCGGCCGAGATAGGTATTGACGAGGCCGCGCATCGACAGCGCCTGCGCCAGCAGTGCCGGGTCGCCGCGGTCGCCGAGGAGGCTGATCGCGGCGCTGTAGCCTCGCTCGGCGTCCACATAGCGCTGCTGCCGCTCGGCGATATGGGCCAGGCCGATCGTCGCGCCGATCCGGATCTCGGCCGGGACCTCGACCGCCGGCTCGGCCAGCGCCGAGAAGACGCGGCCGGCGTCGTCGAGGTCGCCGCTGCGGAAATGGAGCTGGGCAAGCTTGAGCTGGAGACGAGGGTCGGAACGGTCCTCGGCACTCGCATTCCGGGCCAGCTCGATCCCGCTTGCGTAATCGCCGGCCAGGCTCGCCGCGTCGATGCGCTGGATCAGCTCGGAACCGCGCGGAGGCGACATCAGCGCGTCATCCGCGCCGGGCGCGTGCAGTTGCAGCAGACGCAGCGCCACCGCGTCGGCGGCGGCCAGCGGATTGGGTGCGCTGCTTTCGACGCGGCGCGTGCCTTCCAGATCGTGCACGGTCACGACCAGGCGCCATCCCTGGTCGGTATGGGACATCGTCGGCGCCACGATGTCGGTGACCCCCGAATCCCGCCGCAGCCGCTCGAGCCCGGCCGGGTCGGCCGGGTCGAACGCCGCCGTCTTGGCGAGCAGCGCCAGCACGCGGTCGCTGCCGACGACCTGCAGCCGATCGTGACCGCTCAAGGCGGTCGCCAGGTAGTCCATGATGCCCAGGCGCACCCAGGCATCCTGGGCCTCACCGCCGTCGATTCCGACCGGCAGCACCAGCAGGCGCCGGCCGTCCCGCGCTGAGTTCGCCGAGGTGCCGGTCTCCGTCCCGGCATCGGGCGGCGGCGGCCGGTCGAGGCCGTCGCGCAGCCATGTGGCCGCCACGATCAGCACGGCCAACACGAGCGCCGATGCCAGACCCCACGCGAATGCCCGGTAGCGGCGGCGGACGCGCGGACGTTCGCGCTCGGGCGCTGCGGCCGGCACGGCCGCAGGCGGCTCGAGTGTCGCGGCGAGGTCGGCCGGGGCCGCCTGCACGGCGCTCAGCGGCGCGATCCACTGGTAGCCGAACCGCGGCACCGTGCGAATGAACCGCGAGTCGGCATCGGTGCTTTCGTTCAATGCGCGACGCAGCTTCCACAGCGTCTGGGTCAGGACGGCGTAGTTGATGTCGGTACGCGCCCAGACCGCCGAAATCAGTTCGTCGCGGCCGACTGCGCGATCGGCGTGCTGGATCAGATAGATCATGCACTCCAGGGCCCGCGGCGCGAGGGCGACCGGCTCCCCGCGGTGGGTCAGCAGGCGGGAGGCGGCGTCCAGCTCGTAGTCGGCGAAGACGAACCTGGTGGAGGCACCCGCTTTGTGCATTGACACTCACGTGGAGGAGGCGCGAACGCATATCGTCGAGCCGGTGATCGGTCGTCGCGATGACGAGGAATTGCGCTGGGGCCGCAGCGTGGCTGCACTGTACCGGAGCAGGCAGGCTTCTGCTCGGCGGTCTCCTCATCTGCGCGGACGCCCGCCTCGGCGGTGCGCCGGCGCGTGCAGCGAATCGACGACCGCAAAATGCCGGGTACGCCGACCGCTGCCTGCACCGGCCAGCGGCAGGTCGGCGGCTTCGTGCCGCCTGGCTCGAATGGAAAAGCCCCATGCTCGAACGCCGCGACCGGTCTGTCGGCCGCCGCTGCGCCTGCCGCGTCCGTACGCTAAGCCTGCATCCCGAGCGAGTCCACATAGGGGCCGGCTACGCGGTTGCGGCCGTGGCTCTTGGCCCAGTACAGCGCGGAGTCGGCGTCCTTGAGCAGTGCCGACGCCTCGGCGCCTTCCGCGGACGGACGCGCGGTGGCCGCCCCGATGCTGACCGACACACGACGCAGAGCCGCTGCCGGGTGCGCGATCTCGCTGCGTTCGATGGCCTTGCAGATGCGCTCGCCGATCATCGCCGCAGCCGCGGGCTCGGTGCCCGGCAGCAGGATCACGAACTCCTCGCCGCCGTAGCGGGCCACCAGGTCCGATTCGCGCAGGGCCGAGTTCGACGCGATGACCTGCGCCACGCGGCGCAGGCATTCGTCGCCGGCCGCGTGGCCGAGCTCGTCGTTGTACTGCTTGAAGTGGTCGACATCGACGAAAAGCAGGCTCAGGAAAAGATGCTGTTCGGCGCATTGCGTCCAACGTGCCTGCAGCGTGGCGGCGAAGTGACGGCGATTGGCCAGGCCGGTCAGGTCGTCGCGCTGGGCGAGGCGCGCCATCGTGTCGCGTGCCTGGATCAGATGCTCCTGCGACTGGCCGTACGCGTGCTGGGTCAGCACCGAGCGTCCGGCGTAGAGCACGATCGCCAGCAGCGCCAGAGCGGTCGCGCTGGCCGGCTGGCGCGCGGCGATCGCGAACGCCATCAGGACGACGCCGATCGGCATCAGGGCCGGAATCAGCAGCAGCACGGTGCGGCGTACGACGTTTCTGGGAAGCGCGCGGTTATCGGCATAACGCCCGGCCGTCCGCAACGTCTCGATCACGAAGAGCGCCACCGGCAGATCGCCGAGAAGAAAGGCCGGCGAACCGGGCGGCGGACCGATCCGGTCGATGATCAGATGATTGACGAACAGGGCCGACAGGGCATAGCTGACCAGCAGCACCGCCAGATTGCGTGCGAACACCCGTTCGGCCACGGTCGGCTGCAGCCGGACGAACAGCAGCGCCAGCGTCGCGATCAGCAGATTGGCGCCCTCGTGATAGCTGATCGCGCGCTCCCCGGAAATCGGTGTGATCGATACCGTTTCGCCGGCGAGGATCTGGGGGAAGAACAGTGCACCGGCCGCTATCGAGAACAGGACCGCCTGGGCGAGATCGAACGCGTGCGTGTGACCGAGAATCTTTCTGTCGCTGGTGCGGACCAGCGCGAGGAACCACGGAATGCCTCGCAATGCGAACAGCAGCAGGTACGGCAGTGCCAGCGACGTGTCGGCCTGCGTGAGCTGGCTGTGGGCACTGGCGGCGTAGCCGCCGATCCACAGCGCGAACGCCGCGGCGAGCAGCCCCCAGCGCAGCCGCATGTCGCCGCGCGTGCGCCCCGCCCAGCGCAGCGTGAAGGCGAGCCCGACCAGCAGGACCAGACCCGTGCCGGCCGGCGTGACCCAGACCTGATCGGGCAGCGTGACCGCCAGCGCCGCGTGCGTCAGGAACGCCGCAGCGCAGGCGGTCAGCCAGAGCAGGGACTCCCGATCGGTCGGTATGCCGCGCATGCGAGCGTGTGAGTGAGGACCTCGAACGTCCAAGCAGATTCTGTGCCATTTTCACGCCGGTGGACCGTCCGCGACCTCGCCGATCGGTCGCTCGCGTTCTGCCGCGGTGGGCGGCGCATCGGCTGACCAGCGGGTGGGGCGCGTGTTCATCGCTCGCGCGAGGCACCTCGCGCGACTGGACTCCCCGGGTGCAAGACACGATCCGGCCGCAACGCCAGCGCCGTCGCCAGGCGGCCTCGACCGGCGCGTCCTGCCGCCACACGCTCATGAAGGCTCAGGCCTCACTTTTGCGATACCTCCGGTGTGGCCGCCTTGGAGCGGCCGTTCCCGCACAGGAGAAACGCATGTCCTCGCCGTTCCGCCGTTGCCGCACCGCACCGCTCGCCGCGGCGGTCGTCCTCGCCACTGCGGTGGTCCCGCCCGCCGACGGCGCGCCGCCGCAGGTGCCGCCCACCCAGGTCTGGATCGATGTCGCCACCCACGACATGGCGGGGATGCCGGACATGGGGGCGATGGGCGGCACGGGCCGCCTCGCCATGAAGATGATGGGGGGCGACAAGACCAAGCCCGGCTTCCCCACCACCGAGCGGCCCGGCGCCACCGGCCGCTATCTGGACGTGGCCGTGTACAACCGGCTCAAGCCGGGCGTGCAGGTACAGGATGCCGCGCCGTCGGGCCTGGGTTTGGGCGACCTGGTCCTGTTGCCGCCCCCGCCCACCGGTCAGCGCCATGCCGGCGAAACGCCGCACGACCCGCCCGACGTGGAAATCACCGTGCGCGAATACTGGGGCTGCGGCGCGCAGGTCGGCCCCGGCCAGCCCAAGGTCAGCACGTACACGGTCAAGGGCGGCGCAGCTTCGATGCAGGGCGGCATGACCCCGGGCCTGTTCGCGCCGGAGCGCGACGTGCAGACCACGCCCGTCTTTGCACTGTGGCCGAACACGACCCATGGCGAGCGCGTGCCGGAAGCCGCTTCGCTGGTCGGCATGCACCGCTTTGCCGGCGAGGGCATTCCCGCGTCGCTGGCGTTCGAGCTGGACCGGCGCGCCGATTTCATGCCGAAGATCGAGCTGACCACCAGCGGCGGAGACGACAGGCCCATCGAACTGAGCTGGCCGCCGGTGGAACGCGCCGAGGCCTATTTCCTGGCGGCCGCCCAGATGGACGCGGCGGTCAGTCCGGGCATGAACACGATCAGCGCGGTCGTGTGGAGCAGTTCCGACGTCCCCGGCGCGGGCGAAACCCTGATCGACTACCTGGATGCCGCGCACATCGAACGCTGGACCAGGCAGAAGGTTCTGCTGCCGGCCAGCGCCACCGATTGCAGCGTGCCGCAAGGCATCTTCACCGGCAAGAACGGCCGGCCCAACATGACCATGCTCAACATGGTCGCCTACGGCCCGGAAACCCATCGCGTGTACCCGGCCCGGCCCACCGATCCGAAGCAGCTGGCGACGTGGAAGCCGGAATGGAGCGTGCGCGTGCGCACCAAGTCCACGGCCGGCGTGGTGCTGGGCGTGGACGCCAACACCTCACCCGAGCGGCAGAACGAAGGGGTCGGCAAGAAGGTGTTCAAGAACCTGTTCAAGCGCGGGCAGTAAGCCGCGCTCATTTCACGATCGAGAGCCGGCAACGGCCGCACCGGAACGCCGAATCGAGGGCAGCAGACGCCACGCGTGCGCGACGTTGGCAGCAGTGTGCCGGGCAGGATCGTCGTCGCGGCGGGCGGGTGACCTGACGCGTTGACGTGCCGGCGGGCCGTTACACGCCCAGCCGTTTGGCCAGTTTCTCGGCGGCGGCGCGGTTGATCTCCTGCGGCAGTACCGATTCGCGCAGCACGGGCAGGGCCTGTTGCAGCAGGGCGCGCGCTGCGTCTTCCTCATGCTTGGCGGCGAGGATGTCGGCCATCTCGGCCTGGGCAGCGGCCAGACCCGCAGGCGCGGACTGCGTCACCTCCCATCGGGCCAGTGCGGCGCGCTGCTCGCGCTCGGCCAGCGCCAGGTCGCCCTGCATCCGTGCGAAATGCGCGCGGACACGATGGACCTGCGTGAACACCGTGTGCTCCGGCGGAGCCAGCTTGGCCCAGCGCTGCGCCGCTTCTTCCAGTATCGGCAGGCCGTCGATCGCATCGCCCATGTTCTTCTCCAGGACTGCCATCTGCCATGTCGCATAGGCATATTGCATGGAGTCCTCGCCGTCCAGTTCGCGTGCGGCTTCACGTGCCCGGGTCATGCGCTGCAGCGCCTCGTCGAAATGGCCGGCGAAACCCGATGCGCGGGCGAGCATCACTTCGATCTTCCTGCGTGTCGGGTCGTCGGCGTCGGCTCCCGCCTTGTCCAGCATGGCCAGCGCCTGTTCCTTGCGTTGCACGGCTTGCGCATAGTCGCCGGCATTCTCCAGCGCGTCGCCGAGGTTCGACAGCTGGATGGCGGCTTCGGCAGGCCCCATGCCGGCCTCTTCGCCCAATCGCTGGGCTCGATGCGCTGCGTCGGCGGCTTCGCGATAGCGACCCAGAGCATTGAGTATCAAGGTCATGTCGTTGTAGAGGATGGCCGTGATCGAGCCCCTTTCGCCTACGCTGGCGCGTTGCAGGGCAATGCCCTGCTGCATGAAGGAGAGGGCGTCGTTCGGCTTGCCGAGTCTGTACAGCGACGTCGCCTTGCTGCGCAACAGCCCGATGCGCAGCGGCGTGTCCGCCTTCTGCCCCGACCGGTCGACGAAGGCCAGGCCCTTGTCGGCCAGTGCCAGGGCTCGATCGTGCTGGCCCTGCATGTCCAGCATCAGCCATAGCGCGTTGTAGATGCCGACGGCTTCCGTGATCGGTGGCGACTGCAGTGAGTCGGCGATGTCCAGTGCTTCGTTCCAGTCGCGCTCTGCGCGCTTGTAGTCGCGCATGCAGCCATGGGCCGAGCCCAGGGACTTCAGCGAGCGCATGCGCTGCGTCTCGTCGCCGGGCGAGAAGCGTTGCCGCATCGCCTGCACGCGTTCGGCAAGCGCGAGGCTTTCCTTGCAGCGCTCCATCTCGGCGAGGATGCCGGCGTGACTGTCGATGTCGGTGGCGAGCGCCAGCGCCTCGCTCCGGTTCTTGGGTTCCGTGTTCTTCAAGCCGCCGTCGAACAAGGCGTCTGCGATCTTCAGTTCCCCGAGAGACTGGTACAGATGCCCGAGCATGCGTTGCACCGGCTGCTTCACCGCCACGTCGACGTTGCGCTTGTCCAGCTCCGCTCGGGCGGAGTCGAGCAACTGGCGAACGCTCACTTCCTTGCTCATCGCCCGCTCGGGTGAGGTGGCGGCAAGGGTATCGGACAGGAATTGCAACGACTCGCGCGCACGCGCACTTTCCCGCCGCGCCTCGTTCGCCTGCCACAAGGCCACGCCGCTGCCGGCCAGCACGGCCAGCAACGCCACCGCGCCGGCCGCGGCCAGCACCCGGTTGCGGCGCAGCCACAGGCGCAAGCTCGTCGCACGCGACGGCGGCGCGACCCGCAGCGGACGGTGCTCCAGCCAGAGGCGCAGGTCGTCGGCCAGCGCGTCGGCGCTGGCGTAGCGGTGCTCCGGTTCGCGGCGCAGGCAGGCCTGCACGACCTTGGACAGCGCGCCGCGCAGCTCCCTGGCCAGTGCTGCCGGGCTCAGGCCGCCGCGCAGCGCCGCGGTATCCGCATCGGCCTGCGCCGCGGCACGGGTCAGCGGTTCCGGTTCGCGTTCGAGCAATTGCAGCTGCCTGGGCAGCGGCGTGTCGCGGCCCAGGCCGAACGGATGCGCGCCGGACAGCAGCCGATGCAGCACGATGCCGAGCTGCCAGGCATCGGTGGCGGTCGTGATCGGCGCGCCATGCAGCTGCTCCGGGCTGGCGTATTCGAACGTCAGCGCGCCATCGCCGGTGGCGGTGGCATCGGTGCCTTCCAGCTGCTTGGCGATGCCGAAGTCCAGCAGCTTCACCTGGCCGTCGGCATCGACCAGCAGGTTGGACGGCTTCAGGTCGCGATGCACGACCAGGTTGCGGTGCGCATAGCTCACCGCTTCCAGCACCTGGCCGAACAGTCCGATGCGTTCGCGCAGACCCAGCCTGCGCGCGTCGCACCACTGGTCGATCGGCTGGCCATCCACGTACTCCATGACGAAATACGGATCGCCGTCGATCGAAAAGCCGCCGTCCAGCAGGGTGGCGATATGGCGGTGCTGCAGTTGCGCCAGCGTTTGCCGTTCACGCAGGAAACGCTCGCGCGCGGCTGGCGAATCGGCAGCGCTGCGGATCAGCTTCAACGCGGCCTTCTGCGTGTAAGCGCCATCGCTGCGCTGCACTTCGTACACCGCGCCCATGCCACCGCGACCCAGCTCGCCGACGATGCGCCAGGGGCCGACGGTCCTGCCGGGCCTTGCGCCCGGTTCCGGCGCCACGGCGACGCTCAATGCCTCGCTCCAGCGCGCCCCGTTGCCGGAGAACGGCTCGTCCGCTCCGGCATCGGCGGCCAGCATGGCGTCCACCAGCGCGCGCAGATCGGTGTCGTCGGCGCAGAGGGCGTCCAGTTCCGCTTCGCGCTGCGCCGGCGGCAGGTCTGCGACCTGCTCGAAGATGCGCATGGCCTTCGGGCCGCGGTCGGTGCTCATGCGCGGCGCCCCCGGAGTCGAACCTCAGTTGCCCAGCTTGGCCGCCAGCCAGGCGCGGGTGCGGCGCCAGTCGCGCTGCACGGTGCTCAGGCTGGTGTCCAGCATGGCGGCGATCTCCGCTTCCTCGTAGCCGCCGAAATAGCGCAACTCGACGATCTGCGCGGCGCGCGGATCGAAACCCTGCAATTCCTCGAGCAGGTCGTGCAGGGCCAGCACCTCCATCTCGGCCTGCGGCTGGGCAATGTTGCCGGCGGCAAGCGTCAGCGGCTCGATGGCGCCGTCGCGCTTGCCGGCCTGCACATGCCGGGCGTGATCGACCAGCACCTGGCGCATCGCGCGAGTGGACAGGGCCATCAGGTGGTTGCGGTCGGCGGCGGCCAGCGCGGTGTTGCCGGCCAGCTTCAGCCAGGCTTCGTGCACCAGGGCGGTCGTTTGCAGCGCCTGGCGTTGCCCGCGCAGCTGTCTGCGGGCGGCGAGCTTGAGCTGCTCGTACATCGCGGCATAGGCCTTGTCGCGTGCGTGCACGTCGCCGGCGCGGCTGCGCGCCAGCAAGTCGGTCACCGGCGCGTATCCCACGTCCGTTGCCATGCCTGTTCTCTGTCGCCAGCCCCGACCAGCGTGAGCGGCCAAGTCTGGCACAGCCGAGGATCGAATGAAGGGCGCCGGCAGCTTTTTGCGACGCGCTCCAATGAACCGGTTTGGCAGCGCTTGCCTGCTGGCCGGGATTGGCCTTGCATGTGGGGTTTGTTTTCTCCCCGGGCTTGGACCATGAGCGCCTGGCCGGACTCCCGGCATCCGACTCCTTGGTTCCGAACTCCCGGTCGGCAATGGATAAGCGGCTGTTGAGCTTTAAACCCAACTGGCGGCGGCCGCATCGAACCGCGCTTGACTTTGACGATGACAGATTCTGCATGAAGCAATCTCGGTGGCTGCGCTGGTCGTTCCTTGCGCTGTTGATTGTTGGCACTCAGGCGAAGGCCGCAGACGCAGGCTCCCTCCCCGATCCGGTGGTGCAGGCGCGCATCGCCCGCGTCGAACAGGGCTTGACGACCCGCATCGTGGTCAAGGGCGCCGCAGGGCGAAAGATGTCGCTGGTCGAGCGCATGGCCTATCACCAGGTGCCGGCGGTGAGCATCGCGCTGATCAATGACGGGCGGGTGGAGTGGACCCGCGCCCATGGCGTCGCCGATGCCGGCGGAACCCAGCCGGTGGACCCGGGGACCTTGTTTCAGGCCGGTTCGATCAGCAAGGCGATCACCGCGATCGGCGCGATGCAACGGGTGGAGCAGGGGCAGCTTTCGCTGGACAAGGAGGCGAACCTGCAGCTTGTGTCCTGGAAGATCCCGGACAACGACTTCACCCGCCGGCGACCGGTCACCCTGCGCATGCTGCTCAATCACAGCGCGGGCACCACGGTGCACGGCTACGACGGGTATGCGCGCGCGGAGCCGCTGCCGACACTGCTTCAGGATCTTGATGGCATCGCGCCGGCCAATGCCGCTCCGGTCCGGGTCGATGTCCTCCCCGGCAGCCTCTGGCGCTATTCCGGTGGCGGCTACAGCGTCATCCAGCAGCTGATGGAGGATGCCGGCGAGCAGCCGTTCGCCGCGCTGATCGGACATGGCGTGCTGGAGCCGCTGGGCATGGCGGACAGCACCTTCGCCGTTCCCTTGCCGCCTGCGCGCGAAGGCCATGCGGCCAGCGGCCATGATGGGCAGGGCCATGCGATCGAAGGCCGCTGGCGCAATTACCCGGAAGCGGCGCCGGCCGGCCTCTGGAGTACGCCGCGCGACCTTGCCCGGGTGGTGCTGGCCGTGCAGCAGGCCAGCGCGGGGCGCACCGGCGGCATCCTGTCGCCCGAGAGCGTCCGCATGATGCTGACCCGTGGCCTTGGCGAATACGGGCTGGGTTTCTTCGTCGAGGATCTCGGCGACCGCACCAGCTTCAGTCATAGCGGCGGCGTTGCCGGCTTCCGCGCGCAGTTGTACGGCTACACCGGCACCGGCCAGGGCGTGGTGGTGATGACCAACAGCGACAGTGGTGCGGCCCTGATCGACGAGATCCTGTGCAGCATCGCGGCGGAGTACGGCTGGCCCGAGTTCAAGGTGTTGGAGAAGACGCCCGCTGCGGTGGACGTTGCGGCGAACCGGCAAGCGGCGGGCGACTACCTGCTGCTGGATCGGCCTGCGCGGATCGTCGCCGAAGGCGAGCGGCTGTTCTTCCAGAGCCCGCTGTTCGGCGCGCATCGCATGGAGCTGTTCCCGGAGGCACCCGGTTCCTATTTCATGACCGCGCAGGACATGACGTTGCGGCTCGAGCGCGATGCGGACGGACAGGTCGGCGGCCTCACCCTGCTGCGCGGCGCCGGCCGCTATTCGGCCAAGCGCATGCGGTAGCTGCGGGAAACGATCGAAGCAGGCGGCTGCATCGGCTTTTCATGAAGGCGGGCATGTCCCGCCTTTCGCTTTTCAGGTGAAAAGGCGCAGTGACCAGGGTCTCCGGCACAGTCCATTCCGACCTCGCGTCTGTCTTGGACATGCAGGTCGATGAGGTGCGCGAAGGTGGTCGGGTCCACTTTGGCCCGCTTCAGCGGTGTCTCCCCAAGATCGATCCGGCGCTCGGTGGCCGTCGCCCAGGTCCGGGCGTCTTCATGGCGCGGGAAGGTCTCGCTCGCATAGGATGGCTTGCGCCTGACCTGGACGCGCCATCGACCCGATGGAAGCTGGAGAATCGTCGCCATGTCGTGTGCGCTACGTGTGCACCGGACCGTCGCAGAGAGGCGAAATCGGGCGAATTCCAGTGCACACGAGCGTGCCTCCGGGGTCGTCAATGCTGTTGATTGCACGAGATAATTGATTGAATTACGAAGATAAAATCTTGTCTGTGGCGCCGATGATGGACTGGACCGATCGGCACTGCCGGTACTTCCATCGGCTGCTGGCGCCGCATGCCCGGCTCTACACCGAAATGGTCACCGCGCCGGCCGTGCTGCACGGCGATCGCGCGCGCCTGCTCGGCTTCGACGCGAGCGAGCATCCGGTCGCGCTGCAGCTCGGCGGATCGGTGCCGGCCGAGCTCGCCGAGGCCGCGCGGATCGGCCAGGACCACGGCTACGACGAGATCAATCTCAACGTCGGTTGCCCGTCCGATCGCGTGCAGTCCGGCCGTTTCGGCGCGTGCCTGATGCGCGAGCCGGCGCTGGTCGCGGACTGCTACGCCGCGATGCAGGCGGCGGTGCGCGTGCCGGTCACGATCAAATGCCGGATCGGCGTCGACGAGCAGGACGCCGAGGAGGATCTGCGCCATTTCGTGCGCACGGTGCATGCGGCCGGCTGCACGGTCCTGGTCGTGCACGCGCGCAAGGCCTGGCTGCAGGGCTTGTCGCCGAAGGAGAACCGCGACATCCCGCCGCTCGACTACGGCCGCGTCTACCGGCTCAAGCGCGAGTTTCCTCAGCTGCAGATCCACATCAACGGCGGCGTCTCGACCGTGGCGGACGTCACCGCGCATCTGGCCGAGGTCGACGGCGTGATGCTGGGCCGTACCGCGTATCACGAGCCGTACCGTCTCGCCGAGATCGAGGCGGCCCTGTGGGGCACGCCGCTGCCGGAGCGCGACGCGGTGGTCGCGGCGATGCAGCCGTACGTGATGCGGTATCTCGCCGCCGGCGGCCGGCTGCAGCACATCAGCCGGCATTTGCTCGGACTGTACCAAGGCCTGCCCGGCGGCCGCGCCTGGCGTCGCAGCCTCAGCGAGAATGCGCATCGTACCGATGCCGGCTTCGAGGTCGTCGAGGCGGCGCTCGCGGCGCGCCGCCGCGGCGAACTGGCGCACGCGGCCTGACGGCTCGACGCGCGACCGCCGGATGATCGGCCGGATCCGGCTCAGGTCACGGCGCCCGAAGCGGATTCGATCCGATACACCGTCGCCGGTGGCAGGTTGCCCCAGATGCGGCCGACCGCGCGCGCGGACAGTCCGTGGCGATGCAGGATCGCCGGCGGAACCGGGCAGCGCAGGCCATAGGTGAACTGGTAGAGGCGTGCCTGCGCCGTCATCCGCGAGAACGTGCCGGCGATGATCGCCTCGATCGCTGCCGGGCCCATCGCACGCAGCGGCAGGCCGCTGACGGCCGCGCCGGCGCGCACGGCGGCGAGCGGCGTATACGAGGCCAGCCGCGCGGCATCGATCTGCAGCACGGTCGCCTGCGGATGGCACAGACGCAACCGTTCGGCGAAGGCTTCGCAGGCCTCCACGAGAATCAGCTGGTTCGGCCGGAGCCCGCGCGCGAGCAGCGCTTCGGTGAACACGCCGGTGCCGGGTCCGAGTTCGAGCACGGGTGCCTGCGCCGGATCGATCTCGCTGCAGATCAGGCGTGCCAGGGCCTTGGAGGACGGCGCGATCGCGCCGACGCGCCGAGGCGCGTGCCACCAGCTGCGGAGGAAGGTCCAGCCGGCGCGCGTCGCGAGATCGCGCCGCGATCCGCCGCTGCGGGAGATGTCGGGGAGAGGATCGAACATCGAGGCCGCGCTCGTCGGAAGGAGCGACCAGCATCGGCGATCGGCGTGAACGTCCCGTCAAATGGCGCGCGCAGCCGCGCGCCGTCAGCTGCGGCCGATCGGCTTGCGCAGGCGGCGCATCAGCGACGCGAACGCACCGGCGTTCTCGGTCGCATGGCGCGGCGGGCGCGGCGTCCATTGCAGATAGCCGATCGCGTCGAACGCGTTGATCGTGTCGAAGACCTCGCTCATCGGCACGTCGGCCGCGCGCGCGATCTCGTGGATGCGCTGAGGCTGGACCATGACCGAGGCGATCCGGAGCTGACGCGCATAGCCGCGATCGATCTCGAACCAGCGCTTGAGCAGGTAGGTGCCGCCGGGATCCAGATGCGGCGCGAGATGTCCGTCCGAGGCGAGCAGCGCATACAGCCACAGCAGACGCGCGTACGGCTGTCCGCCGCCGCCGGCTTGCAGCCTGGCGAGGCCGGCCGTCGTCAGCGGGTGCCAGTCGCCGCGCCGCAGCGGCTGCCGGCAGTACGGCTCGAGATCGGCGAGGCCGCCGGCGGCGTAATAGGTCCGATGGCGCGGATCGACGACCAGGTCCGGCGAGCCCGGCAGCGCGATGCTGGAAGGGCCGGCCAGCCAGTCGCCGGTCAGGTATTCGCGCAGGCTCTGGCTGCGCGCGTCCTCGGCCGCGCGGGCCGGCGGCGCGCTGCGCGGCGCCGTGGTGACGGTGCGGTCGCGCAGGCGCGAGCTCAGCGGATCGGTCGGCGTCAGCGGCTCGCCGAGCATGGCCGGCGGAGGCGGCGGACGGCCCGGCTCGATCGTCGTGTTCTGATCGAGGCGCCCGGCCGGGCGGCGCGGCTGGTGGTCGGCGTCCGGGTGCGCGCGCAGCAGCTCGTCCAGGCCGCTCGGCGCCGACGGCTCGCGCCGGTCGTGCGGCGCCTCGCCGAGTGGCGCCGGCAGGACCGACTCGCCGGGCGACTCGCCGAGGTCGCCGAAATAGAAGTCCTGGTGCTGCGGCGTCACGACCTGCGAGGGCTGAAGTTCACCGGCGACCTGACGCAGCAGGTCGCAGACCGCCTCGAGCCTGAGCGGCTTGAGCAGGATCGGATCGTCACCGGCGGGCGTGCCGCCGTCGCCGCCGAGCAGCGCGCAGCGGATGCCCTGCACGCGTGCGCGCGAGCGCGCCATCAGTCCGGCGAAGCTGGTCGGGTCGACGACGATCAGATCCGCCTCGGTCTCGGCTCCCCAGCGCCAGTGCGCGTCCAGCGAGGCGTCAGCCTTCCGGACCAGCAGACGCAGGTGGGCGGCGTCTTCGTCGCTCAGGCCCACGGCGGCGATTGTCTTCATGCGTTCACCGTTCACGCATCCGGAAGTCCCTGGCGTCCGTTGCGCCCCGGCCACGCGATCGGCGACGGTGCTGGGCGGACCGGACGAGAATACCGCGTCCGCGCGATCCGGTTCGGTATCGGCGTTCAGCCGGCGCGCTTGCGTTTGGGTTTCAGCATGGTTCCGCTGCAGCCGCGCTGGCCGCAATGGCAGGCCCAGATGCGCTTGAGGCGCTCGGTGATGCGGCCGTCGATCGAGATGCCGTAGTCGTAGCTGAGCTCCTCGCCGGCCTTGATCGGCCGCAGCGTGCGGATCATCACGCGGTCTTCGCGGCGATCGCGGCCCGGCGATTCCTCGACCACGGCCTGGCAGTTGGGCTTGCAGCTGGTGTTGATCCAGCGCGCGACGTTGCCCTCGACGTTGGCGTCGATCACGTAGCGGTCGTTGAGGATGAACAGGAACGTGTGGCCGTCCTCGGCGGTGTCGCCGTAGAGACGGTCGGCCTGCCGATGGGTCAGGCGGCGGCCGCGGTATTCGATCAGATCGATGTCGGCAGGCAGGTCGACGGCGGCGAAGACGCCGTTGCCGTGGATCGGGGAGCGGCGGCGGACGATTTTCTTGGACATTGATCCGGATTCGATGGGGGCGAGCGTGTGGATGCGATCCGCATCATAACGGCAGGCGCCGGATGCGGCGATGCGCCGGTTCGTCGAGGCGTGTGTCGAAAGCGCGCCGCGCGACCCGTGCGACGCACCCCGTTACAATTCACGCGAACGCCGACCCGCGCTGGAGTAAGGCAGCGCGCATGGGCATCCGCGCTGCGGTCGGTTCATAACGGTCTTCCAGAAACGGCAGCCTTTTTGTCGATCAAGGCATGTGGAGCGTCAATATGGCAAGGGCGGCATCGTGGCACTGGGCAGCCAGTCTTTTGCTGTACGTTACCGCAACCTTTGCGCAGGCTCAGGCGATCGAGTGGCAGACGCATTTCGATCCGATCGTCGCGCCGGGTATCGAGTATCCGGGTCTGTACGGCGCGGCGTTGCCTTCATCGGCGCTCAGGACCGCACCGGACGGAGACGTCTATTTCTACGCACTGGACCGGCTGGGGCAGCCGACAGTATCGCGTCTGCGATCGGACCTGACGGCGGTCTGGCAGCGCTCGCTTCAGACGACCTTGGCCCAGCGCGACGTGCTCGATACCTTCGTTCTGCGCGACGGCGGTACGCTCGTCGTGTCCGGTGGGCTGGCCCGCTTCTCCGGTGAAGGTCAGCTCCTGTGGTCCCGCTCGTTGTGGACCCAACACCGAAGCTCGGTGCTGGAGTATGCCGACGGTGATCTGGCGATCGCCGACTATCGCCCCCGGAACGGAAGCAGCGCCAGCCTTTTGCGTGTGGACGGAACGACGGGGGCCGTGATCGCCGGCAGTCGATTCGATGCGTCATGCGCGACCCGACTGCTCGGCACGGCCGGGGAGACGCTTTACGTCAGCGCCTGCGATGGCAGTGTTCAACGACTCGACGGCGATCTTTCGACCGTATGGCGCGTGTACGGCTCAGCCGCATCCGGTGTCGCCGACGCATCGGGTGTGTATGTCAGGCAAAGTCGCAGCGATGGCAACTGGGAGCTGGTCAAGCTCTCATCGTCGAGCGGAGCCGTCCTGTGGCGCAGAAGCGGATCGTATGAGCCCGTAGGCTTCGATGCCGAGGGCCGTTTGCTGGTGAGGGGTCAGGAGGGTTCGTCTGCGCGCGTGGAGTCGATCGACGTCGCCACTGGCGTGCAGCGCTGGTCTTCGACATGGGATGCGGTCGATTTGATCGTGACGCCCGCCAGCGAGGGCGTTTACGTGGCCGGTACCGAAGCGAACGGAACGTCGGGCTTCATCGCCCGTATCGATCGGCTCGACGGCGCCCAGGTCTGGCGTACGCAGTTGCAGGCCGCAGGTCCGGGGCAGCCGTTCCTGCCGCGCGGTCTGCTGCCGACCGCTCAAGGCGTGCTCGTCTCGGGATCGCAATGTGCGGCGGCGGCGTGGTGCGTTACGGGCTTGGCTCGCGTGAGTTCCATCAACGGTGCACAGTCTTCCGTCCTCTATCCGGATGTGCCCCACTCGGTCGGCGTCTCGGCGACGTTGGACGGCAGCAACGCGCTGGTACTGGCGTCGGCCGAAGGTATCGGTGCGCAGCAGCGTGTCCGTGCCGGCCAGTTCGACGAGCACGGTGCGACACCCTGGCAGGTGACTTTTCCAGTCGCCAACGCGCTGCGGGGACTGGATCGGGCAGTCGCGCTGCGTCGAGCCGATGGTGGAGCGTTCGTCACCGCCAACACGGGTGCTTTCGCTCTTCCTTATCTGGCGCGTCATGAATCCAACGGATCGACCGTGTGGTCCAGGAGCCTTGCACAGCAGGGCTACGGCCGGGGAATGGTGTCCTTCAAACTCGACGGTGCCGGCGATCTGGTTGCTGGTGTGGGGCGCATCACTGATCTGAGTGGTCATTTCGCCTCGTTCATCGAAAAGTTCGCGGCTGCTGACGGGCAGACTCGATGGTCGATCCCGATTCGAGGGAGCCTGGGGGGCGTGCCGCCTGACGTGCATCTCCTCGACGAGGATCTGTTTGCGCCTGTTTCACTGCACATGTGGGGGATAGCCCGCTACTCGGGCGCAAACGCCGCCGTACAGTGGAACAACACGACCCTCATGGGCGCTTCAGACGTTTTCGCCCGCAACGGAACCATCGGTTACACGGGTCTCAACAAGCGTGTGGTCGCCTTTTCGTTGTCGGACGGTTCGTTGCTGTGGAGCCACGATACAGCCCTGCCCGGCGATCTGTATGTCTGGTTGACCTCCGCACAGGTCGGGGACGACGGCGATCTGTACGCAACCGCAATTCGCTCGACCGACTCCGAGCGGTCGGCTTTCGTCGTACGGCTCGACGGTCACACAGGATCCCCAGCGTGGACGCAACGCTTCGATGCGCCGGTCGGTATGCCCGCGTTGGAAGCGACGCTGCACTATGCGGGTGAAGGCGAGGTCTGGCTGACGCAAGCGGGCGATGATCGGACGTTCCTGACCCGGCTGGATGCGTCGACCGGCTTGGTCATCGATGCGAGTCTGGTCGATATGGCGGCTACGCGTGATGAGACCGTCGCGGCGCTCGGCATTCGGTACGGCCGGCGACTGAGCGACGGCACGATCCTGGCTTACGGGTCCGAGCGCCAGCCGGGACAGCCCGGTGTGCCGTGGGCCGGCAAGCTGTCGGCACCGAATGCCGGGAGGCATGGCAACTTCTCGACACGATTCGATGTGCCACACGCAGGGCCTGGATCGGAACGTCTTTCGGTCAGGTTTCGATATGACGGTCAGGCACCGATCGAGAGCGCCGTCGGCTACGTGCAGTTCGGCGAATCGGCGCCTGGCGAGCTGCTGCCGTATCTGACCGGTGCTCGGGACGTCGCCTGCATCGTGTCGGGCGGTGGCACGTGCCTGGCCGTCGCCACGCCCTATGGCATTCGCGCATCGTTGAGGCTCGAGCCCGGTGCCGAGGCCCATCTGACGGCGGACGCGCGGACGATGGGGGAGCAAGTGACAGCCATTGCGGAGGTCTACGGACCCTACGGCTTCTTCGAGACCGATCTGCTCGACAATCGCAGCTCTCAGCCGCTCGGCGACCGGTTGTTCGTCGACGGCTTCGAGTGAGCACGCGCTTCGAACCGTGAATCCGGCCTTGCGGGGTGGCTACGGCCGCTCATCGCCGGATGTGTTCGGCACGCCGCGTCGTTGCGCATCTGCGAGGCGCATGCCGCCGCCATTTCGCGAGGCATGCCGGAGACGGCGAGCACTGTATTGGCGCCGGTCGCTGACGACGGGCGCCGGAGCGAGATGGCCAGCATGCAAGCTGGGGACGTATCGGCAACAATACGATTCAGGGTCTTTGGACAGGGGAATGTCATGCAGAAGCACCGACACGCGGCATGCGTTGCCGGCGTACTGCTACTGACCGCCACCGCAGCCGTATCGGCGTCACAGGTCGTCTGGGAGACGCTGTTCGAACCGGTGTTCGCCCCCGGCACCGACAATCCCGATCCGTTTTTCCCGTCGCCGGTGGGATATCCGTCGCGATCGATGCAGTTGAGTCCGGCCAGCGGCGGCGATTTCTATTCGTTCGCCATCGATGCGGCCGGACACGCCACACTCGCGCGACACGGCGCAACGGATGATGCGGTGATGTGGAGCCGCAGCGTCGGCATTCAGCACAGCATTCGCCCGGACGCGGAACTTCTGGCCGGCGGCTCGTCCGGCGATGGCGCCTGGCTGACTCACGGCGGTGCGACGCGCTTCTCCGACGACGGGCGGCTGCTGTGGTCGCGTGCGATCCCCGTGTGGTGGCCATGGCCGACCTACGTTCACGCTTTCGACAACGGCGATCTGGCGCTGACCCAGGTTCGCTACGACATTCCGGCGCCTGTGGCGCGGAGCGTGATCATGCGGGCGGACGGCCACACCGGCGCGATACGCGCGCAACGCGAGCTGGAGCAGGCCGAGGCGGACTGCCGTGCGGTGCCGATCGGGACTGATGCTTCCGACCATCTCTACGTATCGATGTTGTGCGGCATCGGCTCGGCGAATGGGTTCCAGCGTCTCGTCAGATTGGCGCCGGATCTATCGGTACTCTGGAACATCGGGCTGCCGGCGACTGCCTTGGACGCGCCCGGCTACGAGCAAGGCGTGGCCGCCGCCGATGGTCTCTACTTCGCGAATCGGTCGGCCGCATCGCTGACCAAGTTCGACGCCGCCGACGGGCATCCGCTGTGGTCCGTGCCGGGGAACTGGTCGTCGCTGCGGATCGCCGGCGACTGTGTGCTGGGCGTGCGCGATGCCGACGAGGGGCCTGCGATGCGCTGCCTCGATCCGGCGACCGGACAGATGCGCTGGTCGCGCACGCTCGATGCCCGATACGCGTTGATCGAGACCACAGCCGACGTCGCCATCCTGGCCGGCTTGGACGCGTCCGGCACCTCCGGTTTCGCCGACCGCATCGACCTCGCGAGCGGCGCGTCGATCTGGCACACCGCATTGAGCGCGTCGACGACCGGGCGGGTCTTCCATCCACGCGATCTGCTCGTGGCGGACGACGTCGTGCGCGTGGCCGGCGCCGATTGTCTGCCGCTGATCGCGTGCGTCAACGGCATCGCACGCATTCAGGCCGCCAGCGGTCAGACGCTGGGCGTCAGCTATCCGCCGGTGCCGCAGACGGCAACGGTGGACGCAACGGTGGACGCGCAGTCGCTGCTGGTCGCCTCGATCGAGAACATCGAGGACGGGCAACAGATCCGTGTCAAGCGGATCGATCCGGCCGGATCGGCGCTGCTCGAGCGCGTGCTGGCGGTCCCGGCGGGGTCCGCACCGTTCGGTTCCGCCAAGGTCCTGCGCCTTGCTGGCGGTGATTTCGTCGCGATGCTGCACAGCGCCGCTTCGCGCCAGATGCAGGTGGTGCGGTACGACGCAAGTGGGCAGCCGCGCTGGCAGCAGTCGTTCTGGGGCGCACTGGCAGCCGCGAACACGCTCGCGCTGGCCGAGGACGGCGCCGGCAATGTCGTCGTTTCCAACGTGGAGGACACCGGCTGGCCGGGGCTCCATCGGCGCTGGGTCAGGAAGCTCGACGCGGGCTCCGGGCAGGTCTGGCAGCTTCCGCTGGAGATGTCGGCCCGATACGCCAGTCCGGTCGGCTTCTGGCCGGTCGGCGACGACCTCATCGTCACCGGAGAACCGCAGGGCGCGACGCTGCGTCAGGGGCCGCGCCGCCATGCGGGAGCGGACGGCTCGGTGCTCTGGTCCAATCCGGCGCTGGCCCGCAGCGACAGCTGGTTGCTGGCGCAACACGAAGACGAAGGGTATCTGGCCACGCTCGATCGCGAGGTCGTCGCCTTCTCGCTGACCGACGGCAGCTTGCATTGGCGATACGTGTCGAGCGATCCGACCGTGGATTTCCGCTCGGCTCGCATCGGAAGCGACGGCGATCTGTACGTCGGTGGCGCGGGAATCGCCGATCAGGATGACAAGGGCGTGCTGGTGCGGCTGGACCGACACTCCGGCGCCGAGCGCTGGATCACGCGCCTGCACGAGTCTTCGTCGCGCTCGCTCGCGCTGCCCGTGGAGGTGATCGCCGCCGACGCCGGCGTCGTCGAAGTCGTGCAGGCCTCGGCATCGCGTCGGTTCGTGTCGCGCTTCGATGCCGAAGACGGCCGCTTCATCGAAGGCACGATGCTGTCGGCGCAGCCCGAGGTCGACGAAGCGATCGGCGACGACGACGCGCGGATCGCTCGGCAGTTGCCCGACGGAAGTCTGCTGGCCTATGGTCTGGCCCGTCGCCCCGGCGAGAGCCGGCGACCCTGGGTCGGCCGGCTCGTCGCACCGGCGCAGGGTCAGCGCGGCGATCTGTCGATGGCATTGTCGCTGGCACCATCGGTGACATCCGATGCCTCGGCGCTCGATCTGAGCGCCGAACTTCGCTACGCAGGCGAGCAGAACGTGCAGGCCACGGCGTTCGTCCGTTTCAGTCACGCGACCAGCGTGCCCGGCTTCACCGAGGTCTCGATCGAGGCGGGTCCGAGCTGCGTCGTGACCGGTATCGGCTCGTGCCAGGCGATTCCGACCCCGGCCGGGATCCGCCTGCAGCTGGATCTGGCGCCGGGTGCCGTGGCGAACCTGACCGCGTCGCTGCGCGCCCCCTGCTGCCGGCGACACGTTTCGCGGCCGAGGTCTATGCGCCGTACGGCTTCTTCGAAACAGACCTGCGCAACAACGCCGCAGTGGCGTGGTGGGTCACCGACCGCTACTTCGCCGACGATTTCGAATGAGCCGGCCCGGCTGACGTGACGCGGCGGTTTCAGCGCGCGACCATCTTGCGATGCGCGTGGATCGACATCAGCACGCCGAAGCCGGCCAGCAGCGAGACCGCCGAGGTACCGCCGTAGCTCATCAGCGGCAGCGGCACGCCGACCACCGGCAGCATGCCGCTGATCATGCCGCCGTTGACGATCACGTAGACGCAGAACGACAGGCTGATCGCGCCGGCCAGCAGGCGCGAGTAGGTGTCCTTGGCATTGGCCGCGATCCACAGGCTGCGGCCGATGATGAACAGGTACAGCGCCAGCAGCAGCACGACGCCGACCAGACCGAACTCTTCGGAGTACAGCGAGAACACGAAGTCGGTCGTGTGCTCGGGCAGGAAGTCGAGCTGGGACTGCGTGCCGCGGTGCCAGCCCTTGCCCCATATGCCGCCGGAGCCGACCGCGATCTTGGACTGGATGATGTGCCAGCCCAGGCCGAGCGGATCGGAATCCGGGTCGAGCAGCATGCGCACGCGGTTGCGCTGGTATTCGTGCATGAACACCCAGGCGACCGGTGCGGCCGCGCCCACGCTGCCGCCGATCAGGCCGATCCGCCACCACGACAGCCCAGCCAGGAAAATGCCGAACAGGCCGCTGGCGACGATCAGCAGCGCGGTGCCGAGGTCCGGCTGCTCGGCGATCAGGCCGGCCGGAACGGCGATCAGCGCGACCGCGACCGCCAGCGTGGTCCAGTCCGGCGGCAGCGGCCGGCGGTTCAGATACCAGGCCATCATCATCGGCATCGTCAGCTTGAGCAGCTCGGACGGCTGGAAGCGCACGAACTTCAGATCGAGCCAGCGATGCGCACCGCGGCCTTCGCCGAGCAGCGCGACCAGCAGCAGCAGCGCGACGCTGCCGGCGTACAGCCACGGCGTCCAGTTGCGCAGCGTGCTCGGCGGAATGCGCGAGATCAGCAGCATCAGCGCACCGCCGAGCGCGAAGCGCACGCCCTGGTTGACGACCAGGCGCGGCTCGGCGCTGTACAGCGTCGCCAGACCGATCGCGCCGAGCAGCGCGATCGCGCCGAGCAGCGGATAGTCCAGCCGCGGCCGATGCATCAGCCGCCACAGCCAGCGGTGTGCGGACTGGCGCAGGGCGGCGATCACGGCGCGGCCGCTCCGCTCGGCTGGGCCGGCGCGGCCGCGGCGGCGAACCAGGCATCGAGCACGCGGCGCGCCAGCGGCGCGGCGTCGCCCGAGCCGCTGGCCGCGAACTCGAGCACCAGGCCGAGCGCGATGCGCGGCTCCTCGACCGGCGCGTAGGCGATGAACAGCGCCTTGTACTTCTGTCGCGCGTCCAGCGCCGACAGTGCCTGCTCGTTGGATTCGGTGCGCGAGAAGCGCTGCGCGGTGCCGGTCTTGCCGGCGATCACGTACGGCGCGTCCGCGCCGACGCGGCGCGCGGTGCCGGTCGGACCGTTGACGACCGCCACCATGCCCTGCTCGACGAGCGCCCAGTTGGCCGGATCGCGGATCAGCGAGGCCGCGGCCGGCGGCTGCTCGACCTCGACGATCGGCGCGTTGAAGCCGTCCTGCACGGCCCTGAGCAGGTGCGGCCGGCGCGCGACGCCGCGCGCGGCGAGCGTCGCGGTCGCGTGCGCGAGCTGGATCGGCGTCGTCGTCCAGTAGCCCTGGCCGATGCCGGCGATCACGGTCTCGCCGGGGAACCACGGCTGGCTCTGCGCACCGCGTTTCCATTCGCGCGAGGGCAGGATGCCGCGGCCCTCGCCGGCCAGGTCGATGCCGGTCGGCGCGCCGAAGCCGAACTGGCCCAGGTACTGCGACATGCGGTCGATGCCGAGGTCGAGCGCCAGCGAATAGAAATACGTGTTGACCGACTGCGCCAGCGCCTCGACGACGTCGACGCGGCCGTGTCCGCCGTGACGCCAGTCGCGATACGCGCGCGGCTGGCCCGGTATGTAGAACTCGCCGCTCGAGAACACCGTGTCGCTGCGCTTGCGGATGCCGAGCTCGAGCCCGGCCAGCGCCATGAACGGTTTGATCGTCGAGCCCGGTTCGAACGTGCCGATCAGCGCGCGGTTGAACAGCGGCCGGTCCGGCGCGTTGAGCAGCAGCTGGTAGTCGGTGCGGCTGATGCCGTTGACGAACAAGTTCGGATCGAAGCCGGGCACGCTGACCAGGGCCAGCACCTCGCCGTTGCGCGGATCGATCGCGACCAGCGCGCCGGTCGCACCGCCGAAGGCCTCCTCGGCGGCGCGCTGCAGGCGCGCGTCGATGCTCAGGTAGAGGTTCTTGCCGGGCGTCGGCGGCGTGCGCTCGAGCGTGCGCAGCGGACGCCGGTTGGCGTTGACCTCGACCAGGTCGTAGCCGGGTTCGCCGTGCAGCAGGTCTTCGTAGTAGCGCTCGATGCCGGTCTTGCCGATGTGCGTGGTGCCGTCGTAGCGCGCGGCGTCGACGCGCGCCAGGTCGTCGGTGTCGAGCCGGCCGACATAGCCGATGACGTGGCCGAAGTCCTTGCCGAGCGGGTACGAACGGGTCAGGTACGGCACCACGTCCACGCCCGGGAAGCGCCAGCGCTCGACCGAGAAGCGCGCGATCTCCTCCTCGGCCAGCTTCATGCGCAGCGGCACGCTCATGTACGAGCGGCGCGACTTGCGCAGCGTGTTGAAGCGCTGGATGTCCTCCTGGTCGAGCGCGACCACCCGACCGAGCTCATCGAGCATGGCCGGCATGTCGGCGACGCGCTCGGGGACCACCTCGAGCCGGAACGCGGCGACGTTCTCGGCCAGCAGCACGCCGTTGCGGTCGTAGATCAGGCCGCGCGACGGCGCGATGTGGCGCATCGAGATGCGGTTGGAATCGGCGCGTGCGCTGTAGTCGTCGTGACGCAGCACCTGCAGCCAGTAGAAGCGCGCGCCGAGGCCGAGTATGCCGAGCAGCGCCAGCGCGAATGCGGCGACCGCGCGCCGGCGGAACAACTCGCCTTCGTGGCGGTTGTCCTTCATCGGTCTGTGCGCGCGCTTCATGCTTCGCGTCCGCGCAGCCGCGCCCTCAGGTCGTCGAGCAGGATGAACACGAACGGCCACAGCGCCGCCCCGACCGGCGGTGACAGCCAGAACGCGGCCGGCGGCATCGCCTCGCCGGAGAAGCCGCGCACCATCATCACGACGATGCGGTCGTTGAGCAGCAGCGCGAACACCGCCAGCGTCTGCTGCCAGACCGGGAAGAAGCGCAGCCGTGCGCGGAAGCGCAGCACGATGAAGGCCAGCACGGTCAGCCGCAGCGCGTGCTCGCCGAGCAGCTGGCCGGCCAGCACGTCGCCGGCGAGGCCGAGCAGGAACGCGAAGCCGAGTCCGACCCGGTCCGGCGTCTCGATCGCCCAGTAGATCAGCACCAATGCCAGCCAGTACGGCTTGATCTGCAGCAGCGGCGCCGGCAGCGGCATCAGCTGCAGCAGCATCGCCAGCAGCACGGTTCCGGCGAACAGCCACGATTGCGCGCGCAGCCGGTTCACGGCGTCGGCTCCGGCTGCGCCGGTTCGGCCGGTGCGGCGTCCGCGCCGGGTGGCGCCGAGGCGTCGACCTGCGGCTGCGCGGGTCCGTACGGCTGCGGCAGGTCGTGCAGCAGCAGGACCTCGCTGCTGCGGCTGATCGCGGCCGCCGGCGTCGCCAGCGCGGTCGCGAACATGCCGGTGTCGTCGTTGCGCACGTCGCGGATCTCGCCGACCGGAAAGCCGGCCGGGAAGCGTCCGCCGAGGCCGGAGCTGATCAGCTTGTCGCCGACCTGGACGTCGGCACTGGTCGGGATGTTCGACAGCTCCAGCAGATCGCGTGCGTCCTTGTCGCCGTAGGCGATCGTGCGCAGGCCGGTGCGTTCGATCGTGACCGGGATGGCGTGGTTCGGATCGGTCAGCAGCATCACGACCGCGGTATTGGGCAGCACCTCGACGACCTGGCCCATGATGCCGGAGGCGTCGATCACCGGCTGGCCGACGCTGACGCCCTGCTGCGCGCCGCGGTTGATGACGATGCGGCGCCGCGCCGGATCGATGTCGATGTCGAGCAGGCTCGCCATCTGCACCGACAGGCCCAGGCTCTTCTGCGCTTCGAGCAGGTCCTGCAGGCGCTCGTTCTGCGCGGCCAGCGCGCCGGCCCGGTTGAGGCGCGCCTGCGCCAGCAGCAGGGCCTCGCGCAGCTCGCGGTTCTCGGCGGCCAGCGCGCTCTGCGAGGCCACGGCGGTGCGCGTCGCGCGCGCAGCGTCAGCGGGCAGGGCGGCCAGCCGGTACAGCGGCTCGATCAGCAGGCTGGCATGGCCGCGCACGGCTTCGAGGTAGTGGCCGCGATGGTCCAGGATCATCAGCACGACCGCGGCGGCCAGATAGACGATCAGCCGCAACGTGCTCGCCGCGCCCGCGGAGAACAAGGTGGCGTTGTCGCCGGGTGCAAGAGCCATCGAGTGTCCGGGGTCGCCGATTCCAGGCCGGAGCCATGCTGTGTCGATGCGGCCGCCGCCGGCGCGGCCGTCGCGTCCGGTCACGGACGCGACGGAAGCCGGATCACTCCGACGCGAAGAAGTCGCCGCCGTGCTGGTCGACCATTTCCAGCGCACGGCCGCCGCCGCGCGCCACGCAGGTCAGCGGATCGTCGGCGACGAACACGTGCAGACCGGTCTCCTCGGAGATCAGGCGGTCCAGGTCGCGCAGCAGCGCACCGCCGCCGGTCAGCACGATGCCGCGTTCGGCGACGTCCGAGCACAGCTCCGGCGGCGTCTGCTCCAGCGCGCTCTTGACCGCGCTGACGATGCCGGCCAGCGGCTCGTGCAGCGCTTCGAGGATCTCGTTGGAGTTGATCGTGAACATGCGCGGTACGCCCTCGGCGAGGTTGCGGCCGGAGACCTCGATCTCGCGCACCTCCGACTGCGGATACGCGCAGCCGACCTCCATCTTGATGCGTTCGGCGGTCGCCTCGCCGATCAGCGTGCCGTGGTTGCGGCGCACGTAGTTGATGATCGCCTCGTCGAAGCGGTCGCCGCCGATGCGCACCGACTGTGCGTAGACGATGCCGTTGAGCGAGATCACCGCCACTTCCGAGGTGCCGCCGCCGATGTCGAGCACCATCGAGCCGCGCGCCTCGCCGACCGGAATGCCGGCGCCGATCGCCGCGGCCATCGGCTCCTCGACCAGGAACACGTCGCGCGCGCCGGCGCTCTCGGCCGATTCCTTGATCGCGCGGCGTTCGACCTGGGTCGAGCCGCACGGCACGCAGACCAGCACGCGCGGGCTCGGCCGGAACATCCGTGACTTGTGCGCGCGCTTGATGAACTGCTTGAGCATCTCCTCGGTCATCGAGAAGTCGGCGATGACGCCGTCCTTGAGCGGACGCACCGTGACGATGTTGCCGGGCGTGCGGCCGAGCATGCGCTTGGCCTCGGCACCGACGGCCGCGACGCTGCGCGGACCGCCCGGTCCACGATCCTGTCGGATCGCCACCACCGAAGGCTCGTCGAGAACGATGCCCTGGCCGCGTACGTAGATCAGCGTGTTGGCGGTGCCGAGGTCGATCGACAGATCGTTGGAAAACATGCCACGAACGCGTTTGAACATTGAAAGCTGCCGGCAGAAGAGGGGGCGGAAAAGCGGAGCAGTCTAGACAGTCCCCCCGGTGCAGGCAAGGAGCGACTGCGTTAATAAAGCCTTATGGGGCCGAGGTTTACGTGAGCGGATCGGGAGAGGAGGTGAGCTTCGCTGCTCTGCAATATGTTAAGGTTTCGCCAATCCCGCGAGTCGCCCCGGCCATGTCCTTCGACGCCGATCACCTGCGGCGTTGCGCACGGCTGGCCCGCCTGGCGCTCGCCGACGACGAAATCGCCCCGCTCGAGCGCGAGATCGCGCGCATGCTCGACCTGGTCGGCGAGCTGCATCATGCCGCGCTCGACGCGGTCGAGCCGATGGCGCATCCGCTCGGTCTGACGCTGGTGCCGCGCCCCGATGCGGTGACCGAGGGCGACGCGCACGAGGCGCTGCTCGCGCTGGCGCCAGAGACGCGGCTCGGCCTGTACCTGGTGCCGAAGGTCATCGAATGAGCGATGCGCTCGACCAGGGCCTGCGCGCCTGCGTGAAGGCCGCGCGCGAGGACGGCCAGGACGTCCTGGCCGCGGAGGCGCGCCGGCGCGCCGCGGCGCACGGCGATCTCAATGCGTTCATCGGACTCGACACGCGTACGCGCGCGCGCGCGGCCGGTGCCGCGCCGCTGAGCGGCGTCCCGTTCGCGCAGAAGGACAATTTCTGCACGGCCGGCCTGCGCACCACCTGCGCCTCGCGCATGCTCGGGGGCTTCGTGCCGCCGTACGAATCGGCGGTCGGCGAGCGCCTGAGCGCAGCCGGTGCGGTGTCGATCGGCAAGACCAATCTCGACGAGTTCGCGATGGGCTCTTCGAACGAGACCAGCCACTACGGCCCGGTCCGCAATCCCTGGGACCTCACGCGCGTGCCGGGCGGCTCCTCGGGCGGTTCGGCCGCGGCGGTCGCCGCCGGCATCGTGCCGTTCGCGACCGGCAGCGACACCGGCGGCTCGGTGCGCCAGCCGGCCGCGTTCTGCGGCGTGACCGGACTCAAGCCGACCTACGGACGCGTCTCGCGCTGGGGCCTGATCGCCTATGCGTCGAGCCTGGACTGTCCCGGCGTGCTCGCGCGCAGCGCCGAGGACTGCGCCCGGGTGCTGGGCGTGATCGCCGGACACGATCCGCGCGACGCGACCAGCGCCGCCCGTCCGGTCGAGGACTACCTCGCCGCGCTCGATGCGCCGCTGGCGGGCCTGCGCATCGGGGTGGCACGGCCGTACTTCGGCGCCGGCGTTCAGGCCGGCGTCGGAGCCGCGGTGCAGGCCGCGCTGGCCGAATACGAGCGGCTCGGCGCGCGCCTGGTCGAGATCGACCTGCCGCACGCGCATCTGGCGATCCCGGCCTACTACGTGATCGCGCCGGCCGAGGCTTCGAGCAACCTGGCGCGCTACGACGGCGTGCGCTTCGGCCATCGCTGCGCGCATCCGCGCAGCCTCGAGGACCTCTACACGCGCAGCCGTGCCGAGGGCTTCGGCGCCGAGGTGCGGCGGCGCATCCTGATCGGCACGTTCGCGCTGTCGGCCGGCTACTACGACGCCTATTACCTCAGCGCACAGAAGGCGCGCCGCCTGATCGCCAGCGATTTCGACGCGGCATTCGCGCAGGTCGATCTGATCGCCGGGCCGACCGCGCCGACGACCGCGTTCGCGCTCGGCGAGAAGCGCGCCGATCCGCTCGCGATGGCGGCGGCCGACGTCAACACCGTCGCGGTCAATCTGGCCGGCCTGCCGGCGCTGTCGATTCCGGCCGGTCTGCATGCCGGCCTGCCGGTCGGCCTGCAGCTGATCGCGCCGGCGTTCGCCGAGGCGCGCCTGCTGGCCGCCGCGCACCGCTTCCAGCAGGCCACCGACTGGCATCGGCGCCGCCCCGGGGACCGGCCGTGAGCTGGCAGGCGGTCATCGGGCTGGAGATCCACGCGCAGCTGGCGACGCGCAGCAAGCTGTTCTCGGGCGCATCGGCGGCCTACGGCGCCGAGCCGAACACGCAGGCCGCGGCGATCGATGTCGGCCTGCCCGGCACGCTGCCGGTCGTCAACGACGAGGCCGTGCGGCTGGCGGTCACGCTGGGCCTGGCGATCGGCGCGCGGATCGCGCCGGTCTCGGTGTTCGCGCGCAAGAACTATTTCTATCCGGACCTGCCCAAGGGCTACCAGATCAGCCAGTACGAGCGGCCGGTGGTCGCCGACGGCATGCTCGCGGTGCGTCTGGACGACGATCGGGTGATCGAGGTGCGCATCGAGCGCGCGCATCTGGAGGAGGACGCCGGCAAGTCGCTGCACGATGCGTTCTCGACGCAGACCGGCATCGATCTCAACCGCGCCGGCGTGCCGCTGCTGGAGATCGTCTCGGCGCCGGTGCTGCATTCGCCGGCCGAGGCGGTCGCCTATCTGCGCACGATGCACCGGCTGGTGCGCTGGCTCGGCATCTGCGACGGCAACATGCAGGAAGGCTCGTTCCGCTGCGACGCCAACGTATCGGTGCGCCGCTCGCCGCAGGCGCCGCTCGGCACGCGCGCCGAGATCAAGAACGTCAACTCGTTCCGCTTCGTCGAGAAGGCGATCGCCTACGAGATCGAGCGGCAGATCCGCGTCCTCGAGAGCGGCGAGGCGGTCGTGCAGGAGACGCGTCTGTACGATGCCGCGCAGGACCGTACGCGCTCGATGCGCAGCAAGGAATCGGCCGACGACTACCGCTACTTCCCCGATCCGGACCTGCCGCCGCTGGCGATCCCGCCCGAGCTCGTCGCCTCGGTGCGCGCGAGCCTGCCCGAGCTGCCCGAGGCGCGCCGCCGCCGCTACGTCGAGGCGCTCGGCCTGCCGGCGCAGGACGCCGACCAGCTCTGTGCCGACCGTGACACGTCCGACTACTTCGAGGCCGTGCTGGCCGCGCTGCCGGGCGAGGCCAAGCTCTGCGCGAACTGGGTGCTCGGCGAGCTGGCCGCGGCGCTGAACACGCTCGGCCTGCCGATCGCGCGCTCGCCGCTGGCGCCGGCCGATCTGGCGCTGCTGCTGCGGCGTCTGCGCGAGGGCGTGATCTCCGGCAAGCAGGCCAAGGACGTGTTCGCGGCGATGATCGCCGGCGAAGGCGACGCCGACGCGGTGATCGCCGCGCGCGGCCTGGTCCAGATCAGCGACGAGGGTGCGCTGCTGGCGGCGATCGATCAGGTGATCGCCGCGCATCCGGCCCAGGCCGCGCAGGTCCGCGCCGGCCAGGACAAGGTGCTCGGCTTCCTGGTCGGACAGGTCATGAAGGCGACCGGCGGCAAGGCCAACCCGCAGCGCCTCAACGCCTTGCTGCGCACGCGGCTCGACGGCAGCGGCGCCGACCTGCCGTCCGCGTCGTGAGCGCGACCGCATCGGCGCACGGGCCGCGGAGCGGCACCGCGCGATCCACGGCCCGCCGATCGGCGATCTTCAATCTGCGATAATCGCCGCTTTGCCCGCGGCTGCCGGCCGCCGGCTCCATTCACGTCATCCGGGGAAGGACAACACCGTTCATGTCAGCACTGATCTGCGGTTCGCTCGCGTACGACACCATCATGGTGTTCCAGGACCAGTTCAAGAACCACATCCTTCCCGACCAGGTGCACATCCTCAACGTGTCGTTCCTGGTGCCGCGGATGCGCCGCGAGTTCGGCGGCTGCGCCGGCAACATCGCCTACAACCTCAAGCTGCTCGGCGCCGATCCGCTGCCGATGGCGACCGTCGGCCAGGACTTCGCGCCGTACCGCACGCACTTCACGCAGTGCGGCATCGACCTGCGCTACGTCAAGACGCTCGACGATCTCTACACCGCGCAGGCGTTCATCACGACCGACCTGGACGACAACCAGATCACCGCGTTCCATCCGGGCGCGATGATGCGCTCCTACGAGAACCACGTGCGCGACGTGCCCGAGGCGACGTTCGGCATCGTCGCGCCGGACGGCCGCGAGGCGATGCTGCAGCACGCGCTCGAGTTCGCCGAGCGCGGTCTGCCCTTCATCTTCGATCCGGGCCAGGCGATGCCGCTGTTCAACGGCGAGGAGTTCCGCGCGTTCATCGAGCAGGCGCAGTACGTCACCGTCAACGACTACGAGTCGCAGCTGCTCGAGGTCAACACCGGCTGGACGCCGGCGCAGATCGCCGAGCGCGTCGAGGCCTACATCGTCACGCGCGGCCCGCGCGGCTCGCTGATCCACGCCGGCGGCAAGACCCATGAGATTCCGCCGGCGCACGAGCGCCGCGTGTCCGATCCGACCGGCTGCGGCGATGCGTACCGGGCCGGCCTGATCCACGGCATCATGAACGGCATGGACTGGCCGACCGTCGGCCGCATGGCCTCGCTGATGGGCGCGCTCAAGGTCGAGCATCCCGGCACGCAGAACCAGCGCTTCACCTACGGCGAGTTCGCCGACCAGTTCCGCCAGCAGTTCGGCTACGCGCTGGACTGAGCGGCCCCGCGACGCGTGCGCTCGGCGCGGGACACGCGTCGAGGCCGCCGCAGCGACGGCCGTACGCTCTTCACCCGCATTCAGAAACCCGGCCGGCTCGCTCGCGACGCACGCGGCGCCTGGCCGCTGCGATGAGGCCGTCACCGCGGACGGCCGGCTGCGCGGCCGGCCGTCCCGTCGGCCGCTCAGCGAGCGGGCGCCTTCGCGCCGGGCGTCTTGACCGGATCGGCCGGTGCCGCCGGCAGGTTCACCGGTGCCGCGGCGATCGCCTTGTTCAATTCCTCGATCGCGCGGTCGAGCTGCGGATCGCGGCCGGCGAGCTGGGCGCTGACATCTTCGGGCACCGTGATGTCGGGCTCCACGCCTTCGCCCTCGATCACGTACTGGCCCTCGGTGCTGGCGCTGGCGAACTGCGGCACGCTGACCTGGCCGCCGTCGATCAACGGACCCCAGTCGCTGATGCCGACCACGCCGCCCCAGGTGCGCTCGCCGATCAGCGGCCCGAGCTTGGCGCGCTTGAACATGTACGAGAAGATGTCGCCGTCCGACGCGGTCGTGCCGTTGCACAGCGCGGCCAGGTGGCCGAGGAAGGTCTGCTGCGGATAGGTCTCGGTGATGTCGATGCCGCGCCCGTAGCCGAGGCCGAGCGGCTTGCGCGCGAGCCGTTCGATGATCATCGCCGAGACGTTGCCGCCGCCGTTGTCGCGCACGTCCACGACCAGGCCCTGCTTGCGCAACTGCGGGTAGAACGCCTTGATGAACTCGCGGATGCCGTCCGGTCCCATGTCGGGGATGTGCAGGTAGCCGAGCTTGCCGCCGCTGGCGCGATCGACGTAGTCGCGGTTGTGCCGCGTCCAGGCGTAGTAGTTGAGTTCCATCTCGTTGCCGATCGGCTTGACCAGGACGGTGCGCGCGCCGGCATCGGTCGGCCGCGCATTGAGCGTCAGCTGCACGAGCTGGCCCGGCGCGGTGCGCAGCAGCCGGTACGGGTTGTCGGTGGCGGTCAGCGGCTGGCCGTTGATCGCGAGCACGTAGTCGCCGACGCGCGCGTCGACGCCGACCTCGGTCAGCGGCGAGCGGTAGCGTTCCTCGTCGTTGCTGCCTTCGAGGATCTTCGCGATCCGGTAGCGGCCGCTCGCGGCGTCGAGCTCGAAACGCGCGCCGAGCAGGCCGACGTTCGGCCGCGGCGGCAGCCGGAAGTCGCCGCCGCTGACGTAGGCATGGCCGACGTTGAGCTCGGCGACCATCTGGCCGAGCAGGTAGTTCAGGTCGCTGCGGTCGCCGACCCAGGCCAGCATCGGCTGGTATTTGGCGCGGATCGCGTTCCAGTCGTAGCCGTGCATGTTGCGCACGTAGAAGTGGTCGCGGTAGCGCCGCCAGACCTCGTCGAGGATCTCGGCGTACTCGGCCTTCGGATCGACGCGCGCGTAGAGGCCGTCCAGTCCGACGTCCTTGGGCTCGGGCTTGCCGGCCGACAGGTCGATCAGCTTGTAGGCCTGGCCGCTCTGCACCAGCACGGTGGAGGAGCTCGGCGCGAACGCGAGGCCGTCGACGTCCTCGATGACGTCCTGCGACTTGCGCTCGTCGAACACATAGGCCTTGAGCTTGCTCTTGTAGGCGCCTTCGCGGCCGTAATAGAAGCCGTCGCCGGTGACGTAGTAGAGCGCCTTGCCGGTCAGGCCGATCCAGCCGATGTTGTCCGGCTCGATCGGCGCGCGGATCAGGCGGCGCTCCAGGCCGTCGAAATCGATGCGGTCGTCGACCGCCGGCTTGGCGTCCTTCTTCGCGGCGTCGTCGTCCTTCTTGTCGCCCTTGTCCTCGTCGCCGGACTGGTCGGCGCGGTCGTTCTTCGGTGCGAACGGATTGGCCGCGTCCTTGCGCAGCGCCAGCGCGAAGACCCCGGTGCTGCGGTTGGCCGCATAGTTCCATTCCACGCCGGAGATCTGCGGCGTCCACTCGCGGTCGCCGATGAAGTACAGGTACTTGCCGTCCGGCGAGAACGCCGGTCCGTAGGCGCTGGCCTCGGCGCCGCCGAGCGGAACGCTGCGCGAGCCGGCGAAATCGTGCACGAACAATCGGCGCACCTGGCTCTGCGCATCGGCCAGCGTGTAGGCCAGATAGTGCCCGCCGGGCGACCAGGCGTAGTCGCGGCGCGAGATGCCCGGATCGTCGGCGATCACCGGCGCCGGACCGCCGCCGCCGGCGGCGACGACGCGCAGGCGGCTCTCGCTGTCGACGAAGGCGATCCGTGCGCCGTCCGGCGAGAAGCGCGGGGCGTACAGGCGACCGTAGGATTCGGTCGTCAGCTTCAGCGCGCCGCTGCCGTCGGCGTTGCGGACCCAGATCGCCTCGTCGCCGTCCTGGTCGGACACGTAGACCACACGCTTGCCGTCGGCCGACCAGGCCGCCTCGCGTTCGTGCCGGCCCGGCGTGTGCGTGAGGTTCAGCGTGACCCCGTCCTTGACCGGTACGCTGAAGATCTCACCGCGCGCGGTGAACAAGGCGCGCTTGCCGTTCTCGCTGAGCGTGAAGTCCTCGATGCGGTCCTTGACGCTGCGCTCCTCGGCGCGGGCGTGCACGAGGTCGCTCGGCACGTTGATCGCCAGCGCACGGTCCTGATCGCTGCGCGTGTCGTAGACGTGCAGCGTGCCGTCGACCTCGTAGGCGATCAGGCCGCCGCTGCCGCCGCTGGCCCAGCGCGCGTCGACGCCCTGGTAGTCGGTCAGCTGGCGGGTCTGGCCGGTCGGCATGTCGTAGCGGTAGAGATTCATGTAGCCGCTGCGGTCGGCGAGGAAATAGACCGCATCGCCAATCCAGATCGGATCGCGGTCGGTGTTGACGTCATTGGTGATGTTGACGGCGGTCTTGGCCGCGAAGTCGTAGACGAACAGGTCCTGCGCCCAGCCGCCGACGTAGCGGTTCCAGGTGCGGAAGTCGCGGAACTTCGGCGAGTAGACGATGCGCGCGCCGTCCGGCGAATAGCGGCCGACGCCGGCGCTCGGCATCGGCAGCGCGGTCGGCAGGCCGCCGCCGACCGGTACCGTGTAGAGCTGCGGATGCGAGGTATTGATCGAGTCGCGCCACGAGCGGAACAGCACCGACTGACCGTCCGGCGTCCAGCCGTAGACCTGATGGTCGAAGCCCCAGCGCTGCGGCAGCGGGCCGATCGTCGGGTAGTAGGTCAGCTGCTGCGGTTCGCCGCCGGCCGCATCCACCACGTAGACCTGGTCGTCGCCGCCGTACTGGCCGGTGAAGGCGATGCGCGAGCAGTCCGGCGAGTAGCGCGCGGACTGCTCGAGTCCGGGCGCCGCGGTCAGGCGCACCGCGCTGCCGCCCTGCGTCGAGACCGTCCACAGATCGCCGGCGTAGGTGAAGACCACGCGCTCGCCGCAGACGTCCGGAAAGCGCAGCAGCCGGGTCGGCTCGGCTGCATGGGAGGGACTCGCGGCGAGGCCGGCGAGGATCAGCGACAGCAGGCGAAGCGATGACATGGCCGTTCCGGTACTTGGGGAGCGTCATCGATACGCCCGCCGCCGGGGCGCGGCCAGCCCCGGAAGTCATGGCGGCGATGCCGGGCCGGCGCACGATGCGTACAATGCGGCCATGCGAAAACCGCCCGTCGTCCTCGCCCGCCGCCCCGTCGAGAACAGCCGCTTCCTGCGCGCCGAGCAGCTCGATCTGGAGTTCTCCAACGGCGAGCGGCGCACGTTCGAGCGCCTGCGCGGCGGCGGCCTGGGCGCCGTGATCATCGTGCCGATGCAGGACCCGGACACCGTGCTGCTGGTGCGCGAGTACGCCGCCGGCCTGGACCGCTACGAGATCGGCGTGCCGAAGGGCCGGCTCGACCAGGACGAGACCGTCGAGCAGGGCGCCGAGCGCGAACTCAAGGAGGAGATCGGCTTCGGCGCGCGCGATCTGCACATCCTGACCACGCTGTCGCTGTCGCCCTCGTACATGACCGCGATGACCCACGTCGTCCTCGCGCGCGATCTGTATCCCGAGCGCCTGCCGGGAGACGAGCCCGAGCCGCTCGACGTCGTGCCGTGGAAGCTCTCGGCGCTGCACGAGCTGATCGCGCATCCGGAGGTCAGCGACGGCCGCTCGATCGCCGCGTTGTTCATCGCGCGCGAGTACCTGGCCGGGCGCTATCGGCCGTGTCCGTGAATCTGGAAGCGCTGGCCGGCGCGGTCCGCGCGCTGGCCGACCGCGCGGCGGCGGCGATCCTGGAGGTCTACCGCGGCGATTTCGCGGTCCGCCAGAAGGACGATCGCACGCCGCTGACCGCGGCCGATCTGGCCGCGCACCGGATCATCACGACCGGCCTGCAGGCACTGACGCCGGACTGGCCGGTGCTGTCGGAGGAGGCCGCCGAGATAGCATGGGAACAGCGCCGCGACTGGCACTGTTACTGGCTGGTCGACCCGCTCGACGGCACGCGCGAGTTCGTCAAGCGCAATGACGAGTTCACGGTCAACATCGCGCTGATCGAGGCCGGCCGGCCGATCCTCGGCGTGATCCAGGTGCCGGTCGGCGGCGAGACCGGCTATGCCTGGCGTGGCGGCGGCGCCTGGCTCGCGACCGGCAGCGGCACGCCGCGGCGGATCGCGACGCGGCGGATGCGGACCCCGCTGACCGTCGCCGGCAGCCGCTCGCACGCCAGCGAGCGCATGGGCGCGATGCTGGCACGGCTCGGCGAGGTCGACCTGATCCCGCTCGGCTCGTCGCTGAAGTTCCTGCGCGTGGCCGACGGCAGCGCCGATCTGTACGTGCGGCTCGGCCCGACGTCCGAATGGGATACCGCGGCCGGCCAGATCCTGCTCGAGGAGGCCGGCGGCGCGCTGACCGCTTTCGACGGCCGGCCCTTCACCTACAACGCACGGCCGACCCTGCTCAACGGCGACTTCATCGCCTGCGGCGATCGCTCGGTGGACTGGCCGCGCCGCCTGCTCGAGGATGCCGCCCGATGACGTTCCGACCGCGCCCGATGCGATCGACCGACGACCTGCTCGCGATCATGGCGCGTCTGCGCGATCCGGACGGCGGCTGCCCCTGGGATCTGCAACAGGACTTCGCGACGATCGCGCCGTACACGATCGAGGAGGCCTACGAGGTCGCCGACGCGATCGACCGCGCCGACTTCGACGATCTGCGCGGCGAGCTCGGCGACCTGCTGCTGCAGGTGGTGTTCCACGCGCGCATGGCCGAGGAAGCCGGGCACTTCGCGTTCGGCGACGTCGTCGAGGCGATCTGCGAAAAGATGATCAGCCGCCATCCGCACGTGTTCGCGGCGGCCGAGGCCGACGACGCGCAGGCCGTCGCCGACAGCTGGGAGGCGATCAAGCGTCGCGAGCGCGCAGCCGCCGGCGACGTCGATACCAGCGCGCTGGCCGGCATCGCACGCGGCCTGCCCGAATGGCAGCGCGCCGCCAAGCTGCAGAAGCGAGCCGCGGCGACCGGTTTCGAGTGGCCCGGTCTCGCGCCGGTGCTCGACAAGCTCGCCGAGGAACTGGCCGAGGTCCGCGCCGAGGTCGACGCGCAGTCCGGCCCGGAGCGGCTGACCGACGAGATCGGCGACGTGCTGTTCGTCTGCGTCAACCTCGCGCGTCACGCCGGCGTCGACGTCTCCACCGCGCTGCGCCGCGCCAACGCGAAGTTCGAGCGGCGCTTCCGGCGCATGGAGGCGCTCGCCGCCGACGCCGGCGGCAGCCTGGCCGGCCTGCCGCTGGACGCGCAGGAGCGGCTCTGGGACCGCGCCAAGGCCGAAGAGCGCGGGTAGCGCGATGGAATCGATCGCGGTCGTGCTCGCGATGCTGCTGGCGGTCGTCGCCAGCGGCCTGCTGGTGCGCATGGTGCCGGTGCCGATTCCGCTGCCGCTGCTGCAGATCGCGCTCGGCGCGGCGATCGCCCTGGTCGCCCACCGCGGCGTGACGCTCGATCCGGAGATCTTCTTCCTGCTGTTCCTGCCGCCGCTGCTGTTCCTCGACGGCTGGCGGATCCCGAAGGAGGGCCTGTTCCGCGACAAGGGCACGATCCTGGAGCTCGCGCTCGGCCTGGTCGTGTTCACGGTCGTCGGCATGGGCCTGCTGATCCACGCGATGATCCCGGCGATGCCGCTGGCGGTCGCGTTCGCGCTGGCCGCGATCGTCTCGCCGACCGATCCGGTCGCGGTCTCGGCGATCGCCGCGCGCGTGCCGATTCCCAAGCGCATCATGCACGTGCTCGAAGGCGAGTCGCTGCTCAACGACGCCTCGGGCCTGGTCTGCTTCCGCTTCGCGGTCGCCGCGGCGCTGACCGGCAGCTTCTCGCTGCCGGACGCCGCGCTGACGTTCCTGTGGCTGGCGGTCGGCGGCATCGCGATCGGCGTCGGCGTCACGCTGGCGGTGACCCATGCCAAGAACGCGCTCAGCCGCCGCTACGGCGAGGAGGCCGGTTCGCAGATCCTGGTCAGTCTGCTGATCCCGTTCGGCGCGTACCTGCTGGCCGAACACGCCGGCTGCTCGGGCATCCTCGCCGCGGTCGCGGCCGGCGTCACGATGAGCTACGCCGAGCTGAGCGGCCGCGCGCTCGCGGCCACGCGCATGCAGCGCACCGCAGTCTGGGACACCGTGCAGTTCGCGCTGAACGGCGTGATCTTCGTGCTGCTCGGCGAACAGCTGCCGCGGATCTTCTCCGGGGCAGTCGCTTCGGTGCAGGAGGCCGGCCATCATTCGCCGTGGTGGCTGGTCGTCTACGTGCTGGCGATCAACGTCGGGCTGGCGCTGCTGCGCTTCTTCTGGGTCTGGCTGTCGCTGAAGTTCACGCTGTTCCGCGCGACGCGGCTCGGCGAGACCGTACGTCGGCCGGGCTGGCGCCTGATCCTGGCGATGTCGCTGGCCGGCGTGCGCGGCGCGATCACGCTGGCCGGCGTGCTGACGCTGCCGCTCGCGCTCGACGACGGCTCGCCGTTTCCGGCACGCGATCTGGCGATCTTCCTCGCGACCGCGGTGATCATGCTGTCGCTGCTGGTCGCCAGCATCGGCCTGCCGTGGCTGTTGCGCGATCTGGAGCTGCCGGCCGAGCCCGAGCACGAGGCCGACGAGGAACGCGCGCGCGTCGTCGCGTCGCGGGAGGCGATCCACGCGGTCGAGGAGACCGGCCACCGGCTCGCGCAGGGCCAGCCCGACGCCGATCTGCACGCCGACGCCTCGGCGCGCGTCATGGATCTGTACCGCCGCCGCATCGACGGCCAGGCGCAGACCGGCGAGGCGGCCGGGCGGATCCGCAAGAGCGACGCGATCGAGCGCGAGCTGCGCCTGGCCGGTCTGCGTGCCGAGCGCGATGCGGTCTACCGGCTCGCACGCGAGCGCGCCCTGTCCGACGAGAGTGCGCGCAAGCTGGTGCGCGAGATCGACCTGCTCGAGGAGCGTTACCGTTGAACCGCTCGGCCGCGCCCGACCGCGTGCGGCGGCGCCCAGTCACGGCCGCTCTAAACCCTGACGCGCTCCGCCGTATCCAAGGCCTCATTGTCCCTGTCGAGGAGTGATCCGATGCGAGTCCTGCTTCCGCTGCTGCTGGCTGCAGCCTCGTCGAGTGCGCTGGCCGATTCGTGTGCGTTCAGCGCCACGCGCAACGTCGAGGTCGACGCCGCCGGTCTCAAGACCGCGCTGTTCCGGCTCGGCGCCAACGATCTGGAACTGGAGGGCGTGCCGGGTCTGGCCCGCATCGAGGTGCGCGGCCGCGCCTGCGCGTCGGACCAGGCCGCGCTCGACGGACTGACCGTGTCGCAGTCGCGTGCCGGCGACCGCCTGACCATCGGCGTGGAGGATGCCGCGCGTCCGGCCGGCTGGTTCGGATCGCGCTACGCCTACATCGACCTGACCGCGCGCGTGCCGGCCGAGCTGCTGGCCGAGATCGTCGCCGGCTCCGGCGACGCCGACGTGCGCCACGTCGCCGCGCTGACGTTCACGTCCGGCTCGGGCGATCTGGAGGCACGCGACGTGACCGGCCCGGTCGCCGTCGAGGTCGGCTCCGGCGATGCCGAGCTCGACACGATCGGCGCGCTGACGCTGCGCTCGTCCGGCTCCGGCGACATGCGCGCCAGGCGCGTACGCGGCGGCGTCGAGGTCGGCCGCGTCGGTTCGGGCGATCTGACGTTCGAGGACGTCGCCGGCGACGTGCGCATCGATCGCGTCGGCTCCGGCGACGTCGAGGTGCGCGACGTCGGCGGCAGCGTCTCGGTCGGCGCGATCGGCTCGGGCGACGTGATCGCGCGCGACATCCGCGGCGACCTGACGGTCGAGTCGCAGCGCAGCGGGTCGGTCCAGCACAGCGGCGTCTCCGGCCGCGTCAGCATCCCCGAGAGCCGCTGACGGGCCGTCCGTGCGGCGCCGGCGCCCTCGGCGGACCTGTGAAGCCGGCGGCCGAGTGCCGTCGGCTTTCGTCGCCTCGACTCAGTCCTCGGTCTTGTGCGGCCAGCGGCACAGATCGCGGATCACGCAGCGCGGGCAGTCCGGCTTGCGTGCCTTGCAGACGTAACGTCCGTGCAGGATCAGCCAGTGATGCGCGTCCTGGCGGAACTCGGCCGGCACCACCTTGATCAGCCTGTCCTCGACCGCGCGCACGTCCTTGCCGGGCGCCAGGCCGGTACGGTTGGCGACGCGGAAGATGTGCGTGTCGACCGCGATCGTCGGCTCGCCGAACGCCGTGTTCAGCACGACGTTGGCGGTCTTGCGGCCGACGCCCGGCAGCGCCTCGAGCGCCTCGCGCGAGCGCGGCACCTCGCCGCCGTAGCGGTCGACCAGAATCCGGCAGGTCGCGATGATGTTCTTGGCCTTGGCGTTGTAGAGGCCGATCGTGGCGATATGGCGCTTGAGGCCGTCCTCGCCGAGATCGAGGATCGCCTGCGGCGTGGCGGCCACCGGGTAGAGCCGCCGCGTCGCCTTGTTGACGCCGACGTCGGTGGCCTGCGCCGAGAGGATCACCGCGATCAGCAGCTCGAACGGCGTGCGGTATTCGAGTTCGGTCTTCGGGTGCGGGTCGAGTTCGCGCAGGCGGCTGAACAGCTCGACGACGTCGGCGCGCTTCAAGGGCCACCTCCGCTGCGCCGCGCGCGGCCGCGCGCGATCGCGTCGAGCACCGCGCTGCGCGTGATCGGCGGCGATGCCGGCGCGGCGGGTACGGATGTCGTTTCGACCAGCGCCGCGGCGTCCGCCGGTCGCGGCGGCGCCGCTCGGCGGCCTCGTGCTCGCGCGCGAGCCGCGCATTGCGCGCCTCGTAGCGCATCCGCGCGTGCGCGGCCCGTTCCAGCACCTCGCCGCGCGCCAGCGGCTGCGGAGCGGCCGCGACCAGATCGATGCAGTCGACCGGACACGGCGGCAGGCACAGCTCGCAGCCGGTGCATTCGGCCGCGATGACGGTGTGCATCTTCTTCGACGCACCGACGATCGCATCGACCGGGCAGGCTTGGATGCACTTGGTGCAGCCGATGCAGACCGCTTCGTCGATCAGCACCAGCAGCGGCGGCGCTTCGCGGCCGTAGTTCGGATCGAGCGGCAGCACCGGCCGGCCGGTCAGCGCGGCGAGCGCATATACGCCGGCCTCACCGCCCGGCGGGCATTGGTTGATCGCCGCCTCGCCGCGCGCGACCGCCTCGGCATACGGCCGGCAGGCCGGATAGCCGCAGCGCGTGCACTGCGTCTGCGGCAGGGCGGCGTCGATGCGCTCGGCGAGGGACGAGTCGAGGGCGGTCATCGCTCAGGCGCCGGCCGCATCGGCGGCGTCGCACCGGCGCGCGGAGGCGATCCTTCCGCGCCGATACTCCGCCGTCCAGTCGACGCAGTGCATCGCCGGCGCTCCGCGCTCAGCGCACCGTCGCGCCCGGCACGGCGCCGTTGTCGACGTCGAGCAGGAACAGATCACCGCCGCCGCTGCCGGCCGACAGGATCATGCCCTCGGACACGCCGAAGCGCATCTTGCGCGGTGCCAGGTTGGCGACGAAGACGACGTGACGGCCGACCAGGGCCTGCGGATCGCCGTAGGCGGCGCGGATGCCCGAGAAGATCTGGCGCTCGCCGAGCTCGCCGGCGTCGAGGCGGAAGCGCAGCAGCTTGTCCGAGCCGTCGACGAAGCCGCACTCGAGCACCTTGCCGATGCGCAGGTCGACGCGCGCGAAATCCTCGATGCCGATCGTCGCCGGCGCGGCCGCGTCGTCGCTGACGGCTGCGGTGGCCGAGGCCGCGGGCGGCGCCTGCGGCACGGTCGTCGCTTTGGCCGGTGCGGCGGCGCCCTGCGTCGGTGCCAGCGACTCGGTCGACGCGGCGACCATCGCCTGCACCTGCTTGGGATCCACACGCGTCAGCAGCGGCGCGTACGGCTGCAGCAGATGGTCGCCGAGGTGGGCGGCGAGGTCGCCGAAGCCGGTGAAGCCATCCGGCAGTCCCAGGAAGTGCTCGGCGTCCGCGGCGATGCGCGGCAGCACCGGCTTGAGCGCGCAGGTCAGCGCGCGGAACAGGTTCAGGCCGGTCGAGAGCACGACGTGCAGCTCGTGCCGGCGCGCCGGATCCTTGGCCAGCGCCCACGGCGCGGCCTCGGCGATGTACTCGTTGGCGCGATCGGCCACCTGCATGATCGCGGCGAGCGCCTTGTTGAACTCGTCGCGGTCGTACAGCGCGACCGCACGGCGCAGCTGGTCGGTCGCCCAGACCAGGGCCTCGATCGCCCTGAGCTCGTAGCTTTGCGGCGGTTGCGGTGCACCGGGCGCGGCATTCCAGAACGGCGCGATCAGCCGGTTCTCGAAATGCGTCTCGAGCAGCTTCGCGCAGCGGCTGGCGATGTTGACGAACTTGCCGACCAGGTCGGCGTTGACGCGCTGGACGAAGTCCTCGAGGTTGAGGTCGATGTCGACCACGCCGCCGGAGGACTTGACCGCGAAGTAGTAACGCAGCGCATCGGCATCCAGGCCGCTGTCCAGATAGGTGCGCGCCTGGATGAAGGTGCCGCGCGACTTGGACATCTTGGCGCCGTTGACGGTCAGGTAGCCGTTGACGTGCAGCGCGGTCGGCACGCGCAGCGAGGCGCCGTGCAGCATCGCCGGCCAGAACAGGCCGTGGAAGTTGACGATGTCCTTGCCGATGAAATGATGCAGCTCGGTCGCGCCTTCGGGCTGCAGCCAGTCGTCGAACGACAGCCCGGCGCGCGCGCAGTAGGCCTTGAAGCTGGCCAGATAGCCGATCGGCGCGTCGAGCCAGACGTAGAAGTACTTGCCGGGCGCCTCGGGAATCGGAAAGCCGAAGTACGGCTCGTCGCGCGAGATGTCCCAGTCGCGCAGGCCGCCGTCGGCGTCGAGCCACTCGCGCAGCTTGGCGATCACGCCCGGATGCGCGACCGGCGTGCCGCCGGTCAGCGCGCCGCCGAGCCATTCGCGCAGGAAGGTCTCGAATTTCGGCAGCTCGAAGAAGTAGTGCTCGGACTCGCGCAGCACCGGCGTCGCGCCGGACATCACCGAGCGCGGATGGCGCAGGTCGGTCGGCGCGTAGGTGGCGCCGCAGTGCTCGCAGTTGTCGCCGTACTGGTCGGGCGTGCCGCAGTTGGGGCATTCGCCCTGGATGTAGCGGTCCGGCAGGAACATGCCTTTGACCGGATCGTACAGCTGCTCGATCGCGCGGCTGGCGATGAAACCGCCGTTGCGCAGACGGCCGTAGATCGCCTCGGCCAGCTCGCGGTTCTCGGCGCTGTGCGTGGAGTGGTAATGGTCGAACGCGACGCCGAAATCGGCGAAGTCGCGCTCGTGCGAGGCCTGGATCGGCCGGATGAAGTCTTCCGGCGCCAGGCCCGCCTTCTCGGCGGCCAGCATGATCGGCGTGCCGTGCGCATCGTCGGCGCAGACGTAGTGCGCGGTGTGACCGGCCATGCGCTGCGCGCGCACCCAGATGTCGCCCTGGACGTAGCCGACCAGGTGACCGAGGTGCAGATGGCCGTTGGCGTAGGGCAGGGCGGCGGTGACGAGAAGCTGACGACTCATGCGGATGCGATGCCGGGCGGGCTGCCGATTATGTCACGGCGGGCCGTCCGCTCCGGCGCGGCCCGGGGCGCTTCGCTACAATCGGCGTTTCCGCTTCGAGCCGCCGCACGATGAACGCCGCCACCGCCGATACCGTCAAGACGCTGCTGTCCGCGATCGTCGATCCGCACGACGGGCGCGATCTGGTCGCCTCGGGCGCGCTGCGCGGCGTCGGCGTCGACGGCGATCGCGTCTCGGTCGACCTGCAGCTGGCCTATCCGGCCGCGACCTGGCATGCCGAGCTGGCCGATCGCGTGCGCGCGCGCCTGCTCGCCGATCCGGCGATCGCGGCGGCGACGGTCGGCATCGGCACGCGCGTGCACGCGCATCAGGTGCAGGAAGGCCTCAAGCCGCTGACCGGCGTCAAGAACGTCATCGCGGTCGCGTCCGGCAAGGGCGGCGTCGGCAAGTCGACCGTGGCGGCCAATCTCGCGCTCGCGCTGAAGGCCGAGGGCGCCGCGGTCGGCATCCTCGACGCGGACATCTACGGCCCGAGCCAGCCGCGCATGATGGGCGTCTCCGGCCGTCCCGACTCCCCCGACGGCAAGACGATCGAACCGCCGATCGGACACGGCGTGCCGACGATGTCGATCGGCCTGCTGGTCGACGAGGAGACGCCGATGATCTGGCGCGGGCCGATGGTGACCCAGGCCCTGCAGCAATTGTTGGGCGATACGCGCTGGGGCGAGCTGGACTATCTGATCGTCGACCTGCCGCCCGGCACCGGCGACATCCAGCTGACTTTGAGCCAGCGCGTGCCGGTGGCCGGCGTCGTGATCGTGACCACGCCGCAGGACATCGCCCTGCTCGACGCGCGCAAGGCGCTGAAGATGTTCGACAAGGTCAAGGTGCCGGTGCTCGGCATCGTCGAGAACATGGCCACGCACGTGTGCACCGCCTGCGGCCACGAGGAGCACGTCTTCGGCGCCGGCGGCGGCGAGCGCATGGCCGCGCAGTACGGCGTGCCGCTGCTCGGCAGCCTGCCGCTGGACATCCGCATCCGCGAGCAGGCCGACGGCGGCACGCCGACGGTTGCGGCGATGCCCGACTCGGACCTCGCCGCGCGTTACCGTGCGATCGCGCGCAACGCCGCCGCGCAGCTGTCGCTGCGGCCGCGCAACAAGTCGATCGCGTTCCCGAAGATCGTCGTGCAGAACGGCTGAGCGCGGCCGCTCAGGCGCCGGTCGCGACCGGCCGCGCGCGATCGGCGATCCAGCCGCTCCACGACGGCGCGAACAGGCGCGAGCCGGCCAGGCCCGCATGCGTCATCGCCAGCACGTTGTGGCAGGCGGTCACGCCCGATCCGCACATGTGGACCACCTCGTGCGGCGCACGGCCGCCGGTCAGCGCGGCGAACTCGGCGGCCAGCACGGACGGCGCCTTGAAGCGGCCGGCCGCATCGAGATTGTCGGTGTACGGCCGGTTGCGCGCGCCCGGCACGTGGCCGGCGACCGGATCGATCGGCTCGACCTCGCCGCGGTAGCGCGGTGCCGCACGCGCATCGAGCAGCACGATCGCGTCGGCGGCGAGCGCCGCGGCCAGGGCGTCGGCGTCCAGATGCATCGCGGGGTCGAAGTCGACATCGACCGCGCCGGCGCGCCGCGGCAGCGCGGTGCCCGATTCGAGCGGCAGGCCGGCTGCGCGCCAGGCCGCGAAGCCGCCGTCGAGCACGGCGACGTCGGCGCTGCCGGCCGCACGCAGCAGCCACCAGGCGCGTGCGGCCGCGAGCGCGCCGGCAGCATCGTCGTAGACCACGACCGGCAGGTCCGGCTGCCAGCCCCAGCGTGACAGCAGCGCCGAGAACGCCGCGCGCGTCGGCAGCGGATGCCGGCCGAGGTTCGCGCGCGACAGGTCCGACAGATCGCGCTCCAGATCGGCGTGAACGGCGCCGGGGACGTGCGCGGCGGCATGCGCGGCCGGCCCCCGGGCCGGATCGGCCAGGTCGGCGCGCGCATCGACGACCAGCACCGGTCCTGCGGCGAGGCGTGCGGCCAGCGTGGGCGGATCGACGATCACGGCGGTCATGGCTCAGCCTCCAGGCGGCGGATCAGGTTCAGGATGATCGCGGCCGTCGCGCCCCAGACGCGATGGCCCTCGTAGTGGAACTCGTGGATGCGGCGGCGCTCGCCGCGCCACTGGATGTCGGTCGCCTGCAGCCGGCCCGGCGCGAGCACGTAGTCCAGCGGCACCTCGAACACCGCGCTGACCTCGGCCGGATCGGGCACCAGCTCGAATCCGGGCTCGACCCAGCCGACCACCGGCGAGACGCAGAAGCCCGAGACCGTGTCGAACGCATCGAGGTAGCCGAGCGGCGCGACGAAGCGCGGCGCGATGCCGGTTTCCTCGTAGGTCTCGCGCAGCGCGGCGCCGACCGCGTCGGCATCGGCGCGCTCGACGCGCCCGCCCGGAAAGCTGACCTGCCCGGCGTGCGTGCGCAGCGTGTCGGTGCGCCGCGTCAGCAGCAGCGTCGTGCCCGCGCCGCGGTGGACCAGCGGCACCAGCACGGCTGCGGCACTGGTCGGCGCGGTGTCGTCACCGGGCCGGCGCGCCGGCACGCACGGCGGCGCGTCGAGCGGATGCAGCACGCGGCGCAGCCGGTCGGCGTCGAGCGGCCTGGGCGTGCCCGGCGCCGCGCTCACGGCGCGGCCTTGCGGCGCTCGGGCAGTACCACGTCGATCAGGCGGCGCCGCTCCTCGGGCGACATCGACAGCCAGCCGGCGATCTCGGCGCCGGTGCGCAGGCAGCCCAGGCAGCGGCCCGCGGCATCGAGCCGGCACACGCCGGTGCACGGGCTGGGGATCGCTGTGAACGGTCGGATCGGCGGCGCGGAGGACATCGGGGACCAGTGGGCGAGCGAGGCGTCATTCTAGCGGCCGCCATTGGCGGCCGCCGGAAACGCGAACGCCGCGGCGGACCGCGGCGTTCGGACAGGCGCCCGACGGTGCCTTACTTGACGTCGACGATCTTGATTTCCCAGATCACGACGAGGTTGTTGGTGCCCTGGTCCGGCGGCAGGAACACGCGCCAGTAGTCGCCGACCTTCATGCGCTGCACGACCTCGGCGAGGTTGCCGTTGCCGGAGACCTGGGTCAGCTCGGCGGTCTTCAGCGACGGCGGCGGGCCGGCGAACGTGCTGCGCAGTTCCTGGCCGTCGGTCTTGGAGATGCGAAAGTGCATCGTGACCTCGGCATTGGCGGTGACCTGCTTGCCCGAGCCCTCGTCGATGACCTGGTACTGCACGCCCGACGGCAGCGCGAGGATGCCCTTCTTGCTGCGGTTGGACGCCATGAATGCATCGCTGGTGCGCTTGTTGGCGGCCAGTTCCTGCTCGGCCTCGCCCTTCTTCTTCTCGGCGTACTTCTCCATCGCGCCGCGCAGCTGATCTTCCGGCACGGCCGTGGCGCGGCCGGCAAAGCCGTCCTGCAGCGCCTTGACGACGGTGTTGATGTCCAGATCCGTGCCCGACTGCGCCTTCATCTTGGCGCCGAGGTCGTAGCCGACCGCGTACGAGACCTTGCCTTTGTCGGTCGAGGTGTCCTGCGCGAAAGCGGCGCCCGCCACGACCAAGCCCGCAAACGCGAGCGACCAACCGAACTTCATGCCTGCCTCCGGAGTGGGATGAACGCTCGGATCGGTGTGATCGAGCGCTGCGTAAAAGCGGTCCAGTGTACCCGACTACGGGACCCGCTCCAATGCGGAAGGTTCCATGCGGGTCCGGGCCGCCGGACGCCCCTGCTATGATCCGCGCCCTTCCTGAACATACGGCGAGGAGAGAGGCACGATGGGCTTTGGCAACCTGCTGACCGCCGATCGCGGCGGCGTCCGCACGATCACCGTCAACCGGCCCGACAAGCTGAACGCGCTCGACCGGCAGACGATCGGCGAGCTGCAGATCGCGTTCGACCAGGCGCGTCACGACGACGCGGTGCGCGTGGTCGTGCTGGCCGGCGCCGGCGAGAAGGCCTTCGTGGCCGGTGCCGACATCGCCGAGTTCTCGTCGCTGTCGCCGATGCAGGCCGTGGCCTTCGCGCAGGCCGGGCAGCGCATGACCTGCAGCATCGAGACGCTGGGCAAGCCGGTGATCGCCCGCCTCGGCGGCTACGCGCTCGGCGGCGGGCTCGAACTGGCGATGGCCTGTCACCTGCGCATCGCCTCGACGCGCGCGCGGATCGGCCAGCCGGAGATCAACCTCGGCCTGATTCCGGGCTTCGGCGGCACTCAGCGGCTGGCGCGGCTGGCCGGCCGTGCGGCCGCGCTGGAGCTGTGCCTGCTCGGCACGCCGATCGACGCGGCGCGTGCGCTGCAGCTCGGCGTCGTCAATCGCGTGGTCGAGCCCGATGCGCTCGACGCCGAGGTCGCGACGATCGCCGATCAGCTCGCCGCCGCCGCGCCGCAGGCGCTGGCCGGCATCCTTGACACCGTGCTGGCGGCCGGCGATCTCGGCATCGGCGACGGCCTGGCCTACGAGGCCAAGGCGTTCGGCCTGTGCTTCTCGACCGCGGACGCGCGCGAAGGCACCGCCGCCTTCCTCGAGCGCCGCAAGCCGGCATTCAAGGGCAGCTGACCGCCGCGCCGCCGCGTGTTCGGGCGATCAGTCCGCGTCGCCCGCCGCGGCCGCGAACGGCGGCGTAACGCAATCGCGATCGACCGCCGTGCCCGGCACCAGCAGCCACTCGTGCCGGTTGGAGGCGCCGATCGGCACGGCGTCGGCACGCGCCACGCACGGGCTGAGCGCCTCCTCCAGCACGAACAGCCAGCGACTGCGCGGCGCCGCGGCGGCCCAGGCGACAGCCGCGCGCCATTGCAGATGCCAGGGCTGCCGGAAGCCGAAGTCCGTCGCCGGCCGGTCGGCCTGCAGCAGGTTCTGCTCGCGCCAGGCGACCATGCCGAGCTCGGCATCCGGACCGATCCGTGCGCCGACGCGCGCCATCAGCGCACGCGCCGAGGCGGCCGCGTCGAGCGCCGGCGCCAGCGCCAGGCCGTAGGTGGCCCAGACCGCGGCCGTGAACAAGGTCAGCACGGTGCCGATGCGAAGCAGTGGCGATGCCGCCGCCAGCAGCAGGCCGGTCAGGCCGATCGCGAGCAGTCCGAGCAGGAAGCGGTGCAGTGCATCGGCATCGATGCCGCGCTGCGCGGCCAGGGTCTGCACTCGCCCATCCAAGCCCGACAGACCGCCGATCGCCAGGTACAGCGCGACCAGCGCAGCCGCCGCCAGATAGGCGGCTAGCACGCGCCGCACGCCGGCGCGGGCGAGCAGGCCCGGCAGCAGCGGTGCCGCCGCCACGCACAGCGCCGGCAAGGCCGGGAACAGATAGACCTCGCGCTTGCCGGGACTGGCCGTGAAGAACGCCAGCACCAGCAGGCTCCAGCCGAGCAGCACGATCGTGCGCGCATCGCCGCGGCGCAGTCGCCGCCACCAAGCCGGCAGCAGCCACGGCAGCAGCAGCGCGCCCGGCAGCCACAGCGTCGCGATCACCTGCAGGTAGTACCAGGCCGGCTGCCGGTGATGCCAGGCATCGACGTAGCGTTCGGCGGTCTGCCGGAACAGCAGTTCGTGCGCGTAGGCGAGCAAGGCCGGATCGCCGCGCTGCGCGAGTGCGACCAGCAGCGGACCGAGCCAGATCGCGGTGCCGGCGAGGAAGGCCGCCGCCGCGCCGGGCAGGTCGGCCGCAGCATGCTGCCGCTCGCCGCACACGCTGCCGATCCTGCGCGCCGCCAGCCACGGCAGCACCGCCAGCAGCGGCAGGAAGCCCACGCCCTTGGTCACCGTGCCGAGGCCGGCGGCGAACGCGCCGATCCACAGCGCCCTGCGATCGGGACCGCGCAGCAGGTGCCGCAGCAGACCCCACAGCGACAGCGTCGTCATCGCGACCAGCACCATGTCGATCTGGCCGCGCCGCGCCTGCAGGCCGAACTGCAGGCAAACCCATAGCGCGGCTGCGGCGTACGTGGCGATGCGCCGGTTCCAGAGCCTTCGCGTCAGATCCCAGGTCAGCCACAGCGTCGCGATCGCGGCCAGCCACGAGGGCAGCAGGAACGCCACGCGCCAGTGGCCGACCACGACGTAGCAGACCGCCTGCAGCCACATGAAGACCGGCGGCTTCTCGGCATAGAACTCGCTGCCGCGATGCGGCACCAGCCAGTCGCCGCTGGCGACCATGTGCTGCGCGGCCAGTACGAAGCGCGGCTCGTCCGGCGGCGAGGGTTCGCGCAGGCCGAGTCCGGCCGCCAGACTCAGCGCGACCAGACACAGCAGCGCCGGCCAGTGCCAGCGGGGCGGGAGTCGATGCGGCAGGACGGGCATGCGGATCATGCGAAAAGCCGCGATCGTCCCGGTGTCGATGTCGGCGCCGTGTCGGAACGACCGGCGCCTGCGGTCAGCGTCTCAGCGAGGCGCCGAGATCGAGCGTGACGCGGGTGCGCGGCCGAGCAGCGAATCGAGGCTCAGCGTCCAGCCCAGGTGGTTGCAGATGCGCGCGATCAGGTCCAGACCGATGCCGCCGCCGCCGCGATGGCCGCCGCGTGCCAGCCGCGCGTGGATCGCGCTGATCTCCTCGGGCGACATGCCGTGGCCGGGATCGTCGATCGTGACCACGGCGGCGTCCGTGAGCCCGATCGTGATCACGCCGCGGTCGCTGTTCTCGATCGCGTTGCGCAGCAGGTTGCCGATCGCCGCCTGCACGATGTGCAGCGGCGCGACCAGCTCGCAGGCCGGCAGCGGCGCCAGCCGCAGCTCCAGATCCTTGTCGCGGCACAGATGGCGGTGGTCGGCGATGATGATCGGCAGCAGCTGGTCGAGCGCGAGGCGGTCGCTGATCTCGGCCAGGCGTGCCGGATCCTTGGCCAGCACCAGCAGCAGGCCGATCAGCCGCTCGACGTCGCGCGCGGTGCCGTGGATGCGCGCGAGCTGGCCGCGGACCGAGGACGGCAGATCGGCCGTGGCCGCAGCGATCTCGGCGGCGCCGGCGATCACCGCGACCGGCGTGCGCAGCTCGTGGCTGGCGCTGTCGATGAAGGCGCGTTCGCGCGCGACGAACTGCTCGTTGCGCGCGAGGTAGTCATTCAGCGCGTCGGCGATCACGGCCAGCTCGGCGGTCGCGCCGGGCGGCAGCTGCAGACGCTGGCCGGTCTCCTGCGGCTGCAGACGTGCAATCCGCGTGGCCAATGCGCTGAGCGGACGCGTCAGCGCGCCGACGCCCCAGGCGACCAGGCCGGCCATGACCGTGACCACCGCCAGCGCCGAGGCCAGCAGCGCCCAGCCGAGATCGTACTCGCGCCGCTCCAGATCGCCGATGTCCAGCGCCAGCACCAGGCGCTGGCCGTCGACGTCGCGGACCAGGATCACGCGCTCGCGGCCGTCGAGCATGAACTCGTCGTGGACGCCGGGCGGCAGCGTGCCCAGCGGCGGCGGCACCGGCGCGCCGGCCGGAAACGTCAGCAGCTCCAGCGTCTGCGTATCGGGCCAGCGGTAGTCCGGGTCGAGCGCGCGGCGGCTCAGGAAGTGGTCCATCTCGGCGCGCAGCAGCGATTCCCAGACCAGGTGCTCGGCGTTCTCGTTGACGTAGAAGCCGTGCACGGCGACGCCGATCGACAGCAGGACCGCGTAGGCGATCAGGCCCAGCGTGATGCGGCGGCGCAGTCCCCAGCGTGCGGTCATCGTCTGTATGCGCACGGACTCGGCATGGCGCCGATCATACCGGCGAGCCGCATCGGCCGGTCAGCCCGCGCCGGCGTTCGCGAGCGCCGGCCGCCGGCAGCCGGTGAACAGGTCGAGCCGTGCATCGTAGACCGACGTGACGACGTCGAGCAGTCCGAGCACGCTGTGGAACAGGTTGTCGTGGCTCGCCGGCTGGCGCGCGCGCTCGCGCAGGCAGGCCGCGTCGAGGCCGTCCTGCGCCAGCCAGGCCGGCGACAGCCAGGCGATCATCGGCACATGCGTCTGCGTCCGCGGGGCGATCGCATACGGCACGCCGTGCAGGTACAGGCCGTTCTCGCCGAGCGACTCGCCGTGGTCGGACACGTAGATCAAGGCGCTCTGCCGGTCCGGGCGCGCCGCCAGCAGGCCGATCGTGCGTGCCAGCACGTGATCGGTGTAGAGCAGCGCATTGTCGTAGGCGTTGACGATCTCCTCGCGGCTGCAGTGGCCCAGTTCGGCATCTCGGCAGGCCGGCGTGTAGCGCTCGAAACCGGCCGGATAGCGCCGGTAGTAGCTCGGGCCGTGGTTGCCGATCGGATGCAGCACGACGACCTGGTCGCCGGGGCGGTCGAGTCGGCGTTCCAGGCCCTGCAGCAGCACCTCGTCGCGACAGCCCTCGGCGTCGCAGAACGCCGGATCGTCGGCATGTTCGTACGATTCGAACGGCAGGCCGTCGCAGACGCCCTTGCAGCCGGTCTGGTTGTCGCGCCAGAGCGTCGCGATGCCGGCATGGTCGAGCACGTGCAGCAGCGACTCGGACCGCCTGATGCGGTCCTTGTCGTAGTCGCGGCGTCCGTACGGCGAGAACATGCACGGCAGCGATACCTCGGTGCTCGAGCCGCAGGAGGTGACCTCGCCATAGTTGATCGGCGCGATCCGCGCCAGCTCCGGCGTGGTCTGCCGCGCATAGCCGTCCAGGCCCCAGTTCTGCGCGCGCGCGGTCTCGCCGACGACGATCACCAGCAGCCGCGGCGGGCGTTGCGCCGCCGCGACGACGTGCGCATCGGTGCCGACCGGTTCGCGGCTGCGGTTCTTCGCGGTGCCGTCCTCGGCCAGCACGCGCGCCAGCGAGACCAGATAGTTGCCGGGCGTCGCCAGATGGCGGATCTCGCGATGGTTGCGCAGCAGCGCGGCCACGTCCTGGAACGAGACCAGTGCGGCCGCCGCCAGCAGCGCCGGCGCCGCGATCAGGACCGCGCCGCGGATCAGCAGCGCGCGGCCGGGCGGCCGGCGCCGGATGCGCACGCGCCAGAGCGCCAGCGCCGGCAGCACGCCGAACGTCAGCACGCTGGCGACCATGCCCGGCGCGATCAGCTCGCGCGATTCCTTGCCGTCGGTGTGCAGGATGGTGCGGACCATGTCCGGGTCCAGATAGACCGTGTAGGCGCGCATGTAGTAGGCCGCCATCGCGCTGACGATCAGCAGCACGGTCAGCACCGGCTTGGTGGTGCGGCCGCCGGACAGCAGGCACAGCAGCAGCCAGTTCGCGGCGGTCAGCATCACGAACAGGCTGGCAACGGTGATCGCGGCGCCGGCGCCGGCGCCGGCGCCGAGGCTGCCGCTGGCCTCCACCGCGCTCCAGAACGCGCCGTTGCAGGCCAGCGCCAGGTACGCGGCGACCAGCAGCGCCACGGTCTCGCTGCCGAGCTCCGGGCGCGTCCAGCCGGTACCGATGCGGCGGCCCGGCAGGGCGTCGTGTACGACCGCGCTCATCGCGCCTCCGTCGTCGCCGCGCCGCGGCGCAGTGCCGGGTCCAGTGCGATCGCGTAGCCGGCCAGCGCGACCAGCCAGCAGATCGCCAGCGTCCACAGATCGTGCGAGAGGAAGTGCGCGCCGCGCAGCTGCTGGGCGATGCCGAATGCCAGGCCGAGGCCGAGGCCGGCGGCCAGGCCCAGCCGGCGCCAGCGCGGACGCGTCGCGCGCGCGAAGAAATAGGAGGCGACCCAGGCATAGCCGGCACTGGCGTGGCCGGCCGGAAAGCACACGCCGCGCGGCAGGCCGGCCGGACGGGCCGCGAACAGGCCCAGCCACGGCCGTTCGCCGCCGTAGCGCAGCAGATCCCACGGACAGTCGACGTCGGACCAGGACTTGATCCACGAGACCAGCAGCGTCGCGGCCAGCGTCGTCAGCGTCAGATACGCCAGCGGTCGCCGCCACGGCGCCAGGCGCGGACGGATCGTCGCGGTCAGCCACGCCGCCGCGCTCGCCAGCCAGAGCATGGTCGTCGCCTGCTTGCCGGCGTCGTGCAGCACGGTCGCGGTCAGCAGATGCGATTTCAGCGTCCAGGCGTGGCCTTCCCAGGCGTAGAGCCGGTCGGCCAGCCAGCGGTCGCCGCCGAACGTCCACAGCAGCACGGTCGCGGCCGCGAGCCCGAGCAGCGGCCAGACCAGCATGCGCCGGTAGAACGCGCGGTCCGGGGCGGGAGCGGGCGTCGCGGCGGCCGGCAGCGCCGGGATCGGTACGGAGAGCGGGGCATCCATCGGGCAGCAGACGACCGGCGCGCCTTCGTCGGCGCGTCGGCATCCTCGGCGCGGTGCCGTCGGAATCCGGTCGGAACGATGTTGCCGAGTCGTTAGCGGCGCGTGCCAGAATGGCGCGGTGCCGCCCGCGCGCCCGACGCGCGGCCGCGGCACCGTCGATTGCGCGGCGGACGTTCCGCCGCAGGGGCCGTCCACCGATGCGCGTGCTGGTCGTAGAGGACAATCGCAGCCTGGTCGCCAATCTCTTCGAGTACTTCGAGGCGCGCGGCCATACGCTCGATGCCGCGCCGGACGGCCCGACCGGCTTCCATCTGGCGACCACGCAGACCTACGACGCGATCGTGCTGGACTGGATGCTGCCGCGCCTGGACGGCCGCCAGGTGCTGCAGGCGCTGCGCGAGGAGCGGGGCCTGGACACGCCGGTGCTGATGCTGACCGCGCGCGACGAGCTGCCCGACAAGATCGCCGGCTTCCGGGCCGGTGCCGACGACTACCTGACCAAGCCGTTCGCGCTGCCGGAGCTGGAGGTGCGCCTGGAGGCGCTGGTCGCGCGTGCGCGCGGCGCGGTCGCAGCCGCGTGCTGCAGATCGACGACCTGAGGCTGGACCTGTCGACGCTGGACGTCACGCGCGGCGGCCGCACGCTGCATCTGTATCCGGCCTGCCGCAAGCTGCTGGAGGTGCTGATGCAGGCCAGCCCGGCCGCGGTCACGCGCGAGCGCCTGGAGCATGCGCTGTGGGGCGACATGCCGCCGGACGGCGACATGCTGCGCTCGCACGTCTACGAGCTGCGCCGCAGCGTCGACGGCCCGTTCGAGATCAAGCTGATCCACACGCTGCCGCGGGTCGGCTACCGGCTGGCGCGGATCGACGCCGACGGACCGCCCGCGCCGGCAGACCCCGTGTGAGCGGCCGCGTGGCGCTCAGCGCCGCGCCAGATCGTCCGGCAACGGTGCGGCCAGCGGCAGCTCCCAGGCGTCGTCGGCGCCGCGGCTGCGCGCGAGCACGCGGATGCCGGCGCCTTCGCGGTATTCGATCAGGCTCGTGAACACGAACGGCAGGTCGTCGAGCAGGACCTGGCCGCGTGCGAGGAAGTAGCGGCTGTCGACGGCGAGCAGGCGCAGCGTCGACGGCTCGAGCGCGACGCCGGCGCCCTGCAGGAAGGTCTGGAACGCGGTCACGTCGCTCCAGTGCGCCTGGCCGCTGCTCCAGGCGCGCTCGGCGACGCTCTGCGTGACCGTGTCGGCCAGCGCCATCAGCAGCGGCACGCCGGCGGTGTTGACGTTGAGCCGCGTGCCGGCCGGCAGCGCGCAGACGTACGGCGCCAGCCGCGCATAGGTATCGCTGCCGACGCCGCGTACCAGGCGCAGCTCGGAGGCATGCGCGAACGCGCGCCGCGCCGGACGGTACGGCACCGGCTGGGCGAGATAGGCGCCCTCGTCGTTGCCGGCGCCCCCGCCGAGCCAGTCGGTCAGCGCCTCGGTCAGCGCCGGATCGGCGCCGCGCACCAGCGCGAGCCGGCGGAATACGCGTTGCCAGGCGGCGAGGTCGGGCCGGCCCGGCATCAGGTTGTTGAGATTGAAGCAGCCGTTGAGATCGCGCAGCCGGCCGCTGATGAAGCCGCCCGGCACCGGCTGCGCCGGCATCGGCGTGTTCCAGGCGCTGCCGTGATGGTCGACGCGCGCGCCTTCGCTGCGCGTGCGCAGCAGCACCTGCGCCGCATAGGCCTCCAGGCCGCCGGCATAGGCCTGCGCCTGCTCGCCGCGCAGCACGTTGCGCGCGCGCGCCAGCGCGAGCTCGCCGCGATCGAGCAGGGCGGCCAGCAGGATCACCGCCAGCGCGACGACGAGCAGGGCGACGATCAGCGCGACGCCGCGCGGCCGGGCCGGCAGCGGCGTGCGAGGCCCGCTCACGGCGTCCCCGGCGTGGCGGCCGGCGCCGCATCGGGCGCGAGCGGCGGCAGCGACGCCGGCAGCGCCAGCACGCGGCGCAGCTCGCCGAGGTCCGGCAGCGCGAGGCGCAGCTCCACGGCCTGCGGCAGCAGCGCCGGATCGGCGCCGTCCGGCGGCCAGTACTCGCGCCAGGCGCCGTCGCCGCCGAGATAGCGCAGGCGCAGCCCGTCGACGTCGTCCAGGCGCGTGCGCGTGGCCGGCGCCGTGGTCGGCGCGCGGTCGAGCACCGCATAGCGGCCCTGGCGCAGTGCGCGCTCGTCCAGCCCCCAGACCACGCGCTCCAGATTGCTGCGCGCGGCCGCCAGCGGATTGGCGAAGCCCAGCCGCGTCAGCTCGACATGATCGGGCGTGCCGACCAGGGCCGGGCGCAGCTCGCCGTAGTTGCCGCGCACCGGCCGCGCGATCGCCTGGCGCAGATCGCGCGCGAGATCCGACAGGCTGCGGACCACCGCGCCGAAGCGGTCCTGCTCGGCGGCGAGCGTGCCGCGCACCTGGGCGATGCGGTCGAGTGCACCGTAGGCGATCGCGGCCAGCGCCGCGAACACCGTCAGCGCGACGAGCAGCTCGACCAGCGTGAAACCGGTCGCCGCGCCACGCCGGTTCACGGCTGCGGCTCCTGCGCGGCGAAGCCGGTCAGCGTCGCCGAGGCGGCGTCCGCGCCGTCGGCGAACACCGCGACGTCGAGACGGCGGATCGCCGGGTCCGGCGTGGCCTGCACGTCGAGCGTCCAGCGCCAGTCGCGCGCCGCGTAGCGCAGCCGGCCGTCGCGGCGGCCGGTCGCCGGCAGCGCCGTGGTCAGGCGTGTCTCGGTCAGCACGTCGGCGGCGATCCAGCCGGCCAGCGTGCGCTCGCGCAGCGCGTCGAACGCGGCCACCTCGAGCGCCGCGCCGCGCGTCAGCGCGAGCAGCGCGATCGCGACGACCGCCAGCGCGATCATGACCTCGAGCAGCGTGAAGCCGGCGCGCCTACGCCTCATGCCGATGCGCTCCTCATCGCGTCGCGACCGGCTCGACCGCGACCGTGCCGTCGCTTTCGCCGCGCACGCGCTGCGCCTCGCCGGCATCGCCGAGGCGCAGCACCAGATCGAACGGCGTCAGCTCGCCCGAGGCGAAGCAGACCAGCTGCGGGCGGTCACCGGCCGCGCTGCGCGCGAGCGGCCGGCCGTCGCGGCCGAGCTCGGCGGTCAGGCCCTCCGGCCAGACGCGCCGGCGCAGCTCGCCCTCGTCCGGCAGCGGCTGCCAGCCCTCGCTGTCGAAGCGGCTGAAGCCGTAGCCGCCGGCGAGCACGGCGATGCCGATGTCGCGGCCGCTGAGCTCGGCCTGCGTGCAGGCATGCGCGACCAGGGCCGCGAAACGCTCGGCCTCACCGCGCAGGCGGCGCTCGGCCGATCCGCCGACCGCCAGCGTGACCGCCAGCGCGAGCACGCCGACGATGACGATCACGACCAGCACTTCGATCAGCGTGAAGCCCGCCGCGCGCGGGCGCGGCGCCTGATGACGGCCGCTGCCGAGTGCGCGCATCGCGCCGGTCAGGGTTCCCAGTTGCCGACGTCGGCCGCTTCACCCTCGCCGCCGGCGCGCCCGTCGGCGCCGAAGCTGTAGACGTCGACGGCGCCGCGCTGGCCCGGCATCTGGTACTGGTACGGACGCCCCCACGGGTCCTTCGGCATCTGGTTGAGGTAGGGCCCCTTCCAGTTCGGCGCCTCGGGCTGTCCGGACGGCCGCGTGACCAGCGCCTGCAGACCCTGCGCGGCGCTCGGATAGGTGAAGTTGTCGAGTTTGTAGAGATTGAGCGCGGTGACGATGCCCTGGATGTCCTGGCGCGCGCGCGTGATGCGGGCCTCGCCGGGGCGGTCCATGAACTGCGGCACGACGATCGCGGCGAGGATGCCGATGATCACGACGACGACGATGATCTCCAGCAGCGTGAAACCGCGCGCATGGCGCAGGGATCGGAACGGAGGCAGGCGCATGGTCGGCTACTTGTGCGGATGCGAGGTGGCGCCGATCATAGCAAGCCATGTCCGCTTCCCGCTCCGCCGCGCTGGCCGCGCGCGACCTCGCCGTGGTCTGGCATCCGTGCACGCAGATGCACGACCACGAAACCCTGCCGATGCTGCCGATCGAGCGCGCCGAGGGCGTGTGGCTGCACGGCTACGACGGCCAGCGCTGGATCGACGCGGTCAGCTCGTGGTGGACCAACGTGCTCGGCCATCGCCATCCGCGCATCGTCGCCGCGCTGAAGGACCAGCTCGACCGCCTCGATCACGTCATGCTGGCCGGCTTCACGCACGAGCCGGCGGTCGCGCTCGCCGAGGCGCTGGTGCGCGTCGCGCCGCCGGGCCTGGCGCGCGTGTTCTACGCCGACAACGGCTCGAGCGCGGTCGAGGTCGCGCTGAAGCTCTCGTTCCACTACTGGCGCAACCTCGGCGCGGCACGCGCACGCGCTTCGTCGCGCTCAGCGGCAGCTACCACGGCGAGACGCTCGGCGCGCTGTCGGTGACCGACGTCGCGCTGTACCGGCGCACCTACGCGCCGCTGCTGCTCGAGCCGTTCCTGGTGCCGGCGCCCGACGGCGGCACGCGCCGGCCCGGCGAATCGGCCGAGGCCGAGACCGCGCGCTGTCTCGACGCGCTGCGCGAGCTGCTCGAGCGCCACGGCTCGACGATCTGCGCGCTGATCGTCGAGCCGCTGGTGCAGTGCGCGGCGGGCATGCGCATGTATCCGCCGGCGTATCTGGCCGGCGCGCGCGCGCTCTGCGACGCCTACGGCGTGCATCTGATCGCCGACGAGATCGCGACCGGATTCGGTCGCACCGGCACCTTGTTCGCGTGCGAGCAGGCCGGCATCGCACCGGATCTGATGTGCGTGTCGAAGGGACTGACCGGCGGCACGCTGCCGCTGGCCGCGGTGCTGGCGACCGAGGCGATCTACGCGGCGTTCTACGCCGACTACGCCAGCGGCAAGGCGTTCCTGCATTCGCACAGCTACACCGGCAATCCGCTGGCCTGCCGCGCCGCCTGCGCGACGCTGGCGATCTTCGACGACGAGCCGGTGCTCGAGCGCAATCGCGCGCTGGCCGCGCATCTGGCCGGCCGGCTGTCGGCGCTGGCCGGTCACCGCCACGTCGCCGGCATCCGCCAGACCGGCATGATCGGCGCCTTCGACCTGGTCCGTGCGGACGGCACGCCGTTCGCGCCGGGCGAGCGGCGCGGCCTGCGCGTCTACCGCTACGGGCTCGACCACGGCGTCGTGCTGCGGCCGCTCGGCGACGTGATCTATTTCATGCCGCCGTACGTGATCACGCCCGAGGAGATCGATCGGATCGTCGCGGTCGCCGCGGCCGGCATCGAGCGCGCCGCGGCCGATTGAGCGTTCGCGGCAGCGATCCGGACCGGCAGACGCCCCGCTTCCATCCGCGAACGGGGCCGGTATGGCGGCGCATCGAACGATGCACGGCCTGCGCCGGGTGATCGGCCCTGCCGCTCGCGCGGCCGAACGAGCCCGGCGCCGTGACCGATCGCGCGCACCGCGCGGCCCGGAGTGGGCATCGCGCCGACCGGCGCCGGCGGTCGATCAGCGCCGGGGGCCGGTATCGCTGTCGGTGTGGGTCCTACAGTGCCAGCGTCAAGAATCGGCTGTACGGATCGGGCGCGTAGTCGCCGAACGGCGCGCAATCGGTGAAGCCGAAGCGCAGGTACAGCGCATGCGCCGGCGCGAACGCCGGACCCGAGCCGGTCTCGAGGCTGAGCCGTCCGAAGCCGCGCCCGCGCGCCTCGGTGAGCAGATGTCCGAGCAGGCGCGCCGCGACGCCGCGGCGGCGGTAGGCATCGACGGTGCGCATCGACTTGATCTCGCCGTGGCCCGGTTCCAGCATCTTGAGCGCGCCGCAGCCGGCGAGGTGCTCGCCGTCCCAGACGCTCCAGAACGTGATCGGTGCGGCACGCAGCGCGGCCACGTCGACGTCGATCGCATGCACGCTCTGCGGCGGCGAATGCCGGGCCAGGTCGGCGCGATGCGCGCGCAGCAGCGCGACGGTGCGCGGGTCGGACAGGTCGTCGCGGCGGATGTCCAAGGGCGGTCCAGGGGGCGGCGGCGGGCAGGGCCCGCTCAGCATAGAGCGTCGCGCCGCGCGCGGGCGAGGCTGTGCGCGGCGAGGCCGTCGTACGGCCCGCCGGTCACGGCCGGGCTTGGGTCGATCCGGTCGATTGCGTGGTCGCCGGGCGGCCGGGCCGCCGGCCGCCGTTTCGCCGGTCGGGATCGGCGCCGGCCGCCCGCGTGTGAGATTTTCCGCTGTGCCGCGAATCACTCCTCGACTCCCAGCCAGCCCATTGCCCGTGCCGATCTCATCCACCCCAAGCGCCGCGTCGTCCGAGTTCACCGATCGGGTCGATGCGCACCGCGGCATCCTGTTCAAGGTCGCGGCCAGCTACGGCCGCAACGCCGAGGACCGCGCCGACCTGATCCAGGACATCTCGCTGCAGCTGTGGCGTGCCTGGCCCGGCTACGACCGCAGCCGTCCGTTCGCGACCTGGATGTACCGCATCGCGCTGAACGTGGCGATCACGCAGCAGCGTCGTGCGCGTCCGCTCGCCGCGCACGATCGGCTCGACGACGAGCACGCCGAGCGGGTCGGGCTGGAGGACGTCGACGCCGAGGACCGCGAGCGCCTGGCCCTGGTGCAGCGCGCGATGCACGCGCTCGGCGCACTCGATCGCGCCTTGCTGCTGCTGCATCTGGACGGCTGCGGCCATCGCGAGATCGGCGAGGTGCTCGGCATCCGCGACGGCAACGTCGCGACGCGGCTCGGCCGCATCAAGCAACACCTGCGCCGGCAGACCGGCGCGGACACCCGGAACGACGGAGAGACGCGATGAACTACGACGAACTCGAGCAGGCCTGGCGCGGACTGGGCGAGCGGCTCGACCGCTGCCAGCTGTCGATCGACCATCAGCGCCGCCGCGACGCGCTCGGCGCCGCGCGCGCGCGGCTGCGCCTGCTGTCGCTGGGCCAGCTCGTGCAGCTGGCGATCGGTGCGCTCATCGTGCTGAGCGCCGGCGGCTACTGGTGGGCGCGGCTCGATCAGCCGCATCTGGCCGTCTACGGCATCGCGATCCATCTGTATGGCCTGGGCCTGCTGATCGCGGCCGGCACGCAGCTGGCGCTGCTCGTGCGGATCGACTACCGCGCACCGGTGCTGACCGTGCAGCACCAGCTGCTGGCGCTGCGCCGCCTGCGCGTGACCGCCGATCGCTGGCTGCTGGTCGCCGGCTTCGTGGTCTGGGTGCCGTTCGTGTTCGCGCTGCTCGCGGCGGCCGGGCTCGATGTCTGGTCGACCCGGCCGGCCGTGGTCGGCTGGAATCTCGCCGCCGGCCTTGCGCTCGCGGTGCTGGCCGGCTGGCTGACGCTGCGCTTCCGCACCGCGTTCGAGCGCGACGCGGCCGGCCGCAGCCTGCGCGAGGCGCAGGCCGACCTCGCCGAGTTCGAGGGTGCCGACTGACGCGGCGATGCCAGGGGCGCGGCGATTTTCGTACACTGCCCGCGTCATGCGCATTCCCCGTGTCTACGTCGCCGGCGTCCTGGTCAGCGGGCGCGAGATCGATCTGCCGGCCCAGGCCGGCGAACACCTGGTCCGCGTGCTGCGCCTGGAGCGCGGCCATCCGATGGTGCTGTTCAACGGCGACGGCGGCGAGTACGCCGCGACGATCACCGCGCTGGCCAGGCGCGGCGTCACCGTGCAGGTCGGCGAGCGCCGTGCCGACGCCGATCGCGAGAGTCCGCTGCGGCTGGTGCTCGCACAGGGCATCGCGCGCGGCGACAAGATGGACTGGGTGCTGCAGAAGGCGACCGAGCTCGGCGTCGAGCGCATCGTGCCGCTGATCACCGAGCGCACCGAGGTGCGTCTGGACGCCGACCGCGCCGAGCGGCGCCTCGCGCACTGGCAGGCCGTGCTGGCCGGTGCCTGCGAGCAATCCGGCCGCAACCGCCTGCCGGAGCTGGCCGCGCCGGTGCGGCTCGCGCACTGGGCCGCGTCGCTCGGCGCAGAGGCCGGCCGGCGGCTCGCGCTCGATCCGACCGGCGATCGGCGCGCGTCGGATCTGCCGGGGATCGAGGTCGCGACGCTGGTCGTCGGGCCCGAAGGCGGTCTGTCCGATCAGGACCTCGCGGTGCTGCGCCAGGCCGGATTCGACGGTCTGCGGCTCGGGCCGCGGATCCTGCGCACCGAGACCGCCGGCCTGGCCGCGATCGCCGCGCTGCAGGCGCTGCACGGCGATCTGTAGGCGCCGCGGACGCGCCGCACGCGGCTGCGCGCCGGGCGGGTGCGGCGCATGCACCACCTGTCTCCCGAACGCCGGCGTATGCGCGGCGCTCGGCATTGGCTCGCATCCCGACCGGCCGCTGGCCGGTCGCGCGGCGCGCGGACTCAGACCGGTCGCACCGGCGCGCGTCGCTCCGTGCGCCGGGTCCGTCACGCGCATCGCCCCTGTGATCGCCGCCGGCCCACGCCGCGCATCTGAACGCCGGCCCGTGCCAGGCGCGCGGCGGCGCCCGGCCGGCCGCCGCGGCTATGGGCCAAATTCGGCGCCGGTGCGACAATCGGGGTTTCGCGCGCACTACGTGGAACCGGCATGCAGGACACCACCCAACGTCTGGCCAACGCCCGCGATCGGAAGATCCAGCCGATCGACGCCGATGCGATCCCGCTGACGATCAACGGCAAGCCGTACTTCCACGGCGGCGACCCGGACATGCCGCTGCTGTGGTTCCTGCGCGACGTGCTGCGCCTGACCGGCACCAAGACCGGCGGCTGCGGCGACGGCGCCGACTGCGGCGGCGTGTGCACGCTGCTGGTCGAGGGCGCGCGGTGCGCGCCTGCCGCACGCCGATGCGCGAGCTGATCGGCAAGCGCGTCGTGACGATCGAAGGTCTGCACGAAGGCGCACTGCATCCGGTCCAGCAGGCCTGGATCGAAGAGGACGTCTCGCCGACCGGCTATGTCCAGCCGGCCGTCATCATGGCGGCGGTCGGTCTGCTGATGCGCAACCCTCGGCCGAGCGACGAGGAGATCGCCGGCCTGGCCGTGCTCTGCCGCGACGGCTCCTATCCGCGCGTGCGCCGCGCGGTCGCGCGCGCCGCCGAGCTGATGCGGGCGGCCGGCGCATGAGCGCGGTCGATCGTTCACGGCGACGCTTCCTGACGATCGCGCTCGGCGCCGGCGGCGCGCTGCTGGTCGGCTTCCGCGACGCGGCCGCCGCGCAGTTCCCCGAGGACTTTCCGACCGAGCTGCTCGGCGACGACCTGACCGCGCTCGGTCCGTTCGTCCGGATCGAACGCGACAACCGCATCGTGATAGGCGCGCCGGGCTGCGAGGTCGGCCAGGGCGTCATGACCTCGCTGCCGATGCTGATCGCCGAGGAGCTCGACGTCGACTGGCGCCAGGTGCGCGTGCTGCAGCTGCCGTACGGCTACGCCGACGACGGCGCGGCCGGCAGCGACCGCTACGGTCCGCAGGGCGGCGACCGGCTCGGCCGCGTCGACGAGGATCGCGAGGACCTGCGTCGCGCCGGCGCGACCGCGCGCGCGCTGCTGGTCGCGGCCGCCGCACAGGAATGGCGGCTCGACGCCGCCACGCTGCGCACCGAGGCCGGCCAGGTCGTCGCGCCGGACGGACGGCGCCTGACCTATGCCGCGCTGGCGCGCAGCGCCGCGGCGCAGGCCACGCCGGGCGCGCCGGTGCCGCTGAAGGATCCGGCGCGCTACGCGATCATCGGCCGTCCGACGCGAATCGCCGATGCGCGCGAGCTGGTGACCGGCCGCGCGCGCTACGGCAGCGACGCCTATCGCGCCGGCGCGCTGATCGCGGTCGTGCTGCGCTGCCCGTATCGCGACGGCAGCCTCGACGGTCACGACGACACCGAGGCGCGCAAGGTGCCGGGCGTGCGCGAGATCGTCGTGCTCGAGCCGCCGCCGGCCGGCGCGCCGTGGGACGGCCATCAGGCCGCCGGCGTCGCGGTGCTCGCCGATACGACCTGGGCCGCGCTGCAGGGCCGCGCCCGGCTCGGCGTGACCTGGAAGCCCGGCCCCTGGCAGGACGAATCGAGTGCGGCCCTGACGGCGGCCGCGCACGCCGCGCTCGACAGCGGCGAAGGCGCGCTCGAACTGCGCCGCGACGGCGATCTCGAACGCGCGCGGCGCCAGGCGCTGCGCCTGATCGAGGCGCGCTACGAGATGCCGTTCCTCGCCCACGCGGTCGACGAGCCGCCCGGCGCCCTGGTCGAGCTCAAACAGGACCGCGCCCTGCTGATCGCCTCGCTCGAGAATCCCGACGAGGCCTCGGCGATCGTCAGCCGCCTGACCGGCCTGCCGCGCAGCGCGGTCGAGATCCGCCTGACCCGCGCCGGCGGCAGCTACGGCCGCCGTCTGCGCAACGACTTCGTCGCCGAGGCGGTCCTGATCGCCAAGGCCGCCGGCAAGCCGGTCAAGCTGGTCTGGACGCGCGAGGACGATCTGCGCCACGACGGATACCGCCCGCTCGGCGTGCATCAGCTGGCGGCGACGCTGGACCGGCGCGCACGCGTCACCGGCTGGTCGCACCGCTGTGCGGCGACGCCCCGCAACGACGGCGATCCGCGCCTGGCCGACCGTCCCGCCTGGGCCGGCTGCCTGGAGCCCGACAGCTTCCCGGCCGGTCTGGTCGAGCATTTCGAAAAAGACTTTCCAACCGGTTCCGGCCGGTCTGCTGCGCGGCGACTTCCCGGGCGGCGCGCACAGCTTCAGCGCGTTCGCCGAGCAGTGCTTCATCGACGAGATCGCGGTGGCGACGCGGCAGGATGCGGTCAAGCTGCGCCTGGGCCTGCTCGGCGAGCCGCGCGAACTGCCGTACGGCGGCGCCGGCGGTCCGGTGTTCGACACCGGGCGCATGGCGCACGTGCTGCAGACCTGCGCGACGCGGCTGGGCTGGGGCGTGCGGCGCAATGACGGCCGCGGTCTCGGCATCGCCTGCCACTTCACCGACGGCGGCTACGTCGCCGAAGGCATGGAAGTGTCGGTGGAAGGCGACCGGCTGCTGATCCATCGCGCGATCTGCGTGGCCGACGTCGGCCGCATGGTCAATCCGCTCAACACCGAGTCGCAGCTGTCGGCGGCGATGCTCGACGGCATCTCCTGCGCGCTCGACCAGGTCGTCACGGTCCGCGACGGCCAGGTCCAGGCGCGCGATTTCGGTGACTACCGCCTGCTCGACGGTGCGCAGGCACCGCGTCAGGTCGAGGTCGTGATCGTGCCGTCCGAGGCCGCGCCGGCGCCGGCCTACGATGCCGCGATCACGCCGGCCGCGCCAGCGCTGGCCAATGCGATCCATGCCGCGACGACGGTGCGGATCCGGCGGCTGCCGCTGCGGCCGGAACTGATGCGGATGCTGTAGTCCCGCGCGTTCGTCGGGCCGGGCGAACGCGGCGCCGGCCCGACGAGAACCGCCGTTTTCAGCGTCCGCCGGGCGGCGGCGCGGGCAACACCAGCGGCGGCGGCAGAGAGAGGTCGAGCGGCCGCGTCTGCGCGCGCGAATCGGTCGCCGGCGCGGCTGTGGCCGGCGCAGCCGGAACGGCGTCGACGGGGCCGGCCACGCCGCGCGGCAGCGGCGGATCGGCGCGCATCGCCTTCAGTTCCTCGATCGTCGCCTGCGGTGCCTTGCCCCAGCCGCAGCCACCGAGGATCAGCATCCACACGCAGCGCACCTGATAGCCCTGCGGCAGGTCGACCGTGCGCGAAACGGTGTGCTCGCGCAGCCACTGGCCGCCGAGCGTTTCGTCGCGCGGCGCCCAGTCCTTCTCGAATCGCGTCGGCGCATACGGCAGCGGGCTGCGATGCGCGAGCGGATCGGGCGCGCCGGCCTCGCGCAACGGCCGGTTCGAGAACGTGCGCGGTGCCGCGACCGGCGCCGGCAGCCGCGGCGTGCCGTCGCGCTCGATCCAGCGCGGGGCCGGATCGGTGCGATCCGGCCCGGGCGTCGTGCCGGCAGCGGCCGCGAGCGGGGCAGCGCCGGTTGCGTCGGCGTCCGCAGGCGGCGCCGCCTGCGACGATGCCGACGGCATCGGCGCTGCCCGCGATGGCGGTGGCACCGGTAACGCTACCGCCGGTGCCGCGATCGGATCGGGCCCTGCATCGATCAGGCGCAGATGCATCACCTCATCGGCCGCGCGCAGTGCCGGTACGGCATCCGGCCGATGCAGCCGGGCGGCGCGATACGCCGCGAGCGCGAACAGCAGATGCAGCACGAGCACGGCCGTCAGCGCGGCCACGCGTCGGCGCCGTTCGCCGGGTTCGAGTCGGTCGTCGTGCATGCGTGCGGCGGACGCCGCGTGCGGGCTCGCTCGGCCGCCCCTCGGTGTCATCGATGGCCGCGCTGCGCTCAGCGCGCCGGCTCGCAGCCGTCGGCCGCACGCTCGGCACGTCGCCCGGCGTTGCGCTCGATCGACTCGGCATTGGCCAGGCCGATCCAGGCCAGGTACTTGCGCGCGACCTCGTCGCCGGCCGACTCGTCGCGCCGGAACGCCTGCGCGAAGCGTGTGCGCTGACAGTCCAGCGGGTTCTCGCCGCGCCGCTGCAGCTCGGCCCAGCGCTGCTGACCGGCCTGCTGCGGGTTCATCGGCGCGGGCGTCGGCGTCAGCGGTCGATCGGGCAGGCGCACCGAGCCGTCGGGATTGAACAGGCCGGCCGCTGCGCCGGCACCGATGCGGCCCTGCGTCGTCGTCGGCGCCTCGCTGCGCACCGGCGGAGGCGGCGCGACCGGCGCCTTCGGCGGCGCGATCGCGATGCGGCTCGGCCGTGCCGCGATCGGTACCGGCTCCGGTTCGGGCGGCAGCGGTTCGCTCGGGGCGAGGTCGATCACCGTCACCGTGATCGGCCGGTCCGGCATCGCCTTGCGGACCGACCGCTGCATGCCGACCGCGAAGCCGGCCAGCTCGATCAGGGTCACCAGTACGGCGATCGCGATGCCGAGCACGATGCGGCGTCCGCTGATCTCGCGGCCGCGGCGGCGCAGGCTGCGCTGCCACGGGCCGCTCGGCGCAGCGGACAGCGCGTGCAGATCCGGATCGTGCGGCCGTACCGGCGCAGTGCCGGGAGGCGGGGGGGCGGAGCGATGGCAGGCCTCGGTGAGGATGAACCGACGCCGAAGCATAAGAGGCTGCGGCTAAAGGCCCGGTTAACTGCCGATGCCGGATCTGCGCGAAAGCAGGCGCCGACGCGCCGCGGCGGTCAGCTCCGGGTGACGCCGCGCTTGCCGATGCCGACCAGGTCGAACAGGCCGGCCTGCTGACGCTTGCCGAGTCCGTCGAACCACTCGATCAGCGCCGCATGCTGCGGCGTCAGCATCGCGTAGCGATCGCCGTCCTCGGTGACGACGTCGATCGGATCGCCGTAGATCTTCGGGCCGCGCCCGGTCGCCAGATACTCGAACGCCAGACCGGTGCGGCGGGCCAGCGCGCTCAGGTTCTCGACGCTCGGACAGGTGCCGTCGACGCGCTCCCACTGCGCGACCGCGCTGCGCGAGACGCCCAGATCCAGTGCGAGTGCTTCCTGCGAGAGGTTGATCCTCGCGCGCGCTTCGCGAATGCGTCGATACAGAGTGCTCACGCCCTACCTGCCCAGGGTTGGCGAGCCTGTATAGCGCGCCGGCGTCGGAGGCGGCGTTCATATCGCTTGCAAACACCGTTTGGAAAGTAATACTTTCGGATCGCCGGCGGGGCTCCGGCGAGCGGTACGCAAAGTTCATCCAAGGAGAGGACCGACATGACCACGACGTGGTGCCTCATCGACCCGATGCCGGTGGCCCTGCTGATCGCGGCGCTCGAATCGGGCGGCGCCGCCGGCCCGACGATCGGTCGCTGCCGGCGCGTCAACCGCCGCTTCGGCGAGCAGCTCGGCTACGCGTGCGACGACATCGGCCAGGTGCGCAGCTGGCTCGCGCGCGCCTGTCCGCCCGATCAGCGTTCACCGGCCGCGCGGCTCGACCGGCTGGTGCGCACGGCCGTGTCGCGCGCGCTGCGCGTGCAGCTGTTGTGCAAGGACGGACGCGCGCGCTGGTTCGACGTCGACGTCGCGCGCTGCGAAGACGCCGATGCTGCGCATTGCGCACTCGCGTTCACCGACGTGACCGAGCGCGTGCGAATCGGCCGCCGCCTCGAACGCCTCGGCCAGCGCGATGCGTTGACCGGCGTGCTGACGCGACAGTCGCTGATCGCGCGCCATGCCGAGGCGTTCGACGCGCGCGCGGCCGGCTACGGCCTGCTGCTGTGCGGGATCGAAGGCCTGCGCCGCCTCAACGAGCGCTGCGGGCACGCGGCCGGCGACGCTGCGCTGGCGGCCTGTGCGCGCCGGCTGCGCCGTCCGGCCGGCAGCGGCGCACTGATCGGACGCTGGGACGGCGATCGCTTCGCGGTGCTGGTGCCGGCCGTGACGCAGGCGGCGCTGCGCCGCCGCGCGCAGATGCTGATGCAGGCGGTCGCCGGCATCGCGCCGCGTCCGCCCGGCGCCGCGCTGACGCTGTCGATCGGCGCGGCCTGCGCGGTCGCCGGCACGCCGCTCGCCGAGGCTGCGCGGCGTGCGAGCGGCGCACTCGCGTTCGGCCGCAGCGCCGGGCCTGGCCGGATCGAGTTCGACTGACGGCAGCGCGGCACGGACGGCGTCGTTCGGTGTGGCGACCTTGGGCGCGCGAGGTTCGGCGCGCACCTTGCGGGCATCGTGCGGACCGTTTCAGTCCCCGATGGGCGCGCTGCGACCCGTGCGCGCCGGCCATCGGCAGGCCTGCCTCCACCGTCAAGCGATCGGAGCGGCGCGCCTGCCGGCCTGCCGATGCCGCCCGGCGCGGGCGGGACCGGAGCATGTCTATGCCGGTCGGACGATTCGCCGCGACGCGCGCCGCGAGCCGTCGCGCGTTCGCACGACCCGATGCTCAACGCGGGCGAGCCGCCGCAGCGTCGAGCCGCAGCGACAGCCAGGCCGCCACGCGCTCGGCGCAGTCGGCCGCGACGCGTCCGAGCAGCGGATCGACATGGCCGACATCGGGCAGACTGACGAAATCGGCGCCGAGCCGCGTCGCCAGCGCGCGTCCGACGCTCGGCGGGACCTCCTCGTCGCGTCCGCCGCTGAGCACCAGGATCGGACAGCGCGGCGGCTCGACGGGAATGCCGCCGCGCGCCTCGGCCAGTACCGTGCCGGACTCGTCGCGCCAGCGCCGGAACGCGTACAGGCAGGCTGCGTCGTCGCAGCCCGTGAGCGCGCGCCGCGTGCTGCCGAGCGAGCGCGAACGTCCCCACGGCACGATCGCGCCCGAGTGCTCGGCATGGCGCGCCGCCGCCCGTCGCAGCGGTCGCGCCAGTACACCGGCCGGCGGCAGCGCGTTGACCAGGACCAGGGCGGCCGGCCCCACCTGGACGGCCGCCGACAAGGCGAGCAGGCCGCCGAGGCTGGCGCCGGCGAGGATCGGCGCGGCGCCGGCACCGGCACACCAGTCCACGACCTGGGCGCGGTAGTCGGCGAAATGCGTCGCGGCCAGGCCGCCCGCCGCCGGCATCAGATCCGGCGCGATCGCCGCATGGCCGCGCGCGGCGAACACGCGCGCCCAGATCGCCCACTCCCAGCCGCCGGCGCCGGCTCCGTGCACGCAGACCAGTGGCGCTCTTTCCTGCATTGCGTCTTGACCCTCGGCGGCGACCGGAGAAGTCTAGGGCCAGCCATCGATGCCGCACCACCGGTGCCGGCCGGACCCCGTCGCGACGGCGGTCATGCGATGCGCGATCGCCGCCGCGCGCGCCCCGACCGGGGCGGACGGACCGTGACGGACACCGACCGGCGACCTCGATGCGCGGCCCGCGACCCGCCGCCGATCGGCGGCCGCGGCCGTCGATGCCGCTGCGTCCGCGCCGGCCCGTCGCCGACGCGTGCCGCGCGGGTGCCGAGGATCGTCCCGCCGGCCGGCGGGCGGCCGGCCGCGACCGGCGCCGCCCCGGAACGATCCGTCTACTCTCCGGACGAGGATCGACCATGGCCTACAGCACCACAGACATCCGCAACATCGCCCTGGCAGGACACGCAGGCGCCGGCAAGACCACGCTGTTCGAAGCCCTGCTGCTCGCCGGCGGCACGATCGGAGCGGCAGGCACGGTCGAGCGCGGCACGACCGTCTCGGATTTCGATGCGATGGAGAAGGAGCGCCATCACTCGATGCAGGCGTCGATCGCCGCGATCGACCGTCCCGGCGGCTGCCACATCAACCTGATCGACACGCCGGGGCTGCACGACTTCCGCGGGCCGGCGCTGTCGGCGCTCGACGCGGTCGAGACCGTCGCGATCGTCGTCAACGCCGGCGCCGGCATCGAGCACTCGACACGGCGGCTGATGGAGCACGCGCGCGCACGCGGCGACGCGCGGCTGCTGGTGATCAACAAGATCGACCAGGACGGCGCCGACCTGGCCGGTCTCGTCCAATCGCTGCGCGAGACCTTCGGCAGCGAGTGCCTGCCGATCAACCTGCCGGCGGACGGCGGCCGCAGCGTCGTGGACTGCTTCTTCCGCCCGTCCGGCGCGGCCGACTTCTCGTCGGTCGCCGAGGCGCATCAGCGCATCATCGATCAGGTCGTGGAGATCAACGAGACGCTGATGGGGCGCTATCTCGACGTCGGCGAGGCCGGGCTGGCCGGCGAGGACCTGCATGCCGCGTTCGAGCAGTGCCTGCGCGAAGGTCATCTGGTGCCGATCTGCTTCTGCTCGGCGCGCAGCGGCGCCGGCGTCGCCGAGCTGCTCGACCTGATCGAGCGCCTGCTGCCGAATCCGGCCGAGGGCAACGCGCCGCCGTTCGTCAAGGGCCAGGGCGCCGACGCGGTGCCGCTGCGCGCCGAGCCCGATCCGGATCTGCACGTGATCGCCGACGTGTTCAAGATCGTCAACGATCCGTTCGTCGGCAAGCTCGGCATCTTCCGCGTCTACCAGGGCACGGTGCGGCGCGATACGCAGCTGTTCGTCGACGACGGCCGCAAGCCGTTCAAGGTCGGCCATCTGTTCCGGATCCACGGCAAGGACCACCTCGAGATCGAGCACGCGATTCCCGGCGACATCGCCGCGGTCGCCAAGATCGATGAGGTCCACTTCGATGCGGTGCTGCACGACTCGCACGACGAGGATCACATCCACCTCGCGCCGCTGGCGTTTCCGCAGCCGATGTTCGGCCTCGCGGTCGAACCGGCGCACAAGGGGCAGGAGGCCAAGCTCGCCAACGCGCTGGCCAAGCTGTCCGAGGAAGACCCGTGCCTGCGCATCGAGCACGACGCCGAGCTCAACGAGACCGTCGTGCGCGGCCTGTCGGATCTGCACGTCCGGCTGACGCTGGAGCGGATGCGCCAGCGCTACGGCGTCGAGGTCGCGACGCGGCCGCCACGGATCGCCTATCGCGAGACGATCGCCGCGCAGGCCGAGGGCCACCACCGCCACAAGAAGCAGACCGGCGGCGCCGGCCAGTTCGGCGAGGTCTACCTGCGCGTCGAGCCGCTCGCGCGCGCGGCGGCGGATTCGAGTTCGTCGACGAGGTCAAGGGCGGCGCGATCCCGGGCCAGTTCATGCCGGCGGTCGAGAAGGGCGTGCGTCAGGGCCTGGCGGCCGGCGCGGTCGCCGGCTTCGCGATGCAGGACATCCGCGTCTGCGTCTACGACGGCCGCTCGCATCCGGTCGACTCCAAGGAGGTCGCGTTCGTCGCGGCCGGCCGCAAGGCGTTCATCGATGCGGTCGCCAAGGCGCAGCCGGTCGTGCTCGAGCCGATCGTCAACCTCGACATCGCGGTGCCCGACGGCCACATGGGCGATGTCACCGGCGGCCTGGCCGGCAAGCGTGCGCGCATCCACGGCACCGACGCCCGGCTCGGCGGCGAATGCACGATCAAGGCGCAGGTGCCGCTGGCCGAGGTGGTCGGCTATCAGACCGAGCTGAAGGCGATGACGGCCGGGCGCGGCCGCTACGCGATGGAGTTCAGCCACTACGAGGCGGTGCCGCCGCAGGTGCAGCGGCAGCTGGCCGGCGCCTGGCGGCCGCGCGCCGAGGAGGACTGACGCGCAGCGAGGGTGTCGCGATCGGCGGCGCGGCCTGCCGCCGCCGATCGGCACGCCCCCGTGGCGCGCGCTTGCGCGATACTGCGCGGCCAGCCGTCGCACCGATATCGCCGATGTCCAAGCCGTCTCGCCCGTGTTCCCACCTGTTCCGCTGCTGGCTCATCGCCGCCGTGCTGGCGCTCGCCGGCTGCGGCAGCGCGCCGCCGCAGCGCGACGCCGACCTGAAGATCGCCACCTGGAACCTAGAGCATCTCGCCGAGGCCGACGGCAGCGGCTGCCGGCCGCGCAGCGAGGCCGACTATGCGGCGCTGCGCCGCTACGCCGAGGCGCTCGACGCCGACGTGATCGCGTTCCAGGAGGTCGAGTCGATATCGGCGGCACGCCGCGTGTTCCCGGCCGACCGCTACGAGATCGTGTTCTCGGACCGACCGGACAGCGGCAACCGCGGCTACTGCCGCCGCGGCGGTCCCGAGGCCGGCCTGCAGATCCGCCGTCAGAGCGTCGGCTTCGCGATCCGCAAGGGCGTGCCGTACACGCGCCATCCGGATCTGCGCGAGCTCGCGCTCGGCAACCCGGACCTGCGCTGGGGCGTGGACGTGACCGTGCGCGGCCGCCAGCCGCTGCGCCTGCTCGCGCTGCACCTCAAGAGCGGCTGCTCGACCGGCGACCGCGGCGAGGCCTGCCCCACATTGTTCGAACAGGTGCCGGTGATCGAGCGCTGGATCGACGCCCGCCGCGCCGAAGGCGGCGACTTCGTACTGCTCGGCGACTGGAATCGCCGGATGAGCCTGGCCGGCGACGCGGTCTGGGCGTCGCTGAACGACGACCGCGCGCTGGTCGACGCGGCCGGCGGACGCAATGCGAGCTGCAAGCAGCGCTACCGCGACTTCATCGATCACATCGTGCTCGGACCGGGCGCGGCCGGACGTCTGCGGCCCGGTTCGTTCGAGGAGATCACCTACGGCGTCCCCGAGGCCGAGCATCCCTCGGACCATTGTCCGATCGCGGTCAGCCTGCACTGAGCGGGCGCCGCGCGCGAAGCCGGCGCCCGGCGCAACATCCGCCGCCGGACGCGCTGGCCCGGCGGCGTGAGCCTCCGGTGGACGAGCGCTTCTCGCCAGCCCCGCGGCGCCGGCCGCGATCCGTCTCCGGCCGAAGCCGCAGGCCGCGACGGCGCGCAGTAGCCGATCGAGCGCCGATTCGCATACGCTTGTCCGACCACCGGCGTCGCGCGCCGGCACGCGACGCCGTGCCGGCGGGCCGCCCTCATTCCGTATCGAGGCAGGAATTCCCATGGGCAGAGGCCCCAGTATCGAAGGCCGCAAGAACGCCGAGGACGCGCGCGCGCGCAAGATCTTCACCAAGCTGATCCGCGAGATCACGATCGCCGCCCGCAACGGCGGCGACCCGTCGACCAATGCGCGCCTGCGCATGGGCGTGGACAAGGCCCTGTCGGCCAACATGTCCAAGGACACGATCGAACGCGCGATCAAGCGCGGTTCCGGCGCCGACGGCGCCGACAACATGCAGGAGCTGCGCTACGAGGGCTACGGACCGGCCGGCGTCGCGCTGATCATCGACTGCATGACCGACAACCCGGTGCGCACCGTCGCCGACGTGCGCCATGCGCTGTCGAAGAACGGCGGCAATCTCGGCACCAGCGGCTCGGTCGCGTTCCAGTTCGCGCGGACCGGCGAGCTCGTCGTCGACACCGGCGCCGCCGGTGCCGAGGACCGTGTCCTGGAGATCGCGCTCGAGGCCGGTGCCGACGACGTGCAGAGCGAGGCCGGCACCAGCACGGTGCTGTGCGCGCCGGACCAGTTCGAGGCGGTCAAGCAGGCGCTGACGGCGGCCGGTTTCGCGCCGAGCCGGGCCGACGTCGTGATGCGGCCCGAAAACCGCGTCGCGGTCAGCGGCGAGGCGGCCGAGACCCTGGTCGATCTGCTCGAGTGGCTCGAGGAGCTCGACGACGTGCAGGAGGTCTACCACAACGCCGCGCTGCCGGCCGCGTGAGCGGCCGGCAGTCGGCGGTCAGTACATCGTGCCGATCGTGCCGCCGCGGCGTGACGGCGGCGTCGGCGGCGCGTTCGGCGGCGCCGGCGGTGCGACCGCGGGCGGTGGCGGTGCGGCCGGCGGAGACGGCGCAGAGGGCGGCGCCCCCGCGGCGGCCGGCGGTGCCGGTGGCGCGGGCGGAGCCGGCGGGGCGTTGAAGTCGACGTCGAAGATCGCCTTGTATTCGGGCGCCTTGGTCTTGAGCGCCAGCGTCTTGCGGTCACGCAGCACGCTGACGTCGACGTCGCTGCCGGCCGGCTGATCGCGCAGCGCGCGCAGCGCGTCCTCGGGCCGGACCACCTTCCTGCCGGCGACCGACTGGATCACGTCGCCGGGCTTGAGGCCGGGCAGCGCGCGCTCGCCGGTCTGCAGCACCAGCACGCCCTCGTCGGTGCCGAAATAGCGGCCCAGATCGGGATTCAGCGACGCCAGGTTGATGTTCCACCACGGCATCGCGTCACGGACGATGTCCAGACGCGCCAGATCGGCGTGCTTGCCGGCGTCGATCGCGATCACGCGCGCGTGCTCGGCGTGCCGGCCCGCATCGGCCGCCGCCAGGCGCGCGTGCGCGGTCGCGCGGCGCACCTTCTCGTCGAGGTCCGGCGGCAGGCCGGCGTCCTCGATGCGCAGACGCTTGCCGTCCGGCCCCTCGTTGCGATCGACGAACAGGCGCGACCACTGGGCGGCCTCGCGCCGCTCGGCGGCGAGCTTGAGCTCGGGCTGCGCCTTGCCGTCGCGACGCCAGCCCAGCCGCACTTCCTGTCCAGCCTTGAGGCCGTCGAGCAGGCTGCGCGCCTGCGCAAGCGAGGCGTCGGCGTTCTTCTCGGAGAGCTTCTGGCCGTTGATCGCGGTGATCACGTCGCCGCTGCGCAGGCCGGCGCGCGCGGCCGCTCCGTCCGGCGTGACGCCGGTGACCAGGACGCCGCCGTCGTCGCCGCCGCTCAGGACGACGCCGATGATCGCGCGGTCCGGCTCGTTGAGATAGCGCAGCGCGTAGGCGCGTGGCCCGGTGTCGCCGAGCTCGCGCGACAGCTCGGCCATGCGCCGCGACAGGTCGCTCATCTGCTGACGCAGTTCGCCGAGCTCCTTGCGCGTGGCATCCGGATCGGCGCCGGCCGCGGGCGGTTCGACCGCGCCGGCCTGGGCACAGGCCAGGGCCAGCACCAGGAGGGTGAGGGGAGTCTTCATCGGGGTGACCTCGACATCGTTGCGATGGATCAGAGCGACGTGACGTCGCCGGTGGAGGCGTCGGCCAGCGAGCGGTCGCCGGTCAGGCCGTAGGGGGTGCTGCGGATGACCGCCAGGTCCTCGAGCAGCGCGACGCGCTGCCGCCACAGCGGCAGCGCTTCCTCGGCGCTGCGCGCCGCACCGAGCTGCATGTCGACCAGGGCGATCAGGTCTTCGGTCTCGACCGTCGCCATCAGGTTGCGGCCGTCCTGCTGCGAGGCGGTCGGCAGCGCGGCCAGCCACTGCTCGATGCGCTGCGAGCGTGCGCGCAGGCGCTCGGTCTCGGCGTCGGCCGGCGCGGCGATCGATGCGCTGCCGGTGCCGTCCTGCGCCGGCGCCGGCGGCCGCGACGGCAGCCACAGCAGCACCGCCGCCAGCAGCGAGGCGGCCGCCGCGAGCGGCACGGCGACGCGGCGCCGCCGCGATGCGGCCTGGCGGTCCGGCAGGTCGCGTGCGATCGACGACCACAGGTCGGCCGGCGCCTCGATGGCCGGCAGGCCGCGCAGCGCGGCGCCGAGGCCGGCGTCGTCGGGATCGAACTTCATGCGGGAACGGTCAAGCATGGCGCCACCTCGGCGGTCGGTTGCAGCAGCCGGCGCAGGCGCGAGGTGCCGCGCGCCAGCTGCGATTTGGAGAAGCTCGCCGTCATGCCGGTCATCTCGGCGATCTCGACGTGCGTATAGCCTTCGACGTGATAGAGCCAGATCACGCTGCGCGTCATCGCCGGCAGGCGGGCCAGCGCGCCTTCGAGCAGATGCGCATCGGCATGCAGCCACGGCGCCGGCGCGTCGCTCGGCAGGCTCTCGTCGTCGGGCACGTCCTCGAACGTCAATACGCGTCCGCGGCGCAGGCGCATCAGCGCCTCGTTGAGCACGATCTGGCGCAGCCAGCCCCAGAACGGCGCGTCGCCGCGGGAACTGCCGCACGCGGTCGAACACGCGCAGCATCGCGTCGTGGACGACGTCGCGCGCCTGCTCGGCGTCGGCGGTCAACCGCAGCGCCAGCGTGTAGGCCGGGCGCTCGAACGCGCGATAGATCTGCTCGAACGCGGCGACCTCGCCGCGGCGGGCGCGGGCGATGACGGTGTCGGGGACGTCGATCTGGAACGAATGCGTGCTCACGTCGATCCCGGATGCGCGGGCGTGCCGAACGGTCGCAGCGGCTGCCGCCGGACCGCGTCCGGACGCAGGTCCGCGCCGGCCGGCCGATTGTCCGCCTGTCCGCGCGGCCGCGCCGGACACGCCGTGTCCATGCCTGGGATGGCAGAAAAATACATTTAGATCAATTGCTTGAAGATTGGCATTGGTCTTGCTTGGGGAGGCTTGCGCGGTCAGGCGACCGCAGGAGACCCTCGCATGATTCGTGACACTTCCGCCCAGGACCGCGTGATGACCGCCGCCCCGCGCCGGGGCCGCATGCTGACCTGGATCGGCGTCGGCGCGGCCGCCGTCGTCGGTCTGGTCCTGATCGTACCGACCGCCGCCCGCCTGTTCTCGGCCGATTCGGCCGCCAGCATCAGCCGCCTGCGCATCGCCGAGGTCACGCGCGGCACGCTGACCCGCGACGTGTCGGTGCAGGGCCGCGTCGTCGCGGCGGTCAGTCCGACGCTGTACGCGCGCACCGCCGGCACCGTCGACCTGATCGCGCAGGCCGGCGACCAGGTCAAGAAGGGTGACGTGCTCGCCGAAATCGACAGCCCCGAGCTCAGCAACCGGCTGCTGCAGGAGCAGGCCACGCTGCAGAGCCTGGAGCTGGAAGTGCAGCGCGCCAGCCTCGATCACCGCAAGCAGGCCCTGGCCGCCAAGAAGCTGCTCGACCAGGCGCGGATCGACCGCCAGACCGCCGCGCGCGACGTCGAGCGTACCGAGAAGGCCTGGAAGGCCGGCGCGATGCCCGAGCTCGACGTGCTGCGCGGCAAGGACGCGCTGGCCAAGGCCGACATCGACGTCGCCAATGCCGAGCAGGACATGAAGCTCGACATCGAGACGCTCGATTTCGACCTCAAATCCAAGCGCCTCGCGCTCGACCGCCAGCGCCTGCTGACGGCCGATCTGCAGCGCCAGGTCGACGAGCTCAAGATGCGCTCGCCGGTCGACGGCCAGGTCGGCCAGCTGATCGTGCAGCAGCGCGCCAACGTCGCCGCCGGTGCCGCGATCCTGTCCGTGGTCGACCTGACCGCGCTCGAGGTCGAGGTGCAGGTGCCGGAAGTGTTCGCGCACGATCTGGCGATCGGCATGCCGGCCGAGATCCAGGACGCCAGCGGCAAGTACGGCGCCGAGATCCGCGCGGTCTCGCCCGAGGTCATCGACGGTCAGGTCACCGGCCGCATCCGCTTCGGCGACGCCAAGCCGGCCGGCCTGCGCCAGAACCAGCGCCTGACCACGCGCATCCTGATGGACTCGCGTCCCGACGTGCTGATGGTCGAGCGCGGTCCGTTCCTCGATGCCGGGGCCGGCCGCGTCGCCTACCGCGTCCGCGACGACGTCGCCGAGCGCGTCTCGATCCAGGTCGGCGCGACCAGCCTCAATGCCGTGGAGATCGTCAGCGGCCTCGCCCAGGGCGACCGCATCGTGATCTCCGGTACCGACCAGTTCAACGGCGCCCAGCGCATCGCGCTGTCGCGCTGACCACCGGCACCGCCGCGGCGCCCCGGCTCCGCCGCGCCACGACCCTCCAGACCGATCTTCCCGCCCCAATCATCGCGCCCGATCGCTTCCTTCCGGACCAGGACACCTCGCCATGCTGAAGATGAACCACCTGCAAAAGGTCTACCGTACCCATCTGATCGAGACGCACGCGCTGCGCGACTTCCGATCCACGTGCGCGCCGGCGAGTTCGTCGCGGTGACCGGTCCGTCCGGCTCGGGCAAGACCACCTTCCTCAACATCGCCGGACTGCTCGAGGAATTCACCGGCGGCGAGTACTGGCTCGACGGCGTCGACGTGCGCGGCCTCGACGACAACGCGCGCTCGAAGCTGCGCAACGAGAAGATCGGCTTCATCTTCCAGAGCTTCAACCTGATCCCCGACCTCAACCTGTTCGACAACGTCGACGTGCCGCTGCGCTACCGCGGCTTCCCGGCGGCCGAGCGCAAGCGCCGCATCGAGGAGGCGCTGAGCCGCGTCGGCCTGGCCTCGCGCATCAAGCACTATCCGTCCGAGCTGTCCGGCGGCCAGCAGCAGCGCGTCGCGATCGCGCGCGCCCTGGCCGGCTCGCCGCGACTGCTGATGGCCGACGAGCCCACCGGCAATCTCGACTCGCTGATGGCGCGCGGCGTCATGGAGCTGCTCGAGGAGATCAACCGCCAGGGCACGACGATCGTCATGGTCACGCACGATCCGGAGCTGGCCGCGCGCGCGCAGCGCAACGTGCACGTCATGGACGGTCAGGTCACCGATCTCGGCGACGAGGTCAGCCTGCGCCGCCAGAAGGCTGCCACCCAGCCCGACCACGCCGCAGCGGTCTGATCGAGAGGACGCCCGATGTTCTCCTACTACCTGCAACTGGGCCTGCGCAGTCTGCGCCGCAACCCGATCCTGACCGCCCTGATGGTGCTCGGCATCGCGCTCGGCATCGGCGCCAGCATGACGACGCTGACCGTTTTCTACCTGATGGGCAGCGATCCGATTCCGTGGAAGAGCAGCAAGCTCCACTACGTGCAGCTGGACAACTGGAGCCCCGACGAGGGCGCCGGCTCGGACGACCGGCCGCCCGACCAGGTCACCTATCGCGACGCGGTCGCGCTGATGACGGCCGCCAAGGCCGACCGTCAGGCCGCGATGTACAAGATCTCGCTGCCGGTGCAGCCGGAGAATCCGGACGTCAAGCCGTTCATCGCGCTCGGCCGCGCGACCTATGCGGACTTCTTCGGTCTGTTCGAGCCGCCATTCGCGTACGGCCAGCCGTGGGGCCGCGACCAGGATGCGCAGCACGCGCGCGTGATCGTGCTGAGCCACGACACCAACGAGACGCTGTTCGGCGGCGTCGACAGCGTCGGCAAGACCGTGCGCATGGACGGCGTGGACTACACCGTGGTCGGCGTGCTCGCCAAGTGGGAGCTGCGCGTCAAGTACTACGACCTCACCAACGGCGCGTTCAACAATCCCGAAGAGTTCTTCATGCCGTTCACCACGGCGATCGAGACCAAGCGCCGCTCGACCGGCAACAACAGCTGCTGGCGCTCGCCGGGCGCCGGCTGGGAGGCCTACCTCGACTCGGACTGCGTGTGGATCCAGATGTGGGTCGAGCTCGACTCGCCGGCGCGTGTCGAGGAGTACATGGCCTATCTCAACAGCTACGTCGAGGAACAGAAGAAGCTCGGCCGCTTCCCGCGTCCGCTCAACAACCGCCTGCCCGACGTCAAGCAGTGGATGGCCGATCAGGAGGTCGTCTCGCGCGACGTCGAGGTGCAGGTCGGTCTCGCGTTCGCGTTCCTGGTCGTGTGCCTGATCAACACGATCGGCCTGCTGCTCGCCAAGTTCACGCGCCGCGCCGGCGAGATCGGCCTGCGCCGCGCGCTCGGCGCCAGCCGGCGTCAGGTGTTCATGCAGTTCCTGATCGAGTCGGGCGTGGTCGGCCTCAGCGGCGGACTGATCGGCCTGGTGCTGACCGGGCTCGGCCTCGTCGCGGTGCGCAGCCTGTACCGGCAGTACGCGAACGTGACGCATCTGGACTGGGCGATGGTGATGACGACGATCGCATTGGCGATCCTCGCCGCGATCCTCGCCGGCCTGTATCCGACCTGGCGTGCCTGCCGCGTGCAGCCCGCCGCGCAATTGAAGATGTGAGGAGAACGACCATGGAAATCCGTCCGATCCTGTCCGCGCTGATGCGCAGCAAGGTCTCGATGATCCTGATCGGCCTGCAGGTCGCGCTGACGCTGGCGATCGTCTGCAACGCATTGTTCATCATCGGCCAGCGCCTGGACCTGATGAAGCGGCCGAGCGGCATGAACGAGGCCGACACGTTCACGATCAGCAGCATCGGCTTCGGCCAGAGCTTCGACGTGCAGTCGACGATCAATGCCGATCTGAACCTGCTGCGCAGCCTGCCCGGCGTCGTCGCCGCGGCTCCGACCAATGCGTTCCCGCTCAGCAACAGCGGCTGGAGCAGCGGCCTGAGCCTCGCGCCGGGCCAGCGCACGTCGACCGCCAACACGGCGTTCTACTTCGTCGACGCCAGCGGCGTGTCGGCCTACGGCGCCGAGCTGGTCGCCGGGCGCGACTTCAAGCCCGAGGAGATCAGCTTTCGCACGCCCAACGACGAGGTGATGCCGCGCGTGGCGATCATGACGCGTGCGCTGGCCAGGCAGATGTTCCCCGACGACTCCGATCCGGTCGGCAAGTCGTTCTACTTCGGCGGCGAGGAAGGCGAGCCGGCGACCGTGATCGGCATCGTCGACAAGCTGCAGGCGCCGTGGGTCAGCGCGAGCATGGTCGAGAACACGCTGCTGCTGCCGTCGATCCTGACCGGCGGAAGCTCCTCGACCTATCTGATCCGCACCGAGCCGGGCCGCCGCGACGAGGTCATGAAGGACGTCGAGGAGAAGCTCGCGACCGCCAACCGCGGCCGCATCGTGCGCGGCCTGCGCAGCATGGAGGAGCGGCGCAGCCAGGTCTACGCCGAGGACCGCGCGATGACGATCATCCTCGGCAGCGTGATCGTCGCGCTGCTCGGCATCACCGCGCTCGGCATCGTCGGCATGGCCAGCTTCTGGGTCGCCCAGCGCACGCGCCAGATCGGCACGCGGCGCGCGCTCGGCGCGACGCGCGGCGACATCCTGCGCTACTTCCAGACCGAGAACTTCATCATCACGACGGTCGGCCTGATCGCCGGCGGCGTGCTCGCCTATGCGTTCAGTCTGTGGCTGATGGACCGCTACCAGTCGCCGCGGCTGCCGTGGCACTACGTACCGATCGGCTTCGTCTGCCTGTGGGCGCTCGGCCAGCTCGCGGTGCTCGGTCCGGCGCTGCGCGCCTCGCGCGTGCCGCCGGCCGTCGCGACGCGAAGCGTGTAAGAATGCAACCCTTCGGCGCTGCCCTGCATCCAGGCAGGGTATGCGCCGACCGACCTCTCCCCGAAAGCCGATGCGCACGATCCTGGTCATCGACGACAATCCCGCGGTCGGGACGGCCCTCGACGTCCTGTTCGGGCTGCGCGAGATCTGCACGCTGACGGCGTCCTCGCCGGAGGCCGGCTTGGCCCTGCTCGAGCGCGAGGCGGTCGACCTGGTCGTGCAGGACATGAACTTCACGGCCGACACGACCTCGGGCGAGGAAGGCGTCGCGCTGTTCCGCGCGATCCGCGAGCGCCATCCGGACCTGCCGATCATCCTGCTGACCGCCTGGACGCGGCTGGAGACCGCGGTCGAGCTGGTCAAGGCCGGCGCCGCCGACTATCTCGGCAAGCCCTGGGACGACAACAAGCTGCTGGCGACCGCCGAGAACCTGCTAGAGCTGTCCGAGGCCACGCGCGAGGTCACGCGGCACCGCGACGAGCGCCGCCGCCGCCGCCGCCAGCTCGACGACCGCTACGACCTGCGCGGCATCGTCTACGCATCGACCGCGATGGAGCGCGCGATCGAGCTGGCCTGCCAGGTCGCGCGCGCCGACGTGCCGATCCTCGTCACCGGCCCGAACGGCGCCGGCAAGGAACGCATCGCCGAGATCGTGCAGGCCAACTCCGCGGTCAAGGACGGACCGTTCGTGACCGTCAACTGCGGCGCACTGCCGTCGGAGCTGATCGAGGCCGAGCTGTTCGGCGCCGATCCGGGCGCCTACACCGGCGCGACCAACCGCGCGCGCGAAGGCCGCTTCGAGGCCGCCGACGGCGGCACGCTGTTCCTCGACGAGATCGGCAACCTGCCGCTGGCCGGCCAGGCCAAGCTGCTGCGCGTGCTCGAGAGCGGCCAGTTCGAGCGGCTCGGCTCCAGCCGCACGCGCCAGGTCAAGGTGCGCGTGGTCAGCGCGACCAATGCCGACCTGCCGGCGATGATCCGCGACGGCCGGTTTCGCGAGGACCTCTACTACCGGCTCAACGTGATCGAGCTGCGCGTGCCGCCGCTGGCCGAGCGCAGCGACGACGTGCTGCCGCTGGCCGAGTATTTCCTCGAGGGACGCGCCGTGCTCGACGACAGCGCACGCACCGCGCTGGTCGCGCACGCCTGGCCCGGCAACGTGCGCGAACTCAAGAACGCGATCCAGCGTGCCAGCCTGCTGTGCAGCAACGGCGTGGTCACCGCGCGCGATCTGGGCCTCGCGCCGGTGCGTGCGCCGGCCGGCCGCAGCGGCCCGGATGTCGAGCCCGACCGCGAGGCGATCGAATCGGCGCTGCAGCGCGCGCGCGGCGTGATCAGCCAGGCCGCAGCGGAGCTCGGCCTGTCGCGGCAGGCGCTGTATCGGCGCATGGACAAGCTCGGCGTCGCCGCCGGCAGCGAGGCCTGAGGCGCGTCAGCGCGTGCCGATCTCCAGCTTCAGGCCGAGCGGCTTGAAGTAGTCGCCTTCCTGTTCCAGATCGGCCCGCGTCAGCGGGTGCTGGTCGAGCCACAGCGCCGGCAGGTCCAGCCGCAGCGCGCGCGCGCCGGCGTGCAGCGACAGCGGCGGCAGCGGCTCGGACGTGCGGCCTCGGTGCAGCAGCACGGCCAGGCGCAGCAGCGCGGTCAGGCGCCGCGCGATCGTGCGCAGGCGCTCGGGCAGGGCCTCGAACGCGCTGCGCTGCGGACGCCGCCGGTGCGAGCGCAGGATCGTCTCGAGCAGCTGCTGGCCCTGCTGGCTGAAGCCGGCCAGGTCCGAATGCGCGACGATGTAGGCACCGTGCAGATGATGCTGGCTGTGCGCGATCGCCAGGCCGATCTCGTGGATGTCCGCGCACCAGCCGAGCACGTCGCGGTCGATCGGCTCCAGATGCCAGGCCGCGGCGACCTGGTCGAACAGGCGCCAGGCGGTCTCGTGGACGCGGCCGGCCTGCGAACGGTCGACCGCATAGCGCTCGACCAGGGCCGCGATCGCGCCGGCGCGCGGGTCGCGCTGCATCGCGCGGCCGAGCATGTCGTAGAGCAGGCCCTCGCGCATCGAGGTCTCGCACACGCCCATCTGCTCGACGCCGAGCGCCGCGAACACCGCCTCGAGGATCACCACGCCGCCGGCGATCACCTGCGCGCGTTCCTCGCTGAGGCCCGGCAGTTCCAGCGCCTGGATGCTGCCGGCCGCGATCAGCGCATCGCGCAGGCGGCCGATCGAGTCGGCGGTGATGCCCGAATCGGACCAGCGGTTGGCGTGGACGATGCTGCCGATCGCGCGCACCGTCCCGGACGAGCCGTATGCCTCGGCCCAGCCGCGGCTGCGGTAGTCCGCCGCGAACTGCTGCAGCTCGACCGCGATCTCGGTCGAGGCCTGGCGCCAGCGCTTGGGCGTCAGCTTGCCGTCCTCGAAGAAGCGCCGCGTGCTGGCGACGCAGCCGATCTGCACGCTCTCGCGCTCGAGCGCGTCGAAGTCCTGGCCGATGATGAACTCGGTACTGCCGCCGCCGATGTCGACGACCAGCCGCCGCTGACTGCCGCGCGGCAGGCCGTTGGCGACGCCGAGATAGATCAGGCGCGCCTCCTCGCGGCCGGAGACGATCTCGATCGGATGGCCCAGCGCGGTCTCGGCCGGCAGCAGGAACGCCTGCGGATTGGCGAGCTGGCGCACCGCGTTGGTCGCGACCGCGTGGACGCGGCCGTGCGCGAGGCCGCGCAGACGCTGGCCGAACTGCGCCAGACAGGCCAATGCGCGTTCGCGCTGCGGCGCAGCCAGGCTGCCGTCGGCACCCAGTCCCATCGCGAGACGGACGCTGTCGCGCAGGCGATCGATCACGCGCAGCTCGCCGTGCTCGTAGCGCGCCACGATCATGTGGAAGCTGTTGGAGCCGATGTCGACGGCTGCCAGCAGCTCGCCGTTGCGGATGTCGTTGGCGTCGGTCACGCGGCGGGCGCAGGCGGGGGAACGGGGCGATTGTGGCAGACCGGCCGATGCCTGTGCATCGGCCGGTGCGGCGGCGCGAGCGGCGGTCGCGACGGGGGACGGGCGCGCGGTATCAGCCGCAGATCTTGGCCAGCAGCGACTGCTGGGCCGAATGCGGCATGTCCTCGCCCGGCGTGATCCGCTCGTAGCTGCCGTCGGGCAGCAGCCTCCAGGCCTGCAGGTTGTCGGCCAGGTAGTTGGTCAGCGCCTCGTCGTGGACGCGTCGTGCGATCGTCGGATCGAGCAGCGGGAAGCAGGTCTCGACCCGGCGCAGCAGGTTGCGTTCCATCCAGTCGGCGCTGGCGCACCAGATCTCGGGCTCCTCGCCGTTCTGGAACCAGTACACGCGGCTGTGCTCGAGGAAGCGGCCGACGATCGAGCGCACGCGGATGTTCTCGGAGATGCCGGGCAGGCCCGGACGCAGCGTGCAGGCGCCGCGCACGATCAGCTCGATCTGCACGCCCGCACGCGACGCGCGGTACAGCAGCTCGATGACGTCCTCCTCGTTCAGCGCATTGATCTTGGCGACGATCCGCGCAGGCCGGCCGGCCTGCGCGTGGTCGATCTCGCGCTGGATGCGCGCGATGATGCCGGCGTGCAGCGTGAACGGCGAATGCAGCAGCCGCTTGAGCTTGACGATCGTGCCGAGACCCGACAGCTGCAGGAACAACTGGTGCGCGTCCTCGCCGATCTCCGGATGCGCGGTCATCAGGCCGAGGTCGGTGTAGATCCGCGAGGTCATCTGGTGGTAGTTGCCGGTCGCCAGATGCACGTAGCGGCGCAGCGCGCCGCGTTCGCGCCGCACCACCAGCAGCATCTTGGCGTGCGTCTTGTAGCCGACCACGCCGTAGACGACCTGTACGCCGACCTCCTGCAGGCGGTTGGCGAGCTTGAGATTGGCCTCCTCGTCGAAGCGCGCGCGCAGCTCGACGACGACGGTCACGTCCTTGCCGTTGCGCGCGGCCTCGATCAGGTGATCGACGATCGGCGAGTTGTTGCCGACCCGGTACAGCGTCTGCTTGATCGCCAGCACATCCGGATCGACGCTGGCCTGGCGCAGCAGCTCGAGCACGGTCGCGAACGATTCGAACGGATGGTGCAGCAGCACGTCGCGCTCACGGATCGCCTCGAACAGGCTGCGCTCGTCGGCGACGGCCTTGCTGATGCGCTGCACGAACGACGGAAACTTGAGGTCCGGCCGGTCGACCTGATCGTAGATCGTGTTGATGCGGCTGACGTTGACCGGACCGCCGCAGCGGTAGATGTCCTGCTCGCCGAGCTCGAAGTTCTGCACCAGCATGCGCGCGATCGGTTTCGGGCACTGCTCGGTGATCTCCAGCCGCACCGGCCTGGCATAGCCGCGCGTGTTGAGCTCGTCGCGCAGCGCCAGCGCCAGGTTCTCCACGTCCTCCTCGTCGACGAACAGCTCGCTGTTGCGCGTCACGCGGAACTGGTAGGCGCCGCGCACCTTCATGCCCGGAAACATCTCGTCCATGAACTCGTGCAGGATGCTCGACAGGAACACGAAGTCGTACGGCTTGTCGGCGACCTCGGCCGGCAGCCGGATGATGCGCGGCAGCGAACGCGGCGCGCGGACCAGGGCCATGTTGCCGTCGCGGCCGAACGCGTCCTTGCCCTTCAGCACGACGGCCAGGTTCAGGCTCTTGTTGAGGATGCGCGGAAACGGATGCGCCGGATCCAGGCCGAGCGGCGAGAGCACCGGCAGGATCTCGTTGCGGAAATAGCCCTGCAGCCAGCCGCGCTGCTTGGCGTTCCAGGCGTCGCGCGCGACGAAGCGGATGCCCTCGGCGTCGAGCGCCGGCAGCAGCACGTCGTTGAAGAAGTCGTACTGCGCCTTGACCAGGGCCAGCGTGCGCTCGCGGATCCGCGCCAGTACGTCGCTGGCCGACATGCCGTCCGGCCCCGGCCGCACGTCGCCGAACGCGTGGTGATGCTTGAGGATCGCCACGCGCACCTCGAAGAACTCGTCGAGGTTCGTGCACGAGATGCACAGGTAGCGCAGCCGCTCGAGCAGCGGCACGGAGGGGTCCTCGGCCTGCGCCAGTACGCGGAAGTTGAACTCCAGCTGGGCCAGTTCGCGATTGAGGTAGAGGCTCGGGTCGGCCAGGTCCGGCGCGGCGATCGTCGACATGCTCATTCCAGTTGCAGGCGTTGCGCGGCCGCTTCGTCGGCGGCCAGCGGGATGAAACCTTCCTCGGCCACGATAGCCTGTCCTTCTGACGAAAGCGTGTACGCCAGAAAGGCGGTGCGCAGGGCGGGCAGGGCGCGTTGCGGGAGGCGGTTGTAGTAGACGTACAGCGCGCGCGACAGCGGATAGCGGCCCGAGCGCACCGTCTGCGCGTCGATCGCGACCGGCAGGCCGTGCGCCGCGGTCAGCGCGAGCGTGCGGACCTGGGCATTGACGAGGCCGACCGGCGCGTAGCCGATCGCCGCCCGCTGCGCGCCGACCGCGGCCACGGTCGCGCCGCTGCCGGGCCAGGCGACGACGTCGGCGCGGTACTCGCCGCCGCACAGCGCGCGGTCGCGGAAGAACGCCGCCGTGCCCGATGCGGCGTTGCGGCCGATCGGCAGCACCCGTCGTGACGCGAGCGGCCCGTCCACGCCGGCCTCGCCCCAGACGCGCAGCGGCGTGCCGCCGCAGCGCGGCTCGGCCGCGTACAGGCCGTCCAGCTGCGCCAGATCGAGCGTGCGCAGCGGATTGTCCGGGTGCACGAACACCGCGACGGCGTCATAGGCGATCACGATGCGCGACGGACGGTGGCCGTGCCGCCGTTCGAACAAGGTTTCCTCCTCGTCGCTCATCGGCCGGCTCATCGGGCCGAGATCGGCCGCGCCCTCGATCAGCGCGAGCACCGCGCTGGTCGAACCCAGGCCCTGTTCCTGGATCCGCACCTGCGGATGCGCGCGCGCGAAATCGCGCGACCAGTGCGCGAACAGCGCGCTCAACGTATCCGACCCGGCGCTGGTCAGCGTGCCCGACAGCGGCTCGGCCGCCGCGCCGGTGCCGATCAGCAGCGCGGCCCAGACCCACGCGGCCGCGCGCATCACGATGCCTGCGGCGGCGCGGCCGGGAGCAGGCGCTCGGGGCCGAACACGCAGACGAAGCGGCTGCCGACGCCGACCTCGCTGTGAATTTCCAGATGGGCCTGGTGCAGCATCAGCACGTGCTTGACGATCGACAGGCCCAGGCCGGTGCCGCCGCTCTCGCGCGAGCGGCTGGTCGAGACGCGATAGAAGCGTTCGGTCAGGCGCGGCAGATGCTGCGCCGGGATGCCCGGGCCGGTGTCGCTGACCGTCATGCGTCCGCCGTCCTCGTCGCATTCCCAGCGCAGTACGATGCGGCCGCCGTCGGGCGTGTAGCGCACCGCATTGCTGAGCAGGTTCGAGAACGCGCTGTGCAGATCCTTGGTCGACCCGGCCAGGTCGCGGTCGCCGACGCGCTCGAGCACGATCGAGTGGCGCCCCTGGCTCAGGGCGAGGCCTTCGCGACGCAGCGACTCGAGCAGGGCGGCCATGATCACGCGCTCGTCCGGCGTGCTCTGCTGCGCCTCGAGCCGCGACAGCGTCAGCAGGTCCTCGACGATCTGCGTCATGCGGCGCGACTGCAGGCGCAGCTCGCGCAGGATCGGCTCGTACTCGGGCAGGCTTTCCGGCTCGATCATGTCGAGGTAGCCGTGCACGACCGTCAACGGCGTGCGCAGTTCGTGCGAGACGTTGGCGACGAAATCGCGGCGGACCTGTTCGAGCCGCTGCAGCTGGCTGATGTCGCGCGCGACCAGCAGGCTGCGCGCGTCCGCGTACGGGATGCTGCGCAGGCTCAGGCGCACGTGATCGTCGGCCGGCGAGGCGACGTCGGTCAGCGGGGTTTCGGCGCCTTCGGCGAACCATTGCACGACGCGCGGCGCGCGCAGCAGGTGGGTGATCTCGGCGCCGCCGTCGTGTCGCGGGTCCAGGCCGAGCAGGTCGCGCGCGGCCGCGTTGAACCAGACGATGCGGCGCTCCGGATCGAGCGCGACGACGCCATCCGGCAGGGCCGCGGCGGCGTCACGGAAGCTGCGCAGCTGCTCGATCAGGCGCCGTCGGGTGCGCCGCGAGGCGCGCTGCCGCTGCGCGAGGTGCTGACCGATGCGGCTCCACGGGTCGCGCCCCGGTGCGGGGCGCAGCAGGGCGCGCGAATCGAGCATGCGGCACAGGCGATGGAGCCGGTGCAGCATCAGTGCCGTCCACGCGGCGAGAACGATCAGCGCGGCCAGGGCCGGCCGGCCGAACCAGGCGCCGATCGCGGCCGCAGCCGCGACCAGGCCGAGCAGGCGCCACAGCGTGGCCCGCCAGGCACCGGTCAGCATGGGCGGATAACCGGGCGGCACGCGCACGGGTGAGTGCGGTCACGGTCGCCGCGATCCGTCACGCCTGCGCCGCGGTGGTCGGAGGATCGAAGCGGGGCTCGCGCGAAAGCGGCGCTCACACGCTGGTCGAGAAGCGGTAGCCGGCGCCGCGCACGGTCTGTACCAGCGCGTCGTGGCCGCTCGGCTCGAGCGTCTTGCGCAGCCGGCGGATGTGCACGTCGACGGTGCGCTCCTCGACGTAGACGCCGCCGCCCCAGACGTGGTCGAGCAGCTGGCTGCGCGTGTAGACGCGCTCGGCGTGGGTCATGAAGAAGTGCAGCAGGCGGTATTCGGTCGGGCCGATCTGCAGCGGCTGGTCGTTGGCGTAGACGCGGTGCGCGGCGCCGTCGATGCGCAGGCCGCCGAGCTCGATGACGCCCTCGACGTCCTCGCCGTGCGTGCGGCGCATCACCGCGCGGATCCGCGCGACCAGTTCGCGCGTCGAGAACGGCTTGACGACGTAATCGTCGACGCCGGCGTCCAGGCCGCTGACGCGGTCGGTCTCCTCGCCGCGCGCAGTCAGCATGATGATCGGCACCTCGCGCGTCAGCTCGTCCTTGCGCAGGCGCCGCGCCAGATCCAGGCCGCTGATGCCGGGCAGCATCCAGTCGAGCAGGATCAGGTCCGGCACGCGTTCGCCGATCGCGCTCTGCGCGGTGCGGGCGTCGGTGGCGTGCATCGCGTCCATGCCGGCCTTGCGCAGCGCGAAGGCGACCATGTCGCGGATGGCGGGCTCGTCTTCGACGATCAGGATGTTCTTCTGCACGTTTCGCTGCCGTAGCTGCCGGAATCGGCATTCATGACGCGATTATTGCAACGGGTAACTGTTACGGCCCGATGACAGCGGGTCGCGCGGGCGCGAGACCGACAGCGTCGGCTCGGTCAGCGACCCGCCCTGCTGGCCGTCGCCGGGCTTGGTGCCGCGCCGGCGCAGCTCGAGCACCAGCGGCGTCATCGCGGTGATGCGCGCCTCGACGCGCGCACGCTGGTAGTAGTCCAGCCCTTCCTTGCCGGTCAGCGCCTTGAGCTGGTTCAGGGCGTCCTCGGCTCGGCCCTTCAGCCAGGCGGCCTCGGCATAGGCCTCGGCGGCACGGATCGGATCGCCGGCCAGCTCGCAGGCGCGCGCGTAGCTGGTCTGCAGGTCCGGATCGTCGCTGTAGCTGTCGAGCAGCGGGCGCAGCAGGTTCTGCGCCTGACGCGCGCTCTTGTCCTGGCCGCGCGACAGCAGCGAGTCGGCATAGGCCAGGCTGATCGCGCGATTGCCCGGATAGTCCTCGTGCAGCTCCGCGTAGCGCCGCTCGGCGTCGGCGTGCCGGCCGGCATGATCCTCGGCGTTGGCCAGCGCGAGCTGGAACGTCGCCTGGCCGGGCTGGGCCTCGGCCAGCTTGCGCAGCTCGGCGATCGCTCGGTCGAGCTGGCGCGCGCGCGTCAGCGCCAGGCCGTAGCCGTAGCGGTTGGCGGCCGTGTCGAATTCGGGGTTGGACTTCAGGCTGTCGGCGTAGTAGCCGACCATCGCAGCCGGTGAGCGCGCCGACAGCACGCGGACGCGCTCGCGCATCAGCAGGAACGTGTCGCGCGAGCCGCTGCGGTCCAGCCGCGACAGGTTCGGGCTGATCGTGACCGGGCCGGTCGAGGCCACCGACGCGGCCGCCGGGCCGAACGGCGTGCGGATCGGCGGTGGCGTCGCCGCGGCGTCGGCACCGGCACCGGCACCGACGCAGCGGTCGAGCACGCCGTTGACGTAGCCGCAGGTGTCCATCTGTCCGGCGCGCGCCTTGGCGTCGGCGATGCGGTTGGTGTCGATCGGGTGCGTGCGCAGGAATTCCGGCACGTCGATGCCGTTGACGCGCATGGTCCGGCCCAGCGTCGCGAACGTGTCGGCCATCGCGACCGGATCGAAGCCGGCGCGCGCCAGCGTCTGGATGCCGATGCGGTCGGCCTCGATCTCGTCCTTGCGCGTGAAATTGATCTGCCGCTGCTGGATCAGCGCGGTGCCGCTCATCAGCGCGGCCGGCGCGGTGTCGTCGCCGCGGCCGGCACCGGCGATCATCAGGCCGAGCATCGCCAGCGTGATCGGGATGCTCGACTTCTTCATGTCCTCGTACGCGCGCAGCAGGTGCTGCTGCGTGACGTGGGCGATCTCGTGCGCGATGACCGCGGCGAACTCGTCCTCGCGGTTCATCGCGGTGATCAGGCCGGCATTGGCGCCGATGTAGCCGCCCGGCGCGGCGAACGCGTTGATGTCGTTGTCGCGCACGATGAAGAACGTGAACGGCAGGTCCGGGCGATCGCTCTGCGCGACCAGGCGATGGCCGAGTCCGTCGAGGTAGTCGTTGAGCAACGGGTCGTCGAGGATGTAGTTCATCGCCCGCATCTCGTGCAGCATGCTGGCGCCGTAGTCCTGCATCTCGCGCGGCATCGCCAGCTCGCCGGCCGAGCTGCCGATGTCCGGCAGCTTGACGCCGCTGGTTTCGTGCGCGTCGACACGGGCGCCGGCGAGCCCGGCGCAGACGGCCAGGGCGGTGACCGGCAGCCAGTTGAATTTGCTCAAGGTGACCACGACCATGGAGGGCAGTTGAACGAGGTGGCGCCGAGCGCGCTCGAGTTCGGACCACCATAGCGCAGCGAGGTTCCCCCTGCCAGCGCGGCCCCGTTGCGGACAGCCGCGATTCATCTGGAAGCGACCATGACCGATGTGGAAATCTATTCGACCGCGATCTGCCCCTATTGCGTGGCGGCCAAGCAGTTTCTCGACCGCAAGGGCCTGAGCTATCGCGAGGTGCGCATCGACACCGATCCGCAGCAGCGCACGCTGATGCTCGAACGCAGCGGCGGCCGCCGGACCGTGCCGCAGATCTTCATCAACGGCACCCACGTCGGCGGTTTCGACGATCTGGTCGCGGCCGAGCGCTCAGGCAGGCTCGACGGGCTGATTGCGGGCTGATGTCGGCCCGAGCGGAGCGGGCGGCGCGGTCAGTCGGCGACGCGGACCAGACGCAGGCGTTCGCCGTCGGCGCTGCGGCCCTCGAGCCGGTCGATCCCGATCCGGTCGAACACCGCGAGCACGGTGGACTGGTCGTACAGCGTGCAGGTCGCCGGCGGCTGCTCGGCCGGACGCAGGCCCAGGCGGCATGACAGCGACAGGCCCGACTGCGCGTCCTCGACGCGGAAGCTCTCGCCGTCCTCGCTGCTGAGCCGGCCGAAATCGAACAGCCGGACGCGGGAGCGGTCGGCTTCGCCGACCGACACCCAGCGGCCGAGCCAGCCCTGGCCGGGCGCGCCGCTGCCGAATGCACTGCGCTGCAGGACCAGCGGACGCACGTCGATCGCATCGCCCGCGCCGGTCGGCGACGGGCGCACCAGCCAGGCCTTGGCCTGGGCCGGACCTTCGAACGCGATCAGCAGCTCCGGGCCGCTCTCGGCGACCGGTCGGGCCGATACCTCGCCGAACGGCTCTTCGCCGTCGCGCAGCCGCACCAGGGCGACACGCGCGATGCGACCTTCGAGCCGGGCACTGCCGAAGAACCAGGTCGCGCTGCCGGCGTCGTCGAAACCGAACAGGCCGACCGCGAGCTGGTCGCCCTGCCGTTCCAGGCTGATGCCGCTGCCGGCGAGCGCCGGCACATCCTCGCCGCCGAGCGCGACGGTCCACCAGAAGCCGTTCTCGACCGCCGGTGCCGGATCGTTCTCGGTCGCGTCGAGCAGCGCGAAGCGGCTCAGCACCGGCGTCTGCGTGCCGCGCGCCAGATACGCACGCACGGCGTAGACGCGCGCCGGAAGATGCAGCAGACCGGCCTGCAGGGCCGGATTGGCGCGCTGTTCGTAGGCGGTCGTGCCGGCGCGGCAGCCGAGCGTCGCGGTGCGCGCGACCAGATCGATCTCGGCGCCGGCCAGACGCGTGCTCTGAATCCGCGGGACGCAGCTGTCGGGCCAGCTGCCGCCGATGCGCACGCTCGGCGCGAGCGTCGGCGAGCTCGACGAGGGCGATTCGAGCGCGATCTCCATCGAACCCTGCGCGGCCGCGTCCGGCGGCGCGAGCGCGAGGCAGGCGGCCAGGCAGAGGCCCGCGGCGAACGGCCGCGCGGATCGGCGCAGTGGGCGGAAAACGCTCATTTGGCGATAATGCGCGTCTGCGCGCGGCGCCTCAAGTGGCGCCCCCTCCGTTTTCCTCCCCCCGTTCCAGGAGTTTGAATCCGATGAACAAGACGATCGCGGTCATCCGCGGCGACGGCATTGGCCCTGAAATCATGGATGCGACGCTCGCCGTCGTCGACGCGCTCGGCCTCGGCCTGAGCTACGACTTCGTCGATGCCGGGCTGGCCGCGCAGGCGCGCTGCGGCGAGTTGCTGCCGCAGGCCACGCTCGATGCGATCGGCCGCCACCGCGTCGCGCTGAAGGGACCGCTGACGACGCCGATCGGCGGCGGCTTCAGCTCGCTCAACGTGGAGCTGCGGCGCCGGTTCGACCTGTACGCCAACGTGCGGCCGGCGATCACGATTCCCGGCACGCGCGCGCGCTACGACGGCATCGACATCATCACCGTGCGCGAGAACACCGAGGGCGCCTACGGATCGGAAGGCCAGACGCTGTCCGAGGACGGTCAGACCGCGCAAGGCGTGATCCGCATCACGCGCCACGGGTCCGAGCGCATCATCCGCTACGCGTTCGAGCTGGCGCGGCGCGAGCGGCGCAAGAAGGTGACCCTGGTCCACAAGGCCAACATCATGAAGACCACCTCGGGCCTGTTCCTGAAGGTGGGCCGCGACGTCGCCGCCGAGTATCCGGACATCGTCTGCAACGAGATGATCGTCGACAACACCTGCATGCAGCTGGTCATGAACCCGCAGCAGTTCGACGTGATCGTCACGACCAACCTGTTCGGCGACATCATCTCGGATCTGTGTGCGGGCCTCGTCGGCGGGCTCGGCCTCGCGCCGGGCGCGAACATCGGCACCGATGCGGCGATCTTCGAGGCCGTCCACGGCTCGGCGCCGGACATCGCCGGCAAGGGCATCGCCAATCCGTGCGCGCTGCTGCTCGGCGCCGTGCAGATGCTCGGCCATCTCGGCCAGATCGAGGCGGCCGCGCGCGTGCGCGACGCGATCCGCGAGACGATCATCGCGCAGGACCATCTGACGCCCGACCTCGGCGGCGTCGGCAGCACCGCCGACTTCGCCAGGGCGATCGCCGCCCGCCTCGACGGTTGAGGCGGGCCGGCCGCGCGGGCGGAATGCCGATTCCGCCCGCGCGGCGTCCGGATCACTGGCCGCCGGCCGGCAGCGTCAGCAGTGTGATCGGCGCGTTCGTGCGCGAGAACGTATAGCCCGAGCCCGGGAAGTTCAGCGTGAAGCTCGCCCGGTTGACGCCGCTCGGCTGGCCGCCGACGGTGGCTTCGGTCAGCGTCAGGCTCAGCGAGCCGATCGCCGTGAACGTCGTCGGCACCGGCGTGCAGGTGCGGCAGTAGCCGGCGACCGAATACACCGTCGTCGTCGCGCCGGGAGCATAGCTCTCGAAATCGGCCGCGCCCCAGCGCAGCGTGCCGCTGGCATCGGCAGGGTAGTAGATCAGGTTGGTCGAGAACGGCGCGGCGCCGCCGCGCGGACCATCTGCGTGCCGATGCCCCATCCGCTGTCGTTGCCGCCGTACCACTGGCCGCTCAGATCCGGCGTCGGATGCGAGTCGGGCGTGACCAGCGGTTCGATGCACCATTGGCCGCGGCTGGTGCCGACGCGCCAGCTCATCACGCCCAGCTGCGGCGCCGCGTGCGCGACGCTGCGGCAGGCCGGTGCCGACGCCGCGCCGTTGAAGTCGATGATCAGATCGCCGCCGACCGAGCCGTCGAGCACCGAGGTCCGCGTCGCCGCGTCGTAGCGCATGCGCTGCATGCCGTTGCCGTTCTGGTCGCGTCCGCCGACGAAGACGCCGTCGACGAGATTGCCCGTGGAGATGTAGATCTCGGGGCGGCCCGCCGCGTCGAACGTATAGAAGATCACGTTGTAGACGTCGCCGAGGTTGGCGTCACGGCGCGCCAGCTGCAGATCCAGGCCGTGACCGCTGTGGTTGCGGTCGAACCACCAGCTCGACATCGGCTGCGTGAAGGCCGGCGCCGCCGCGTTCGCTTCGCTCCAGCCGACCGCGTCGAGCATCGGCTTGGCGAGACCGAGCGTGCGCGGACCGGGCACCTGGTAGCTCGCGTTCATCAGGTCGCCGCCCTGGACCAGATGCGACAGCGTCGATCCGCCCTGCGGCGCGCACGGCGAGCCGGTGCACGGTGCATACAGCATCGGCAGGTTGAACGGCGGCGTCTGCGCCGCGAGATTGTTCAGCGGAGAGCCGACCGCGGCCGCTCCCCACCAGCGCAGGCCGTTGCCCGAGACCAGCGCGGCGGCGCGCTCGGCGTCGCTGGTGCCGGCGTCGAGGAACGGCTTCCAGGTCGCCGCGTTCGCGTTGAGGATCGCCGCGTTCTCGCCGTAGACGTCGTTGTAGCCGGTGCCCGAATAGCCGGTCGCGCCCTCGCCCGAGAAGCGCGCGCCGAGCGGACCATCGGCTGCGTCGATGTTGACCAGGCCGAGAAAACCCAGGCCGTGCGCGATCTCGTGCATCGTGATCGAGATGAAGTCGAAGTTCGCGCCGGTGCCGGCCGGGGTATAGCCGTAGTCGAACGTGCGGCCGCCGAGCACGTCGCTGGCGCCGATGCGTGAGTTGAACGTGGCGACGATGTCCGGCTGCGTGCAGGCGCCGCCGACGACGCCGCAGGCGCTGGTGCCGGCCAGACGCGAGGCCGCCGCGATCGCATACCAGCTGTAGCGGTTCGGCAGCCACGGTGCCGGCGCGTCGACGTCGTGCAACGTCAGATTGGTCGGTCCGGCCTGAGCCAGCACCGCGCGCGTCGCGCTGGCCTCCAGATCGCGCCAGCAGGCGCGGATGCGGATCGGTGCCGGCGTCTTGATCTGCGCGGCCAGCAGTTCGGCGGCGCGCTGCATCGCATTGCGCCGCTGCTGGCCCAGCGTCGCGCCGGGATTGCCGCCGGTCGGCGTCGCCGGCGTGCTGTCGTTCCACGGCGCCCCGCTGCAGGTGCCGCTGGTCGCGGTCGGAAACTCGAGCTGGATGCCGCCGTCGGTCGCGGCCGGCTGCAGCGTCGCGGTGAGGCTGAGCTGCGTGGAGGGCTGCGACAGGTTGACGACCGCGACATGCCAGCGGCCCGGCCGCAGCGGCTGCTGGCTCGACGCGCGCACCACGATCGATTCGGTCGAGGTACCGCTGATCGCGGCGTAGTGCGCGTAGCGGCGGAACAGGTCGAAATCGGCGTTCGCGCCGTGCAGCGAGCGGTCGGCGAACGGCGTGCCGTAGCGCACGAACAGATCCGCGTCGGCGGCACCGGTGCCCGAGAGCTGCAGCCGGAGCTGCGTGCCCTGCGCGATGCTGGCCGGCACATCGATGTAGTACGAGGTCGTGAACGAGCCGCCCTGCAGCGTGAACGCGGCCGGCGTGCCGGACGACAGCGGTATCGACGGCGCGGCCGCGACCGGCAACGCCGTCAGCGCCGTCAGGGCCGCCAGCGCCCAGCCGAGCCGGCGCAACGTGGTCCGGGCGATCACCGTGCGTTCTCCTGTTCCTGCAGCCGGCGCCGTTCGGCGCGCTCGAGGAAGGTCGCACGCGCCTGCAGATTCGGCACGTCGCGGCACTGCAGCGCGACGCTGCCGTCCGCGTCGACGACGGCGATCGTGCCGGTCAGCTGCGGCGGCGGTACGGCGAGCGGAGCGATGGTCTTGGCCGGCGCGGCGCCGCCGAGCGGCAGCTGCTCGGGCTGGGCGGCGAGCGCGGCGACCGGCATCGCCAGCCACGCGAACAGGCCGGGCAGGCGCCGGACGCTACGCTGAAGGAACGGGGACATGCGGCAATCTCCTGTACAACGCGATCGGATGCGGCGAACCGGACCGATCATAAGCCGATCAATCGGCTGGCGGGACCTGGACGGTGTGGTCGAGCACGACCAGCGCGCCTCGACCGGGCCGGCAGCCAGCCGCGAACGCGCGATGGACGTAGTCGATCGCGCCGCCGACGGCCTCGCCGAGCGGCCGCTTCCAGGCCAGGCCGGCGGCGACCGCGCGGCTGCCAGCGTGCAGCCGGTGCCGTGGCCTTCTCCGGGCAGGCGGGCATGTTCGAACCAGGACTCGCCGTGCTCGTCGAGCAGCAGGTCCCCGATCCGGCGGCCCGGCAGGTGGCCGCCCTTGAGCAGTACGGCCCGGCAGCCCTGCGCGCGCAACGCCCGGGCTGCCGCGCGCATGCCGCGTCGATCGGCGATCGCCGTGCCGAGCAGGCGCTCGGCTTCGGGCAGGTTCGGTGTCAGCAGGTCGGCCCGGTCGAGCAGATGGCGCTGCAGCGCGGCGCTCATCGTCGAGCCGGCGAGCGCGGCGCCGCTGGTCGCGACCATGACCGGATCGAGGACGACCGGCACCTCGGGCCGTTGCTTGAGCGCCCGGGCGACCGTGCGGACCGCGTTCGCGCTGCCGAGCATGCCGATCTTGACCGCCGCGACCGCGAAGTCGTCGAAGACCGCGTCGATCTGGCCGCGCAGCAGCGCCATGGAGACCTGCTGGATCGCCGACACCGTGCGCGTGTTCTGGGCGGTGACGGCCGTGATCGCACACAGGCCGTGCGTGCCGAATGCGGCGAAGGTCTTGAGGTCGGCCTGGATGCCGGCGCCGCCGCCCGAATCGGAGCCGGCGATCGTCAGGACGGCGGGGGGCGCCCGGCGGGCGCGGCGGGAAGCGGAGATCGTCATGTTGTGTTCCGGCAACAGTGAGGGTGGGGCGGTGACGGGGGAGCGGCCGGAGGTCTCGACACGGCCGATCATTTATGGCTGCATCTCAACGAGTTCCGCCGGATCGAATGTCGTGTTGCGTAGTTGACACGCTGTTGCGTTTTTCCCATAATCGCGTCGCTTCAAGCCGCAACAGCACTCACACTCCAGGGACCGCAGCACAGGGCAATGCAGCGGGTAACAGCGACTACAGGCAGATTGGCGGGAGCGCTCAGTATCGCACTGGCGCTCCCCCTTTCTTTTTGCGCAGGCCGCTTCGGCGGTCGATCCGGACGCCGCAGCGGCGTCCGAAGCGGGCGGGCGCGCCGACTCCGCGCTCGACCGCTGGCGCAGCTACGCGTTCGCGAGTGTGACACCGCGCTTCTCGTGGGCTCTGGTGCCCACGGCCGAAGCCTCCATTCCGCGCGTGACCGATGCACTGGTCACGGTGCGTCCTGCTCTGTTCCCGGCACTGGTCGGCGCGTCCTCGTCGGCGGCGCGTCTGTCGCTGTCGGTCGCCACCGGCACCGTGTCCGAGACCGCGGCGCGGCCGACGCCGGCCGGGCAGCGCCTGATTGATCTTCCGCAGTCCGGGCTCGAGCGCACCGTGGTCGCGCCGTCGATGACGTTCCGCGTCGGCAACGACGGCGCCGTCGGCGTATCGGCCCTGCTGGCCTATCAGCGCTTCGCGAGCCCGGGCCTCGGCCTGCTCGACGGCCAGAGCCTGTATCACCCGCCGAGCTGGGCGGCCGGCGAGACGTCCTCCGGCAGTGGCGTGCGCGTCGATGCGGCATATCGGCTCGGCGAGCGCTTCGAGTGGAGCGCCGGCTATCAGACGCGCGTCAACATGGACGCGTTCTCGAACTATCGCGGCGTGTACTCCGATCCGGGCCAGTTCGACATCCCGGCGCAGGCGAGCCTGGGCCTGTCCTACGCACTGGTGCCGTCGCTGAGCTTCGACCTCGCCGTCGACCGCATCCTCTACAGCGGCGTCACGCCGTTCACGAGCAACGGCCTGCCCAATCGCGTGCTGGCGCTGCTCGGCGACGGCCTCAGTCCGACGTTCGCGTGGCGCGACCTGACCGTCTACAGCATCGGCTCGACCTGGCGGAACCCGCTGATCGGCGAGGTGCAGCTGCGCTACTCGACGCGTCAGCAGCCGGAGCCGACGTCGGCGCTGCTGCGGCGCGCGCTCGAGCCGGACGTCGCCGACTATGCGGTCTCGCTCGGCTGGGCACGGCCGACCGGCTCCCGCTCGCGCATGGCCGTCGTCGCCAACTACGCGCCGCAGCCGTACATTCTGGGCCTGCCGACGCATCGCAGCCTGTCCTCGGCGAGCCGCGTCGAGTTCGAGGCGCTCTGGGCGCTGCACTTCTGAGCTGACGCACGCCATCCGACGGCACGGCGTACGACCGATGCCGTCGTCGCTGCGCTGCCGAATGGGTTGACCTCGTGATCGTGTGCCGCAGGTGCCTTCCGTGGCGCCTGCCGGGTGTCCCCGGGCCGTCTCAGAGCATTTCCGACGCGCGATCGGCCAGCCGCGAGCGCTCGCCGCGGCGCAGCGTGATGTGGCCGCTGTGTTCCCAGGTCTTGAAGCGGTCCACGGTGTAGGTCAGGCCGGACGTCGTCTCGGTCAGGTACGGCGTATCGATCTGTTCGACGTTGCCGAGGCAGATCATCTTGCAGCCCGGACCGGCGCGCGTGATCAGCGTCTTCATCTGTTTGGGCGTGAGGTTCTGCGCCTCGTCGATGATCACGTAGCGGTTCTGGAACGTGCGGCCGCGCATGAAGTTCATCGAGCGGATCTTGATCCGCGACGCCAGCAGGTCGTTGGTCGCCGCGCGTCCCCACGAGCCGCCCTCCTGCGGATTGGTCAGAACCTCGAGGTTGTCGGTCAGCGCGCCCATCCACGGCGTCATCTTCTCCTCCTCGGTGCCGGGCAGGAAGCCGATGTCCTCGCCGACCGAGACCGTCGCGCGCGTCATGATGATCTCGCGGTAGCGCTGCTGGTCCATCGTCTGCGCGAGGCCGGCGGCCAGCGCGAGCAGCGTCTTGCCGCTGCCGGCGGTGCCGAGCAGGCTGACGAAGTCCACGTCCGGATCCATCAGCAGGTTCAGCGCGAAGTTCTGCTCGCGATTGCGCGCGTGGATGCCCCAGACCGAGTGCGATCCGTTGACGTAGTCGTCGAGGATCTGCAGCGTCGCCTTCTTGTTGTCCAGACGCAGCACACGCATCTCCACCTCGTCGTCGCCGGGCAGATAGAGGCATTCGTGCGGATGCCACTGCTCGTCCTTGCGGCACTTCACCTCGTAATAGGTGTGTCCGCGCTCGGACCAGGAGCGCACCTCGGCATGACGGTCCCAGAAGTCGCGCGGCAGTTCGGTGTGGCCGGCGTAGAGCAGGCTGAAATCGTCGAGCGCGCGGTCGTTCTCGTAGTCCTCGGCGGTGACTCCGAAGATCGAGGCCTTGATCCGCAGGTTGATGTCCTTGGTGACCAGGACCACCGGCGTCTTCGGGCGCTGCTCGCGCAGGTGCAGCGCCGAGGCCAGGATCAGGTTGTCCGGCAGCCCGCGCTTGCGGCCGCCGGCCTCGCCGCCGTTCTCGATCGGCCGGATCTCGAAATAGAGCCGGCCGGCCTGCTTGCCGCGTTCGAGCCGAATGCCTTGCGGCAGGTTGAGGTCGAGGCCGTCGGCGATGCCGCCGCCCTTGCCGTGCTCGATCAGCTCGTTGATGAAGCGGCTGACCTGGCGGGCGTTGCGCGAGACTTCGGACGTGCCCTTCTTCGCCGCGTCGAGCTCCTCGAGCACGGTCATCGGAATGAAGACGTCGTGTTCCTCGAAGCGGAACAGCGAGGTCGGATCGTGCATCAGCACGTTGGTGTCGAGCACGTAGATGCGCTTGCCTCGGGTCATGCCAGGCTCTCGATGCGGGGGCGGGGGAGGGCGGAGCGTCGCGCGATGCATCGCGCGCGGGAAACGGGGAGACGGTGTGCTCTCACGCGCGGGCCAGGTGGTCCAGCACCGCGGCCGCGTGGCCGGGCACCTTGACGTTGCGCCAGGCCGCGGCCAGCGTCCCGTCCGGTGCGATCAGGAACGTGCTGCGGACGACGCCGAGATAGCGCCTGCCGTACAGGGTCTTCTCGTGGATCACGTCGAACGCGCGGCACCAGGTCTCGTCGGTGTCGGCGACCAGCGCGAACGGCAGCGCATGTTTCTCGGCGAAGCGCCGATGGCTGGCGACCGAATCGCGCGAGACGCCGACGACGACGCAGCCGGCGCGCGTCAGCTCGGCATGGAGGTCGCGCAGGTCCTGCGCCTGGCGCGTGCAGCCGGCGGTGTTGTCCTTCGGATAGAAGTACAGCGCCACGTGGCGGCCGCGCAGGTCGCGGAGCCGCAGCGTCGATGCGTCCTGGATGGTTCCTTGAAGATCGGGAACCGATGCGCCGATCTCGATCATCCCGGTCCGCTCCGGTTCGTGCATCGATGGTCGTGAAGCGCCGCGCGTGACTGCATGATCAGAACTTCATCGGATCCATGATCGCGTCGAGATTGAGGCCGTCGCAGAACTCGAGGAAGTCGTCGCGCAGCGCCGCGATGTGCATCGTGTTCGGAATGCCGATCGTGATCTGCGCCGAGAACATGTCCGCGCCGGTCTGCATCGCGCGATAGCGCGAGGAATGCAACTGCTCGATCGAAATGCTGCGCCCGGCGAAGAACTCGGCCAGCTGGAACAGGACGCCGGGCTTGTCGGCGGCGATCACCTCGATCACGTAAGGCAGCAGCGTCGGCTGCGGCTGGTGGGCATTGGTCCGGAAGTGGCCGAGCCGCAGCTCGCCGTCGCGGTCGAGCCGCGCCAGCGCATTCTCGAGCTTGGCGATCGCGTCCCAGGAGCCCTGCGCGAGCGCCAGCACGCACAGCTCGCTGCCGAGCGTGGACACGCGCGCTTCGGCGAGGTTGCAGCCGGCGTCGGCGATGCGCTTGCTGATCGCCAGCAGCGGCGATCCGGCCGGTTTGCCGAACGCGTGGATCAGCAGGTGGTTGTCGTTCGAAGAGGGACGCGGTGCGGTTTCGCTCAAAGTCTGCCTTCCTGCTCGTCTCGCGAAGACCGGTGCTGCGGCCGGCGTGGGCGCTGCACCGAAGCGCCGTCCGGGCCAGCATACTGGCCGCCTCCTGCAGCCGCAACCGCGCCGTATGCCCGCCCGACGCGGCGTCGAAACTGCCGTGAACGGCCGCTGAGGAGGGCCGCCGCGCCGCTCGCGGGATGGACTGGCGGCCGGCGCAGCCGGTACTATCGAGCGATTCCTCACGTTGCGCCTTGGTCCGTCTTGAACCTCTCCGGCAGTATCTGCGCGCTGGCGACGCCGTTCCGCAGTCAGGACGGGTTTCCCGTCGATTTCGATGCGTTCGGTCGTCTGATCGACTACCAGATCGACGGCGGCACGCGTGCGCTCGTCGCGGCGGGGTCCACCGGCGAAGCGGCGATGCTCGACGACGCCGAGTTCTCCGAACTGGTCGGCTTCGCGGTCGCACGCAGCGCCGGGCGGGTGCCGGTGCTCGCCGGTACCGGACAGCAGTCCACGCGCAGTACGATCGAGCAGACCCGCCGCGCGGCCGATGCCGGCGCCGATGCGGCGCTCGTCGTCACGCCGCCGTACGTGCGACCGACGCAGGAAGGTCTGTATCGGCACTTCGTCGAGGTCGCCGAACACGGCGGTCTGCCGGTGGTGCTCTACAACGTGCCCGGTCGCACCGCCTGCGATCTGATGCCCGAGACCGTCGAGCGCCTGATCGGCCACGAGCGCATCGTCGGCATCAAGGAGGCGCGCAGCGAGCCCGAGCGCATGGCGCGGCTGCTGGCGATCCGGCCGGCACACGGTTTCGCCGTCCTGTCCGGCGACGATCCGACCTTCGTGCGTGCGATGCTGGCCGGTGCCGACGGCGTCGTCTCGGTGGCCGCCAACGTGGCGCCGGCCGCGCTGCAGGCGCTGGCCGAGGCCTGCGCCGCGCGCCAGCACGAACGCGCCCTCGCGCTCGATGCGCGCCTCGGCGATCTGTACACATTGCTCGGCGCCGAGCCCAATCCGATTCCGGTCAAGTGGTGTCTGGCGCGGCTCGACCTCGGCAGCGCCGAACTCCGTCTGCCGCTGACCCGGCTGTCGGCCGTCCATCATCCCCAGGCCGAAGCGGTCCTGGCAGCGGTCGGGCTCGCCGAACCGCAGCGGGCCACCGCTTGAGGCTTTGCGCTACAGGAACCCGAAACGTGAAACGATCGATTGCGCTGCTGATGATCATGCCGCTGCTGTTGCTGGCGGGCGGATGCAAGTATTTCTCGCGCGACAGCGCCAAGGACGAATACAAGCGCGCCGTGGAGAGCCGCCCGCTGGAGGTGCCGCCGGATCTGGACGCGCCTGCCAACTCGGGCGCGATGGTGATTCCGGAAGTCCGCTCTGCGCCTTCTGACCCGGCCGGATCGGTGCGGCGTGCGGACGGCGCGCTCGTGCTCGGCGCGCCGCCGGCCGGCTCGCCGCAGGATTCGGCCACGGTGCCGCCGGCACCGGGCGTCGCGCTCGGCGGCGAAGGGCTGCTGGTCGCCGATGCGGCCGCCAATACCTGGCGCCGTGTCGGTCTGGCGCTGGAGCGCTCGGGTGCCGCGACGATCGTCGCTCGCGACGAAGCCGGTGCCAGCTACGAGATCGAGACCGCCGGCGAAGTCGTCAGCAAGCCCGGCTGGTTCAAGCGCGCGATCACGTTCGGCAAGGCCAAGGGTACGGTCTCGGCGCCGGTCCGCCTCAAGGTGCAGGTCAGCGAAGAGGGCGAGAGCAGCCGCGTCCGTGTCGAGGGTGCCGACGGCGAGGCCGCTCGCGAGGCCGCTCGCCAGGTGCTCGAGACGCTGCGCCAGCGCCTGTCCTGAGCGCTCGCCGTCGCGTCGCGCGCAGCGACGCGGCAGTCATCGGCGCGACGCGCGCGCCGTGACGGTCCGCGCATCGGCCAGCGGTCGGGCGCTCGGCTCGGCCCCGCCCCCGATGCGGCGACGCCTTTCACGCGGTACTCGATGGCCGCCCGGCCGATGCGGTTCGCACGTGCCCCTGGCCGGCGCTGCATGCCGGCACGATCCGTCCACCATCCCGCTCACGGCGGGTCGGCGCGAGGTCCGATGGTGACGCGGCTGTGGCAGCGGCGCCGGATCGATCGCGATATCGGATCACCAGCGTGCAGCCGTTCGCGCGGGCGGCATCGCGCCGGCCGCGCGATCTCAGCGTTCGAGCAGCGGCAGCTTGTCGGGCTTGCCGTCCCAGGCCTTGGCGTCTTCGAGCGGTTCGCGGCGCTCGGTGATGACCGGCCAGCCCTTGGCGAGCTCGGCATTGAGCGCGATGAACGGCTCCTGCCCGGCGGGGACGTCGTCTTCGGGATAGATCGCGTTGGCCGGGCATTCCGGCTCGCAGAGCGTGCAGTCGATGCACTCCTCCGGATCGATCACGAGGAAGTTGGCGCCTTCGTGGAAGCAGTCGACCGGACAGACCTCGACGCAGTCGGTGTACTTGCACTTGATGCAGTTCTCGGTGACGACGAAGGGCATGACGTGCGAAGGTGACCAGCCGGGTATCGAGAGGCGGCGGAATGGCGCTCCCTACGAGGTTCGAACTCGTGTTCCCGCCTTGAGAGGGCGGTGTCCTAGACCACTAGACGAAGGGAGCGCGGTGCTTGGGTTCCGCGGGGGGCGTAGTATAACGGAAACCCAACGCGCGGCAATCGAAAAGTTTTCGAGCCGGATCGCCCGTGCGTCCGTCGTGGATCAAGCCATCACTGAATGAATTCTACCGAAGCGAACCTCGTCGGCGACGTCACGCCGCAACTGCGCGTCATCGCCCGAGCCGACCACGCGATATCCCGCAAGAACATCTCCAACGGCGCGTTGCGCGTGCTGTATCGCCTCAACGAAGCCGGCTACGCGGCGTTCCTGGTCGGCGGTGCGGTTCGCGATCTGCTGCTCGGCGGGCATCCGAAGGATTTCGACGTCGCGACCAATGCGACACCGGAGCAGATCCGCTCGCTGTTCCGCAACTGCCGGCTGATCGGCCGGCGCTTCCGGCTGGCCCACGTCGTGTTCGGCCGCGAGATCGTCGAGGTCGCGACGTTCCGCGGCAGCAGCGACGACGGCAGCGGCGATCGCCACGTCGTCGACGGCCGCATCGTGCGCGACAACGTCTACGGCACGATCGAGGAGGACGCGGTACGCCGCGACTTCACGGTCAATGCGCTGTACTACGACATCGCCGATTTCAGCGTGCGCGACTACGTCGGCGGCATGCGCGATCTGGAACAGCGCACGATGCGCCTGATCGGCGATCCGGAACTGCGCTACCGCGAAGACCCGGTGCGGATGCTGCGGGCGGCCCGGTTGGCCGCCAAGCTCGGCTTCTCGATCGCGCCGGAGGCCGCCGCGCCGTTCGCGCAGCTCGCGCCGCTGCTGCGCGATGCAGCGCCGGCTCGCCTGTTCGACGAGACGCTCAAGCTGTTCCTCGCCGGTCACGGCCTGGCCGGTTTCCGCACGCTCGAGGCGCACGGTCTGCTCGCCGAAGTGTTCCCGTCGACCGTGCTCGGCCTGGCCGGGCCGCACGGCGCGGTGTTCCGGCGCCTGCTCGAGGCGACGCTGCACAGCACCGACGAGCGCGTGCGTGCCGACAAGGGCGTGACGCCGGCGTTCCTGTTCGCCGCCTTGCTCTGGCAACCGGTCTGCGACGAGGTGCAGCGGCTGATCGCGCACGGCGTCGATGCGACCTCGGCCTGGGTCCAGGCATCCGATCAGGTCATGCGCGCCCAGGTGGAGCGCGTCGCGATCCCGCGCCGGTTCGGCTTCGCGATCGAGGATATCTGGGCGCTGCAGCCGCGCTTCGAACAGCGCGTCCGCAAGCGCGTCTTCCGCCTGCTCGCGCATCCGCGTTTCCGCGCAGCCTACGATTTCCTGCTGCTGCGCGCCGAGGCCGATCCGGCATTGGCCGAACTGGCGCAATGGTGGACCGAGGCGCAGTCGGTCGATCAGGCCGCGCTTGCCGAGCGGCTGACCACGGCGGCTCCGCCGCCGGCCGCGACGGCCGCGACGGCCGATGCGCCGCGTCGCAAGAAGCGCCGTCGCGGCGGCCGCCGCAAGGGCGCCCGCGACGCATCGGCGGGAGACCCGGGCGGGCAGACCGGCGCCGGCGAATGAGCGCGCCGACGTCCGCCTGGATCGGCCTCGGCAGCAATCTGGCCGATCCGGCGTCCGCGGTCGAGCGAGGCCTGGACGCGCTGGCGGATCTGCCCTCGACGCGCCTGGGCGCGCGCTCGCGCCTGTACCGCACGGCGCCTTGGGGCATCACCGATCAGCCGAGTTTCGTCAACGCAGTGGCGCGGATCGAGACCGGTCTGGCGCCGCTGGACCTGCTCGACGCGCTGCTCGCGATCGAGCGCCGGCACGGCCGCGATCGCGAGCGCGATCTGCGCTGGGGGCCGCGCACGCTCGATCTGGATCTGCTGCTGTACGGCCCCATGCGGATCGCGCAGCCGCGACTGACCGTGCCGCATCCGCAGCTGCATCGGCGCGCGTTCGTGCTGGTGCCGCTGGCCGAGCTAGATCCGGCGCTCGAGGTGCCGGGCCTCGGTCCGGTCCGGACCCTGCTGGCGGGCGTCGCCGAGGACGCCGCGAACTGCCGCGCCATCGGCGATTGAATGCGACGACCGGACGCCGCATCTGCGGCTAGGCGCACGCGGGCGCCGATCCGATAATGCCGCGGCCGTCGAGAGGGGTTCTCCACATGTACGCTCAATCCGCCTCCGAATCGCGTCCGGTCACCGTGACGCGCCTGCGCGAGATGAAGGCCGGTGGCGAGAAGATCGTCAGCGTGACCGCCTACGACGCCGGGTTCGCCGCGCAGGCCGAGGCTGCCGGCATCGACATGATCCTCGTCGGCGACTCGCTCGGCATGGTCGTGCAGGGGCATGCGAGCACGCTGCCGGTCGGCCTCGATCACATGGTCTACCACAGCGCCTGCGTCGCGCGCGGCGCGCAGCGCCCGCTGCTGGTCGCCGATCTGCCGTTCATGAGCTATCGCGACGTGCCGCATGCGCTGGCGAGCAGCGCGCGCCTGATCGGCGAGGGCGGCGCGGCGATGGTCAAGCTCGAAGGCGCCGGCTGGGCGCTGGAGGTGATCACCGCACTGGCCGAGCGCGACGTCGCCGTCTGCGCTCACCTGGGCCTGACGCCGCAGTCGGTGCACAAGCTCGGCGGCTATCGCATACAGGGCCGCGAGGCGGCCGCGGCGGAACGGCTCAAGGCCGACGCGCTGGCGGTCGAACGCGCTGGCGCCGACCTGCTGGTGCTCGAATGCGTGCCGAGCGCGCTCGCCGCCGAGATCACGCGCTCGCTGCGGATTCCGACGATCGGCATCGGCGCCGGGCCGGACTGCGATGGCCAGGTACTGGTCATGCACGACCTGCTCGGCGTCACGCCGGGGCGCCGGCCGCGCTTCGCGAAGAACTTCCTGGCCGGGACCGGCTCGGTCGAGGCGGCGTTTGCGGCCTATGCCGAGGCGGTGCGTTCCGGCCGTTTTCCCGGTCCCGAGCACGGCTACTGACGATGGACATCTTCCGCGACACCGCGACGCTGCGTGCCGCCCTGGCCGGGCGTCGGCGCGCGGGCGACCGCATCGCCCTGGTGCCGACGATGGGCAACCTGCACGACGGCCATCATTCGCTCATCGCGCTGGCACGCCGGCACGCCGATTTCGTCGTCGCCAGCGTATTCGTCAATCCGACGCAGTTCGGCCCCAACGAGGACTTCGCGCGCTATCCGCGAACGCCCGATGCCGATGCGCGGGGACTGGCGCAGCACGGCTGCGATGCGATGTTCCTGCCGGCAGTGGACGATCTGTACCCGTTCGGCGCCGAGGCGGCCGTGCGCATCCACGTGCCGGGCCTGTCCGACATCCTCGACGGCGCCAGCCGTCCCGGCCATTTCGACGGCGTCGCGACCGTGGTCACGCGCCTGTTCAACCGCGTGCAGCCGGACGTGGCGGTGTTCGGCCGCAAGGACTACCAGCAGCTGCTGGTGATCGAGCGGCTGGTCGAGGATCTCGCGCTGCCGATCCGGATCGTCGGCGCTCCGATCGTTCGCGAGGCCAGCGGCCTGGCAATGAGCTCGCGCAACCAGTACCTCGACGCCGCCGAGCGCGAGCGCGCTGCGCTGATCCACGCGACGCTGGGCTGGATGCGCGACCAGGCACTCGACGGTACCGAACCGGTGCGGATCGAGGCGGCCGCGCGGCAGCGCCTGGCCGATGCCGGTTTCGTGCCCGACTACGCGGTGATCCGCCGCGCCGCCGACCTCGGACCGCTGGAGGCCGGTGCGCCGGCCGCCGAGGGGATGGCGCTGATCGCGGCGCGCCTCGGCTCGACGCGGCTGATCGACAATCTGCGCTTCGGCTGAGCCCCCCATCAGGCATGCCTGACCGGGCGCGAAAAGAATGTGAAACCGTTCGCTCGCCGGGTGTTGGTTTTTTGCCGATACCTGTGGTATTCTTCTCACCGCTGTAGGGGTTTTCGCAACGAAAGGCGCGGGCCTCTCCAGCAGCAGGGCGCATTGTAAGGTAGTCGTCACTCCGTATATACCCTCGCGCGTTTATCGCTGCGAGGGTTTTTTTTGCCTCGATTTTTCAAGATTTCCGTTTTAAATCAAGTATTTATGTGTAAGCGCGGGCGGCAGAAGCCGGCCTGTTGCAGTGCGCAAACGGCATCGGCGTATAATTTGGGGACGTAATGTTGCTCGTGCGCAACATCCCCAAGGTAAGCCCAATGCAACTCAACATGCTCAAGGCGAAGATCCATCGCGCCACGGTGACCCACGCCGAACTGCACTACGAAGGGTCCTGCGCGATCGACGGCCACCTGCTCGACACGTCCGGGATCCGCGAGTACGAGCAGATCCACATCTACAACGTCAACAACGGCGAGCGCTTCTCGACCTACGCGATCCGTGCCGACGAGCACTCGGGGATCATCTCGATCAACGGCGCGGCCGCGCATCGCGCCCAGCCCGGCGACATCATCATCATCTGCGCCTACGGCGTGCTCGACGCCGCCGAAGCGGCCCAGCACCAGCCGATGCTGGTCTACGTCGATCCGCAGAACCGGCTCGCGCGGACCAGTCAGTCGATCCCCAAGCAGGCCGCCTGAGCGTTTCGTATGATGCGGCGATCGCCATGACGCCGCATCGACCCGATGACGCCTGACCAGCTTGCCCGACTGCGCGGCGAGGCCGCGCGCGTACGCCTCCGACCGCTGCGCGACCGGCTCGCCGAACCGGGCCGGTTCGAGGCCTGGTCGCATCGCCTGGGTCCGTTGCTGGTCGATTTTTCGCGGCAGTGGATCGACGACGCCGCGCTCGATGAACTCGGCTCGATGCTTGCCGCGCTCGACTGGGAACATCGCCGCGATGCGATGTTCGCGGCGAGCCGATCAACCGCTCCGAGCGGCGCGCCGTGCTGCACACCGTCCTGCGCGCGCATCGCGCGCACTGCCCTCCGATGGCACCGTCGGCGGTGCTCGAATCGGTCGCCGAAGCGCGGCGCGGCATCGCGCGCTTGGTCGATGCCGTCCTCCACGGCAGCGGTGACTGCGGCGTGCCGGCCGGCATCGAGGACGTCATCAACGTCGGCATCGGCGGCTCCGATCTCGGGCCGCGCCTGGCCGTCGAGGCGCTCGCGGGCGCCGGTCCCGGCCGCCTGCGCTGCCATTTCCTCGCGAACCTGGACGGAAACAGCGTCCGCAGGCTGATGCGCACGCTCGATCCGCGTCGCACGCTGATCGTGCTGGTCTCCAAGAGCTTCACGACGCAGGAGACCCATCTCAACGGAGAGGCCCTGCGGTCCTGGATGCTCGATGCGCATGCGGGTGACGCGGCCGCGGCGTCCCGGCATTTCGTCGCGGTGACCGCCAACGTCGAGGCCGCGCGCGCACAGGGCATCGCGCCGGAACGGACGCTGCCGATCTGGGATTTCGTCGGCGGACGCTATTCGGTGTGGTCGGCGGTCGGGCTCGTGCTGGCGCTGGCGATCGGCCATCGCGCCTTCGACGACTTCCTCGCCGGCGCCGCCCTGGTCGACGACCACTTCCGCACCGCGCCGTGGCGGCGCAACCTGCCGGTGCTGATGGCGCTGACCGGCGTCTGGAACCGCAACGCGCTGGGCTTTCCGGGACTGGCGGTGATTCCGTACTGCGATGCGCTCGGAAACCTGCCGGCCTTCCTGCAGCAGCTGGAGATGGAGAGTCTCGGCAAGTCGGTACGGCCCGATGGCGCGCCGGTCGCCCAGCCGACCGTGCCGGTGCTGTGGGGCCACGTCGGCACGAATGCGCAGCATGCGTTCTTCCAGGCCCTGCACCAGGGCACCGATACCGTCCCGGTCGATTTCGTCGGCGTCGCCACCGCCGACCACGGCCTGCCCGAGCACCACGCCGCGCTGCTCGCGAACATGCTCGCGCAGGCCGCCGCGCTTGCAGTCGGCAAGACATACGAGGAAGCCTGGGCCGAATCGCCCGGAGAGAGCGACGCCGCCGCGCGCGCGGTACTGGCTGCGCAGCGCACGTTTCCAGGCAACCGTCCGAGCACGACGATCCTGCTCGAGTCGCTGACGCCGACCAGCCTCGGGACCCTGCTCGCGCTGTACGAGCACAAGGTCTTCGTGCAGTCGCTGCTCTGGGACGTCAATGCGTTCGATCAGTGGGGCGTCGAGCTCGGCAAGACCGTCGCCAGGACGATCCTGCCGACGCTGGGCACGGACGCGGCAAGCGATGCGGCGCTCGATCCGCCGACCCGTGCCCTGGTCGCGGCGATCCGCGCGTCCGACAGCCGCAGGCACGACACGCCGACCTCATGACACCCACGGCCTACCGTTTCGGACGGTTTCGCCTGGTCCCTTCCCGGCGCGAACTCTGGGACGGCGATGCACTGGTGGCGCTGCCGCGCCGCGTCTATGACTGCCTGTCGCATCTGGTCGAGCACTGCGATCGGGCGGTGGGACGCGACGAACTGGCCGCGGTGCTGTGGGGACACGCCGGCGTATCGGACAAGCAGGTCAACCAGCTGATCGTGCGCACGCGGCGCGCGCTCGACGATGACGGCAATGCGCAGGCCACGATCCGTACGGTGACCGGGTTCGGCTATCGCTGGGCGATGCCGGTCGAGCGCGACGGGACGCCGGAGCGGGTCGGCGCCGCGCCCGACGCGAACGGTCCGGTACCGGCGGGCGCCGTCGCGCTCCGGCCGGCGTCGCGCCCGCTGCTGAGCGAAAGATGGACCGCCGGTGCACTGCTGGTGCTCATCGCCGCCGCCGGCATCGTCGCGACGGCGCCGTGGCCGCGCACAGGCGCGCCCGCGCGCCCGCTCGTTCCCGCGATGCCGGCCGATGCCGTCATCGTCCTGCCGGTGGACGTGCAGGGGCCCGCGGACGCCGGCTGGATGCGGCTGGGCATCATGGATCTGGTCGCCGAGCGCCTGCGCGGCACCGGCTTGCCGGTGCCGCCGAGCGAGAGCGTGCTGATCGCACTCGGTGCCCAGGCCCAGGCCGGCGTGGCAGCGCACGACGGCGCCGCGCTGCCGTGGACGGACAGCCTGGTGATTCGCGGCACGCTGGCCAAAGTGCGTGCCGGCTGGCGCGTGGAGCTGGCGACGTCCGCCGCCGACGGCTCGCGCCATCAGGTGCAGAGCGAGCGCGGCGATGCCGCCGAGGCGGCGCGCACCGCTGCCGATCTGCTGCTGGCGGCGCTCGGCCGCTCCCTGCCTGCCGCCATCGACGAGCGCGACCGCCTCGAGGACCGCCTGCAACAGGTGCAGGCGGCGATGCTGGCCGGGCAACTGGATCACGCGCGCCAGCTGCTCGTCGACATTCGCTCCGACGCGCCGGACGATCCGCGGCTACGGCTCAGGCTGGCCGAGATCGATCTGCGCGAAGGACGGCTCGATCGTGCCGAGTCGGCGCTCGAGCAACTGATCGCCGAGCCGGCGACGACGTCCGTTCCGGCGTTGCGCGCACGCACGCTGACGCTGCGCGGCGCGATCGGCCTGCGCCGCGAGAACTGCGACTCGGCCTGGCGCGACTACGACGCTGCGGCCGGACTGCTGGCCCTGCAGCCGCGCGCGTCGGAATGGGGCCAGGCGCTGGTCGGACGCAGCCTGGCGTCGACCTGCCGTCATGCGTTCGTCGAGGCGGCCTCGGATCTCGGCGAAGCGCGTCTGCGTTTCGAGAGCGTGGGCGATCGTCTCGGCGTCGCCAAGGCCGATACCTATCGCGGCATGCTCGAGCTGGAACGCGGCCGGCCGATCGATGCGATCGCGCATCTGCAGGCGGCCGCTGACGTCCACGAGGCGTTCGGTGCCGTGGGCGAGGAGGTGTCCGATCTGCTGGCGCTGTTCGATGCGCAGACGCTGCAGCTGGAGTGGGATGCCGCCTGGCGGACCAGCGAGCGTGCCTGGGCATTGCGCGGCCGCATCGGCGATCCCGAGCAGCGCCTGCTGATCGGCGCGGACCGGGTCCGCGTGTTGGCGGCGAAAGGCCGGTTCAGCGACGCCGGGGAGCTGGCGGCTGGGCTGATGGCGGACGTCGGCGGACTGCGTCCCGCCGTCGCGCGCTACCTGCATGCGGCGATGGCCGATCTGGCCTGGCGGCGCGGCGACGCCAGCCAGACGCTGACCGCTGCGTCGCTGGCTCTGGCCACCTGGCCCGAATCGGCCAACGAGGATCTGCGCGCACGCATGGCCCTGCTGCATCAGCGTGCGGTGCTGGCGCTCGGCGATCCGTCGCCGCCGCCGCGCATGGCCGGCGAACGCGTGGCGCCCGCCCAGCGGCTCGCCGACGCGGAGCGCTTCGCGGCACAGGGGCGCGCGAGCCAAGCCGAGGAGGCGTTCACGCAGGCGCTGGCGCAGGCCGAGGCGGAAGCCGTGCCGTCGGGCGTCGCGCTGGTCGCCGTGGCCTATGCGCGCTGGCTGCTGGCCGAGCAGCGATCGGAAGCCGCCAGTGCCCTGGCCGGTCGGCTCGCCGGCTGGGCGACCCAGGACTTCGACTGCGCGTTGACCAAGCTGCAGGTGCTGCAGGCGCTCGGCCGCTTCGACGCCTGGACCCAGGCGCTGACGGCGCTGCGCCCGCTCGCCGGCGAGCGGCTCATCCCGGAGCCGCTGCAGGCAGCGGCTGCCCCTTGAGTCTCGCACGGGGGGCGGCTTTCGGCCGCTCGGGCCGCGCATGGCCGCCGTGGTGCCGCTTTGGAGCCGGATTGGAGCCGGATTGGAGCCGGATCGTGGATGACGATGGCGGGCCGCGCGCCCGATAGTCCGGCGGCCCGAGGCGACGGAGTGCCGTTCGAGGCATCTCAGCCACGCCTTCCGTTCCGGGAGTTTCATCATGATGCGTTTACACACCCGTCTCCGCCCCGCCGCCCCGATCGGGCTCCGTGCGGTCCATCAGGCCTGGGCGCTGCTGCTGGCGCTGGCTGCGAGCCCGGCCGCCGCGCTGGACATCCCGGTACCGAACGGCGCGTTCTCCGAGCCGGCCAACGAAGGCAGTGTCGGCGGCGGCTCGCCCGGCGACGAGGGCACGCTGCTCGCGATCGGCGACGGTCCCTGGCTGGCCAGCTTCAACGGCGCAGCCGGTCAATTGCCGCCGCCGACGCTGACCATCGGCGGCGGCGCCGCGGTCATCTCGGGGCTGGCCGCCGCCGGCAGCGGATCGGCAGTCGTCAACAACGGCGGCGCCTTCGACCTGATCGCCAGCGACATACCGCTGCAGCCGTTCACGCGCTACGAGCTGGACGTGCAGTTCGACGTCGGCGGCGCGTTCTCGAACGAGTACTTCCCCCAGGGCAACGGCGGCATCGCGCTGACCGCGGGCCAGCAGGTGCTGGTGTCCTCGCAGACGGCCGGGCCGGACCAGTTCGTCTTCAGCTACGTCGCCGGCACGCCATCGACCTTCCGGCTGCGCCTGCGCTATGCGACCGCGGCCGACCCGCCACCGGAGGAACTGGGCATCCGCCTGTATGCACGACCACAGCAGGTGGCCGCCGCGCAGCTGAAGCCGACCGCCGTGTTCCGGCAGATTCGTCTGGACGTGCGCCGTCTCGCCAGCGAGCCCGGTACCTTCGTCCCGACGGCCGCGGCACCGTTGCGGGCCCGGCAGAATCCGCTCACCGCGCTGCTGCCCGACGGCCGGGTGCTGATCGCGGGCGGATTCAACTACTTCGATCCCGCGGTCGGCAGCAGCGCCGAGCTGTTCGATCCGGCAACGGGTCGCTTCACCGCGACCGGTACCATGGGCATGGGCCGCTTCGCGGCATCGGCGACGCCGCTGTCCGATGGCCGCGTGCTCCTGATCGGCGGCCCCTATCACGCCGCCTGCGAGTTCTACGATCCGGCCACCGGCCTCTTCACGCCCGGCCCGGAGCTGGCACAGCCTCGCGTGGGCAACGGCTTCACGACGACGACGCTGGCCGACGGCCACGTGCTGATCACCGGCGGCTTCGACTTCGACGAGGAAGGCGAGGACGTGACGCTGCCGCTGGTGGACCGGTTCGATCCGGTGAGCGCGACGTTCGAGGCGCTGCCCGATCTGGGCACGCCGCGATCGGGCCACACCGCGACGCTGCTGGCCGACGGCCGGGTGCTGATCGCCGGCGGCTACAACGCCTCGTTCTCGGCCGACGCCGGTGCCGAGCTCTACGACCCGGCCACCGGCACGACCACGCCGACCGGCTCGCTGACCATCGGACGCGAGGGCGCGACCGCGGTCATGCTGGCCGACGGGCGCGTGCTGATCGCCGGTGGCTACAATGCGAGTGCCGGCCGCCATCAGCGCACCGCCGAGATCTACGATCCGGCCAGCGGCACCTTCGCGCGCACGAGCGACATGGCCATCCCGCGGTATGCCGGGACCGCCAAGCTGCTGCCGGACGGACGCGTGCTGATCGCAGCGAGCGTCACGCCGAATGCCGTCGGCGGCGGCATGGCGTCGGACGTCGCCGAGATCTTCGATCCGGAGACCGGCAGCTTTTCCGTGATCGAACGCATGATCGAGGCGCGCGACTACGCCTCGACGATCTTGCTGCCGGACGGCCGCGTGCTGTTCACGTCGGGCTTCACCCAGGAGTCGGGCCGGTTCCTGCCCTCCGCGGAGGTCTACAGCCCGCTGGCCGACACGCTGACCGCCGGGCCCGCATTGCTGCAGGCGCGCGCTGGCGCGACGACGAGCGTGCTGGCCGATGGCCGGGTCCTGGTCGTCGGAGGCGACGGGACGGCTGCAGCCACGGCCGAGATCGTCGCCGCCGACGGCAGCGCGGTCGCGGCCGCCGCCGCCCCGATCCATGCCCGCGTCGGGCACGTCGCGACCACGCTGGCCGACGGCCGGGTGCTGATCACCGGTGGCGGCTCGGCGATCGCCGAGTTGTTCGATCCGCAGACGGCGGCGTTCCGGGCGACCGGCGCACTCGACGCGGACCGCTACGGCCATACGGCGACCCTGCTGGCGGACGGCAAGGTGCTGGTCGCCGGCGGAACCGATGCGCAGGGTGCGTCGGCTCGGGCATCGGTCTTCGATCCGGCATCCGGCGCGTTCGTGCCGGTGGGCACGCTGCAGGCGGCGCGTTCGGGTCATGCCGCGCGTCTGCTGCCCGACGGCCGGGTGCTGCTGATCGGTGGAGGGGCCGCGATCGCCGAGCTCTACGATCCCGCGCAGCATGCGTTCGTCCTCACCGGTGCACCGACGAGCGTCCATGCGGCACCGACTGCCACCCTGCTCGGCGACGGCAAGGTGCTGGTGATCGGTGGCGCGCAGGGCACGGCCGAACTGTATGACCCCGACAGCGAAACGTTCGTCGCGGCCGGACGTGACGATGCCGCACGCACGGCGCACGTCGCGACGATGCTCGGAGACGGTCGCGTGCTGGTCGCGGGCGGCGGTGCACCGGCTGCACTCTACGATCCGGTGACCGGCCAGTTCGGTCCGGCCGCCGGCGGTCCGCCCGCCGATCGCGGGCGGTCGGCGCTGGCGCTGCTCGCCGACGGCCGGGTGCTGCTGGCCGGCGGCGAACAGGCCGGTGCCGCACTGGCGAGCACGCTGCTCTACGAGCCGGGTCGCGGTGCGGCCGTCCGTCCGCATCTGGATGCGCCGGTGGCCTCCTTCATCGTGCAGCCGTTCGCGTTGCAGCTGAGCGGGCGCGGCTTCCGCGGGTCGAGCCGCGTGTCGGCGACGGCGGTGATGGGCGCCGAGGCTTCGGGCGGGACGGCCAACGGTGCCGGTACCTCGGCGACCAACTTCCCGCTGGTGCAGCTGCGGCACCGCGAAAGCGGGCGGCAGTTCTTCGTCGCGCCGGATCCGGCGGCACCGTGGAGCGATACGGCATTCCAGTCGCGCGAGTTGAACGGCCTGCCGCTGGGCGAGTACGACGTGACGGTGACCGTCAACGGCATCGCCAGCGTCGCGCGCCGCTTCGCAGTCGTCGACGGAACGCCGCGCGACGTGATCTTCCGCAACGGTTTCGACATGCCCTAGGCGAGCGCTGCCATCCGGCCGTCCGTTTACGCGAACGGACAGCCCGTTGAAGCGGCGGCGTCGGAGCATCGCTCCAGAGTGGGACAGGCCGGCAGCGGCATCGGCGGCCGGCGCGACCTCGGGGATGCGCCGGCCGATACGCCGAGGTTCGGCGACAGGGCGAGCGTCACCGAGGGGCGGACTGGTCGCCGAAGCGGGCCTCGGGAGACCGCCGCGCGTGTGTATCGCAATGGTGGTCGCGTCGCGGCGGGCCCATGCTGCATGCGACCGGGACCGACGTTTCCCGCCGCCGCGACGCAGGCCGATTCGGCGCGGACAGGATCGGCGGAGCGGCGATGCCGAGGGCTGCTGCACGGCTCATCGGGAATCCGCGTGGACCTCATCGCGCGGCCGCTTGCGATGCTGCTCCGCCAGCGCCCAGGCGACGTGTTCGCGGACCAGCTCGGAGGGATCGTCGCGGCGCGATGCCAGGGCTTGCAGCGTGTCGCCGGAGTACGGCGCATTGCCGAGCGCGACGGCGATGTTGCGCAGCCAGCCGGCATAGCCGGTGCGGCGGATCGGCGAGCCTTCGGTGCGCTGCACGAAGTCCGCCTCGCTCCACGCGAACAGGTCGACCAGCCGGCTGTCGTCGAGGCGGTGGCGCGGTGCGAAGTCCGGCGAGGTCGTCGGCGTCGCGAACTTGTTCCACGGACAGACCAGCTGGCAGTCGTCGCAGCCGAAGATGCGGTTGCCGATCAGCGGGCGCAGCTCGAGCGGGATCGGTCCGCGCGACTCGATCGTCAGATAGGCGATGCAGCGGCGCGCGTCGAGCCGGTTCGGTCCGAGGATCGCCTGCGTCGGGCAGATCTCGATGCAGCGCGTGCAGGTGCCGCAGTGCGCAGTCGCCGGCTGGTCCAGCGGCAGCGGCAGATCGGTGAACAGCTCGCCGAGGAAGAACCACGAACCGCCGCGGCTGTCGATCAGGCAGGTGTGCTTGCCGATCCAGCCGATGCCGGCATTGCGCGCAAGCGCGCGCTCGAGCACCGGTGCCGAGTCGACGAACGCGCGGTAGCCGAACGGGCCGGCCGCCGCCTCGATGCGTTCGGCGAGCGTCTGCAGGCGGTTGCGCATCAGCTTGTGATAGTCGCGGCCCAGGGCATAGCGCGCGACGTAGCCGCGCTCGGCATCGGCGAGCACGTCCCAGCCGTCGCGCGCGGCGGCCGGCAGATAGTCCATGCGGACCGAGATCACGCGCAGCGTGCCCGGCTGCAGCTCGGCCGGACGGCTGCGCTTGGTGCCGTGGCTGGCCATATAGGCCATCTCGCCGTGGTGGCCCGCGTCGAGCCAGGCCAGCAGATGCGCCTCGTCCTCGCCGAGCTCGGTGCCGCTGATGCCGACGTCGGCGAAGCCGAGCTCGCGCGCCCAGACGCGGATGTCGCGTGCGAGCGCGTCGAAGTCGATGGCGGGCTGGCCGGCGGCGGGCATCGGATCACTATAATCGTTCGATGGCCGACCCCGCCGACACCGCGCTCTACACCGCCGATCAGGTCCGCCGGATCGACCGCGCCGCGATCGAGCGCTGCGGCATCGCCGGCTACGCGCTGATGCAGCGGGCCGCTGCGGCGGCGTTCGCATCGCTGCGCCGGCGCTGGCCGGACGCGCGGCGGCTGTGCCTGCTGGTTGGAGCCGGCAACAACGGCGGCGACGCCGCGCTGGTCGGTGCGGCGGCCTTGCAGGCCGGGTGGTCGGTCGAGGCGGTCATGACGCGTCCGCCGCGTGGCGAGGACGCCGGTCGCGCGCACGAGGCCTATGTCGCGGCCGGCGGTCGTTTCGTCGGCGGCGGCCAGACGCAGCTGCCCGACGCGGACGTCTACGTCGACGGCCTGTTCGGTACCGGACTGGACCGCGCGCCGGCCGGAGCCGATGCGGACTGGATCGAACGGCTCAACGCATCGGCTCGACCGGTGCTCGCACTCGATCTGCCCTCTGGCCTGTCGGCCGACACCGGCCGGCCGCTCGGCCCGGTCGTGCGGGCGACGGCGACGATGAGTTTCGTCGGCTGGAAGCGCGGCCTGTTCACGGCCGCCGGTGCCGACTGCTGCGGCGAACGCGAGCTGGCCACCCTGATGCTGCCCGCGGCTGCGTATGCCGGCATCGAGCCCGACGCGCGGCTGCTCGACGCGCGCATCGCCGACCGGCTGGGGCCGCGAGCGGCCGACGTCAACAAGGGCAGCTTCGGCCACGTGCTCGCGATCGGCGGCGATCACGGCATGGGCGGCGCGATCCGGCTCGCCGCCGAGGCGGCTCTGCGCTGCGGTGCCGGCCGGGTCAGCGTCGCCACGCGGGCCGAGCAGATCGGCGCGATCAATGCGGCGCGTCCCGAGCTGATGGCGCACGGCGTCGACGGCCTGCCGGCGCTGGCGCCGCTGCTCGACCGCGCCGACGTGATCGCGCTGGGGCCCGGCCTCGGCCAGGGCGCCTGGTCGCATGCCTTGTGGGATCGCGCGCTCGCATCGGCTCTACCGGCCGTGATCGACGCCGACGCGCTGAATCTGCTGGCGCGGCTGCCGGCCGCGGTGCCGGCCGGCAGCGTGCTGACGCCGCATCCGGGTGAGGCCGCGCGTCTGCTCGGCTGCGATGCGGAGCAGGTCCAGGCCGATCGCTACGCCGCCGTGCGCCGGCTCGCCGCGCAGCATCGCGCGGTCGTCGTGCTGAAGGGCGCCGGCAGCCTGATCGCGCATCCGGACGGCCGCGTCGCGGTCTGCCCGTGGGGCAATTCCGGCATGGCCTCCGCCGGCATGGGCGACGTGCTGACCGGCGTGATCGCGGCACTGCTGGCCCAGCGGCTCGACGCCTGGGACGCGGCGCGATTCGGCGTGGCGCTGCACGCGCGCGCCGGCGATCTGGCCGCCGGCGTGCAGCCGCGCGGCCTGCTCGCGGCGGATCTGTTCGATCCGCTGCGCGCACTCGTCAACCGGTTCGCGCCGTGAACGCCGCGCTGCAAGGATCGGTCGACGAGGCCGGACTGACCGCGCTGGCGGCGGCGCTGGCGCCGGCGTTGCGCGAGGGCGGCGTCGTCCATCTGCGCGGCGATCTCGGTGCCGGCAAGACCACGTTCGCGCGCGCCCTGCTGCGTGCACTCGGTGTCGGCCAGCGCGTCAAGAGCCCGACCTACAGCCTGATCGAGTCGTACCAGGTCGCCGAGCGCGCGCTGCATCATCTGGATCTGTACCGGATCGCCGATCCGGGCGAGCTGGAGTGGCTCGGACTGCCCGATCTGGCCGATCCGGCCGCGCTGTTGCTGATCGAATGGCCCGAGCGCGGCGGGGCGGCCCTGCCGCCGCCGGACCTGATCGTGCGGCTCGATCACGCCGGCGCCCGCCGCGATTTCAGCCTGACCGCAGCCTCGGCGCGCGGCGCGCGCTGGGTCGAGCAGCACCTCGGTGGCGCGCCCCGGACCTGAATGTTTGGTCAGGAATGTCCTGCAGCTTATGGATTTGAAAAGAAAAATATCTTGAAATTTTGAGAATCCTGGAGTTCAATCGCGACCTATGCGATTGGGGAGACTTCCAGCGCGCATTCTCGCCACCTGGGCCGTGCTGCTGCTCGGCGCCGCCGCGTCCGCGCAGGCCGCCGACATCAAGGCGTTGCGAATCTGGGAAGGCCCCGACTACACGCGCGCCGTGTTCGACGTCAGCGGGCCGCTCGACTACAAGCTGTTCGAGCTCAGCGATCCGGGCCGCATCGTCATCGACGTCCGCGACGGCCGCATCGCCGAAGGGCTCGGCGCGCCGGCCGCCAAGGGCATGCTGAAGGCGGTGCGGATCGGCAAGCAGGGCAAGAACGATGCGCGCATCGTGCTCGATCTCGGTGCCGAGGTACGGCCCAAGAGCTTCCCTGCTGCCGCCGGCCGAGAAGCTCGGCTACCGCCTGGTCGTGGACCTCTATCCGAAGCAGAAGCCGGCGCCGGTCAAGACCGTCAAGCAGGTGCTGCCCGGCGAGCCGCGGCCGGTCGTGATCGCGATCGACGCCGGCCACGGCGGCGAGGATCCCGGCGCGCTCGGCGCGACCGGTTCGCACGAGAAGAACATCACGTTGCAGGTCGCGCGCGAGCTCAAGCGGCAGATCGACCGCGAGCCCGGCATGAGCGCGATCCTGACCCGCGACGGCGACTACTACGTCAAGCGCGAGGACCGCTACCGCAAGGCGCGCGAGGCGCGCGCGGACCTGTTCGTGTCGATCCACGCCGACGCCTGTCCGGGCTCGTGCGAGACCGCGCGCGGCTCCTCGGTCTGGGTGCTGTCCACGCGCGGCGCCTCGAGCGAGGCGGCGCGCCGGCTGGCCGACCGCGAGAACCGCGCCGACCTGATCGGCGGCGTCTCGCTCGACGACAAGGAGGACAGCCTCGCCGCGGTGCTGCTGGACCTGCAGCAGGGCGCCACGATGGACGCCAGCAACGCGGTCGCCGAGCACGTGCTGGTCGCATTGCGCCAGATCGGACCGACGCACCGGCGCCAGGTCGAGCGCGCCAACTTCGTCGTGCTGCGCTCGCCGGACGTGCCCTCGATCCTGGTCGAGACCGCCTTCATCAGCAATCCGGCCGAGGAGAAGCGGCTCAAGGATCCGTCGCACCGCGAGAAGCTGGCAGCCGCGATCGTCGATGGCGCGCGCAACTACTTCCGCATGATGCCGCCGCAGGGCACGTGGTTCGCCGCCAATGCCGACAAGTTCCGCCCGTCGCGCCACGTCGTCGGCCGCGGCGAGACGCTGGCGATCATCGCCGAGCGCCACGGCGTCACGCCGGGCAAGCTGCGCAGCGCGAACAAGCTGGCCAGCGACAGCCTGCGCGTGGGCGACGTGCTGGACATCCCGGCCGGCTGAGCGGCCGCTTGGGCTATGATGCGCGGACGTCTCGCCGTCCGTGCTCATGCGACGCATCCACGCGCTTCCCCCCGAACTGGTCAACCAGATCGCCGCCGGCGAGGTCATCGAGCGGCCTGCGTCGGTCGTCAAGGAGCTGGTCGAGAACAGCATCGACGCCGGCGCGACGCGCGTGGAGGTCGACGTCGAGGACGGCGGTGCCCGCCTGATCCGCGTGCGCGACGACGGCGGCGGCATCGATCCGGACGACCTGCCGCTCGCGATCACCGCGCATGCGACCAGCAAGATCGCCAGCTTCGACGATCTCGAACGCGTCGGTACGCTCGGCTTCCGCGGCGAGGCGCTGCCGTCGATCGCATCGGTCTCGCGCTTCGCGCTGGCCTCGCGCACCGCCGGCGGCAGCGCTGCCTGGCGCATCGAGGTCGACGGCGGCCGGCCGTCGCCGCCCAAGCCCGCGCAGCATCCGGTCGGCACCGTCGTCGAGGTACGCGACCTGTTCTACAACGTACCGGCGCGGCGCAAGTTCCTGCGCGCCGAGCGCACCGAGTTCGGCTACATCGACGATCTGATCCGCTCGATCGCGCTGGCACGCGCCGAGGTCGAGTTCCGCCTCGTCAACAACGGCAAGCCGCTGCGGCTGCTGCGTCCGGTGCGCGGCGACGGCGACTGGCAGCGCCGCGTCGGCGACGTGCTCGGCAGCGACTTCGTCGAGCAGAGCCTGCGCGTCGACCATGCCGCGGCTGGCCTGCGCCTGCACGGCTGGGTCGGGCTGCCGACCGCCTCGCGCAGCCAGGCCGACCAGCAGTACTTCCACGTCAACGGCCGCCTGGTGCGCGATCGCCTGGTCGCCCATGCGGTGCGCCAGGCCTACGCCGACGTCCTGTTCCACGGCCGCCATCCGGCCTTCGTGCTGTTCCTCGAGCTCGATCCGGCCCTGGTCGACGTCAACGTGCATCCGGCCAAGCACGAGGTGCGCTTTCGCGAATCGCGTCTGGTGCACGATTTTCTCTATCGGACGCTCGACGAGGCGCTGTCGGCGACGCGCGCCGGGCAGGCGCTGCCGGCACCGGCCGCTGCGTCCACGGCGACTTCGGCGGCGGGAGCGGCGCCGGCTTGGCCGCAGTATCGCCAGCAGGGCGGACTCGGCCTGGGCGTGCGCGAGCCGCTGGCCGACTATGCGGCCCTGCTCGGCGCCGCGCCGTCGGTCGCGGCCGTCCCGCTCGACGCGACAGCCGCCGCGATCGGCCGCTTCGAGCCGCGCATCGGCGGCGTCGCGGCGGCCGACGGCGAGGCCGAGATACCGCCGCTCGGCTTCGCGCTGGCGCAGCTGCACGGCGTCTACATCCTCGCCGAGAACGCGCAGGGTCTGGTCCTGGTCGACATGCACGCCGCGCATGAGCGCATCACCTACGAGAAGCTCAAGCAGGCCCAGGCCGGCGAGGGCATACGCGCGCAGCAATTGTTGGTTCCGCTGACGCTCGCGCTCAGCGAGCGCGAGGCGGCCGCGGTCGAGGAGCACGCCGAGCGCTTCGCCGCGCTCGGCTTCGAGGTCGTGCGCAGCGGTCCGCAGGGAGCCCTGGTCAGACGCGTGCCGCTGCTGCTCGAAGGCTCCGACGTGGCGCGCCTGGTCCGCGACGTGATCGCCGATTTCCTCGCGCAGGGCAGCTCGCGGCGGATCGAGGAAGCCGGCAACGAAATCCTCGCGACGATGGCCTGTCACGGCTCGGTGCGCGCCAATCGCCGGCTCGGCCTGCCCGAGATGAACGCGCTGCTGCGCGAGATGGAACGCACCGAGCGTTCCGGGCAGTGCAACCACGGCCGGCCGACGACGGTGCTGCTCGGCATGGGCGACCTCGACCGCCTGTTCCTGCGCGGCCGTTGAGATCGTCCGCTTCGCGCATATCCTCATGCCGTCGGGTCTCCGGGGCGTGCCGGGGCCGATGGTAAGCTCGCCGCGCATGCCGCTCTCCGGACCCGATGCCATGATCCGCCGCCCGTTCGTACTCGTGACCGCCCTGGTGACCGCCTTGACCGCCGCCGTATCCGCCGCGCCCGCCGACTACGTCCAGCAGATCGAAACCTGGCGTGCGAAGCGCCTGGAGCGGCTGCAGGCCGCCGACGGCTGGCTGAGCCTGATCGGACTGGACTGGCTGCAGGCCGGTCGCAACACGATCGGCAGCGCCGAGGGCAACGACATCGTCCTCAAGGCCGGGCCGGCACGGCTCGGCGTCGCGACGCTCGCCGACGGACGCGTCACGCTCGAACTCGATCCGGCCGCCGCCGCGACCATCGACGGTGCGCCGGCCACGCGCGCGCTGCTGCGCGACGACAGCGCCGAGCAGCCGAGCGTCGTGCGCTTCGGCAGCGCGAGCTTCCTCGTGATCAAGCGCGGCGACCGTTACGCGCTGCGCGTCCGCGACAGCGAGGCGGCCACGCGCAAACACTTCCTCGGCATCGATCAGTACCCGATCGATCCGGCCTGGCGCGTCGAGGCGAAATGGGTCCCGTTCGATCCGCCGCAGACGCTCGACATCCCCAATATCATCGGCACGGTCGACGCGATGACCGTACCCGGCAAGGCGGTGTTCGAGCGCGACGGCCGCCGCTACGAGCTGCTGCCGGTCGTCGAGGACCCGGCCGCGACGCAGCTGTTCTTCATCCTGGCCGACCGCACCAGCGGCAAGGAGACCTACGGCGCCGCGCGCTTCCTCTACGCCGACAAGGCCGAGAACGGCGTCGTCGTGCTCGATTTCAACAAGGCCTACAACCCGCCGTGTGCGTTCACGCCGTATGCGACCTGTCCGCTCGCACCGCCGGAGAACCGGCTCGTGCTCGCGGTCACCGCCGGCGAGAAGAAGTACCGCGGCAGCGATCACTGAGGCCGCGCGCCGCGCCTCGGCTTGCGAGCGGCGGCGAACGCCGCTACGGTGCGGCGATGCGCACGCCACTGCTTCCACTCGTTCTGATTGCGATCCTCCTCTGCGGCTGCGAACGCCGCGACGATCCACCGGCGGTCGCGCCGGCGCCGGTCTCGACGCCGGCCGACGCGTTCTTCGCGGCGCTCGGCACCTTGTGCGGGCAGGCCTATGCCGGCGCGCTGACCGTTTCCGACGCGCGCGATCGCGAGACCTTCGCCGGCACCCCGGTCGCGCACATACGCGAATGCAGCGAGGAGGAGATCCGCATTCCGCTGCATGTCGGCGAGGACCGCTCGCGCACCTGGATCGTCAGCCGCGTCGACGGCGGCTTGCGGCTCAAGCACGATCATCGCCACCGCGACGGCAGCGAGGATCGTCTGACCCGGTACGGCGGCGACAGCCTCGATGCCGGCCCCGGCACGGCGACGCGCCAGGCGTTTCCGGCCGACGCCGAGTCCAAGGCGCTGTTCCTGCAGGCCGGCCTGACCGCGTCGGTCGACAACATCTGGGCACTGGAGGTCGAGCCGGGCCAGCGGCTCGCCTACGAGCTGCGCCGCCCGGATCGTCACTTCCGCATCGAGTTCGACCTGTCGCGCGCGGTCGACGCGCCGCCGGCGCCGTGGGGCCAGGACTAGTCGCACGCGCTGACCGCGGGCGCCGCCGCGGCGGCGCCCGGAGAGATCTCAGCCGAGCGCCTGCGCGTGATGGCGCAGATGGTCCTCGATGAAGGTCTGGATGAAGTAATAGCTGTGGTCGTAGCCGGGCTGCAGGCGCAGCGTCAGCGGTTGCCCGGCCGCCTCGGCCGCAGCCGCGAGTAGCTCGGGCTTGAGCTGGGGTTCGAGGAACTTGTCCGCATCGCCCTGATCGACCAGCAGCGTGCCGTCGAAGCGATGGCCGCTGCGCAGCAGCTCGACCGTGTCGTAGGCCTTCCAGCTGTCACGGTCCTCGCCGAGGTAGCGTGGCAGCGCCTTGAGGCCCCACGGTACCTGCGAGGGCGCGACGATCGGCGCGAACGCCGACACCGAGCGGTACGTACCGGGATTCTTCAGCGCGATCGTCAATGCGCCGTGGCCGCCCATCGAATGACCGAAGATCCCGGTGCGCGTGGCGTCGGCGGCCGCGAAGCCGGCGCCGATCAGCGCCGGCAGCTCGCGCGTGACGTAGCTGTACATGCGAAAGCGCGGCGCGAACGCCGGCGTCGTCGCGTCGAGATAGAAGCCGGCCGCCTCGCCGAACTCCCAGTCGCCGGTCGCGCCGTCGATGCCGGTGTTGCGCGGACTGGTATCGGGTGCGACCAGCATCAGGCCGAGCTCGGCCGCGACGCGCTGCGCGCCGGCCTTGATGATGAAGGTCTCCTCGGTACAGGTCAGGCCGGCCAGGTAATACAGCACCGGCACCTTGCCCGACGCGGCCTGCGGCGGCCGGTACACGGAAAACTTCATCGTGCCGCCGGTCTCGCGCGACTCGTGCGAGTAGAAGCCCTGGATGCCGCCGAAGCAGCGCTGCTCGGAAATCGTCTCGAATGTCATGGTGCAGCCTCGTTGGAGAGTCAGGCGGAGCGGGGAGCGAACATGATGACGGCCATGCCGGTCAGCGCGATCGAGGCGCCGACGATGTCCCACACCGATGGCCGAACGCTATCGACTAGCCACAGCCACGCAAGTGCCACCGCAACATAGACGCCGCCGTAGGCCGCGTAGACGCGGCCGGCTGCGGTCGGATGCAGGCTCAGCAGCCAGACGAACGCCGCCAGCGCGAATGCGGCCGGAATCAGCACCCAGGCGCTCCAGCCCTTGCGCAGCCACAGCCATGGCAGGTAGCAGCCGACGATCTCGGCCAGCGCGGTGACGACGAACAGCGCCAACGTGCGGATCATCGCGGGCCGCTCGGCGACGTCTCGTCTGCGTCGATTTGCCGCGTGTCGCGCAGGCGCGCCTGCAGGCGGATCAGCCAGATCGCGACGGCCAGCCAGAGCAGGGCGACGATAACCCAGATGCCGGCGCGCGCGGCGATGCCGACACCGATCGCGCCGAGGCCGATGTAGGCCCAGCTCGAGAGCATGTCGCCGCCGCGATAGATCACGGTGTCGATGAAGTTCTTGGCCTTGTAGCGCGCCTCGCGGTCGACCAGCGTGAACAGCGTCTCGCGCGCCGGCTTGACGAATGCGAACGACAGGCCGCGCGTGCCGACCTGGATCGCCGCCAGCAGCAGCGCGCCGTGCGCGAGCGCGAGGCTGCCCAGGCCGATCGCGGCGGCGACGGCCGGCAGCACCAGCAGCGGTCCGACGCCGTAGCGCCGCAGCAGCACGCGCGTGACCAGCAGCTGCGCCAGCAGCACGACCACGTTCATCGTCAGATCGATCGTCGCGTAGTACTGGTTGCGTGCCGCGTAGTCCAGGCCGAGCGCGCGCACCGTATCGGCCTGCGAGCTGTAGAGCAGCACGCCGATGCTGACGCCGCAGAACATGTGCAGCACCAGCGCGAACAGGATCGGGCTGCGGAACACCATCTTGGCGCCGCCGATGATCGAGCCGCCGATCAGGCGGTCGCCGTCCTCGCGGCCCTCGATCGCCTCCTGTCGGCGTGCCCACGGGATCAGCCGCATCAGGCAGGCCAGGCACACGCCGTAGAACGCCGCCGAGACCAGCATCAGTCCGGCCGCATCGACGTGACGGACCAGTGCCAGCGAAGCGACCGGGCCGAGGATCGCGCCCATCGTGCCGCCGGCGGCGATCACCGCGTAGAAGCGCCGCGCCTGCTGGTTGACGAAGATGTCGGCCATGAAGCTCCAGAACACCGCATCGGTGAACAGGTTGATGACCGACAGGAAGATCGAGAAGCCGATCGCGACGCGCGGGCTCATGTCGCGTCCGACCAGCAGCGCGAACAGCACCAGCATCGCGATCACGAATGCGTAGATCGCCGGCATGAAGTGCCGCCGCGCGACCCGCGCGACCAGAGCGCCGTACAGCGGCGTCAGCAGCAGCATGCAGACGAACACCGACGTGAACACGGTCGGGATCATGCGCGCGCCGTCGGCGCTGATCAGCGCCTCGCGCACCGAGCGCAGGATGTAGTAGCCGAACAGCTGCGAGAAGAAGAACACGAACGACCACGCCAGCGCGATGCGCTCGCGGCGGTCCGCGCCGGCGATCAGCGCGTGCCAGCCGGTATCGTGCTTGGGCTCCCCAGTCGCCGTCATCGAGATCATCCGGTGCGCAGGCCGGTGCCGCCGCGACCGGCGGGCAGCGGATCGGCATCGGGATGCGCCGCGCACGCTAACATTGTCCGTCCGCTCCGGCCACACCTCGTTCGAGCATGGCGATCGCACTGCGTGGTCTGTATCTGTATCCGCTCAAATCCTGCGCGCCGCTGGCGCAGTCGGACGCGGTCGTCGAACCGCGCGGCCTGGCCGGTGACCGGCGCTGGATGGTCGTCGATGCCACCGGCCGTTTCGTGACCGGCCGCCAGCAGCGCGGCTGACGCTGATCCGGGCCCGGCCCGACGGCGCCGATGCACTGCAGCTGGACGCGCCGGACATGCCGCCGCTGCGGCTCGTGCCGGTGCGCGACGGCGCGCGCGTCGCCACGACGGTATGGGGCAGTCAGGTCACATCGCTGCCCGCCGCCGCGGCGGCCGATGCGTGGATCACGCGCTTTCTCGGCCAGCCCGCGCGCTTCGTGCACATGGACGAGGCCGCGCTGCGGCCGATCGATCCGGTTTACGGCGACGGCGCGGTCAGCTACGCCGACGGGTTTCCGCTGCTGCTGATCTCCGCGGCGGCGATGGACGGCCTCAATGCGCGGCTCGCGCGTCCGCTGTCGGTGCTGCGCTTCCGGCCGAACCTGGTGGTCGACGGCGTCGGCGCGCATGCCGAGGACGGCTGGACACGCGTCCGCATCGGCGAGGTCGCGTTCGATGTGGTCAAGCCGTGCACGCGCTGCGTGTTCACGACGGTCGACTTCGAGCGCGGCGTGCGCGACGAGGCCGGCGAGCCGCTGCGGACGCTGACCGGCTACCGGCGTGGTCCGGACGGCGTCACGTTCGGCCAGAACCTGATTCCGCGCGGAGCGGGGCGCATCGGTGTCGGCGATCCGGTCGAGGTGCTGGCCTGAAACGACGAACCCCGCCGGGCGGCGGGGTTGTCGAAACGCAGGCCGGCTCGTGATCGAGGTGAGCCGGCGCGTCGGGTCAGCGCTTGGAGACCGGCACGTAGTCGCGCTGCGCGGCGCCGGTGTAGATCTGGCGCGGTCGGCCGATCTTCGCGTCCGGCGTGACGTGCTGCTCGAGCCAGTGCGCGACCCAGCCGGCGGTGCGCGCGATCGCGAACATCACCGTGAACATCTCGGTCGGGATCTTCAGCGCCTTGTAGATGATGCCCGAGTAGAAATCGACGTTCGGGTACAGCTTGCGCTCGATGAAGTACGGGTCCTTCAGCGCGACCTCCTCGAGGGCGACCGCCACGTCGAGCAGCGGATCGCTGACGTTGAGGTCGGCCAGCACCTTGTGCGTCATCTCGCGGATGATCGTCGCGCGCGGATCGAAGTTCTTGTAGACGCGGTGGCCGAAACCCATCAGGCGGAAGCCGGAGTTCTTGTCCTTGGCCTTGGCGACCGCGCTGGCGACGTTCTTGGCGTCGCCGATCTCTTCCAACATCTTCAGCACGGCCTCGTTGGCGCCGCCGTGCGCCGGTCCCCACAGCGCGGCGATGCCGGCCGAGACGCAGGCGTACGGATTGGCGCCGGTCGAGCCGACCAGGCGCACCGTGGAGGTCGACGCGTTCTGCTCATGGTCGGCGTGCAGGATGAACAGCAGATCGAGCGCCTTGGCGACGACCGGATTGAGCTCGAGCGGCTCGCTCGGCACCTCGAACATCATGTGCAGGAAGCGCGTGACGTATTCGAGATTGTTGCGCGGATAGCGGAACGGCCAGCCGATGCCGTAGCGGTATGCCGCGGCGGCGATCGTCGGAATCTTGGCGATCAGGCGGATCGCGGCGAGGCGCCGCTGCTCCGGATCGTTCATGTCGAGCGTGTCGTGGTAGAACGCCGACAGCGACGCCACCGAGCCGCACAGCATCGCCATCGGATGCGCGTCGTAGTGGAAGCCGTTGAGAAAGTTCTTCAGCGACTCGTGCATCATCGTGTGATGCGCGACCTCGTGCTCGAACGAACGGAACTGCTCGCCGTTCGGCAGCTCGCCGTTGATCAGCAGGTAGGCGACCTCGAGGAAGCTCGACTGCTTGGCGAGCTGCTCGATCGGGTAGCCGCGATAGAGCAGGATGCCCTGGTCGCCGTCGATGTAGGTGATCGCGCTGCGCGTGCTCGCGGTCGAGACGAAGCCCGGATCGTAGGTGAAGTAGCCGGTTTCCTTGTTCAGCTTGCCGATGTCGAGGGCGGGGTCACCGAGGGTTCCGGAGACGACCGGGAGCGCGACGCTCTTGCTGGTGGCGGCATCGGTGAGCGTGACGGAAGGTTCGGACACGGGAATTCCTCGCTGCTGAGGGTCCGCCGGCATGTTGCGACGCAAACAAGCGGACCCGATATGACGGGTGGCCTCGATATCGACGGCCCTGACGTCGACCGGCAGCGCCCGCGGTACCGCGGGAATGGCGCCGATCGCGAAGCGGGATTATCTCACAGTTGAATGTGGCGTTTTGATGGTGCGCAGCCACATCGATGCGTGCCGGCGGAACACGGACGCAAACGCCCGGACGCGTGGGCGTCCGGGCGGAAAGGCGATGACGTGAAGCGCGATCGGCGCGCTGCGCCGATGCGAGCGGGCTGTGGCCGATCAGGCCTTGCCGGCGGCGTAGCGCTTGCGGAACTTGTCGACGCGACCGCCGACGTCGGCGACCTTCTGCTTGCCGGTGTAGAACGGGTGCGAGTGGCTGGAGATTTCCACCTTGATCAGCGGGTACTCCTCGCCGTCTTCCCACTTGACGGTTTCCTTGCTGGTCATCGTCGACCGGGTCAGGAACGAGAAATCGCTGGCCAGGTCCTGGAAGACCACGGACTGGTACTTGGGATGGACGTCGGGTTTCATCGTGCGGCTCCAGGACGGACCGGGTTGAAAAGAGAGCCGCGCATGATAGCGGCTGCCGATCCGGCGCGCAATCGATCGCGGCCGGCGCGGCGCCGGCCTGCCCAGCGGCGCGCGCTCGTCGGGAACCGGCGCGGCGACAGAGGCGCTTTGCGATACCGGCCACCCGCCGGCTCGTCGCCGGATGCTCGCGCCTCGCGTCGGAGCGCCGCCCGGGCGTCTCAGGCGCCGGCGTAACGCGCGGCACCGCCGACCCAGCGCTCGATCAGCCGCTCGACGCGATCCGGCGCGGTCTCGGCCAGCCGGTCGGCCATGCGGTGCACGTCCGGCAGCAGGCCGGCATCGCGCACGACGTCGGCCACGCGCAGCTCGATCTGGCCGGTCTGGCGCGTGCCGAGCACCTCGCCCGGACCGCGCAGGCGCAGATCCTGCTCGGCGATGCGGAAGCCGTCGCAGGTCTCGCGCATGGTGTCCAGGCGCGCGCGCGCCAGTGCGCCGAGCGGCGGCCGGTACAGCAGCACGCAGCTCGATGCGCGGCTGCCGCGTCCGACCCGGCCGCGCAGCTGGTGCAGCTGCGCCAGACCGAGCCGCTCGGCATTCTCGATGACCATCAGGCTGGCATTGGGCACGTCCACGCCGACCTCGATCACGGTCGTGGCGACCAGCACCTGCAGCTCGCCGGCCGCGAACGCCTGCATCGCGCGCGCCTTCTCGGCCGGCTTGAGCCGGCCGTGCACGAGGCCGACACGCAGTCCCGGCAGCGCGGCCGTCAGCTCGGCGTGCGCGACCTCGGCGGCCTGCGCCTCGAGCTGCCCGGATTCCTCGATCAGCGTGCAGACCCAGTAGGCCTGGCGGCCGTCGGTGCAGGCGGCGCGGATCCGTTCCACGACCTCGTGACGGCGCGCGTCGGAGATCGCGACGGTCTGCACCGGCGTGCGGCCGGGCGGCAGCTCGTCGATGACCGAGACGTCCAGATCGGCGTACTGGGTCATCGCCAGCGTGCGCGGAATCGGCGTCGCGGTCATCACCAGCTGATGCGGCACGTGCCCGGCGGTGCGTCCCTTGTCGCGCAGCGCCAGGCGCTGGTGCACGCCGAAACGGTGCTGCTCGTCGATGATCGCCAGGCCCAGCCGCGCGAAGCGCACGCCTTCCTGCATCAGCGCATGGGTGCCGATCACCAGCGGGCTGCCGCTGGCGACCGCCTCGAGCGCGGCCGCGCGTGCCTTGCCTGTGACCTTGCCGCCGAGCCAGACCGGCGTCACGCCGAGCGGCTCGAGCCAGCCGCGGAACGCGCGCAGGTGCTGCTCGGCGAGCAGCTCGGTCGGCGCCATCACGGCGGCCTGCTGGCCGGCCTCGACCGCGCCGAGCGCGGCCAGCGCGGCGACGATCGTCTTGCCGGAGCCGACGTCGCCCTGTACGAGGCGCAGCATCGGCTGGGTGCGGCCCAGGTCGGCCTGGATCTCGCCGTCGACGCGGCGCTGCGCGCCGGTCAGCCGAAACGGCAGCCGCTCGATCAGCGCCGCACGCAGCCGGCCGGCTCCGGCCAGCCTTGGCGCGGTCTGGCTGCGGATGCGCGCGCGCAGGCGTTTCAGGATCAGGTTCTGCGCGAGCAGCTCCTCGAACGCGAGCCGCCGCTGCGCCGGATGGATGCCCGAGGCGAGCAGGTCGCGGTCGACATCGGGCGGAGGACGGTGCACGGTCAGCAGCGCCTGGCGCAGGTCGGCGATGCCGAGCGGTGCGAGCAGATCGGCCGGGATCAGCTCGAGCTCGTCGACCGGCGGCAACCGGTCGAGCGCGCGCGCGACGACGCCGGCCAGGCGCTTCTGGCCGAGCCCCTCGGTGGTCGGATAGATCGGCGTCAGCGAGGCTTCGACGCCGCCGATCTCGTCCTCGGCGAGGCGCTGGTATTGCGGATGAACGATCTCCAGACCGTTGCCGCCCAGGCGCACCTCGCCGTAGCAGCGCAGGCGCGTACCCGGCGCGAGCTGGGCCATCTGCGCGCGCGCGGAAATGGAAGAAGCGCAGGATCAGCGTCGCGCGGCTGCCGTCGCCGATCGCGACGCGCAGTTGCGGGCGGTAGCGGAAGCCGCGCTCGACCGCCTCGACACGGCCCTCGATCAGCGCCGAGGTGCCGGGGCGCAGATCGCCGATCGGCGTGACGCGGGTGCGGTCCTCGTAGCGCAGCGGCAGGTGGAACCACAGGTGCTGGATGCGTGTCAGGCCGAGTCGCTCGAGCGCCAGCGCCAGCGCCGGTCCGACGCCGGGCAGGTCGGTGATCGGCGCGAGACCGGGATCGGAGGATCCCGGCACGGGTGTGGCGCCGCGGGCCATCGGACGCGACCGGCGCGTCTCAGCCGAGCACGAGGATCGCGTCCACTTCGACGTTCGCGCCGCGCGGCAGCGCGCTGACCTGGATCGTCGACCGCGCCGGATACGGTGCGCTGAAATAGTCCTTCATGACCTCGTTGACGGTCGCGAAGTCGCCGAGGTCGGTCAGATAGATGCCGATGCGGACCAGGCCCGCCAGCGAGCCGCCGGCGGCTTCGCAGACCGCGCGCAGATTGTCGAAGACGCGGCGCGTCTGCGCGGCGATGTCGCCGTCGATCAGCGTGCCGGTGGCCGGATCGAGCGGAATCTGGCCGGACAGGTAGACGGTGTCGCCGGCACGCACGGCCTGGGAGTAGGGGCCGATGGCCTGAGGTGCCGCGTCGGTCTGGATGATCGTTCGCATGGTGTCCGTCGATGAGCGGGAAAAGGCCCCCGCCGGGCGGCGAGGTCGCGACCGATTATCCCGCAATGCGCGCCGCGGCGCGCTCAGACCGGATGGCGGTGGACCGAGTTGACGACGGCCAGGCGCCGCACGTGGCGCATCACGTCGGCGAGGTGCTTGCGGTTCTTGACCTCGATCGTGAAGACCAGCATCGCGTTCATCAGATCGCGCTCCTGGTACTCGACGTTCTCGATGTTCGATGCCGAATCGGCGATCGCGGTGGCCACCTGCGCGAGCACGCCGGGCCGGTTGTGCGCGCTGACGCGCAGCTCGACGCGGTAGTCGCCGGCGACCTCGCGGTCCCAGTCGATCTCGATGCAGCGCTCGGGCGACTTGCGGAACTCGGGCACGTTCGGGCACTCGAGCCGGTGCACGACGACGCCCTTGCCGGCCGACAGATAGCCCATGATCGGATCGCCGGGCACCGGATGGCAGCAGTTGCCGAAGCTCAGCACACCGCGCTCGGTACCGGTGATCAGAATCTTCTCGCTGACCGTGTGCGCGGTCACCGCGGGGTGGCCCTGCAGCATCAGCAGGCTGCGCGCGACCGCGTCGGGCATGCGGTTGCCGAGCGCGATGTCGGCGAGCAGCTCCTCGAGCCGTTTGAAGCGGTTGTCGGCGAGGAAGCGCTCGAGCACCGGACGGCGCACCAGATCGAGCGAGGCGCCGAGGCCGTCGAGCGCGCGGTCGAGCATGCGGTGGCCGAAGTCGACCGCGTCCTCGTGCTGCAGGCGCTTGAGGTGGTGGCGGATCGCGGTGCGCGCCTTGCCGGACACGACCCACTCCAGCCACTGCGGACTCGGCGCCGCCGACGGTGCGGTGATGATCTCCACGGCCTGGCCGCTGACGAGGCGCGTGCGCAGCGGCACCAGGCGCTCGTCGATGCGCGCGGCGACGGCGTGGTCGCCGACATTGGTGTGCACCGCGTAGGCGAAGTCCAGCGCGGTCGCGTTGCGCGGCAGCGCGAGGATGCGGCCCTTGGGCGTGAACAGGTAGACCTCGTCCGGGAACAGGTCGACCTTGACGTTCTCGATGAACTCGATCGACGAGGGGATCACGCGCTGCTCGTCGACCAGGCCCGACAGCCACTCGCGCGCGCGGTTCTGCGCGTTGTTCGACGCGCCCGACTCGTTCTTGTACGCCCAGTGCGCGGCGATGCCGCGCTCGGCGACGCTGTTCATGTCCTCGGTGCGGATCTGGATCTCGATCGGCATGCCGAACGGTCCGAACAGCACGGTGTGCAGCGACTGGTAGCCGTTCGCCTTGGGGATCGCGATGAAGTCCTTGAAGCGGCCGTCGAGCGGCTTGTACAGCGCGTGGATCGTGCCGAGCGCGTGGTAGCACTCCATCACGCTGTCGACGACGACGCGGAAGCCGAACACGTCCATGACCTGCGCGAACGACTTGGCGTCGTTGCGCATCTTCATGTAGACGCTGTACGGCGACTTGATCCGGCTGACGATGCGGTGCTGGATGCGCTCGGCGCCCAGGCGCGTTTCGAGCTCGGACTCGATCCGCTTCATTGCCTCGCGCCGGTTGCCGGCCGAGGCGCGCACGCGCGCGCCGATGATGCGGTGGCGATCCGGATACAGCGCGCGGAAGCCGAGGTCCTGCAGCTCGGACTTGAACTTGTTCATGCCCAGGCGCTGCGCGATCGGCGCGTAGATGTCCAGTGTCTCGCGCGCGATGCGGCGGCGCGACTCCGGCGCCATCGAGCCGAGCGTGCGCATGTTGTGCAGGCGGTCGGCGAGCTTGATCAGGATCACGCGCAGGTCGCGCGCCATCGCCAGCAGCATCTTGCGGAAGCTCTCGGCGGCCGCCTCCTGGCGCGTGCGGAAGCGCACGTTGTCGAGCTTGGTGACGCCGTCGACCAGCTCGGCCACGGTCTCGCCGAACTGCGCGACGAGCTCCTCGCGCGTCAGCGGCGTGTCTTCGAGCGTGTCGTGCAGGATCGCCGCGATGATCGTCTCGGCGTCCATGCCGAGGTCGGCGAGGATCGTCGCCACCGCGACCGGGTGGGTGATGTACGGCTCGCCGCTCTTGCGGGTCTGGCCGGCGTGTGCGTGATCGCCGGCGACGTAGGCCAGGCGGACGCGCGCGACCTGCTCGGCGGGCAGGTAGGTCGCCAGCCGCTGTTCCAGCGCGACCACGTCCGGCGGCACGGCGCCGGGCGCGGCGGGCGGGATCTTGGCGGCAGCGTCCACGGTGGTCGCCCGCTCGTTTCAGCGCATGGCGCTACACGGCGGGCGTCGGCTCACAGGTCGTCTCCGCCCTTGGACAGGTCGTCGTCGACCTCGGCGGCGGCCCATTCGAGCGCCTCGCGCTCGGCCTTCTCGCGGGCCTGACGGTCGATCTCGTCGATCATCGGCTGGTCGACCTTGCGTTCGGCGATCTCGCGCAACGCGACGACGGTGGGCTTGTCGTTGTTGCTGTCGACGACACTGTCGGCGCCCTTGGCCAGCTGACGGGCGCGCTTGGTCGCCATCAGCACGAGTTCGAAGCGGTTGTCGACCACTTCGAGGCAATCTTCAACGGTGATACGGGCCATCGTTTATCCTCGACATCAAAACTGGCGCCAATTCATGGCGTTATCTGGCCGCATTGTAGCGGTCGCCGATTGTGCGGCGCAAACTATGGTGCGCGCAGCGCCGGCTGGACGATCCCGGCGCCGCGCACGGCTGCCCGGCGGCCGGTACGCTTGATAGTGCCGGAGCCCGTACCCATGCTGCCGCATGGGCGACTGCCCGGGGCGGCGCAGCCGGTACTCCCGTGCAGTCGCCAATTGTTAGGGAACCGTGCAGTATTTCGTGTACCTTGCTCCGCCCGCGCCGCGCCCTGGGCGGGCCGGGGGAACCGTTCGGCGCGCCGTCGCGCCAGGGAAGCCGTCATCTCATGTCGAAAAACCCGCTCCGGAACAGCCTGCGCATCGTCGCCGCGCCCTGATCCTCACGCTGCTGTCCGCCTGCACGATCGCGCCGCCGCGCACCGACGATCCGTACGAGCGGTTCAACCGGAAGATGTACAAGTTCAACGATACCGTCGACCGGGTCGCGATCCGGCCGGTGGCGGTCGGCTATCGCAAGATCACGACGCCGAACATGCGCCGCGTGGTCAGTAACTTCTTCGCCAACATCAAGATGCCGATCACGATCGCCAACGACCTGCTGCAGGGCAAGCCCGGGCAGGCCGGACGCAACACCGGCCGTTTCGTGATCAATACGACACTCGGCTTCCTTGGGCTGTTCGATCCGGCCAGCGAGATGAACCTGCCGCCGGACTCCAACGATTTCGGAGTGACGCTGGCCAAGTGGGGCGTGCCGGACGGCCCGTACCTGGTGCTGCCGCTGCTCGGCCCGACCACCGGCCGCGACGTCTGGCGCACCCCGGTGGACAGCTACTACTTCGATCCGGTGTCCTGGTACGCGCGCGAGCACGACCTCAAGCACAACGCCGAGTACCTGCCGCAGTTCCTGTATCTGGTCACGCTGCGTTCGTCGGCGATCGACGCCGAGGGCCTGCTCGAGGGCGTCTACGACCCCTACGTGTTCTTCCGCGACGCCTACCGCCAGCGCCGCCTCTACGACATCTACGACGGGCAGCCGCCGGTCGAGATCATCGAGCGGCTGCAGGGCACCGACGACGTCGACGTCGATCAGCTGCTCGAGGAGCAGCAGCAGTATGAACAGGGCAAGGGCGGCTGAGGCCGCGCGCGCCGCGGCACGCGCGGCCGCTTACTGATCGGTCTCGAAGCGGTTCGCCTCGCGGTTCTTGCGGACCTGGGCCGGATTCCAGATCCGGCCGTTCATCGCGATGTAGATGCCGTCCGGCAGCGTCTGGACCGCGCCGACCGCGCAGCCGATGTTGAAGACCGCATCGGACTGGTTGAACAGCGCCGGATTCAGCGCGCCGGTCAGTACCACCACCTTGCCGGCGAGCCCGGACAGCGCGCGCGCGGTGTCGACCATCGTGTCGGTGCCGTGGGTGACCAGGACGTGCCGGTGCGGCTGCGCCTCGATCGCCTGGCGGATCGCCGCCCGATCGGCCGCATCCATGTGCAGGCTGTCCTTGCGCATCAGCGATTGCACGTCGAACGTGAAGTTCACGCCGAGCGAGGTCAGGATCTGGCCGATCTGCGGCTCGCCGATCTGGAACGTGGACTTGTCGTCGAAGTAGATCTTGTCGATCGTGCCGCCGGTGGTGAGGATCGTCAGATGCTGCATGAGCGGATGGCCAGCCGAGGAAGCCGCGCATTGTAGCGCCGCTGCGCCGCCGCGCGCGCCGGCGCGTTCGCGTCAGGCCGCGCGCAGGCGCAGCGCGGTGACCGCGTCGCGTGCAGCGGCCAGCGCCTGCGCACGGTGGTCTTCGTCGAGGGCGAGGCCTTCGGCGCGGATCACCTCGACATCGGTGATGCCGAGGAAACCGAACACCTTGCGCAGATACGGCTCCTGGAAATCGAAGGCGGCCGCCGCGCCCTCCGCGTAGCGTCCGCCGCGCGCCGAGGCGATCACGACGCGCTTGCCGCCGGCGAGGCCGACCGGCCCGCCGGCGTCGTAGCGGAACGTGCGCCCGGCCACGCAGATGCGGTCGATCCAGGCCTTGAGCTGCGACGGGATGCCGAAGTTGTACATCGGCGCACCGATCACGACGACGTCGGCGGCGAGGAACTCCTCGAGCACGGCATCCTCGGTGTGGCCGGGCGACCAGTCGCCGAGCGGCGCGGCGGCGAGGTCGCGAGAGATGACGTGCAGGTCCGGATGGCGGTCGGCGAAGGCCGCGACGATCGCGGCGCTCAGTTCGCGCGAGACCGAGCGGGTGCCCAGGGCGCTGGAATCGATGTGAAGCAGGTTCATGACAAGGCCTCGAAGAATGCCGGTGAGTCGGCACCTCGTAGCTGAGGAATGGACGATGATCGTCAAAGAGCGCAACATCGACATTCATCGTTTCCAATGAGAAACAATCGATGCGTCACGACGGCCTGGCCGACCTCAACGATCTTCGCTTCTTCGCGGCCGTCGTCGAGCACGGCGGCTTCTCGGCTGCCGCCCGCGTGCTCGAGGCGCCCAAGTCGCGCCTCAGCAAGCGCGTCGCGCTGCTCGAGCAGCGCCTGGGCGTGCGGCTGCTGCAGCGCACGACGCGGCGGCTCGCGCTGACCGAGGTCGGCGAGCGCTTCTACGGCCATTGCCGCGCGATGCTCGAGCAGGCGCAGGCGGCGCAGGACGCGGTCGATGCGCTGCGCGCCGAACCGAGCGGCACGGTGCGGTTGAGCTGCCCGGTGACGCTGGCGCAGACGCTGCTGGCCTGGGTACTGCCGGCATTCCTGGAGCGTCACCCGAAGATCGAGCTGCGTCTGATCGCGACCAACCGGCGCGTCGACCTGATCGGCGAGGGCGTGGACGTCGCGCTGCGCGTGCGCGAACGCGACGACGCCGAGCCGACCCTGGTCGCGCGCACGATCGGGCCGGCGCGCGCGGTGCTGGTCGCGAGCCCGGCCTTCCTGGCGCAACGCGGCCGTCCGCAGACGCCGCGTGATCTGGTCGGCTATCCGCTGCTGTCGCCGCACGAGAACGAGGGTGCGCAGCGCCTGCGGCTGCTCGACGGCGCCGGCGAGGCGGTCGAGGTGCCGATGGACGCGCGGCTGGTCTGCGGCGACTTCGTCGTCCTGCACGAGGCGGCGCGGCGCGGCCTCGGTGTGGCGCTGCTGCCGGACTTCGTCTGCGCATCTGCGCTCGCACGCGGCGAGCTCGAAGCGCTGCTGCCGGAATGGGGCGCGCCGCAGGGGACGATTCATTTCGTCTATGCGAGCCGGCGCGGCCTGCTGCCGGGCGTGCGCGCGCTGATCGACTACCTCGCCCAGACGCTGCCGGCCCAGGCGCAGGCGCTGCCGGAGCGCTGCGTCGAAGCCGGCGCGCCGGCTACGGCGCGGACGGCTGCGATGGCGCCGGCCGGCGCGCGCGCCGCTTCGCGCTGATCGCGCTCCAGCCGAGCGCGCCGATCAGGCCCGTACACAGCGCGACCTGCAGCAGGGCCGGTGTGCGCGTCGCCGGTACCGCATAGGCGGCGACGATGCCGTGACCGAAGTAGAACAGGCTGACGATGCCGATCCAGGTCAGCATCCGCCCGGTGCCCGAGCGCAGCGCGAGCAGCGGCAGCAGCAGCGGAACCAGCATGAGCCCGAGCGCGAGCAGTCCGCGGCCGTTGGCCGGCGGTGCCAGCCACAGATACCAGGCCGGCTGCAGCGCGATCAGGCCGATCCAGGCGAGCAGACCGAGACGGGCCGCGCTCATGCGCCGCGCGCCAGGCGCGCCGCGACGTCGGCGACGCGGCGGCCGAGCGCGCGGGCCAGTTCGCGCTCGTCGTCGCTGAGCGCAAGGTCGCCGTCGGCGCCGCCGACGTGGCTGGCCCCGTACGGCGAGCCGCCGCTGACGGTGCGGTTCAACGCGGGCTCGGTGTACGGCAGGCCGACGATCAGCATGCCGTGATGCAGCAGCGGCAGCATCATCGACAGCAGCGTCGTTTCCTGGCCGCCGTGCATCGTGTTGGTCGCGGTGAACGCCGCGGCCGGCTTGCCGGCCAGCGTGCCCGATGCCCATTCCGCGCCGGTGGTGTCGAGGAAATGCTTGAGCGGGGCGGCCATGTTGCCGAAGCGTGTCGGGCTGCCGAGGATCAGGCCGGCGCAGTCGCGCAGGTCCTCGCGCGTGACGTAGGGCGCGCCCTCGTCGGGCACCGGCGGCTCGGCCGCCGTCGTCACCGGCGCGACCGGCGGCACGCTGCGCAGCCGCGCCTGCATGCCGGCGACCTCGGCGACGCCGCGCGCGACCATGCGCGCCAGCTGCGCGACCTTGCCGGTGCGGCTGTAATGAAGAACCAGGATTTCGCTCATCGGGCTTTCCGTCGTACGCTCCCCATCATGATTCGCGCGATGCCCCGATTTGTCACGCAGCGCTACGACCGCGAGCGCGTCTCGGCGTTCCTGCGCTTCACGCTGACGCGTTTTCTGGAGGACCGCTGCACGCAGGCGGCCGGCGCGCTGGCCTATACCAGCGTGTTCGCGCTGGTGCCGCTGACCGCGGCGGTCCTCGGCATCCTCGCCGCGTTTCCGGTGTTCGGCGAGTGGCGCAACCAGCTCACGGCCTTCATCTTCAGCAACTTCGTGCCGGCGGCCGGCGACACCGTGCAGGAGTACGTCACCCAGTTCGCCGACAACGCCAGCAAGGCCACCGCGATCGGCGTGCTGGTGCTGCTGTTCAGCGCGGTCGCGCTGATGATGAGCATCGAGGATGCGTTCAACCGGATCTGGCGCGTCCAGGCCGGGCGGCGGCCGGTCTCGCGCTTCGTGATCTACTGGACCGCGCTGACGCTCGGTCCGCTGCTGCTGGTCGCGGCGCTGGCGATCAGCTCGTACCTGTTCGCGCTGCCGTTCATCGACGCGGCCGAGGCGCAGTTCTCGATCCGCGCGCGCGTGCTCGGCCTGCTGCCGTTCCTGATCGTCTGGACCGCCCTGGTCGCGGCCTTCGTCGTGATCCCGAACCGCGAGGTGCGCCTGCGGCACGCGCTGATCGGGGCCCTGATCGCCGCGCTGCTGTTCGATCTGGCCAAGCGCGGCTTCGCGTACTACGTGACCGATCTGGCCAGCTACCAGAAGGTCTACGGCGCGCTGGCGATGGTGCCGATCTTCTTCTTCTGGATCTACCTGTCGTGGCTGATCGTGCTGTTCGGTGCCTCGATCACCGCCTCGCTGAGCGCGTTCGACTACCGGCCGCCCTCGCAGCGGCTGCCCGAGGGGCACGCGTTCGCGGGGCTGCTGCGTGTGGTCGGTCATCTGGCGCAGGCCCAGCACGCCGGCCACGGCCTGACCACGCGCGCGCTGCGCGAGCGCGAGGCCTTCCTGACCGACGATCTGCTGCAGCGCTATCTGAAGGACCTGCAGCGCATCAACATGGTGCGGCGGACCGAGATCGGCGAGTGGGTGCTGACGCGCAGCCTCGACGGCCTCAGCGTCCGCGATCTCTACGAAGCCGGCGACTACCGGTTGCCGCCGGTGGGCCTGGCCGCCGACTTCACCTGGCCGGCGCAGGATCTCGTGCAGCGCTCGACGCGCGACCTCGCGCGCGAGCTGGACGTGCCGCTGAGCCGTGTCTTTCCGTTTCCGGCGCCGTCCGCGGCGCCCGCCTCCGAGGAATCCAGATGAAACACCTGATCGTTTCGCTGCTGCTCGCCGCCCTTGCGAGCGGCCCGGTTGCGGCCGCTGCGCCGCGCGGGCGACGCCGCCGCACCCGGCGCGCGCGCCGACCCTGGCCGTCACCACGCTCGACGGCAAGCCCTGGTCGCTGGCCGATCAGCGCGGCAAGTGGGTCATCGTCAACTACTGGGCGACCTGGTGCGCGCCGTGCATCAAGGAGATGCCGGAGTTCTCGGCCTTCGTCGCCGAACGCGACGACGTCGTCGCGATCGGCCTGGAGATCGGCGACGAGGAAAGGGCCGAGGTCGACGCATTCCTCGCCAAGCGCCCGGTGGTCTACCCGATCGCGCAGGTGCCGATGAGCGATCCGCCGGCCGATTTCGGCGCGCCGCGCGGCCTGCCGACGACGTACCTGATCGCGCCGGACGGCACGGTCGCCAAGAAGTTCATGGGGCCGGTGACGCGGCGCGATCTGGAACAGGTCATCGCCGGCCACCGGGCCGGCTGACGCCGTGCCGCAACGCCGCTATCGCGTGACCGGCCGCGTCCAGGGCGTGGCGTTCCGCGCGTCGGCGCGCGACCGCGCGCTGGCGCTCGGCATCGCCGGTCATGCGCGCAATCTGGCCGACGGCAGCGTCGAGGTGCTGGCCAGCGGCAGCACCGATGCCCTGGCCGCGCTCGAGGTCTGGCTGCGGCGCGGGCCGCCGGCCGCGCGCGTCGATGCGCTGGCCGCCGAGGACGTCGAGGCCGGGGCGGCGGCTCCGGTCGGCTTCGGCGTGCTCTGAGCAGCGCTCAGTAGGTATCGGGTACCCAGAGACTGCCGTCGGCCGGCAGGTCGAGCGCCGGCTTGCGAGGCAGCTTCGGCAGCTTCAGCGGCTTGCCCGGCGCGATGCGTTCGGGCAGCCGGCGGACCAGGTCGTGGATCAGGTTGAGCCGGCCGCGCCGCTGATCGTTGAAATCGACCAGCGCCCACGGCGCGTTCGGACGATGCGTGGCCTGCAGCATCGCATCGCGCGCCGTGCCGTAGTCGGCGTAGCGCTTGCGCGCCTCCAGGTCCACCGGCGACAGCTTCCAGCGCTTGCGCGGATCGTCGGCGCGCTCGGCGAAGCGCTCCTCCTGCTGCGCCTGATCGACCGTCAGCCAGTACTTGAGCACGATGATGCCGTCGGCGGTCAGCAGCGCCTCGAAGGCCGGACAGGCGCTCAGGAAGCGCTGGTACTGATCGGGGCTGCAATAGCCCATGACGTGCTCGACGCCGGCCCGGTTGTACCAGCTGCGATCGAACAGCACGAGCTCACCGGCGGCCGGCAGGTGCGCGACATAGCGCTGGAAGTACCACTGGCCCGCCTCGCGCTCGGTCGGCTTGGGCAGCGAGACGGTGCGCACGTAGCGGTTGTTGAGCGGCGCTTCGATCGTCTTGACCACGCCGCCCTTGCCGGCGGCGTCGCGCCCCTCGAGCAGGACGATCACGCGCTGGCCGGTGCCGATGATCCAGTGCTGCAGGTCGACCAGCTCGTCGTAGAGATGTTCGAGCTGCTCCTCGTATTGCTTCTTCTTCATGACCGAATCCTCAGCGTTCGCGCAGCCGCGGAATCAGCCCCGGCAGGTTGCACGGGCGCGTGCGCGCATCGAGCTGCTCGCGCAGCAGCTTGTCCCAGGCCAGCCGGCAGGCCGAGGTCGAGCCCGGCAGGCAGAACACGAAGGTGTCGTTGGACAGGCCGGCGAACGCGCGCGACTGCATCGTCGAGGTGCCGATGTCCGCGTAGCTCAGCGCACGGAAGGTCTCGCCGAAACCGGGCATCTCCTTGTCGAGCAGCGGCCGTATCGCCTCGGGCGTCGAGTCGCGGCCGGTGAAGCCGGTGCCGCCGGTGACGATGACGCCGTTGACGCCGGGCTCGGCGATCCAGCCGGCGACGATCGCACGGATCAGATAGCGGTCGTCGCGGCAGATGCGGCGTTCGTGCAGGCGGTGGCCGGCCTGGCCGAGCGAGAGCACGAGGAAATCCCCGGAGGTGTCCTGGTCCGGCGTGCGCGTATCGGACACCGTCAGCACGCACAGGTCCAGCGGGACGAAATCGGCTTGCGCGGTCATGACGCAGAGGTCTCCGGGCGGTTGGCGGACGCGGCGTCGGCAGGCGGCGTCATTCCGGTCAGGACGCGGACGAAATCCTCGGCGTAGGCGTCCATGTCGAACAGGCCGCTGGTCTCGCGCCGGCGCGCCAGCTCGGTGCGCAGCGTCGCGCGCGCGGCCGGGTCGGTCGCGATCGCGACCGCCTTGCGCACGAAGTCGGCCTCGTCGCCGGCGATCAGATCGGGCATGCCCAGATGCGTATTGAGGCTGGCCGCGACGCGCGAGGCGAACGTCGCACCGGGCAGGGTCAGTACCGGACAGCCGGCCCAGATCGCGTCCGAGGCGGTCGTGTGCGCGTTGTACGGGGCGGTGTCGAGGAACAGGTCGACATGCGCGAAACGCGCCAGATACTCGGCGTGCGGCAGTCGTGGCAGGAAGATCAGGCGGGCCGGATGGACGCCGCCGGCGCGGGCCGCGTCGCGCAGCCGCGCATCGGCGCGGCCCGGGCCCGACAGCAGCCACAGCACCGCATCGAGCACCTCGCGCAGCACCGCCAGCATGCGCGCGAAGCTCGCCGGGTTGAGCTTGTAGCCGTTGTTGAAGCAGGCCAGCACGACGCCGGTCTCGGGCAGGCCGCAGGCCGCGCGGTCGGGCGGCGCGGCGACGACGCGCGTCGTGTCGGACGGCTGGAAGCAGCGCGGCAGATAGGCGACGCGCTCGGAGAACGCCGCTTGCGCCGCCTCCGGAATCACCACGGCGTCGGCGATGACGTAGTCGATCCACGGCGCGCCGGAGGTGCCCGGATAGGCCAGCCAGTTGATCTGGACCGGCGCCGGCCGCAGCGCGAGCGCCTCGCCGCTGCCGCCTTCGCCCCAGCCGCGCAGATCGACCAGCCGGTCCAGTCCGGCGTCGGCGAGCGTCTGCGCGAGTGCATCGGGCGTCGCGCCGGCCACGTCGTGCCAGTGGTGCGCGGCGGCGCGCAGGCGGCGGCGGATCGGGCCGTCCTCGCCGCCGGTCGCGAACAAATGCAGCTCGATCGGCCGGCTGCGCAGCGCCTCGAACAGCGCGACCGTCAGCAGGCCGGTCGGGTGCTCGCCGAAGCCGTTCGAGACGAAGCCGACGCGCAGCGGCGTATTCGGCGTCGAGCGTTCCGGTCGCTCGAGGTAGGCGCGGCGGACGCCGACCTCGGCCTCGACGCCGGCCGCGAAACGGCTCGCGCAGCGCAGCTGCTGGTCCGGACCGGCATCCTCGGCGAGGAACGCGAACGGCGTGATGCCTTCGGCGCCGTCGCGCACGCCCTGGACCACGCGGGCCGACAGCCGGCCCAGGTCGTCCCAGTCGCACAGGCGGCGCTTGGCGAAGACCCACTGGCTCAGTGCCGGATACAGCTGCGGATCGCGTGCGACCGCCTCGCCGTAGGCGGTCGCGGCGTCTTCAAGCTCGCCGAGCGCGTCGAGCGCCAGTCCGCGCTGGTAGGCCGGCGCGGCGGCCTCCGGCGCGAGCTTCTGCGCATGCGCGTAGACCGTCGCCGCTTCGCGGTGGCGGCCCTGGCCGATCAGCACGTCGCCGTAGAGCAGGTAGGCGGCGAGGTTGCGGCTGTCGACGCTGATCGCGTCGCGGATGCAGGCTTCGGCCTCGTCGTAATGGCCGAGCTTGAGCTCGGCGGCCGCCAGATTGATCAGGATTGACGGATGGCGCGGCGCGCCGTAGGTGGCCGTCGCGAACGATCGCTGCGCTTCGACGTAGCGGCCGGCCGCCATCAGTGCATTGCCGAGCGTCATCAGCACCGCGGCGTGTCCGGGATTCTGGCGCAGCACCACGCGCAGGCCTTCGATCGCCTCGTCGAGGCGGCCGGCCGCGATGCGCGCGCTGCCGAGATTGCATTGGGCCGCGACCGAGGAGGGCGCGCGTTCGACCGCGTATTCGAGCGCGGCCAGCGCGTCGCCGGGACGCGCCAGCTGCAGCAGCGCGATGCCGTGCAGGCGCGCGGCTTCGGCCGAATCGGGCTGGGTGGCGCGCAGAGCCGCGGCCTGTGCCTCGGCGCCGGCGGCGTCGCCGGCTTCGAGCAGATCGGCGATCGCGGACAGGGGATCGTGGGTGACGGGGGAGAAGGAGGCGTTCATCGCGCCACGCTAAACCACCCCGGTCCGCGACGCCAGCACCGTCGTCGATCGCGTCGGGCAGGACTCTGCACGCGCCGCGCCGGTGCGCGGCGCCCCGGTCCTCAGGCCGGCCCGGACAGCTGCCGAAGCTGATCGGCCTGATCCTCGCGGGTCAGCGTGTCGATCATCTCGTCGAGGTCGCCGGCGACGATCTCGGGCAGGCGGTACAGGGTCAGGTTGACGCGGTGGTCGGTGACGCGGCCCTGCGGGAAATTGTAGGTGCGGATGCGCTGGCTGCGGTCGCCCGAGCCGACCTGCAGGCGGCGCGACTCGGCCTGTGCGGCGTTCTGGCGCGCGCGCTCCTCGTCGAGCAGGCGCGCCTTCAGCAACGACAGCGCGCGGGCGCGGTTCTTGTGCTGACTGCGCTCGTCCTGGCATTCCACGACGATGCCGGTCGGCAGATGCGTCATGCGGATCGCCGAGTCGGTCTTGTTGACGTGCTGGCCGCCGGCGCCGGACGCGCGGAACGTATCGACCTTGAGGTCGGCGTCGCGGATCTCGACCTCCTCGATGTCGTCGAGTTCGGGCAGGATCGCGACCGTCGCCGCGGAGGTATGGATGCGCCCTTGCGCCTCGGTCTCCGGCACGCGCTGCACGCGGTGCGTGCCCGACTCGTACTTGAGCCGCGAGTAGGCGCCCTGGCCCTCGATGCGCGCGATGACTTCCTTGTAGCCGCCGTGCTCGCCCGGGCTGGCCGACAGCACCTCGACGTGCCAGCGGCGGCCCTCGGCGTAGCGCGCGTACATGCGCAGCAGGTCGCCGGCGAAGATCGCCGCCTCGTCGCCGCCGGTGCCGGCGCGGACCTCGAGGAACAGATTGGCCTCGTCGCGCGGATCCTTCGGGATCAGGTGCAGGTTGAGCTCGGTGTCGAGCTCGCTACGGCGGCGCTCGAGTTCGGCGATCTCCTCGCCGGCCAGCTCGCGCAGCTCCGGATCGTGCAGCATGGCCTGCGCGGAGGCGATCGCGCGGTCGGTACGGTCGTAGTCGGCCAGGGCGGCCGCGAGCGGCGCGAGCTGCGCGTGCTCGCGCGAGACCTCGCGCAGTCGGCGCGCATCGGCCAGCACCTCGGGCGACGCGAGCAGATGTTCGAGTTCCTGGTGGCGTTCGGCGAGCTGTTCGAGCTTGCGGCGGATCGAAGGCGTCATTCGCTGGGATCGGAAGGGGCGTCGAACAGGCGTTCGGCGGCGCTCAACAGATCCACGTCGCCGCGCAGCGCGGCGTTGCGCAGGTTCGCGCTGGGCGCATGCAGCAGCTTGTTGGTCAGGGTGTGGGCCAGGAATGCCAGCGCCTCGTCGGCCGGGCGGCCGCGCGCCAGCAGGGCGCGCGCCTTGTCGAGGACCTCGTCGCGATGGCCCTCGGCGCTGCGGCGCAGCTCGCCGACCGGATTGCGCAGTTCCAGCGCGCGCCACCAGCCCATGAAGTGCTCGACCTGCAGTTCGATCAGCGCCTCGGCCTCCTTGGCCGCGGCCTGGCGGCTGCGCAGGCTTTCGTCGATGACCAGGCGCAGGTCGTCGATCGTGTAGAGGAACACGTCTTCCAGCTCGGCGACATCGGCGGCGATGTCGCGCGGCACCGCGATGTCGACCAGAAACATCGGCCGGTGCCGGCGCGAGGTCAGCGCGGCGGCGACCTTGGCGCGATCGAGGATCGGCTCGCGCGCGGCGGTGGAACTGATCACGATGTCGGCCTCGGGCAGGTGGCGCGCAATGTCCTCGAGCGAGATCGCGTAGCCGCCGACGCTGGTCGCCAGCGCCTGTGCGGTCTCGAGCGTGCGGTTGGCGACGATCGTGCGCCGCACCTTCGATTCGGCCAGGTGGCGCGCGGCCAGTTCGATCGTCTCGCCGGCGCCGATCAGCAGCACGCAGGCCTTGGACAGGTCCGCGAACAGGCGCTCGACCATGCGCACCGCCGTATAGGCGACCGACACCGGGTGTGCGCCGATGCGCGTATCGCTGCGCACGCGCTTGGCGACTGCGAAGGTGTTCTGGAACAGCCGGTCCAGCGGCGCCTTGAGCGTCTGAGAGCTGCGCGCGATCTGATAGGCGTCCTTGACCTGGCCGAGGATCTGCGGCTCGCCCAGCACCAGCGATTCCAGGCCGGTGGCGACGCGGAAGATGTGCCGCACCGCCTCGGCATCGTCGTGGCGGTACAGGAACTCGTCGAGCTTGCGTCCGGCGATGCGGTGGTGTTGGTGCAGCCATTCGCCGGGCTGCCCCTCGGCGCCCGGCTCGACGGTGCAATACAGCTCGGTCCGGTTGCAGGTCGACAGGATCGCCGCCTCGCGTACGCCCGGCAGCGCCGACAGATCGGCCAGGGCCTCGGGTGTCGTGTCCGGCGCGAACGCGACGCGCTCGCGCAGCGAGACCGGCGCGGTCAGGTGATTCAGGCCGAGTGCGATCAGCGCCATGGCGGCGAAGCGGCCGGGCCGCGCTGTGGCGCCGCTGCAGCGTAGGGCCGGAAGAACCGGTCGCTGCCGACCGTGACCCAGATCGCGACGGCGATCAGCCACAGTACGGACGCGAACAGCAGCGGCAAGGCCAGCGGCGCGAAGCGCAGCGAGACCAGACCGGCGGACAGGGCCGCCGCGGGGAGCAGCAGCAGGCGGTTGCCGGCCCAGCGATGCAGCGCGGCGGCGTCTTCCACGCGCGCGTAGTCCACCGAATTGAGGATGCGGGCCGACCCGGCGAAACGCACGGCCAGCGCGACCGCCAGCAGCGGCAGTGCCAGAACGAAATGAACGGCAGCGAGGAAATCCAAGTGCACTATCCGCTAACGATGACAGATGCGGCAATCAGCTAAGCTAGGTTCGACGAGCCCGCACGTTCGTCCGCCTGGCGCCGTCCACGCATGTCCGGTATGGATGCTGCGAAAGGCGAGTCCTGCTGCGACCGGCGTGAATTGTGCGGGCGCGGCGCTGTCACTTCAAGCCGCTATTCCAGTTCCGACAAGGCCTTGCATGCGATTCTCATTCCGTCCGCTGCGCACCGCCGTCTCCGCGAGCCGGGCCTGGCGACCGCTCGCCGCGGCCGTGTTCGCGCTGCTGCCGGTGGCCTGCGCGACGGTGCCGCAGACCGCGCGGACGCCCTCGCACGAGCTGCCCCGGGTGTCGGTGGCCGCGGTCGCGCCGGCCGACGATCTGCTGCTCAAACTGATCGCCGGCCAGTTCGCCGCGCAGGACGGTGATCTGGCGACCGCCGCGGCGCGTTTCGCCGAAGCGGCCCGGCTGTCGCCCGATCCGGCCGTCGCCGAGCAGGCGACCCAGCTGGCGCTGGCCGCACGAGACTGGGACCTGGCGCGCGCGGCGCTGACGCGCTGGCGGCAGCTCGCGCCCGCGGCGGTCGGGCCGCTGCAGGCCGAAGCCTGGATCGCGCTCGGCCAGGACGATACCGAAGCGGCCACCAAGCACCTGCTCGCGCTGCTCGGCAGCGGCGACGAGCAGGCCTGGCGGATGGTCGCCCAGTCCCTGCTGGCCGCCAACGACAAGGCGGCCGCGGCGCGCGTGCTGAGCGCGCTGGCCTCGCCGGAGCGGCTCGGCAGCCGCGAGGCGGCCTGGCTCGCGGTCAGCCAGCTGGCTTTCAAGCTCGAGGACCGCGTGCTGGCCGACCGCCTGGCCGATGAGGCCGTCGAGCGTTTCCACAGTGCCGATACCTACGGCTGGAAGGCGCGGCTGGCACTCGATCGCGGCGATCGCGAGCGTGCCCGCGCGGTGTTCGCCGAAGGCGTCCGGCGCAGCCCCGCCGATACGCGTCTGCGCGGCGGCTATGCCGCCCTGCTCGCCGAGACCGGCGACAACGCCGGCGCGGCGCGCGTGCTCGCGGCCGGCCCGCAGGACGACACGATCTTCGCGGCACGCGCGGCCTATGCGGCCCGCGCCGACGACAAGAAGACGCTGGCGGCGCTGTATCGCGAGGTACAGGCCGACAAGGCGCCGCGCGGCGGCCTGCGGCTCTATCTGCTCGGCCAGCTCGCCGAGCTCTCCGGCAAGGCCGGCGAAGCGCGCGACTGGTATCGCGAGGTGCCGCGCGAGGACGAGCGCTGGTTCGACGCGCAGACCCGCCAGGCGATCCTGCTCGACGAGGCCGGACGCACCGACGAGGCGGTGACGCACCTGCGCGCGCTCGAGCCGAACGTGGCCGACGACGCCGAACAGCTCGGCAGCGTGTTCCTGATCGAGGCCGACCTGCTCAAGCGGCGCGACCGCAAGACCGATGCGCTCGCCAGCTACCAGCGCGGCCTCAACAGCCTGCCCGACGACGGCCGGCTGCTGTACGCCCGCGCGATGCTGGCGATCGAACTCGAGGATGTCGCCGCCGCCGAGGCCGATCTGCGCCGCATGATCGTGCTCGATCCGGACGATCCGACCGCGCTCAACGCGCTCGGCTACACGCTCGCCGACATGACCGATCGCTCGACCGAAGCGCTCGCGCTGATCGAGCGGGCGATCGCGCTGAAGCCCGACGAGCCGACGATCATCGACAGCCTCGGCTGGGTGCAGTACCGGCTCGGACGCCTCGACGAGGCGGTCGCGACGCTGCGCCGTGCCTACGAGAAGCTGCCCGATCCGGAGATCGCCGCGCATCTGGGTGAAGTGCTCTGGGTCAGCGGCCAGCGCGAGGAGGCCCGCCGCGTCTGGAACGAGGCACGACGCGCCGATCCCGACAACTCGACCCTGGTCGAGACGATCCGGCGGCTCGATTCGTGAGCGCCGCGCTGCGGGGGCGGTTCGGCGGGCTGCTGATGCTGGCGCTGCTGGCGACCGGCTGCGTCGGCACCGGCATCCGGCCCGACGCCGGGCGGCTGGCCGCGCAGGCCGAGCGCGAAGCGGCGCTGTCGCAGACCCGTGACTGGGCGCTGACCGCGCGGCTCGGCGTGTCGGACGGCCGCGACAGCGGCAGCGGTACCTTGAACTGGACCCAGCAGGGCGGCGCGTACCGGTTCCAGGTGCATGCGCCGGTGACCGGCAAGACCTGGGAGCTGCGCGGCGACGACGGCTACGCCGAGCTTTCCGGTCTGCGCGCCGAGGTCCTGCGCGGCGAAGGCGCCGAGGCGCTGCTGCGCGAGGCGCTCGGCTGGCGCGTGCCGGTCGCGCAGCTGGTCGACTGGGTGCGCGCGCTGCGGGCGAGTCCGGCCGCGCAGATCAGCTTCCGCGAGGACGGCCTGCCGCAGGAGATCCGCGAGGCCGGCTGGACCGTGCGCTATCTCGACTACGACCAGGCCGATCCGCCGATGCCGCGCAAGCTGTTCGCCGAGCAGGGCGACTACCGCGTGCGGCTGGCGATCCAGCGCTGGCAGCGACCGTAGCGATGGACGTCGACGCGCTCGGCGGCGGCGGCTGGTCGATCTGGCCGGCGCCGGCCAAGCTCAACCTGTTCCTGCACGTCACCGGCCGCCGCCCCGACGGCTATCACACGCTGCAGACGGTGTTCCATCTGCTCGACTGGGGCGACCGGATCGCACTGCGTCCGCGCGCCGACGGACGGATCGGCCGGGTCGGCGACGTGCAAGGCGTCGATGCCGACACCGATCTGACGGTGCGCGCCGCGCGTGCGCTGCAGGCCGCGACCGGCGTGGCGGCCGGCGCCGATGTCGCGATCGACAAGCGCATTCCGCTCGGCGCCGGCCTCGGCGGCGGCAGCTCCGACGCGGCCACGGTACTGGTCGCACTGAACCGGCTCTGGGGGACGGGGCTGTCCGAGGACGATCTGGCGACGATCGGCCTCTCGCTGGGCGCCGACGTGCCGGTCTTCGTACGCGGCCGTTCGGCGTTCGCCGAGGGCGTCGGCGAGCGCCTGCAGCCGCTCGCGCTGCCGGCGCGCTGGTACCTTGTCGTGCATCCGGGCGTCCACGTGTCGACCGCGGCGCTGTTCCAGGGCCCGGAATTGACACGCGATACGCCAGCCACGACAATTTCACGTTTCCTTTCCGGCGAAGCGGTCTTCAACGCGTTCGAACCGCTGGTCCGGCGCCGTCACGAGGCCGTGGCGCGCGTGTTCGAGTGGCTGGAGCCGCACGGCGTCGCGCGGTTGAGCGGGTCGGGATCGGCCGTATTCATGCCGGTTGCCGACGCGCAGGCGGGCCTGGGCCTGGCGCGGGACTGTCCGGTCGGCATGACCGCGGTGGTCGCGCGCGGCTTGGATCGTTCGCCGCTCCACCTGCAACTGGAGCGCTGGTAAGGACAAGTCATACAACGGCTCGTGAGGCCGGGATGGCGCGCTCAGAATGGCGTGCCGCAGGTCCCGGTTTCGCGGCCGCATCGGTTTGCTGGGGCGTCGCCAAGTGGTAAGGCACCGGGTTTTGATCCCGGCATTCGCAGGTTCGAATCCTGCCGCCCCAGCCACTCCGGCCGGTTCCGACGGCTTCATGGCAGTGCGAGGGCGAGACGTGAACAGCATGGCGAGTTCGGCCGGAATCCTGGTCTTCACCGGCAATGCCAACCGGGCGCTGGCGACGGCGATCTGCGAGGATCTGGGCGTGCCGCTCGGCAAGGCTCAGGTCGGCCGTTTCAGCGACGGCGAGGTCCAGGTCGAGATCGAGGAGAACGTGCGCAACCAGCGCGTGTTCGTGATCCAGCCGACCTGCGCGCCGACCGCCGACAACTTCATGGAGCTGCTGGCCCTGATCGACGCGCTCAAGCGCGCATCGGCCTCGAGCATCACCGCCGTGGTGCCGTACTTCGGCTATTCGCGCCAGGACCGGCGGCTGCGCTCGGCGCGGGTGCCGATCACCGCCAAGGTCGCGGCGATGGCGATCGGCGCGGTCGGCACCGACCACGTGCTGACCGTCGATCTGCACGCCGATCAGATCCAGGGCTTCTTCGACATCCCGCTCGACAACGTCTATTCCTCGCCGGTGATGCTGGCCGACATCTGGCGCGGCTACGGCCGCGACAACCTGATCGTGGTGTCGCCCGACGTCGGCGGCGTGGTCCGCGCCCGCGCGATCGCCAAGCGCCTGGACGATGCGGACCTGGCGATCATCGACAAGCGCCGCCCGCGGCCGAACGAGGCGACCGTCATGAACATCATCGGCGACGTCAGCGGCAAGACCTGCGTGCTCGTCGACGACATCGTCGACACCGCCGGCACGCTGTGCGCGGCCGCCGCGGCGCTCAAGAAGAACGGCGCGGCGAAGGTCGTCGCCTACTGCACGCATCCGGTGCTGTCGGGCCCGGCGCTGCAGAACCTGTCCGGTTCGCAGCTCGACGAGCTCGTCGTCACCGACACGATTCCGCTGTCGGAAGCGGCGCGCGCAGTCGGCAACATCCGCCAGCTCTCGGTCGCCGAGCTGCTGGCCGAGACGATCCGGCGCATCGCCTACGGCGAATCGGTCAGCTCGCTCTACGTTGACTGATCGGCTCTCTCTCTTTCTTCACTGCGTTCCTGGTCGCGGGAGCGCATCCGCCGCCGCGAGGCGGCACTACCCAGAGGCAACACGAAAATGGCAACTCATGTGATCAACGTCGAACGCCGCAAGGACGAGGGCAAGGGTGCGAGCCGCCGCCTGCGTCGCACCGGCCAGGTGCCCGCCATCGTCTACGGTGGCGAGCTCAAGCCGGTCAGCATCCAGCTGCTGCACAAGGACGTCCTGGCCGCCAGCCAGAACGAATGGTTCTACTCCTCGATCCTCGACCTCAGCCTCGGCGGCGACGTCCAGAAGGTGCTGCTGCGTGACATGCAGCGCCATCCGTTCAAGCAGCAGGTGCTGCACCTGGATTTCCAGCGCGTCAACGACAACGAGGCGATCCGCGCGCGCGTGCCGCTGCACTTCCTGAACCAGGAAACCTCGCCGGCCGGCAAGACCAGCGGCGTCATCGTCATGCACGAGCTCAACGAGATCGAGGTCTCGTGCCTGCCGCGTCATCTGCCGGAGTTCATCGAGATCGACCTCGGCCAGATCACGCTCGGCGACATCATCCACCTGTCGGAGATCAAGCTGCCCGAGGGCGTGGAGATTCCGGAGCTCAAGCTCGGCAAGGAGCACGACATCGCCGTGGTCATCGCCAAGATGGCCAAGGAAGAGGTCGAGCCGGAGCCGGCCGAGGCGCCGGCCGCCGAGGTGAAGAAGGACGACAAGAAGTAAGACGTCGGTCCCAAGCGATTCGCGATGGCCGGCTTGCGGCTCATCGTCGGCCTCGGCAACCCCGGGGCCGAGTACCTCAGAACCCGGCACAATGCCGGGTTCTGGCTGGTCGACGCCCTCGCCGAGCGCGAGGGCGGTCGCTTCGGCAATGAGTCCAAGCTGCATGCGCATACCGCCAAGCTCATGCTCGAGGGCGGACCGGTCTGGCTGCAGAAGCCGACCACGTTCATGAACAAGAGCGGCGTCGCCGTCGCCGCGGCGCTGCGCTACTGGAAGATCGCGCCGGAGGAGATGCTGGTCGTCCACGACGATCTGGATCTCCCGGCCGGCACCGTCCGTCTCAAGTTCGACGGCGGTCACGGCGGCCAGAACGGGTTGCGCGACATCTTCGCCCATCTCGGGCACGGCCGCTTCCACCGGCTGCGCGTCGGCATCGGCCATCCCGGTCACCGCGATCAGGTGACGCCGTGGGTGCTGGGGCGGCCCTCGGTGGCCGACGAGGCGGCGATACGCGAATCGATCGAACAGGCGCTCGGTGTGCTTCCGCTCGCGGTGCGCGGCGAGTTCGAGAAAGCCATGCTGGTGCTGCACACGCCGTCGGCGGGCCGCGCCTAGCGCCGCCGGGCCTTCGGGCCGGCTTCACCTTTGCGGAGTTCCAGATGGGTATCAAATGCGGCATCGTCGGTCTGCCCAACGTCGGCAAGTCCACGCTGTTCAACGCCTTGACCAAGGCCGGCATCGCGGCGGCCAACTTTCCGTTCTGCACGATCGACCCGAACGTCGGCGTCGTGCCGGTGCCCGATCCGCGGCTGGCCGCGATCTCCGGCATCGCCAAGCCGCAGAAGATCATTCCGACCTCGATCGAGTTCGTCGACATCGCCGGCCTGGTCGCGGGCGCGTCCAAGGGTGAGGGGCTCGGCAACAAGTTCCTCGCGCACATCCGCGAGGTCGATGCGATCGCGCATGTCGTGCGCTGCTTCGAGCATCCGGACATCGTGCACGTGACCGGCAAGGTCGATCCGATCTCCGACATCGAGACGATCGACACCGAGCTGGCGCTGGCCGACCTGGAGTCGGTCGAGAAAGCGCTCAATCGGGTCGAGCGCGCCGCCAAGGCCAACGACAAGGATGCGCTGGCCAAGCGTCCGGTGCTGCGCAAGCTCGCCGAGGCGCTCAACGAGGGACGGCCGGCGCGTGCCGCCGGGCTCGACGACGAGGAGAAGGCGCAGGTCCGCGATCTGTTCCTGCTGACGCTCAAGCCGCTGATGTACATCGCCAACGTCAAGGAGGACGGCTTTACCGACAACCCGCATCTGGACGCGGTCCGCCGCCGCGCCGAAGGCGAGGGCGCCGAGGTCGTGCCGGTCTGCGCGGCGATCGAGGAGGAGCTCTCGCAGCTCGAGGAAGCCGACCGCGACGCGTTCCTGGCCGACATGGGCCTGGAGGAGCCGGGCCTCAACCGCGTGATCCGCGCCGGCTATCGCCTGCTCGGCCTGCAGACCTACTTCACTGCCGGCGAGAAGGAAGTGCGTGCCTGGACCGTGCGCAAGGGCGCAACCGCGCCGCAGGCGGCCGCCGTGATCCACACCGATTTCGAGCGCGGCTTCATCCGTGCCGAGACGATCGCCTACGACGATTTCATCAAGTACCGCGGCGAAGCCGGCGCCAAGGAAGCCGGACGGCTGCGGCTGGAAGGCAAGGAGTACCTGGTGCAGGAAGGCGACATCCTGCATTTCCGCTTCAACGTCTGAGCGCGCGCGCCGCACCGCTCGCGCAGGCACCAAGAAATTGCGGTCGGCACGGCAGCTTCTTGTTGACAGTGACCGGTCATGTAGTGAGAATGCGCGGCTCCGTTCCGGAGGGATACCCAAGCGGCCAACGGGGGCAGACTGTAAATCTGCTGGCTAACGCCTTCGGTGGTTCGAATCCACCTCCCTCCACCAGTTTCAAGGTATGCAACGGCGTTCGTGAGGTGGGTTCGAACCACCGAAACGAATGAGCAAAGTTCGACCGGATCGCCGGGAAGCGATCCGGAACGCGCCGAAGGCGCGGCCCCGGAGGGGCGCAGGGCAGGATGCCCGGAGCAATCCACCTCCCTCCACCAGTTTCAAGGTATGCAACGGCGTTCGCGAGGTGGGTTCGAACCACCGAAACGAACGACCAAGGTTCGACCGGATCGCAGGAGCGATCCGGAACGCGCCGAAGGCGCGGCCCCGGAGGGGCGCAGGGCAGGATGCCCGGAGCAATCCACCTCCCTCCACCAGTTTCAATGTATGCAACGGCGTTCGCGAGGTGGGTTCGAACCACCGAAACGAACGACCAAGGTTCGACCGGATCGCCGGGAAGCGATCCGGAACGCGCCGAAGGCGCGGCCCCGGAGGGGCGCAGGGCAGGATGCCCGGAGCAATCCACCTCCCTCCACCAGTTTCAAGGTATGCAACGGTGTTCGCGAGGTGGTTTCGAACCACCGAAACGAATGAGCAAAGTTCGACCGGATCGCAGGAGCGATCCGGAACGCGCCGAAGGCGCGGCCCCGGAGGGGCGCAGGGCAGGAGCCCGGAGCGATGTCGCTCCCTCCATTCGTTTCCGGATCGCCCGCAGGGCGGCCGGCGACGGCGAGATGCGGTAGGAAGTGGCGTGACGTTCCCCGGGCGGGAGTAGTTCAATGGTAGAACCTCAGCCTTCCAAGCTGATGGTGCGGGTTCGATTCCCGTCTCCCGCTCCATTGAAGTACGCCGCAGCACGGCACGCATCTTCCGGAAATTGACATAGTTGCACGGCCGTTTTCGCGTGCTCACGTAGCTCAGTCGGTAGAGCACCTCCTTGGTAAGGAGGAGGTCGAAGGTTCGATTCCTTTCGTGAGCACCATTCTTTCACTCCTACATTCGAGCTACTGAGAGCACTGCCATGGCCAAGGGTAAATTCGAGCGGACGAAGCCGCACGTGAACGTGGGCACGATCGGTCACGTTGACCACGGTAAGACGACGCTGACGGCGGCGCTGACGAAGGTGGGCGCTGAGCGTTTCGGCGGCGAGTTCAAGGCGTACGACCAGATCGACGCGGCGCCGGAAGAGAAGGCGCGCGGCATCACGATCTCGACGGCGCACGTGGAATACGAGTCGCCGACGCGTCACTACGCGCACGTGGACTGCCCGGGCCATGCCGACTACGTGAAGAACATGATCACGGGTGCGGCGCAGATGGACGGTGCGATTCTGGTGTGCTCGGCCGCTGACGGTCCGATGCCGCAGACGCGCGAGCACATCCTGCTGGCCCGTCAGGTCGGCGTGCCGTACGTGGTGGTGTTCCTGAACAAGGCGGACATGGTCGACGACGCCGAGCTGCTCGAGCTGGTCGAGATGGAAGTGCGCGAGCTGCTGAGCAAGTACGACTTCCCGGGCGACGACACGCCGATCGTGAAGGGTTCGGCGCTCAAGGCGCTGGAAGGCGATCAGTCGGAGATCGGCGTGCCGGCGATCCTGAAGCTGGTGGACGCGCTGGACACGTGGATTCCGGAGCCGCAGCGCGACGTCGACAAGGCGTTCCTGATGCCGGTGGAAGACGTGTTCTCGATCTCGGGTCGCGGCACGGTGGTGACGGGCCGCATCGAGCGCGGCGTGATCAAGGTGGGCGACGAAGTGGAGATCGTGGGCATCCGCCCGACGGTCAAGACGACGGTGACGGGCATCGAGATGTTCCGCAAGCTGCTCGACCAGGGTCAGGCGGGCGACAACGCGGGTCTGCTGCTGCGCGGCACGAAGCGCGACGACGTGGAGCGCGGCCAGGTGCTGGCCAAGCCGGGTTCGATCACGCCGCACACGAAGTTCGAGGCCGAGGTGTACGTGCTGTCGAAGGAAGAGGGCGGCCGTCACACGCCGTTCTTCAAGGGCTACCGCCCGCAGTTCTACTTCCGCACGACGGACGTGACCGGCTCGGTGGAGCTGCCGGAAGGCGTGGAGATGGTCATGCCGGGCGACAACATCAAGATGGTGGTGACGCTGATCGCGCCGATCGCGATGGACGAAGGTCTGCGCTTCGCGATCCGCGAGGGCGGCCGCACCGTCGGCGCCGGCGTCGTCGCGAAGATCTTCGAGTAAGATCGTTCGTTCGGCACAGGCGAACGGAGAGGAGGGGGTTCGGCACGCCGGACCCCGACTCGTTTTCCGGGTCTGGTGCTGTTTGCTGGAAAGTCCGGCCTGGACGGCCGGTTCGTTCTCGCGGTCATCGATGACCGCACGAGTACACCCATACGCCAGTAGCTCAATTGGCAGAGCAGCGGTCTCCAAAACCGCAGGTTGGGGGTTCGAGTCCCTCCTGGCGTGCCATCACCCGAGAACATGAACGCTAAAGTCGAACAAGAAGCTGGCGGCGGCGCCCTCGAGATCGCCAAGTTGACCGTGGCGGTGGTGCTGGCCCTGGCCGGCATCGTCGGCTACTACTACTACGCGGGCAGTCTCGGCACGCTGCCGCGCCTCGGGCTGCTGATCGGCGCGTTGGCGCTGGCGCTCGGGCTGGCGGCGTTCTCGCGCGCCGGGCGGTCGGCGCGCGAATTCCTCAGCGAGTCGCAGTTCGAGCTGCGCAAGGTCGTCTGGCCGACGCGCGAGGAAACGCTCAAGACTACCGGCGTCATCATCGTGGTGGTCATCATTCTCAGTCTCGTGCTGGGTCTGATGGATCTGGTCCTCAAGTGGATCGTGCTGGACTGGCTGCTCAAGCTGGGACACTGAGGAGGGCGAGATGTCCAAGCGCTGGTATGTGGTTCATGCCTATTCCGGTTTCGAGCATCAGGTCGAGCGGTCCCTGAAGGATCGCATCGCGCGCGCCGGCATGGAGGCGAGCTTCGGCGAGGTGCTGGTGCCGACCGAAGAGGTCATCGAGATGCGCGGCGGCCAGAAGCGCCGCAGCGAGCGCAAGTTCTTCCCCGGCTACGTGCTGGTCCAGATCGAGACCGACGATCAGGGCAAGGCCCTGAAGATCGACGACGAGGCCTGGCATCTGGTCAAGGAGACGCCGAAGGTTCTCGGCTTCATCGGCGGCACCGCCGACCGGCCGCTGCCGATCCGCGACGCCGAGGCGGACGTGATCCTGCGCCGCGTTCAGGAAGGCGTCGACAAGCCCAAGCCGAAGGTCCTGTTCGAGCCGGGCGAGATGGTCCGCGTCATCGACGGCCCGTTCAACGACTTCAACGGCGTCGTCGAGGAAGTCAATTACGAGAAGAGCCGCCTGCGCGTGGCGGTGCTGATCTTCGGCCGCTCGACGCCGGTCGAGCTCGAATTCGGGCAGGTCGAAAAGGCCTGAAATCTCTGCTACACTTGCCGGCTCGCCGTTTCGATGGCGAGTCGGGACCTCGGCCGCCATCGGGCGGCCGTCGGCGTATCGCCCGCCCAGAATACCTACGTGATGCCGGGACACGTGATTTCCCGGTCCGATGGGGAGCCTGACCATCAGGCGCTAGCACCCGGAGAGAGCAATGGCAAAGAAAGTCGTCGGTTACATCAAGCTGCAGGTCAAGGCCGGGCAGGCCAACCCGTCGCCGCCGGTCGGTCCGGCGCTCGGTCAGCGCGGCCTCAACATCATGGAGTTCTGCAAGGCGTTCAATGCCGCCACGCAGAAGCTCGAGCCGGGTCTGCCGATTCCGGTCGTGATCACGGCCTACTCGGACCGTACGTTCACGTTCATCACGAAGACGCCGCCGGCCACGATCCTGCTGAAGAAGGCGGTCGGTATCCAGTCCGGCTCCAAGACCCCGAACACCGTCAAGGTCGGCAAGGTCACGCGCAAGCAGCTCGAGGAGATCGCCAAGGCGAAGGAACCGGATCTGACCGCGGCCAGCATCGATGCGGCGGTTCGTACGATTGCGGGCAGCGCCCGCAGCATGGGTCTGACGGTGGAGGGCTGAGGACATGGCGAAGATCGGTAAGCGCTACAAGGCTCTGAGCGAGAAGGTCGTGCCGGGCAAGGCCTACGGCATCGAGGAAGCCCTCAAGCTGGTCAAGGACGGCGCCAAGGCGAAGTTCGTCGAGGCGGTCGACGTGTCGGTCCGTCTGGGCATCGACGCGAAGAAGTCCGACCAGGGCGTGCGCGGCTCGTCGCTGCTGCCGCACGGCACCGGCAAGACCGTCAAGGTCGCCGTGTTCGTGCCGGCCGGCGAGAAGGCCGAGGCCGCCAAGGCGGCCGGCGCCGATGCGGTCGGCATGGAAGACCTCGCCGAGAAGATGCAGGCCGGCGATCTCGACTACGGCCGCGTCATCGCGACGCCGGACGCGATGCGCGTCGTCGGCAAGCTCGGTCAGCTGCTCGGCCCGCGCGGCCTGATGCCGAACCCGAAGGACGGCTCGGTCACCGCCGACGTCGCCACGGCGGTCAAGAACGCCAAGGCGGGCCAGGTCAAGTTCCGCAACGACAAGGCCGGCATCATCCACGCCACGATCGGCAAGGCGACCTTCGAGGTCGACGCGCTCAAGGACAACCTGAACGCGCTGCTGGCCGACCTGGTCAAGGCCAAGCCGTCCACCGCGAAGGGCGTGTATCTGCAGAAGGTCTCGGTGTCGAGCACGATGGGCGTCGGCGTCACCGTCGATCCGTCCACGCTCTCGGCCTGATATCGATTCGAACGTCCGCTTCTCGCACGAGCGGACTCCACTTTTTGAGGGCCTCCCGCGAGGGAGCCGTCAAAGACCGCAGGCGGCCGAGACGGCACGCGATCACCGGCAGCACGGAGGCCGGAAGGCGATGGATACGCCGGTGATTGGCTCGTCGACGTCTTAAACGTCAAGCCTGCGTAGATGGTGCAGCCCGAACAGGTTTACCTGGAACGGCCACCGAATGGCGCGAAAGCGCCGACGGTCTGCGAAGGAACGCAGCCCGTGACCGTTTGGGAGCCGGCGCGCAGGAGCGTACCGGAACCCGGTTCGGAGACAACAATGGCGCTCAATCTTGCGCAAAAGAAGAGGTCGTTGCCGAACTGGCGGATGTCGCTGCCAAGGCGCATTCCATGGTCGCGTCCGAGTACATCGGTCTCAGCGTCGCGCAGCTCACCGAGCTGCGCAAGAAGGCCCGTCAGGGCGGTGTGTACGTACGAGTGGCGAAGAACACCCTCGTATCGCGCGCCGTGGACGGCACGGACTATGCGTGTGTCAAGGACACGCTCACCGGTCCGCTGCTGTACGCCTTCTCGACCGAAGATCCCGGTGCGGCCGGACGTCTGATCAAGGAATTCGCCAAGGCCAACGACAAGTTGCAGCCGAAGCTGGTCGCCGTCGGCGGCAAGGCATACCCGGGGACGCACGTCGACGTGCTGGCCTCGCTGCCGACCCGCGATCAGGCGCTCAGCATGCTGCTCAGCGTTCTCGTCCAGCCCGCCACGATGCTCGTGCGCGTCCTGGCCGAGCCGGCTTCGCAGGTGGCCCGCGCGATCAACGCGGTCGGCCAGCAGAAGTCCGCCTGAGCGCATACGCCAATTCGTCACACCTTTCCATTCAGTTAGAACCGTTTCAGGAGCAATTTCATGTCCCTCAGCAACGAGCAGATCATCGAAGCGATCGCCGGCAAGACCCTCGTCGAAGTGATGGAGCTGGTCAAGGCGATGGAAGAGAAGTTCGGCGTCTCCGCCGCGGCCCCGGTGGCCGTCGCGGCCGCCCCCGGCCGCCGGCGCTGCCGCCCCGGTCGAGGAGAAGACCGAGTTCACCGTCTCGCTGAAGTCCGCTGGCGAGAAGAAGGTCGAAGTCATCAAGGTCGTCCGCGCGATCACGGGCCTGGGCCTCAAGGAAGCCAAGGACCTGGTCGAGTCGGCTCCGGCCGTCGTCAAGGATGCCGTCAGCAAGGATGAGTCCGAGAAGTTCAAGAAGGACCTCGAAGCCGCCGGCGCAACCGTCGAGATCAAGTAATCGACGTTGCGTCGCTGGTCTCGGCTGGCGATACCCGAAGCCTGGGGGCGAAAGCCCCCGGGCTTTGTCCGTTGCAGCGCCGGGGCTTGGTGATTGGCGACTGCCGGCGGAACCGGCGATGCCTTCGGGCGTCTGACCGATTCCGGCCGGAGCAGGAGCCGCCAGTCACCAGTTCCCTCCCGTTTCTCCTTCGTCGGCGCGGTCCGCGTCGACATGCAATCCCGACCCGAGGCGGTACCCGATCATGACCTACTCGTTCACCGAAAAGAAGCGAATCCGCAAGGACTTCGGCAAGCGTCCGCCGGTGCTGGACGTCCCGTTCCTGTTGGCCATCCAGGTCGACTCCTATCTGGAGTTCCTGCAGGCCGACGTCGCGCCGGCCAAGCGCGAGGACAAGGGCCTCCACGCCGCCCTTCGCTCGGTGTTCCCGATCTCGAGCTATTCGGGCAGCGCCGCGCTCGAGTACGTCAGCTATCGCCTGGGCGAGCCGCCGTTCGACGAGCGCGAGTGCCGCTCGCGCGGCATGTCCTACGGCGCGCCGCTGCGCGTGACCGTGCGCCTGGTCATCTACGATCGCGAGTCGTCGAACAAGGCGATCAAGTACGTCAAGGAGCAGGAGGTCTATATGGGCGAACTGCCGCTCATGACCGACACCGGCACCTTCATCGTCAACGGTACCGAGCGCGTCATCGTCTCGCAGCTGCACCGCAGCCCCGGCGTGTTCTTCGACCACGACCGCGGCAAGACGCATTCCTCGGGCAAGCTGCTCTACAGCGCCCGCGTGATCCCCTATCGCGGCTCGTGGCTGGACTTCGAGTTCGACCCGAAGGACGCGCTGTTCACGCGCATCGACCGCCGCCGCAAGCTGCCGGTGACGGTGCTGCTGCGCGCGCTCGGCTACAACAACGAGGAAATCCTCGACATCTTCTTCGAGAAGAACGAGTTCACGCTCGGCAAGAAGGACAGCGCCGAGCTCGAACTCGTCGCCGAGCGCCTGCGCGGCGAAACGCTGAACTTCGACCTGCGCGTCGGTGACGAGGTCATCGTCGAGGCCGGCAAGCGCATCACGGCGCGTCACGTGCGCCGCCTCGAGAGCGCGCAGATCAAGACGCTGGAAGTGCCGGACGAGTATCTGCTCGGCCGCATCCTCGCGCACGACGTCGCCGACGCCAAGACCGGCGAGCTGCTGGCCTCGGCCAACGAGGAGATCAACGACGCGCACCTGGAGACGTTCCGCAAGGCCGGCGTCGAGAAGATCGCCACGCTGTGGGTCAACGACCTCGACCGCGGTCCGTACATCTCGCAGACGCTGCGCATCGACTCTACGCGCACGCCGCTCGAGGCGCTGGTCGAGATCTACCGCATGATGCGTCCGGGCGAGCCGCCGACCAAGGAAGCGGCCCAGAACCTGTTCCAGAACCTGTTCTTCTCGGCCGAGCGCTACGACCTCGATCGCGTCGGTCGCATGAAGTTCAACCGTCGCGTCGGCCGCAAGGAGGACATCGGTCCGGGCATCCTGTACGACGGCAAGTACTTCGGCGAGCGCAACGACGAGACCTCCAAGGGCCTGCACAAGGAGTTCGGCGCGAGCTCGGACATCCTCGACGTGCTCAAGGTGCTGATCGAGATCCGCAACGGCCGCGGCACCGTCGACGACATCGACCACCTCGGCAACCGTCGCGTGCGTTCGGTCGGCGAAATGGCCGAGAACGTGTTCCGCATCGGCCTGGTGCGCGTCGAGCGCGCGGTCAAGGAGCGCCTGTCGCTGGCCGAGTCCGAAGGCCTGACCCCGCAGGAGCTGATCAACGCCAAGCCGGTCGCGGCCGCGATCAAGGAGTTCTTCGGCTCCTCGCAGCTGTCGCAGTTCATGGACCAGAACAACCCGCTGTCGGAAGTCACCCACAAGCGCCGCGTCTCGGCGCTCGGCCCGGGCGGCCTGACCCGCGAGCGCGCCGGCTTCGAGGTGCGCGACGTGCATCCGACCCATTACGGCCGCGTCTGCACGATCGAGACGCCGGAAGGTCCGAACATCGGCCTGATCAACTCGCTCGCGGTCTACGCGCGGACCAACAACTACGGCTTCCTCGAGACGCCGTACCGCAAGGTCGTGAACGGCAAGATCACGCGCGAGGTCGAGTTCCTGTCGGCGATCGACGAGGGCGAGTACGTGATCGCACAGGCGAACGCGCCGCTCAACGAGGACGGCAGCTTCCAGGAAGACTTCGTGGCCTGCCGTTCGCGCGGCGAGTCCGAGCTGCGCGGTCCCGGCGAGATCCAGTACATGGACGTCTCGCCGATGCAGACCGTTTCGGTCGCGGCAGCGCTGATCCCGTTCCTCGAGCACGACGACGCCAACCGCGCGCTGATGGGCGCCAACATGCAGCGCCAGGCCGTGCCGACGCTGCGCGCGCAGACGCCGCTGGTCGGCACCGGCATCGAGCGCGCGGTCGCGCGTGACTCGGGCGTGACCACGGCCGCCCGCCGCGGCGGCGTGATCGACCAGATCGACGCGGGCCGCATCGTGGTGCGCGTCAACGAGGAGGAGATCGGCGACAACGACGCCGGCGTCGACATCTACACGCTGACCAAGTACACGCGCTCGAACCAGAACACCAACCTCAACCAGCGTCCGCTGGTCAAGGTCGGCGACGTCGTCGCCCGGGGCGACGTGCTGGCCGACGGCTCCTCGACCGACATGGGCGAGCTCGCGCTCGGCCAGAACATGCTGGTCGCGTTCATGCCGTGGAACGGCTACAACTTCGAGGACTCGATCCTGATCTCCGAGCGCGTGGTCCAGGAGGACCGCTACACGACGATCCACATCGAGGAGCTGACCTGCGTCGCGCGCGATACCAAGCTGGGACCGGAGGAGATTTCCGCCGACATTCCGAACGTCGGCGAACAGGCGCTGGCACGCCTGGACGACTCGGGCGTCGTCTACATCGGCGCCGAGGTCAATGCCGGCGACATCCTGGTCGGCAAGGTCACGCCGAAGGGCGAGAGCCAGCTGACGCCGGAAGAGAAGCTGCTGCGCGCGATCTTCGGCGAGAAGGCCTCCGACGTGAAGGACAGCTCGCTGCGCGTGCCGCCGGGCATGGACGGCACGGTGATCGACGTCACCGTGTTCACGCGTGACGGCATCGAGAAGGACAAGCGTGCGCGCCAGATCGAAGAGATGGAGATCAAGCGCATCAAGAAGGACTTCGACGACCAGTTCCGGATCCTCGAAGGCGCGATCTTCAGCCGTCTGCGCACGGTCATCCTCGGCAAGGTCGCCAACGGCGGTCCGGGCGCGCTCAAGAAGGGCGCCGAGATCACCGACGACTATCTCGACGGCCTCAAGAAGGAGGAGTGGTTCGCGATCCGCATGAAGGACGAGGACGCGGCCGACTTCCTCGAGAAGGCGCAGGAGCAGATCAAGCGCCACCGCGAGGAGTTCGACAACCGCTTCAAGGAGAAGCAGGCCAAGATCACGACCGGCGACGATCTCGCCCCGGGCGTGCTGAAGATGGTCAAGGTCTACCTGGCCGTGAAGCGCCGCATCCAGCCGGGCGACAAGATGGCCGGCCGCCACGGCAACAAGGGTGTCGTCTCGATGATCGTGCCGGTCGAGGACATGCCGTTCGACGCGAACGGCCGTCCGGTCGACATCGTGCTGAACCCGCTCGGCGTGCCGTCGCGCATGAACATCGGCCAGATCCTCGAGGTCCATCTCGGCTGGGCCGCGCGCGGACTCGGCGAGAAGATCGGCCAGATGGTCGAGGTCAACGCCAAGGCGGCCGAGGTGCGCAAGTTCCTCGACCAGATCTACAACCACGACAAGGACGAGTTCGGCCAGCGCGTCAACCTCAAGTCGCTCAGCGACGAGGAAATCCTCGAGCTCGCGCGCAATCTGCGCGGCGGCGTGCCGATGGCCACGCCGGTGTTCGACGGCGCCAGCGAGGCCGAGATCAAGGCGATGCTGAAGCTGGCCGATCTGCCCGAGTCGGGCCAGACCGTCCTGATCGACGGCCGCACCGGCGAGGCGTTCGATCGCCCGGTCACGGTCGGCTACATGCACATGCTCAAGCTCAACCACCTCGTCGACGACAAGATGCACGCCCGCTCGACCGGTCCGTACTCGCTGGTGACCCAGCAGCCGCTCGGCGGCAAGGCCCAGTTCGGCGGTCAGCGCTTCGGTGAAATGGAAGTCTGGGCGCTGGAAGCCTACGGCGCCGCCTACACGCTGCAGGAAATGCTGACGGTCAAGTCCGACGACGTGTCCGGCCGCAACCAGATGTACAAGAGCATCGTCGACGGCGACCACGAGATGGCCGCCGGCATGCCCGAATCGTTCAACGTGCTGGTCAAGGAGATCCGCTCGCTGGCGATCGACATGGAACTGGAAGAGACGAAGAAGTGAGCGCCCCGGGCTTTGGAGACTGAACCATGAAAGACTTGCTCAACCTGTTCAACCAGCAGCGCCAGACGCTCGACTTCGACTCGATCAAGATCGCGCTCGCCTCTCCGGACCTGATCCGTTCGTGGTCGTTCGGCGAGGTGAAGAAGCCCGAGACGATCAACTACCGCACGTTCAAGCCTGAGCGTGACGGCCTGTTCTGCGCGGCGATCTTCGGTCCGATCAAGGACTACGAGTGCCTGTGCGGCAAGTACAAGCGCATGAAGCACCGCGGCGTGGTCTGCGAGAAGTGCGGCACCGAGGTCACGCTGGCCAAGGTGCGCCGCGAGCGCATGGGCCACATCGAGCTGGCCTCGCCGGTCGCCCACATCTGGTTCCTGAAGTCGCTGCCGTCGCGCATCGGTCTGATGCTCGACATGACGCTGCGCGACATCGAGCGCATCCTGTACTTCGAAGCCTACGTCGTCATCGACCCGGGCCTGACCCCGCTGCAGCGCGCGCAGCTC
>JANQAE010000002.1 GCA_024707225.1 Dokdonella sp. | reverse complement strand
CATCTACGCCACCGCCGCCCGGTGCTGGTGTTCCCGCAGCTGTTCTTTCCGGCGGGCGATCCGGCCTCGGCGACGCTGCAATCGCTGGCGACGTTCGCGCTGGCGTTCTTCGCACGGCCGATCGGCTCGGCACTGTTCGGGCACTTCGGCGACCGCATCGGCCGCAAGGCGACCCTGGTCGCGGCGCTGCTGACGATGGGCGGCTCGACCGTGCTGATCGGCCTGCTGCCGACCTATGCCTCGATCGGCGTGCTGGCGCCGGCGCTGCTCGCGCTGTGCCGGTTCGGACAGGGGCTCGGACTCGGCGGCGAGTGGGGGCGGCGCGGTGCTGCTGGCGACCGAGAACGCGCCGCCCGGCAAACGCGCCTGGTACGGCATGTTTCCGCAGCTCGGCGCGCCGATCGGCTTTCTGTGCTCGACCGGCGTGTTCCTGCTGCTGACCGAATGCCTCGACGAGTCGCAGTTCCTGGCCTGGGGCTGGCGCATCCCGTTCCTGGCCAGCGCGCTGCTGGTGCTGGTCGGTCTTTACGTGCGGCTGCGGCTGACCGAGACGCCGGCGTTCCAGCGCGCGATCGCCAACGAGGAGCGCGTGCGCCTGCCGATGGCGACCGTGCTCGCGCAGCATCCGCTGGCGCTGGTCCTCGGCACGTTCGCGGCGACCGCCACCTTCGTGCTGTTCTATCTGATGACGGTGTTCGCGCTGAGCTGGGGTACCTCGGCGCTCGGCTACGCGCGCGAGACCTTCCTGGTGCTGCAGATGGGCGGCGTGCTGTTCTTCGCGGCGACGATCCCGCTGTCGGCGCTGCTCGCCGACCGACGCGGCCGGCGTGCCGTGCTGATCGGCGCGACACTGGCGATCGGCCTGTACGGCCTGGCGTTCGCGCCGCTGTTCGGCGCCGGCAGCACGGCCGGCACGTTCGCGTTCCTCGCCCTCGGCCTGGCGCTGATGGGGTTGACCTATGGACCGCTCGGCACCGCGCTGGCCGAGCTGTTTCCGACCGCGGTGCGCTATACCGGCGCCTCGCTGACGTTCAATCTGGCCGGCATCGTCGGCGCATCGCTGGCGCCGTACATGGCGACCTGGCTGGCCGGCCGCTACGGCATCGCCGCGGTCGGCTACTACCTGTCGGTCGCGGCGGCCGTCTCGCTGCTCGCGCTGCTGCTGATTCGGCCGCGCGCCGGCGAGGCGTGACGGCGCTGCGCGCCGGCGGCCGATGGCATCGCATCGGCGTCGCATGCGGCCGGTGCCTGCCCGGCGGCATCGGCGCGCTGCTGATCGCCGCGGTCATGCTCGCGGCGACAGCGATGGCGGCAGCGACGGCCGCGGTCGATACCGTGGCCTGGTCGGCACGCGACTTCGACCACGTCCGCCTCGGCCGCATCCAGATGCGGATGCCGCCGTCGTGGCTCACGTTCGAACGGCAGGACGGTGCCGGCACGACCCTGGTCCGTATCGCGCCACCGCAGAACCGGTTCGGCCTCGAGATCCAGATCGGCACACGCACGGCGCTGAAGCTCGACGGGCTGGACGATGCCGGCCTGTCCGGCTATCTGATCGCGAGCCTGTCCGGCCTGCTTCCGCGCTTCCTCGATGACGCGGTCGTGCCGCTGCGCTTCGGACCCGATGCCGACGGCGTCTACGCGCGCCTGACCGATCGCCATCCGCGCGCCGGCGAGTTTCTGTTCCTGACGCGCGGCCTGCGCCTGGACGGCGAGGCGGTGATCGTCTTCACGCTCTACGCGAGCGATCACGACGCCAGCGTGCTGACACCCGTGCTCGAGGTGGTCTCCGGCATCACGATCACGCCGCCGCATTAGCGCCGCTGCGCCGTCCCACCGCCCGCAGGCCTCGTGGAGAATGACCTGGGGCGCCGCCGTCCGCGCTCAGCGCGCGGCCAGCACCTCGGCGTACAGCGCGAGAAACGGATCGGCCGCATGCGCCAGCGTGAAGCGCTCGCGCCAGCGCGCCTGACCGGCCGCGCCGAGCGCGCGCCGCCGCGCCGGATCGGCCGCCAGCGCGGCGATCGCATCCGCCAGCGCCGCGGCATCGCCGGGTGGCACCAGAACGCCGGCGTCGCTGCCGACCACGCTCGAGATGCCCGAGCCGGCCACGTCGCTGGCGATCAGCGCACGGCCGGCGCGCATCGCCTCGAGCAGCACCACGCCGAAGGCTTCGCCGCGATCGAGCGACGGCAGCACGACCAGATCGGCAGCGGCATAGGCGGCGCCCAGCGCGGCGTCGTCGACGGCGCCGGCGAAGCGCACGCGATCGGCGACGCCGAGGCGCGCGACGAGCGCCTGCAGGCGCGGCGCCTCCTCGCCCTGGCCGACCAGCACGAGCCGCGCATCGGCGCAGCGCGCGAGCGCCGCCAGCAGCACGTCGAAACCCTTGTACGCACTGAGCCGCCCGACCGCGAGCAGGCGCAGGCCGGAGCCGGCCGGCCAGTCCGGCGCCGCCGCCGGTGCCGCCACGGCCTCGCCGATGCCGAGCGGGATCGCGCGCGTCCTGGCGCGCCAAGGCGCCAGCGCGCGGCTGGCCTCGGCATACGCTTCCGACGTCGTCACGATCGCGGCCGAGCGCGCCAACAGCGCCTGCTCGAACGGCCGATAGACGCGGTAGGCCGCGCGCAGCCGCCAGTCCGGCGTGTCGGTCGGCACCTCGGCATGCCAGTGCGCGACCCACGGCAGGCGCCGTGCGGACGGCAGCGTCAGCGCCCAGAACGCCGACGGATTGGGCAGATGCAGATGCAGGACATCGGGTCGGAAGCGATCGATCAGGCGCGCCAGATGCAGCGCGAACGCCGGACTCAGCGGCGTGTACAGCGGCGCGGCGATGCAGCCGGCGCGTACCACCTCGATCCTGCCGATGTGCTCGGCGGATGCGCGCACGACGCCGGCCGGCTGGTGCACCAGCGCGGCCACGGCATGACCGTGCGCGACCGCCCACTCGGCCAGATCCTGGGTACAGCGTTCGATGCCGCCGCGCTGCGGCGCGTAGTACTTGCCGACGTGCAGGATGCGCACCGGGCCGGGCCTCAACGGTCCGCCGCGGCGGCGCAGCGGCCGCTCATTCGTCGTCGGAGACGAGATCGGCGTCGGGATCGCCTTCCGGCAGCCGGTAGCCGACGCGGTCCAGTTCGCGTTCGAGGATCGCCAGTTTCTGCGTCAGCCGGCGCAGTTGCCGCTCCTGGCGCGAGCGCTCGATGTCGAGCTTGAGCAGTCGCAGCAGTACGAACGACAGGCCGATGATGATCGGCAGCACCGGCGCGTAGCTGATGCCGGTCGCGCGGCCGAGCCAGCCGACCAGGGCCGGAAACAGGCCGAGCACCAGGGTCGCGACCGCGACGCCGAGCCACCAGACCGCATACGGACCATGCAGATGGTCGCGGCGGACCAGGTAGAGGATCGCAACGGCCAGGCCGATGCCGATGATCGCCGCGGTCAGCTGCGCGTTCATCGGCGCGCCTCGCCGGCTACCGGTGCGCGGCGGCCGGCATCGAGCCGGGCCAGGCACAACACGGTCGTGTTGATCATGTAGCGCAGCACGACCCACCACGAGGCGAACACGCGCGAATGGCCGTTGCTGCGCGCGCGCATCGGCGTGGGCACCTCGGCGATCGTGCGGCCCTCGCGGGCCAGCAGCATCAGCACGCCGACGTCCTGGAAATCGAGCAGGCTCGCCTCGGGCGAGGCCAGCCGCGCCAGCGCGCGCCGGTTGTACAGCCGCAGGCCCGAGGTGAAGTCCGACAGGCGCAGCCCGGTCAGTACGCGCAGATAGTGCCAGGCCACGCGCTTGGGGCCGCTGAGGCGCTCGATGCAGGTACCGATCACGACGTCGGCGTCGCTGCGTGCCTGCTCCTCGAACAGCGACGGCAGCGAGGACGGCAGGTGCTGGCCGTCGGCGTCCAGCGTCACGACGCCGCCGTAGCCCTGGCGCAGCGCATAGCGGATGCCCGTCTGCGTCGCGCCCCAGGCACCCAGGCCGAGCGGCAGCACCAGCACCTCGGCGCCGGCGGCCCGCGCGACCTCGGCGGTGCCGTCGTCGCCGGCATCGTCGACCACGAGCACGTCACAGCCGAGCGCCTCGCGCACGCCGCGCACCACCTCGCCGACCGTGGCCGCCTCGTTGCGGGCAGGCATCACGGCCAGGCAATCACGAGGATTCAAGGGGGGCGCATCGGAATCGGGGCGGGCCCGGCGAGAAAGGATCGCGATTCTCGGCAGTCGCGCGAGCCGCTGTCAACCTGGACACCGATGCGAAAACCGGGCCGCAACCGCCGGCCCGGCCGCGTCAACCGACGCTTTCGGCGCTGTAGCGCGCGAGCAGGCCGCTGCGCACGGCACCCCGGTGGATGTAGACGAAAAACGCATAGGCGGCCAGCACTTGTGCGATCGCGAGCGCAGCCGCGACGGCGAGCGTCCGCAGCGGGAACGGCTGCCCGGCGACGATCGCGCGCATGCCTTCGAATACGTAGGCCGGCGGCAGCAGATGAGCGATCGCCTGCATCCAGCCGGGCAGGATCGACAGTGGATAGAACACCGCCGCGAACGGCGAGAGCAGGGCCGGAATCGGCCAGATCAGCCATTCCGACGCGGGCCCGAGCCGCAGCACGATCGCGCTGGCGAGGATCCCGAGCCCGACGCCGAACAGCAGCAGGATCAGCAGGAACGGTACGAACGCCAGGCCATAGGCCGCGAACGACAGCCCGAATGCGCCGGCGGCCAGCGCCAGCATGACCGACAGCGCGATCGCCCCGGTCGCCAGGCTGGTCAGCACCAGGCCGGTCACATACTCGGAGATCGCCAGCGGCGTCGCGAACAGGTTCATCAGATTGCGCGACCAGATGTCCTCGAAGAACGCGGTCGTCACGCCGTGCATGATGCGGCCGAAGAAGTTCCACAGCAGCACCGCGCCGAGCAGGCCGAGCGCGAGCACCGGGCCCTGATCGGACAGCGTGGCCAGATAGCGCGTGATGAAGCCCCACAGCACGATGTCGATCGCGCTCCACGCGAAGGCCGGGACCAGGCGCGTCGGACTGGCGCGCATCAGATAGAACTGGCGCAGCAGGACGGCGGCGACGCGGCGCGGCTTCATGGTGTTCCCTCGGTCAGCGGACGGCGCGCCAGACGGATGAACAGCGCATCGAGCGAACCGACGCCGTGTTCGGCCGGCAGCGTGCGCGGATCGCCTTCGAGCAGGATGCGCCCGTCGGCGAGAAACAGGACGCGGTCGCAGACCGCCTGCACCTCGTGCATGTTGTGCGAGGTCCACAGGATGCCGCCGCGGCCCTGGTCGGCGATGCCGCGGATCAGGCCGCGCAGGTCCTCGGCGGTGGCCGGATCGAGCGAGGCGGTCGGCTCGTCGAGCAGCAGCAGGACCGGATCGTTGAGCATCGCCTTGGCCAGGCCCACGCGCGACTGCTCGCCCGAGGACAGCAGGCCGCAGCGCGTGTCGGCGAAGCGCACCAGATCGAGCCGCTCGAGCAGCGCATCGATGCGCCGCGTCAGCTCCGGCACGTCGTAGATCATGCCGAACCAGCGCAGATTCTGGCGCACGGTCAGGTTGCCCGGCAGGGCCGCGTAGACGGCCGCGAAATTGCAGCGCGCCAGCGCGCGCGAGCGCTGCCGCGCCAGATCGACGCCGTCGATGCGGATCGTGCCGGCACTCGGTTCGAGCAGGCCGAGCACCATGTTGATCGTCGTCGTCTTGCCGGCGCCGTTGGGGCCGAGCAGGCCGACGATCTCGCCGCGGCCGACCGTGAACGAGATGCCGTCGACCGCGACCGTCGTCCCGTAATGCTTGCGAAGATCGGTGACCTCCAGCACCGGCTGCGCCGCCGCGGCGGCATCCGCAGTCACCGTGCTCACGGACCGAACCCGTCGTCGAACAGCGGATCGACGCCGGCGCGGCACGCCGCGTCCGGCAGGCCGACGGTCAGATCGTCGACGCTCCAGCCGTCGAACTCGCCGGAGCCGTCGCTGCGTGTGCGCAGCCGCAGCCGTACGTCGGCCTGCCCGGCCAGCTGCGGCAGGTCCAGCGTCACGCGCCGCCAGGCCGACCGGCCGCTGCAGCGGTGGACCTCGGTCCAGACCGCGTGCGCCGCATCGGTCGAGACCTCGACGACACCGGTGTCGTAGGTCTCCTCGGTCGCGCAGCGCTCGTCGAACGCCAGCTGCACCGCCGGATAGGTGGACAGGTCCAGCACCGGGGAGGTCAGGCGCAGATCGGCGCCGGACGGATAGCGGCCGCCGGGGCTGTCGTTCCAGACGTGTTCGCCGGTCGCGATCGTCTCGATGCCCCAGCCGCCGCTGGCCGGCTGCGCGGTCCAGCCGGGGTTGCCGCCCTCGGCGTCGTCGGTGAAGGCGTTGCACTGCCGGTCGAGCGCGAAATCGCGCGTGCGCGTCGCGCCGGCGCTCAGCTGAAAGTTCTCGATGCGCTCGGGAAGAGAGCCGAAGCGGATCACCTCGAGCGTGACCGCGCCCGGATGCGCGTGCAGGCGGTAGCCACCGTCACCGGCGGACGGCATCGCGCGCACGTCGCCGTCGGGCTCGATGATGCGCACATGCGCCCCTGCCACCGGCAGGCCGCTGGTGCGATCGCTGACCGTGCCGGCGACGGTCGCGACCGCGCCGGCTGCGGCCACCTCGACGAAGGCCGATGCCGGCGGGCCGTCGGCACCGGCCGCATGGCGCGCCTGCACGTGCACGAGATGACGCCCGGGTCCGAGCGTGTCGGCGGCGATGACGCGCGACACGGCCTCGGCAGCCTGGTCGAACGCGCCGTCGTCGGCCGCCATCGGCAGGGCCGAAGTCGCCTGCCACGGCAGCGTGCCGATGCCGGCACCGGCCGCGGCGATCGCGAACACGGTCGGCGCGGTGCCGTAGGCCGCGTAGCCGCCGTCGTCGGCACGCGCACGGATCGTCGCGGTCTCGCCGGCGACGATCAGATTCGGCTCGACGCGCACCGCGGCGACGTCGGGCCCGGCCGGCAGCCGGTACGGTGCGGCGAGGTTGCGCGCGATGTAGCGCAGGCCGGCCAGATTCTTCGGCCAGGTGTCGTCCTCGAACGCCGCGCAATCCTGGAAGAAGTCCAGGCCGCCGAGTTCGATCGTGTACGCGGCGACGCCGAGCGCGCCGTAGGCGGTGTCCGGCGTGGTGCCGCTGGTCGCACCGATGCCATTGGAGACGATCGGCATGTAGCCGTTGTGCCAGCCGATGCGACGGCCGAAGCGCTCCAGCGCGACGCCATTGGGCGGCGCCGTGGCGGTATCGCCCCACGGCCACAGCACCAGCCGCCCGTTGCTGTGCAGATCGAGCACGACGCCGGTCGTCGTGTCGGGTGCCGGCGTCACGCGGTCGTCGGCGCGGCGGTCGGCGTAGAGACCGCCCGCGTACGGTTGGCCGGCGCCGGCCTGCACGCCGGCGATGTAGGTCATGACGGCCTGCGTCTCCGGCTCCGACGCCGCCGCCGGACCGCGGAAGGTCTGCGCGCACGGATCGGCGCTGCTGCCGCCGGCGTTCCAGTTGAACGGATAGTTGCGGTTGAGGTCGACACCGGCGTGATAGCTGCCGGTCGGCGGCTGAGCGGTACAGGCGCCGGACGCGTCGTCGGCGTTCTTGCGCCAGAGCACGCCGGTCTCGGCGATCGCGCGGCCGTCCGGATTGGCCTGCACGAGCAGATGCACCTGGTAGTGATCGAGCAGCGTGGTCGCATCGGCGTCGCGCCCGTAGCGCTCGACCAGCCATTCGCCGAAGCGCAGCGCGGTCTCGGCCGTGACGTACTCGCGACCGTGGATGCCGCCGAGTACGAACAGCGCCGGCTTGTCCGCGAACATGCCGTCGGTGCCGGACTGCGTCAGCCGCAGCACCTCGAGCGGATGGCCGCTGGCCGGGTCCTGCGTGCGCCGCCACGACGACCCGATCGGCACGACGGTCGCCAGCGCCGGATGCGCAGCGGCCAGCTGCTGCAGGCGCGCATGCGTATCGTCGACCGTGCGATAGCACGCAAAGCCCGGGATCGCGCGGAGCGCGCCGCCGTCGCGCTCGAACGCCTGCAGACGTGCGCTGGCGACCGCGTCGATGCGCGGCGCGAAACCTTCCGCGACCAGGCGCGCCAGCGTCGCGTCGTCGGCCTCGGCGGTGACGCGGCGGCGCAGCGGATCGACCTCGGGATGACCGAACGCCGCGACGAGCCGGTCGCGCGCGGCCGCATCGGCGTAGTCGAACTCGGCGATCCAGCGTGCGGCCGGCGCCTGCAGCGGCCAGGCCGACGCGAGGGCCAGGGCCAGGACGAGACGGCGGCGTCGGCGCGAGGCGGCGGACATATGGGGATTCCGGGCGAAGGCGAGCGGCGGATGGTAGCGGCCGGGCCTGACCAAGGCCACGCACTCTGGTGCGCGTACGCTTGCGCACGGAACGGCACTCCGGGACTGAACACGCGCTGCGCCGGCGTCCGGTGCGGCGTGACGCCGACCGATCCGCCGCGCTACCCTCGCGCGCCTATGACCGAACCCACCCAGCAAGACTTCACCCTGGAGCCGGACGACAACGAGCGCCTCTCGAACCTGGTCGGCCCGTTCGACGAGCACCTGCGTCAGATCGAGCTGCGGCTCGGCGTCGAGATCGCCAACCGCGCCACGTATTCCGCGTGATCGGCGACGAACGCCCCGTGCAGCTGGCCAAGCGCCTGCTGCAGCGGCTCTACGCGGCGACCGCCGAAGAGACCTTGGGCGCGCACCAGATCAACCTGCATCTGCAGGAATCGGGCGTCGAGGCAATGGCCGCGGCGGCGGCCGAAGGCGCCCAGGAGGTCGCGGTCAGGGTCAAGCGCGGCACGATCCGCGGCCGCGGCCCGAACCAGGCGCGCTATCTGCACGCGATCGCCACGCACGACATCAACTTCGGCATCGGCCCGGCCGGTACCGGCAAGACCTATCTGGCCGTCGCGATGGCGGTCGACGCGCTCAACGACAACCGCGCGCAGCGGCTGATCCTGGTGCGCCCGGCGGTCGAGGCCGGCGAGAAGCTGGGCTTCCTGCCCGGCGATCTGACGCAGAAGGTCGATCCGTATCTGCGCCCGCTGTACGACGCGCTGTACGAGATGCTCGGCATCGAGCGCGTGACCAAGCTGATCGAACGCAACGTGATCGAGATCGCGCCGCTGGCCTACATGCGCGGGCGCACGCTCAACGACTCGTTCGTGATCCTCGACGAGGCGCAGAACACCACCGTCGAGCAGATGAAGATGTTCCTGACGCGTATCGGCTTCGGCTCGGTCGCGGTCGTCACCGGCGACGTCACCCAGACCGACCTGCCGCGCCACGTCCGCTCGGGCCTGCGCGACGCGATCGAGGTGCTGCGCGACGTCGAGGGCATCAGCTTCACGTTCTTCAACGCCAAGGACGTGGTCCGTCATCCGCTGGTCCAACGCATCGTGCGCGCCTACGAGGCTCACGAAAGCACATCGAAGGAGTCCTCGTGATCCGCATTCTCGCCGCCGCGCTCGCCGTCGGTGCGGCCCTGCCCGCCGCCGCCCAGACCTATTCCAATCCCGAGAGCGTGGAGGCCCACCCGCGGCTCAAGCGCAGCCTGGTCAGCAACACCGGCGGCGGCAACATCCTCGCGCGCGCCGACGACGGCACGCTCAGCGTATTCACGTCGGATCCGGCCTCGCCGTACGGCGTCGAGCTGCTCGCCGGCACGCTGTTCGTGCTCGACTCCGGCCGTGTCAAGGGTTACGACATCGACAGCGCCGAGCCGGTCATGAATCTCGCGCTGACCGGTGCGGCGTTCCTCAACGGCATCACGTCCAACGGCACCGACACGCTGTACGTGACCGACTTCAACGGCCGCCGCGTCTACCAGGTCGGCGTCGGCGATCTCGGCGCGCCGACGCAGATTCAGCTGACCTCGACCGGTACCGCGACGCCGAACGGCATCGTCTACGACCGCGACGAGAACCGCCTGCTGATCGCGACCTGGGGCAGCAATGCCAAGGTGCTGAGCCTGGATCTGGGCACGCCCGGCGCGACGCCGCAGACGCTGATCCAGACCACGCTCGGCAACCTCGACGGCATCGTGCTCGACTGCGACGGCACGCTGTTCGTGTCGGCCTGGAGCGGATGCGGCGCTGCCGGCGGCTGCCTGCGCCGGTTCAACCGTCCGTTCGCGATCGACTCGACGCCGATCGTCGTCGCCGACGGCCTGGCCAGTCCGGCCGACATCGACTACGACCGCCGCACCTCCGAGATTCTCGTACCCGAGTCGGGCGGCGCGCGCGTCAGCGTGCATCCCAGCAGCTGCGGGCGCTCGCTGTTCATCGACGACTTCGAGCGGTGACACCGGCTTGACCGAAACCCCGATCGTCCATCTGTCGCTGGCGTCGGGCCTGCCGCGGCGCGGCCTGCCGCAGCGTGCCAGCTTCGAGCGCTGGGTCGCCGCCGCGGTCGCCGGCGCGCGCCGCCGGCGTGCGACCGAGCTGTCGATCCGCCTGGTCGGCGTCGACGAAGGCCGGCTGCTCAACCTCCAGTATCGCGGCCGCGATTACGCGACCAATGTGCTGTCGTTTCCGGCCGAGCTGCCGCCCGGCGTGCGGCTGCCGCTGATCGGCGATCTGATCGTCTGCGCGCCGGTCGTCGCGCGCGAGGCGGCCGAACAGGGCAAGGCGGCACGCGACCACTATGCCCACCTGACCGTGCACGGCGTGCTGCATCTGCTCGGCTACGACCACGAGCGCGACGCCGACGCCGAACGCATGGAGGCGCTCGAGACGCGCGTACTGGCCGGCCTCGGCATCGCCGATCCGTATCGGGCCTGAGCGACGCGATCGCGGCGAGTTCCCGCACGCAGTGGTACCTGCGCCGTCGCGTCGCGGCAGCTTTCGATCGAGCCTGAGCCCGGCGCCGGTGCCCCGTCACGACAGGTGGCCGGGCCGCGCCCTACAATCGGCGCCCTTTCCGCACGCGCGCCCCGGCCATGCACACGCCCCCGATCCTCACCGTCGCCGCGGTGATCCGCGACGCGCAAGGCCAGGTCCTGCTGGTGCGCAAGCGCGGCTCGGCCGTCTTCATTCAGCCCGGCGGCAAGCGCGAGGCCGGCGAGAGTTCGCTGATCACGCTCGCACGCGAGCTTCGCGAGGAACTCGGCGTGCAGGCCGATCCGGGCAGTGCGGTCAGGCTCGGCGAGTTCGAGGCCTGCGCGGTCAACGAGCCGGGTCGCCGCGTCCGCGCCGAGGTGTTCGCGGTGCAGATCGCCGGCACGCCGGCGCCACTGGCCGAGATCGAGGCGATGGCCTGGGTGCCACCACACGGTCCGTTTCCGGTGCCGGTCGCGCCGCTCAGCGCCGAGCACATCCTGCCGCACGTCGCCGCGCGCGACCGCTGAGCCGGGCTCAGTCGCCGGCGACGTCCAGCGTCCTGCGGAAGAACGCGACCGCGTCGGCATCGACCTGGGCGTGCACGGCCGCGCGGTCGACACCGTCCGGATCGCGGCACAGCTCCGGGATCGACTCGGCCAGCGCCGCCGAACACGGCGCCAGGAATACCCAGTGATCGGCCTTCGGCACCGCACGCACGCCGTCCAGCGTCTTCACCTCGCGCTTGACGTGCAGCGCGTTCTCCGGCGGCAGCAGGATCTCGTCGTGTTCGCCGTAGGCCAGGAACACCGGCCGGTCGACCGCGGCGAGGCCGGGTGCATCGAACAGCAGACCGAGCGGCGCCATCACGAACGCGGCGCGGATGCGCGGATCGGCGGTAGGTCCCCAGCGCGTGAGCTCGTCCTGCACGCCGGCCAGATACGCCTGCAGCGACAGGCCGTGCGTGCGCGCCTCGGCGGCCAGCCGCCGCGCGTCGTTGCAGATCGCGCCGGAGCGGCGGTGACGCGTGCAGTAGCCGATCAGCCGGACGAAGCGCGGCACCGCACCGACCGCCATCAGCGCCGTGTAGCCCCCGACCGAATAACCGGCCACGCCGATGCGGCGCGGATCGATCCGGTCCTTCCAGCGTGTATCCGCGAGCAGGGCGTCGATCGTCGCCGAGACCTGGACCGGCCGGCCGACCAGTACGGCTGAGGTGCCGACGCCGCCGGCGTCCCGATGATTGTCGGCCGGATGCTCGATCGTCGCGACGACGAAGCCGGCCGCGGCCAGCGCGGTCGCCAGATCGTGATGACCGAGGCTGGATCCGGCCTGCCCGTGCGAGATCACGATCAGCGGTCTTGCACCGGCCAGCGCCGGCGCATCGCGCGTCGCGGCCACCGTGTAAGGCCCCAGCGTCGTGGTACCGTCGGCCGGCGCGGTACCCGGATAGAACAGATAGCCGCTCATCGAGCCGCCGCCGACCGGATCGGCGATCTCCAGCGCGGCGATGCCGACGCCGGTCGCGCGGCACGGCAGGCCCGCCGCGAACAGCAGCACGAACAGGGCAGCCGTCGCCCAGGCTTTGACGCTCATCGGTGTCCCCTCGTCCGCCCGGTCGGGCGCAGCGCGCCACCTTACGCGTTCGCTGCGGCCGCGCAAGCCGTGGCGGACCGATCGATGCGCGGCGAATGCCGGGCCGACGGGCTCACGGGATCGCTGCGCCGGTGCGATCGTCTGGCATTGGGCGACGACCTGCGCGTCGATGCGGCGGCGGCCACGCGCTATCGGGCGCTCAAGCGCTATCTGGCCGCACGTTTCCGCCGACGAGGAGGCCGCCCATACAGCCGCCAACGCGGCATTCATCCGCGGGCGATCGAGGCGGTGACCAGCAGGGCCGATATTCCCCGAACACCCCGGAACCTCAGCGCCACCGGCTCCCTGCCCCGCTTACCGCATCCGGACGCCCGTCCGCGCGGACCTGCTGGTTCGGCACCTGCCGGTGCGATAAGGTGCTCTCGCCCCTGGAATCACCAAGGAAAGGCCGACTCATGTGCGCGAGAATCCTGCTTGGCGTCACCGCTCTGCTCGCCGTCCCGACCGCGTCGGCAGGATTGCCGACCGACCCCCATTTCGTGCACGTCGGTCATCGGATCGATATCTTCGATCAGGCCGCTGCCAGCGGATTGGCGCTCGCCGACGTCGACGCTGACGGCAAGGACGACGCCGTCTTCCTCGGACTGGCCGGCAGCCCGGTGCTGTTCGTGGTCGGAAGAGCGCCATACGGTGTGCTGGACATCAAGTCCTCGCAGACGGTGGCCGACGATGGCGCGCCGGTCAGAACGCTGGCCGCGACCGTGCAGGGCGCTTCGCGCATCCTGACGCTCGGCAGCAACGGCATCCTCCGGCTTTACGGCGGCTGGCCGCTGGTCGAGGCGACCACGCGCACGATCGCGCCGAATGCGCTGGCGGCCGAGATCGGTGACGCCGACGGCGACGGGCACGACGACCTGGTCGTGCTGACGGCTGGCCAGATCCTTCGATACGATCTCGACAGCGGCGCGCTGAGCGGCAGCCTGCCGATCAGCGGATACACCTCCTTGGCACTGGGCCAGCTCGACGCCGATCCGGCGCTCGAGATCATCCTCGGCGGCACTGCGCCCGGCCGCGTGCTCGACGGCGCCACGTTCGCGACCGACTGGAGCTACGTCGATCCATTCGGCCCTCTTGTAGTGGCCGGACGCTTCGCGCCCGATGCGACCGCCGGCTGGTTCGGTCTGGACACCCTGTACACGCTGTACCGTGCCGAGCCGTGGAGTCCGCTCTGGTCCGGATCGGCTCACTACACCGTGACCGCAGCAGCGGCGGGCGATCTGGGCAGCTCAGGCACCGACACGTTGCTGGTGGGCACCCTGCACTTCGCCATGGCGATCGATCCGTCCACGCATCAGGAAATCTGGCAGCGAGGCCCGGTCTACGGAGGTGTCGAACGCATCGCCGCGGTCGACCTCGATGGAACCGGCTCCAAGCAGGTTCTGTATGCCTCAGGCGAGGGCAGCGAGTTGCTGACGCTCATCGACATCAACTCGCCTCAGCCGAGCTGGGCTCATCGGGTGCCGACGGGCCGCTTCGAGTCCGTGGCGCTCGGCGACGTCGATGCAGACGGCAGGGTCGAACTCGTCGCCGCCGCGCAAGGCGAGCACTTCGGCACGCTGGCGATCTTCGACGCCGAGACCGGCAGGGAGAAATGGCGCAACGAGAGAACGATCAACGAAAGCGCCCCGTTCTTCCTCGCCGGGCACCACATCGAGCTGTTGCCGCACGAGGGCAGTGCCGGCATGAGCATTCTGTTCGCCGGAGAGTCGCGCAGCAGGGGGCGCGCCACCGTCGCCAACGGCGTGACGATGCAGGCCGAACACCTGCTTCCGGACGAGCGGGATCCGATGAACGTGCGTCGCGCGGTCCGCTCGGCGACGCTGGACTTCAATGGAGACGGCACGCGCGACTACGCGTTCGCCACCGAGGCACTGGAGGACTTCCCGGCCGGCGCCAAGATCTACGTGTACTCCGGAACCGACAGCCGGCTGCTCTGGGAGTCGCCGGTGCTCGGCCCGTCGCTCGCGACCGTGCACAACCTCTTCGCGATCCCGCAGGGCGACGGCGACACCGAACTCGTGATCGCACTGAACGATGGGCTGCGCGCGTTCAGCGCCGCCAGCGGACTGCTGACTTGGTCGCTCGGCGCTCCTCTCGACGGCGCCACCTGGATTGCACAGGGCATATCCGGGCCCGAAATTCTGCTGTTCTCCGCCACCGGCGGCGTCACCGTCTACGACTACGCGACGCGGACGCCGCAGCGCAGCTTCACGCTGCCGGCGCCGCTGCGCGCGATCGCCGCGCCCAAAGGCGATGCCAGCCTGCTGATCGCCGCATCGAGCGGCCGTCTGCTGCAGGTCGACGGCGTCAGTGGCGCCATCGGTGCGACGACCGAGGTCTTCGACAGCATGGATCAACCGATGCAGCCGCTGGCGACGCTGACGCGCTCGCAGACGAGCTGGCTGATCGCCGCTGCGACCGATCGCCAGCTCGTGCGCTTCCGGCTCGACCTGGACGACCGGATCTTCCGCGGCGAGTTCGACTGAGGCATCGGCCACACGATTTCTTCCGAGGTGCGCGCCATCTTCTTCACATGCGTCCATACTGCAGTCATCGAATGGCTGCGGTCCGTCATGCGCGCTTTCGCTGCTGCAGTCCCCGCACCGGGGACCGCAGTAGCCGTCCACTGGGGAACATGGAATGAACATGAAAGTTGCCGCGATCGCGGCCATCGCGTCGCTGGCTGCCTGGAGCGCCGACGCGGCGCAATGGCGCCGTGTTCCGGTGCCGGGCGGCACCATCGAAGATCTCGTGGTCCTCGCCGACGGACTGCTGTACGCCGGCACGACCGATGGCCTCTATCGCAGCGATGACGCCGGCGACCACTGGACGCGGACTGAACTCGTGCCGTCCTACAAAAGGTTCCGCAAGGTCTATCCGCTCGATGGATCTGGAGAGCGCCTGGCCGCGTACACCGAAGCTTCGGAAGGCCTCGACACGTCACCGGCGCTCGAACTGAGTCTCGACGGTGGTGCGACTTGGCAGGTGACTCTGCCGGACGATGGCCACTTCTCTGCCGCAACCGGCATGTTCGGCGGCCGTTTCGTCAGCCATCCGGCCAACCCCGACGTCATTCTCTTTTCGGAGTACATGAGGCTCAGGCGATCCGTGGACGGAGGCCGAACCTGGCAGATGACGAATGCCATTTTTCCCTGGGGCGAAGTCTTTCCGATACTGGACGCCCCCGGACATTTCATAGCACACTCGCCGCGCCTCAATCTGCGCTTTCTGGAGTCGACCGACTTCGGACTAAGCTGGGTGGAGCGTTATCCGACCACGCCCGTCATGCGTCAAGGGCAGACCAGCGTGGTGCAGGACGCGCGGCAACCCGAACGCTTCTATTTCGCGCACGCATACGTCAACCACGAAGGCAACAACACGTCCAATAGCGGATGGGTCGACAGCCGTGACTGGTCGGTGACCCTGTTTTCGGATCCGTGCGACTGCAATCACCGGCGCGTAGTCGCCGATCCGCACCGAGCCGGACGACTTGTCGCACCTTCGGTGACTTTCGCGCCTGGCTCGTCGACCGTGGTCGGCTTCCCTGTTCGCGAAAGTCTGGACGGCGGCGCCACCTGGCAGGCGCTTTCTCCACTCGAACGACAGCTCGATTCGGATTTTCGACTGGAGTTCGACCCGTCCCAGCCCGGCCGCAGCTACATGCCGAGCCTGGGCGCCGGTGTTTTTCGCTCCGACGATGACGGTGCCACTCGGAGCGCCCTTTACGCCGGAATGACCGGCGGGACGATTCCGGAGGTCTCGGTCAATCCAAGCAACCCTGAGGACTTCCTGGTCGCGCGCCGACTGCTTCCCATGCTACGGACCACGGACGGCGGCGCAAGCTTCCAGGTGGTGGGGACCAGCCTCTACGACGAACTCTACTCGGCCTATCCGCAGAGAATTGCTCGATCGCGAGCCAACCCGCAGCTCTTGATCAGTCATTACAGCGGTTCATTTTACCGAAGCCAGGATGGCGGCACATCCTGGGCGCCACTGGCTTCGGATTATCCATTCGACTTCATTCCACCTACCTCAATCGATTTCATAGGCAGCGACTCCAACCATCTCGTTGCCTTGACCTACAGCGAGGGCGGCTATCGATTGACGTACTGGTCATCTGACGGCGGCGAGCACTGGGTCTCCCTAGCCGTCCCCGACCAAGCGCCCTTGATGCATGCCTTGCAGACCCATCCCAATAACGATCGCGTGTACCTCGCATTCGACTCCGGAGCTCCGCAAACAACCCTCCTGTACTTCATCGGCGATGGAAGTACGACCCCCTTCCGGCCCGTAGTCCCACCCGTTGTCGACTGGTCGACTTACTGGATGGCGTCCCGCCCGGATCCTTCTGACGCGGAGCGTCGCCTGCTACTGGAGGCCCCGCTTGGGACGACTCCCAATCGCGTATGGGAGACTGTCGACGACGGGACCAGCTGGAACCTTCTGGGCCCAACGAACGGCACCGGCACCACCTGGACGATCGATGCATGCGACGGGCGTACCGTATGGAGTGCCGACAGCGCGGCGATCTCGCGAGACAATGGGCGCACGTTCCGCAACGATGGCAATCTCATCTCACGCAAGCTGGGACGGTTCCAAAACTTTTGCGTGAACGGGAAAACTCAGGTCCTCGCAGTCACCGGAGAACCCGGGCTGGGATCCGCACTCCTGATTCGCGAACCCGAGGCGGGAGACACGCTGTTCCGCGAAAACCTCGATCCTTGAATCGCATGAGCTGGGACGGCCGCCGTCGCCGCCACATCAAAGTGGCAAGGCGCGCAGGTCCCACGCCACGCCACGCACCGAGCGGGCTCTCGTAACGGACGCGGTGCCTGGAGAGGAGTCTGCGGGCGATCAAGCCGAACCGGGCGCCAGCTTCCCCACGTCTCGCCACGCCTCGTTTCGTTTCCTGATTCGATCGCCTCGGGAAGGGTCCGCACGATCGGGACCATCCGTACGTCTCTCGGTCGCACGAGAGACCGGTCCGGTCGATAACCCGAGAATGACAAGCGATCCGCCGAGCGTCTTCCCGAGCGCCGCCTTTGCATCCTGCACGTCACGACAACGGCCGCGAGTGAGTGGACAATGCCGCCATGGTCACCGCGTACCGAATCGCTTCGACCCTCTTCGCGGCCTTGCTCGTCGCCTCGACGCAGGCGCCGGCGACCGCGGCGGAGCCACCTCCGACCGAGGCGTTACGGGTCCAACTGTCGCGCGGCAAGGCGGCCATACTGCCCCTCGATGTCCCGGCGTTCGCATCGATCGAGATCGGTGTCGATCAGATCGAGGGTGCCGTCCAGGTGCAACTGACGACGCCGTCTCGCGATCCGATCCTCCTGCGCAACGACGCCGGCCTGAGCAGTCGGATCGACTACGTGCTGGCTGCCGGGGGCCGAGCCACGCAGTGGACGCTGACGGTTTCATCCGCTCGCCCGGACCGGCCGGCAACCGTGGAGGTCGTGACCTCACGACAGCAGCCGACGACGACACGCCTCATCGCACGTGCGCAGGCGCTGCAACGACTGGCCGAGGCCGAGGCCTTGCGACGCACGGCCGGAAGCCAGGAGGCCGGTACGGCGAAGGACGACACTGCGGTCGGGGCCGCATACGAGCGTGCGCTCATCGCTGCCGCAGGCGACGGCTGCCTCCGGCTGCGCGTCGAGACGGGGCGCGCTCGGCACCATTTCGCGCAAGGACGCTACCGCGAGGCACGGCAGGCGGCCGAAGCGGCTCTGCTCCTGCATTGCGACGACGGCCTCGGCGGCGATGCGGAGCGTGCGGCGGCCTTGCGAACGCGCGGCGCCGCGCTCGGATACCTCGGGGATTTCAGCGGCGCGATCGCCGATCAGACCGCCGCGCTGGCGCTGTATCGTCGCACCGGGGACCTGGCCTATCAGGCGCTGCTGCTCGGCAACCTCAGCGCGAACCATCGCGCGCTCGGCGACACCGAACGTGCGTTGAGCACGGCGACCGAGGCGCTCGCGACCGCCGAGCGTGCCGGCGACGCCAGGCGCGCGGTGTTCGTGCAAGAGAGCATCGCAGCAATTCGTCTGCAGCGCGGTGAGCTCGGGCCTGCCCTGAGCGCGTATCGGCTGACGCTCGATGCACTGCAGACCACCCCGTATCCGCGCGTGGAAGGCATGGCCTGGAACGACCTCGGTCTGCTCTATCGACAGACCGGCGATCGCGCCGCGGCCCGCGACGCGCTCGAACGGGCCGCCTCGATATGGCGCGAGAGCGGCGATGTTTCCGGCTTGGCCGAGGTGCAGTTGAACCTGGCCGATCTGGATCTGGACGAAGGCAGACTCGACGCCGCCTGGCAGGGCTACCGTGCCGCACTGGACGTCCACCTCGCGCAGGGCTTTCGCCGCGAGGCGGCACATGCGAGGATCGGGCTCGGGTCGGTGGCGGCACTGCGCGGTGAGGATGCCGAGGCGCGCGACCATCTGGAAGCGGCGGCCGCACTGGCCGAATCGATCGGTGCGAGCGCCAACGCCGTGGCCGCCCGGCTCGCACTGGCGGAGCTCGCACTGCAGCGCGGCGATCACGACGCAGCCGCACGTGCGGCCGCTACGGCGCTCGACCAGGCCAAGCGCGCGCATGACGTCTCCGGCGAGATGCGGGTCCTGATCCTGCGCGCGCGACTCGCGCTTGCCGCCGGCGACCTCGCCGCAGCGCACACGGCCGTCGCTCCGGTGCTCGATCTGATCGAAGGTGCGCGCGGCGCAATCGATCCCCCGCAGCTACGCAGCCGGTACTTCGCGACACGACGCGATGCCTACGATCTCGCGATCGAGGTCCTGATGCGGCGCCACGCCGCGCAGCCCGATGCCGGATACGCGATGCAGGCGTTCCTGGTCAGCGAGCGCGCTCGCGCGCGTGCGCTGCAGGATCGGTTGAACGAACGACGTCTGACCCTGCCCGACACCGTGGACCTGGGCCTGCTCGAGGCCGAGCGCACGGCGGAACTGGCCGTCCGCTCGGCGGCGGCGGGTGGCGTTACGGCCTTGGCCGAAGCGCAACGCGGACTCGACGCCGTACGCGGCCAGATTCGCGCACAGAACCCGCGCTACGCTGAGCTGGCGCATCCGCCGGCGCCGACGTCCGAGGCGCTGCTTCAACTCCTGCGCGACCGCGGCGTCGTGGCCGACAGCTGGTGGCTGGCCGAACCGCACAGCTATCGCTGGCGCATCACGGCCGACGGCTTGTCGGCGACGGTGCTGCCGGGCCGCTCGACGATCGAACAGGCGGCGCGGCGGCTGCGCGAACGCGTGGCGACCGCACCGGTCGCGGCGACGGCGCAACCGATCGAGCGGATCGCCGTCGACGAGGCTGCGCACGACGCCGACATCGACACCGCAGCACGCGTGCTGGCGACGCTGCTCGCTCTGCCCGACGCGACCGACGACGCGCTGCAGGTGACGATCCCCGACGGCGCCCTCGCCTGGGTGCCGTTCGCGCTGCTCGAGCCGGACGCCGGACGCGGTCGCGTCTATCTGCCGGCGCTGTCGGCACTGGCGGGCATCCGTGCGACGGCACGCGGCGGCGCCCCGGACGCCGTCGCGATCATCGCCGATCCGGTCGTGCGTGCCGACGATCCGCGCCTGCCGCACACCGGGGTGCCGGCGACCGGCGCGCCGACACTGCTGCCGTATGCGCGGCGGGAAGCACGGGCCTTGCTGGCGCTGGCCGATCGCGGCGCATCGCGCTGGATCGACGGCTTCGACGCCAGTCGCCAGACGCTCGCGGCGCTGCCCTGGGCGCGCTACGGCACGGTCCATTTCGCGACGCACGCGCATCTGGACGTCGTGCGGCCGGAACTGTCGGCGATCGTGCTGTCGGCCTATGCCGCCGACGGTACGCCGCAGGACGGCGTTCTGCGCGCCGACGATCTCTACACGCTGGACGTACCGGTCGACCTCGTGGTGCTCGGCGCCTGCGACGGTGCCAGCGGCCCGATCCAGGGTGCGGAAGGTCCGTTCAGCCTGGCACGTGCGTTCTTCCATGCCGGCGCGCGCCGCGTCTTGGCGAGCCTATGGGCCGTCGACGACCGCGCCGGCGCCGCGCTGATGGGCCATTTCTACGAAGGCCTGCTGCGCCAGGGACTGCCGCCACCGCAGGCACTGGAACGTGCGCAACGGAAACTGCGCGCCGAACCGCGCTGGGCGGCGCCGTACTATTGGGCCGGTTATGTGCTGCAAGGGGACTGGCGATGACCGAAACAGGCGATCCGTTGCATGCACTGCTCGCGCATCTGGGTGGCGGTCGCACCGCGGCGGCGGCCTATGAGGCCTTGCGTCGCCGTCTGATCGCGTTCTTCCGGCTGCACGTCCCGATCCAGGCCGACGATCTCGCCGATGCCGCGCTCGACCGGCTCGGCCGACGCCTCGCCGAAGGCGTCCTGGTCGAGGACACCGGCGGCTACGCGCTCGGCATCGCACGCTATCTGGTACGGGAAGCACAGGCGCAGGCGATCCGCGCCGCGCGTGCCGAATGCGATCCGATTCTGCAGCCGCCCGACGAGGATGCGGTCGCCGATGCGGTCCGGCACGAAGCCGTGCTCGCCGCGCTCGACGCCTGCCTCGACACGGCCGGCCCCGCGCAGGGCCGTCTGATCCTCGACTACTACGGTGCCGACGGCGGCGCGCGCATCGCGCTGCGCCAGCGCCTGGCCGCGGCGCTCGGCATCAGCCTCAACGCGCTGCGCAACCGCGCGCTGCGTGTGCGCGAGGCGCTGGAGGCGTGCGTGCGCGGGCGACTGCTGTCGGGCTGAGTGCGGCGTTGCTGGCGCTGGCGTAATTCTGTCGGTGATGGTCTTTGAGGTCGCGCCCGTGATGGGCCGGGCCTGTTGGTCGTCCATTGTCCTTGCGCGAGTGGATCGGCTGATTCGCGGCTTGGCGTTGCATGTCGACAATTCAGAGGCGAGCGGCATTTGTGATTTTTGCTCGCTCCCGCGAGCGGGTCACTTCTCTTGCGTGACTACGCGCCGCAGGAACGGCGCAAACGGCGTGATGGTTGGTTGCTTCGTAGGCGGTCGGCATCCCTGCCTTATTCCGCTCGCCTCCAGGCGAGCGGGTCACTTTCTCTTGCGTGCCCAAGAGAAAGTAACCAAAGAGAAGGGCACCCCACAGACGTGCCCTCCGGGCATCCTGCCCTGCGGGTCCGTGGGCCGGGACCGAGGTTCGTCGACAGCACCTCCTGTGCTGACGACGAACGCGCGGGCCTCCCTGCCCGCGCCCCTGCGGGCTTTTCGGCCCCGACCCACCACGTCTGACGGGACCCTTCAGCGCGCTTCCTGCGCGCAGAAGATCAAGCAAAAGCAAAAAGCAGCGTCGATTGCGCCCTACCCCTGCTCTTTCTTGCTGCTTTCAATTCAATTTTCGCCTTCATCCATACTCACTCACTCTGCGCAGGCAGCCGCGCTTCTTTTGCTCTTGCTTGAGCGCGCAGGAAGCGCGCCATCGGGGCCCCTGTGCGCGGCGAAGGTGCGCAGGAAAGGCCCGAAGGGTGGGCCACAGGACGTGGCCCAGTCCGCTGTCGGCGCAGGAGGCGCCGTCAGCGGACCCCGGAGCGCCTTCGCGCAGTCGTAGGGCAGGATGCCCGGAGACCGCGGCACCGGGGTGGCCTTTCTTTTGGTTACTTTTCTTTGGCCACGCAAAGAAAAGTGACCCGCTCGCCTGGAGGCGAGCGGAAAACAGGCAGGGACGCCGCCCACCGACGAAGCAACACCCGACAAACATCGTCACCCCAGCCGAGCGCGCAGGACGCGCGCCCACGGGGCCCCTGTGCCGCGGCGAAGGTGCGTAGGGAAAAGCCCGAAGGGTGGGCCACAGGACGTGGCCCAGTCTGCTGTCAGCGCAGGATGCGCTGTCAGCAGACCCCCGGAGCGCCTTCGCGCAGTCGTAGGGCAGGATGCCCGTAGACCGCGGTACCGGGGTGGCCTTTCTCTTGGTTACTTCTCTTGACTCCGCGCATCCTGCGCTCCGCCCTTCGGGCCGGCTTCGCCGTTCGCGCCGCTCCTGCGGCGCTGTGGGCACGCAAAGAGAAGTAACCCGCTCGCCTGGAGGCGAGCGGAAAACAGGCAGGGATGCCGACCACCTACAAAGCAACAACCATCCAACCATCAAGCCGACTTCGCCGTTCGCGCCGCTCCTGCGGCGCGTAGTCACGCAAGAGAAATGACCCACTTGCCCGGAGGGGAGCAAAAAACCCGGGGTGCAGCTCCCCCAGGAAGCGAACCGAACCACCATAGAGCCCCCCCGCAGCGTGATACTTCCCAAGCCCGCACCACAGAAAGAAACCTCCCCACCGACCCGAGATGTCCCCCACCGACGCCACCCTGCGCGACTGGCTCCTGCACCGGCTTCCCGAAGCGGACGCCGTCGTGCTCGAGGAACGGCTGCTGCGCGAGGATGCACTCGCGGCGCGGCTGCGCGAGGCGGAGACCGATCTGATCGACGACCATGCCGCAGAGCGGCTCGACGCCGCCACGCGTGAGGCGGTCGCACGCCATCTGATCGCCGATCCGGGCGGTCGCTGGCGCTGGATGGTCGCCCGGGCGCTGGTCGCGCGAACACGTGCAGCGGCGTCCACCGGGCAACGGCGGAGGCGGCGCCGCATCGTCGCGGCGATCGGCGCACTGGCGCGGCGACGGTGCTGGCGATCGCACTGATCCAGCCGGGTCGGTCGCCGTGGGCGCCAGCCGACGTCGCGGCGCTGCCGACGATCAGCCTGCGCCTGGCGGCGACGCGCGGCGAGGCCGCGCCGCTGCGGCTTCCGGCAAGCGGCGGCTGGCTGCGCCTGCAGGCCGAAGTGGCGGACCCGACAGCCGGCACCTACGCGCTGACCGTCCGCGAGGGCCCGAATGTCCGCTTCCATGCATCCGGCCTCGCACTGCGCCGCGCCGGTCCGTACGCCTATGTCGAAGCGGCGATCCCGTCTGCAGCGGCCGGCCCAGGCCGGCGCCAGGTCGAGCTGGCACCGACCGGCGCATCGGACGCCGTCGCGATCTGGCATCTGGAGACGACTGTGCCGTAGTCGCCACCCGCCCCGTGCGTCCGCGTGATGTCCGCGCCGAATCGCTCACTGGAGTCAAGGCGCGGCGCATCGACCGCGCGTCCGGGAGACGATCATGATGCGCACATCGGGGGTTCCCGCGACCGCTCCGGCGGCGGGACGGGCGATCGGCTGGCTGCTCGGGCTTCTCCTGGCATCGCTGCCGGCGCCGACGTTCGCAGCCGACGGGAGGACCGCGCTGGGCGGCCACGTGCTGCCGGTGCTGTCCGGCGCGCAGCGACTGCCGGCTGCCGAAACGGCCGCGCTCGACGCGCCGATGACGTTAACGCTGGTCCTGAAACGGCGCGACGCGGCCGGTTTCGAGGCGTATCGCGACGCAGTGCAGGATCCTGCCTCTCCGGACTACCGCCGCTATCTGTCGCCGGCCGCGCTGGCCGATCGCTTCGGCCCGAGCGCCGCGGACTATGCGGCCGTGCGCGACTACTTCGCGAGCCGGGACTTTGCGATCACGACCGAATCGGCCGGCCGCCTGGCGCTCGGCGTGACCGGCTCGCGCGATCGCATCGCCGCAGCGCTCGACGTCGCGATCGACGCTTATGCGCTGCCCGGCAGTGGTCGGCATTTCCTCGCCAACAGCGGTGAGCCGTCGCTGCCGGCGTCGATCGCACCGCTGGTGCAGTCGATCTCGGGCCTGTCGACGCTGGCCCGGATCGAACGAATGCCGTCGCCGCAGTTCGTCGGCAACTGGGGCTACAACTGCGCGAGCGGCGCCGGCGTGGACCCCTATACCAAGACCTTCTGCTACGGCGTCTATCAGAACGCGCTCGGCACCCACAACAACATCTGCAGCAATCCGGTCGGCATCCTGCTGTCGCTGTTCCTGTGCCGCGTCGTGCCGATCCTGGCCTCGCCGCTGCAGGCGCCGCTGCGGCCGGCCGGCGGCGATGCCCTGCCCGGCGACGGCCAGACCGTGGCGCTGGTGCAGTTCGACAACTTCCACACCTCCGATATCCGCGACTTCCTCGACCTGATCGGCGCGCCGGCGACGCAGATCACCCAGCTGTCCAGCATCGCGATCGACGGCGGCGCACCGGTCGGCGCGAACGAAGACGAGGTCGTGCTCGACATCAGCGTCGTCATGGCGACGGCGCCCGGCGCGAACGTGGTCGTCTACAGCGCGCCGTTCACCGGCGCCGGCAGCTTCCAGACACTGTTCAGCCGCATGCTCGACGACGGCGTCGACGTGATCTCCAACAGCTGGGCCTACTGCGAAGACCAGACCACGCTGGCCGACGTGCGCGGCGTCGATGCGATCCTCGCGACTGCGGCGGCAGCCGGCGTCAGCGTGTTCAATGCCTCGGGCGACACCGGCAGCACCTGCCTGGACGGTGCACCGAATACGATCACCGTGCCGGCCGGCTCGCCGAACGCGACCGCCGTCGGCGGCACCTCGACGCTGGCCGGCCCGGGCGGCACGTATGCCGGTGCGACCTGGTGGGGCCAGGGCAGCAGCGCCGGCCACGGCCAGGGCGGCTACGGCGTCAGTCGCTACTTCACTCGGCCGGCCTATCAGAACGGGCTGAACGCCTCGGCGATGCGCTCGGTGCCGGATCTGGCCGTCAATGCCGATCCGGCGACCAACGGCGTGCCGATCTGCCAGGCCAGTCGCGGCGGTTGTCCGAGCGGTCTGCTCTACGGCGGCACCAGCATGTCGGCGCCGCTGATGGCGGCATTCGCGGCGACGCTCAATCATGCCCAAGGCACGAATCTGGGGCTGTTCAACACGCATGCCTATCCGCTGGCGAACACGGCGGCGTTCCACGGCGCCGCGGCGCTCGGCAGCGACTTCGCGCACGTCGGCCTCGGCAGTCCGAACCTCAGCGTGCTGAACCTCGCGCTGGCCGGCCAGGCAGCGGGACCGGCCAGCGCCGCGACCTCGCGCGCGATCGCCGATCCGCCGACCGGCATCGCGGACGGCACGACGGCCACGCACGTCGTCGTGCAACTGCGCGACGCCGCCGGCAGTACGATCGGCGGCCGTCGCGTCAGTCTGACCGCGCCGGCCGGCGCCGGCGTGACGATCACGCCGTCGACGCCGGTGACGACGACCGCGGCCAACGGCAGCGCGGTGTTCGCGGTCACGCGCGCGGCGGTCGGCTCGGTGACTCTGAGCGCACGCGCGATCGACGACGGCTTCGACATCGGCACCGGCCTGCCGCTGACGTTCGTCGCACCGCCGGCAGCGGCAGGCGGCATCCTGGCCTTTCCGATCGCGGTGACCGCGGACGGCATCGCGACGACGACGATCACCGTGACGCTGCGCGACGCCGAGGGCCGCCCCACACCCGGCAAGCACGTCGTCCTGTCGCAAGGCCAGGGCCGCTCGGCCGTGACCGGACCGAACCCGCCGCTGACCGACGCGAACGGCGAGATCCGCTTCGCGGCGACCAATCGTGTCGAGGAGTCGGTCGGCTACACCGCGGTCGACGTGACCGACGGCGAGCTGCCGGTGCCGGGTACGGCGACGGTGACCTACTCCAATGCGATCGGTTCCTGCGTGACGGCGCCGGTCGCGGCTTCAGGCCATGCGTTGACCGCGTTCGCAAACGGCTTCGCGGCGTATCCGTTCTTCTACGGCAACGTCAACTGGGGTTGCAGCGGCGCGTCGAATCCGGCGTTCAGCGCCGATGGAGCGGCCTACGTCGCGCATTTCCAGACCGGTGATCTCTACCGGCTGCGCGATACCGGCGGCGCCGCGGTCGGCCCGCTGTCGAACCTCGGCGTCACGCTCGGCAAGCCGGTGTTCGGCAAGGACGGCAAGCTCTACGCGACACGCGGCGTCACCGGCGCCTCGTTCGGCAGCGGCGACATCATCGAGATCGATCCGGACAGCGGCGCGCTGCTGCGCATCGTCGCGAACAACCTGACCTGCCCGCACGGTCTGGCGACCGATCCGCTGAGCGGCGACCTGTTCTTCGACAACAGTTGCAGCGGCGCCGGATCGGACAATCCGTCGCTGTACCGATTGACCGATCCGGGCGACACCGACCCGTCGCGTCCGACCGCGGTGATCGTCTACGCGACGCTGCCGGGGACGCCGAACGGTCTGATCGCGATCGCGCCGAACGGCACGATCTACGTCGCCACCGCGTACCCGACGTTCCCGCATTCGCCGCTGATCCAGGTCGCCGGCACGGACCGGCCGCAGCCGGCGGCGGTGACGACCGAGCAAGGTTTCGATTCGTTCTACTGGATCAACATCGGCGAGGCCGGACCCGACGGCGCGGCGCGCTCGCTGCTGGTCTGGAACGAGCCCGACACTCTCTACCTCGTCGACCTGACGACCACGCCGGTGACGCGCACCGCGCTGGCCGATCATCTGGGCACCGGCACGATCGGCGCCGACGGCTGCCTGTACTCGAGCACCGCCGACACCGTGCACAAGCTGACGCCGGCCAGCGGCGCCTGCGATTTCGCGAGCAGCAACCCGGCGCCGGCGCTGGGCCTCGATCCGCGCCTGACCTCGCCCGATCCGCCGCAGGGCGCGACGCTGACGCTGCAGGCGAAGCTCGCGCATGCCGGCGTGCCGGCCGGCACGGCGGTGCGCTTCCTGATAGAAGGCGCCAACGCGCAGGTGCGCCTGTCCCGGACCGATGCGAACGGCATTGCGACGCTGAGCTACGTCGGCACGCGCGCCGGCAGCGACGTGGTCACCGCACTGCTGCGCAGCGACACACTGGACCTCACGTCCAATCCGGCGCGCGTCACCTTCGCCGAAGGGCCGCATGCGACCTTCCTCGTGCTCGGCGGTGCGCACGGCGCGGTCGCCGCGCGGCCGGTCGCGCTGACGGCGCGGCTGACCGACATTTCGGCCGCGAGCACGCCGAGCCCGGTAGCAGGTGCAGCGCTGTCGTTCGCGGTCGGCGGCCAGACCTGCATCGGCACGACCGATGCCACCGGCCTGGCGAGCTGCACGGTCACGCTGGCGCTGCCGGGCAGCTATACGCTCGCGGTGCAGTACACAGGCAGTTCGACGCTGCGACCGTCCTTGGCGACTCGGCCGTTCGCGGTCACCGCGGCGATCGACCGGATCTTCGCCGACGGCTTCGAGACGCATTGAACGGGCGTCCGGGCCGGCGGCGGGATGCCGCCGCCGGCCCGGTCGAGCGCTCCGTCATCGGCGCGACCTGCACTGACGAGCACGACCGCGATACGAGTCCGAGCGCGTCGCATCCGTCGGATCGTCACGCCCGTGTTCGGCACGAGGACCGCCGTCACTCCGGTGCCAGCGGCGCGAACAGCTCGGCCAGGTCCGATTCGTCCAGATGCAGCGCGCCGGTGCCGGTGCCCTCGAGCACGGCATCGGCGAGGCCGGCCTTGCGCGCCTGCAAGGCCTGGATCTTCTCTTCGACGGTGCCGGCGCAGATCAGCTTGTAGACGAAGACCGGCTTGTCCTGGCCGAGCCGATGCGCGCGGTCGGTGGCCTGCGCCTCGACGGCGGGGTTCCACCACGGATCGTAGTGGATCACCGCGTCGGCGGCGGTCAGGTTGAGGCCGGTACCGCCGGCTTTCAGGCTGATCAGGAACACCGGCGCCTCGCCGTCCTGGAAGCGGCGCACCAGGTCGGCGCGGGCGCCGCCGGGCGTCTGGCCGGTCAGCATCAGATGGCCGACGCCGCGCGCGTCGAGTGCCTCGGCGATCAGCGCCAGCATCTGCGCGAACTGCGAGAACACCAGCACGCGCCGGCCTTCGCCGATCAGCGTGTCGAGCCGCTCGAGCAGCGCCTCGAGCTTGGCCGAGTCTTCAGTACGGCGGGCGCTGTCGAGCTTGACCAGGCGCGGATCGCAGCAGACCTGACGCAGCTTCAGCAGCGCGTCGATCACGACGATGCCCGACTGCGCCAGACCGCGCTCGCGCATCGCCTCGCGGACGCGCTCGTGCTGGGCCAGGCGCAAGGTTTCATAGAGCTCGCGCTGGGCGCCCTCGAGCTCGAGCCGCTGCACGATCTCGGTCTTCTCGGGCAGCTCGGTCAGCACGTCTTCCTTGCGCCGGCGCAGCAGCAGCGGCGCGATGCGCCGCGACAGTCGCTGGCTGCGGTCGGCGTCGCCGTGCTTCTCGATCGGCACGCGGTAGAAGCGCGCGAACTGCCGCTCGCTGCCGAGCAGTCCCGGCTCGACCGCGTCGAACAGCGCCCAGAGCTCGCCGAGATGGTTCTCGAGCGGCGTGCCGGTCATCGCCAGCCGGCGCCGCGCCGGAATCTCGCGCACGACCTGAGCGGCCTGGCTGCGCGCGTTCTTGACCGACTGCGCCTCGTCGAGGATCACCAGCGCAAACGCGGTCGCGGTCAGCCGCTCGCGGTCGCGCGGCAGCAGCGGATAGGTCGTGATGACCAGATCGTGGCCGGCGATCGCATCGAAGGCGCGCGCGCGTCCGGCACCGTGCAGCGTCAGCACCGACAGCGACGGCGCGAACCGGTGCGCTTCGTCCTGCCAGTTGCCGATCAGGCTGGTCGGCGCGACCACCAGCGCCGGCGCGTCGAGACGGCCGCGCGCCTTCTCGTCGAGCAGATGCGCGAGCACCTGCACGGTCTTGCCCAGGCCCATGTCGTCGGCGAGCACGCCGCCGAGTCCGGCATCGGCGAGGAAGCCGAGCCAGGCCAGGCCTTCGCGCTGATACTCGCGCAGCACCGCCTGCAGCCCGGCCGGCGGCTCGACGGCGCGGCGAGCCGCGACCAGCGCATCGCGATTGGCCCGCAGGCGGTCGCCGCCGGCCCAGTGCAGGCCGGCCTCGTCGCCGGCCGCGAGCAGGCTGGCCGCCGCGCTGCGGTGCACGGTCAGGCGCTCGCCGCGATCGAGGTCGATCCATTCGAGCAGCGGCCCGACCAGCGCGCGCACGCGCGCCAGCGGCAGCTCGACGCTGCGCCGCTCGTCGATCGGCACGCGCAGCGCCGCGTCGCGCCGCTCGCCGCGCCGCGGCGCCAGCGAGAAGCGCGGATCGGTCAGCAGGCGCCGCAGGATCGGCAGCAGATCGACGCGCTCGCCGCCGACGTCGATGCCGAGCGCGACGTCGAACCACGGCGTGCCGGTCTCGGCGAGATCGGCATGCCAGTCGTCGATGTCGAGCAGTTCGTCGCGCGGGAAACCCTCCGCGTAGACCACGTGCACGCCCTGCTCCACGAGCTGCTTGACGACCGGCTTCCACGCATCGGGCGCGAGCGGCGGGCGCTGCTCGGCCGGCTGCAGCAGGAAGTCGGCCTGCGCGGGCTCGTCCGCATCGGCGCGCGCCGGAAAGTCCGCCTCGACCAGGCCGACCTGTTCGAGCAGGTCGAGGATCTGACGCTCGTAGGTGCGGTCGCGCTGGATCTCGACCAGTTCGCCCTCGTGCAGCAGGCGCGTGGTCGCGGCCGCGGCCGGCGCGACACGGACACCGCCGTAGTCGAACGCGAGCCGTGCGCAGCCGGCACTGACCAGGCGCAGCCGCAGCGCCTGGCGCCACGGCACCTCGACCATGCGCAGCGTCAGCTCGGCGGCTGGTGTCACCTCGATGCGGCGCAGCGCCCGCACCGCCGGTGCCGGCAGCGCCGCGGCGGCGGCACTGCGCGTGCCGAGCGTACGGCGCACGGTCTCGGCGTTCTCGGGCGCGACACGCGGCGCGCCCTGCACGAGATCGACCCAGGCCGGCGATGCCTGCACCAGGCCGAAGCGATGCGCCTCGGGCAGGAAGTACCACAGCCCGGCCCCGCGCAGCAGCATGGCCGGTTCGGATGCCTCGATGCCGATGTCGAGCACCTGGCTGCCGTCGGCCAGATCCTTCCAGGCCAGTACCGGCTTGACCGGCTCGGCCAGCGTCCAGGCCCCGTTGGCCGGCTTGTCGACGTAGACGCGATGACGGCGCGCGAGCTCGGCGAGCGCCTGCTCGAGCGCGCGCGTGTCGATCGGCACGAACGGACCGTGGCGGCCCTCGGCGCGGCCGAGCAGCAGGCCGAGCGCGACCGCGTCGGCCACCGGCCAGCCGCCGGCCGGTGCCGGCACCGGACCGCCGACGTCCATCACCAGCGGCTGCGGGTCGACCAGACCGCTGCTGCGGCTCTTGGCCGGACGCAGCCAGGCCGGCGCCGCTTCCAGACGCGGCTGCTGCGCACCCGGCACGCCGCGCAGCAGCAGCGCGAACACACGTCCCGGCTCGGCGACCGCGGCGGCATGATCCTCGTCGACGGTCTCGAGCCGGCTCAGCCAGCGCGCCCAGTCGCCCTCGTCGGTCGAAGACGGCGTCGATGCGGTCGCGGTCTTCGCCGCGGGTGCCGGTGCCGGCTGCACGGGCTGCGTCAGCGCCGGCCAGCTCGACGGCGGCCGCCGCTCGGCGTAGAGCAGCACGGCGACCGCGTGCTTGCAGTCGTAGGTGACCGGGCATTCACACTGGCAGAGCCAGTCGCCGGCGTCGGCATGGCCGGTCACCGAGACCACGGTGCGGTAGAGGCTGCCGTGCTGGCCGCGGACCTCGGCCTCGATCCGCCCGCCGCCCTCGCGCGGCCGATACGCCAGCGCGCGCAGCCGGCCGTTGCGGAAATAGGCGTTGCCGCGCTGCAGCGCGCCCGGATCGAAGCGCTCGCGCCATCCGCCCTGGGCCAGAATCCGCTGCAGTGCCGCCGTATCCACCAAGCCGTCCGCTCCGGGGAAACCGTTGATTGTCGCACGAGCCGGCCCGACGTCGGTCATCGGTCCTCGCGCACTGCCGCCGCGCGGCGTCGCCCGTGGCGTGTACGGGCCGTTCCGGCGACAATGGGCGGCTACCTGCATCCGCTTACATCCCCTGTGCGCTCCGCCTGCCGCCGGCGCCGTCACTTCTGGAGGAATCCATGGCAGAACCCACCCTCACGCCGCCGGCCGACGGCGCCAAGATCACGATCGCCGACGGCGTCCTCACCGTCCCGAACAACCCGATCATCCCGTTCATCGAAGGCGACGGTACCGGTCCGGACATCTGGGCCGCCTCGGTGCGCGTGCTCGACGCCGCGGTCGCCAAGGCCTATGGCGGCGCGCGCAAGATCCACTGGCTCGAGGTCTACGCCGGCGAGAAGTCGTTCAACGAGTTCGGCACCTGGCTGCCGGATGCGACCGTCGCGGCCTGCCGTGATTACCTGGTCTCGATCAAGGGACCGCTGACCACGCCGGTCGGCGGCGGCATCCGCTCGCTCAACGTCGCGCTGCGCCAGATGCTGGACCTGTACGCCTGCGTGCGGCCGGTGCGCTGGTTCAAGGGCGTGCCCTCGCCGGTGCGCGACCCGTCCAAGGTCGACATGACGATCTACCGCGAGAACACCGAGGACATCTACGCCGGCATCGAATTCCAGGAAGGCACCGACGACGCGAAGAAGTTCGCGGCGCTGCTCAAGGAGAACTTCCCGGACCGCTACAAGAAGATCCGCTTCCCGGAGACCTCCGGATTCGGCATCAAGCCGGTGTCCAGGGAAGGCACCGAGCGTCTCGTGCGCGCGGCGATCCAGTACGCGATCGACAACGATCGCAAGTCGGTCACGCTCGTGCACAAGGGCAACATCATGAAGTTCACCGAGGGCGCGTTCCGCGACTGGGGCTATGCGCTGGCGCAGCGCGAGTTCGGCGCGGTCGAGCTCGACGGCGGCCCGTGGTGCACGCTCAAGAACCCCAAGACCGGCAGGGACATCGTGATCAAGGACGCAATCGCCGATGCGTTCCTGCAGCAGATCCTGCTGCGTCCGGCCGAGTACGACGTGGTCGCCACGCTGAACCTCAACGGCGACTACCTGTCCGACGCGCTGGCCGCGCAGGTCGGCGGCATCGGCATCGCACCGGGCGGCAACGTCAACTACGTGACCGGCCACGCCGTGTTCGAGGCGACGCACGGCACGGCGCCGAAGTATGCCGGCCTGGACAAGGTCAATCCGGGCTCGGTGATCCTGTCGGGCGAGATGATGCTGCGCTACATGGGCTGGACCGAAGCGGCCGACGCGATCATCGCCGCGATGGACAAGGCGATCGGCTCGAAGAAGGTCACCTACGACTTCGCCCGCCTGATGGACAGCGCGACCGAGGTCAAGTGCTCGGAATTCGCCGACGAGCTGATCAAGCACCTCTGAGAGCGCTCGCGCGGTGTCCACCGAAGAGGCCGCCCAAGGGCGGCCTCTTCGTTTTCCGGATCGCCTCGCCCCTGGAACGGCGTCCCTCGTTCCGCCGAAGCCGCACAGCCTCGCCGGGCGAGCGGACGTCCCGCGGTCCACGGCCACCGGCGGCGGGCCGTCAAGTCGTGCCGGCCGACCACTCACCGCAACGCCCGGCGGACGTTCTAGACTGCCGCGCACGGCAGCCGTCCGGCAGCCCGACCCGATGCGGAGGCCTCCGACGATGCGCCAGGCGCCTACCGATGCCACCGGCACGCCCGCGCGCGCGGCGGCGCTGATCCTCGACGCGTTCCTCGACTACAACGCGCGCTTCTCGGACATCACGCGGCGCGCCAAGCGCTGGTTCGAGCGGCGCAGCTGGCGACAGGCGCAGATCGACACGGTCTGGCGTCTGGACCTCTACGAGGAATGCCTGGCCGAGACGCTGGGCCGGCTCGAACTGCTGCTCGACGAGCGCGTGCGTTCGCGTCCGCTGTGGCGCCTGATCCGCGACGCGTTCGAGCTGCAGGTGACGCCGTACCTGGACCGCGAGCTCAGCAAGACGTTCTTCAATTCGCTGTCGCGGCGCTTCTTCCACACCGTCGGCGTCGCCGCCGACATCGAGTTCGTCGCGCTCGACCGCGAATCGACCGCGCACGTCGCCGAAGCCGCGTCGCGCACGCGCTATCGCCTGCGCGAAGCACCGGCCGAGGCGATCGAGCAGATATTCGCCGACGTGCCGTTCGCATGCGGCTACGCCGACGCGGTGGCCGACGCGACGCGCGTGGCGGCCGCCTGTGAAGCGCAGCTGCTCGCGCACGACGGCGGCGCGGCGGTCGCGATCGAGCTGCTGCCGACGCCGTTCTTCCGCGAGCGGCGCGCCTATCTGGTCGGCCGACTGCTCGGCGAACGCGCCGAGCTGCCGCTGGCGATCGCGCTGGTCAGCACGGCCGAGGGCATCCGCGCCGACGCGGTGCTGACGCGCCGGCAACAGATCTCGACGCTGTTCGGCTACACGCGCAGCTACTTTCTGGCCGACCTGCCGACCGTCACCGATACGGTCGTCTATCTGCACGGCCTGATGCCGCACAAGCCGATCGAGGAGCTCTACACCGTGCTCGGCCGCGCCAAGCAGGGCAAGACCGAGCGCTACCGGCATCTGTTCCGCCATCTGGCCGCGCATCCCGAGGAGCGGCTGGTACGCGCCGACGGCGAGCGCGGCATGGTCATGGCGGTGTTCACGCCGCGCGACTATCCGCTGGTGTTCAAGGTGATCCGCGACCGCTTCGCGTATCCGAAGGACATCGGCCGGCGCCAGGTCGAGGAGAAGTACCGCCTGGTGTTCCGCTACGACCGCATCGGCCGCCTGGTCGACGCGCAGGAGTTTCGCTATCTGCGCTTTCCGCTGGCACAGGTCGATCCGCCGATGCTCGAGGAACTGCTAGCCGAATGCGCAGAGACGGTGACGGTCGACGGCGAGGACCTGGTCGTCGCGCACTGCTACGTCGAACGCCGGCTGCGGCCGCTCAACCTCTACGCGCGCGAGGCCGATCCGGACGCGGCGCGCGCGGCGGTGCTCGACTACGGCCAGGCGATCAAGGACCTGGCGCGCAGCAACATCTTTCCGGGCGATCTGCTGCTCAAGAACTTCGGCATCACCAGCGGCGGACGCGCGATCTTCTACGACTACGACGAGCTGTGCCTGGTCGAGAGCTGCCGCTTCCGCGCATTGCCCGAGGCCGACGACGAGGACGAGACGCGTCCGCTCGAGGACTGGCTGACCGTGCGCGAGAACGACGTCTTTCCGGAGCAGTTTCCGCGCTTTCTCGGCATCCCGGCCGATCTGCGCCAGGCGCTGATCGCCGCGCACGGCGAGATCTTCGATCCACGCTGGTGGCAGGCCGTGCAGGACGGCATCGCCGCGGGCGACTATGCCGACGTGCCGCCGTATCCGCCCTCGGCGCGTCTGGCGGGCGATCCCGCTTCCGATGGCGGCGGTCTCGGGGCCGAATGACGGCGCGGTAGGGCACGGAGGCAGCGTGCGATCGCGGGCGGCGGGATCGACGGCTGCCAGCGCAAACCCCTCACGATTGATCGGGCGTGATCGCGTATCGACTCCCGCCCGAAAAACAAGCGGGGCCTGCATGGCAGGCCCCGGCTCGTGCAACCGATGACAGTACCGCCGATCAGGGACGCCGGTCAGACCGGCGGACGGCGGCGGCCGAAGAACAGCGACACGATGAACAGCACCAGGAAGACCACGAACAGGATCTTGGCGATGCCCGCCGCGGCGCCGGCGATACCGCCGAACCCGAGGACGGCGGCGATCAGCGCGATCACCAGAAAGACGACGGCGTAATGAAGCATGGCGTTCTCCTCGCTATTTTTTGGAGTGCCCCCGTTTGCAACGGAGCGCCGTCAGTGGACACTGCCGGCAATGAATCGGCCGTGAGCTGTCGCTGTCCGCGCACTGAATCGGTCGGCGTCCAGGCGCCGCGTGCTGCCGCATCGGCTCCGCGCAGCGTTCCGGTACACTCGGCGGCCCATGGCCGACGGACGGGCGCAGCGCTCGCACGGTCGTCCTTGACCCATTCCCCATCTGGAGCGCTTCGATGACCCGACTTCTCCTCGCTTCGCTGACGCTGCTCGCCCTCGGTGCCTGTTCGCAGGACGCCGCGCCGCCGGCCGCCCCGGCCGCGTCCACGCCGGCGCCGGTCGCCGCCGCCGACCAGCCCGCGCAGGTCACGCCCCCGGCCAGCGCGAACGACCTGTTCGCGACCAAGCTCGACGAGGCGCTCGGCGGCGCCTGGCGCTCGGACGCCAACAAGATGCGCGATACCTGGCGCCACCCGAAGGAAACGCTGACGTTCTTCGGCATCGCGCCGGGCCAGACGGTCGTCGAGATCACGCCGGGTGGCGGCTGGTATACCGAGATCCTCGCGCCGTGGCTGAAGGACTCGGGCACCTACGTGGCGGCGATCGCCGCGCCGACCTCGTCGGACTACGCCAAGCGCGGCGCCGAGGCGTACCGCGCGAAGCTCGCCGGTGATGCCGAGCGCTACGGCCAGGTCCAGGTCGTCGAGTTCGACCCGGCCGCGCCGGCGTTCGGCCCGGCCGGCTCGGCCGACGTCGTGCTGACGTTCCGCAACGTGCACAACTGGCGCGACAACGCGCCGGCGATGTTCAAGGCGTTCTTCGATGTGCTCAAGGCCGGCGGCACGCTGGGCGTGGTCGATCACCGCGCCGCGGTCGGCACCGATCTGGACGCCGATCGCCAGTCGGGCTATCTGCCACAGGACTACGTGATCCGGCTCGCGACCGAAGCCGGCTTCCAGCTGGCCGCGCAGAGCGAGATCAACGCCAATCCGAAGGACACCAAGGACTACGAGAAGGGCGTGTGGACGCTGCCGCCGACGCTCGCGCTCGGCGACACCGATCGCGAGAAGTACCAGGCGATCGGCGAGTCCGACCGCATGACGCTGAAGTTCGTCAAGCCCGCGCAGTAAGCCGCGCCCGGAGCCCAGGCGGCCGGCGCCACGGCCGGCCGCCGCCTAGCGATGCTGATCGCGCTCAACAAGCCCTATGGCGTGCTGTGCCAGTTCACCGATCGCGACGGCCGCCCGACCCTGGCCGATCTCGTCGCGACGCCGGGCGTCTATGCTGCCGGACGTCTCGACCTGGACAGCGAAGGCCTGCTGCTGCTGACCGACGACGGCGCGCTCGCGCATCGCCTGACCGATCCGCGCCACAAGCAGCCCAAGACCTATCTGGCTCAGGTCGAGGGCGTCCCCGCCGAGGCGGATCTGGAACCGCTGCGACGCGGCGTGATGCTCTCCGACGGCCCCACGCTGCCGGTCGCGGCGCGCATCCTGGCGGACCAGCCAGACTGGCTGTGGGCGCGCGTACCGCCGATCCGCTACCGCCGCGACAAGCCGACGAGCTGGATCGAGCTGGTGCTGCGCGAAGGTCGCAACCGACAGGTCCGCCGCATGACCGCGGCGATCGGACTGCCGACGCTGCGCCTGGTGCGCACGCGCGTCGGCGCCCACGCACTGGACGGTCTCGCGCCCGGGCAAAGCCGCATCGTCGGCTGACGCGTGGCGTCCGCTAGCGGTTGGTCAGCTGCAGCTCGATACGCCGGTTGCGCGCATAGGCCTCGGCCGAGGAGCCCGGATCGAGCGGCTGGAACTCGCCGAAGCCGTTCGCCGACAGTCGATGCGCCGGAATGCCCTGCACGACCAGGAACTTGACGATCGCGACCGCGCGCGCCGTCGACAGCTCCCAGTTCGACGGAAAGCGGTCGGTGCTGATCGGACGGCGATCGGTGTGTCCGTCGATCCTGAGCACCCAGTCGATGCTCGACGGAATCTCCGCGGCCACCTCGGCAACGGTCGATGCGAGTCCGGCGAGTTGCGCCTGCGCGGCGGGTCCGAGTTCGGCCGAGCCGGACTCGAACAGGATGTCGGTCGGCACGACGAAGCGGTCGCCGACGACGCGCACGTCGCCGCGGTGGCCGAGAACCTCGCGCAGGCGGCCGAAGAATTCCGACCGGTAGCGCTCCAGCTCGCCGACGCGGTTGGCCAGGGCGAGGTTGAGCTCCTTGCCGAGGTCGGCGATGCGCACGTCCTTGGCCGCGTTGTCTCGCTTGGTCGCGTCGAGCGCCGCCTGCAGGCTGCCGAGCTGCTCGCGGATCGCCGCGAGCTGACGATTGAGCAACTCGGTCTGCGCGAGGGCGGCGGCGGTCAGATCGGTCTGCCGGACCAGATCCTCCTTGGAGGTGTCCAGCTGCATGCCGAGCGCGGCCACCTCGGCCTGCAGCTGCTGCTTGAGCGCGTCGAGCGCCGCGATGTCGGCACCGAGCGCCGCGCGCGCGCGCCTGCGCCTCATCACGCTCGCCGGTCATGGAACCGAGGCTGGCGGTGAGCTCGGCGACGCGCGCGTCGAGCCGGCGCTCGGCGTCGCGGCTCAGCGACAGCGTGCGCGCCAGTTCGGCGACCTGCCCGTTCAGCGCGTCGAGCGCGCGGTTCTTGCCGACCAGCGAATCGGACAGCACGAACTGGCCGATCGCGAAGATCAGCAGCACGAAGATCATCACCATGACCAGCGAGGTCAGCGCGTCGACGAAGCCCGGCCAGATATCGAACGCGCGACGGCGGCGCAGGCTGCTCAACGGCGGTCCTCCGCCTCGCCACCGTCACGCGGCGGCGCACGGCCCGACACCGCGGCCGCGACCGTGCGCGACAGCAGGCGCAGTTCGCCGCGCAGCTCGTCGGACAGGCGCGAGCCGGCGCCGGCCTGCGCCGCGAACTGCCGCAGTGCGGCCCTGAGCTCGTCCTGCACGCCTGCGGCGGCCTGCCGCTCGCGCGCGTCGCGACCCAGCGTCTCGTTGAGACGCGCCAGCTGCGCGCCGAGCTCGGCGAGCTGTTCGTTGGTGCCGCGCCGCTCGCGCTCGTTCTCGACGATCGCGCGCTGCATGCGTTCGAGGCCGTCGGCGGTCTGTTCGAGCAGCGCCTGCACATAGGCCGGCACCGAGGCATCGCTCTCCAGTGCACCGCCCGAAGACAGCCGCGTCATGCCCGACAGCCATTCCTCCAGCTCGTTGTAGAAGCGGTTCTGCGCATGGCCGGCCTGCAGATCGAGAAAACCGATCGCCAGCGAGCTGGCGAGGCCGAACAGCGAGGTCGAGAAGCTCGTCGACATGCCGGCCAGCGGCTCCTTGAGGTGCTCCTTGAGGTCGGCGAACATCGCCGCGGCATCGCTGCCGATACCGAGCGCGCCGATGATCTCGGCGACCGAGCGGATCGTGACCAGCAGTCCCCAGAACGTGCCGAGCAGGCCGAGGAAGATCGCCAGGCCGATCAGGTAGCGCGACAGGTCGCGCGATTCCTCCAGGCGGATTTGCACGCTGTCGAGCAGGGTCCGCATCGAGGCGGCCGACAGCGCGGCGCGACCACGCTCACGGCCGGCCAGCAGACGCGCCATCGGGGCCAGCAGGCGTGGCCGGCCCGGCGCCGGCGCATCCGGATCGGAACGCCGGAATGCCTCCATCCAGCGCACTTCCGAGGTCAGCACCAGCACCTGCCGCAAGTTGACGACGATGCCGGCGAGCAGGACGGTCAGGATGATGCCGTTGAAAAATGGATTGGCCATGAAGACATCGGCCAGCCGCGGCGCCAGCAGCGCCACGAGGATGCCCAGGGCTGCCAGGAAGGCCAGCATCCAGGGCAGGACACGCGAGGGATTACTCATGGATTGTGATCAATTAGGCAAAAATTGGCCCGGTCGAGCCGATCTGACCGTCGTCCCGGATATCGGTTCCTCGCCGACGGTGCATATTGCACGAGTCGGTTGCAATGCCATTCGTCATATGGTGAACTCGCGGCGGGCATAGGTTGGACACCTCGGTTAGGCGTGGCCGACACTTTGTCGCATCGCCTCCCGGCGTCGCCGGCCCTCAGGCTCGATCGGTCTTCTAAATCGCGGACATCGATTAACGGCCGACCGCACCCGGGCTTCCATACCAAATAGGCTACTCGCTTCTTCTTACATACGGGGTAATAGAAATGAGCGCTTCCAAGACCATCGCAGCAGCCATCATCATCGCGTCCAGTTCGGCCGCCGTCGCGCAGAGCAAGGTCGCCGTCGCGCCGGGCACTGCCGTTCCGGCCGGCACCTGCGCCGCACCGGCCGGTGAGATCACCGAGTCGCCGTCCACCGTCACCGGCACCACCGTCGGCGGCACCAACGGCGTCGCGATTTCGTGCACCGAGTACGGCACCGTGGACGGCCCGGAGCGAATCTATTCGTTCACGCCGACCGGCCCGAACAACCTGACCTTCCAGGTCGTGGGCGGCGGCAGCTTCGACCCGGCGATCTATGTTCTGGCCACCTGCGGCGACGGCACGTCCTGCCTGGAAGGCTCGGACGACGTTCCGTCGGTCACCGCACCGAGTCTCAACTTCAGCGGCACCGCCGGCACCGAGTACTTCTTCTACGTCGACTCGTACTGGCCGTCGAGCAACACCGCAGGCCAGGGCGCGTTCACGCTCAACGTGAGCGGCACGTTCCCGGTCACGCTGACCGAGTTCTCGATCGACTGATCGTAGAAACACTTACCGAAAGACGGCTGCTGCGGCAGCCGTCTTTTTTTCTGCCATATGTTTTTTTTCGGTTCGTGTACGCATGAAGTTCGATTGCTCGATTCTGTTGTTGTGCGCGCTGCTCGGCGCACTGCCTGCCGCGGCTGCGGAAAAGCCCGCCAAATCGATCGCCCCGGTAGCGCAAGGCAGCCTCGCCTTCGAGCCGGAGGACGCGTCGGCTCCCGTCGTGGAAGTGTTCGAGAAGCAGACCGCCCGGCACGTCCTGCGTGTACGCAATACCGGCGCGACGCCGATCGAGATCCGCCGCGTCGATCCGGCACCGCCGCCCGGCCAGGCGACGTTCGAGCCGCGCCGCCTGGCACCCGGCGAGACCGGCCGGCTCGTGCTCGAAAAGCCGATCGGCGAGTCGCGCGGCCTGCAGACCGTGCGTTTCCACGTACTCAGCGACGATCCGGTGCAGCCGTCGCTGCCGGTCAGCTTTCCGGTCTTCGTTCAGTCGGCGTACTCGCCGGAGACGGCCGAGGTCAATTTCGGCTACGTCGGCCAGGCCGCGAACGCGACGCAATCGGTGATCGTCGAGAGCTTCGAGACCGATCGGCTGAGTCTGGAATCGACGCTCGAGAAGCCGGACTGGCTGTCGCTGCGCGCCGAGCCGGTCGAAGGCCATCCGCAGCAGCTTCGACTCGTCACGAGCCTCACCGCGCAGACGCCGCTCGGCGAGGTCGCACGGCGCGTGGTGCTCAAGACCAATGTGGCCGCGCAGCCCGAACTGGTGCTGTCGGTGCGCGCGCATGTGCATGGCCAGATCACGGCGACGCCGCCGGTGTTGAGTTTCGGCGCGGTCGAGGAAGGCGCCTCGGTGCACCGCACGATCGAGCTGCGGACCGTCGACGCATCGCCGCTCGAGGTCGCCACGCTCGATTTCAACGCCGAAGCGATCGAACTGAAGTCCGCCGCCTGCGGCGAGGGCTGCGTCCGCCTGGACGCGCACCTGCTGACCCAGCGACGTCGCGCAGTCGGCAACGAGGTCATCGGCGTGTCGTTCAAGGATCGCGGCGAGCGCGTGCGCATTCCGTATTCGGCGCTGATCGTCAAACCGGGCACGCCGATCCGCTCGCTCGGCACGCTCGATGCGAACACCGACATCAAGATCGACGAAACGCTGGAGAAGAAGCCATGAAGCCGGGGTGGATCCTGCTGGCGGCCCTGGCCGGTCACGCCGTGGCGGCCGAGCCGGCACCCGAGAGCACGCTGCGCTGGAAGGCGCGCGACGAGACCGGCACCTACGGCTATCTGATCTATCGCAGCGACGCCGAGGCCGGTCCGTTCCGGCGCATCAATGCGCGGATCGTCCCGAAGCAGTCCAATCCGGACGCGGGCTACGTCTACGTCGATCGCGACGTCACGCCCGGCAGGACCTACTACTACCGCATCGACGGCGTCAGCGAGGCCGGCGTCAAGAAGCCGCTGAGCCCGGTGCTGCCGAAGACGATTGGATCCAAGCGCACGCCCGCGAAAGGCCGCTGATGCCGTCGCCGGCGCTGCCGGCGACGCGCCGAATCACGCAGGCGCCGGCGCTCAGGCCGGCGGACACCGCAGATCGAGCGTGAACGGGTACTCGGGACTCGGCGCCTCCTCGAGCGGCTCGATCGCGCCGGCCGTGTGGCCGAAACGGAAGAATCGCGCCAGACGCCGGCTCTCGGCCTCGAACGCGTTGACCGGGAAGCTCGCATAGTTGCGGCCGCCCGGATGCGCGACGTGGTAGCGACAGCCGCCGAGCGAGCGGCCTGACCAGGTGTCCAGGAGATCGAACGTCAGCGGCGCGTGTACCGGGATCGTCGGATGCAGACCCGATGCCGGCTGCCAGGCCTTGTAGCGCACCCCGGCCACGTACTCACCGGCGCGGCCGGTCGGCCGCAGCGGCACCCGCCGACCGTTGCAGGTCAGCACGTAGCGGTCCGGCGCCAGGCCGGTCACGTGCACCTGCAGCCGCTCGACCGACGAGTCGACGTAGCGCACCGTGCCGCCGACCGCACCCTGCTCGCCGAGCACGTGCCAGGGTTCGAGCGCGTGGCGCAGCGCGAGTACCGTGCCTTCGACCGCATAGTCGCCGATCCGCGGAAAGCGGAATTCCAGATGCGGCGCGAACCAGGCCTGCTCGACCGGATAGCCGGCGTCGCGCAGCTCGGCGACGACGTCGGCGAAGTCCTGCCAGAGGAAGTACGGCAGCATGAAGCGATCGTGCAGCTCGCTGCCCCAGCGCGCCAGCCGTACCGGCCGATACGGCGTCTTCCAGAAACGTGCGACCAGCGCGCGCAGCAGGACCTGCTGGGCCAGGCTCATCTGCGCATGCGGCGGCATCTCGAATGCGCGCAGCTCGAGCAGGCCCAGGCGCCCGGCCGGACCGTCGGGCGAGTACAGCTTGTCGATGCAGAACTCGGCGCGATGCGTATTGCCGGTGACGTCGGCCAGCAGATTGCGCAGCAGGCGGTCGAGCAGCCATGGCGGCAGCTCGCCGGTCTCTTCCGGAACCCGGGCGAACGCGATCTCCAGCTCGTACAGCGCGTCGTTGCGCGCCTCGTCGACGCGCGGTGCCTGCGAGGTCGGCCCGATGAACAGGCCCGAGAACAGGTAAGACAGCGACGGATGGTTGTGCCAGTACGCGATCAGGCTGCGCAGCAGGTCGGGCCGTCGCAGGAACGGCGAATCGAACGGTGTCGCACCGCCGAGCACCAGATGATTGCCGCCGCCGGTGCCGACGTGACGTCCGTCGAGCATGAACTTCTCGGCGGCCAGGCGCGTCCGGCGCGCCGCCTCGTACAGATGCGTGGTGCGCTCGACCAGGGCCGGCCAGGTCGCGGCCGGATGGATGTTGACCTCGATGACGCCGGGGTCGGGCGTCACGCGCAGCACGTCCAGGCGTGCATCGCGCGGCGGCTCGTAGCCTTCGAGGATCACCGGCGCCGCGAGCGATTCGGCGGTCGCCTCGATCGCGGCGACCAGTTCGAGGTAATCCTCGAGCCGTGCCAGCGGCGGCAGGAACAGATACAGCGTGCCGTCGCGCGGCTCGGCGCACAGCGCGGTGCGCGTGACCCAGGCCGCCGATTCGCCGGTGGATGGCCGCGGCGCGGTGCGTTCGTCCGGCGCGCCGCCGATCCGATGCGCGGCGGCGCGCGCCTCGCTGCGCGGGCCGCCGACCTGGCGCCGGATCTCGGTTTGGCGCGGCAGCGGCGGTACCACCTGAGCCGGGTCGATCGGCTGCACGTAGGGATAGTCGGTCTCGGCGACCCAGGGCTGCGAATCGAGCGGCAGGCGGTAGCCCATCGGCGAATCGCCGGGCACCAGATAGCAGCGCTCGCCGCGCAGGAACCAAGGCCCGCTCTGCCAGCGATCGAACGGATGCGCCAGCGGCAGCACGTGACCGACGACGTGGCCGAGACCCTGTTCGAACACGCGCACCAGCCGCGCGCGCTCGAGCGGATCGGCCAGGCGCGGATCGGCCGGATCGACGTTGTCGGGCAGGCGCCGCTCGCGCCACAGGTAGTACAGCGCGTCCTCGTAGGCCGCGAACGCATGGCGCGCGTCGACACCGAGGCGTCCGGCCACCTGCTCGACAAAGGCGGCCGCGAGCGCGGCATCGGCGCCGTTGCGCGCCGACGCGTCGGCGACGAGCCGGCGGTTGCGCCAGATCGGCTCGCCATCGCGCCGCCAGTAGCCGTTGAGCGACCAGCGCGGCAACTGCTCGCCCGGATACCACTTGCCCTGACCGTGATGGATCAGACCGGTCGGCGCGTAGTGCGCCATCAGTCGGTCGAACAGAGCCACGGCGCGACGGCGCTTGGTCGGACCGAGCGCGGCGATGTTCCATTCCTCGCCGTCCGGATCGTCGGCCGCGACGAAGGTCGGTTCGCCGCCCATCGTCAGCCGCACGTCGTGGCGATCGAGGTCGGCGTCGACGCGATGCCCGAGCGCATCGATCGCCTGCCATTGCTCGGGCGTGTACGGCAACGTCACGCGCGGCGATTCGCGCAGCCGCGTCACGCTCATGACGTGGTCGAACGTCACCTCGCACGGGTCGACCGCGCCGGAGATCGGCGCCGCCGACCCCGGATCGGGCGAGCACGCCAGCGGGATGTGGCCTTCGCCGGCGAGCAGACCCGAGGTCGGATCCAGACCGATCCAGCCGGCGCCGGGCAGATAGACCTCGGCCCAGGCGTGCAGGTCGGTGAAATCGGACTGCGGTCCGGCCGGTCCGTCGAGCGGCTCGACGTCGGCGACCAGCTGGATCAGGTAGCCGGACACGAAACGCGCCGCCAGGCCGAGATGGCGCAGCAGCTGCACGAGCAGCCAGGTCGAGTCGCGGCACGAGCCGCTGCCGCGCTCGAGCGTCTGCTCGGGCGTCTGCACGCCGGGCTCGAGCCGGATCAGATAGCCGATGTCGCGCGCCAGCTTCTGGTTCAACGCGACCAGGAAGTCGATCGTCGCGGTCGGCTTGCGCGGAACCGAGGCGAGATAGTCGGCGAAGCGCGGCGTGGCCGGCGCGCGCACCCGATACGAGGTCAGCTCGCGGCGCGTCGCGCCGTCGTAGCCGAACGGAAAGCGCTCGGCACCCGGTTCGAGGAAGAAATCGAACGGGTTGAGCACGGCCATCTCGACGACCAGATCGACCGTGACGCTGAACTCGCGCGTGGGCTCCGGAAACACCAGCCGCGCGAGGTAGTTGGACTGCGGGTCCTGCTGCCAGTTGACGAAATGGGTGCGCGGCCGGACGTCGAGCGCGTAGGACAGGATGCGCGTGCGGCTGTGCGGCGCCGGACGCAGCCGCACGACCTGCGGACCGAGGTGCACCGGCCGGTCGTAGTGGTAGCGGGTGACATGGTTCAGCGCAACATGAATCGACATCCTGACCTCGCGACGAGAGCGGCGTTGACGGGTTCACGGGCTGCAGCCCGCGCCGCTGCGTCATGCGGTCGGCGGTTCGGCCGACGACAATCCAGACGCGAACGGCGGGACGCGCCGACGATAGCAAATTTGTGCACCGCAGCGCAGCGCGCACGTCGCGGCACCGACGCCGTCGCGCAGCTGCGTCGAGTTACCCGAATCGATGCCTTTTTTTCTTGAATTTCGGGCGCTTGCAGGTGGATTCCGATCATCGGCGGTAGGTAGAATCGCCGGCTCTTCACAGCGGATCAAAGCGATCATCATGAGTGCCCAAGGGGCGGCTGCGCCCATCGTCACCGTCGAATCGATCAATCAGCAGCTCACCAGGCTCGTCGCGCCGGCCCGCCAGCGCGACGTGCTGGCGTTCGCGGCCCACTTCTTCCGGCGCGTGATTCCGGAGGATATGCGCGAGCGCGACGAGGTCATGTGGGCCTACATCGCGATCGGCATGTACGAGTTCGTGCGCGAGCGCAAGCCCGGCGTGCCCAAGGTGCGCGTGCTGAATCCGACGATCGAGGCCGACGGTTTCGAGAGCGCGCACACGGTCATCGCGATCGACACCGACGACATGCCGTTCCTGGTCGATTCGGTCGGCATGGCGATCGCCCAGGCCGACCAGCAGACCCATACGCTGATCCACCCGATCTATCACATCGACCGCGATCCGGGCGGTCACGTGCTGTCGATCGACACCGAGCAGTCCGAGCGCGGCAAGGCCGAGTCGATCATGTACGTGGAGGTCGACCGCATCACCGATCCGGGCGAGATCGACGCGCTGCGCAATGCGATCGTCGGCGCGATCGAGGACGTGCGCATCTCGGTCGCCGACTGGCCGGCGATGCGCCGGCGCATGCTCGACATCGCCAACGAGCTGCCCAAGCGCTCGCCGAATGCCGACGTCGACGCGATCGGCGAGGCGCAGGCGTTCCTGCGCTGGGCCGCGGAGGACAACTTCACGTTCCTCGGCTATCGCGAGTACGCGATCGAGGCCAAGGGCGGCGAGCGCGTGCTGCAGGCGCGCGACGGCACCGGCCTGGGGATCCTGCGCAGCTCCGGACGTGCCGGCACGCCGCGCGCGCTGTCCGGCCGCGACGAGCCGGTGCCGGTCAGTGCGCCGCTGGTGCTGACCAAGACCAATGCGCGCGCCCGCGTGCACCGTCCCGGCTACATGGACTACATCGGCGTGCTCGCGTTCGACGACGCCGGCCTGCCGGTGTCCGAGCAGCGCTTCCTCGGCCTGTACACGTCGGCCGCCTACATGCGCCGCCCGCAGGACGTGCCGCTGATCCGCCGCAAGTTCGACTCGATCACGCGCCGCTCGGGGCTGCGCCGCGACTCGCACTCGGGCAAGGCGCTGCGCCACATCCTCGAGACGCTGCCGCGCGACGAGCTGTTCCAGGGCAACGAGGACGAGCTCTACGACACCGCGATGGGCGTGCTGGCGCTGCAGGAGCGGGCGCGCACGCGCCTGTTCGTGCGCGGCGACCGATTCGGCCGCTTCTTCTCGTGCCTGGTCTACCTGCCGCGCGACCGCTTCAACACCGGCGTGCGCGAGCGCGTCGAGGCGCTGCTCAAGAACGCGTTCCACGGCGAGCGCGTCGACACCACGGTCCTGCTCAGCGAATCGCCGCTGGCGCGGCTGCACCTGCTGATCCGCCCCAAGCCCGGTGACCAGCCCACCTACTCGACGCTGGAACTGGAGGGCCAGATCGCTCAGATCGTGCGCAACTGGCAGGACGAGCTGCGCGACATCCTGGTCGAGCGCCACGGCGACGACGCCGGCCGCCGGCTGGCCAGCCGCTACGGCAAGGCGCTGCCGGTCGGCTACATCGAGGAGATCACGCCGCAGGGCGCGGCCAACGACGTCGAGCTCGCCGCGAGCCTCGGCAGCGTCGAGGACATCCGCCTCAATTTCTACCGGTCGCGGCGGCGACCCGGCACGCTGCACTTCAAGGTGTTCCGCTTCGGCGGCGACATCGCGCTGTCGGACGTGATCCCGTTGCTCGAGAACATGGGCGTGCGCGTGCTGACCGAGCATCTGTACGAGCTGACCGTCAGCGGCGGCACGCTGACGATCCAGGACATCCACGTCCAGCCGAGCGCGCGCTTCGAATTCGACGTCGAGCAGGTGCGCGATGCGTTCCAGGTCGCGTTCGAGAAGGTCTGGCGCGGCGACGCCGAGAACGACGCGTTCAACAAGCTGATCCTCGGCGCGCAGCTGGACTGGCGCCAGGTCAGCATGCTGCGCGCCTACGCCAAGTACCTGCTGCAGACCGGCGTGCCGTTCTCGCAGACCTACATGGAGCAGACACTGGTCGCCTATCCGGCGATCGCCGGCCTGCTGGTCGAGCTGTTCGAGGCGAAGTTCGATCCGCGCCGCGAGAGCGTCGGCGCGGCGGCGATCGAGTACGCACGCACGCGTCTGAAGCGCGAGCTCGAGACGCTGCTGCCGGCCGACGTGCGCGAGGCCGAGCCCGGCCTCGTCGATGCGCTGGTCGCGGTCCGCGACCAGCCGCGCGAGATGCAGATCGACGCCGTGATGAGCGCGATCCGCTCGCTGCTCGAGCGTGTCGCCGCGATCGACGAGGACCGCATCCTGCGCAGCTTCATGGCGGTCATCCGCGCGACGCTGCGTACCAACTACTACCAGACCCGCGAGGGCCGGCTGCACGACTACATCAGTCTGAAGTTCGACTGTTCGCAGCTGACCGAACTGCCCAAGCCGCGTCCGTATCGCGAGATCTTCGTCTACGGTCCGCGCGTGGAAGGCGTGCACCTGCGCTTCGGTCCGGTCGCGCGCGGCGGCCTGCGCTGGTCGGATCGCCGCGAGGACTTCCGCACCGAGGTGCTCGGCCTGGTCAAGGCGCAGATGGTCAAGAACACCGTCATCGTGCCGGTCGGCTCCAAGGGCGGCTTCTTCGTCAAGCGGCCGCCGGCCAGCGGCGAGCGCGACGCGGTGCTGGCCGAGGGCGTGGCCTGCTACCGCATGTTCATCAACGGCCTGCTCGACGTCACCGACAACCTCGTCGACGGCGCCGTGGTGCCGCCGGCCGACGTGGTCCGCCACGACGACGACGATCCGTACCTGGTCGTCGCCGCCGACAAGGGCACCGCGACGTTCTCGGACATCGCCAATGCGGTGGCCGCCGAGCACGGCTACTGGCTCGGCGACGCGTTCGCGTCCGGCGGCTCGGTCGGCTACGACCACAAGGGCATGGGCATCACCGCCAAGGGCGCCTGGGAATCGGTCAAGCGCCATTTCCGCGCGCTCGGCATCGACTGCCAGAGCACCGACTTCACCTGCGCCGGCATCGGCGACATGTCCGGCGACGTGTTCGGCAACGGCATGCTGCTGTCGCGGCACATCCGCCTGGTCGCGGCGTTCGACCATCGCCACATCTTCGTCGATCCGAACCCGGATGCGGCGACGTCCTATGCCGAGCGCGAGCGCCTGTTCAAGCTGCCGCGCTCGTCCTGGGCCGACTACGACACCGCCCTGATCTCGCGCGGCGGCGGCGTGTTCGCGCGCACGCTCAAGACGATCGCGATCACGCCGGAGATGCGCGGCGCGCTCGGCCTGGCCGACGGCGTCACCCATCTGTCGCCCAACGAGCTGCTCAACGCGATCCTCAAGGCGCCGGTCGACCTGCTCTGGAACGGCGGCATCGGCACCTACGTGAAGGCCTCGTTCGAGACCAATGCCGACGCAGGCGACCGCGCCAACAACGCGATCCGCGTCGACGGCGCCGATCTACGCTGCCGCATCGTCGGCGAGGGCGGCAATCTGGGCATGACCCAGCGCGGCCGCATCGAGGCGGCGCTGAACGGCGTGCTGCTCAACACCGACTTCATCGACAACTCCGCCGGCGTGGACACCTCCGATCACGAGGTCAACATCAAGATCCTGCTCAACGACGCGGTACAGCGCGGCGAGCTCAGCCTCGAGCAGCGCAACGCGCTGCTGCGCGCGATGACCGACGAGGTCGAGCGCCTGGTGCTGTTCGACAACTACCGGCAGAACGAGGCGATCAGCATCATGGAGCGGATGTCGGTGGCCCGGCTCGGCTCCAAGCAGCACTTCATCCGCACGCTCGAGGCGCAGGGCCTGCTCGACCGCCAGATCGAGTTCCTGCCGAGCGACGCGGAATTCGCCGAGCGCAAGGCGCGCGGCCTCGGCCTGACCCGGCCGGAGCTGGCGATCCTGCTCTCGTACGCGAAGATCGTGACCTACCAGCAGCTGCTCGATTCGGACGTGCCCGAGGACAGCTACCTGTCCAAGGAGCTGCGCCGCTATTTCCCCGAGCCGCTGCGCGAGACCTACGCCGACCACATGGAGCGGCACCGCCTCAAGCGCGAGATCATCGCCACCGCGGTCACCAACTCGATGATCAACCGCATGGGCGCGACGTTCTCGCTGCGCATGCAGGAAGACACCGGCCAGGGGCCGGCCGCGGTCGCCAAGGCGTTCAACATCGCGCGCGAGGTGCTCGACGCGCGCGCGCTGTGGACGCAGATCGAAGCGCTCGACGGCCAGGTCAACGGCAACGCGCAGATCGACGCGATGCTGGTGATCTGGAACCTGCTGCGCAACATGACGCGCTGGCTGCTGAACCGTCCGGCCGACATCCAGGACATCGCCGAGGCGGTGTCGCGCTACCAGCCCGGCATGGACTCGCTGCGCGCGACGCTCGACCAGGTCATCGCCGAAGGCGATCGCGCGACGTTCGCCGAGGCGCGTGCGCGCTGGATCGGCCATGCGTTCCCGGAGACGCTGGCCGACCAGCTGGCGGCCCTGCCGATCCTGGCGCCGGCGCTGGACATCGTGCTGGTCGCCGGCGAGCGCGGCCTGCCGGTCGCGCGCGTCGCCGAGGTCGACTTCGCGCTCGGCGATGCGCTCGAGCTCAAGTGGCTGATGCAGAAGATCGAGGAACTGGCCGTGGAGACCCGCTGGCACGCCCACGCACGCGGCGCGCTGCGCGACGAGCTCAACAGCCAGCAGCGCGCGCTGGCCGGCCAGGTGCTGGCAGCCGGCCTGGACGGCGACGGTGCCGCCCAGGTCGCGCAGTGGCTCGACCGCGACGACCCGACGCTGAAGTTCACGCGGGCGATGCTGGCCGACATGCGCAGCCAGGTCACGATCGATTACCCGATCGTCTCGGTCGCGGTACGCCGGCTCGCGCAACTGGTACAGTCCGGCGGATGAACCGGATCGCCGTCGTCGCTGCGCAGACCACCGAGGCCCAGTCCGCACTGGCCGATCTGCAGCAGCGCTACGGCACCGCGACGCCCGACGCCGCCGACGTGATCGTCGCGCTCGGCGGCGACGGGTTCATGCTGCGCACGCTGCATCGCTACCTGCGCTACGGCGTGCCGGTCTACGGCATGAAACTCGGCACGATCGGGTTTCTGATGAACCAGTACCGGCCCGAAGCGCTGCCCGAGCGCCTCGCGCGGGCGCAGCCGGCGCCGCTGCGCCCGCTGATGATGGAGGCGCAGACCGAGGCCGGCGGGACCGTGACGGCGCTCGCGTTCAACGAGGTCTCGCTGCTGCGCCAGACCAAGCAGGCCGCGCACGTGCGCGTGGACCTCAACGGCGCGACCAAGGTGCCGGAGCTGATCTGCGACGGCGTGCTGGTCGCGACCGCCGCCGGCTCGACCGCCTACAACCTCTCGGCGCACGGCCCGATCCTGCCGTTCGGCTCCGCCATGCTGGCGTTGACGCCGATCAGCCCGTTCCGCCCGCGCCGCTGGCGCGGTGCGATTCTCCCGGCGACCGTCGACGTGCGTTTCGAGATCCTCGATCCGTACAAGCGGCCGGTGAGTGCGACTGCCGACTCCAACGAAGTGCGCGACGTCGTCGACGTGCGCATCCGCGAATCGAGCGAGCAGACGATGACCTTGCTGTTCGACCCGGAACACAACCTGGAGGAGCGCATACTCGATGAACAGTTCACGTTCTAGCCGTGCCCTGCCCGCCGCGGCGCTGCTGGCCCTGGCGATCGGCGCGGCACTGCCGGCCGGCGCGGCCGATACCGGCCATGCCCGTCTGCCGGCCGGCGCGCGCGCGGCGCAGGCCGCCGGCGTGCAGATCGTCGCCGACTACGGCCGCTTCGTGTGGGTGCGCGGCGACCAGCAGACGCTGGCCGGACTCGGCGCCGAGAGCACCGGCGACGACCTGGCGACCTACGGCCTGACGCTCGGCGGCCGCCTCTTCGATCCGGTCGAGGCCTATCCGCTCGCAGCCGCGACGTTCGGCCGCGATGCGCAGCCGGCGCTGCGCCTGATCCAGTTCCAGGGACCGCTCAAGCGCGAATGGCTCGACACGCTGCGTGCGCAGGGCGTCGAGCCGGTGCAGTACCTGCCGCCGTTCACCTATGTGGTCTGGGCGCGCGGCGCCGATTTGCAGGCCGCCACGGCGCGCAGCGAAGTGCGCTGGGCCGGCGAGTTCCTGCCCGAGTGGCGCCTCGGCGCGTCGCTGGCGGCGCCGCGCAGCGGCGCACGCGACGTGCTGGCGCTGCTGTACCGGCCGGCCGCGGTCGGCGACGAGGCGTTCGCGATGGCCGGCATCGTGCCGGACGGACGCGCGCCGATCGATGCACGCTTCGAGGAGATCCGCCTGCGCGGTGACGACGCCGCGCTCGCGCGCAGCCTGACGATTCCGGGTCTGTACGTGCTGCACGAGGTGCCGACCGACGGAGGCCTGCGCGGCGAAGTCGGCGACGCGATCGTGGCCGGCCTGTTCAACGAGAGCGGCGTGCCGCAGACGGGCCAGTACCGCAACTGGCTGACCGCGCTCGGCATCGACGGCAGCGGCGTGATCATGGCCAATGTCGACGGCGGCGTCGCCGACACCAATCCGAACCTCGTCAACCGCATGCTGCCGTGCGTGACCGGCGCGAGCTGCGGCAATGCCAGCACGACCGACAGCCACGGCACGCACACCGCCGCGACGATGGCCGGCGACGGCTCCAGCGGCACGGTCGCCAACGGCTACCTGCGCGGCCTCGGCGTCGCGCCGGGTGCCAACCTGATCGAGCAGATTTCACGCTCGTCGATCTACAACGCGCCGGGCGGCATGCTGCAATTGATGCGCGAGTCCTACAACAACAACGCGGTGTTGTCCGGCAACAGCTGGGGCCCGTCGGGGTCACCGCTCGGCTACGACAATCAGACGATGCAGGTCGACGTCGGCAGCCGCGACACCGATCCGAACACGCCGGGCGACCAGCCGCTGACCTTCGTGCTGTCGATCATGAACGGCAACGGCGGCACCGGCAGCCAGGGCACGCCGGACGATGCCAAGAACATCGTGACGGTCGGCTCGACCTGGGCCGAGAACGCGGCCGGCGTGCCGCGCAGCAATCTCGGCAGCGTCTCGTCGAACAGCGCGCACGGTCCGGCGCGTGACGGCCGGCGCATCCCGCATCTGGTCGCGCCGGGCTGCAACATCGATTCGGCGGTCAGCGCGACCGGCTACGGCACGATGTGCGGCACCAGCATGGCCTCGCCGCACGTCAGCGGCGCGATCGGCCTGTTCACGCAGTACTTCCGTGAACGCTACGACGGCGCCAACCCGAGCGTCGCGGTCGCCAAGGCCGCTCTGCTCGCGAACTCGCAGGACCTCTTCGGCGGCACCGATGCCGACGGCGGCGCGCTCGGCCACCGGCCCGACAACAAGCAGGGCTGGGGCCGCATGCGCATCGACTGGCTGCTCCAGGACGATCCGCCGACCTGGTACTACGATCAGGCCCACGTATTCCACGACACCGGGGAGTCGTGGGAGCAGGTCGTCGAGGTGGTCGATCCCGGCCAACCGGTCAAGGTGTTCCTGACCTTCACCGACGCGCCCGGTCATGGCCTCGGCGGCGCGACGCCGGCGTGGAACAACGACCTGGACCTCGTCGTGACGACCAACGGCCAGACCTATCGCGGCAACGTGTTCGGCAGCGACGGCTGGTCGACGACCGGCGGCAGCGCCGATGCGCGCAACAATGCCGAGGGTGTCGTGCTGCCGGCCGGCGCGGCCGGCGGCCAGGTGACGATCACGGTCGGCGCGACGACGATCAGCTCGCGCGCCCTGCTCAACGCGCCGGAGACGACCAGCCAGGATTTCGCGATCGCCTGCGTCAACTGCCGCGTCGGCGCGGCGCCGGAACCGGAAGCGATGCTGTTCAAGAACGGCTTCGAATGGGATCTGGGCCCGTCTCCCGACCAGGCCGACTGATCGAGGCGCAAGCCCTTCGATCGATAAGTCCCGCAGCGGCCGCATCGTGTTCGATGCGGCCGGCGGACCCGCCGGGACGCTGCGTCCCGGCGGTCCGTGAAACGGCGGATCAGTCGCCGGCCGGCGTGGCGCCGAAGCTGCCGTAGGCGCCGAGCTGCTCGGCGACCGCCTTGTCGCCGACGACCACGATGCTGAGCGTCTTCGGGTCGAAGTAGCGGCGCGCCATCGTCTGCACCTGCTCGGCGGTCACCTCGCGCGTACGCGGCACGAACTGGCCCAGATACTCCGGTGGCCGGCCGACCAGCCAGTTGGCGGCGAGACTGCGCGCGACCGCGGACTGCAGCTGGTTGCGGAACAGATAGCCGCCGGCGGCCGCACGCTTGGCGCGCTCGAGCTCGGCCGCGTCGACCGGCGTGTCGATCAGCTTCTGCAGCTCCTTGACGAACTCGCCGACCGCGGCGCCGGTGACCTCGTTGCGCACATCGGCACCGCTCGTGAACGCACCACCGCGGCGCGCGACCGAGAACGAGCTGTAGGCGCCGTAGGTATAGCCCTTGTCCTCGCGCAGGTTGCGGTTGAGGCGCGTGTCGAGGCCGCCGCCGCCGAGAATCGTATTGGCCAGCGCGGCCGGGATCTCGTCGGCGTCGTTGGCCGCGAACACCGGACGGCCGAGCCGCACCGCCGACTGCACCGAACCGGAGCGTTCGACCAGCACGTGCTGCGGCTTGGCCTCGCGCGGCGCGGCGGCGATCTCGGCCGGTGCCTCGCCCTGCGCCTTCCAGGCGCCGAACGCGCCATTGGCGTACGTCAGCGCGGTGGCCGCGTCGATGCGGCCGCTGACGACCAGCAGCGCGCGGTCGGGACGGAAGCGTGCGGTGTGGGCGGCTGCCAGCGCGGCGCGCTCGGTCTTCCCGATCGAAGCCTCGGTCGCCAGCGTCCGGCCGTACGGATGGTCGCCGTAGATCGCACGGGCGATCGCGCGGCTGGCCTGATAGCTCGGCTGCGCCTCGGCGGCCTTCAGCGCCTGCAGCGCATTGGCCTTGGCGAGCTTGACCTCGGCCTCCGGGAACGACGCATTGATGCCCACGTCGGCGAGCAGGCCGACCAGGCGCTCGGCGCCCGAGGCCAGACCGGAGCCGGAGACCGTGATGCCGTCGTTGCCGGCCGTCGCGTCGATCGACGCGCCGATCGCCTGCAGCTGCTCGGCGATCTGGATCGCGCTGCGCGTCCGGGTGCCTTCGGTCAGCAGCGACGCGAGCAGGTCCGACATCGCCGGCAGGTCGGCCGGATCGCTGGCCTTGCCGCCGCGCACGGCGAGCACGACGTCGACCTTCGGCGGACCGTCGGTGCGCGGCAGCACCCACACGGTCAGCCCGTTGTCGAGCGTCTTCTGCGTGATCGTCGGCACCGGCAGCGGCTTGTCCTGGCCGTACGGCGGCAGGTCCTTGGGCAGTGTGGTCTGGGCGGCGCCCGCGGCGCCGGCGGTCAGCGCCCCGGCGAGGCCGAGCGGCAGGGCGAGAGTCTTCACGGTCGTTCTCACGGCTTGTCTCCGGCGGCAGCGGCGGCGGGCGCCGGCGTGCGATCGATCACCACGCGGTTGGCGGCGGTCAGGTAACGGGCGGCGACGCGCTGCAGGTCGGCGCCCTGCACCGCATCGATCCAGGCGGGAATCTGGTTGACGGTCTTGGCATCGCCCCACAGCAGCTGCGCCTTGGCGAGCGTGTCGGCGCGCGAGATGAACGCCTCGAGGCTGTCGTTGTAGTCGGCCAGCATCTTGGTCTTGACGCGCTTGAGCGTCGCCGCGTCGACGCCGTCCTTGACGATGCGCGCGATCTCCTCGTCGATCGCCTCGAGCACCGCGTCGACCTTCACGCCCGGCTTGTACAGGCCGAACAGCACCAGCGGCGCCGGCCCGGCGTAGTCCCAGGCGTCGCCGAGCGGCCAGTTGAGACCGCCCTCGATGTTGAGCAGCTGCTCGCGTCCCTTGACCAGGCCCTGGTACAGACGCGAGGCACTGTCGCCGACCAGCAGCTGCGCCAGCACGTCCATCGGCGCCTGGTCCGGGCTGCCGCGCTCGGGCATCTTCCAGCCGACCGCCAGCGCCGGCACCTGCGCCAGCGCGTCGGTCTGCGACTCGCGCTTCTCGCGCGTATTGAGCGGCTCGTCGACGTCCGGACGCGGCGGCACCGGCCGTGCCGGAATCGCACCGAAATACTTCTCGACCAGCGCGAAGGCCTGCTCGGCCTTGATGTCGCCGACGATGCCGATCACGGCGTTGTTCGGGCCGTAGAAGTCGCGATGGAACGCGCGCACGTCCTCGAGCCTGGCGCCCTCGAGGTCGGCGAAGCTGCCGTAGCCGTCGTGTGCGTTCTCCCACTTGGAGAACGCCAGGCGATTGACGTCGGTCCAGAAGAACAGGCCGTACGGCTTGTTCTGCACGTTGACGCGGATCTCCTCCTTGACCACGTCCTGCTGGTTCTTGAGATTCTCGGCCGAGAAGTCGAGCGTCTTCATGCGATCGGCCTCGAGCCAGAGGATCGGCTCGAGCGCCGAGACCGGGGCGGTCTCGATGTAGTTGGTGTAGTCGGCGCGCGTGGACCCGTTGTTCATGCCGCCGCCGCCCTCGATGACGCGGTCGAACGTGCCCTTCGGCGCGTTCGGCGTGCCCTGGAACATCAGGTGCTCGAACAGGTGCGCGAAGCCGGTGCGTCCCTTCGGCTCCAGCCGCATGCCGACGTGATAGACGACGCTGACACCGACCGTCGGCGAGCTGGCGTCTTCGGACACGACGACGGTCAGGCCGTTGTCGAGTTTCTTGACGGCGATCGGCAGCTGCCAGCGGTCGGCGGCGGCCGCGCCCAGGGGGATGGCCAGGGCCGCGAGGCCGAGGACCAGACGACGAAATGTCATTCCGCTCTCCATGATGGTCGATCGCAAAATTCTAGCGAGACCGGCGCGGCGACAGCGCCTGCCGGTCGTCACATGCACGGTGCAGCGCGACGGCGCTTGCGGCCGGAACGGTCATCGCGCCCGGTCCGACTCAACGGATCGGCGCGTCCGGCCCCTACGTCGGGCCTGGCCGGGACCTGGACGACAGCCGGACCGATGACGCGCCGCGCGCGCGCGTCCGCGGCGTCGCGTCAGGGTTGCGCCGGCGCACCGAGGCGCACGCTGCGCTGCAGCGTCTCGCCGTTGCGGATCAGCTCGAGATCGACACGGCGTCCGGCCAGGCGGCGCAGCGCGGCCTGGAAACCGGCCCGGTCAGCGACCACAGTGCGGTCGATCACGACGATGACGTCGCCGCCGATCAGATTGGCCTCCTCGGCCGGCGTTCCCGCCAGCACCGAGCCGATGCGCACGCCGCCGCGGCCGAGCGCGGCGCGCTCGTCCTCGCGCAGATCGCGGAACGTCGCACCGAACGGCAGGCGGAAGCGCACGTAGTAGGCGACCGCGGCCTCGGATGCCGCCGTGCCGGCGTAGACCAGCGCGCGATCGGCACCGAGCGCCTGCGCGCGCCCCGCGGCCGCGGCCCGTGCGCGCTCGTCCCACTGCGCGAAGCGGCTGGTCCCGACGTGCGCGTAGCCCTCGGCGCCGAACCGGTTGCGGTCGGCGAGCGGATCGGCGCCATCGCTCCATTGCGGCGCAGCCGGCGGCGGTGCCGCACGGAACGCCGTGACCGTGGCCGCGTCGCGGCCGGGTTCTTCGGTGTAGCGCTCGATCTCGGACACCACGGACGCTTCGGCGCCCGCTGCCGGCTCGACGTGCACGCTGCGCGTCGTCGCGCAGCCGCCGAGCGCGGCGAACGCCGCCACGAAGAGTCCGATCAGCGCCGTGCGCTTCGATACCGGCGCCATGGCTCAGTGCACCCAGCCGGCCAGCACGAGCAGCGCGAGGATCGCCAGCCAGGTCACCAGGATCCGGCGCAGCACGGTGCGCGCATCGGTCAGCTCGACGACCGGATCGGTCACGTCGGTGGCGTAGCCGTCGCCGGCGATCACGTCGGCATCGACGCCGGCGCGTGCCAGTACACCGAGAAAGCCCAGATCCAGCGTGAAATAGCCGCGCGCCGTGCGCGGCGTGATACTCGCGCCAGGTGCGCACGACCGAGTCGAAGTCCGATACCAGCGCCAGCGTCAACGCCATCAGATGGGCCGGTGCCCAGTCCAGCGCCAGCGCGATGCGCTCGAACAGGTTGCGGTCGGCCGCCGAGAGCTCGTCGCGGAACGCCGGCACGCGCGCCATCAGCTGCACGACGCGATAGCCGATCGCGCCGGCCGGTCCGAGGATCGCGAACCAGAACAGCACGCCGAACCAGCGCGACAGCGCCGACTGGAACGTCGCCTCGACCAGGCAGGCGGCATCCGCCGGCAGCGGCCGCTCCGCCGGATCGGGGCGCAGCCGCTGGGCGACCTGCGCGCGCTGGTCGCGGTCGGTCTCGGCGAGAACCGCGCCGATGTCCTCGTCCAGATCGCGCGGGCCCCAGCAGTAGAACAGCACGACCAGCGCGAACGCGAACGCCGGCAGGCCGAACAGCCAGCCGGCCAGCGCGATCTGGATCAGCGCGCAGACCGCGACGACGATCAGCGGCACCACGATCGCCGGCAGCGGCCGTGCGCGATCGCCGCCGTTCCAGGCCGCCAGCCAGGCCTTGAGCCAGGCGAAGTCGCGCAGTCGCGCCAGATCCGGCAAGGTGTGCGCCGCGATCAGCACGAGGACGACGGCGAGCAGGGTCGTGGCCATGGACACGGGCTTCCGCAGGAAGGGAACGGCGATTGTAGCGACGGCGAACGCAGCGCAGCGATTGTAGCGGGATCGGCGCAGCGCGAACGATGCGCAGCGCGGCTGCGCGCCTACCAGCGCTCGTCGTTGACGAGCGCCGCCAGGTCCAGGCCGGCCGTTTCGCGCAGCCAGTGCTCGATCAGACGATACGAAACCGACACCGGCGGCGGCAGGATGATCGAGCGCCCGGCGAGTGCGCGGCGCAGGTCCTCGACGCCGAACCAGCGCGCATCGGCCAGCTCGGGGCCGCAGCGGATCGTCGGATCGTCGGCACGGGCGGTGAAGCCGACCATCAGCGAGGCCGGAAATGGCCACGGCTGCGAGGAGTGGTAGTCGCAGTCGACGACGCGCACGCCGGCCTCTTCCATGACCTCGCGGCGCACGGCGTCCTCGAGCGTCTCGCCGGGCTCGACGAAGCCGGCCAGTGTCGAGTAGCGCGCCTCGGCCCACTTGGCGTGACGGCCGAGCAGGCAGCGGTCTTCATGGCTGACGATCACGATGATCGCCGCATCGGTGCGCGGAAACTGCTCGGCCTCGCAGTAGGTATTGGTGCAGCGTGCGCGATGGCCGCCGGCGACGATCGCGAGCGCGGCGCCGCAGACCGGACAGTGACGCGTGCGCGACTGCCAGTGCGACAGCGCGCGCGCATAGGCGAACAGGCCGGACTGGAACGGATGCAGACGCAGGCCGGCACTGCGCAGGTCGAGCCAGGCCGCGTCGAGCTCGGCCGCCAGGCGCTCGGCGCGCGCCTCCTCGACGCGCAGCACGAAGCGCGGGCCGTGCTCGTCGGCACCGAGGAAGCTCGCCGTGGCATGCGCGAACCAGGCCTTGCGTTCCCCGGCATCGAGCAGACGCAGCGCGTCGCAGTCGGTCCGTACCAGGGCGCGGCCGTCGGCCGCCAGCACGAGAAACTGTGCGCGCGGGTCGTCGATCTGCCCGCTCAGCCACTCGGCGTCGTCGCGCTGCTCGGCGTGGCGATCGAGCGCCAGCCCGGCGAATACGTTGTTGCGGCTGCGGCGGTCGGCGCTCACATCGAGAACGAGGATCCGCAGCCGCAGGTGGTCTTGGCGTTGGGGTTGCGGATCACGAACTGCGCACCGGTCAGCGACTCGGTGTAGTCGATCTCGGCGCCCATCAGATACTGCAGGCTCAGCGGATCGACCAGCAGGGTCACGCCCTCGCGGTCGACCGCGAAATCGTCCTCGGCGCGTTCCTCGTCGAACGTGAAACCGTACTGGAAGCCCGAGCAGCCGCCGCCGCTGATGTAGACGCGCAGCTTCAGATCGGGATTGCCTTCCTCCGCGATCAGCTCCTGGACCTTGTGCGCGGCCGCCTCGCTGAACAGCAGCGGCGACTCGGGAGCGTCCAGGTAGGTGGGAACGGCCTGTTCGGACATGACGGCTCGGAATCGAAGCGGAGGAATGACCGGATCACATCGGTCCGGCGCGGGCCGATTTCAAGCGTCGGCGGGTACCGGCTCGGGGCCGGCCAGCTGCCGCACCGCCTCGCCCTGGTAGATCATCTTGCCGTTGATCTGCGCGCCGGCCGCCATCTCCAGCACGCGGTAGTAGACGTTGCCCTCGACACGCGCGTCGCCGGCCAGCTCCAGGCGCTGCACCGCGACGATGTCGCCGAGCACCTGGCCGTTGATGACGGCATTGGACGTGCTGATCTTGCCGTGCACGCGCCCTTTGTTGCTGAGCGTCAGCACCGCTTCGCTGCCCTCGGCGGTGATCGAGCCCTCGATGATGCCGTCCAGGTGCAGCCCGCCGTCGAACTGCACGTCGCCGCGATCACCGTGCCCTCGGCGATCAGCGTCGTGATCGCCGCCACCGGCTTGCCGCCGCCGTTCTTGCCGTTACCCCACATCGGTCGTCTCCTGGATCTTCACCGCGTCGGCCCACTGGAAATCCTGCTCGGCCCGGTTGCCGCTGCCGTCGGCCTGCAGGTGCAGACGGTTGGGCGTGAACCCCTCCGGGAGCATGATCGTACCTTTGACCTGCTCGAAATACTTGAAGCCATACTCGATTCCAGACGCCGCGCCGCCGTCGACCAGCGATTTCCAGTCCAGCGTGACCAGCTTGCCGTCCTGCACGCCCTCCACACTCAGCGTCAGGCGGCCGCGGATGTCCTGTCCGCGCTTGATGTTCTGGGTCAGCGTCGCGACGAAATTCCACGCGCGCGAACCGGCCACCGGCGTCAGCCGCAGGTCGTGCACGGCCAGGCCTTCGCGGCGCGTACCGCCGACCAGGCGCCCGTAGAACGCCAGGTCGGCACGCAGGCTCGCGATCTCCTCGTCGCGCTCGCCGAGCGACTTGCGCAGGTCCTCCAGCGCGACCTTGGCGACCTGCTCGGCGCGCTGGACGATCGCCACGCGCGCCTTCAGTTCCTCGTTCTGCGTTTCCAGATCGGCCCGGGCCTGCGCATCGCGCGCGCCGTCACCGTGTTCGGTCAGCGCCCGCCCGAGCCAAGCGGCGAGCAGCAGGCTGACCAGCCAGAGGACCGCGAGCAGCAGCAGTCGGCGCCGCTCGCGGCTGCGGTCCAGCGGGCGGATCACCAGCGGCGGCGGGTGGCGGATCATCGGCTTCACCGGGGCGGTCGAGGACCGCCAAGCATACCGGCTCGTCCGGCCGGGCGCCGCGCGCCTCCGCGACGCTTTCATCGCCGCGCCTCGGGGCCGATAATCACAGCCCGCTCGACCTCGCCATCGGCCGCCGCAATGCTCTGGCTGAAAGCCTTCCACATCGTCTTCGTCGTCACCTGGTTCGCCGGCCTGTTCTATCTGCCGCGTCTGTTCGTCCATCACGCCGAAGCGACCGAGCCGGCCGTGCACGCACGGCTGACGATCATGGAGCGGCGCCTGCTGGTGATGACCCACATCGGCGGCGTGCTGGCGATCGTGTTCGGCCTGCTGACGCTGTGGCGGATGCCGGGCTGGCTGGCCGCCGGCTGGATGCATGCCAAGCTCGCGCTGGTGCTCGCGCTCGCCGTCTACCACCTGCAGCTGGTGCGCATGGTGCGGCGTTTCGCGGCCGGTACCAACCGCTGGTCGAGCCGCTCGCTGCGCATCTTCAACGAGCTGCCGGCGCTCGCGCTGATTGCGATCGTGATCCTCGTCGTGGTCAAGCCGTTCTGACGGCCGGGCGGCGCGGCGCGCGCCCCGGCGAGATTCCGCGCGAGCGGCGTATCCGAACGCTGCACCTCGACGGCCGCGTTCGCGTTGCGGACCGGTTCGAGGCCGCGGGCGGAATGCCGCGCACGAGCCCGCCGGAAGGCCACGCGGCGGCGCCGCGGCGCTCGGCCGCGCGGCGTCCGGCTTGGTATAGTCGCCGGCCTGGCAAGGTGTCCGAGGTCCACGAGGGCGCACGATGCAAGCCGAAGACATCGACGTCGCAGATGCGGAAGACCGCCGCCGCGCGCAGGCGGCGCTGACGAACCGCGTCGACCGGCTCAAGGCGCGCGGCCAGCGCCTGCTCGAGGAGGGCTGGGACGTCAATACGCTGATCCTGCTCGCCGACGACGCGACGCGCCTGGCCGAGATCGGCCGCCACGTCGGCGCCGACGAGCTGATCGAGCCGCTGCACGCGGTGGCGGCGCTGCTGCGCCCGTTCGCACGACCGCCGCAGCTGCCCGATGCGACGACGCGCGACGCGCTCGCCGAGCGGATCGCGGCCCTGGCCGGCGCCTGCGCGGGCTTCCGGCCGGACGACGCGGTCATGCTGGCCGCGCAGGCCCTGGTCGAGCGCACGCGCAGCGAGGAGAACGGATTTCCGCTGCTGGTCACGCCGCCGGCCGGCTACGCGCAGATCCATGCGCAGGTCCCGCTGCCGGCACGGGCCGCCGAGCCGGAGCCGCCCGCGGCGCTGGCGGCACCGCCCGCGGCGGCCGAACCCGTCTTCTTGTCCGAGCCGGAGCCGCTGCCCGCGACCGCATCACCCGTCGCGAGTGAGGTCACCGTCGACAAGCCGGCCGATGCGCCGGGCGCGACCGATGCCGCCGGTGAGGCCGCGCGCGAGCTCGCGCTGTGCTACTACCTCGGCGAAGCCGGCGAGCTGGCGCAGGCGATCACGCAGCATCTGGCGCTGCGCGGCATCGGCGTGGAGCGCTACGACCGCGTCGATGCACTCAAGAATCAGCTGAGCCGGCATCCACCGGGGCTGGTCGTCGTCGATGCCGGTTTCGAGACCGCGCTCGACCAGATCGGCGCCTTGGTCAAGAGCGCGCGCGAACGCGTCGTGCATCGCGTGCATCTGGCCGCGTTCTCGGCCGGCGGCGATCTGGGCGCGCGCCTGCAGGCCATGCGCGCCGGCTGCGACGCGTTCATCGCGCTGCCGGCCGCGACACCGGCGATCCTGGCACGACTCGACGAGCTCGCCGAAGCGCAGGTCGCCGATCCGTACCGGATCCTGATCATCGAGGACGACCGCACGCAGGCGCTGTTCGCCGACTCGATCCTGCGCAAGGGCGGCATGCAGACGCTGACGCTGACCCATGCGCTGACGGTCTTCGACGAACTGGACCGGTTCCGGCCGGACCTGATCCTGATGGATCTGTACATGCCCGATTGCGACGGCATGGAGCTGACCGCGCTGATCCGCGAGCGCGAGGCCTTCGTATCCACGCCGATCGTCTTCCTGTCCGGCGAACAGGACGCCGACAAGCACTTCGAGGCGCTCAGCGCCGGCGGCGACGATTTCCTGTCCAAGCCGATCCGTCCCAAGCATCTGATCTCGGCCGTGCTCAACCGTGTGCGGCGCGCGCGCCGTCAGCAGCGGCGCACGCCGAGTCCGCCGTCCGAGCCGCGGCCGGCGTCGGGCACGGTCGAGCAGGCGCGGCTGCTCGAAAGGCTGTCGGGCCTGCTCGCGATGGAAGATGCCGGCACCCGCAACGGCGGCCTGCTGTTCTTCGGGATCGACACCTCATCGGTGCAGGAGCGCATCGGCTGGTCGCGCCTGGATCGCGCGCTCGACAGCCTCGGCCGGCAGATCGCCGATTCGGTCGGCACCGGCGCTCTGCTGACGCGCTGCGGCGATCGTGGTTATGCGGTGCTGATGCAGGACCGCGACGCGCCGACGCTGGCTTCGTGGGCAGCCGCGCAGCGCACGCGCATCGTCGAGGCGCTCGGCGAGGCGGCGTTCCGCGTGACGATCGGCCTGTGCCCGTTCAGCGTCGGCATCGGCGACGCGGCGGCGATGCTCGACGCCGCCGAGCGCGCAGCCGCCGAGGCGGGCCTGGCCGGCGTCTCGATCGTGCGCGGCACGATGCCGGTCGATCCGGCGCTCGGCGAGCGGATCCGGTCGGCACTGAAGGCCGGCGGCTTCGATCTGGTGTTCCAGCCGATCGTCTCGCTGCACGGCGAGGAGCAGGCGCAGTTCCAGGTGCTGCTGCGCCTGGCCGGCGAGGACGGCCGCCTGCACACCGCGGCCGAGATCATCCCGGCCGCCGAGCGCGAAGGCCTGATGAGCGAGGTCGACCAGTGCGTGCTCGCGCGCTGCCTCGCGATCGCGGCCGAGCGCTACCGGCTCGAGCAGCCGCTGCGGCTGTTCGTCAGCCAGTCCGCGGCGAGCACGCGCGATCCGGCGCATCTGGCCTGGCTGCAGTCGCGGCTGGCCGGCGGCGAGCATCCCGGCGACTGGCTGTCGATCGACCTGCGTCTGGCCGATCTGGACGCCGGCGGCGAGGCCGCGCAGCGCTTCATCGCCGGCGCACGCGCGCTCGGCGTCCTGGTCACGATCAGCGGCTGCGACACCCTGGCCGCGGCCGGCCGCATCGTCGCCGGACCGCCGGTGGACTTCGTCAAGCTCGGCCCGGGACCGGCCGGCGGCCGCACCGCTGCGCAATGGGCCGAGCTCAAGGATACCGTCGCCCTGATCCACGAGCATCGCGGCCGCGTGATCGCACCGCGCATCGAGGACGCGCGCGGCGCCGCCGCGCTGTGGAGCGCCGGCGTCGACTACATCCAGGGCAACTTCGTGCAGCAGGCCACCGGTGATCTCGGCTACGACTTCCATGCCTCCGCGCCCTGAGCCGGCTCCGCCCGTCTCCGCCGCCGCGCCCGGCTCGCGCTGGCGCGCCGTCGCCGCGCTGCTCGCGCTCGCGCTGATCGCGGCGTCAGCCGCGGCCGCATGGCGCTGGCCCGGTCACGGCGCCCAGATCGCCGCGGCCCTGGCGCTGGCCGCGATCCTCGTCGCCGCGGCGACCTGGCCGCGGCGCGCGCCGCCGCCCGCGCCGGTCGTCGAACCCGTGCCCGAGCCGCCGGCGATTCCGCCCGAGCTGCTCGGCGAGCTCGAATCGCTGCGCGCGATGCAGAAGGAGCTGGTCGCCGCCAAGCAGACCGCCGAGGCCGCCACGCTCGCCAAGAGCGAGTTCCTGGCGACGATGAGCCACGAGATCAGGACGCCGCTCAACGGCATCCTGCCGCTGCTCGACCTCGTGCTGTCGACCCCGCTGCCGCCCGACCAGCGCGACTATCTCGCGACCGCGCACGATTCGGCGCACGAGCTGCTGCGCATCGTCGACGACATCCTCGACTACTCCAAGCTGGAGGCGAACAAGCTCGAGCTGGAGACCGTCGGCTTCGACCTGCGCGAGCTGGTCGACTCGGTCGCGCGCCTGATGGACCGCGCGGCCGGCGCGCGCGGCCTGCGCCTGACCACCGCGATCGATCCCTCGCTGCGGCCGATCCTGCGCGGCGATCCGGCACGGCTGCGCCAGGTGCTGACGAATCTGGTCAGCAATGCGATCAAGTTCACCGAGAACGGCCGCGTCGCGGTCCAGATCAGCCGCCGCAACGAGACCGGCACCGGCTACTGGATCACCTTCGCGGTGCGCGATACCGGCATCGGCATCGCGCCGGAGATCGCCGAGCGCCTGTTCCAGCCGTTCTCGCAGGCCGATGCGTCGACGACGCGCGTGTTCGGCGGCACCGGCCTGGGCCTGGCGATCTGCAAGCGGCTGGTCGACGCGATGGGCGGCCGCATCGGGGTGCGTTCGGAGCCCGGCAAGGGCTCGCTGTTCTGGTTCGACGTGCCGCTGCTCAAGGCGATCGGCGACATCCGCCAGCGCCAGGACCTGCAGGGCGTCAAGGCGCTGGTGCTGTGCGCCGACGCGACCACGCGCGCGCGCATCGACCGCGGCCTGACCACGCTCGGCCTGTCCTGGCAGCCGGCCGGATCGACCGCCGAGGCGCTGGCGCTGCTGCGCGCGGCCGCCGGCGTCGGCGCGGCCTGGAACTACGAGCTCGTCGTGATCGACCGCGCCGGCTTCCGGTCGGAGATCCGCAGCTTCCTGCACGGCCTGCTGCGCGAGGCGAAGATGGAGCATCTGCACGTGCTGGTCCTGGACGACGCCGATCAGCTGCCGCCGGACCTCGCGCGCGGCGACCGCGTCGCGCGCGTCGCGCGTCAGCACGAGGCCGGCGAGCTGCGCGACGCGCTGCACGCGCTGCTCAACGTCAAGCCGCCGATCCCGTCGCTGTCCGATCCCGGCAGCGAGGCGCTCGTGCGCAGCGCCGGTGAACTGGCAGCCACCGACGTCGACACGATGCGGCTGCGCGGCCGCGTCCTGCTGGTCGAGGACAACGCGGTCAACCGCAAGGTCGCCGAGCGCCTGCTGGCCCTGCTCGGCCTGGTCGTCGACAGCTGCGAGGACGGCCGCTCGGCGCTGCAGCGGCTGCAGCACGGCGGCTACGACCTGGTGCTGATGGACTGCCAGATGCCGGTCATGGACGGCTATGCGGCCAGCCGCGCCTGGCGCCGCCACGAGGCCTCCGCCGGCCTGCCGCACGTACCGATCCTGGCGATGACCGCCAATGCGATGCCGGGCGATCGCGAGAAGTGCCTCGATGCCGGCATGGACGAATACCTCAGCAAGCCGCTGGACCGGCGCATGCTGGTACGCATGCTCGCGCGGTGGCTGGCGCCGGCCCCGGCCGAAGGCGGCAGCGCGGGTGCCGCAGCGCAGGCGGCGGCGGCGGCGACGCCGGCCTCGCCGGCGCTCGACGCCTCGATCGTCGAGGACCTGGTCGACATCATGGGCGACGGCTTTCCGGAGCTGGTGCGCATCTATCTGGAGGAGACCCCACGCCGCGTGCTGCAGCTGCGCGACGCCGCCGCGGAAGGCGACGCCGATGCGATCGTCGCCTGTGCGCATACGCTGAAATCGAGCAGCGCCAATCTCGGGGCGACCGGCCTGTCCGAACTCGCGCGGCGCATCGAGTACGACGCACGCAGCGGCATGACCGGACACCTCGAGCCGATCGCCGAGGCCGCCGTGGTCGAGTTCGAGCGCGTCGCCGCCGCGCTGCGCGGCCTGATCGACCCGCCGCGCTGAGGCGCGGCGGGCCCGCTCAGCTGCCGATCTTGGTCTGCAGGTACGGCACCGGGCCGAGGTCGGCGATCAGGCTCTGCTGGGTCTCGAGCCAGTCGATGTGGTCTTCCTCCGACGCGAGGATATCCTTGAGCAGGTCGCGGCTGACGTAGTCGCCGACCTGTTCGCAGTGCACGATGCCTTCCTTCAGATCGGGCACCGCCGCGCGCTCGAGCGCCAGATCGCAGTCGATCGCCTCGACCGGCTTCTCGGCGATGCGCAGCTTGCCGAGCTGCTGCAGGTTCGGCAGGCCGTCGAGGAACAGGATGCGCTCGATCAGGCGATCGGCGTGCTTCATCTCGTCGATCGACTCGTGGTACTCGTGCTCGGCCAGTTCCTTGTAGCCCCAGTTCTTGTACATGCGGGCGTGCAGGAAATACTGGTTGATCGCGGTCAGTTCGTTGTAGAGCACCTTGTTGAGGTGCGCGATGACCTTCGCGTCGCCTTTCATCGAATCGTCCTCCGGCCGCGGAACGCGGTATCGGGGGACTATATCGGCGCCGCCTCGGCGATGCTCAAACGAAAATCGCACGCATTGGCGCGTGCAATCGGAACCGCGGGTGGAGGCTCAGGCAGCCAGTGCGAGCGGCAGCGGAAATGCGCGCGGCCTGACCTGCTCGATCGCCTCGGCGAGGATTTCCCCGGCCAGCGGCGCGCAGGTGCCGCAACAGTCCGAGCAGCCGGTCCGCTCGCTGAGCTCGGCCAGCGACGATACGCCGTCGGCCGCGGCCTGGCGGATCTGGTGGTCGGTGACGGCGTTGCAGATGCACACGTACATGGGACGCTCCTGACTGCGCCCAATTTGAATGCAAACGAGAATGATTGTCAACCAGGTCCGGCGCAGGCCAGCGAGCCCAGTTCCCAGCCGCGATCGCGCGGCGCCAGCGGCGCGATCAGCGCGGCGACCGGGGCCAGATGATCGAGCGCCTGCTGATAGACGCGGCGCTTGAACGTGACGACGTGGTCGGCCGGATACCAGAAATCGACCCAGCGCCACTGGTCGAACTCAGGATCGGCCGAGATGTCGAGCCGGACGTCGGCATCCTCGCCGAGCATGCGCAGCAGGAACCAGACCTGCTTCTGACCGATGCAGACCGGCCGCTGGCGCTGGCGCACCAGACGCTGCGGCAGCCGGTAGCGCAGCCAGCCGGGGGTCGCGCCGAGCACGTCGACGTGCCGCGGCCGCAAGCCGGTCTCTTCTTCGAGTTCGCGGTACATCGCCTCGAGCGGCGTCTCGTCGGTGCGCATGCCGCCCTGCGGAAACTGCCAGCCGTCGCGCGTCACCCGGCGTGCCCAGAACACCCGGCCGTGCGGGTTGAGCAGGATGATGCCCACATTGGGGCGATAGCCGTCGGGATCGATCACGGTTCGCGCTCCGGTTGCGTTTCATTCTTCCACAGCGCGGCGGACCGCGGCAAGAACGCCGCGGACACGCACCGGAGCGCGGAGGAAGCGGCCCGCAGGCGCGGGCCGCGACCGGTCAGTCGATCGTGAACTCGGTCAGCGAGACCGGGAAGGTGCCGCTCACGTTCAGCGTGTACGGACCGGCGCCGGGCTCGTCGCCGCCGGTCGGCGGATAGTACGAGTCGACGTAGAAGTAGTAGGTCTGACCCGGCGTGAACGAGGATGTCACGGTCGGCGTGCGCTGGCCGCCGACGTCGTCGGTGCCGATCACGCAGCTGTTGGCGTCACCGCAGGTCTCGAGGATGTAGATCGCCGGATCCCAGCTGTCGGCGCCGGAGATCGAGAACGTCAGATTGTTCGATGCGCCCGGCGTGAACACCCAGATGTCTTCCGGACCGTCGCGGTTGTCGGGTTCCCACGCATACTCGTCGCAGAGGCCGCCGGTATCCGGCAGGCCCGGCACGTTGTTGGCGCCACCGCTGGTGTTGCCGCTGCCGCTGGACGGCGAGCCGGTGATCTCGCCGGTCGGCGAGGCGCAGCTGCCGGTCGGGACGACCGTGACCGGCGACACCGACGGCACCACGCTGGTCAGCGGCGAGCGGGCCTGGGCGTTGGCGGCGAACGCCGACACCAGGACGGCGGAAAGGAGGAGCGGCGTTGCGTTCATGTCGTGGGGTCCCCTAGGAAGCGATGCGAAAGGGCGTCGGGACGTTCCGAATCCCCGGGCCCGCCGTGCTGCGCCGCGAGATTAACAAACGCATGCGGTTCCGAGGAAGCGCCGAGGCGGGTGCCGCCCGCCCGCGGCGTTACCATGTCCGACTCCTGAGGAGCTTCCGATGCGCATGCGTACCGCCTCGACACTTGCCGTCCTGCTCGCGCTCGGCTGCCTGCGCGTCGCCGCCGCGCAGCCGGTGATGGCGCGGATCGACCAGATCTCGCCGCAGACCGCGCAAGCGCTCAGGACGGCGCCCGGCGTCGCCTGGTGGGCCGAGTTCGGCGACGAACTGCTGCTGGTCGGCGATACGCCGCGCCTGCTGTCGCAGCGCGCGCTCGCACCGATGCGTGTGCTCGACGGCGTCGATCCGGCGCGGCTGTATCTGCACGCCGACGGCTGTGCGCACGGCGCCTCCACCGTGCACCGCGCGATCGGCGTGACGCTCGCGCGTGCCGGCCACTGGGAGCTGCGCGCGCTCCGCGACGGCGAGACGATCGCCGCGGACGATCCCGGTCACTGGCAGCCGCTGCCGCGCAACCAGGTGGTGATCGGGCGCTACCGCCCCGACGGCGCCGCCGCGCCGGCCGATCCGCTGGTGGCGCCACTGGTCGCCCGGATCGACGCCGGACGCTGGTACGGCGACGTCGAGACCCTGGCCGGCTGGGATCGCAACAGCTTCGGCAGCGGCATCCTCGCCGCGCGCGACTGGCTCGGCGAGCGGTTTTCGTCGCTCGGACTGCAGGTCGGCCAGCCGAGCTTCACGCTGCAGGGCCGCACGCTCTACAACGTGACGGCGACCTGGACCGGCAGTGCCGAGCCGGATGACTGGATCGTCGTCGGCGGCCACTACGACGCGATCGGATCGGGCTTCGCGCCGGGCGCCGACGACAACGCGTCGGGCTGCGCCGGCGTCCTCGAGCTGGCGCGTGCCGTCACTGCGTTCCGTCCGCGCCGCACGATCGTCTTCGTCTGCTATTCGGGCGAGGAGCAGGGCCTGCACGGCAGCGCGGCGCACGTGGCCGCGTTGCGCGCCGGCGGCGACCTGGACAAGGTCTCGGCGATGATCAACATGGACATGATCGGCTACAGCCGCGATGGCCAGCTCGACGTGCTGCTCGAGACCAATACGCAGAACCGCGCCTACATCGAGCGCTTCGCGGCGGTCGCCGCCACCTATGCGCCGGAGCTCGGTACCCTGCTCAGCACCAACCCGTACGGCTCCGACCACATTCCGTACCTTCAGGCCGGCGTGCGCGCGCTGCTGACGATCCAGGGCGACGACACGAACTATCCGCACTATCACGCCAGCACCGATACCCCGTCCAATATGGACGCCGGCGGCTGGTCGCGGCCGATCGGCGGCGCGATCCTGCGCATGAACGCGGCGATGCTGGCCGAGCTGAGCGGCGCCAGCGACCGCATCTTCGCCGACGGCGCCGGCGACGGCGGTTGACGCGGACCGTCTGGTTCCGGTCCGGCCGGCGCTGCACGTAACGGGAGACCGAGGGTGATCTGGATCGTAGGGGCGATGCTCGCGGCGGTGCTGCTCGGCGCGGCCTGGGTGTTCAACCGTCTGGTGCGGCTGCGCAACCAGATGCGCGGCGCCTGGGCCGACGTCGACGTCCAGCTGACGCGCCGGCACGACCTGGTGCCGCCGCTGGTGGCGGCGGTCAGGGCCTACGCCGGCCACGAGCGCGACGTGCTCGCTGCGGTGAGCGAGCTGCGCGATCAGGCGCTGACGATCGACGGACCGGCCCGGCTGGCGCCGGTCGAGGCGGCGCTCGAGCGTGCGGTCACGCGCGTGCTCGCGCTCGAGGAGGCCTATCCGGATCTGAAGGCCAGCGAGAACTTCCTGCAGCTGCAGCGCGATCTGGTGCGGATCGAAGAGCAGCTCCAGTACGCGCGGCGCTATTACAACGGTGCCGTGCGCGACTACAACGACGCGGTCCAGCGCGTGCCGGATCTGCTGGTCGCACGCGCGCTCGGCTTCGGTCTCGGCGAGTTCTACCAGGCCCGCGAGGACGAGCGGCCGGCGGTGCGGGTGGAGGCGGGGCGATGAGCCGCTTGCAGATGCGCATCGCACGGCTCCTGCTCGGCGCCGTGCTCGGCGCGTTCGCGGTCGCGGGCAGCGCAGCCGCCGACGAGCGGATCGTGTCCTACGACAGCACGATCCGGATCGAGGCCGACGGCATGCTCGAGGTGACCGAGCAGATCACCGTGCGCGCCGAAGGCGAGCGGATCAATCGCGGCATCTACCGCGACTTCCCGACGCGCTACCAGGACCGCTACGGCAACCGCGTCGTGGTCGATTTCCAGATGCTCGGCGTCGAACGCAACGGCGCGGAGGAGCCCTGGTTCACCGAGCGCCGCCGCAACGGCGTGCGCATCAACACCGGCGACGACACCGCGATCGAGCGACCGGCCGTGCACCGCTATACGCTGCGTTATCGCACCTCGCGGCAGATCGGCTTCTTCGCCGACCACGACGAGCTCTACTGGAACGCCATCGGCACCGGCTGGGCGTTTCCGATCGATGCCGGCAGCGTCGAGGTCGTGCTGCCGCAGCCGGTCCCGGTGGCCGCGCTCGCGGCGGAAGGCTATACCGGGCCGCAGGGCGCCAAGGGACAGGCCTTTGCGGCGACGCTGCCGGCGCCGGGCCGCGCACAGTGGCGCCTGACCGCGCCGCTGGCGCCGGGCGAGGGCCTCACGATCGTGCTGTCGTTCCCGAAAGGCGTGCTGGCCGAACCCACGACCGGGCAGCGCTGGGTCTGGTTCTTCTCCGACAACCGCGCGCTGCTGCTCGCGCTGGCCGGGCTGGCGGTCCTGCTGATCGGCTGCTTCGTGCGCTGGCATCGGATCGGCCGCGATCCGCCGGCCGGCGTGATCATCCCGCGCTACGAGCCGCCGGCGGGCCATTCGCCGGCTGCGCTGCGCTTCATGCGCCGCACGAGCTACGACACGCGCTGCTTCAGCGCCGGCGTGCTCGCGCTCGGCGTCGCCGGCCGGCTGCGGATCGATCACGACGCGGCGAAGGAGGCCGAGCAACCGTGGACGCTGACGCGGACCGGCGATGCCGGTCCGATCCTGCCGGAGGACGAGGCGGCCCTGCTGGACGGCCTGTTCGCCGGCGGCGAGCGGCTGCTGCTCGACCATACCCAGGCCGAGACGCTGCGCAAGGCGCAGAGCGCGCAGCAGGGCGTGCTCGAGCGGACGTTCCACCCGGCCTACTTCGCGCGCCATCTCGGCAGCACCGTCACCGCATTCGTGTTCGCGCTGGCGATGACGATCGCGGCGCTGGTACTGGCCCGCAACGGCGGTGGCGGCATGCCGCTGGTGCTCGCGACGGGCCTGGCGATGATCGTCGTGGCGATCGTGTTCGGCTTCCTCGTGCAGGCGCCGACCGTGCAAGGGCGGCGCCTGCTCGACGAGATCGAAGGCTTCCGGCGCTATCTCGGCGTCGCCGAGCGCACCGAGCTCGGCGGCCTGCGCGGACCCGAGCCGGCGATCGACGCCGCGCACTACGAGCGCCTGCTGCCGTACGCGGTCGCGCTCGACGTCGAGGAAGCCTGGACGCGCCGCTTCACGGCCGCCGTCGGCAGCGCCGCGGCGGCGGCGCGGCGACGGCCGGCATCGCCTGGTACCACGGCGGTCACACGCTCGACCCGGCCCAGCTGACGCGCGCGGTCGGCAGCGGACTCAGCGCGACGATCGCATCGGCCTCGACGCCGCCCGGCAGCGGCTCGGGTGCCGGTGGCGGCGGCTTTTCGGGCGGCGGCGGTGGCGGCGGAGGCGGCGGCGGCCGCTGAGCGCGACGCCGCCGGCTTGCCGGAACCTGAATGCATGGTCATTCTTGCGCATCGCCCGCTGCCGATCGCGCACCGAACGACCGCATGACGCCCAGCTCCGATCTTCGCACCGCCGCTCTGCTCGGCCAGTACGAGCTCGATCCCGCGCGCCATCACGAACTGCTCGACGCGCGCGGCGAGCTGCGCGCGCACTGGCGGCACTTCATGACCGGCATCGAGCGCGGCGGCGCGGCGCAGATGCGCCATCGCCTGGACCTGGTCGCCCGGCAGATCCGCGAGAACGGCGTCACCTACAACGTCTACGCCGACGCCAAGGGCACCGACCGGCCGTGGGAGCTGGACCTGCTGCCGCAGATCCTCGAGGCCGACGAATGGCAGGCGCTGGCTGCCGGCGTGGCACAGCGCGCACGCCTGCTCGATGCGGTCCTGGCCGATCTGTACGGCCCGCAGACCCTGCTCGCCGACGGCCTGCTGCCGCCGGAGCTGATCTTCGGCCACGACAACTTCCTGTGGCCGTGCCAGGGCATCGTGCCGCCCGGCGGGCGGCACCTGCATCTGTACGCGGTCGATCTGGCGCGCGCGCCGGACGGACGCTGGTGGGTCGTCGCCGACCGCACGCAGGCGCCGTCCGGTGCCGGCTACGCGGCCGAGAACCGGCAGATCATCTCGCGCGCGTTTCCCGAGCCGTTCCGCGACCTGCGCGTGCAGGACATCGGCGGCTTCTTCCGCACGCTGCAGACGACGCTGCAGCGCCTCGCGCCGGCCGCTGCCGGCGAGACGCCGCTCGGCGTGCTGCTGACGCCGGGCCGCTTCAACGAGACCTACTTCGAGCACGTCTATCTGGCGCGCCTGCTCGGCATGCCGCTGGTCGAAGGCCAGGACCTGATCGTGCGCGCCGACACGGTCTTCATGAAGACGCTGGACGGCCTGCGCCGCGTGCACGCGATCCTGCGCCGCGTCGACGACGACTACTGCGATCCGCTCGAGCTGCGCGGCGATTCGGCGCTCGGCGTGCCGGGCCTGCTCGCCGCGGTGCGCGCCGGCCGCGTGCTGGTCGCCAATGCGCTCGGCAGCGGCGTGCTCGAATCGCCCGGCCTGTTCGGCTTCCTGCCGGCGGTGTGCGAGCGCGTGCTCGGCGAAGCGTTGCGGTTGCCGTCGGTCGCGACCTGGTGGTGCGGCGAGCCGCCGGTCTGCGCCGAGGCCTTGACCGAGCTGCACCGCCTGGTCGTCAAACCGGCATTTCCGTCGCGCCGCAGCGAGCCGCTGTTCGGGCCCGAGCTCGGCCGCGCGCGCCTGGCCGAGCTGCGCGCACGCATCGCGCAGGCGCCGGGCCACTGGGTCGCGCAGGAGCTGGTGCAGCTGTCGCAGGCACCGGTCTGGCAGCGCCAGCACGCGCGCATGCCGATCGTGCCGCGCGCGATCAGCCTGCGCGCCTACGCGGTCGCGACCGCCGACGGCGGCTATCAGGTGATGCCCGGCGCGCTGTCGCGGATCGCCGCCAGGGCCGGCGCGCGCGTCGTCTCGATGCAGCGCGGCGGCGGCAGCAAGGACACCTGGGTGCTGGCGCCAGCGCGCATCGCCGGCGCCGAGCCGCCGCAGCAGCGGCCGCTCGGCGCGCGCGACATCGTCCGCCACGACGACTTCCTGCCGTCGCGACTGATCGAGAACCTGTTCTGGGTCGGCCGCTACGCCGAGCGCAGCGAGGACACCACGCGTCTGCTGCGCGTGGTGCTGAGCCGCTACGTCGAGACCGGTGGCGGCGCCGCGACGCCGGCACTGGCGGCCGCGCTCGACACCTGCCGTCACCTGGAGCTGATCGCGGCCGGACGGCCGGTCCGCGAGGCGCTGCTCGCCGCGGTCGTCGACGATGCCGCGCCGAACAGCCTGGCCCAGGTGCTCGGCGGCCTGCTCTGGTCGGCCTCGCAGGTGCGCGGCCGGCTCTCGCAGGAGAACTGGCGCGGCCTGATGGAGATCCAGCGCGAAGCGCAGGCGCTGGCGCGCGAGCGCGCCGACCTCGGCGAGACGCTCGACCTGCTCAACCGCGTGCTGCTGGCGACTTCGGCGCTGGCCGGCTTCGCGTTCGACGACATGACGCGCGACGACGGCTGGCGCTTCCTGGTCGTCGGCCGCCGCATCGAGCGCCTGCAGTTCGTCGCCGACGTCACCGCCTGGCTGCTGCGGCACCGGCCGCGCAGCGATCCGGCGACGCTCGAATGGCTGCTCGAGCTGGCCGACAGCATCATCACCTACCGCATGCGCTACGTGTCGGCGCCGCAGGCGATCCCGGCGCTCGACCTGATCGTCTGCGATCCGGCCAACCCGCACTCGGTCGTGTTCCAGGCGCGCGAACTGGCGCGCGAGCTCCAGACGCTCGACGCGCGCTTCGACAGCGCCTGCGCCGAGCGCTTCGCCGCGGTCGCCGACCGGCTCGACGGCTGCGACCTGGCCGCGCTCGAGGACTCGCTGTTCGGCGATGAGCTGCGCGACGAGGCCGCCCGCGCGATCGCCGGCCTGCTCGAGGACGCCGCCGCGACCGCGCGCGAGGTCTCCGACGAGCTCGCGCTGCGGCACTTCGCGCACGTCGACGTCAGCCGGCCGATCGTGTCGGCCTGAGCACGCACCGATGAACGCCAGACCGCTGCCGCGCCGCACCGCCGCCCGCTACCGCATCGTGCACGAGACCGAGTATCGCTACTCGAGCAGCGTCTCGGTGTCGCGGCAGGCGATGCATCTGGCGCCGCGCGCATGCGCGCGTCAGCGCACGCTCGGCCATCGGCTGACGATCGATCCGCTGCCGACGTATCGCCAGGAATGCGTCGACTGCTTCGGCAATCCGCTGACGCGCATCGAGATCGACCATCCGCATCGCGCCCTGCTCGTGGTCGCCGAGTCCGAGGTGACGATCACCGCGCGCGGCGACCTGCGCGATCCGGCCGATTCGCCGGCCTGGGAGGCGGTCGCCGAGCATCACGCCTACCACGCCGGGCGTGCTCCCGACGCCGCCGTGCTCGAAGCCTGCCGGTTTCGCGCCGATTCGCCGTTCGTGCGCGCCGGCGCCGAGCTGATCGATTTCGCGCAGCCGTACTTCGCGGCGGGCACGCCGCTGCTGGTCGCGGTGCGTCGGCTGATGCACGCGATCCATCGCCAGTTCCGCTTCGATACCGAGGCGACCCAGATCGCGACGCCGCTGCTCGAGGTACTGGCTCGGCGGCGCGGCGTGTGCCAGGACTTCGCGCATCTGATGATCGGCTGCCTGCGCGCGCTCGGCCTGCCGGCGCGCTACGTCAGCGGCTACCTGCTGACCGCGCCGCCGCCAGGCCAGCCGCGCCTGATCGGCGCCGATGCCTCGCACGCCTGGGTCTCGGTGCATTGTCCGCGCAACGGCTGGATCGATTTCGACCCGACCAACGACGTGTTGCCGGACCTCGGCCACGTGACGATCGCCTGGGGACGCGACTTCGGCGACGTCTCGCCGCTGCGCGGCGTGATCCTCGGCGGCGGCGCGCACGAGCTCGACGTGCGCGTGACGGTGCTGCCGCTGAGCTGAGGCGGCAGCACGCGGCCGCTCGTGCCGCCGGACGCCCCTGTTCCGAGGTGCGGCGGGCCGGTGCCGGCCGGTCAGGGCGCGTAGCGGACGCTGCAGCGCTCGCCGCTGGACCGTCGCGCCAACAGGCGCTCGCCGACCGCGGGCGGCGCATGGCGCAGCGCAGGCGGCAGCGCGAACCGGCAATCGGTGTCGACCAGGGTGCCGGTGGCGATCTGCGCCGGCGGCGCCGCCTCGAAATCGTCGGCGAACAGCACGTCGCCGACCACGTCGGGCTCGTAGACCTGGGCGCCGCCACGCGGCAGCGGCGGGTTGTCCGGATCCAGGCCTCCGGCGACCAGGGCGCGGCCGCCCGGCAGCGGCGCGACGACGTGGTAGATGTGCTTGCGCAGCATCGTCAGGTGGCGCTTCGCGCCGCCGTCGGCGACATCGATCAGATCGGCCGTGTTGGCCTGGTCCTGATCGCCGCCGGCGAACAGCACGCGACCGTCGCCCAGCGTCACGCCGAGGCCGAACAGCGGCCGATCGGCCAGTGGCGCGCCGATCGCCGAGAACTGGCCGGTCGCCGGATCGAGCAGCTCGGTGGCGGCCGGGGCCGGCAGCATCTTGACGTCGAGCGCGCCGTAGGCGACCAGCACGCGGCCGTCACCGAGCAACGCCGCGGCGTGGCCGGCGCGGCCCTGCGCCATCGTGCCGGCCAGCAGCGTGAACTGCGCGGAGGCGGGGTCGAAGCGCTCGGCCGTGGCCAGCGCCTCGTTGACGACGCGGATCTCGCCGTCGACCTCCTCGACCGTCTCGCGGTAGCCGCCGATCACGACCGCCCCGCCGTCGGCCAGCGGCAGCAGCGCGGTCAGTCCGCGCGATGAACTCATCGCGCCGGCCGCGCTGAACTGCCCGGTCTGCGGATCGTAGAGCTCGACGACCTCGGTATCGCGCAGCGTCGACACGCCGCCGCCGAGGTCCAGGCAGGGCCCGCAGCCGCGGCCGCCGGCGATCAGCACGCGGCCGTCGGCCAGCAGCGTGGCCGAGCCGAGATCGCGCTCGACCAGCAGCGGCGCGGTCGCGCTGAACGTGCCGGTGGCCGGATCGTAGATCTCGGCCGGCGTGCCGGGATCGCCGTTGAGCGGCGCGAACAGGTCGCCGCCGTTGAAGACGAGCACGCGACCGTCGGCCAGACGGACCGCATTGTGGTCCTGGCGTGCGGTCAGCATGTCGCCGGTCGCCGTGAAGGTGCCGGTGGCCGGATCGTAGATCTCGGCCTTGCGTGTCTTGGACATCGCCGCCGGGCTGATGCGCCCGCCGGTGATCAGGACGCGGCCGTCGGCCAGCGGCGTGGCGACCGCCTTCTGGCGCGCGGTGATCATCGAGCCGGTGGCGGCGAAGCCGTCGGCCGTGGCCGGCGCGGCGTCGAGGCCGAGCGCGACGACGAGGAGAAGGGGAACTGCAGCGTGGCGGAGGGACATGGCGATGTTCTCGATGGACGTGGGAGCCGGCGGCGCGTCGAGCGCGCCGGACCGTGCCGCTGGATACCCCGATGCCGGCGCCAGGCGCATTCGCTTTGCGCTAGCGCGCTGCATGATCGGCGCCGCGCATGCCCAACCGATTGATTCTCAAGACCTCATCGGAGCGCAGCACGCTCAGGGCGCAGCCGCCGAAGCGGCCAGGAAATCCGGCCGGCGCAGCTCCTCGGGGATCTCGCGCTCGCCGGCGAGCCGGATCGCGCGGTCCAGGCTGAGCCGCCAGGCGCTGTGCCGCCCCTGCGCGCGCAGCACGCGCAGTTCGATCAGCGCGGCGACGAAGCTGCGCCGCGGCATCGCATCGAGCGTGGCCAGCACGCCGCCGGCGCGATCGATCGCGCCGTGCGCCATCAGCCACGGCACGTAGGCCTCGGCGATCCGTTCGCGGTCGATCGGGATCGCCTCGCCGACGCCGGCTGCCGCCTCGAACGCGCGATCGGCGGCCGCGGCGTCGCCGCGGGCCACCGCGACGTCGGCGTCGATCAGCGACAGATAGACCGTCGCGTAGGCGTGCCCGGCGAGACGGCGCGCCAGCTGCTCGCGGACGGTCACCGCCGCCGCCGGATCGTCAGGCAGCGCGGAGCGGGCCAGCAGCAGGTGCAGATAGGCCAGATCGCGGCCGTCGCCGGTCGCGCAGGCATCGGCGCTGCACAGCACGCCGAGCGCCCGGCCGATCTCCTGCCTTGCCCGTCCGGTCTGGCCGAGCATCCAGGCCCGGCGGGCGGCGATCGAGTGCGCACGGTAGGTATTCGGCAGCGGCCCTGCGGCCGCTTCGCGGCCGGCGCGATCGAGCAGCGGCCGGGCGGCGCCCAAACGGCCGTTGGCGATCAGCACCTCGGCGCGCGCCAGCTCCAGCGAGGTGCGCAGATGCGGCCACTGGCCGCGCTCGGCCAGCGCGGCGAGCCGGCCGTCCTCGGCCAGCGCCGAGACCGGATCGGCGAGGTCGAGCAGGGTCGTCACCAGATGGACGCGCGCGACCGCCTCGTCGTCGGTCGCCTGGAACAGGCTCAGCCGGTCGGCGGTCCGCTGCAGCAGCGGCAGCGCCTGCTCGATCAGGCCGCGCTGGCGCAGCGCGATGCCGAAGTTGGAATCCACGCGCGCCGCGTCGAGCCAGTTGCCGGCGCCGGCATGCAGCTCCTGGGCACGCGCGTAGTCGGCGAACGCCGCCTCGTAGCGCCCCTGCAGCGAGGCGGCGACCGCGCGGCCGTGATAAGCGCGGCCAAGCTCGCCGGCCGCGCCGCCGGTGGCTTCGAGCAGATCGATCGCCTGCTGTGCCCGCTCCATCACCGCATCGGTGTCGCGGCGCATCAGCGCGACGTTCGCCAGGCCGACCAGCGCCCGGGCACGAAACGCCGGCCGGCGCTCCGCCAGCGCGGCGAAGCCGGCCTCGGCCTGCGCGAAGCGGCCGGCCCGGAACGCCATCCAGGCGAGCTGGACGTCGAGCTCGGGTGCGTCCGGATGCGTCGCCCGCGCATCGGTGAGCAGATCCGCCGCCGCATCCGGGCGACCGCCGAGATAGATCGCTTCGGCCTTCTTCAATGCGAACTCGAGTGCCGCGTCGCGCCCCGCCGGCGGCAGCGCAGCCGCGCCACGGACCGCCGGCAGATGACCGGCCAGGCGATCGGCCGCATCGCGGGCCGCGTCGAGCACCTGCCCCGCCTCGGCGACCACTTCCAGCGGAGCGGCGCCGTGCACGACGGCCAGGCGGACGCGCCAGCGCGGACCGGACGGCTCGATCGCGACCGCGACCACGCGACCGGCTCGCGTCGTGTCGGCCAGACGCGCGTAATCGGGCGCGCCGAGCGCAGCCATCGCCAGCCCGCGCGTCAGCGTGGCGACGTTGTCGCTCGGCACGACGGTCTGCCCGGCATCGGCCAGACGCTCGCCGACCAGCACCATGACGCCCAACCGCAGCCAGTCCTCGCCGGGTCCGGCGTCGATCGCCGCCGGCAGCACCAGCATCGGCTGCGGCGGCGCGATCGCGGCGGCGTCATCGACCGCTGCCGCCGGCGGGGCGGCAGCGGAACTCGGCGGCGGCACGGCGCGCTGCCACCACAGGCCGCAGGCGGCCGCGACGACCAGCCCGGCCGCCAGACCGCTCGCCACGCGCCGCGAGCGGCGCCGCGTGGCGGCGGCCGGCACGCCGGGGCGTACCGCATTCGTTTCGGCCGTGACGACCGGCGCGGAGGCAGCGGCTGCGACCGCGACCGTCTCGCGGGCCTCGGACGGCGGCACCTCGGGCAGGTCTTCCAGACGCTGCGTCGGCGCGATCCACTGGTAGCCGTAGCCCGGCAGCGTCCGGATCACCGTCTGCTGCTCGCCGGTGTCCTCGAGCAGGCGCCGCGCGCGCACGATGAGCTGGCCGAGCAGGTTGTCGCCGCTGTCCGGGCGCTCCCAGATGACCGCGATCAGCTCGTCGCGGCCGACCGCGCGCGCGCGCTGCTCGAGCAGATGAACGATGCAGTCGAACAGGCGCGTCGGCAGCGCAATCGCCTCGCCGTCGCCGCGATACAGCAGTCGCGCGCCGACGTCGAGACGAAACCGGCCGAACGCATAGATCGGTGCAGGCATGCGCGGTAGATACGTGGCGCTCCGGCGCAGGTCAAGCTGCCGCCGCGGTCCGCGCGACGCGACGCCCGACGGGCGCCGGTGCGCGGACCGGAATGTCAGCGCACGCCGCTCTCGTTGCGCGCGATCACCAGGCGCTGGATCTCGCTGGTGCCTTCGTAGATCTCGGTGATCTTGGCGTCGCGGAAGTAGCGCTCCAGCGGCATCTCCTTGGAGTAGCCCATGCCGCCGTGGATCTGCACGGCCTGGTGCGCGACGAACATCGCGGTCTCCGACGCGTAGAGCTTGGCGACCGAGGCCTCGGTGCTGAAGCGGCCGCCGGTGCGCGTCGCCTCGCCCTTGGCGAACGCCGCGCGCAGCGTCAGCAGCGTGGCCGCGTCGAGCCGGCACTTCATGTCGGCGATCTTGGCCTGGATCATCTGGAACGAGCCGATCGCGTGGCCGAACGCCTTGCGCTCGCGCACGTACTGCAGGCTGGCCTCATAGGCCGCGCGCGCGATGCCGACCGCCTGCGAGGCGATGCCGATGCGTCCGGCGTCGAGCACGCCCATCGCGATGCCGAAGCCCTTGCCTTCCTGGCCGAGCAGGTCGGCGGCCGGGCAGACGTAGTCGGTCAGCTCGATCTCGCAGGTCGCCGAGGCGCGGATGCCGAGCTTGGGCTCGGTCTTGCCGGCATGGAAGCCGGGCCGGCCGGTGTCGATGATGAAGGCCGAGACGCCCTTGGCGCCGATTCCCGGCGTCGTGATCGCGAACAGCACGACGTACTTGGCGACCGGTCCGGACGTGATCCAGCTCTTCTTGCCGTTGATGACCCAGTCGCCGTTGGCGTTGCGCGCGGCGCGCGTGTGCATGTTCGACGCGTCCGACCCGGACTGCGGCTCGGTCAGCGCATAGGCGCCGATCGCCTCGCCCGAAGCGATCGCGCGCACGTAGGTCTGCTTCTGCTGCTCGCTGCCGTAGCTCAGGATGCCGTTGCAGAACAGCGAATTGTTGACCGACATGATCGTGGAGTGGGCGGCATCGGCGGCGGCGATCTCGATCATCGCCAGCGCGTAGGCCACCGTGTCCATGCCGGCGCCGCCGTACTCGGGCGCCACCTCGATGCCCATCAGGCCGAGCTGGCCCATCTCGCGGATCGTCTCCAGCGGAAACTCGCCGCTGCGGTCGAAGTCGGCGGCGATCGGCGCGATGCGCTTCTGCGCGAAGTCGCGCGCGATCGCCTGGATCGATAGCTGGTCGTCGGTGAAACGGAAATCCATGAGGCGGCCCGCAAAAAAAGGGCTGCGATTCTACCGCGAGCCTCCTGCCCGACGTGCTGCGGCGCAAAAGACACCCGGTCCCTCGCATTGACGGACCGGCGCGCCGCCGCTACGCTGCGCAATCATCTTTCAATCAAGATAAAGGGATATAACCTTGGATCTGGCCGCGACCTCGGCCCTGCTGCGGCTGCTGTCGGACGCGACCCGGGTCCGTCTGCTGGCGCTGCTCGAGCGCGAGGAACTGACCGTCGCCGAACTCTCGGCCGTGCTGCGCCTGGCGCAGCCGCGCGTGTCCACGCACCTGGCCAAGCTCAAGGAAGCCGACCTCGTGCGCGACCGGCGCGCCGGCGTGTCCTCGTACTACCGCTACAACGGCGAGCTCGACGCGCATGCCGGCGCGCTGCTGCATGCGCTGCGCGAGAACGTCGACGACGCGCTGCTGCGCGAGGACGAGCGCCGCCTGCCCGGCGTGCTCGCGCAGCGCGCGCGCGCCGAGGGCTGGGCCGACACGGTCGCCGGCGACATGGAACGCCACTACTCGCCGGGCCGGACCTGGGAGACGCTGGCGCGCTCGCTGACGCGCCTGGTCGATCCGGGCGACGTGCTCGATGTCGCCTCCGGCGACGGCGTACTGGCCGAACTGCTGGCGCCGCGCGCCACCTCGATCGTCTGCGTCGACGCCAGCCCGCGCGTGGTCGCCGCGGCGCGCCAGCGTCTGGCACCGTTCGCGAACGTCGAAGTCGTCGAAGGCGACATGCACGCGCTCGACCTCGGCGAGCGGCGCTTCGACCTGGTGCTGCTGATGCACGCGCTGACCTACAGCGAGCGTCCGGCCGCGGTCGTCGCCGAAGCCGCGCGCCTGCTGCGGCCCGGCGGGCGCCTGCTCGCCGCGACGCTGGCACGCCACGCGCACCGCACCGCGGTCGAGCCGTTCGACCATCGCAATCTCGGCTTTCGGCCGGACGAGCTGCGCGCTCTCGCCGAGGCGGCCGGCCTCGGCGTGCTGTCGTGCGAGCGCATCACGCGCGAGAGCAAGGCGCCGCATTTCGAAGTGATCGCGCTGCTCGCGCACAAGGCCCCATGACCCGTACCCTGCCCTGGCTCCATCCGGTCCGCGTCGCCGCGCTCGAGGCCGCGCTGGCCGACCGCATCCTGATCATCGACGGCGCGATGGGCACGATGATCCAGAGCTGGAAGCTCGACGAGGGCGACTACCGCGGCACGCGCTTCGCCGAAGGCTACGACGCGAGCCACGTGCACGGACCGCAGTGCGGGCACGACCTCAAGGGCAACAACGACCTGCTGGTGCTGACGCGTCCGGACGTGATCGCGGCCGTGCACGAGGCGTATCTGGACGCCGGGGCCGATCTGCTCGAGACCAATACCTTCAACGCGACCTCGATCAGCCAGGCCGACTACCACCTCGAGCATCTGGTCTACGAACTCAACCGCGAAGGCGCGCGCCTGGCACGGGCCTGCTGCGAGAAGTTCGAGGCACTGACGCCGGACCGGCCGCGTTTCGTGATCGGCGTGCTCGGCCCGACCAGCCGCACCGCCTCGATCAGTCCGGACGTCAACGATCCGGGCTTTCGCAACACCAGTTTCGACGAGCTGCGCGGCACCTACCGCGAGGCCGTCGAGGGGCTGATCGACGGCGGCGCCGACACGCTGATGGTCGAGACGATCTTCGACACGCTCAATGCCAAGGCGGCCCTGTTCGCGATCGAGGAAGTGTTCGACGTGCGTGGCGGACGGCTGCCGATCATGATCTCCGGCACGATCACCGACCGCTCCGGCCGCACGCTCTCGGGCCAGACCGCCGAGGCGTTCTACGCGTCGATGGCGCACAGCCGGCCGCTGTCGATCGGGCTCAACTGCGCGCTCGGCGCCGCGGACCTGCGCGAGCACGTCGAGACGCTGGCGCGCGTCGCGGCGGGCCACGTCAGCGCGCATCCGAACGCCGGCCTGCCGAACGCGTTCGGCGAGTACGACGAAACACCCGAAGAGATGGCCGCGACGCTGCGCGAGTTCGCCGAATCGGGCCTGCTGAACCTGGTCGGCGGCTGCTGCGGCACCACGCCGGCGCATATCCGCGCGATCGCCGATGCCGTGCACGGCATCGCGCCGCGCCGCCTGCCCGGCGACCCGATCCGCGACGCCGCATGAGCACCACGCCCCGCTACACGCGCCTGTCCGGCCTCGAGCCGCTGGTCATCACGCCGGACCTGCTGTTCGTCAACGTCGGCGAGCGCACCAACGTCACCGGCAGCGCGCAGTTCCGCAAGCTGATCAAGGAAGAGCGCTACGAGGAGGCCGTCGAGGTCGCGCGCCAGCAGGTCGCCAACGGCGCGCAGATCCTCGACGTCAACATGGACGAGGGCCTGATCGATTCGGAGAAGGCGATGACGCGCTTCCTGAATCTGATCGCGTCCGAGCCGGACATCGCGCGCATTCCGGTCATGGTCGACTCGTCCAAGTGGAGCGTGATCGAGGCCGGCCTCAAATGCCTGCAGGGCAAGGGCGTGGTCAACTCGATCTCGCTCAAGGAGGGCGAGGCGGCATTCCTCGACCAGGCGCGCAAGGTGCTGCGCTACGGCGCCGCCGCGGTGGTCATGGCATTCGACGAGGTCGGCCAGGCCGACACCTGCGCGCGCAAGGTCGAGATCTGCACGCGCGCCTACCGTCTGCTGGTCGAGGAGGTCGGGTTCCCGCCCGAGGACATCATCTTCGACCCGAACATCTTCGCGGTCGCGACCGGCATCGAGGAGCACGACAACTACGCGGTCGACTTCATCGAGGCCACGCGCATCATCAAGGCGACGCTGCCGCACTGCCACGTCTCCGGCGGCGTCTCCAACGTCTCGTTCTCGTTCCGCGGCAACGAGAGCGTGCGCGCCGCGATCCATTCGGTCTTCCTGTACCACGCGATCCGCGCCGGCATGGACATGGGCATCGTCAACGCCGGCGCGCTGCCGATCGTCGACGACCTCGACCCGGAGCTGCGCGAGCGCGTCGAGGACGTGATCCTCAACCGCCGCCGCGACGCGACCGAGCGCCTGCTCGAGATCGCCGACCGCTACAAGGCGAAGAAGGGCGAGGCCCAGGTCGAGAACCTCGCCTGGCGCGACAAGCCGGTGCGCGAGCGCCTCGCCCACGCGCTGGTCAACGGCATCGACGCCTACGTCGACGAGGACACCGAGGAGGCGCGTCTGCAGACCACGCGCCCGCTCGACGTCATCGAGGGCCCGCTGATGGACGGCATGAACGTCGTCGGCGACCTGTTCGGCGCCGGCAAGATGTTCCTGCCGCAGGTGGTCAAGTCCGCGCGCGTCATGAAGAAGGCGGTCGCCTGGCTGCTGCCGTACATCGAGGCCGAGAAGGCGCGCACCGGCGACCAGGCCAAGTCCAACGGCAAGATCGTGATCGCGACCGTCAAGGGCGACGTGCACGACATCGGCAAGAACATCGTCGGCGTCGTGCTCCGCTGCAACAACTTCGAGGTCGTCGACCTCGGCGTGATGGTGCCGACGCAGAAGATCCTCGACGCCGCGCGCGAGGAGAACGCCGACATGATCGGCCTGTCCGGCCTGATCACGCCCTCGCTCGAGGAAATGAGCCACGTCGCGCGCGAGATGCAGCGGCAGAACTTCCGCATGCCGCTGCTGATCGGCGGCGCGACGACCTCGCGCGCGCACACCGCGCTGAAGATCGAGCCGCACTACGGCGCGCCGACGGTCTGGGTCAAGGACGCCTCGCGCGCGGTCGGCGTCGCGCAGTCGCTGATCTCCAGGGACATGGTCGATGCATTCATGGCCAAGATCCGCGCCGAATATGCCGAGATCCGCGAACGCCACAAGGATCGCAGCGGCGCCAAGAAGCTGGTGACGCTGGCCAAGGCACGCGCGCAGCACTTCGACGGCGGCTGGGACGCCTACGTGCCGCCGGCGCCGAGCGTGCCCGGCCTCACCGTGTTCGACGACTATCCGCTCGACGATCTGATTCCGTACATCGACTGGTCGCCGTTCTTCAACGCCTGGGAACTGGCCGGCCGCTATCCGGCGATCCTGACCGATCCGATCGTCGGCGCGCAGGCCAGCGAGCTGTACCGCGACGCGCGCGCGATGCTGACGCGCATCGTCGAGGAGAAATGGCTCCAGGCGCGCGGCGTGATCGGCTTCTGGCCGGCCGCAGCGGTCGGCGACGACGTCGAGCTGCGCGCGGCACCGGCCGCAGCGGACGGCAAGCCCGGGCCGCGCCTCGCCACGCTGCACTTCCTGCGCCAGCAGGCCGACAAGCCGGCCGAGCGGCCGGACTTCTGCCTGGCCGACTTCGTCGCGCCGGCCGCCACCGGCGTGCCGGACTGGGTCGGCGGCTTTGCGGTCACCGCCGGCATCGGCATCGACGCGCACGTCGCGCGTTTCGAGCGCGAGCACGACGACTACTCGGCGATCCTGCTCAAGGCGCTGGCCGATCGCCTCGCCGAGGCCTTCGCCGAACGCCTGCACCAGCGCGTACGGCGCGAGCACTGGGGCTACGCCGCCGACGAGACGCTCGACAACGAGGCGCTGATCGAGGAGCGCTACGCGGCATCCGGCCGGCACCGGGCTATCCGGCCTGCCCCGACCACACCGAGAAGGACACGCTGTTCCGCCTGCTCGACGCGCCGAACAACGCCGGCATCACGATCACCGACAGCTACGCGATGCTGCCGACCGCCGCGGTCTCCGGCTGGTACTTCGCGCATCCGGACAGCCAGTACTTCGTGGTCGGCCGCGTCACGCGCGAACAGGTCGAGGACTACGCCAGGCGCAAGGGCTGGACGCTGGCCGAGGCCGAGCGCTGGCTGGCGCCGAACCTCGACTACGATCCGGAATAGGCGCCGACACGGACCGCGAGGCGGCGCAGCACCGAAGACAGCGTCCGGCAGCGGGCGAGGAACTCCGGTCCTCGTGCCGCCTCCAAGACGCACCTTCCCGTCCGGACGCCCCCATGCGCCAAACCCTGCTCGGCTCGGTCGTCGCACTCGCACTCGCCGCCGGCGTGCAGGCCGAGCCCTCCTCCGCACCGATCGATCTGCGCTTCGCGCTGAGCGTCGACGGCCGCCTCGTCGGCTCGCCGCGCCTGCTGGTGCAGCCCGGCACGCCGAGCGAGATCCGCGTGGACGCCGACGATGGCGGCGGCTATCGGCTCGAAGTCCGCGCCGATCCGCCGGCCAGGCCGACCGATCCGCCGAGTATCGTGCTGAAAGCGGCCTTGCGCACGCGTGTCGACGGCGCCTGGCATACGCTCGGCGAACCGGTGCTGCAGATCGCGCTCGACGGGCGGCCCGCCTCGATCGAGATCGGCAAAGCCGGCGGCGATGCCGCGCACTATCGCATCGAGGTCACTGCGAGACCGGCCGAGACCCGCTCGCTGGCGGCGCCGACCGCGCGCCGCTGAGCGCGCGCGGCTACAACACGACCGGCCGGTCCGGCAGCTCGTCGGGGTTGTCGCCGGGATCGGCCGGAAAATGCGCGGCGAGCAAGGCATTCGCGCGCTCGACGCGGCGATCGCGCCGGCCTCGAACGCGCCGGCCGCGAAATGCTCGCGGATGCATGCGCACAGCGCCTGCCACTCGGCATCGCCGATGCGCGCGGCGATGCCGCGGTCGGCGACGATCTCGATCGCACGCTCGGCCAGCAGCACGTAGATCAGCACGCCGGTGTTCTCGCGCGTATCCCAGACGCGCAGATGAGCGAACACCTCGGCCGCACGCTCGCGCACGCTGCGGCGCGACAGCGCGAGCCGCCAAGGCAGCGCGCCCTCGACCGCGAAACAGACCTCACCGCGATGGCCGCGCTCGCCGGCGGCGATCGCGCGCTGGATCGCATCGAGCGCGGCCGGCGGAAAGTGCCGGCCCACCGGGTCGCCCGCGAACAGATGCCGCAGCCATCGCATCGCGCGCATCCTCACCAGCTGCCCGAGGCGCCGCCGCCGGCGGAGATGCCACCGCCGCCGCTGAAGCCGCCGCCACCACCGCCCCCACCCCAGCCGCCACCGCCCCAACCGCCGAGGCCGCCGCCGCTCCAGCCGCCGCGGCCGCCGCCGTTGGCGAAGCCTCCGCCGCCGCTGCCGCCGACGAAGCCGATCAGCAGGCCGAACAGGCCCATGCCCAGGCCGACCGGCAGCAGCGCGCTGATCAGCCAGGCGATGCCGCCGCCGATCGCACCGACGAGCCCGGCGCGCGGCAGCGGCGCGACACGGCCGAACAGGCTGCGCGCCCAGACCGCGGCGATGAAACCGAACATCAGCGCACTCATGAGGTCGCCCTGGCCGCGCTCGCCACCGCCGCTCCATGGCTCCGGCAGCGGCTCGCCGTCGATCAGCTTGGTCAATGCGCCGACCGCTTCATCGATGCCGCCGGCGTAGTCGCCCTCGCGAAAGTGCGGCGTCACGTACTCGCGGATGATCCGCATCGCCGCCGCGTCCGGAATCGCGCCTTCGAGGCCGCGCGCGACCTCGATGCGCACGCGCCGGTCGTTCTTGGCGACCAGCAGCAGCACGCCGTCGTCGATGCCGCGGCGGCCGAGCTTCCACTGGTCCTGGACGCGGATCGCGTAGGCCGCAATGTCTTCCGGCGCGGTCGTCGGCACGATCAGCACGGCCAGCTGCGCGCCCTTGCGCTGCTCGAGCGCGGCGAGCTCGGACTCGAGCGCCGCGCGCTGGGCCGCGTCGAGCGTGCCGGTCAGGTCGGTCACCCTCGCGCTCAGCGCCGGCACCGGCTGCGGATCGCCGTCAGCCGCGAGCGCGGCGGCGGCGAACGCGCAGGCGGCCAGCCAGGCCAGCAAGCAGCGCAGCAGCGGCGTCATCGCCGGCGCCGTCAGCCGCCGGCCGGTGCGGGCTTGCCGAAATCGACGGTCGGCGCGGTCGAGATCGCCTTCTCGTTCTCGACCGAGAAATTCGCCTTGGTCGCGTAGCCGAAGATCTTCGCGGTCAGGTTCTGCGGAAAGCTGCGCACGTAGGTGTTGTAGTCCTGCACGGCGGCGACGTAGCGATTGCGCGCGACCGCGATGCGGTTCTCGGTGCCTTCCAGTTGTGCCTGCAGGTTCTGGAACAGGCCGTCGGCCTTGAGGTCCGGATAATTCTCCGACACCGCCATCAGCCGCGTCAGCGCGCTCGACAGCTCGCCCTGGGCGGACTGGAACTTCGCTATCGCGGCCGGATCGCTCAGCATCTCCGGCGTGATCTTCAGCGTGCCGACCTGGGCGCGGGCCTCGGTCACGCGCGTGAACACCGATTCCTCGTGGCTCGCATAGCCTTTGACGGTGTTGACCAGATTCGGCACCAGGTCGGCGCGCCGCTGGTACTGGTTCAGGACCTCGGACCAGGCCGCGGTGACGGCCTCGTCCTTGCTCTGGATCGCGTTGTAGCCGCAGCCGGAAAGCAGCAACAACGCCACACCGATCAGCAACAGCCGGAAACTACCCATCGCCGCTCTCCCGAATAGGCCTGCAGCGCACTGTGCGCGCGCGGCCCGGACCCGCGCAAGAGGGCAGCGGCCGCGGCCGACGTGCCGCTCATCCCTCGTTCCGGCGCGTGCGGCGACGCCTCAGGCCGTGCTGCCGCCACGCCGGTGGCGCAGGTCGACGGCCAGGTTGTAGATCGCCACGACCGACGGAAACAGGTTCGACAGGATGCCGACCGAGTCGTTCTTGCCGAACGTGAAGTAGCTGACCAGCAGCAGGCTGCCGAACACCGACAGCCACCAGAACGCGCGCGGCATGTGCACGCGCTTGAGCTTGCGCGTGGCATACATCTGCACGAACCAGCGGCTCGTGAACAGGAACACGCCGAGATAGCCGACCAGCTTCCACGGCGTGACGCCGACGCTGTGCACGTAGAAAAGGACTTCGTTCATCGGATCGCTCGGGACGTCGGGCTGCGCGGGGTGGCGATTCTAGCGGGATCGCCTCAACTCGACCGCGGCGTCGGTCGGGCGCGCAGCCGGCCGGATCGCGCCATCCTGGGCACCGTGCCCACCTGGCCGAGGCCGGCGCGGCCGCGGCGGGACCGCGCCCGCACGCGCCGGCCCGGGCGACCGGTCCTGCGTCAGCCGCCTGTCGAACCGCGGCCGAGAATGCCCTGGGCGGCGAGCCGCGCCAGGATCCTTTCGACCGCCGTGTCGAGGTCGGTCTCGTCGGTGCGGACGTGGACCTCGGGCGTCTCGGGCGCCTCGTACGGCGAATCGATGCCGGTGAAGTTCTTGAGCTCGCCGCGACGCGCCTTCGCGTAGAGACCCTTCGGATCGCGCCGCTCGACGACCGCCAGCGGCGTGTCGACATGGACCTCGACGAACTCGCCGTCGGCGATGCGGCGGCGCGCCAGCTCGCGCTCGGACCGGAACGGTGAGATGAACGCGCAGATCACGACCAGGCCGGCGTCGACCATCAGGCCGGCCACCTCGGCGATGCGGCGGATGTTCTCGACACGGTCGGCGGCGGTGAAGCCCAGATCCTTGTTGAGGCCGTGGCGGATGTTGTCGCCGTCGAGCAGGTAAGTGTGCACGCCGAGCGCGTGCAGGCGCTGCTCGAGCCGGTTGGCGATCGTCGACTTGCCCGATCCGGACAGACCGGTCAGCCAGACCACGGCCGCGCCGTGACCGTTGCGCGCCGCGCGCGCGGCGCGATCGACCGTCAGCGCCTGCCAGTGCACGTTCTGCGAGCGGCGCAGCGCGAAATGCAGCAGGCCGGCGCCGACCGTGCGATGGCTGAGGCGGTCGATCACGATGAAGCTGCCCATGTCGCGGTTGTCGGCGTACGGATCGAACGGGACCGCGCGGTCGAGCGTCAGCGTGCACACGCCGATCGCGTTCAGCGCGAGCGTGCGCGCGGCCAGATGCTCGAGGCTGTCGACGTCGATCTGGTACTTCGGCGCGGCCAGCGCTCCGCCGGTCGTCGTCGCGCCGATCTTCACGAGATAGCCGCGGCCCGGCAGCATCGGCTCCTCGTCCATCCAGACCACGGTCGCCTCGAACTGGTCCGCGACTGCCGGCGGTGCCGCGGCGGCCGCGATCACGTCGCCGCGGCTGACGTCGACCGGATCGGCCAGCGTCAGCGTCACCGACTGGCCGCAGATCGCCTCGGCCAGATCGCCGTCGTAGGTCACGATGCGCGCGACCGTCGAGGTGTGGCCCGACGGCAGTACGCGCACCGCGTCGCCGGGCCGGACCCGGCCGCCGAGCACGCGGCCGGCATAGCCGCGAAACTCCGGATCGGGCCGCTGCACGCCCTGCACCAGGAAGCGCAGCGGCGCCGTCGCGGCCGGCGGCTCGACGACGACGCTTTCCAGATGCGCGAGCAGGCTGGGCCCGCGATACCACGGCGTGTTCGGACTGGGCGCGGCGATCAGATTGTCGCCGCGCAGCGCCGACAGCGGCACGCTGACGACCGAGGCGATGCCGATGCGCTCGGCGAATGCGCGGTACTCGGCGTCGATCGCCTTGAAAACGGCCTGCGAATAGCCGGCCAGATCGAGCTTGTTGACCGCCAGCACGACGTGGCGGATGCCGAGCAGCGCGACCAGATGGCTGTGCCGGCGCGTCTGCGTCAGCACGCCCTGGCGCGCGTCGACCAGGATCACGGCCAGATCCGCGGTCGACGCGCCGGTGACCATGTTGCGCGTGTACTGCACATGGCCGGGCGTATCGGCGACGATGAAGCGGCGCCGTGCGGTCGCGAAGAAACGGTAGGCCACGTCGATCGTGATGCCCTGCTCGCGCTCGGCCGACAGCCCGTCGACCAGCAGGGCGAAATCGAGCTCGCCGCCCTGCGTGCCGACCCGCCGCGAATCGGCCGCGAGCACGGCCAGCTGGTCCTCGAGCAGGGTCTGCGTGTCGTACAGCAGGCGGCCGATCAGCGTGCTCTTGCCGTCGTCGACGCTGCCGCAGGCGATGAAGCGCAGCAGCGTCTGCCCGTCCGGCGTCGCGGCGGCGTGCTGCGCGGGTGCGTCGGACGGTGTCATCAGAAGTAGCCCTCGGCCTTCTTCTTCTCCATCGAACCGGCGCTGTCGTGATCGATCAGGCGGCCCTCGCGCTCGCTGGTGCGCATCGTCAGCATCTCGGCGATCACCGCCTCGACGCTGTCGGCCTGCGACTCGATCGCGGCCGTCAGCGGCCAGCAGCCGAGCGTGCGGAAGCGCACGCTGCGCAGCACCGGCACCTCGCCGTCGGCCAGCGGCATGCGGTCGTCGTCGACGACGATCAGCCGCCCGTCGCGCGTGACGACCGGTCGCATCGCCGCGAAGTACAGCGGCACCACCTCGATGCGCTCGCGCGCGATGTACTGCCAGACGTCGAGCTCGGTCCAGTTCGACAGCGGGAACACGCGCAGGCTCTCGCCGGGATGCTTGCGCGCGTTGTAGAGCCGCCACAGCTCCGGCCGCTGCGCCTTCGGATCCCAGCGGTGCTGCGCGTTGCGGAACGAGAACACGCGCTCCTTCGCGCGCGACTTCTCCTCGTCGCGCCGCGCGCCGCCGAACGCGAGGTCGTAGCGGTGCAGATCGAGCGCCTGCTTGAGACCTTGTGTCTTCCAGACGTCGGTGTGCAGCGCCGAGCCGTGCGTGAACGGACCGATGCCGCGCGCGACCGCCTCCGGATTGCGGTGCACGACCAGCTCCATGCCGGCCTCGCGCGCCGCGCGATCGCGCAGCGCGTACATCGCACGGAACTTCCAGGTGGTGTCCACATGCAGCAACGGAAACGGCGGCCGGCCCGGGAAGAACGCCTTGCGCGCCAGATGCAGCATGACCGCGCTGTCCTTGCCGATCGAGTACAGCATGACCGGCCGCTCGGCCTCGGCGACGGCCTCGCGCAGGATGTCGATGCTCTCCGCCTCGAGCCGCTGCAGGTGACCGAGGCCGCTCATCGGGCGGCACCCGGGTATGCCGCACGGCGCGCCTCCGACGATCGCCGCATGCGCTCAGCCATCGCGCTGCGCGCCGCCGGCGCGGCGGCGTGCCCACAGGTTCAGCGACTCCACCGCGATCGAGAAGCCCATCGCGAAGTAGACGTAGCCGCGCGGAATGTGCAGCTCGAAACCGTCGGCGATCAGCACCATGCCGACCAGGATCAGGAACGCCAGTGCGAGCATGCGGATCGTCGGGTGGTGGTCGATGAACTCGCCGACGGTGTTGGCGGCGAAGATCATCACCGCCACGGCCAGGATGATCGCCGCGACCATGATCGGGATGTGGTCGACCATGCCGACCGCGGTGATCACCGAGTCCAGCGAGAAGACGATGTCGATCACCGCGATCTGCGCGATCACGAAGCCGAACGAGGAGAACACGCGCCCCTCCTCGTCGCCGCCGCCGCGCGCGCCTTCCAGTTCCTGGTGGATTTCCATGACCGCCTTGACCAGCAGGAACAGGCCGCCGGCCACCAGGATGATGTCGCGTAGCGAGATCACCTGACCTGCGGCGGTGAACAGGCCCATGCGCTCGTCGTCGAAGCCGGCCAGCGTCGCCAGCACCAGCAGCAACGCGATGCGCGTGATGCAGGCCAGCGCCAGGCCGACGCGGCGCGCCAGCGGGCGCTGCGGCGGCGCCAGGCGGCTGACCGCGATCGAGACGAAGACGAGGTTGTCGACGCCGAGCACGATCTCCAGTGCCGCCAGCGTGAACAGCGCGATCCAGGCCTGCGGGTCGGAAAGGAGTTCGATCATCGTGCGTTCCGGTCGGCCGATCGCACCGGCGGCGCGCCGGCAACGGCGACGATCGCCACCGCGCACCGAAGCGCCGATGAACGGTCCGGCGCGGCCATCCGCTGCGCGCTCATGCGAAGCGCTGCCACAGGATCAGCCCCCAGCACAGCGCGACGTTGGCCAGCAGCAGGAACACCGCCGCCGAGCCCATGTCCTTGGCGCGCCCGGCCAGCTCGTGGAACTCCGGGCTGACCTTGTCGACGACCGCCTCGACCGCCGAGTTGATCAGTTCCATCGCCAGCACCAGCAGCAGGCTGCCGGCGAGCAGCGCCTTCTCGACCGCGTCCCGACCGAGCCACAGGCCGGCCGGCAGCAGAACCGCGCAGATCAGCACCTCGAGCCGGAACGACGCCTCGTGCGACCAGGCCGCACGCAGGCCCTTCCACGACCATTTCAGCGCGCGGACGATCTGCCGCGGACCGCGCGGTTCGGTACTGGGCATGGCGGTGCGATCGCCGGCCGCGCGCTCAGGCCGCGGCGGGCGGCTGCCAGGCGATGTCCAGCTCGCGCGCGGCCTTGACGTCGTCGAGGCGGCGCACCGGCATCGTCAGCGGCGCGTCCTTCATCGCCTGCGGATCGGAGGCCGACAGCGCGAGCAACTCGGTCATGACCTCGACGAAGCCGTCGAGCGTCTCCTTGCTCTCGGTCTCGGTCGGCTCGATCAGCAGACACTCGGGCACCAGCAGCGGGAAATAGTTGGTCGGCGCGTGGATGTTGCGGTCGAGCAGGCTCTTGGAGAAGTCCAGCGCGGTGATGCCGTTGGCCTTCTTCTGGCGCGCCACGGTCACGATGAACTCGTGGCTGGCGCGGCGCTCCGGATAGGCCAGATCGAAGCCGGCATCGGCCAGGCGACGCGCCAGGTAGTTCGCGTTGAGCGTGGCGTACTCGGCGACGCGGCGCATGCCCTCGCGGCCGAGCAGGCGCGCGTAGACGTAGGCGCGCAGCAGCACGCCGGCGTTGCCGGCGAACGTGGTCAGCCGGCCGATCGACAGCGGACGGTCCTTGCGGCGGACCCAGCCATAGCGGCCGTCGTCCTTCTTCTCGATCATCGGCACCGGCAGGAACGGCTTGAGCCGCTCGGACACACCGACCGCACCCGCGCCCGGACCGCCGCCGCCGTGCGGCGTCGAGAAGGTCTTGTGCAGGTTCATGTGGATCGCGTCGAAGCCCATGTCGCCCGGCCGCACCTTGCCGAGGATCGCGTTCAAGTTGGCGCCGTCGTAATAGAGCAGGCCGCCGGCGTCGTGGACCAGCTTGGCGATCTCCTGGATGCGCCGCTCGAACACGCCGATCGTCGAGGGATTGGTCAGCATGATGCCGGCGGTCTTCGGGCCGAGCACCTTCTTGAGCGCCTCGACGTCGATGTCGCCGTCGTCCTTGGTCGGGATCTCGCGGACCGTGCAGCCGCACATCGTCGCGGTCGCCGGATTGGTGCCGTGCGCGGCGTCCGGCACGATGATCTCGGTGCGCTCGGTGTCGCCGCGGTGGCGGTGGTAGGCCACGATCATCGCCACGCCGGCCAGTTCGCCCTGCGCGCCGGCCATCGGCGCCAGCGACACGCCGCCCTTCATGCCGGTGACGTCGGCCAGGATCTCCTGCAGGTCGTACATGCACGACAGGAAGCCCTGGCTCAGCGATTCGGGCGCGTACGGATGACGCGCCAGGAAACCGTCGAGCATCGCCAGCGTGTGGCAGGCGCGCGGGTTGTACTTCATCGTGCACGAGCCGAGCGGGTAGAACTGCGTGTCGATCGAGAAGTTCTTGCGCGACAGGTTCGTGTAGTGGCGCACCGTCTGCAGCTCGGACACCTCCGGCAATGCCGGGCGTTCGCGGCGGCGCAGCGCCTCGGGCAGGTCGGACGGGATCGCGGTATCGGCCGGAAGCTGCGCGGCCGCGGTACGGCCGGGCTGGGAAAGCTCGAAGATCAGCATGGACGGGCACGCCAGAGGAGGAAAAATCAGCGCGCAATGATGCCACAAGCACCGCGGCGACGGAGCCAGGCCCGGCGGGCGCTGGCGGCCGTACCGCCGCCCCGGGGGCGTCGCTACGATAACCGCCTTGGCCTGGGGAGCTCGTCCGTAATGAACCGCCGTCTCGTGCTGTGGACCGCCGCGATCGCCGCGGCGCTGATGCTGATCGGCCTGGCCGGTCTGGACGTACCGCTGGCGCGCGCGATCCGCGCATCCGGACTCGAGGACGCCGCGCTGTTCCGGGTCGGCCTCGACGCGCTCGACACCGCGCTCGGCGTCCACGTCTGGTTCTGGCTGGCCGGCACGGTCTGCGTCGCCGCCGGCGCGATCGGCCTGCTCTGGCCGCGCCTGCCGCTGCCGCCGCGGCTGCCGCCGGCTCTGCTCGCGGCCGGCCTGGTCCAGGTCGCGACGATCGCGACGATGATCCAGGGCAAGAACGCATTCGGCCGGATGCGCCCGATCGCGCTGTTGGAGTCCGGCGACTGGTCGCGGATCTGGTTCGCCGGCGGCGGCTCGTTCCCGTCCGGCCACGGCGCGTTCTACTTCGGCCTGTTCCTGCCGCTGGCCGCGATCGCGCAGCCGCCCTGGCTGCGCGCGACGCTGCTGGCGATTCCGATTTATGTCGTCATCGCGCGGGTCGACCTGGCACGGCATTTCCTGTCCGACGTCATGGCCTCGACGCTGATCGCGGCGCTGTACGCCTTGGCCGCTTTCGTACGTGCTCAAGCGCTGGCTGCCGCCGCGCTGAGCGGATTCACGAGGGCATTGTGTGGTGCGCGCGGACGACGTGTAACTTCGCGGCGCACAACCTGATCCGGGTTGGCGGAATCGGATCGTGGTGGAACCCGTCGCCGACTTGAGAACCAACGAGGCCACGGGTCATCGCAGGATCAAGCGATCGATGCAGGCCATCGTGTCATCTGTGGAGTGGTGAACCTCGACAGCCCGCTAGAAGTGCTCGAGTTGGCGCAGCGCCCGCTCGCTCACCGAATCGCGGTTCAAGGCCTGTTCGAGCGCATCCAGTACCTTGACGACGCCGCCTGCCTCCGCGTCGAGGGCGCGCGCCGATTCCCCCCAATGCGTCCCAGACCGGTCGCATCCGCTTGACGAATGCACGCCCGCGCGGCGTCAGATGCAGTTCGCGTCGGCGCGCGTCCTTGCCGTCGAGCCGGACGGCAACGAGGCCGGCCTTTTCCAGCGAGTCCTTGGACTGGCTCACCGAGACATGGCGGATTGCCAGAGCTTCGGCGAGCTGGCCGATGCTCATCGGACCGAAAAGGTCCAGCAGGTTCAGCACGCCAAACCAGCGCTGTTCGAACTCCACGCCCAAATGCGCGTAGAACGCGGCCAGGTCGCGGTCGACGCGCTCGGACAGCCGGCGCAGACGGGCGCCCAACGCGGCGCCGCCGGCGCGGGCGGTGTAGTCCTGCCAAGGTGCTGTTTCGGATTCCATCTGCTTGACCATTTATGTAGGCGCCTACATTATAGGCACGGTTACCGACTTTTGGGATGCTCGAAACATGACCGCATCAGCGTTCACCGGCCGTGCACTGGCTTGGCTGCTCCTTTGAGCGCGATCGGCGCGCACGCCGCTGACGCGGTACCGGCTCGCGAGGCGGCGGTGGACCGGGTGTTCGCCGCATTCGGACCGACCACGCCAGGCTGTGCGGTGGGCGTCTATCGCGGCGGGGCCAACGAGTTTCAGAAAGGCTATGGCCTCGCCAACCTGGAGACGCTGACGCCGATCAGTCCGCAAACCGTCTTCGACATCGGCTCCACGTCCAAGCAGTTCACGGCTGCCGCGATCGTGCTGCTGGCTCAGGAAGGCAAGCTGTCCTTGGACGAAGACGTCCGCTCATATCTGCCTGAACTACCCGACTACGGTACGCCGGTCACGATTCGGCAGATGCTGCATCACACGGCGGGTCTGCGCGACTACGTGACGCTGCTGACCTTCGCCGATGTCGACTACGGCGATGTCAGCACGCCGGCACAGGCGCTGGCGATGCTGGCGCGCCAGCATCACCTGAACAACAGGCCCGGCGAGCGTTTTCTCTACAGCAACTCCGGCTACTTCCTGGCGACCCAGATCGTCGAACGCGTCTCCGGCCTGTCGATGCGTGCGTTTGCGCAGCAACGGATGTTCGGGCCGCTCGGCATGGCGAATACCTTCTACAAGGACGACCACGCGGAAGTCGTCGCGCGCCGGGCCTCCGGTTATGCACCGGCAGAAGGCGGTCGTTACCGCGTCGCCGAATCCAACTGGGAGGAGACCGGTGACGGCGGCGTGCAGACCAGCGTGGCCGATCTGTCGAACTGGATTGCCAACTTTGCCAAGCCGAAGGTCGGCGGGGCAACGTTCACGCGCGACATGGAGCGCGTCGGCGTACTGGACGACGGCCGTCCGACCGGCTACGCGCTCGGCTTGATGGTCTCGACTCGTCAGGGGCTGCGGATGGTGCATCACGGCGGATCGTGGGCCGGCTACCGGGCCGAAGTCGTCCGCTTCCCCGAAGCCGATCTCGGCGTCGCCACGCTGTGCAACAACGCCAACGTCGACGCCAGCGCATTGGCGATTGCGACTGCTGACGTCTGGCTGGCCGACACGCGGACCGCGAAGGGATCGGTGGGAGCAAAGGATCAACCGAAACCCGCGGCCGCTCCTGCTAGTGGCGGCAAGCCCGTCGCCGCCAGCGCAGGCACGTTCCGCAACGCGGAGACCGGGAGCTTGCGCAGGGTCGAGATCGAGGATGGCACCTGGATCGAAGCCTTCGGCGGACGATTCCGGTTGGCTGGTCGACCCGATGGCGGCTTCGACCTGGTGGACGGTCCGTTCGATGCCACTTTCCGGTTCCTCGCGGGTCCAGCGGGCGAGATCGAGCTGGAACAGGTGGCTATGGAGCGGACGACGCGTTTCGCGAAGCTGCAATTGCACAACCCATCCGAACCGGAGCTGGAACGCTATGTAGGCGACTACGATTGCGAGGAACTGGGTATCGTCTACCGCCTGTTGATCAAGGACGACGCGCTCTACCGCACCAACCGTCTGGGCGAGCCCGAAATGTTCCGGCCGCTGCAGCAGCACGAGTTCAGCTTCGGCAATCTCACGATCCGCTTCGACATGGGAACTGACGGTGTTCCGCGAGCGGCTCGGCTGGACATCGGCCGGGTGAAGGACGTGCGTTGCCCGCGACTGCCCGGTGGCGGCCATGCGGCCGTCGCCGGCGCGGCTGCGCAGCGCCAAGCTGGCGAGGATCAGCGCAGCTGAGAATCCGAGTGCGTTTTTCCTTCGTCACCCGCGTGTCTGTCCGGGCTGCAGGGTCCGGCTGTCGGGCAATCGATCGAGCAGCGCAGCTGCTCAAGGACCGCTTCATCTGAGAAATCACCAATGCCAGCGCCGGCCTCGCCATGCCGTTCAATTCGCATTTCGCGCAAGTCGATCTATCCGCCGGCTCGACATTCGCCTTTACCTGGCGCTACGACGACAGCGCACCGCAACGCTATGCCGGCCGTGAACTGATCTATACCGTCTCGATCCACGGCACGCCGCTCGATCCGCCGAGACGCCTGTACCCGTTCCGTCGACGAGCGTGACGGGACGGCTCGCTGCGCTGACGGCGCTGCTGATCGGCGGCTGGATCGTGCTGAGACGCCGCCGGCGCGCGACGTAAAGCCTTGCAAAACCTGGCCATCGCCGCGCAGGCCGGGCCGCGGCCGGCGGAGGCGGCGCTATGCTTGCGCGCATGACCAAGAACCGGATCCTGCTGGCCGACGACGACGTCGAGCTGGCCCAGCTGCTGCGCGACTTCCTCGTGCGCGAAGGTTTCGACGTGGTGCTCGCCCACGATGCCGATGCGGCGATCGCGGCGGTGCACGGCGACAAGCCGTTCGATGCGCTGGTGCTGGACGTCATGCTGCCGGGCCGCTCGGGCCTGGACGTGCTGCGCGAGCTGCGCCGCGACAGCACGCTGCCGGTGCTGATGCTGACCGCGCTCGGCGAGGACATCGACCGCATCCTCGGCCTGGAGCTCGGCGCGGACGACTACATCCCCAAGCCGTGCAATCCGCGCGAGCTGGCCGCGCGGCTGCGCGCGGTGCTGCGGCGCGCGAACGGCGATGCCGGTGCCGAGGCGCTGGCCGACCTGCAGTGCGAGAACGTGACCCTGCGCGCCGCCGCACGCAGCGTCAGCGTCGACGGCGAGCCGGTCACGCTGACCGCGACCGAGTTCGACCTGCTGGCGCTGCTGATGCGCGAGGCCGGACGCGTGGTCACCAAGGAGCGCATCTCGCAGACCGTGCTCGGCCGGCCGCTCGGTCCGTACGACCGCTCGATCGACGTGCACGTGTCTAACCTGCGCCGCAAGCTCGGCAATGCCGCCGACGGACAGTCGCACATCACGACGATCCATCGCAGCGGCTACCTGTTCCGCAAGCTCGACGAGCACTGACGTGCGGCGGCTGTTCTGGCGCATCTTCGCGGCGTTCTGGCTGGCCATGGTGGTCCTGGTCCTGGCGATGGTCTGGATCACCACGCGCAATTTCGAGACCGAGAAGATTCCGGGCCTGGACGTCACGCGTCTGCAGGCGACGATGGACGACCAGCTCGCGCGTGTCGCGCGCGACCTGCGCCGCAACGGACCGGACGGCCCGCATCGCTGGCTGCGCGCCAGCGACGAGCGCGGGCCGGTGCGGCTGTATCTGCTCGACGAACAGGGCCGCGATCTGCTCGACCGGCGCGTGCCGTCCGAGGCGGCCGAGGCGGCGCGCACCGCCCTGCTCGGTCTCGATCCGGCCGACCCGATGCGCAGCGCACCGGCCGAGCCGGACTCGGACCGGATCCGGCAGCGCCTGGTGATCCTGCGCGACGGCCGGCGCTACGCGGCGGTCGCGGTGTTCGACGGCTCCTCGTTCGGCCGGCTGCTCTACCACCGGCCCTACGCGTTCTGGAGCCATATCGGCCTGGCGCTGATCGTCAGCACCCTGGTCAGCGGCCTGCTGGCGTACTACGTCGCGCACCCGATCGGGCGCATCCGCACCAGCATGCGCCGCTTCGCCGAGGGCGACCTGGACGCGCGCGTGGGCCGGCTGCGCTTCGGCCGCAGCACCGAGATGACCGGCCTGGCCGGCGAGTTCGACCGCATGGCCGAGCGCATCCGCGCGCTGGTCGAGAACAACCGGCGCCTGGTCCGCGACGTCTCGCACGAGCTGCGCTCGCCGCTGGCGCGCCTGCGCGTCGCGCTGGAGCTGGCACGCGAGGGCGATCCGGGCGAGGCGCGGCGCTCGCTCGACCGCATCGAGCGCGAGGCCGACCGCCTCGAGGCGATGCTCGCGCAGGCGATCGAGCTGTCGCGGCTGGAGACCGCGCACGAGCCGCGCCGCGAGCGCGTCGCGCTCGACGAGCTGGTCGACCACGCGATCCGCAACGCCGACTACGAGGGGGCGTTGCGCGAGCGCAAGGTCGTGCAGACCGCGACCGCGCCGATCCGCCTGGAGGGCGCGCCCGATGCGCTGTACAGCGCGGTCGAGAACATCATCCGCAACGCGCTGGCCTATACCGCCGACGGCAGCACGGTCGAGGTCGCGCTGCTGCGCGATCCGGCCGATCCGGCGCTGGCGCGGATCGTCGTGCGCGACCACGGGCCGGGCGTGCCCGAGAACGAACTCAAGCGCATCTTCGAGCCGTTCTACCGCACCGACGCGGCGCGCACGCGCTCCAGCGGCGGCACCGGGCTGGGCCTGGCGATCGCGCGGCGCGCAGTGATCAACCACGGCGGCCACATCATCGCCTGCAACGCCGACGGCGGCGGCCTCGAGGTCACGATCAGCCTGCCGGTCGAGCCCGCGGCCTGACGCAGGCACGGGCGCCGAAGACGGCGCGGTATCATCGGCGGCCCGTCCGCCGCCGGAGCCCGCCGATGCGCCCTCTCGACCGTCCGTCATCGCACCTGCGCGCCGCCACGCTGCTGGCCGCTCTCGCGCTGTCGCCGCTCGCGCCGGCCGACGCGGCCGACGCGGCCGAGACGCCGCAACTGCCGACGGCCGAGACGTTCCGCTTCGAGAGCCAGCGCCAGACGCTGACGATGCGCTACCGCGACGTCGCGCCGACCGCGCCGGCCAACGGCCGCACCGCGCTGCTGCTGCACGGCAAGAACTTCTGCGCCGACTACTGGCGCGACACCGCCGCGACGCTGGCCGGGCGCGGCTTCCGCGTGATCGTGCCGGAGCAGATCGGCTTCTGCGCGTCGGACAAGCCCGAACGCTACCAGTTCAGCCTGCATCAGCTGGCCGCCAATACGCGGGCGCTGCTCGACGCGCTCGGCGTCGAACGTGCCGAGTTGGTCGGCCATTCGATGGGCGGCATGCTGGCGCTGCGCTATGCCTTGCTGTATCCGCAGACGACGACGCGCCTGGTGCTGGTCAATCCGATCGGCCTGGAGGACTGGAAGGCCAAGGGCGCGCCGTACCGCTCGATCGACGCGGCCTATGCGGCCGAGCTCAAGAGCGACTACGAGACCATCGCGCGCTACCAGCGCGCGAACTACTACGACGGCGACTGGAAGCCGGCCTATGAGGCGCTCGCGCGCGGACTGGCGGCGATCTACGCCGGGCCGGACGGCCAGGCCTACGCGTGGAACGCCGCGCTGACCGCGGACATGATCTATACGCAGCCGGTCGTGCACGAGTTCGAGCGGATCGCGGTGCCGACGACGCTGATCATCGGCCAGCGTGACCGCACCGCGATCGGCCGCGAAGGCGCGCCGCCGGCCGTCGCCGCCGCGCTCGGCGACTATCCGGCGCTCGGCCGCGAGGCGGCACGGCGCATACCGGGGGCACGCCTGATCGAGATGCCGGGCCTGGGCCATCTGCCGCAGATCGAGGCGCCCGAGCGCTTCAGGGTCGAGCTGCTGAAGGCCTTCGAGCTGGCGCCGTGACATGAGTCCGTCGCTCAACGAGACCGGCGGCACCTGGCCGCACGGACCGCGCCAGCTGGTCTCGACGCTGGCCTGGCTGCGCCTGTGCGCGGTCGCCGGGCAGGCGCTGACGGTGGCGTTCGTCGCGGTCTGGCTCGATCTGCCGATCCCCGTCTTACCGCTCTCGATCGGCATCGCGGTGCTGGCCGCGTTCGCGCTGTTCGCGTTCTGGCGGCTGATGCAGCCCTGGCCGGTCGGCAGCACCGAGGCGGTGGTCCACATCGCGATCGACACGATCGTGCTCGGCTATCTGCTGTACCTGACCGGCGGCGCGACCAATCCGTTCGTCTCGCTGCTGGTCATGCCGATCACGCTGACCGCGGCCGCGCTGCCGCGGCTCTACGTCGCGGCGGTCGCGACGCTGGCGGCGACGACCTATCTGGTGCTGCTGCGCTGGTATCTGCCGCTGCCGTACGTGCACGGCGACCGCAGCTACAACGTCTTCAACCTGCACGTCGCCGGCATGGCGATCAGCTTCGTGATCACGGCCGGCCTGCTCGGCTTCTTCATCGCCGGCCTGGCCGGCGCGCTGCGTGCGCGCCAGGCCGCGTCCGAGCACGAGCGCGAGCGCGCGCTGCGCGACGAGGGCATCCTGGCGATCGCGACGCAGGCGGCCGGCACCGCGCACGAGCTCAACACGCCGCTGTCGACGATGCGCACGCTGCTGACCGAGCTGCGCCGCGAGCACGGCGACCAGCCGCAGCTGGCCGAGGACCTGGCGCTGCTGGCCGGCCAGGCCGACCGCTGCCGCGACATCCTGCGCGAGCTGGTCGCGGTCGGTCGCAACCAGCTGGCCGGCAAGCCCGAGCGCACCACGATCGGCGCCTATGTCGACGCCGCGCGGCGCTCGTTCGCGCTGCTGCGTCCGGAGATCGAGCTGGAATACGTTCCCGACGAGGCCGTCGTCGACCGCGCGGTCCACATCGTGCCGGCGCTGCGCCACGCGCTGATCAACCTGCTCAACAACGCCGGCGACGCCTCGCGCAGCGCCGGCGAACTGCGTGTCGCGCTGCAGGCGGCGATCGTCGGCGGCTGGCTCGAGCTGCGCGTGCGCGACTACGGCCCGGGACTGGACGCACCGGCGCCGGGCGGCGCATCGATCGGCTTCTTCACGACCAAGCGCGACGGCCTCGGCCTCGGTCTGGCGCTGACCAAGGCCACCGCCGAGCGTCTCGGTGGCGAGCTGGTCGCGCAGCGCCCGGGCGGCGGCGGCACGCTGCAGCGATTGCGCCTGCCGGTGTCGGTACTGGAGAATGCCGGCCACGATGTCTGAGCCCGCTGCCACGATCCTGCTGATCGACGACGACGAGGTCTTCGTCCGCGTTCTCTCGCGTGCGCTGACCGCGCGCGGGTTCACGGTCGTGACCGCACACGACCGTGCGTCGGCGCTGGCGGCCTGCGCCGAACACCGGCCCGACCATGCCGTGCTCGATCTGAAGCTCGGTGCCGAGAACGGTCTGGCGCTGATCCCGGAGCTGCTCGCGGCCAGCCCGCGTCTGCGCATCCTGCTGCTGACCGGCTATGCGTCGATCGCGACCGCGGTGGAGGCGATCAAGCGCGGCGCGCACGACTATCTGGCCAAGCCGGTCGACGCCGATCAGGTCGTGCATGCGCTGCTCGGCGACGGCCGTGACGATGCCGAGCTGGAGGCCGCGTTGCCCGACGCGCCGCCGCCGCTGAAGCGGCTGGAGTGGGAGCACATCCAGCGCGTGCTGGCCGAGTGCGAGGGCAACATCTCCGAGACCGCGCGCCGGCTCGGCCTGCACCGCCGTACCTTGCAGCGCAAGCTGGCCAAGCGGCCGGTCCGCGAAGCCGGCCACTGATCGGGCGCGTTTCGATCGGAGCACCGATCGAACGCCGGGCCGACGGTCGCGACGAGAGCATCGATCGATACGCCCGCCGATCGGCAGCGATGCGCCGTGCTGCGCTTCGCCGAGGCCGGGTCGTCGCGGCGGAGCCGGCATCGCCGCGCAACAGGGGCTTGCGGCGGCTTGCAGCGACGCGGACGGGCGCTGCGCTCGCGGGCGCCGGGCCCACGCGAGCGGACCCCGACGCGCATCCTGCCGCGCCGTGACGGAGCGCGCCGCGATCGCGGCGAGCCGCTGCGGATCAGCGGTCCGGCAGCGGAATGAACTCGGTCTCGCTGGGCACCTGGCCGAAGCGCTGCTCGGTCCAGTCGCGCTTGGCCTGTTCGATCCGTTCGCGCCGCGACGAGACGAAGTTCCACCAGATGTAGCGTTCGCCGTCGAGCGGATCGCCGCCGAACAGGAACAGGCGCGTCGGCGCCAGCGCCTGCAGCTCGCAGGCGCCGCGCTCGGGCAGCACCAGCATCCGCGAGGCGGTCAGCGTGTGGCCGCCGATCGCGACCGCGCCGTCGGCGACGTGGATGCCGCGCTCGCGATGATCATCGTGGATCGTCAGCCGTGCGCCGGCGTCGCACTCGACCGCGACGTAGAGCGTGCGCGTGAACACCTGCACCGGCGAGGTCAGCCCGTAGGCGTCGCCGGCGACGACGCGCAGCCGCACGCGGCCCTCGTCGAGGCTCAGCGTCGGCAGCGTCGCGGCCGGATGGTGATGGAACGCGGGCGCGGTCTCCTCGTCGGTCTGCGGCAGGGCGACCCAGGTCTGGATGCCGTGCACGCGATGGCCGGCGGCGCGCTCGGCCGCCGGCGTGCGCTCGGAGTGGACGATACCGCGGCCGGCCGTCATCCAGTTGACGTCGCCGGGCCGGATCACCTGATCGAAACCGAGGCTGTCGCGGTGCTCGATCGCACCGTCGAACAGATACGTGACCGTGGCCAGGCCGATGTGCGGATGCGGCCGCACGTCCATGCCGATGCCGGGCGGCATCTGCGCCGGGCCGATGTGGTCGAAGAACACGAACGGCCCCAGGTGGCGCCGCAGGACATGCGGCAGGAAGCGGGCGACCTCGAGATGGCCGACGTCGTGGATGCGGGGCTCGATCGCCTGGAACTGATCGGACATGGAGGCCTCTGCGGAAAACCGATGCTGACCAGCACAGCATACCGGCCGTACGGGTGATTGCATGCGCGTGCGTCGCTGCATGCCCGATCGGCGTCGGCGCGCGTTTCCTTGTCCGGGGTCAAACCGCATACAGCCGCGGTTTGCTAGGCTGCGGTCCCCGTCCGGAGATCGCGCCATGACCCGCCCCGTGCTGTTCGCTACGCTCCTCGTCCTGGCGATGCCGCTCGGCGCCGCATCGCCGCCGCGTCAGCAGACGCCGGTACTGCCGCCGCCGACGCTGGAGGATCCGGGCATCGCGGCGCAGACGCCGGCCAGGGACGCCGCCCCCCAGCGCGATCCGGCCGCGCCGCCGCAGGCGGTGCCGGCCGCGCCGCCGAGCGACACCGACGCGCTGCCCAAGCCCGATACGCGGCCGGCGCGCGATCGCAGCTCGCGCGATGCGGCCGGTCTGGCCGAACGCACCGCCGCCAGCGACGTCGCGATCCGCAAGGAAGGCGACGATACCGTCGAGGAATACCGCCAGAACGGCAGGGTCTGGATGATCCGCATCGTCCGTCCCGACGGCAGCGACCAGACCTTCATGGACATGACCGGCAACGGCCGGCTGACGCGCGATCCGAACATGGGCCCGGTCGCGCCGGTGTATTTCCGCCTCTACGAGTGGAACTGACGCCGCCGCGCGCTACAGCCAGTCGCGCGGCTTGAGGTAGTCGGCCAGCCGTGCCTCGGCGCTGTCCGGGGCCGGCTGGTAGCCGTACTCGAAGCGCACGCGCGGCGGCAGCGACATCAGGATCGACTCCGCGCGGCCGCCCGACTGCAGGCCGAACAGCGTGCCGCGGTCGTAGACCAGATTGAACTCGACGTAGCGGCCGCGCCGGTACAGCTGGAACTCGCGCTCCCGCTCGCCGTACGGGGTGTCCTTGCGGCGCGCGACGATCGGCAGGTAGGCGTCCAGGAAGCCGTTGCCGACCGCCTGCATCAGCGCGAAGCAGCGATCGAAGCCGCCTTCGCTCAAGTCGTCGAAGAACAGGCCGCCGACGCCGCGCGTCTCGTTGCGGTGCCGGATGAAGAAATACTCGTCGCACCAGCGCTTCCAGCGCGGATAGAGGTCTTCGCCGTACGGCGCGCACAGATCGCGCGCGACGCGGTGCCAGTCGCGCACGTCCTCGTCGACCGGATAGAACGGCGTCAGATCGAAGCCGCCGCCGAACCACCACACCGGCACCAGCCCTTCGGCAGTCGCCTCGAAGTAGCGCACGTTCATGTGCGTGGTCGGCAGGTGCGGATTGCGCGGATGGAACACCAGCGAGACGCCGGTCGCGGTCCACGAGCGTCCGGCCAGCTCGGGCCGGTGCGCACTGGCCGACGGCGGCAGCGTCGAGCCGTGCACGCGCGAGAAGCCGATGCCGGCCTGCTCGAACACGGCGCCGTCGCGTAGCACGCGGGTGCGCCCGCCGCCGCCCTCGCTGCGCTGCCAGCAGTCCTCGGCGAAGCGCGCGGTGCCGTCGACCGCCTCGATCGCCGTGCAGATGCGGTCTTGCAGGTCTTGCAGGAAGGATTCGACGGGCAGGCTGGACGGCGGGGTCATCGGCATCGGCGATCGGCGGCGGAGCGGGCGATGGTAATCGACGCGGGCGCCGCGCCCACGCGCTGAATGAACGAGCATGCCGCCTTCGCAACGCAGCAAGCGATCGGGCGCGGCTGCGCTATTGTCGTCTCCCTCGCCTCGCCGCTCGCGCCTCCATGTCCGACGATACGAACGCCGTCGCTGTCCTGATTCCGGCCCTGAACGAGGCGGCCACGATCCGCGAAGTCGTCAGCGCGGCGCTGGCCGAGTGCGGTCGGGTGATCGTCGTCGACGACGGCTCCAGCGACGGCACCGCCGAGCGCATCGCCGACCTGCCGGTGACCGTGCTGCGCCATGCGACGCCGCGCGGCAAGGGCCAGGCGCTGCGTGCCGGATTCGAGGAGGCGCTGCGCCAGGGCTGCGAGGCGGTCGTCACGATGGATGCCGACGGCCAGCACGACGCGCGCGACATTCCCCGGCTGCTGGCCGCCGCGCGCGCCTACCCGGACCATCTCGTGATCGGCGCGCGCCTGCTCGGCCGCGAGCGCCAGCCGGTCGCGCGCCGGCGCGCCAACGCGGTCGCCGACTGGGGCATTTCCTGGGGCTGCGGCGTGCCGGTCGCCGACACGCAGAGCGGACAGCGCTACTACCCGCGGCGAGTGCTCGAGCGCTTCGACCTCGCTGCCGACGATTTCGTGTTCGAGGCGGCGATCCTGATCGTGGCGGCGCGCGAATGCGGCGTCGGCGTCGTCTCGGTGCCGATCGCGGTGCGCTATCCGGAAGGCGGCGCCAGCCACTTCCGGCCGGTCCGCGACATCACGCGGATCACCTGCTACACGGTCGGCCAGGTGATCGGCTACGGCCACGTGGTCGCCAGCTACCGGCGTTCGCACGGACGCAAACCGCTGATCCACGACGCCTGAGCCGACGACCGGCGCTCGCGACCCGGATCGCGCCGCGCCCGATCACGGCGCCGGCGCGCGCGGCCGGGCCCGGCCTGTCCGATCGGGCGCGGCTTTCCCGTATCTCTGGTCGACGGGGGCGCGTTGCACCGGTCGCGGCGCGGCATCGGCTCTCCGGCGGGCCGCGTCGCGGCCACCTCGCCGCTGCGAGCGACCGCTCGGAACGGTGCGGCAGGCGGCGCGCATGCACGGTCCTGATCGTCCGTGCCGGCGCGCTCGACGCGGTCGAGCCGCTCCTCAGCTGCGCGGCTGCCGACGACGCTGCCGTCATGGCTGCTGCTCGGCAGCGGCGGGGCTGCCGGCCGCGCCGCTGCGGCCGCCCCTGGTTCGGCAACCACGAGGCGTTCGCGCAGGCGCGCGTTCACCGGCATCACGCCGGTCGGCCCGCCGCCCCTGGGCGTCGAGCGGACGCGCAGCGGTGCTGCGGCCGTCCGAGGCGCGCGCGACCCGCGCTCAGGTGCGCGACGGTGTCGCGGCCGGGTCGGCGTCGGCCCAGAAATCGTAGAAGTTGAACCAGTTGTACGGATCCTCGCGCACGACCTCCTCGAGCCGCCGCGCATAGCGCTGCACGACCTCGCGCAACTCGTCCTCGCGGCGCTCGCGCGTCAGCGTCAGCGTGTCGGCAAACGGCTCGAACGAGAGGTCGTAGCGCGCGCCGCCGCGGTACAGGCCCAGGCACAGGATCACCGGCACCTTGACCAGGGCCGCGACCAGGAACGGCGCGGTCGGAAAGTGCGCCGGCGCGCCGAGGAAGTCGACCGCGACGGTGTGCTCGTGCAGCCGCGCGCGGTCGCCGAGCACGGCGACCAGGGCGCCCTGGCGCAGCGCGCGATCCATCGCGAAGACCAGTTCCGGCCCCGGTCGCGAGGCGTCGATCACGCGCCGCGCGAGATCCGGATCGAGACTGTGCAGCAGATCGGTCATCGCCGGCGTCTTGCGCGTGTCGAGCACGACGCGCACGTCCAGATCGCCGCGCCGTGCGGCAGGGCGCGCAGCACCTCGAAGCTGCCGACGTGCGCGCCGAGCAGCAGGATGCCGCGGCGCGGATCGAGCCGATCGCGCAAGGCGTCGAGACCGTCGATGCGGACCTCGAACGGGCGGTGCCGGTCGGTCAGCAGGAAGACCCGGTCCAGCGTGGTCGCCGCATAGGCATGCAGATGGCGCAGCACCTCGCGCGGACGCGCCGGCCGGCCCCATACGCGCGTCAGAAAAGCCCGCGAGGCCTCGCGCTCGTGCGCGCGCCGCAGGTAGAAGTACCCGGTCACCGGATACAGGATCAGCCGCGCCAGTCCGCGGCCGCCGCGCAGCGCGATCGTGCGGATCAGCCACAGCGCGAAGCGCCCGCCGCCCTCGGGCCGGTCGCTCCAGTGCGCGCTCGCCGATCGTCCCGGCTCGATCACCCCTACCCTCTCCCCAGCTGCGGCCGGCGAGGATAGCAGGGCCGGACCGCGGTAGGATGCGCGGTTTGCAGCCGCCTCGACGAATCGCGATGAGCCCACGCTTGCAGGTGACCCACCTTGCGACCTGGCCGGACGACCTGGTCCGGATGCCCGCGGCCGGCGGCGGCGGCGAGCAGCCGCTGCCGAAGCTCGGCGAGATGCCGCCGATGATGCGCCGGCGCGTCGAGCCACTCGGCCGCATGGCGCTGCATGTGGCCTATGCGAGCCAGGGCCAGGACGCGCCGCTGCCGGTGATCTTCGCGTCGCGCTACGGCGACGTGCCGCGCTCGATCGCGCTGCTGCGCCAGCTCGTCGACGGCCAGACGCCGTCACCGACGGCCTTCAGCCTGTCGGTGCACAACGCGTTCGGCGCACTGTGGTCGATCGCCGGCGGCCATACGGCGTCGTACACCGCGATCGCCGCCGGCGACGAGACCGTCGAGGCCGCGTTCACCGAAGCGATCGGCCTGCTCGCCGACGGCACGCCGGCGGTCATGGTGGTCTGCTACGACGAGCCGCTGCCGGCACCCTACGACGTCTACGCCGGCTATCCGGACACCGCGCATGCCTGGGCCTGCCGGCTGCGCCTCGGCGACGGCGCCGGCATCAGCCTCAGCTCGGTGCCGGCCGACGCGAACGCGCCGGCGGGCGCCGCAGCCGACGTAGCGCCGGACCGCTCGGCCGACCGCCGCGTGCTCGGCTTCCTGAAATCGGACGCGGCGGCGCTGGATCATCGTGCCGGCGCGCGACTGTGGCAGTGGCGGCGCCATGCGTGAGGCGCTCGACCGCGGCTGGCGCGTCTTCGGCACGGGCCTGTCGTTCGCGACGTTCGGCGTCGGCGGCGTGCTGCTGTGGCTGGTCTGGTTTCCGCTGCTCGGTCTGCTGGTGCGCGACCGCGCGCGCCGCACGCGGCTGGCGCGGCGCTCGGTGCACCATGCGTTCAGACTGTTCATCGAGTGGATGCGCCTGCTCGGCGTGCTCGACTACCGCATCGAAGGCCGCGAACGGCTGGATCGCCGCGCCTGCTGATCCTGGCCAACCACCCGACCCTGCTCGACGTGGTGTTCCTGGTCTCGCTGGTGCCCGAGGCCGACTGTGTCGTGCGCTCGGGGCTGGCGCGCAATCCGTTCACGCGCGGACCGATCCGCGCGACCGACTACCTCTGCAACGACTCCGGCGCCGGGCTGATCGAGGACTGCATCGCCTCGGTCAAGAGCGGCAGCAACCTGATCATCTTCCCGGAAGGCACGCGCACGCCGGTGGACGGGCCGATGCGCCTGCAGCGCGGCGCCGCCAACATCGCCGCGCGCGGCCCCTGCGACATCACGCCGGTGCTGATCCGCTGCGAGCCGCGCAGCCTGACCAAGGGCCTGCCGTGGTGGCGCGTGCCGCCGCGCCGCATGCAGTACACGATCCGGATCGGCCAGGACATCCCGGTCGCGCCGTTCCTGGCGGCGGCCGGCGGCGAGGCCGGCCTGGCCGCGCGCCGCATCACCGATCACTTGCACCGCTGTTTTTCGTATGGGGGAAGCGGGCGCGGCGGCCGCCTCGGATGCGGCACCGCCGGAGCGGCTGCCGCAGACCGGCTGAGCGCGCCGGATGCGCGCCGCGCCGCCGCAGCGGCGCGCCCCAAACCGGTCGACCCGTTCTAAACTTCGCCCCCACCGTCACCCAAGGCCCCCTCATGCACGAACCGCTGGAGCAGGAGATCAAGCTGCTGATCATCGAAGCCCTCAACCTCGAGGACGTCGGCGCCGACGACATCGATCCGGACGCGCCGCTGTTCGTCGACGGGCTCGGGCTGGACTCGATCGACGCGCTCGAGCTCGGGCTGGCGCTGCAGAAGCGGTACGGCGTGACGCTGTCGGCCGAGTCGGAGGAAACGCGCCGCCATTTCGCCAGCGTGCGCGCGCTTTCGCGCTTCGTCGCCGATTCCCGGACCGCATGAACGCCGCCACGCTCGCCATGACGCCCGACGACATCTTCCAGCGCCTCTCGGCGATCCTGCAGGACACCTTCGAGATCGACCCGGACGCGATCCGGCCGGAGGCACGCCTGTACGAGGATCTGGACATCGACAGCATCGACGCGGTCGACCTGATCGTGAAGCTCAAGCCGATCGTCGGCGTGCGCCTGCAGCCGGACGCGTTCAAGTCGGTGCGTACGCTGCAGGACGTCGTCGACGCGCTGCACGGCCTGCTCAACGACTGATCCGCCGATGCGCTCCGGGCCCATTCGTGCGTGCCGGCCGGCGCGGCCTCGACCGCTGCGCCGGCCCGGCGCCACCGACCGCTCGCCATGCGCCTGGCCCTGATCGCGCTGGCGACGCTGGCCTACCCGCTGCTGGTGTGGCTGGGCATGGCCCATCTGGAACCGCGCTGGCTGGCGGTGGGCCTGGCCGTGCTCGCGCTGGCACGCGCCGCCGCGACACGCGAGCGGCTCTGGCTGGCCGCGCCCGCCGGTGCGCTGGTGCTGGCCGCGGTCGCCGCGCTCGGCAACGCGCTGCTGCCGCTGAAGCTGTATCCGGCCCTGGTCAATGCGGTGCTGCTGACGGTGTTCGCGATCAGCCTGGCGCATCCGCCGAGCGCGATCGAACGCCTGGCGCGCCTGCGCGAGCCGGACCTGCCGCCGGCCGCGATCGCCTATACGCGCAAGGTCACCTGGGTCTGGTGCGGCTTCTTCGTCGTCAACGGCACGCTGGCGCTGGCGACCGCGCTGTGGGCCGACGCGGCGACCTGGGCGCTCTACAACGGCCTGATCGCCTATGGGCTGATCGGCGCGCTGTTCGCCGCCGAATGGCTGGTGCGCCGGCGCGTCCGCGCGCGCCACGCGGCGGCCGGAGAGCCGCGATGAGGCCGCCGTTCGTCGCGCCGGGCCAGCTGCTGGCGACCGGCCGGCCGGCCGGTCATGCGGTCGCGCTGCGCGGCGGCACGGCGCTGACGTTCGGCGCGTTCGCCGCGCCGCCGCGGCGCCTGGCGGCAGGGCGTTCGTGCAGGCGCGCGTCGCTTCGGTCGGCCTGTATATCGAGGACGGATTCGAGTTCGCGGCGGCGCTGTTCGGCGCCTGGCATGCCGGCACCGAGGTCTGGCTGCCGGCCGACGCCCTGCCGGCGACGCTGGCCCGGCTCGGCACGCACGTCGAGCGCTTCGCGGGCGACGTGCCGGCCACGCTCGATCCGCTGCGGCCGGCGCCGCAGCCGGCCACGACCGACTGGCGCGCGCTCGATCCGGACTGGACCGGCCTGACCGTCTACACGTCCGGATCGAGTGGCGAGCCGGCGGCGATCGGCAAGCGGCTCGGCCAGCTGTTCGACGAGGTCGGCGCGCTCGAACGCGCCTGGCCGGACCTGCCGGCGCAGGCCTGCGTGCATGCGACGGTCTCGCACCAGCACATCTACGGCCTGCTGTTCCGCGTGCTGTGGCCGCTCGCGGCCGGGCGCCCGTTCGCGACCGCACGCCTGGCGTTTCCGGAGGACATCGCCGCCGCGCTCGCGCGCGGCCCGTCGCTGCTGGTCGCCAGCCCCGCGCATCTGAAGCGGCTGCCGCAGGCGCTGCCTTGGGCGGCGGCACGGGCAGGACTGCACGGCGTGTTCTCGTCGGGCGGTCCGCTGCCGGACGAGGCGCTGCCCGATTGCCGTGCGCTGCTCGGCCATGCGCCGATCGAGGTCTACGGCAGCTCCGAGACCGGCGGCGTCGCCTGGCGCCGGCGCGACAGCGACGGCGATGCCGCGTGGCGGCCGCTGCCGGACGTCCAGATCCGTATCGAGGACGACACGCTGTGGGTGCGCTCGCCGCATCTGGCCGGACGCGACTGGCAGCCGAGCGCCGACCGTGCCGCAGCGGCCGCCGGCGGCTTCGTGTTGCGCGGCCGCCGCGACCGCATCGCCAAGATCGAGGAGAAGCGCGTCTCGCTCGACGCGATCGAGCGCGTGCTGGCCGCCGACGAGGCCGTCGCCGCGGTGCGCGTCGTCGTGCTGCCCGGCCCGCGTGCGCAGCTCGGCGGCGTGGTCGTGCCGAGCGAGACCGGCTGGGCGCGGCTCGACGCCGATGGGCGCCGCGCGTTCGGCGAACGCCTGCGCGGCCTGCTCGCCGCGCACGTCGACGCCAGCGTGCGGCCGCGCGCGCTGGCGCTACGCCTGGGCACTGCCGCTGAACAGCCAGGGCAAGACGACCGAGGCCGCCCTGCTCGCGCTGTTCGATCCGCGCCGGCCGCATGCGCGTCTGCTCGGGCACGACGCCTCGACGGCACGGCTGCGGCTGACGATCGACGCCGACCTGCCGTGGTTCGACGGCCATTTCCCCGGCGCGCCGATCGTGCCCGGCGTGACCCAGATCGACTGGGCGATCGGCTTCGCGCGCGAACTGTTCGCGCTGCCGCCGGCGTTCCGGGGACTGGAGGCGCTGAAGTTCCAGCAGGTCATCGTGCCGGGCGGCGAGGTCGAGCTCGATCTTGCCTACTCGGCCGAGCGCGGCCAGCTGACGTTCCGGCTGAGTTCGGCGGCCGGCCCGCACGCCGGCGGCCGCATCGCGTTCGGCGAGGCACCGTGAAGACCTGCGCGGTGATTCCGGTCTACAACCACGGCCGGGCGGTCGGCGCCGTCGTCGAGGCCGTGCTCGCCCACGGCCTGCCGTGCATCCTGGTCGACGACGGCAGCGATGCGGACTGCGCGAGCGTGCTCGACCTGATCGCCAGCGCCGATCCGGATCGCGTGCGCCTGGTGCGCCTGCCGCTCAACCAGGGCAAGGGCGGCGCGATGATCGCCGGCCTGCGCGCGGCCGCTGCGCGCGGCTTCACGCATGCGCTGCAGATCGACGCCGACGGCCAGCACGACACGCGCGACATCCCGTGCTTCCTCGAACAGGCCGGGCGCTACCCTTCCAGCGTCATCTGCGGCTGTCCGATCTTCGACGACACCGTGCCGAAGGGCCGCCTCTACGGCCGCTACGCGACCCACGTCTGGGTCTGGATCAACACGCTGTCGCTGGCGATCCGCGACTCGATGTGCGGCTTCCGCGTCTATCCGCTGGCGCCGACGATCGCGCTGCTCGATGCGGCGCGGCTGGGCCGGCGCATGGATTTCGACAGCGAGGTGCTGGTGCGGCTGCACTGGCGCGGCGTGGACATCGTCAATCTGCCGACGCAGGTGCGCTATCCGAGCGACGGCGTCTCGCACTTCGACGTGCTGCGCGACAACCTGCTGATCTCGCGCATGCACGCGCGACTGTTCCTCGGCATGCTGCTGCGCCTGCCGCGCCTGCTCTGGCGCAAGGTGGCCTCTTGAGCGCGCGGCACTGGGCACAGATCGGCGAGAACACCTTCGTCGCCGGCATCTGGCTGCTGTACTGGGTGCACCGCCTGTTCGGCCGCTGGCCGTTCCGCCTCGCGGTCTATCCGGTGATCGGCGTCTACTGGCTGGCCCGGCGCGACCTGCGCGCGGCCTCGCTGCAGTACCTGGAGCGGCTGCAGGCCGCGACCGGCGCGCTCGGCCACACGCCGACCTGGCGCGACGGCATGCGCCACGTCGGCCTGTTCGCCGAGACGCTGCTCGACAAGCTGCTGGCGGTGTCGGGCCGCTACCGGTTCGAGAACGTGCACACCGAGGGCCGCGAGGAGATCTACGCGATCGCCGGGCGCGGCGTCGGCGGCCTGCTGGTGACCGCGCATCTGGGCTGCCTGGAGATCGGCCGCGCGATGGCCGGACACCGCGGCGTGTTCCGGCTCAACATCCTCGTCCACACGCGCCATGCCGCGCAGTTCAACCGCCTGCTCAAGCGGCTCAACCCGGCCCAGGACGTCAACCTGATCGAGGTCACCCTCGATCGGCCCGGAGACCGCGCTGCTGCTCGGCGAGAAGGTGGCCGCCGGCGAATACGTCGTGATCGCCGGCGACCGTGTGCCGGTGTTCGCGAGCCAGACCGTCGCGGTCGACTTCCTCGGCCACCGCGCGCCGCTGCCGGCCGGCCCCTGGGTGCTGGCGGCGCTGCTGAAATGTCCGGTCCACTTCCTGGCCTCGATCCACGAGCGCGGCCGCTACACGATCCGCTTCGAACCGCTGGCCGATCGCGTCGAGCTGCCGCGCGGCCGCCGCGAGGAGGCGATTGCCGACTATGCTGCGCGCTACGCCGCCGCCCTCACGCGCATGCTCGAGCGCTCGCCATATGACTGGTTCAACTTCTTTCCATTCTGGGATCAGAGCGATGGCTCCGAGCGTTCCTGAGGCGGTCCGTTTCGACGGCCGCGCGCTGTCGATCGAGGATGTGATCGCTCTCGCACAGCGCCGGCGCGGCGCCGAGCTGTCGACCGAGACCGCATTCCGCGACCGGATCAGCCGCGGCGCGGCCTTCCTCGATCGCCTGCTCGCGACCGACGGCGTGATCTACGGCGTGACGACCGGCTACGGCGACTCGTGCACGGTGACGATCCCGCCGGCCCTGGTCGCCGAGCTGCCGCATCACCTGTACGCGTACCACGGCTGCGGCGCGGGCCGCCTGCTGACGCCGGAGGAGACGCGCGCAGTGCTGGCGACGCGGCTGGCCTCGCTGGCGATCGGCATGTCCGGCGTCAGCACCGGCCTGCTCGAGCAGTTCGAGCGGCTGCTGCGGCACGACATCCTGCCGCTGATCCCGGCCGAAGGCTCGGTCGGCGCCAGCGGCGACCTGACGCCGCTGTCGTACGTGGCCGCGGTGCTCTGCGGCGAGCGCGAGGTCTGGTACGGCGGCGCGCGGCGCGCCACCGCCGAGGTCTTCGCCGAGCTCGGCATCGTGCCGCTGCGGCTGCGCCCGAAGGAAGGCCTGGCGATCATGAACGGCACCGCCGTGATGACCGCGCTGGCCTGCCTGGCCTGGTCGCGCGCGGACTATCTGGGCCGGCTGGCGACGCGGCTGACCGCGTTCAACGTGCTGGCCAGCGCCGGCAATGCGCATCATTTCGACGAACGGCTGTTCGCGGCCAAGCCGCATCCGGGCCAGCAGCGCGTCGCGGCGCGGCTGCGCGCGGATCTGGCCAGCGACCGGCCGCCGCGCAACGAGCAGCGCCTGCAGGACCGCTATTCGCTGCGCTGCGCACCGCACGTGATCGGCGTGCTCGAGGATCTGCTGCCGTTCCTGCGCGGGCTGATCGAGAACGAGCTCAACAGCGCCAACGACAATCCGCTGGTCGATCCCGACGACGCGCGCGGTGCTGCACGGCGGCCATTTCTACGGCGGCCACATCGCGCTGGCGATGGACACGCTCAAGAACGCGGTCGCCAACCTCGCCGACCTGCTCGACCGCCAGCTGGCCCTGCTCGTCGACACGCGCTTCAACCACGGCCTGCCGAGCAATCTCAGCGCCGCCGAGGGTCCGCGCGCGGCGATCAACCACGGCCTGAAGGCCCTGCAGATCAGCGTGTCGGCGTGGACCGCCGAGGCGCTGAAGCTGACGATGCCGGCCTCGGTGTTTTCGCGCTCGACCGAATGCCACAACCAGGACAAGGTCAGTATGGGCACGATCGCAGCGCGCGACGCGCTGCGCGTGCTCGAGCTGACCGAGCAGGTCGTCGCGGCGATGCTGATCGCGGCGCGCCAGGGCATCACGCTGCGTGCACGCGTCGATCCGGCGCTCGCGTTGAGTCCGCCGCTGGCGGCGATGCACGCCGATCTGGAGCGGCGCATCGCCCTGGTCGACGAGGACCGCGCGCTCGACGCCGACCTCGGCGGCCTGGTCGAGGCGATCCGCGCGCGCGCCTGGAGCGTCCATGACTGAGCGCACCGCCGACGACCGCTTCAGCCACGCGATCGAGCTGACGCCGGCGTTCCACGACTTCGACCCGATGAACGTGGTCTGGCACGGGCATTACCTCAAGTATCTGGAGCTGGCGCGCTGCGCGCTGCTGCAGCGCTTCGACTACGACTATCCGCAGATGCGCGACTCGGGCTACTTCTGGCCGATCGTCGATCTGCGCAGCAAGTACATCCGCCCGGCGATCTGGGGCCGCGCGCTCCAGGTGCGCGCGACGATCGTCGAGTGGGAGAACCGGCTGAAGATCGACTACCTGATCCGCGATGCGCTCAGCGGCGAGCGGATGACGCGCGCGCACACGATCCAGGTCGCGGTCGAGATCGCCAGCGGTCAGATGCAGTACGTGTGTCCGCGCGTATTGTGGGATCGTCTCGGCGTCAGTCCGTGACGCGCGCGTCCGTCCAGGCCCTGTGAGGATCGTCGTATGAGAGCCACGTCCACGAACATCGCCGCCGCGCAGGCCGCTGCGGCCGGCAAGACGGCGCCGGGAAGCGCCGGGCTGCGCATGCGCGCGCTCGGCGCGGCGCTGATCGCGCTCGGGTCGGCGGGTTCGCCGGCGGCCGTGGCCGATCCGGCCCCGCCGACGATGGCCGCCGCGGCGGCACCGGCCGCCGATACCGCCGCATTGGCCGGCGCGATCGGCAGCCGGCTCGCGCAGCCGGCGGTGCTGCGCGGACGCTTCGAACAGACCAAGCAGGTCGCCGGCTTCAGCCGGCCGCTGCGCTCGAACGGCGACTTCCTGGTCGCGCGCGATCACGGCGTGCTGTGGCACACGCGCGAGCCGTTCGCCGGCGAGCTCAGGCTGACGCGCGAGGCGATCGTCGCCACGCAGGACGGCCAGACCGCGTTCCGGCTCAGCGCCGACGAGGAACCGACCGTACGCATCATCAACGGCCTGATGTTCTCGCTGCTCAACGGCGAGGTCGACCGGCTCGCCGAACATTTCACGGTCGACGGCCAGGCCGGCGATGCCGGCTGGGAACTCGCGCTGAAGCCGCGGCAGCCGGGCCTGGCCAAGCTGCTGAGCGGCGTGGATCTGCAGGGCGACCGCCACGTGCGGCGCATCGTGCTCGAGGAGGCCAACGGCGACCGTACCGAGATCGTGTTCTCCGATCAGCGCGATGCGCCGCCGACGCTGACCGCCGAGGAGGCCGCCCGCTTTGAGTGAGGCGACCGCATCGGCGCGCCGGCTCGCGATCGGCTGGCTGCTGGTCGTGCTGGCGATGGCCGGCCACGGCCTGTGGCTGTGGAGCGGCGACCGCCTGCAGCTGGAGACCGACATGCTGGCGATGCTGCCGCAGCGTGCCGACGACCGCGCCGTGCAGGACGCGACGCGCCAGCTCGCCGACGCGGCCGGACGCCGCGTCGTCGTGCTGGTCGGCGCCGCGGACTGGCCTTCGGCACGCGCCGCGGCCGATGCCTACGCGACCAGCATCGAGGCCGCCGATGCCTCGCTCGGCCTGCGCTACCGGGTCGGCGCCGACCTCGCCGACGACTGGATCGGCTTCTTCGCGCCGTATCGCGGCCAGCTGCTGACCGATGCGCAGCGCGCCGAACTGACGACCGAATCGACCGAACGCCTGGCGGCCAAGGCGGTCGAGGCGCTGTACCGGCCGTTCGGCATGCCGCGCATCGGCGCCTGGCAGGACGACCCGCTGAACCTGTTCGGCGGCTGGCTCGCCGCGCGCGCGGCCGAGAGCCCGGTGCGGGTCGTCGACGAGCGGCTCTCGGTCGCCGGCGACGGCCGGCAGTACGCGCTGCTGATGGTCGAACAGCACGGATCGGCATTCTCGATCGCCGCACAGCGCGCGCTGGTGCCGGTGCTCGAGGCGGCGCGCGCGGCCGCGCTGGCGGCCGTGCCCGGTGCCGAGGTCATCAACGCCGGCGTGCCGCTGTACGCGGCGCATGCGGCCGAGCAGGCGCATCGGGAGGTCCACACGATCGGCCTCGGCTCGCTGGCCGGCATCCTGATCCTGACCGTGCTGGCGTTCAACGGCCTGCGCCCGCGCCTGCTGGTCGCGCTGTCGATCGGCGTCGGCCTGCTCGCGGCGATCTCGGTCTGCGCGCTGCTGTTCGAACGCGTGCACCTGATCACGCTGGTGTTCGGCGCGAGTCTGGTCGGCGTCGCCGAGAACTACGGCACCAACTGGTTCTGCAACCGGCTCGGCCGGCCGCCCGAGGAGCGCTGGGCGATGCGGCGGCGGCAGGCGCCGGTGATGTGGCTGGCGATGCTGACGACGGTGATCGGCTATGCGCTGCTCGCGCTGGCGCCGTTCCCGGGGCTGCGCCAGATCGCGGTGTTCTCGGGCGTGGGCCTGCTCGCGGCATTCGTGACGGTGCTGTGGTGGTTTCCGTTCCTGGACCACCGGCCGATCCCGTTCAACCGCTTCGCCGACTGGCTCGGCAGCCGCCGCGCGTACTGGCCGGCGCTCGGCCGCAACCGCTTCACGCTGGCGTTCTGGGCGCTCGTGCTCGCGATCGTCGCGGCCGGCGCGTTCAAGCTGCGCAGCAACGACGACATCCGCCTGCTGCAGAACTCGCCGCCGACGCTGATCGAGCAGCAGCTCGCGCTCGGCAAGCTGCTCGACCTGCCGAGCCCGGCGCAGTTCTACCTGGTCGCCGCACCGAGTCCCGGCGAGGTGCTCGTCGCCGAGGAGGCGGTCAAGCGCGCGCTGGCCGGCCTGGCCGGCGAGGGCGTGCTCGACGGCTGGCAGGCGGTGTCGGACTGGGTGCCCTCGCCGGCGCGACAGGCCGAGGACCATGCCCTGATCGCAGGCCGCATCGGCGGCGCCGACGGCGTGCTCGCGCAGGCATCGGCGCGGCTCGGCGAGACGTTCGCGCCGCCGGCGCCCACGCCGGCCGCGACGCTGCGGATCGAGGACTGGCTCGCCGCACCGGTGTCCGAGCCGCTGCACCATCAGTGGCTGGGCCGCTTCGGCGACGGCTACGCCAGCGTGATGCTGCTGCGCGGCGCGCACGATCCGAAGCAGTTCCCGCGGCTGGCCGCGGTCGCCGACGGCGTGCCCGGCGTGCGCTTCGTCGACAAGGTCGGCGAGGTGTCCGAGGTGCTCACGCACTACCGCCAGCGCATGGGCATGGTGATCCTCGCCAGCTATGCGCTGGTGCTGGTCGCGCTGTGCCTGCGCTTCGGCCGCCGCGGCTGGCGCGCCCTGGCGCCGACCGCGATCGCCAGCGTGCTGGCGCTGGCCCTGCTCGCGCTGCTCGGCCAGTCGCTGCAGCTGTTCAACGTGCTCGCGCTGCTGCTGATCCTCGGCATGGGCGTGGACTACGGCATCTTCCTGCTCGAGCAGCCCGGCCGCGGCGAGCGCCGCCCGTTCCTGTCGGTGACGATCGCCGCGGCCTGCATCCTGCTCGCGTTCGGTCTGCTGGCGCTGTCGCAGACACCGGCGCTGCGCGCGTTCGGCCTGACGATGCTGTTCGGCATCTTCCTGGCCTGGCTGCTGACGCCGCTGTTCATGCCGGAGTCCGAACACGCGGAACGTGATCGGATATGACGCGATCTTGCGTCAGGACAGCCGCGGCATGCGTGGCGGCGGCCTGCCGCGGGCGTGCCGCGCGGCGCTGGCTGAACGCGGCGTTCTTCTGCGCCGGCCGCCATTCCCGGCATACTGCGCGCGCCGCCGGGGAGGCGGCCGCTTCGCCTCGCTCGCTTTCGCATCCGGGAACCGCTGACCATGCAGATCGAACGCACCGAAATCCTCATCGTCGGTGCCGGCCCGGCCGGTTCGGTCGCCGCCGGCATGCTGCGCCGGCAGGGCCGGCGCGTACTGATGATCGAGAAGGAGCAGTTTCCGCGCTTCTCGATCGGCGAGAGCCTGCTGCCGCAGAGCATGCAGTACCTGGAAGAGGCCGGCTTCCTGCGCGACGTCGTCGAGGCCGGCTTCCAGTACAAGAACGGCGCGGCCTTCGTGCGCGGCGAGCGCGCCACCGCATTCGACTTCCGCGACAAGTTCTCAAAGGGTTGGGGCACCACCTACCAGGTGCAGCGCGCCGACTTCGACCACGTGCTGGCCAAGGCCGCCGAGAAGGCCGGCGCCGAGGTGCGCTATCGCCATCAGGTGGTCGCGGTCGACGTCGAGGGCGACCAGCCGAGCGTGGACGTCGTCGCGCCGGACGGCAGCATGTACCAGGTGCGCGCCGACTTCCTGCTCGACGCCAGCGGCTTCGGCCGCATCCTGCCACGCCTGCTCAAGCTCGAAACCCCATCGAGCTTTCCGGTCCGCGGCGCCTATTTCACCCATGTCGAGGATCGCATCGCGACCGGTGCGTTCGACCGCAACAAGATCCTCGTCAGCGTGCATCCCGAGCACGTCGACGTCTGGTTCTGGACGATCCCGTTCTCGAACGGCCGCTGCTCGCAGGGCGTGGTCGCGCGTCCGGAGTTCCTCGATCGTTTCCCGGGAGACGAGACCGAGCGCCTGCGCGCGATCGTCGCCGAAACGCCGACGCTGAACCGGCTGCTCGCCGACGCGGTCTGGGACACGCCGGCGCGCAAGCTGGTCGGTTACGCGGCCAACGTCAGCTCGCTGTGGGGCAAGCGTTTCGCGCTGCTCGGCAATGCCGGCGAGTTCCTCGATCCGGTGTTCTCGAGCGGCGTGACGATCGCGTTCAAGTCGGCCAGCCTGGCCGCCGCCGCGCTCGCGCGCGAAGCGGGCGGCGAGACCGTCGACTGGCAGCGCGACTACGCCGATCCGCTCAAGCGCGGCGTCGACACGTTCCGCGCGTTCGTCGACAGCTGGTACGCCGGCGGCTTCCAGGACGTGATCTTCCATCCGCGCCAGTCCGCCGAGATCCGGCGCATGATCGCGGCGATCCTCGCCGGCTATGCCTGGGATCTGGACAACCCTTACGTCGCCGAACCGCGTCGCCTCAAGACGCTGGAGCAGCTGTGCGCGGCCTGATCGGCACGATCCGCGCCGCCTGCATCGCGGCCGGCCTGGCCGTGCTGCTGGCCGCCTGCGCGCAGGTGCCGCGCCGCGCCGGCACGCCGCTGCCGGCGCTGGCGCTGACGCCGGCCGCGTTCGGCGGCGCGATCGGCCTGGCCCAACAGCTGCGCTTCGCGCGGCTCGACGGCGCCGCGGTGGGCGCCAAGCCGCTCGATGCGGTGCTCGAGATCGACGCCGAGCGCGTGCGTCTGGCCGCGCTCGCGCTGAACCGGCGCGTGCTGACGCTGAGCTGGGACGGCCGGACGCTCGACGTGGAGCGCGATCCGCAACTGCCGGCGCAGGTCGATCCGGCGCGCGTGCTGCGCGACGTGCAGATGGTGCTGTGGCCGGCCGCCGCGATCGCCGCGGCCCTGCCGGCCGGATGGACGCTGCACGAGAGCGGCCTGCGGCGCGAGCTGCGCCACGGCGACACCGTCGCGGTCGCGATCGAATACGCCGCCATGCCGGCCTGGGCCGGCACGATCGTGCTCGAGAACCGCCACGAGGGTTATCGGCTGACGATCGACTCGCGCGAGCTGGCGCCGTGAACGATCCGGTCTATCTCAACGCGCTCGGCGTGGTCTGCGCGCTCGGCCGCGGCCAGGATGCGCTGCGCGAGGGCCTGTTCGCCGCGGCGCCGGGCGGCGTCGCCGCGCACGCCGGCGTGCTGCCGGGGCAGACGCTGCATCTGGGCATCGTCGGCGAGACGCTGGCCGACGACGGCGTGCTGCCGGCCTGGCAGCGCAGCCGCAACAACGCGCTGCTGCTGACCGCGCTGACCGAGATCCGGCCGGCCGTCGACGCCGCAATCGCGCGCTACGGCGCCGACCGCGTCGGTCTGGTGCTCGGCACCAGCACCTCGGGCATCGGCGAGAGCGAGACCGCGATCGCACACTACGCACGCGAAGGCGTGCTGCCGTCGCACTATCACGTCGGCCAGCAGGAACTCGGCTCGCCGGTCATGGCGCTGGGCGGCCTGCTCGGCCTGGCCGGCCCGTCGATCGTCGTCTCCACGGCCTGCTCGTCGAGCGCCAAGGCGATGGCGAGCGCGGCGCGGCTGCTGCGCGGCGGCCTCTGCGACGCGGTGATCACCGGCGGCGGCGATTCGATGTGCGCATTCACGGTGGCCGGCTTCGCATCGCTGGAGGCGATCAGCCCGGCGCGCTGCAATCCGCTGAGCCGCCATCGCGCCGGCATCAACATCGGCGAGGGCGCGGCGCTGTTCCTGATGACGCGCGAGCCCGGGCCGGTCACGCTGGCCGGCTGGGGCGAGTCGTCCGACGCGCATCACATCTCGGCGCCGGACCCGAGCGGGCGCGGCGCATCGGCCTCGATGCGCGAGGCGCTGCAGCGCGCCGCGATCGGTCCGGACGCGATCGACTACGTCAACCTGCACGGCACCGCGACCGCGCAGAACGACCAGATGGAATGCCTGGCCGTCAACGGCCTGTTCGGCGACCGCGTGCCGGTCAGCTCGACCAAGCCGCTGACCGGCCACACGCTCGGCGCCGCCGGCGCGATCGAGGCGGCGGTGGCCTGGCTGACGCTGGCCGACAATCCCGACGGCCGCCTGCCCGCGCACTGGTGGGACGGCGCGGCCGATCCGGCCCTGGCACCGGTCACGATCGCCGGACCCGGCAGCGCGCTCGGCCGGCCGCTCGACTACGTGCTCAGCAACTCGTTCGCGTTCGGCGGCAGCAATGCCAGCCTCGTGCTCGGCCGCGCCCGATGATGCCGGTCGCGCTGCCGATCGCCGACCTGCTGCCGCATGCCGGACGCATGCGTCTGCTCGATCGTGCGATCGAGGCCGACGCCGACCGCCTGGTCGCCGAGGTCGACATCCGCGACGACGGCCTGTTCTTCGACGGCGAAGGCGTCGGCAGCTGGGTCGGCATCGAGTACATGGCGCAGGCGATCGCGGCCTGGGCCGGCCTGCGCGCGCGTGCCGGCGGCGGCACGCCGAGGATCGGCTTCCTGCTCGGCAGCCGGCGGTACCGCTGTACGGTCGCGCGCTTCCTGCCGGGGCAGACGCTGCGCGTGGAGATCCGCTGCGAGTACCTCGCCGACAACGGCCTGGGCCAGTTCGACTGCCGCATCACGCAGGCCGCCCGGACCGTGGCCGAGGCCGCGCTGACCGTGTACGAACCGGCCGATGCGGCCGCCTTGCTGCAACGGGGGCACGATGACTGACAAGACGATCCTGGTCACCGGGTCCAGCCGCGGCATCGGCCGCGCGATCGCGCTGCGCCTGGCGCGCGACGGCTACGACCTGGTCCTGCACTGCCGCAGCCGCAAGGCGGAGGCCGACGCGGTCGCCGAGGAGATCGGCGCGCTCGGCCGCGCCGCGCGCGTGCTGATGTTCGACGTCGCCGACCGCGCCGCCGCGCCGCGGCGCTGCTGGCCGACGTCGACGCGCACGGCTGTCCGTACGGCATCGTCTGCAATGCCGGCATCGCGCGCGACAACGCGTTTCCGGCGATGCCGCCGGAGGACTGGGACGCGGTCGTCCACACCAACCTGGACGGCTTCTACAACGTACTGCATCCGCTGACGATGCCGCTGGTGCGCCGTCGCAGGCCCGGCCGCATCGTCACGCTGGCGTCGGTGTCGGGCATCATCGGCAACCGCGGCCAGGTCAACTACAGCGCCGCCAAGGCCGGCATCATCGGTGCCACCAAGGCGCTGGCGGTCGAACTGGCGAGCCGCGCGATCACCGTCAACTGCGTCGCGCCGGGTCTGATCGACACCGAGATGGTCGATCCGCGCGTGCTCGACGAGGCGCTGAAGCTGATCCCGGCCGGCCGCGTCGGCAAACCGGCGGAGGTCGCCGCGGTGGTCAGCTTCCTGATGGGCGAGGACGCCGCCTACATCACGCGCCAGGTGATTTCTGTCAACGGAGGTCTGGTCGGATGAGGGTGCAGGCATGAGGCCGGCGGCAACGCGACGCGTCGTGGTGACCGGCGTCGGCGCGATCAGCCCGCTCGGCAACGATTGGAGCAGCGTCGAGGCGCGCCTGCGCGCCGGACGCAACGCGGTCACTTACATCGAGGAATGGGACGCCTACGAAGGGCTCAACACGCGCGTCGGCGCGCGCGCAGCCGCGTTCGAGCTGCCGGCCGACACCTACAATCGCAAGAACACGCGCAGCATGGGCCGCGTCGCGCTGATGGCCACGCGCGCCAGCGAACTGGCGCTCGCCGACGCCGGCCTGCTCGGCGATCCGCTGCTCGGCAGCGGCCGCGTCGGCATCGCCTACGGCTCGTCGTCCGGTTCGCCGGTCGCGATCGGCGACTTCGGCCGGATGATCGCCGAGAAGACCACCGAGGGCATCAACGCGACGACCTACATCCGCATGATGTCGCACACCGCGCCGGTCAACGTCGGCGTGTTCTTCGGCATCACCGGCCGCGTCGTGACGACCTCCAGCGCCTGCACCTCGGGCAGCCAGGGCCTGGGCTACGCGTACGAGGCGATCAAGGCGGGCCATCAGGTCGCGATGCTGGCCGGCGGCGCCGAGGAACTGGACGCGACGCAGGCGGCGGTGTTCGACACGCTGTTCGCGACCAGCGTGCGCCACAACCACGAGCCGCAGCTGACGCCGCGTCCGTTCGACGCCGAGCGCGACGGCCTGGTGCTCGGCGAGGGCGCCTGCACGTTCCTGCTCGAGGAACTCGAGCATGCGCAGGCGCGCGGCGCACGGATCCTCGGCGAGATCGTCGGCTTCGGCACCAACAGCGACGGCCGCCACGTGACCCATCCCAACAGCGAGACGATGGCCGCGGCGATGCGCCTGGCACTGGCCGACGCCGGCCTGCCGGCCGCGGCGATCGCCTATGTCAATGCGCACGGCACCGCGACCGACCAGGGAGACGTCGCCGAGGCCGCGGCGACCCATGCGGTGTTCGGCGAGCATGTCGCGATCTCGTCGCTGAAGAGCTACATGGGCCATACGCTCGGCGCCTGCGGCGCACTGGAGGCCTGGATCACGCTGGAGATGATGCGCAGCGGCTGGTTCGCGCCAACCGTCAATCTCGGCAGCGTCGATCCGCGCTGCGCGCCGCTCGACCACGTGACCGGTGCCGGCCGCGCGATCGACACCGACCTGGTCATGACCAACAACTTCGCGTTCGGCGGCATCAACACCTCGCTGGTGCTGCGCCGCTGGAGCGACTGACCCCCGCCGTTTTTCCGAAGGAGATCCCTGATGAAGACCGTCATCGCCACCGCCCTGGCCACGCTGCTGCTGGCCGCCGCCGCGCCCGCGTCCGCCCGTGACGACGCCCACATGCTGCCGCTCAAGGACGTCATCGAACTCGGCAAGGCCGAGGGCAAGCTCGACGGCTCGGTCGCGTTCTATCTGGAAGGCCAGAAGACGCCGAAGGTGCTGCAGAAGATGAGCTCGGACGTATCGAACAAGAAGACCAACAGCGCCGGCAAGGGCATCGACCGCGCCTGCCAGTGGGCCGCGCTGTCGGCGCTGATCGCGTTCGAGCAGAAGGCCAAGCAGATCGGCGCCAACGCCGTGATCGGCATGGTCAGCTACTACAAGAAGAACACCAAGGCCAGCCCGACCGACTACGAATGCCACGACGGCGCGTTCGTCACCGGCGTCACGCTGAAGGGCAACTACGCGAAGGTTGCCGAGTAGGCGGCGAACGCGCCTGTGCTCCGCTCGCAGGCTGACGATCGGCAGCCTGCGAGTCCGTCCGGCGATCACCTCCGTATCGATCGCCGAGCAATCCGTCCACGACGATCGAGCGCAATCGCCCGCGCCGCTCGATCGGGCAGCACCGAGCGCGGACGCAGACGCGAGGCCCCCGCCCCTAAGCGCGCGAACCGGGGGCGTCGGAACCCACGCCGACACCGTTCGGATCCTGCAGGTCCTGCCGCATTGCAACACGCCGAGGACACCGGTCTCGCCGGCATCGGCTCGATGCGCGCTCGCGTGCTTCCCTCGATGCGGCGCACATGCCTGGCCGTACGCATCACACCGCCGATGCGCCGTTCGCGCGCAGCGCGACGCGCATCGATCGCACCACACGGCACCTCGTGACGGCTCGTGCGACGCGCATCGGCAGGCGAGCCGGCGACGCCGCTGTGTCTGGCTGAATGCCGACGGCCCGACGTCCGGGCTCGCATTTCGTGCTCACGTTCACTGTTTCGGCAGCCGCGCAAACACGAACGAAAGACGCCGCAAACGCTTTCGGCGATCGATTGCGGCAGGCTAAGGGTCTGCCATCCGGCCTGCATGCCTGCGCTGCCGCGCCCGAACGACGAGGGCGCGCCGACGCAGGCGCGCAACGGACGGCGGGTTCCGCCGCGCCCGCTACGGACGCCGTCTCGCCGCTGCCTTCAGCCCCCTGCAACGAGGTACCCGATGACCCAACGCAGCCTGATCCTGACCCTGACCTGCTGCGCCGCCGCAGCCAGCGCACTCGCCGCCGCTGCGGCGACGCCCACGCTGCCGCCCGGCGCCGCCAGCTTCGACGCGCGCCATGCCGAACGCGGCGACCATGCCGGCCGCCGGCCGCTGCGGACCACGCGGCTCGACGACGCCGTCTCGACGGCGCCGCGCGGCGGCGGCGTACCGGCCGCCTGGAGCGCGCTCGGACCGTACGGCGGCGACGTCACCAGCGTCGCCGCGTCGCCGACGCAGCCGGACCTGGTGTTCGCCGGCACCGCACCGGGCGGCGCCGGCGGCGGCACGCTGTACCGCTCGACCGACGGCGCCGCGCACTGGAGCGCAGTGCCCGCACTGGCGTTCCGCAGCGTGTTCGACATCGCGTTCGCGACGACCGGCACCGTCTTCGTCGGCACCGACGGCGGCGTCTTCAGCAGCAGCGACGGCGGCACGACCTGGACCCAGCGCGATCTGGGCATCGGCACCAATCAGCTGACCACCGCGATCGCGGTCGACCCGGGCAATCCCTCGACGATCTGGGCCGGCGTCGACGACGCGTTCGGCACCCAGGCCGCCAATGTCGTGCGCTCGACCGACGGCGGCGCGACCTGGACCAACGTCACGCCGGCGCGGCCGACGCCGATGAGTGCGACCGCGATTGCGATCCATCCGGCCGACCCGCAGATCGTCATCGCGACGTTCGGCGGCTGGATGGGCGGCGGCGAGGTCTGGGTCACCACCAACGGCGGCAGCAGCTGGACCAACCGCTCGGCCGGCCTGCCGGCCAATCCGATGCGCGCCGTTCAATACGACGGCATCCGGCTGCTGGTCGGCGGCGGGCAGATGTTCGGCTCGCAGTTCGTCGGCCTCTATGCCTCGACCAACCTCGGCCAGACCTGGACTGCGCTGCACGATGCCGGCTGGCCGCTGCGCGTCGTGACCGACATCGCCGTGGACCCGACCGATCCGCAGACGATCCTGGCCGCGATCGACGGCGGCGGCATCAATCGCACGACCGACGGCGGCGCGACCTGGGAGACCGGCGTCGGCGGCAGCACGATCCTGTCGGCGCAGTCGGTGCGCTACGCGCCCGGCAACCCGGACGTGATCCTGGTCGGCGCGGCCTCGCTCGGCGTCTACCGCTCCGCCGACGGCGGCGACGCGTTCGCGGCCTCGACGATCGGCATCGCCGAGCTGCCGCTGATGGCCGTGGACACCAGCCCGGCCGAGCCCGACCACGTCGCGGTCGCGTTCCAGGGCAACAACAACGGTGGCATCCTGACCTCGACCGACGGCGGCACCACCTGGACCGCCGAGCCGGTACCGCCGACGCGCTACAGCAACGTGCGCTACGCACCGGACGGCACGCTGTTCGCGCTGTCGAGCGGCCCGAGCTCGGTCGCGCCGGAAGGCCTGTACCGCCGCAACGGTGACGGCAGCTGGACCAGCCTCGGCCCCGATCAGGGCACGCTGTTCGAGTCGGACCTGGTCGCGATCCGCTTCGGCAGCACCGCCTCGACGATCTACCTCGGCGGCGCCGACTTCGGCGTGGCCGGTTCCGAACGCACGGTCTGGCGCTCGACCGACGGCGGCACCACCTGGACCAAGAACCACGAGGGCACCGACGGCGACAAGGTCGTCGACATCGAGATCGTCGCCGGCAGCGGCAACCAGCGTCTGATCGCGACCTACGACGGCCCCGAGGGCGGCGCGCTGCGCTCGGCCGACGGCGGCGTCGCCTGGTCGGCCGCGGTGACCGGCCTGCCCGGCTTCGCCCGGTTCGGCCGTCTGTGCTCCTCGCCCGCCGCTCCGGGCGTCACGTACATGTCGATGTGGGACACCTGGAGTACCGGCGCGGTGTACCGCAGCACCGACGACGGCGCGTCGTGGGCCTCGACCGGCTGGTCCGGCGGCAATCTGTCCGACATCGCCTGCCATCCGCAGGAAGCCGGCGTGCTGTACGCGGCCCAGCAGAGCGCCACCGCGGTGATCCGCTCGACCGACGCCGGCGCCAGCTTCGCGGCATTCGCGTCCGGCCTCGACGCGGCCGGCTCGCCGACCGAGCTGGCGCTGTCGCGTGCCGGCGAGCCGCGCCTGTACCTGTCGACGACGCGCGGCAGCTTCGTGACGCCGCGCGACGGCGCCGCCGACGCGATCTTCGCCGACGGCTTCGATTGACCTCCTCCGCCCTGCCGGCACCGGGCGGATTCGCGACCGGGGCGCCGCCGTCTGCGGCGGCGCTCTGGTCACGCGCGCACGCGGCGTTTACCCTCGCCCCGGTGACAAGACGGCTGCGTTTCGGTTCCCATCTGATCGATCTTGCGACGCGCGAGCTGTCCGAGGACGGCCGCCTGCGCCCGTTGTCGCCGCGCGTGTTCGACTGCCTGGCCTATCTGATCGAGCACCGCGACCGCGCGATCGGCCGCGACGAGCTGATGGCCGCCGTCTGGGGCAAGGCCGACGTCGCCGACACCCAGCTGGCCCAGGTCATGCTGAAGGCGCGGCGTGCGGTCGGCGATTCCGGCGAGACGCAGCAGGCGATCCGCACCGTGGCCGGCTTCGGCTACCGCTGGATCGCCGAGGTCGTCCCGTGCGAGGAGCCCGCCGAGCCGGTACCGGCCGAACCCGTGCCGGCCGCGGCACCGGCTGCGGATGCGGATGCGGCGCCGCTCGCCGACCCGGCCGTGGCCGCCGCGGCGCCGACCAGGCCGGCGCCGTCCGCGCCGGCGCGCGACCCCGGCCGCCGGGTCGCGCTCGCGGTCGCGGTGCTCGTGCTGGTCGGCATCGCGCTGGCCGCGCTGTGGCTGCGGCATCGTTCAGCCGCAACACCGGCGCCGGCCGTGCCGGCCCGCAGCGGCGCGCCCGCCGGGCCGGTGCAGCCCGACGACCTGATCGCGGTGCTGCCGGCCAGCGTCGACGCACCGGCCGAGTGGACCTGGCTGCGGCTCGGCGTCATGGAATTCGTCGCCGGCCGCCTGCGCCAGGCCGGCCAGCGCGTCGCGCCGAGCGAGAACGTGGTGTCGATGCTGCGCCACGACGCGGCCGCCGGCGAGCTGTCCGAGCGCGTCGAGCGCGCATTGTCGCCGCGCTGGCAGATCGCAGCGCGGCTGCGCCGCGCCGATGCCGGCTGGACGGTCGATCTCGATCTGCGCGAACGCGGCGGCGCCGTGCGCAGCTTTCCGGCACGCGCCGACGAGCCGATGGCGGCGGCGCGGATCGCCGCCGACCTGCTCGCCGCCGCGCTCGGCGCGGCGGCCCCGGCCGATGCCGCACCCGGCCCCGGACCGGCCGAGGAAGAGCGGCTGTCGCGGATCGACGCCGCCCTGCTGATCGACGATCTGGAGAACGCGCAGCGCCTGATCACGACCGCGCCGGCCGCGATGCGCGCGACGCCGGAGCTGCGCCTGCGCGAGGCCGAGATCGATTTCGTGGCCGGACGCAACGAGGAGGCCGGCCAGGTGCTGACGCGCCTGCTCGACGATCTGCCGGCCGAGACCTATCCGCTGCTGCGCGCGCGCATCGTCAGCGGGCTCGGCGCCGTGCACGTGCGGCTCGGCGAGATCGCGCAGGCCGAGCAGGACACCAGCACCGCGCTGGCGCTGCTCGAAGGCCGTGGCGATCCGATCCTGATCGGCAAGACGCACATGCGGCGCGGCGTCGCGCGCAGCCTGCTCGAGCGCTACGACGACGCGCTGGCCGACTTCGCGCAGGCGCGCATCGCGATGCAGCTGGCCGGCGATTCGCTCGGCCTGGCCCAGGTCGAGCTCAACGAAGGCGCGCTCAACGGCATGCGCAATCATCCCGACGCCGCATTGACCAGTTTCGAGCGCGCGGCCGACCAGCTCGAGCGCTTCGGCGTGCCGAACGAACTGGCGACCGCGCTGACCAACCAGGTCGTCGCGCATCGCGCGCTGCTGCAGCCGCGCGCCGCGCTCGCCGCGAGCGAACGCGGCATGGCCCTGCTGGCCGGTCCGCTGACGATCGACACCGCGCATCTGATCCAGCTGCGCCGCGCGCAGGCGCTGCTCGACGTCGGCCGCTGGCGCGAGGCCGACGGCCTGCTCGGCGAACTCGCGCGCGCGATTGATCCGGTGCGCGAGCCGGGCTCGGCGCCACTGGTCGCGATCGAGCGGGCGCGCCTGGCGCTGACGCGCGACCAGGCCGAGCAGGCACTGGCGCTGGTCGCACCGGTGCTCGACGAGGCGCTCGGTCCCGAGCTGGAGAACGCGCAGGCCGAGGCCTGGACGATCGCGCTGCGCGCGCAGCGCCGCCTGGGCCGGATCGGCGAGGCCACCGCCGGCATCGAACGCTTCGGCGCCTGGGCCGAGCCCTCGACGAACAGCTCGGTGCGCATCCGGCTCGCGCTCGCGCAGGCCGAGCAGGCCTTCGCCGAAGGACGCGTGGCCGCGGCCGACGCGCTCTACGCGCAGGCGCTCAGCGACGCCAACCGGCAGAACGTGCCGCTCGATCTGGCCGAGGTCGCGATCGCCTATGCCGACAGCCTGATCGCGCGCGACGAACTGCGCCGCGCGGTGCCGATCGCCGGCCAGCTCGACCGCTTCGCCACGGAGGATTTCGACTGTGCGCTGCTGCAGGCCCGGCTCTATCTCGCGCTCGGCCAGGCCCAGGCCGGCCGCACGGCGCTCGATCGCGCGCGCCTGCTGGCCGGCGAGCGGCCGCTGCCGATCGCGACGGCCGACGCCGCGCCGTGACGCCGCGGGCAGCGGCTCACGTGCGGCCCGATGGAACGGCAGGCGCTTCGTTCGTCGTCACCGGACCGCACGGCGATCGGCAGACCGCGCCGCTGGCTCCGGCAGCCGAACGCCCGATGCAGGATCAGTAACGGCGGCCGTCGAACGGCGTGCGCTCGATCGCGGCGAGGTCCAGATCCTCGGCGCAGCGCAGATTGATCGCCGCCATCGCGACGCCGTCGGGGCCGGTGCCGAGGCCGAACGGCGCACAGCCGCAGTGCGTGCAGAAGTGATGGTTGATCACGTGCTTGTTGAACGTGTAGGTCGACAGCGCGCTGAGGTCGGCGCTGTAGTTGAAGCGCTCGCGCGGCACGAACCACAGCAGATAGCCCTTGCGGCTGCAATGCGAGCAGTTGCACTCGATGACGCCTTCGATCTCGCCCTCGGCCTGGAAGGTGATCCGACCGCAATGACAGCTGCCCTTGACCATGTCCGCTCCACCGTTCGATCAGCGCCGGATCATAGCAAGCGGTCGCGACGACGCCTCGCGTGAGCGTGCGCACGGCACGACGGCAGGCGCGATCGATCCGCGGTGCGATCGCCGACGCCGTGCCGCGCCGGAGGGGCCTGCTTCGCGAGGCCGGTCGCACCGTCATGATGGCGGACGCCGCCGCCGGGTCGGCGATCCATCGCCGGTTCAGGCGCGCGGGCTAGGCTGCGGACACGTCCCACACCGGAGGCTACGCATGTTGGCTCATCGAATCGTTCCGATCGGTGCCGTGCTGCTCGCGCTCGGCGCCGCCGGCCTGGCCCAGGCCCAGGACCGCGTCCACCGCTTCCAGGATCGCACCGGCACCGAGGTGGAACTGCACTCGGGCATGGCGACCTATCCGGCCGACGGCCCGGCGCCGACGTTCTCGGCGCTCGACACCAACCGCGACGGCCACCTCTCGGCCGACGAGGCGCGCGCCTATCCGCTGCTGGCGACCGACTTCCTCTATGCCGACGGCAATCGCGACGGACGGCTGTCCGAACGCGAATACGCGCGCTGGACCGCGCAGCGCTGAGGCGCGGCCGGTCGCATCAGGCACCGGGCGCGTGCATCGCGCCCGCGCTTCAGGCATCCGGCGTCCGGCCCCCGTCGAGGATCTGCGTGATGTCGCCGGCGTCCAGCGCGTGCCACTGACCGGACGCGAGATCACCGAGCGTCAGGCCGCCGACCGAGACGCGATGCAGCGCCAGCACGTGATTGCCGGTCGCCGCGAACATGCGGCGCGCCTGGTGGTAACGGCCTTCGGTCACGGTCAGGCGCGCCCGCCGCGGCGCGATCACCTCGAGCGCGGCCGGCGCGAGTGGCATGGTCTCCGAGTCGAGCATCAGCGTGCCGCTCGCGAACAGTGCGGCCTCCTCGCCACTCAAATCGGCTGCGAGCTCGGCCTCGTAGCATTTGGCGACCTGCGAGCGTGGCGAGATGATCCGGTGCAGCAGGCCGCCGTCGTCGGTCATCAGCAGCAGGCCGGAGGTATCGCGATCGAGGCGGCCGACCGTCGACAGCACCGGATCGCGGCGGCGGTAGCGCTCGGGCAGCAGGTCGTAGACGAGCCGCCCGGCATCGCGCGTCGAACAGGTGTAGCCGACCGGCTTGTGCAGCATCAGCGTCAGGCCCGGCGGCGGATCGAGCGGCTCGCCGTCGACGCAGACCTCGGCCGGCTCGATGCGATCGTCGGCATAGAGCACCTCGCCGTCGCGGCGCGTGATGCGTCCTTCGCGGAACATCGCCGCGACCTGCTTGCGGCTGCCGTAGCCGAGATTGGCTATCAGACGGACCAGTTTCATCGGCGCACCTCGGCGGCCGCGATGACCTTGAAGCCGTCGCGCTCGGCCAGCGTGTCGACGGCCCCGAAGCGCCGCGCGAGCTCGGCCTCGTACGGCAGGTGCCGGTTGGCGACCAGCCACAGGCGGCCCTGCGGCGCCAGCGCGTCGGCGGCCGCCGCGATGAACGCCCGGCCGATGTCCGGCTGACCGGTACGGCCCTGGTGGAACGGCGGGTTGCTGACGATCGTGTCGTAGCGCTGCGGCAGGCCGGCGGTCACGTCGTGCCAGTGCACGGACCACTCGACCGGCTCGACGCGGGCGCTCGCGGCGCGCTCGAGGTTGATCCGCGCCGGCTCCAATGCGCGCGCGTCGGCCTCGTACAGGTCGATCGCCCGCACCGCCGGGCAGCGTTCGAGCACCTGCATCGACAGATAGCCGTAACCGGCGCCGAGATCGGCGACACGGCCGGCCAGCGACGCCGGCAGCGTCTCGGCCAGCAGGCGCGAGGCCGGATCGACGCGATCCCACGCGAACAGGCCCGGCCGGCTGACGATGCCGCCCTCGCCGATCGGACGCGGCCGGTCGAGCGCCCGCCAGGCGGCGGCGAGCTCGGCATCGACGCGACGATCGTCCGGCAGCGACCAGAACACGCGGCACTTGTGCTTGCTGAGCACGCGCACCGGCCCGGCCAGCCGCACGAAATCACCCTCGGCCGAGCGCGCGCCCTCGAGGTTGGCGACCGCGGCGGCGACGAGCGCATCCGAACGCGCATGATGCAGCGCGGTCGCGAACAGCGCGCGGGCCTGATCGCGCTGCCGCGGCGGCAGCACCAGGACCGCGGCGTAGCGATCCGACCCTGCCGGCTCGATCACGTCCCGACCCTGGCGCGCCAGCGCGTCGGCGAACGGCTTGAAGCCCTGCACACAGTGCCAGTCGACACCGCGATGGACGTTGGTCCAGGCGCCGGTGCGCGCGCCGAGGAACAGCACCGGCTGCGCGGCCGGCAGCGGCAGCGTGCCGTCGGCGAACGGTACGAACAGCGCATCGAGGACCGCCTCGGCGGCGGCGGGAAGGGCGACGGGACTCACGAATCGGATGCACGATCGGCAGCGGAAGCCGGCGAGTTTAAAGTGCCGATGCGCAACGTGCCCGCGCCGGGCGGCGCGGCGCGTCACGGCGGGGCGCGCCGCCGCTCGATCCAGGCACCGGCCGCCGCGCCGATCGCGATGATCGCGAACGCCAGCGCGGCATTGACCAGCAGATGCCCCTGCTTGGCGACGTCGGCCAGGCCGTCGCCGAGCACAGTGATGACCAGGGTCACGACCATCAGCACCACCGTCAGCGCGGCATGGTCGCGCAGCGGCGCATCGCGGCGCAGGCCGTGGCGCGCGACCAGCACGAGCAGGACGATCAGCGGCAACGCGAGCACGGCGGCCTGCAGCGGCGGCACCGCATGCAGCGCGTGTCCGAGACTCGGCGTCGGCGGCGGGATCAGCGCGAACTCGGCGCCTTCGATATGACCGATGTTGCGCGCGAGCCAGGGATCGAGCGCGCGCACGCCGCCCCAGACCACGCGCGCAGCGAGGTCCGGATGCCGCAGCAAGGTGACCAGCTCGGTACCGCGCGTGAAACCGGACAATCCCGGGCAGGCCCGGTCCGGCATGTCCGGCAGCTGCCAGGCGCGCAGACCCGTGAACGCTTCGCAGCTGCGATCGAGGCCGAGCTCGTCGAGCAGCGCGACGCGGTCGCTCGCCATCGGCAGGAACGCCGTGAACACGACGTGCGCCTGGTTGTACTGGCGGATGCTGTCGACCATCTGGCCGGGCCGCTGTAGCTGGATGAACTGCATCCACAGGCCGGCCAGTGCGCCGATCAGGATCGCCGCACTGCGCCAGCTGGTACCGCGCAGCCGCAGGCGATCGGCGACCACCAGCACGACCGCCAGCGCCAGCGGCAGCAGCAGATGCTGGATCTTGCTGGCCGCCAGCGCGAACGCGAGCAGCGCCAGCACGATGAAGCGCCAGCGCGAGCGTACCTGGTGCCGCCACAGCACGAGCAGTCCGAACAGCGCCCAGGCCGCCAGCAGCGCGGTCCATTCGGCGTAGAACGTATTGAGATAGAGCGTATTGCCGGGATCGGCCAGCACGACCGCAACGATCACGGCATGGATCAAAGCTGCGCCCGGCCGGCCGCGCCGCAGGAAGCCGATCGTCAGCGCGATCGCGAGCGCCGCCCAGGCCGCCAGGCGCAGCAGGCCGATCACGCGGACCGAATGCAGCGGCCCGCCGCCGAACGCCTCGGCCAGCGCGTAGAGGCCGGCGGTCGCGCCCTGGAACAGCAGCTCGCTCGACCAGTAGCACATCGGATCGTCGGTCGCGATGAAGCGGTACTGCGCGTACGGCGCCTGCGGGCTGTTCTGAGTCGGCGGCACATCGGCGGGACGGTCCGGATACAGATCGAAGCAGGCCGTGTAGCGGACCTGGTCGTAGCTGTTGGCATACGCGTACAGCGGCTGATGCGCCCACAGCGTCAGTGCGCGGATCAGGCCCAGGACCAGCAGCAGCGCGATCGCGATCCGCCAGCCGCGCGCGACCGGGCGCGACGCGGCGCTGGCGGCTTCGGGATCGCGGCGGTTCTCGGTGACGCTCATCGCTGGGCTCTCGTCGATGACGGGCGGTGCGATGCAGTGTCGCGCGGCATGCCGAAAGCTGGCAAACCGCGGGCGATGGGCGGGCGGCAGCGCCTGCCCCTGGCGTGAGGCGCGAAGGCGGCGGCGAGCCTTGCCCTGGCGGCCGCTGCCTGCGCGGCGAGGCAGCCGTGACGTCGCCGATGTGATCGCGGCGCGAGCGGTCCGGACGGCCCGAGCGCGCCGGAATGTGATCGGGTTGGCAGTGGCGGCGTGCGCCGCGCCCCCGGCGCCTGCCAAGCCGGTCCGGGCATGGCCCCGGCAGGCCGGTGCTAGGATGCCCGCCATCGACAGGGGATGGTCCCCGGGAGTGGCAAGTCCATGAAGCAGCGCGTGGGTCACTACGACATCGTCGCCGAACTCGGCCGCGGTGGCATGGGTGTGGTCTACAAGGGTTTCGAATCGGCACTCGGTCGCTACGTCGCGATCAAGGTGCTGGCCGACTCGCTGGCCCACGATCCGGGCGTGCGCGAACGCTTCCTGCGCGAGGCGCGCAGCATGGCCGCGCTGAACGACCCGCACATCATCCAGATCCACTCGATCGGCGAGGACGAGGGCCATCCGTACTTCGTCATGGAGTTCGTCGAGGGCGAGTCGCTCGGCTCGCTGCTCAAGCGCGAAGGCCGCCTGACGCTCGAGCAGTCGCTGAAGGTGATCCACCAGACCGCTTCGGGCCTGGCCACCGCACACGATCGCGGCGTGGTCCACCGCGACATCAAGCCCGGCAACCTGATGATCAGCAGCCGCGGCTCGGTCAAGATCGCCGACTTCGGCATCGCGCTGTCGAACCAGGACCTGTCGAAGAAGCTGACCTCGACCGGCGAATTCGTCGGCACGCCGGGCTATCTGTCGCCGGAGGTCTGCCTCGGCAAGCCGGTCGACCAGCGCTCGGACATCTTCTCGCTCGGCATCGTGCTGTTCGAGATGCTGACCGGAAAGATGCCGTTCACCGACGAATCGCCGCTCGGCCTGATGCTCGAGGTCGTGCGCGCCGAGATTCCCGACGTGCGCCAGCTCAATGCGAACGTCGACGAGACGACCTCGCGCATCCTGTCGCGGATGATCGCCAAGGACCCGGCCCATCGCTATCAGAACTGCCACGAGCTGGCCGCCGACCTGCTCGCCCATCCGCTGGTCGCGCGCGGCGGGCCGATCACGCTGCAGCCGAAACTGTCGCCGGCCGCCGCGACCCTGGTCGGCCAGAAGACGCCGTTGCCGGCCGCGCTGACGACGCCGATCACTGCGCCGACGCCGGTGCGCATGCCGGGCGGCGCGGCGACCCACGTCACCGCCGGCGACGCCGCACCGCCGCCGCTGCCGGGCGCCGCGGCGCCGGCTCGCCCGTCGGTGCTGGACCGGCCGACCGTGCACGCGTCGGCGCCGCGGCGCAGCAGTGCGCTGCCGTGGGCGATCGCCGCGATCCTGCTGCTGGCGGCCGGTGCCGGCGCCTGGACGCTGCGCGACCGCATTCCGGGCCTCGGCGCCGGCAGCGTGACGACCACGCAGCCGGCGACGTCGCCCGACCTGACCGCGGGCCTGCAGGCGAGCTCGCCGAACGGCTCGGCGACGACCTCGGCGACCGGCGCCACCGCCACGGCCGACCCGACGCGGACCGCCTCGACCGAACCGCCCCCGACGCCGAGCGTCGCCGAACCGGCGCCGCTGGCCGCGAACACGGCCGGCGCTGACGCGCCATCGACGCCGTCGTCCAAGCCGCCGCCGATCCCGACGGCCTCGGTGCCGGGTGCCGACGGCGAGCCGCCGGCACCGCGCGCCTCGCAGGCCGACGTCGACGCACTGCGCAACCTGCCGGCCGCCCAGGCCGAGAGCAGCGCGCCGCCGCAGATCGCCAAGGCGCCGCCACCGTCGAAGCCGGCCGCACCGGCCCGCCCGAGCGTGCCGACCGTCGCAGTCGTCTACGGCGGCGACGAGGTCATCGCCGAACCGGCACGCGACGCGATCACCGACCTGCTGCAGAGCCGCGGCTTCCGCGTGATCGAGGCCGGCAGCGTGTCGGGCAGCCAGCCCAATCTGAAATCGCTGGCCGGCCGTGCCGACGCGGTGGTGTTCGTGCAGGCCCGCCCGGTCGGCAGCGAGCAGATCCACTACTACGGCCAGAGCTCGACGCTGTACACGGTGCAGGTCGCCGTCAAGGCGTACCGCACGCGCGACGGCAGCGTGCTGTGGAGCAGCCCGGCCGAGCAGATCAATTTCACGACGCTCAACGCCGCCGAGAAGGCGCGCGAGGCGGTCGATCCGATGCTCGACGCGGTCGACCGCAACCTGGCCGAGTTCCGCAGCGGCGGTCGTGGCTGAACCCGTGCGGTCCGGCCCGGCCCGCACGACGGCCGGGCCGCGCAGCGCGGGGATGCCGGTCGCATTGCGGCGCGCCGGCTGGACCCTGCTCGCTCTGCTCGGCGCGTACTGGATCGCCGGCAACCTCTTCCTCAACACCTCGTTCGGGCCGGCCGCGATCAATCGCAAGCCGGACCGCTTCACGATGCAGTGGTCGCACGGCGTCACCTGGTGGCCCGGCAGCGCAATGCTGTGGAACGTCGAGCTGCACGGCCACGTCCGCCGCGTGGCCTGGACCGCACGGACCAAGCGCGGCCACGGTCATCTCGCCTTGTGGCCGCTGCTGCAGCGCGAGCTGCGGCTGACGTCGATCGACGCGATCGAGGTCAGCGGCGAGGTCCGGCGCGCGGATGAGGACAAGCTGCCGCCGCCGCCGCGCCCCGACGCCTGGGCGCTGCGCTTCGATCGGATCGTTGCGCACGGCCTGCGCGAGGTCGACCTCGGCCCGCTCCGCCTGAGCGCCGACGGCGAGGCGCGCTTCGGCTTCTACAAGCAGTTGCGCGGCGGCGCGCTCGAGATCTACCGGTCCGAGGCGCGTTTGACGGAGCTGGATCTGGCCTGGGGCGAGCAGGCCCTGCTGCAGGGCGGCCGCGCCGAGGCGACGTTCGCGCTGCCGCGGCACCGGCCCGACGAGGCGATCGGCCTGGCCAAGCTGATGCTGGCCGAGGCGAGTCTCGATCTGGACACCGCACTGCCGGCGCTGGCGGTCGACCTCGACGCCGACGGCCGCATCGCCGGCCGCTTCGACGCGGCTAGCGAGTCCGGCACGCTGAAGACGCGGCTGGCCTGGCACCGCGGCGCACTGGTGCCGGGCGGTACGCTCGCCGCGCAGCTGCCGCTGCGCGCGAGCCGCGCCGGCAGCCACGCCGCCAATACGCTGACGATCGGGCTGGCGGTCGGCGAGGAGGCGATCGCGTTCGACGTGAACCTGCCGCGCGATGCGCAGGATCCGCGCTCGCTGCAGGCCCATCTGAGGCTCGACGGCACCGGCTTCGCGCTGCCGCCGGACGCGGCTGCGCTGGCGCGCCGTCTGCACGGCGAGATCGCGCTGGACTGGCCGTTCGAGTCGCTGGCCTGGCTCGGCCCGTGGCTGACCCGCGTGCCGTGGCTGCAGCTCGACGGCGCCGGCACGATCCAGGCCCAGCTCGCGATCCGCGAAGGCCGCGTGCGGCCCGGCAGCACGGTGTCGGTGCCGGCGGTCGCGGTCGCGGCGACCGTGGCCGGCCACCGCTTCGCCGGACGCGCCCATGCCGACGGCCGCGTCGTCGAACGCGACGGCGAGGCGGTCGCCGAGGTGGGCCTGGCGATCGAGCGCTTCGACGTCGCCGCGGCCGACGCGCCCGACCGGCCGCTGGTCCAGGGCCGCGATCTGCGCATCGATCTGACGGCACCCGACGGTCTGGACGGCGTGCGCGCCGCGCAGGCGCAGTTGCGCTTCGAGCAGGCCGAGGTCCCCGATCTGCGCGCGTTCAACGTGTATCTGCCCGATGCGGACCTGCGCCTGCTCGGCGGCCGCAGCCTGCTCAGCGGCGATCTGGCGCTCGACGCCGCCGGCGAGATCGCGACCGGTCGCGTCCGCGTCGAAGGCCGCGACGGCCGCGTCCGGCTCGGCCGGCTCAGCTTCGCCGGCGACTTCGATCTGGACGGCCGCCTGACGCGCGCCGACCTGGCCGCCGGCCGCTTCGATCTGGACGGCAGCACGCTGCGCCTGGACCGCGTGCAGGTGCTCGATAGCGGCCGCAGCGCCGGCGAGCGCTGGTGGGCGCGGATCGGCGTCACGCGCGGCCACGTCGTGGCTGGCCGGCCGCTGTCGCTGCACAGCCAGGCCTCGATCGAGATGCAGGACATCGGCCTGCTGCTGACGCTGTTCGCGCAGCGCAGCGACTATCCGCGCTGGGTGCTCGGCCTGGCCGACAAGGGCCGGCTGCGCGCGACCGGCCAGATGCAGGTCAAGGGCGATTCGATCGTGTTCGACCATGTCGAGGCCGCCAACGACCGCTTCGACGTCAAGGCGCGCATGCGCATCGCCGACGCGCGTGCGTACGGCGACCTGCTGCTGCGCTGGGGCGTGCTCGCGCTCGGCATCGAGCTGCGCGACGAGGAGCGCGATCTGCACCTGATCGGCGCCAAGGACTGGTACGCCGAGCGTCCCCCGCTGCTGCCGGCGCGCTGAGGCGGCATCCGCCGGCACCTGCGGCGCGAGCGCGGCACGACCGCGCCATCCGCTGCGCCGGTCAGTGCCCGCCGCCCGGCGGCGCGCCGGTCTTGGCGCCGAACGGCGGCTTGGCCAGCCACAGCACCAGCACCAGGCTGAAGAACACCCAGCCGAGCAGGTGGAAGACCTCGTTGAACGAGATCTGGTAGCTCTGCAGCGTGATCATGCGGTCGAGCAGGCCTGCCGCGCGCGGCAGGTCGCCGTTGCCGAGCGTCGCGATCGCCTGCTGCGCGGCCGGATCGTAGACGGTCACGTGCTCGGTCAGGTGCGCGTGATGGACCTCGGCGCGGCGCTGCCACAGGAACGTGGTCAGCGACGCGGAGAAGCTGCCGCCGAGCGTGCGCAGGAACGTCGCCAGGCCCGAGCCGTCGGCGATCTCGCCGGGCGCCAGATCCGACAGCAGGATCTGCGTGACCGGCATGAAGAACAGCGCCACGCCGATGCCCTGGATCAGCTGGATTGTCGCGACATGGTTGAAGTCGACGTCGAGATTGAAGCCCGAGCGCATCAGGCTGGTCGCGCCCATCGTCAGGAACGCCAGCGACGCGAGCAGGCGCAGGTCGAACCGGTGCGCGTGCCGGCCGATGAACGGCGACAGCAGCACCGGCAGGATACCGATCGGCGCGGTCGCGAAGCCGGCCCAGGTCGAGGTGTAGCCGAGCTGGCGCTGCAGCCATTGCGGCACCAGCAGGCTGATCGCGAAGAACGCCGCGTACGCGAACACCAGCACCGTCGTGCCGGCCGCGAAGTTGCGATGGCGGAACAGGCGCAGATTGACGATCGGCTCCTTGTCGGTGAGCTCCCAGATCAGGAACACCGCCAGCGAGATCGCCGAGATCAGCGCCGTGACGATGATGAAGGTCGATTCGAACCAGTCCTCGTCGTTGCCCTTGTCGAGCACGATCTGCAGCGCGCCGACGCCGACGATCAGCGTGAACAGGCCGACGTAGTCCATCTTCGGCCGTTCCAGGCGCTTGGGCCGCGCGCCGAGCTGGCTGCGTACGACCAGGCACGCGAACAGGCCGATCGGCACGTTGATGAAGAAGATCCACGGCCAGGAATAGTTGTCGGTGATCCAGCCGCCGAGGATCGGGCCGGCGATCGGCGCGACGATCGTCACCATCGCCAGCAGCGCCAGGGCCTGGCCGCGCTTCTCGGGCGGATAGATCGAGATCAGCAGGCTCTGCGTGACCGGATACATCGGCCCGGCCACGGCGCCCTGCAGCGCGCGGAACGCGATCAGCATCGGCATGCTCTGCGCGATGCCGCACAGGAACGAGGCCAGCGTGAACAGCAGCGTCGAGGCGACGAACAGCGGCACCTCGCCGAAGCGGCGCGTCAGCCAGCCGGTCAGCGGCAGCGAGATCGCCATGCAGACCGCGAACGAGGTGATCACCCAGGTGCTCTGATCGGCGCTGACGCCGAGATTGCCGGCGATCGTCGGCAGCGAGACGTTGGCGATCGTCGTGTCGAGCACCTGCATGAAGGTCGCCAGCGACAGCCCGAGCGTGGTCAGGCCGACGCTGGCCGGGCGGAAGGCGTCGGGCGCGGCGCGGCGACGGCATTCATCGGAGGATCCTCGGGCGGCGGGCGTCAGGGCGTCTTGGCCGCGACCGCGTCGCGGGCGCCGGCGCTGTTGGCGTGCACGATGCGCGCGATCAGCGCGTCGGCCTCGCCGAGCTGGCCGGCGTAGACGTCGGTCGCGAACGGCGCCTGTGCCGGCGGCTGCTCGGCCAGCACCGGGCCGGAGCGGTCGTGCAGGTTCACTTCCGCCTGCATCGACAGGCCGATGCGCAACGGGTGCGCCTTGACCTGCGCCGGATCGAGCGCGATGCGCACCGGCAGGCGCTGCACGATCTTGATCCAGTTGCCGGACGCGTTCTGCGCCGGCAGCAGCGAGAACGCGCTGCCGGTGCCGGCGCCCAGGCTCTGCACGCGGCCCTTGAAGACCGCCTCGCCGCCGTAGAGATCGGACTTCAGCTCCACCTCCTGGCCGATCCGCATGTGGCGCAGCTGGGTCTCCTTGAAGTTGGCGTCGACCCAGACCTGATCGAGCGCGATCACCGCCATCAGCGGCGCGCCGGGCTGCACGCGCTGGCCGAGCTGTACGCTGCGCCGCGCGACGTAGCCGCTGACCGGCGCCAGCACCTCGACGCGCGCGCGGTCCAGGAACGCCGCACGCAGCCGCGCCGAGGCGGCCTGCACGTCCGGATGCGAGGCGATCACGGTGTCGTCGACCAGCGCGCGCGTCGTGACCAGCTGCTCTTGCGTCGCGGCCAGTGCGGTCTCGGCGGCGGCCAGCGCGTCGCGCGCGTGGGCCAGCTCCTCGGCCGAGATCGCGCCACTCGCGGCCAGCCCCTGGCGGCGCCGGAAGTCGGCGCGCGCGCGATCGAGCGCGACCTTCTGCGCGGCGACCTGGGCGCGGCCGCTGTCGACGTTGCTGTAGAGGCCGCGCACCTGGCGCACGCTGGCGGCCAGGCCCGCCTCGGCCTGGGCCAGGGCGACGTCGGCATCGCTCGGATCGAGCGTCGCCAGCGGCTGGCCCTGACGCACGAAGTCGCCGTCGTCGGCGCCGATGCCGATCACGGTGCCGGCGGTCTGCGGCGTGATCTGCACGACGTTGCCCTGCACGTAGGCGTCCTCGGTGTGCTCGAACCAGCGGCCGTGCAGCCAGTACCACGCGGCCCAGGCGATGCCGGCGGCGACGAGGAGGATCGCCAGCAGCGACAAGAGGCGCCGGCGGCGGCCGCGCTGCGTCGTGGCGGCGACTTCGGTGTTCGGACTGCTCATGGAGAATGTCCTTGCGGGAAGCGATGGAACGTCAGGAATGGGTCGCCGGCTCGGCCGGGGCCGGCGCGTCGGCCTCGAAGCCGCCGCCGAGCGCCTGCACCAGCGCGATCGCGTCGTCGACGCGCTGCGTCTCGAGGTCGGCCACGCGTTGCTCGGCGCTCAGCAGCTGCTGCTGCACGATCAGCACGTCCAGGTAGTTGCCGATGCCGTTGCGATAGCGTTCCTCGGCGAGCCGATGCGCGGCCGCCGCGGTCTGCGCGGCCTCGCGCGCGGCCGCGATCTGCGGCGTCAGCGAGCGCAGCGCGGTGATCCGCGCGGCGACCTCGCGCAGCGCGTCGACGAGGTTCTGGTTGTATTCGGCGACGGCCAGGTCGTACTGGGCGTCGGCGCCGGCGAGGTTCGCGCGCAGGCGGCCGCCGTCGAAGATCGGCAGCGAGATCGCCGGCGCGAACTGGTAGTAGCGGCCCTGCGCCGAGAACAGACCGTCGCCTCCGAGCGCGGCCAGGCCGACCGCGGCGCTGAGGTCGACATTCGGATAGAACGCCGCGCGCGCGTTATCGATCGTGTGCCGCGTGGATTCGACGCGCCAGCGCGCCGCGACCAGATCGGGGCGACGGCCGAGCAGTTCGGCCGGCAGCCGGCCCGGCAGCTGCAGCGAGGACGGTGCCGCCAGCTGCGGCCGCGCGATCGTCAGACCGCGATCGGGACCGGCGCCGAGCAGCGCCGCCAACGTGATGCGCTCGTCGTCGATACGCGCCTGCGCGGCCAGCCACTGCTGCTCGGCCATCGGCACCGCGGCCTCGGCCTGGCGCAGCTGCAATGCGCTGTCGATGCCGGCCTCGACGCGCTGACGCGTCAGATCCAGCGCGTGCCGCGCACGCTCGCGCTCGCGATCGGCGATGTCGGCACGCTCGAACGCGTGTGCGAGTTCCACGTAGCTGCGCGCGACGTTGGCCGACAGCGTCAACCGCGCCGCCTGCGCGTCGATCTCGGCCGCGTGCGCCTCGTCGACCGCGGCCTCCCAGGCCGCGCGCTTGCCGCCCCACAGGTCGAAACCGTAGCTGAAGCTCAGCGACAGTGAGTTCAGCGCGCTGTAGTGACCGCCGATCGGCGGTTCGATCACGGTCTCGGGAATGCGCAGGCCCGAGGAGGACGCGCGCGCGCCCACGCTCGGCTGACGATCGGCATCGGCCGTGCCGACGCGTGCGAGCGCCTGACGGCTGCGTGCGTCGGCGACCTCGAGGCCGGGATTGCCGGCCAGCGCTTCGTCGACGAGCGCATCGAGCTGCGGATCGCCGAGCGAGCGCCACCAGTCGTGCCGCGGCCACGCGGCCGGCGACACCTCGACCGCGTCCAGGCTGCGCCGCGCGGCGAGGCTGTCCGGGTCGCGCAGGCGGCCCTGCGGATGCAGGCCCTGCGTGCTGGCGCAGCCCGCGACCAGCAGGGCGGAAACGACGAGCGTCACGAAGGAGGAACGCATGAGAGGGGTCCGGATGGAGTGCTAGGACTCGTGCGCGAGCGTGTGCAGGATGCGCCGCAGGATCGTTTCGAGCTGGTCGCGCTCGGCCGCGTCGAGATCGACCAGCGCGCGTTCGATGCAGGCATCGGCCGCCGCGCGGATGTCCTGCCAGAGCCGCGCGCCGACTTCGGTCAGCTCGATGCGCAGGGCACGGCGGTCACGCGGATCGGGCTGGCGGCGCAGATAGCCCTTCGCTTCCAGTTTGGCCAGCATGCGCGTCATCGCGCCGGGATCATGGCGCAGCGCCTGCGCGAGCTCGCCGGCGCTCATCGGGCCTTTGGCGGCCAGCTGCTTGAGCGTCAGGAACTGCGACATCGTGATGTCGAAGCCGCCGCGTGCCAGCGTCCGCTCGATCGAACCGACCAGCGCACTGCGCGTCTGGCCGATCAGCGAGCCGAGGCTGTAATGGGCGTCGGCCGAGGTGGCAGCGGAGGAGCACATGGGCGGCGCATTCTAAACTCGTCGGTTTAGTTGTCAAGGCAAGTATTACGGCCGGACAGCGGCGATACAGATTGGTCCGCATCGAGCCGGCGGTCTGGTGCGTGTCCCTGCTCGCGGGCGCCGACATTCCGATTCACGCGCGGACGAGAGCGGTCAGGCAAATGCGCCCGCCTGCCGCGCTTTCGCGCCACGCGCAGATGCGCGACGACGACGGGCCCGCAGTCCCGCCCAGGCGGCGAGGCTTCCGCTACGGCCGCGTCGCCGCTTCCAGCGTCCGCAGGTGCGCGATCGCCTCCGCGCATTGGCACCGCACATCGCCGCCGACGGCTGCAGACGACCGCAAACCGCTGGCCGCTCCGGCTTACCGAAGATCGCGCAACGGTTGTCTGCAGTCAGCTGTATGCAACGCACGCCGGCCGGCTTGCCGTGCGGCATGCCGGGAATCGGCGAGGAGATCGACGGCGCGATGCAACAGGCACCGCAGCCGGGGCGGCAATTCATGGCGACGTCCTAGACACACCGCGAGACAGTGCTAGGGCGCAGTGACTTCGCCACTGAAATGCCAGGGACTGCCCACGAGGCCATCTTCTTGCCACACTCCCTCGATCTCCCATGCTTGATCGTCAATCCGGCCGATACGCGTGAAGAAGATGTCAGCTCGACCGCTGCGAGCAGATGCCATCTTGACTTGGCTGGCTACGTAGCGCCTTGCAGATTCAGCCCATATCGCAACGCCTTCACACCGAAACGGTCCGGCGCCATCCTCTCCAATGAAAATAAAGCCAATGTGATCATTGGGGAAAATCAGAATTTCTTTCGCGACAAGCACGAAGGCGTCATCTGATACGTCCAACCTGCCCGAGAAGCGCGATTTACTCTCCATGGCACCCTCCATTGGTAGCGTGCATGCAATTTAAGCTTCTTTGCTAAGTGGCGAGCCTTGCTGACTGTCACGCTTGCTACGGTCAGCCTATGCGGCACCCCACATTTAGTTCGCCTGCGCGCGCAGCGCTGCGTAGACCGGCGCGGTATCGGGCGCATGGCCGTGCCAGATCGCGAACGAGGCAGCAGCCTGCTCGACCAGCATGCCGAGTCCGTCGACGGTCCGCGCGGCACCGGCGGACTTTGCCAGGGCAAGAAACGGTGCAGCGGCAGGACCGTACGAGAGATCGTAGGCGAGACGCGCCGCGTGCAGAACCTCGTACGCGATCGGCGGCGCTGCGCCGTGATGGCCGGCCGCACTGGCGTTGACGATCAGATCGAACGGGCCGGCCGGGACTGCATCGGCCGTGACTGCGGTCACACGCGGATCGGCCAGTGCGGCGGCCAGCTGCTGCGCGCGCGCCGGTGTGCGGTTGGCGATCACGAGACGGTCGATGCGGGCGTCGAGCAGGGCGAATGCGGCCGCGCGTGCGGCGCCGCCGGCACCGATCATCAGCACGCTCAGGCTGGCCGGCTGCAGGCCGTGGCGAACTCCGAGATCGATCAGCAGGCCGCTGCCGTCGGTGGTATCGCCGATCCAGCCGCGCGGATCGCGCGTCAACGTGTTGACGCTGCCGGCGCGCTGCGCGCGCGGCGTGATCTCAACGCACAGCGCGGCGGCCCGCTCCTTCAGAGGCAGCGTCACGTTGGCGCCGCAGCCGCCAGCGGCCGCGAACGCGGCAAGCGCATCGGCGAAGGCTTCGGGCGCGGCCTCGATACGCCGATAGTCGAGCTCGATGCCGGCCTGCGCCGCGAACGCGGCATGGATGTGCGGCGACAGCGAATGCGCGACCGGCTGACCGAAGACGGCGTGGAGAAACCGCTCGCTCATCCGCCCTTCTGCAACCAGCGCGCGGCGTCGATCGCGAAATAGGTCAGGATCGCGTCGGCGCCGGCGCGCTTCATCGCGGTCAGCGTCTCGAGCACCACGGCACGCTCGTCGAGCCAGCCGTTCTGCGCGGCGGCCTTGAGCATCGCGTACTCGCCGCTGACCTGGTAGACGAAGGTCGGCATGCCGAATCGGTCCTTGACCCGGCGCAGCACGTCCAGATACGGCAGGCCCGGCTTGACCATGACCGCGTCGGCGCCTTCGCGGATGTCGAGCTCGACCTCGCGCAGCGCCTCGTCGCTGTTGCCGACGTCCATCTGATAGGTGTGCTTGCCGCCGCCGCCGAGATTGCCGGCCGAGCCGACCGCGTCGCGGAACGGCCCGTAGAACGCCGAGGCGTACTTGGCCGAGTAGGCCAGAATCCGCGTGTGCACATGGCCGGCGCGCTCGAGCGCGGCGCGGATCGCACCGATGCGGCCGTCCATCATGTCCGACGGCGCGACGAAGTCGTAGCCGGCCTCGGCCTGGGCCAGCGCCATGCGCACCAGTGCATCGATCGTCGCGTCGTTGATGACGTAGCCGGCCGCGTCGATCAGGCCGTCCTGGCCATGCGTGGTGTATGGATCGAGCGCGACGTCACCGATCAGGCCGAGCTGCGGATAGTGCGCCTTGACCGCGCGCGCCGCGCGCTGGAACAGGCCCTCGGGGTTCCAGGCCTCGCTGGCGTCCTCGCTCTTGACGTCCTGCCCGGGCGCCGGGAACAGCGCCAGCGCGGGAATGCCGAGCGCGACGCACTCGCCGGCCAGCTCGACCAGGGCGTCGATCGAGAGCCGCTGGACGCCCGGCATCGACGCCACGGCCTCGCGGCGGCGCTCGCCGTCGACGACGAAGGCGACCATGATCAGGTCGTCGGCGGTCAGCGTGGTTTCGCGCATCAGCGCGCGCGAGAAGGCGTCGCGGCGCATCCGGCGCAGGCGGATGGACGGATAGGACATGGCGGCTCCGGCGGGCGATCGGCGTGCGGGGAGGCGGCATTGTAATGAAAGCCGGCCGGCGGCCCGCTGCGGCCGGATGTCCCGCCCGTCCGCTCGCCGTACCGGACCGCGACGGCCGCTTGCCAGCGCCGACGCGCTTTGATCTGATGGGCGCGCTGGGCTCCGGCCACCGGGACAGGTGGCGAGGCGGGCGTCGCCGCGCAGATCGGCCGTGGCGACAGACCGATCGGAGCGCATGCATGCACGGCGTGGGGACGTCGCTCGACGGTTCGCAACGATCATCCGGGGGTCTCTTGAGCGGCATCTTGCTAGTGGAGCGGTCGAGCACGCTCAGCCATCTGCTGCGGCGCACGCTCAATGCCGCACGGCTGCCGCCGCGCGCCGAGCTGGCCAGCTATCTGGACGCCCACGATCATCTGCGCAAGTCGGTCGGCGCCAACCAGGCCTATTCGCTGGCCGTGATCGGCGCGCCGCCGCGCGCGAATCGCGAGTTCCTCGCGCTGCTCGACTATCTGGGCCGCAATCCGACCGCGCCGTCGGCGATCCTGCTCGCACACGAGAACAGCGCCGAGGCGACGAGCTGGGCGCGCAGCTGCCGCAACGGGCGCCTGCTGCTGTGGTCGAACTTCGCGCGGCTGCCGGCACTGATCGGCGAGCTGCATCCGCTCGGCATCGCGCCGGTCGCCAGCGAGGCGCCGGCACCGGCGCGCGCCGGCCAGCTGCGGATCCTGTTCGTCGACGACTCGCACAGCGTCCGTCACGCCTACCGCCAGCTGCTCGAACGCAGCGGCTTCGCGGTCGACACCGCCGGATCGGTCGCCGAGGCGCTGGCACGCGCCGCCGGCGCGCAGCACGACCTTGCGATCGTCGACTACTTCCTGCCCGACGGCACCGGCGACGAGCTGTGCCGGCGCCTGGGCGCGCAGCCGGCGCCGCCGCTGCTGGCGGTGCTGACCGGCACGTATCGCGACGACATCATCCAGCGCTGTCTGGCGGCCGGCGCCGGCGAATGCCTGTTCAAGACCGAGACCAAGGACCTGTTCCTCGCGCGCGTGCGGCGGCTGGCGCGGCAGATCGAGCTAGAGCACTCGGCCGCGGCCGAGCGCGAACGCCTCGAAGGCATCCTCGGTTCGATCGGCGACGGCGTGTTCGGCCTCGATGCGACCGGCCGTATCCGCTTCGTCAATCCGACCGCACTGGAGCTGCTCGGCCACGACGATGACGTGGCCCTGATCGGCACCGACGTCGACCGCCATCTGGGCGGCTACGGCGCGACCGCTCGTGCCTTGCGCGAAGCGCTCGAGGCCGGTGCGCCGGTACGCGATCTGGAGGCGGTGCTGACGCGCGCCGACGGCGCGCCGCTGGCGGTCACCTACGCCCTGCTGCCGCTCAACGATCCGCGCCGGCGCGAAGGCGCGGCGCTGATCTTCCGCGACGCCTCCGGCCAGCGCGACATCGACCGCCTGCACTGGGAGCTCACGCACGATCACCTGACCGGCCTGCTCAACGGCCGCCGCTTCAACGAGCTGCTCGCGACCGAGATCGCGCGGCTCGGCGAACAGGGCGGCTATTCGGCCCTGCTCTATATCGACATCGACCGTTTCAACCAGGTCATCGACGCCGGCGGCCAGGGCGCCGCCGACCGCATGCTGGCCGAGCTGGCCGATGCGCTGCGCGACCAGCTCGGTCAGTACGACCAGGCCGCACGGCTCGAAGGCGACCGGCTCGCCGTGCTGCTCTCGCGCGTGGAGCTGGACCAGATCCACGCCCAGGCCGAGCACTATCGCGCCCTGGTCCGGCAGCGCCGCTATCGCGCCGGCGACCACTGGCGCGCGGCGACGGCCTCGCTCGGCGTCGCGATTCTCGGGCCGGGCACACCGTCGGTCGAGCACGCGCTCGAGCAGGCGCGCATGGCCTGCAAGACCGCCAAGCAGCGCGGCCGCGACCAGACCGAGATCAACAGCGGCCAGCGCGACGCGCGCGTCGCGCGCGAGCTGGAAGCCGGCTGGACCGAGCGGATCCGCGCCGCGCTCGAGTACGACCGCCTCGTGCTGCTGGCACAGGCGATCGTGCCGATCGGTGCCCTGCCCGAGCACGAACGCGACGTCGTCGAGCGCCAGGGCTGGCGCATCGACGGCGGCTCGGCCAACACCGGCCGCGAGTATCTGTTCGAGGTGCTGACGCGCATGGTCGGCAAGGGCGGCCAGCTGATCACGCCGAGCGTGTTCGTGCCGATGGCCGAACGCGTCGGCCTGATGCCGCGGTTCGACCTTTGGGTGTTCCGCCATCTGCTCGAGCAGCTGACCCGGCTGCCGATGCCCGACGAGGTGCCGGTGACCTTCACGGTCAATCTGTCCGGCATCACGCTCGACGATGCACCGACGCTGCAGGCGATCGAGGAGGCGATCGTCGGATCCGGCGTGCCGCCGCGCCGGCTGATGATCGAGATCACCGAGACCAGCGAACTGGTCAGCCTGCGGCTGGCGCGCCGGTTCATCGGGCGCATGCGTGCGCTGGGCTGCCGCTTCGCACTGGACGACTTCGGCATCGGCTTCTCGTCGTTCAGTCATCTGCGCGATCTGGACGTCGACTTCGTCAAGATCGACGGCAGTTTCGTCGAGGCGATGACGACCAGCGACATGGACCGCAAGATGATCGTGTCGATCAGCCAGCTGGCGCATTCGCTCGGCCTGCAGGTGATCGGCGAGCACGTCGAGAGCTTCGGCAGCGTGCAGGCCCTGCGTGCGGCCGGCGTCGACTATGCGCAGGGCCACTGGATCGGCGAGCCGCGCCTGTTGCACAAGCTCGACCTGCCGACGCTGCTGTCGCGCGCGCCGGCGCGGACCGAGCCCTCCGCGATGGCCAAGATCGCGCTGCAAACCGCCACGGCGGCGGCCGACTGATCCGCCCGGGCAGGTCCGCTCGCCGAGTCGGCGCCGGGCGCTGATCGTCCACTTCGCGAACCTGCGAGCAGTTGGCGCGGCGGGTGCATCTGAAGCGATGCGCGCCGGCGACGGTCAAGTCGGAACCCGCCGCGCGAACGCAGGTCGCAGCATCCGGCCATGCGCGCGTCGAGCGGCTCGCGCCGGGACGTGTCGGGCGCTCCCGATACGCAGGACCGTCCTCCGGATCGGCTCATAAAACGCGCGATCTGCGCCGAATCGGCAATGCCGCTGCCAACGACCGAGCGCATCTTCAAGCTCCGATCAGGCGATGTTCAGTTTTTGTTAGGGCTTGGGCGGTCAAACTGTTAAAGTCGTGTTATGATCAGTTACGGCACATTTTGATATAGTCGCCTCAAGAAGTTTTCGCAACTCGTTGTAATAGAAGCAGAGAACACAGGACATGTTGTCGCCTCTCGTATGGACATCTCTCGCGGCGCTCGCCGTGCTCGCGCTGCTCTCGGTGCGCCGCATCCCTGAAGGCCAGGCCTATACGCTGCGCCGTCTGGACGGCCGCATCCGCCTGCTGCAGTCGGGCACGCACTGGGTCGTGCCGCTGGTCGAGCGCGTCGCGCACAAGATCAGCCTGACCGGCAGCACGCTCGCGTTCGAGGACGCCGCCAGCAACGGCCAGCGCCTGCGCGGCGCGGTCTATTTCCAGGTCCTCGATCCGCAGCGTGCGGACGCCGTGATCGAGCAGGTCGACGACCTGCTGCGCGATCGCACCTGCGCGCTGCTGCACCAGCCGGCGCTGCCGGACGACTTGTCCGAACGGCGCGCCTGGCTCAAGCAGTCGCTGAATCGCGAACTGCGCGACCAGGGCCTGCTGGTCACGCGCATCGAGCTGGCCGACGCCGCCTGAGCGGCACTGCGAGTCCCGGCCTCGCCGGTCCGCGGCTGGATTTTGCCGCCGCCGCCCCGGATACTGGCGCGCCCGCTTTCGCCTTTCCCATGCCTGCCCGCGACCCGCTGCGGCAACTGCTGACCGGCGGCGCGACCCGTCTCGGCCTCGATCTGGCGGAGGCGACGGTCGAACGCCTGCTCGACTACATCGACCTGCTGGTCCGCTGGAACCGCGCCTACAACCTGAGCGCGGTCCGCGACCCGCGCGAGATGATCACGCGGCATCTGCTCGATTCGCTGGCGATCGTGCCCTGGGTCGCCGGCGAGCGCCTGGCCGACGTCGGCTCCGGCGCGGGCCTGCCGGGGCTGCCGCTGGCGATCCTCGCGCCGCAGCGCCAGGTGCTGCTGATCGACGCCAACGGCAAGAAGGCGCGCTTCCTGCGCGCAGCGATCCGCGACCTCGGCCTGCGCAACGCGCGCGTCGCCGAGAGCCGCGTGGAGGACGTCGGGGAGACCTTCGACTGCGTGACCGCGCGCGCGTTCGCGACGCTGGCCGAGATGCTCGACGGCGGCGGTCAGCTGCTCGGTCCGGCCGGGCGGTGGCTGGCAATGAAGGGCCGTTTCCCTCAGGATGAAATAGACGCCGTCCCCGCCGGATTCCGCATCGAGGCCGTCCATGCCCTGGAAGTGCCGGGCCTGGAGGCCGAGCGGCACCTGGTGGTCATCCAACGCAAGGCCCAGGACCCGGTGCAGTCATGACGCGCATCATCGCCATCACCAATCAGAAGGGCGGAGTCGGCAAGACGACGACCGCCGTCAATCTCGCCGCCGCGCTGGTCGAGACGCGCCGGCGCGTGCTTCTGGTGGACATGGATCCGCAGGGCAACGCGACGATGGCTTCGGGCGTCGACAAGCGCCATGCCAAGCCGAACACCTGCGACGTGCTGCTCGACGAGGTGCGCGCCGAGCAGGCGATCGTAACCACCGAGGGCGGCTTCGACCTGCTGCCGGGCGGTCCCGACCTGACCGCCGCCGAGGTCAAGCTGATGGACGCGCTCGCGCGCGAGTCGCGGCTCAAGTCGCAGCTGGCCGCGCTCGGCGATCGCTACCGCACGATCCTGATCGACTGCCCGCCGAGCCTGCATCTGCTGACGCTCAATGCCCTGACCGCTGCTCACGGCGTACTGATTCCGGTGCAGTGCGAGTATTTCGCGCTGGAAGGGCTGTCGAGCCTGCTCGAGACGATCGAGGCGGTGCGCCGCCGCCTCAATCCGGATCTGGAGGTCGACGGCCTGCTGCGCACGATGTACGACGTGCGCAACAACCTCGGCAACGAGGTCTCGGCGCAGCTGACCCAGCATTTCGGCGACAAGGTGCTGCGCTCGGTGATCCCGCGCAACATCCGCCTGGCCGAGGCGCCGAGCCACGGCAAGCCGATCAATCTGTACGACCGCGAATCGCGCGGCGCGATCGCCTACCTCGGCCTCGCCGGCGAGATGCTGCGCCGCGAACGCGGTCCCGTGCCGGCGCCCGCAGCGCCGGCGACCCACGCATAGGAATCCTCCCCATGGCAGCCAAGAAGCGCGGCCTCGGCCGCGGACTCGACGTACTGCTCGGCGGCGGCGAGGCCACCCTCGCCGAGAGCGAGGGCGAGCTGCGCACGCTGACGACGGCCAGCATCCAGCCCGGCAAGTACCAGCCGCGCCAGACGATCGATCCGGACCGGCTCGAGGAGCTGGCCGCCTCGATCAAGGCGCAGGGCCTGATCCAGCCGGTCGTCGTGCGCGCGATCGCGCCGGGCCGCTACGAGCTGATCGCCGGCGAGCGGCGCTGGCGTGCCGCGCAGAAGGCCGGCATGACCGAGGTGCCGGCGCTGGTCAAGGAAGTGCCCGACCAGGCCGTCGTCGCGATGGCGCTGATCGAGAACATCCAGCGCGAGGACCTCTCGCCGCTGGAGGAGTCGCAGGCGCTGGCGCGCCTGATCGAGGAGTTCGACCTGACCCACCAGCAGGCGGCCGACGCGGTCGGCCGCTCGCGCGCGGCGGTGTCGAATCTGCTGCGCCTGCTCGAGCTGCCGGCCGAGATCCGGGCGCTGCTCGACACCCGCAGGCTCGACATGGGTCACGCGCGCACGCTCGGCACGCTACCGGCCCAGCAGGCGATCGCGCTGGCGCGCCAGGCCGCCGAGAACGGCTGGTCGGTGCGCGAGCTCGAAGAGGCCGTGCGGCGCGCGGGCGAGGCGATCAAGACGGCGTCGGCGGCGAGCGCGCCGGTGCGCCGTGACGCCAACATCGAATCGCTCGAGCGCGAGCTCGCCGAGAAACTGGCCGCGCGCGTAGCGCTCAGTCACGGACGCGGCGGGCGCGGCAAGATCGTGATCCACTACCACAGCCTCGACGAGCTCGACGGCATCCTCGAGAAGATCCGCTGACGCAGCGGCCCGTCTCCGGCGGGTGATCGGGCGTTCACGCGCCCGGGCCAGGCGCACGCGCCGTCCGAGAAAAAAATGCGCGGCGCGCGCGACGAAACGTCCCCGATGCACGTCTGGCTGCGGTCGCCCCCCGGCCACGGTCTGCAACGTCGTGGACGACGCGATGTGTTCAACCGGACCTGGGAGGGTTTCGTATGTTGCGCATGTCGTTGCTATGCCTGTTGCTCGCGACTCCGGCCGTGCAGGCGGCCAATCACACGGTCACCGCCTTCAGCGGCCCGTTCCGCTTCGAACCGGCCAGCCTGACGATCCAGGCCGGCGATACCGTCACCTTCGTCAACGGCGGCGGCTTCCACAACGTCGTCTCCGACCCGGGTGCCATCGCCACGTTCCGCTGCGCGAACGGCTGCGACGGTGCCGGCGGCAACGGCGACCTCAGCAATACGTCCTGGAGCGCCGTGGTGACGTTCCCGGATGCCGGTACGGCCGGCTATCACTGCGAGGCACACGGCGGCCCCGGCACCGGCATGGCCGGCACGATCACGGTGGTCGACGACGTCCTGTTCGCCGACGATTTCGAGCCCCCCAACTGACCGGCGCGACCGGACGCACGCCATAGGTCCCCACCCGCGCGCCCGCAGGGGTGCGCACGGGCGCGCACGGCCGTTGCACGGGCCTGTCTGACGCCGCGCCCGCATCCGCCGGTCCGTATCGGCGCTGACGGTATCGGCGCTGACTGTATCGGCGATAATGGCGCTTTCCGGCGGCACTGCCGCTCTCCGACCGTGGTCCGCTACATGCCCCAGCTCTCCGTCGTCGTTCCGGTCCACAACGAGCGCGACAACGTACTGCCGCTGATCGCCGAGATCGTCGCCGCGCTGCGCGGCGTGTGCGACTTCGAGATCGTCTACGTCGACGACCTCAGCCGCGACGACACGCTGGCGGTCCTCGCCGCCGCGAAAGCCGCCACGCCGCAGCTGCGCGTCGTGCGCCATCTCGTGCAGAGCGGCCAGAGCACCGCGATCCGCACCGGCGTCAAGGCCGCCCGCGGCGAATGGATTGCCACACTCGACGGCGACGGCCAGAACGATCCGGCCGACATCCCCAAGCTGCTGGCGCTGCGCGACGATGCGCCGGCCGAGGTCAAGCTGTTCGCCGGCTGGCGCGTGCATCGCCAGGATTCGGGTTCCAAGCGCTACGCCTCGCGCATCGCCAATGCGATCCGCCGCCGCCTGCTGCGCGACGACACGCCCGACACCGGCTGCGGCATCAAGCTGTTCGAGCGCGCCGCGTTCCTCGACCTGCCGTATTTCGACCACATGCACCGCTATCTGCCGGCACTGATGCAGCGCGCCGGCTGGCAGGTGCGCAGCGTGCCGGTCAACCACCGCGCCCGCGGCGCCGGCACCTCCAAGTACAACAACCTCAACCGCGCCCTGGTCGGTGTGGCCGATCTGCGTGGCGTGGCCTGGCTGATCCGGCGCTCGCGCCGCACACCGGTCGAAGAGCTGTAGCCGCACCGGGCTGGCGACGGACTCGGCACGTACGAACGGATCGCGCGGACCGACCAGGTTCCTCCGGTAGCCGACCCGGCGTGGGTGCAGCGCCCGATGCTGCCCGACCGGCAGCGGCGCCCGGCGCAGACCGTCGCCTGAACGTCGGTACCCCGACCGGACACCGCCCCGGTCGCGACCTGCTACGGCACGGCCTCGCGGCCGGCACCCGCGGCTTGCCGGATCGGTGGTTTTCCGCTATAAAGCGCGGCTCGCTCCGATCCGCCTGCCTCGGCAGGCCGCCTGGTCACGGTACACGGTCCGTCCCGGCGCGAGGATCGCAGCGCTCCAGCATCGTGTGGCGCATCGTCGCCGCTGGGCCGCCGCCGCCCTGGCCAAGGGTGGCTCCGTCAATCTTTCGAGGTTTGCATGTCCAGAGTCTGCCAGGTGACCGGCAAGAGCGTTTTGACCGGCAACAATGTTTCGCACGCCAATAACAAGACCCGGCGCCGCTGGCTGCCGAACCTCCACGAACGTCGCTTCTGGGTCGCCAGCGAGAACCGCTGGGTTCGCCTGCGCGTGTCGAGCAACGGCTTGCGCACGATCGACAAGAAGGGCATCGACGCGGTTCTGAAGGAACTGCGCGCCCGTGGCGAGAAGGTCTGAGAGGAGCACTTAAATCATGGCATCCAAGCGCGACAAGATCCGCCTGATCTCCACCGCCGGCACCGGTCACTTCTACACGACCGACAAGAACAAGAAGAACACGCCGGAGAAGATGGAAGTCAAGAAGTACGACCCGGTCGTGCGCAAGCACGTCCCGTACAAGGAAGGCAAGATCAAGTAATCGGGCAGCGTCGACCGCCCAAGAAAAAACCCGCCTCACGGCGGGTTTTTTCGTTTCCGGATGCCGACGGGCAGCGCCGGCCGGACCGCCGGTCAGTGATCGGCGGCGAGCCGGTAGCCCTTCAGGCGCGCGGCGAAATCGACCAGCGCGCGGATGCCGGTGGCCTCCGCCTCGTGACACCACTGCTTGACGCTCTCGAGCATCGCCTCGGCGTTGCGGCCGTTGCGCTCGGTCAGCGCGGCCAGGCGCGCGCGGAACTCGCACACGGTCGCCAGCAGCGGCCGCTCGCGCACGACCGCCTCGAGCCGCTCGCGCGAGTGAGAATCGAGCCAGCGCCCGCCGTTGGCGAGCGCCTTGCGCAGCTTGCGCGGCAGCGACTTGATGCTGGCGCCGGCGTGTGCGGCCTCCTCGCGCAGCGTCGGCGCGATGACGCCGCTGAAGTAGTCGCTCATGACGTGGAAGCGGTGCGACAGCAGCGCCTTGATCGTGTCGGCATCCGGCAGCGATACGTTCGGCCTCAGATCGAGCGCCGGCGCGACGCGCAGGACCTTGGCCAGCCGCAGCGTCTCGAACAGGCGGATCGCCGCCCAGCCGATGTCGAACTCGAACTTGCGCAGCGCGAACTTGGCCGAGCTCGGGAACGCGTGATGGTTGTTGTGCAGCTCCTCGCCACCGATGATCAGGCCCCACGGCGAGAGATTGGTCGAGGTGTCGGCCGACTCGAAGTTGCGATAGCCCCACCAGTGACCGAGGCCATTGACGACGCCGGCCGCCCAGAACGGGATCCAGATCATCTGCAGCGCCCAGATCGCGACGCCGACCGCGCCGAACAGCGCGAAGTTGATCAGCAGCATCAGCACCGGACCCATCGTCGGCGCGCGCGAGTAGACATTGCGCTCGATCCAGTCGTCCGGCGTGCCGATGCCGTACTTGTCCATGATCGAGGCGTCACGGCAGGCCGTACGGTACAGATCCACGCCGTCGAGCAGCACCTTGCCGATGCCGTGCACGACCGGACTGTGCGGGTCCTCCGCAGTCTCGGTCTGCGCGTGATGCTTGCGGTGGATCGCGACCCACTGCTTGGTGACCATCGCCGTGCTCAGCCACGACCAGAAGCGGAACACGTGCGCGAGCACCGGATGAAAATCGACGCCGCGGTGGGTCTGGCTGCGATGCAGATACAGCGTGACCGAGAAGATCGTCAGCTGCGTGACGACGACGAAATAGATGATCCAGGTCGTCCACGAAGCCTGATCGAACAGGCCGCGCGCGGCGAAACCGAGAAGCGAGTCCAACATGCGGATGCCAAAACCCTAGCAGGAAACCGGGAACGCGCCTCTGCCCGTTTCCCGATCGATGGGCGCGGGCGAGACCCGCGCGTCTGTTTCCGGAACCGATCGCGCCTGCGAGGACTCCGGAGCGATCCGTCCTGGACCGCTTCGGCACGCCGTTCATGAACGACTGCCGGAATGTGATGCCCGACTATACGTGAGCCGCATCGGCAGCCGCCACCGGATCGGTCACGCCACGCGTAAAGGTTTCAAAAGGCCCGCCGGCGCGCCCGCTTGCCGCCCGGGGTCTGGAACCGGAACAATGCGGGCCGCATGACCACCCCCGCCCCCGTCCTCGTCCTCGAGCATGCCGGCCGCTCCCTCGCCGGACGCGTCATCGTCGACGCGCTCGACCTGACCCTCGACAAGGGCGAGGTGGTCGGCCTGCTCGGCGTCAACGGCGCCGGCAAATCCACGACCTTGCGCCTGATCGCCGGCGTGCTGAGCCCCGACCGCGGCCGCGTGCGGATCAACGGCTGCGAGCTCGACGAGCATCCTGCGCTGGCGCGACGCGCGATCGGCTACCTGCCCGAAGACCCGCCGCTGTACGCGGAACTGACCGTCGTCGAATACCTGCGCTTCTGCGGGCGCCTGCACGGGCTCTCGGGCGGCCGCCTGCAAGCCGCGCTCGAGCGCGCGATCGAACGCTGCGACCTGGGCGAAGTGCGCCGGCGCCTGACCGGCGCGCTGTCCAAGGGCTATCGCCAGCGCGTCGGGATCGCGCAGGCGATCGTGCACGAGCCGGACCTGATCGTGCTCGACGAGCCGGCCTCGGGTCTCGATCCGGTCCAGGCGTTGAAGCTGCGCGAGCTGGTCCGCAGCCTCGGCGAGCAGCACGCGGTCGTGCTGTCGACGCACCTGCTGTCGGACGTGGCGGCCTGCTGCGACCGGGTGGCGGTGCTGCATCGCGGCCGGATCCGCCATCAGGGCCGCATCCACGAGCCGGGGAGCGCCGGCCGTCTTCGCGTGACGCTCGAGCGCGCGGTCGAGCCGGCCGACTGGACCGGCCTGACCGGCGTGACGGCGGCCGAGCCGATCGATCCGCGGCGCTGGCGCGTGCAGCCGGCCGCGGCCGGCGGCCCGGCCGCGATCGCCGCCGCGATCGTCGCGCGCGGCTGGGGCCTGACCGAGCTGCGCAGCGACGACATCCCACTCGAGGAAACCTTCCTGCGCATCGCGAGCAGCGAAACCATCGCGGAGGCCGACCTGCCCGTCGGGAGCGCTTCGGCATGAGCGCCTGGCTGATCGCCGCCAACGACTGGCGCCGCCATGCGGTGCAGCCGTTTGCATGGGCGCTGGCGGCGGTGGTGCTGGCGCTGATGGCCTGGCAGTTCCTGGTCGCGCTCGGCGCCTATCTGCAGCTGGCGCCCAAGCTCGGCGCCCTGCCGAACGCGCCGGGCGTCACCGACCTGGTCGCTATACCGCTGCTGCGCAGCTTCTCCAATCTGCTGCTGCTGATCGTCCCGCTGCTGACGATGCGCGCGTTCGCCGGCGAACGGCAGCTGCGCACGCTGCCGCTGCTGCTCGCGGCCGGTGCCGGCGACACGCGCATCGTGCTCGGCAAGTTCTTCGGCGTGCTGCCACTGGCGCTGGCGCTGGTCGTCCTGGTCGCGGCGATGCCGCTGAGCCTGGCCTCCGGCACGTCGCTCGACCTCGGCAAGCTGGCCGCGGCGACGCTCGGCATGGCCGTCTACGCGGCGGCCCTGGTCGCGATCGGCGTCGCCTGCTCGGCCTGGGTCGCGCAGCCGGCGCTCGCCGCCGGGCTCGCCGTCGCGATCGGCGGGGCGCTCAGCGTGCTCGACCTCGGCGCGCGCTTCGAGGGCATCGGCAACAGCGCGATCAACTGGTTTGCACTGCCGACGCACCTGGAGCCGTTCCTGCGCGGCATCGTCGCCAGCGTCGACATCGGCTACTTCGTGCTGATCTGTGCGGTCGCGCTCGCGCTGACGGTGCGCCGGCTGCACCATCTGCGGCAGGTGCCGTGATGCGTACGCGCCTGGGCGATCTGCTGTTCACCGTCGCGGTCGGCGTCGCGGCCGCGTGCCTGGCGTTCCTGAGCACGCGCTACGGTTTCGAGGCCGACTGGAGCAGCGGCCGCCGCGCCAGCCTCGGCGAGGCTTCGGTGGCGCTGCTCGGCAAGCTCGATGCGCCGGTCGAGGTGGTCTCCTACGCGCGTCCGCAGGGCGGGCTGCGGCCGATCATCGGCGAGTTCGTCGCGCGCTATCAGCGGCTCAAGCCCGATCTCACGCTGCGCTTCGTCGATCCCGACGCCGATCCCGGCGCGATGCGCGCCGAGGGCATCCGGCTCGACGGCGAGATCGAGCTGCGCTATCGCGATCGCAGCGAACGCCTCAAGGTGCTCAGCGAGAGCGAATTCTCCGGCGCGCTGCTGCGCCTGTCTCGCCAGGGCGAACGCATCGTCGCGTTTCTCGAGGGGGCCGGCGAGCGGCAGCCGCTCGGCGAGGCCAATGCCGATCTGGGCCAGTTCGTGCGGGCCCTGCACGAGCAGGGCGTGCGCGCGGTCGGACTGCCGCTGGCGAGCAGCGGCCAGGTGCCGCGCAACACCGATCTGCTGGTCGTCGCCAATCCGCGCGTCGCCCTGCCCGAGTCGGTGATCGGCGAACTGGTCGACTACGTCGAGCGCGGCGGCCATCTGCTGTGGCTGGCCGAGCCGGACGAACGCGGCGGCCTCGGCGCGCTGGCCGACGCGCTGTCGCTGCGCGTGCTGCCGGGCACGGTCGTCGACGGCGGCGGCGCCGCGTTCGGCCTGGACGATCCGACCTTCGTCGCGGTCAGCCAGTACCCGGAACACCCGAGCACGCACGGTTTCGTGCTGACGACGCTGTTTCCGCAGGCCGCGGCGCTGGCGCAGCTGACGCCGCCGCGCTGGGAGGTCGCGCCGCTGCTGCGCAGTTCCGCGCAGTCGTGGAACGAGACCGGCCACATTCCGCGTGCCGGCGAGGCAGCCGGCACCGTGCGCCACGACGCCGATGCCGGCGAGATCGCCGGTCCGCTCGATCTCGGCCTGGCGCTGCGCCGCCGCTCACCCGATCCCGAGCGCGGCGAGCAGCGCGCGGCCGTGATCGGCGACGGCGACTTCCTGTCCAATACCTTCCTCGGCAACGCCGGCAATCGCGAGTTCGGCGTGCGCCTGTTCAACTGGCTGCTCAACGACGACAGCCTGATCGACGTCCCCGATCGCGGCGCACCCGATCGCGAACTGGCGATGTCGCAGGCTGCGCTCAACGCGCTGGGACTGATCTTTCTCGCCGGCCTGCCGGCTGCGCTGGCCGCGGCGGGCGGCCTGATCGCCTGGCGGCGCCGACGCCGCTGATGCGCCGGCGCACGCGCCAGCTGCTCGTCGCCGCGACGGCGGCCGTCGCGCTGGCCGCGGCGGTCTTCCTGCAGATCCGCCACGAGCGCGCCGGCCTGCCGCAGCCGTTGACGCGGATCGACACCGCATCCGTCACCACGGTCGGCGTGCGTTGCCGCGGCTGTGTGACGCGCCGCTTCGAGAAGACCGCCGCCGGCTGGCAGATGCGCGAACCGTATGCGCTGCCGGCCGACGATGCGGCCGTCGAGGGCCTGCTCGCGATCGCCGCGATTCCGGTGCGCACCTGGTACGCCGACGGCGCGCTCGATCCGTCGCGCCTGGGCCTGGACCCGCCGCTGATCGAGCTGCAGCTCGACGCGCACCGCATCGCGATCGGCACCACGGACGCGATCGACAGCGACCGCTATCTCGGCGTCGATGGCCGCATCGCGCGCGCGCCGGACCGCTTCAGTCCGCGGCTGCTGACGGTGCCGGAAGCCGAGCTCGATCGCCATCTGGCGCCGCGCGCAAGCGTGCTGAGCGCGGTCGAGCTGATCGCCGGCACCGAGCATCGTGACGGCGACGTCGAGGCCTGGCGACAGGCGCAGGCGCTGCGCGTCGACGCGCCCCAGGCCGGCATCGACGCATCGACCGCACCGATGCAGGTGCTGCTGCATACCGCGGACGGCGAGACGATCGTCTATCGCCTGCTGCGCCGCGGCGACACCTATCTGGCGCTGCGCGACGCCCCGGCCCTGATCTACGTCCTCGATGCGGCGACGATGGCCGCCGTGCTGCCCGACGGCGTACCGACCACGCCGTGACCGGCGCGGCGGTCCGCCATGCCCCGGTGTCCGCTCCGACCGCGACCGAAACCCGATGCCCGAACTGCCCGAAGTCGAGACCACGCGGCGAGGCCTCGCACCGTATCTGACGGGGCGACGCGTCGTCGATCTGGAGATCCGCCAGCCGCGATTGCGCTGGCCGATACCGCCCGCGCTGCGCGCCGGCCTGGTCGGCCGCCGCATCGAGGCGGTGCGCCGGCGCGCCAAGTACCTGCTCGTCGATACCGAGGCCGGCAGCGCACTGCTGCATCTGGGCATGTCGGGCATGCTGCGCGTGCTGCCGGCCGCGACGCCGCTGGGCGCGCACGACCACGTCGACTGGCGGCTCGATTCGGGCCAGGTCCTGCGCTTCACCGATCCGCGCCGCTTCGGCAGCCAGCTCTGGCAGCCGCTCGGCGAGATTCACCCGCTGCTGGCCGGCCTCGGCCCCGAGCCGCTGTCGGACGCGTTCGACGGCGCGCTGCTGTGGCACCGCTCGCGCGGACGCAGCGCCGCCGTGAAGATCTTTCTGATGGACCAGGCCATCGTCGTCGGCGTCGGCAACATCTACGCGTCCGAAGCACTGTTCGCGGCCGGCATCGATCCGCGCCAGCCCGCCGGGCGCGTATCGCGCGCGCGCTACGACGCGCTCGCCGGCGAAGTGCGGCGGATCCTCGAATACGCGATCACGCGCGGCGGCACCACGCTGCGCGATTTCCTCGATCCGAACGGTACGCCCGGCTATTTCGAGCAGGAACTCAACGTCTACGGCCGCGAGGGGGAGCCGTGCCGTGTCTGCTCGACGCCGATCCGCGCCCTGCGGCTCGGACAACGCAATACGTTCCACTGCCCGGTCTGCCAACGACGTTGACACCGGCGATAGTCAGCTTTGGTTCAGCCATGGACATGCGATCGTATGACCGAAGACACTAGTGTGCGTTGCGCGGATGAGGCGAGAATCCGCGCGCTCGTGCCAGCCGCAGCCCGTGACGTCTGACCGGAAACGGAAAGGCTCGTCCGATTGGCGTTGCGCCCGCCCGCTGTTACTATACCGACCAGTTCATTTTTATTGGGTGCCACCGATGGCGAACCAACCCTGCGCTGCGCCCGGGATTTCTCCGGCCCTTTCCTCGCGTCCGCTGCGCCGCTCGCTGATCGCGACCGCGCTGATCGCGGCCCTGTTGAGCGGCTGCGCGGTCGGCCCCCAGTTCCGCGCACCGGCGGCGCCAGACACCGGCGCCTATCTGCCCGATGCGCTGCCGGCGACGACGGCCGACGCCGCCGGCACGCCGACCGGCGATGCGCAGCGCTTCCTCGAAGGCACCTCGGCGCCGCAGCGCTGGTGGACGAGCTTCGGCAACGAGGAGCTGGATCGCCGCGTCGAACAGGCGCTCGCGCACAGCCCGACCGTCGCCTCGGCGCAGGCCGCGTTGCGGCAGGCTCAGGAGAACGTCGCAGCCGCGCGCGGCTCGCTGTTTCCGGCCATCGACGCGAACGCCGGCGCTGCGCGCAGCAACGGACTGGCGGCCGGTACGCCGGGCGCATCGCCGTTCACGGTCTACAACGCCGGCGTCGGCATCTCCTACACGCTGGACCTGTTCGGCGGCGTGCGCCGCGGCGTGGAGGCGCAGTCGGCGCTCGCCGACCTGCAGCGCTACCAGCTGGAAGGCACCTATCTCAGCCTCGCCGCGAACGTCGCCACGACCAGCATCCTCGAGGCGTCGCTGCGCGAGCAGATCCGCGCGACCGAGGAGATCGTCGATCTGTACCGCCAGCAGTACGAGCTGACGCGCGCGCAGAGCGACATCGGCGCCAAGTCGATGGCCGATGTGCTGGTCGCGCAGAGCCAGATGGCGACCGCCAGCGCTCAGCTGCCCGAGCTGCGCAAGGCGCTGGCACGCACGCAGAACCAGCTCGCGGTGTACCTCGGCCGGTTCCCGTCCGAGTCGCAGCTGGCCGCGCTCGAGCTCGACGCGATCACGCTGCCGACCGATCTGCCGGTCAGCCTGCCCTCGACCCTGGTGCGCGAGCGGCCCGACATCCGCGCCGCCGAGGCGCAGCTGCACCAGGCGACCGCACAGGTCGGCATCGCGACCGCGAACCTGTTCCCGACGATCACGCTGAGCGGCTCCTACGGATCGCAGGCCACCAGCGGCGGCGATCTGTTCGGCAGCGGCAGCGAGGCCTGGAGTCTGGGCCTGAACCTGCTGCAGCCGATCTTCCGCGGCGGCACGCTGCGCGCGCAGAAGCGCGCCGCCGAGGCCGGGCTCGACCGCGCCGCGGCCGACTACCGCACGACCGTGCTGACCGCGTTCCAGAACGTCGCCGACGTGCTGCGCGCACTCGAGCTCGACGCGGCGGGTCTGCGCGCGCAGGCCGAGGCCGAACAGGCCACGCGCAGCAGCCTCGATCTGGTACGCGTCCAGTACGACGACGGCGCGGCGAACTACCTGCAGGTGATCGACGCGACGCGGCTGTATCAGCAGGCGCGGATCGCGGTGATCCAGGCCCGCGCGGCCCGCCTGACCAATACCGCCGCGCTCTACGCCGCCCTCGGCGGCGGCTGGCGTGGCACCGACGCCTCCGCGTTCGCGGATGCGCAGACGATTTCGAACTGAGGAGAGACGCGCATGGCTACGCGCGAGCAACGCAAACCGAGCACCACCAAGCGCATGATCATCATGTTGCTGATCGTCGGCCTGCTGCTGGCGATCCTGATCGGCTGGAACGTGGCCGGACAGGTCATGCAGGCCAAGTTCCGCGAGAACATGCCGGTGCCGCCGCAGACGGTCACCTCGACCAAGGTCGGCTACGACCAGTGGCAGCCGTCGCAGTCGACCGTCGGTTCGCTGCGCGCGGTGCGCGGCGCCGATCTGGCGTTCGACGTGTCGGGCGTCGTCACCAAGGTCAACCTCAAGTCCGGCGACGCCGTGCAGGAAGGCCAGGTGCTCGTGCAGCTGCGCGACGACGACGACGTGGCCGCCATGCGCCAGGCCGAGGCCGCCGCGGCGCTCGCCAAGGTGACGTTCGACCGCGCCAAGCGCCAGCTCGACGTCAAGGCGGTCAGCCAGGCCGACTACGACAACGCCGCGGCCGATCTGAAGGCCAAGCAGGCGGCGGTCCAGCAGCAGCAGGCGCTGGTCGCCAAGAAGACGCTGCGCGCGCCGTTCGCGGGCCGCGCCGGCATCGTCACGCTGAGTCCGGGCGCGTACGTCAACTCCGGCACCGCCGTCGTGACCTTGCAGCAGACCGACCCGATGTTCGTCGACTTCTTCGTGCCGCAGCGCAACCTCGGCGAGATCAAGACCGGCCAGCGCGTCGCGCTGACGCTCGACGCGTTCCCGGACCGCACGTTCGAAGCCGTGCTGACCGCGATCGATCCGAAGGTCGACGGCGACACCCGCAACGTCCGCATCGAAGCCTCGGCCGCCAACGCCGACGGCACCCTGGTGCCGGGCATGTTCGCCAACGTCAGCATCGACGTCGGCGATCAGACGCGGCAGCTGACGCTGCCGCAGACCGCGATCACGTTCAATCCGTACGGCGAGACCGTGTTCATCGTCAAGCCGAGCGACAAGAAGGGCGAGGACGGCAAGCCGGCGCAGCCCGAGGCCCAGCAGGTGTTCGTCACGACCGGCTCGCGCCGTGGCGATCAGGTCGCGATCCTGTCCGGCCTCGAGGAAGGCGCCGAGGTCGTCACCAGCGGCCAGCTCAAGCTCAAGAACGGCACGCCGCTGATCGTCGACAACAGCAAGTCGCCCAAGAACGACGCCGATCCCAAGCCCCAGGAACACTGACGCGCGCACGGCGCCGCCTCTCGCGCACGGCGCGAGCGGCCGGCCCGCCGTCCGCCCCCTCCCGGACCGCACGCGCCGGGGCTAGAAGGAACACGAGATGAAATTCACCGACATCTTCATCCACAAGCCGGTACTGGCGATCGTCGTCAGCCTGCTGATCCTCGTGCTCGGGATACGATCGGCCACGGACCTGACCGTGCGCCAGTACCCGAAGACCGAGAACGCCGTGGTCACCGTGACCACGACCTACTACGGCGCCGACTCGGCGACCGTGGCCGGCTTCATCACCCAGCCGCTCGAGGCGGCGATCGCGCAGGCGCAGGGCATCGACTACCTGTCCTCGTCCAGCGTCACCGGCGCCTCGACGATCACCGCCACGCTGCAGCTCAACTACGACTCCAACCGCGCGCTGACCGAGATCCAGACGCAGATCAGCTCGGTCACCAACCAGCTGCCGCCGCAGGCGCAGCAGCCGGTCATCACCGTGCAGGTCGGCGAGACGATCGCGTCGATGTACATGGGCTTCTACAGCGACACGCTGCCGGCGAACAACATCACCGACTACGTCGTACGCGTCGTCAAGCCGAAGCTCGACTCGATCGACGGCGTGCAGACCGCCGAACTGATCGGCGGACGCCAGTTCGCGCTGCGCGCGTGGATCGATCCGGTGCGCCTGGCCGCCCATGGCGTCACCGCTTCGGACGTCTACGCCGCGCTGTCGGCCAACAACTACCTGGCGGCGGTCGGCGCGACCAAGGGCCAGACCGTCACCGTCGCGCTGACCGCGGCGACCGACCTGCACACGGTGCAGGAATTCCGGCGCCTCGTCGTCAAGCAGAAGGACGGCGCGCTGGTGCGCCTGGAGGACGTCGCCAACGTCGTGCTCGGTGCCGAGGAGTACGACTCGGCGGTGGCCTTCGACGGCAAGCAGTCGGTGTTCCTCGGCATCAAGACCTCGCCCGACGCCAACGTGCTGGACGTGATCGAGCGCGTGCGCAGTGCATTCCCGGAGATCCAGGCGCAGCTGCCGGCCGGCATCACCGGCCAGATCGCCTATGACGCGACCAACTTCATCAACACCTCGATCGACGAAGTGGTCAAGACGCTGGTCGAGGCGCTGGTCATCGTGACGCTGGTGATCTTCCTGTTCATGGGCAGCTTCCGCGCGGTCATCATCCCGGTCATCGCGATGCCGCTGTCGCTGATCGGCGCGTTCTTCGTGATGCTGGTGCTCGGCTACACGATCAACCTGATCACGCTGCTGGCGCTGGTGCTGGCGATCGGCCTGGTCGTCGACGACGCGATCATCGTGGTGGAGAACATCGACCGCCATATCAAGGAAGAAGGCAAGACGCCGTTCCAGGCGGCGCTGGTCGCCGCGCGCGAGCTGACCGGACCGATCATCGCGATGACGATCGTGCTGGTCGCGGTGTACGTGCCGATCGGCTTCCAGGGCGGCCTGACCGGTGCGCTGTTCACCGAGTTCGCATTCACGCTCGCCGGCGCGGTCACCGTCTCGGCGGTCGTCGCGCTCGCGCTGTCGCCGATGCTGGGCTCGCGCTTCCTCAAGAGCGAGCACGGCGGCAATCGCTTCGTGAACTTCATCGACCGCCAGTTCGACCGCCTGCATCACGGTTATCAGCGCCGCCTGCACGGCACGCTCGACACCTGGATCGTGCCGGTCGTGATGGGCGTGCTGCTGCTCGGCGGCACGGCGTACCTGTTCACCAACTCCAAGTCCGAGCTCGCACCGGAGGAGGACCAGGGCATCGTGCTCGGCATGGGCACGGCCGCCCCGAACGCCTCGCCCTCGCAGGTGCGCGAGTATCTGCAGCAGATGCACGAGATCACCAAGACCGTGCCGGAGGTGCAGCAGACGTTCCAGTTCACCGGCTTCGCCGGTCCCAACTCGGTGTTCACCGGCGCCCAGCTGGTGCCGTGGTCCGAACGCGCGCGCAACGCCAATGCGATCCAGCAGGAGCTTCAGCAGAAGTGGGCCGGGATGGCCGGCACCAATACGGTCGCGTTCCAGTTCCCGTCGCTGCCGGGTGCGCAGGGCATGCCGGTGGAGGTCGTGATGTCGACCACCGAGCCGTTCGAAAACCTCTACGAGGTCGCGCAGACCGTGCTCGACCGCGTGCAGAAGAGCGGCATGTTCTGGTTCGCCGACATGAACCTCAAGATCGACAAGCCGCAGAGCACGGTCGAGATCGACCGCGATCTGGTCGCCTCGATGGGCATGACGCAGCAGGACGTCGGCAGCGCGCTCGGTGCGGCGCTGGGCGGCGGCTACGTCAATTACTTCTCGATCGCCGGCCGCTCCTACAAGGTCATCCCGCAGGTGCTGCAGGCCGATCGCCTCAATCCCGACCAGGTGCTCGATTACTACATCCGCACGCCGACCGGCGCGGTGGTGCCGGCGTCGACGGTGGCGACGATCAAGAACGAGGTCGTGCCGCAGTCGCTGACGCGCTTCCAGCAGCTCAACTCGGTGACGATCCAGGGCGTGCCGGCCGTCGCGCAGGGCGAGGCGATCGCGTTCGTGCGCGACACGATCCGCGAGCTGGCCCCGGCCGGCTACAACGTCGACTACTCCGGCCAGGCACGCCAGTACGTCAACGAGACCGGCGGCTTCGCGCTGACGCTGCTGTTCGCGGTGATCATCGTCTACCTCGCGCTGGCGGCGCAGTTCAACAGCCTGCGCGATCCGATCGTGATCCTGATCTCGGTGCCGATGGCGCTGTTCGGTGCGCTGATCTTCATCAATCTGCTGCCGGGCTTCGTCGGCATGGGTGCGATCTCCTCTCGCTGGGCGACCTCGCTCAACATCTACACGCAGGTGGGCCTGGTCACGCTGATGGGCCTGATCTCCAAGCACGGCATCCTGATCGTGGAGTTCGCCAACGAGCTGCAGCGTGCCGGCAAGACCAAGCGCGAAGCGATCGAGCAGGCGGCCGCGACGCGTCTGCGTCCGATCCTGATGACGACGGCCGCGATGGTGCTCGGCGTGATCCCGCTGGTCATCGCCAGCGGCGCGGGTGCGGCCGGCCGTTTCAACATGGGCCTGGTCATCACCACCGGTCTGACGATCGGCACGCTGTTCACGCTGTTCGTGGTGCCGGCGTTCTACATGCTGCTCGCGCAGGACCATCACGGCGAAGCGGCCAAGCGCCCGCAGGCCGACGATCCGGCGCTGCCGGCGCTGCCGGCGCAGCCGGGCATGGCCTGATCCGAGCGCGGCGCCGGCTTCCGGCCGGCGCCGCTCCCGATCCGACATGACGACGCCGCACGATTCCCCGCTCGGCCGCACGGTGACGTTCGGCGCCGACTACGATCCGTCGCTGCTGTTCCCGATCCCGCGCGCGCCCAAGCGCGCCGAGATCGGCATCGCCGGCGCGCTGCCGTTCGTCGGCGTCGACATCTGGAATGCCTACGAGCTGTCCTGGCTCGATCCGGACGGAAGGCCGCGCGTGGCCGTCGCGACGTTTCGCGTTCCGGCCGACTCGCCGAACATGGTCGAGTCCAAGTCGCTCAAGCTCTACCTCAACAGCTACAACCAGACGCATCTGGCCGGTGCCGACGCGCTGCGCGAACGTCTCGCGGCCGATCTCGGCGGCGCAGCCGCTGCAACGGTCGGCGTCGAGCTGCGGCCGCTGCCCGGCCCGGGCGTGGGCTGCGGCGAGCTCGAAGGCGAATCGATCGACGAGGTGCCGATCTCGATCGGCCGCTATGCGCCGCCCGATCCCGACGCGCTGATCGCCCACCCGCGTCGACCGCGGGTCGAGGAGACGCTGGTCTCGCGTGCGCTGCGCTCGAACTGCCCGGTGACCGGCCAGCCCGACTGGGCCGACGTGCAGATCGCCTACGCCGGCGCGCCGATCGATCGGGCCGGGCTGCTGCGCTATCTGCTCTCGTACCGGCTGCACGACGATTTCCACGAGCAATGCGTGGAACGGATCTTCGTCGACGTCGTGCGCCGCTGTGCGCCCGAGCGGCTGAGCGTCTACGCGCGCTACACGCGTCGCGGCGGCATCGACATCAATCCGTGGCGCGCGACGGCCGGCCAGGCGCCGCCGCCGAATCTGCGCACGGCACGCCAGTAGCAGCGGCGTCGAGACCGGGCGCGTGGTGCGCCCTGCCCGCCGCGCTTACCACGATCGCCGATCCGCACGCCCGCTCCGTGAATCGGCCGCCGATCCCGCTCCGTGCGCGATTCCTGCCCTGGCGATTCTTCGCGTCGGCGGCGACTGCGACGCCGGTGCGGGCGGCTGCCACGCCAGCGTCATCGGATCGGTGCACGGTACTAATCGGGCGGGAACTGGGCACTTGCGTGAACGCCACCTGACGCGTTCCGCCGGCCGACACCATTTGTTGCCTGACAGCGGCCCGATTACCGTTCATTAATCCACGAGGGGTGTAACTTAACGGCCCTCGCACAGGCGAGAGGGAGCCATGATGACCAACGAACCGAAGAAACCGGATTTTTCCAACGTCAACAGTGCGGTCACCTCGACCGCAGCCGATGCACCGGCCAAGGCCGACTTCAGCAATGTCCAGGGTGGCGTCGCTTCGACCGCACCGGATGCTCCGGTCGAGAAGCGCAGCTATACGGTCGTCAAGGGCGATACCTTGTCGAAGATCGCCAAGACGTTCTACGGCAACGCCAATCGATGGAAGGTGATCTTCGAGGCCAATCGCGATCAGCTTTCCAATCCCGATCTGATCAAACCCGGTCAGGTGCTGACCATTCCCGAAGACGCCGACAAGTCCTGACCATCCGCCCTAGGAGCATTCCATGATCGTCAATCGCACCACCGCATCTCTCGCTCTGGCCCTCGGCGGCGCGCTGGCACTGACCGCCTGCGGCAAGAAGGAAGAACCCGCGCCGGCACCGGCTCCGGCGCCCGCCCCCGCGACCACCCCGGCCCCGACCACGCCGCCGCCGGCACCGGCCGGTCTGCTGCTCGTGTCGATCGATCTCGGCAGCGCGGTCGGTCCCGACATGAAGGTCACCGAAGCCAAGACCACGTTCGCCCCGACCGATACGATCTATGCCGCCGTCAGCACGTCCGGCTCGGCGCCGAGCGCGACGATCGCCGCGAAGTGGACCTATCAGGACGGCCAGGTCGTCAACGAGGACAGCAAGGCGATCGCGCCGACCGGTGCGGCCGTGACGACGTTCCAGATCAGCAAGCCGGACGGCTGGCCGGCCGGCAGCTACCAGGTCACCGTGTCGATCGACGGCAAGCAGGCCGGGTCGCAGTCGTTCCAGGTGCAATGAGGACGGCCGCGAGGCGTTCATGAACGCCTCGCAAGGGCCTACGAAGGGCGCGACCTCGGTCGCGCCCTTTGTCGTTTACTGACACCCACGGTTACTCACCGCCCCTCACCGACACGTCAGTCGGCCAGCACGCGCTCGACGCTGCCCTGTGTCAACGGGTGGTAGCCGGGCTTGGCCTTGGCGTAGACCTGGCGTGCGAATGCCTTGCCGTCGGCCGTCTTGGCCAGCGCTTCGTACAACGGCAGCACCAGCTTGCGGCGGCCGATTCGCTCGACGAAGCCGGCGATCGCCGGTCGCGCCTGGACGTAGCCGCTGCGGATCGTCAGCGCGTACCAGCGGAACGCGACCTCCGCATTGCCGGTACCGGTCAGCTTCCACGCGCGATCGAGGGCCTGCAGCTGGTCCACCGGCACCGTGGCCGGCAGGCCGTTCAGGAAGTGCAGCCACTCGTACGTGACCCAGCGGTTGGCGCCGAGCGCGTCGGCCTGGCGCTGGCCGGCCAGCCACTCGGTGCGCGCCGTATCCACGGCTTCGAAACGCGGCGAGCGCGACACCGGCGCGTCGGCCGGAATGCCCGGCTTGTGCAGCCAGGCGTCGATCTCGGCGCGGCTGACCTTGCCCGGGTTCGGCTTGGCGAGGTGCTCCTCGTAGTAGGCCAGGAACTGGTCGGTGTCGATGCTCTGGAACGCGAAATGGTCGAAATAGCCGCGCAGGAACGGGTCGAAGACCTCGCGGCCGTAACGCAGCTCGAGGAAACGCAGGAACCAGCGCCCCTTGTTGTACGGCACGCCGGACAGTCCCTCGTCGGGGTCGACGCCGTTCAGATCGGGCACCAGCAGCTGAGCGTTGTCGGACATCTCGGCCATCTCCTCGCGCACCTCGCCGTCGTCGACGACCAGCTGCATGACCGCCTCGTCCTTGCCGTAGACGGCCTCGACGATGCGGTTCTCGACGTAGGTCGTGAAGCCCTCGTTGAGCCACATGTGCTGCCAGTTGGCATTGGTGACCAGATTGCCGGACCACGAATGGGCCAGTTCGTGCGCGATCAGGCCGACCAGACTCTTGTCGCCGGCGATCACGGTCGGCGTCGCGAAGGTGATGCGCGGATTCTCCATGCCGCCGAACGGGAAGCTCGCCGGCAGCACCAGGATGTCGTAGCGCTCCCATCGGTACGGGCCATAGAGCTTCTCGGCCGCTTCGATCATCGATTCGGTGTCCTCGAACTCCTTGGCCGCACTCTGGACCACCGAGGCCTCGGCGTAGACGGCGGTACGCGGGCCGGTCTGGCGCACGGCCAGATCGCCGACCGCGATCGCGAGCAGATACGAGGGGATCGGCTGCTTCATCGCAAAGCGGAACGCGCCGTTCAGCGGATGCGCGGCGTCGTTGTCGGCGCTCATCAGCACGCGGTAGCCCTTCGGCGCGGCGATCTGCGCGGTGTAGGTGAAGCGCACCGACGGGGTGTCCTGCAGCGGCACCCAGCTGCGCGCGTGGATCGCCTGCGATTGCGAATACATGAACGAGCGCTTCTTGCCGGCCGTCTGTTCGGGCGTCATCCACTGCAGGCCCGATGCCGTCGGCGCGGTACGGTAGTGGATGCGAACCGACGGCGCGGCCTCGGGCAGCTCGATGCGCAGCGCCGAACCGAAAATCGGATCGCGCGCATCGAGCCGGAAGCGCGCCGCCTTCTCCTTGCCGGCCGCATCGATCGCGACGACCCGTTCGATGTCCAGATCGCGCGTGTCGAGCACCAGCGAATGCTGGTCGGGCTTCTTCCAGTCCAGATCCAGGCGCACGTTGCCGGTCAGCCGCCGATCGGAGAAATCGACCTTCAGATCGAGTGCCGCCGCACGCACGCGTACGGCATCGGTATTGGCATAACTGTGCGGATCGCCGGCCAGCGCAGACGCCGGCACCAGCAGCATCGAAACGAGGATGAAATCACGTATTGACATAGAACCCTGGCACATCACGTGCTTAGCAAGGAAGGACGAGGACTATTGTGGCATTGCCATTCCCATCGTGCCTGCGCCGGAAGTCGCGCGTGCGAGCGGAATCGCCGAGGAAGCGGCCGCAGGCACATCGCGGTCCGAATGGATGGATGAATAGAACGCCATGGTCAGACACCTGGATCGGTTCGTAAGACTGCTGGACTGCGATACCGAGAAGAAGCTGCAGCGGCAGGTCAGCGGCTGCGCGCTCGCCATCGGATTCGAATGCTGGACCTATACGGTCAGCCTCGCACACTCGACCGGCGCGCCGTATTTCCTGAGCGAGGAGCCGCGCAGCGGCATTTCCGACCACCTGCTGCTGCTGTGTCGCAACGACGATCCGGTGATGGCGCATTGCCGCGAGCACACCACGCCGCTGGTCTGGACGCCCGAGGCGGCGGCGCACGATCCGCAGGAGAAGACCTGCCGCCTGTTCGCCGAGGCCACCTCGTTCGGCCTGCAGGCGGCGATCGGCGTTCCGGTGCACGGGCTGGGCTGCCGCTGGGGCGTGGTGATCCTGGCGACCTATCATCCGCTCAAGCGCCGCGACGTCGTCAACCGGCTGCCGCAGGTGCAACTGCTGGCGACCTACCTGCACGAGGCCGGTCATCGCTATGCGGCGCGGATGTCGCGCGTCGAACAGGTCCATCTGACCGTGCGCGAGATCGAATGCCTGCGCTGGACCTCGCTCGGCAAGACCGGCTGGGAGATCGGCCGTCTGCTCGGCATCACCGAGCGCACGGTCGTGTTCCACCTCGAGAACGCCTCGCACAAGCTCGGCGTCTTCAGCCGGCATCATGCGGTCGCGCGCGCGACCGCGCTCGGCCTGCTGCCCGAGTCCGATTCGTTAACGACGGGTGAGCTTCCGAGGTACAATCGACCCCTTGCGCCGGGTTAGCACAGCGGTAGTGCAGCGGTTTTGTAAACCGAAGGTCGGGGGTTCAAATCCCTCACCCGGCATGCCGCCGCGCATTCCGCGAGCGGTCCTGCCTGCCGTGTCATCCTCGCCGCGCGTCGAGCGACAGCCCACAGGCGCGATCCGGGACGGATGCCCGGAGAACCCGCGCAAGCCTGCTTGCGCGCCTCGATCGCGTCGCGGACAGGAACCCGCGTCGCGACGCCCAGCCAGACCCGACGGATGGACGTTTCTCACCTGCTCGACGCGCTGAATCCGGCGCAGCGCGAAGCCGTCAGCACGCCGGCGCGCCACTGTCTGGTCCTGGCCGGCGCCGGTTCGGGCAAGACGCGCGTACTGACCCATCGGATCGGCTGGCTGCTCGAGGTCGAGCGCGTATCGCCGTGGTCGATCCTGGCGGTGACGTTCACGAACAAGGCCGCCGGCGAGATGCGTGCGCGCACCGAAGCGCTGGTCGGCGCCGGCACGCGCGGCCTGACGATCGGCACGTTCCACGGCATCGCGCATCGCCTGCTGCGCCGGCACTGGCGCGAGGCCGGCCTGCCCGAGACGTTCCAGATCCTCGACGGCGACGATCAGCAGCGCCTGATCAAGCGCACGATCCAGGGCCTCGGACTGGACGAGGCGCGCTTCCCGCCGCGGCAGGCGGCCTGGTTCATCAACGGCGCCAAGGACGAGGGCCGCCGCCCCGACGCGATCCAGTCCGACGGCAATCCGCTCGCACAGACCCTGGTTTCGATCTACCGCGCCTACGAGGACGCGTGCCGGCGCGGCGGCCTGGTCGACTTCGCCGAGCTGCTGCTGCGCGCGCACGAGCTGTGGCTCAACGACGAGGCCCTGCTCGCGCACTACCGCGAGCGCTGGCGCCATCTGCTGATCGACGAGTTTCAGGACACCAATACGCTGCAGTACGCCTGGATCCGCGTGCTGGCCGGCGCCAGTGCCGAGGTGTTCGTCGTCGGCGACGACGATCAGGCGATCTACGGCTGGCGCGGCGCGCGCGTCGAGAACGTGCAGCACTTCCTGCGCGACTTCGCCGATGCCGCGACGATCCGGCTCGAACAGAACTACCGTTCCACCTCGACGATTCTCGGCGCCGCCAACGCGGTGATCGCCAACAACCACGACCGGCTCGGCAAGCAGCTGTGGACCGCCGGGCCGGCCGGCGCGCCGATCGAGGTCTACGCCGCGTACAACGAGCAGGACGAGGCGCGCTACGTCGTCGATCGCATCCGCGAACATCTGGACGGCGGCGGTGCGGCATCGGACGTCGCGGTGCTGTACCGCTCCAATGCGCAGTCGCGCAACTTCGAGGAACAGCTGATCCAGCATGCGATCGCGTATCGCGTCTACGGCGGACTGCGCTACTTCGAGCGCGCCGAGATTCGTGATGCGCTGGCGTATCTGCGCCTGATCGCCAATCGCCACGACGATGCCGCGTTCGAGCGCGTCGTCAACACGCCGCCGCGCGGCATCGGCGATCGCACGCTCGAGGTGCTGCGCCGCCGCGCACGTCACGACGACACCTCGCTGTGGGAGGCCGCGCTGAACGAGCTGGCCGGCGGCGAGCTGGCCGGACGCGCGCGCAATGCGCTGCGCGCGTTCCTCGACCTGATCCAGATGCTGGCGCGGCAGTGTCTGGCGCCGGGCGCGGACGAGCCGGCCGGCCTCGCCGACGACGGCGCCGCCGTCGATCGACGAACCGACGACGAACCCCTGCCGCTGCACGAGCAGGTCGAGCACGTGCTCGCCCGGAGCGGGCTGCGTGCGTTCTACGAGTCCGACTCGCGCGGCAGCGCCGAATCGCGCGTCGAGAACCTCGACGAACTGGTCAACGTGGCCGACCGCTTCGAGCCGACGCCCGAGGACCTCGAAGCGGGCCTGTCGCGGCTCGGCGCGTTCCTGTCGCACGCTGCGCTCGAGGCCGGCGAGGGCCAGGGCGAGTCCTGGCAGGCCTGCGTGCAGCTGATGACGCTGCACTCGGCCAAGGGGCTGGAGTTTCCGCTGGTCTTCCTGGTCGGCCTCGAAGACGGCCTGTTCCCGAGCCAGAAGTCGGTCGAGGAAGCCGGCCGTCTCGCCGAGGAGCGGCGGCTGGCCTACGTCGGCATCACGCGTGCGCGCGAGCGCCTCGTGCTGACCTACGCCGAGTCGCGCCGTCTGCACGGCATGGAGACCTACGCGCGGCCGTCGCGCTTCCTCGGCGAGATTCCGCGCGAGCTGCTGCACGAGGTGCGTCCGCGCGTACAGATCAGCCGGCCGGTCTACGCCGGTCACCGGCCGGCGGCCGCGGCCGCCGAGCCGCAGACCGCCGGGCTTTCGCTCGGTCAGCGCGTCCGGCACGACACGTTCGGTGAAGGCGTCGTCGTCGATTTCGAGGGCTCCGGCCAGCACGTGCGCGTGCAGGTCAACTTCGAGACCAGCGGACAGAAGTGGCTGGTGCTGGCCTACGCGAAACTCTCGCCGGTCGGCTGAACCGCACTGGTGCTGCGTCGTGCAGCGTTTACCATGCGCACTTCGGGCGCAGCCGTGCGCCATGCCAAGGAGACGACATGAACCATCGCACCGCCCCCACCCTCGCCTGCCTCGCGCTCGCCGTGGCCGGCAGCGCCGTCGCGCACGCACAGGCGCCGGGCGCCTATTTCGGCATCGGCGCGGGCTCGAGCGAGTACGCCGACGACCTGCGCCACCAGATCTTCGACGCCTATGCCGGCAACGAGACCTACGCGGTCGAGTCGGCCAGGCTCAGCGACAAGAGCGGCAGCGCGTTCAAGCTGACCGCCGGCTACCGCTTCACGCCGTGGTTCAGCGGCGAACTGGCCTACACGACGTTCGGCGACGCGCACAGCGACTTCGTGCTGAACTCGATCGTGCCGCTGACGACCGGCAGCGCGACGATCCAGGGCAAATACAAGCTGCACGGCGTCAGCGCGGTGGCCGTCGGCGAGATTCCGCTCGGCACCGATTTCTCCGCGTCGCTGCGCGCGGGCCTGGTGTTCTCGCGTCTGGAGTATTCCGAGCGCGGCATCACGGCCACCGACACGCCGCACCGCTTCGAGGCCGACGACGAGGACAAGACGCGGCCGGTCGCCGGCCTCGGCCTGGCCTGGAACATCGATCCGCAATGGAGCATGCGCCTGGACTGGGATCGCTGGTTCCGGATCGGCAACCGCTTCGCGCTGACCGAGGGCGGCAACGGCCGCTTCGATCACGCCGACGCCTACACGCTGAACCTGATCTGGCGCATGCCGCGCTGATCGACGGCGGCGACACGGACGCGGCGATGCCGGCCTCGCGGGGCCGTCTCGCCGCGACCGCCCGCGCTCAGCGGGGCCGGTAGCGCTCGGCGATGCGTTCGATCAGCTGGCCGGCCAGCACGTCCTTGCCGGCGCGCGTCAGCTCCTCGCGCCCGCCGTTCTCCCACAACAGCACCAGCGCGTTCTCGGCGCACTCGAAACCGACGTTGTCGGCGACGAGATTGGCGGCGATCAGATCGAGCTTCTTGCGCTCGAGCTTGGCGCGCGCATAGGCCTCGACGTTGTCGGTCTCGGCGGCGAAACCGACCACGAACGGCCGCACCGGCAGCGCCGCGACATCGGCGAGGATGTCCGCGTTCTGGACCAGTTTCAGCGCGATCGCCTCGCCGGTCTTCTTGAGCTTGGACGGCGAAACGCTTTCGGGGCGGTAATCGGCCACGGCGGCGGTCGCGATGAAGATGTCGGCGTTCGGTGCCTCGGCCAGCACCGCCGTGTGCATCTGGGCGGCGCTGCGCACGTCGATGCGGCGCACGCCGGCCGGGGTCGGCAGCGAGACCGGACCGGCGACCAGGGTGACCTCGGCGCCCTGCGCCGCGGCGGCGGCGGCGACCGCGAATCCCATCCGGCCCGAGCTGCGGTTGCCGATGAAGCGGACCGGATCGATCGACTCGTGGGTCGGACCGGCGTCGACCAGCACGCGCCTGCCGCGCAGCAGCTCGCCGCGCCGCGCGTCGGCGGCCAGCGCCGCGACGATGTCCTCCGGCTCGGACATGCGGCCCGCGCCGACGTCGCCGCAGGCCTGATCGCCGACACCCGGCCCGATGATCCGCATGCCGCGACCGCGCAGCAGCGAGATGTTGGCCTGCGTGGCCGGCTGCGCCCACATCTGCTGGTTCATCGCCGGCGCGATCGCGACCGGCGCCGCGCTGGCCAGGCACAGCGTGGTCAGCAGATCGTCGGCGTGCCCGTGCGCGAGACGCGCGATCAGGTCGGCCGATGCCGGTGCGATCACGATGCGATCGGCCCAGCGCGCCAGCTCGATGTGGCCCATCGCGGCCTCGGCCGCCTCGTCCCACAGACCGGTGCGCACCGTGCGCCCGGACAAGGCCTGGAACGTGAGCGCGGTGACGAAGCGGGCGGCGTTCTCGGTCAGCACGACCTGCACCTCGGCGCCGGCCTCGACGAGGCGGCGCACGAGGTAGGCCGCTTTGTAGGCCGCGATGCCGCCGGACACGCCGAGCAGCACGCGCACGGACGCCAAGCTCGCAGTTGCCATGTACGAAAAATCCGACCGGATTGCCGGCGCCTAGCTTACTCAAAATCGGCCGCTCCGACGGCGGTCGCGTCAGCGCCTGCCCGCTACAGTGCCCACGAATGGCCAGCAGGAGCACCCGTGCGCATCATCGAACTGCCCGGCGAGGAACGCCCGCGCGAAAAGCTGCTCGAACGCGGCGCGCCGCAGCTGTCCGACGCCGAACTGCTCGCGGTCTTTCTCGGCTCAGGACACGCCGGACGCAACGCGGTCGAGGTCGCGCGCACCTGGCTGCGCGCCGCCGGCGGCGTGTGCGACCTGCTCGACGCGCCGCGCTCGACACGGCCGACCGGCGACGGCCCGACGATCGGGCTGGTGACCTGGTGCAGGCTGCAGGCCGGCCTCGAACTCGGCAAGCGCTACCTGAACGAGCGCATGCGCCGGACGACCGCGCTCGGCGATGCCGACGCCGCCGCGCATTACCTGCGCTCGCAGCTGTCGAGCTATCCGTTCGAGGTGTTCGCGTGCCTGTTCCTCGACAACCGGCATCGCGTGATCGGGTTCGAGAAGCTGTTCCAGGGCACGGTCGCGGCCGCCAACGTGCATCCGCGCGAGGTCGTACGCCGCTGCCTGGCGCTCAACGCCGCCGCGGTGATCTTCGCGCACAATCACCCGTCCGGCGAATCGGAACCGAGCGCGGCCGATCGCGCGATCACGCTGCGCCTGCGCGACGTGCTCGACCTGATCGACGTGCGCGTGCTCGACCACTTCGTGATCGGACGCGGCGCACCGGTCTCGCTGGCGCGCCGTGGTCTGATCTGAGACGCGCGTCGCCGCGGCCCCGCCTATACTGCGCATTCCCGAGCAGACATGGAGTGTGCGTGCTACCGGCGTTTCCGCGGTCCTTCCCACCCGATGACGTCGAAACGCGGATCGCCAGCGCCGACGATGCGCGCCGCCTGCCGCGCCCCGATGCCGCGCGGCTGGAGCACCTGCTGAGCGAACGACTCGGACCGCTGCTGCCGTTCGCCGGGCCGCAGGCCGACCGGCTGCCGCGCGTGGCCGATGCGATCGTGCTGGCGCATGCGCGCACCAGCCTGCGTCACGGCCGCCTCGGCGAGGACTACCACGCCTACCACTGCGAGGACCACATCCTCGAGATCCTCGACGGCCGGATCGGGCGTCTGATCGCGCACGGCAGACTGCACGCCCTCGGCTGGCGCGACTGGTGCGCGCTGGCGCTGTTCGCCGCGACGCACGACCTGCGCCAGCGCGAGCCCGCCCTACGCGACGAGCGGATCGGCGCCAACGAACGCGCCAGCATCGAGGAAGCCTGGCGCATCCTCGATGCCTGCGGCTTCTCGCGGACGGACGACGAGGACTTCTACGTCGACCTCGCGCTGATGATCGGCGGCAGCACGTTCGATGCACGGCGCTCATCGGGCCCGGTACCGAACGCCGCCGAGATGCTGCAGACCGGCGGCGCGCTGGCGCCGAGCCTGCCGGCCTATCTGGACCTGCACGATCCGCGCTGGCGCGAACGCCCGCACTGGAGCCATGCCGCGCAGCTGGCGCTGATCGCGGCCGATCTGGACACCGCCAACGTCGCCGAGCCGTTCCTGTCGTTCCTCGCCAGCGGCGAGCGGCTGTGCCGCGAGCGCGAGATGCTGTGCGGCCGGCGTCTCGACGCGGTCGACAGTGCGACGCCGGTCCTGCGGTTCCTGACCGACGCGCAGGAAACCTATTTCTTCGACCTGCACCGGTTCCACTCCCCGGCCGGACGCCACGCGTTCGCGGCCGGCAAGGACGACAACGCCCCGCGCCTCCGAGCGCTGTGCGCCGGAGTGCGCGCGCGCGTCGCCGCCGGTGCCGCACCGCCGACCGGCGAAGCGGCGATCGCACTGTACCGCTCGCTCGGCGCGACGCTGGCCGGGCCGGCCGGGCCGGCCGGCAGCTGACGCCTCCGCGCGGAAGCCGCCGCACTTATTCACAAACCGGCCCGGCTCCGCGACTTTCACGCGACTTCACATGCGGTTTCGCGAAGTACTTCGTAATCCAATGAAATTGCTATGTTTTATTGCGGACATCTCGGCCAATTCACGGCGCCGCGCCGGACCGCGCCGTTCAATCGCGCCGATTCGCGTCACTCACCCACAGACTTATCCACAGGATCGAGATCCGTGGTCCCTGCCCTACAATAGGGCCGCTTCTTCGAACGGCTTCCATCGTGAAACAAGACCTGCGTGACTGGATCCTTCAGGCGCTGACCGCCCTGCAGGCCGGAGGCTCGTTGCCTGCCGGCGACCTCCCCGACTTCGTCGTCGAGCGCACCAAGAGCCGCGATCACGGCGATTTCGCGACCAATGCGGCCCTGCTGCTGGCCAAGGCCGCCGGCAGCAAGCCGCGTGATCTGGCTGCGGCGATCGTCGCCGCCCTGCCGGCGCGCGCCGGCATCGCGCGCGTCGACATCGCCGGCCCCGGCTTCATCAACATCGCGCTGGACGGCAGCGCGTATGCCCAGGAGCTGCGCACGATCCTCGAGCGCGGCGAGGGCTATGGACGCAACGGCAGCGGCCGCGGACGCCGGGTCCAGATCGAGTTCGTGTCGGCCAACCCGACCGGACCGCTGCACGTCGGCCACGGCCGCGGCGCGCGCGGTCGGCGACAGCCTGGCGCGCGTGCTGCAGGCCAACGGCTGGGCGGTCACGCGTGAGTTCTACTACAACGACGCCGGTGCGCAGATCGCCAATCTGGCGCTGTCGGTGCAGGCGCGCAGCCGCGGCCTGACGCCCGATCACGCCGACTGGCCGGCGGACGGCTATCGCGGCGACTACATCCTCGACGTCGCGCGCGACTACATGGCCGGCGCGACCGTGCACGCCGACGGCCAGGACGTCGCCGGCGCCGCCGACAGCGACGATCTCGACGCGATCCGGCGTTTCGCCGTGGCCTGGCTGCGCCGCGAGCAGGACCTGGACCTGCGCGCGTTCGGCGTGGTCTTCAACGTCTACTTCCTCGAGTCCTCGCTCTACGCCGACGGCAAGGTCGAGGCGACCGTGCGCGACCTGATCGCGGCCGGCCACACCTACGAGCAGGAAGGCGCGCTCTGGCTGAAGACCACCGACTTCGGCGACGACAAGGACCGCGTCATGCGCAAGACCGACGGCGGCTACACCTATTTCGTGCCGGACGTGGCCTATCACGTCGACAAGTGGCGGCGCGGCTTCGAGCGCGTCGTCAACGAGCAGGGCGCCGACCACCACTCGACGATCACGCGCGTGCGTGCCGGCCTGCAGGCGCTCGACATCGGCATCCCGAAGGGCTGGCCGGAGTACGTGCTGCACCAGATGGTCACGGTCATGCGCGGCGGCGAGGAGGTCAAGCTGTCCAAGCGCGCCGGCAGCTACGTGACCGTGCGCGACCTGATCGACGAGGTCGGCCGCGACGCGACGCGCTACTTCCTGATCGCGCGCAAGACCGATTCGCAGCTGGTCTTCGACATCGACCTGGCGCGCGCGCAGACCAACGACAATCCGGTGTTCTACATTCAGTACGCCCATGCGCGCGTGTGCAGCGTGCGCCGGCAGCTCGCCGAGCGCGGTCTGAGCTGGGACCAGCCCAACGGCCTGGCCCATCTGCACCGGCTCACCGAGCCGCACGAGCAGGCGCTGCTGCTGGAGCTCTCGCGCTTCCCCGAAGTGGTGGAGACCGCGGCGCTGCATCTGGATCCGCAGCTCGTCGCGCAATATCTGCGCGATCTCGCCGCCGCGTTCCACGCCTGGTACAACTCCCATCACTTCATCGTCGAGGATGCCGACCTGCGCGACGCGCGGCTCAGCCTCGCCGAGGGCACGCGTCAGGTGCTCGCGAACGGCCTGGACCTGCTCGGCCTGTCGGCGCCGGAGGCGATGCTGCGCGATGATTCAGTCGGCCTGTCGGCCGCGGAGACCGTGTAATGGCGACTCGGCGCAAGGGAAAACAAGCCACGCGCGGGTCGTCGCGCTCGGCCTGGCCGGTCTGGGTCTGGGTCGGCCTCGGCATGCTGCTCGGCATCGGCCTGATGCTGGTCGTGCTCGGCAAGGACTGGGCACCGCTGCTGCGCAAGCAGAACCTGCCGCAGCCCAACCCCGAGGCGACCGCGCCGCGGGCCGGCGACGCCGGCATCGCCGACGACGGCAAGGGCAAGCCGCGCAAGACCTACGACTTCTACCAGGTACTGCCGGAGAAAGAGGTCGTCATTCCGGATGCCGAGCTGACCGCGCGCGCGCGCGCCGAGCAGCAGGCCAAGGCTGCGCAGGCACAGCAGCCGACGACGCCCTCGACCACGCCGGCGGCGCCGGGCATGCGCTACATGCTGCAGACCGGTTCCTATCCCGACGCGCGCGCGGCCGACGAGGTCAAGGCCAAGCTGGCCCTGCTCGGGTTCGTCGCGCAGGTACAGCCGGTCTCGATCAACGGCAAGACCTGGAATCGGGTCCGTCTCGGTCCGTATCCGAGCGCGAGCGAACTGGAGGACGCCAAGCGCGCGCTCGCCGACAACGGCATCAATGCGATCGCGCTGAAGGAAAACGCGCAGTAGCTGTTCGACGAGCCGCCCGGTCGTGGCTGGCCGGTCGTGCCGGTCGGCGCAGGCAGGTCACCGGCAGCTTCGGAGCGATACCGATCGGGTGAACCGATCGGCCGGGGTCCGGCCGTGTCGGATTATCGATCGCATCCGCGCGAGTCGGGCAGCGCCAGCGTGGCGTCCCGAGTGTGGCGTCCCGAGTGGGCGTCCCGAGTGGGCGTCCCGAGTGGGCGTCCCGAGTGGGCGTCCCGAGCGGCGTCACGCGCGATGCACGTGACGCCGCCGGCGGTCCCGGCAGCGCCGGGACCGCACGGGATCACTCGAAGTCGTCGGCGAAGATCACGTCGTCATCATGCTCGATGTCGATGCGCCACACCGTGCCGTTCGACCGCGTGATGTAGACGTTGCCGGCCTCGTCCTCGCCGAAGCCGTAGACGCTGCCGCTGGCCGAGCTGGTCCGGTGGATGCCGTCGGCGTCCCAGACCGAACCCGATGCGGTCGCATACCACAGCGCGCTCGAGCACGAGTCGCCGTAGAAGTAGGTGCCGTGGAATGCCGTCGCCGGCCCGCGATAGACGTAACCGCCGCTGACCGCACAGCCGTTGGAATGGCTGTACTCGATCGCCGGCGCGATCGTGCCGGTCGTCGCCGGGCAGGTCGTGCCGGAGCCGGACGCGTCGAAGTAGTGACGGCCCTCGCAGCGGCTCCAGCCGTGGTCGCCGCCGCCGACGCCGGCCGGCTGCACGGTGATCTCCTCGTACTGATTCTGTCCGACGTCGCCGATGACCAGATTGCCGGTGCCGCGGTCGAAGCTCATGCGCCACGGGTTGCGGAAGCCGTGCGCCCAGATCTCGTCGCAGGTGTTGCTGGTCGCGGCGTGCGGATTGTCGGCCGGAATCGAGTACTCGGCCGGCGCGATGCCGTTGGAGCCGCACATCTCCGCGCCGACCGTGCCGCCGCGGTCGTCGACGTCGATGCGCAGGATCTTGCCGAGCAGGTAGTACTGCGTGCCGCCGCTGTCGCCGCAGGCGCTCGCCGAGGTCGCCGGCTTCTTCCACAGGCACTCGGCGAAATGGTACGGATTGTTCTGCGCGCCGCTGTCGCCGGAGGAGATGTACAGATAGCCGTCGGGACCGAAATGGATGTCGCCGCCGTTGTGGTTGCTCGCCAGATCCGGAATGCGCAGCACGATGGTGCCGGTCGGATTGGCGACGTCCGAATCGAAGGTCGGCACCGTATAGCGCGCGACGACCTGGTCCGGCGAGGAGCCCAGACGCGGATCGCCGGTCGGCCGCGTATAGAACACGTAGAACTCGGTGTTGTGCGGCAGATCGGGCTTGCCGAAGTTCGGATGGAAGGCCAGGCCGAGCAGGCCCGACTCACCGGAGAAGTTGACCGGCACCGTGACGAACGGCGTCGCCAGCATCGCACCGTCCTTGAACACGCGGATCTCGCCGCCCTGCTTGACGATGAACAGGCGGCCGCTGCCGTCGTGCGGCGCACGCAGCGCGACCGGGGCCGAGTACGAGCCGGGGATCTGGGTCAGCGTGACGCCGGGGATGTCCTGGGCAACCGCGCCGGTCACGGCACCAGCGCCGACCAGCGCTGCTGCGAGCAGTCGAATCATCTTGCGCATGAACGTACTCCGTCGATCAGAAAAAGGGGCCGCCTTGACGGCGGCGAGGCGTTCGGCCACTGCACGCACCGGAGCGCGGCGCACTGCCCGGCCCTGCGCGAAACGCGCCGATGCGATGCGCCGCCTCGCGCGACCGTCCGGGCCGCGCGCTGTCGCAGGGACGTCCGCATACTCGACCGCTGCACCGCGAGCCGAAGACACAACGGGTTCTACCGCTTGTACCCGACCCTCGCCACCGCGCTTGCGCGCAAGTGTGACTCAGATCGCGCCGGCGGCGCCGGCCGGGCGATCATACCGGCCTATTCGAAGCCGGAGCTGAAGATCGTGTCGTCGCCCTTCTCGTCGGAATGGAAACGATAGATGCGGCCGTTCTGGTGATCGACCAGATACAGCTGGCCGTCCGCGTCCTCGCCGAACGCGGCCACGGTGCCGTAGCCGGGCGCGATGCCGGACGGGAACGGCGCATAGGTCCAGGCGCCGCCGCTGCCCTGGCTGCCGAGCAGCACTTCGCTCGAGCACGAGTCGCCGAACACGTAGACGCCGCGCAGGCCGACGATCGGGCCGCGATAGCGGACGCCGCCGGTGATCGCGCAGCGCAGGTTCTGCCCGCCCGGGTATTCGAAGACCGGTGGCGCCGTGCCGGTCTGGGCCGGGCAGTCGTTGCTGCCGGTCGGCGGGTAGTACTGGCTGGCCTGGCAGATCGGATAGCCGAAATTGCGGTTGCCGCCGGCGACGTAGCGGTCGATCTCCTCGCGATTGACGCCGACGTCGCCGATCCACAGGTCGCCGGTCGCGCGATCGATGCTGAAACGCCACGGATTGCGCAGTCCGTACAGCCAGATCTCGGCGCACTGGCCGCTGCCGGTGAACGGATTGCCGCCCGGAATCGAATACTCGGCTGGCTGGCCGGTCGCCGCACCACACATGCCGGCCGGGGCCGAGGCCGTCGGCGTGCGCACGTCGAGCCGCAGGATCTTGCCGAGCAGGTTGTCGAGCGCCTGCGAATGGCCGTGCTCGTTCGGCTCGCCGCCGCCGGAACCGATGCTCCAGTACAGATAGCCGTCGGCGCCGAAGTGGATGTCGCCGCCGTTGTGGTTGAAGCTGAGGTCCGGGATGCGCAGCACGCGCGCCTCGCTGCCCGAGAACACGTTGGCCGCAGGATTGCTCGCGACCAGGCGGCGCAGGATCAGGCCGCGCTGCTCGGCGGCCGGGCCGCCGTAGACGATGTAGAGCGTGCCGTTGCTGGCGAACGCGGGATCGAACGCGATGCCGAGCAGGCCCTGCTCGACGTCGCCGGTGTTGACGTCGCGCGTGTAGAACGGCGTCGGCAGCAGGCTGCCGCCGGCCGTCAGCACGCGGATCCGGCCCTCGCGTTCGAGGATGAACATCCGGCCGCTGCCGTCGCGCGGACTGGCGATCGCAGTCGGATTGGTCAGGCCGGACGTGACGACCGGCTCGAGCGCCAGATCGGCCGGGATCTGGGCGCAGACGGCGCCCGTCCAGCCGACGCCGATGCACAACGCCAGCCCCAGGCGGACGAACGGATGCTCAGACACGGCGACGCTCCTTGGTCAATTTATGTGAATTCTGTCACACAATCTGACGGACCGGAGACCGCTCGCGATCAGGCGCCGGACGGCCGCCGTTTCAACCGGATCAACGCCGAGATGTCCTCATCGCCGTGTCCCTGCGCCATCAGCACGGCATAGTCGGCCAGGGCCTTCTCGATGACGCTGCGGTCGGTTCCGGCCGTGCGCGCCAGTTCGCGCACGATCTTGAGGTCCTTGTGCAGCAGGGCCAGCTTGAAGCCGACCGAGAACTCGTCGCGCAGCATCGTCGCGCCGCGCTTGTCGAGAAACCAGTTGCCGGCGGCTCCGGCCGACAGCGTCGGGATCAGCGTCTGCGCATCGAGGCCGAGTGCATCGGCGAGCGCCAGGCCCTCGCAGACCGCCGCCGCGATGCCGGCGACCAGCACCTGATTGACGGCCTTGGCGTTCTGTCCGGCGCCGACCGGGCCGAGGTGGCTGATCTTGGCCGCGTAGCACGCGAGCAGCGGGCGCACGCGGTCCAACGCCGCGGCCTCGCCGCCGACCATGATCGACAGCCGGCCATTGATCGCGCCCTCGACGCCGCCGGACACCGGCGCGTCGACGAAGTCGCCGCCGGCCGCGCGCAGGCGCCGCTGCGCCTCCTGCGCGGTGACCGAGGACACCGTCGAATGGTCGACGACGACGACGCCGGGCGCGGCGTGTCGCGCGATCACGTTGACGTCGGCGAGCACGTCGGCATCGGCCGGCACGCACAGCGCGATCACATCGCAGCGCGCGGCCAGCCCGGCCAGATCGGCGACCGGCGCGATCGCCCATTCGCGCGCCGCCGCCGCGGCCTTGTCGGCACTGCGCGTCCATACCGCGCGGAGCAGACCTGCCTGCGCCAGATGGCCGGCCATCGGCCGCCCCATCGCGCCCAGTCCGACGAAACCGGCGTTCAATTCGCTCATCGTGTAAGTGTCCAGTGGGCCGAGCGCACTCAGGCGTCTTCGGCCAGATAGGTGTAGCCGGTCAGTCCGGCCTCCAGCGCCGCCTCGATCGCCTCGGCCGGGGCGCCCGACAGACCGGCCGCCGCGATCTTGTCGCGATAGGCCGCGCGCAGCTCGCCGAGGTCGTAGCCGACGTAGTCGAGCATCAGGTCGGTGGTGTCGCCGCGGCGCAGATGCGAGAACGCATAGCCGTCGGCGGTCAGCCGGACGTTGACCGCATCGGTGTCGCCGAACAGGTTGTGGATGTCGCCGAGCGTTTCCTGATAGGCGCCGACCATGAACAGGCCGAGCAGATACGGCTGGCCGTCCTCGACCGCGTGCAGCGGCAGGCTGACGTCGACGCCGTCGGCGTCGACGTAGCGGTCGATGCGGCCGTCCGAGTCGCAGGTCAGATCGGCGATCACGCCACGGCGTTCGGGACGCCGGTCCAGATGCGCGATCGGCACGATCGGAAACACCTGGTCGATCGCCCAGATGTCCGGCGCCGACTCGAACACCGAGAAGTTGACGAAATACTTGTCGACCAGGGTCTCGTTGAGCTCGTCGAGCACCTGCCGGTGCGAGCGCTCGTCGGACTTGAGCTGCTCGCGGACCGCGTTGACGATCGCGTAGTACAGGTCGTCGAGCTGCGCGCGGTCGGCCAGCGAAAGCTGACCGAGCGCGTACAGCGACTGGCCCTCGGACAGGTGGTACTGCGCCTCGTGGTAGAGCTCGGTCGCGGGCCGCCGGCCGATCTCGGCGTGCACCTCGCGCAGGCGCCGCAGCACGGCCGGCTCGTCGTCGCGCTCGGCCGGCACCGAACCGGCCGGCGCCTGCTCGACCTCGCTGACGTTGACGACCAGCACCGCGTGGTGCGCGGTCAGCGCGCGTCCCGATTCGGTCAGCACGTGCGGCGGCGTCAGGCCGTTCGCCGCGCAGGCCTCGGCCAGCGCGCCGACGACGCTCGACGCGTACTGGTCCAGGCCGTAGTTGATCGAGCAGTCCGATCGCGAACGCGTGCCTTCGTAGTCCACGCCGAGTCCGCCGCCGACGTCCATGTAGCGGATCGGCAGGCCCAGCTGAGAAAGCTCGACGAAATAACGCACCGCCTCGCGCATGCCGCGCGCGATGTCGCGCACGTTAGACATCTGCGAGCCCATGTGGAAATGCAGCAGCTTGAGCGTGTCGGAGAGGCCGGCGGCCTTCAGCTCGTCGATCAGCGTCAGCAGCTGGCGCGGCGTCAGGCCGAACTTGGCCTTGTCGCCGCCGGAGTTCTGCCACTTGCCGGCGCCCAGGCTCTTGAGGCGCATGCGCACGCCGAGCAGCGGCTCGACGCCGAGCGCGGCGGCTTCCTCGATCACGTAGCGCAGCTCGGAGGGCTTCTCGACGACGATGAAGATTTCCAGGCCGAGCCTGCGGCCGATCAGCGCGAGGCGGATGTATTCGCGGTCCTTGTAGCCGTTGCAGATGACGATGCTGCCGCGCCGCGCCAGCGCGAGCACCGCCATCAGTTCCGGCTTGGAGCCGGCTTCGAGGCCGAAACCTTCGCCGCCGTTGGCGGCGAGCTCGCCGGCCACGTTGCGCTGCTGGTTGACCTTGATCGGATAGATCGAGGTGTAGCCGCCCGGATAGTCCCACTCGTGCATCGCGCGCGCGAACGCGCCCTGCAGCCGCGCGCGCCGGTCGTTCAGGATGTCGGCGAAACGCACCAGCAGCGGCAGGCGGCTGCCGCGCGCGCGCGCATCGCGCACGACCTCGGCCAGGTCGAGCGCCGGGCCGCTCTCGCCGCGCGGGCGCACGAGCATCGTGCCGCGCGGTCCGACGTCGAAGTAGCCTTCGCTCCAGTGCGGGACCGAATAGGTATGGCGGGCGTCTTCGATGCTGAAGGGCGTCGTCATGCTGAGTGTCCGATGTCCGGGGACGGCCGCAGCGGCCGGAGCCGTCTATTGTAAGGGCGGCGCTGCGGCCGCGCGTCCACTGGCAATCGCGAACCGCTACAATCGCGCGCCTTTTACCCACGATCTTCGTCCGTTTCCGGAAAACACATCATGTCCAGCACCGAATCGAACTGGTTCACCGAAGCCTACGAGCCTGCCGGCTCGTCGATCGGGTTCCGCGTGACCGAGCGTCTGCACGCCGAGAAGACGCCGTTCCAGACCATCGAGATCTACGACTCGACCGACTGGGGCAAGCTGATGGTCATCGACGGCTGCATGATGCTGACCGCGCGTGACAACTTCCTCTATCACGAGATGATCGCGCACCCGGCGCTGTTCACGCATGCACGCGCCAAGCGCGTGGTCATCATCGGCGGCGGCGACTGCGGCACGCTGCGCGAGGTTCTGCGCCACGAGGAGGTCGAGCACGCGGTGCAGGTGGAGATCGACGAGCGCGTCACGCGCCTGGCCGAGAAGTACTTCCCCGAGCTGTGCGAAGCCAACGGCGACCCGCGCGCCGAGCTGCGCTTCGACGACGGCATCCGCTACATGGCCGACTGCGAGCCCGAATCGGTCGACGTCGTCATCGTCGACTCGACCGATCCGGTGGGCCCCGCCGAAGGCCTGTTCAACGCCGCGTTCTACGCGAGCTGCTTCAAGGCGTTGCGCCCGGCCGGCCTGCTGGTGCAGCAGAGCGAATCGCCGCTGGCGCACCTGGAGCTGATCAAGTCGATGCGGATCGCGATGCGCAGCGCCGGCTTCCAGGCCGTCAAGACACTGCCGTTCCCGCAGCCGTGCTATCCGACCGGCTGGTGGAGCTGCACGATGGCGCGCAAGGGCGCGGACCTGTCGGGCTTCCGCGAACGCGGCGCGGCGACCAAGCAGTTCGCGACGCGCTACTACAATGCCGACATCCACAAGGCCGCGCTGGCCCTGCCGGAGTTCATGCGCGAGGCGCTCGGCGAGTAAGCCGGACGCCCGGACGACAAAAAAGCCGCAGGCCTGGACCTGCGGCTTTTTTCATTGCGGGGAGCGAAACCGGCCCGAGCCGCGCGGCGGTCTCAGCCGCCGCCCTTGCCGCGCGATGCCGGTGCCGACTCGATCCGCGCCGGCGGCGGGGCCGACCGTACCGGCGGCGGAGCCGAGCGCATCGGCGGCGCGGACTGGAAGCGCGGCTGCGCGCGCGGCGCTGCCGTCGGCTCGATCGGCCGGGCCGACGGACCGATGCTGCGGTTGAGCCAGCCGTCGTCGGCCTGCACCGGTGCGCGGCGCACACCGCGCGCGGCCGGCGGAGCCGCGATCGTCGAGCGCTCGCGATACCCCGGTGCGATGCCGCTGCGGTTCAGGCCGCGATCGGGCACCGAGATCCAGTTCGACGCACCCGGCACGCGGCCGTCGGTGTCGCGCGTGTAGCCGGCCATGCGCGCGCGTTCGCGCTCGACCATGCCCTCGTCGCGACGCGGTCCACGCGGCTCGGGCTTGTAGTAGACCCACGGGTAGCCCCAGCCGTATCCGGGATAGCCCCAGGCGCCGCCGGGATAGCCCCAGCCTGCATAGCCCATGCCCCAGCTGTAAGGCGAACACGCGCCGAGCGCGTACGGATACGGGCAGTAGCCGTAGCCGCCCCATCCACCCCAGCCGTGGCCGTAGCCGTAGGCACCGATACCGCCGACGTAGGCCGGCGCGCTGCCGGCGTAATAATCGCCGGAGCCGGCAACCGGGCCTTCGGGATCGTCGCCGTAGTAGTAGGTGTAGCTCGGCGTGGTCGCACAGCCGGCCAGCAGGAGCACGGCCAGGGCGAGAGCGAGTCGGATCATGATGCACCTCCGCGTGTTGCCGTCCGATCATAGTCCAGGGGACAGGACCCGCGCTGAAGCGCGTCAGGCCAGACTGCGATCGAGGATATCGGACAGGTCGGCCGATACATGGGGGCGTGCGCGCAGGCGTTCAATCGCGTGGCGCATCTGCGCGCGCCGCACCGGCTCGTAACGGCGCCAGCCGCCAAGGCTGGTCGCCAGGCGCGCCGCGACCTGTGGCGTCAAGGCGTCGACGCGGGCGATCGACTCGGCGATCAGATGGTAGCCGGCGCCGTCGACGCGGTGGAAGCCGCGCGGATTGCGCAATGCGAAAGCCAGCAGCAGCGCATAGACCTTGTTCGGATTCTCCCAGCGGAACGCCGGATGCGCGGTCAGAGCGGCCACGCGCTCGACCGCGTCGTCATGGGCGATCGTCGCCTGCAGGCTGAACCATTTGTCGATGACCAGCGGCCGGTCGGCGTGACGCAGCGCGAACGCGTCGAGCGCCGCAGGCGCGTCGGCCGCCTGCGCCTGCAGCAGACAGGCCAGCGCGGCGAGCCGGTCGGTCAGATTGGCGGCGCGCTGCCACTGCGAACGCGCCAGTTCCAGATGCGCCGGGGCCGCGCGCGCGAGCAGCGCCAGGCAGCGATTGCGCAGCCGGCGGCGCGCCTGACTCGCCGGATCGACCGCAGCTGCGGCGATCGTCGCCAGCGCCGCATGGCGCGCTGCCAGCCGCGGCTCGAGCGCCGCGGCGAGCCGCGCCTCCAGCTGCGAGCGCGCCGCATGCACGGCCTCCGGATCGATCCGCTGCAGTCCTTCCGACAGCGTGGTCTCGTCGGGCAGCGTCAGCACCTCGGCGATCAGCGCCGGATCGGCCAAGGCATCGTCGAGGATGCCGGCGACCGCGTCGAGCCAGGCCTCGTACAGGGCCGGCCGTGGGTCGCCGGCCAGCGCATCGGCGAACAGGCGCCGGACCAGGGTGTCGATCGCCAGCCAGCGGTTGAAGCCGTCGTCCTCGTGTCGCGCCAGCACCGCCAGGTCGGACGGATCGGCGGTCTGTACGAGCCGCACCGGTGCCGAGTAGCCGCGCAGCAGCGAGACCACCGGCGCCGCCTCGCGGGCCTCGAAGGTCCAGGTCGCCTCCTCGCGGTCGAGCACGATCACACCGTCGTCCGAGAGCGGCGCAGGGCCTTCCGCTCGCGCCGCCAGACGGCGGCCACCGCGTCGAACAGCGCCAGCGCGACCGGGATCGGCAGCGGCCGGCCCGGCGCCGCCTGCGGCAGGCGCTGGCGCAGCGTCAGCGCATAGCGCCCGCTCGCCGCGTCGTATCGGCCCTCGGCGCTCAGCTCGGGCGTGCCGGCCTGCTCGTACCAGGCCAGCCACGGCGACAGATCGCGGCCGTTGGCCTCGCCGAGCGCGGCGAGGAAATCCTCGATCGTCGCGGCCTGTCCGTCGTGCCGCTCGAAGTACCGGTCCAGGCCGCGCCGGAAGCCGTCGCGGCCGAGCACGGTCGCCAGCATGCGGACGATCTCGGCGCCCTTCTCGTAGACCGTCGCCGTGTAGAAATTGTCGATCGCGCTGTACTGCGCGGGCCGCACCGGATGCGACAGCGGCCCGGCATCCTCCGGGAACTGCGCACGCCACAACGTGCGCACGTCCTCGATGCGGCGCAGCGTGCGCGAGGCGACGTCGGACTCGAACTCCTGCTCGCGGTAGACCGTCAGCCCTTCCTTGAGGCTCAGCTGGAACCAGTCGCGGCAGGTCACGCGGTTGCCGCTCCAGTTGTGGAAATACTCGTGGCCGACCACGGCCAGCACGTGCCGGAAATCCTCGTCGGTCGCCTCGTCGACGTCGGCGAGCAGGTACTTGGAATTGAAGATGTTCAGGCCCTTGTTCTCCATGGCCCCCATCGTGAAGTCGTGCGTGGCGACGACGTGGAACACGTCCAGGTCGTAGCAGCGGCCGAAGCGCTGCTCGTCCCAGCGCATCGCGGTCTGGATGCATTCCAGCGCCCATCGGCACTGCGCGATCGCATCGGCCTGCGCGTGCACGACGATGGTCACCGCGCGGCCTTCGGCCGTGACGAACGGCTTCTCGATCCGCTCGAGCCGGCCGGCGACCAGCGCGAACAGATAGCACGGCTTGGGATGCGGATCGACGAAGCGCGCCCAGTGCCGGCCGGCGCCGGCGTCGCCGGCTGCGACCGCGTTGCCGTTGGCCAGCAGCACCGGATAGCGCTCGCGGTCGGCACGCAGCGTGACCGTGTAGCGCGCCAGCACGTCCGGGCGGTCCGGGAACCAGGTGATGCGCCGGAAGCCCTCGGCCTCGCACTGCGTCAGCAGAAAGCCGTCGGCGGCACCGCCGCTCAGATACAGGCCCTGCAGCGCCGTATTGGCGGCCGGGCGGATGCGTGCACGCGTGCGGATCGAGGCTGCCGGCGGCAGATCGAACACGGTCAGGCCGCGCGCGTCGAGCCGGTAGGCGTCCGCTTCCAGCGGGCGGTCGTCGACCTGCAGCGACAGCAGCTCGAGCTGTTCACCGTCCAGCTGCAGCGGCGCGGACGCATCGCCGTCGCGCACGACGCGCAGACAGGCCTCCACGATCGTCTCGGCCGGATCCAGATCGAAGATCAGCTCGACGTCGGTGACGCGCCAGTCGGGCGGTCGATAGTCGCCGAGTCGGACCGGCGTGGCAGTGGCGGACATGGAAGAACGGCGCGATCGGCGGCAGGTCGTCGTGAGGTCGCGGCAGCGTGCGGCGGCGGCCGCGGCACGCGGTGCGCGGCGGTCACACTAGCACGCGAAAACCGCCGGCGTGTATCGTCGCCGGCCCGACTGCCGGCATGCCCCCGATGAACGAGGCGATTCCCGACTTCTCCGCCGTCGAAGCCGCCGCACGGCGCATCGCGCCGTTCGCGGCGTCGACGCCGATCCTGCGATCGAGCAGCCTCGACGCGCTGGCCGGTGCCGAGCTGGTGTTCAAGTGCGAGAACTTCCAGCGTGTGGGCGCCTTCAAGTTCCGCGGCGCCTGCAACGCGGTGTGGTCGCTCGAGGAGACCCGTGCGCGGCACGGCGTGGTGACGCATTCGTCCGGCAATCACGGCGCGGCGCTGGCCCTGGCCGCCCGCACGCGCGGCATCGCCGCGCACGTGGTCGTACCGGAGGGCGCGGTCGCGGCCAAGCTGGCCGGCATCGAAGCCTACGGCGCGGTCCTGCATCGCTGCGCGCCGACGATGGCCGCGCGCGAGGCCGCCGCAGCCGCGGTCGCCGCCGCGACCGGCGCGACCCTGGTGCATCCGTACACCGATCCGCAGGTGATCGCCGGCCAGGGCACCGCGGCGCTCGAGCTGATCGGGCAGGCCGGGCCGTTCGACGCGCTGATCGCGCCGATCGGCGGCGGCGGTCTGGTCGGCGGCACCGCCGTGGCGACCGCCGCACTGCTGCCGACGGCCCGGCTGTTCGCGGCCGAGCCGGAGGGCGCCGACGACGCGCTGCGCTCGCTGCGCGCCGGCGCGCGCGTGACCGACCTGACGCCGGACACGATCTGCGACGGTCTGCGCGGCCTGATCGGCGCGATCAACTTCGACCTGCTGCAGCGCTACGCGGTCCAGGTGCTGCCGGTCGCCGACGCCGAGGTCGTCGCGGCGATGCGGCTGATCTGGGAGCGGCTCAAGATCGTCGTCGAGCCGTCCAGCGCGACGGTGCTGGCGGCGATCCTGCGCCACCGGCCCGCGTTCGCCGGACGCCGCGTCGGCGTCGTGCTCAGCGGCGGCAACGTCGATCTGGACCATCTGCCGTGGCTGTCGTGACGCGGCCTCGACCCGGCGCCGGCCGGAGCCGATTCGAGGCACGCGCGATCGATGCGCATATGCCCGACCGGTCCGACCGCGCAGCCGATCCGGAATGCCGGCGCAGGCCGTCGCCGACCCGCTACTGGAGAACCTGACGATGCGGACCGACGCCCTGCTCGCCTACGCGCATTACGCGAGCATCCTGATGCTGGCCGGCTATCTGCTCTGCGAGTACCTGCTGCTGCGGCGCAGGGACGTCGCGCCTGATCCGGCCTTTCTGGTCCGTGTCGACATCGGCTACTGCATCGCCGCCGCGGCGGTGCTCTCGAGCGGTGCGGGCCGGCTGTTCTTCGGCGTCAAGCCGGCCGCGTTCTATCTCGGCAACCCGGTGTTCCACGCCAAGATCGGCCTGTTCGTGCTGCTCGGCCTGCTGTCGATCGTGCCGACGCGCGCGTTCCTGCGCTGGCGGCGGCTGCGCCGCGCCGATCCGGCCTGGGCGCTGCCGGCACCGGAACAGCGCCGCGTCCGTCTGCTGGTGCTGATCGAGCTGCACCTGGTCGCACTGCTGCCGCTGCTGGCCGCGCTGATGGCGCGCGGCATCGGCTATCGCGGCTGATCGGCCGGCCCGGCCGGTGGCGATGCACGCGTCGTCCCGGCGCGCCGGTTGATCACCAGCAGGGCGAGGCAGATCAGCACGATGCCGGCGCTCTCGGCCGCATCGGGGCGCTCGCCGAGCAGCCACCACGCGAAACCGATGCCGAGCACCGGAATCACCAGACTGGTCATGCCGGCGACCCGGGTCGGCAGATGCTCGACGATGTAGGACCACAGCAGCCAGGCCAGACCCGAGGCGAGCACGGCGTTGTAGGTGAGGATCGCGACGAAGCGGCCGCTCCAGTCGAACGTGTGCTCGTCGGCCAGCAGCGCGATGACGATCAGACCGGCGCTGCCGAACGCCATCTGCCAGGCGGTCAGCGACAGCGCGCCGACGCCGCCGCGCGCGAACAGGCGCTTGGACAGCACGACGCCGATCGCCCAGAACAGGCCGCCGCCGACCGCGAGCCAGGCGCTGCGTACGCTGCCGACGCCGTGCCAGGGCTCGAGCACGAGCAGCAGACCGGCGGCCGCGATCGCGATGCCGGCCCAGTGCCGCCCCGCCGGCCGGTCGGCGAGCAGCCACCAGGCCAGCAGCACCGCCCAGAACGGCATCGTGTACGCGAGCAGGGCGGTCTTGCCGGCGCCGCCGTCGACCAGCGCCCACTGCACCAGGGCCTGGAAGCCAGTGGTCTGGGCCAGGCCGATCAGCGCCGTCTGCAGCAGCGGCGGCGGCCTCAGGCGCTCGCCGCGCGCGGCCAGCAGCGCGAACAGCACGCCGGTGCCGAGCGTGTAGCGCAGCGCCGAGAACGAGAACGGCCCGGCATGGGCCATCGCCTGCTTCATGACGATCCAGTTGTAGCTCCAGATCAGCGCGAGCACGACGAGCGCGAGCCAGGCGCGCGAAGCAGGACGGGGCATGGCGATAGGTCGCATGGCGTGCCGGAAGGGATCGCCTATGATACGCGCCGACCTCCCGGAGGAAGACCCGTGTCCGCCACCACCGACCTGATCCGCGACTACTACGCCGCCTTCAACCGCGCCGACTGGGAAGCGATGCTCGCCCACCTGACCGACGACGTCGCCCACGACATCAACCAGGGCGGCCGCGAAACCGGCAAGGACACCTTCCGCGCGTTTCTCGCGCGCATGAACCGCTGCTACCGCGAGCGCCTCGAGAACATCGTCGTGTGCGCCAGCGAGGACGGTCGCAACGCCTCGGCCGAGTACGTCGTGCACGGCCAGTACCTGGTCGGCGACGAGGGACTGCCGCCCGCGCACGGCCAGGGTTACGTGCTGCCCGGCGGCGCGTTCTTCGACATCCGCGACGGCAGGATCGCGCGCGTCACCAACTACTACAACCTGGAGGATTGGATCCGCCAGGTCAGCGTCTGACGGCCGTGGCGCCGGCCGAACCGGTCCGCTGCGGCTGGGCGATGCATACCGAGCTGGAGCGCGACTACCACGACACCGAGTGGGGCGTTCCGCTGCACGAGGATCGCGCGCTGTTCGAGTTCCTGTGCCTGGAAGGCGCGCAGGCGGGCCTGTCGTGGCGCACGATCCTGGCCAAGCGCGGCAACTACCGCGACGCGTTCGAGCAGTTCGACATCGCGCGCTGCGCGAAGCTGACCGATGCCCGCCTGGAGCGGCTGCTGACCGATCCGGGCATCGTGCGCAACCGGCTCAAGGTGTATTCGGTACGCGACAACGCGCGCGCCGCGCTCGAGGCGATCGCCGAGTACGGCAGTCTGGATGCGTTCCTGTGGTCGTTCGTCGACGGCGAGCCGGTCCTCAACGCATGGAAGACGATGCGCGAGGCGCCGACGCACACGCCGGCCTCGGACCGGATGAGCAAGACGCTCAAGAAGCGCGGATTCCGCTTCGTCGGCACGACGATCTGCTACGCGATGATGCAGGCCACCGGCATGGTCAACGACCACGTCACCGGCTGCTTCCGCTACCGCCAGGTCGCGGCCGGCGCGTGATCGTCACCGAGCCGGCCGCGTTTCTCGCCGCGTTCGACGACGAACGCTTCGCGCCGCGCGCACCGGCGACCGCGCGCGCGGCGTTCCTCGTGGCGCCGGCCGATTTCTCGCTGGCGGCCGAATCCGCACGCGACAACCGCTACATGGACCTGGCGGCGCGGCCCGATCCGCTGCGCGCGCTGGCCGAGCACGCCACGCTGGCGCGGCGCATCGGCGCGGACCTGCCGACCGTGTGCTTCCCGGGCGATCCGGACTGCCCGGACGGCCTGTTCCCGAACAACGTGTTCGCGACCGCGCCGGGCCGGCTGATCGTCGGCCGCATGCGCCATGCGGTCCGCCGGCGCGAGGCCGCACGCGGCGACATCCGCGCGTTCTTCGCCGATACGCTCGGCTACCGCACGATCGACCTCTCGCACGAACCGTTCGTCGCCGAGCTGACCGGCTCGCTGGTGATCGACCGCGCGCGCGGCATCGGCTATTGCGGGCTGTCCGAGCGCTGCGACGCCGACGGCGCACGCGCGATGCACGAGGCGTTCGGCCTGCGCCTGACGTTCTGCTTCGCGCTCGCCGCCGGCGAGTACCACACCAATGTCGTGCTGGGGCTGCTGGCCGGCCGCACCGCGATCCTCGCGCCCGACGGTTTCGCCGATCCGGCAGTACCGGCCGCGATCGCGCGCGCCTACGGCGATCGCGCGATCTGGCTGACGCCCGAGCAGAAGCGCGCCTACGCCGGCAACGCGATCAGCCTGACGACCGACCGCGTCTGGATCAGCGAACGGGCCGCCGATGCGCTGACGCCGGACCAGCACGCAGCGCTGCAGCGCTGGGGCTGGACGATCGGCAGTGTCGATCTGGCGACGATCGAGACCGCCGGCGGCAGCCTGCGCTGCTGCGTCGCGGAGATCTACTGACGCCACGACGCGAGTTGCGGCGTGCTCAACGGCAGACCTGCAGCTGCGCCGTCGTACGCGCCGTCTGCGAGCCGACCGGAAACGCGCGGCTCGGCGCGGGACGCGCGCCGGGCAGCCGCCAGTCCTCCGCGCTGATCGTGTCGGCCTCGCCGTCGGCCGGATCCTCGCCGGCCGGCCGCGTCGTGAATCGAAACGGCACCGCGACCGTACCGGTGATCGGCCTGCCGTCGTAGCGCGGCAGCTCGAACGTCCAGCGCCGCAACGCGTCGCGGGCAGCCCGCGCAAGCGTCATGTTGACGCCGCTGTCGGCCAGATCGATGTCGGCGCAGCGGCCGTCCTCGCCGAGCGCGCAACGAAACACGATGCGGCCCTCGCGCACCGCCGCGAGCGCCCTGGCCGGATAGCCGGGCGCGACCATCGTGACCGGACGCGGCATCGGCTTGACCGCGGCGATCGTCGCGACCAGGCCGCCCGCGTCCGGACGCAGCGCCACGTCCACGCGCGCCGGCGTATCGACCTCCACGGCGCGTCCGTCGATCAGCAGCGGATCGAACGCGCGCATCGCCAGCTGCACCCGCAACCTGTCCATGAAGGCGGGCGTGTAGCACTGCGCATACGGATAGGTCACGCGCGTCGTGCGTCCTTCAGCGTCGATGCCGATCTGCACCCAGACCCGGATCGTCTCGACGCCCGGCATCTCCTGCGCGCCGGCCGCGAACGAGACCGCCAGCAATGCACCTCCGATCCAGCTCCGACGCATCGACCGTTCCCTTGAATATGGACTGACGATGCCGTCCGTCATCGGGACACCACTCGTCAGCGAAACAATCTAGCAGGCCGTCGGGTCACGCGCCGCATCCGATCGCTGTCGAACGATTCTCGACCCGGCGCCCAAGGCGGCACGGGCCGGGAGGCCGCCGGTCGCCACAGCTCTTGCTGCCGGCGCAATCCTTCCACGCCGCTCGGGCACTGGCGGCACCGCGCTCATCGGCCGGCCATTACGGCGATCGCCCAACCGCGCAGCCGGCCGGCCCGATGCGCATAGGCACGAGCGGCTCGCGCGGCACGCTTGCGGCCCGATCGCGCCCGATCGACCTGCTCAGCGCGACGGCAGCACGATGCGCCGCGCCGGCCGCCCGACCTGATCGAGAAACGCCGTGAACACCGCATCGGCCGCGGCCTGCATCGCCTCGATGCGCGCCGCGGTCGCGTCACGGATCGCCTCGGCGCCGTGGCCGAGGCCGGCCGCCTCCAGATCGTCGCGATAGGCCGGCAGGCCGAGCCAGCGCTCGATCATCGCCGTGTCCATCTCGAGATGGAACTGGAATCCGTACGCCGCCGCGCCGTAGCGGAACGCCTGGTTCTCGCAGGTGGCCGTCCGCGCCAGGTGCTCGGCGCCGCTCGGCAGGTCGAACGTATAGCGATGCCATTGGAACACCGGCGCGATCTCGCCGAGCGAAGCGGTGACCGCGTCGCGGCGCCCGGCCTCGGTCGTCTCCAGGTCGTACCACCCGATTTCCGGCGGATCGTTGCGGCGCACCGCGGCGCCGAGTACATGCGCCAGCAGCTGCGCGCCGAGACAGATGCCGAGCACCGGCTTGCCCTGCGCCAGCGCGCGCTCGATCGCCGCCAGCTCGGTCCTCAGATGCGGCCGCCGCACCTGGTCGGCCACGTTCATCGGCCCGCCAAGCACGATCAGGCCGCGATAGCGGTCGAGCGAGGAGCTGTGCGTCGGGCTCGCGCTCGAAGTTGACGAACCTGATGCGATGGCCGCGACGCCGGATCAGCCGGTCGAGCGTGCCGAGCGGCTCGGCGGCCACGTGCTGGAAGACCAGGACTCGCGACATGGATCCGGATGCTGCGATGCAATAGAGCGCGACTCTAGCCAATCGCGTCAGCCGGCGCACGCGATCGCGGCCGATGCTCGGTTTATGATCGACCGAACGTCCGGGGAGAACGTGCATGCGTCTGATCGAGCGGCTCACACGCCACAAGTCCGTCGAACAACTGCAGGCCGAGCTCGGCCAGCGCCGCGATCTGCGCCGCGTGCTCGGCGTCTGGCAGCTGACCGGCATCGGCCTCGGCGGCATCATCGGCGTGGGCATCTTCGTGCTGGCCGGCCAGCAGGCGGCCGTCAACGCCGGTCCGGCGGTCGCGATCGCGTTCCTGATCGCCGGCATCGCCAGCGCGGCAGCGGCGCTGTGCTACGCCGAGTTCGCCGGTCTGATCCCGGTGACCGGCAGCGCCTACACCTACGGCTATGCGGTGCTCGGCGAAGGCGTCGCCTGGCTGATCGGCTGGGATCTGCTGCTCGAGTACGCGCTGATCGTCGCCGCGGTCGCCAGCGGCTGGGCCGGCTATCTGCAGGCCCTGCTCGAGGCGGCCGGCATGCCGTTGCCGGTCTGGGCGCAGGGCGCGCTCGGCACCGGCGAGGGCCGCGTGTTCAACGTCGTCGCCGCGTTCGTCGCGCTGGCGGTGGCCGGCCTGCTGACGCTGCGCACCGAATGGGGCGCCCGCCTCAATACCGCGGTCGTCGCGATCAAGATCGTCGGCGTCGCCCTGGTCATCGGCGTCGGCGCGTTCTACATCGATCCGGCCAACTGGCGGCCGTTCGTGCCCGAGCGCGTCGTCGACGCCGGCGGCGTCAGCCATTACGGCTGGCACGGCGTCGTCGCGGCCGCGTCGGTCGTGTTCTTCGCGGTGTTCGGCTACGACACACTGACCACCGCCGCCGAGGAGGCGAAGAATCCGCAGCGCGACCTGCCGCGCGCGATCCTGCTCTCGCTCGGCATCTCGATGGCGCTGTACCTGACGATCTCGCTGGTGCTGACCGGCGTGGCGCACTATTCCACGCTCGACAACGATGCGCCGGTCGCACGCGCGTTCGGCGATCTCGGCCTGACCTGGGTCAGCATCGCGATCTCGGTCACCGCGGTCACCGGCATCATCAGCGTCGTGTTCGCGTTCATGCTGGCGGCGGCGCGGATCTGGTTCTCGCTGGCGCGCGACGGCCTGCTGCCGGCCTGGTTCGCGAAGGTGCATCCGCGCTACGGCACGCCGTACCGGCCGACGCTGATGCTCGGCGTACTGACCGCGCTCGCGGCCGGCCTGCTGCCGCTCGGCGAACTGGCCAAGCTCGTCAACATCGGCGCGCTGAGCGCGTTCGTGGTGATCTGCGGCGCGATCCTGGTGCTGCGCTACCGGCGCCCGGATCTGCCGCGCGCGTTCCGCACGCCGTGGGTGCCATTCGTGCCGCTGATCGGCATCGCCTTCTCGCTGTGGCTGCTCTCGTTCCTGCCGTGGACGACCTGGGAGCGCTTCCTGATCTGGATGGGCGTGGGCCTGGTCGTCTATTTCGGCTACGGCATCCGCCACAGCCGCCTGGCGGATCCGGTCGAACAGCCGCCGAGGCAGACCTGAGCGATCGGCGTCCCGGCGGCGATCGGCGCCGGATGCGGCCGACCACGCGAAGTACGCCTCGCCGCCCCTGCTGCACGACGGCGTCGGACCGGCAGCGCGTGCGATCAGCGGCGCTGCCAGGTCCAGCTCATCGGACGGACTCCGCCAGGTCCGGCGATCGTCGCCTGCAGCCGGTCGCCGTCGCGCCGGTACGTGATGATCGCGGGATAGTCGTGTTGCGGATTCTCGAACGTGACGCTGTCGGCGCTGCTGGCGGTCAGCCGGAACGGCACCGGCGCCTGGCCGGCGGGCGCCGCCCAGTACGTCACGACACCGTCGGCACCGGTCTGGATGCGCAGGAATTCGAATCCACGTGCGAGATCGCCGGCGCCGTTGCGATTGACGCCGAGCATCAGGCCGCCGCGCGGCGCGGTCCAGTGTTCCTCGGTCCAGCGCCCGTCCCGCTCGGCGACCCAGGTGCCGCCGATCCAGGCCAACTGGTCGATCGTCACCGCGCCGTCGGCCTTCGCCGGCGACGCAGCCGCGCTCACACATGCCAGTACCATCGCGATCAGGTGTTTCATGGGTGGCTCCGCCGGTCGAGGTGCATGCAGCTTAGCCTCGCCGCGGCCGCCCGGACTTGGACGAACGCGACATCCAGGAGTGCCTGCATGCAGTACGCCGAAATCCCGCTGCCGGCGCTCGACGGCCTGGTCAAGACGCTGTGGACGCTGCGCTGCGACGGCGCGCCCGACGCGGTCGTCGAGCACGACGCGACGCCGGACGGCTGCCTCGAAGTGATCCGCAGGCTCGACGGACGTTCGTCCTGGGGCCGCGCGCAGCCGCGGCCTTCGTCGCCGGCCTGATCGATCGGCCGGCACGCCTGAGCTTCAGCGGCGATGCCGCGTTCGTCGGCCTGCGCCTGTGGCCGTGGGCCTGGCACGCGCTCGGCGGACGGCCGTGCGGCGGCTTCGTCAACGACTGGATCGCGCTCGAGGAGGCCGGTCTGCCGGCCGATCTGGCCGTGCTGTTCGCGATGCTCGACGCCGATCCGGATCCTGCGCTGTGCGACCGCCTCGCCTCGGTCGACGACGGCACGCTCGCCGCGATGGGCCGGTCGATCCTCGGCGCGACCACGGTCGCGGCACTGGCCGCGCGCAGCGGCCTGACGATGCGCGGCCTGCAGCGCTGGTTCCGACGCCATGTCGGCATCGCGCCGCGCACCTATCTGCGGCTGCTGCGTTTCCAGGAAACGCTGGTCACGATCCAGACCGAGCCCGCCGTCCTGGCCGACCAGGCCGCGCTGCACGGCTATGCCGACCAGCCGCACATGGCGCGCGACTTCCGCGCGCTGGCCGGACGCGCTCCGCGCTCCGCGCGCAAGCACGCGCGCGGGCCGTTCGTGCAGTAGGGCTGCGACGAGAACGGCTGCGCTGTCTCCCGGGGCGCGGCCGCATAGCGGCGTCACGACCACGCTGTTGCGTCGACCCGGCAGCCCGCCGCTCGCATCGCTTGACGGGCTCACCCAAGCGCACCTCCCGTTTTTTCAACGAGGGGGCTGAGACACCGCTCGCCCATACGCCACCTTGCAGATCGCATCCGGCGGTGCCGCTCAGCCCGCGTGGCCAGTCGCCTTCGGTTTCCCGACCTCGTCAAAGGAGTACGCCATGCCGATCATTCATCGTGCAATCCGTCTCGCCACCCTGGCAGGCCTGATCGCGCTCAACGGCTGCGCGGTCATGCAGCCTTACGTCAGCCACGATGGGCTCGAGGCAGCCGAGCTGGCCTACACGGATGAAGGCACGATCTGTCCGGGCGGACAGAAGATGAGTACATCGGTCGAACGCGCGCGGCGTTTGCAGGGCCTCTACGAGGAAGCCGCGCTGGACCACAACCGCTTCGCGGTCGGCACCGGTCTTGCCCTGATCCCGCTGTCGGCCGTCGTCGGATACAAGGCCTACGTCAACACCAATCCGCACAACGTCGCGGCGCTGGCGGCCGGCGGTTTCGTCGGCGCGACCGGCGCGACCTATCTGTATGCGCCTCGACAGAAGATCTACTTCAACGGCATCCAGGCCCTGGACTGCGCGATCGATGTCGTGGAACCGCTGGCGTCGGCGAGCGAAGCGCAGCGCACGGAGGTCGAGCATTGGCGCGACAGGCTCGGTCGGAACTGGGAAGCCGTCGAAGGAACGCAGCAGGCGCTGGTCGCCGTCATCGAGAACGCGACTTGCGACAGCGGTACCGCAGAGGCGGCCGCGATCGCCGCCCGGCTCGACGTCCTGCAGGCACGGCAGGTCGATTCGGCTCGACGCGTCAACGAGATTCAGGATGCACTGTACGACCGGTCGTTCCTGCCCAAGACCGACGTGCTGGCCTGCAATCTCGATCGGGCGGTGCAACGGATTCGTACCGAGGTCAACCTGCAGTTGTCCACCTTGACGCCCTCACCGGCCGATCTCGCTGCGCAGCTCGGCAATCTGGCGCTGCCGACCGTCGGCGGCGGCAAGACCGATAAGGTCAATGCGAACTCCAACCGGATCACTGGGTTAAATGGAATCGGACAGGCCTCGGCGCTCGGCAAGACCTGCCCGTCCGCGAGCTTGATCATGGCGGCGCTCAGCTCGCTGGACCAGAACCTGCGGGCGCTCGACGACGCGTTGAGCGAAGCCCGGACCTATCTGGACCGCACATCGGCGGTCGTCTACGACCCCGAGCTGCTCGCCGCCTGCGCGCTCGGCGCCACGCATCCACCGGTGACGATCAGCACGGCGCCCGACGAATCGCTGTCGATGAAGGCAGGTGAGACCCTGCAGGTGACGATCGTCGGCGGTTATCGGCCGTATGCAGCGCTCGTCCGCAATCCGCCGGCCGATGCCGCCGAGCTGGTCGTGAAGATCGCCCCGGACGGCCGGACCCTGACCGTGAAGGCCGGCAGCAAGGCCGCCGGCACCTACACCCTCGTCGTCAACGACAAGAACGGAGCGGCCGCATCGGCCAAGCTCGTCGTCGGCTCCTGACCCCTCACCAACGGAGACGCACCATGCCCGCCCACCCCGCCCCTGCCCGACTGATCGGCCCACGCACGACCGGGCCGCGATTCAAAATGGCCCACGAGAGCCCACTCGCGTCGGTCACCGCACCGCCCGCGCAGGGCACGCTCGCCTCGTCCCAGGACGTTCATGACGTCGTAGCCGCCAGCCTGGCGGGGAAGTTCGCGAGCGATCCCGGCATTCGCTACGGCGATGAGCAGTTCTATCTTCCTTCTCTCGACGAGATCGCCTGGATACTCGGCGAGAGTCAGCTCGACCGGCGTGCCTGGCTGCAGAACCGCTTCGATTGCGACGACTTCGCCTACGTGCTCAAGGGCGAGATGAGCAGTCACGCCTATGCGAACGCGGAGTTGACCTGTGGCCTGTGCGTCGGCATCGCCTGGGGCAATTTCGACTGGCTCGAAGGCAATCACGCGGTCAACTGGTTCATCGATTCGACCGGCACGCTGGGCTTCATCGAGCCGCAGGACGACCGCGTCTTCCCCGCATCCAGCTGCGCGGGCAATCTGTATCTGCTGCTGGCCTGACGCCTCCCGTCGGAGCATCGGGCAGCCGGCGCGCCCGGTCTCGAGAAATGCCGGCCACGATGGGCCGGCTTGCGCTCGACGCGCGCGTGCAGCCGACGGAAAGTCGACCGACGGCGGGCCGGCCCGTTCACGCGTGAGGTCGAAGCCGGGTCGTGCGCATCGCCCTCTCCGACCGACTCGCTAGCGTGACTGCTGCCGATGCACCAGAGAGGCCCAGTAGTACGGGTGACGGAATGCACGGCCGGCGCGCATCCGCAATTGCGCGGCACGCAGTGCGAAAGCCGGACCGGCTTCCCGGTCGGCATTCAAGGCTGCGTAGAAGGCGGGGACCCACTGCGCCGAGGCGGCGTCGCTGATGGTCCAGCGAGCGGCGACGACGTGGGCCACGCCGGCCGACACCAGAGCGGTTGCGAAATCGACGCCACCGTCCGGCAGGTCGTCGGCCTGCGCGAGCTGGCAGGCATTGAGGACGACCAGTCCGGCATGAAGCGGCGTGTCGGCCAGTGCGAGCCAACCGATGAAGCGCAGCGGCGCATCGGCTTGAACCGGCGCCAGCCACAGACCCGAATAGCCCGGCAAGCCCTCTCGATGTATCCCATGTGCGGCCACATGCACCCAGTTCGCATCAGCGGCCAGCGCTTCGAGCAGCGTCGTTTCATCCAGATCGGCGCCTGCCATCACGGTCACCGGCATGTCCGGCACGATGCCCGCGATCAGTCGCGGCTCCTGTTCGGCGCCGAACAACGGCGCCAGTTCCTCGTGACGAGCCTCGCTCAGTGATGCGACCAGCGCGGTCAGAGCCGGCGGCTCGCGCGCCCAGGCACGCGACACCGGGATACCGGATGTCGTGCTGACGGCCATACGCTCGATCAACGGACCGGCGTCGCCCGGCATACGCAGCAACGCCCAAGGAACCGATGCCAGCGCGTCGTCGGCCATGACCCACAGCTGCGTGGCGGAGGCGTCGATACCATCCGGAAACAGCCGCTCGCCCAAATGTCGCGCTTCGGCTTCTATGGCGGCGACCGGTCCCGTCGGCGACGACAGCGCCTCTCGCAGGGCCAGCGATGAGTGACGGATCGCCTCGGCGCTCTCGAGGCGATGCAGTGCCTCCCCCTCCGATGTGGCTTTCAGCGCGATCGCACCGCGCTCTCCGAGCGCGAAGGCGATCCAGACCTGACCGGGCGCCAGTGCGCGACCGACATCGACCCAGCGCTCGACCGCAGAGGCATTCGGCGCCACCCTCAGACGCTCGGCGTAGAAGCGCATCAGCTCGCGCTGCACGCTCAAGTCGCGCTCGTTCGTCTCATCCTCCGGCGCCAGGAGCGCAGCGGCCAAAGCGCGATCCACGCTGCCTCCCGTGACCGAAGCAGCGGCAGTGCCGTGGCCCAACAGCGCGGTGATCTGCGTGCGCGCAAGGACGCTCCAAGCGGCCTCGAAGCCCGGGCGTGCGGCCGGATCGGCCAGATACGCATCCACCCACGCTCGCCGCAGCAGCGCGAGCCTGCGCGCGAGCGCGTAGCGCAGACCCGGCGTTCCGGCGCGGCGCACCAAGGCATGCAGGGCATCGATGGCGCGCTCCAGAAGGCTCAAGGCTCCGGCGGCGGCACCTTCATCGACCATCAGGCGAGCGCGCAGCAGGTCGCGGTCCAGCGCCGTTGCCAGCGGCAAGGACCGATCGGACAGCCTTCCCAGCTCGGCGCCGGCGGCGACTCGATCACCGCGCCGCAGGGCCGCCGCCGCGAGGGCGAGCCGCGCCTGGTCGGCGCGGCGAGCCGGCAGCGAGACCAGCGCATCGGCCACCGCACGCTCGGCTTCCGGGGTCGCCTGCAATGTCAATGCGGTGACGTCCGCTTCCGCGATCTGCAGCGGCATCTGCGCCTGAACGTAGAGCGCGCGAGCACGCCGTGTCGCCAGCCATGCGGCCTCGCTGTCCCGCGCAGCGAGAATACGCGCCTGTACCAGAAGCGCGGCCGCCATGCGCGCAGGCGCCTGAGCGCCATTGAATCGCTGCACCGCCGCTTCGGCGAAGACGCGCGCCTCCGCGTCTGCGCCGAGGCCATGGTGCAGTTCCGCAGCAAAGAGATACGCATTGCCTTGCCAGCGTAGATCACCGGCCGCTTCAAAAGCCGCGATTGCGCCGCTGATCGCGGCGATCGACTCGTCGATACGACCGGCTTCGAGCGCGAGTCGCGCCGACAACTGCAGCAACCTGCCGCGGACGATCGGCGTGATCGCACTCGGCGCGATCGCGAGCGCCTGGCGCGCCGCGGATTCGGCTTCGTCGACCCGACCGGCATCGGCCGCCAGCAGACCGAGGCTGTACCACGTGTTGGCGGCTTCTCCGAGTTCCCCCATCGCCATGAACGTGTCCGGCAGCGGCCCCAGACAGTCGGATGCGCGGCGCGGATCGCCCAGATAGCCGTGAATGAGACATGCCTGAGCCCGCGCTCGCGCGGCGAAGTACGGAAGGCCATCCCGCTCGCTCAGCGCACCTGCTCGCTCGGCCGCGACGAGCGCGGCTCGGTGGTCGGCCAGACGAAGGCGCTGTTCGGTCAGACCGAGCCAGCCGGCGCCCTCGCGCGATGCATCGCCGGCAGCACGCCAGCTGTCGATGGCGTCCGTGTAGAGGCGTGCCGCTTCTGCGGGCGAGCCGGACCGCGATGCGAACGTCGCCAGCCCGTGCTGCAGCAAGGCGCGGCACAGCGGCGTGCCGGCGAGCAGGTCGAGCGGCAGGGCGCCGCCCTTCGCGGCCAGCGCAGCGGCGGCGGCGCTGCACGCCGGCAGGGCGGCGTGTACCGCATCCGGTGTGCAGTGCAGGGTCGCGCGCAGCGGCGCCTCCGCTCCCGGAGCACCGCTGCGCTTCACCTGGACGCTGCGCGTACCCGCCCATAGCCCGAGCCGCGGCGGACGTGTCGAGAGCGCCTCGAAAGCCGCATCGGGCCCGGAGCGGATCTCCAGATCGCGGCCGCGCTCCTCGATCACGAGCACGGCGCCGGCAGGCGCCTGGACATCGATGTCCAGAACGCCCTGCGCCGGAACGAAGCGGTCCTGCGGCACGCCGTCGCTGCCGCAGTCGAGCGGCCAGCGCTCTTGCGTCTGCGCCGCCTCGACATACGGTGTGATCACGACCGACACCGCAACTACAGTCCACACCCAGCGGCTCACGCTATCCCTCGTAGGCGTCGCCCTCATCGTCCTGGTCGTTGACCCCGATCTTCAGCGCCCCCATGCAGCCCTCACAGGGAACGATGTCCTGATACTCCTCTTTGCCACCACCGAACTCGAGCTTGCCGTGCGGCTTCTGGTGCAACGAGTTGTCCAAGAATGCCTCGATATGGATGCGCCGCGTCAGTTCGGTACGGCTGCTGCCGTCGGGTTGCCTCACCGGAAGCCAGCCATCGGTACGGCGGAACACGAAGTACTCGATCGCTGGATAGTCCGGCCGATGCCTGACGTGCAGCCAGGCGCTGGACACCTTGCTGTCGCCGCCTGGATCGGCCTGACCCACGTAGAACGGGGCGGTCGCACCACAACGATACAGACTGAAGCTCGTGCCTCCGCCGTCTTTGGCGATCTCGATCCGATCACAGAGCAGCAGTATCGACGGGTCTGCCGAAGTGCCGTTCAAGTGCCATATGCCGTCCAGGCTGCGATGGCCCTCCGTCAGAGTCAGACACCCATGGCGGGCACGCAGTACGAAGCGCTGAGGCTTGGTGGTCGAAGCCGGCAAGGTCGCGGCCTTTGGACTCGCCGCCAGGGAGGTCAGGCTATCGATCCACGCCAGGGACGCTTGCGTCACCGCGATGAAGCACGCCGTTTCTTTTTCCAACCCGGACGCAGCGTCGGTCGCCTTGAAACGCAGCGAGTGTATGCCCACCACGCGCCGCGAACCGGCGAGGAAAACCGGCGCCCCGCTGTCGTCCTGGCGTGGCATGTCGATGCCGAGACCCTCCTGCCGGTCGGATCGGCACAGGCCGAAACCCACTCGATCGGGCGCCTGGCTGACCATTCGCATGATCGTCGGTATCGAGCGGGGATCGTAGTTGCCATCCCCGTCCAACCCGAAGCCGACGATATGGAGTTTCGTGCCCGGTGCATAGGGAGCCGCATCGGGCTTTGCATAGGCGTCTGCGTCCAGTGCCAGATCGTCGTCCAGCTCGAGGAGGACCAGCTCGTCCCGCTCACCCTGCCGGTCGGCCACCTGCTCCGGCCACGGCGGTACGGCACTTCCGGTGTCGCCTGCTGCGCGGAACGTATAGGAAGCGTCACGCCAGTGTACGGCGCGCACGCCTACGCGATGCTCCTTTCCCCATGAGATGGCCCAGACCCGCAGCTGAGGCCCGCGGAATACATGAGCTGCGCTCAGTATCCAACGCGGTGCGATCGCCACGCCCGAGCCCAGAACCAAGCCGGTTGCGCCTTCGATGGCGGCGGCCGCCGGATGAGCCTTGCCCAGATCACGCAGACCGACTCCGGTTGAAGTGCGTGTCGACTTTCCATTCAACGCCATAGCTCCTCCCTTGCATGATGTCGAAAAGCGGCCTCCCATCCGTTTTCGATCGAAAGGCGCAAGCGAAGCTCGCGCACCGTCTCCTGGCATCAATCGCCCGCGCGATCGACACCCGAGCGAACCCTCCTGGATCACTCTCGCAGTCCGCATCGGCGCAGCCCGCTAGAACATCAGTTCGAGCTCCGTTTTTTCGGTACGTCCATGCAGACGAAGGTCGAAGCGCAACTTCGTCCTGCCCTGCCAGGCGATCGGCAGCAGATAGGTGGCGAAGCCCTCGGAGGACACCGCGGGGATCGGCAGCATGGTCGGCTCGCCTGCGACCACGGCCTGCGCGGACAGGATCTGCGCACCGCTCGGCACGGCGATGTCGACGATGATCCACGGCGCTTGGGGATCTCCGCGTTCGACCAGGGGCGGGCTGGCCTGCGCACGCAGCGTGTCGTAGACGATGCGGGTGGGATTTGAAGCCGGCACGCCGCTCGGCAGACGATCGAAACCGATCCAGGTCAAGCCGACGCCGAGGACGAAGCTGGCCGCCAGCGCCAGCACGCGCGCGAGGTGGCGGCGCGGCGATCGCGAAGGCGGAGCGCCCGGCTCAGCCGGCCGGTCCGGCGCCACCGACAGCGGCGCGGCGGCATGGGCCGCATCGCGCAGCGCGTTGTCGACTTCCACCTGTTCGATCAAGTGAACCTTGTCCAGCATGTACGCCTCGAACCAGTCGCGCTCGTCGGGGGACAACGCGCGATCGAGATAGCGCCCGAGCCATGCTTCCTCCAACCAGGACGACATGGCGGTCGTCGTCGGGGTTTCAGTCACAACGTCCTCCTGCCGACCGTTGCCGATGCCCCTTGCCAGTCAGGAGCGGCGAGTGCCTCATTTGTCTCGCCCCGCGAGCGAGACGATGCCGGCCTGCGCCAGCAAGGCCCGGAATCTGACCCGAGCCCGGTGTACCACGCGATGAAAATGATCATCGGCTATCCCCATCGAGACGCAGATGTCTTCCTTGGAGTGCTCTTCCAGATAGAAGCGGCTCAGCAGTGCCCTGTCTCGCGCGACCGGCAGATCGGCGATGAGATTTCGCAACTGCGCAGCCATGCGTTGCGAGTCCAGATCGGCGGGGGGATCGGAACGATCGGGCAAACCATCCGCCACGTCGATCGGCAGTGACTCGCCGCGCGCGCGCCGCTTGCGATACTCGGCGGTCGTCGCACGCACGATCATCGTCTGGAGGTAGGCCGGGAATGTCTGCGCATCCCGAATGCCGCCTTCCCGTACGCGGACCAGGACGGCGCTGAGCACGTCCTGAGCGATGTCGTCGACCACGACGTCCCCCGGACGGCAGTGACGCACGACCAGTGCGCGCACGCCACGCTGGAACCGGGTGAGCAACGCCGCTTCGGCCGCCCGGTCTCCTGTGGCGATCCGCTCGAGGACGCCCTGCAGGCTCTCAGTGGACGAATCATCCCTATTCTCGACGGTAGTCACCCAGCTCCCCCCAGGCGAGACTGACCCAGCGTCGATCCTACCGGGATTGCGGGACACATGAACACCGTTGCCCCGGATGCCGCCTGCCAGGCAGCGAAGCTGCTCCGGCGCGCAGGGGGATTGACCACGATGGGCGCCGGCCGATACCATGACGTACTAACACGCTATTACATCAACGCAATGAAACGTCGCCCGATCACCCCCTCGCTCGACTCCGAGCGCGCCGAGCGCTCGCTGTGCGAAGCGCTGCTGTCGCTGCGCACGGTCGAGGAAATGCGCGCCTTCCTCGACGATCTGTGCACGCCGGCCGAGCGCGAGGCGATGCGCGACCGCTGGTGCGTGGTCCCGCATCTGATCGCCGGCGAACCGTATCGCGAGATCCACGAGGACACCGCCGTCAGCGTGACCACGATCGGCCGCGTCGCGCGCTGTCTCGATCAGGGCGCCGGCGGCTACCGGCTGGCCGCCAAGCGCCTGAAGCTGGACCGCACGGCGCCGCGCGTGACCGATACGCCGGCGAGGACCTCCGCATGAGCGCGCCGCGCGACCGCCTGCGCGTGGCGGTGCAGAAGTCCGGCCGGCTCGCCGAGGCCTCGCTGTCGCTGCTCGGCCGCGCCGGACTCGCGTTCCGCGCCAGCCGCGACCGCCTGTTCCTCTACGGCGAGAATCTGCCGATCGACGTGCTGCTGGTGCGCGACGACGATATCCCCGGCCTGCTCGTCGAGGGCAGCTGCGAGCTCGGCATCGTCGGCCGCAACGTGCTCGAGGAATACCGCCTCGGCGCGCCGGCCGGCGCTGCTTTGCCGGCCGAACGCCAGGCGCTCGGCTTCGGCGGCTGCCGGCTCTCGCTGGCCGCGCCCGACGGCGGCGCGATCGCCTCGGTGCAGGATCTGGACGGTCTGCGCATCGCGACCTCGTATCCGGCCCTGGTCGGCGACTGGCTCGCGCGCAGCGGCATCCGCGCCGACGTGGTCGTGCTGAACGGCTCGGTCGAGATCGCCCCGCTGGCTCGGCAAGGCCGACGCGATCTGCGACCTGGTGTCCTCCGGCGCGACACTGGCCGCCAATCAGCTGCACGAGATCGACACGATCCTGCGCAGCGAGGCCGTGCTCGTGGCCGGGCCGCTGCCGCAGAGCGGATTGCGCGCCGAACAGATCGAGCGGCTCTGCGCGCGCATCGAAGGCGCGCGCTCCAGCGACGGCGCGCGCCTGCTGATGATGCAGGCACCGCGCGCGGCCCTGGCCGCGATCACGCGCCTGCTGCCGGTGCGCGAATCACCGAGCGTGCTGAGCCTGGACGGCCTGCCCGACGACATTGCCGTGCAGGCGCTGTGCAACGGCGCGCTGGACTGGCAGCACCTGGAAGACCTCAAGCGGCTCGGCGCGCGCGGCCTGATGGTGCTGAACGTGGAGCGGATGCTGGCATGAGAATTCTCGATTGGCGCGCGCTCGGACCGGCCGAGCGCGACGCGGCGCTGGCCCGTCCGCGCCAGGTGCGCGACCCGCAGCAGCTCGAGCGCGTGCGCGCGATCCTCGCCGAGGTGCGCAGGCACGGCGACGCGGCGCTGCGTACGCTGACCCGGCAGCTCGACGGCTGCGACCTGGCCGACTTCGCGGTCGACGAGGCCGAGTTCGCGGCGGCCGAAGCGGCCGTCGACGCCGCCTTGCGCGCCGCGATCGAGCGTGCGATCGGGCGCGTGCGCACGTTCCACGCGGCACAGCTGCCGCGCGCGCTGCGCGCCGATACCGCGCCGGGCGTGCGTTGCGAACAACTGATCCGTCCGATCGGCCGCGTCGGCCTGTACGTGCCGGCCGGCAGTGCACCGCTGCCCTCGACGGTCTGGATGCTCGCGGTGCCGGCAGCTCTGGCCGGCTGCCCCGAGATCGTGCTGGCGACGCCGCCGCGCGCCGACGGCAGCGCCGACCCGGTGATCCTGACCGCGGCGCGTCTGTGCGGCGTCACGCGCGTGTTCAAGCTCGGCGGCGCGCAGGCGATCGCCGCGCTGGCCTACGGCACCGGCAGCGTCCCGCGCTGCGACAAGCTGTTCGGGCCCGGCAACGCCTGGGTCACCCAGGCCAAGCTCGAGGTCGCCGCCGATCCGGAAGGCGCCGCAATCGACATGCCGGCCGGACCGTCAGAGGTGCTGGTGATCGCCGACGACGGCGCCGATCCCGATTTCGTCGCCGCCGACCTGCTCGCCCAGGCCGAGCACGGCGCCGACTCGCAGGTCGTGCTGGTCAGCCCGAGCCACGTCCTGCTGCGCGAGGTCGCGGCCGCGGTCGAGCGGCAGAGCGCGACGCTGCCGCGCCGCGCGATCGCCGAGGCCGCGCTGGCGCACGCGCGATGGATCCATGTCGGCGACCTCGACGAGGCGGTCGCCGTCTCCGAGCGCTACGCGCCCGAGCATCTGATCGTGCAGACGCGTGATCCGCGCGCGCTGCTGCCGCGCCTGTCGGCCGCCGGCAGCATCTTCCTCGGCGCGTGGTCGCCGGAGACGCTCGGCGACTACTGCGCCGGACCCAATCACGTGCTGCCGACGCTCGGCTTCGCACGCGCATTCAGCGGCGTCGGCGTCGACAGCTTCGTGCGCCGCGTCTACGTGCAGGAGCTCAGCGCCGACGGACTCGCCGCGATCGGCGGCGACGCGGCCCTGCTGGCGCGCGCCGAACGGCTCGAGGCGCATGCCCGCGCGGTCGACCTGCGCCTGGCCGCGCTGCCGCAGCGCCAAGCGGTGACGGCATGAGCCCGCTCGCACGCGCACGGCCGGACCTGGCCGCCTTCGTACCGTACGCGTCGGCACGCCGCAGCGGCCTGGTCGGCGCGATCCGGCTCAATGCCAACGAGTCGCCGTGGGCCGACGACGGCGATCCGGCCGCGCTCAACCGCTATCCCGATCCGCAGCCGCTCGCGCTGCGCAGCGATCTGGCCACGCTGTACGGCGTCGCCGAGGACCGGCTGTGGACCGGCCGCGGCAGCGACGAGGCGATCGATCTGCTGCTGCGCGGCTTCTGCCGTGCCGGCCGCGACAACGTGGTCGGCCTGGCGCCGAGTTTCGGCATGTACCGCATCGGCGCGCAGCTGCAGGGCGCCGAGTACCGCGCGCTGACGCTGAGCCCGGACGACGGCTTCGCGCTGGATCCGGAGCGGCTGCTGGCGCGGGTCGATGCCGATACCAAGCTGGTCGTGCTGTGCTCGCCGAACAACCCGACCGGCGAGCTGCACCACGAGGTCGTCGGCTTCCTCGCCGAGGCGCTGGCCGGCCGGGCGCTGCTGGTCGTGGACGAGGCCTACATCGAGTTTGCCGGCATTCCGAGCGCGGCCGCCCTGCTCGACCGGTACGACAACCTCGTCGTGCTGCGCACGCTGTCCAAGGCCCATGCGCTGGCCGGCGCGCGCATCGGCAGCCTGATCGCGCATCCGGACGTGGCGCGCTTCATCGGCCGCATCGCCGCGCCGTATCCGCTGCCGCTGCCGTGCGTGGCGGCGGCGATCGCCGCGCTCGAGCCCGCCGCGCTCGAGCGCACGCGGGCACGCATCGCGACCCTGGTCGGCGAGCGCCGCCAGCTCGCCGACGCGCTCGCCGCACGGCCGGACGTGCGCACGGTCTGGCCGTCGGCGGCGAACTTCGTGCTGGCGCGCTTCGCCGACGGACCCGCCGCGCTGCAACGCGCACTGGCCGCCGGCATCGTGCTGCGTGACGTCTCTGCGCAGCCGGGCCTCACCGACTGCCTGCGCATCACGGTCGGCAGCCCTTACGAGAACGAAGCCCTGCTGGAGGCGCTGGCATGAGCGCGCCGAAGGTCCTGTTCGTCGACCGCGACGGCACGCTGATCGTCGAACCACCCGACGAGCAGATCGACCGCTACGAAAAAGTTCCGTCTGGTACCGGGCACGATCTCGGCACTGCGCCGCTGCGTCGAGGCCGGCTACGAGCTCGTCATGGTCAGCAATCAGGACGGCCTCGGCACGGCGAGCTTCCCGCACGCCGACTTCGTCGGTCCGCAGCAGCTGCTGCTCGACATTCTCGCCGGCGAAGGCATCGCGTTCCGCGAGATCCTGATCGATCCGCACCGGCCCGAGGACGGTGCGCCGACGCGCAAGCCGGGCACCGGCCTGGTGCGCCACTACCTCGGCGAGGGCGCGCTCGACCGCGCGCGCAGCGCGGTGATCGGCGATCGCGAGACCGATCTGGAGTTCGCACGCAACATCGGCATCCGCGGTCTGCGCCTGGGCCCCGACGGGGATTGGGCCCAGATCGCGCGCACGCTGCTCGACGCGCCGCGCGTGGGCCGCGTCGAGCGGACGACGCGCGAAACCCGGATCGTCGTCGAGGTCGACCTCGATCGCAGCGCGCGGCCGGAGGTCACGACCGGCCTGGGCTTCTTCGATCACATGATCGAACAGCTCGGCGTGCACGGCGGGTTCGCGCTGCGCCTGACCTGCCACGGCGACCTGCACATCGACGAGCACCACACCGTCGAGGACTGCGCGCTCGCCCTCGGCCAGGCGCTGCGCGACGCGCTCGGCGACCGCCGCGGCATCGGCCGCTACGGCTTCACGCTGCCGATGGACGAGAGCCTGGCCGAGGTCGCGATCGATCTGTCCGGACGCCCCTACTTCGTGTTCGACGGCCGCTTTCCGCGCGAGGCGGTCGGCACGCTGCCGACCGAGCTGGTCCCGCACGTCTTCCGCAGCCTGTCCGACGCGCTCGGCGCGAACCTGCATCTGCGCGTGCGCGGCGAGAACACGCACCATATGATCGAGGCCTGCTTCAAGGCGGTCGGCCGCGCGCTGCGGCAGGCGATCGCGCGCGGCAGCGGCGACGTGCCGAGCAGCAAGGGCGTGCTGGCGTGAACGTGCGTGCCGTCATCATCCCCGGCAGCGGCGCCAACTTCGGCTCGCTGCGCCAGGCCTGTCTGCGGATCGGCGTCGAGGCCGAGGTCAGCGACGATCCGGCCCGCGTCGGCGCGGCCAGTCACGTGATCCTGCCCGGCGTCGGCGCCGCCGGCCATGCGATGCGCGGCCTGCGCACGCGCGGCGTCGATCGCCTGATCCGCACGCTCGGCCAGCCGCTGCTCGGCATCTGTCTGGGCATGCAGCTGCTGTTCGAGGGCTCCGACGAGGACGATACCGAGTGTCTCGGCGTGCTGCCGGGGCGCGTGCGGCGTCTGCCGGCCGAGCCGCGCTGGCCGCACATGGGCTGGAACCGCGCGCATGCGCTGCCCGGGGCCGCGCTGTTCGACGGCCTCGATGCCGAGGCCTGGTTCTACTTCGTACACGGCTATGCGGCTCCGCTCGACGCGTCGGCACAGGCCTGCACCGACTACGGCACGGCGTTCGCGTCGGCCGTGCGTGCGGGCTCCGTCCACGGCGTGCAGTTCCATCCGGAGAAATCCGCCGCCGCCGGCCGCCGCGTGCTCGCCAACTTCTTCTCGACGCCATGCTGATCATTCCCGCCATCGATCTGCGCGACGGTCGCGTCGTGCGCCTGCGCCAGGGCGACTTCGAGCGCAGCCGGCAGTTCGACCACGATCCGGTCGAGCTGGCGCGGCGCTACGCCGACGCCGGCGCGCGCTGGCTGCATCTGGTCGATCTCGACGGCGCACGCGCGCGTCATCCGGTGCAGACCGAGCTGCTCGGGCGCATCGCCGCGCTCGGCACGCCGGTCCAGGCCGGCGGCGGCGTGCGCAGCCGCGCCGACGTCGAGCGCCTGCTCACGGCCGGCGTCGCGCGCGTCGTCGTCGGCAGCGTCGCGATCCGCGAGCCCGATACGTTCGCGGCCTGGCTCGATGCGTTCGGCGCCGACCGGCTGTGTCTGGCGCTCGACCTGCTGCGCGATGCGCAGGGGCGCTGGCTGCCGGCCGTCGATGCCTGGCAGTCCGCCGGCGACGCCGACGTCGCCGAGCTGCTGGACGCGCTCGCCGAGCGCGGCCTGCGCCACGTGCTCAGTACCGACATCGCGCACGACGGCATGGGCGAAGGTCCCAACCTCGTGTTGTACCGGATGCTGACCGGCCGCTGGCCCGGCCTGGCCTGGATCGCGTCCGGCGGCGTACGGCACGAGGCCGATGTGGCCGCGCTGCGCGGCAGCGGCGTCGCCGCCTGCGTCGCCGGCACCGCCCTGCTCGACGGCAGCCTGCCGCTGGAGGAGATCGCCGCATGCTCGCGCATCGCCTGATTCCGTGCCTCGACGTCGCCGGTGGCGTCGTCGTCAAGGGCGTGCGCTTCCGCGACCATCGCGTGGTCGGCGACATCCTGGAGCTGTCGCGCCGCTATGCCGAGGAGGGCGCCGACGAGCTCGTGTTCTACGACATCACCGCCAGCCCCGAGGGCCGGCGCGTCGACACCGGCTGGATCGCGCGCGTCGCCGCCGAGCTCGACATTCCGTTCTGCGTCGCCGGCGGCATCCGGACGGTCGCCGATGCCGAGCAGGTACTGGCGGCCGGCGCCGACAAGATCTCGGTCAACAGCCCGGCCCTGGCCCGGCCCGGGCTGATCGGCGAGCTGGCCGCCCGCTTCGGCAGCCAGTGCGTGGTGATCGGCATCGACGTCGACGCGGCGAGCGACGATCACGGCAGCTGGCGCGTGATCGCCGACAGCGGACGCCCCGACCGCGCGTCGGACAGCGGCCGCGACCTGCTCGGCTGGGTCCGCGAGATCGGCGAGCGCGGCGCCGGCGAGATCGTGCTCAATGCGATCCGCGCCGACGGCGTGCGCGGCGGCTATGCGCACGCGCAGCTGGCGGCCGTGCGCGCGGCGACGCGGCTGCCGCTGGTCGCATCCGGCGGCGCCGGCGCGCCCGAGCACTTCGCCGAGGTCTTCGAACGCGGCGAGGCCGATGCGGCGCTCGCCGCCAGCGTGTTCCACAGCGGGGAGATTCACATCGGTGACCTGAAGCGCTATCTGGCCGCGCGCGGCATCGAGGTGCGGCTGTGAGCGGCGAGCTGATCGACCGCGTCGACTGGGACAAGGGCGGTGGCCTGGTGCCGGTGATCGTGCAGCACGCACACGACGGCCGCGTCCTGATGCTCGGTTACGCCGACCGCGAGGCCCTGGCCGCGACGCTCGCCAGCGGCCAGGTGCATTTCCATTCGCGCAGTCGCGGCCGATTGTGGAAGAAGGGCGAGACCTCGGGCCATGTGCTGAATCTGGTCTCGCTGGCGCTCGACTGCGACGCAGACAGCGTGCTGTGCCAGGCGCTGCCGGCCGGTCCGACCTGCCACACCGGCACGGCCAGCTGCTTCGACGGCGAAGGCGATGCGCATCCGTGGCTGAACCGGCTCGAGGCGTTGATCGAATCGCGCCGAGGCGCCGATCCCGAGACCAGCTACGTCGCCGGCCTGTTCGCGCGCGGAACCAAGCGCCAGGCGCAGAAGGTCGGCGAGGAAGGCCTGGAGACCGCGCTGGCCGCGGTCGCCGGCGACCGCGACGAGCTGCGCGCCGAGGCCGCCGATCTGGTGTTCCACCTGCTGGTGCTGCTGCGCAGCGGCGATCTGACGCTGGCCGACGTCGTCGGCGAGCTCGCCGCGCGCCACCGTCCGCGCTGACGCGCACGGGTCCGGGCCAGACTGGACAGGTGCGCGCTATACCGGACTGATGAAGGTCAGCGTGTGATGCGCGAGCAGGTCGCCGCGCAGATCGAGGCAGCGCGCCTCGCCATAGGCGGTGCGCCGGCTCAGCTGGATCAGCTGCGCCACGCAGCGGAACGCCTCGCCGCGCACGCTGCGTAGAAACTGTGTCTGCATGTGACCGGTCACCGAAGGATCGTCCAGGCCGCGCACGGTCTTGATCGCCAGCCACATCGCGACGTCGGCCGCATTCATCAGCACCTGTCCGCTGGCGATGCCGCCGGGGCGCTCGTACTGCGGCAGATGCGGCACCTCCAGCTCGCACAGACCAGGCGCGGCGCGCACGACGACGAACCCGTAGCTGCGGGTGAAGACCGCCTCATGCGAGACCAGATGCTGCAGCTCGGCCCCGGTGACGAGCAGCGGGAGATCGGACGGTGTCACGTGCGCCTCACGGGTGGGTTGGATGGCCGGCCTGCGAGAGCCGAACCTGCCCTCCCGCCGCGTTCACGAGGCATCGGCCGGCTCGATCGCCAGGCGCGAAACGAACACGCCGAGGCGGCGGCGGTCGCTCCCCGCACGGCGCGACAGCGGCGACGCCGGCGTGTCGACGCGGAACGTGAGCTTGACGCGACCGTCGCCGACCACGGCGCGAGGCAGGGAGACGCGGTCGACGACCCGATCTCGCCCGAGCCGCGTGTCCCAGCGGGCGAGCGGGGTTGCGTTCGCGAGCAGCTCGACGGTCACCTCCGGATGCCGGCGCGCGACGAAGCTGTGAAATGCCACATCGATCGATAGATCCTGTCCGGCCGGCACGCAGACCATCAACGAGGCTTCTTCGTCGCTGGTCCAGATGCCCGTGGGCTCGGGCGCATTCCAGCCGGTACCGAGCCGCTCCAGATCGGGACGCCCCGGACCGAGATCGAACACGATGGGCATCGTCGGGCCGTGTGAGCAGGCGTGGCGGAACGCGTCTTCTTCGAATCGACGTTCCACGAAATCCTCGCTGTGCGTCACGAAGAACACGAACGCGCCCACGTACGCGCAGCCGACCGCGACCAGTACCGCCAGCAGCGGCCAGCGCCGGATCGCCGGCATGTCGTTCAGATCGTGATCTGTCTGCCGATGGTCCATGCGGTCATCAGGAAGCCGTTGAGCAGTGAGAAACAGGAGAACACGCAGGCGGTGGCGACCACGCGTCCCTCGAGGCAGCGCGCGAGTGCGATTGCAATCGGAAACAGGACGATCGTGTACCGGAGCAGCGAATTGGGAATCTGCCCAGTCCAGAGCAGCAGGAGGATCAACGCGCACAGGCAGAATTCTTCGTACAGCCGGTAGCGCAACAGCAACAGCGAGCTCCCGAAGGCCGCCAGGCTGCACAGCGCCCAGTACTTCGACGCGATGTCGCCCCGCAGATGGGTCGCGAGGTTTCGCCAGGGCAGGTCCGAATGCCAGCCCCATCCGTGGGCGACGGTGGACGCTTGAGCGAAAGCGTCTCCCGTCGAGATGAACGCGTAGAACCAGAAGCAGAACAGTCCCAGCGGCGCCAGAACGACCGGCACGAACACCTGCGGGCGTCGCCACGGCTGCAGCACAGTCGCCCAGCCGCAGCTGCGAACGATCCAGAACAGCGCGAAGAACACGAAGAAGACGCCGTTGGCGCGGACCGCCGACAGCGTCGCCGCCATCAAGCCGGCCACCAGGAACTGCCCCTGACGCAGGTGAACCATCGCGCCGGCCAGCAGCAGCACGAAAAGGCTCTCCGTGTACGCAGCCGAGAACACGAAGCCTTGCGGAACGAAGCACATCAGGGCCACGCTCAGAAGCGCGGTTCGAGGCGAGAAGCCGAGCAGTCGCGCATAACGATGAATGTAGACGAGCGCCGCGACGAAGCACAGGTTCGAGATCGTCAGCGCGGCCGTGAGGTCCGATGCCGAGCAGTGCCGACAGCGCCGAAATGAGAATCGGATACACCGGAAAGAACGCGAAGTTCGTCTGACCCGGTTGATCCACGGCGCTGGCCGTCGAATAGCCGTTGCGCACGATGTCCAGATACCAGCCGCAATCCCAGCGGCACCACAGCGACCGGCCGGTCGCCAGATACGTCGCATCGTCGACGGTAAAGACGGCCAGATAGCCGATCGCAGCCAGTGCGGCGCGCGACAGCAGGTATAGCCCGAGGATCGGAATCAGCGGACTTTGCGCCAGGCGCGACCACAATCCCGTCACGGCCGGCGGCCAGCTGCGACGCACGGTCTGGATCGAGCCCTGGATGGCCGTCACGTCATTCCACCGGTTGCGTCGGCTCGGCGGAGAGAGTCGGCACCGCGTTCACGGCGGCAGGTGCCGTCTTCGATCCTGAGCCGCCACTGGCCCGATTGCCGGCCCTGATTTCGCGGAACACGAACAGCGGCCTGCGCTTGAGTTCCATGAACATCCGGCCGAGGTACTCGCCGATGATGCCCAGGCACAGCAGCTGCACGCCCGAGAACAGCGCGACGATGATGATCAGGCTGGTCCAGCCGCGCGCGGTATTGCCGAGCATCCAGGAGCCCAGCGCATAGAGCAGGATCGCCAGCGCCACGCCGAACGAGAGTCCGGCGAACAGGATGCTGACGCGCAGCGGACGCACCGAGAAGCCGGTGATCGCGTCGGCCGCGAGCTTGAGCATGCGCCGCAGCGGATACTTGGTCTCGCCGGCCGCGCGCGCATGGCGCACGTACGGCAGGGCCTCCTGGCGGAAGCCGAGCCAGGCGATCAGGCCGCGCACGAAGCGGTGCTGCTCGGGCATCGCGAGCAGCGCGTCGAGCACGCGGCGGTTGATCAGGCGGAAATCGCCCACGTTCTCGGGGATCGGCAGGTCGGTCAGCCGGTTGAGCGTGCGGTAGAACAGCCGCGCGCTCGACTTCTTGAACGCGGTCTCGCCTTCGCGCTCGGTGCGCAGGCCGTAGACCACGTCGGCACCGGCGTCCATGCGCCGCATCATCTCGCCGAGCAGCTCGGGCGGATCCTGCAGGTCGGCGTCGATCATCAGGATGCGCTCGCCGCGCGCGACCGACAGGCCGCCGCTCAGCGCGAGCTGGTGACCGAAGTTGCGCGACAGCGAAACCGCGACGACGTGGCCGTCCGCGCCGGCGAGATCCTCCAGCAGCGACCAGGTGGCATCGCGCGAGCCGTCGTCGACGTAGACGATCTCGTAATCGTCGCCGGCCGCGGCGGCGCAGGCGCGGTCAGCCGCTGATGCGTCTGGCCGATGACCGCCTCCTCGTTGAAGCAGGGCACCACGACGCTCAGCTGGGGCGAGCGGCGGCCCGCCGGTGTCGGAAACAGGGGCGCGTTCGGAGCCATCGATCGGAGGTCACCTGGGGATTGGTCGCATTCTGCGCAAAGCGATGTTGCTTTGCACACCGTGTCGTGATGCCGGGGCGCTCCGCGCACGGACCGCCCCGGCAAGCTGAATGACGGACGGACGGCCCGCGCCGTCGCGTGCCAAGGCGGGGCCCGCCGCAGTAGCATGCACGGCGCCCCCGGATCGCCGGACCGACCGAACCCACACTGCGTGAAACTGCCCTTCTCGCCGACGCGTCTGCGCAGCGTGCTCGGTGTCCTGGTGGTCGCGCTGGCGCTCTACGCACTCGAGCACGAGTTCCGCGATACGCACTGGGATCAGCTGATGGCCGAGCTGCGCGCAGTCCCGCTGCGCGCGCTGGCGGCCGGCCTGGCCCTGACGCTGGCCAGCTATGCCTTGCTGGTGCTGTTCGACCGCCAGGGGCTGGCCCTGGTCGACAAGCGCGTCGCGCCGGCCCGCCTCGCGGCGACCTCGTTCGTCGCCAATGCGCTCGGCCATAGTCTCGGCCTGGCGCCGCTGACCGGCGGCACGGTGCGTCTGAAAGGCTACGGCGACGCCGGCGTCGGCCTGGCCGACGTCGGCCGGATCGCCGTACACGTCAGTCTGGCGTTCCTGCTCGGTGCCTGGAGCCTGACCGGCCTGACCCTGGCGCGGCGCCGGCCCATCTGGCGCGCGGTGCTGCCCGGCGATGCGACGTTCTGGCGCGGCCTCGGCATCGCGATCCTCGGCGTGCTCGCGGCCGGCCTGATCGCGCTCGGCCGCCAGCCGCGCCAGCTGTCGATCGGCCGGGTCTCGCTGCGGCTGCCGAGCCGGCACGTCGCCGGCCTGGCGCTGCTGATCAGCGCCGCGGAGCTGTGCTGCGCGGCCGGCGCGCTGTACGTGATGCTGCCGGATGGCGCGCCGCCGTTCATCGAATTCGCCGGCAGCTATGTGATCGCGATCCTCGCCGGCGTGATCTCGACCGTACCGGCCGGGCTCGGCGTGTTCGAGTGGACCCTGATCCAGACCCTGCCGCAGATCGATCGCAACGCCCTGCTCGCCTCGATCGTCGCCTATCGCCTCGTCTACTACGTGGTCCCGCTGCTGCTGGCACTGGCCGGCATGGTCGTCTGGAGCGCCGGCGGCACGGCCCGCCGCTTCTCGCGGCTGGCCGCCTCGGTGATCCCGGCCGTCGCGGCGGCGGCGGTGTTCACGGCCGGTGCCTGGCTGCTGGTGGCCGGCGTGCTGCCGGTGCCCGAGCAGACCGTGGTCTCGGCACCGTTGCCGCTGCTGGAACTGTCGCATCTGCTCGGCAGCCTGCTCGGCGTATTCCTGCTGGTGCTCGCGCTCGGCATCCAGCGCTGCAGCCACGGCGCCTGGCTGCTGACCCTCGGCGTGCTCACGGCCGGCGTGCCGATCCGCACTGATCCGCGGCGACCCGCCGTTGCTGATCGCCGCGTTCGTCGTGCTGGCCGCACTGCTGCTGGCCGGCCGCAGCCACTTCTCGCGCCCGGCGGCGGTGCTCGAGGCACGCTTCAGTCCGATCTGGTGGCGCAACGTCGCGCTGGTCGTGCTCGGCACCGGCTGGCTGATGCTGTTCGCGTACCGCAACGTGCCGTATCGCAACCGGCTGTGGTGGCAGTTCGAGCTCAGCGGCGACGCACCGCGTGCGCTGCGCGCGCTGCTGGCCGTGGTGATCGTGCTGTCGCTGGTCGCGCTGTGGCAGTTGCTGCGGCCGGCGCCGCGACGCGATCCGCTGCCCGACCGCGAGCAGCTCGACGCACTCAAGCCGCGCATCGACGGCGCGACGCGCAGCCAGGCCAATCTGGCCTATCTCGGCGACAAGGCGCTGCTGACCACCGGTGACGGCGGTCTGCTGATGTTCCGCCAGGGCGGTCGTTCGCTGATCGCGATGGGCGATCCGCTCGGCTCGCCCGAGGAGCGCGCGCGGCTGCGCTGGACGTTCCGCGAGATGGCCGACCAGCGCGATCTGCGCTGCGTGTTCTATCAGGTCGATCGCGAGGATCTGGAGGCCTATCTCGACCTCGGCCTGGCCCTGGTCAAGCTCGGCGAGGAAGCCGTGGTCGACCTGACCACGTTCGGCCTGGAAGGCAGCGCGCGCGCCGAGCTGCGCCAGTCGCGCAACCGCGGCCAGCGCGAGGGGCTGCGCGTCGTGCATCTGGCCGCCGAGGAGATCGGCGCGTGGCTGCCGGCGCTGCGGCGCATCTCCGACCAGTGGCTGGCGCTCAAGGCCGGCAGCGAGAAGGGTTTCTCGCTGGGCTTCTTCGACGAGGATTATCTGCGCCGCTTTCCGGCCGCGGTCGTCCTGGCCGCCGACGGCACACCGGTCGCGTTCGCGAACCTGTGGCCGGCGCCGGCCGGCGGCGAACTGTCGATCGACCTGATGCGCCATGCCGCCGACGCGCCGCGCGGCGTCATGGATGTCCTGTTCATCGAGCTGATGCTCTGGGGCAAGGCACAGGGCTATCGCAGCTTCAATCTCGGCATGGCGCCGCTCTCGGGCATGGCGCGCCATCGCCTGGCCGCGCGCTCGCAGCGCCTGCTCGGCTTCCTGGCCGGCCACGGCGAGCGCTTCTACGGCTTCGAAGGGCTGCGCCGCTACAAGGACAAGTTCGGCCCGGACTGGCGGCCGCGCTATCTGGCCGCGCCCGGCGGTGTGCACCTGGCCGGCGTCTTCCTCGATCTGACCCGCCTGATCAATCGTGGTCCGGCCGCGCTGCGCGGGCCGTCCCATCCTCCGCCTCCGACACGATCCGACTCATGACCCGACTGCGCCCGCTCGTCTTCTGGATCTCGATGACCATGCTGGTGATCGGCACCGCCGTGGTGTGGCTGCGCTACGGCGAGCGGCCGCACCCCGCGGCGGCGGACGCGACACCACCGGTCGCCGCCGGCCCGATCCGCACCGACACCGGCTTCGCGTTCGGCCGCTTCGGCGCGCTGACCGTGATCGAGCCGGCCGGCGTACCCAGCGACGTCGTGCTGTACATGTCCGGCGAGGATGGATGGAACGCGGCGATGACGGCGCTGGCCGAGCCGCTGGCCGAGCGCGGCGCCCTGGTCGTCGGCATCGACTATGCGCGCTTCGCCGCGACCGTCGATCGCGACGGCGCGCCATGCCTGTACCTGTCGTCGGATTTCGAGGACCTGGGCCGCGCTGTGCAGTCACACTATCGTCTGGCCAGCTTCATGCCACCGCTGCTCGCCGGTGTCGGGGCCGGCGCGACGATGGCCTACGCGATCCTCGTCCAGCAGCCGCCCGGCACGTTCGCCGGCGCGCTGAGCCTGGGCTTCTCGCCGACCGTCGCCCTCGACAAGTCCCTGTGCGGCGCCTACGCGCTGCGCAGCCGTCCGGCCTCGACGCCGCATCGCGAGGCGCTCGATCCGACCGCCGCGCCGGCGCCGTGGATCGTGCTGCAATCGGCGGCGGCGGGCGGCGACGTCGCGGCCTTCGTCGCCGCGGTGTCGGGCGCGCGCTATGTCGCATCGAGCGGCGCCGCTGCGGACTACCGGCTGCAGCCGTCCTGGCGCGCGGACTATCTCGCCGCGTTCGACGCGCTGGCCGATGCCGCACGGCGCGCCGACCGCTCCGGCGCGCCGACCGATCTGGCCGATCTGCCGCTGGTCGAGGTGCCGGCCAGCGGCGGCACCGACGATCGCATGGCTGTGATCCTGACCGGCGACGGCGGCTGGGCCGGCCTCGATCGCGAGGTCGCCGACACGCTGGCCGGCCGCGGCATTCCGGTCGTCGGCCTGTCGACGCTGAAGTATTTCTGGTCGGCCAAGACGCCCGAACGCACCGCGCAGGATCTGGACCGCATCCTGACGCACTATCTGCAGCGCTGGGGCAAGCGCAGCGCGATCGTCATCGGCTACTCGATGGGGGCGGAGGTCCTGCCGTTCGCGCTGAACCGGCTGCCCGAGGCGACGCGTGCGCAGATCGCCTACGGTGCGGCGCTCGCGCCCGGATTGAACGCGACCTTCGAGTTCCACGTCAGCAACTGGATGAGCGACAGCGACGACGGCCAGCCGGTCGCGCCGGAAATCGACAGACTGACGGTGCCGCTGTTGTGCGTGGCCGGCGAAGGCGATGACGACAACGCCTGCACGCGCATCGACCGCCAGCGCTTCCGCGTCGTCACGCTGCCGGGCAACCACCACTTCGGCGGCGACTACGAGCGCCTGACCGCGACGATCCTCGAGGGCGCCGCCGCGCGTTGATGCAGGAACGCGGGCGGCGCCGCAAGCGACGCGGCCGCCCGGCCGGTGCCGCTCAGTTGACGCGGAAGCGCGCGTCGAAGCGCGCGCCGCCGAGCGCCGAGCGCGACACGACCAGCTCGCCGCGATAGGCCTTGACGATGTCCTGCACGATCGAAAGGCCGATGCCGTGTCCCTGCACGCGTTCGTCGCCGCGCACGCCGCGCTGCAGGATGTGCTCGATCTTGTCCTCGGGAATGCCCGGCCCGTCGTCCTCGACGAGGATCTGCAGACCCGGACGTGCCCTGTCGTGCGTCGCGATCTCGCGCACCGTCAGCACCACGCGGTGGGCGGCCCACTTGAACGCGTTCTCGAGCAGGTTGCCGAGCACCTCCATCAGATCGCCGAGCTCGCCGTGGAAGCGCGACTGGCTGTCGATGTCGAACTCGCACAGGATGTTCTTGGCGACGTAGATCTTCTCGAGGCTGCGCACGACCTCCTCGGCGTACGGCTCGACCGGCAGCGGCGCGGCGAACGTCGAATGCCCCGAGGTCGCGGCGCGCGAGAGCTGATAGGCGACGATCTCGTCCATGCGGCCGACCTGTTCGAGCACGGTCCAGCGCAGCTGCTCCGGATCGCTGTCGGACTCGAGCTGGTTGCGCACCACCGCCAGCGGCGTCTTGAGGCTGTGTGCGAGATCGGCCAGCGTGTTGCGATAGCGCGTCAGCCGATGGCGCTCGCCGTCGATGAACGCATTGAGGCCGGTCGTGATGCCGGCGACCTCGACCGGGTAGTTGCCGGTCAGGCGCTGCTGGCTGCCCTGCTCGACGCGGCGCAGATCGCGCGTCAGCGTCCGCAGCGGGGCCAGGCTCCAGTGCAGCACCGCCATCAGCAACAGCAGCAGCAGCACGCCGAGGCCACCGAGCCAGGCCAGCAGGGTGCGCCGGTAGATCTCGACCTGGCGGCGCAGGCCGTTGACGTCCTCGGCGACGTGGAACGTCAGCTGCAGCTCGCCGCCGCCGGGCGTGTTCCAGGTGACACCCTGCGACAGCAGGAACAGATCGCCCTGCTCGGTCCTGATCGGACCGCGGAAGCGCACCGCACCCTGCGGCAGCTCCTCGCCGAACGGCAGGTCACGTCCCTGCGCCGACGGCGAGCGCCAGACCTGGTCCTTGGCGCCGCGGATCTTGGCGCCGACGATGCCCGCATAGAGACCCGATCCGGCCGGACGGTCGAAACGCGGATCGGGTCCGTACTCCGGCGGCAGCAGTTCGCCCCCGCGCGTCGTGTCGGACCCGGCCAGATACGCGAAGACGTAGCTTTGCAGACGCTCGCGCATCGAGCCTTCCGCGGCGTCGTAGAACGCCTGGTCGAGCGCGAAGAACGCCAGACCCAGGAAGGCCGTCAGCGCGATACCGGCCGCTGCCAGCGAGCGCGCCTGCAGCGACAGCGGCCGTGGCATCGCTCAGTTGCCGGTTGCGGTTTCCGCTTCTTCCGGCGCGTCGGTGCGCTCGAGCGCGAACCGGTAGCCGCGGCCGCGCACGGTCTCGATCGGCTTGATCGTGTTCTCCGGATCGAGCTTGCGGCGCAGGCGGCCGATGAACACCTCGAGCACGTTCGAATCGCGATCGAAATCCTGCTGATAGATGTGCTCGGTGAGGTCGGCCTTGGAGACCAGCTCGCCGGCATGCAGCATCAGATACTCGAGCACCTTGTACTCGTAGCTGGTCAGATCGACCGACTGGCCGTTGACGTGCACGGTCTGTGCGGTGGTGTCGAGCACGATCGGACCGCATTCGAGCTGCGGACGCGACCAGCCGCTGGCGCGGCGGACCAGCGCATTCATGCGCGCGAGCAGCTCCTCGACGTGGAACGGCTTGACGAGGTAGTCGTCGGCACCGTTCTTGAGGCCCTGCACCTTGTCCTGCCACGACGAGCGTGCGGTGAGGATCAGGATCGGGTAGCGCTGGCCGCCGTCGCGCAGCTGCTTGACCAGGTCCATGCCCGACAGCTTGGGCAGGCCCAGGTCGATGATCGCCACGTCGAACGGAACCTCGCGGCCCAGGTAGAGACCCTCTTCGCCGTCGCCCGCGGCGTCGACCGCGAACCCATCCCGCTTGAGCCGGGCCGCCAGGGTCTCGCGCAGCGGCGCTTCGTCTTCGACCAGCAGTACGCGCATGTCGGATCTCCTTAGTGTCTTATTGGTTGGCGCGGATCTGGAACACCTTCACCTGGCCGTCCCGAGTCAGCACCTTGATGTGGTAGATCTTGCGCTTGTTGCGTTCCATCGTCTGCACCGACAACACCTTGCCGTCGGTCTCGCGCTGCACCTGGTCGACCGCCTCCTGCACGCTGATCTCGCGTGCGGACGCCGGATGCGCAATGGCGAGCGCAACCGGCAGGACGATCAGGGACAACAACCAGCGGGACGGAGGCATGGACTTCATCTTGAAGGCGCCCGCAATCAGGCGCAAGGCTGACCGCGGAGCGACAGTCTCGACAGCACGGATTGAATTGCCGCTGAACCCTGCCGGCGCCTCCGGGGACACGCTCGCGCGCGCGTGCGGACGCATGAAGACTCCGTCCGACGAGGCTTGCGGCCGCGCGCGAAAGCGTCTTCGTGCGCGAGAATTCGAACGCACGAACGCCGCGTCGAACACGCAGCCGACGTCACGGGAACGCGTGCTGAATCGCAGCGGACTCAGCGGCGCAGATCGAGCAGGCGCGCGCGCTCGGGCAGCGCCACCGGAATGCCGTGGCGATCGCAGCTGCCGAGCGTGCACAGTGTGCGCAGGATCGGCGCATTGGCCTGCACCAGCAGATGGAACAGCACGTTCTGCTCGAGCGAACCGCGCACCGCCTCGGCACCGGGGCCGCTCGCGAAGACCGCAACGTCCTCTCCGCTGTGCGATTCGGAGGCCAGCGGCAGCAGCGCCTCCTGCAGATAGTCCGGCGACTCGGTGTCGACGCCGCGCAGGTCGGGGCGACCGATTGCCGGCTCTGCGCGACCCGGCAGGTGCGGGAAGCGCTTGGCGCCGGCGGCCTGGGTAGCGCTGGCGCCGGCGTAGCCGGGCCCGTTCGCGTAGCTCAGCGTCGTGTACGGCCGGCCGAGCAGGTCGAGCGCCGGACCCGGATCGTCGTGATCCTCGTCGGCCACGCCATGCACGAGGCCGAGGATCGGATTGCCGCGCATCGGATAGCCGGCGAAGCTCAGCGTGTGCGCGTGATCGGCGGTGACCAGGATCAGCGTGTCGCGATCGTCGGTCATCTCGCGTGCGATGCGCACCGCATCCGACAGCGCGACCGTCTCGTCGAGCGCGCGGAACGCATTGCCGGCGTGGTGGGCGTGGTCGATGCGGCCGGACTCGACCATCAGGAAATAGCCGTCCGGTGCGCGCGCGAGCCGGTCGATCGCCAGCCGCGTCATCGTCGCCAGACTCGGCTCGCCGCCGGCGTCGGCTTCGCGCTCGTGCTGGTACTGCATGTGGCCCGGCTCGAACAGACCGAGCACCGGACCGGTGCGTGCCGGATCGAGCGCTGCGAGCTGGGCGGCGTTCCACACGTAGGCCGCGCCGCGATGGCGCAGCCATTCGGCGGTCAGATCGCGGCCGTCCTGGCGCAGCCCGCTGCGTCCGGCATGTTCGGGATCGGGCTGCGAGGCCGGCAGGAAGCGTGCGCGGCCGCCGCCGAGCACGAGGTCGATCGGCGCGGCCGACTCGACCAGCTGCCGGGCCAGATCGAGGCAGCCGTCCGCACGTGCCGCGACCGGCAGCGCCGCGTCGTGCTCCCAGTGCCGGTCGGGCGAATGGCCGTAGGTCGCGGCCGGCGTGGCGTGCGTGACGCGCGCGGTCGTGACGATGCCGGTCGCCAGGCCGGCGGCCTGCGCGAGCTCGAGCAGCGTGACCGCCTCGTTGCCGCGCATCGCCGCGCAATCGCCGCGCGGCACGCGCTGGTTGACGCTGATGACGCCGGCGCGCGTCTTCACGCCGGTCATGATCGCCGACATCGTGCCGGCCGAATCGGGCGTCTGCTGGTTGGTCTCGTAGGTGCGGCTGAGCGCGGTATGCGGGAACGTCTCGAAGCTCAGGCGGTTCTCCTCGCCCGAGTCGCCGCGGCGCTGGCCTTCGAGGATGCGTGCGGCCGAGATCGTCGCCAGGCTCATGCCGTCGCCGATGAATACGATCAGATTGCGCGCGCGGCCGGCCGCGCCGCCGCGCGCTGCGGACGCAGCCGCAGCGCCGGCGCGGAACCACCATTCCGGGGTCTCGCCAGCGGGACGGGCGATCGCCGCCACCTCGATGGCGGGCGCATGGACAGGCGCCGCCGCATGCGGCGCGGGACGCGCAGCCGTACAACCGGCAAGTCCGGCGCCGATGACGGCGGCCGCCAGGCCGAAACGCAGACGCTGATGCACCACCGATCCTCTGCCCTCTTTCGCGGCCGGCGATTATCGCCGAGCCGTCGCGGTGCGCGACAGCACGTCCGCTACGGCGAACACCGCAAGGCACCGCGCGCGCCCCGCGCGCCGCCCCCAGGGCCTTTCGTGTCGGTCGCGCACGCGAAAAGGCGTCGCCCGGTCCGGGCAGCTCGACCTAGGCCGGCTCGATCGGCAGCTGCCGCGCCTGCTTGACCGTGCGCAGCACGAAGCTCGAGTTGATGTCGGCCACGCCGGAGGCGTCGAGCAGCTTGTCGAGCAGAAAGCGCGAGAAATGCTCCAGATCGGCGACGACGACGTGCAGCAGGTAGTCCATGTCGCCGGTCAGCGCGTGGCAGGCGACGACCTCGTCCCAGCGCTGCACGCGCTCGACGAAGTGCTCGATCGCGCTCGGCCCGTGTTTCTCCAGCTGGACGCGCACGAAGGCCTGCAGGCCGAGGCCGACCGCCTTCGGATCGATCCAGGCGCCATAGCCGGCGATCACGCCGGCGGCCTCGAGCCGCTGGATCCGGCGCAGGCAGGCCGACGCCGACAGGTTGATGCGCGCGGCGATGTCGCTGTTGGTGGCGCGGCCCTCGCGCTGCAGCAGGGTCAGCAGGCGCAGATCGGTGCGGTCGAGCCGGATCGCGGATTCGGCCACGGCTTTGCTCCGTTCTTCATGTATACGCAATGATATTGCGCGAATATCGCTGCCAGCCGCAATATCGCAAACTTCTTGCGCGGCAACCGGGATAGCATGGAGCGTCCCCGTCCGACCGGAGCCACCGATGAGCCAAGCGCCCCGTCGCGTCGAAAGCCTGCAGACCGACAAAGGCTATGTGCCGGTCTATACCACCGCGATCGTCGAGCAGCCATGGAGCGACTATGCGCCGGCCGATCATCAGACCTGGGCGACGCTGTTCCGCCGTCAGCGCGAGCTGCTCAAGGGCCGCGCCTGTCGCGAGTTCATCGACAACCAGGAGCGCTTCCAGATGTCGCCGGAGGCGATCCCGCGCTTCGACGATCTCAACGAGGTGCTGGCGCGCGCGACCGGCTGGCAGCTGGTCGGCGTCGAGGGCCTGCTGCCGGAGCTGACCTTCTTCGACCACCTGGCCAACCGGCGCTTTCCGGTCACCTGGTGGATCCGCCGGCCCGACCAGATCGACTACATCGCCGAGCCCGACCTGTTCCACGACCTGTTCGGACACGTGCCGCTGCTGCTCAATCCGGTGTTCGCCGACTACATGGAGGCCTACGGCAAGGGCGGTGTGAAGGCGCACGCGATCGGTGCCGAGGCGCTGGTCAACCTGACCCGGCTGTACTGGTACACGGTCGAATTCGGCCTGATCCGCCAGGACGACGGCCTGCGCATCTACGGTGCCGGCATCGTCTCGTCGAAGGGCGAGTCGATCCATTCGCTCGAATCGGCTGCGCCGAACCGGATCGGCTTCGATCTGGAGCGCATCATGCGCACGCGCTACCGCATCGACACCTACCAGAAGACCTATCACGTCATCGACAGCTTCGAGCAGTTGATGGACGCGACGCGGCCGGACTTCACGCCGATCTACGCACGGCTGGCCGACCAGCCGTCGGTTCCGGCCGGCGACGTGCTGGCGACCGACCGCGTCCTGCAGCGCGGCAGCGGCGAGGGCTGGCTGCACGACGGCGACGTCTGAGCCGCTTGCGCGGCGCCGCGCCGCGGTGTCTGATCGGCTGAGCTGCGACGGCCCGGGCGGAACCGGTGGACGCGAACCTGCTGGTCAACATCGACGTACCGGATCTGGCGCGCGCCGAGGCGTTCTACACGGCCGCGCTCGGCCTGCGACCGGGCCGCCGTTTCGGCGGCGGCGGCGTCGAGCTGCTCGGTGCCGGCGTGCCGCTGTATCTGCTGTACCAGCCCAAGGACAGCATCGCCGCGGCCGACAGCCGCCGCGACTATCGACGCCACTGGACGCCGGTGCACCTGGACTGGGTCGTCGACGATCTCGAAACCGCGCTCGCGCGCGCCGAGGCCGCCGGCGCCACGCGCGAAGGCGAGATCCGCTCGGCGGCCTGGGGCCGCATCGTGCGGCTGGCCGACCCGTTCGGCCACGGCATCTGCCTGATCGCGTTCAGCGCGCAGGGTTACGACGCGATCGCCGAGCCGGCCGCATCGGCCTGAGCGGCCGGCCGGGCGGCGCCGCTCAGAGCTTGCCCTGATACTGGTTCTTGAGCCGCACGTAGTGCTTGGCCGAGTAGTACAGGTGCTCGATCTCGTTGTCGCTGAGCTTGCGCACGAAGCGCGCCGGGTTGCCGTGCCACAGCTCGCCCTCGCCGACCACCTTGCCCGGCGTCACCACCGCGCCGGCACCGACCATGCTGTGCTTCTTGACCAGGACGCCGTCGAGGATCGTCGCGTTCATGCCGATCAGGACCGCGCTCTGGATCGTGCAGGCGTGCACGACGGCGCCGTGCCCGATCGTCACGTCGGCGCCGATCGACAGCGGAAAGCCGCCGAGCGTGTACTGGCCGTCGTGGGTCACGTGCAGGACCGCGCAATCCTGGATGTTGGTGCGCGCGCCGATGCGGATCGCGTGCACGTCGCCGCGCGCGACCGCGCCGGGCCACAGGGAGGCGTCTTCCTCCATTTCGACGTTGCCGATGACGACGGCGGCCGGATCGACGTAGGCACTGGCAGCCAGCCGCGGCGCCACGCCGAGGAACGGTCGGATGTTCATTCAAGAGTCCCTTGGGTCTGGAAAGTACGCTGAACGGGAAGCAGTCGGTGTGCCAGGCACCCCCGCCGGAGTGTGCAGACCGCCACACTCGCGTGCAGGGACGCACCGCACAGCTTGCAGGCCGCGCCCCGAAGGCGGCCCGCGCGCACCGATCGTGCCGGTTCGGTGCCGAAAATTCACGTAAAGGCCGGCCCGATGCAACTGACGCCACCGTGGACGTGTCGCAGACTCCGCGCCCCGGCGTTTCCTGACGGCCCGCTGACTGACGGATCGAGCATGACGCTCGGCCGATGCGGGGCACGGTCCGCCCCCGGACAATCGCCGGCAACGCCACCTCGGTCCGTGAGGAGGCATCGATGCGCCTCCCCGCCACCGCCAGGAACACCAGGAACTCCCCCGCATGTCCCGCAGCAAGCTCATCATCACCGTCGTGGCGGTTCTCCTCGTCGCGGCCGTCGCCTGGCGCATCGTCGGGTCGCCGAAGAACCCGCGCGAAGGGCAGAACCGCGACGAAGGCCCGATCCCGGTCACGGCCGTCGCCGCGGTCGCCCAGGACGTGCCGCTGTTCCTGACCGCGCTGGGCACCGTGCAGGCGCTCAACACGGTGACGATCAGCGCCCAGGTCGGCGGCCAGCTGACCGCGCTGCATTTCCGCGAGGGCCAGGCCGTCAAGAAGGGCGACCTGATCGCCGAGATCGATCCGCGCACCTACCAAGCGGCGCTCGACCAGGCGATCGGCCTGCGCAAGCAGCACGAGGCCCAGCTGGCGGCCTCGCGCAGCACGCTCAAGCGCTACGACGAGCTCAGCGGACAGAAGTTCGTGTCGGCGCAGGATCTCGAGAACCAGCGCCAGACCGTGCGCCAGCAGGAGGCGCAGGTCGCATCCGACGAGGCGGCGATCTCGAGCGCGCGTACCCAGCTCGGCTTTACCCGCATCACCGCGCCGATCGACGGCCTGGCCGGCATCCGCCAGGTCGACGTCGGCAACCTGGTGCAGGCCAATGCGACGGCGATCGTCGTGCTGACCCAGACCCAGCCGGTCAACGTGATGTTCAACCTGCCGCAGCAGGACATGGCCAGGGTCCGCGAGGCCGACGCGACCCCGCTCAAGGTGCTCGCGCTGTCGCGCAACGACGCCACCCCGATCGCCGAGGGCGAGCTGGTGGTGATCGACAACACGATCGACACCTCGACCGCCACGTTCAAGCTCAAGTCCGAGTTCCCGAATGCCGATGGCCGGCTCTGGCCGGGCGAGTTCGTCAACGTGCGCCTGCAGGTGCGGACCGTGAAGGACGGCATCGTCGTGCCGGCCACCGGCGTGCAGCAGGGACCGCAGGGCGAGTACGCCTGGATCGTGCAGGGCGACGACACCGTCAAGATGCAGCCGGTCAAGACCGCCGGCCCGGTCGACGGCGGCCTGATACTGATCGACGAAGGGCTCGCGCTCGGCGACCGCGTGGTGACCGAAGGCCAGTTCCGGCTCAAGGTCGGCAGCAAGGTCAAGCCGCTGGCACCGGGCGAAGTGGCACCGCCGGCGGCGCCGCCGGCCGACGGCGACAAGGCGCCGCGGCGCGCGCGGCGGCTGAGGCGCCCGACCGCCCTCCCCTTCCCCATTCCATCCCAGCCGCCGCCCGTGCACGGGCGCGGCGCCGCCAGGACCTTCCACGCCGTGGGCTTCTCCACCCTGTTCATACGACGACCGGTCGCCACCTCGCTGCTGATGGCGGGCCTGCTGCTGCTCGGCTTCATCGGCTATCGCCAGCTGCCGGTCTCGGCCCTGCCCGACATCGATGCGCCGTCGATCCAGGTCACCACCCAGTATCCGGGCGCCAGCCCGACGACGATGGCGGCCCTGGTGACGACGCCGCTGGAGCGCCAGTTCGGCCAGATCTCCGGCCTGTCGATGATGACCTCCGATTCCTCGGCGGGCCTCTCGACGATCCTGCTGACGTTCAACATGAGCCGCGACATCGACGCGGCCGCGCAGGACGTGCAGTCGGCGATCAACGCCGCCCGCGGTACCCTGCCCAACAACCTGCCGTACCCGCCGGTCTACAACAAGGTCAATCCGGCCGATGCGCCGATCCTGACCCTGGTCATGAGCTCCGACGCGCTGCCGTTGCGCGAGGTCAACAACTACGCCGACTCGATCCTCGCGCAGAAGCTGTCGCAGGTCGCCGGCGTGGGCCTGGTCAGCATCGCCGGCAACGTGCGGCCGGCCGTGCGCATCCAGGTCGATCCGGCCGCGCTGGCCAACCAGGGACTGACGATCGAGGACGTGCGCTCGGCGCTGACCCAGGCCAACGTCAACGGTCCCAAGGGCACGATCGACGGCGCGGCGCAGTCGTTCACGATCGGCGCCAACGACCAGATCTCCGACGCCGACGAATACCGTCGCGTCATCATCAGCTACCGCGGCGAGGCGCCGGTGCGGCTGGGCGACGTCGCCAACGTCGTCGACGGCGTCGAGAACGACCAGCTCGCGGCCTGGGCCAACGGCAAGCCGGCCGTGCTGCTCGACATCCGCCGCCAGCCGGGCGCGAACATCGTGCAGACCGTCGACGCGATCAAGGCGATGCTGCCGGAGCTGCGCGCGGTGCTGCCGGCCAACGTGCATCTGGACGTGTTCGCCGACCGCACGGTGACGATCCGCGCGTCGGTCGAGGACGTCGAGTTCACGCTGATGCTGACGATCTGCCTCGTCATCGCGGTCATCTTCGTGTTCCTGCGCCGCCTGTGGGCGACCGTGATCCCGAGCGTGGCGGTGCCGCTGTCGATCATGGGCACGTTCGCGGTCATGGCGTTCGCGAGCTTCTCGCTCGACAACCTGTCGCTGATGGCGCTGACGGTCGCGACCGGCTTCGTCGTCGACGACGCGATCGTGATGATCGAGAACATCGTGCGCTACCTCGAGAAAGGCCGCGAGCCGAAGGAAGCCGCCGAGGAAGGCGCCCGCGAGATCGGCTTCACCGTGCTGTCGCTGACGGTCTCGCTGATCGCGGTGTTCCTGCCGCTGCTGCTGATGCCGGGCGTGACCGGACGCCTGTTCAAGGAGTTCGCAGTCGTGCTGTCGATCGCGGTCGCGCTGTCGATGCTGGTCTCGCTGACGCTGACGCCGATGATGTGCGCGTACCTGCTGCGGCGCGAGAACGCACCGAAGGAAGAGGCCGAGGGCGACCACGCGCCGCGCGCCGGCCGCAGGCGCAGCTGGTGGGACCGCCTCGTCAACGGCTACGCGCGCAGTCTGGACTGGGTGTTCGCGCATCAGCCGCTGACGATGCTGGTGCTGACCGCGACGGTCGCACTGACCGTGCTGCTGTTCGTGACGATGCCCAAGGGCCTGCTGCCCGATCAGGACACCGGCATGATCACCGGCGTGGTGCAGGCCGACGAGTCGATCGCGTTCCCGGCGATGCTCGAGCGCACCCAGCGCGTCGCCGAGACGCTGCGCGCCGACCCGGCCGTCAGCGGCGTGGCCGCGTTCATCGGCGCCGGCTCGATCAATCCCACGCTCAACCAGGGCCAGCTCAGCATCGTGCTCAAGCCGCGTGCCGAGCGCGGCGGCCTGACCGAGATCCTGCCGCGCCTGCAGGACGCGGTCGACGCGATTCCCGGCGTCGCGCTGTACCTCAAGCCGGTCCAGGACATCGCGCTCGACAACCGCATCGCGCCGACCGAGTACCAGTACGCGCTCACCGACGTCAACGCCGAGGAGCTGCACGCGTTCGCCGAGAAGATGACCACGGCGCTGCAGGCGCGTCCCGAGCTCGCCGACGTCGACAACAACCTCGCCGCGGCCGGCCTGCAGCTGCAGCTGACGATCGACCGCGACCAGACCAGCCGGCTCGGCGTGCCGATCCAGACCATCGACGACACGCTGTATTCGGCGTTCGGCCAGCGCCAGATCTCGACGATCTTCACGCAGCTCAACCAGTACCGCGTCGTGCTCGAGGTCGACCCGAAGTTCCGCACCAGCGCCGACCTGCTGAACCGGCTCGGCGTGCGCGGCAGCGGCAGCGGCGCGCTGATCGGCTCCAATGCGACCACGCTCGGCCAGGTCACCTCGAGCAACTCGGCGACGCCGAGCGGCATCGGCGCGCAGGGCAACACCGGCATCGCGCTCGGTTCCGGCGGCACGATCCCGATGGCCTCGCTGGTCGACGCCAAGGTCGTCAACGCGCCGCTGGTGATCAGCCACCAGAACCAGCTGCCGGCGGTGACGATCTCGTTCAACCTCGCGCCCGGCCATTCGCTGTCGCAGGCGGTGCGTGCGATCGAGGAGGTGGAGACCTCGATCCAGATGCCGCCGCAGGTGCGCGGCAACTTCATCGGCAAGGCCGCCGAGTTCTCCGCGTCGATGACCGACGAGGTGCTGCTGATCCTGGCTTCGCTGATCGTGATCTACATCGTGCTCGGCGTGCTCTACGAGAGCTACATCCATCCGATCACGATCATCTCGACGCTGCCGCCGGCCGGCGTCGGCGCGCTGCTCGCGCTGACGCTGTGCGGCTTCAGCCTGTCGATCGACGGCATCGTCGGCATCATCCTGCTGATCGGCATCGTCAAGAAGAACGCGATCATGATGATCGACTTCGCGATCGACGCGCAGCGCGCCGGCGCCGACGCGCACGCCGCGATCCGCCGCGCCGCCCTGCTGCGCTTCCGGCCGATCCTGATGACGACCGCCGCCGCGCTGTTCGGCGCGCTGCCGCTGGCGCTCGGCACCGGCATCGGCTCGGAACTGCGCCGACCGCTGGGCGTGTCGATCGTCGGCGGTCTGCTGCTCTCGCAGCTGATCACGCTGTACACGACGCCGGTGCTGTACCTGTACATGGAACGGGTATCGGACTGGCTCAAGGCGCGCCGCGAGCGGCGTGAGCTGGCGCGGGCGCGCGCGGCGTGAGCGCGGGGCGTGCCATAGCTTTCGTTCGCGAGCGATCGGCTGGGCTTTGCTTCGTCGGTGGACGGCATCCCTGCCTTTTTCCGCTCGCCTCCAGGCGAGCGGGTCACTTTCTCTTGCGTGCCCAAGAGAAAGTAACCAAAGAGAAGGGCACCCCCGAGACGCGCCCTCCGGGCATCCTGCCCTGCGGGTGCGTGGACCGGCGCCGGGGTTCGTCGACAGCACCTCCTGTGCTGACGACGAACGCGCGGGCCTCCCTGCCCGCGCCCCTCCGGGCTGATCCGGCGCCGGCCCACCGCGTCTCACGGGACCCATCAGCGCGCATCCTGCGCGCAGAAGACGAAGCAACAGCAACAGCAGCAGCCAAAGGCGACGCGGCGTGGCTCGCGCCCGGGCGCTTGCATTCACACATGCGCGCGAGCTCGCTCCTCGTTTCCGCGTCTCGCTCTTGCCCCCGCTTTCCGCTCGAGCGCGCAGGATGCGCGCCAACGGGGCCCCTGTGCGCGGCGAAGGTGCGGAGGAACAGCCCGAAGGGTGGGCCACAGGACGTGGCCCAGTCCGCTGTCGGCGCAGGAGGCGCCGTCAGCGGACCCCGGAGCGCCTTCGCGCAGTCGCAGGGCAGGATGCCCGGAGACCGCGGTACCGGGGTGCCCTTTTCTCTTGGTTACTTCTCTTTGGGCACGCAAAGAGAAGTGACCCGCTCGCCTGGAGGCGAGCGGAATAAGGCAGGGATGCCGCTCACCTATGTGGTGAAACCCAGCAGATCGTTGGCGGACATAGGCGGTCCACTCGGCTGGAAGCGGGCGGAACAAGGCGGGACAACGTCCACCGACGAAGTAGAACTCTTCGGATCGGGCATGAACCCATCGATCCACTCGCGTAGAGGCCAGCGGAGAAAAACTGGGGCCCCGACCGCCTACGGCGTAATCCCCTCCTCGTCCGCAACACACCTCAGCGACAACCGCCCGCGATCGGCGCGCACCCCGCGCGACGAAGAGCGGAACACCGGATCCTCCCCGTGAACATCGCCGCCCCCTTCATCAAACGCCCCATCGGCACGATCCTGCTCGCCCTCGGCGTCATGGTCGGCGGCCTGATCGCCTACTTCCAGCTCGGCGTCGCCGCGCTGCCGAACGTCGAGTTTCCGGTGATCTTCGTCGTCGCCAACCAGCCCGGTGCCGATGCCGAGAACATGGCCTCGACCGTCGCCGCGCCGCTGGAACGCCACATGGGCCGCGTCTCCGGCGTCGACCAGATGAGCTCGACCAGCCGCCAGGGCTCGGCCGTGGTGATCCTGTTCTTCACGTTCGACAAGAACATCGACGCGGCCGCGCGCGACGTGCAGGCCGCGATCAACGCCTCGATGGCCGACCTGCCGTCCGGGCTGCGTACCGCGCCGGTCTACCGCAAGGCCAATCCGAACAACGATCCGGTGCTGCTGCTGGCGCTGACCTCCAAGACGCGCACGACCGCGGACCTGTACAACATGGCCGACTCGCTGCTGGCGCAGCGCGTGCGCCAGGTGCCCGGCGTCGCCGACGTCAACATCACCGGCGGCGCGACGCCGGCCGTGCGCGTCGACGTGGACCTGCGCAAGCTGACCTCGATGGGCCTGTCGGCCGATCAGGTCCGCAACGCCATCGCCGCGGCCAACGTGACCTCGCCGCAGGGCTTCCTCAGCGACGGCCACACGATGATGACGATCGCCGCGAACGACGCGCTGACCACCGGCGCGCAGTTCGCCGACATCGTCGTGGCCGTGCGCAACGGCGTGCCGATCCGGCTGCGCGACATCGCCACCGTCGGCGACGGCCAGGAGAACAAGAATCAGGCGGCCTGGTTCAACGGCCAGCGCGCGATCCTGATGGTCATCAGCAAGCAGGCCGACGCCAACGTCATCCAGACCGTCGACCACATCTACGACGAGCTGCCGCTGATGCGCAGCTGGCTGCCCGAGGGGGTGGAGCTGACGCCGTTCAACGACCGCACCGCGACGATCCGCGCCTCGGTCATGGAAGTGCAGATCACGCTGCTGATCAGCCTGGCCCTGGTCATCATGACGATGCTGCTGTTCCTGCGCCGCATCGCGCCGACCGTGATCGCCGGACTCTCGGTACCGCTGTCGCTGGCCGGCGCGTTCATCGTGATGTACGCGCTCGGCTTCACGCTCGACAACCTGACGCTGATGGCGCTGGTGATCTCGATCGGCTTCGTCGTCGACGACGCGATCGTCGTGATCGAGAACATCGTGCGCCACCTCGACATGGGCAAGTCGCGCCTGCAGGCCGCGCTCGACGGCGCCAAAGAGATCGGCTTCACGATCGTGTCGATCACCGCCTCGCTGATCGCGGTGTTCGTGCCGCTGCTGTTCATGGGCGGCTTCATCGGCATGTTCCTGCATTCCTTCGCGGTCACGATCACCGCGGCGATCGCGATGTCGGCCCTGGTCTCGCTGACGCTGACGGCGGCCTTGTGCGGGCGCTACCTGCAGCCGCACGGCGGCGTCGAGACGCCTTCGCGCCTGGGCCGGGCGATCGACGCGATGCACGCCGGCATGCTGTCGGGCTATCGGCGCGCGCTGGACTGGTCGCTGCGCCATCCGCGGCTGATGAGCCTGCAGCCGCTGCTGCTGGTGATCGTCACGATCTGGCTGTCGACGTTCCTGAAGTTCGGCATGGTCCCGCAGCAGGACACCGGCATGATGAACGGCACCGCGGTGGCCAGCGCATCGGTCTCCTACGAGGCGATGGTCGAGCTGCAGCGCAAGGTGGCCGGCATCCTGATGGCCGATCCGGCGGTCGCCAGCGTCGGCTCGTCGGTCGGCGGCGGCGGCGGTCCCGGCGCGAGCGCCAACCGCGGCCAGTTCTTCATCAATCTCAAGCCGCTCGGCAAGGGCCGCGAGGAATCGACGTTCCAGGTCATGGACCGGCTGATCCGCAAGACCGAGAACCTGCCCGGCGTCGAGCTGCGCCTGCGTCCGGTGCAGGATCTGGGCGGCGGCGGCGGCGGTCCGCGCGGCGGCGACTCGCAGTTCAGCTATTCGATCAAGGGCAGCAACTACGCCGAACTGCTCGAGTGGGGACCGCGCCTGGCCGCCGAGATGAAGAAGCTGCCGCAGCTGACCAGCGTCGGCACCTCGCTCGACGACGGCGGCATCGAGCAGAACCTGGTCATCGACCGCGACACCGCCTCGCGCCTGGGCGTGTCGATCGGCGCGATCTCCAGCGTGCTGTACAACGCGTTCGGCCAGCGCCAGATCTCGACGATCTACTCGGACCTCAACCAGTACCGCGTCGTGCTCAACGCGATCACCGGCGAATCGCCGGGCGTCGACACGCTCAAGCGCCTCTACGTGCGATCCAACAGCGGCGCGATGGTGCCGCTCGACGCGGTCACGCGGATCGAGCCGAGCCGCGCGCCGCTGATGATCCAGCACGATTTCCAGTTCCCGGTGCTCGACCTCACGTTCAACATGGCCGAGGGCGTGACGATGGGCCAGGTGATCCCGCTGATCCAGCAGACGATGCGCAATCTGCGCATGCCCGGCAGCATCCAGGGCGAGTTCGGCGGCGAGCTGCGCCGCTTCCAGCAGCAGCAGTCGAGCCAGGGCCTGCTGCTGATCGCGGCGGTGCTCGCGGTCTATCTGGTGCTCGGCATGCTCTACGAGAGCCTGATCCATCCGGTGACGATTCTCTCCACCCTGCCCTCGGCCGGCGTCGGCTGCCTGCTCGCGATGCTGGCGACCAACACCGAGCTGACGCTGATCTCGATCATCGCGATCGTGCTGCTAATCGGCATCGTCAAGAAGAACGCGATCATGATGATCGACTTCGCGCTGCACGCCGAGCGCGACCTCGGACTGCCGCCGATCGAGGCGATCCGCGAGGCCTGCCTGGTGCGCTTCCGGCCGATCATGATGACCTCGATGGTCGCGATCCTCGGCGCGGTGCCGCTGGCGATCGGCTTCGGCGTCGGCTCGGAGCTGCGCCAGCCGCTCGGCATCGCGATGATCGGCGGCCTGCTGGTCTCGCAGACGCTGACGCTGCTGTCGACGCCGGCGATCTACCTGGTCTTCGCGCGGATGGCCGCGCGGCGCAAGCAGCGCCGCGCCGAGAAGCGCGCCCTGCGCGAGGCCAGGCGTGCCGCGCGCCGCGCGCGATCGGACATGGCTCCGACGTCGGGCGGCTGACACTGCCGCGCAGTCGCGCGCGGCCGGAGCGGGCGCAGGCGGTCCGGCGACGGTCCGCCCGCATCCCGGCCCGGCCGGCCAACGGTCACCGAATCTTCACGCGGCCGTTCGCATCTCGTTTAATCGGGAGCGCGCACGATCCGCCGCGCCCAGCCGGGCGTCGAAGAGTCGTACCCGATGAAGCCGTCCCCTGCCCGCCCGTCGCCGCCTGCACGCCGGATCCGCGCTTCGCGTCGCCTGCAGGCGATCCGCCGATGACCGCCTTCCTGCCCGATCCGGCCGCGCTCGCGAGCGGCCCGACGACGCTGCCGATCAGTCTGGTCGTGCTGACCTACAACGAAGCGCACACGATCGCGCGCTGCCTCGACAGCGTGCCGTTCGCAGCCGAGAAGCTGGTCGTGGACTGCGGCAGCACCGATGCGACCGTCGCGATCGCCCAGGCACACGGCGCACGCGTCGTTCATCAGCCCTGGCTCGGCTTCGGCGCGCAGCGCAATGCCGCCGCCGCGCTGGCGTGCCACGACTGGCTGCTGGTGCTCGACGCCGACGAGTTCCTGTCGCCCGAACTGGTGATCGAATGCCGCGAGCGCCTGCCGGCCTGGCTGGCCGGCTCCATCGCCGCGGTCGGACTGCGCCGGCACGGCCTGTTCATGGCCGAGCCGATGCGCCATTACCGGCCGCTGCGCGGCGAACGCAAGCTGCGGCTCTACCACCGCGATCGCGCGCGCTGGACCGAGGCACGCGTGCACGAGACGCTGCGCGCGCGCGGCCCGACCGCGATGCTCGACGCGCCGCTGCACCACCGCACCACGCCGAGCCTGCTGCACAAGCAGATCAAGTCCACCCTCTACGCCGAACTCAAGGCGACCGATCGCCACGCCGCCGGCAAGCGGCCGTGGATCGCGCTCAGCCCGCTGATCTTCGTCGCGACGTTCCTCAAGGAATACCTGCTGCGGCTGGCCGTGCTGGACGGCGCACGCGGCTACATCAGCGCGCACCTGAGCGCCCATGCGGCGGTCTACCGGCGCTTCCGGCTGTACGAGATGCAGCGCAATCCGGCCTCGATCGCGCAGGCGCGGGACTGGCTGATCGCGCACGATCTCGAACGGGACGCCTGACCGGCTGCGCGGCGCCGGCCGCAGGGTATCCTAGCGCGGCGTCCGCGGCCGATCCGCGCGCGGACCCGGAGTTCGGATGGCCCACCCGGCGACACCCGCTGCCTACCGCTGCGGCGACTACACGATCGTTCCCGCCGAGCGCCGCCTGCTGCGCCGCGGCGAGGCGCTGGAACTGGAAGCGAAGGTCTTCGACCTGATCGTGCTGCTGATCGAGCATCGCGATCGCGCGCTCGACAAGCGCACGCTGGCCGAGGCGCTGTGGGGCCGGCGCCCGGTCACCGATACCGCGCTCAGCCAGCTCGTCTACAAGGCGCGGCGCGTGCTCGACGACGACGGCGAGCGCCAGGCGATGATCCGCACCGTGTACGGCCGCGGTCTGCAATGGGCGGCACCGACCGAAGCGGTCGTGTTGGAGCCTTCGGAACCGCCCAGCCGGTCCGATCGGCCATTGCCGGTCGCCGCCGGGCCGGACGAGGCGCCCGCCGCGCCGCGACGGCCGGTACGCCGCCGCAGCCTCCTCGCCGCCGCGCGCGCTCGCGCTGACGGCGGCGGTGTCCGCCGCGGTCGTGCTGCTGTGGCCGAGTCCGGCGTCGCCGCCGGCCGCGCTACCCCGCATCGCGTTCCTGCCGATCGAGAATGCGACCGGCGATCCGGGGCTGGACTGGGTCCGCAACGGTCTGCCCGGACTGATCGGCAGCCTGGTCGCCGAGTCCGGAGCGGTCGACGCCGGCGACGCGCTGCAGGGCGCGCGCGCCGGCAACTTCGCGCCGGTCGGCGGCGGCTCGGCGCAGGAGCGTCTGCGCCGCGCGACCGGTGCCGATCTGGTCGTCGAAGGCCGGTTGCGCCGGATCGGCGACGGACTCTACGAACTGGGACTGCGCATCGACGGCGACGGCGCGCTCGCGCGCGAGGGCCGTCTCGTCGTCAGCGCGGCCGACGTCGCCACGCTCGGCGTCAATGCCGCGCCGCGGATCCTGCGTCTGCTCGGTCTGCACGCACCGCCGGCGCGGCCCGATGCCGGTGCGCACGGCGACGACTACTTCGCGCAGACGTTCGCGCGCGGCATGGATCTGGCGACGCAGGGCGACTGGGCGCGTGCCAAGCCGTACTTCGCGCTGTGCGTGCAGAGCGCGCCGGACTTCCTGCCGGCGCGGCTGCGTCTGGGCGAGGCCGAGGCCAATACGCGCGATCTGGCGCGCAGCGACGTCACGCTGAGCGAACTCGTCGACGCGGCGGCCGCGCGCGAGCAGCCGAACCTGCAGGCGGCGGCCCTGCTCGCGCTCGCGGAAAACCAGTTCCGCCGCGGCGACCGCTCGGCTGCGCTGGCGCTGATCGAGCGCGCGCGCGTGCCGGCCGAACGCGGTGGCGATCCGGATCTGCGCGCGCGCGGCGATCTGATGGCCGCGCAGGCGCTGGCGATTCTCGAGCGCCCGTCCGAGTCGGCCCGCCAGCTGTTGCGCGCACGCGAGCTGATCGAGACGCATGGCCTGCGCCAGCGCCTGGCGATGCTGGCGCATACCGAAGGCCTGATCGCCGAGACGCGGCGCGACTACCCGGCGCAGCACGCGGCGGCGCGGCGCGCGCTGGCGGCAGCCGAGGCGATCGGCGACGAGCGCACCGCGATCGGCCAGACCTACCTGCTCGGCCGCATGCTGAGCTGGCAGGAGCGTCCGCTCGAGGCACTGCCGCTGCTGGTGCGTGCCTGGCAGCGTGCGATCGACGCGCAGATGCTGTTCACGCAGGTCTCCAGCGGCGTCGAACTGGCCTGGGTGCTGGTCGAGACCGGCCTCTACGCGGAGGCCTGCGCCGTGACCGGCACCCTGCTCGAGACCTTGCGCGACCAGTCCAACCGCTACTGGTCGGCGATCGCGACCGCGGCCGACGCGCGCTGCCGGCGCACCGGCGGCGACGCGGCCGGCGGTCTGGCCGCGTATCGCGCGGCCTGGCCGCTGGTCGACACGCAGGAAGATCCGTCGCTGGCGGCGCTGGTGCTGCAGTACGAGGCGCTGGCGGCGTTCGTCGCCGAGCCGGCTGCGCTGGCGTCGATCCGCGCGCGGCTGCGCCAGGTCGTCGCCGATGCGAAGACGCCGGATACCTATCGGCATGCCGCGCGCCTGATCGAGGCGCTCGCGGCCGCGGCGGCCGGCGATCGCGAGGCTGCCGCCGCGGCGCTGCGCGCCGAACGCGACGATCCGGACCGCGACGACCCGCAGCGCAACGAGCTCAGCCGCGTCACGCTGCACATCGCGCTGGCCCGGGACGATGCGACGATCGCCGCGCTGGCCTCGGACGGGTTCGATCCGCTGACCAGTCACGATGCCGAGGTCCTGCGCCTCTACGCGCAGTGGTCCGAGGCCCTCGGCGAGCACGAGGTCGCCGCGCGGGCGCGGCAGCGCCGCGCCGATCTCGAACGCGGCGCGCGCGAAACGCTCGCGGCGATCGAGTTCGCGCTGCCGGCCGGCACGCCGGCCACGACGATGCGCTGAGCCGGCCGCGCGCGCCGTCGGCGGTGGATGACGGCCGCGTCGGACGGATCGCTCAGGGCGACTCGAAATCGGCGTGCAGGATGCGGTCCTCGAACAGCACCAGGCCGTCGTTGCCGGCGGCGACGACGGCGCCGCCACGCACCGACAGCGTCGCCAGTGCGCGTTCGGACGGATCGCAGTAGCCGGTCTGCCAGGTCCGGGCCAGATCGAACGACTCGTACAGGCAGCCGCCGTAGCTGGCCGCATACCAATGCGTGCCGCGATGCCTGAGGTCGAGCAGCGGCGTATCGCCCGGCGTGTCGCCGATGCGCGTCCAGGTCTGGCCGCCGTCGAGCGTCTCGAACATGCCCTGGTTCTGCGTCGAGACGATGCCGTGGTCGGCGCTGAGGAAGTCGGCCGCGTTGATCTTGCCGTGCGTGAACGTCAGCAGGGTCCAGGTCGCGCCGGCATCGTCGCTGCGCAGGACCGAGCCGAGCTCGCCGGAGCTGCGTATGATGCCGCCGGTCGCATAGAGGATGTTCGCGTCCGGTGCGTGCAGCTCGTCGAAGTTGATGTTGAACTTGCCCGGGAACGCCAGCGTCCAGCTGTCGCCGCCGTCGTCGGTGACGTGGATCTGGCCGCCCTTGATCGCGACCCAGTGCTGCGCATCGGCGAAATGCATGTCGAACACGCTGCCGCCGCCGGCCGCGCCGAGCGCGGGCAGTTCGACCCAGGTCGCGCCGCGATCGATGCTGCGGTACAGGCTCTGACGCGCCGCGTAGAACGTGTCGGCGTCGGCCGCATGGCCGAACAGCAGGCTCTGACCCTGCTGCGGCACCACGTCGATCTCGGTCCAGGTCAGGCCGCCGTCGGCGGTGACCAGGCCGCAGTTGAACGCACCGGCTGCGAAGCCGTGTAGTGCGTCGGAGAAGTCCACGTCGGTGACCGAGCACACGCCGGCACCTTCGGCCGGCAGCCAGCCGGCCGCATCGGCCGTGAACGGCAGCGCCAGGAGCAGCGCCAGGGGGAACGGAGCAGCGGATGTCGCGAGCATGACGGATTCGACCTCTGGATACGGAGCCGGCGCGCGTCGGCGCATGGCCGGCGACACGGACAGTCGGATGAGCGTGCCGGACCGCAGCTGAGCGGACCGGACCGCTGCATTCGATCACCCAGACCGCTCCGCTGCCATCACGGACTCATGACGAGGTGCTTATCGGGACGTGAAATCAGCGACTTGCGCATCCGATGCACCGGCGCGCGAGCGGTCGACGCCGAGGGCGCAGGCGCGGTCGCCGGACCGATACGGGCCGCGATGCGACCGGCGGTCGGAAGCCGCGTCGACCGGCGGCGGATGCCGGCTGCTTGCGACACACCGCAGCGGCGGGCGATCGGCAACGGACGCAGGGCCGCAAGGTCACGGGCGTGGCCGCCGTACCGGATGCAGCCCCCGGACACCCTGCGATCAAGCGTGTGCCGGCCGCGACCACAGTGCGGCAGCGGCCGGCTGCGGCCCCGGATGGCCGGGCGTCGCGGATCGCGCGCGAAGCGCTTGCTCAGCCGCCGATCCGGGCCAGGCCCTCGAGCAGATCGGCCTTGCGCCCGTCGGCCGGCCAGCCGACGACCTTGTGGACGACGCGGCCGTCCTTGAAGAAATAGAACGTCGGCGTCCCCCACTCGTCCATGCCGGGCCAGTCGCGCTGCAGGTCGACGTAGGCCATCCGGTACGGCGCGTGCGCGTTCTGCCAGGCGCGGACCTGGTCGACGTCGAGCGTCGCCGTCTGCGGCAGCAGCCACAGCGACTGCTTCGCGAAGCGCGGCCCGAGCTCGGGGTCGGCGGCGATCTGGCGGGCCGCGTTCTGGCTGAAGCCACACAACGGATGCGAGACCACGACGATCCGCGGCTGCGTCAGGTCGGCAGGCCGACGTGTCAGCGTGTCGGCGCCCTCCCCCGGCGCCCACAGCGCCGCGGTGCCGGACGGCACCGGCGTCGCCTGCAGCAGCGGCAGATGGCCGGCGTCCGGCGCGGCATCGGCGATGCGGCGCGCCGCAGCGAAGCGCCGCACCATGACCCAGGCCTCGAACATCGAACGGCGATGGCGCGGTTCGACGCGCGAGCGCGCCGCGAGCCGCTCGTAGGCCGCGCTCATCTGCTCGGCGTAGTACGGATCGAGCGTGTAGCCGACCGGGATCTCGGCCGCGCGGAACAGCAGATCGAGCGAGGCATCGGGCAGCGCGTCGAGCTCCGCGGCGCTCAGCGTGCCGAAGCGCTCGCGGTAGCTTGCCGCGATCGTCGCGGCGCGCTCGGCCTCGGAGCGGTCGATCGCGCGGGTCTGCACGGCCACCAGCGCATCGTAGTCGGCCTGCAGGTCGCGCGGCGCGGGCGTCGAGGCGAACGCGCCGCCGAGTCCGAGGAGCGCGCCGCCGAATGCCAGCGCGAGTATCCAGCCATGGCGTGTGACGGTCATCGGCATCGTGTCGGGTCTCGGATCGTGCGGGTGCGCGCAGGCGGGTCGGGCCCCGGCCGGGCCGGGGCCCGTGCGCCGTCACTCGATGTAGGCGGCGCAGCCGGTCATGCAGATGAAGTTGCGGCTGAACTCGCACGAGGCGCGGCTTGCGCAGCGGTAGTTGTAGTGGTCGGCGGCGACGTGCTCGCCGCCGTTCACGTACAGGCCGAGCAGCTGCGCGTCACGGTCGGTGGTCTGGCGCAGATGCAGGATCCGCAGCGTGTCCTGCACGCCGAACAGGCCGAGCAGCTCGAATGCCTGGCTCACGCTGAGCTCGGCCTCGACATCGTCGTAGCGATAGCCGGTCAGGCCGCGCGCATTGAAGCTGAGACCGGCGAGGAAGCGCTCGCGCGCATGCGGACTCAGCGCATCCAGCGGCGATCCGCGTCCGAGCCGGTTCGCCAGATGCGCCTGCAGGTCCTGTGCGGACTTGATCGGTGCGAGGAACTGCTCGATGTCGCGGCGGCGCTGGACTTCGGTATCGAACGCCGGCTGCATGCTCGCGTCGATATAGGCCGGGGGCTGCTCGCGCGACTGCAGATCGGCCGCCTGGCAGGCGATCGGAAAGGCGACCAGAGCGGCGAGGATCAGATGGAATTTCATCGGTGCATATCTCCTTCGGTTGTCGGTTTCATTGCCGACCGGCCCATGCCTGCCCCAGGCAACCGGACGACGCCACACCACATCGATGAGGTATCGCGCTGGACTCAGTTCGGGTGCGCCCTCCCCCGGCCCGGCGGCCGCGATGCGGGATCGAAACGGGAGCGGCGTGCGCGAGCCGGCGGCGCGCGGCGCAGGCTCAAGCGCATACGGGAGCGATGCGAGCGGCACGGCCGCGACGCGAGCGAATCGCGCGGCGCAGCGCTCAGGCGACGCGGCGGGCCGGCATCGGCCGCGACTCGGGCCATCGGCCGGCGCGGAGCGGCGCCTTGCCGCGTCCGTCCTCGAGCGCTGGATCGCGCTGCCGCATCAGTCCGCATGGTCTTCTCCCTGAAGTGCCGTGTCGTGATCGCAGGCTGGCACAACGGATCGGCGCATGCAAGTTTCACTTACATAACGTATGAAACTATCACTAACATTCCGTGCCGCAGCGGCGTGCGGACCGCGCGCGGCGCGGCCCGCCGATCCGCGCAGGAGCGCTCAGGCGGCGATCAGCGATTGATGCGCGGCGACGCCGGCCTGCATGCCGTCGGCGACCGCGAATGCGATGCTGCCGGCCATGCGCGCCGCGTCGCCGCAGGCGTAGACGCCGGGCACCGACGTCGCCCGGGTCTGGTCGGTGCGCAGGTATGCACCGAGCGGACCGGCCTCGGTCGTGCAGCCGAGCTGGTCGGCCAGCGTGCCGTTGACCGCGGTGCGGCTCAGCGTGAACAGGCCGTCGAGCTCGATCCGCCTGCCGTCGGCCAGCACGACGGTGGCGGTGTCGACGATGCGCGCCACGGCTGCGGGCTCGATCGTGACGTCGCGCGAGATCAGCGCGTCGCGCTGCGCGGCATCGGGTGCGTAGCGGTCGTCGGTGAACAGCGTCACGCGGCCCCAGTCCGGCAGCAGCATCGCGTGATGCTGCGACAGCTCGCTCGACGCCAGTACGCCGATGCGGCCGTTGTCGAGTTCGTAGCCGTGACAGTACGGGCAATGGAAGACGCTGCGACCCCAGCGCTCGGCGAGACCGTCCAACGGCGGCAGACGGTCCTCGACCCCGACCGCCAGCACGAGCCGGCGCGCCCGGATCGCGGCACCGCCGGCGAGCGCGACGCGGAAGCCCTCGCCGTCCGCCTGCGCCGCGACGGCCGTGTCGGCGTGCCAGCGCACGGTCGGATAGGCCAGCAGGTCGGCACGGCCGGCCGCGACGATGTCGCCGGGCGCACGGCCGTCCTGGCCGATGAAGCCGTGCGCATGCGCGGCGAACCGGTTGCGCCGCAGGCCGGCATCGATGATGGCGATGCGCCGGCGCGCACGCGCCAGCTGCAGGGCCGCCGACAGACCGGCATAGCTGCCGCCGATCACGGCGACGTCGACGCGATCGGTCGCTTCAGTGACCATGCAAGGTTTCCTCTCTGGGGTGGGCGGCCAGGCGTCGCCCGAAATCGGCCGCCAGCGCGGCCAGCGTGACGCTGCCCAGACGGCCGATCACGACCGCCTCGGCCGCCTGGAACGCCTCGTCCAACGCGGCGTTGACGGCCTGCTCGACCAGACAGACCGGATCGGGCGTGCGGTGCCCGATCGCGAGCAACGGCGGTGCGCCGACCGCGGCATAGACGTCGCGCAGCGTGACCGCGGCCGGATCGCAGCGCACGACCCAGCCGCCGCCGTGGCCCTTGGCCGAATCGACGTAGCCGAGCCGGCGCAGGCCGGCCAGCGTGCGCCGCACGACGACCGGATGCGTCCCGAGGTAGCCGGCGAGCGCTTCGGAAGTCAGCGGGCGATCGCTGTGGATCATGTGCAGCAGGACGTGCAGCACCGAGGAGAGACGACTGTCGCTTTTCATATAACTTTGTATGTTACATGAAAGCGCGACCGAAGCCACGCCGGTCCGTCACGGCGCGGAGAGGGCCGCCCGCCGGTCCGTTCGCGGCTGCGCCTTCAGACCGAACAGCGGCCGCAGCCAGCCGATCCGGCGGATCAGCTCGTAGCCGCCGAAGCAGCCGGCCAGCGTCAGTGCCACCAGCAGCGGCCCCTCGAGCGGCGGCGGCAGCGCCAGCGGCCGCAGTTCGTAGGCCAGCACGACGATCAGCGTCTGATGCAGGATGTAGACCGGGAACACCGCCGGCACCAGGTAGCGCAGCAGCGGACCGTCGTGCGACGCGAAGCGCCGCGCGAAGCCGAGCACCGCGACGATCGCGCACCACTGCTGCACGGCCCAGACCGCGCGCTGGATCTGGCGCAGCGCTGCCGGCGGATCGGTGTCGGCGTAGGCGGCGAAGTACGCGGCGATGAAGATCCAGGCGCCGAGCGCGAGCCCGAGGGCCGGCCAGCGGCGGCGCTCGATCGCATCCCAGACCGGACCGCTGCGCGCGATCAGGAAGCCGGCCACGAACACGCCGAGGTACTGCACGTGGTTGTACCCGTCGTCGATCAGCGCGTGCGTGGAGCCGAAGCGCCCGATCAGGCCGATGCGCGCGGCCGCCAGGAACAGGATCGGCCAGACCAGCAGACCCCAGCCCCCGAGCGCGCGCGCCAGCCCGGCGCGCAGACGCTCGACCGTCCGCGGCGCCGCCACGGCCAGCAGCCCCAGCACCATCGTGTAGACCCACAGATAGGCGACGAACCACAGATGGTTCCAGGTCGGCAGGCGCAGGCAGCCGTCGTCGTCGCAGAAGCTCGAGTCGGCTTTCAGGTAGCGCAGCCAGAACGCCAGGTAGCCGTCGTGGTAGCCGCCCGGATAGCGCGAATCGAGCAGCTCGTAATAGGCCTGCGGCGGCACGATCACCAGCATGCCGAACACCAGCGGTAGCAGCAGGCGCCACGAGCGCGGCCCGAAGAAGCGCAGACGCCCGTCGGCCGCCCGCGCGGCCTGCGCCTTGCCGAACAGGAAGGCCGTCGCCGCGCCGGACACCAGGAACAGCAGCGACAGACGCCACGGCGCGCTCAGCAGCATGAACGGCTCGAGCGCCGGACCGGCCTGCGGACTCTTCACATGCCAGTCCCAGCTTACGTAGTACATGCCCACGTGATAGAGGATCAGCACGCCGAACGCGCACACGCGCACCCAGTCCAGATCGTAACGGCGTTCCATCGAGGCTCCTGGTCGTCAAGGGACCGGGACAGCCTGTTCCGTGGAATGCGCGCCGACCAGCCGAAAGTGACCGGCCGCGCGGCCGCGGGACGAGACGCGGTCCCGCGGGGACCGGTTGGGACGTCCGTCGCCGCCCTCCGCCCGCGCGACGCCGCGGCACCGTCCGGGGCGGTCCGGCCGGGCACGACGCCGGCGTCGGCGCGGGCGCGGGGTCGGCAAACCGGATCGCACGCCCTACCATGCGCGCCATGTCCACGCCTGCCGCCTCGCCCGCCCCGGCGCCGTCCGCCTATGACCGCTACCGGCCATGGCAGCGGCTGGCCGAGATCGGCTTCTGGGTCGGCACGATCCTCGCCAACGCGATCGGCAACAGCGTGACCGTGCTGATGGACGCGCATCGCGTCGGGCTCGACGTCGCCGACTGGGAGCCGGCGGTCTGGGAGTTCTCGAGCGCGCTGCTGTGGCTGGCGATCGTGCCGTGCCTGGTCTGGTTCACGCGGCGCGTGCCGCTGCAATGGGACGGACTGCGTCGCTATCTGGGCCTGCACCTGATCGCCAGCGTCGTGGTCTGCCTGCTCCACGTCGGCGGCATGGTCGGCCTGCGCGCGCTGGCCTACCGTTTCATGGGCCAGACCTACGGCTTCGGCGACTGGGCGTCGGGCCTCGGCTACGAGTACCTCAAGGACGTGCGCAGCTACGCCGGCATGGTGCTGGCGATCGAGGTCTACCGGCTGCTGCTGCGCCGGCTGCAGGGCGAGGCCAGTCTGCTCGCGGCGCCCGACGAAGGGCCGCCGCTGGAACCGGTCGACCGGCCCGAGCGCTTCCTGGTGCGCAAGCTCGGCCGCGACTTCCTGGTCGCCGCCGCCGACATCGAGTGGCTGCAGGCCGCCGGCAACTACGTCAATCTGCGCGTCCGCGGTCACGACTACCCGCTGCGCAGCACGATCGCCGGCATCGAGGCGCGCCTGGATCCGGCCCGTTTCGCGCGCGTGCATCGCAGCTACATCGTCAATCTCGACCGCATCGCCTCGATCGAGCCGCTCGACACCGGCGACGCGCGTCTGCATCTGGTCGACGGCACCGTGCTGCCGTGCAGCCGCCGCCATCGCGCCGCGCTCAGGGAGCGCGTCTGAATCAGCTGCCGGGCCGCGCCTCGGGTTTCGGCTCGGTCACTTCCTCGCCGGGCCGCGCGCGGCCGGCCATCTCGGCGCCGGCGTCGGGCGCCAGCCCGCGCATCATCCAGACCGAACTGGCCGAGACCAGTCCGATCGCGACGAACGCCAGCGCGTAGTTGTCGAGCGCACCGAGCGGCTGGCCGGTCAGCGCGCCGGCGGCGCTGAGCGCATAGCCGCCGACCGTCACGCCGAGCGCCAGCGCCACCTGCTGCACCATCGCGGCCAGGCCGCTGGCCTGGCCCATCCGCGCCGGCTCGACCTCGGCATAGGTGATCGCGTTGAGGCTCGTGAACTGCAGCGAACGGAAGCAGCCGCCGATCAGCAGCACGCCGATCATCAGTGCGACCGGCGTCTGCGGACCGAACAGGCCGTAGCTGCACAGCAGCAGCGAGGCCAGCACCGCATTGGCGACCAGCACAGGCCTGAAGCCGAAGCGGCGCAGGATCCGCGTCGCGATCGTCTTCATGAACATCGCGCCGGCCGCCGAGGTGAACGTGATCAGGCCCGACTGCAGCGGATCGAAGCCGAAGCCGAGCTGCAGCATCAGCGGCAGCAGGAACGGGATCGCGCCGATGCCGATCCGGAACAGGGCACCGCCGAGCACGGCGATGCGGAACGTCGGCAGCCCGAACAGCGTCAGGTCGATCAGCGGATGCGTGCGCCGCCGCGCATGCATCGCATACAGCATCAGGATCGCGATCCCCGCCACCGCGACGGCGACCGACAGCGCGGGATTCACCAGATGCCGGCCGAGCGTCGCCAGACCGAAGATGGTCGCCGCCAGACCGGTGCCCGACAACGCGAAGCCGCGCCAGTCGAGCGGCCCGACCGTCTCGCGCAGCAGCGGCACGTGGCGCCAGGCCAGCACGATGCCGAGCACGCCGATCGGCAGGTTGATCAGGAAGATGTAACGCCAGTGGCTGTAGGTCGTGATCAGGCCGCCGAGCACCGGCCCCAGCATCGGTCCGAGCAGCGCCGGGATCGTCAGCCAGCTCAGCGCGCGGACCAGATCGGCCTTCGGCACGCTGCGCAGCAGGACCAGGCGGCCGACCGGCACCATCATCGCGCCGCCGATGCCCTGCGCGAACCGCGCCGCGACCAGGCTCTCGAGCGACTGCGCGGCCGCGCAGCCGAGCGAGCCGAGCAGGAACACGCCGATCGCGGTCATGAAGGTCGGCCGCGCGCCGAAGCGGTCGGCGACCCAGCTGCTGATCGGAATGAACACCGCCAGCGCCAGCAGATAGCTGGTCAGCGCCAGCTTCAGCGCGACCGGTTCGACACCCAGATCGGCCGCCATCGCCGGCAGCGAGGTCGCGATCGCGGTCGAGTCCATGTTCTCGATGAACAACGCCGTGGCGACGATCAGCGGCAGGAGGCGTTCGCGTTTCAAGAGATCGGCAGCACGGAGAGGACCGGGGTCATGAAGCGAGAGCGTGCCCGACCGCCTCTTCCGAAGGAAGGATCGAGGCTGGGTTGTTCGATCGAGCGGACGACTCTACGACGTCGATCCTGACCGGCGCGACCGCGCGACGGCCGGCCCGGTCGGGCTGCGGCCGGCAGTGCTCTCGGGGGAGCACGCACGCGGCATCGGTCCGCCCGGCGCGCTCCGGCGAGGCGCAGAACCGATCCGCCGTATTCGCGTCGGCCACCCCGATCGGCTGAATCCCGCCACGATCCGGCTGGATGCGGACCCATCCCTCGATCGAACCGGCTTGCGACGGGCACCGCGATGAACGAGGCCGGGAGTCACCTTTCCACCGAACCAAAATGTGAAACAGCCGACATTTTTCACGAGTTCCACATTGGCTCTGCCGTGTCCGGATTCGATGCCTTTTTGCGAGATACGCGCAACGGTCAAGAGGAGATGAGAGAACCACGCGGTCGCACATCGCCGGAAGCGGAGGCTTGGAGGATGGATCGGGTCGACGAGGGCTCTTGTACGGCTGCCCCACAGACGATTCGGCCATCCGGACTCGCCGCCTGGCTGCACCGTCTGGACCGCCGGGGGCGATCGGCATGGACCGCGGGCACGGCATCGATACCGCGATTGATTTTTCCGGCTTTGCTGCGCGGGCAACGGATCGTCGTTGCATCGGCGCCCGCTGCTGATGCGGGCTGCTTCGAGAGGGGAGCGTCGACGGCCATGAGCGATGCAATGACCGATCACGCTGGGGCGGTACTGGGTTACTTATCAGGAGATCACATCATGTTGGCTGCACTCCGCGGCGCCTGTGCTTGGCTTGCTTCACGCGTGTATCCCGGGTCCGCGACTCGAGTATTCGAGCGCGGACCCTCCGGGCGGGATGGAAGTCGCCGCAGGCTTGCCGCAAAGGTGTCGCTGACGACGGGACTTGCACTCGTCATCGGTCTGCCCGGATGGTCGGCCGCTCAGCCCGATGGCCTGCAGCAGCGCGGCGACGCCGATGTCGCCGGCACGGCGTGCACCTCGACGCTGTATCTGTCGCAGCTGCAGGGCAATCCGAACACGACGCTGTTCGAGGTCAATACCCGCGTCAGCCCGCTGGTGTTCGACCCGCTCGGCAGCGGCAGCCATCTCTACAATGCGATCGGCTTCAATCCGGTCGACAATCAGCTGTATGCGATGAACACCGGCGGCAGCGCCGCGCTGAACATGCTGCTGCAGGTTGCCTCGAACGGAGCGACGACCGAACTGGGCCTCGTCTCCGGCCTGCCGGCCGTGGCCTACAACAGCGGCACGGTCGGCAGCGACGGCGTCTACTACGTCAAGCCGTTCGGCAATACCAACGTCGTCTACGCGATCGACCTCGTCGCCCGGACCGCGACCGCGATCAGCCTCAGCACCTCGTTCACCGCCTCGGACATGGGCTGGGTCGGCGGCGCCGGCGGGTCGCTGTATTCGGTATCCGATAGCGGCCAGCTCTATTCGATCAGCGCATCCGGTACGGTGACCGCGATCGGCCCGGCGACCGGCGGCGGCGTGCTCGGCGCGCAGTTCGGTGCCGTCAACGGCCTGTTCGGCTCGTCCAATGACGGCGGCCTGTTCCGGATCGATCTGACGACCGGTGCGCGCAGCCTGATCTCCGGCTCGCCGGCATCGGGCAGCAACGACGGCGCGAACTGCCCGAACGCCCCGGTCCAGCTCGCTGCCGACCTGTCGGTCACCAAGACCAGCCCGACGACGACCTACGCGCCCGGCGCCAGCGTCAGCTACACGATCCTCGTACGCAACGAAGGACCGTTCGCGGCCGAGGACGTCACGGTAGACGATCCGCTGCCGGCCGGCATCAGCGCCGCTTCGTGGACCTGCAGCGGCTCCGGCGGCGGCGTCTGCGGTGCAGCCTCCGGCACCGGCGCGATCAGCGATGCCGACGTCATCCTTCCGGCCGGCGGCAGCGTCACCTATGCACTGACGCTGCAGGTGCCGCCGGGCTTCACCGGCCCGCTGGTCAACACCGCCTCGGTGCTGCCCGGCATCGGCACGTTCGATCCGGACAGTTCCAACGATTCGGACAGCGTCACGCATGAGCCCGAAGGAACGGGTCCGACGCCGACGCCGGCCTGCGGCATGAGCACGATCGAGACCTTCGGTTCGACGACCACGGCGCCGACGATCGGCAGTCCGGGCGGCCCCTGGGGTCCGCCGCTGTCGGGCACCGAAGGCACGACCGAATACACCTACCGCGGCTCGTGGCAGATCGTGGAAGGCGAGTACGCCCGCGTGGTCAGCCCGGCCAGTGGCGGCAATCCGTCCGCCTGGGTCGACGCGGGTGACCACACCACCGATCCTGCCGGCGCCTACGGCTACATGCTGATCATCGACAGCAGCGATGCACCCGGCGTGTTCTATTCCAAGACCTTCGTCGGCTTGCAGATCGGTGCGCGCTACACGATGTCGGCCGCCATCGCGAACATCGTCGGCGCCGGCAATCTGATCCTGCCGAACGTGCAGATGCGCGTGGTCGATGCGGTGACCGGCAGCGTGATCGGCCAGAACTCGACCGGCCCGCTGCCGCAGGCGGCCTCGTTGACCGGCCCGCTGTCCTGGTCCAATCCGGAGCTCTCGTTCGATGCGACCACGACTTCGGTCCGCATCGAGCTGGTCAACTTCCAGGCCAATGCCGGCAGCGGCAACGATCTGGCCGTCGACGACGTCGGCCTGCGCCGCGACTGCGTCACGCTGGTCAAGGCACTGACCTCCGAGAGCGGCGGCGTCACCGGTACGGCCGAGCCCGGCGAGACCCTGGTCTATACGATCACGCTGTCCAACAGCGGCGTCGGCGCGTTCACCGATTACACGTTCGACGAGAACGTCCCACTCGGCGCGACCCTGACCGCCATCGGCGGCGCCGGCGTGAGCCTGGGCTGCACGCTGCCGCTGACCGGCAATGCGAGCTGCCCGGTCACCGTCGCCAGCGTGCCGGCCGGCGGCTCGACGGCCGTGTCGGTCACCTTCGCGATCGCCGATCCGATCCCGAGCGGCGTGGCGAACATCGTCAACTCCGTGAGCGGCGGCCATACCGACTGCGGCGCGGCCGGCAATACCTGCTCGGTGACGACGCCGGTCGCGACGCCCGAACCGCCCGACCCGACGCCGGCGCCGGCCTGCGGCATGAGCACGATCGAGACCTTCGGCTCGACGACCACGGCGCCGACGATCGGCAGTCCGGGCGGCCCCTGGGGTCCGCCGCTGTCGGGCACCGAAGGCACGACCGAATACACCTACCGCGGCTCGTGGCAGATCGTGGAAGGCGAGTACGCCCGCGTGGTCAGTCCGGCCAGTGGCGGCAATCCGTCCGCCTGGGTCGACGCGGGTGACCACACCACCGATCCTGCCGGCGCCTACGGCTACATGCTGATCATCGACAGCAGCGATGCACCCGGCGTGTTCTATTCCAAGACCTTCGTCGGCTTGCAGATCGGTGCGCGCTACACGATGTCGGCCGCCATCGCGAACATCGTCGGCGCCGGCAATCTGATCCTGCCGAACGTGCAGATGCGCGTGGTCGATGCGGTGACCGGCAGCGTGATCGGCCAGAACTCGACCGGCCCGCTGCCGCAGGCGGCCTCGTTGACCGGCCCGCTGTCCTGGTCCAATCCGGAGCTCTCGTTCGATGCGACCACGACTTCGGTCCGCATCGAGCTGGTCAACTTCCAGGCCAATGCCGGCAGCGGCAACGATCTGGCCGTCGACGACGTCGGCCTGCGCCGCGACTGCGTCACGCTGGTCAAGGCACTGACCTCCGAGAGCGGCGGCGTCACCGGTACGGCCGAGCCCGGCGAGACCCTGGTCTATACGATCACGCTGTCCAACAGCGGCGTCGGCGCGTTCACCGATTACACGTTCGACGAGAACGTCCCGCTCGGCGCGACCCTGACCGGCATCGGCGGCGCCGGCGTGAGCCTGGGCTGCACGCTGCCGCTGACCGGCAATGCGAGCTGCCCGGTCACCGTCGCCAGCGTGCCGGCCGGCGGCTCGACGGCCGTGTCGGTCACCTTCGCGATCGCCGATCCGATCCCGGCCGGCGTGGCGAACATCGTCAACTCCGTGAGCGGCGGCCATACCGACTGCGGCGCGGCCGGCAACGTCTGCTCGGTCACGACGCCGGTGGCCGGCGGCAGCGTCGTGGCGCTGACCAAGACGGTCACCGACGCCAGCGGCAACGGCATCGCCGAGCCCGGCGAGACGCTGACCTATCAGATCACGCTGACCAACACCGGCAGCAGTGCGGCGACCGGCTATGACGTGACCGACCAGCTCGATCCGAACACGAGTTTCGTCAGTGCGACGAACGGCGGCGCGCATGCAGCCGGCATCATCACCTGGACAGGCCTGACGGTTCCGGCGCAGGTCGGTGCGACGCCGGGCACGCTGGTGCTGACGGTGGCGGTCACGGTCAACACGCCGATTCCCAGCGGAGTGACCCGGATCGTCAATCAGGCGATGCCCACCGGGACCGCGCCGCCCACCTGCTCGGCCACGCCGACGCCGGCCGGCTGCGCGATCGTGCCGACGCCCTCGAACGTGCGGCTGGTCAAGGTGCTGAGCGGCGAGAACGGTGACCGTCCGGGCCTCGCCGAGCCGGGCGAGACGCTGACCTATACGATCACGCTGACCGACCTCGGCGGCGGCGGATTCCCGAACTACGCGTTCGTCGAGAACGTCCCCCTCGGCGCGACACTGACGGCCGTCAGCGGCGCCGGCGTGACGGCGGGCTGTGGCCTGCCGGTGACGGGCGCGGGTTCCTGTCCGGTGACGGTGGCGAGCGTTCCGGCCGGCGGATCGACGACGGTCCTGGTGACCTTCGTGGTGTCCGATCCGATTCCGGCCGGCGTGACCTCGATCGTCAACACGGTCAATCAGGGCGATACCGGTTGCGCGGAAGCCGGCAATGCGTGCTCGGTGTCCACGGCGATCGCCGGCGGCGCGCCGCCTGACGTGGTGCCGGTGCCGGTCAACTCGCGCCTCGGCCTTTTGCTGCTGGCGCTGGCGATCCTTGCGGTCGCAGGCCTGTACCGGAACGGACAGCGGTTCGAGCGCTGACCGGACAGCGAAGAAGGAGCGGGCCTCGTGCCCGCTCCTTGCCGGTTCGACGCGCGCTCGCTCGAACGACCCGCGCCGCCGACCTCGCTCGAGCATCGGCATCTGCGGACCGCGTCGCAACGAGGTCGACGCGCACCGAGCCGCCCGTCGAGGCAGAGCCATCACGCATGCCTGCGCCGCCGGCGCGCATCAGGCGCCCTCTGCACTGCCCCCCGGACCCCGGCAGGCCGGACAGCTCGCCCCGTCCGTCGGCGCTCGCGGCGCCCGTTGCAATGCCTGCCGCACGGCCGACCCGGCGACCGCACCTGCCTGCGGACCGACGGCTCCGAAACGAACGGCGTGCGACGGCTCTGGCCGTGATGGCGCCGGTCCGGGCCGGGCGTGCCGCATCGTCTCAACCGGTGAGACCGCGCCGCGTGAGGATAGCCGCCGTCGCCCGAGGTCATCCCCTGGCCGGGCGACGACACCACTCTCCCGCAGCCGCTCGTCGTGAGACGCCGGATCTGCGGGATTTTTTTGCCTTCCCCGTCCGGACATCGGCCCGCGGCCGATGGACGGCCTGGACGCCCGCACGGGTCAGATGATCGAGCGCCGCCTGCTCGCGCAGGCGACGCATCTGCAGCGCATCGCTGAGCCGGCCGATCGGCGCATCGGGAAGGATCGCGGGGAATCGCGCCACTGCCTGCCTGCGGGATCGGGATCGGGCTCCGGCTGGCCCGTCAGCGCGCCCAGACCCATTGCAGGCCGAGCATGATGCTGCGGCCGGAACCGGGCTCGTAGTAGCGGCCGTTGCCGTCGTTGACGATGACCGACCCGACATAGTCGCGGTCGAACAGGTTGTCGACGCGCACGAAGCTGCGCAGGCGTCCGTTCGGCAGCTCGAAGCCGTAGCCGACATCGGCCGCGTAGACCACCGACATCGGCGCCGACTCGCTGCCGACGTCGTTGACCGGGATCGAGCTGACGTAGTCGGCCTGCGCGCCGACGCGCCAGCCGTGCTCGCCGCCCCAGGTCAGGCCGACGTGCAGATCGGTGCGCGGCACGCCGGGAATCCGCGTGCCGGCGGCGACCGGCGTGGTCGGGTTCGTGCACGGCGTGCCGGTGCAGGTCAGGAAGCCGCTGCGGAAGGTGGCTTCCAGCCAGGTCGCGGCCAGGCGCAGGCTGAGGTCGTCGGACAGCGCCAGGCGCAGGCCGGCCTCGGCGCCCTGGCGGCGCGCCGCGCCGACGTTGCGGTAGCTGGTACGGCCGCCGGCGTTGGTCGCCACGGCGATCTCGTCGTCGGTGTCGGCGCGGAACAGCGCGACGTCGAGCGCGGCGCTGCGGCCGAGGCGCCACTTGGCGCCGAGCTCGCCGCTGCGCGTACGCGCCGGCAACAGGCCGAAGTTGAGGCCCGAGCCGCCGTCGTTGCGATAGCCCAGCTCGTTGAACGTCGGCGTCTCGAAGCCCTTGCCCCAGCTCGCGTAGAAGCTCGCGTCCGGCGAAGCCTCGAACAGCAGGCCGGCGACCGGCGAAGTGGCCGAGTACTCGCGGCTGCCGCTGTCGTCGGGATTGGTGCCGACGACGTAGCGGTCGGTCATGTCGAACGACACCTTGCTGTGGCGCACGCCGGCCATCAGCGACCAGCGCTCGGCGAAGCGCCAGGTCGCCTGGGCGTACTGGTCGAAGTTGTCGACGACGTTGTTCTCGTTGCGGCGCAGCCGGCCGCGCACGCCGAGCGCCTGACCGACGAAGTTCTCGTAGCCGCGCCGCGCCTGGTCCTGCTCGTCGTAGTTCAGGCCGACCGTCAGCTCGATCGGGTCGAGCGCATAGGTCCAGCGCGCGTCGGCGCCGGCGTAGTCGCCGTCGAGGTCGATCACGCCGCCGGCGTGCAGCGGATTGGACTGGGTCGCGACCGGGATCGCCAGATACTGCTCGACCTCGCGGCGGCCGCCATAGGCCATCAGGCGCAGCGTGTGCGCCCCGCCGATCGCCTGCTCGAAGATCGCGCCGACCTGCTTCTGATCGACGCTCTTGCGCGTGTCGAACTGCTCGGCGACGGCGGCCACGCGACGCGGATCGGCCTCGTACTGCGCGCGCGTGACGCCGAGCGGATCGTCGGCATCGGGGATGTAGACGCTGTTGGCGATCACCGTCAGCGAGCGCGTGCCGAAGTCCCAGCTCAGCTTGGCGTTGCCCGATTCGCGGCGCGCGGCGCTGTGGTCGCGGTAGCCGTCGGTCTGGAAATGGCTGAAGTCGAGGTTGTATCCGAACAGGCCCTCGCTGCCGCGCGCGTTGACGCTGGCGCGGCCCATGCCGTAGCTGGCACCGACCAGGCCGAGCCGCAGCTCGTCGGCCTCGCGGCCGTCGGCCGTGAAGATCTGGATCACGCCGCCGGCGGAGTTGCCGTACAGCGCCGAGAACGGCCCGCGCAGCACCTCGACGCGGTCGGCCGAGTCGAGATTGAAATGCGAGACCTGGCCCTGGCCGTCCGGCATCGAGGCCGGGATGCCGTCGGCGAACAGGCGCACGCCGCGCACGCCGAACGTGGAGCGCGCGCCGAAGCCGCGGATCGAGATCTGCTCGTCCTGCGCGTAGTTCTGGCGATTGCGCGCGAGTACGCCGGGCACCGCCTCGAGCACCTCGGAGACGTTGACGCCGAGGCTGGCGCGGTCGGCGGTGTCGACCGGCACCGCGTCGATCGCGGCCGGCACGTCCTCGGCCTGGCGCGCGGTACGCGTGGCGGTCACGACGACGGTCGGCAGCTTGTCGGTGTCCTCGGCCGGCGCGGCGGCGGTCTCGGCGAGAACGGGCGCGGCCAGCACCAGTGCGGAACCCAGGAAGCCGGTCAGGCCTGTACGCATCACGAAACGCCCCTGCACATCATGAAAGGACCGGTGTTGTGCCCAATCACGCACGGCGCCGCAAGGCCGATCGGCGCCTGAGCGCGCCGATCGCCGTCATTTCATGAAAATCATGAGGTTTATGCTGCACGCGCAGCACCGATCACGCGCCGCGCGGCCGACACCGGTGGATGCCGGCCGATACCGGCGGCACGGCTGGGCACGGCCAGGCCGCGCCGGTCCGCGATCTCAAGGATCGGTCGGCAGGAAGTCCAGCGCGACCGAGTTCATGCAGTAGCGGTTGCCGGTCGGCGCCGGTCCATCCGGAAACACATGGCCCAGATGGCCGTCGCAGCGCGCGCAGCGCGTCTCGATGCGGATCATGCCGTGGCTGGTGTCGCGCAGCTCGCGGATGTGCGCCGGATCGTACGGCGTGAAGAAGCTCGGCCAGCCGCTGCCCGATTCGAACTTGGCATCCGAGCGGAACAGCGGCAGCGCGCACAGCCTGCACACGTAGATGCCGTCCTCGTGGTTGTCGAGCAGCGCGCCGCAGAACGGCCGCTCGGTACCGTGGTCGAGCAGGATGCGCCGCTCCTCCGGATCCAGGCGCGCCGCCAGACGGTCGCGCTCGGCCGGATCGAGACTGAGCTCGTAGCCGGAAGCGGACTTGCTCATCGCGAGGTCTCCTTCTTGAGGCGGTCGGCGAACTGCTTGCGGACCTTGACCACCTTCGGGATCGCCACGGCCGCGATGTACGGCTGCTCCGGATGCTGGGCCGCGTAGTTCTGGTGGTACTGCTCGGCGCGGTGGAACGCCTCCAGCGGCACCACCTCGGTCACGATCGGCGCCGAGAAGACGCCGGCGGTCTGCAACTGCGCGATGTAGGCCTCGGCGACCTCCTTCTGCGCCGCGTCGGCATAGAACACGGCCGAGCGGTACTGGCGGCCGACGTCATTGCCCTGGCGGTCCTTCTGGGTCGGATCGTGCGCGACCGAGAAGAACACCTTGAGCAGCTCGCCGTAGCTGATCTTCCTGGGATCGTAGTCGATCGAGACGACCTCGGCGTGGTTGGTATCGCCGGCGCAGACGGTCTTGTAGTCGGCCGTCGCGGCGCTGTCGCCGCTGTAGCCGTTGACGACGTCGATCACGCCGTCGAGCTCGCGAAACACCGCCTCGACGCACCAGAAGCAGCCGGCCGCCAGCACCGCGTTCTGCGGACCGGTGACGCTGGCCGGATCGATGTCGCGAGCGGCATCGGGGAAGTCGCCACGCGCGACGGTGAGATTGCGTCCGGGAATGTCGCAGACCAAAGCCATGACACGCTCCTAGGAAAGCGCGCAGTGTAGACGGATCGCGCCGGCGGGGCCGGGCGCATCCGCGCTCGCGCGGAGTCGGGGAAATGGGGGCACGGCGCAGGCTTGCAACGGTTCGCAGACGTTGAGACGGCCGCGCGCATACTCACCTCCATGCCGCGTCCACGCCCCGACGATCCCGCCGACCTGAGCCGACCTGAACGCATCAAGGGCCGCGGCGCCGCGTCCAATCCGGCCGGCCGCTTCGAGACCGTCACGCGCACCGTCGAGGACGACGGCTGGTACCGCGAGGAACAGGGCCGTCCGCGGCCGGCCACCGAGGTCCGCGAGATCCGCGCGCGCAGCATCATCACGCACAACGAATCGCCGGACGTGCCGTTCACGCAGTCGATCAATCCGATCCTCGGCTGCGAGCACGGTTGCGTCTACTGCTATGCGCGGCCGTCGCACGCGTATCTCAATCTCTCGCCGGGCCTGGACTTCGAGACGCGGCTGTTCGCCAAGGTCAACGCCGGCGAGCGGCTGCGCGCGGAACTGGCCCGGCCCGGCTACGTCTGCTCGCCGATCAATCTGGGCTCCAATACCGATCCCTACCAGCCGGCCGAGCGGCGCTATCGCATCGCACGCCAGGTGATCGAGGTGCTGGCCGAGTGCCGCCATCCGCTGACGATCATCACCAAGAACGCGCTGGTCGAACGCGACCTCGACCTGCTCGCGCCGATGGCGCGCGACCGGCTGGTGCAGGTGTTCGTGTCGGTGACCTCGCTCGACAACCGCCTGTCCAGCGCGCTCGAGCCGCGCGCGAGCGCCCCGCACCGGCGCATCGAGGCGATCGCCAACCTGACCGCGGCCGGCGTGCCGTGCGGCGTCATGGTCGCGCCAATCATTCCGGCCGTGACCGACATCTGGATCGAGCGGATCCTCGAACAGGCCGTCGCCGCCGGCGCGCGCAGCGCCGGCTATACCGTGCTGCGCCTGCCGTGGGAACTCAAGGACCTGTTCCGCGACTGGCTGGACCTGCACGTGCCCGAGCGCGCCGAGCACGTCATGAGCCTGCTGCGGCAGATGCGCGGCGGCCGCGACAACGATCCGCGCTACTCGCACCGCATGCGCGGCGAGGGCGTGTTCGCCGATCTGCTGCGCCAGCGTTTCGCGGTCGCGTGCCGCAAGGCCGGTCTCGACCGCGGCCGCGAGGCGCCGCTGGCGACCGACCTGTTCCGGCCGCCGCGCCCGGACTCGCCGCAGGGCAGCCTGTTCTGATCGGCGTGCCCGATCGGGCACGCCTGCTCGAATACGACCGACCGGGCACGCCACAGGACGTGCACCGCACGAGTCCGCGCGGATCGAGTCCGCGCCTTGCGCGCTCATCGAGCAGGACGGTCCGAGATCGCGCCGGTGCGATCGGAGCCCCGCTCGTGCCTGATCGCGCGGCGTGCTCGGGCCGCCCCGTACGCACGATCCGCACCGACGCATCGGTCCCACGCTGCCGATGGACACGCCAGGCACCGCACGAAAGCGATGTGGCAGGGGCCGGCGCTCGCCGCGTGACACGGTGCCGCACCCGCTCCGCTAGTTGACCTCGATCAAGTCGAGGGCCGGGCCGGAACGGATGATGGCGGCACATCAATAAAACCCGGAGCCCCGTCATGAAGCACCCCTTGTCTCTCGCCGTCTTCGCGGCCCTCGCGCTCGGCGCGCCCGCCCTCAAGGCCGCCAATGCCGGCGACTGGCAGTTCAAGTTCGGCGCGCACGTCGTCGATCCCAAGTCCAACAATGGTACGCTGGCCGGCGGCACGCTGAAGGCCGACGTCGACAGCGACTGGAAGCCGACGTTCTCGCTGGAGTACTACTTCTCGCAGAACCTGGGCCTGGAAGTGCTGGCGGCGCTGCCGTTCAAGCACGACATCAGCCTCAACGGCACCAAGGCCGGCTCGACCAAGCATCTGCCGCCGACCGTGTCGCTGCAGTGGCATTTCCTGCCCGACGCCAAGGTCAGTCCGTTCGTCGGCCTGGGCCTGAACTACACGCGCTTCTTCTCGACCAAGGAAACCGGTCCGCTGGCCGGCACCAACCTCGACCTCGACGACTCCTGGGGCCTGGCCGCCCACGTCGGTGTCGACTTCGCGCTGAAGGACCGCTGGTCGGTCACGCTCGACGCGCGCTGGATGGACATCGACACCGACGTCAAGGTCGACGGCAGCAAGGTCGGCACCGTCAACATCGATCCGATCGTCTACGGCGTCGCGTTCGGCTATCGGTTCTGATCCGCGTCGCGCGGCGGCAGGACGCCGCCGGCACGAGCGGCGGTCCGCCCGTATCGGGCCGCCGCACGAGCCCCCACGGGCTCGACGGCCGCGCACCGCGCACCGGCCGGGCGCGGCGGCTGCAGGATGCATGCCGTCACGCTGTTCAGGGGGAAGCTGCGGGCCGGCGCATCAACGCCGGCTCGTCGCTTTTGTTTGCGAATGGCGGTCCACGCCGCACGTAGAATCGGCTTCACCTCCCGCCAACCCGGAGCCGCCGATGAAACACCTGTCCCTACGCCCGATGCGGGTCCTCGCGCTGATCGCGCTGCTTGCGATCGGCGCTCCCGCCATCGCCACCGACACGCCCGAGGCCGCCGCCGGCATCAAGGAGACGCTGTCGCGCAGCGTCGAGGCCGCGATCGCCCAGCTCGGCAGGCCCGACGGATTTCTCGCCGACCAGGCCGTGCGCATCGCCGTGCCCAAGTCGCTCGAACCGGTCGCCAAGACCGCTCGCAAGCTCGGCCAGGGCAAGTACGTCGACCAGCTCGAAACCGCGATGAACCGCGCCGCCGAACAGGCCGTACCGGCCGCGGCCGAGATCTTCGGCGAGGCGATCCGCACGATGTCGGTACAGGACGCGCTCGGCATCGTCGGTGGTTCCAAGGATGCGGCGACCGCGTACTTCCGCCGCAGCAGCGGCGAGGCCCTGCGCGCGAAGATGCTGCCGCTGGTCGAGCAGGCGACCGATTCGACCGGCGTCACCAAGGCCTACAAGCAGCTGACCGACAAGGGCGGCGGCAAGCTCGCCGCGCTCGGCGCGAGCAAGGAGTCGCTCGACATCGACCGCTACGTGACCGACAAGGCGCTCGACGGCCTGTTCCACACGATCGCCGAGCAGGAAGCACAGATCCGAGAGAACCCGGTCGCGACCGGCAGCGCATTGCTGAAATCGCTGTTCGGCCCACGCTGAGCCGCGATCGCTCACCAGCGGCGCCGGGCCGGACAGCGTCAGCGTTCGGACCGGTTCGACGGTACCGCCGCCTCGCTCGGGCGCTGCGCAGCGTCGACTGCCGTGTCGTGCTCCGGCGGCGTCCAGGCACGCAGCTCGCCGACGACGCGGATGACCTGCGCCGGCAGCGTGGCCGGCACGGCGCTGCCGCTCCAGGTGATCCGATGCGTGGCGCCGTTGCCGCCGCGCGACAGCGTGCAGCTGAGATTGCCGGTCTTGCGATAGCTCAGCCGCTCGAAATGCGCGGCGTCGAGCAGCGCATGCCAGCGCTGCAAGGCCTCGGCATCCTCGCCGAGCGGCTGCTCGCTGCGCGGCGCGCCGAGCGGCTGTCGCAGCTGACGGAGCCGCCCATCGGCGTCGATGCGGCGGCCGCCGGACGCGCCGGTGAAGCCACCGCCGCAGATCAGCTCGATGCTGCGGGCCTCCACCCCGCCAGCGGCGCTCGGCTGCGCTTGCGCCACGGCCGGCGCCGCGCCGACGGCCGCGAACAGGACCATCGCGATCGCCGCCGCGCAGCGCCTCGAACGCATCGATCGCTCCTGACCGGTACGCTCCCTCGCTCCGGCGCGGTCAGGCTCCGCCACCCGACTCGCGGCCGCCGCAACGAACGCCGATTCCAGCGAAACCGACCCATGACGCGCCGCGTTCATCCGGCCAGCCCGGCCTCGACCGTCAGCCCCCAGGCCTCCAGCGCGTCGAGCAGCGCCTGGCGATCGGCGTAGTTCGGATCGGCGCGCAGCGTCGCGATCGTGGCGCGGTAGTCCTCCAGCGTCAGGCCGGTCAGCGGCGTCGGCCGCAGCAGCCGCTCGCGGCGGAACGCCTGCCAGCGCGCGGCCTCGTCGGCATCGAGCGTCTCGGGCCAGTTGCGCGCGCGGTAGCGGAACAGCAGCTCGGGATAGCGCGGATCGCGGAACGCCGCGGCGTGGCGCGCCAGGTCGGCCGCCGGCGTGCGCCGCACCTCGCGTAGCAGCGCGCGGTCCGCATCGGGCAGGAAGCCGCCGTAGAGCGCCAGCTCGGGGTCCTGCGCGGCCTGCGCGTCGCGTGCCAGCGTGAACACCTGACGCACCTTGGCGGCCAGGCCGTCGGCGGCGCGCAACTGATCGAGGTGGCGCTGCGCGCGATCCAGATCGAGGCCGATGCGCGCCGGATCGACGCCGCGCGCGGCCGACAGCGGCGCCAGCGCCGGCGAGCGGTTGGCATGGATCGCCTTGAGGCCGATGCGCTCCACGCCCTCGGGCAGATCGGCGCGCGGCGTGAATACGCGATCGGCGATCGCCTCGGCATCGAGCGCGATCAGGTCGGCCGGGTCCGCGTCCAGATCGACCACCAGCACCGCATTGGGCAGCTGCGGATGCATCGCGACCGGCGCGATCGGCGCGAGGCAGCCGCGGCGCTGGCCGGATAGCGCGAGGACACGTGCAGCAGCGGCTCCATGCGCGCGACGTCGAACAGCTCGAACACGCGCTGCTTGCGGCGCAGCGCGAACTGGTACTCGAACAGGCGCGGCTGCCGCTCGCGGACCAGCCGCGCCAGTCCGATCAGCGCCTGCACGTCCGACAACGCCTCGTGCGCGCGGGACTGCGCGATGCGGTTGGCGGCCGCCAGATCCTCCAGGCGGAAGCTCGCGCTGCCGTCCTCACGCGTCGGCCAGACCAGGCCGTCGGGCCGCAGCGCATAGCAGATGCGCATCAGGTCGATCAGGTCCCAGCGAGAATTGCCGTCGCGCCACTCGCGCTCGTACGGATCGTAGAAGTTGCGGTACAGCAGCTGGCGCGTGAACTCGTCGTCGAAGCGGATCGAGTTGTAGCCGACCGCGCAGGTGCCCGGCACGCTCATCGCCTCGTGCACCTGCGCGGCGAAGTCGACCTCGGCCAGGCCCTCGCGCGCGAGCCGCTGCGGCGTCAGCGCGGTGATCATCACGGCCTGCGGATGCGGCAGCACGTCGGGCGCGGGCCGGCACAGCAGGTCGATCGGCTCGCCGACCGGCTCGAGGTCCGCGGTCGTGCGGATCGCCGCGAACTGAGCCGGCCGGTCGCGGCGCGGATCGGCACCGGTCGTTTCGTAGTCGTGCCAGAGGAAGGTCGGGCTCATCGGGGCGGCGGTCCGTCGGTCGATGCGGGCGCGGGTGGCGCGGGTCCGGGGTCCGGCGGCGCCGGTGCTTCGGCGATCAGCGTACTGATCTGCGCCAGATCGCGCAGCACGTCCAGATGCAGCGCGCTGCTCTGCAGTGTGTCGGCACGGCCGCTGCGCAGCCGTTCGAAATGGCTGTCGGCGGCCTCGCGCTCGGCGCGCTCGAACGCGGCACGCTCGGCAGCCAGCGCATCGGCGCCGCGTGTGTCCTCGGTCGTGAACAGCGCGGCGGCCATGCGCAGGGACGGAATCAGCCGGTCGAACAGCGTCAGCAGCTCCTCGCGGCCCTCGCTCGAGAATGCGGTGCCGTCGCGCAGCCGCCTGGCGGCATGCCCGCGCAGGCTGCGGTCGACGACGTCGCCGGCCTGCTCCAGATGCGTGGCGAAACGCAGGATCTCGTTGAGCCGGCGGTGATCGGCGGCACCGAGTTCGTCGGCGTCCAGGCCGATCAGATAGGTCTTGATCGCGGCATTGAGACGATCCAGGACGTCGTCCTGGCGCTCGATCGCACCCGCGTCGTGGCGACCCTCGCGCGTCAGCACCGGACGGACCGCGATCAGCATGCGCTCGAGCACGTCGGCCATGCGCAGGGCCTCGCGCGCGGCATTGCCGAGCGCGACCACCGGCACCTGGCGCGCGGCCGGGTCGAGATACAGCGGCCGTCCCGGATCGTCGGCGGCCGGGCGGTCCGGCAGCAGGCGCCGCAGCAGGCCGGCGTACGGCACCAGCAGCGGCAGCAGCAGAGCGGCCAGCGCCAGATTGAACGCGGTGTGGAAGTCGGCCACGGCGCGCGCCGGATCGGCCTGCCACGACGTCACGCCGTGCGCGAGCAGCGGCAGCGCCGGCAGCAGCAACAGCGCCCCGGCGATGCGCGGCAGCAGATTGCCGACCGGCACGCGCCGGCCGGCAGGATCGGCGCCGGCGGCACCCTCGACGACCGGATTGATCGCGGTGCCGATGTTGGCACCGAGCACGAACGCGAACGCCGCCTCCGGCGCGACCGCGCCCTGCGCGGCCAGCGACATCACCAGCAGCACGACCGCGACGCTCGAGTGCACCGCCCAGGTCACCAGCGCGGCCAGCGCGACGTCGACCAGCGGCCACGAAGACAGCGTGACGAGCGCGGCCCGCAGCGCCGGCGCGTCCTCGTAGCGCACCATCAGGCCGAGCAGCTGATGCAAGGCCATCAGCATTAGGCCCAGGCCGACGAACACGCGGCCCAGATCGTGCGTGCGCGAGCCGGCGCCGCGCCGGAACGCGATCACGCCGATCAGGATCGACGCCGGCGCCAGCGCCGCGACGTCGAACGAGAACACCTGCACGATCAGCGTGCTGCCGACGTTCGCGCCGAGCATGACCGCCAGCGCCGGCACCAGCGCGACGACGCCGCGATTGGCCAGGCCGGTGGTCATCAGGCCGGTCGCGGTACTGCTCTGCAGCAGCGCGGTCACGCAGGCGCCGGCCAGGAACGCGCGATCGCGCCGCCGCAATGCGTCGCCGAGCAGCGCGCGCAGGCGCGGCCCGTACGCGCGCTGCACGCCGGTCTGCACCATGTGCGTGCCCCACAGCAGCAGGGCCACGGAACCGGCGAAGTCGAGCAGGACGATCAGGAGCGGCATGGGCCGGCAGTGTGACGCAAGCGCGCGCGGCGTGCCGCACGCACCGACGCGGTCTATCCCGACGTGGCCGAGGCGGCCGATGCGTCGCCGTGCAGCGCGCGGCGCAGCGCGTGGTAGCGCACGCGCGCCGGCGCACGGTCGACGAAGCGCTCGTTGAGCGACGGCGCGACCGCATCGAGCAGCGGGCGCGCCTCGTCGGGCCGCCCCGTCTCGACCAGCAGGGCGGCCAGATCCACGCGCACCTCGATCACCTGCGGACTGTCGTCGCCGAACTCGGCGCTCAGCATCGACTCGGCGCGCCGCAGGTCGGCCTCGGCCTCGGCGCGGCGGCCGAGCGCCTGCAGCGTCAGTGCGCGCGAGCGCGTCACGACGGCCGTGCGGTACTGCTGCTCCGGCGGCAGCAGCGCGACGGCCTTGTCGGCCTGCACGAAGTAGTCCAGCGCCTCGGCGTAGCGGCCGCGCCGGCGCATCCATTCGCCGAGGTGGAACTGCTGACGCATGCGCTCGGAGCGCAGCACGGCGTCCTGTTCGTCGCCGGAAATCGCCGGCGCCAGCAACGGCCAGGCCTCGTCGAGACGGCCGGCCAGCAGCAGGGTGCGGCCGAGGTTCTGCCGGAACACCTGCAGGCGCGGCCCGACGATCGTGCTGTCGTTCTCCGCCAGCTCGAGCACCTCGCGGAACATCGGCTCGGCCGCCGCGTAGTCGCCCATCGTCTCGAGCAGGCTGGCCAGGTTGTTCAGCGCGATCAGGTAGCCGGCCGCTTCCTGCTTGCCGCGCATCGCCGCGACGATCGTCGAGAACTCCGCGCTGGCCTCACGCAGCCGTCCCTGACGCAGCAATGCGCGGCCCAGTTCGTTGCGAACGGTCGTGATGTACGCGCTGTCGGGCGGAAAGCGGTCGATCCGCGCCGCCAGCATCTCGCGCAGCAGCGCTTCGTTGGCGGCGATGTCGCCTTGGTCGTAGACGATCTTGCTGAGATGGCCGATCGCGCTGATCAGGACGCCGTCGTCGGGCTTCTTGAGACGGCGCAGGATCGCGACCGCACGCTCGGCGTTGGCACGCGCCTCGTCGAGCCGGACGGCGCCGGTCAGGGCATTGGCGAGCATCGCGGCGGCGACGGCCGCGTCTTCGCTGTCGACACCGCTGGCCAGCTCGGCCAGCGCCAGCGCGCTGCGTCCAGCGGCCACGGCTTCCTCGTTGCGGCCGAGCTGGGTCAGGAAGAACGCGCGCGATCCGAGCAGCTCGGCCAGCAGGACCGGCTCGGTGCCGATGCGCTCGAGCAGACGACCGGCCTCCTCGATGCGTTCGACGGCCAGATCGAAGCGCTCGGCCAGACCGTAGCTGCGCGCGAGCTCCTGCAGCAGCAGCGCCATGCGGCGGTCCTCCGGTGCGGTCTCGCGCTGCAGTGCGACGGCTGCCTCGAGCACGCCGACCGCCTGGTCGGTCAGGCCGAGGCGCTCGTAGATGTCGCCGAGTGCGCCGAGCAGGCGGATGCGCTGTTGCGGACGGTCGGCCAGGCGCCTGTCGAGCTCGATGCGGCCGCGGTCGACCAGTTCGCGCGGCGTGACCGGGCCGGCGCCGCCGTGCTCGGGCGCGGCTTCCTCGAACAGCGACACCAGGTACTCGATGACCTGCTCGGCGGTCGCCGACTCGCTGCGCGCCTGCGCCTCGGCACGCAGCGCGCGGTCGCGCTCGACCGCCAGGCGCCACGTGAACACCAGGGCCAGCGCCAGCGCGAGCGCGGTCGCGCCGACGCCCCAGCGATGGCGCCGCGCGAACTTGCCGAGGCGGTAGCGCAGGCTGTCCGGCGCGGCCTGGATCGGCTGTCCGCGCAGATAGCGCTCCAGATCGTTGGCCAGCGCCTCGGCCGAGCCGTAGCGGCGGTCCGGTTCCGGATGGGTGGCCTTGCCGACGACGATGTCCAGATCGCGGTCGATGCGGGCCTGGCCGGCCTCGACGCCGGCGCTCGGCGCGGGCAGGCCGCCGTCGGCCTGCGGCGAGGGCGCCTGGTCGAGCAGCAGCTCGTACAGCAGCGCGCCGAGTCCGTAGACGTCGGTGGCCGTGCTGACCGAGCGACCGGCACGCTGCTCGGGGCTCGCATAGGCCGGCGTGAACCACGGCAGGCCGGTCTGCGTCTGCTGGCCCGAGTGCTGCGCGTCGAGCAGCTTGGCGATGCCGAAATCGAGCAGCACCGGCGTGCCGTCGTCGCGGACCAGCACATTGGCCGGCTTGAGGTCGCGGTGTATCACCAGACGCTGATGCGCGTAATGCACCGCGCGGCACACCTGCTGGAACAGGCGCAGGCGCTGCCGGCGCGGCAGGTTCGCGCTCTGGCAGTAGCGCGTGATGCTGGCGCCCTCGATGTATTCGATCACCAGATACGGCTGGCCGGCCTCGCTGGTGCCGCCGTCGAGCAGGCGGGCGATGTTCGGATGATTGAGGTCGGCCAAGATCTGCCGCTCGCGGCGCAGGCGCTGCCGCGCGTCGGTGGTGGCGATGCCGCGGATCAGCTTGATCGCGACCTGCCGATCGAACTCGGCATCGACGCGCTCGGCCAGGAACACCGTGCCCATGCCGCCGCTGCCGATCTCGCGCAGCAGGCGGTACGGGCCCAGCCGCGTACCACTGGCCGGCTGCTCGCCGAGCTCGCCGGCCGCCTCGCGCAGGCGGTCGGTGATGCTCTGGTCTGCACCCGCATCGGCTGCGGCCAGCGCCAGTGCCTCGTGCCGCAACGCCGGATCGGGTTCGTTCGCGGCGAGCCAGGCCTCGCGTTCGGCCGGATCGATCTCGATCAGTGCGTCGAACAGCGCCTGCAGGCGCTGCCAGCGCTCCTCGCCGCTCATGCCTGCATGCGCTCCTTGAGCCAGGCGCGCGCGAAGCGCAGGTCGCGGTCCACGGTCGGTACCGACAGGCCGGTGACCTCGGCGATCTCCTCGCGCTTGAGGCCGAGCAGATAGTGGAACTCGACGATCTCGTGCTTGCGCGCGTCGACCGCCTTGAGCGCCTGCAGCGCGTCGTCGAGCACCAGCGCGTCGCCGCGCTCGTCGGCGACGCCGTCGGCGGCCGACAGCGTCACGTGGATCTGCCGGCCGCCGCGCTTCTCGCTGCCGCGCGCACGCGCGGTGTCGATCAGGATGTTGCGCAGCGCCGCGCTGACGACGCCGTAGAAATGACGCCGGTCGCGCCAACTGACGTCGGCCTCGAGCAGGCGCATGAACATCTCGTGGGCCAGCTCGGTCGCCTGCAGCGTGACGCCGGCGTCGACCTGGCGCAGGTGCTTGCCGGCCATCGCGCGGACCTGCGCGTAGACCAGCTCGGTCAGGCGGTCCGCGGCGGCGGCGTCGCCGTCGCTCCACGCGTGCAGCAGCACGGTGACGTCGCGGCGGGTGGCGGGTGATTCATCGGCGAGATCGGTCATGAGTACGAAGGACTTCGGACACTGATAGGAAATTCCGCACGACTGCGTCCTGGTCGTCGAGCGCGACGTTAGGGACAGCGAGAAGTCCCGGATCGTCGCAGTCCGGCCGGAGGCCCCGAAACGCTCCGTCCTTGTACCGGACCGCCCTGGTCCGGACCAGTCCCGAATGGACCGGACTTCAAGTCCACAACGCTACTTGTAACGGAGTGCCCGCATGATACCTGCCCGATCCGCCCTGTTGACCGCCCTGCTGGCCGCCGCTCCGGCGGCGAGCGCCGCGACGTTCACGGTCTCCACCCTGGCCGACGGCGGTCCGGGCAGCCTGCGCGAGGCGATCGCCCAGGCCAACGCCAGCGCCGGCGAGCCGCATCTGATCCAGTTCCAGGCCGGCCTCGCCGGCTCGATCGTGCTCGGCAGCGAGATCCGCATCGGCAGCAGCGTGCACGTACGGGGCCCCGGTGCCGGCGTGCTCGCGATCGACGGCAACGGCGCCACGCGCCTGTTCCGCGTGCAGCGGCAGAGCGGCAACCCGCGCACGGTCACGCTGAGCGGGCTGACGCTGCGGCGCGGCCGCGCCGACGACGGCGGCGCGATCTGGGCCAACGACGACAATCTCAATCTGGTCGCGGTGACGCTGAGCGCGAACGTCGCGACCAACCACGGCGGCGCGATCTGGATGACCGAAGCCGACCTCGGCCTCGACGGCGTCGTCGTCGCCGACAACCGCGCCTCGGAGGTATCCGGCTACGGCGGCGGCATCTACTTCACCGCCGGCACCGCGACGATCACGCGCAGCTTCATCGCCGGCAATCGCGCCGCGTTCGGCGGCGGCATGCGCCTGAGCTCGCCGCGCGTGAACGTGGTGATCAGCGACACGCTGGTCCAGGACAACTGGGCCGACCATACCGGCGGCGGCGCGGCGATCAACACCGTCACCAGCCTGCGCATCGCCAACAGCACGTTCTTCGCCAACTCGACCGGGCAGCCGCACGGCGGCGGCCTCGAGCTGACCGTGTCGAACAATCCCGGCGACCCCGGCGCGGTCATCGAGAACACGACGTTCTCGGACAACCGATCGCGCCACCAGTCCGGACGCGCCAGCGCCCTGTCGCTGACCGGCGGCAACACGGTGATCCGCAACAGCACGTTCGCCTACAACAAGAACGGTCCGACCTACTCCGATCCGGTCGGCGCGGGCGGCGCCTTGTGGGTGTCCGGCACCGCCACGACGGTGACGATCGAGAGCACGCTGTTCAACCACAACACCAACGGCACCAGCGCGACGCCGGCGACCGACCTGTCGCATGCCTCGACCTCGCCGCAGAACCCGAGCACGGTGCATGTGCGCCACTCGCTGTTCCACACGCTGCCGGAGGCCGGCGCGATCAACGGCGAGTCGGTCGCCAACCGGTTCGCGACCGACGCGCGAGCTGCGGCCGCTGGCGATGCACGGCGGCGGCCTCGGCTTCGTCCCGGTGCACGCGCTGGCACGTACCAGCCCGGCGATCGACGCCGGCTCCAACCCGGGCGGCCTGACCACCGACCAGCGCGGCCCCGGCTTCGTCCGCGCCTGGAGCGACCCGAACCAGGCCAATACCGCCGCCGCCCGGCCCGACATCGGCGCCTACGAGTACGGGGCGGACCGGATCTTCCTCGGCGACTTCGAGCCGCGCTGAGCCGCTTTCCCGGGTGCCCGTGCCACGGACGGCGCGGGTGCTCTTTCGCCATGGTTACCCCGAGCGGCCGGGGCCACGGAAGGCACCGGCCGCATTTTCTTTGCGCCCCCCGCGGCTGCAGGCAGAATAGGGCTCCGTTCCGAAGGGCGAGACGCGATGACGGTGACGCAGGTGCACGAGGACAATCTGGTCTGGATCGACCTGGAAATGACCGGGCTCGACACCGACCGCGACTCGATCCTCGAGATCGCCACGATCATCACCGACAAGCATCTGAACGTGCTCGCCGAGGGGCCCGCGTACGCGCTGCGCCACCCGGTCGAGCGCCTCGAGGCGATGGACGAGTGGAACCGCAACCAGCATGCCAAGTCCGGGCTCTGGCAGCGCGTGGTCGAATCGGACATCGACATCGCGACCGCCGAGGCGCGCACGGTGGCGTTCCTCGCGCAATGGGTGCCGGCCGGCAAGTCGCCGATGTGCGGCAACTCGATCTGCCAGGACCGCCGCTTCCTGCACCGGCTGATGCCGCGGCTCGAGCGCTACTTCCACTACCGCAACCTCGACGTCTCGACGATCAAGGAACTGGTGCGGCGCTGGTCGCCCGAGATCGGACGCGGCTTCGTCAAGGAAGCCGCGCATACGGCGCTCAGCGACGTCCGCGACTCGATCGCCGAGCTCGCCTACTACCGGCTCTACATGGGTCCGCTGGCCGGGCGCGACTGAGCGATCGCACTACGCGGAGCCGTCCGCGGCGCCGCATCCGGCCGGGCCGTGCGCAACCGGGCTCGACGCCCGGACAACACCGGCCGCTGCGCGTTCACGGTGCGCAGGACGGCCGCCCCGTGCACGATCTCGGCCGATGCGAGCAGTCCGACGCTCACGCACGCTGGCCGCTGCGCGCCGCATGCGACCGGCTTGCGCGGACAGCGTCGTCCGCGGATACGCGCGCTCGCCTCAGCCGCTCGCCTCGGCCGCCTTGTCGCGCGCCTCGGCGATGAACCGGCGAATCTGCCGCTCGAGCACCGGCAGCGGCACCGAGCCGAGTGCGAGCACGGCATCGTGGAACGCGCGGATGTCGAAATGCTCGCCGAGCTCGCGCTCGGCCTCGGCGCGCAGCCCGACGATGCTGAGCTCGCCGAGCTTGTAGCTGAGCGCCTGCGCCGGCCAGGAGATGTAGCGGTCCACCTCGGTCGTGACCTCGTGCTCGCTGAGCGCGGTGCGGTCGCGCAGATAGGCCAGCGCCTGCTCGCGCGTCCAGCCCTTGTGGTGGATACCGGTATCGATGACCAGGCGCGCGGCGCGCCACATCGCATAGGTCAGCCGGCCGAACTCCTCGTACGGCGTCTCGTAGATGCCCATCTCCTGGCCGAGCTTCTCGGTGTAGAGCGCCCAGCCCTCGCCATAGGCCGAGATGTAGGTCTTGCGCCGGAACGCCGGCAGGCCGGTCTGCTCGCCGGCGAGCGCGCCCTGCAGCGAATGGCCCGGCGCCGACTCGTGCAGCGTCAGCGCCGGCAGGTTGTACAGCGGCCGCGACGGCAGGTCGTAGGTGTTGACCCAGTACGTCGTCGCGCCACCGCGGCCGGCGGTCCAGAACGGCGCGATGTCGGCCGGCACCGGCACGATCGTGAAGCGCCCGCGCGGCAGCAGGCCGAAGAAGCGCCCGAGCTGGCCGTCGACGCGCTTGGAGATCCACGCCGCACGCATCAGCAGCTCCTCCGGCGTCTTGGCGTAGAACCGCGGATCGCTGCGCAGGAACGCGAGGAACTCGGCGAAGCTGCCCTCGAACTTCGCCTCGCGCATCGTCTCGCGCATCGCCTCCTCGATCTGCGCGACCTCGGCCAGGCCGATCGCGTGGATCGCTTCGGGGTCCAGATCGAGCGTCGTGTACTCGCGGATCTGCTGGCGGTACCAGGCCTTGCCGTCCGGCATCGCCTCGGCCGCGAGCGTCTTGCGCGCCTTCGGTACGTACTCGGACCGGAAGAACTTCAGCAGCTTGGCGAAGGCCGGGATCACGCGCTTGCCGATCGTCTCGGCCGCCTCGCGCCTGAGCGCGGCCTGCTCGTCGGCCGCGATCGACGCCGGCAGCGTCTTGAACGGCGCGTAGAACGAGGCTTCGGCCGGATCGGTCAGGTCGGCGACCGCCGCGATCGACACCTCGCGGCCGTCGAGCACCGCGCGCGGCACGCTGAAACCGCGCTTGAGGCCGCGGCGCATGTTGGCGATCTGGTCGTCGAAGTAGCGCGGCACATCGTCGAGCTGGGCCAGATAGGCGCGGTAGTCGGCTGCATTGCGCATCGGCCGGCGCGTCATGAAGCCGAGATCCGACCAGAACGAGGAATCGCTGTTGAACGGCATCTCGTAGTCGCGGAAGCGCGCCGACGCGGCCAGGTTCTCGACCTGCGGCCGATAGACCTCGTAATTGATGCGCTCCTCCTCCGACAGCGCGTCCACGTCGAGCGCGTCGAGTTCGGCGAGCACGCCGTCCCAGACCTCGAGCCGCGCCTGGTGCGTGGCCGGATCGACCGACGGCAGCCGCCGCGACGGTGCAGCCTCGCCGTCCTCGTCGTCGCCGCCCGCGAACTCGGCATTGCGCCAGGTCCATTCGCGCGCGGTGATCGCACGGAACGCATCGTCGGTGTCGTTGGCCACGGCCGGCGCGGGGACGAAGGCGGCGACCAGCACCATGACGAAGAGCGAGCGAACAGATCGCCGACTGGGCATCGCGAACCCCTGCAGTTCAAAGCCCCGATGATCGCATCGATTCGGCATGCGTGACGCATCCGGCGCCGGCGATACCGGCGCGCCGCGAGGCCGGCCGGCGTCATGCGCCGCTAGGCACCCGCGAACGTCCCGTGGAACCCGAGCGGGAACGTGTACGGCAGCCAGGCCTCGGCCAGCGGACCGTCGTCGACGTGCTCGGCGTCGAGCACGGCCAGGCCCGAGCGACCGCGGTCGGCGTCGAGCAGGGTGCCGACCAGCCAGCCCTGGCCGGGCTTGCGGCTGCCCGGCCGCGGCACGAAGACGTGCTCCTCGGCGAGCACGCGGTCGCCGTAGCGGTGCACCTGGCGGCGGTCGCGCTCCGGATCGAAGCTCATGACCGCGTTGAAGTACGGCACGTCCGGCGCGACCGCGGTCGGCGCGTAGAGGCGTGCCGGGCGGTCGCCGGGCGTGCGCGGGTCGAACAGCGGAAATTCCATGACGTGGTCGGCATGCGCCTGCCAGCGCGCGCGGCCGCTGCGCAGGTCGAGCCGCAGCGTGCGCAGCTGGCCCGAGGTCGGTGCCGGTTCGCGCTCGCCGCGCATCGTCGCGCCCATCGGCGAGCTCGCACCGGCCGGGTCGGTGTGGCGCACGGCGCGCACGTGAATCTCGCCGCCGCGCTCGAACGCGTCGCCGAAGTGATAGACCGCGGCGAAGTCGACGTCGAACCAGCGCACGGTGTCCGGTGCGGACTTCGGCACCACGGCGACGCGGCACGGCAGGTCCGGTGCGAAATGCATGCGCTCGAAGAACGCGCCGGCTTCGCTGAAGCGGAACGGCATCAGAATGAAGACCAGGTGCCGGTCGGTCATCGCGAAGCTGTGCAGATAGCCGTGCTGCTCGGTCGCCAGTTGCGTGGCGCCGAGCAGGCGGCCGTCGGCGCCGAGGTGCCAGATCAGCAAGCCGGCGCCGCCGAGCAGCGAGATCGACCCGAAGTTCCACCAGCTGCCGTCGCGATCGCGCAGCGGATGCGCCGAGAACGGCGCCAGCGCCAGGTCCTCGCGCCAGGTGGTGGGCCCGCGCGTGACCAGCGAATCGGGTTCGAGCTCGAACGCCGAGCCGCCCCTCCCAGAGCGCGAACAGCCGCCCGCCGATCACCGCGACCGAGGTATTGGCCGTGTTGGCATCGTCGTTGTTGCGGATCGCGCGCGCGTCGGGAATCGTCGTGCCGGCGGCCGGATACAGGAAGCGCCCGGCGGCCTGCTCGCGCGTGTACTTGGGCGTGGCGACCATGCGCGCGCGGTGGCTGACGCCGTCCCCGTCGACGCGCCAGGCGTGCACCATGCCGTCGCCGTCGAACCAGTGCGCGTAGCGGAAGCCGTCGCGCTCAAAGCGCGCCGGCCCGTTGCGATACAGCGTGCCGGCCAGGCCCTTCGGCCAGCGGCCGCGCAGCGTCGCCGCGGTCGGCCCGAGCGATTCGGCGTCCATGTTCTTCCAGCCGGCCATCCACGGATGGCGGCGCAGGCCCGCGGCGAAGCCGGTGGCGACGTCGTTGCCGGTGGCGGCGCGCAGCAGCGCCGGCGTGCAGGCCAGCGCGGCGGCGCCGGACAGGAGATCGCGGAGGAAACGGCGGCGGTTCATGGCGTGGCCTCGCAGATACGGTCGGCAGGGATCAGCGCAGCTGGACGGCGACGGTCGTGCCGTCGGGGCCGAGCTCGAACCTGGCCTCGTCCCAGGTCGGCTTGCGCATCACACGCGGGTTGTTGCTGAAGCCGTAGCCCTCGGTCGGCATGCCGACGAAGTTGGTGTCGAGCTTGCCGTTGCCGTTCTCGTCGTGCATGACCTGGACCGCATAGGTGCCCGGCGGCAGGTCCTTGAAGCGGAACGTCGCGGTCGCGCCGGTCGGCGTCAGCGCTTCGCCGGCGACGGCCTTGGCCTTGCCGTCCCAGCCGTCGGCCGAGTCGACGACCGCGAGCTTGAGCTGTCCGGCCTGGACGCGGATGTCGGCGACCTCGACGGTCAGATCGGCAGCGGCGACGGTGCCGGCGGCGGCGGCGGCGGCGGCGAGCATCAGGGCGGCGAATGCGGTGCGGGTGATCATGGCGGTGGCTCCGGGCGGTGAGGGGTCGGTGTCGACGAGGCCAGTCTGGTCGCGCGGCCGCCGTGCCGGCAGATGCCGGGGGTCACCTTGGCGACCTGCCGGAAGTCACCTTCGGCAGCCGACCGCTTGAGCGCGCGGCGGCGAGCCGCGATGCTGGCGCCTCCCCGCCGCCGGTCACCCGATGTCTCTCGCTGCCTTCCGCCCCGTCCTGCGTCGCCTGATCGAGCCGTTGTCGCTGGCCGGCCTGCTGACCTGGGTCGCGATCCTCCTCGGCATCGTCCGCCTCGCGCCGCCGGCGCTGATGCCGCTGATCGCCGGTCTGCTCGGCGGCTTCGGCCTGTGCCTGATCGCCGGCATGCTGATCGACGACGAGCGCGCGCCGCTGCGCTGGCGGCGCGTGCTGGTCGTCGCGCAGGTGCTGCTGGGCCTGGCGACATGCACGATCGCACGCGAGGGCCTGGCCCCGGTGCTGCTGGTGATCGCGGTCGCCCAGTTGCCGTCGCTGCTGACGCGGCGCGGCCTCGTCGCGGTGATGATCGCGATCAATCTCGCGCTGTATCTGATCATCAGCCGGATCTGGCACAGCTCCACGCCGGTGCTGCTGACGATGATCCATGCCGGCTTCCAGGTGTTCGCGGCCGCGATGACGATCTATGCCGAGCGCGCCGAGTCGGCGCGCGCCGAGCTGGCGCAGGTCAATGCGCACCTGCTGGCGACCCATTCGCTGCTCGAGGAGAGCGCGCGCGACCGCGAGCGGCTGCGTCTGGCGCGCGAGCTGCACGACGTCGCCGGCCATACGCTGACCGCGCTGAAGCTGCAGCTGGCACTGCTCGCGCGCGAGCCGGGCGCCGCACCGGCGGTCGCGACGGCGGCGGGCCTGGCCGACAGCCTGCTCGGCGACATCCGCGGCGTGGTCGGCCAGCTGCGCCAGGCCGACGGACTGGACCTGCGCCAGGCGATCACCCAGCTCGCCGCGCCGATTCCGCGACCGGTCGTCCATCTGGATCTGGCCGAGGACGCGCGCGTGGACGACATCGCGCAGGCGCAGACGCTGCTGCGCGTCGCGCAGGAGGCGCTGACCAATGCGGCGCGCCACTCCGGTGCCGCCAATCTCTGGCTGCGCCTGACCCGGGAGGGCCGCGCGCTGGTGCTCGAGGTCCGCGACGACGGCCGCGGCGCGCGGTCGCTGACGACCGGCCACGGCCTGGCCGGCATGCGCGAGCGGCTGGCCGCGATCGGCGGCACGCTCATCATCGCCAGCGAGCGCGGCTTCACGATCAGCGCACGCGTGCCGCTGAGCTGAGGCCGTCATGTCCGACCCGCCCGCTCCGCTGCGCATCGCCCTCGCCGACGACCAGGCCCTGGTCCGCGCCGGCCTCAAGTCGCTGCTCGAAGGCGTCGGCGGCGTGACCGTCGTCGTCGAGGCCGCCGACGGTGCGGCCCTGCTCGATGCGCTGGCCGCGGCGCCGGTCGACGTCGTGCTGTCGGACATCCGCATGCCGGGGCTCGGCGGTCCGGACGCCGTGCGCGCGCTGCGCGCCCGCGGCGACCGCACGCCGGTGATCCTGCTGACGACGTTCGACGAGGGCGAACTGCTGCTCGAGGCGGTCGATGCCGGCGCGCAGGGCTTCCTGCTCAAGGACGCGGCGCCGGAAGACCTGATCGAGGCGATCGGCACGGTCGCCCGCGGCGAGTCGCTGCTGCAGCCGGTCGCGACCGATCCGGTGCGCGCGCGCTACGCCTACCGCGAGCAGGCCGCGCCGAAGACGCATTTCACCGAGCGCGAGGTATCGATCCTGCGTCTGCTCGCCGGCGGCTACTCGAACAAGGAGATCGCACGCTCGCTGTTCCTGGCCGAGGGCACGGTCAAGAACTACGTCTCGGACATCCTCGACAAGCTCGGCACGCGCGATCGCACGCGCGCGGTGCTCAAGGCGATCACGCTGCGCGTGATCTGAGCGTCCCTGCGCTCCCGGAGCGCCGTCGCGTCGGTGCAGCGGCCGGCGCGCGATGCGTCCTCGCACGGCACGAAGATCGCGTCGCCGCCACCCGATCGCCGTCCTGGCGCAGACCGCCTACGGCCGCCTCGCCAGGTGACGCCGATCCGTATCCCGGCGGCGATCGCCGCTGCGCGTACCGCGCGCCGGTGCGATGCCGAGGCCTCAGCCGCCGAACCCGTCCGCAGTGGCGCCGGACGCACGCAGATACGCATCGATGCCGCGCTCGGGCGCCTCGACGAAGACCTCGCCGGTCGGCGCGAACGCCGCGATGCGGTCGGGCCGGAAATTGCGGAAGCCCTCGCGCAGCCGGCACCAAGTGCCGAGCGTCCAGACGCCGCCCCAGCAGGCCAGGCACAGCGGCTCGACCTCGCGCAGGCTGCTGCGTCCGGCCTCGTCGCGATAGTCCAGGCGCAGCACCTGCTGCGCCGCGATGGCCTGGTGCAGGCGGTCGATCAGGCCGCTGCGCGCCTCGTTCCAGTCCATCGGCGCGTAGATGCGCGAGCGCTTGGCGCGCTCGCGCAGGTCCGGCGGCAGCACGGCCTCGATCTTCAGCAGCGCCGCCTGCGCGCCGGCGTTGAGCCGGCCGCCGGCGAACGCGCGCACGAAGCGCGTGCCGACCACCAGGGCCTCGATCTCCTCGGCCGTGAACATCAGCGGCGGAATGTCGGCCCCCTTGCGCAGGACGTAGCCGATGCCGGCCTCGCCCTCGATCGGCACGCCCGAGGTCTGCAGGTCGGCGACGTCGCGGTAGACCGTGCGCAGCGAGACCTCGAGCGTCTCGGCCAGACGCCGCGCCGGCAGCGCGGTGCGGCGGCCGCGCAGGGCGTGGATGATGAGGAACAATCGGTCGGCGCGGCGCATGGCGCGATGATCGCCGGGCGCCGCGGCGCGCGCCAGGCGTCCGATCGCCGCGGCGCAGCCGACCGGGCCGGCGCTTCGGGCCAGGGCCGGTCGAACGCGGGCGTCGCGGCGGGCACCGCGTCTACCGCGACCGGCGGCCGGCCGCGCCGCGCCCGACGGCGACGGCGCCAGGCCGCACCTAGCGCTCCACGGCCGCAGCCGGCGCGGTCTCGGCGACCAGCCAGGACGGCGGATCGCCGTACTTGAACAGGCGATACCAGGCCTCGGTGTCGCGGCTGTCGTAGAGGTCGAGCAGGCGGATCACCTCGCGCGCGAACTCGACGCCGCCGACCGCGCTGGCGGTCAGGATGCCGGCCTCGCCGACCGCCAGCGCGTCGGCATCGTAATGCGCGGCGCCGGCATAGCCGGGTACGAAGGTGTCGATGTGGCCGGGATGATTGGCCGTGTGGCGGCGGCGCTCGAGGAGGCCCGCGCGCGCCAATGCCAGTACGCCGCTGCACAGCGCACCGATCGCCATGCCCTGCGCATGCCAGCGCGGCAGATGGTCGGTGACCTCGGCGTTCTCGCCGCGTTCCCAGGCGGTGCCGCCCGGCAGGATCATCAGCGCGCCGTGGCGGCTGTCGACCTCCTCGAGCGTCAGATCGGGCACGACGGTCAGTCCGCCCATCGACTGCACCGGCGCCCGGCGCAGTCCCACGGTACGCACCCGGTAATCGCCGGGGCGGCGGACCTCGCACAGCGCCAGGGCGGTTCCCCAGTCGGCGAAGCCGTCGAAGACGAACAGATGGACGATGTTGCGCATGCGGGTTTCCTCGATCCGGATGGAAGGTCATCGCCGTGTCGGGCGCCGGCACGTCCACGGCGGCAGGCCGTCGCAGGCGACGCGATGGGAACGACGATAAGGAGGGCCTGCTGACAACGCGGTGTCAGCAGGCGGACCGGGCCGGGGCCCCGCCCCGGGCGACGGGCGGGGGCGCGATCCGACGGTTGGCCCGATGTGCGACAGCCTACGTGCGCGGCCGCAGCCCGCCAATGCCCGATCGCCGCGGCTTCTTGCCCAATCGAACGGCCGCTCGACGCAGGTTCAGCCGTCCGCGAGCAGAACGTCGACTTCGTTTCCGGCGAGGAGAGCGCAATGAGACAGCGACGTGTGTTTTCGGTGAACGACGTGGCGGCCGCCGAGACCGCCGTGGCAACGGCACGGGCCTGCGGCGCCGCCGACGAGGACGTCTCGCTGATTGCCCGATCCGACATCGAGCTGCGTCAGATCCCCGACGACCGCATCAACGTCGAGAGCGATCTGATGCCGGCGGCGATGCGCGGTGCGGCCGGCGGCGGCGCGATGGGTCTGCTGGCCGGCATCGCTGCGATCAGCGTGCCGCCGATCGGCATCACGGTCGCCGGTGTCGCCTTGCTGACGCTGGCCGGCGCGGCCGTCGGCACCTGGAGTTCGGCCCTGGTCGGCTCGACCGTGCCCAATCCGATCCGCCGCCACTTCGAGGCCGAGATCGAGAGCGGCCGCGTCCTGGTCGTCGTCGATGCCGAGGAGGAGGCGCTGCCGCGCATCGAGGCGATGCTGACCGCGGGCGGCGCCCGACTGCTGCCGTTCGAGGCGACCTCGGTGCTGACCTGAGCGGCGCCAGTTCACGTTGGAGCCATCCGCGCCGCGCCACGCTGAGTGCCGGTCCGTGCCGGAGATCGCCATGTCCGCATCCGCTGCTTCCGCCAGCCCTGCGAATTCCGCCCCCGCCGCGCGCGGGCGCGTCGGCACTCGCGCCTCGATCGCGCGGCCGATCGGGGTGCGGCCATGAGACGGCTCGGCAAGGGCGCGATCGCGCTGATCGTCATCGTGCTGGTCCTGGTCGTCGTGCGCCTCGCGCTGCCGCCGGTACTCAAGAACGTCATCAACGACCGGCTCGCGACGATGGGCGCCTACCACGGGCGCATCGCCGATTTCGACCTGAGCCTGTGGCGCGGGGCGTATCGGTTGGAGGGTCTGCGCATCCAGAAGGACGGTGTGCCGGTACCGCTGCTCGACGCACCCGGCGTCGACGTGCTGATCAGCTGGCGCGCGCTGCTGCACGGCGCGGTCGTCGCCGAGGTCGATTTCCAGCAGCCGACCGTGCATTTCGTCGACGGCAGCGACGAGGCCGACAGTCTGACCGGCGCCGGCGTCGACTGGCGCGAGCGTCTGGACGACCTGGTGCCGATCAGCATCGACGAGATCCGCGTCCACGGCGGCACCGTGGTCTTCCACAACTTCGTCTCCGATCCGCCGGTCGATCTGCGCATGACCGGCGTGGAGGCGCGGATCGACAATCTGACCAACGTGCGAGACGAGGCCGGCGAACGCGTCGCCGGCCTGACCGCGCGCGGCCGGATGTTCGGCGATGCGTCGATGGAGCTGGACGCGCACTTCGATCCGTTCGGCCGCATGGACGAGTTCGACCTGGCGCTGCGCGTGCTCGGCATCGACCTGACCCAGCTCAACGACCTGGCCCAGGCCTATGCGAACCTCGACATCGAGTCGGGCAGCGGCGAGATCGTGCTCGAACTGGAGGCGGTCGACGGTCGCCTGGAGGGCTATGCCAAGCCGCTGTTCCACGACCTGAAGATCTTCAGCTGGCGCGATGACGTCGGCAAGGGCAAGAACCCGCTGCGGATCGCCTGGGAGGCGCTGGCGCAGGGCGTGGTCAGCATCTTCAAGAACCACCCGGCCGACCAGTTCGCGACGCGCATTCCGATCAGCGGTCCGATCGGCGACGCGCAGACCGGCACCTGGCAGGCGATTCTCGGTGTGCTGCGCAATGCGTTCGTCCAGGCACTGACACCGTACTTCGACGATGTCGGTCCGCGCCGACGCGACGAGCGTTGAGATCCGCGCTTCGGCAATCGCGGCGGCGTTTCGCAGATCAGGTGCGGCTGCGCCGTCACATCGACCGGCATTCCCGGCGTGCGGCCGACATATGCGGCCTGTGCTCGCCGGCCAGCCGAATGCCGGACGAGCACCGGACCTCATCCGTCGCCAGCGAAATCGGTATTCCTCCAGACCGGTGCGACTGCCAGTCCCGAGTCAGCGTCCCGGTCGCGGCACCTCCACCGCGACGGATGGAAGCGGGGCACTCCAATCCCGGTGCCCCGCTTCGTCGGTGACGCAGACCCGAGCGGCGCCTATTCCGGTTCGCGAGACATGACGGACACCCCGACGTTAGCGGCATGGCGCAGCGCGTATACAGGGGTCAATTCACGCAACGTCGCTTGCCATTCCGCAATGCCGTCCCGGGCCGAGACGACCAGCGTGCCGGACCGCCCGGAAGCCGCTCCCTCTTCGCGCACCGCCGCGATCATGACGGCGCCGGCCGGAGAGGCCGCCTGCCAGGGCTGCGCTCGCGCCATGCCGTCCGTCTCGATGCTCACCAGGCGTAACCAGTCTCCACCTGACGCAGCCAGATGCTCGATCCGGAACTGGCTGCCGGCGGAGGCCGCATCGGCTGCACGGCTTTCCATCAGCGTTGCGATCATTGCCGACTGCGCAGGCTGAGGCTGCGCTGGGCCAGTCCAGTTCACACTCAGGACATCGGCGCTTTCCCAGAACCTCGACGCGGGGACGGGTGCGGCCACTTCCTCGCTGCCGATGCCGTAAGGCTCGAATCCGTCGCGGAACAATGCCGTGACCGTGAAGATGCTGGCGGCGTCATTGCTTCCGTTGGGGTCGTCGGCGTGGACCACCTGGACCGAAGTCAGCACGCCCGCCTCCGTGGTGTCCAGACGCACCGGCGCCGTGACGAGCCAGCTCACGCTTCCTCCCGCGACCAGATTGACGCTGTCGCTGAGCGCGCCGGCTCCGCCGGCGGTGCAACCGGAGGACGCCGGACCGATGCAGATCCACTGGGTTGCGCTTGCGTCGAGCGCCGCGGAGAGGGACATCTCCAACTGAATCGAACTGGCGGCGTCGGGGCCTGCATTGTGCAGCGTGACCCAGTAATCGACGAAACGGCCCGGTACGGCATACGCATCGAGGGCACTGATCTGGACCGCGATGTCCGCCGCGGCAAGACGGTTGCTGAGGGCGAACGCGAGAGGCGCGGCATCACCGGATGCCGATGCTTCGACGATGTAGTCGCCCGCCTGCGAATTGGCCACCGCGGTGACCGAGACGATGCCGTTCGCGTCGCTGACGAGCGAGCTCGCCGGGAGGCTCGCACCGGCGCCCTGACCGGGGGCCGAGAACATCACGGGAACTCCGGCCAGCGGCCGATTGGACCCGTCACGCACTTGCAGGACGAGCGGGCGCTCGAACGGTGCGCCGACGCGTGCGACCTGCCCGCTGCCATCGATCATGGCGAGCGCCGCAGGCGCCAACCCCTCGCCGCGAAGCACGAGCGTGTGGTCGCCCGCGCTGGAGGTGACGGCGAGCGTCTGCGAGGCGATTCCCGCGTCGAGCGGCGAGAACGTATAGACGAGCTCGCAGGTCTGTGCCGGAGCGAGCGTGAACGGCGCCGCCGGGCAGCTCCCCGGCGCAGCGTGGAACGGCGCGCTCGCCGCTGCTATGGCATCGATCGTGACCGGCGTGTTTCCGGTGCTCGAGAGCGAAACGGCGAGCGCTCCGCTGCTGGAGCCGACCAGGATGCCGCCGAAATCCGCGGTGCCCGGGTCCAGTGCCAGCGTGGCGACCGGTTCCTCGACATGGACCGAGACCGGTAGCGCCACGAGCGGCCTGTTGGCGGCATTGGACGTGATGCACAGGTTGGCCGTGTGCTCGCCGATCGACAGCCCCGAACTGTCCATTTGAACCGAGAACGTACTGCTCGAGAACGGCGCGATGCCTCCGCTCTGAGGATCGGCATCGAGCCACTGCGGTACCGCACAGTCGATCGGATGCCCGCTCGCCGACAAGACCAGGTGAACGACGGGCGGCGGAAAGCCGAACATGCTCGAATAGGCGGTGGGCTGGGCATAGCCGCACGCGGGCGCCGCAAACCACGAAGCGGCACTTTCACCGGACTGGTTCGATCCGGGAATGATCACGCCGCTGCTCTCGCGCAGGTCCGGGGTGATCAGTTCGACCACCAGCGTCGTACCCGCGGGGAGATCCGCAGCGATCGGCACGGTGACCATGCTCAGCGCCTGAGGCTCCACGTGAACGACGGTCTCGGCGAGCAGGTCGAGATTCTCGAACGACATGGGACCGTCGAGCCGATGCAGGCGCACCGTGACATCGGTCGCTACGCTGGCTTGCTCGATGCCGAACTCGACCTGCTCCACCGCAAAAGCGCCGTCGACGGCGAAATCGGAGAGGGCGAAGGTGCGGAAGAAATGGGCTGGCGCACTGACCGGACCCTGCATCAGGCACGCCAAGGTATTTTCCGGAAGGATCGTATCGCTGACGCCGGGCTCGAGCAGGACGCTCACCGTCGGATCGCTCGCCTGATCGACCATCTGCCAATCGAGTGCGGCGGTGCCGCCGTTGGCGAGCGTCACCGTCGCACTCGAGGTTGCGCCGGCCGTCATCGTGGCCGAGACGGCGGCCGGATCGACCGCCGAGAGCAGCGCCCGGGGCGGAATGCCCGCACCGCTCAAGGACAGCGTGACGGCCTTGTTCAAGGCGTTGCTGCTGATCTGCACGGCTGCCGAGTAGCTCTGAACCGACGGCGGCGAGAAGGTGAATCCCAAGGTGCACTGCGCGCCGGGCGCAAGGCTGAACGGCAGCGTCCCGCAAGAACCCGAGACCAGCGAGAACGGGCCCGCCGGAACATCGATCGCGGTCACGAGAGCGGACGTCTGACCGCTGTTGCCGATGGTGGCGATTCCGACGGGACTCGTGTAGCCCGCCGCGGTGGGCTGCAGGGCGAGCGTGGCCGGATCGACGTACAGGTACGGCCGGTCGGTATTGCGAAAGACGATGACGGCGGTCGGGGTGCCCGTGAAGCCCGATGCGCCGCTCCAGAACGGGGCGCCGACGAACGCGAACTCCTCGGTCAACCCGAGACCGAACCCGAAGGTCTCGCCCCGCCTCGGCGCGCTGTTGGTGAGGAGCCGTTCCTGAGTCCAGCCTTGGCTCCCGCGCGAGAACAGATACGCTCTGCCCTCCAGGTTGAACGCTCGGCTGGTGGCGGGCGCGCCGATCACGACGCGGTCGCCGTGCAGAACCAGGGATTGGCCGAACTGGTCCAGCGGCTGTGCGTCCGCGGCCGCCAAGGTCTGGACCTGGGTCCATACGCCGCCGGTGCGCTGCAGCGCGTGGACGGCGCCGGAATAGTCCCCATTGGTGGCGGTGCCGATGGCACCTACCAGGGCCGTATCACCGTCGAGCGCGACCGATGTTCCGAAGTAGTCGTTGGCGACGCCGTCGGTCCGGTGGATCCGCTGCGTCTGTGTCCAGGTGGTGCCGGTGCGCGAGAACGCGTACACGGTCCCGATCCGGGGGTAGTCGCTGCGGCCGGTGCGGCCCACCAGGAGGTGGTCGCCGTCGATGGCGACCGATGCCCCGAACCCCGCCCACAGTTCCGAATCGTCCGCCATCAGCTTCGCCTGCTGAGTCCAGGTTCCTCCGCTGCGCGTGAATACATAAGCGGCGCCCACTTCATAGGCATTGGCCTGGGGCCGGTGGCCGCGCGCACCGACGACCACGGTGTCGCCGTCGATGGCCACCACGTCACCGAAGTCGTCGAACTGCCCCCCGTCGCCGGGGATCAGCACGCCCTGCTCGATCCATGTGCCGCTCTCCCGCACATAGACATAGGCAATGCCGCGTTGCACGCCGCCCAGCGTGCTGGTCTTGGCGGAGACGACGGCGGTATCCCCCTGCAAGGCAACCGCCCACCCATAGTTGTCGCTCGAGTTTCCGGAGGACTGCTGCGAGCCGGTCAGAAACTGCGTTTCGACCCACTGGTCGCCCTGGAGCGTATAGACATACGCAGCGCCCTTGGAGGACGTGGTACCGGTCGCTCGCGTGATGGGCGCTCCGACGATCGCGGTCGATCCTTCGACGGCGACGCCACGTCCGAACTGATCGCCGCGATTGGCGTTGGCCGAACCCTCGAGCCGCTGCGACTCGAACCACGGATTGGCGGGGGCTCCGGTGCCGGCCGGGATTTCGGTCGATATGAACGACTCCCCGGCTCGCGCAACCCGCAACGTGGGCCTTTCCGGCGACGCGGCCGCCCAGGCGCTCGCCGCCAGCAGTGAACCCAGGGCCGCCGCGAAGAGCCGGTGTCTGCGGCGCACACGCGAAGGCCGAGGCGGTTGAGGGATCGATGTCCTTCCGGCAGCGCGACCAGAAGGGAGGGGACACACACGCATGGCGAATCTCCGGAATCGGAATGGGGCGTCGAACGCGTCAGGTTGACGCTCCGATTGAAGTGAATTCGCCGGCAGCGCGCATTCCGGTGTGATGAAAACGGTCTGAAATCGGTACCTAACGGCCGATGCGCGCTCTGAAAAGGGCCGATCGGGGCGGCTTGGCCGCCAGGGGCACGCTGCGGATATCCGTCAGCGCATCGTCAGGGGGATCTGACCCGATCGCGGACGCAGGTCGGCCGGCACCGCCCGTTCCCCCGCGAGCGCAACCGCACGGTCGTAGGCGCCCAGCCACGCCTGCCAGGGACCGGTGTCGCGGTACAGCCGCAGCTCCAGCACGGCTGCCTCGAAGTTCTGCTGGGCCATGCCGCCCAGGCTGCCGACGAGCCGGGTCGCCTGGACGAGGTCGTCGTTGGCGAGCAACCAGGGCACGAAGGTCTCCGCGACCGCCAATCGGTCGTAAGGCGCGCTGCTCGACTGAGCGAGCGCATACGCCGCGTCGAGCGCCGTCTGGACGGCCCGAGGCTCGTTTCGTGCAACGGCGACATTGGCGTCGATCAGATGGGCATACAGTCTGGCCTGGTCACGCCCTTCGTGCGGCAGCACCTCGATCAGGCGATCGCTCAGCGAAGCGGCGCCGTCCGGATCGTGCCGCGCGCGCAGACGGGCCAGCGTCAGATATTGCTTGGCCATACCGCGCGGGTTGCAACGCTTGTTCGAGTCGAGCGCGATCGCGTCGCTGGTCACCCGCTCGGCAAAGTCGAAACGCTCCCGCGCCAACGCGTCGATCGCAGCCACCGAATAGGCCTCGGCGCTGGCGGGCGGAGACGATTCACCCTCGTCCAAGACGTGCAGCGCTTCGACGATCCTGGAGGCATCGGTCATTCTTCCGTTGCGGATCAGCAAATTGGCGCGGATCAGATCGAGTCCGGCGCCCAGCCCGTAGCGGCGGCCGAGCTCGGCCAGCTCTCGCAGACGCGGCTCGTGCCTGATCGCGTCGACGGGACGGCCCTCGTCGAGCAGGGCCAGGACCAGATTCGACCTCGCCATGGCTTCGTCGGAGACCGAATGGAACGCCTGCAATTGATTCGCGGCGTCTTCCAGCAGCGCGACGGCCTCGTGAGTGCGCGCCCGCTGCCGGTAGATGATGCCCCTGTTGCTGTCGATGCGCGCGATGCCGAGACGATCTCCGGAAGCCGTCCAGAGCATCCGGGCACGCGCCAGATCGTCCAGCGACGCCTCCCATTCACCGGTTGCGAACGTCGCCATCGAGCGCACGAAATAGGACCGGCCCAGCTCGTCGGCCGCCCCCTCCGAATCGATCAACAGATCGATCGCGCCTTGCGAATGGCGCTTCACGCAGTCGGGATCACCTTTTTTGTAGCAGACGATCCCGAGCAGATTCTTCGCGCGAGCCGCCGCGACCGGATCGTCGTGAACCGAGGTCTCGGACAGGACGGACGCCAGAGACGCCTCGGCCGAGTCGAGATCGCCCTCCATGGCCTCGATTCGCGCGAGCTGGTACGCCCATTCGGATGATTCGGGAAACGTGTCCCTGGCCAGGGTCAAGAGTTCGCGAGCGGCATCCGTTCGACCGCCGATCAGCGCAGCCTGCACTTGCTTCATCGTCAGCATCAGCTGCCGGTCGACGCCGGAGGATGCCGGAGACGCGGGAAAACCCAGTGCGACGAGAAGCCGGTCCGTCGCCTGACTCGCCGCATCGGTCGGGTGCGACGCGACGGCGTCGACCGCAAGCCGCATGACGCCTTCTCCGTGGACCTGCTCCAGCCTGACCTGCCAGCCGCTCTCGACTTCGCTCACGTGCGCCAGCACAACGGCATTGGCCGACGCCAGATCGGCCAGACGAGAAAAAGTCGCTTTCGCGCATGGCCGCCACGTCGGCCCCTTGCGTCAGCGCCACTGAACTTTCGGGCTTGATGACGGCTTGCCCGGCCAGCTGCAGGCGTTCGGCGACCATCGCCATGACGCCGATTCGCAGCCATTCCTGACTGCCGACCGGTGTGACGACGGCGGGAAGCACCAGGGTCGGCAGCGTCTGGGCCGGCAGCGGCGCCCGGGCCGCGACACGCGCCTCGGATGGACCGGTCATCGATCGCCAGCCGCCGAATGCGAGCAGGCCGATCGCACAGACCACGGCGACCGTCCGGGCCGTGCGTCCGAGCGTCGACGAGCGCGACTGCGGGGTGGCGACGGCGGCGGCGAGACCGGCCTTTTCGGCATCGGAAGAAGTGCGAGCGATCGACGTGTCGGCCGCGTCGGAAGGCGCGCATACGGCCGTCCTGGCGATCCAGTGGTAGCCGTAACCGGTCACCGTGCGAATGATCCGCTGGACCTCTCCGGTGTCCTCGAGCAGGCGGCGCGTCCGCGTCACCAGCTGCGCGAGCATGTTGTCCTTGATGTCGGACCGGTTCCAGACGACGACGATCAGCTCGTCTCGGCCGACCGCGCGATCGCGATGCTCGATGAGATGCGACACGCAGTCGAAGACGCGCACCGGAAGAACCAGGGTCCGGCCGTCCGGGTATCGCAGCTCGCGCGTCGCGGCGTTGAGTTCGAATCCGCAGAATTGGTAGACGCGCGAGCTCATGACGTCAGTATCGCGTATCGCGACCGGCAGCGTCATGGCTGCTATCGGCCGGCGCGTGCGGCCAGGGTTCCGGCCTCAGCCGACCAGCGTCTTGCGCACGACGTGCGAGATGCGCCGACCGTCCCACCAGTAACCCAGGTGATGGGTCTGTCGGCACGGCCCGACCTGGTCGGGCCAGAACACGCCGACGCATTCGCCACCGGCGTGGCGCACGCTGTCGTAGACGACACCGTTCGAACCTGCCTCGCGCAGGGCACGGCCGAGCGCGCGGCTGGCCGCGTAGTCGTCCGGATCGTGCGCCTCGCGATAGCCGCCGCGCAGATCGTGCAGCTCGGACCGGATGTCCATCGCATAGCAGCGCAGCGTCAGTTCGATCGGCGCTTCCTGCGTGCTCGCGAGGAAGCGTTCACGGTGGTAGCGCGTCTCCTCGATCGCGGTCTCGATCGCGCGCGCCGCGTAGAACACGCCGTAGCGACCGTCCGAGAACCGGCTGCCGGCCGGGTCCAGATGCGTGAAGGCCGCCATCACCGGCGTCGTACCGGGACCGGCGACGCGGCGCTGCGGCGGTATCAGCGCGAGCTGGCCGAGCGATTCGCGCAGGCGTGGATTGGTCAGGCCCTCGAGCGCGGCCAGCGCCTCGAAGTCGGCCGGGTCGGCGATGCGGTCCCACAGGCCGACCGGCGGAAACCGGCTCGACACGATCCGATGCGCCGGCGTCCAGGCCACCTGTGCGACCGGCACCTCGCCGCTCATCAGCCCCACCCGCCCCGCTGGCCGTCCAGATACTCGCGCACGACGTAGAGGTCGGCGACCTGGCCCGACAGCATCCGCGCCAATGCGCTGCCGCCGCCGAACGGCTCGGCGCTGTTGGGCTTGCGGATCCAGGCGTCTGCCCGGACCGGATCGGGAAACAGCAGCTGCAGCGCCTTGTAGATGCCGAGCACGTAGCTGATGCGCTCGAACGTGTCGCGCGGCAGGCTGCCGTCGCGTTCGCGCTTCCATTTGAAGAACGTCGATTCGGGCGGGCTGCCGAGCAGGATGCGCTGCTCGGCGGCCTTGAGGCCCCAGGCCTCGGCGATGCGGAAGAACGCGCGCAATGCGGCACCCGCCATGAGGCGGGTGTCGGTTTCCGGCGCGGCCGGCTGGACGGATCGGATCGGCACCATGGCCACCTCTCGAATGGACTTCACTTATAGCATGAAATTCTTTTCACTCCACACATGAAGTCAATCGCGGCGCACACAAGGCTCAAATCATGCGCGGCGGTACGCCCGGCCGAGCCAGCCGGGCCGCCGCCTGCTCGGCGAGCCGCCGCGTCAGCGCGGCGGCCGGCAATTCGACCGCCAGGGCGCGCGCCTGACCGGACCACAGCGCGCCGAAATCGCCGGTCGCATCCTGCGCCCGCAACGGCGCCAGTGCCGCGCCGGCCAGCGGAAACGGCGGTGCGGCCGGATCGACCGGGCCCTGCTCGCGCATCAGCCGGTTGACGATGCCGCGCGCCGGCCGGCCGCTGAACAGGTTGGTCAGCGCGGTATCGGCGTCGCCGCCGCTGCGCAGCGCCGCACGATGCGCGGCCGGAACCGTCGCCTCCGGACAGAACAGGTAGGCCGTGCCGATCTGCACCGCGCTGGCGCCGAGCGCGAACGCGGCCGCGATGCCGCGCCCGTCGGCGATGCCGCCGGCGGCGATCACCGGCACGTCGACGGCGTCGACCACCTGCGGCAGCAATGCGAACAGGCCGACCTGGGTGGCGACCTCGTCGGTCAGGAACATGCCGCGATGGCCGCCGGCCTCGGCGCCCTGCGCGATGACCGCATCGACGCCGTGCGCGGCCAGCCAGCACGCCTCGCGCACGGTCGTCGCCGATCCGATCACGACCGCGCCGGTCGCCCTGACGCGCGCCAGCAGGTCGGCCGGCGGCAGTCCGAAATGGAAACTGACGACCTGCGGCCGCACCGCCTCGACGAACGCACAGGCGGCCGCGTCGAACGGCTGCCGTGTCGCGACCGGCATCGTCTGCGGTGCGGCGACGTGCCGCTCGGCGTAGTACGGCGCGAGGCGCGCCAGCCAGGCCTGCCAGCGCTGCGGATCGATCGACGGCGGCGCATGGCAGAAGAAGTTGAGATTGAGCGGCGCGCGCGTACGCGCGCGGAACGCCGCGACCTCGGCTTGCGCCTCTTCGCGCGCGAGCGCCGCACACGGAATCGCACCGAGCCCGCCGCCCTCGGCGACGGCCGCGGCGAGCGCGGCGCCGCCGGCACCGGCCATCGGCGCAAGCAGGATCGGCCGTTCGATCCCGAACAGGTCCAGTGCGCGCGTATCGGGCCATGTCAGGTCGTCGACCACATCGTCACCTCGTTCCGGCTGCACGGGCACGCAGGATAGAACCAGGACAGACGGCCGTGCGCCTCGAAGCGGGGTTGCTGCCGACGACATCCTCGCTCGATCGCCGCAAGCGCGGCCGACCGTCACCGGGGCGCCGTGATCACACCCGCCCCCGGGCTGGTCTGGACGCCGCCGATCGGGGAACATCGCGCGATCCGTCCTTGGGGATGGACATCCAGGGGACGGCATTCGTGATCGGGGCAGGCTCGATGCATCAGGCGCGCGCGACGGCGCGTCGCGGCTTCCACATGGCGGGGCGGGCGCTCTGGGCGCTCGCCATCGCCTGGCTCGCGCACCCGAACCCGGCTGTCGCGACAGCGGAGTACCGCGTCGGACCGGCTCCCGACTGGGTCACACGAGTCGAACGCGGCACGCCTAACGACTCGCTGCGCGATCAGGTGAGCGGCGGCGTCTACTACCTGCTGAGCGACTCGCAGGAGAAAGCCGACCCGCGCGATCGCGTGCGCTTCCACCGCATCGCCAGCCAGGCCATCACGTCCGAAGGCGTGCAGTCGATCGCCAACATCAGCATCGCATTCGATCCGTCGTACCAGACGCTGGAGCTGCACTGGATCGACGTGATCCGCGAGGGGACGGTGATTCCCAAGCTCGGCCACGCCACCGTCCGCATGCTCCAGCGCGAGACCGAGCTGGAGCGGCGCATCTACGACGGCAGCAAGACCGCGTCCATCCTGCTGGAGGATGTGCGCGTCGGCGACGTCGTCGACTATGCCTACAGCGTTCGCGGCTGGAATCCGGTCTTCGGCGACCATTCGTTCGGCCGTCTGGGGCTGCGGTTCGACGTGCCGGTCGCACGCGTGCACGTCGGCATCGCCGTCCCGCAGGGCTCCGCGGTCGAACTGCAGCCGCGCGAGACCTCGCTGGAAGCGCGCATTCGCTCACGGCAGGGCCTACGCGTGCATGCCTGGCAGCACGACGACGTGCCGGCGCTGATCACCGAAGCGGACGAACCGGGCTGGTTCGATCCGCGGCCGGCCGTCCAGTGGAGCGCTTTCCACGACTGGAACGCCGTGGCCCGGTGGGCCTGGCCGCTGTATCGCACGCCCGGCTCGCCGAGTACGACGCTGCAACGGGAAGCGGACCGGATTGCGCAGGCCGAATCCAGCGACGAAGGTCGCCTGCTGGCTGCGCTGCGGTTCGTCCAGCGCGACATCCGCTATCTGGGCGTCATGATTGGCGCCGGCTCGCACGCGCCGAACGCGCCCGATACGGTGCTGGAGCGCAGGTTCGGCGACTGCAAGGACAAGACGCTGCTGCTGTTGACGCTGCTCGATCGCCTCGGCATCGACGCGCGCGCCGCCTTCGTCAACACCGAACTGCGGCGCGGCGCCGCCGGCCGCCAGCCTTCGCCGGGCGTCTTCGACCATGTGCTGGTGCGGGCGCGCGTCGGCGACGCGCAGTACTGGCTGGATCCGACCCGCCAGCCGCAGATGGCCGATCTGGCCCATCTGACCCAGGCCGACTTCGGCCTCGCCCTGGTCGTCGATCCGCAGACGCAGGCATTGACGCCGATGGCGCCGGACGATCGGCCGGCGCCGGCACGCGAAGTGCGGCTGAGCTATGACGCCAAGGCCGGCCTGGATCGGCCGATCGCGCTGACGGTCACCACGACGGCCTCGGGCGAGCGGGCCGACGCCCTGCGCCAGGCGATCGCATCGTCCAACGGTGAAGCACTGCAGAAGTCCTATCTCAATTTCTATTCCGGCGCCTATCCGGACATCGGCGTGACCGCACCGATGCAGGTCCAGGACGACGAGCGGACCAATCGCATCACGGTCACCGAGCACTATTCGATCGCCGACCTCGCCGACTGGTCCGAGGACGAGCGACGCTTCACGGCGACGTTCTCGGTGCCCGATACGCTCGAAGTCCTGCGCGTGCCGGCCGCCGCAGCCCGCACGGCGCCGATCGCCGTGGCTCATCCGACCGATCTGACCGTGGTCACCGAGGTGAACCTGCCCGAGGAATGGACGATCAAGGCCGACCGGATCGTGGTTGAGGATCCGGCCTTCGTCTTCGAGCGCACGATCTCCCCCGGACCGAAGCGGCTCTCGATCACCGACCGCTACCGATCGCTCAAGGACGCAGTGCCTGCCCAGGACGCGGTGCGCTATGCCGGCAACATCGCCAAGGCACGCGACAACACGTTCTATCAGCTCTCCTGGAGCGATCCGGCACGCGTGGCTGCCGGCGGTCCGGCCGACCGCATCAACTGGCTGATACTGATGGTCGGCGCGATGGCACTGGGATTGTGGATCTGGCTCGCGGTCCGTGCCTGGCACGGCGATCCCGCGCCGATCGGCCTACCCGCCTCGCCTTCGGCGCCGAGCGGCCTTCGCGGCTGGCTCGCGCTGGCGACGCTGGGCGTGACGGTGACGCCGTTCGTGATGATGTTCGGCCTCTACAACCTTTCATCGGCACTGACACCGGCCACGTGGTCGGCTCTGACGACCTATGGAGCCGACAACTACCATCCGCTGTGGGCACCGGCGCTGCTGTTCGAGGTGATCGGCATCCTCGGCCTGATGGTGTTCTGGGGGCTGGTCTGCGTGCTCTTCTACCAGCGACGCACCAGCGCGCCGTACTGGTACATCCGCATGCTGATCGCCAGCGTCCTCTACACCGTGTTCGATTCCGGACTGATGGCCCTGTTGCCGACGGCCACACTCGAGACCAAGGACATCGCTGGTCTCGTCCGACAGGCGCTGATTGCGGCCATCTGGATTGCCTATTTCACGAAATCCGAGCGCGTTCGCGCCACCTTCGTGAAACGGCTCGGTCCGGCGCCCGTACCGCTCGCCGCCGAACCCGCCGCCGTGTCGGCCTGAGCACCGGCCGTCTCGAGTCGCCAGGCGATGGCCCGAACCGCGCATCGCCGTCGATCGGAGCGCCGCGGCCGCCCGATGCGCCGCGCCCTGCTGTCCGGGCTGCGGATCGCGGCATTGCCGCTTCTCGCGCACGTCGCACCGGCGCTGGTCGCGCCCGAGCAGCGCGCGACGCAGATCCATGTCGAGAAGGCCACGCGTCGCATGACGCTCTATCGCGGCGAGGACGCGATCGGCGTCACGCGCTCCGGCTCGGCGACCGGCCGCTCGGGCACAAGCAGCGCGAGGGCGACGAACGCACGCCCGAAGGCGCCTACTCGATCAGCGGCCGCAATCCGGACAGCCGCTTCCACCTGAGTCTGCGCGTCTCGTATCCCGATGCGGACGACCGTCGCCACGCACGCCAAGGCGGCTATGCGCCAGGCGGCGACATCATGATCCACGGCGGCCATGCCTGGTGCCGGCCGTTCGACTGGACCGACGGCTGCACCGCGTCACCGACGAGGGAATGGATCTGATCCATGCGCGGGTCGCCGACGGCACGCCGATCCCGATCGAGCCGTGACGCCCGGAATGCATCGGTGCGGCGGCGCGGGTCGGCGGCGACTGGCGCGCTGCACGGACGCGCCGCGATCCGTTCGGCTCGGACGGCTCAACCGTCTTCGACCAGATCGCGCAGCCGGTCGAGCGCCGCGTCCCACTGCAGCGAGATCTGGTCGAGGTAGCGGCGGACCTCGTCGATCCGGCGCGGCCGCAACTGCCAGACGCGCTCGCGGCCGCTGCGCTCGCTGTGCACGAGGCCGGCGTCCGACAGCGCATTGAGGTGCTTGGTGACGGCCTGGCGCGACATCTGCGCGCCCTCGGTCAGGCGCACGATCGACAGCGGTCCCTCGCTGCACAGGCGCGAGACCAGGGTCAGCCGCGCCGGATCGCCGAGTGCGGCGAACACCGGCGCGGCCTCGATCAGCCGGGCCTGGGACGCGGAGGCCCTCATGCCGTCACGCGCTCTGCGCGGTCTGCGCGAGGTACTTCTCGATCAGGCGCAGCTGTTCGCGCCAGCCTTCCTCGTTGGCGGCGAACGCCGCTGCCCGACGCGCGAGCGGCACCTGGTCGAAACCGGACTCGGTGATCGTCAGCCGCGTGCCCTCCGCCACCTCCTCCAGCGTGAAGACGATCAGCGTGGTCGGTTCCTGCGTGTAGTCGGTACCGGGTTCCACCGCACACGGATGCCAGCGGAACGAGAACCGGTGCGGCGGCTCGATGCGCTCGACGAAGAAGTCGAACACCGTGCCTTCGTACGGGGCCTGCTTGCGGGCGAGCGCCTCGTCGACGCGCGTCGGCACGAGACGCCCGCTGACGCGCTCGCCGGCGACGAACGGGCCGGCGATCTCGACGCCGAACCAGATGCCGAACTGGCGGGCGTCGCTGATGGCCTGCCAGACGCGCTCACGCGGCGCCTTGAGCACGACCTGTTTTTCGATGCGATCGGTACTATCGGACATATGCAACCTCCTGGTTGCATATACGCTACGCGCATCCGCTTCTAAACGCAACCACTAGGTTGCTCTTTTCGCGCCGGCATCACGTCGGCGCCGTGCGAGCGGATCGGCGCGCACGCACGCTCAGCGGCGCAGCCATTGACCATCGGGCCCGCGCCGGTACACGGTGGTCTGCGACGCACGCGAGCGCTTGCGCAGGAAGCCGGTCGGCGGGGCCATCGCCTTGATCGCGGCGCTCGACACGCCGGCCGCCTCGACGGTGGCGCGCAGCGCCTGCCAGACCGCATCGATCTCGGCCTCGAGCGCGGGACGGTCGCCGAGGTCCAGCTCGGTCCGATATTCGAGGATCAGCGTCCGCGCTCCGGCCTCGGGCTCGACCTCGACGAGATCGATCACGGTGATGCGGCGCCCGTCGGCGAGCGTCAGCTCCGACTCGGCCCGCGCGCCCGGCGCCGCGAGCGCCCAGGCGAGCAGCAGCACCGCGGCGAGCCCGGCCGGGCGCGACACAGCGGCCGATCCTTGCCGGCCGCCGCGGTGCAGGTATCCGGTCCTGATTCCGGTGGCATGCGATACCGGTCCGATCGTCCGCATGTCCGGCACGCCGTCGGTGGCGACGGGAGCGTCGGCATCGTCTCGCGCATGCCGCCGGCGCAAGCCGATCGGCCCCACCTGCTTCATTCCCATCTGGCCCCTCCCCTTCTCGCAGGACAATGCCTGCATGCTCGCGCGATAGCGCTCCATGAACTGCGTGCGGTCGCCTTCGTAGCGCAGCGGCTCGCCGACGAACACGTCGACGAAGAACGGCACGATCAGCCATTCGCCTTTCGGCAGCGACTTGCCGAGCCCGTGCGTGAACACCGGCACGATCGGCACCTCGGGCCGGCGCTCGGCGATGCGCGCCAGCCCGGTCTTGTACTCGGCGACCTGCTCGGGCTCGCCGCGCGAGCCTTCCGGAAAGAACACCAGGATCTGCCCGCGATCGAGCGCGTCGACGACCGGCGCCAGCAGATCCTCGTCCGGATGGCGGCGCTGGCGGTTCAGCGGCACGATGCCGACCACGTTCAGCGCGAACCAGGCCAGCAGCCGGTTGCGCAGGAAGTAGTCGGCCGCCGCGACCGGCCGCACACGCGGCAGCAGGCGCAGCGGCAGCAGGCTGATCAGCGCCATCGCATCGAGATGGCTGTTGTGGTTGGCGGCGAGGATCGCCGGACCACGCCCGGGCAGACGCTCGCGATGGCGCACGTTGAGACCGAGCACGAACAGTACGACGACGCGCACGATCACGCCGTAGAACAGCGCCCGCAGCACGAAGCCCATCAGTAGTAGAAATACTTCATGAAGTGGAAGAACAGCGGCGCCGTGAACAGCAGGCTGTCGATGCGGTCGAGCAGGCCGCCGTGACCGGGAATCAGCGTACCGCTGTCCTTGACGCCCAGATCGCGCTTGAGCGCGGAGATCGTCACGTCGCCGATGAAGCCGCCGAAGCCGATCATCAGACCCGCCGCGAAGGCGTGCGGCGGCGTCAGCGGCGTCAGCACCGGCGCCAGGAAGAACGCGATCGCCGTCGTCGTCAGCGCGCCGCCGAGCAGGCCCTCGACGGTCTTGTTCGGACTGACGCTCGGAATCACCTTGCGCCGCCCGAGCAGACGTCCCCACACGTACTGCAGCACGTCGTTGAACTGCGTCAGCAGCACGACGAACAGCAGCAGGCCGGCACCGTGCGTCGGCGCGCCGGGCCGCACCGGCCCGGCATCGGGCAGCACCAGCAGATAGGCCAGATGACTCAGGCCGAACACCATCGTCATCAGGCCCCAGTGGATCGTGCCGGCCGCGCGCAGGAAGTCGCGTGTCTCGCCCGAGAGCACCATGCGCATCGCGATGAACAGGAACGCCCAGACCGGGATGAACACCAGGAACATGTGGTACCAGGCCTGGTAGACCCACAGGTACTGCAGCGGAACGGCCAGGTATGCCCAGAACAGCACGCGCCGGTCGGCGCGGCGCGTCGGGATCAGCGACAGGTATTCCTTCAGCGCGAGGAACGAGAGGATCGCGAAGAAGCCGATCGCCACGCCGCGGCGGAACGCGATCGCGACGGCGAACACCGCCACCATGACCCACCAGGCGTTGACGCGCGCGGCCAGCTCCGCGTGCCGGCCGGCGCCGGCGCCGCGCCGCATCAGCGCGACGATCACGCTCGCGACCACCAGCACGGCGACGATCGCCGCGAACGTCCACAGCACTTCGAGCGGAATCCACAGATCCAGCGGCATCGCGAGCCTCCCCTCGTGCACGCATCGGCTCGTCGGGCGCGGCCGGCGGCCGCCATGCTATCCCGACGTTGCGACCGCGCACAGCGTCGAGGGCGTTCGCCCGCTGACGATGCGATCACCGAGCGGACAGAAAGACATCGAGCGCCGGCGCGTTCGGGCGATCCGTCGCGCTCGCCGCGACCGCTGCCGCCGCGCTTCGGGCGGCACGCATCACCGCGATCCGCTCGCATACGATGCGTGACCGCATCGGCGCCGTCATGATGAGCCGCGTACTCGCCCACGACGGTCTGGCATCCGGCTGAAGCATCGACATCGCAGCCGCGCGGCCGATGCGGCGGCGGCCGCGGCCGACCTGCGTGCTAACCTGCCGCCCCCCGACCGTGCCGCCGCCGTGAATCTGCTCGCGATCGAAACCGCCACCGAAGCCTGCTCGGCCGCCGTGCTGACCGATGCCGGCCTCGTCGAGCGCTGCGAGCTCGCGCCGCGCCGCCATGCCGAGCTGCTGCTGCCGATGTGCGAGGCGGTCCTGGCCGAGGCCGGCATCTCGCGGCGCCAGCTCGACGCGATCGCGGTCGGGCGCGGTCCCGGCGCGTTCACCGGCGTGCGGCTGGCGATTGCGGCGGCGCAGGGCATCGCGCTCGCGCTCGACCGGCCGGTCGTCACGATCTCGTCGCTGGCGGCACTCGCACTGCAGGCGCCCGACGCCGGCCAGGAGGCGACGCTGGCGGTCATCGACGCGCGCATGGGCGAGGTCTACGCCGGTGCGTTCCGGCCGACCGCCGACGGCGGCCTCGAAGCGCTCGGCGAGGAGAGCGTCGGCGCGGCGAGTGCGCTGCGCCTGCCGGCGGCCGCAGGCTGGGCCGTGGTCGGCACCGGCTGGACCGCGTTTCCGGAGGCATTGCGTGCGCACCTGCCGGCCGATCCGCTGTACGCGGCCGGTGATCGCTATCCGCAGGCCGGCGCGGTCGCGCGACTGGCCGCGCCGCTGGCACGCGCCGGCCGCGGCGTCGCCGCCGAGCTCGCGCTGCCGGTCTATCTGCGTGACAAGGTCGCGCTGACGCTCGAAGAGCAGCGGCGCGGCGGCTGAGCGCGCGACGCGAGAGGTCGCGCGTCATCGTGTCGCTTCCGGCGACGCACCTCGGTCGCCCGTCGCCGATGCGCCGCGCTCACGTGGGACTTCGAAGCACCGCCCCGACGGCAAAACGGCCACCCGCTGACGCGGATGGCCGTTTCGTCTCAGCGATCGTCCGCAGCGCGGACGATCGTGCTCAGAACCGCACGATGCCCGAGACGCCGAGCAGGTTCGAGTAGTTGTCGAACGAGCCGGTCAGACGGTTGCCGGTCGCGTTGACGGTGTCGACGTGCGCATCGTTGACGAACAGATGCGTGTAGCCGGCGTTGATCTCGAGCGTCTCGCTCGGCTTGTAGCCGATGCCGACGCTGACCCAGCGCCGCGTCGCGTCCGGCACGCGCGGCGTGCGCGTATCGGCATGCGTCGGCGTGCCGTCGACCGCCAGGCCGGCACGCAGCGTCCAGACCTCGTTGAGCTTGTAGTCGCCGCCGATCGAGCCGAACCAGGTGTCGCGCCAGCCGAACGGCTCGGAGGCCGGCGGCTGCGCCGGATTGTCGAAGTCGATCGTCAGCGCCTGGAAGCTCGACCACTCGGTATAGGCGACGCTGGCGCCGAGACTGAGCCGGTCGTTGACGGTGTGCCACCAGCTGAGCTCGGTGAACGCCGGCGTGTTCAGCGTGGCGTGGCCGCGCGTATTGGTGAACGCCGGGTCGAGCAGCGGCGCGACCGCGGCCGGCACCTGGAACGTCGCGTTGCCGGACAGCTCGTGCTTGATCTTGGAGTGGTAGTTCAGGCCGATGCGGTTCGCGTCGGTCGGCTTCCAGAGCAGGCCGGCCTGCCAGCCGTAGGCCCAGTCGTGGCCGGTCATGCGGATGCGCCCGTCGGCGCCCTGCGGCAGGATCGCGCCCTGGGTCGGCCCGGCCAGCACCGCGCCGAGGTCGATCGCATTGGACAGGTCCGCCTTGGCGCGCTGCGCGATCGCGCTGAGGCCGATCGAGAACGCGTCGTTGAGGCGGAACGCGCCCGAGAACGTCAGCGCCGGCACCTGCAGGTCGGACTTGTAGGCCTGATAGCGGCCGACCCAGCCGCTGTTGTAGTCGGTGACGAAGCCGAACGGAACGGTCAGCGCCGCGCCGAGACTGAAGCGGTCGTTGATCGGCGCGACGTAGTAGATCGCCGGCACCGGCTTGGTGCCGCCGCCGTCGCCGCCGTTGCCGCCGCTGATCGGCCGGCCGAGCGCGTCGGTACCGCTGCCGGAGAACTTCGCGCTGACCTGGATCGCGGTCACGTCGAACTGGAAGCCGCTGCCGGGCAGATCGAGCATCGCGGCCGGGTTGTTGACGACGACGGCGTAGTCGTCCGGCGCGGCGCCGGCGCCGGCGAACGCGCGGCCCATCGCCTTGACGCTGTTTTCCTTGAGCTGGAACGCGCTGGCGTGGGCCTGCCCGGCGCCGAGACCGACCGCAACGGCGAGCGGCAGTGCGGCCAGGGCCGGCAGGGTGAAGATGCGTGGGGATATTGTCATTGGTCGAACTCGATGCCTGAAGGTTTGCCCTGGGTCTCCCGGGGCGTATCAGGCCTGTTCGATCCGCAACTTTCAAGCGTTCGTTTGAATTTCGTTCAGCGCCGTCGGACCCCCGTTCATCGGCGGGCGTGCCGCAGGGTCAGGCGCTGCGCAGCTCGGCCTGGGCCAGCCGCGCGATGGCCTCGCCGGCCAGCGCCGATAGTCCGGCACCGCCGGCCTGCCAGTGCGCGAGGATCTGGCGCCGCATGCGCGGTTCCCAGAAGCGCTGGATGTGGCCGAGCATGCCCTCGATGCCGGCTTCGCGATCCGGATCGGAAGCGAAGTAGGCGGCGATGTCGTTGGCCATCTGTACGAGTCGTTCGACGTCCATCGGTCAAGGCTCCGAAGCGATGATGCGGTGCGGATGAGTGTAGAGGGCCTGGCCGTCGCGCCGCGCGAAGCCGACCAGGGTCAGGCCGGCCGAGTCGGCCAGATGGATCGCCAGCGCGGTGGGCGCCGAGATCGCGACCATCAGCGTGATGCCGACGGTGGCGGCCTTCTGCACCATCTCGTAGCTGGCGCGGCTGGTGACGACCAGAAAGCCCGATCCGGCGTCCAGACGCGCGCGCGCCATCGCGCCGATCAGCTTGTCGAGCGCGTTGTGGCGGCCGACGTCCTCGCGCACCAGCTGCAGCGTGCCGGCCGGATCGGCCCAGGCGGCGGCATGGGTCGCGCCGGTCAACGCATTGACCGGCTGCGCGGCCGCCAGCGCGGCCAGGGCGCGCTGCACGGCCGACGCGTCGACGACAGGCCCGGCGCCGACCGGCGGCGGATGCCGCACGACGTCTTCCAGCGCCTGCGTGCCGCACAGGCCGCAGCTGCTGCGGCCGGTCAGGTTGCGCTGCCGCGCCGCGACCGCCTCGGCGCGCGCGGCCGGCACCGTCATCGCGACCTCGATGCCTTCGAGCAGCGGCTCGACCGCGACGTCCTGCAGCTCGGCCGGATCGGCGATCACCGCCTCGCTCAGCGAGAAGCCGAGCGCGAAATCCTCCAGGTCGGCCGGTGTCGCCATCATCACGACGTGCGGCTGGCCGTTGTAGTGCAGCGCCACCGGAATCTCGGCGGCGATCCAGTCGTCCTCGCGCCGCGCGGCGCCGTCCCGCAGGCGCACGATCGCGCGCCGCACCGCGCCGGCCTCGCCGTCCGGCACGGGGCGCGGACGGGCGTCGATGCATCGCGGGCAGGAACGGACGGCATGGGCGGAACGGCTACTCGGCGGCGCCGGACGGCGGCGGGCGGCACGCGGCGGCGTGTCCGCAGCGACTCTACCGGATTCGCCGCGACGTGCTAAGGCGCGCGCGGCCGCTGCGCGCCTATGCGCGGGCGGCCGACCGATGATCCCTGGGCGGTGCGCACTGCGTATGTCCGGACATCGGGGCGTGTGCCCCATCCAGGAGATCGCCCCATGCACCGCCGCATCGCTACGCCCGCACTCGCGCTGATCCTCGCCGCCGGCGCCGTCCACGCCCAGGACGGCCTGCTCGACCCGAACTTCGGCATCTTCGGCACCGGCCGCAACGTCATCGCCCACGACCAGGGCGGCGGCAACGCCGACCAGTCGGCCGGCGCGCTGGTCGCCCCGGACGGATCGATCTATCTGGTCGGCACGGCGCAGACCGCCGGCGGCTCGCGCCAGGCGATCACGCGCCTGACCGCCGCGGGCATCCGCGACGAGTCGTTCGGCGTCGGCGGCACCGTCTACTCGTCCGCCACGGACCTGACCGCGCGGCGCGCGCGCTTCGACGGCGCCGGCAACCTGCTGGTCGCCGGCTTCCGCACCGTGAGCGGCACCAATACCGACTTCCACGTGTGCCGCTACACGCCGCAGGGCCAGCCGCTGCCGTTCGGCGCGATCGGCGGCGCCTGCGTGACGATCGCGTTCGACACGCAGAACGAGGAGCGCGCCGACGTCGTCAACGACCTGCTGGTCGAACCGGACGGACGCATCCTGCTGGTCGGCACCACGCGCCTGCCCGGCGGCGTCGAACTGGGCGCGATCGCGCGGCTGCACGGCGACGGCAGTTTCGATGCGACCTACGGCATCCAGGGAAAGCGCAGCTACCAGCTCGGGCCGACACCGGTCACGCGCTTCAATGCGATCGACCGGACCGCGGACGGCAAGTACGTCGTGGTCGGCGAGTTCGGCTCGCCCGATGCAGAGAACGGCACCTCGGCGCTGATCGCGATCCTGACCGCCAACGGCAATCCCGACCCCGGTTTCCAGGCCGGCGCCGGTTACGCGGGCCTGGCGATCGACGGCGGCGCGCCGTTCAATCGCGACGAGGCCGCCACGGGCGTGCGCGTGCAGCGCGACGGCACGATCCTGGTGATCGGCAATACGCAGATCGCCGACTCGAGCGTGCGCTACCGTCTGTTCGCGTACCGGATCGTACCGGCGGCCCTGCTGACGCTCGACCCGGGCTTCGGCAGCAACGGCCGCGTGCTGATCGAGGACGGCCACTCGCTGGTGGCCGATGACCTCCTCGTGCAGTCCGACGGGCGGATCGCGCTGATCGGCACGCGCCGTGCCACGGAAGCCTTCGCGCTCGACATGGCGGTGCTGCGGCTGCGCCGCGACGGCACGCCCGATCCGTCGTTCGGCAGCAACGGCCGGACCTACCTGGATTTCGTGCTGCCGGGCGAGTTCGACTACGGCATGCGCATCGCCTCGCAGGCGGGCCGCCTGATCGTCGCCGGCCATTCGCTGCACGCCTCGCCGCAGAACTACGACCTGACCGTCGCGCGTCTCGGCAACGACCGGATCTTCACCGACGCGCTGGAGTGAGCCGAGCCGGCCTGAACCCCGGTCCGGCGGCCGCCCGGCCGCACTCGCGCAGCCGGCGCGGCCGCGCACGGACAGCGCAGCGGCGAATCGCTACCATCGGGCGATGGTCGAGCCATCGCCCGCGATCACGTCCGCTCTGGCCCAGGCGCACGACGCCGAAGGCCGCGACCGGCTGCTCGCCCTGGTCTACGAGGACATGCTGCGCATCGCGCGCGCGCAGCTGCGGCGGCAGCGCTCCGGGCAGACGCTCGATACCCGCGCGCTCGTCAACGAGGCCTACCTCAAGCTGTTCGACGGTGGCGGCATGGACTACGCGAACCGCTCGCACTTCTTCGCGACCGCGGCGCGCGCGATGCGGCAGGTCGCGATCGACTATGCGCGTGCACGCCTGGCCGAGAGGCGCGGCGGCGGCGCCGAACACGTCGACCTCGACGCGCTGGAAGGCCAGCCGCTGCCGGTCGATGCGCAGGCCGAGCAGCTGCTGGCGATCGACGCGGCGCTCGACGCGCTGGCCGCGCTCGACGAGCGGCTGGTCAAGGTCGTCGAGCTGCGCTTCTTCGCCGGCCTCGAGGTCAAGGACATCGCGGCCCTGCTCGAGGTCTCCGAGCCGACGATCAAGCGCGATACGCGGGCGGCCAAGGCGTTCCTGCAACAGCGACTCGGCAGCGGCTGAAACGGCGGCCGCAAGCCGGCAACCGGCAAGAAGGGGAGAGACATCGTGGATGCGCAGAACTGGCATCGCGTGCGCGCGCTGTTCGACGAGCTGGCCGATACGCCGCCGGCGCAGTGGCACGAACGCCTGCGGGCACTGGCGCCCGGCGAGGACGCGCTGCACGCCGACGTGCTGGCGCTGCTGGCGGCCGATCGCGGCCGATCGCTCGGCACCGATCTGGCCGCGCAGGCGCCGGACCTGCTCGACGATCTGGCCGGTCAGGGCGGCCCAGGCCGATCTCGCCGGTCGCCGCGTCGGCCCGTTCCGGCTGCTGCGCGAGATCGGCCGCGGCGGCATGGGCACGGTCTGGCTGGCCGAACGCGCCGACGGCCAGTTCGCGCAGCAGGTCGCGATCAAGCTGATTCGCAGCGGCTGGGATGCCGCCGACGGGCACACGCGCTTCCGCGCCGAGCGGCAGATCCTGGCCGGCCTGACCCATCCCAACATCGCGCGGCTGATCGACGGCGGCGTCGACGGCGAGGACCGGCCGTGGCTGGCGCTCGAGTACGTCGACGGCGTCGACCTGCGCACGTACTGCGAACGTGCCGGACTCGGCATCGCCGCGCGGCTGCGTCTGTTCCTGATCGTCTGCGCGGCGGTCGCGCATGCGCATGCGCGGCTGATCGTGCATCGCGATCTCAAGCCGTCGAACCTGCTGGTCACGCCGGCCGGAGAGGTCAAGCTGCTCGATTTCGGCATCGCCAAGCTGGTCGATGCCGGCGATGCCGGCGTCAGTGCCGCGCGCGTGTTCACGCCCGAGTACGCCGCGCCCGAGCAGGTGCGCGGCGAGCCGGTGACCACGGCGGTCGACGTGCACGCGCTCGGCCTGCTGCTGTACGAGCTGCTGACCGGCCGGCGGCCGTATCGCCTCGCGCGCAGCACGCCGGCCGCGTACGAACGGGCGATCCTCGACCAGGAGCCGGCGCGGCCGAGCCAGGCCGTGCTGCAGGCCGGCGGCGGATCCGACGCGCCGGTGTCGCGGCGCCTGCATCGCGCGCTGCGCGGCGATCTCGACGCGATCGCGCTCAAGGCGCTGCGCAAGGACCCGGCGCATCGCTACGCATCGGTGGCCGAGCTGGCGGCCGATCTGGAGCACCATCTCGCCGGCCGGCCGGTCGCCGCGCGGCGCGGCGGCTGGCGCTACCGCGCCGGCCGCTTCGTGCGCCGCCATGCACTGGCCGCCGGTCTGGCCGCCGCCGCCGTGCTCGCGCTGGCGGCCGGCCTGACCGCGGCGCTCTGGCAGGCCGCCGAGGCGCGCGCGCAGCGCGATCTGGCGCGCAGCGAGAGCGGCAAGGCCGAACAGACGATCCAGTTCCTGCTCGACATCTTCCGCAGCGCCGATCCGGCGCTGACGCGCGGCCGCAAGGTCACCGCCGAGGAGCTGCTGCAGCGCGGCGTCGAGCGCATCGACCGGCATCGCCTCGACGATGCGGCGATGCGCTACGGCCTGCTCGTCGCGATGGGCGAGGCGTATCTGGGCATCGGCGATCTGGGCCGCGCCTATCCGCTGTTCGAGCGCGCGCTAACCGTGCAGCGCGAAGCCCTGCCCGGCGATACGCTCAAGCGCGTGCGCGCTCTGGTGCTGATGGGCCGCAGCCGCGGCGGCGGCGACGATCTGGCACTGGCCGGGCGGCATCTGGACGAGGCGGCCGACCTGCTGCCGGCCGAGGCGGCCGACGGCGAGCTGGCGGCCGACCTGCTGGTGTCGCGCGGCATCAACCGCCTCGCGCTCGGCGACGCGGCCGGCGCGATCGACGACATGGCGCGCGGCGTGGCGCTGTTCGGCGCGACGCGCGGGCCCGGCGACAGCCAGACCGCCAGCGCGGCGATCACGCTGAGCTGGGCCTACGACGAGCAGGACCGCGTCGCCGACGCGCGCGCGGTGCTGACGCCGGTGGTCGCGGCGCTGCGTGCGGCACCGGACGAGAATCCGGCGCGCCTGGCCGATGCGCTGGACGCACTGGCCAATACCTATACCGCCGCGAGCGAGGCCGGCGAGGCGGTCGCGCTGCGCCGCGAGGCGCTGGCGATCACGCGCCGGCTCTACGGCGACGCGCACGGCTACGTGCAGATCCGGCTCAACAACCTGGCCTTCAGCCTGCTGCGCGCGCACGACTACGCCGGCGCGAACGCAGCGATGAAGGAATCGCTGGCCGGCGTGCAGGCCACCGAGCCGCCCGGCTCGCGCAAGCTCGGCGCGACGCTCAACAACCTGGCGACGACCGAATACGCGCTCGGCCATTGGACCGAGGCGGAGCGGCTCTGGGGCGAGGCGCTGGCGATCCGCCGCGCCGGCGGCGATCCGACCGACGTCGCGTTCAGCCTGACCGGCAGCGCCGGCGCGGCACGCGAGCAGGGCCGGCTGGGTGAGGCGAAGGCGCGCGTCGACGAGGCGCTCGGCCTGCTGCGCGCGCATGCCTCGCCGAAGCCCTCGCATCTGGCCAGGACGCTGACCGAGCGTGCCGAGGTGGAGCTCGCGCTCGGCGCCAGCGACTGCACGCTCGCCGAGGAGGCCCTCGCCGTGCTCGCGCGCGCCGGGACCGCCGCCGACGATCCGCAGCGCCTGCACGCCGAAGCGGTCGCGGCCGGCTGCCTGTGGCGGCGCGACGGCAACGCGCAGGCGCGCGATCGCGTGGCGGCCGCGCAGGCGGCGCTGCGGCAGGCCCTGCCGGCCGACGCGGCGCGACTGCGGCAGGGCCGCGCGCTACGCGGTCACCGATACGCGCTGAACGGCACGCCGTCGCGATGCGAAGCGCCGGCTTGGGCAGGTGTGCACCCGTCGTTCCGCGATCGAGCGCCGGCCGGCCCGATTCGGGCCGGCGGCGCGGCAGCCCGCTGGCGCGGCGGCGCCTCAGCGTGCCGGTGCGGCTTCCTTGCGCCGTTCGCGCAGCAGCGCCTGCTGCTGCTCGCTGAAGGCGCGATAGCGTTGCTGCCACTCCGAGGGCTGGCTGACGCGCGTGACCTCGACCGCGGTGACCTTGTACTCGGGACAGTTGGTCGCCCAGTCCGAGTTCTCGGTCGTGATCACGTTGGCGCCCGAGAACGGGAAGTGGAACGTCGTGTAGACGACGCCCGGCTGCATGCGGTCGCTGATCGTCGCGCGCAGCACGGTCTCGCCGGCGCGGCTCTCGATGCCGACCCAGTCGCCCTCGGCGATGCCGCGCTGCTCGGCGTCGTGCGGATGCAGCTCGAGCCGGTCTTCGGCGTGCCAGGTGTTGTTGGCGGTACGGCGCGTCTGCGCGCCGACGTTGTACTGGCTGAGGATGCGGCCGGTGGTCAGGATCAGCGGGAACTTCGCGTTGACCTTCTCGGCGGTCGGCACGTACTCGGTCAGCATGAACTTGCCCTTGCCGCGCACGAACTGGTCGATGTGCATCGTCGGCGTGCCGTCCGGCGCGGTCTCGTTGCACGGCCACTGCACGCTGCCCTCGCGATCGAGCTTGGCGTAGCTGACGCCGTGGAACGTCGGCGTCAGCCGCGCGATCTCGTCCATGATTTCGGACGGATGGCGGTAGTCCATCGGGTAGCCGAGCGCATTGGCGAGCAGCTGCGTGATCTCCCAGTCGGCATAGCCGGCCTTGGGCCTCATGACGCGCCGCACGCGCGAGATGCGCCGCTCGGCGTTGGTGAACGTGCCGTCCTTCTCGAGGAACGAGGAGCCGGGCAGGAAGACGTGCGCGAACTTCGCGGTCTCGTTGAGGAACAGGTCCTGCACGACGATGCATTCCATCGCGGTCAGCGCGGCGGTGACGTGCTGCGTGTTCGGATCGCTCTGCGCGATGTCCTCGCCTTCGATGTAGAGGCCCTTGAACTCGCCGTCGAGCGCGGCCTCGAACATGTTCGGAATGCGCAGGCCCGGCTCGTGATGCAGCGTCACGCCCCAGGCCGACTCGAACAGCGCACGCGTCGAGCCGTCCGAGACGTGGCGGTAGCCCGGCAGCTCGTGCGGGAACGAGCCCATGTCGCACGAGCCCTGCACGTTGTTCTGGCCGCGCAGCGGGTTGACGCCGACGCCGCGGCGGCCGACGTTGCCGGTCGCCATCGCGAGGTTCGCGATCGCCATGACCGAGGTCGAGCCCTGCGAGTGCTCGGTGACGCCGAGGCCGTAATAGATCGCCGCGTTGCCGCCGGTCGCGAACAGGCGCGCGGCGCCGCGCACCAGCGCCGCCGGCACGCCGGTATCGGCCTCGCTGACCTCGGGCGAATGGCGCGGATCGGCGACGAACCGGCGCCACTTGTCGAACGCATCGGTCTCGCAGCGCAGCGCGACGAAGGCCTCGTCGACCAGGCCTTCGGTGACGATCACGTGCGCCAGCGCGGTCAGCAGCGCGACGTTGGTGCCGGGCTTGAGCTTGAGGTGGTAGTCGGCCTTGACGTGCGGCGTGCGCACCAGGTCGATGCGGCGCGGATCGACGACGATCAGCCGCGCACCCTGGCGCAGCCGGCGCTTCATCTGCGAGCCGAACACCGGATGGCCGTCGGTCGGATTGGCGCCGATCACCATGATCACGTCGGCGTCCATGACCGAGTCGAAGTCCTGCGTGCCGGCCGACTCGCCGAGCGTCTGCTTGAGCCCGTAGCCGGTCGGCGAATGGCACACGCGCGCGCAGGTGTCGACGTTGTTGTTGCCGAATCCGGCGCGCACCAGCTTCTGCACGAGGTAGGTCTCCTCGTTCGTGCAGCGCGAGGAGGTGATGCCGCCGACCGCGTCGCGGCCATAGGCGGCCTGGATGCGGCGGAACTCGCGCGCGGTGTGCGCGATCGCCTCCTCCCACGACACCACGCGCCACGGATCGGTGATCTTCTCGCGGATCATCGGCGTCGTGATGCGGTCCGGATGCGTCGCGTAGCCGAACGCGAAGCGGCCCTTGACGCAGGAATGGCCGTGATTGGCCTTGCCGTCGACGTCCGGCACCATGCGCACGACCTCCTCGCCCTTCATCTCGGCGCGGAACGAGCAGCCCACGCCGCAGTAGGCGCAGGTCGTGACCGTGCTGTGCTCGGCCTGGCCGAGCGCGATCAGCGATTTCTCCGACAGGGTCGCGGTCGGGCAGGCCTGCACGCAGGCGCCGCAGGACACGCATTCGGACGCGAGGAACGGATCGTCCTGGCTGGCGGCGACCTTCGAATCGAAGCCGCGGCCCTGGATCGTCAGCGCGAACGTGCCCTGCTGCTCCTCGCAGGCGCGCACGCAGCGCGAGCAGACGATGCACTTGGACGGATCGAACGTGAAGTACGGATTGGTCTCGTCCTTGGCGACGTACAGCGGATTGGCGACCAGCGCCGTCGCGGCGCCGTGGCCGGAGATCGCGCCGTCCGCGGCCACGTAGGGCTGGACGTGGTTGGCGCCGTCGTAGCCGTAGCGGACCTCGCGCAGGCCGACCACGCCGGCCATGTCCTGCAGCTCGCAATGACCGTTGGCCGGACAGGTCAGGCAGTCCAGCGGATGGTCGGAGATGTACAGCTCCATCACACCGCGGCGCATCTCGCCGAGCTTCGGCGTCTGTGTCGCGACCTTCATGCCCTCGGCGACCGGCGTCGTGCACGAGGCCGGATAGCCGCGCATGCCTTCGATCTCGACCAGGCACAGCCGGCACGAGCCGAAGGCCTCGAGCGTATCGGTCGCGCACAGCTTCGGGATCGCGATGCCGCTCTGCGCGGCGGCGCGCATCACCGAGGTACCCGGCGGCACGCTGACGGCGACGCCGTCGATCTCGAGCCGCACCGGCTTGAGGCTCGACAGGAGCTGGATGGCGGGGGTGCCGTAATCGGCTTCGGCTATCGAACGCATGGCGTGAACCTCGCTGCTGCGCGCACCGGCCGGCCGCGACCGGCCGGCGCGCCGTCAGGCGACCTGCGCGTGATCGCGCGGCCGGAAATCCTCGGGGAAATGGTTGAGCGCGCTGAGCACCGGATACGGCGTCAGGCCGCCGAGCGCGCACAGCGAACCGTTGAGCATCGTGTCGCAGAGGCTGCGCAGCAGCGCCGTGTTGCGCTCGACCTCGCGCGCGGCCTGGATCCTGGCGACCACCTCCACGCCGCGCGTCGAGCCGATCCGGCACGGCGTGCACTTGCCGCAGGACTCGATCGCGCAGAACTCCATCGCGAAGCGCGCCTGCTCGGCCATGTCGACCGTGTCGTCGAAGACGACGATGCCGCCGTGGCCGAGCATCGCGCCGATCGCCGCGAACGCCTCGTAGTCGATCGGAGTGTCGAACTGCGATTCGGGCAGATACGCGCCGAGCGGACCGCCGACCTGCACCGCGCGGATCGGCCGGCCGCTGGCCGAGCCGCCGCCGTAGTCGTAGAGCAGCTCGCGCAGGGTCAGGCCGAACGCCTTCTCGATCAGGCCGCCGTAGCGGATGTTGCCGCCGAGCTGCAGCGGCAGCGTGCCGCGTGAGCGGCCGACGCCGTAGTCGCGATACCACTCGGCGCCGTGCGCGAGGATGTCCGGCACCGAGGCCAGCGTGATGACGTTGTTGATGACGGTCGGCCGGCCGAACAGGCCCTTGAGCGCCGGCAGCGGCGGCTTGAAGCGGACCTGGCCGCGCTTGCCCTCGAGGCTCTCGAGCAGCGAGGTCTCCTCACCGCAGACGTAGGCGCCGGCACCCATGCGCACGTCGAGCTCGAACCTGCGGCCACTGCCGCATACGTCCGCACCGATCCAGCCGGCGGCGCGCGCGCGGTCGATCGCCTCGCGAAACAGCGCGAATGCGAGCGGGTATTCGCTGCGCAGATAGACGTAGCCCTGCGTCGCGCCGACCGCGAGGCCGGCGATCGCCATGCCCTCGATCAGGCGGTACGGATCGCCCTCGAAGATCATGCGGTCGGAGAACGTGCCCGAGTCGCCCTCGTCGGCATTGCAGACGATGTACTTCTGCCCGGCCTCGGCGCCGAGCACGGTCTTCCACTTGATGCCGGCCGGAAACGCCGCGCCGCCGCGGCCGCGCAGACCCGAGTCGAGCACGGCCTGCACGATCGCCGCGCCGTCCATCGCCAGCGCGCGTTCGAGGCCGGCCCAGCCGCCGTGCGCACGATAGTCCTCGAGGTCGAGCGGATCGATCGTGCCGATCCGCGAGAAGCACAGGCGCTCCTGGTTGCGGAAATACGCCAGCTCGGCGACCGCGCCGACGCGCAGGCGATGCGCACCGCCGGCGAGAAAGCCTGCCTCGAACAACGCCGGCACGTCGGCGACGGCGACCGGCCCGTAGCCGATCCGGCCGGCCGGGGCCTCGACCTCGACCAGCGGCTCGAGCCAGAACATCCCGCGCGAACCATTGCGGACCACGGTCAGCGGCAGGCCGCGCCGCTCGGCCTCGGCGGCGATCGCGCGCGCGACCGCGTCGGCGCCGACCGCGCGCGCGCTGGTGTCGAGCGGTACGTAGACGCGAACCGGCGTCGGTGAAGCGTTCATCGCGCCACCCCGCAGTCGTCGAGCCACTGGTCGAGCGCATCGGCGCCGAGGCGCCCGCGGACCTCGCCGTCGAGCATCGCCGAGGGCGCACAGGCGCAGTTGCCGAGGCAGTAGACCGGCTCGAGCGTCACCGCGCCGTCGGCCGTGGTCTCGTGAAAGCCGATCCGCAGGCGCTCGCGCAGACGGTGTTCCAGCGCGCGCGCGCCCATCGCCTGGCAGGCCTCGGCGCGGCACAGCTGCAGCACGTGGCGGCCCGGCGGCTCGGACCTGAAATGGTGATAGAAGCTGATCACGCCGTGCACCTCGGCGCGGCTGAGATTCAGGCCCTGCGCGACGATCGGCACCGCCGCGGCCGGCACGTGGCCGAGCGCGTCCTGGATCGCGTGCAGGATCGGCAGCAGGGCGCCGGGCAGGTCGCGCAGGCGCTCGACCACGGCCAGTACCTGGGCCTGGTCGGCCGCGGACAGCGGCGCGGCGGCCCCCGTGTCGGCGACGGCCAGGCTCATGCGGCCCTCCGGCGGGCGGCGGCGGAAGCACCGCGATGCGCGCAGGCGCCGCGGCAATGGACGTGGCTGGCCATGGATCCTCCCAGCGGCTGGCAATGGCCCGAATATATGTTGTGCGCAGCTTATCGGGATCTGGCCAGGGTACCGCATCGGCGCCGCTTTTCAATCGCCGGATCGTCTAGTATTAGGCTATCGATAGCCTATTTACCGGCGTGCCGGGATTGCCATGTTCGAGATCGACATCCGTCCGGACTGGACGCTGCGCATCCGCGGCGGCCAGCCGCTGCCCGGCCATCTGATCGGCCTGCTCGGCGCGGTACACGAGCACGGCTCGCTGGCGGCCGCGTGCCGGGCCTGCGGCCTGTCGTACCGCTATGCCTGGGGCCTGCTGCAACAGGCCACGAGCCAGCTCGGCGCGCCGCTGCTGGTGCCCACGCGCGGCCGCGGCGCACGCCTGACCGGATTCGGCGAACGGCTGGTCTGGGCCGACCGGCGCATCGCCGACCGGCTCTCGCCGATGCTCGAGAGCCTCGCCGCCGAGATCGGCATCGAGCTCGAACGCACGCTGGCCGATCCGGCCGCGCCGCTGCGGATGCACGCCTCGCACGGCTTCGGCGTGGAGGCCCTGCGCCGCTTCCTGGCCGAGGCCGGCACGCCGCTGGACCTCAAGTACCGCAGCCCCGACGACGCACTGGCGGCGCTGCGCGCCGGCGCCTGCGATCTGGCCGGCCTGCATCTGCCGATCGGCCCGATGCAACGCGAGCTGCTCGACCACTACCGCGGCCGGCTCGATCCGCAGCGCGATCGCGTCGTTCATCTGGCGGTGCGGCGCCAGGGCATCGTGCTCGCATCGGGCAATCCCAAGCGCGTCGGCGCCCTGGCCGACCTGCTGCGTCCGGACCTGCGCTTCATCCACCGCCAGCCCGGCTCGGGCACGCGCCTGCTGCTCGAACGCCTGCTCGCACGCGAGGGCCTCGACATCGCGCGCATCCACGGCTGCGACGTCGAGGAACTGACGCATGCGGCGGTCGCGGCCTACGTCGCCAGCGGTCTGGCCGATGCCGGCTTCGGCCTGGAACCGCCGGCGCGCCGCTACGGACTGGACTTCATCCCGATCCTGTCCGAGCACTACTTCTTCCTGTGCGACGGCGACCTGCTGCCGCGCGCGCCGCTGGCCGGCCTGGTCGAGGTGCTGCGCAGCCCTGCGTTCCGCGCCGAGCTCGACCGCCTGCCCGGCTACGACGCGAGCCGCTGCGGCGAGGTGCAGACGCTGGCCGAGGCATTTGCGGTCCCTGCCCGTGGCGCCGGTCCCTGACCGGCGGTCGCGACGGGCGATTCGAACGCGTGGCGGGTTTTTCCGAAAATCCGCCTATTGATGGGAAGTCCCGCCGTCGCGCGGGCCGCCGCCATCCACCAGAGGGGTTTACATGAAGACGCGCGCCGTGACCTGTTCCGCCCTGCTGTCGGCCGCCCGGGCCGTCGTGACGATCGCCGCGGTGGTCTGTACGTCGCCGGCGTCGGCGCAATCGCCGGCACCGGCGGCCTGCACCGAGAACTTCGAGGACATTCCGGCGCTCTACGACGGCGGCGGCTGGACCCGCTTCAACACCAGCGAGGGCATTCCCAACGGTTTCGAACCGACCGTGCTGTGGGACGCGGTGACCGCCGAGGCAGGGGCGGCCGACTTCCTGACGTTCGGCGCGCATCGCGGCAGTCCGTACTCGCGCATTCTGGTCAACGCGATCGGCGTGGCCGGCGAGGAACACACCGCCAGCGCCTGGACGCTGACGCCGACGATCCAGTTCCGACCCGGCGCGCGGCTGTCGTTCTGGACGCGCTCGGTGTACACGCCGATGCCGCTCGGCGATCGTCTGTACGTGCGCGCCTGCAGCAGCGGCGCGTGCGACTCGGTCGGCAGCGGCCCGGACGATCTGGGCGACTTCACCGAAGAACTCCTGGTGATCAACCCGATGCTGTACCCGACCCAGGGCGGCGACGGAACGGAGCCGGCCTACGGATACCCGACTTTCTGGGCCCGCTACGACGTCGTGCTGCCAAAGGCCGGCGAGGGCCGCGTGGCGTTTCACTATCACGTCCCCAACGTCGGCTACTGGCCCGGCCTGAACAACGGCGTGCTGGTCTCGGTCGACTCGGTCGAGCTCGCCGGCGCCGGCAACTGCCCGTTCCCCGGCCCGGCGCTCGACGACGCGCTGTTCGCCGAAGCCTTCGACGCCGGCCCGGCCGCCGGCACCATCGCGATCACCCAGAACGCCGATCCCGCCCTGGTCGAGCCGATTGAGGACGCGGCATGCGGGGAGATCGCCGAGTCGAACTTCTACCTGCGCCGCTTCGAACTGGCCGGCGACCACGGATTGAGCGGCATCGTCGACATCGACAGCGTCGACATCGGCATCGATCGCGCCGGTACCGTCGGCAGCCTGCCGGTCACGCTGTTCAGCATCGCGCACGGCGCGCCGCTGACCTATGCCAACATGACGCCGATCGGCAGCGGACGGATGGCCGTGTCCGGCAACGAGCGGCAGTTCGTGCGCAACGTGCGCACGCCGGCCGTGATCGAAGACCCCGCCAGCCAGGACCTGGTCGTGCAGATCGAACTTCCCCGCGGCGTCTTCGAGTTCCTGATCGGCACCAATGCCGCAGCGCAGTCGCGTCCCAGCTACGTCGCCAGCCAGTGCCCGGTGATGCCGTCCGAGCCGACCGACTGGTCGACCACCCGCTTTCACACCAGCAACGGCCTGGTCATGAGCGTGCACCTGAGCGAACGGGCGCAGCGGCCCGCGGCCGGCGGCGCAGCGGGCCGATGAGCAGGGCGCCCGGGCGTGACGAAGAAGACATCACGCGCCTGCTCCGGCAGGCGCGCGACGGCGAGCGCGACGCCTGGGCGCATCTGCTGCAGTGCACGTACGGAGACCTCAAGCGCCTGGCCCATCGCATGCTGGCACGCGAAGCGACGGTGCCCACGCTCAACACCACCGGCCTCCTCAACGAGTGGTATCTGCGTTTCAGCGATGCCGGCGGCGTTCCGGAGAGCCGCCGGCATTTCTTCGCGCTCAGCGCCAAGATCATGCGGCAGGTCATGTGCAGCTACGCGCGCGAGCGTCTGACCGTCAAGCGCGGCGGCCAGTGGCAGCGCGTGGACCTGCGCGAACTGGACACGCGTGCCGACGCCGAGAGCCTGGGCTTCATCGCGCTCGATCAGGCCCTGAACGTGCTGGCCGAAGAGAACGAAGCGCTGGTGCGGGTGGTCGAGTGCCGCTTCTTCGCCGGCATGAGCGAGACCGAGACGGCAGACGCCGCCGGCGTCTCGGTACGCACGGTGCAGCGGCTGTGGTTTCAGGCGCGTGCGCAGCTGGCGAACCTGCTGGAGTCGCGATGAGCGGCGATCCGTCCGACACGTTCCTGCGTTTCGAACCCGGTGCGGCGCTGCGCAGCAGCCTGGCCCAGCACCTACTGCTGGAGGAACGCCTGTCGCTGCTGCCGGGACAACGCGTCGGTGCGTTCCGCGTGCTGCACGAGATCGGCCGCGGCGGCCTGGGCGCGGTGTACCTGGCCGAACGCAGCGACGTGGATTTCAGTCAGCGCGTGGCGCTCAAGGTGGTCGGTTCGCGCAGCGAGCGCAATCGTGCCGAAATTCTGCTGGCGCGCGAACGCAAGACGCTGGCGCGGCTGCAGCATCCCTGCATCGCGCGCCTGGTGTCCGGCGGCCGCAGCGGCGAACTGCTGTGGTTCGCGATGGAATACGTCCAGGGCGTCCGCATCGATGCGTACTGTGCGGCCCGTGCCGTCGGCGCGCGCGAGCGCATCGAGCTGCTGCTGCAGGTCTGTGCCGCGGTCGGCCACGCCCATGCGCAGCTGGTCGTGCACCGCGATCTCAAACCGTCCAACGTGCTGGTGACCGAGCGCGGCGAGGTCCGGCTGCTCGACTTCGGCATCGCCGGTCTGCTCGACACCGAGCGCGACGACGATCCGGCGGCCGCCGCCGCGACGCCCGGCTATGCCAGCCCCGAGCAGCGCGCCGGTCAGCCGGCCGGCATCGCCAGCGACATCCACCAGCTCGGCCAGCTGCTGGCGCGGCTGACCGCCGATGCGACGGTGCCGCGCCGCGAAGCCGACCTCGCGGCGATCATCGCCAAGGCGCTGGCGACGCGCCCGGAGGACCGCTACGCCAGCGTGGACGCGCTGGCCGGCGATCTGCGCGCGCTGCTGGCGCTGCGCCCGGTCGGTGCGCGCCGCAGCGGCGCGGCGGCGCGGCTGCGCCTGCTGGCGCTGCGCCATCCCTGGTCGCTACTGGCATGCGTGCTGATGGCGGTGTCGCTGGTCGCCAGCAACGCCTGGTACCTGAGCCGGGTCGAACAGGCCCGCCGCCAGGCCGAACACCAGGCCCGCACCGCACAACAGATCGCCGGCTTCATGGTCGGCGTGTTCAACGGCACCACCCCGGACAAGCCACGCGACGGGCCGCCGGACGTGGAGACGCTGATCGCCGCCGGTGCCGAACGCGCGATGCGCGATCTGGGCGACGCGCCGGAACTGCAGGAGCCGCTGCTCACGGTGCTGGGCGGCGTCTATCTGCTGACCCTGTCCAATCCGGCCAGGGCTGCCGAGCTGTACGAGCGCGCCGTCGCGGTGGCCGCCATGCACGGCTCCTCGTTGGCGGAGACCGAACGCATCGGCCGTACCCAGCTCTACGCCGCCGCGCTGCGCGATCTGGGCCGCATCGCCGAAGGCCAGGCGGTGATCGCCGCCGAGCTGGCGACCTTGAGTGAGCGCATCGAGCACGCCCAGGCACGCGCCGACCTGCTCGGCATCCAGGCCACGCTGGCCTTCCACGACCGCCGGCTCGGACAGTCGATCGCCCTGTTCGACGAGGCGATCGCGCAGGCGCGGCGGCTCGGCCCGGACGAGCCGACGGTCCATTTCCTGCAGTTGAACCAGGTGCTGGCCCTACGTCAGTCGGGCCGCGCCGACGACGCGCAGAAGACGCTGCGCATCGCGCTGGACGGCGCCCGGCGCGTCTCGGGAGCCGATCACTCCAGCGCGATCCATGCCCAGTCCGTGCTGGCCGAACTGCTGATCGGCCTCGGCGACGCACCGGGTCTGGACGAGGCCCAGTCGCTGCTGACCGATGCACGCGAACGCGTGCTCCGCCGGCACGGCGCGCAATCGCCGCGGCTGCTGTCGCTCGATGCCGCGCAGGCGCGCCTGCAGGCGCGCCGCGGCAACGTGGCCGGCGCGCGCGCGGCCCTGCTCGAGGTGCTGTCCGCACTCGACGCGCTGCCGTCCGGCACTCGGACCGAGCGCGCCCAAGTGCTGCGCAGTCTGGGCGACCTCGATCTGGCCGGCGGCGACGCGATGTCCGCGCTGGCGCGTTACCGGGCGATGGAGGAGGCGCTGGCCGGCAGCGGCGAGCTCGACTTCGGCGAGTACAGCGGGCGTACCGCCTGCGCGCTGCTGGCGCTGGACCAGAGCGGGCCGGCGTATGCGCTGCGCAACCATGCGCTCGCGCTGGCGGCGACCGCGGGACCGGCCAGCCCGATCCAGGACGATCTGCGCGACCTGCCGCGCCGCTGCACGCCGGCCGCGGTACGCGCGGGGCTGGCGACGTTCGCGTTCTAGCGGCTGCCGGCCGGGGCTCTGTCGCTTCCCGCGCGGTCCGCACGAACACGGCGACGGTGCAGCCCTGCCGCGCGCAGCGGCGCCACGCCTTCGACTGCATGCGATCCTTCCGGAGATAACGCCCGGAGACGGCCGTTCGGCGACCCTCTGGCGATGGCACGCCGGACATCGGCCCGCGCGCTGTACTACGCTAAGAGCCGTCGCGGCCGACCCGATTCTCCCGATGTCCGCTCCCGCTCAACTCCAGATCGCCTGCCCGCACTGCCACGCGCTGAACCGCGTGTCGGCGGCCCGCCTCGGCGACGGACCGGTCTGCGGACGCTGCCGCCGGGCGCTGTTCGCCGGCACACCGTTCGAGCTCGGCGCTGCCCACTTCGACGCGCATGCCACGCGCAGCGACCTGCCGCTGGTCGTCGATTTCTGGGCGCCGTGGTGCGGCCCGTGCCGGACGATGGCACCGGCCTACGCGCAGGCCGCGGCGGTGCTCGAACCGCAGGTCCTTCTGGCCAAGGTCGATACCGAGGCCGAACCCGCGCTCGGCGCACGCTTCGGCATCCGCAGCATTCCGACGCTGGCCGTGTTTCTGCGCGGCCGCGAGCTCGCGCGGCAGGCCGGCGCGATGCCGATGCAGGCGATCGTCGCCTGGGTCCGCCAGCAGCTGCCGCGCTGAGCGGGCGGTCGGCCCTGGCTGACGCCCCCGCAGCGACGCCGATTGCGGCGGCCATGTCGTAGCCGCTCGAAGCGCCCCTTGGGGCAGGCGCGACGCCATGCAGCCCGGCCCACCCGATTCGAGGCGGCGCCCGAGAAGGCCGCCAGGCGCGTTCGCGACCGCTCCAAACGCCGACGTGCCCGATCGGCACGCGGGCCGGTGCGACGACGGCATGGATCGCCGGGACCGATGCAGCCGGGACGCCTCGCCGGCGGGCCGACCGTGTTCACGGCAGGGGCTGCTTCACTGAAAATCGTCTGTGTCAGACTTCCGCGCAGTCCGGCGGCACCCGAGAACCCGCCGACGAACCCTGATCCAGCCCACAAGGTAGCACCCAGATGATCGAACGAGTCGCAGCCGGCCGCCTGCAGGTCGCGCGGGAACTGCATGCCTTCATCGAGCGCGAGGCCCTGCCGGGCACGGGCCTGACGGCCGCGGCTTTCTGGGAGGGCGCCGACGCGCTGATCCACGAGCTCGCACCGGTCAATCGCCGCCTGCTGGCCGAACGCGACCGCCTGCAGGGCGAGCTCGACACCTGGCATCGCGCGCATCCGGGGCCGATCGCCGATGCGGCCGGCTACCGCGCGCTGCTCGAGCGGATCGGCTATCTGCGGCCGGTGCCGCCGCCCACGACGATCACGACCGCCGAGGTCGATCCGGAGATCGCCGAGCTGGCCGGACCGCAGTTGGTCGTGCCGGCCAGCAATGCGCGCTATGCGCTCAACGCGGCCAATGCGCGCTGGGGTTCGCTCTACGATGCGCTGTACGGCACCGACGCGCTCGGCAGCGCGCCGCCGGCCGGCGCGACCGGCTACGACGCCGAACGCGGCGCCGCGGTGATCGCCTATGCGCGCGCGTTCCTCGACGAAGCCTTTCCGCTGGCGTCCGGCTCGCATGCCGAAGCGATGGCCTATCGCATCGAGGACGGCCGGCTCGTCGTCGCGCTCGACGGCACCTCGACCGGCCTGCGCGATCCGGCGCAGTTCGTCGGCCATCGCGGCGACACGGCGGCGCCGGAGGCGATCGTGCTGCGCCATCACGGCCTGCACGTCGAGATCGCGATCGATCGCGGGCATCCGATCGGTCGCGAGGACCGCGCCGGCGTCGCCGACCTCGTCGTCGAGGCCGCATTGACCAGCATCGTCGACTGCGAGGACTCGGTCGCCGCAGTCGACGCGCCGGACAAGGTCGACGTCTACCGCACCTGGCTCGGCCTGATGCGCGGCGACTTGAGCGAGACCGTGACCAAGGGCGGCCGCAGTTTCGAGCGGCGCCTGGCCGAGGACCGTTCTTACACCGCGCCGGACGGGCAACCGCTGCTGCTGCGCGGTCGCGCGCTGCTGCTGGTGCGCAACGTCGGCCATCTGATGACGACGCCGGCGGTGCTCGACGGCGACGGACATGAAGTGCCCGAAGGCATCGTCGACGCGCTGGTCACGAGCCTGGCCGCACTGCACGACCGCGCGCGCCGCGCCAACGCGCGCGAGGGCAGCATCTACATCGTCAAGCCGAAGATGCACGGGCCCGACGAGGTCGCGTTCGCCGATACGCTGTTCGCGCGCGTCGAGGATCTGCTCGGCCTGCCGCGCGCGACGCTGAAGATGGGCATCATGGACGAGGAGCGGCGCACCTCGGTCAACCTGGCCGCCTGCATCGCCGCGGCGTCGGCGCGCGTGGTCTTCATCAACACCGGCTTCCTCGACCGCACCGGCGACGAGATCCACAGCGCGATGGAAGCCGGTCCGGTCGTGCGCAAGGGCGAGATGAAGTCGGCCGCGTGGATCGGCGCCTACGAACGCAACAACGTCGTGGTCGGCCTCGCCTGCGGTCTGCGCGGCCGCGCACAGATCGGCAAGGGCATGTGGGCGATGCCCGACCGCATGGCGGCGATGCTGGCCGAGAAGATCGCCCATCCGCGCACCGGTGCCAGCACGGCCTGGGTGCCCTCGCCGACCGCCGCGACGCTGCATGCGCTGCACTACCACCGCGTCGACGTCGCCGCGATCCAGGCCGAGGCCGAGCGCGGCCTGCCCGATGTCGACGGCGAGGCGCTGCTCGCCGGCCTGCTGACGATTCCGGTCGTCGCCGAGCCGCGCTGGTCGGCGGCCGAGATCCAGCAGGAGCTCGACAACAACTGCCAGGGCATCCTCGGCTACGTCGTGCGCTGGATCGATCAGGGTGTGGGCTGCTCGAAGGTGCCGGACATCCACGACATCGGCCTGATGGAGGACCGCGCGACGCTGCGCATCTCGAGCCAGCACATCGCCAACTGGCTGCGCCACGGCATCGTCGACGCGGCCCAGGTCGACGCGACGCTGCAGCGCATGGCCGGCATCGTCGACCGCCAGAACGCCGCCGATCCGGCCTATCGGCCGATGGCGGGCGACTTCGCCAGATCGGCCGCGTTCCAGGCCGCGCGCGCGCTGATCTTCGAAGGCGGCGCGCAGCCCAACGGCTATACCGAGCCGCTGCTGCACGCCTGGCGCCGGCGCGTCAAAGGCGAAGACTGAGGTCGAGACCGGCCGGCAAGTTGCAGCGGGGTTCGCGCGATGCGGCAGCTCGCCGCGTCGCACGCGCCTCGTCGAGTGGCGCGTGGCACCGCGTCATTGGTGGGGCGCGTACGCCGACAGGCGCGGCCGCCGACGAGCGGACCGTCGCTGCGCGAGGAGCGCGCGGACGTCCAACGACCTCATTCAAGCGCGATCCGGCGCGGCTCGCGCGAGCGACTCCCGCGGTGCGCGCCGCCTGAATCCGAAGCAGCAGCGGTCATGGGATGCCCGCGAGATATTCCTTCGGGCAAACGCGCCCCGCTCAATCCCGCATGGAGCGGAGCGGGCCGACGCGCCTCAGGTCGACTCGGTCAGAGGCCGGCGCGCCGACCGCACGCGCATCGCCTCCGATTGCGCAGGGTCGGCCCTGCCGAGCGGCACCGGCGGATCGCCTATCGGCGCGTCGATCCACGGCTGCACCGCGGCGCGCATCGCCAGCAGCGCGTCCGGCGACAACTCGGCACGCGTCGCGGACACGCTCGTCGACGGCACGGCCAGTGCGCGGCGCAGGCTGAGCGCGTAGCCGCCTGGAGACCGGCGCACGCGCCGCCGCGCCGGCATGGGATGGACGCGGGTCCGGCAAGGGGTCGAGCGCGTCGCTGACGTTGTTCGCAAGCAGGGACAGGCGCGGCTGCGCAGTGATCGCGGTCAATGCGCCATAACGCACGCCGTGACGCGCGAGATCGTGCACGAGTTCGGGCGGCAGGCCGCGCCGGCGCGCGCGTTCGAGCGGCAGCGCGGCGTCGCCACCGTCGGCGCCGCGGTCGCAGGCGAGCCTGACGCCGGCTTCGAGGCTGGCCTGCGCGAGCAGGCGTGCGATCTCGGCCGCCTGGCGGCATCCCGCTTCGGATCCGTACTCGACGCCGAGCAGCGCCAGCGCATCGGCCATGCCGGTCAGGCCGACACGCAGGCTGCGCGTACGTGCGCCGCCCGGCACCGCGCATCGATCGCCGCGTCGAGCGTGCTCACCGCCAGCCGCGTGGTCTGCGCGAGTGCGGCGCGATCGATCGCGGCATCGGCGCCGAACCGGCCGCGCACGAAGACCGGCACGTTGACCAGCGCGACCAGGCCGTCGTCGGGCCAGGCCGCCTCGGGCGTGCCGGCGCTGGCGAGGATCCGCTCGTCGAGCAGCAGCCGCCACGACGCGCAGGCTTCGAACAGCTCGGCCGAGGCCGGCGCCGACGCGCGAGGCGATGCCGTCAGCGCGCCGACGACGCGGCGCCAGGTCGCCTCGACGTCGAGATCGCGCAGGCGGCCGCGCTCGCGCCAGCGGAACCAGCTGTCCCAGGCCTCGACCGAGGCAGGATCGATGAACGGTGAAGTGCGCTGCATAGGGCCCCGGACCTCGGGGCGTGGACGATACGAGGGCGGCCAGTATCGGACCGCGGCGCACACCCGACTTGAGCGGGATCAAGTGCACGCGACGCGGCATCGGTTACACGCCGGTTACAGTCCGTTACCGAGCGTTGCACGGCAGTCGTCCCCGTGTGCGCGACGGCACCTAGTCTGGGCACCGTTCGCGCAGCAGCGCCCGCCCGGAACGATTCCGATGACCACCGCAACCGCCTTCGCCTCCGCCCCGACTGCTACGCGCAGCATCGGCCGCACGCCCGCAGTCGCGTTCGAGCGTCACGACGAGATCGGCCTGGCCGAGCTGCAGGCGCACGTACCGGCGGTCCGCCGCAAGATCGCCCAGGGCCAGTATCTGTATCGCGCCGGCCAGCCGTTCGCGGCGCTGTTCCTGGTCAACACCGGTTGCTTCAAGACCTGCGAGCTGGCCGAGGACGGCCGCGAGCAGGTGACCGGTTTCCGGATGCGCGGCGACCTGGTCGGCGTCGAGTCGATCGGCCTGAGCCAGTTCGCCTGCGACGTGGTCGCGCTCGAGGACGGCGAGGTCTGGGAGCTGCCGTATCCGCCGATGCTGACGGCCTGTCTGCGCATTCCCGTGCTGCAGGCGCGGCTGACCTCGGCGCTGGCCGAGGAAGTGCGCCGTGACCGGCTCTGGATGCTCGCGCTCGGCACGCTCGGCGCCGAGCGTCGCGTCGCGGCGTTCCTGCTCGACCTGGCCGAGCGCCACGCGCGGCTCGGCTTCAGCGGCCGGCACTTCATCCTGCGCATGAGCCGCGCCGACATGGCCAGCTACCTCGCGCTCAAGCACGAGACCGTCAGCCGCGCCTTGTCGCGCCTGGACGCGCTCGGCCACATCGCCGTGCAGCGCCGCGAGATCCGCATCCTCGATGCCGACGGCCTGCGCCACGGCGCCGAGGCGGTGCACTGACGCGCCGCCGCGCGACGGCTGCGCCCGCACGAGCGACGGCGCAGCGCATCCAAGCCGATCGCGCATGACCGCTCGCGGCGCCGTGTGCGGAACGTCCGCCCGCGCCGCTGGACGCGCACGCGTCCGATCCGGACCCGGCACACGCCCGCTGACGAACCGAGACCTCAGGCCGCGTCGAGCGCCTGGCGGATCGCCGCGGCGAACTCGTCGCGGCCGTAGGGCTTGCGCAGCAGTGTCAGTTCGCCGTCCTTGGCATCGTCGAGCAGAGCCTGCTCGTAACCGGAGACCAGCAGCACCGGCAGGCCCGGATTGAGCCGGCGCGCCTCGCGCGCCAGATCGACACCGGTCATGCCGCTGCCGAGGATCACGTCCGAGAACAGCAGGTCTACCGGCTCGGCGCGCAGCCGTTCCAGCGCCTCCTCGGCACTGGCGGCGACGCGGCTGGCATAGCCGAGCGAATGCAGGAACGCGATCGCCACGTCGCGCACGTCCGGCTCGTCCTCGACGACCAGCACGGTTTCGCCGCCGCGTGCGGCCGCCACCTTCGGGCGCGGCGGCGCAGACTCGCGGCTTTCCGCCGCGGCCGGCAGGTACAGCGCGACGCGCGTGCCGTAGCCGAGCTGACTGTCGACCGCCATCGTGCCGCCGGACTGCTTGACGAAGCCGTAGACCATACTGAGGCCCAGTCCACTGCCCTTGCCGGCCGACTTGGTCGTGTAGAACGGCTCCAGCGCGCGCGCCAGCACGTCCGGCGCCATGCCGATGCCGGTGTCGGTGACGCTGATCTCGACATAGCGGCCCGGCGCGAGCTCGACCGTCGGCGCGTCGCCGCCATCGTAGGCGCCGGCCGCGATCGTCAGCTCGCCGCCGCGCGGCATCGCGTCGCGCGCGTTGAGCGCGAGATTGACCAGAGCCGCATCGAGTTCGCCCGGATCGGCGAAGACCTCCGGCAGCGGCGAGGTACATTCGATGCGGATGCGCACCGCCTCGCCGAGCGTGCGCGTCAGCAGCGCCGACAGATCGGTCAGCCAGGCGCGCGGCGCGATCGGCCGCGGCGACAGATGCTGGCGCCGCGCGAACGCCAGCAGCTTGCGCGTCAGCGCGGCGCCGTTGCCGACCGCGCGCAGCGCGCTCTGGATGATCGGTCCGCGCTCGAGCCCGAGCGTGTCGTCCTCGAGCAGCTGCAGATTGCCGGAGATCACCGTCAGCAGATTGTTGAAATCGTGCGCGACGCCGCCGGTCAGCTGGCCGATCGCGTCGAGCCGCTGCGCATGCGCGAGCTGTTCCTCGCTGCGGTTGCGCTGCAGCGCGGCGCTCAGCAGATGGCCGATCGACTGCAGGAAGTTGAGCTTGTCGCGGTCGAGACTGCGTGCGTTCTTCGTGAAGGCCAGCAGCGCGCCGGTCGGCTCGTAGCGGTCGAACAGCGGCAGCAGCGCCGCGTCGACGTAGCCGTGCGCGGCCGCCGCCGCGCGCAGACCGCCCTCGTCGCGGGCGTCGAATTCGGCCAGTGTCAGCGCCGCGCGGCCGGGCGTCGCCAGCCGCGCGCTCCAGGCCATGATGCCGAGCAGGTCCGGCAGGCGGTCGAGCAGGGCCGGCGGCACCTGGGCGTGCGCACGCACGCTCAGGTCGTAGCGCTGGGTGCCGGCGATCAGCACCGCGACCGCGTCAATGCCGAGCGCCTCGGCGACGCGGTGCGGCAGGCGCCCGAGCAGGGTCTCGTAGTCGTGCGACTCCAGTGCCAGGCGTCCGACCTCGCCGATCACCGCGTCGTAGCGCGCGCGGGTCAGGGCCTGGCGCGCGCGCTGGGTCTCGGAGATGTCACGGATCGAGGCCGCGTACAACGGCGCGGCGCCGCCGTGCACGGGACTGAGGCCGATCTCGACCGGGAATTCGGTGCCGTCGCTGCGCAGGCCGACCAGCTCGAAGCCGGCGCCCATCGGCCGCACGCGCGGATTGGACATGAAGCGCTCGCGATGCGCGCTGTGGCCGCCGCGCAGGCGCTCGGGCAGCAGGCATTCCAGCGCGAGGCCGTAGAGGCCGCGCTCCGGATAGCCGAACAGACGGTCGGCCTGCGCATTGGCGAGCACGATCGTGCCCTCGCGGTCGACCACGATCATCGCGTCCGGCGCGGTCTCGAACAGCGCGCGGAACAGCGCCTCCTGCTCGGCCGGCGTGGTCATCCGCGCTGCGGCTTGGCCGCGAACAGATAGCCGGCACCGCGCACCGACTTGATCAGCGACGGCCGCGCCGGATCGGCCTCGAGCTTGCGGCGCAGCCGGCCGATCTGCACGTCGACGGCGCGATCGAACGGCCCGGCGTCGCGGCCGTGCAGGCGCGAGATCAGATGGTCGCGCGAGAGCACGGTATTGGGACGGTCGAGGAAGACCTGCAGCAGCGCGTACTCGCCGGCGGTCAGCGCGACCGGCTCGCCGGCGGCGGTGCGCAGCTCGCGCGCGGCCGGATCGAGACGGAACCCGGCGAAGCGCACGGTGCCCTGGTCCGGCGCCGGCGGCGCATCGGCGGACGCGGCCGTGCCGGCACCGCGACTGCGCCGCAGCACGCTGCGGATCCGTGCGAGCAGCTCGCGCAGATCGAACGGCTTGGTCACGTAGTCGTCGGCGCCGAGCTCGAGGCCGACCACGCGGTCGACCGACTCGCCGCGGCCGGTGACGATGATGACCGGACCGCCCCAGTGCGTGCGCAGATGGCGCGTCAGGTCCAGGCCGTCCTCGCCGGGCAGGCCCAGATCGAGCAGCACCAGATCGACCGGACCCTGCGCGAGCGCCGCGCGCATCGCCGCACCGTCGGCGACACCGGTCACACGGAAGCCCTGCGCGCCGAAATAGCGGCGGACCAGATCGAGGATGTCCACATCGTCGTCGACGACCAGCAGATGCTGTTCCCGGGTGGGCGACGGATCCATGAAAGGCGGCGTGTCGTGGGCGCAGGCGATCATCCGAATCCTATCATCGTTGTCCGGACCGCTCGGCGACGCGCATCGCACGATGCGCTGCGGCACGCCGTCACGCGCCGGTAACCCATCGTGCGAGCGAGGTTCCGATGCGGCCGCGTCAGGGGCCGAGCAGACCGAGGCTGAAGTCGACCTTCAGCAGGATCAGCGCACCGAACAGCGCGAACAGCGCCGCGGCGACGAAGCGCATCTTGGCGATCGGGAACCGCTGCGCGAGCTTCTCGCCGATCAGCACCGCCGGCACGTTGGCCGCCATCATGCCGAGCGTGGTGCCGACCGCGACCATCGCCAGATTGGTGTACTTGGCGCCGAGCGCGACGGTCGCGAGCTGCGTCTTGTCGCCCATCTCGGCCAGGAAGAACAGCACCAGGGTGGTCGCGAAGGCGCCGTAGCGCGGCGGCTTGGCATCCTCCTCGAGCGTGTCGGGGATCAACGCCCAGGCAGCGAAGCCGAGAAACGCCAGGCCGAGGATCCAGCGCATGACGTCCGGGCTGACGTGCCCGGCGACCCAGTCGCCGACCGCGGCCGCGAACAGATGATTGACGATGGTGGCGATGAAGATGCCGGCGATGATGCGCCCGTGCTGACCGCGAACCGGGCGGCCAGGACGAACGACAGCAACTGGGTCTTGTCGCCGATTTCGGCGATGGCGACCATGCCGAACGATGCGATGAGGGCTTCCACTCGGGGATATCCTGGGGCTGGCGATCGAACACCGATGACCCTGCCCTCCATCGCCGGCCCCGGCTGTAGAGTGCAAGGTCAAAGGTCTCGCCTGGCGGATGCTGCCGACGCCATGGTCGTGACGACCCAAGTCTGTTGACGTCGGCTCCTCCTGTGCGGAGGCGGCTACTCCCCAATGACGCGGCGGACTATACCGCCTGGTTTCGATCGCGTCGAGCGGGCCGCACGAGGCCTGCCCGCGCCGCCACCGGCTCCCGATGGCGGCCCGGTCGCTACAGCGGACGGACGACCGCCGCCCGCGCTCGACATGCCCGATCGTGGGCGCTGATCGCCGACGTCCGTCTGCCGGTGCGTGCGTTGCGGCCATGGGCACAACCGCACCGCGCCAGCGCCAGGAGCGCCCTCGCGCAGTCGCCCGATCGGTCTGCCTTTAAGATCGCGCGATGGCCTATGCGGGACTGTTCATCGCCGCCTTCGTCGCGGCCACGCTGCTGCCCGCGCAGTCCGAGGCCGTCCTGGTCGGCCTGCTGCAAGCCCGGTACGTGCCGTGGCTGCTGGTCACGGTCGCCAGCGTCGGCAATGTGCTCGGCTCGCTCGTCAACTGGTATCTGGGGCGTGGTATCGACCGCTACAGCGACCGGCCTTGGTTTCCGGTCAAGCCACCGGCGCTGGCGCGCGCGACGCACTGGTACCGGCGTTACGGCCGCTGGTCGCTGCTGCTGAGCTGGCTGCCGATCGTCGGCGATCCGCTGACCCTGGTCGCCGGCGTCATGCGCGAACGCCTCGGCGTGTTCGTGACGCTGGTCGCGATCGCCAAGACCGGCCGCTACGTCGCGCTGACGGCGGCGACACTGGCGTACGTCTGATCGTGCACACTCGGCGTCTGGGTGAGGGGCGCCCGCGCCGGCCGATCGCGGCGCGTCGAGGCGCGCGCGCCGCAGCTTGCAATGGCATCGCGGCGCGGCGCGCGATGCGGCGTTCGCGCCGTGCAGTCGCTTTCGTCCAACCAATGGGGAGCCAGGAGAAACCGCCACGATGGCCACGCGTAAACCGACATCCGCCGGCGCTGCGGCGACGTCCGTCTCTGAGCGCCTCGCGCAGACCGATCACCCCCACCGCGCCGGTATCGAGCGTCTGCGCGAGCTGATCCTCGGCCTGGACCCGCGCATCGGCGAAGAGATCAAATGGAATGCGCCGAGCTTCAGGCTCGACGACCATTTCGCGACGTTCCGGCTGCATCCGCCGAAGAACATCCAGCTGGTGCTGCATACCGGCGCCAAGGGCAGGAGCGGCGCGCGCAGGTTCCGGATCGACGACCCGGCCGGCCTGCTGACCTGGCCCGCCTTCGACCGCTGCGTACTGACACTGGCATCGCGCGAGGCCCTGGCCGTGCACGAGGCGGCCGTGCTCGGCATCCTCCGGCAATGGATCGCGCAGCTCTGAAGCCGTCTCGGCGCGCCCTGGCCGACGCGCGCCGCATCGGCTGCCGGCCGCGGGCGATGCCGCTCCGGTCGCCACCACCGTCGGGATCGCCACCGCACCCGGAACCGAAGACCCCGAGGAGAACGACGATGCGCTACGCCCATGCCCTGCTGACGATGCTGCTGCTGACCGGCGTGGCCGCGGCCGCACCGGTGTTCGACGTGCACGTGCATCTGCGCGACGGCGAGACCTCGCTGCGCGCCTACGAAGCGGACGCCAAGGCCGCCGGCCTCGAGCTGGCCGGCGTCGGCGCGATGTGGTTCGGCGGCCCGAACCAGGCGCGCCAGGGCGAGACCGGCAGAATCCGCGCCGGCAACGACGGCGTGATCGCACTGGCCGCCCGGCATCCGACCGTGCTGCCGATCGCGACGGTGCACCCCTACGATGGTGCCGCGGCGATCGACGAGCTCGCGCGCGTCGCCGCAGCCGGCGTCAAGGTATTGAAGCTGCATGCGCATACGCAGCGCTTCGACGTCGCCGATCCGCGCGTCGCGGCCCTGGTGCGCAAGGCCGGTACGCTGGGGATCACGGTGCTGCTCGACAACGCCAACATCCTGCCCGGCGACAGCGAGAAGCTGTTCAATCTGGTCGTCGCCGTGCCGCAGACGCGCTTCATCCTCGCCCACATCGGCGGCCTCAACTTCCGGTTCTGGAACGTCCTGGCGCTGGCGCGGACCGCCGACGGCTTCGCGATGAAGAACCTCTACTTCGACGTCTCGGCGACCGTGATCGTCGTCGCCGGCTCGCCGCTCGCGGACGAGTTCGTCTGGACGCTGCGCAACGTCGGCATCGACCAGGTGCTGCTCGGTTCGGACTATCCGCAGATCAGCCTCGCCAGCACCGTCAACGCGCTCGACCGGTTGCCGCTGACCGACGAGGAGAAGGCCAGGATTCGCGTCGGTAATGCGCGAAAACTGTTCGGACGCTAGGCGATCGTCTTCAGTCCGAAGCCGGCACGAAGCCAGACGCTCCGGCCGCGCGCGGCCGCCGACGGGTCCGGCCCAAGCGAGGTCCGGCCGGGCAGTGCCGAGGTACACAGTTCTCCGGACAGACGGACCAGCGCGCGCGGCGGCGGCTCCCGATTGCGAGTGCGAGCGCCCGGCATCCCCGCGGACGCACCGCCGTGGCCCGCCTGGGCAGGCCAGGCACGGAGGGCCGACCACGGCTCCGGTACCGCGTCCGCCCGCCTAGCCGCTCCCAGACGGTGCACCGGGCTCTACCGACGCCCGCCCGCCGTGGTGGCCTGCAGGAACAAGGCCGGGTCGCATCGGACTTCGGCACATTGGGGGTCTGGCCGTGAAACTGCGTAAAGGGATGCAGACCCCTGCCCCCGGAGCCGTTCATGGACCTCATCGCAATGCGCCGCCCCCTTGTGTCCGCCCTGGTCGTATCGGGCCTTTCGCTGCTGTCCGGCGCCGCCCATGCCGGCTTCCTCTACGGACGCATCACGCCGGCCGCCGGTATCGAGCCCAACGGCGAGTCGAAGAACGTCAGCGTATCTTCGAACGGCCGCACGGTCGTGTTCTCGAGCGACGCCAGCAACTGGGGCGGCAACCCGTACAACGGCAACCGCGCGGTCGCGGTCGACCTGATGACCGGCGTGATCGACATCGTCTCGAGCATGCCCAACGGCACGGTCTTCCGCGGCGAGGCGCCGGCCGTCTCGGGCGACGGCCGCTACGTGGCGTTCCTGACCTATGACATCAGCAACATCGGCCCGAGCTGGCAGATCGCACGCAAGGATCGCCTGACCGGCGGCCTGGAAGTGGCCAGCACCAATGCCGCCGGCCAGCCCGCCGACGGCGGCACCAACGACGACACCGTGTCGATCTCGGCCGACGGCCGCTACGTCGCCGTCGAGACCGCCGCGACCAACTTCGGCCTGCCGCCCGGCAACGGACGCGAAGTCTTCGTCAAGGACATGGTCACCGGCCAGATCAAGATGGCCTCGGCCAAGGCCGACGGCAGCCCCTCCGGTGGCCACTGCGAGCTGCGGCCGCACGCCCTGTCCGACGACGGCCGCTACATCGCGATGTACTGCAATGTCGAGATGCTGCCCGGCGCCGGCACCGTGCAGATCTACGTGCGCGACCTGCAGACCAACACCACCGAGCTGATCAGCCGCGTCGGCGCCAATGGCCCGGGCTCCACTGCGTTTCCCAACCGCTACGCGATCTCGCCGAGCGGCCGCTTCGTCAGCTTCCAGGCACCCGGTTACGGCGGACTCGGCTTCGCCGACGGCGCCAACATCAACAGCAACAGCGGCATCTACCTGCGCGACCGCCAGACCCAGACCACGATCGCGATTCCGCGCCCGCCGCTGGTCGCAGCGAGCAACTACGACAGCTGCAACGTCTCGGCGATCTCGAGCATCGGCTCGGTCATCATGGCCTGTCCGCTGCCGAACGGCGCGTCCTCGTACTCGCAGGTGTTCCTGTTCGTACCGGGCGCCGGCGCGCCGGAGCTGATCAGCACCGGCACCGGCAGCGCACCCGGGAACCAGCCGTCCGGCTACACGATGGCCGTCAACGGCTCCGGCCTGTCGATGGTGTTCGAGTCCAACGCGACCGACATCGACCCCACCGACGGCAACGGCAAGACCGACATCTTCATCCTCGCGCACCACTCGGTGCTGATCGACGAGATCTTCGCGTACGGCTTCGAATGAGCCTCGGGTGAGCGGCTCGGACTCGCCTTCGCGCATCGGGATCACGGCGCAGTGCCTGCCGATCGGCCGGGGACCGCCGGGGCGCGCAGGCGAGCGGAAGCCGGTCGCGCCTCGTGTCGCCGTGAAGGCTCGATCGGCAGGCGCGGCTGCGGACGCCCGTCGCATTGATCCGGCCGTCGACTTGATCGGCCGCGCGCGCCGCGCGGCCCCGGGGCCGGCGAGGCGATCCATCCGTGAGGGGCCGAAGGCCTCGCTGGATGAGTGGCGTGATCGCCCGCCGCGTATCCGGCTATCCTCCGACACGCACCGGCGAGCGTTCGTCACGCTCGGCGACAGCGGGATGTCGGCAGGCTCACCGACGTCGCAGGCGATCACCGTCGGAAAAGAACCGCAGCATTTCCTGCGAGGCATCGGGACCCGCCGCATCCGTGAAACTGCCCGCGGGATCGCCGCCCGACCAGGCATGGCCGGCGCCCTCGATGATCCAGTGCTCGGCGCCCACGGTGTCGTCGGCACGTCGGTGGACGATGCGCGTGTAGCGGCGACCGCCGTTCGAGACGCCGCGCTCCGGCGTGTCCGTCCGCGCGGAACCCGCCGCGGTATCGCTGTCGAGAATCTGCGCGATGACGTCGTAGCCGTTGCTCGGATGCACCGTGGCATCGCGATCGCCGTGGAAGACGATGGCGCGTGCGGTGGCGGTGCCGGCCCGCGCCCCGCCCTGCGCGGCGACCGATCGTCCCTGCCGCATCGCCGTGAAGGCCGACGCCACGTCGTGTGCCGCACCGACCGGCAAGCCGGAATGCACGCCCATCGCCGCGAAGATGTCCGGATACGCATGGGCGAGGACCGCGGCCATCGCCCCGCCGGCAGAAAGTCCCGCGACGAACACGCGGCGGTCGTCGAGGCGGTGAACCCGCGTCAGATGCTGCGTCAGCGCGGCGAGCAGCGCCGGCTCGCCTTGCCCGCGCTTCTGGTCGCCCGGCCTGAACCAGCTCCAGCACCGGTTGGGATTGCGATCGGACGCCTGCTCCGGGTAGGCGACGACGAAGCCCCGCTCCAGAGCGAGTGCATTCATTCGCGTGCCGCGCGCGAAATCCTCCGGCGACTGCGTGCAGCCGTGCAGCATCAGCAGCAACGGCGCACCCCTCGTTTCGAGGCCGTCCGGAACATAGAGCTTGTAGTCGACGCTGCCCGCCTCGCATGAGAAGTTCAGCGTGCGGAACGCGCGTTCGGCCGTCTCGGACGGCGGCGCGCGCCGGCGTTCGCGCGAAGGGCCGATGCGGTCTTCAGGGGATGTCGCGTTGCGGTCAGCAGGCTCGACCACCCGCCACTGGCCCTCGATCACCGGCGGCGGCCCGGCGCGTCCGCAGGCATCGCGGGCCGGCACGGGTCGCGGGTGGCCGACGTCACCCGCGGGCGGAGGCCGATCGCCGGTCAGATCGCGCAGCAGCCCGGCGGTGGCGGCCCGGAGATCGCCGGTGCCGATCCGGCGCATGGCCTGCCGCAGAGCATCGTTCAACGGTTTCATGAAATGCCTTTGTCAAAGGTAGCGGTCGGCCAGCGCAGCCTTGACCTGCGGGCTGGCCTGCAGCACGCCGAGCACCGCGATGGATTCGATGGTGTCGCGGACCAGCTCCGGGGAAACGTCGGCGGCGATGCGGACCAGGCCCAGAGCCTGGATTCGCAGGCGCCGGCCGGCGTCGCGCGCCGCCTCCAGGTCCTGGCGCGAGTAGTCGTGCAGACCCAGGATCAGGGTGCGCCGGGCGACGGCCTGGCGCAGCACGTCGCCATGGAGGCCCAGCTGTTGACGGATCGCCGTGCGAATGAAATCGGTGCGGTTGGAATAGAACCCCTCCTGCACGAGGAGATCGATCTGGCCCAGATCGATGACGCCGAGGTTGATCGTGATCTTCTCGCTGTCGACCGGCGGCCGTGCGCGCTGTTCGGTCATGTCGGCTCCCCAATGGATCGATTCGCCATCCTAGCACCATCCATGCGGATGGTGTTGAGAAGCGGGCCGATCCGCTGCAAAGCTGCGCTGCGCACATGCCCGCGCTCGCCTCGGTTCATCGTCTCGGCCGCCCGGCCCTTCTCATCGGGGTGTCCGGCTCCCGGCTGCGCCCAGTCGCCATGAGCGCGCTTCCGGGCCCCGATCGGATGCCCAGTGCCGCCCGGCATCCAACGGCGCGGGGAAGCCCTGCTGCGGGCCGACAAGCTGAAGAGAAACCCGTGCGCGCGGCACGGGCGCGTCGATCGCGTGCGCGTGGCCGTCGCGGCGCGATGCGTGGCGATATCGGGCTCAGCCCGGCACGTAGGTCAAGCGGATCACATCCTCGCCGATCCGATCGCTGCCGCTCAGGCACAGCGGCGGCCGCGCCCGGCGAAATAGGGCGTGCCGCGACCGAGCACGACGGGATGCAGATAGATTCGGTACTCGTCGATCAGACCGAGCGTCGTAAGGCTGTGCGCCAGTTTCGGACCCGCCACTTCGATCTCGCCGTCACGCGTGGCCTTCAACTCGCGGATCGAGCGCTCCAGATCCTCGCCGACGAGCGTGGCATTGGGACCGACCGACTTCAGCGAGCGCGAAACGACCCATTTGGGCTGTTTCCGCCAGGCAGCCGCGAACGCGCGCTCATCGTCACCCCACTCGGGGTGTTCGTCGTCCCAGTAGCGCATGATCTCGTAGATGCGGCGACCGTACAGGCTGCCCGCCTGACCTTCGGCTTCTTCGATGAAGTGACGGAACAACACGGCGCTCGGCGCGAACGCCATGTGGTCGACGTAGCCGTCGAGGGACTGGTTCATTCCGAATACGAGCCTGGCCATGTCATCTCCGTTCTGGCGCGAAACTCCGAAGCCCCGGCCTGTACCGGCCAGCGTACGCAGACTTGCGGACGCCAGGAGCTCACCAGCGCGGTCACGGCAGCTGTGACGTGAAGATCGTGATCGGCGGCGAAGAAGAATGGCGCGCCCGGAGGGATTCGAACCCCCGACCAATGGCTTCGGAAGCCACTACTCTATCCGGCTGAGCTACGGGCGCGTTGTTGCGGGTGTCGGCGTGTCCGCGAAGGGACTGCCGCCGGGGAGCGGCCGGGAGGCCGCCGCGGGGTGGCGATCATAGCGTGTCGCGCGGCGTTGATCCATGCGCCTGCGACCTTGGCGCCCTTTCGTGGCCTGGGGCTGCTGGCTATACTTGCGCGTCTTTTGGCCTGTTGGACGATCCGGGCGGGTCATCCCCGGCCGGAGCGTTCGTGCGGACCCTTTGCCGGCAGCCGCTTTAGCTACCCGCTACCGAGGTGGATTCGTGAGCAATCCCGTAAACAAGACCGACCTGGCCTTCCTCAAGCATTTCTCGATGCTGATCCTGTTCCTGGTCCTGGTCGCCATCGGCCTGATCGCGCTGGCCGTGTACATCTATGCCGGCAACCCGTCGCCGACCAACACCGATCAGGCCAAGATCGTCGACACGCGCCTGGCGCCGGTCGGCGGCGTCTACGCCGGCGACACCGGTCGCGCCGCGATGCTGGCCGCGCAGGAGGCCGCCGCCAAGGCCGCCGCGTCGCAGGTCGCCTACGGCGGCACCACCGACGGCAGCGTGATCTTCGGCAACCTCTGCCAGAGCTGCCACGGCACCGGCGCCGGCGGCGCGCCGAAGCTGACCGACAAGGCGCACTGGGGTCCGCGCCTGGCCGAGGGCGTCGACACGCTGGTCAAGCATGCGATCGAGGGCTACACCGGCAGCAGCGGCATGATGCCGGCACGCGGCGGCAACCCGGCACTGACCGACGAGCAGGTCCGCGCGACCGTCGAATGGATGATCGAGCAGGTCAAGTAAGTCGCTCGCCGTAGCTACCGATCCGATCGAAACGCCGCCGCCAGGCGGCGTTTTTTTCGTTGCGGCCGGCGCCGGGCGCCGCCGCCCTGCGCTTGTGCAAGACCGATGCCGCAGCGCACCAGGCTGGTGCGCGCCGGACCCCGTCGCGGCGCGCGACCAAAGATAAATCCTTGATAAATAGAATCTGACGCGCCGCAACATGGGTGGCATGTCGCTTGCTGAACCGAGAGGGCGTTGACCCCGATCCCACACCAGCAAGAGGCCCGTCCATGAACAAGCGACTCTCGGCGTTGTGCGTATCCGTTCCGATCGTGTGTTGCCTGGCCGCATCGGCCCATGCCCAGGACGAGGCGACGCCTCCATTCAGCGGCTCGTTCGCGCTGACCAGCGACTACATCTTCCGCGGCACCACGCAGACCAATCGCAAGCCGGCCCTGCAGGGCGGCATCCAGTACGACCATGCCAGCGGCTTCTACGCCGGCGTCTGGGGCAGCAACGTCAGCTGGCTGTCCGATGCCTCCGACGAGGTCTCCAGCAGCGTCGAGCTCGACGCCTACGCGGGCTTCTCCAACAGCTTCGGCGACAGCGACTTCGGCTACGACGTCGGCGTGCTGCGCTACTTCTATCCGGGCCGCTACCCGACCGGCTTCGTCAGTCCGAACACCACCGAGGTCTACGCCGCGCTGAGCTGGACCGAGCTGACGCTGAAGTACTCCTACGCGCTGACCAATACGTTCGGCTGGGCCGACTCCAAGCACAGCGACTACGTCGAGCTCAACTACAGCCTGCCGTTCGCCGAGGTCTGGACGCTGGACCTGCACGTGGGCCGGCAGACGATCGACGGCACCAGCGGCGCCGACTACACCGACTGGAAGGTCGGCGTCGGCTACGACTTCGGCCAGGGCTATTCGCTCTCGGCCGCCTATGTCGACACCAATGCCGACCGCGACTACTACACCAACGCCTTCGGCAAGAACCTCGGCAAGTCCACCGGCGTCGTGACCCTGACCAAGTCGTTCTGAGGCGACGCCTCTCCCACGGAGAACCCCCATGAAACTGATCACCGCCATCGTTCGGCCGTTCAAGCTCGACGAGGTCCGCGAAGCGCTCTCGCAAGCGGGCGTGTCCGGCATCACCGTCACCGAGGTCAAGGGCTTCGGCCGCCAGAAAGGCCATACCGAGCTCTACCGCGGCGCCGAATACGTCGTGGACTTCCTGCCCAAGATCAAGATCGAAACCGTCGTCACCGACGACCGCGTCGACGCCGTGCTCGAGGCGATCCAGTCCGCCGCGCGCACCGGCAAGACCGGCGACGGCAAGATCTTCGTCGCCGCCATCGAACAGGTCATCCGCATCCGCACCGGCGAAGTCGGCGCGGACGCTCTCTGAAACCCCATCGTGAGGAAGCCATGAACAATCGACTCTCGACACGGTGGCAGCACCGTCCGCTGACCGGCCTGGCCCTGCTCTCGGGCGTGCTGATGGCCGCCTTCCCGTCTCTCGCATTCGCCCAGGAGGCCGCACCGGTGGTCGTCGACAAGGGCGACGTGGCCTGGATGCTGACCTCGACCCTGCTCGTGCTGCTGATGACGGTGCCGGGCCTGGCGCTGTTCTACGGCGGCATGGTGCGCGCCAAGAACGTGCTGTCGGTGCTGATGCAGGTGATGACCGTGTTCTCGCTGCTGGTGATCCTGTGGGCGGTGTACGGCTACAGCCTGGCGTTCGCCGGCGGCGGCGCGTTCATCGGCACGTTCGACAAGCTGTTCCTGTCCGGCGTCACGATCGACTCGCTGGCCGATACCTTCACCGACAACGTCAAGCTGCCCGAATACGTCTTCATCGCGTTCCAGTCGACGTTCGCGGGCATCACCGGCGCGCTGATCGTCGGCGCGTTCGCCGAGCGCATCAAGTTCTCGGCGGCGCTGCTGTTCTCGGTGCTGTGGTTCACGTTCGGCTATCTGCCGATGGCGCACATGGTCTGGGCGGCCGGCGGCTATCTGTTCGAGAAGGGCGCGCTGGACTTCGCCGGCGGCACCGTCGTGCACATCAATGCCGGCATCGCCGGCCTGGTCGGCGCGTACCTGGTCGGCAAGCGCACCGGCTTCGGCCGCGAGGCGATCAAGCCGCACAATGTGACCTTCACGATGGTCGGCGCGTCGCTGCTGTGGGTCGGCTGGTTCGGCTTCAATGCCGGATCGAACCTCGAGGCGAACGCCGGTGCGGCGCTGGCCTTCATCAATACGCTGTTCGCGACGGCCGCGGCGATCCTGGCCTGGTCGCTGGTCGAGGCGATCACCAAGGGCAAGCCCTCGGTGCTCGGCGGTGCTTCGGGCGCGGTCGCCGGTCTGGTCGGCATCACGCCGGCGGCCGGTCTGGTCGGGCCGTTCGGCGCGATCGTGATCGGCCTGGCCGCCGGCGTGATCTGCGTCTGGGGCGTGACCGGCCTCAAGCGCCTGCTCGGCGCCGACGACAGCCTGGACGTGTTCGGCGTGCACGGCATCGGCGGCATCGTCGGCGCGATCCTGACCGGCGTGTTCGCGGCGCCGTCGCTCGGCGGCACCGGCGCGGCCGACTACGCGATCGGCGCCCAGGTCGGCATCCAGGCGCTCGGCGTCGGCATCACGATCGTATGGATCGGCATCGTCTCGGCGGTCTCGTTCCTGATCGCCAAGCTGGTGTTCGGACTGCGCGTCACCGAGGAAGAAGAGCGCGAAGGCCTGGACATCACCTACCACGGCGAGTCCGCCTACGAGAGCTGAGCTTCGGGGAGTCGGCGGCGGGGCCGGTGCATCGGCGCCCGCCGCCGTCTGAATCCTCAGGCGCGCCAGCGTTCGGGCCGGCGCGCGAACTCGACCAGATCGGGAAAGAACGCGGCGAAGGCCGCGTCGAGCTGCGGCTCGATCGGCGCGATCGCATCGAGTCCGGCCGCGAGCGGATTGGCCCGGCTCAGCCGGCTGCCGACGCCGGCCAGCACCTGGCCGATCATCGCGCGCTCGCGGTAGCGCAGCGGCAGATCGTTCGCGTGCAGATAGCGCGAGAACCGTCGCAGGCCGTCCGGCAGCGCCGCGTCGTGACCGTGCAGCAGGCGCTGCACGCGTCCGCTGAAATCGGCCAGCGGCTCGTCGGACCACTGCGCGAAGTCGCGCGCCAGCAGATGGTCGAACCACACGTCGAGCACGATGCCGGCATAACGTCGGAACGGCGGCGCGAACAGGCCGCGCGCGGCGACCACCTGCGGATGCGCGTCGGTGTAGCGGTCGATCGCGCGGTGCTGCGCAATGCCCTCGCGGCGCAGCGCCGGCAGGGCCGGATCGATCGCGCCGCGCACGAAATCGCCGAGCAGGCTGCCGAGCATGCGCTCCGGCGCGGCACCGGCCAGCAGGGCGTGCGCGAGGTGGTTCACCGGCCGACCGCTCGGGTCGACGCGGCACTTGGCCGATCGGGGCGTCGCATCCCTTATTATCGCTCCCGATGAATGCCTCGCCGCCCTCCCGCCCCACCGCCTTCCCCGCCGAAGCGACGGTCCTGCTGCTGCCAGGTCCGGCCGGCGCGATCGAGCTGGCCTGCGCGCTGCCCGAACCGGGTACCGCGCGTGCCGGCACCGCGGTGATCTGCCACCCGCATCCGCTGCAGGGCGGCACGATGCACAACAAGGTCGTCACGATCATCGAGCGCGCGCTGCGCGAGCTGGGCCTGGCGACGGTGCGTTTCAATTTCCGCGGCGTCGGGGCGTCCGAAGGCAGCTACGACGAGGGCAACGGCGAGTCGGACGATCTGGCCGCGATCGTCGGCTGGGTGCGCGAGGTGCGACCGGACGACGTGGTCTGGCTGGCCGGCTTCTCGTTCGGCAGCTACGTCGCGCTGCGCAACGCGCAGCGACTCGATGCAGCCGTGCTGGTCACGGTCGCGCCGCCGGTCGGGCGCTGGGATTTCTCGCAGATCACGCTGCCCGAATGCCCGTGGCTGGTCGTGCAGGGCGAGGAGGACGAGGTCGTCGATCCGGCGGCGGTGTTCGACTGGATCGACACGCTGGCCGAGCCGCCGCAGCTGGTCCGCATGCCCGAGACCGGTCATTTCTTCCACCGCCGCCTGATGGATCTGCGCGGCCTGCTCAAGAACGCGCTGCAGTCGCATCTGCCGCCGGCGGCATGAGCGGCCGCTGCATGTCGCCGGACGCGCCGCCGTGACCGACGCCGCGCAGGACACGCCGCAGCCGCCGAGCGCGCGCTACCGCGCCGGCGCGGCGGCCGGGCACTGGCAGTCCGATCCGGCCCAGGAAGCGGCGCTGCCGGCGCTGGACCGGATCTGGCACGCCCTGGTCGAGGCCGAGCGGCCGCCGCCGCTGTGGCAGCGTCTGACCGGCCGCGCGGCACGCGAGGCGCCGCGCGGCCTGTATCTGTGGGGCCGGGTCGGGCGCGGCAAGACGTTCCTGACCGGGCTGTTCGTCGACAGCCTGCCGATCACGGCCAAGCGGCGCGTGCATTTCCATCGCTTCATGCAGGAGGTCCACCACGACCTCAAGACGCTGGCCGGTCGCGCCGACCCGCTGGTCGAGGTCGCGCGGCGCACCGCGGCGCAGGCGCGCCTGCTGTGCCTGGACGAGTTCCTGGTCAGCGACATCGGCGATGCGATGATCCTCGGCAACCTGCTCAAGGCGCTGTTCGCCGAGGGCGTGGTGCTGGTCACGACGTCGAACACGCCGCCGTCCGAGCTCTACCGCGACGGCCTGCAGCGCGACCGCTTCCTGCCGGCGATCGCCGCAATCCAGGCGCATTGCGAAACGGTCGAACTGGCCTCGCCGCACGACTGGCGGCTGCGCGCGCTCAAGCAGGCGCCGGTCTATCACACGCCGCCGGGCCCCGACGCCGAGCGGCGCATGCTGGCGACGTTCCGCCGCGTCGCGCACGGCGCCGAACAGGTCGATTTCACCCTGATGCTCAACGAGCGGCCGGTGCCGGTGCTGCGCGCCGCGGCCGGCGTGATCTGGTTCGAGTTCTCCGCGCTGTGCGAGGGACCGCGCGGCGTCGCCGACTATATCGAGCTGGCGCGCAGCCATCACACGCTGCTGGTGTCCAACGTCCCGCAGTTCACGCCGCAGACCGAGGATGCGGCCCTGCGCTTCGTCGAGCTGGTCGACGAGCTCTACGACCGCGGCGTCAAGCTGGTGCTGTCGGCGGCGACGCCGATCATCGACCTCTACGACGGCAACCGGCTGCGCGCGGCGTTCGCGCGGACCGAGTCGCGCCTGATCGAGATGCAGAGCGAGGACTATCTCGCCCGCGAACACCGCGGCTGAGCGCGGACGCCGGCTGCGGGTTCCGGGCCGGATCGCGACGCGACGATCGCGCCGCCCCGCCCTGGCACGCACTGCAAGTGAAACGAGGCACGGCGGAACCGGCGGAACTCGCGTCCGCCGGTTCCTCGATGCTCAGCGCCGCGCCGGCTCGAACAGGCCGCGGTAGACGATGCCGCCGATCGCACCGCCGATCAGCGGCGCCACCCAGAACGCCCAGAGCTGGGCCAGATGCGCGCCGCCGGCGAACACCGCCACGCCGGTGCTGCGCGCCGGATTGACCGAGGTATTGGTCACCGGAATGCTGATCAGGTGGATCAGCGTCAACGCCAGGCCGATCGCCAGCGGCGCGAAGCCGGCCGGCGCACGGCCGTCGGTCGCACCCATGATGATCAGCACGAAGAACGCGGTCAGCACGATCTCGGCGACCAGCGCGGCCGTCAGCGAATAACCGCCCGGCGACAGCGCGCCGTAGCCGTTCGACGCGAAGCCGGCCGACACGTCAAAGCCGCTCTTGCCGCTGGCGATCAGGTACAGCACGCCGCCGGCGGCGATCGCGCCGAGCACCTGGGCGATCACGTACGGGATGAAATCGCGTGCCGGAAAGCGCCCGCCAGCGAGCAGGCCGATCGAGACCGCCGGATTGAAATGCCCGCCCGAGATGTGACCGACCGCATAGGCCATCGTCACCACGGTGAGGCCGAACGCGAGTGCGACACCGGCGAACCCGATGCCGAGCTGCGGGAACGCCGCGGCGAGCACCGCGCTGCCGCAGCCGCCGAACACCAACCAGAACGTGCCGAGAAACTCGGCCGCCGTACGCTTGCCCAGAGACATGGCTGACTCCCTTTCGAATGGACCTGCGTTCCGCGATGCACGGAGCGCCCCTCGTCCCGCGCAGCGGGAACCGGCGCATCCTACGCCCTCCGCTCCAGGCCCATTTGAAAACTTCGGTGGCGGCGCAAAAAAAACGGCGCCCCGAAGGGCGCCGCCGAGACGATCGTGACGCTGCGGCTTACTTGATGCGGCTGAGCGTGAAAGCGCCGACGCTGATGCCGAGACCGACGCCCTCGCCGGTGCCGGCAAGCGCGAGCGAGACGGTGCCCTTGGTCAGTACCTGCGCGGAACCGGACTTGACCGCACCGGCCTGCGCTTCGCCCTCGGCATAGGTGCCGAGCACGTCGTTGATCGTACGCACGTCCGAGAACGTGCCGCGGCCGTCGTCGATCCGATACTTGCCGACCGTCAGACCGCCGCCCTTGGCTTCGATCTTGACGCGCATCGACTGGCCGTTCTCGCAGGTGACCGTACCGGTCCCCTCGGCATGCTTGACCAGAGCCGACCAGCCGCTCAGCGTGAAGCGCAGCTTGCAGTCCAGATCCGCGGCGCGCGCCGGCGAGGTGCTCATCGCACCGATCATCAGCGCGGCCGCAGCCACGCCTGCCAACCCTGCACGTGTTGCCATGGTGACGCTCCTCCTCTGAAGGGCGTTCAGTTTTGGGCCGCGTGCCTGAACGCCGTGGAACTTGTAGAAGAGGCGGTTCAGCCGGCCGACGGCGTGGCCTGTTCGCGCTTCAGGCGGTCCAGGTCGGCGAGCACGTCCTTGACGTTCTGCTCCGGATCGACGTCGACGTAGCGGCGCGCGACATGGCCCTGCGGATCGATCAGGAAGGTCTCGCGCCGCGCGTAGGACATGCCCATGCGCTCGGCGAGCACGCCGTAGCTGCGCGCGGCGGACTTGTCGATGTCGGCCAGCAGCGGAAAAGGCACCTGGTGCTTCTCGGCGAACTCGGCATGCGAGGCGACATCGTCGAGGCTGACGCCGAGCACGTCGGCGCCGGCCTTGCGCAGCTGCGCGATGTCGTCGCGGAACGCGCAGACCTGGGTCGTGCAGCCGGGCGTGAAGTCCTTCGGATAGAAATACAGCACGACCCAGTGGCCACGATACTGGTCGAGCGTGTGCCAGCGGCTCTTCTGGTCCTGCAGACGGAAATCGGGCGCGGCCTGGCCGGCTTGCGGGCCGGCCGCCGCCGTCTCGGCCGCGCCGGCCTGCGGCGCGGTGATGCCGTACCCGGCGAAGGCCAGCAGCGCGGCCGACAAGATCAGGGATCGCATGGGGGTGACTCCTCGGGGCGAAGAAAACCCCGTCAGCTTACTCCGCCGCCGTGCGCCCGGCGGGGTCGACGTGGTCGAGCAGCACGCGCCAGCGCTCGCGCTTGAGCGCGACCGGCATCGACGCATTGGCCGGGCTGGTCGACGGCAAGGCGAGCACGGTCAGCGCCCGGGCCAGCTCGGCCGGCAGCGTCGGGCGCACCAGGCGGCGGAACGCCTCCTGCGCCTTGCCGCCGTTGAGTGCGATCGTGCGCAGGCGCGGCTGCACCCGCAGCAGGCCGGCGATGTCGTTGGGCACTTCGCTGGCGCGCACGATCGACGCGTCGAGGCTGCCGGGCCGCTCGCAGTCGCGCAGCACGTCCCAGATGCCGATGCCGAGCGTGTGCAGGCGGCCGATCCGCTCGGCATAGGGGAGGTCCGGTCCGGCGTCGAACATCTCGCCCATGAAGCGCCAGAACAGGTTGTGCGGATGGCCGTAGGACTGGCGCAGCTCCAGCGAACGCACGCTCGGCACGCTGCCGAGCAGCAGCAGCCGGCAGTCCGGGCCGACCTGCGGCGGAAAGCTGCTGACGCGATGGTCCGCGGCCATCAGGCCTTCTTCGCGCCTGCAGCCATGGCGCGGGCCGCTTCGTGCTCGGCCACGAAGGTCTCGACCGGCGTCGATGCGATCAGCGCGGCGAGCGCTTCGAGCGGCAGATCCTCGAGCCGCTTGAAACGCACGCAGGACTTGCCGAAGTCGAGTTTCTTGCCGGCCTCGCGGAACGCCTCGCGCAGGGTCTGCTCGCGTGCGGAACCCTCGCAAAGACTCATCAGATACAACGAGCAGGCGTTCTTCTGCGCGGCCAGGGCGGCGTAGCCGAGCGGTTGTCCGTTGGACGTGCCGGCGTAGCGTTCGAGCGGGACCTCATAGCAGATCATGCCCCAGTTCATCGTTTCGACGTAGCCGGCCGGCAGATGCCGCACGATCAGATCGCGCAGCGGCGCGATCACCGCCCGGCGCTCCTCGGGCAACTCGGCCAGATAGGCGCTCACGCTGACGGCGGTGCTCTTGACCATGATCGTGCTCCTGCGCGTTCGCGCCTGTCTTCGTGGGAGCTCTACTTCTTCTTGGCCAGCTCGGGGAACCTGGCCGCATCGAAGCCGCCGACCTCGAACTCGAAACGGCGCTTGCCGCCGTCCTTGAGCGTGGCCTCCAGCGTGATCGTGCCGGTCTTGCTCATGCGCGCGATGAAGCCTTTCTCGTCCTTGATGAAGAGCGCCGGCTCGCCGGTCTCGGGCAGATAGGCCTCGATCGCGGCGGCCTGGCCGTCGAACGTCGCCGGCAGCTTGCAGACGTCGCGGCAGACGAAGCCCTTGCCGCTGCCGAACAGGTAGACGCTCAAGCCCCATTCGCTGTGCCGGCGCAGCACCAGCCGGATGCGCTCCTCGGCGGCGCCGCCGCTGCTGTAGATCGACGCGGTGTTCTGCGTGCCGCCCGACTCGGAGGTGCCGGTCTGGTACGACCACAGCCGCTCGAGCCGGCGCCGCGTCGTCGTGGCCTCGGCCTTGGCCTGCACGTCGGGCAGCGTCTGCTTGACCTTGGCCGCCTCCGGGCTGTCCGGGAAGCGCTGCACGATGTCCTGGCCGATCGGCGCGGCCAGCTCGTAGCTCTGCGACTTCAGCAGGTCCTCGTACATCGCGATCTCCTTGGCCAGCTGCGTATTGACGGCGGGCGCGGCCGGCGCGGCCGGTGCCGGCGCGCGGTCGGAGCCGGAACAGGCGGCGAGCAGGCCGGCCAACAGCGCGAGCGCCGAACGGGATGCGAAGCGGGGTGGGGCGATGGACATGCGCGGGACCTGGAGGGTGAAAGGACGACGGGGCGACACTAGCAGGATGTCGGTAAACGAGCGCCTGCCCGCGCACGACCGGACGGCAGCATCGACCGGCGGCCGCTCGCCGACACGTTGCGCAGCCGATCGCGCGCGTTCGACGCCGCGGCGATCGCCTGCCGGATCGCGGCGACGCTCGCCGGCTGCGCGCTACTCGATGACCTGGCGGCGCAAGGTCTGGCGCACGCTCGGTATCGCGCGGCGGTTGACGCCGAGCTCGGCGGCCAGATCGGCGTAGCCGAGCAGCGCGGCGACCTCGCCCGGCGAGCGACCCATGCGGTCGGGCAGATCGAGCGGCGCGCCGCGCGTCTTGAGCAGCCGCGCGCAGCCGAGCAGACCGTGCATCGCGCAGGCGTGCAGCGGACTGACGCCGCGCTGGTCCTGTCGATCCAGCGGCGCGCCGCGCTCGACCAGCAGGCCTGCGACCAGCGCCAGATGGCGCGCGTCGCAGGGCGTGCCCGGATCGGCGCGTGCGCCGAGCAGCAGCAGCAAGGCGTCGTAGCCGGCCTCGTCGCGCTGTTCGAGCAGCGCGCGATGACGCAGCAGCGTGTCGAACAAGGCATGCGCGGTCGCGGTGTCGCGGCTGCTGAACGCGAACTGCGCCGCCGCATGCAGCGCGACGATGCCGGTATCGTCGGCGGCATTGGCGTCGGCGCCGGCCTGCAGCAGCAGCTCGGCGATCCGCGGCAGGCCGAGTGCGGCGGCGACCATCAGCGCCGTCCCGCCGCCGGGCAGCGGCAGATCCGCCGGTACGCCGCGTTCGAGCAGGGTCGCGACGACCGATTCGCGGCGCGCGCTGACCGCCGCCGACAGCGCATGCGCGCCGGACTGGGTCAGGTGAAGACGGTCGGCGCCGGCGTCGAGCAGCAGCGCGACCAGGCCGGCATAGCCGGCACCGCTGGCGCGCACCAGTGCGGTCGCGCCCTGGGCGTCGGTGCCGTCGAGTGCGATACCCATCGCCAGCATGCGCTCGACCGCGTCGAGATCGCCGAGGGCGGCCGCGGCCGGCAGGTCCTCGCCGCGCAGGCGCCGCCGCGGCAGGTGCCAGCGCGTCCAGTTGAGCCAGTACGCCAGCTCGCGCTCGGGCCGCGCCAGCGCGAGGCCGAGCGCGGTTTCACCGTGAGCCGAGGCGATCTCCGGGTCGGCTCCGGCGGCGACCAGGCTGCGCAGCAGCGGCACCACGACGGCCGACTCCAGCTTCATCGCCACGTGCAGCGGCGTGCGGCCGACCACGTCGCGCGCGTTCGGATCGGCGCCGCGCGCGAGCAGCGCGTCGACCAGATCGGCATCGCCGAGCGCGGCGGCCAGATGCAGCGCGGTGCGCTCGCCGGCGGCGCGTCCGGCCGCGTCGGCGCCGCGTTCCAGCAGCTCCCGCGCCAGACGGCGCAGCGGCAGCCCAGGCTTGTCGGCCGGCGTGACCGCCAGTACACGCGCCAGCACGCCGGCGCCGCCGAGCGCGACGCCGCGCGCGACGAGCTCGGCCAGTGCTTCGTAGGCATCGGGCAGCTCGGCCAGCAGCGCCTCGAACAGGCTGCGGCCGTCGGCCATCCGTGCGTCGACGTCCAGATCGCGGTTGAGCAGCCAGTCGCGCGCCGCGCGGTGTTCCGCGTCGCGCAGCGCGAGGAAGATGCTGGCCAGCACGCTCTGCGGCCAGTCGCGGACCATGCCGGCGAATTCCTGCACGACCGGCCAGTGGCCGAAGCGCAGCGCATCGAGCAGATGCTCGGCGCTGGCGGCCTCCATCGGCAGCGTGGTGCCGACCAGGCTGCTCGGCAGCGGATAGGCCGGATCGAGCAGCGCGACGATGTGCCAGCGCCCGGCCGCGACTGCGTAGTCGAGTGCGCGGCGGCCGTCGCCAGCGCGGCGCTCGCGGTCGGCGCCCTGCGCCAGCAGCGCGCGCACGCAGTCCTCGCTGGCATGGCGCGATGCGCAGGCGACGATCAGCGCGGTGCGGCCGTTGACGTCGACGCGGTCCGGATCGACCTTGCGCCGGCCCAGCGCGTTGACGACCTGCACCGCCCCGACCTGGGCGGCCGCCATCAGGGCGGTGGTGCCGTGCTGGTCGGCGAGGTTCGGGTCGGCGCCGGCCGCGAGCAGGGCCTCGACGATCGCCGCATGCCCGGCCAGCGCCGCGGCGAGCAGCGCGGTGCGATCGAGCGTGCCGCGCACGTCGACGGCGGCCTTGCGCTTGAGCAGCAGGCGCACGCCGGCCGGATCGTCCTCGGCGACCGCGGCGGCCTGGATCAGCGCCGGCTGCGCGCCCGCGACGTCACTGCGCGCGCCGCGCTCGAGCAGGAAGCCGGCGATCGCCCAGTTCGCGTTCGCGCAGGCGATGCCGAGCGTGGTCAGGCCCTCGTGATTGACCGCGTCGACGTCGGCACCGGCGTCGACCAGCAGCGCGGCGACGGCCGGCTCGACGCACAGGCCCGCGTGATGCAGCGGCGTATTGCCGGCCGCGTCGGCCAGCCGCGGATCGGCGCCGTTGGCCAGCAGCATCATCACCGCGTCGGGCCGGCCCTGATAGCTGTCGCGCGTGGCGGCGATCAGCGGCGTCAGGCCGGCCTGCGCGCGGTTGACGTCGGCGCCGCGGCCGATCAGCGCGCGCAGCAGCCGCAGGTCCGGCTGCGTCACGGCGACCATCAGCACGCTGCGCTGGTCGCGTTCGTGGCCTTCGGGCGCGGTATCGGGATGGGCGCCGTGCTCGATCGCGGCCAGCGCCAGGTCGATCTGGCCGGCGCGCGCGGCGTTGAGGACGATCGCATTGAGTTCGGCGCGCGCCATGCCGGGCGGCAGCAGCGGCGAGGACGCCGCCTCCGCGACCGGCTCGGGCCGGTCCGGCTGGCTGCGCCGGCCGTGCCGCGTCAGCAGCAGCCGGATGCAGCCGCCGGCGATGCCGAGGCAGGCCAGCGGCACCACGACGAGCAGATACACGGCGGCCGCGACCAGGCGCGTGCCGTCGGCGACGCGGTCGCCGGCGGTCGGGATCACCAGCGCGCCGCCGACGATCAGCAGCACGCCGACCGCGGCCGGCAGGCCCTGGAACAGGTTGTTGCGGAAATCGCGGGTCAGATGCCAGGCGAACGCGACGCTGCGCTGCAGGGCCGCGAACAGCCACGAGCGGCCTTCGTCGCGCGCGTAGGCGTCGTCCCATTCGAACGGCAGCGCCAGCGCCGGCCACGAGCGCCAGAACACGTACAGCGCCGCGAGCAGGGCCAGCGAGGAGCCGAGTGCGGTCGCCGCGGAGGGCGCGTGCAGCAGCCACCAGGCCGGTACCGCCATGATCGCGGTCAGCACCGCGGCGAAACCGATCAGCAGCACCAGCGCGACCAGGCCGGATCGCGCCAGGTCGCGCCAGAGGCCGCGCTCGCGGCCGAAGCCGATCGCGCGGCAGACCAGGGTCATGACGACCGCGTCCAGGGCGAGCAGCACGACCAGCGTCGCGGGATGACGGATCAGACCGGACAGCAGCGTCAGTACGGAATCGGGCATGCCGGCCTCGTCGGCGGTCTGCCGGGCGCGCCGAGCGCGCCCGACGTCAAGACGGACCCATCATGAAGGACTCGTCGGGCAGCGGCAACTGCAGATGGAAGCCCTGCTCGCGCAGGTTGCGCATGACCGCCTCGACGTCCTCGCGCGCGAGCTTGCGCTCCGGCGAGAGCTGCAGCGAGATCACGAACGCCAGCTCGCCGAGCTGCTCGGCCAGGGCGTCGGGCAGCACATCGAAGCCCTCTTCCTCACGCAGGAAGATGTAGGTATCGGTCTTGTGCACGCTCTTGTAGACGAAACAATCCATCCGCTCCCCGCCTCGTGGTGGCTGGCGGCAAGCATAACGCGATCGTCCTTCTGCCAGCACGCCGCTGCGGGCGGCGCTCCGGGGATCGCTCGATGCGGCGACCCGCAGCGGCGGACTCCTGGCGCCGGTCGATGGAGGCGCCGCCGTCCGCGCCGCTGCCGGTCCAGCGCGTCCGGCACGCGCGAACAGCGCCGGTGTGTATAACGGCCGTTCCGCATCGCCGTGCCGATGGCTCGACCCGAATGAGCGAATCCCCCGCGACACCCGCGCCCGACTCCCGGGCGCGCCGCTGGCTGGCGTCGGCGCCGATCGACGATCCGGTCGACCGCCGCAATGCGCCGATGCTGCAGATCGTGCTGATCCTGATCGGCTGCGTGCCGCCGCTGATGTGGCTGTACCGGATCGCGATCAGCGCGCTGCCGTGGCGGCCCGGCGAGACCGCCAGCGTGCTGATGAGCCTGGCGCTGAGCACGATGGCCTGGATCGGACTGGCGATGATCCGGCGCGGCCGGTTCCGTGCAGCGGCGAGTCTGGTGCTCGGCGTGGTCGCGCTGCTGATGGTGCTCTCGTACGCGACCAGCGGTCTGGCCGCCCAGGTCTACGAGCAGCCGGTCCAGGTGGTGTGGATCGCGATCGCCGGCCTGGTGCTCGGACGGCGCGCGCTGTGGTGGATGTACGGCTGGATGATCGTCGCGTTCGCGATCGGCTTCGCGGTGGACGTGCGCGCCGGCAGGATCACGGCCGCCTCGCTCGCCGACGAGGCGATCGGCGCGGCGATCACGGCGATACTGTTCCTGCTGATCGCGATCGTCATCGACCGCGCCGTGGCGGCGCTGCGCGAGAGCCTGCGCGAGGCGAACCGGCGCGGCAACGAGCTGGTCCGCATCAACCGGCGGCTCGAGGCCGAGATCGCCGAGCACGCACGCGTCCGCGACCAGCTGGTCCACGCGCTGAAGGTGGAGGCGGTCGGCCGTCTGGCCAGCGGCGTCGCGCACGACTTCAACAACCTGCTCGGCCTGATGCTCGGCTACGCGCAGCGCAGCCGCAACAGCCGCGAGCCCGACGAGCTGCGCCGCAGCCTGGACGGCATGGAATCGGCCGCACGGCGCGCCGCGTCGATCACGCAGAACCTGCTGAACTTCAGCCGCAACGACGCGACGCGGATCGAGCTCTTCGACGCCGGGCGCGCGATCCGCGAGATGGAGCCGATGCTGAAGCAGCTGCTCGATCCGTCGATCCGCATGCGCATCGCGGTGGCGGGCGACGAGGCGCTGCCGGTGCGTTTCGACCCGGCGCAGTTCGCGCTGATCGCGCTCAACGTCGCGGCCAATGCGAACCACGCGATGCCCGACGGCGGCCGGTTCGAGATCGACGTGCAGCCGTGCGGGCCGTACGTCGATGTCGTGTTCACCGATACCGGTCCGGGCGTCGCCGAGGATCTGCGCGAGCGGATCTTCGAGCCGTTCTTCACGACCAAGCCGAGCGGCCAGGGCACCGGGCTCGGGCTGGCCGTGGCGGCCAACCTGGTCCGCAATGCCGGCGGCACGCTCGATGTCGAGAATGCGCCGGGCGCCGGCGCGCGCTTTCGCATGCGGCTGCCGCGCGCGGAGCCGGCGGCGCCTTGAGCGGCGGCGGATCGATCCGGCGTGCGGTCAGGCGCGCGCCGGCGCGGACGAGGCGCCGCGCGTGACCGCCAGCACGTAGCCCTTGCCGCGCACCGCGCGCAGCGGCAGCGGGTGCCGGCAGCCGGCGGCGACCTTGCGGCGCAGGCGGTGGACCAGCATCTCGAGCCGGTGCGGATCGAAATCGTAGACGTCGCCGGTCAGGCCGGCGATCAGCGCCTCGCGCGTGACCGGCTGGCCGCGCGCATCGAACAGCGTGCGCAGGAGGCTGCGCTCCGAGGCGGTCAGATCGATGCAGGCATCGTCCGGCGTCAGCAGGTTCCAGTCGCCGTCGCCGAGCCGCCACGAGCCCTCGATGACGCGCTCGGCCTTTTCGGATACGAGCCGGCGCGACAGGCTGTGCAGGGTCGCCATCAGCACGTCCAGATCGATCGGCTTGGTCAGATACGCGTCGGCGCCGTGGCGCAGGCCGCGGACGCGATCGGGACTGGTCGCGCGGCCGGTCAGCATGACGATGCCGATCGACGACAGCGAGCGCAGATAGCGGGCCACGTCGAAACCGTCCTCGTCGGGCAGGCCGACGTCGAGCACCACGACGTCGAAACTGCGGTGCAGCAGCGAGCGGTACAGGCCGGCCGCACTGCCGAACGCGGCGACGTCGAAACCCGACTCGGCCAATGCCGGTGCCAGGATCGCGTCGCGCAGTTCGGCGTCGTCCTCGACCAGGGCCACCCGCAACGCCTTCGAATCCGCTCGAGCCTCGATACCGCCCCTGATCACCTCGCCCCCGTCGTCGATGTGCGGTGACCGACGCGGCGCACGTCCTCGCGCGGCATGCCGTGGAGTCTGCATGCTCGCCGACGCAGCGCGTCGATCATCGGGTCGGCCGGCATTGTAGCGATGTGTCGGATCGATGCCAGCCCATCGGAGGCTGGCCGGCCGACGCATCCGCCTGTCCGGTCCGGCAGCGCTCGATTCGGCATCGGTCTGCGGCTGCGTCGGCAGGCCCGCCGCTGCCGATCAATCGAAACCGGCCTCGAAGATCCGGTCGGCAGCGCCGCCGACACCGTCGATGCGGCCGGTCAGGTCCCAGGCATAGCGCAGATTGCCGTGCGCGAACGCGACCTCGTCGTCGACGAAGAGGTCGAAGCGGTCGCCGGCCATCGACAGCGTGCCGTCGTACGGCAGCCAGCCCATCGACGGGATGTAGGTGGCGTCGAGCTCGAAGCGGATCGCCGCTTCCAGCCGGATGTCGGTGACCACGCCGCCGCTGACGGTGACCGTGCCGACCGGACTGCTGACCGTGGTCCGATAGTCGGTGCCGAGCACGCCGTGCTCGGCCGTGACGTGCGGCGACACGTCGAGCGTGACCGCGGTGATCGCAAACGTGCCGTCGCCCGCACCGGCGTAGCTGATCGTGCCGATGTTCGCGAACGCGTGCTCGCGCGGAAACACGTCGGCCGCGTCGGCGGCCTCCTCGAACACCGTCGGTGCGAACGGATCGGCTTCGGCGCCGATGCGGAAGAATCCGTCGAGCGCCGGATCGCCGCCGTGGCCCTTGTCGAGCTGCGCGAACGAGCCGGTGTAGAACTCGTACCAGCGGCTGGAGCCGTCGGCCGTGAACGACAGCGGGAAGTCCGCCGCCGCGGCCGGAGCGGCGGCGAGCACGAGCGCGAACGCGAGCGGATGGCGGATGGTCATGTCGATGTCCTCGGGAGGTCCGCCGCAGCGTGACGCCGCGGCGGCTGAACGGTGATCGGAGCGGGTCGATCGCCGCGGCGGCGGTGGCGACGGCGCGGCGCGCGCGGTCAGAAGCGGAACTTGGCGGTCAGCGAGACGGTGCGGCCGCGGCCGGTGTCGATCTCGCTGCCGCCGGCCGGCGTGCTCAGCACCGGCGTATAGGCCTCGTCGAGCAGATTCGAGACGTTCGCGCGCAGCTCGGTGCCGTTGCCGAACACGTAGTTCGCGAACAGGTCGACCAGGTGGTAGCCCGGATCCCAGGGATCGCCGTCGTAGGCATTGATGTCGCCGATGAAGCTGCGCGAGACCTTGTAGTAGCGCGTGCCGAGCGTGAGCCGGCGCTCGAGCAGGCGCGTGCCGATCGTCGCGCTGACGACGTCGTCGGGCACGTAGCTCTGCGCGCCGAAGCCGTTGACCTGCGCAGGCAGGTCCGAGTCGGTATGCGTGTAGCTGAGGTTGGCGAACACGAAGCCGGCGTCGTAGCCGCCTTCGAGCTCGACGCCCTTGACGGTCGAGGTGCCGGGATTGTTGCCGAAGTAGACGCCCTGCCCCATCACCGCGGTGATGTAGTCCTCGACGCGGTTGTGGAAGTAGCCGAGCTTGACGCGCAGGCTGTCGTCGGCGGTCAGCGCCGGACCGGCGAGGAAGTTCGCACCGGCCTCCCAGCCGCGCGAGGTTTCCGGCTTCAGGAACGGATTGGGGAAGAACGACTGCGGCGGACCGCCGGAGGCCGGATGGCTGCCGCCGGTCATCGTTTCGGAGATCGTCGGCGGACGGAACGTCTTGCTCCAGCTGACGTAGGGCTGCACCCAGTCGGCCGGATTGAGCGCGAGGGTCAGTTTCGGATTGAAGCGGCCGTCGGAGCGATCGACCGTGTACGGCCCTTCCGGCATGCCCAGTGGATTGCCGGCCGTGACCGAGCCGTGGCCCTTGAGCGTGAAGCGGTCGTAGCGCAGGCCGACGATGACGTCGGTGATGCCGACGCTCAGGCGCGTGTCGGCGAACACACCGCCGATCGAGCTCTCGCCGCTCGGGTTGACGCCGCGGTCGGGCACCGCGGCACTGTTGACGACATCGACGTCGTCGTCGAAGTACTCCACGCCGTAGGTCGTCGTCAGATTCGAGCCCAGACGCGAGGTGTTGCTGACGTCGAAGCCGGTGCCGACGTCCTCGATCACGCGGCCCATCGCGGTGCCGCCGGTCGGGATGCCCGGCGCGTCGTCGTAGGTCATCGTGACGTCGCTGCGGTAGGCATTGACGCGCAGGTTTACCCAGTCCGTGCCGGGTGTGTACGCATAGCCGGCCGTGTACTGGCGCGAGTCGATGTTCTGGTTGTACGAGTTGGCGAGGAAGTCGTTGTCGTAGTAGAGGCCGCCGAGGCTCAGCCGGTGCGTCTCGCTCGGCCGGTACTCGAACTTGATCAGGCCCGAGGTCAGGTCCTGCGCGGTGCCGGGCACCTCGACGCCGTCGCCGTTGTCGTAGTCGTCCGGCGAGCGCCGGCTGACCGCCGCGGCCAGCGAGATCGCGCCCCAGCGCGCCGCGCCGGCCGCGACCGGCGCGAAGCCCGATCCGTTGTCGCCCCAGTTCAACGCCGCGAAGCCGCCGGCGTCGCGGCCGCCGCCGAGGATGTCGTCGGCGCCGAGCGTGCGGAAGTTGACCGAGCCGGCCAGCGCGCCGGCGCCGCCGACGCCGGACACCGCGCCGCGGCTGACGTCGATGCCGGCCAGCAGGGCGGGATCGACGTACGTGAAGCCCTGCGCCTCGTGGCCGGCGAAGCGGAAGTTCTGGCGGATGCCGTCGATCGTCATGTTGACGCGGCCGGAGCCCTCCAGGCCGCGGATGTTGACCGCGACGCCGGGGTTCTGCGGGTTGTCGCGCGTGAACGTGCCGGCGGTCGAGCGCAGCACGTCGTCGAGGTTCTGCCCGCCGAACAGATCGATCGCGTCGGCGCTGATCGCGCTGTCGGCGGCCGGCTCGGCGTACGGATCGGTCTCGTCGGCCTGCGTGACCAGCGGGGAGAGATAGACCGTGCCGTCGTCGGCCTGCGCCGGGGCGGTCTGCGCCTGTGCGCCGGCCGTGCCGAGCACGGCGGCGAGCGCGGCGCACAGTGCGAGGCGCTTCGGCGGGCAGCCCGGGAAGCGGCGCGAGCGCCGATTGGCAACGAGGGGGGCGCTGGTCATATCATGGGCTCCGTATTGCGGATACGAGTGAGAATGGTTCTCATTTTAGTTCAGGAACGAGCGCAGGAGAAGCGTCGCGTATGCGCTCGTCCACAGGAGCCCGGTCCGATGACTGCTGGCGCCTTGCCCGTCGGCCGACCGACCGCGCGTTCTCGCCCGGGCGCCGACCCGACCCGCGACGTGCGCGCGGCGGAGCCGCGCTAACGATGGCAGCTCCGGTGCTCACCGCTGCCGGCGACCTGGCCCTGCCGCGCGACCTCTCGCCGTGGGGCATGTTCGTCGCCGCCGACGCCGTCGTGCAGGCGGTCATGCTCGGCCTGGCGCTGGCCTCGCTGGCGACCTGGACGATCCTCGTCGCCAAGGCCTGGGAGCTGCGCGAGATCGCGCGCCGTCAGCGCGCCGCCGGCGAGCGCCTGGCCGCGGCCGCGTCGCTGGTCGCGATCGAGCGCGATGCCATGCTGACCGACGGCGTCGCCGGCCGCTTCATCGAGGCGGCCGAACGCGAGCTCGCGCTGTCGCGCGAGCTGCCGGCCGACGGCATCAGGGAACGCATCGCCTCGCAGCTCGACCGGCTCGAAGCCGCGCATGCGCGGCTGCTCCGCCGCGGCACCGGGGCGCTCGCGACGATCGGGGCGACCGCCCCGTTCGTCGGCCTGTTCGGCACCGTCTGGGGCATCATGAACAGCTTCATCGGCATCGCGCGGTCGCATACGACGCAGCTCGCCGTCGTCGCGCCGGGCATCGCCGAGGCGCTGCTGGCGACCGCGCTCGGCCTGGTCGCGGCGATTCCGGCGGTGGTGATCTACAACCACTTCGCGCGCAGTGCGGCCACGGTCCGCGCGCAGGCGGCCGATCTGTCGGCCGCGGTGCAGCGGATCGTCTCGCGCGATCTGGATCGCCGCGCCGCCGCGTCGGGATCCGGCGCCGGCCGGATCGCCGCGGCCTGATCGAGGGGCGCTCGATGGGCATGCGCACCGGCCGCGGCGACGAGGACGATCTGGACGAATCGCACGAGATCAACGTGACGCCGTTCATCGACGTGATGCTGGTGCTGCTGATCGTTTTCATGATCGCGGCGCCGCTTGCGACGGTCGATACCGACGTCGATCTGCCCGAATCGAATGCCGCGGCCGAGCCACGCGATGCGCAGGCGCTGTTCCTGACCGTGGCGCCCGACCGCTCGCTGCAGCTGGACGAGACACCGGTCGCGCCAGAGCAGCTCGCCGCCGCGCTCGACGCGGCCAGCGGCGGCGATCGCGATCGCCGCATCTTCCTGCGCGCCGATCGCGCGATCGACTACGGCAGCGTCATGGCCGTCATGAATCGCCTGCGCGATGCCGGCTATCGGCACGTCGCCCTGGTCGGCCTGGAGGCCGCGTCGGCGCCGTGACGGCGGCGGCCCGGCCGGCCAGACGCTGGAGCGTGGCGCTGGCGGCCGCGCTCATTGCGCACGGCCTGATCGCAGCCTGGCTGTGGCCGCGCGCGGCGCAGCCCGACGCGGCCGCTGCGGCGCCGACGGCAATCCTGATCGAACTGGCGGCACCGAATCCGCCGCCGCGCTCTTCGACGACGCATCCGACGACGGCGACGGCACCGGCGCGTCCGGCCGAACCCGAGCCGCCGCAGCCGCCCCCACCTGAGCCGCCTCGGGCCGACGCGCCGCGCGCGATCGAGCGACCGGTACGGCCCGCCGCGGCCGCCGCGGCGACAGCGCCGATCCCAGCCCGGTCCACGCCGGCGGCATCGGCACCGGAGGAGGCCGACGTCGCGGCGAAGTCGCCGCAGGCGGAATCGAGATCGGATGCCGGGCCGGACTCGGCATCGCGATCGACGGCGGCGGCGACGCTGGCAGCGGCAACCGCGGCGGCGACGCCGCGGCGCGGCAGCACGCAGGTCCGCACAGCGGCGGAACTCGCGTGGCAGAGCCGTCTGCTCGGCCATCTCGAAGGTTTTCGCCGCTACCCGGCGCGCGCGCTGCGCCAGCGCCAGGAGGGCGTGACGTATCTGCGCTTCAGCGTCGACCGGCGCGGCGGCATCGGCGCGGTCCGGCTCGAACGCGGCAGCGGCTCGGACCTGCTCGACGCCGAGGCGCTCGACGTCGTGCGGCGCGCGCAGCCGGTGCCGGCGCCGCCGCCCGAGATCGAAGGCGATCCGGTCGAGGTCGTCGTGCCGGTGCAGTTCCGGCTGCGGCGGCGCTGAGGCACCGTCGTGTCCGATCCCGATCGGGCGCGCATAGGCCGGACCGGCCGGCCCGTCACGTCCGCTGCCGGCGCCACCGCCGGCGGCGCGCGGCTGCCCTTGCGCACGTCAGGTGCGGAAGCGGGCCTGCCGGCAGTCGCCTGCGGCCTACCGGCCTCGATCGCTCCCGGCCGATGCTGTGCAGGCGCAGCCGGAGATGCGAAAGTGCCGGCACGCCGGCCTGACGGCGACATCGGGGGGACTGCGTGATGCGACTTGGCCTTGTGATCGGCGCGCTTTCGTTGACGATGAGCGGTGTGCAGGCGGCACCGCCGCCGGACCGCACCTCGGCCGAGGTGCAGCGCCTGCTGCCGCAGATCACCGCATGGCGGCGCGACTTCCATCAGCACCCCGAGCTCAGCAACCGCGAGGTCCGCACCGCGAAGATCGTCGCCGACGAGCTGCGCAAGCTCGGCTACGAGGTGCGCAGCGGCATCGCCCATACCGGCGTGACCGGGGTGCTGCGCTCGGGCAGGCCCGGTCCGAGACTCGCGATCCGCGCCGACATGGACGCGCTGCCGGTCACCGAGGAGGTCGATCTGCCGTTCGCATCGCGCGCACGCGGCGAGTACCTGGGCCGCGAGGTCGGCGTCATGCACGCCTGCGGCCACGACACGCATACCGCGATGACGCTCGGCGTCGCCGCCGCGCTGGCTGCCGCGCGCGCGGACTGGTTCGGCGAGGTCATGCTGATCTTCCAGCCGGCCGAGGAAGGCGCGCCGCCCGGCGAGGCCGGCGGCGCACCGCTGATGGTCGAGGAGGGGCTGTTCGAGCACTTCCGCCCCGACGCGATCTTCGGCATGCACGTGGTCAGCACGCTCAACGCCGGCACGGTCGCGCTGCGCGAGGGTCCGATGATGGCCAGCTCCGATACGTTCCGCATCACCGTGCGCGGCCGCCAGAGCCACGGTGCGACGCCGTGGAAGGGCATCGATCCGATCGTGATCGGCGCGCAGATCGTCAATGCCGCGCAGACCATCGTCAGCCGCCAGCTCGACATCAACGCCGAGCCGGCCGTCGTCACGTTCGGCATCTTCAACGGCGGCCAGCGCTTCAACATCGTGCCCGACAGCGCCGAGCTGCACGGCACGGTACGCGCGTTCGACGAGACGATGCGCGAGCAGGCGCTGAGCAGCCTGCGCCGTCTGGCCGAGCACACCGCCGCGGCCAGCGGCGCGACGATCGAGGCCGAGATTCCGGTGGTGCCCGGCAGCAACCCGGTCAACGTCAACGATCCGGCGCTGACGCGACGCGTCCGCGTGAGCCTGGAGCGCGCGCTCGGCGCCGAACAGGTGATCGAAGCCAGGCGCTGGACCGCCTCGGAGGATTTTCCGCACCTGGCGATCGCGGCGGCGGCGCCGAGCGTCTACTTCAACGTCGGCGCGACGCCGCCCGGCCAGGACCCGGCGACCGCGCCGAGCAACCACTCGCCGCGCTTCTTCGTCGACGAGGCCGCGCTCCGGACCGGTACCCGCGCGATGCTGCAGGCGAGCCTGGACTATCTGAGCGCCGCACAGCCGTGAGTGCTCGCGCGCATGGCGTTTTCGGTCCGGTACGGGTCCGCACAGGACCTTTCGGCGTGTCGGGGATGCGCCGACACTGACGCTCCCGATCCGCCAGGAGCCTGCCATGCACACCGCCGATACCGCCCTGATCGTCATCGACGTCCAGGAATCGTTCCGCCACCGTCCGTACTGGGACGAGGCGCCGATTCCGCGTTTTCTCGACCGGCTGCAGGCGCTGATCGACGGCGCGCGCACGGCCGGCCTGCCGATCGCGCAGGTCTTCCACGTGGACGCCCACGGACCGTTCGCGCTGGAGTCCGGTCATGTGCGCGCGCTGGACGGACTGCGCATCGAGGCCGACGCGGTCTTCCACAAGTCGCGCCACAGTGCGCTGATCGGCAGTGGCCTCGGCACCTGGCTGGTCGAGCGGCGCATCGGCCGGGTGATCGTGGCCGGCATCCGCACCGAACAATGCTGCGAGACCACGGCACGGCACGCCTCGGACCTCGGCTACGCGGTCGACTTCGTGACCGAGGCGACGCTGACGTTCGCGATGACGGACCGGCACGGTCGACGCTGGGAGGCCGCCGAGATCGCCGCCCGAACGGAGCTGGTCCTGGCCGACCGCTTCGCGCGGATCGTCGGCGTGCCCGAAGCGCTGGCCGGATCGATCGCACGCGCCGCATGAGCGTGCGCACGATCCCGGTCCTGGTCGTGCTGCCGCCGCGTTGTCTGCTGCTCGACGTCGCCGGTCCGCTGGAGGTGCTGCGTCGAGCCAATCTCGAACAGCGTGAGCTGCGCTTCGAGGTGCGTTACGTCGCGGCGACGCGCGCGCTGACCTGCTCGATCGGACTGCGCATGGACCGCCTGGGACCGCTGCCGCGCCGTATGCCGGCCGACGCGCTCGTCCTGATCGCCGGCAGCGTCGATGAGCTCGCGTTCGCCGACGCGGACCGGCAGCCGGCCCGCGACGCGGCCGACGAACAGGCCATCGTCGACTGGCTGCGCCGGTCGGTCGGCCGTGGCCGCACCGTGGTCTCGATCTGTTCCGGCGCACTGCTCGCGGCCCGCGCCGGTCTGCTCGACGATCGTCTGTGCACGACGCATTTCGACTGCTGCGCCGAACTGGCCGCGTTGGCCCCGGCTGCGCGCGTCGTCGAGAACCGCCTCTACGTCGAGGACCAGGGCTGCTGGACCAGCGCCGGCGTCACCGCGGGCATCGACCTGATGCTGCATCTGGTCGGAACCTGGACCGGACCGGCCTGCGTGGCGGCCATCGCGCGGCAGCTGGTGATCTACCTGCGTCGCGGCGGCGGCGACCCGCAGCTCTCGTCGTGGCTCGATGGACGCAACCATCTGCATCCGGTGGTCCATCGCGCGCAGGACCTGATCGCCGCCGATCCGGCGGCCGCCTGGCCGCTCGATCGCGTCGCGGCCGCGGTCGGCGCCAGCGAGCGGCAGCTGTCGCGTCTGTTCAACCAGCACACCGGGATGAGCCTGCCCGACTACGTCAACGGACTGCGCATCGCGCTGGCCGCGGAGCTGCTCGGCCAGACGCGTCTGGACATGGACCGCGTCGCCGAACGCTGCGGCTTCGGCTCGGCGCGCCAGTTGCGGCGCGCCTGGCGCCGGCTGCATGCCACGCCGCCGCGGCAGGCGCGTTCCGGGCCGTGAGCGGCCCGCTTATACTGGCCCGATGCGCAGCAAGAACGAGATCGTCGACAACTGGCTTCCGCGCTACACCGGCATGCCGCTGGAGCGGTTCGGCGAGCAGGTCCTGCTGACCAATTTCGGTCACTACGTGGAGGTCTTCGCGCAGTGGCACGACGTGCCGGTCGAGGGACGCGATCGCCCGATGCCGAACGCGACCGCCGACGGCATCACGCTGATCAACTTCGGAATGGGCAGCCCGAACGCGGCGACCGTGATGGACCTGCTCAGCGCGATATCGCCGAAAGCCTGCCTGTTTCTCGGCAAGTGCGGCGGCCTCAAGAAGAAGAACCAGCTCGGCGATCTGGTGCTGCCGATCGCCGCGATCCGCGGCGAGGGCACGTCCAACGACTACCTGCTGCCGGAGGTCCCGGCGCTGCCGGCGTTCCAGCTGCAGCGCGCGGTGTCCACGACGATCCGCGACCTCGGCCACGACTACTGGACCGGCACGGTCTACACGACCAACCGGCGCGTCTGGGAGCACGACGAGGACTTCAAGTCGTATCTGCGGCGCACGCGCTGCATGGCGATCGACATGGAGACCGCGACGATATTCGCGGCCGGCTTCGCGAACCACATCCCGTGCGGCGCGCTGCTGCTGGTGTCCGACCAGCCGATGATCCCCGAGGGCGTCAAGACCGAGCAGAGCGATCGCGGCATCACCTCGCGCTTCGTCGAGGCGCACATCCGCATCGGCATCGAATCGCTCAAGCTGGTGCGGCGGCGCGGCCGCAGCGTCAAGCATCTGCGCTTCGAGGATCAGGACTGACCGGCGCTTCGCATCGATGCGAGCGGACGGCTGCATCACCTGCAGCCCGTAAGCGCCCGCACGGCTCGATTGTGCAGGCACCCGGTTCCGGTCGCGCGCGCAGCCGTGCCGCAGCCGCGCCACGCGAGGCCGGGCACCGCCGCGCCGGCCGCAGGTCGCGCCGCGCGGCCGTTACGAACCGAAGAAGGTCCTGGCGTTGCGCGTCGTGAGCTCGGCGACCGCCTCGGCCGATTCGCCGCGCGCGGCCGCGACCGCCGCGCAGACGTGACCGAGATACATCGGCTCGTTGCGCCGGTGCGAAGGCTTGGGGACCAGATCGCGCGGCAGCAGGTACGGTGCGTCGGTCTCGATCAGCAGGCGGTCGGCCGGTATCGAGGGGACCAGTTCGCGCAGGTGCGTGCCGCGCCGTTCGTCGCAGATCCAGCCGGTGATGCCGATGTAGCAGTCGCGGTCGAGGTAGTCGAAAAGTTCCGCGCGCTCGCCGGTGAAGCAGTGCACGACGGCGCGTCCGACACGATCGCGCACGCGGTCCAGGCAGGCGAGGAAATCGCCGTGCGCGTCGCGCTGATGCAGGAACAGCGGCTTGCCGCAGTCGACCGCGATCGCCAGCTGGCGATCGAAGGCGTCGATCTGCGCGGCGACCGGCGAGTAGTTGCGGTGATAGTCCAGCCCGGTCTCGCCGACCGCCTTGACGCGGTCGTCGCCGAGCAGCTCGCGCAGCAGCGCGTCGGTCGCCTCGTCGTAATCGATCGCGTGATGCGGGTGGACGCCGGCCGTCGCGTCGAGGAAGTCCGGATGCGCCCTGGCCAGCGCATGCGCGGCGCGGCTGCCGGCGGCACTCGCGCCGGTGACGACGATGCGCTCGACGCCGCCCGCACGCGCACGTGCGAGCACGGCGTCGAAGTCGGGACGGAACGATTCGTGCGTGAGGTTGGCGCCGATGTCGATCAGGGTCATGGCAGCGAGGACGGACGTGGAGGACGCAGGCCGACGCCGCGGGCGCGCTGCGCCGGCGGCGCTCGCTCGTCGGGTTTGTGAACACCGCCATGCGCGCGAAACCGCCAGGGGTCGCCGCGGCGGGGCGGCGAGGTTAGCATCGGCCTGCACAGGCGGCCAGCGCGACGGTGACGAGCCGAGCGCCGTCTGTTCGGTTCACTGCGCGCCAGGCCCGTCCGGGTCCGGACGCGCTTCGCCCCTGAAGGAGATCTCCATGTTCCGCTTGCTGCGTCTTTCCACCCTGCTCGCCGGCACTGTTGCCGCGGCCACCGCGTTCGCGGCCGATGCGCCGGACGCCGACGGCCGCGCCGTGCGCGTCGCCGCCGAGCAGGCCGCGCGCGCCGAGCTGCTGCGCCGTCCTGCCGCCGCCGCGACCCAGGACGAGTCGGTCGCCAGCCAGTATTCGGGCCTGCCGCAGGCCAATCCGCTGCGCGCCTATCCGCCGAGCTGCCTGGCCGATCCGCTGGCCGACGAGCCCAGCGGCATCGTGTTCGACAAGCAGGTGACGCTCTACCAGGTCCGCGTCAACCAGAACCCGTCGACCGAGAACGTCTCGATACGCGTCTGGCGCGTGGCCTGCAGCAGCGACACCACGTTCAACTCGGCGACGCTGATGCGCGTCCAGCGGCTCGGCAACAACGAGGGCCGGCGCGACGCCTATCCGTTGTTCCCGGCGATCCAGGTCGCGCAGAACAACAGCGTCAACAACGTCGGCTTCGACTCGACGAAGAGCTTCATCCGCGTCGCGACCGAGCCGAACACGATCATCGCCGATACGCTGGTCGACTCGCCGGTCATCAATAGCACGACCTACGTGCTCGAGAACTACCCGTACACCGGTGCCGGCTACTTCGATTTCAACCTGCCGTTCTCGATCCGCTTCGACAACCTGATCAACGGCGGCGGCATCACGCGTTTCTTCGTCACCGACGTCAGCCTGTACAACCCGACCCAGCAGACCTATCCGGACGCGTTCCGCAGCCTGCCGATCACCGGTTACCAGACCGCGGCGTACTTCGATCCGGCGCACGGCGGCGAGGGCATGTACGTCGACATCTTCGAGGTGCCGGCCTCGGGCAGCAATCCGCGGCGCATGGTGCTGCAGTGGGCGTGGTTCACGTTCGACGATCTCGGCCTGCCGTACTGGATCAACGGCAACGTCGATTTCCAGCCCGGCGCACGCGAGGTGACCTCGCCGGCGATCTGGGTCGAAGGCGGTCGCTTCGCCGGCGGTGCCGGCTTCAACGCACAGACCAAGCCCTGGGGATCGGTCACGTTCGAGTTCCCGAGCTGCGGCACGTTCGTGTTCCGCTACGCGTCCAACCCCGGCCTGCCTTCGGGCGTGCCGGCCGGCAGCGGCGAGCGCGAGTGGATTCGTCTGGCCGACGTCAACGGCCTGACCTGCGAATGAGCCCTGCGCGGTCGACGGCCGCTGGTCGTCGACCGCGTCGATAGGGCTGCGGACCGGCCGCATCGGCCGGTCCGCTCCGGGTACCGCGATACGCATCCGGCCCGGCCGTCTCGTCTCGGTCGATGCACCGCCACGCTCGCACGGCCCCGGCCAGTGCCGCCACGAACGCCGCCTCTCCGCGGCGCCGACACCGCGCATCGCAGCGATGCCGGCACCGAAGACGGCGAGCCCGGGCCGCCATCTGGCCGCGCGCTCCGACTCCCCGCCGCGTCGCCGCGACCGCCCCGGCACGCCGGAGCCGCAGCGATCGACCAGCCCGATGCCGGTGGGCCCCATCGATCATGCAAACCACCCGACGCGTGGCGACCTGGAGCGATGTGACGGCGTACGCCGCCTCGGCTTGCGCTCCCTGCGGGCTGCGTCAGCTTGCCCGATATCGCCGCAGTTGCATCATGATGGGGAATCAGCACTAGAATGGTGCGATGCCCGCGCAATACGCCAGGTCGGTGCGTTCGGTCTCCGCGGATGCCGCCGGCATCCTCGAAGGCTGCGTCACCGGCATGGCGCTCGTCGACGACGGACTCGAGGTGCTCTGGCTGAATCCGGCCATGGCCGAGCGGTTCGGCGCGCTGCTGCGCCGCCGCGCCGGTGCCGAGCGCGCGACGCTCGATCTCGACAACGACAGCCTCGCCGAGGCCGCGCAGCGCGCGCGGCTCGAAGGCCGCACCGTACTGCTGCGCCAGGCACGCCTCGGCGACGGCAGCGGCGGCGAGCTGACCGGCGATGCGGCGTTCACGCCGTACGGCGACGCACTGCTGTTCGAGTGGCACGGACTGCCGGCCGCGGCCGACGCGGCCGCACCGGCGCTGTCGGCCTCGCTGCGCGGTTTCGCGCACGAGGTCAAGAACCCGCTGGCCGGCCTGCGCGGCGCGGCGCAGCTGCTCAAGCGCTATCTGGACGATCCGGACCAGACCGAGCTCGCCGAGCTGATCATCGACGAGGCCGACCGGCTGGCCGCGCTGGCCGACCGCCTGCTGCGCGCCGGCGGCAAGCCGCGGCTGGCGCGGATCAATCCGCACGAACTGCTCGAGCGCGTCGCCGCGCTGATCGGCGCCGAGACCGGTGCGCCGCAGATCCGGCGCGACTACGACCCCAGCGTGCCGCCGATCCACGGCGACCGCGACCGTCTGCACCAGCTGCTGCTGAATCTCGCACGCAACGCGGTGGAGGCCGGCGCGACGCAGCTGACCCTGCGCTCGCGCGTCGAGCACGGCGTGCGCCTGGCCGAGCGGCGCCGCCACCTGGCGTTGCGGATCGACCTGATCGACGACGGCCGCGGCGTGCCGGCCGAGCTGGCCGACACGCTGTTCCAGCCGCTGGTCTCGGGGCGACCCGACGGCACCGGCCTCGGCCTGGCGCTGGCGCAGGAGATCGCGCGCGAGCACGGCGGCGACCTGCGCCATCTGGGCCGGCCCGGCGCGACCACCTTCACGCTGATGCTGCCGGTGAACGACGATGACTGAGCCCGCCACGATCTGGATCGTCGACGACGACCGCGGCGTGCGCCGCGTGCTCGGCGCCGCGCTGCGCGACGCCGGCTTCGAGCTGCGCGAGTTCCTCGACGCCGAGAGCGCGATCGAGGCGCTCGCCGAGCAGCGCCCGGCGGTGCTGTTCACCGACGTGCGCATGCCGGGCATCAGCGGCCTGGACCTGCTCGAGCGCCTGCAGCCGCTGCAGCCCTCGTTTCCGGTCATCGTGATGAGCGCATTCACCGACGTGGCGTCGACCGCGGCCGCGTACCGGCACGGCGCGTTCGACTACCTCGCCAAGCCGTTCGACCTCGACGAAGCGGTCGCGGTCGCGCGCCGCGCACTCGCGCAGTCGCCGGCGATCGCCGCGCCGGTGGCGAAGCCGGCGGCGCAACCGGAGGCCGAGCTGATCGGCCGCAGCCCGGCGATGCGCGAGCTGTTCCGCTCGATCGGCCGGGCCGCGGCGAGCGGTCTGACCGTGCTGATCACCGGCGAAACCGGCACCGGCAAGGAGCTGGTCGCACGCGCGCTGCATCGCGAGTGCGCGCGCGCGGCAGCCGTTCGTCGCGCTCAACACGGCGGCGATTCCGGCCGAGCTGCTCGAGTCGGAACTGTTCGGCCACGAGGCCGGCGCCTTCACCGGCGCGCTGCGCCGGCACGCCGGCCGCTTCGAACAGGCCTCGGGCGGCACGCTGTTCCTCGACGAGATCGGCGACATGCCGGCCGCGCTGCAGACGCGCCTGCTGCGCGTGCTGGCCGGCGGCGAGTTCTATCGCGTCGGCGGCCGCGAGCTGCTGCACGCGGACGTGCGCGTGATCGCCGCCACGCATCAGGAGCTGGATGCCAAGGTGCTGCGCGGCGAGTTTCGCGCCGATCTGTTGCACCGCCTGGACGTGGTGCGGATCCGCCTGCCGCCGCTGCGCGAGCGGCGCGAGGACGTCGCCGCGCTGGCCGAGCACTTCATCGCCGCGGTCGCCGCCGAAGCCGGCACCGAGCGCAAGCATTTCACGCCGGCCGCCCTGAGCCTGCTCGCCGAGCACGAATGGCCCGGCAATGTGCGTCAGCTCGAGAACCTGTGCCGCCGCCTCGGCGTGCTGGCCAGCGGCCGCGAGATCGACGTCGGCGACCTGCCGGCCGACTGGCGCCGCAACGCCGGCATCGACGGCGCGGCCTGGCTCGACCCGCTGCGCGACTGGGGGCGGCGCATGCTCGAGGCCGGTACCGAAGACCTGCACGCGCATGCACGCGCCGAGCTGGACCGCGTGCTGCTCGAGGTCGCGCTGGCCGCCCACGGCGGCCACCGCAGCCAGGCCGCCGAAGCGCTCGGCATCGGCCGCAATACCGTGACGCGCAAGCTCGGCAGTTCGCGGCGCGGCAACCGGCGCAGCTGAGGGCGCGCGCCTCAGGCGGCGCGGACCTCCAGTCCGTGCGCGCCGAGGATCGCCGCGCACTGCGCGAGCCGGCGCGGATCGTGCAGATCCCCGGCCTCGACGTGATCGCCGCGCCAGTGCAGGCGGCCGCCGTCGGCCAGCTCGACCGTCTGCTGGCGCCCGGGCGCCAGCAGCGCGGTCTCGACGATCTGCCAGAGCGGACCGAGTCCGGCGTGCTCGTACTGGGCGCAGGCCAGCGCGCACAGGTCGAACGCGGTCAGATGCCGCACGTGGCGGATCGGCACGCCGAGCAGCTCGCGCAGCGTCAGCGCGAAGTCGGCACCGGCCATGCCGCGGTCGAGCAGCTCGCGCTCGAGCAGCGACCCGGTGGCCGCGATGCGGCCGGCGTCGCCGCGCAGCAGCCACGGCATCACCAGCATCGCGCTGCCGTACAGGCGCGGATCCGGATCGAGCGCCGCGTCGGGGAAATGCCCCTCGTGCGCGCCGATCGCGAGCACGCGCGCGGAGCGCTCGCGCGAGCCGAAGCGCGCATCGAGTCCGGCCAACGCCGCGTGCAGCGGCCAGCCGGGACGCAGCAGCTGGGCCTGGTCGTACAGGGCACCGGCGCAGACCAGGTCGAGCTCGGCGATCTCGGGGAACAGACGCAGAAGATCGGCGGCGAGCGCGTCGCCGTAGCGCTCGGCCCGTGCGCGGTCGAGCGTGGCCTGCGGCGGCGCGCCGGCGAGCTCGCATTCGATCGCGAGCGCAGCGGTGCAGTGCAACGGAGCGGTATCGGACATCGGTATCGGGCGTGAGCGCCCAGGCGGCGGCAGCCGCCGGCGCGGGGCCGCGGAGTGTACCATCGGCGATCCGGCCGGCCGCCCGCGAGCGGCCGCCGGTGCGATCACATGGACCGATCGCGGCGCAGACCGGCGGCCTGGACCGTCGATGATGCGAGGGGTGGCGCGGCGCGGCCGCGACCGTGCGAGTCGAGCCGGGCGGACGTCCGGTCGCGACGTCCGTTGGATCGCCGATAGCCACGTGAAGCTGTCAAACCGCGTTCGCCGCGCCGCCGCCGACTTCCTGTTCCTGTTCGTGCTGCCGGGCCTGGTCGCAGTGCTGCCGTGGCCGCTCGGCTTCGCGGTGCTCAAGCGCTGCGCGCGGGTGGATCTGCTCTACCGCAGCAGCGTCGCGCCGGCGTGGTCGGTCGCCAGGCGCTACCTGCCCGATGCCGACGAAACGGCCTGGAAACGCCGGCACCGGCTGCTGCGGCTGGTCGAGCCGGTCGATTCGTATCTGACCCTGCTGCGCGGCCGGACCTGGTGGCGCCGCCGCATCGTGCGCGACGGCGCATGGCCGGCAGCGGGCACGCCGGCGCTGCTGCTGACGTTTCACTGGGGAGCCGGGCACTGGGTCTGGAGCCAGCTGCGCATGCACGGCATCGACGCGCACTTCCTCGCGCGTCAGCCCGGCCCGGGCGATCTCGGCGTCGGCCGGCTCTCGGTGCTGTACGGCCGATTCCGCGGCTGGGCGCTGCGACGGATCGGATCGGCCGGCCCGCTGTACCTCGGCGGCAGCGTGCCGCAGATCGAGGCCGCGTTCGCCGAGGGCCGCAGCATCGTCGGCATGCTCGACCTGCCGCCGCGGCCGGAGCGATCCGCGTTCCGCGCCTCGCTGCTCGGGCGCACCGTGCGGCTGCCGAGCGGCCTGGCCGAACTGGCCGTGCGCAGCGGCGTGCCGGTGGTGATCTTCAGCTGCGGGCTCGATCCGGACACCGGCACGCGCACGCTGCGCATCGAGACGCTGCCGGCCGATGCGGGCATCGAGCAGATCATGGTCCGCTACGCCGCGCACCTGGATCGGTGCCTGCGCGAGCAGCCGGCCTATTGGCAGATGTGGAGCGCCGCCGATGCGATCTTCGAGGCCGCACCGCCGCCCGCTCCGACAGCATCGCCGCCGACGGCGCCCTGAGCCGGTCGCGCGATCGAAGCGGCACGGCCACAGCCTCCGATGTCACGCAGACCGGATCGATCGAGGCCATGGTCGATGCCGATGCGAGCGGTCGCCTCGCCCCACCGCATCGCAGGTCGACGCCCGGCAGCGCTTCGTCGGAAGCGCAATCGCTGCCACTGCGATCGCGCAAGGCCGCCTCGATCGCGACGACGCCGGTCGGGGTCGCCTCAGTCGAAGTGATAGCCCTTGTAGAGCGTGTTGTGCGGCGCGCGCAGCTCCTCTTCGGGACGCGCGCTGGTGTAGTAGTAGAGCGCGATCGAGCGCCGCTCCACACCGGTGGGCGCCGACCACGGCGTCGGATGACCGTGGAAGCTGTCCGAGCGCGTCGTGAACAGCACGGCCCGGTTGAACAGCGGCTCGATCGAATGCACGCGCGCCTTGGCACCGGTGTCCCACAGCTCGAGCTCGCCGCCGTAGCCGGGCTGCCAGTCGCGGCCGAGATAGATCAGCAGATTGAGCCGGCGATGCGCCTGCAGACGCTCGTGCCAGTTGAAGTCGGCGTGGATGCCGAGCAGGCCGCCGGCGCGCGTCAGATGCAGGCCGCCGCCGGCCAGATGCGGATCGGGCAGCAGGTGGTCGATGCCGCTGAGCCGCTCGATGAAGCGCACGAACGGCCCGGCGTTGAGCTGGTGGATCGCCGCGCGCAGCGGCTCGGGAAAGCGTTCCTCGCGCGAGGTGCCCATCTTCACTTCCAGACCGGCCGCCGCGTACTGATCCCAGCCGACGTCGTCGCCCGCGGCCGGAAACGCCTCGGCCAGCCGCTGCGCCGCATCGGGCTTCAGGAACCGGTCGATCACGACGTGCGGATAGGGGGCGGCCGCGCGGAACCGCGGTCCGTCTTCCGACGCGATCTGGTCGAGTCGGTTAAGATCGAAAACGTAGGGCATACACTGGATGAAGGTGTTTCGGCGCATCATATCAACGCTTTGACCCCTGCTCCTGACCTGGGTCAAACGGCGACAGGAATCATCGTGACTGCAAGCAATCGGGTGGGCGTCATCGGCGGGGTTCGGATCCCGTTCTGCCGCAACAACACGGCCTATGCGGACGTCGGCAACTTCGGCATGTCGGTCAAGACGCTCGGCACTCTGGTCGAGCGCTACGGCCTGCACGGCCAGGAACTGGGCGAGGTCGCGTTCGGATCGGTCATCAAGCACGCCTCGGACTGGAATCTGGCGCGCGAGGCGGTGCTCTCCTCGGGCCTGGCACCGACCACCCCCGGCATCACGACGGCGCGCGCCTGCGGCACCTCGCTCGACAACGCGATCCTGATCGCCAACAAGATCGCCACCGGCCAGATCGAGGCCGGCATCGCCGGCGGCAGCGACACCACCAGCGACGTGCCGATCGTCTACAGCCGCGCACTGCAGCAGCGCCTGCTCGCGGTCAACCGCGCCAGGACGCTCAAGGACAAGCTCAAGACCGCACTGTCGGGCTTCTCGTTCGGCGAGCTCAAGCCCTCGTTCCCGGGCGTCGCCGAACCGCGGACCGGCAAGTCGATGGGCGACCATTGCGAGATGATGGCGCGCGAATGGGGCATCGCGCGCGCCGACCAGGACCAGCTGGCGCTGGACAGTCACCGCAAGGCCGCCGCCGCCTACGAGCGCGGCTTCTTCGACGATCTGGTCGTGCCGTTCCGGGCGGTACGCCGCGACAACATCCTGCGGCCCGATACGACGCTCGAAAAGCTCGCCGCGCTCAAGCCGGCGTTCGATCGCACGGCCGGCACGCTGACCGCCGGCAATTCGAGCGCGCTGTCCGACGGCGCCGCGGCGGTGCTGCTGGCCAGCGAGGACTGGGCGGCCCGGCGCAATCTTCCGATCCAGGCGTATCTGACGCATGCGCAGGTCGCCGCGGTCGATTTCGTGCACGGCGAAGGCCTGCTGATGGCGCCGACGATCGCGGTGCCGCGCATGCTGGCGGCGGCCGGCCTGAGCCTGCAGGACTTCGATTTCTACGAGATCCACGAGGCCTTCGCCGCGCAGGTGCTGTGCACGCTGCGCGCCTGGGAGTCGGCCGACTACTGCAGGAACCGGCTCGGCCTCGACGCGCCGCTCGGCGCGATCGATCCGGCCCGGATCAACGTCAACGGATCGAGCCTCGCGCTCGGTCATCCGTTCGCGGCCACCGGTGCGCGCATCGTCGCCTCGCTGGCCAAGCTGCTGCACGAGAAGGGCTCGGGCCGCGGCCTGATCTCGATCTGCACCGCCGGCGGCATGGGCGTGACCGCGATCCTGCAGCGCGACTAGACACGCTCGGCGTCCGTGCGGGACGCATCATGGAACACGTCGGTGGGCGCAGGCCCGCCTCTTGGGGAGAGGGGAGATGACAGAGAAATACGCATTGGTGCTGACCGGGGAGCTGTTCCCGGGCTATGAGCCGGCCGCGGTCTGGCCGGCGCTGGCGACCTACTTCCGCATGGAGCCGGACAAGCTGACCGGCCAGCTGCTGGCGCGCGCGCCGGTCACGATCAAGGAGAGCGAGGACCTGGCCAAGCTGCAGAGCCTGCAGAGCGGCATCAACGCGCTCGGCGCCGAAGCCGAGCTGCATGCGGGCGACGGCGGCGCGTACTTCGCGCTGATCGCCAACCAGCCGCGCGGACCGATGCCGCTGGCGTTCGTCGCCGACCGCGTCGAACGCGGCCTGTGGCCGGCCGACATCTCGATCGCCGCGGTCGGCGCGACCGGCTGGAACGCCTATTCGACGGTACGCCCGGCCGCCGCGGCGCCGATGCCGCCGCCGGCACCGGCCGCCGCGCAGCCGATGGTCGCCGCCGCACCGGCCGCTTTCTCGGCGACGCCCGCTGCCGATGCGGCTTCCGGCCCGGCGTTGTCCGAGTCGGGCATGCTGCCGGCGGGCCTGACGATCCACGGCGGCTTCTGGCGGCGCACGGCTGCCTACCTGATGGACGGCTTCATCATCGGCGTCGTCAACTGGGTCATCACGATGATCCTCATGGTCGCGATGGTCGGCTCGCTGGCCGCCGGCAGCGTCAATGCCGCATTCGGCACGATCGTGCTGCAGGCGCTGATCGGCATCGTGCTGTCGTGGCTGTACTTCGCATTGCAGGAGAGTTCGGCGGCGCAAGCCACGCTCGGCAAGCGCGCGATGGGCCTGAAGGTCACCGACGACTACGCGCGGCGGATCGGCTTCGGCCGCGCGACCGGCCGTTTCTTCGGCAAGATTCTGTCGAGCGTGATCTTCAACATCGGCTTCATGCTGGCCGGCTGGACCGGCCGCCGCCAGGCGCTGCACGACATGATCTGCGGCACCGTCGTGGTGTTCCGCGAGGTCGAACCGGGCCGCCCGCTGCCGACCACGCGTCCGCCGATGCCGTGGTACGGCTGGGTCGTCAACATCCTGATGACCGCCCTGTTCGTCCTGGCCTTCTTCGCGGCCTGGGCGAGCTTCAGCGCGCTGGTCAATCTCTGAGCCGACCCGCCGCGGCCCCGCCAGGACAGCGGCGCAGAACGGAAAAGGCCCGGCGATGCCGGGCCTTTTCTTTTCAATCGACGCTCCTGGAGCGCGGACGTCGCCGGCCCGGGCCGGCCTCGCTCAGCCGACGCGGAACAGCACCGGCGACCAGCCACCGACGTTCGCATAGCCGTCGCGACGGCGGCGGCGCATGCGGTCGATCAGCTCGACGCGGCGCGCCTCGGCCCAGTCGACGCGCTGCGTCGTCAGCGTGGACGGATCGACGCCGAGACGGTGCGCCTCGTGGTTGCGGAAATCGACGAAGTCGGCGTAGGCCTCGATCTCGTGCTTGAGCTCGCGCTGGCACAGCTCGATCATGATCGCGTCGTCGAGGAAGCCGAGCACCGGCACGCTGTCGTGGATCAGATCGTCGGCGTCGGCGAAGTAGGCCAGACAGGCCAGCACGCGCTGACGATCCTCGTCGGGCAGGGCGAAGCCCTGGTCGCGCACCATGTCGATCAGGTTGCGCAGCGCGTCGAGGCGCTCGCGGATGAACGAGGGCACGCCCTCGACCGTGGCGAGTTCGAGCAGCTTGGACGCGGCGGCGACGATGTCCTCGGCCGAGCGGCCGCGCACGTTCTTCTCGGCACGCTGCATCGTTTCGGCGAAGCGCTGGACGTCGGCATCGCCGAGTTCGATCGTGATGGCCAGGGACATGGACGGAAATTCCTCGAAAAAGGCGCGACGAGACTAACCACCCCCGCATTTTGCGTCAATCGGCGCCGGTGCCCGGCTACAGGACGCCCTCCAGCGCGACGCCGAAGGCGGTGATGATCCGCGTATAGATCGTCTTCAGCGGCAGATCGACCTCCGGGAAGTCCCCGACCGAGGTGTAGCAGTCGTAGAAGCCCGGATCGTTCGGCCACAGCGGCTCGCAGCCGGGATTGAGCTCGTAGCTGGTCGCGTAGCGGAACGGCCACAGGTCGAACACCGGCAACGCCGCGGAGACCGTGCTCATCGCGTTGTTGATCCGCGCGATCGGGCCGTCCAGCGGACGCCGTGCGATCGTCCAGCTGTTCTGCGGCTCGATGTCGCGCTCGATCTGCGCGGCGACCGCATCGGCGACCGCGCGGTCGTGGATGATGAAGCCCGACTCGGTGTTGTAGTAGTCACCGCGCGGGTCGAAGTTGTGCGAGCCGATCATCGCCACGCGGCGATCGATCACGATCGACTTGGCGTGCAGTCCGACGCGCAGGCCGTGCGACTGCTTGAGCGGCGTCTGGCCCTGCCGGCTGACCCGGCCGGTCTGGCCGCCGCCGGACAGCTCGTGATAGTTCGCGATCAGCAGCGCCGCGTCGCCCGGAAACGGCTTGAACTCGAACACGCGCAGGCCGAGCCGCTTGAGGTACTTCTTCTTGTGCTTGTAGGAGATCGCGTAGACGTAGAACGCGTCGGTCGCCGCCAGCGAATTGGTCGAGACGACCGCGCGCAGCGGCGGATCGCGCTCGCGCAGCTCTTGCAGCAAATCTTGCGCGGCGCGGCTGAAGACCAGATACGGCGTCTGGGCCAGCACTTCGGTGTGGGCGTTGCGCAGCAGCGCGGCGACGCGCCCGCTGAGCTGGGCGGCCTGCTCCGAATCGGCGTTCTTGCCGGGCGGGTCGGAGAAGTATTCGGCGCGGCCCACGCGCAGCGCGCGCGCGGCGAACGCGGCGCGGACGTAGCCGGCGTCGCTGGCGCGGTCGCGCATCGAACCGATCCGCGGCCAGCGGATCGACGCCGGCGGCGGCAGCGGACCCTCGCCGCCGACCGCGACCAGGCGGCGGTTGACGTCGTTCAGGCGCGTCAGCGGCACCGACAGCGGATGCTGCCAGAACTGCTCGAACGAGTCGGTCATCTCCTGGCCGGCCTGCGGCCCGAGCACGAGCACGTCGCGATCGCGGTAGTCGAACGTCTGGTCCCAGTCGAAATACCGATCCTGGTAGTTGCGCCCGCCGGTGATGCCGATCTGGCCGTCGACCAGCAGCAGCTTGTTGTGCATGCGCTGGTTCACGCGCGAGAAGCAGCACGCGATGCTGAGCGCGAGGTCGAGCCCGCCGGCACGCGCCTTGTGGAACGTGGTGTTGTAGAGGCGGAATTCGAAGTTGGCATGCGCGGTCGCGAGCCGCGCGAACCAGTCCACGTCGCTGATCGAGAACAACTGGTCGGCCAGCACGCGTACGCGCACGCCGCGGCGCGCCGCCGCGATCAGCTCCTGCAGCACCAGCCAGCCCGAATCGTCGTCGGCCCAGATGAAGGTCTGCACGTCGATCGTGCTGCGCGCCGCACGGATCAAATGCAGCCGCAGCAGCAGGGCGTCCTCGCCGCGTTCGAGCAGGTTGACGTAGTGCACCGGCGCGCCCGGCCGGCTCGATGCGCGCGCCTCCTCGATCAGCGCGTGGTACGGCGAGGCGATCGCGCAGCGGTCGGCGCGGTCGCAGTCGAGCGCGGTGGGCCGCTCGCGCTCGACGCGCGCGTCGGCCTCGCGCGCGAGCTGGCGGTTCAGTGCGCAGCCGGAGCCGGCCAGGACGAGCGCGGCCAGGGCCAGAACGCGCAGCACGCGGCACGGTCCTCTCATGTGGACGGGCCGCTGCGGACGGCGGCGACGGACGACGGCGCCACGCTCATGAAGGCGCGAATCCCGTTTCGTTCGGCAGCGCGTAGATCGACAGTTCCAGGATCACCTTGTCCGACAGCGTGCCGCGGCGCGTGCGCATGCCGAACATGCTGCGACGGATCACGCCCTTGGCGCGGACCGGGCAGTCGCGGGCCGGATGCGCGCACTCGGCCGGCAGCAGCTCGAAACTGGCATTGCGGGTGACGCCGCGCAGCGTCAGCCGGCCCTCGAGCGCGCCGCCGCTGCCGAGGCGCGTCAGCGGAAACACCTCGGACCGGAAGCGGATCTCCGGATAGCGCTCGGCGTCAAAGAACTCCGCCGAGCGCGCCCAGTCCTCGCGGCTGCCGCCGTCGATGCGGACCGAGTCGGCGGCGATCCGCGCGTCGACGACGGCTTCCTGACGCTCGCGGTCGACCTCGACCACGCCGTCGACCTTGACGAAGCGTCCGACCACGTCGAACAGCAGCAGCACGCCGATGCCGAAGCCGGCCTGCGACCGTGTCGGATCGAGCCGGACGCGCTCGACGCCGTGCGCCGGCGCGGCAAGCGCCAGAGCGGCCAGAAGCGCGGCGGCGGCACGCACGCGGCAAGCCGGTTCAGGGCCACCAGAAATACAGCACTTCGGCCGAGTCGGGCTCGAGGCGGCCCGGCTCGCGCAGGCGCAGCCAGACCACCGCCCCCGGCGGCAGACCGCGTCCGGCATCGGAGGCGCCGTCGGCGAGCAGGGCGACCAGATCCTCCAGGCCCGGATTGTGGCCGACCAGCAGCACGCGCTCGGCATCGGCGTGATCGTCGAGCACGCGGATCAGCGTGACCGGGCTGGCCTCGTAGATCCGCGGCTCGACGCGCAGGTCCGAGTAGCCGGTGATCGCCAGGACCTGTTGCAGCGTCTCGCGCGTGCGCTCGGCCGGCGAGCACAGCACGCGGTCCGGCTCGGCGCGATGCGCCTTGAGCCAGGCACCGACGGCTTCGGCCTCGGCGATGCCGCGGGCGCTCAACGAACGGGCCCGATCCTCCTGGCCGGGCGCCGCCGGATCGGCATGGGCGTGGCGCAGCAGGATGACTTCGCGGATAGCCATGGGACCTCTCCCGTCGATGGTCAGCCGATCATGCCGGAAGCGGCGGCGCGGTCAAACACGCCGCGTCATTTTTGTGCGCCGGCAGCGGCCCGGCCGTCCGACGCGGCCTGCCATTGGGCCAGCAGACCGCCGGCCGGCACCGCGGCGGCCGCCAGCGCCAGACTGAAGGCCAGATGCGCATGCTTGCCGAGTTCGACATAGCCGTCGCCGAGCAGCGCGATGCCGGCGACGGCCGCCGAGCCCGCCGCGAACACCGCCGCATAGGCACGCGCGAGCGGCGGCGACCGCAGCAGCCAGGTGCCGGCCAGGATCAGCCACGGCAGCACGAACAGGCCGAGCAGCGCGTACGGCTGACGGTCCAGCCAGCGGTCGAGCGTCACGTAACCGGCCGGCAGGCGCAGATGATCGCCGCCTTCGACCAGGCCCAGATAATCGGGAATCCACGGCATGTAGGGCGGTGCACGGCCGGCCGCGCGCAGCCAGGCCATCGGCTCGACCGCGAGTGCGGTCCAGGCGCGCAGGGCCGGCAGCTCGCGCAGGCCCGGGCACAGCGTCTCGACCGGCTCGGCGAGCACGTAGATGCTCTTGCCCGACAGCGCCGCGCAGCGGTCCGGCAACCCGAGCGCGGCGACGGTCGCGGCCGGGTCGGCGACGCTCGGCAGCAACGTCGTCAGCACGAAATTGACGCGATTGGTCGCCACGATCGCCTCGGTCAGCGGCGTGGCGCGGCCGGCCTGTTGAACCTGCAGTGCGCCGCCGGCCAGTCCGCCGAGCGCGAGCGCCAGCGCGGCGCGGCGCAGCCGCCGGTCGCCCGCGCTGACCAGGGCGAGCGCGAGCAGACACGGCAGCGCGAAATGCTGGTACTTGCTGCCGCCGAGCAGGAAGCCGCCGATCGCGGTCACGACCCAGGCCGAGCGGCCGCCGGCGACCGCGGCGACCAGCGCGCCGGCCAGCGCGACGTAGAGGCCGAACAAGGCGCCGGCCTCGGCGTAGAACGTATTGAGATACAGCGTATTGGCCGGATCGGCGCCGATCAGCGCCAGCACGGCCAGATGCACGATCGCCAGATCGCCGCGCCCGGCGCGGCGCAGCCGCAGCGTGACCCAGCCGGCGACCAGCAGCCAGCCGGACAGGCGCAGCACGCCCAGGGCACGGATCGAATGCTCGGGCGCGTCGCCGAACGACTCGGCGACGCGCCAGGCCGCGCCACCGCTGCGCCGGCCAGCCAGTCGGTCGACCAGTAGCAGTTGCCCTCGGGAATCGCCTGGCGCGCGTAGATGCGCAGCGGCGCCTGCGGATTGCTGTGCCAGGCCGGCACGTCCGCACGCAGCGGGCCGACGTCGTAGCAGCCGGTGTAGCGGATCTGATCGTAGTTGTTGGCGAGAGCGAGCAGCGGATCGTGCAGCAGCAGGCCGAGCACGCGGTACAGCGCGAACGCCGCCAGTGCGAACAGGACGATGCGGACAGGCGGTGGAGACGGCACGCGCGTAGGGTCCGGACACGAAAGTCGCGCAGTGTAGTGCACGCCGCCGCTGCGCCGGGCGCGCCCCGCTGGACCGATGCGAGGCCTCAGTCGAAGCCGGAGGCGAACAACCGGTCGAGGTACGGCCGCAGCCAGGCCATCTGCGGCCGGTCGACGCTGAAACTTCCGGTCGGTTCGAGCGTGAACATGTAATCGCCCCAGACCGGACCGGCCGCCCACCAGGTCCAGCCGAGCCAGACGTCGGCGTTCGCGTCGAGGTGGTCCAGCGCGCTGCGGACCGCGCGCCGGCAGGCCTCGTTGTCGGCGCCGGCGAACTCGCCGAGCACGGCGCGCCGGCCGTGCGCGCGCAGCCAGCCGGTGACCGCGGCGAGCTGCGCAGCGCCGGCGTCTTCGCGGCAGGTCGGCGAGGTCCCCGAGTAGTCGCCGTCGAAATACTGATGGAGCTCGAACGCGTAGTGATCGAGCGGATCGACGACGCCGAGCATGACCGTGCCGTTCGGCGTGCCGTACCAGTCCGACAGCCAGCTGTGCGCGCCGGTCCAGGCATTGCCGGGCACGAGGATCCACTGCGTCGCGCCGGCCGCGCGGATGCCGGCGATGCCGGCGTTGGCCGCATCGAGCCAGGCCTCGGTCGGCATCGAATGCGGCTCGTTCATCAGGCCGAAGATCACCTGCGGGCGGTCGCCGAACTGCGTCGCCAGCCGCCGCCAGAAATCGGTGAACGCCTCGAGCGGCACCGCCGCGCTGCCGATCACCTGGCCGCCGTAGCGCGCGTAGTTGTGCGGATCGAGGATCACGTGGTGGCCGGCCGCGATCGCATCGTCGACGACCGCGGTCAGCGCGGCGAGCTGGGCCGCGTCGAGCGGGCCGGACAACGCCGGCTGCAGGCGCTCCCAGCGAAACGGGATGCGCAGCACGTTCATGCCGGCGGCGCGGAAGTAGTCGGCCTCGGCCGGCACCGGCCAGAACGACTGGCCCTCGAACTCGGCGCCGGCGAGGTTGACGCCCATCCATTGCACGGCGCGCGCCGGCGTCGACACCACGGCCAGCACCGCCAGCAGCACGATGGCCCGGCCGGCGAGGCGGCCCGGTCCCGGCAGGTTCATCGCCGCTCCCCTGGTTCGGCCGCCGATCGCGGCAGCGCTACGCTAAGACACGGCTGCGACGGCTGCCGAGACGCCGGTCGAGACTCCGCAACGCGGACCGCCCGGCCTGAGACACCCGCGCGCGCGGCTCAGGCGGACGGCGCAGCCTCGGAGAGCAGATCGTTGATCTCCTCGATGATCCGGTCGAGCGTCTGCTCGCCGTAGCCGGCGTGCGTATATGCGACCCGGCCGTCGCGACCGACGATGACCAGGAACGGCAGGCCACGCAGCCCGTATCCGTCGCCGATCGCACCGGTCCGGTCGTGCGTGAAGGTCATCTGCGCGTCCTTGAGCTTGTGCAGCAGGCGGCGATACAGCGCCGGCTCCTCCTTGAAGTTGACCGCGACGACCTGGAGCTGCCCGCTGCCGGCAGCGTTCTGAATCCCTTCCAGGGCCGGCAGCTCCTTGAGGCAGTAGGTGCACCACGAGGCCCAGAAACTGATCACCACGACCTTGCCGCGGTGGTCGCTGACCCGCACCTGGGTGCCGTCGCGATCCTTGCCGAGCAGGTCGGGCGGCGGCTCGCCGACGACGACCTCGGCCTTGGCCGCGGCGGCGGCGCCAATCAGCAGCGCGGCGAGAAAACCCCTGAGTCTGCCGCTTTGCGGCCGGGGCATGTACGGTGCGACCTGTCGCAGCATGTCGATGTCGATCCTTTCGGTCTCCGACGGAATGGCCACGCCGGCGGCGCCCGCACACGGGGCCTGCCCGTCGGCAGGCTGCGCGGAGCCGGCTACTGGCGCTTGATCCAGCGCAGCAACTTGCCCCAGTCGTCCTGGTGCGAGCGGACCTGCTCGGAGTGGTAGTCGAAGATGCTCTTGCCGAGACCGGCCAGCAGCACGTAGGCCTGGGTGTCGCGGATCTGCGCGACCAGCGGAAACGGCAGCCGCTTGATCTCCTCCAGCGCCTGCTGCGAGGCCGAGGTCCACGGCTTGAGCCGGTTGGCGACCAGGCCGACCGGCAGCTTGCCGCGCTTGATGCGCGGCAGCGCGGCCAGATCGGCGAGAAAGGCCGCGCTGGCCTCCAGGTCGATCGTCGAGGGCAGCACCGGCACCACGATCACGTCGACGTCGTCGATCCAGTCGGCGATCTCCGAGGCGCGCACGCCGGCCGGCGTGTCGATCACGACGCGCTGGGCGTCGGCCGGAATGCGCTGCTGCCAGCCGCGCCGCGTGCCGTCGACCGGCAGCACGATGCCGCCGAGCAGGACGCGCTTCTCGCACCAGCGCTGACTCGAACCCTGGCGGTCGGCGTCGACGATGACCGTGCGCTTGCCATCGGCGGCGTAATGCGCCGCGAGATTGGTCGCGAGCGTCGTCTTGCCGCAGCCGCCTTTTGAACTGGCCACCAGAACTTTCAGCATCGAAGCCTCCGTCGGTACGCAGCGCGTGCAAGCGTACTACAAGCACTCACGGCGCCCCGAACGGCCCGGCGCGACGGTCGCCGGACCGGATCGTTTCCTTTTTTGCACGAAACAGTTGACAGCTCGCCACGAGTGCCGGTACGGTCGCTGCCCATGACGCATCGCAACACCGCCCGCCTCCATCTCCCGATCGCCCGGCTCGCACCGGTCGGCAGCCTGGCGGGCGCGGCCCTCGCGATTCTCGTTCTCGTACGCCTTATTACCGCCGGAGGTGCGGGTTAGGGGTACGCGTCCGACAAACGCCAAGACACCTCCAAACCCCACCTCCGGCGACGGACGTGGGGTTTTTTATTGCCCGGATCCCGCTACACGGAACAGCCATGACCGACTCAGACGCGCCCAGCGACGTAAACGCCACGCCCCCGGCCCCGGCCGAGCGCGTGCGCATCTTCGACACCAGCCTGCGTGACGGTGAGCAGGCACCCGGCTTCTCGATGGGACGCGCGGCCAAGCTCAGGCTCGCCCGCTCGCTCGAGGAGCTGGGCGTCGACGTGATCGAGGCCGGCTTTCCGAGCGCCTCGGACGGCGACTTCGAGGCGGTCCAGACGATCGCGCGCGAACTGCGCAAGCCGGTCGTCTGCGCGCTGGCGCGCTGCGTGGCGACCGACATCGAAGCCTGTGCCCGCGCGCTCGAACCGGCCGCGCATCGGCGCATCCATCTGTTCCTCGCGACCAGCCCGCTGCACCGCGAGTTCAAGCTCAACATGAGCCGCGAGCAGGTCATCGACAACGCGGTCCGCGCGATCGAGTCCGCGCGCCGCCACTTCGACGACGTCGAGTTCTCGGCCGAGGACGCGATCCGCACCGAGCCGGACTATCTCGCCGAGGTGTTCTCGGCGGCGATCGCGGCCGGCGCCGGCACCGTCAACGTGCCCGACACGGTCGGCTACACGACGCCGACCGAGATGGCCGAGCGGATCGCCTATCTGCGCCGGCACGTGCGCGGCATCGAACGCGCGGTGATCTCCACGCACTGCCACGACGATCTCGGGCTCGCCGTCGCCAACAGCCTCGCCGCGGTCGCGGCCGGCGCGCGCCAGGTCGAATGCACGATCGGCGGCATCGGCGAGCGCGCCGGCAATGCCTCGCTCGAGGAAGTCGTGATGGCGCTGGCGACGCGCGCCGAGCGCTTCGGCGTCAGCACCGGCATCGACACGCGCAAGCTCTATCCGACCGCGCGTCTGCTCAGCCAGCTGACCGGCCAGCCGATCGCGCGCAACAAGGCGGTGATCGGCGAGAACGCGTTCGCGCACGAGTCGGGCATCCACCAGCACGGCATGCTCAAGCATCGCGGCACCTACGAGATCATGAAGCCCGAGGACGTGGGCTTCAGCCGCTCGCAGCTCGTGCTCGGCAAGCACAGCGGCCGCCACGCCCTGCGCGAGCGCCTGGCCGGCCTGGGCTTCACGCCGGACGAGCCCCAGCTCGACGCGATCTTCACGCGCTTCAAGACGCTGGCCGACCGCAAGCGCGAGGTCTTCGACAGCGATCTGGAGGCGCTCGCGGTCGGCCGCGATCCCGAGGCGGTCGGCCCCTGGCATCTGGAACACCTGCACGCCTCGAGCCATCTGGGCGGCAACGGCTCGGCCTCGGTGCGCCTGGTCCACGAAGACGGCCGGCGCGCCAGCGAGGCGGCGATCGGCGACGGGCCGATCGACGCTGTGCTGCGCGCGATCGGCCGCGCGATCGGCCGCGAGCTCGAGCTGACCGACTTCCAGATCCGCGCCCTGACCCAGGGCGGCGACGCGCAAGGCCAGGCCACGCTCGGCGTGCGCCATCAGGACCGCGTGCTGCAGGGTCGCGGCGTGTCGACCGACATCGTCGAGGCGGCCGCGCTGGCCGCGCTCGAGGTGGCCAACCGGATCGAACGCGCCGCGCCGGCGGCGCCGCTGCGCGCGCTGGCCCAGGCGATCTGACCCCCATGCACACGCGAGGACTGCAGCGATGAGCCCCACTTCCCTGATCTGGCACAACGGACGCCTCAAGCCGTGGCACGAGGCGACCGTGCACGTCGGTGCGCATGCGCTGCACTACGGCTCGTCGGTGTTCGAGGGCGAGCGCGTCTATGCGACGCCGCAAGGCCCGGCCTATTTCCGGCTGGCCGATCACACGCGCCGCCTGTTCGAGTCGGCACGCATCTACGAGATCGACATCGGCTACAGCGAGGAGGCGATCAACGCCGCCTGCATCGAGCTGATCGCGGCCAACGCGATGCCGGCGGCGTACGTGCGGCCGATCGTGTTCCGCGGTGCCGGCGGACTCGGCGTGCTGGCGCAGCCGGGCGCGCCGGTCGAGGTCGCGATCATGGCGCTGGACTGGGGCGCCTATCTCGGCGAGGCGATCGAGCACGGCGCCGACGTCTGCGTGTCCTCGTGGCAGCGGCCGGCGCCCAATACGTTCCCGAGCTGGGCCAAGGCCGGCGGCAATTATCTGTCGAGCCAGCTGATCGGGCTGGAGGCGCGCCGCGGCGGCTACGCCGAAGGCATCGCGCTCGGCTGCAACGGCCTGCTCAGCGAGGGCGCCGGCGAGAACCTGTTCCTGGTCCGCCGCGGCGTGCTGTACACGCCGCCGAGCAGCGCCGGCATCCTCTCCGGCATCACGCGCGACACCGTGATGACGCTGGCGCGCGAACTCGGCTACGCGGTCGAGGAGCGCGACCTGCCGCGCGAGGCGCTCTACACGAGCGACGAGGTCTTCATGACCGGCACCGCGGCGGAGATCACGCCGGTGCGCTCGGTCGACCGCAAGGCGGTCGGCAGCGGCAAGCCCGGTCCGGTCACGCGCGCGCTGCAGCAGGCGTTCTTCGGCCTGTTCGACGGCCGCACCGCCGACCGCTGGGACTGGCTGACACCGGTGCATGCGGCCAGCGCCGATCGCGCGCGCGCCGCGCAGGAGACGATCGCGGCATGAGCGCGCGCACGATCATCGACAAGATCTGGGACGCGCATCAGGTGCGCGCCGAGACCGACGCGACGCCGGGCATCCTCTACGTCGACCTGCATCTGATCCACGAGGTCACCACGCCGCAGGCGTTCGCCGAGCTGCGTGCGCGAGGCCTCGGCGTGCGCCGTCCGGATCGCGTGCTGGCGACGCTGGATCATTCCACGCCGACGCTGCCGGCGGCCGCCGACGGCACGCGGCCGTACGCTTCGCCCGAGGCCGCGCATCAGGTCGCGCAGCTCGAGGCCAACTGCGCCGAGTTCGGCATCGCGCTGAACGGCTGGGACAGTCCGCATCGCGGCATCGTCCACGTGATCGGACCGGAACTCGGCGCGACCCAGCCCGGCATGACGATCGTCTGCGGCGACAGCCATACCGCCACGCACGGCGCGTTCGGCGCGCTCGCGTTCGGCATCGGCACCACCGAGGTCGGCCACGTGCTGGCCACGCAGTGCCTGCTGCAGCGCAAACCCAGGACGTTCGCGATCCACCTCGACGGCCGCCTGCGCCCCGGCGTCGGCGCCAAGGATCTGATCCTGCACGTGATCGGCGCCATCGGCGTCGGCGGCGGCACCGGTCACGTGATCGAGTACCGCGGCAGCGCGATCGAGGCGCTGTCGATGGAGCAGCGCATGACGGTCTGCAACATGTCGATCGAGGCCGGCGCGCGCGCCGGCCTGATCGCGCCGGACGAGACGACGTTCGCGTATCTGCAGGGCCGCCCGCGCGCGCCGCAGGGCGAAGCCTGGACGCGCGCGGTCGCCGCGTGGCGCGAACTGGCCAGCGACCCGGGCGCGCGCTACGACCGCGAGATCCGCATCGACGCCGCCGCGATCGGCCCGACGATCAGCTACGGCACGCATCCGGGCATGGTCACGCCGATCGGCGCGCCGATCCCGCTCGCACGCGACGCGCAGGAGGCCAAGGCGCTGGACTACATGCGCTTCGCCGGCGGCCGCGCGCTGACCGGCGAGCCGGTCGACGTGGTCTTCGTCGGCAGCTGCACCAACTCGCGGCTGTCGGACCTGCGCGAGGCGGCCGACGTGCTGCGCGGCCGCCGCGTCGCGGCCGGCGTGCGCATGCTGGTCGTGCCCGGCTCGGTCGCGATCAAGCACGCCGCCGAAGCCGAAGGGCTCGACGCGGTGTTCCGCGCGGCCGGCGCCGAGTGGCGCGACGCCGGCTGCTCGATGTGCATCGGCATGAACGGCGACATCGCCGAGCCGGGCCAGCTGGTCGTCTCGACCAGCAACCGCAATTTCGAGGGCCGCCAGGGTCCCGGCGCACGCACCGTGCTGGCCAGCCCGCGCGTGGCCGCGACCGCCGCGGTCGCCGGCCGCATCGCCGATCCGGACGCCGTGCTGGAGGACGCCGCATGAAGCCGCTGAACCGCGTGCGCTCGCGCACCGCCGTGCTGCCGTTCGAGAACATCGACACCGACCGCATCATCCCGGCGCGCTTCCTGACTACGACCGAACGCGTGGGCCTCGGCCGCCATGCGTTCAACGACTGGCGCTACGCCGCCGACGGCGCGCCCGATCCGGCCTTTCCGCTCAATGCACCGGAGGCGAAGGGCTGCGCGATCCTGATCGCCGGCCGCAACTTCGGCTGCGGCTCCTCGCGCGAGCACGCGCCGTGGGCGCTGCTCGACTACGGCATCGGCGCGGTGATCTCCTCGGAGATCGCCGACATCTTCCGCAGCAACGCGCTCAAGAACGGCCTGCTCGCGATCGTGCTGCCGCCCGACCAGCACGCCGAGCTGCTGGCGCAGCCGGGCATCGAGCTCGACATCGACATCGCGGCGAGCACGATCACCCTGCCCGACGGCCGCGTGTTCGCGTTCGCGCTCGACGGCTTCGCGCGCCACTGCCTGCTCAACGGCATCGACCAGCTCGGCTTCCTGCTCGACGCCGAGGCCGCCATCGGCGCGTTCGAGCGACGCGCCGATCCGCATCGCCCTTCCCTGGAGAATCCCGCATGAAGATCACGCTCGCCGTCCTGCCCGGCGACGGCATCGGCCCGGAAGTCACCGCCGCCGCGCTCGAGGTGCTGCGCACGGTCGCCGGCGCCGCCGGCCACACGATCGAGGCCGCCGAGCATGCGATCGGCGGCATCGCGATCGACACCACCGGCGAGCCGCTGCCGCAGGCGACGCTGGAGGCCTGCCTGGCCGCCGACGCGGTACTGCTCGGCGCGGTCGGCGGCCCGAAGTGGTCCGATCCGAACGCGCGCGTCCGGCCCGAGCAGGGACTGCTCGCGCTGCGCGCGGCGCTCGGCGTCTACGCGAACCTGCGGCCGCTGCGCGTGCATCCGCGTCTGGCCGCGCTGTCGCCGCTGAAGACCGAACGGCTGCGCGGCGTCGATCTGGTCTTCGTGCGCGAGCTGACCGGCGGCGCGTACTTCGGGCGCAAGTCGCGCGAGGGCGACAGCGCGATCGACGAGTGCCGCTACAGCGTCGCCGAGATCGAGCGCGTGGTGCGCCGCGCCTGCGAACTCGCGCGGACGCGGCGCGGCCGGCTGACCTCGGTCGACAAGGCCAACGTGCTGGAGACCTCGCGGCTGTGGCGCGCGACCGCCGAACGCGTCGCGGCCGAGTACCCGGACGTCGCGCTCGAGCATCAGCTGGTCGACTCGATGGCGATGCTGCTGCTGACGCGGCCGGCCGGCTATGACGTCATCGTCACCGAGAACCTGTTCGGCGACATCCTGACCGACGAGGCCGCCGCGCTGGCCGGCTCGCTCGGCGTGTCGCCGTCGGCCTCGCTCGGCGACGGCCGGCGCGGCCTGTACGAGCCGATCCACGGCTCGGCGCCGGACATCGCCGGCCGCGGCATCGCCAATCCGATCGGCGCGATCCTCAGCGCCGCCCTGCTGCTGCGCCATTCGCTGGGCCTGGATGCCGAGGCGGCCGCGGTCGAGGCCGCCGTCGACGCGGTGCTCGATGCCGACGAACTGACCGCCGATCTCGGCGGCACCGCGACGACCGCCGAGGTCACCGCGGCCGTGATCGCGCGGCTGGCCGACCGCCGCAGGGCCGCCGCATGAGTGGCGCCGACGAGACGCGCGCCAAGCCGGCGCTGTCGGCCGTCGTGCTGCGCAGCGACGCGATCAAGTCCGGACCGGACCGCGCGCCGGCGCGCGCGATGCTGTACGCGACCGGCCTGGACCGCGCCGCGATCGCCAAGCCGCTGGTCGCGGTCGTGCATACCTGGTCGAACATCTCGCCGTGCAATCTCAATCTGCGCGAACTCGCCAATGACGTCGCCGACGGTATCCGCGCGGCCGGCGGAACGCCGATCGAGTTCAACACGATCGCGGTCACCGACGGCATCGCGATGGGCACGCCCGGCATGCGCGCCTCGCTGGTCAGCCGCGAGCTGATCGCCGACTCGATCGAGCTGGCGGTCGACGGCCACTGTCTCGACGCGATGGTCGTGCTGTGCGGCTGCGACAAGACGATCCCGGCCGCTGCGATGGCGCTGGCGCGGCTCGACATCCCCGGCGTCGCGCTGTACGGCGGCAGCATCGCGCACGGCACGCTCGACGGCACGCCGATCACGCTGCAGCAGGTGTTCGAAGCGGTCGGCGCGCACGGCGCCGGTCGCATCGACGACGGCCGGCTCTGCGCGGTCGAGCAGCGCGCCTGCCCCGGCGCCGGCGCCTGCGGCGGCCAGTTCACGGCCAATACGATGGCGATGGTGCTGACCGCGCTTGGGCTGACCCCGCTCGGCCTCAACGACATCGCCGCGACCGATCCGGCCAAGCGTGCCGCGGCGCGCCATTGCGGCGAGCTGGTGCTGGACTGCCTGCGCAGCGGCCGCCGGCCGCGCCAGCTGCTGTCGCCGGCCGCATTCCGCAATGCGATGCGGATCGTCGCGGCGACCGCCGGCTCGACCAATGCCGTGCTGCATCTGCTGGCGATCGCGCACGAGGCCGGCGTGGCGCTGACGATCGAGGACTTCGAGGACGCCGCGGCACGTACGCCGGTGATCGCCGATCTGATGCCGGGCGGCCGCTATACCGCGATCGAGATGACCGCCGCCGGCGGCATGGCCGCGGTTGCGCGCGAGCTGCGCGCGGCCGGCCTGATCGAGGACGCGCCGACCGTCAGCGGACGCAGCCTGTTCGAGGAGATCGACGCGGCACCGCCGACCCCGTGCGATCAGCCGGTGGTCCATCCGGTCGCGCGCGCGCTCAAGCCGCGCGGCGGCTATTCGATCCTCTACGGCAACCTGTCGCCGGAGGGCTGCATCCTCAAGCTGGCCGGCCTCGACTCCGGTCATTTCGAAGGCACTGCGCGCGTGTTCGAGAGCGAGGAGGACTGCTTCGCCGCCGTGCAGGCCGGCCGCATCGTGCCCGGCGACGTCGTCGTCATCCGCAACGAAGGGCCGGCCGGCGGACCGGGCATGCGCGAGATGCTCGCGGTCACCGCGGCCCTGGTCGGCCGCGGCCTCGGCCATCAGGTCGCGCTGATGACCGACGGCCGCTTCAGCGGCGCCAGCTACGGCTTCGTCGTCGGCCATGTCGCGCCCGAGGCCGCGCGCGGCGGGCCGATCGCCCTGCTCCGCGACGGCGACCGCATCGTCATCGACGCGACGCGACGCGTGATCGAGACCGACGCCGATCTCGAAGCGCGCCGCCGCGACTGGACGCCGCCGGCGCCGAAGGTCACGCGCGGCGCGCTCGCCAAGTACGCCCGTCTGGTCGGCTCGGCCGCGCTCGGCGCGGTCACCAGCGCCTGACGCATCGATTCGTTCTTCCCCACCCGCACCGCTACGCCCTTCACTCCGGAGAACTCCATGAGCAGCGAGACGATCACCGCCACCACCGACGCGCTTCAGCAGGCCCGCATCGCCGTGCTCGGCTACGGCAGCCAGGGCCGCGCACATGCCCTCAACCTGCGCGACTCGGGCCTCGACGTCGTGATCGGCCTGCGTCCGGGCGGCCCGACCTCGGCCAAGGCCGCCGCGGACGGCTTCACGGTGCTCGCGCCGGCCGAGGCCGTGCAGGGCGCCGACCTGATCGCGGTACTGACGCCGGACATGGTCCAGGCCGCGCTGTACCGCGACGTCATCGCGCCGAACGTCAAGCCCGGCGCCGCCCTGCTGTTCGCGCACGGCTTCAACGTGCACTTCAAGACGATCGAGCCGCGCTACGACATCGACGTCGTCCTGGTCGCGCCGAAAGGCCCGGGCGCGCTGGTGCGCCGCGAGTACGAGATCGGCCGCGGCGTGCCGTGCCTGTTCGCGGTCCATCAGGACGCCAGCGGCCAGGCCCGCGACAAGGCGCTGGCCTATGCGGCCGGCCTCGGCGGCGCGCGCGCGCTGTTGATCGAGACCGACTTCAAGGAGGAGACCGAGACCGACCTGTTCGGCGAGCAGGCGGTGCTCTGCGGCGGCGCCAGCGAGCTGGTCATCAACGGCTTCGAGACCCTGGTCGAAGCCGGCTACCAGCCGGAGATCGCCTATTACGAGGTCATGCACGAGCTCAAGCTGATCGTCGACCTGCTCTACGAGGGCGGCCTGGCCAAGATGCTGAGCTTCATCTCCGAGACCGCGCAGTACGGCGACTACACGCGCGGCCCGCGCGTCGTCGACGCCGGCACCAAGGAGCGCATGCGCGAGGTGCTCAAGGACATCCAGGAAGGCCGCTTCGCGCGCGAATGGACCGCCGAGCACGCCGCCGGCCTGCCGAACTACACCGCCTACAAGCAGAAGGACCTGGACCATCCGATCGAGCAGGTCGGCAGCCGCCTGCGCGCGCGCATGCCCTGGCTGAGCGGCAGTGCCTGACCGAGCGCGCGGCCGCGCGCCGCGCCGACGCCACCCGAGGACGAAGACGATGAACGCAGTGCTCGAAGACCCGCCCGAGACGACCGGGCATCCGCTGGCCGGCGCCGCGATGAGCGGAGCCGACGTGGTCGTGCAGGTGCTCGCCGACGAAGGCGTCGAGGTCGTGTTCGGCTATTCCGGCGGCGCGATCCTGCCGGTCTACGACGCGGTCTTCCGCTACAACCACGAGCATCCCAAGGCCGACGGCGCCGAGCCGCTGCCGCTGATCGTGCCGGCCAACGAGCAGGGCGCCGGCTTCATGGCGCAGGGCTATGCACGCGCGTCGGGACGCGTCGGCGTCGCCCTGGTCACCTCCGGCCCGGGCGCGACCAATACGGTCACGCCGGTCCGCGACGCGATGGCCGACTCGATCCCGATCGTCGTGCTGTGCGGCCAGGTGCCGACCGGCGCGATCGGCACCGATGCGTTCCAGGAAGCGCCGATCAGCAACATCATGGCGGCCTGCGCCAAACACGTGTTCCTGGTCACCGATGCCGACCGGCTCGAGGCGACGCTGCGCACCGCGTTCGAGATCGCGCGCACCGGCCGGCCCGGACCGGTCGTCGTCGACATCCCCAAGGACATCCAGAACGCCGAACTGAGGTTTCGCGGCAGCGGCACGCTGCCACTGCCGGGCTATCGTGCGCGACTGCGCGCGATCGACACCGCCACGCTCGACGCGGCACGCTGCGCGGCTTTCTTCGACGCGCTCGGCCGCGCGCGGCGGCCGCTGATCTACGCCGGCGGCGGCGTGATCGCGGGCGACGCGGCCGGTGCGCTGCGCGACTTCGCACGCGCGTTCGCGATGCCGGTCACCACCACGCTGATGGGCCTGGGCGCGGTCGACACGACCGAGCCGCTGTCGCTGCAGATGCTCGGCATGCACGGCACCGCGTTCGCGAACTACGCGGTCGAGGACTGCGATTTCCTGATCGCGGTCGGCGCGCGCTTCGACGACCGCGTCGCCGGCGTGCCGCAGGCGTTCGCCGGCGGCGCGCGCTACATCGCACATTTCGACGTGGATCCGGCCGAAATCGACAAGGTCAAGCGCGCCGACTGGCATCACCTCGGCAACCTCGCGCGCGCGCTCGACACCTTGCGCATCTACGGCCTGCAGCACGGCTTCCGGCCGCGCGAGCAGGACCGGTATGCGCCGTGGCACGCGCATCTGGCCGCGCTCAAGCGCACCCATGCGATGAACTACGACCGCGCCAGCGCGCAGATTCAGCCCTATGCGGTGATCGAGGCGATCAACGCGATCACGCGCGGCCGCGCGATCATCAGCACCGGCGTCGGCCAGCACCAGATGTGGGCCGCGCAGTACTTCGACTTCCGCGAGCCGCGGCTGTGGCTGACGTCCGGCTCGATGGGCACGATGGGCTTCGGCCTGCCGGCGGCGATCGGCGCGCAGTTCGCGCGGCGCGACCTGCCGGTGATCGACATCGACGGCGACGCCAGCATCCGCATGAACCTGGGCGAGCTGGAGACCGTGACCACCTACGGCCTGCCGATCAAGGTCGTCGTGCTCAACAACGCCGGCGACGGCATGGTCCGGCAGTGGCAGAAGCTGTTCTTCAAGGGCCGCTTCTCGGCGACCGACAAGAGCCTGCACAAGAAGGACTTCGTCCGCGCCGCGCAGGCGGACGGCTTCGAATGGGCGCGCCGGCTGGCCGACCCGGCCGAGCTGCCGGCCGTGATCGCCGAGTTCGTCGCGTTCGACGGGCCGGCGTTCCTCGAGGTCGTCATCGATCCGGACGCCGGCGTCTATCCGATGGTCGGCCCCGGCATGACCTATGCGCAGATGATCACCGGCGACTTCATCGCCTCGCGCCAGGCCCAGCCGGCCGCGGTCGAGGCCGGTCCCTCGGAGATGTTCTGATGCGCCGGATCATCGCCATCCTGCTGCAGAACGAGGCCGGCGCGCTGGTCCGCGTCGCCGGCCTGTTCTCGGCGCGCGGCTACAACATCGATTCGCTGACGGTGGCCGCGACGCACGATCCGGCGATCTCGCGGCTGACCCTGGTCACCAGCGGCGACGACGCGGTGATCGACCAGATCGTCAAGCAGTCGCGCAAGCTGATCGACGTGCTCGAGATCGCCGACCTCAGCCGCAGCGACCATCTCGAATCGGAACTGCTGATCGTCAAGATCGGTCTGGCCGGCCTGGCCGCCGCGGAGTTCGACGCGTGCATGCGGCGTCATCCGGCCGCGTGCGTCGTCGATCAGGGCGCAGGCAGCCGCGTCGTCCAGTTCAGCGGGACCGGCCGTGACGTCAACGCGTTCTTCGCCGAGCTGTCGAACCTGGCGCCGGTGCTCGAGCTGGCGCGCAGCGGCACCGCGGCGGTCGGCCGCGGCGACGTCGTTCTGACGCCGCGGACCTGACGGCGGGGCGCGCCGCCGCCGAAATGTGACCGCGTCGCCGTTGCGGCCGGCGGGCGGCCGGCGCGCGGTTGCCGCCGTCATCGGCCGCTCGCATAATCGATCGCGCTTCGCCGTCCGGCCGGGCGGCGCATGGACGCACCGCCGCACGACGCCGGATCGCATGCGCGTCCACATCGATGCCGCGTCAGGCGGCCGCAGGGGAGAAACGAAGATGGTCGATCCGACAGCGGATCCGGGTGCGCTCGACGACGCCGACCTCGGCGTGGTCGACGCGTTGCGCGAGCTCAAGCACGAGGTCGACCTGCTGCGCGGACGGCTGACGGCGCTGGAGGGCATGCAGGCCGATCTCTCCGACGCGGTCTACCGCCGCGTGCACGGGGACTATGCGCGCCGCCTGGCGGAACTGGACACACGCATCGCGCCGCTGCGCGCACAGGCGCGCCTGGCCTACGCCGGACTGCGCGAGCGCATCGAGGCGATCCAGCACGCCTATGCCTCGATCCAGCTCGACCGCCAGGAGGTCGAACTGCGCCATCAGCTCGGCGAGTACGACGCGGCCGCGCGCAGCGAGCGCCTCGGCACGATCGACGCCGCACTGCGCGAGCGCAGCATCGCCCAGGACCGCGCCGAGGCGCTGCGCGCACGGTTCCTCGAGGTCTTCGAGAGCGAGGCCGACCTCGAAGCGGCGCCGCCGGCCGCAGCCGCGGCGGTGCCCGACGTGCCGCGCGATGCGCCGGCGCGACCGGCGCTGTCGCTGGTCGAGGAGCCTGCGCTCGACGACGAGCTGGCCGCACTCGCGCTCGATGCCTCGATGCTCGCGCAGATCCCCGAACCGGTCGCCGCGAATGCGCCGGTCGAACCGGCACCGGTGCCGCGCGAGGACACCGCGCCGGCGCATGTCGATGCGGCCGTGACGCAGATCCTGCAGGTGCTCGACATGCCGGATCTGCCGACCATGCCGCCGGCACCGCCGGCCACCGCACCGGCGCCGGCCGCCCGTACGACGCCTGCAGCCGCCTCGCGCCCGGCCGCCGAAGCGCGGCCCGACCCGGCCGTCGCCGTGACGACGATCGGCATCGCGACGCCGCCGCCCGCACCGGCGAGCCCCGCCGGCGCGCCCGGGGCCGTCGGCGGTCGCCGCGACGTCGGGCTCGACGATGTTCCTGCGCACCGCGCGGCTGGTGCCGCAGAACGTCGAGGCCGGCCGCGCGGCGATCCCGCTGCCGCCCAAGCCGGTCACGCTCGGCGGCGACGCCGGCAGCGACATCCGTGTCGGCGGCCCCGGCGTCGAGGCGCAGCATGCGCGCATCGAGGCCAACCACCAGGGCTACGTGCTGACCGACCTGGACAGCAGGCACGGCACGCGCGTCAACGCCGAGCCGATCCGCGAGCGCCTGCTGCGTCACGAGGACGTGATCCAGATCGGCGCGGCGCGCTACGTGTTCCGCGAGGGTTGATCGATCGCGCCGGCGGCGCGTCCGACGGACGCCGGCGGCTGAGCGGTGCAGGCACTCGGTGGACGTTCGAGCCGGCGATGGATCGGATGGCCGGCGAAAGCCGGCCGCGCCGCACCGAGAGCCGCCTGCCAGCGCTCGGCGGCCAGCGCGCACTGGCCGCGCGCCGCGGCGAGCTCGGCCAAACGCAAGGCCCGCAGTCCCAGATCCGGGCGCTGCGATCCGCGTCCGGCCGCCTGGCGTGCCTCGGCGTCGAGCCAGGCCGCCTCTGCACCGGCCGGGTCGCCGGCAGCGAGCAGCGCCTCGCCGAGCCAGTCGGCCGCGGTGACGCTGCTCGCATCGTCGCCGGGCTCGCGGCGATCGCTGGCCGCGATCACCTCGCGCAGCAGCCCCACGGCCGGTTCGGGCCGGCCTTCGCGCAGCCAGACGTAGGCCTTGCGCATGCGCGACCACAGCAGATGCGGGCCGTCGTCGTCGCCGTAGAGCCGGATCGCCAGATCGACCGCGCGGTCGGCCGCCGCATGCGCGTCGGCGAAGCGCCCCGCGTCGGCGCGCGCCATCGCCAGATCGCCGCCGCCGAGCACGGTGTACGGATGCGCGTCGCCGCGCTGCGCGAGGGTCGCGGCCCAGGCCTGCTCGGCCGTCGCGAGCGCCTCGTCGTAGCGCTCGAGCTGGCCGAGCAGCAGCGACTGCAGCTGCTGCGCCGAGGCTTCCTCGGGCAGGCCGTGCTGCCGGTCCAGGCGGCGGATCTCCTCGAGCAGCGCCAATGCGCGCGGATAGTCGCCCAGATACGGATAGCTGGCCGCCATGCGCAGCTTGGCGTAGAGCAGGTTGCGGATCGTCTCCGGATCATCCGGATCGAGCAGACCGATGACCGACTGGTAGTGCGCGATCGCCTGCGCGGAGTCGTCGGGCACCGGCTTCCTCAGCAGCAGGTCGGACAGCTCGGCGCGCGTGAACTCGGCGCCGTGGCCGATCAGCGCACGCGCGGCCTCGGCCAGCCGGTAGGCCTGCTGGTCGTGGCGCAGCCGTATGTGGATGCGGCTCAGCGCCGACAGGATCGCGGCGCGGATGCGCGGCTTGTCGTGCAGCTCGTTCTCGATCCGCGCGGTGCCGGCCTCGAGCACCGTGTCGATGCTCGGCTTGCGTCCCTTGTGCAGGGCCGGATCGGCCTGCGCGAACACCGAGACCATGAAGTCGGTCACCGCGCGCGCGGCCGCGGCATCGTCCTCGGCGCGTACGCGCGCGGCCTCGGCCTCGGCATTGGCGAGGCCGATCTGCCGCACGTAGGTGCCGGTCAGGCCGGCCAGCGCCGCGACCGCGACGGCCAGACCGAGCAGCGCCAGCCGGTGCCGCAGCACGAAGCGCCCGGCCCGATAGCCGCGCGCGGCGCCGGCCGCGGTAACCGGGCGCAGCTCGATCAGGGCTTGCACGTCCGCGGCCAGGGCGCCGGCGGTCCGATAGCGCGCCACCGGCACGGGATCGAGTGCGCGCCGCAGGATCGCCGCCAGATCGCGGCGGCGGTCGCTCGGCGGCGGCGTGGCCGCCATCAGCAGATCGAGCAGGCGGCCCAACTGGAAGATGTCGTCGCCGACGCCAGCTGCGTCGCCGCGGTTCTGCTGGGGGCTCGCGAAGCCCGGCGTACCGGCTTGCAGCGCCGCGCCGGCGCCCTCGTCGAGCGCCGCGGCGATGCCGAAGTCGAGCAGACGGACCTGGCCGCGCGCGTCGACCAGGATGTTGGCCGGCTTCAGATCGCGATGCACGACCAGCTGCGCGTGCGCGTAGTCGACCGCGTCGCAGACCTGCAGGAACAGGCGCAGACGCGCCAGACCCGGCAGCTGGCGGCGCTCGCAGTGGTGGTCCAGCCGCTCGCCGTCGACGACCTCCATCGCGAACCAGAGCTGGCCGCCGTCGGTGCGGCCGCCGTCGATCAGGCGCGCGATGCCCGGATGCTGCAGCCGTGCCAGCAGACGCCGCTCGCGATCGAGCAAGTGCTCGGCGAGCGCCGGATCGGCGTCGCCGGCCATGACCTTGAGCGCGACCTGCTGGTGGTAGCTGCCATCGTCGCGCTCGGCGCGATAGACGACGCCCAGTCCGCCGCGGCCGATCTCGTCGACGATGCGGAAGGCGCCGACGCGCTCGCCGGCGCGCAGCACGTCCTCGGCGTTGTCGAACAGCTGCTGCGCCAGCTGGCTGCGCAGCGCCTCTCCTGGCTCGAGCCGCAGGCGCCTGAGGCCGGTCTGCGTCACGGCGCCGGCCCTTCGCCGAGCAGGACCAGCAGGCGCTCGCGTGCCCGCGCCCACAAGCGGCGCACCGTGCGTTCGGAGACGTCCATCGCCTGCGCGGTCTCCGGCTCGCTCATGCCGGCGAAGAAGCGGCATTCGACGACGCGCACGAGCGTCTCGTCCTCGCGCGCGAGCTGCAGCAGCGCGGCGTCGACCGCGATGAAGTCCTCGCTCTCGGCGTCGAGCGCGGCCGCGCCCTCGTCGAGTTCGACGCGACGCTGCTCGCCGCCGCGCTTGAGCGTGAGCCGTGTCCGCGCATAGGCGCAGATCACCTGACGCATGACCTTGGCCGACAGCGCGAAGAAATGCTGGCGCGTGGCCGGCACCGCACCACCCGATTCGGCCAGCCTCAGATACCACTCGTTGATCAGGCTGGTCGCGTTGAGCGTCGGCAACGTCTGGCCGCGCAGCAGCAGCTGGCGCGCCATGCGCTTGAGGTCGCCGAAGGTGCCGCGCAGCAGCGCTTCCCAGGCCGCGCGCTCGCCGGCGCGGGCCTGACCGAGCAGGCGGGTGATCTCGTCTCGATCGGACAACGTGGGAACGGCAGCAGCGGGGGACTGCGACCATTGACCCCGCGCGGCGTCGGCGGTCCAGTGACCGCGGTCATCGGCGCAAGCGCGCACGGCGGCCATTGGGCGAGCAGGGACGACATCACGTTGACGGAATGCCGCGCCCGGTCGAATCCGGGCGCGGGCGTGGCGGCCGGTCAGAACGGCAGTTGCTCGAAGTGCGCGATGATCAGCGGCGCGTCGTCGGGGAGGTAGAGCGGTCCCTGCGAATACACCACGCTGTCGAGCGGGACGATCTGGTCGCCGGCGATCGCGCTGCCGTCACCATAGCGGCACGCACCCGAGTAATAGGCGCCGCGCGTGTGGCCTGCTTGGTTGATACCGATCAAGAATTCGGTGCCGGCCGGACCGTACTCGGAACTCACTTCCACGACCAGATCCTGGGTCTGTGCGTTCGGTACGAAGGCCTGTGCCGGCACATGGCGAGTGACAAGCGAGTCACCGGCGTAGACGAGCGCGTTCTCGATGCCGATCACCGTCAGGTTCTCGACGGCCAGTTCGGCATCGCGCGCAATCGTGTACAGCCGGATCGGCAGGTACTGGTTGGTGATTGAATCGCCGACGCCGAAATCGACGCCGATGACGGCGACGCGCCCGGACAGATCGTGGTCCTCGGCGAGGTGGAAGCGACGGAACCAGGCGTTACGACGCACACTGGTGCTGCTGCCCCACTGCCAGCACACCGCGCCGCTGAGTGTGACATTCGCCGGATCCCGATTCTGGATCAGCCGGTTGGCCGGCGCTTCGAAGTCGTGCGCAACCAGCCGGTTGTGGCGCAGCGGGCAGGTAGCCGCGCCGTCGATCTGCACGGTGTCCACGGCCGCGACTACACCGTTGCCGTTCGGCTCCCAGCCGCCGCCCCAACGTAGCGGATAGTGGTTTTGGATCGCGACCCGGCCGCGCCCGGACTCGGGCAGCACGACACTGACCCGGGTCCAGTTGAGCGGAAAGCCGTTGCAGGCGGTCGCATCGGGCTCCCAACAGAATTCGTTCGTGACCAACGCCTCGTTGACGACCGCCAGCTGCTGCGTGAACGCACCCACCTCGTCGGGGCCGGCGCCGACGTCGGTGCAGTCGCCGCTGGTGCAGGCGCGCACGTAGATACGCTCGGGCAGCTGGAACAGATCGTCGATCGCGGCGCGGGTCCAGAAGCTCAGCCGCATGCCCGGCGCGAAATCGATCTGGGGCGTCAGCAGCCAACTGCTGTTCGTCTGGTAGCTGCCGGACAAAGTCCAGCCGGCCGAGAGCACGCGGGTGTGGGGCTGGCCGCTGTGGCCGCCGAAGTTCAGCAGGCGATTGTTCGGCTGATTGCCGTAGTCCCACAGCACCGGCGCCGCGTCGCCGGTACCGGCGCTGCGGTTGTAGCGCAGCCAGCCGTCCTCGCTGTAGAGCGTGTCGACGCGGTCGAAATCCTCGCGGCACTGCTCAGCCGGGGGCGCGCCGTCGAGGACGATCGTCAGATCGCCGTCCTGATGGATGCGCGTCGCGGCGGCCCAGTCCGGCAGGCGCTGGGCGCTGACGAAGGCGGTGGCGATGAGACAACACGCGCCCAACAGGGCGGCGCTGGCGGTGGATCGGATGGCGGACATGAAGGGCGCTCCGGCAGAGATGGCGGTCGGGATCGGTCGAGGAGGACCGGCCATGCGGCCGCCCCCGCCCTCTCAATAGGCGATCCGATGCCAAACCCGGCCACGCGCGCTCGCGCAGCCGTCGGCGCGTGGCGGCGACCGGCGGACGATACCGTCCGGTAGCGGCCCGGCGCTCGTTCAGCGCTGCGGCGATTCGCCGCCTTCGGCCGCGCGGTCGAGCTCGGCGGCTTGACGGTCGGCCTGTTCGTTGAGCGCCCGCGCCTTGGCGAGCGCTCGGCGCTGCGCATCGAGCACGGTCGACTTGGGTGCCTCGACCGGCGGCGGTGACGGCGAAGGCGAGCACGCCGCGAGCGGCAGGGCGATTGCGGCGGCGGACGAGAGCATGCGCAGGCGGTTCATCGGGTGCTCCGCGGCGACGGGATCGGCTACAGTCTGCGCGTGGATCCGAGGACCGACAAGCGGGTGAAACGGTGATCGATCCGGCGCGCTGGCGGCTGGACGGACAGGTCGCGCTGGTGACCGGCGCGAGCCGCGGCATCGGACTGGCCTGCGTGCGCGAGCTGGCCGGCCTCGGCGCCGACGTGCTGCTGGTCGCGCGCGACGAGCCGTATCTGGAGACGATCGCCGGCGAACTCGCCGAGGAATTCCCGTCCCGCCGCCTGCTCGCGTTCGCGGCCGACATCGCCGATGCCGAGCAGCGCCTGGAGGTGTTCGACTGGATCGCCGACCTCGGCCAGCCGCCGTCGCTGCTCGTCAACAATGCCGGCGGCAATACCAGCCGCGCCGCGCTCGACTACACGCTCGAGGAGGTGCGCGATCTGGTCGAGACGAACCTGCTCGGCGCGTTCGAGATGTGCCGCCTGGCGCATCCGCATCTGGCCGAGCACGGCGGCGCCGCGATCGTCAACGTCGGCTCGGTCTCGGGTCTGACCGCGTGCGCGCACCGGCGCGCCGTACGGCATGACCAAGGCCGCGCTGCACCAGCTGACGCGCAATCTGGCCTGCGAATGGGCCGAGGACGGCATCCGCGTCAACGCGGTCGCGCCGTGGTACATCCGCACGCGCCGCACCGAGGAGCCGCTGGCCGATCCGGATTATCTGGAAGAGGTGCTCGAGCGCACGCCGATGCGCCGCATCGGCGAAGTCGAGGAGGTCGCCGCCGCGGTCGCGTTCCTGTGCCTGCCGGCGGCCAGCTACGTCACCGGCGAGTGCATCGCGGTCGACGGCGGCTTCCTGCGCTACGGTTTCTGACCGGTCCGGCGCCGCTACGCGGACCGCCCTCCGGTCCCTGCCGCACCCGCGGCGCCGGCTTCGATCCGATGGCGGCCGTACGACAGCCGAAAACGGCCAGTCCGGTACGGCCAAGCCTGCTACGGTGTCGCCCATGGACCGAACCGTCTCCTCTCCGATGCCGAGCAGCGCCGCCTGCGAGCGTGCGCGGCTGACGCGCGACCGGCGCTTCGACGGCCTGTTCTTCACGGCCGTGACCTCGACCGGCATCTATTGCCGCCCGGTCTGTCCGGCACCCGCGCCGCGGCGCGACAACGTGCGCTACTACCCGAGCGCGGCCGCAGCGGCTGCCGCCGGTTTCCGGCCGTGCCTGCGCTGCCGGCCCGAAGCGGCGCCCGGCTCGCCGCTGCACCGCGCCAGGAGCGAGCTGGTCGCCGGTGCGCTGCGGCTGATCGAGCAAGGTGCACTCGATACCGGTTCGCTGCCGCAGCTGGCGCGCCGTGTCGGCGTCGGCGAACGCCATCTGCGCCGCGTGTTCGCCGACGAGATCGGCGCCAGCCCGCTCGACGTCGCGGCGACGCGGCGCCTGCTGTTCGCCAAGCAGCTGGTCGGCGAGACGGCCTTGCCGATGACCGAGGTCGCGCAGGCGGCCGGCTACGCGAGCCTGCGCCGCTTCAATGCCGCTTTCAGCGCAGCCTACGGCAAGGCGCCGCGCGAGATCCGGCGCAGCCGCGACGCGCTCGCCAACGGCATCGACGGCGAATGGACGCTGCGTCTGCCGTACCGCGCTCCGTACGACTTCGCGCAACTCGCCGCGTTCTATGCGCGGCGCGCGATTCCCGGCGTCGAGGCGGTCGAGGAGACCGCGTATCGGCGCAGCTTCGTCGCCGACGGCGTGCCCGGCTGGTTCGCGGTCGAGCCGCTGCCCGGCGAACACGCGCTCGCCCTGCGCGTGCACCATCCGCGCAGCAGCGTGCTCGGCCCGCTCGCCGCGCGCGTCAAGCGCATGTTCGACGTCGATGCCGATCCTCGGGCGATCGGCGCGGTGTTCCGGCGCAGCGATGTGCTCGCACCGCTGATCCGGCGCTGGCCGGGGCAGCGCCTGCCGGGCGCATGGGACGGCTTCGAACTCGCGGTGCGCGCCGTGCTCGGCCAGCAGGTCAGCGTGGCGGCTGCGCGCACGCTGGCCGCGCGCGTCGCCGCCCGGTACGGCACGCCGTACGCGGCCGGTGCCGCGGCCGGCGTCGGCGTGCTGTTTCCGACGCCCGAGCGCCTCGCCGATGCGCCGCTCGAGGCGCTCGGCATCACGCGCGCCCGCGCACAGACGATCCGCACGCTGGCCGCCGCCGTGCACGAGGGCCGTATCGCGTTCCGTCCGGAACAGCCGCTGGCCGACTTCGAGCGCGATTGGGTCGCCCTGCCCGGCATCGGTGCCTGGACCGCCCACTACGTCGCGATGCGTGCGCTCGCGCAACCCGACGCGTTCCCGGCGGCGGACCTGATCCTGCGGCGTGCAGCCGGCCAGGGGAGGACGCTGACCACGCGCGAACTCGAGACGCTCGCCGAGGCCTGGCGGCCTTGGCGCGCCTATGCGGTGATGCTGCTGTGGCGCGCCAGTTGAACCCTCGCGCCGGCGACCGGCGCGATCGTGCGCCGCCGGCACGAGGTGCGGCGGCCGCGCGTCGGCATGCGAAGGAACACGGCGACGAGCCGGAGCCATCGGCACATGCAGTGCACACGGCACGCAGCCGGTCGGCGACGTGCAGCGCGATCGCCGACTATCAATGCAAGCCTTCAAGCCACGACAGGACGGACGCCGTCCTGTCCCGGCGACCGACCAGGAACTCACGATGAACTACGAACGACTCCAAACCCCGATCGGTACGCTGCTGCTGGCCGGCGACGAGGCCGGCCTGCACTACGTCGAGTTTCCGGGCGACGCACAGGGGCGGCGCATCGAGCCGCACTGGCGGCGCGATCGGACCCATCTCGGCGAGGCGATCGCGCAGCTCGAGGCGTACTTCGCCGGCGAGCTGACCGCGTTCGATCTGCCGCTGGCCGCGCATGGCACCGAATTCCGCCGCGGCGTCTGGAACGCGCTGACCCAGATTCCGTACGGCACGACGATCAGCTACGGCGAGCTCGCGCGGCGCATCGGCCAGCCGTCGGCGAGCCGCGCGGTCGGCGCCGCCAACGGCGCCAACCCGATTCCGATCATCGTGCCGTGCCATCGCGTGATCGGCGCCAGCGGCGCGCTGACCGGCTTTGCCGGCGGCCTGCCGATCAAGCAGTGGCTGCTCGCGCACGAGCGCCGCCATGCGCCGGCCACGGCACTCACGCTGCAATAGCCCGCCGCGGCGGACTCGGCGGCGTGCAGCCTTGCTGCATGCGACCGCCGATACGGACCGCACGAGCGAATCGGCGCGATGCGCAAGACGGTTCGCCTCGGCATCCACCATGACGTTCCGGAACTGCGCGACGAAAGGCCCGCCCGCACGAGGTCGCGGGCCGTTCGTCGCCGCGTATCACCAGGGCAGCGTCTGGCCCAGATGCGTGAAACTGCCGGACGGGCCGTCGGGGCCGATCAGCGCGAGTTCGACGCTGGTCTTGGCGCCGTCGGCGATCTCCAGCTCGCCCTCGCCGGCGTTCATGTCGGTCTTCACATAGCCCGGATGGATCGCGTTGACCTTGATCGGCGTGTCGCGCAGTTCGTAGGCGAGCTGCACGGTCCAGGCATTGAGCGCCGACTTCGAGACGTTGTAGGCCGGCACCTTGAACGCATAGATGCCCGAAGTCGGATCGCTGTGCAGCGTCAGCGAGCCGAGGATGCTCGACACGTTGACGATGCGTGCCGCGTCCGCCTTCCTCAGCAGCGGCAGGAACGCCTGCGTGACCGCGACCACCGCGAACAGGTTGGTGTCGAACGTCGCCCGCCAGACCTCGAGCGTCTGCGCTGACGGCGGCTTGGCGAGGTCGTCCAGGAGAATGCCGGCGTTGTTGACGAGGATGTCGAGGCGGCCGTGCGCACGCTCCACCTCCGCCACGGCGGCGGCGATGCTGCCGGCGTCGTTCACGTCGAGCGCGATCGGCTCGACCGGCAGATTCTCTCGCTGCAGCTTCGCGGCAGCCTCGGCGGCCCTGGTCCGGTCGCGGCCGGCGAGCAGAACACGCACGCCGTTCTGCGCGAGCTGGCGTACCGTCTCGAGGCCGATGCCGCGCGTGGCGCCGGTGACGAGGGCGATTGTCTCGGTCATGTCGGTGTCTCCGTCTGTTCGGGCGCGGGTGATCCGCGCCACCGTGTCAAAGGTTTCAATATCACGCTGCCGACCGGGCGATGATGCATCGGGCAGCCGGCCGCTCGTGCCTGGCCGCACTCGGCGGCTCGCTGCCGGGGACTGCCGCCGGCCGTGCGGCACCCCGTGCGAGCGCTTCCATCGGAGCGGACCGCGCCGCCATCAGTGGGCCGCCGCGGATGCGGTACCGGCATCGGCGGAGAGCTGGAGTGCCGCGGCGCGCGTGCGGCGGCGGCGCACCAGCAGATAGAACACCGGCGTCAGCAGCAGGCCGAAGAACGTGACGCCGAGCATGCCGGAGAACACCGCCACGCCCATCGCGCGGCGCATCTCGGCGCCGGCGCCGGTCGACAGCACCAGCGGCACCACGCCCATCACGAACGCCAGCGAGGTCATCAGGATCGGCCGCAGGCGCAGGCGGCAGGCGTCGAGCACGGCCTGCCAGACGGTCTCGCCCTGCGCCTCGCGATCCTTCGCGAACTCGACGATCAGGATCGCGTTCTTGCAGGCGAGGCCAACCAGCACGATCAGGCCGATCTGCGTAAAGATGTTGTTGTCGCCGCCGGACGCGAGCACGCCGAGGATCGCGCAGAGCAGGCACATCGGCACGATCAGGATCACCGCCAGCGGCAGCGAGAGGCTCTCGTACTGCGCGGCCAGCACCAGGAACACCAGCAGCACGACCAGCGGGAAGATGTAGACCATCGTATTGCCGGCCAGGATCTGCTGGTAGGTCAGATCGGTCCACTCGTAGGCCATGCCGTTCGGCAGCTCGGCCGCGAGCACTTCCTCGATCGCGCGCTCGGCCTGTCCGCTGCTGTAGCCGGGGGCCGGGCCGCCGTTGATCTCGGCCGCCAGATAGCCGTTGTAGTGCGGCACGCGGTCCGGTCCGGAGGTCTCGCGCGCGGTCACGAAGCTCGCCAGCGGGATCATGTCGCCGCGCGCGTTGCGCGTCTTGAGCCGGCCGATGTCCTCGGCGTGGATCCGGAAGCCCGGCTCGGCCTGTGCATTGACCTGGTAGGTGCGGCCGAAGCGGTTGAAGTCGTTGACGTAGAGCGAGCCGAGGTACATCTGCATCGTGTCGTAGATGTCCTGCAGCGCGACGCCGGCGGCCTTGGCCTTCTCGCGGTCGACCTCGACGTCGATCTGCGGCACGTTGACCTGGAAGCCCGAGAACACGCCGGCGAGCTCGGGACGCTGGCTGGCCTTGGCGACGACGTTCTGCACCTGGCGGTACAGCTCGTCGGCGCCGAGATTGGCGCGATCCTGGACCTGCAGCTTGAAGCCGCCGATCGTGCCGAGGCCCTGCACCGGCGGCGGCGGGAAGATCGCGATGAAGGCGTCCTGGATCTTCGCGAACTCGCCGTTCATCGCGGCCGCGATCGCGCCGGCGGACAGCGACGGATCGCGGCGCTCCTCGAACGGCTTGAGCGGCGTGAACGCGATGCCCGAGTTCGGCGCGTTGGTGAAGCCGTTGATCGACAGTCCCGGGAATGCCGGCACCGACTCGACGCCCGGCGTCGCCAGCGCGATGTCACCCATGCGCCGCACGACGGCCGTCGTGCGGTCCAGCGTCGAGGCATCCGGCAGCTGTGCGAAGCCGACCAGGTACTGCTTGTCCTGTGCCGGCACGAAGCCGGTCGGCGCCTTCGAGAAGCCGACCGCGGTCAGGCCGATCAGGCCGACATAGACGAACACCGCCACCGCGCTGGCACGCAGGATGCGGCTGACCGCGCCGACGTAGCCGTTGGACGCGCGTGCGAAGAACCGGTTGAACGGCCGAAAGAACCAGCCGAGCGAGAAGTCGAGCAGACGCGTCAGGCGGTCGCGCGGTGCGTCGTGCGCCTTGAGCAGCAGCGCCGAGAGCGCCGGCGACAGCGTCAGCGAGTTGATCGCCGAGATCACCGTGGAGATCGCGATCGTCAGCGCGAACTGCTTGTAGAACTGACCCGACAGGCCGCTGATGAACGCCGTCGGCACGAACACCGCGCACAGCACCAGCGCCGTCGCGACGATCGGCCCGGTCACCTCCTTCATCGCCTGGATCGTCGCGTCGAGCGGCGACAGGCCCTCTTCGATGTTGCGCTCGACGTTCTCGACGACGACGATCGCGTCGTCGACGACGATGCCGATCGCGAGCACGAGACCGAACAGCGACAACGTGTTGAGTCCGAAGCCGAACAGATGCATTACGCCGAGCGTGCCGATCAGCGAGACCGGAACGGCCAGCAGCGGGATGATCGACGCGCGCCAGGTCTGCAGGAACACGATCACGACGATCACGACCAGCGCGATCGCCTCGAGCAGCGTGTGCAGCACGGCCTGGATCGAGCCGCGCACGAACACGGTCGGATCGTAGGCGGGGTCGTAGTCGATGCCCTCGGGGAACGATTTCTTGAGTTCGGCCATCTTCGCGCGCACCGCGTCGGAGATCGCGATCGCGTTGCTGCCGGGCCGCTGGAAGATGCCGATGCCGACCGCGGTCTGGTTGTTGAGCATCGCGCGCAGCGCATAGTTGTCCGAGCCGAGCTCGACGCGCGCGACGTCGCGCAGGCGCGTGATCTGGCCGGCGCTGCCGGTCTTGACGATGATGTCGGCGAAGTCCTCCTCGTCGACCAGGCGGCCGCGCGTATTGACCGCGATCTGGAAGTTCGGCTTGGCCGAGCCGTCCGAGACGCTCGGCGTCGACGGCGAGCCGAGCTGGCCGGCGGCGACCTGCACGTTCTGTTCGCGGATCGCGTTGGCGATGTCGGTGGCGGTCAGGCCGCGCGCGGCGACCTTCTCCGGATCGAGCCAGACGCGCATCGAATAGTTGCCGCCGCCGAACTGCTGGACGTCGCCGACGCCGTCGATCTTGGCGAGCTCGTCCTTGATGTAGAGCGTGAGGTAGTTGGCCAGGTAGTTGAGGTCGTAGCGGCCGTCCGGCGAGGTCAGGAACACGCCCATCGTGATGTCGGGCGTGGACTTGTTGACGGTCACGCCGATGCGCTGCACGTCCTGCGGCAGCTTCGGCGTGGCCTGTGCGACGCGGTTCTGCACGAGCACCTGCGCCTTGTCGACGTCGGTGCCGAGCTTGAAGGTGACCGTCAGCGTCATCACGCCGTCACTGGTCGCCTGCGAGAACTGGTACAGCATGCCCTCCACGCCGGTGATCGCCTGCTCGAGCGGGCCGGCCACGGTGTCGGCGATGACCTGCGGGTTCGCGCCGGGATAGGTCGTGCGCACGACCACGGTCGGCGGCACCACTTCCGGATATTCGGAGATCGGCAGCGACGGGATCGCGATCAGGCCGGCCAGCAGGATCAGGGCCGACAGGACGCCGGCGAAGACCGGACGCGTGATGAAGAACTGGGAGAAATTCATGGCAGGGTCCTTGGCGCGGCCCGTGCTTCGGGGTCACGCGCCGCGTATGGCTGGCTGTCTGAAAAAGCGACGGAACGATGCGAACCTGGGCGGCGATCGCTCGCGGATCGGCCGCACGGCGGTCGATCCGCGACGAGGACGGGCGGCATGCCGCGTCTGCGGCTCGGCCGGCTGCCGGCAGGACCTCGAGAGGGCCTGCCGGTATGCCCGGTCAGCGCTGCGCGTGCTCGCCCGGCGCAGCGCGGCTGGCGACCAGTCGCGCCGCATCGCGGTCGGCCGCGACCTGCGCGACACCGGCGCGGTCGGCGTCCATCTCCACGCGGGTCGGCTTGACCGTGATGCCGGGACGCACGTGCTGCAGCCCGTTGACGACGATCACGTCACCGGCGGCCAGCCCGCTCTTGACGACGCGCAGGCCGTCGATCGAGGCACCGAGCTCGACGAAGCGCGCCTCGAGCGTGTCGTCGGGCTTGAGCGCGAGCACGAACTTCTTGCCGAGGTCGACGCCGACCGCGCGGTCGTCGACGAGGATCGCCTCGCGGCTCTCGCCGCCGACCAGCTTGATCCGCGTGAACAGGCCCGGCGTGAAGCGGCCGTCGGCGTTGTCGAACACCGCACGGCCGCGGATCGTGCCGCTCTGCGTGTCGACCTGGTTGTCGATGAAGTCCAGGCGCCCTTCATGCGGATAGCCCTGCTCGTCGATCAGACCCATGAAGACCGGCGTCGCCGCCTGACGGCCGTCGCTGCCGCGCACGGCACTGCGCGAGAAACGCAGATAGGTCTGTTCGTCGGCGTCGAAGTACGCGTAGACCGGATTGTCCGAGACCACGGTGGTCAGCACGCTGTCGCCGGTCGCGAGGTTGCCGGCGGTGATCAGCGCGCGCGAGACGCGGCCGTCGATCGGCGAGCGCACTTCGGTGAACTCGAGGTTCAGACGCGCGGCCTCGAGCGCGGCCGCCGCCGCGCCGATGCCGTCGGCACCGGTGCTGGCCAGCGTCGAGAGCTGGTCGAACTCCTGCTGCGAGATCATGTGCTGGGCGACCAGGCGCTTGCCGCGCTCGTGGTTGGAGTCGGCCAGCTTCGCCTGCGAACGCGCCTGCTTGAGCGCCGCCGACAGCCGGTTGACCTCGGCCTGGAACGGACGCGGATCGATGCGGAACAGCAGCTGCCCCTTGCGGACGCGCGAACCCTCGGCGAACTGCACCGAGTCGATGAAGCCGTTGACGCGGGGGCGGACCTCGACGCTCTCGACCGCCTCGAGGCGGCCGGTGAACTCCTCCCAGTCGCGCAGCGGCTTGGCGACGACCGCGGCCACGGTCACCGCGGGCGGCGGCGGCGTGGCGGCCGTCGCGACGTCGGCGCTGCCACGGCTGCAGCCGGCCAGCAGGACGGCCAATCCCAGAAGCACAACGGAGGTACGGATCGCTGACATGGCACAATTCCTTCAAGACCGAAAGCCAAGCCCGCCGGTCCGTCCTGCGGACCCGCGGGTGAAATGAGTGCGAGAGCCCCCGTGCTGCGCCGCCGCTTGACCGCTGCCGCCAGGCCGTCGATCGTGCGAGGTGCGTTACCGGTCAGTCACATTGTGCTAGTGTTACTGACCGGTAACTAACCTGTCAAGAGGAGTTTCGTCATGAGCAAGCTCAAGTCCGAGGGGGTCGACAAGACCGCGTCGGACAAGCCGCGCGTGCGCGACCGCATCTTCGATACCGCCAGCGAGCTGTTCTATCGGCACGGCATTCGCGCGGTCGGCGTCGACGCGATCGCCAGCGAGGCCGGCACCAACAAGATGAGCTTCTATCGGAACTTCCCGTCGAAGGACGATCTGGTCGCCGAGTACCTGTGCGGCCAGCAGCGCGAGTACTGGCAGTGGTGGGACGAGGTCGTCGCGCCGCACCAGGGCGATCCGCGGCGGCAGATCGAGGCGCTGATCGAATCGACGATCGACCTCGCGCGCCTCAAGGCCAAGACCGCCGAGGGCTGCCGGACCGCGCGCGGCTGCGCGCTCGGCAATGCGGCCGTCGAGATTCCCGAGGACAACGAGCGCCTCGGCGACATCGTCCACAACTACAAGTCCGAGATCCGCCGCCGTCTGCGCGCCCTGGCGGCCGAGGCCGGTGCGCGCGATGCCGATGCGCTCGGCGACGCGCTGATGCTGCTGCTCGAAGGCGGCCTGTACACGCGTCTGACCTTCCCCGACAACACCGGTCCGATCTCGGCGATCACGCAGGCGGCCGGCTGGCTGCTCGATGCGTGCACGACGCCCGGCTGCACGGCCGGATCGGCGAAACGGACGAGCGGGCGCGCCTGAGCGACGCCGCGGACGAGGCGCCTGCCCCGCTTCGGCGCGCGCATCGCAACGCGACGCCTGCGGCACCGGATCGGCGCGTTCCGGCGGCTGCGGCGGCCGCGAGATCGCGCCGCGACGCCGGGCTGCACGCGCCGCGCTGCACAGGCGAACGCGTAAGGCCTGCGACGCGCCGGGCGACCCGAACCGTCGGCGGACCGGTGCTCGCGATCGCGCCCGCCGAGCGGAACGGCCGGTCGGCTCGGATGCGGCCGCCGGCGCGGCTACGCGTCGGCGACGCTCAACGCCGCCGTTCGATCCCGACCGGCAGCGCGGACAGGCGCGCATAGTCGCCGGACTGGAAGCGCTGCGGATCGTCGAGCCAGTCCAGCAGCATCGGCGTCGCGTCGTTGCCCCAGAACCGCTGCCCGCCGACCGCCAGCGTCGGCACGCCGAATACGCCGGCGCCGATCGCCGCCTCGGTATTCGCGCGCAGGGCGGCCTTGACCGCATCGCTGCCGATCGCGGCGGCGACGTCGGCGATGCCGAGCCGCGCGGCCGGCTCGGCCAGCGCGGCCGCATCGTCGCCGGCTCGGCCGTCGCGCCACAGGTGATCGAAGATCGTCACGATCGCCGTCCAGTCCGCGCCCGCTGCGATACACAGCCGCAGCACCGCGACCGGATTGAACGGATGAGCCGGCGGGAAGCGCAGCGTGCGGCCGGCACGTTCGGCCTGCCACTGGACCATGCGATAGGTGAAATCGCGCTTGCCGGGAATCTCGGCCGGCCCGAGCTGGCCGTGATGCTGCAGGACGGCGCCGAACAGGATCGGCACCGGCGTGACCGCGAGCCGGTCGCGCAGCGCCAGGATGCTCGGCAGCTGCAGATACGCGAACGGCGAGACGAAATCGAAGTACCAGTGTGAACTCATTCCGGTTCCTGCTGTGAACGGGCGCGCCCGCACCCAGTGAAACGGCACGACATCGACCGTGGGCGGAGACGCTACGATAGCGCAGCCATGGCCGACGCCGCCGACACCACCGCCCTGCTCGCCCGCGCCGGCGCCGGCGAACGCCCCGCGTTCGACGCGCTGCTGCCGCAGGTCTACGAGCGGCTGCGCCGGCTCGCGCACCGCCAGCTGATCGGCGAGAGCGCGCATACGCTGAGCACGACCGCACTGGTCCACGAGGCCTGGCTCGGCATGGTGCAGCAGCGCGAGCTCGCGTTCGCGGATCGCGCGCATTTCCTCGGTTACGCGGCGACCGCGATGCGCCACATCCTGGTCGACCACGCGCGCCGCAAGGCTGCGCACAAGCGCGGCGGTGGCCAGCGCCTGCTCGACTGGCAGGCGCACGACGTGCCGGTGGAGGACCTGGCCGCCGACCTGCTCTGCCTCGACGAGGCGCTCGACGGACTGGCCGGCGTCGATGCCCGGCTGGCGCGGGTCGTGGAGCTGCGCTTCTTCGGCGGCCTGTCGGTCGAGGAGACCGGCGAGCTGCTCGGCATCACCGCGCGCAGCGTCGTGCGCGACTGGCGCAAAGCCCGCGCGTTCCTGCACCAGACGCTGCAGAGCCGGTCGTGAACCTGGCCCTGCATGCGCGCTGGGCCGAACTCGAACCGCTGCTCGATCGGGCGCTCGACCTCGAGCCCGAGGCGCGCGAAGCGTTTCTGCGCGAGGCGGTGGCCGATCCGCAGCTGCGCGAGCTGCTGTCCGGCCTGCTCGCCGGCGACCGCAGCGAGGGCTTCCTCGACGCCGACGGCGCGAGCCGGGCCTGCCGCCTGCTGCACGAGGGCGCTGACGCGAGCCCCGAGACGATCGGGCCGTACCGCATCGTCCGGCTGCTCGGCGAGGGCGGCAGCGGCAGCGTCTACCTGGCCGAGCGCGACAGCGACGGCTATGCGCGCCAGGTCGCGCTCAAGCTGTTGCGCGTGGGTTTGCGCGATCCGGCCGAGCAGGCGCGGTTCCGCCGCGAGCGGCGCATCCTGGCACGCCTGACCCATCCCTCGATCGCGCGCCTGCACGACGGCGGCTTCACCGCCGAGGGCGTGCCGTGGTTCGCGCTGGACTACATCGAAGGTCAGCCGCTGACGCAGTGGTGCGACGAGCGCCGGCTCGGCCTGCGCGCGCGACTGATGCTGCTGGTCGCGGTGTGCCGGGCGGTTGCCTACGCGCATCGCGCGCTGATCGTCCATCGCGATCTCAAGCCGGCCAACATCCTGGTCGACCGGGACGGACGGCCGCATCTGCTCGACTTCGGCATCGCCAAGCTGCTCGACGCGTCCGAACGCGGCGAGGACACGCGCACTGCGCTGCGCCGGCTGACGCCGGCCTATGCCGCGCCCGAGCAGTTCACCGGCGGTGCGGTCACGACCGCGACCGACGTCTATGCCCTCGGCGTGCTGCTGCACGAGCTCGCGACCGGGCTGCGTCCGGCGGTCGCGGCCGACGGCGAGGCACGCGCCGCCTCGGCGACGTTCGACGCCAGCCCCGCGCGCGCCGCCGCGCTGGCGCGCGACGCGACCGTCCGGACGCTGTCGCGTGCATTGCGCGGCGATCTCGATACGATCGTCGCCAGCGCCGTCGCGGCCGATCCGCAGCGCCGCTACGGCAGTGCCGAGGCGCTGGCCGACGACCTCGAACGCCATCTGCAGCAGCAGCCGATCCGTGCGCGCCGCGCGTCGGCGCGCTATCGACTCGGCAAGTTCCTCGCGCGTCACCGCGTCGCGACGGTCGCCGCCGTGCTGGTGCTCGCCAGCGTCGCGCTCGGCGTCGCGGCGACGCTGCGCGAATCGCATGCCGCGCGCCAGGCTGCCGTGGCGGCCGCGCGCGCCGCCGAGCGCGCCGATGCGGTCAAGACGTTCATGCTGGAACTGTTCGCGGGCGTCACGCCCGACGAAAGCCGCGGACGCGTCGTCAGCGCGCGCGAGCTGCTCGAACGCGGCGAGGCACGCATGGCCGAGGTGCTGGACCGGCAGCCGCAGCTGCGCAGCGAATTGTCCGCGGCACTGGCCGGCGCCTGGCGCCAGCTCGGCGCGCTCGATCGCGCCGACGCGCTCGCCGAGCGCGCGCTGGCCGCAGCCGGCGACGGCGAACGCCGGCACGCGGCGCTGCTCGAGCTCGGCGCGGTGCGCGCGGCGCAGGGCCGCTTCGAAGAGGCCGAGCGCGCGCTGCGCGCGGCCTCGGCCGAGGCGACCGGCGCGGCGGCACGCAGCGAGTCCGACGTCCGCCTCGCCGAGCTGCTCGCCGAGGCCGGCCGTCCGCAGGAAGCCGCGCAGCTGATCGATGCGACGATCGGTGCCGACCGGCGCGATCCGGCCGGCGCCGACCGGCTCGCGCGCGACCTGGCCGCACTGGGCAGCATCCGCTTCCGCTCCGGCGATCTGCCGATCGCCGAGCAGGCGCTGCGCGAGTCGCTCGCGCTGACGCGCCAGGCACGCCCGCAGACGCATACCGAGACGGCACGGCGCACGCACGACCTGGCCGTCGTGCTGCTGCAGAAGGGCGACGCCGCCGAGGCGGCGACGCTGCTGCAGGAAGCGCTGCGGACGCGCATCGCCCTGCTCGGCGAGCGCCACCCGGACGTCGCGCAGAGCCGCTTCAATCTGGCGGTCGCGCGGCAGCGCCTCGGCGATTCCACGACGGCCGAGCGCCTCTACCGCGACGCGCTCGCGGTGCAGCGCGAACAGCTGGGTCCGGCCCATCCGGACGTGGCCGCGACGCTGAACTCGCTGGCGATGCTGGCCTGGCAGCGCGACGACGTCGACGCGGCGATCGCCCGCATGGGCGAGGCGCTGGCGGCGGCGCGAGCGGCCTACGGCGAGGCGCATCCGACCGTCGCGACGATGCTCGGCAACCTGGCCTCGTTCGAGCGTGTCAGCGGACGTCTCGACGAGGCCGAGCGCGATCAGCGCGCCGCGCTCGACATCGCGCGGGACGCGCTCGGCGAGCGCCATTACCTGGTCGGCGTCGCGCGCACCGGACTGGCCGGCGCGCTGGTCGAGCAGGGCCGCCTCGACGCGGCGATCGAGGCCTACCGCGACGGCCTGACGATCCTGGAGGCCGGCCTCGGCGGCGCGCATGCCGACGTCGCGCAGGCACGTGCCGCCTACGCCGAGGCGCTGCAGCAGGCCGGCCGTCTCGACGAGGCGCGCGAGGCCGCCGCGGCGGCGCGCGCGTGGCGGCCGCGGCGGCCCTGCCGGCCGGCCATCCGCGGCGTGCCCGCATCGAGCTGGCGGCGCTGCGGCTGGACGCCGCAGCCCAGGGCTGCGCGACACTGCGCGCGGATCTGCCCGACATCGTCGCCGCACTGGGCGGCGGCGGCCATGCCCTGCGCGCTGACCGGGCATCCGCACTGCTGCTGCAGGCGCGCTGCCTGCGCGAGGCCGGTCGGGACGCCGAGGCGGCCGAGGTGCTGGCGCAGGCCGACACCGCGCTCGGTGCCATGCGCTACGTGCCGCGCCGGCTGCGCGCCGAGCGGACCGCGCTGTAACAGGGCGGGCCGGTCATGGACCGGGCGTATCGCCGGTCCCGGTCCGGCCGAAACAGGCATGTCGCCGCTGTCGCCGGCGCCGGCCGGCTGGCAGACTGGCGGTGTTCGTCCCGTCATCGCGGAGCGCCCATGCCCAGTGCAATCCATCATCACAGCCAGCGCGTCGGATGGCTGCGTGCGGCCGTGCTCGGCGCCAACGACGGCATCCTGTCGACCGCGAGCCTGCTCGTCGGCGTCGCCAGCGCCGACGCCGGCGTCGGCAACGTGCTGCTGGCCGGCGGCGCGGGCCTGGTCGCCGGCGCGATGTCGATGGCTGCGGGCGAGTACGTGTCGGTCAGCTCGCAGGCCGATACCGAGCGGGCCGATCTGGATCTGGAGCGGCGCGCGCTGGCCAGCAATGCGCAGGCCGAACGCGAGGAGCTGGTCGACATCTACGTCGGACGCGGCCTCGATCGCGCGCTGGCGCGGCAGGTCGCCGATCAGCTGAGCGCGCACGACGCGCTCGGCGCACATGCGCGCGACGAACTGGGCCTGACCACCACGCTGCGCGCGCGTCCGGTACAGGCCGCACTGACCTCGGCGCTGACGTTCTCGATCGGCGCGGCGATCCCGCTGGCCGCGGCCGCACTGGCGCCGCCGGCACGGATCGCGTCGATCGTCGTGGTCGCCTCGCTGCTGTCGCTCGGCATCCTCGGCGCGCTGGCCGCGCGCGCCGGCGGTGCTCGCGCCTGGGTCGGCGCCGCGCGCGTGCTGGTCTGGAGCACATTGGCGATGGCGGCCACCGCCGCGATCGGACGCCTGGTCGGCACGACGCTATGACCCGGCGCACGAGACGGCACGGTTCCGGGACGACGCGCGTGCGACGCGCTCACGCCGTCACGCGCGATCGATTCCCGATCGACCCGCCGGCGCGCTCGGGACGACGCGCGTCCTCGTGACGAGCTGGCGCCCGCGGCGGCGTCAGGCCAGCGTCTCCAGATAGGTCCGCAGCGGCTGCGCCGGCCGCCCGGTCAGACGCGCCACGTCGTCGGAGACCGCGGCGTACTCGCCGGCGGCCAGGGCGGCCTGGAAGCTGGTCACACCAGTGACGACGAATTCGGGCAACCCGGCCGCGCGCAGGCCCTGCGCGAAATCGGCGAGCGGCAGGTCGACGGCCGTGACCGGACGCGCGAACACCTCGCCGAGCAGCGCGGCGATGCGGTGGCCGTCGACCGCTTCGGGTCCGGTGATCTCGTAGATGCGTCCGTCGTGGCCGGGCGTCGACAGCACCGCAGCCGCCGCCGCGGCGACGTCCTCGTGCGTGACGTAGGCGACCTTGGCGCCGACGCCCGGCAGTGCCAGCACGCCGCTGCCGCGCGCCTGCTCGTAGAGACCGGCGTTGTTGGCCGCATAGGCGTTGTCGCGCAGGATCGTCCAGTCCAGCCCGGACTCGGCCAGCAGGGCTTCGGTCAGGCGATGCGCCCCGGCCCACTCGAACTTGCTGTCGGCGCTGGGATGCGTCGCGCTGGTGTAGACGATGCGCTGCACGCCGGCGCGGCGCGCCGCCTCGATCGCGTGGCGGTGATGACGCAGCCGGTCGGCGTCGACGCCCATGCTCGAGATCAGCAGCACGGTGTCGGCGCCGGCGAAGGCCGCCTCGAGCGAGTCGGCCTGCTCGTAGTCGGCGGCGGCGACGTCGAACCCGCGGGCCGCCAAATCGGCCAGCCGGTCCGGTGAACGGGCGGCGAGGCGGATTTCGACGGGGCGACGCCCCGGGCCAGCAGGGCCTCGGCGGTGGTGCGGCCGAGACGGCCGGTGGCAGCGGTGATGACGATCATGGCGGGGTCCTCGAAGCGGAATCGGATATTGGTTACGAAGCGATACCAAGATACGATTCCGTACCGAACCTTCAAGAAGGGAGCGCAACGTGCCTCGGTTACTGCGCGATAACCGCCGCGATGCGGCGATGCCGGATCTGCCGGCATGAGCCGGCGCCGCCTGACGCCGGACGGCGCGATCGACCCGGACTGTCCGGTCCGTGACGTGCTCGACCGCATCGGCGACCGCTGGACGGTCCTGGTGCTGAACGAGCTCTCGGCCGGCACGCGCCGCTTCACCGAGCTGCGCCGCGGCATCGCCGACATCTCGCAGCGCATGCTGGCGCAGACGCTGCGCACGCTCGAGACCGACGGCCTGGTCACGCGAACCGTCTATCCGACGATTCCGCCGCGCGTGGACTACACGCTGACGCCACTCGGCGAGTCGCTGCTCGATCCGCTCGAACAGCTGATCCGCTGGGCCGACGCCAGCCGGCCGGCGATCCACGCGGCGCGCCGCGCCGCGCTGGCGCGGGCGGCCGGCGCCGCATCGGGCGCAAGGCCTGATGCGGTGGCGGAGCCGGCTCGCAAAGCCGGCTGATCGGCACGCGCCGACGCCGCACGCGCGGTCGGCCACCTTGACTTCCCCGCTGCGAGCCGCAGATTTTCCGGCGATGGCGCCTTCGTTCTCGCTTCAGGATTTCCACCCGCGCGGTCGGCGCCTGGTTCGCGTCGCGCTTCGCCGCGCCGACGCCGGCGCAGCGCGAGGCTTGGCCGGCGATCGCCGACGGCCGTCATACCCTGATCGCCGCGCCGACCGGCTCGGGCAAGACGCTGGCGGCGTTTCTGGCCGCAATCGACGGGCTGGTCCGCGAAGGCATCGCGGCCGGTGGCCTGCCGGACGTCACGCGCGTGGTCTACGTCTCGCCGCTCAAGGCGCTGTCCAACGACATCGCGATCAACCTCGAGGCGCCGCTGGCCGGCATCCGCGAGGAACTGGCCAGGCGCGGCCTGGCCGACCTCGAGATCCGCACCGCGCGTACGCACCGGCGACACGCCGGCCGCCGACCGGCAGCGCATGCTGAAGACGCCGCCGCACATCCTGGTCACGACGCCCGAGTCGCTGTACGTGCTGCTCGGCTCCGATTCGGGACGGCTGATGCTCGGCGACGTGCGCACGGTCATCGTCGACGAGATTCATGCGATCGCCGACGACAAGCGCGGCAGTCACCTCGCGCTGACGCTGGAGCGGCTCGAATCGCTGTGTCAGCGGCGTCTGGTGCGGGTGGGCCTGTCGGCGACGCAGAAGCCGATCGAGGAGGTCGCGCGTTTCCTGGTCGGTGCGCATCAGGTCGACGCCGACGGCCGGCCCGACTGCGTCGTCGTCGACAGCGGCCACGTGCGCGAGCGCGATCTGGCGATCGAAATGCCGCCGCTGCCGCTCGAGGCGGTGATGTCGAACCAGGCCTGGGAGCTGGTCTACGACCGCATCGCCGAGTGCGTGCGCGCGCACCGCACGACCCTGGTCTTCGCGAACACGCGGCGCCAGACCGAGCGCGTCACGCGCCATCTCGGCGAACGGCTCGGCCACGAGCACGTGGCCGCGCACCACGGCAGTCTTGCCAAGGAGCTGCGCCTGCGTGCCGAGCAGCGGCTCAAGCACGGTGAGCTCAAGGTGCTGGTCGCGACCGCCTCGCTCGAGCTCGGCATCGACATCGGCGAGGTCGATCTGGTCTTCCAGCTCGGCTCACCGCATTCGATCGCCGCGTTCCTGCAGCGCGTCGGTCGCTCCGGCCATGCCGTCGGCGCGACGCCGAAAGGCCGTCTGGTTCCGCTGTCGCGCGACGATCTGGTCGAATGCGCCGCGCTGCTCGACTGCGTGCGCCGCGGCGAGCTGGACCTGCTGCGCGTGCCGGAGGCACCGCTCGACGTGCTCGCGCAGCAGATCGTCGCCGAGACGGCCTGCGCCGAATGGGACGAAGCAGCGCTGTATGACTGGTTGCGCCGCGCCTGGCCGTATCGCGCGCTGACGCGCGAGAGCTTCGAGGCGGTCGTGAAGATGCTCGCCGAGGGTTTCACGAGCCGGCGCGGCGCGCGTGCCGGCTACCTGCATCGCGACGCCGTGCACGGCCGCATCAAGGGCCGGCGCAATGCGCGGCTGACCGCTCTGACCTCGGGCGGCACGATTCCCGACACCGCCGACTACACGGTCGTGCTCGAGCCGCAGGCGACGACGGTCGGCACGGTCCACGAGGATTTCGCGATCGAGAGCCTGGCCGGCGACGTGTTCCAGCTCGGCAACGCCTCGTACCGGATCCTGCGAGTCGAGCGCGGCCGGGTCCGCGTCGAGGATGCGCACGGCCAGCCGCCGACGATCCCGTTCTGGGTCGCCGAAGCGCCCGGCCGCAGCGACGAGCTGTCGGCCAGCGTGTCGCGGCTGCGTGCCGAGCTGGACCGCCACCTCGGCGACGGCGCCGAGGCGGCGCGGCGCTGGCTGATCGACACGCTGGCCCTCGACGAGGCGGCCGCCACCGCGATCGTCGAGTATCTGGCACGCGCGCGGCAGGCGCTCGGCCTGCTGCCGACGCAGCAGCAGCTGGCGATGGAGCGCTTCTTCGACGAGTCCGGCGGCACCCAGCTGGTGATCCATTCCCCGTACGGCAGCCGCATCAACAAGGCCTGGGGTCTGGCCTTACGCAAGCGCTTCTGCCGCACGTTCAACTTCGAGCTGCAGGCCGCCGCGACCGAGGATGCGATCATCCTGTCGCTGTCGACCAGCCACAGCTTCCCGCTGGCCGACGTCGCGCGCTACCTGCATTCGGCCAGCGCGCGCGACGTGCTGATCCAGGCTCTGCTCGACGCGCCGCTGTTCGGCGTGCGCTGGCGCTGGGCGGCGACCACCGCGCTGGGCCTGCCGCGCTACGCCGGCGGCCAGCGCGTCGCGCCGCAGCTGCAGCGCATGAAGTCCGAGGATCTGCTGGCGACGGTGTTCCCCGATCAGGTCGCGTGCCTCGAGAACATCGTCGGCGAGCGGCAGATTCCCGATCACCCACTGGTCGCGCAGACGCTTCGGGACTGCCTCGGCGAGGCGATGGACGCCGAGGGCTGGCTGGCCGTGCTGCGCGGCCTGGAGAGCGGCACGATCACGATGACCGCGCGCGACCTGCCCGAACCCTCGCCGCTGGCGGCCGAGATTCTGACGGCACGGCCGTACGCGTTCCTCGACGACGCGCCGCTCGAAGAGCGCCGCACGCAGGCCGTGCAGATGCGCCGCTGGAGCGATCCGGAATCGGCCGACGAGCTCGGCGCGCTCGACGCCGATGCGATCGCCGCGTCCGCGAGGAGGCCTGGCCCGGCGCGCGCGACGCCGACGAGATGCACGAGGTGCTGATGGATCTGGGCTGGATCGGCAGCGACGAAGCCGCCGCCACGCCCGACTGGGCCGGCTGGCTCGAGCGCCTCGCGCGCGACCGCCGTGCGACGCGCGTGCATGCCGGTCCCGGCCGCGTGCACTGGTGCGCAGCCGAACGGCTGCCGCAGCTCGACGCCGTATTTCCGGCGGCGCGCCGCGAGCCGGCGATCGCGCCGCCGCCCGGCTATGGCTCGACCTCCTGGACCGCCGAGGCCGCCCTGATCGACCTGCTGCGCACGCGTCTGGCCGCGCTCGGGCCGACGCGGGCCGCGGATCTCGCCACCGCGCTCGGCGTGCCCGAGGCCGCCGTCGAGGCCGCGCTGATCGCGCTCGAGACCGAAGGCTACGTGCTGCGCGGACGCTTCACGCCGGGCGCCGCTCACGAGGAATGGTGCGAGCGCCATCTGCTGGCGCGGATCCACCGCTACACGCTCAAGCGGCTGCGTCGCGAGATCGAGCCGGTCGAGCCGCGCGACTTCATGCGCTTCCTGTTCGAATGGCAGCGCGTGGCGCCCGGCGCGCGCGCCAGCGGCCCCGAAGCGCTGCAGGGCATCGTCCATCAGCTCGAGGGCTACCAGACCGCCGCCGGCGCCTGGGAGGCCGACCTGCTGCCGGCCCGTCTGGACGACTACGCGATCGGCTGGCTCGACGAGCTGTGCCGCAGCGGCCGCGTGGTCTGGGCGCGCATCGCCGACGCGACCGCCGCCGGCCGCCCGCGTGCGGCCGGTCCGCTGCGCAGCACGCCGATCGTGATCGTGCCGCGGCGCTCGCTGGCCCTGTGGACCGGCCTCGGCGCCCAGGCCGGCGAGGCCGGCCCGGTGTCCTCGCGCGCGCAGGTGGTACTGGACCTGCTCGATCGCGAGGGTGCGCTGTTCTTCGACGAGCTCGTGCACGGTACGCGCCTGCTCAGGACCGAGCTGGAGGACGTGCTCGGCGAGCTGGTCTCGCGCGGCCTGATCCACGCCGACGGTTTCGCCGGCCTGCGTGCCTTGCTGATGCCGGCATCCAAGCGCGGCTCGCAGCGCACGCGGCGCATCCGCCACGGCGCCCTGCTCGGCATCGAGGACGCCGGCCGCTGGGTGCCGCTGCGCGGCACGCGGCGCGCCTCGGGCAGCGACGCACAGGACCGCGGCCGCGCGGCGGACGCCGTCGACGAGGACACGCTCGAGCACGCGGTACGCGTGCTGCTGCGCCGCTACGGCGTACTGACCTGGCAGCTGCTGTCGCGCGAGGCCGCCTGGATGCCGCGCTGGCGCGAGCTGGTACGCGTGTGCCGCCGGCTGGAGGCGCGCGGCGAGATCCGCGGCGGCCGCTTCGTCGCCGGCCTGTCCGGCGAACAGTTCGCGCTGCCCGAAGCGATCGCGGTGCTGCGCTCGGTGCGGCGCCGGCCGGCCGACGGCAGCCGGGTCGTGGTCGCCGCGACCGACCCGCTCAATCTGGTCGGCATCCTCACGCCGGGCGCGCGCGTCGCCGCCAGCGTCGGCAGCCGCGTGCTCTACGAGGACGGCGTGCCGGTCGCGACGATCGCCGCCGGCACGATCGCCCGCATCGACGGCGGCGATCCGGCGCGCCCGCTGCCGGCCGAATGGCGCGGCGCGCTGATCCGCGGCACGCGCGCACCGGCCGCGGCGACGCTCGCGCCGGCCGCGGGTGATTGAGCCGCCGCCTTCGCGGCGGCGCCGGCCATCGGCCGTTGCGCAGACGCGAAGAAGCCGGGACAGGCCCGGCTTCTTCGTTTCACAGGTAGCAGGCCTCGATCAGGGCCGCTTGGGCGCCGGCAGTTTTTCCTGCGCCATCTTGAGCGCCTTGACCGCCTCGTCCTGATAGGCCTTGACGGCTGCGTCGTCGAGCTGGCCGCCCTTGCCGTCCTCGTTGAGGATCGCCGCGCCGCTCTCGTCCCAGCCGATCCTCGCCGAGCCGGCGATCACGCCGAGCGGACGGTCGTCCTTGAACGCGTATTGCACCGTCGAGCGGCCGGCTTCACCGCGATCGGTGATCACGCGCGCGAAGCGCACATGGCCTTCCGAGACGAACGCGTCCCACGCCACCGAGACCTGATCGTTGAGGTAGGAGCCCTCGATGCGCTTCATGCCGCCCGAGTTCGACCGGACCTTGTTGATCTCTTCCTTGAGCTTCTCGCCGGGCGTCGCCTCCGCGTTGAGCACGACCTCGGCGGTCGCGCCGTTGCCGCCGGTCAGCACCGGCGAGTTCAGCGCCGGCATGAAGCGGCGGTCGCCGTCGACCAGCATCGCCTCGATCACGTAGGTGTGGTTGGGGTCGATCCTGGCCGGATCGAAATCGATCGTGAACTGGAACGGGGGGTTGCCGCCGATCGGCTGCACTTTCTCGGCGATCGCGATCTCCGGCTGCGACAGATCGACCAGGCGCACCGTCAGCTTGGCGTCCGTGCCGAGCGGAATCTGATCGCGCAGCGCCACCGTGCCGCTGATCGAGGTGGCCTGCGCGGCGGTGGATGCCGGCGTCGGCGAGGTGCCGTTCGCCGGGGTACCGCCCTGGTCGCCGGACTTGCATCCGCCGAGGACCAGCAGCCCCACCAGCGCGGGGGCGAAAAGGTTCCGCATGGGTACACCCTCCAGAAAAAAGTTGAGTCGGCTAAATCAACGAAACGTATCGTAGAACGGAACGGGGCGAAAGCACCCCCTCCCGCGCGATGCGGCGCGGCCTGCGGGGTGCTGCAACGCGTGAATGATAGCAGTACCGGTTCGGACCGCCGGATCGGGACAGCCTCGCGTCCATGAGCCCGTTATCGCGCCGCCGTTCGGAAGCCGGCCTGAACGCGGCCACCGTCAATTCAGCGGCGAGCAGACCTTGTTGCGTCCGGCCTGCTTGGCGCGGTAGAGCTGCTCGTCGGCAGCGCGCAGCAGCTTGCTGACCGTGTGGGTCTCGGCATTGCGGCTGGCCACGCCGATGCTGATCGTGATGCCGGGCGGCACCGGCGGGCCGGTATCGGCGTGCAGGTCGAGCGCGGCGACCGCGGTGCGCACGCCCTCGGCGAACGACACCGCATGCTCGAGCGGCTGCTCGGGCACGATGATCGCGAACTCCTCGCCGCCGATCCGCGAGACGATCAGCTCCTGCGGCGCCTGCTCGCGCAGGATCGCCGAGACCCGCCGCAGCACGATGTCGCCGGCCGGATGGCCGTAGCGGTCGTTGACTTCCTTGAAGTGGTCCAGATCGATGATCAGCAGCGCCAGCGGCCGGCTGTGGCTGGCCGCGCGGGCCAGCTCCTTCTCGAGCAGCTCGAGGAACTGGCGGCGGTTGTAGAGCTCGGTCAGCGGATCGATCGTCGCCAGCAGATAGAGCTCTTCGTGATAGCGCATCTCGAGCGAGGAGGTGTCCATGAACTTGAACACCCAGCTGCCGATCGTGATGTGGTCGCCGTCCTTGAGCTCGGCCTCGATGATCGGCTGGTCGTTGATGAAGGTCTTGTTGGTCGAGTCCAGATCCTTGATGCGATAGCCGGACGGCTCGAGCCAGATGCGGCTGTGCAGGCGCGAGATGCTGTGCTCGAGCAGCTGCAGGCCGGCCTCGGGCGAGCGCCCGATCAGCAGCGGGCCGAGGCCCAGATCGATGCGCTGTCCGAGCCGCTGCCCCTGCAGCACGATCAGGCAGGCCTGGCCATGCTCGACACCGAGCTCACGCTGCGGCCGGATCGTGCGTCGCTGGGTGGTGCTCGGATCGTCGTCGCGCGAACTCATGGATGTCGAGGCAGGGCGAGCACGGACACGCCGGGCGTGTCCGACAGGAGACGGGTGACCGGTTTGGACGGCCGTTTCAGGGGAGGCTTGCGAGGCGGACGCGGCGCCGCTTCGGGCGTTAGCGTAGCAGACCCGGGCCGGCCACGAACCGGTCCGGCGGGCCGGAAGCGTCGCGCGGCCGGCGGCCGCGCGACGCCGTGCAGCGGCGTCAGGCTCGTTTGATCAGGCCGATGATGACCAGCAGGATGACCGCGCCGATCAGCGCGTTGATGATCGCGGCGACGATGCCGCCACCGATCGCGAGGCCGACCTGCGGCAGCAGCCAGCCGGCCAGGAACGCGCCGATGATGCCGACGACGATGTTGCCGAGCAGGCCGAATCCATGCCCCTTGACGATGAGTCCGGCCAGCCAGCCGGCCACGGCGCCCACGATGAGCCAGACGAGGACAGTTTCGATAGCCACGTTGTGATCCCCTTTCCCAGGTCGCCCGATGCGACGGCGCCCATTCTGCGCCGAGCCCGGCCGCCGAGCATGGCGCACCGCGGCAGTCGCGTCGGACTCAGGCTCCCGGCCGGTTCGGATCGCGCGGGCCGGGTGCCTGCGGCTGAGCGGCCACGCGCCGGGCACGGGCGCGTTCGCGGATCGCCGCCAGCGCCTCCGGACCGAGCATCGCCGAGTCGGGTCGCGCGCGCGAGGCCACGCGTTCGGCGGCGATCGAGAACACGACGCCGAACAGGCCGATCGCGGTGCCGAGGATGCCGAGGCCGAGGACGCCCGGACTGTGCGTCGTCAGCGAGACGCCGAGGCCGAGCACGATCAGGCCGAACATGATCCAGCGAACCATCCGCACCTCCGCCGAGCCGGCCGCAAACCGGACCGTGACGCTAGCAGAACGGCGGCGCGATCGGCGATCCACCGGTCGGCTGTTTGCGGCCGCGGGCCGGCGCGCTACCCTGCGGATGGGCGCACCGCCCGGTCCGACCCGTCGCCATGGAATCGATCTCGCACGTCGCGCTCGCCGCGGCCTGGCCTGGGCCAGCGGGTTTCGCCTGTATGCGGCGGTCTTCGTGATCGGCCTGCTCGGCCGATTCGAGTATCTGACGCTGCCGGACTCGCTGCAGGTGCTCGAGCACGACTGGGTGCTCGGCGCATCGGGCCTGATGCTGGTCGGCGAGTTCCTGGCCGACAAGGTGCCGGCCTTCGATTCGCTGTGGGACGCGCTGCATACGTTCGTGCGCATTCCGGCCGGCGCGTTCCTGGCCTGGGGTGCGATGGGCGACGCCGGGCCCGCCGCGCAGATCGCCGCCGCGCTGCTCGGCGGCGTGGTCACCAGCGGCACGCATCTGTTCAAGAGCGGCGGGCGCGCCGCGATCAACACTTCGCCGGAGCCCTTCAGCAACTGGGGGGCGAGCCTCGGCGAGGACGGCCTCGTGCTCGGCGGCCTGTACCTGGCGATCGCGCATCCGGTTGTTTTCCTGGTCCTGCTGCTGATGTTCCTGGTGCTGGTCGCCTGGCTGGTGCCCAAACTGTGGCGCTTCGTCGGCCGCGTGCTGCGCCGCCTGCGCGGCGGGCCGGTCAGCGCTCGGAATGACCCGATTCGAAGTAGTCCCGACGCATGAACAGCCCGGGCCGGATCAGGTCCACGAACGCGCGCGCCTCGGCGCTCAGATAACGGCCCTTGCGGATCACGACGCCGTAGCTGCGCTGCGGGAAGTACTGGCGCAGGTTGCGCACGGCCAGACGGCCGCGATCGGCGTCGGTGACGCAGATGCCGGTCACGATCGAGATGCCCAGCCCCATTGCGACGTACTGCTTGATGACCTCCCAGCCGCCGACCTCGATCGCGACGTGGAACGGCACCTTGCGCTGCTGGAAGATCAGATCGACCAGGCGATAGGTGGTCAGCCGCTTCGGCGGCAGGATCAGGCCGTACGGCGACAGGTCCTCCAGGCGCACGTCGCTGCGCGAGGCCAGCGGATGATCCGGCGGCATGATCAGCAGCGGGTCGAAGTGGTAGATCGGCTCGTAGCTCAGATCGACCGGCACCTCGAGCATCGAGCCGACCGCGAAGTCGACCTGGTCCGAGCGCAGCAGGGCCAGACCGTCGCGGCCGGTCACGTTGTGCAGGTGCAGGCGGACGTCCGGGTGCGCGGTGCGGTAGCGCGCCACCATCGACGGCAGCAGGTACTGGATCGTCGAGGCGCCGGCGGCGATGTTGAGTTCGCCGCCGGCCAGACCTTGCAGCCGCGACCGGAACTCGCCGTCGAGCGCGTCGAAGCCCTCGATCAGCGGCTGCGCCAGTTCGTACAGCAGCTGTCCTTCGCGGCTCAGCGCGACGCGGCGGCGCCGCCGCTCGATCAGCACGACGCCGAGCTCCTGCTCGAGCGCGGCCAGTTGCAGGCTGACCGCCGGCTGCGACAGGAACAGCGCCTCGGCCGCGCGTGACAGCGTGCCGAGCTTGGCGATCGTGCAGAACGCACGCAGCTGCTTGACCCGGCTGCCCTTGTAGTAGAAGCGCGAAGACCCGGCCGCGCGCCGCTCGGAGGCCGCCGCCGGGGCCGACTCAGACCGTTTCGGATCGCTCATGGCCAATCCCTTCAATCGCTTGGCCGTTAATTTAACATTTCTTATGGTTTGCATTTAAACATTTGCTTTGTAAATTTGCGGCGTCGCGACATAGTCTGGCCGCCCCCAGTCGGGAGTGGCGTCAACATGTCGATGCTGAGTTCGACCGATCCGATGCAGCTGCCGCACACGGCCGCCGCTGCGCGATCGCGCGCCGCCGCGGCCACACCGCGCTTGCTGAACGCCGTGCTGCACGACACCGATGCGGCAAGAACCGGTTCACGCGCCGCCCGGAATCCTCGTCCGCCTGGCCGCAGCGCATCGTCGTACCGCGATGCGTCAGCGGCCCGGGCCGCTGACGCATGTATCGACGTCGCATACCGCCCCGCCTCCTCCATCCCTGTTTCGGCCGAGACAGGCCTCACCCCCACCAGGAGCCCTTTCCGATGAGCAAGACCTCGCTGCCGACCGCCGACCAGATCACGCTCGACTGGAGCAACAACGCACGCTGGGCCGGCATCAAGCGCAACTACGGCGCCGAAGACGTCGTCCGTCTGCGCGGCACCGTCGCGGTCGAGCATTCGATCGCCCGGCTCGGCGCCGAGAAGCTCTGGAAGTACCTGCACACCGAGGATTTCGTCAACGCGCTCGGCGCACTGACCGGCAATCAGGCGATGCAGCAGGTCAAGGCCGGCCTCAAGGCGATCTATCTGTCCGGCTGGCAGGTCGCGGCCGATGCCAACCTGGCCGGCCAGATGTATCCGGACCAGTCGCTGTATCCGGCCGACTCGGTACCGGCCGTGGTCAAGCGCATCAACAACGCGCTGCTGCGCGCCGACCAGCTCTATCACGCCGAAGGCGACGACAGCATCGACTTCCTGCAGCCGATCGTCGCCGACGCCGAGGCCGGCTTCGGCGGCGTGCTCAACGCGTTCGAGCTGATGAAGGCGATGATCGAGGCCGGCGCCGCCGGCGTGCATTTCGAGGATCAGCTGGCCAGCGTCAAGAAGTGCGGCCACATGGGCGGCAAGGTGCTGGTGCCGACGCGCGAAGCGGTCGAGAAGCTCAACGCCGCGCGGCTGGCGGCCGACGTCTGCGGCGTGCCGACCCTGCTGGTCGCGCGCACCGACGCGGAGGCCGCCAACCTGCTGACCAGCGACGTCGACGAGAACGACCGCCCGTTCACGACCGGCGAGCGCACCGTGGAAGGCTTCTACAAGACGCGCAACGGCCTGGACCAGGCGATCTCGCGCGGCCTGGCCTATGCACCGTATGCGGACCTGGTCTGGTGCGAGACCGGCAAGCCGGATCTGGAATTCGCGCGCAAGTTCGCCGAGGCGATCCACGCCAGGTTCCCGGGCAAGCTGCTCGCGTACAACTGCTCGCCGAGCTTCAACTGGAAGAAGAACCTCGACGACGCGACGATCGCCAAGTTCCAGAAGGAAATCGCCGCCTACGGCTACAAGTTCCAGTTCATCACGCTGGCCGGATTCCATGCGCTGAACTACTCGATGTTCCACCTCGCGCACGGTTACGCGCGCCGCCAGATGAGCGCGTTCGTCGAGCTGCAGGAGGCGGAGTTCGCGGCCGCCGACCGCGGCTTCACGGCGGTCAAGCACCAGCGCGAGGTCGGCACCGGATACTTCGACCAGGTCACCCAGGCGATCCAGCAGGGCCAGTCCTCGACGACCGCACTGACCGGATCGACCGAGGAAGAGCAGTTCCACGGCGACGCCAAGAGCGCGGCCTGACCGTTCGATGCGGTGTCCCGGCCGCAGGGCCGGGCCGCCGTTCGCGGCCGCTCACGGCACGCCGCGGCATGCGCGATCGGGCCGCCGCTGCACTGGCGCGCGGCCTGCGGTAGGCTATGATCAGGGGTTTGGTACGAACCACGCGGGGTGGTCATCGTGTCGTCAGCGCCGTCGGTGTCGCAAGCGGGTGCCGTGCCGTCCGCGGCGCGGACGACCCCGCCTGCTCCCGCCATGCATCCGCGGCAGCTCTCCGCCGCCGAACTGGATCTGTTCATCCGCGTCGGCACGCCGCGTGATGCCGCCGGCGGCGACCTGATCTTCCATCGCGGCGAACAGGGCCGCAGCATGTTCGTCGTGCAGTCCGGCCAGGTGCGTCTGCAGTTCGGCGACAGCGTCGTCGACAAGCTGATCGGGCCGGGCGAGTTCTTCGGCGAACTGGCACTGTTCATCGGCAACCATGCCCGCGTCGCCAATGCGATCGCGTCGGAGCCGAGCCGGCTGTGGGTGGTCGGCCACGACACGTTCTCGGCCCTGCTCGACAGCGAGCCGCGCCTGCTGGCGCTGTTCATGCAGCGCTCGTTCGCGTATCTGGTCGCCAGCGAGCAGCAGCTGATCGCCAATCTGCGCCGGCGCAACGAAGACCTGATGGTCACGCTCGACTCGCTGCGCCAGACCCAGACCCAGCTGACGACCGCGCAGCGCCTGGTCCAGACCGACGAGCTGACCGGCCTGTGCAACCGGCGCGGGCTGTCGATCTACCTGGACCAGCTGCAGCAGCGGCGCCTGCCCGACACCCTGCTCGGCCTGCTGCTGATCGACGTCGACCACTTCAAGCAGATCAACGACCGCTGCGGACACCTGATCGGCGACTCGGTGCTCAAGGCGATCGCCGACGCACTGCGCGAGGCCGCCGCGGCCTGCGACATGCCGTGCCGCCTGGGCGGGGACGAATTCGCTTTCCTGGCCCAGATCGCCTCGCTGGACGAGCTGCGCGCGCGGGCCGACCGGATCGCCGCGTCGATCCGCGCGCTGAGCCTGCCGATCGGGGCCGAAACCCTGCGCATCGCGGTCAGCATCGGCGGCGGCCTGTGCCCGCCCGACGGCGGCTGGACGGCCTGGTACAGCGAGGCCGATACGGCCCTGTACGGGGTGAAGGGCAACGGCGGCGATGGTATAAACGTAAAGCATATGGACGCCGGCCGGGATTCTCCGGCATTCTGCTAGGTACGATCGCCCCGTCCACATACGGTCGGAGCGGATTGGCGATCAGCCGCGGAACGGCACCGACACGATCGTCGGTATCGAAGAACAAGCGCATCCGAGCATGGCGCCGGAGGCGCACCTAGATCGACCGGACGACGTATCCGGTCCACCAGGTGCGAGGTCCCCCCAGGGACTTCGCCTGTAGCCAGGGAGTTTTCTCGCTTCATGGAAGCCACCGCCCAGCCATTGCCCGATCCGGCGCGCGATCGCGCCAAGCCGTTGCTCCGCACTCTGGTGCTGTGCGACCTGGTCGACTCGACGGCCCTGGTCCACAAGCTCGGCGATCTGGCCGCCACCCATCTGATCCGCCGCCACGACCGCTTCGCGCGCGCGCTGCTGCAGGTCCACGACGGCCACGAGATCGACAAGACCGACGGCTTCCTGCTGATGTTCGACCGGCCGATCCAGGCCGTCGCGTTCGCGCTGGACTATCAGCGCAATCTGCACCAGTTCAACCTGCAGGAAGGCAGCGAGCTCAAGGCGCGGGTCGGCATCCACGTCGGCGACGTGCTGCTGTGGGACAACGGCGAGGAGGAAATCGCCAACGGCGCCAAGCCGGTCGACATCGAGGGCCTGGCCAAGCCGGTCACCTCGCGCCTGGCCTCGCTGGCGCGGCCCGGGCAGATCCTGCTCTCGGGCATCACCTGGTCACTGGCGCATCGCGCGCAGGGCGAGCTGACCGAGCCGGTCGACAAGATCCGCTGGCGCGCGCATGGCCGCTATCGCTTCAAGGGCGTACCCGAGCCGATCCCGGTGTTCGAGGTCGGCGAGGAGGGCCTGGCGCCGTTCAAGACGCCGCCATGGTCCGGCAAGGCGCACCGCGAGGTGCCGTTCTGGCGGCGGCCCTCGGTGCTGGTGTTCGAGGCGCTGCTGATCGCCCTGGCGATCATCATGCCGGTCTACATGATGCTGCGCTCGCCGCCGGCGATCGCGTTCGCGAGCCGCGACTGGGTCGTGGTCGGCGATTTCCAGAACCACACCGACCAGGCGATCTTCGACGACTCGCTGCAGGTCGCGTTCCGGATCGGCCTGGAGCAGTCCCGCTACGTCAACATCCTGTCCGACCTCAAGGTCCGCGACACCGTCATGCGCATGAAGCGCGACCCGAACGCGACGCCGATCGACCGCGCGATCGGGTCGGAGGTCGCGCTGCGCGACGGCGCGCGCGCGCTGATCCTGCCGAGCATCGCCGAGATCGGCGGCCGCGTCCGCGTGACCGCCGAGGTCGTGGACCCCAAGACGCAGACCACGGTGTATTCCGAATCGGCCGACGGCGTCGGCGCCGATTCGGTGCTGCCGTCGGTCGACAAGGTCAACCGCCAGCTGCGCGAGCGCCTCGGCGAGGCGGTCGCGGTGATCTCGACCGATACCAAGCCGCTCGAGAAGGCCACCACGTCGAATCTCGACGCGCTGCGCGCCTATTCGCTCGCGGTCGCCGAGGACAGCAAGGGCAATACCAAGGAGGCGATCCCGCTGTTCCGCCAGGCGGTCGCTCTGGACGCCGATTTCGCGCTGGCCCGCGTCGGTCTCGGCCGCACCCTGCTGCTGACCGGATCGGCCGACGCCGCCGAGGTCACGCGCGAGCTCGAGCAGGCGGTCAACATGGTCGATCGTCTGTCCACACGCGATGCGCTCTACGCGCAGGCATGGCTGGCCAACAACGCCACGCCGCGGGTCGCGCTCGAGAAATGGCAGCTGATGGAACAGCTCTATCCGGATTCCACGCCGGCGAGCGGCGGCCTGGGCTATTTTTCGTGGCAGGCCGCCAACAATTTCGGCGAGGCGATCCGCGCGATCGAGAAGATCGCGATCGCGACCAATCCGCGTCGCGGCATGGCCGACTATCTGCTGGCCACGCTCTATCTCGGGCAGGAACGCTTCGCCGATGCCGACGCGCGCTTCAACGACGCGGAGGCCAACGGGTTCAGCTCGCGCAATCTGTTCCACGCGCACCTGTTCGCGGCGCAGCGCCGCTTCGATCAGGCCGACGCGGTGCTGACCAACGGCAAGAACACCGGCATCGCGACCAGCGACGCGGACGTCTGGTATACGCGCATCGCGCTTACGCTCGATCGCGGCCGCTGGAACGATGCGCTCGGGCTGCTCGAGCAGGCGCAGGCCGAGACGCGAACCCTGCGCGGCGGCCGCCATTACGAGCTGCAGACGCTCGAGCAGATCATGAAGGCGCGCAGCGCACCGGCTGTCGAGAGCAAGGCCGCGCTGGCCGCGTACCTCAAGCAGATCGACGGGGCGTCGCTGCAGGCGCCGCATCGCTCGTTCAATCTGCTGATGGTGGCGTATCTCGCGGCGACGCTCGACGACGTCGAACTCGCGCAGCGGGCCCTGGCCGGAGCCTCGGCATTCAGCCGCAAGGGCGACTATCCGTATCTGTCGAGCCTGCTGACCGTCGTCGAGGCCGAGCTGCTGCGCGCGCAAGGCAAGCCGCGCGAGGCGATCGCCCTGCTCGAGCCGTACATGGACGGACGCGAGTTCTACTTCAGTCATCAGGTCCTGCTCGACGCCTATCGCGCCGCAGGCGATGACGCGGCCGCACTGAAGCAGGCACGCTGGCTCGCCGAGCACCGCGGCCGGGCCTATGCCGAGCAGTTCGGCCAGCTCGCGCTGATTCCGTTCAACGTGATGCTGTCGGATCTGGCCTGGCTCGAGGCCTCGACGCTGGCGGCACGGGCCGGACGGGCCGAGGACGCCGCCGACGCCCGCTCACGCCTGCTGGCGGCCTGGCCGGATGCGATGTCGCTGGGCTTCGTACGCCGGCAGCTGGCGCCTGACGAGCCGGCCGCCCAACGCTGACGCAAACGTCGGCGCGCCGAGCGCGCCGCCGCCGATCAGCTCGTCCCGAGCTTCACCCACGGCACGTTCATCGCCATCGTCGCGTTGACGGCGACGTCGCGCTGCTTCTGCATCAGGTCGCTCAGCGCCGTTTTCGGCGGCAGCGGCTTGGGCTTGAGGCAGGCGGCCGGCAGCTGGTTGATGAGCTCGACCGGGATGCCCAGCTCCTGCAGCGCGTCGGCCGGTGCCGACTCGAACCGGGCCCGGAAGGCGTCATCGGACGAAATCCGCTGAAGCAGGCTTTCCGCCTGCGAGGAAGTCAAAAGACCGTCGCTCATTGGTATTCCCCTGAATTGCGGCTGCCATCATAGCGTTGGCCTCGCGGACTTGCCATTGCGCGGTAGCCCTCCGAACGTCGCATGGCGTTCGCGCCGCGCATCCGATCGGCGGGCCGGTCGGTCGGGGCAAGCCGTCAGGGCCGGCGCCTACAATGGCGCCTCGTTCATTGCCACCGCCAGGAATCGCACCATGCGTCTACGTCGCTGCCAGTTCATGGTGTTGGAGCTGCGCGAACGCCTTGGCGTGGATCTGCAGCTCCTGCTCGCTGACGAGCCGCGCCTGGCCTTCCAGACGCAATGGGTCGCGCTGGCGGCCCACCTGGAGCGTCCGGTGACGCTCGACGCACAGGAGATCGACGTCGTCGGGCGCCTGTCGGCCAGCGAGTGGGTCACATGTGAGGAGGCCGGTCTGACGCGCGACGATGCGGCGCTCGCGCAGCTGCGCGAGAAGGGTCTGGTGTTCGAGGCATCGGACTCGAATGCGGCGCACGACGCCGACACGCGGCTGCGCGACTGCCACTGGCACGGTCTGGCGGCGGTCGCGCATCGGCACCTGCGCTGGTCCGGCGTCGACAGCATCGCCGAACAGCAGCGCTTCGCCGAGCTGTTCGACGGGCAACCGATGGCGCATCTGCAGCAACCGCCTGCACCGGTCTTCGAACGCGGCGCGCCGCAGCAGCGCCTCGCGCTGCCGAAGCAGCCGGACTCGCCGCTGCTCGATCTGCTCGCGCGCCGCATCACCTGCCGCAACTTCGATCAGGGCGGTCCGTTGTCGCGCGAGGATTTCGCGTTCGTGCTCGAGGCGACATTCCGCGCGCTGGCGCAGGTCGATGTGACCGGCGTGAGCGTGCTCAAGAAGGGCACGGCGTCGGCCGGCGGACTGCATCCGACCGAGGCCTACCTGCTGATCCAGAACGTCGAGGGCATCGCGGCCGGCCTCTACCACTACCACGTGCTCGATCATGCGCTCGAGCCGCTGCAGCCGCTCGACGCGGCCGACGTGCGCCGGCTGGCTTCGCGCCTGCTCGCTGTGCAGGAGTATCTCGCCGACGCGCCGGCGATCGTCGTCTACGTCAGCCGCTTCGAGCGCAACTTCTGGAAGTACCGGCAGCACGCCAAGGCTTATCGTGCCGCGATCCTCGACGTCGGCCATTTGTCGCAGACGCTGTATCTGGCCGCGACCGAGCGCGGACTCGGCGCGTTCTTCACGGCCGCGGTCAACGAGGCCGACATCGAGCAGGCCTTCGGGCTCGATCCGATGCAGCAGGGCGTGATCGGCGTCGGCGGCTTCGGCCGGCGCAGTGCGACGCGACGCGAGATCGAGTTCGACCCGCTGCACGCGGTCTGGCCGGACTGAAGCGCGCCGGAGTCCGCGCGCAGCGGCTGCGGTTCGTGCGATGGATGGGGTCGATTCGCCGTCGCGGCAGTCCATATGGGGCCGGCTTCGACTCGCCGCGGCATCGCGTCAGTGTCGGGCCGGCGTCGCCGCTGCGCCGCGGCCGAGCTCGGCGACGAGCCGCCGCGCCTCGCGCAGCGTGCGCGTCTGGTCCGGCGCGCCCAGGTGTCCGAGCGCCCGATCGGCGTCCTGGCGTGCGCCGGCGAGGTCGCCGCTGTCGCGGCGCAGCCGTGCGCGTTCCAGATACAGCGTGCCGACGAACGCGGCGCCGGTCTCGTCGGCGCCGGGCTCGGCCGGCTCCAGCATCGTCCGCGCCGCTTCGAACAGCGCCGCCGCTTCGTCACGTACGCCCGGATCGCGTGTCGCGACCAGGCTCGCGGCCAGCGCGATGCGCGCCGCCGCGACCTCGGCGTGCGCGTCGCCGTAGGTGCGCACCAGCGACGCGAGTCCCTGCCGGCGCAGCGCGATGGCCTCCTCGTAGCGGCCTTGCGCATGGCGCAGGCTGCCGGTGACCGTGGCCGCGTACATCTCGCCGTACGGATCGGCGCCGCCGCTGCGCGCATGTGCCCGGGCAGCCGCCGCGGCGGCCTCGTCGACCAGCGGCTCGGCCTCGGCGACGCGTCCGGCCGCGACCAGCACGTCGGCGAGTTTGTACTGGGTCAGCCACGCGTAGACGCTGTCGCCGCCGGTCGCGCGGAACGCCTCGATCGAGGCGCGATAGCGCTGTACCGCCAGGTCGAGGTCGCCCCGCGCGAGCGCGAGATTGGCGTGGAACTGCAGCGCCTGCGCGTACTGGCCCGACGGCGCACCGCCGAGGATCGCGATCGCCTCGCCCAGCGAACGATCGGCCTCATCGAGGCGGCCGGTGCGCCGCTGCAGGTCGCCCAGGCGCAGCAGCGTGCCGCCGATCAGCACATGGCCGGCCGGCAGCTGCGCCCGCTCGATGCGCAGCGCCGTCTCGTAATCGACCAGGGCCTCGTCGTAGCGGCGCTGCACGCGCAGCACGTCGCCGCGCCGGCTGCGCAGCGCGACGCCGCGTGCGTGATCCTCACCGAGCGTGCCGGCGACGATCCGCAGCGCCTCGTCGTATAGCGCCAGCGCCTCCGGATAGCGGCCGCCCTCCTTGACGATATTGCCGAGCATGCCGAGCGGCTCGATCAGCTCGGCATGGCCGTCCCCGTATCGGGCGCGCGCGACGTCGAGCGCATGGCGCGCGAGCCGCTCGGCCTCCTCGTAGCGTCCCTCGATCATCTCGATGATCGCCAGGCGCGACTCGGCCTCGACGGTGCTGGCATGGTCGGCGCCGCGGCTCTGCCGCAGCTGCGCGACGGCCTCGCGCAGCATCGTGCCGGCGCGCGCACTGTCGCCGGTCGCGTAGACCGCATCGGCGTAAGCGGACAGCGCCTCGGCGGTTGCAGCGCTGTTCGGCCCCGTCAGCGCGGCCTGCAGATCGCGGGCGCGGCGCAGCGTCGCCTCGCCACCGGTGCGATCGTCGAGACCGACCTGCAACTGCCCCAGATCGCGCAGCAGCTCGGCCTGCAGATCGGGCTCGGCGGCCAGGGTCGCGTCGATCTGCGCGATGCCTTCGCGGATCAGCTCGGGCGCCGTGCGCGCCTGCGCCTTGGCGCGGCTGACCGGGTCCTGCTCGCGGAACAGCGTCAGCATGAAATCCTTGACGCGCTCGGCCCGCGCCAGCTGCAACTCGGCATGCTGGCGCTCGATCGCGGCCTGGCGTGCCTGCTCGCGCGCGATGCGCGCCTGCCACAGCGCCACGCCGAAGCCGCCCAGCAGCGACAGCACGATCAGCGTCGCGGCCGCGACGCCCACGCGGTGCCGCCGCACGAAGCGCGCGAGGCGGTACGCCGCCGAATCGGCACGCGCGGCGATCGGCCGGCCGTCGAGCCAGCGGCGCAGATCGTCGGCAAACGCCGCGGCGGTCCGATAGCGGCGCGCCGGTTCGCGCTGCAGGGCGGTCGCGGCGATCACGTCCAGATCGCCGCCGAGCTGGCGCGCCAGGCGCCGCCCATCGGCGGCATCGCCGTACAGCGCGGCCAGTCGATCGCGCGACTGCTGCGCGGCCACCAGACTGAGCCGCTGGCTGGTCTCATGCGCCGCGTCGTGCGCGAGCCGGGCCGCGCTCGCGCCGCGCCGCTGCTGCGGCAGGGCTCCGGTCAGCAGCTCGCCCATCAGCATGCCGAGCGCATAGACGTCGGCGGTGGTGCCGACCGGCTCGCCGAGAATCTGCTCGGGCGCCGCATAGGCCGGCGACAGCACGCGCGCGCCGGTGCCGGTGACGGTCTGCTCGCCGGTATCCTCGATCAGCTTGGCAATGCCGAAATCGAGCACGCGCGGCTCGCCGGCCGCGTCGACCAGCACGTTGGACGGCTTGAGGTCGCGATGCACGACCAGGTGCGTATGCGCATAGGCGACCGCGTCGGCGACCTTCGCGAGCAATGCGATCCGCGCCGCGACGTCGAGCCGCCGCTCGGCCGCGTGCACCGTCAGCGGATGGCCGTGGACGTGTTCCATGACGTAGAACGGTCGCCCGTCCGCGGTGATGCCGCCGTCGAGCAGGCGCACGACGTGTGCGTGATGCAGCCGCGCCAGGATGCGCCGCTCCTGCACGAAGCGCCGCACGATCGCCGCGCTGTCCATGCCGCGCTTGATGATCTTGACGGCGACCTGCTGCTCGTACGCGCCGTCGGTGCGCTCGCCGAGCCAGACCACGCCCATGCCGCCCTCGCCGATCGGGTGCAGCAGCCGGTACGGTCCGGCGCGCCGGTCCGGCGGCGCAGCGTCGAGCAGGTCGGGCACCACCTCGGCGACGCCGGCATCGAGCACGGCATGAGCGTCGGCATCGGCGGTCAGCAGCGCGCGCACCTCGGCAGCCAGCACCGCGTCCTCGTCCTCGAGCGCCTCCAGGCGCCGCGCCCGCGTCACGGCATCCAGATCGACCAGCGCATCGAACGCGGCCGATACGCGCCTCCAGCGGTCGGCGGCGTCGCTCATCGCGCTCCGTCGCCCGCCAGTGCATGCAGCAGGAACGCCCGGGCGCGCCGCCAGTCGCGCTTGAGCGAACGTTCGGATCGGCCGATCTGCTCGGCGATGTCGGCCAGCTCGAGTCCGCCGTAGAAGCGCATCTCGACCAGGGCCGCCAGCGGCGCGTCGACCGCGCCGAGGCGGATCAGGGCCTCGTCGAGCGCGAGCAGGTCCTCGTCGCGCTGCTCGGCGGCCAGGTGCAGGGCACCGGTATCGAGCGCGGCGAACTGCAGATCGCCGCCGCGCCGCAACGCGCTGCGCGCACGCACGTGGTCGACGACGATCTGGCGCATCGCGCGCGCGGCGACCGCGAAGAAGTGGCCGCGATCGTTGACGGCCAGCGCACCGTGATGGGCCAGCTTCAGAAAGGCCTCGTGGACCAGCGAGGTCGCGCGCATCGCCGGCTCGCCGCGCAGCTGGCCGGCCGCGAGCCGGTGCAGCTCGTCGTAGAGCAGCGCGAACACGCGCGCCGACGCATCCGGGTCGCCGTCGCGTGCCTTGCCGATCAGTTCGGTGATCTCGGCCACGGGCCCTCCCCGTCTGCTGGCCGGTACGGTGCCATGTGCCCCGGCACCTGGCAATCGACGGCTCCGACTCAGCGCCGGCCGGGCGCGGCGAGCCGATGGGGCCGTGGCGAGTGGCCCATCGGATGCTCGACGCAGTGGTCCCATGACCGCCGCGTGTCGTACGGATCGTTGCGGAACCGCTCGTGGTCCTGCTGGGGCAGAAAGAGCAAATCGTAGTCCTTGTTCGCGCCGGTAAGGGCTGCGGCCAGCCGTGGCGTCGAAGCAAGGGCGCCGGAGCGGACCGGAAGCCGATCCCCAAGCATTTCCCAATGCACCTCAGCCGATCCCATGCGGTACCTGCGGCTTTCCTCCAGATCGGAGCGGCGCCTGGATGCCAGGCTGACCGAGCCGGAACGAGCCGGCCCGATCGAGACATCCGCCATGCCCATGCGCTCGCATCCATGCCAGATCGGCCAGCCGTCGCCCACGGCCTCACCGCCGGGGCCGGCAGTGGTCGACCGGATCGTGGTCAGGGCCGGACAACGCGCGGCCCGACCCGGCAGCGCATCGCGGCGTCGCGATGCCGGGCAAGCCGACGAGATGCCAATCCCGGAGCGATACGCCCGGCGCCGTCGCAAACGCATCGCTGATGTCGCAGCGGGTATCGCGCTCGTCGGATTCGCCTGCCTGACGATGGGCCCGCTTGCCGCGCAGACCTGCCCGGCGCCGGCCGTGCTGGCCGCCAACACGCCGACCGGGTTCGACACCTGCCGCGGTGACGCCGGTGTCGTGATCGCCTGCGGTGCGTTCGCATTGACCGGGCCGGCGACGATCGTGCGCATGCCGTTGCCGTATCCGATCGGTCGTCTGGTCGTGCAGTCGGGCGCCGGCTTCGATCCCGCGCTGTTCCTGCTGCGCTCGCAATGCGGGAACACGGCGGCCTGCGGCTACGTGACGGACGCGGGAATCGCCGTGGACACGATCGACCTCGCCGAGGTGGATTCCGGCGACTACTTCCTCGCCATTGCGCCGTGGCGCTGGGAGTCCACCCCCTGCGGCCAGGTCCTGGTCACGCTCGAACTGACGCCGCAGGAGCTGGCACTCACGCTCGATGGCATGTTCGCGGCGGCCTCGATGCACCGCTGATCGCTCGCTGACCGGCACCGATCGTGATGCATCTGCCGCCCTCACCAGGATTCACCATGTGCGCTGTCGCGCGCCCTGCAACGTCCGGCGAGCCGGATGATCCTCGCTGCGTTGCCGGGCTCTTCCCGACCTGGCTGCGCGTACCCGCCTCGCTCCTGCTGTCGGTCGGCCTGGCGGCCGTCGCCACGGCCAGGCCGGTACCGATCCCCGACCCCGGTTTCGGCGGCCCGGGCGGCATCGCCCGCATTGCTTTCGATGTGGGGGCCGACGCGCGGGACTTCGCCTGCGCAGCGGTCATCGACGGCGCAAGGCCGGTGCTGGCCGGACTGGCATCGACGGACGCCGGCGTCGATGCCGCTTTCGTCCGTCTCGACGCCGGCGGCGTGCCGGACCCCGCTTTCGGCAGCGCCGGTGACGGCCGCGTATCGGCCGGCCTGGCGCCGGCCTACCCTCACGGCGATCTGCACCTGGCGCGCGCGCTCGACGGGCGACTGCCGTATCTGGCCCATGCACCGAATCTCGCGGCGGCAATCGTCGGACGACTGCACGGCGACGGCAAGATCGACACCAGCTTCAACGGCAGCGGCCACCGCTTTCTGGGTCCGGGCTTCTTCGTCGACGGTGGTATCGAGGTTCAGTTGTCGCGCGTTCTGCCGGACGCGGACGGGGGCGTGCTGGTACTCGGCGCAGCACTCCGGATGACCTCGACCGCCACGCCGCAGATATGCCAGGCGGTGGGCAGACTGACCGTCGCGGGCGCCACCGATACCCGCTTCGGCAACGGCCGCGGCAGCATCTGCGTGGCACCCTCGCGCCCCGGCCAGCCGGACCGGGCGATGGCCTACGACGGCGCGTTGCTCGCCGACGGACGCATCGTGCTCGCCGGCGTCGCCGAACGTGCCGGCGGATCGGGCCTGGACATGAGCGTGATCCGGCTGCTGCCGGATGGCCGGCTCGATCCGAGCTTCGGGCCCGGCCACGACGGCTGGGCCTACGTCGGTTTCGATCAGGGCGGGGACATGACCGATGCGGCGTTCGCCGTGACCGTCGACGCCGCGGGTCGCATCGTACTGGCCGGTACCGTGCGCCGGCCGACGAGTTGGGAGATCGGAGTCGCCCGGTTGCTCCCTTCGGGCGACCCCGATCCGGCCTTCGGCCTGGACGGACGCGTCCTGCTCGGCTACGCGCAATACGGCTACCTGCCCACGTCCTTCAGCGTGTACGCACTGGCCGGTGACCGCATCCTGGTCGGCGGAAGCACCAGCGACACGCTCGACTCGTATTTTCAGGGGTTCGCCGCCGTGCTGACCTCCACCGGTCGGATCGATCCCCGCTTCGGCGAGGGCGGCCTTTTCGTTCACGACGCCCTCGGCGCACCGGCAGCGGGCGTCATGCAGACCGCGCGCGTCGTACTCGACGGCGATCATCTGTACCTGATCGGCGACCTCCGCGACCAGCAGTCCAGCACGAATACCGATTTCGCCGCGACACGCTTCGTGTTGCCGTTGTTCCACTCCGATTTCGAGTGATCGCACACCACCACCGCCCCATCCGGACATGTCCGCTTGCCCTGCGACTTCGACGCTGCGAATACGGCGCCCTCGTCGATCCGATCCCCGCCCTGTCGAGCGCAGCCGATCCCATTGCGCCCGAGCGGACCGCGCCTTCCGGGTCGGTCGATCGGTCCGGAGCCGACTCATGACGTCAAGGAGACTCCTCATGCATCCTGCGCCCCTCCGTTTGCCCATGCGCCTGATACTCGCCGCTGCGCTGATGCCGGCCGCTCCGGCTGGTGCCGCGATCTTCACCGTCGGCTCGCCCTCGGGCTCGGGACAGCCGTGTACGCACGGCACGATCCAGTCGGCGATCAATGCGGCCAATGCCAACCCCGGATTCGACACGATCCGCCTGACGCGGTCGCTGAGCTACGAACCGGAGGCCAACGTCGTCGTCACCAGCCAGGACCTCAACATCGTCGGCGGCTTCGCGACGTGCTCGCAGATCGAGAGTGACGGTATCCGCACCGTCGTCAGCGGCGGACTGACCGGAACCCAGCCGGTGCTGTCGATCACCGCCAACGGCAGCGCGATCGTCAAGCTGCGCCACCTGGAGATCCGGCGGTCGCCGACCCGCGGCATCGCGTTCTCCGGCAACGGCATCCTGCAGGTCATCGAGAGCACGATCACGCTGAACCGCGGCGGCGGCATCACCGCGACGGCGACCGGCAGCGATGCCGAGCTGCTCCTGGACACCGGCACCCTGGTGACGTTCAACAACGGCAGCGGCGTGGCGCTGGCCGGTCCGATCGAGATGACGATGATCGCGCCGCAGACGATGATCGCCTACAACGTCTCGGGCGTTTCCGGCGGCGGGCTGTTCGTGGGCGCCGGCGCACACGCCTACATCGGGTCGCCGGGCTATTCGGGTCTGCCCGCGATCTACGCGAACGAGGCCGCCGCGCTCGGCGGCGGCATCTACAACCAGGGCACGCTGAAGCTGTTCGCGACGCAGCCGTCGAGGCCGGTCGGCGTGGTCGGCAACACCGGCTCGTGGGGCGCCGGCATCGAATCGCCCGGGACGACGTGCGCGTGGGACTTCAGGATCGACGACAACACCGGATGGCGCGGGCCTGCCGTGCATGCGAGCGGAGCCGTCATCATGAACCGGGACGGCTTCGCCGAATGCACACCGCATCCGGCCGCGGTGCGATGCACGGCCGGCGATACCTGCAACAGCGTCTCGGGCAACACCTCCGAGGATCCGGACGGGGCCGGCGCGATCCATCTCGACGACGGCTACCTGTCCGCCGACCGCATCCGCATGCGCGACAACCACGCCCGCTTCATGGTCTACGGCAGCGACAGCGACATCACGCTCAGGAACTGCCTGATCGCCGGGAACATCGCCGACGACGCGCTGCTCGCCGCCGAGGGAGCCACGACGATCGGCAACGCGCTGGTGATGCTCGACTGCACCGTGTCGCGCAACCAGATCGGCAGCTACACGCTTTATGCGAGCAACTATCTGGGAATCAGCAAGAGCATCCTCGACCAGCCCGGTCGCGGCGTGCGCTATCTCGGCAGCTCCGGTTACTTCGCCGATCACGTCCTGGCGGCCGATCCGGCCGGCCTGCCGGACCTGCCGACGATCGTGCAGGCCGACCCGATGTTCGTCGCGCCGGATGCCGGCGACTATCGCCTGAGGTTCCTGTCGCCAGCCGTCGATTTCGCGCCGACCGACAGCTTCAGCAGCGTCGATCTCGCCGGCCGTCCGCGCGACGTCGATCTCACCCATCAGGCCAACAACTACGGGCCGCGCGATCTCGGCGCGTTCGAGCGCCAGCACGGTCCCTGGGACTGCGGTGCAGGGGACGCGGTCTTCTGCGACAACTTCGACTTCAAGTGAGCGGCCCGACGGCGGCCTGGACGCGAAGGCAACTGGATGCGTCCGAAGCTGGGGTTCGCGCTGGGCCCGGCCTCGACCACGCCCCCGCCGCACCGAATCGGGTCGCCAACGGCGCGTTCGGCACCGATCTGTCGGGCTGGCGAGTCGCCACCTCGCTCACCGCACCGGCCCGGGCACCGCTGGACATCGACCCGCGGCCCAACTCGGTCTCGGCCCGCGTCATCCGCACGCCGGCCGACGGCACGGACCGGATTTCCCACTCGTGCAGTGCATTCCGCTGACGCAGCCGGGTCGCTATCGTCGCGCACGGCCGCATCTCGCCGGCCCAGGCCAGTGGCCACCTCGTCGTGAACGTCCGGTTGTCGTTCCACAATCCCGGGGGAAACATCACGCCGTCGTCAGCGCAGCCTGCGGCGGCCCGCCCGGACCGTCACTCGAAGTTGCCGTCGAACAGCCGGTCGAAGCGCGCGCGGACGAGGGTCACGAAATCGATGCCCTTGGAGTTCCCGTCCTCGAAGAAGGTGCGGCCGAACATCAGCGCGGCCCCCTCGCCGTACGCCATGCCGTGGATCTGCGAATACGGGCCGCTCATGCCGGCGCCGGTCGGATCGTGGACCACGTAGTTGCGCCAGCCAGCCGTGCCGAAGCCGGTGTCCAACGAGCCGTCACCGTTCAACCGCACCAGCGTGAAGCGCGTGCGCGTGCTCTCGCCCGCGCTTGGGAATGGGAACGACGTGCGAGCGAGCAGGATCTGGCCGCCGGGCAGCAGCGCAAGCGTGCTGGAGGTTTCGCCGAACGGCGACAGCGTGGTGCTGCCTGGCGGCACCATCAGGCGCAGCCCGAAACTCGCGTCGAGCACGCCGGTCGGATCGAACCGCGTCACCAGCGCGCAACAGCTCTGCGAGCCGTTGTTGCCGTTGCCGGCGACGATCGCATTGCCTCGCCGGTCGAGCACCACGGCGGCAGCGTCGATGCCGTTGAACCCGGACGGCGCTTCGACGTCGACCAGTCCCTGCGTTCCGAACTGCGGGTCCGGCTGACCATCGGGGAGCAGTTGCAGCAATACCAGGTTCGGCCCGCTGCTGTTGCCGCGCAGGCCGGCCAGCAGAACGCGGTGGTCCGGTCGCACGGCCAGGGCGCGCAGATCGCGCACGCCGTTGGTGGCGGGCACGGCGGGCGAGACGAAGCCCTTGCCGCCGCCGAAGCTCGGATCGTTGCTGCCGTCGGGCCGGAAACGCCACACCTGCCACTGAAACGCCTGGATGCCGGCCAGCAGCCAGCGCCCGACACCGTCGCGCGCCAGCGCCGCGACGCGGAAGCCGGTTCCGGGCACAGAGGGGGTACCGGCCGGAAAATCCTCATCGCGGCTACCGTCGGGGTGGAAGCGCAGCAGGCAGACGCCGGTCCAGATCACCGCGCCGTCGCCGTCGACGGCCACGCGGACCGGATGCGACCCGCCGCACGGCGCGTCGATCTCGACGCGGCCATCGCCGGCGAAACTGGTGTCCCGATCGCCGTTGCGATGAATGCGCACCAGCCACTGCGCGTCGGCGCCGTCGTTGAGGGTCCAGTAGAAACGGCCGTCCGGCAGCGCGGCCAGTCCGCCGAGCCATTCGGGCGAGCCGTGCGTGCTGTCGGGCCGCGCGATCAGCAGTTCGCCGCCGTTGCCGAACGTGGCATCCAGCTCGCCGGTCGCGAGGGCCTGCCCGGTCGCGGCCAAGGTCCAGGCCGCCGCCACGCAGCGGCCCAGGCGCGTGCATGTACGAAGTGCGTGCATGGCGGCTCCTCGTCCCCGCCGCTTCGGACGCAGCGTAGCGCCATCGGCGCTTCGGAGCCAGGTCGCCGACCGCGGCGTCGGGTACAGGACATGCCGGCGCCCGGCCCGGGCGGGTCCGGCGCCATCGGCGCGATACAAGGCCCGCTCGGACAGGACCCGGCGTTTCAGCGAGCACGTCGGCAGCTCGACCGGCACCCGGCGGCGGCCCGCATCGCGGCGTGCGTCCCCAATCACCGGCCGGCCCCGGGGCAGTCGCGCTCGCCGCCACGGCGCTGCGGACGGCACGTTCCGTACCGAGCCGCCCGGAAACACGAAGCCCGGCACAAGGCCGGGCTTCGTGGTCAGTCGGGGACGTGGACGGGAATCAGAAATCCATGCCGCCCATGCCGCCCATGCCGCCGCCGGCCGGGCCGTGGCTGTGGGCTTCTTCCTTCTTCGGCGCTTCGGCGACCATCGCCTCGGTCGTGATGACCAGGCCGGCGATCGACGCGGCGTTCTGCAGCGCGGTGCGCGTGACCTTGGTCGGGTCCAGGATGCCGAGCTCGACCATGTCGCCGTACTCGCCGGTCGCGGCGTTGTAGCCGAAGTTGCCCTTGCCCTCGGCGACCCTGTTGAGGATCACGCTGGGCTCTTCACCGGCATTGGTGACGATCTCGCGCAGCGGCGCTTCCATCGCGCGCTTGGCGATCTGAATGCCGTGGGTCTGCTCCTCGTTGTCACCCTTGAGCTTGGCCAGCGCCGCCAGCGCGCGGATCAGCGCGACGCCGCCGCCCGGGACCACGCCTTCCTCGACGGCCGCACGCGTGGCGTGCAGGGCGTCCTCGACGCGCGCCTTCTTCTCCTTCATTTCCACTTCCGTCGCCGCGCCGACCTTGATGACGGCCACGCCGCCGGCCAGCTTGGCCACGCGCTCCTGCAGCTTCTCGCGGTCGTAGTCCGAGGAGGTCTCCTCGATCTGCGCCTTGATCTGCTTGATGCGCGACTGGATCGCGGCCGCCTCGCCGGCGCCGTCGATGAGCGTCGTGTTCTCCTTGGTGATCACGACCTTCTTGGCGCGGCCCAGATCCTTGAGGGTGGCCTTCTCGAGCTGCAGGCCCACTTCCTCGGAGATCACCTGGCCGCCGGTCAGGATCGCCATGTCCTCGAGCATCGCCTTGCGACGGTCGCCGAAGCCCGGCGCCTTGACGGCCGCGACCTTGACGATGCCGCGGATCGTGTTGACGACCAGGGTCGCCAGCGCCTCGCCTTCGACTTCCTCGGCGACGATCAGCAGCGGCTTGCCGGCCTTGGCGACGCCCTCGAGCACCGGCAGGAGCTCACGGACGTTGGAGATCTTCTTGTCGTACAGCAGCACGAACGGGTCTTCGAGCTCGACCTGCTGGCTCTGCTGGTTGTTGATGAAGTACGGCGACAGGTAGCCGCGGTCGAACTGCATGCCCTCGACGACGTCGAGTTCGTTGTCCAGGCCCGAGCCTTCCTCGACCGTGATGACGCCTTCCTTGCCGACCTTGTCCATCGCCTCGGCGATCAGCTTGCCGATCAGCTCGTCGCCGTTGGCCGAGATCGTGCCGACCTGGGCGATCGACTTGGAATCCGCCGACGGCTTGCTGAGCTTCTTGAGCTCCTCGACGGCCGCGATGACGGCCTTGTCGATGCCGCGCTTGAGGTCCATCGGGTTCATGCCGGCGGCGACGGCCTTGAGGCCTTCGCGGATCAGCGCCTGGGCCAGAACGGTCGCGGTCGTGGTGCCGTCACCGGCCACGTCGGAGGTCTTGGAAGCGACTTCCTTGACCATCTGCGCGCCCATGTTCTCGAACTTGTCGGCCAGCTCGATCTCCTTGGCGACGGACACGCCGTCCTTGGTGATCGTCGGCGAGCCGAAGCTCTTCTCGAGGACGACGTTGCGGCCCTTCGGGCCCAGCGTCGCCTTCACGGCGTTGGCGAGGGTGTTGACGCCGCGCAGGATGCGCGCACGGGCGTCTTCGGAGAAACGAATGTCTTTGGCTGCCATGGAACGGATTCCTTCGATGGATTGCTTGAGGGTGCGGATGCGTCGAGTGCGGCGCGCGGCGCCGGCTTACTCGATGACCGCCAGGATGTCTTCTTCGCGCATGACCAGCAGGTCTTCGCCGTCGACCTTAACCTCGGTGCCCGAGTACTTGCCGAACAGGACCTTGTCGCCAGTCTTGACCGCGATCGGACGGACCTTGCCGTCCTCGAGAATCTTGCCGTTGCCGGCCGCGATGACTTCGCCGCTGCTGGGCTTCTCGGCGGCGCTGTCGGGGATGACGATGCCGCCGGCCGAGACCTTTTCCTCTTCCAGGCGCTTGATGATCACGCGATCGTGCAGGGGGCGCAGTGCCATGGGGTGCTTCCTTCAGCAGGTGGGTTGAAAGTGGTTAAGTGATTGAATTGAATACACATGATCGAGCGTTGTTAGCACTTGACCTTAGTGAGTGCCAATTCTAGCGGCGCACTTCGGACAACGGAAGCCACCGCGGCGTGGCTGCGAGGTGGAGGCGCGCGCCGCCGCTTCAAGGGCGCACGGGCTAATCGGCACCCGCCGCTTCGCGACCGAGGATCGTCGCCGGACACCGACGACGCCGCCGCGACCGACCGGCCGGGCCTATCCGGACGGCCCCCTTGCCCGGCCGACGTCCGCGCCGACGGGCGGGCCGTCAGGCCGAAGTGAGCCCGGAACCGCCGAGAGCCCGGAACCGACGACGGCCGGCCTTGCGCCCCCCCGGCGACGAGCGGCCGGCGCGCCGCGTGCAGATGAGACGCCGGTACGCGTCGCCGTCATGACACCTTGCTAGAGTCGCGCCTTCTTTTTTCGTGCCCGGCCGCGGACGCCTCGGGGGAGGAGGCAGGCCATGAGGAATCACACCCTGATCGTGCGCGCCTGGATCGCGCTGCTGCTCGCCGGCGCATGCGCACCGGTGCTGGCGCAGTCGATCGCATTGACGCCCGGCACGCCAGCGAACGAAAGCTTCGATTCGCTGGCCGCCAGCGGCACCGCGACGACGCTGCCGAACGGCTGGTACCTGCTCGAGACCGGCAGCAATGCCGACGGCCGCTACGCGGCCGACACCGGAGCCGCCAACGCCGGCAATACCTACAGCTACGGCGCGTCCGGCAGCGCCGAGCGCGCGCTGGGCATGCTGCGCTCGGGCTCGCTGACGCCGATGATCGGTGCGCGGCTGCGCAACGACTCGGCGCAGACGATCGACACCATCGTTGTCGCCTACGTCGGCGAACAGTGGCGCCTCGGCACGGCCGGCCGGCCGGACCGCCTGGCATTCGAGTACAGCCTCGACGCCAGCGGCCTCGGCAACGGCAGCTGGACGCCGGTCGGCGAACTCGACTTCGTCGCGCCGGTCACCGGCGGCGCGATCGGCGCGCGCGACGGCAATCTCGCCGCGAACCGCAGCGCCGTCGAGGCCGCGATCGAAGGGCTCAGCCTCGCGCCCGGCGCGGAGCTCTGGGTGCGCTGGGTCGACGCCGACGCCAGCGGCGCCGACGACGGCCTGGCGATCGACGAGGTCCGCTTCACCGCGAACGGCGGCACCTCGCCGCCGCTGCCGCCGAGCGTGGTCTCGACCGTGCCGGCCGACGGCGCCGCCAACGTGCCGGCCGCCAGCGACATCCGCGTGGTGTTCAGCCAGTCGGTGACGACCGACGCCGGCGCGTTCGCCCTGGCCTGCGCCGGCCAGCCGATCGCGCTGGCCGAAACCGGCAGCGGCACCACGCGCACGCTGACCCCGGCCACCGTGCTCCCGGCCGGCGGCAGCTGCCAGTTCGCGATCGACGACGACGCCGTGCGCAACGGTGCCGGCCTGCCGCTGGCCGCACCGGTCAGCGTCGCCTTCACGGTGGCCGACGGTTCGCTCGCCGGCTACTACGCGCAGGTCAACGCCAGCAGCCCCGGCCAGCTGCGCTGCACGCTGCACGCGACGATCCGCGGCCATACCGCCTATCCGTACAGCGGCAGCGGCACCAGCACCTGGACGATCCTCGAGCTCGCCCAGGCCCATCCGACCGATCCCAACCGCATCCTCGACGTCTACCGCAACCGGCTCTACGTGCGTGGCAGCGACCGTGCCGGCACCGGCAGCGGCCTGACCTACAACCGCGAGCACACCTGGCCCAACTCGCTCGGCTTCCCGAGCACGACCGGCGACCTCGGCCTGCCGAACGCGCCGTACACCGACACCCACATGCTGTATCTGTCCGACACGCAGTGGAACGCCGACCGCGGCAACAAGCCGTATGCGTACTGCCCGGCCTCGGCCAGCTGCGGCGAGCGCGTCACCGAGGCCAACTTCGGCGTCGGCGGCGGCAGCGGCGTCTATCCCGGCAACTCCAACTGGGTCAACGGCAACTCGTTCGAAGCCTGGAACTTCCGCAAGGGCGATCTGGCGCGTGCGGTGTTGTACATGGCGATCCGCTACGAGGGCGGCACCGACCCGGCCAGCGGCCAGCGCGAACCGGACCTGGAACTGACCGACGACCGCAGCCGCATCGTCGGCACGTCCAACTACGACGTGCCGGCCTACATGGGCCTGCTGGCCGATCTGCTGGCCTGGCACGTGGCCGATCCGCCCGACGACGCCGAGATCGCGCGCAACGACGTGATCCAGACCTTCCAGGGCAACCGCAACCCGTTCATCGACCACCCCGAATGGGCGACCCGTGCATTGTTCGAGTCGGTCACGCCGGCCGTCTGCGAGCCGGCCTCGAACGACGCCGTGTTCGTCGACGGCTTCGACGGCTCGCCGTGACGCGGACCGCCGGGCGGCACGGCCCGGCGGGTCGATCCTCGGAAGTTGGCGCGGACTGTGCGACCATCGGCGGCCTTTGCCGGTCCGCCGCCTCGCCATGTCCGCCTCGATCGTGCAGTGCTCCTGCCCCGACGCCGAATCCGCGTCGCGCATCGCGCATGCGCTGATCGAGGCGCGCCTGGCCGCCTGCGTGCAGGCGCTCGGCGGCGTCAGCTCGACCTACCGCTGGAACGAGGCGGTCACGGTCTCGACCGAGGTGCTGCTGCTGATCAAGACGCGCCGCGAGCGCCTCGAGGCGGTGCGCGACTGCGTACTGGCGCTGCACCCGTATGAACTGCCGGAGATCGTCGCGGTCGATATCGCGTCGGGCCACCCGCCCTACCTCGACTGGATCGCGCGCGAGACCGCCGCTCCGGCCTGACCGCCCTGTGAGGAGTCGTACCTTGTTGCGTTGTCTTTTCGCCGCCGCGCTGGCCCTGACGTTCCTCGTATCCACCGTCGCGGCGCAGGAGCAGGACGGTCTGCTGCCGGTCGAGCAGGCGTTCGTGCTGCGCGCCGAGATCCGCGAGCCGGGCCGCGTCGCGCTCGAATGGACGGTCGCGCCGGACTACTACCTCTACAAGTCGCGGATCAGCGCCAAGACCGGGCAGCCGGGCCTGAGCCTGGGCGCGCTCGATCTGCCGGCCGGCATTCCGAAGCACGACGAGTTCTTCGGCGACGTGGAGATCTACCACGGCACCGTCGCGGGCGGCCTGCCGTACGTGCTGAGCGATCCGAACGCGACCGCGGTCGAGTTCACCGTGACCGTGCAGGGCTGCCACGAGGTCGAGCCGCTGATCTGCTATCCGCCGCATCCGACCACGCTGCGGCTCGAGCTCCCGGCCGCGGCAGCCGGCGCGCCGCCCGGCGGCGGCCTGATCGCGCTCGGCGGTGCCAGCGGCGGACTGCTCGGCCAGGTCGGCGGCCAGGACGCGCTGCCCGAGGACCAGGCGTTCGTGTTCGAGGCGATCCCGACCGGCCCCGGCGAGATCCTCGCGCGCTGGACGCTGCCGGACGGCTACTACCTGTATCGCGACAAGACCGAGTTCGCACTCGAAGGCGGCGGCGCCGAGCTCGGTGCGCCGCGCTGGCCGACCGGCGTCGATCACGTCGACGAGCATTTCGGCAATGTGGTCGTCTACTACCGCCAGGTCGAGCTGCCGATCCCGCTGCGCCGCACCGACGCGCAGGCCGCCAGCGCGACGCTGCGCGCCGCCTTCCAGGGCTGCAAGGAAAACGGCATCTGCTATCCGGTGATGACGCGTTCGATCGCGCTCGCGCTGCCGGCGCTGACCGAAGCCGAGCTCGCACAGGCCAACGCCGCCTTCATGCCGACCGCGGCGGTGCCGGCCGCCGCAGCTCAGGGCGCCACCGGCGCGGCCGCCGACGCCTCGGCCGACAATGCGTTGCGCAGCCAGCCGCCGCAGAGCGGTGCCGCGTCGCTGGCCGGCGCGCTGCTGCTGGCCCTGCTCGGCGGCCTGATCCTCAACCTCATGCCGTGCGTGCTGCCGGTACTGTCGCTGAAGGTGATCGGCCTCGCCCAGAGCGGCGAAAGCCTCGCCAAGGCGCGCAGCCATGCGCTGTGGTACACGCTCGGCGTGCTGGTCTCCTTCGCCGTGGTGGGCCTGGCGGTGATCGCGCTGCGCGCGGCCGGCCAGGCGCTCGGCTGGGGTTTCCAGCTGCAGCAGCCGGCGTTCGTCGCGCTGCTGGTCTACGTGCTGCTCGCGGTCGGCCTGAGTCTCTCCGGCGTGTTCACGATCGGCGCCGGTCTGGCCGGCACCGGCCAGACGCTCGCGAACCGCTCCGGACCGGCCGGCGACTTCTTCACCGGCGTGCTCGCCTGCATCGTCGCCAGTCCGTGCACGGCGCCGTTCATGGGGCCGGCGCTCGGCTTCGCGTTCGCGTCCTCGTCGCTGGTCGCGCTGCTGATCTTCCTCGCGCTCGGCCTCGGCCTGGCGCTGCCGTTCCTGCTGGTCGGCTTCGTGCCGGCGCTGGCCTCGCGGCTGCCGCGGCCCGGCGCGTGGATGGAGACGTTCAAGCAGGTGCTGGCGTTCCCGATGTATCTGACCGCGGTCTGGCTGGCCTGGGTGCTCGGCAAGCAGCGCGGCGTGGACGCGGTCGGCCTGGTGCTGGTCGGCGGCGTGGTGCTCGCGCTCGGTCTGTGGTGGTACGAGCGCAGCCGCTGGAGCGGACGCCTGTTCAGCCGCGTGCTGGCGCTGCTGGTCGTGCTGGCCGCGCTGCTGCCGCTGATCGGCATCGCACGCCTGCCGGTGCCGAGCGCGAACGTCGGCACCGGCGCCGACGCGGCCGTGCCGTACTCGGCCGAGAAGCTCGCGACGCTGCGTGCCGAGGGCCGCACCGTGTTCGTCAACATGACCGCCGACTGGTGCGTGACCTGCAAGGCCAACGAGAAGAACGTGCTCGGCACCGATCACTTCAAGGCCCTGCTCACGGCCGCCGACGCGGTCTACATGAAAGGCGACTGGACCAATGTCGACCCGGCGATCACGGCGTTCCTGCAGCAGCACCAGGCGGTCGGCGTGCCGCTGTACGTCGTGTTCGAGGGCCGCGAAGGTCCCGGGCGCGTGCTGCCGACGCTGCTGACCGCAGGCATCGTCGAGCAGGCGCTGCCGCCGGCGCGGCGCTGAGGCCATGCGGCTCGATCGTCAGCACCTGCTGATCGTCGCCCTGGCGCTTGCCAGCGCCGGCGCCGGCCTCGCGCTCAGCGTCTGGCTGCGGCCGTCGCGCCCCGCCGCGGCGCTGCCGGCGGACGTGAAGCCGCTCGGGATCGGCGACCGCCGCCTCGACGTGAGCCTGCCCGACCGCGACGGCCGGCCGCGCCGCCTGTCCGAATGGGACGGCCGGCTGGTCGTGCTGAACTTCTGGGCCAGCTGGTGCGGCCCGTGCCGCGAGGAGATGCCGATGCTCGATGCCGCGCGGCGTCGCCATGCCGGCAACGGCGTGGAGATCATCGGCGTGGCGGCCGAGGAAGCCGAGCCCGCACTCGCGTTCCTGCGCACGCATCCGGTCGACTATCCGATCCTGATCGACGCGCCGGGTGCCGGACCCGATCTGTCGCTGCGCATGGGCAACACGCGCAGCGTGCTGCCGTTCAACGTGCTGATCGGCCGCGACGGCCGCATCCTCGCGCAGCGCATCGGCAACATGAACGAGTCGACGTTCGAAGCATGGCTCGCGCCGCATCTGGCGCCGTGAGGACGTGACGCGCGGCGCGGCCCGCGCGCGCCGGTGGTCCGGGGGCGAGGGTTCCTGCTAAGTTAGCCGCGCCGACCGGCGATCGACTATGCGCCGCGCTCCGGCAGGGATACAGGGCCTGTGATGAACAAACCCCTCTGGGAACCGAGCGACGAGCGCATCGAGCGCGCGAACCTCAACCGCTTCATGCGCTTCGTGCGCGAGCAGACCGGCAACGAGGACATCCGCCGCTACGCGCCGCTGTACGATTTCTCGATCCGCCATCCGGCGCGCTTCTGGCCGCTGGTCTGGGAGTTCTGCGGGATTCGCGCCAGCGGCGATTTCGAGCCGGTGCTGACCGAGGCCGAGCACATCGCCGATGCGCGCTGGTTTCCGGACGTACGGCTCAACTTCGCGCAGAACCTGCTGCGCCATCGCGACGATCGCATCGCGCTGATCGACCGCGACGCGCACGGCGCGCAGCGATCGCTGAGCTATGCGGCGCTGCACGGCGAAGTCGCGCGCGTCGCCGCGGCGCTCGGCGCGACCGGCGTCGGCAGCGGCGATCGCGTCGCGAGCACGCTCGGCAGCGGCCTCGAGCGCGTGATCGCGCTGCTCGCGACGAGCGCGATCGGCGCGATCTGGGCGCCCTGCCCGCACGATGTAGAAGGCCTGCCGGATGCGGCGTATCTGGCCGCGCTCGCGCCGCGGGTGCTGTTCCTCGGCGGCACGCGCGCCGTCACTGCGGCAACGGCCGAGGCGCTGCGCGAGGCGGCGCCGTCGATCGGCACGATCGTCGCCGGCGCGGGCGCCGAAGCATCGGCAGATGTCGTGACCTGGACCGCGTTCGCGTCCGCCGATGCCGGACATGCGGCGTTCGAGCCGCTGCCGTTCGCGCATCCGCTCTATCTGCTGCCGGCCGCGAGCGGAAGCCGCGAAGGCCTCGTGCACGGCGCCGGCGGCCTGCTGATCCAGCATCTGAAGGACCTCGTGCTGCAGCTCGATCTCAAGCGCGAGGACCGCATCGTCGTCGCGACCGGCGACCTCGTCAGCTGGCACTGGCTGATCTCGGCACTCGCGATCGGCGCGACGCTGATCTTCGTCGACGAGGCGACCTCGGCCGGCGGCGATGCGCTGTGGCGCGTGCTCGACGAGGTCGGCGCCAGCGTGCTGGTGACGCGCAGCGATGCGCTGGCCGCGTCGGCCGCGGCCGGACTGGTGCCGATGCAGACGCACAAGCTGCAACATCTGCGCACGATCGTCGTGACCGGTCCGGCGCCGCCGCCGGAGGCCTACGACTACGTCTACACGGCGATCAAGCAGCGCGTATTGCTCTGCGCGGTCGCCGGCGGGCCGGATTTGCCCTCGTGCCTGGCGACCGGCAATCCGCTGCTGCCGGTCCACCGTGGCGAGCTGCAGGGCCGCAGCCTGGGCCTGCGCGTCGAGGTGGTCGACGATGACGGCCATCCGCTGCGCGACCGCAGCGGCGCTCTGGCCTGTCTCGCGCCGTTTCCGGCACTGCCGCTCGGCTACTGGAACGACGCCGACGGCGCGCGCTATCGCCGCGGCTGGTTCGCCGAGGCACCCGGCATCTGGCGTCCGGGCGTGCAGGCGCAGCTGACCGCCCGCGACGGACTGCTGGTCTCGACGACGGCGTCGTGGCCGGTGACCGCGTCGGCCGCCAGCGCCGCTTGACGATGGCCTCGTCGCGCAGCGCCGCCGATGGCGTGCTCGTACTCGGCTCGGCCGGATTCGCCGGCCGCGCGATCGTCCGTCATCTGGCCGCCGGCGGCCGCCCGATCGTCGCGCTCGGGCGCTCCGAACGCGTCGGCCGCGACGGCGCGATCCGGCGCGTACGCGGCTCGATCGAGGACGCCGGCCTGCTGACCGACCTGCTCGGCCAGTGCCGCACGGTCGTCTATGCGGCCAGCGTCACCACGCCCGGCACCTCGGCGCGCGAGCCCGGTCTCGAGGTGCTCGGCAATCTGCTGCCGCTCAGCCGTCTGCTCGAACTCGCGCCGGCGTTTGCGGATCGCGAACTGATCTACCTGTCCTCGGCCGGCGCGATCTACGGCGACGGCGCCGACGGCGCCGACGAGGACACCGCGCTGCGGCCACGCTCGTACTACGGCGCCGGCAAGGCCGCCGCCGAGGCGTTTCTGCACGCGTGCACCGCGACCACGAGCTGGCGCGCGGTCTCGCTGCGGCCGACCAACGTCTACGGTCCCGGCCAGACGATCGGCACCGGCTTCGCGATCGTGCCGACGCTGTTCGGCCGTGCGATCGACGGCGCACCGTTTCCGATCTGGGGCGACGGCTCGAGCGTGCGCGACTACTGCCACATCGACGATCTGGCGCGTCTGGTCGCCGCGATCGTCGCGGCCGGCTGCCCGGCCGGCTTCGGCCGCTACAACGTCGCCAGCGGCCATGTCGCATCCGTGCTCGAGCTGATCGATGCCTGCTCGCAGGCCTGCGGGCGCCCGATCGCGGTCGAGCGTCTGCCGCCGCGCGGCGTCGACGTCGCGCGCGTCGCGCCCGACGGACGCGCCGCGCAGGCCGATTTCGGCTGGCGCGCGACGATCGATCTGGTGTCGGGCCTCGCCGACACCTGGGCCTGGTTCGAACGGGACGGCGCCGCCGCGCGTTGACGCGAGCGGCGGCGCGCACGCGTCGCGGGTACGGCGTGGACGGACGGTGGTGCACCGGGCCGACCGCCTGTGAAGCGCCACCGTGCAGCGGGTTCGTTCTCGCTCGGCGCCGCTGCACCCATCCACACCGGGCAGGCTAGACTTGCCGGCCTTAGCTCTTCCTCGTCGCACGCTCATGGAAGCCGTCCCTCCCGCCCTGGATGTCTCGATCGTCGTGCCGGTCTACGGCGGCAGTGCCGCGTTGCCCGAGCTGCGCGAGCGTGTCGCGGCCGCGATGCGTGCTGCGGGTCTGCGCCACGAGCTGATCCTGGTCGACGATCGCGGCCAGGCCGAGGCCTGGCCGACGATCCAGGCGCTGTCGGCCGCGCATCCGGAGGTCGTGGGACTGCGCCTCTCGCGCAATTTCGGCCAGCACGCGGCAACCGTCTGCGGCATCGCCGAGGCACGCGGCGCCTGGATCGTGACGATCGACGACGACCTCGAGCATGCGCCCGAAGCGATTCCGGCGCTGCTCGCGGCCGGCAGTGCCGAGACGCCGCTGGTCTACGGCACGTTCGCGCAGCGCACCCATGCCGGCTACCGCAACTTCACGTCCGAGCTGATGCGCCTCGCGCTCAAGCGTGCGTTCCCCGATCTCAACGAGTCCTACACCTCGTTCCGCGCGATCCACGCGCCGCTGGCGCGGCATCTGGTCGCGCTCGGCCACAACCGGCCTTACATCGACGGCATGCTGTCGTGGCTGACCTCGAGCGTCGCGACCGTGGAGGTCGACCACGGCGAGCGCCAGCACGGCCGGAGCACCTACACGCTGCGCAAGCTGATCTCGCATGCATTGAACATCTTCGTGACGTTCTCGCATCTGCCGCTGCGCGTGGCGACCTACGGCGGCGGCGTGCTCGCGGCGATCAGCTTCGTCTATCTGGCCTATGTCGTGATCGGGCGGCTGACCGGCCATATTACCGATCCGGGCTATACCTCGCTGATGTCGGTGGTGCTGCTCGCCTGCGGCATCCAGCTGCTGATCCTCGGCGTGATCGGCGAGTACATCGGGCGGCTGATGAGCGCCGCGTACCGGCGGCCGGTCTACATCGTCGCGCATCGCGTCGGCCGTCACGACGACAGCCATGACCGCTGAGCTGCGTCGCCGCGTCGCCGGCGAGTTCGTGCGCTTCCTGATCGTTGGCGGTACCAACACCGCGGTCGCCTATGCGCTCTACCTGCTGCTGCTGCGCTGGCTGCACTATCCGGTCGCCTACAGCCTGGCGTATCTGGCCGGCATTTCGGTCGGCTATTTCATGAATACCTGGTTCGTGTTCCGGCAGAAGCCGAGCCGGCGCGCCGCACTGCGCTATCCGCTGGTCTACCTCGTGCAGTACCTGCTGAGCCTGCTGGTGCTGCACGTCGCGGTCGACCTGCTCGGCGTGCCGGCCTGGCTCGCGCTCGCGTTCGCGATCGTCGCCACGATTCCGGTCACCTTCGCGCTGTCGCGCCTGATCATCCACGCACGCTGACGAGGACACCACACGATGAGCACCGCGATCGTCTGGTTCCGCCGCGACCTGCGTCTCGACGACAACGGCGCCCTGCAGGCCGCTTTGGATGCGCACGAACGCATCGTGCCGCTCTACATCGACGCACCGGACGAGGAAGCGCCTTGGGCGCCCGGTGCCGCGAGCCGCTGGTGGCTGCATCATGCGCTGGCCGCGCTGGACCGGCGCCTCGCCGAGCGCGGCGCCACGCTGCATCGGCTGCGCGGCCCGAGCCTCGACGCGCTACGCGTCGTGATTCGCGCCAGCGGTGCCGTCGCGGTCCATGCGCAACGGATCTACGAGCCGATCGCCGCCGCGCGCGACCGCCGCGTGAGCGAGGCCCTCGCGCGCGACGGCGTCGCGATGCACCTGGCGAGCGGCGCGCTGCTGACCGAACCGCATGCCGTCACGACCGGCGCCGGTACGCCGTACCGCGTGTTCACGCCGTACTGGCGCGCCGCGCGTGCAAGGCTGCAGCCGCGCACGCCTTGGACCGCACCGGCACGCCTGCCGTCGCGCTCGATCGAAGGATCGCTGCCGCTCGACGCATTCGGCCTGCTGCCGTCGATCCGCTGGGATGCCGGCTTCGACGCCGCCTGGCAGCCCGGCGAAGCCGGCGCGCAGCAGGCACTCGACGATTTCCTCGGCGCGCCGCTGCGCGAATACGCCGAGGCGCGCGACCGGCCCGACCAGGTCGGCACCTCGCGCCTGTCGCCGCATCTGCACTTCGGCGAGATCTCGCCGAACCAGGTCGCGCACGCCGTGCTGCGCTCGGCCGCCGATCTCGGCGCCGGCGCGCGCCAGGCCGGCGAGGCCTACCTGCGCGAGCTGGGCTGGCGCGATTTCTCGCAATACCTGCTGCACCACAATCCGACGATGGCCGACCGGCCGCTCGATCCGCGCTTCGAGCGCTTCGCCTGGGTGCCGCGCGACCCTCACGCGCAGCGGCGCTGGCAGCGGGGCCTCACCGGCATCCCGATCGTCGACGCCGGCATGCGCGAGCTGTGGACGACCGGCTGGATGCACAACCGCGTGCGCATGCTGGTCGCCAGCTTCCTGACCAAGAACCTGCGCCAGCACTGGCTCGACGGCGCACGCTGGTTCTGGGACACACTGGTCGATGCGGATCTGGCCAACAACTCGCAGGGCTGGCAATGGACGGCCGGCTGCGGCGTCGACGCCGCGCCGTACTTCCGCATCTTCAACCCGGTCACGCAGGGCCTCAAGTTCGATCCGCACGGGCACTACGTGCAGCGCTGGATCCCGGAACTGGCCGGCATCGCCGCGCCGCTGGTGCATCAGCCCTGGCACGACCCGGACCTGCTCAGGCGCAGCGGCTACCCGGCACCGCTGGTCGATCTGGCCGAGTCGCGTGCGGCGGCGCTAACGGCGTGGAAGGCGTTGAGCGGCTGAGCCATTGACGCATCGCTCAGTCGTGTCTGGACGTCGATCGTGCTCCGGTTCGCAAGCGACGGATCGGCGCCGACAGCAGCCCAAAGACGATGCAGTAGAGCGACACGTCAGCCAATGCGACCGTGGCGAACAGCCAGGCCGAGAGCGTCGGCGGATCCGCACGGTAGTGAAGCACCGCTGCCATCCAGACGAGGATCTGCGGAACGGCATAAACCAAGGAGACCGTACGCCGATCGCCACGCAGGCGCCGCGCGATCGTCTGGCCTGCGTGGATCCAATTGAGCACGACCGTGGCCGACGCCAGGAACAGCAGCAACGCGGAAAGCACCGCGATCATCTCAGTTTCCTCTGCTCAAGCTTCATCGCTGCTTCCTGCGTCCGTCGCTCCGCACACTCGGCCCCCTCCTTCAGCTGCTTTCACTGCGTTCTCGTCACGATGCGATCGCAAGAACGGCCCGCACGTCGTCATGCTCCATTCGGATCACCCGCGCAACAGCAACCGATACGCCGGATTCTCGCTCTCGTCGGTGTACGCATAGCCGAGCTGCGCGAGGAACGCGGGCCAGGCCGCGCGGTCGCGCTCGGGCACCTGGATGCCGACCAGGATGCGGCCGAAGTCGGCGCCGTGGTTGCGGTAGTGGAACAGGCTGATGTTCCAGGCCGGGTCGAGCGCGTCGAGGAAGCGCGCGAGCGCACCGGGGCGTTCCGGGAAGTCGAAGCGGCACAGGCGTTCGTCGACCGCCAGCGGCGAGCGGCCGCCGATCATGTGGCGCAGGTGCAGCTTGGACAGCTCGTCGTGCGTGAGGTCGAGCGTCGCGAAGCCGTGCGCGCGGAAATGCGCGGCGACTGCGGCGCCTTCGTCGCGTGCAGCGATCTGCAGGCCGACGAAGATGCGCGCCTGGTGCGGATCGTCGATGCGGTAGTTGAACTCGGTGATCGCGCGGCCGCCGAGCAAGGCGCAGAAGCGGCGGAAGCTGCCGCGCTCCTCGGGGATCGTCACCGCGAGCAGGGCCTCGCGCGATTCGCCGACCTCGGCGCGTTCGGCGACGAAGCGCATGCGGTCGAAATTGAGATTGGCACCACTGGCGATCGCGACCAGACCGGCACCTTGCAGGCGCTCGCGCTCGGCGACCTGCTTGAGCCCGGCGACCGCGAGCGCGCCGGCCGGCTCGAGCAGGCTGCGCGTATCGGTGAAGACGTCCTTGATCGCGGCGCACAGCGCATCGGTGTCCACGCGCTCGATCGCATCGACGTGCCGACGACACAGCGCGAACGTCTCGGCGCCGACCTGCTTGACCGCGGTGCCGTCGGAAAACAGGCCGACGTCCTCGAGCATCACGCGCTCGCCGCACTCGAGCGAGCGCGCCATCGCGTCGGAGTCGGCGGTCTGCACGCCGATCACGCGGATCTCGGGCCGCAGCGCCTTGACGTAGGCGGCGACGCCGGCGATCAGGCCGCCGCCGCCGACCGGCACGAAGATCGCGTCGAGCGCACCGGGATGCTGGCGCAGGATCTCCATCGCGACCGTGCCCTGGCCGGCGATGACGTCGGCGTCGTCGAACGGATGGACCAGGGTCAGGCCGCGCTCGGCGCCGAGCGCGACGGCATGGCGATACGCATCGCTGTAGGACTCGCCGGCCAGCACGACCTCGACCGCGTCGCCGCCGTGGCTGCGCACGGCGTCGATCTTGACGCCTGGCGTCGTCACCGGCATCACGATGACGGCGCGGATGCCGAGCCGGCGCGCGGCCAGCGCGACGCCCTGGGCGTGATTGCCGGCGGAGGCGGCGAAGACGCCGCGCGCGCGCTCCGCTTCGCTCAGCCGCACCATCTTGTTGTACGCGCCGCGCAGCTTGAACGAGAACACCGGCTGGTTGTCCTCGCGCTTGAGCCAGACGCGGTTGCCGAGGCGCGCCGACAGCGCCGGCGCGTAGTCCAGCTCGGTCTCGCGGGCGACGTCGTAGACGCGCGCGGTCAGGATCCGGCGCAGGGTGTCGTGGTCGGTCATCGTGCGCAGCAGCATAGCAGCGCCTGCGCACCTGCCGGATGGCAGGGGTGAGTCCTTTCGCGCGTCGGTACCATCGCGTCTTTCGTCCCTGTCGGAGCCCACGATGACGCTGTCCCGTCTTGTCCTCGGCCTGCTGGCCCTGACCGCCGCGACGGCGCAGGCCGCGGACGGCTACTACCGGTTTCCGGCGATCCGCGGCGACACGGTCGTGTTCACCGCCGAGGGCGATCTGTGGACCGTCGCCGCGAGCGGCGGCAGTGCGCGGCGGCTGACCAGCCATCCGGCCGAGGAGACGCGCGCGGCGATCTCGCCGGACGGCCGGCGCGTCGCGTTCTCGGCCAATTACGAGGGCCCGACCGAGGTCTACGTGATGCCGCTGGCCGGCGGCGAACCGCGGCGCCTGAGCTTCGACAACGGCCGCACGCTGAGCCTGGGCTGGACCACCGACGGCCAGGTGCTGATGACCGCGATGGATGCGAGCGGCCTGTCTGCGCAGCGTGTGATCGTCCGCGTGGACCCCGACAGCGGCGCGCGCAGCGTGCTGCCGCTGGCCGACGCCAACGATGCCGTGATCGATCCGAGCGGCCGCTGGGTCTACTTCATCCGCTTCGGCCTGTCGGTGACCGGCGACAACGCACGCGGCTATCGCGGCGGCGCGCTCGGCCAGCTGTGGCGCTACGACCTGACCGGCCACACCGAGGCCGAGCGGATCGGTCCGCGCGAGGAGAACCTGCGGCGGCCGCAGTGGTGGAACGGCCGCGTGGTCGTGATCAGCGATCGCGACGGCCGCGACAACCTGTGGTCGCTGGCGGCCGACGGCAGCGATCCGCAGCCGCTGACCCGGCGGCGCGATTTCGACGTACGCACGGCCGGCCTCGACGGCGACCGCGTCGTCTATCAGGCCGGCGCCGATCTGCGCGTGGCCGATCTGCGCAGTGGCGAGGACCGCGTGCTCGGCATCGGCCTCGCCGGCGATTTCGACCAGCGTCGCGAGCGTTGGCTCGACAAGCCGCTGCGCTATCTGGAATCGGCCAGCCTGTCGGCCGACGGCGAGCGCCTGGCGCTGACCGCACGCGGCCAGATCGCCCTGGCCGGCACCGGTCCGCTGCGTCGCGTCGACGTCGCCGCAGCGACCGGCACGCGCGTGTCGAGCGCGGTGTTCAGCCGTGACGGACAATGGATCTATGCAATCAGCGATGCGACCGGCGAGGAGGAGGTGTGGCGCTTTCCGGCCGACGGCAGTCCCGGTGCGAAGGCACTGACCGACGACGGCCAGACGCAGCGCTGGGGCCTGTACCTGTCGCCGGACGGCAAGCAGCTCGCGCACGACGACAAGCGCGGCCGGCTCTGGCTGCTCGACCTGGCCAGCGGCCGCAATCGCCTGATCGACGACGGCGGCAAGGACGGCAACGAAGGCTACGACGACGTCGTCTGGTCGCCGGACAGCCGCCACCTCGCATTGGTGCGCCTGTCCGACGATCGCGACCGCGATCGCAGCCGGCTGGCGCTGTACTCGCTCGACGGCGGCACGCTGCAGTGGCTGACCAGCGCCAAATACGCCTCGGCCTCGCCGGCGTTCAGTCCGGACGGCCGCTGGCTGTGGTTCCTGTCCGACCGCCAGTTCAACCTGGCCAACGGTTCACCGTGGGGCGACCGCAATACCGGTCCGGTGTTCGACCGGCGCACGCGCCTCTACGCGCTGGCGCTGCAGGCCGGCAACCGCTTTCCGTTCCAGGCCAGGGACGAGCTGGCCGCCGGCCAGCGCGACGAGGCCAAGGACGAGAAGGACGACAAGAGCGGCAAGGACAAGGACGATAAGAAGTCTCCGAAGCTGCCGGCGATCCAGCGCGAAGGACTCGCCGAGCGGCTCTACGAGCTGCCGTTGCCGGCCGGCGAGTATCGTGCGCTGCGCGCGAACGACAAGCGGCTCTACGTGCTCGACCGCGAAGGCGGCAAGACCGTGCTGAAGACGGCCGCGATCGGCAACGAGGACGTCAAGCTCGAGACCTTCGCCGGCGACGTCGCCGAGTACGCGCTCTCGGCCGACGGCAAGAAGCTCTACTTCCGCAAGTCCGGCCCGAGCCGCGACGAACCCGGCCTGATGGCGATCGTCGAGGCCGGCGCGAAGGCGCCGGATGATCTGGGCAAGGCGACCGTGCGCGTCGGCGACTGGAACCTGCGCGTCGATCCGCGCGCCGAGTGGCGGCAGATGTTCGACGACGCCTGGCGCCTGCATCGCGATCACTTCTTCGACGCGAAGCTGCGCGGCGTCGACTGGGCCGCCGTGCGCACGCGCTACGCACCGCTGGTCGAACGCCTGACCGACCGCAGCGAGCTCGACGACCTGCTCGGCCAGATGATGGGCGAGCTCGGCGCGCTGCATTCGCAGGTCGGCGGTGGCGAGCTGCGCGAGGGCGCGCCGGTGCCGGAGGCGGCCGGACTCGGCGCACGCTTCGAACGAGCCGACGGCGGCTGGCGCATCGTGCGGATCTACCGCACCGAGGCCGAGCTGCCGTCCGAGCGCGGACCGCTGCAGCAGCCGGGCATCGACGTGCGCGAAGGCGATCTGCTGGTCGCGATCAACGGCCGGCCGACCGCCGACGTGCGCGATCTGTCGGACCTGCTGCGCGGCCAGGCCGGCCAGCAGGTGCTGATCGAGATACGGCGCGGCGCGGCCGCGAGCCGGCGCTTCGTCGTCGTGCCGGCCAACGGCATGCGCGAGTCGGGCCTGCGCTACAACGACTGGGAGCAGGTGCGCCGCGAGCGCGTCGAGCAGGTCGGCGGCGGCCGCATCGGCTACCTGCACCTGCGTGCGATGGGACCGGGCGACATCGCGACCTTCGTACGCGAGTTCTACGCGCAGTACGACCGCGACGGCCTGATCATCGACGTGCGCCGCAACCGCGGCGGCAACATCGACAGCTGGATCGTCGAGAAGCTGCTGCGTCGCGCCTGGGCGTTCTGGGCGCGGCCCGATGCGCCGCCGTACACGAACATGCAGCAGACCTTCCGCGGCCACCTGGCGGTGCTGACCGACGAGCTGACCTATTCGGACGGCGAGACGTTCTCCGCGGCGGTCAAGGCGCTCAAGCTCGGGCCGCTGATCGGCACGCGCACCGCCGGCGCTGGCGTCTGGCTGTCGGACCGCAATGCGCTGGTCGATCGCGGCCGCGCGCGCGTCGCCGAGTTTCCGCAGTACGGCGTCGACGGCCAGTGGCTGGTCGAGGCGATCGGCGTGGAGCCGGACATCCACGTCGAGAATCCGCCGCATGCGACGTTCAACGGCGAGGACCGCCAGCTCGACCGCGCGATCGGCTATCTGCAGGACAAGCTGCGCAGCGATCCGGTGCCGGCGCTGACGCCGCGACCGATTCCGGGTCTGCCGATGCGCGACTGACGCGCCCGCCACGCGGTCGCCCGCAGGCGATCGCGGCACGGCCGGCAGCGACAGCGCCGGCCGTAGTGCCGTTCAGGGCTCGAAGCCGTACGCGAAGATGCGGTCGCTGCGCGTCCAGCGCGCGATCTCGACCGGCTCGCTCCAGTAGCGGTCGATCGCGCCATTGCCGAGCTGGCCGTAGGCACCGTTGCCCCAGCAGCGCGTGCGGCCGTCGACGTGCGTGGCGCAGCTGGTCTCTTCGCCGAGCCGCAGCGCGGCGACCGGCGCGTCGAGGCCGAGCACGGCCACCGGCAGCCGCCGCGTCGTCGTGCTGCCGTCGCCGAGCTGGTAGCGGTTGTTGTAGCCCCAGCACACGGCCTGGCCGTCGCCGCGCAGCGCGCAGCCGTGGTAGTCGCCGACCGCGAGCGCAGTGACGCCGGCGGCCAGTCCGTCGACGCCGGTCGGCAGCGGCCGCGTCGTCACCGTGCCGTCGCCGATCTGGCCGCTGCTGTTGTAGCCCCAGCAGCGGACCTGTCCGCCGGTCGTCAGTCCACAGCTGTGCTCGCCGCCGGCGTGGACGGCCGCGTAGGCGACACCGGCATCGGCGACTGCGGTCGGGATCAGCCGGTCGGTCGTGCTGCCGTCACCGACCTGGCCGCGGTTGTTGCGCCCCCAGCAGCGCAGCGTGCCGTCGGCGAGCCGCGCGCAGGCATGCTGCTGGCCGAGACTGAGCACGACGACCCCGCTCGACAGGCCGGCGACCGGCGTCGGCGCATTGCGGTCGACGAGGCTGCCGTCACCGAGCTGGCCGACCTGGTTGCGGCCCCAGCACCGCACGCCGCCGCCGGCGTCGAGCGCGCAGCTGAAGGACAGGCCGGCGGCGATCGCGACCGTATCGTCGAGCCCGGCGACGCGGACCGGCGTGCGCCGTGTGATCGTGGTGCCGTCGGCGACCTGGCCGTACTGGTTGCGGCCCCAGCACCAGACGCTGCCGTCGCTGCGCACCGCACAGGCGTGATGCTCGCCGGCCGCGACCGCGCGCACGCCTACTTCGAGCCCCGCGACCGCGCGCGGACCGGCCTGGTCGACGCCGTTGCCGCTGCCGCTGGTCATGCCGTCGCCGACCTGGCCGTAGACATTGGAGCCCCAGCAGGCGGCGCCACCCTCGACCGTCGTCGCGCAGCCGTTGCGCGCGCGCAGCGACAGCGCGGCGGCCGGCATCGGCAGACCGCCGATCGGCTGCGGCCGCGTGCTGTAGCCGAGGTTGCCCCAGCTGGTGTCGCCGTAGCCGCCCTTGCCGTATTCGGTGCTGCCCCAGCAGCGGATCGCATTGGCGCTGCCGCGCACGCAGGTATGGTCGGTGCCGGCGGCGAGCTCGAGCACGGGTCCGGACAGGCCGGCGACCGCGACCGGACGGTTCGCGCTGGCGGTAGTGCCGTCGCCGAGCTGGCCGTAGTTGTTGTAGCCCCAGCAGCGCAGCTGGGCACCCGCGGCCAGCGCGCAGCTGTGCGCACCGCCGGCCGCCAGCCGCGTCGCGCCGCCGGCCAGACCGTCGGCGACGACCGGCAGATTGCGGTTGGTGCCGGTGCCGTCGCCGAGCTGGCCGGACACGTTGCGGCCCCAGCAAAGCACCGCGCCGCCGCTGCCGAGCGCGCAGGTATGCATGCCGCCGGCCGCGATCGCCTGCACCGGCTGGCCGACCGCGGCGGCCACCGGCGTGGTGCGGGCGGTCCAGCTGCCATCGCCGAGCTGGCCGCTGGCATTGGCGCCCCAGCAGGCCACGCCGCCGCCGCCGAGCAGCGCGCAGGTGTGTTCGCCGCCGGCGCTGATCGCGGTGGCGCCGGCCAGCCCGATCACCGTATTGGGCGCGGTCTGGTCGGAGGTGTGGCCGCTGCCGAGGCGGCCGTCGTCGCTCTCGCCCCAGCACTGCACCTGGCCGCTCTGCAGCAGCGCGCAGCTGTGCGCGGTGCCGAGCGCGAGCGCGATCACGCCCGATCCGAGGCCGCTCACCGGCGTCGGCGCCGGCCGGAACAGCGTGCTGCCGTCGCCGAGCTGGCCCGAGGCATTGTCGCCCCAGCAGCGCACGCCGCCGGACGGGGTCAGACCGCAGCTGTGGCTGCCGCCGGAGGCGACCGCGTGCAGCGTCTCCCCGCCGGCCACGCGGCTCGGCGCGGCATGGTGGACCGTCAGTCCGTTGCCGAGCTGGCCGAGCTGGCCACGGCCCCAGCAACGCAGCGCGCCGTCACCGGCATCGATCGCGCAGCTGTGATCGCCGCCGGCCGACAGCGTCGCGGCCGCGGTCCAGCCCGGCTGCATCAGGACGAGAAAGAGAAGACCGATGCGCACGAAGACGCCGGCAATGCCCGAAAGGCCCATGTGTGCTGCTCCAGATGCGAGAAAAAGATGGCGAGTGCGGCCCCCGGATCACGCGAGCCCCGCCAGCCCCGGATGCTCGGCCAGACCGCCCGTGGCGTCCTCACGCGGTCTTCAAGAAACCTTCAAGGCATGGCTACGCGCTAAGATCGGCGGTCTTCGACCGATCGACGGGGCACGGGCCGACGCATGGCCGACGCTGTCGCGACACCCGACGCGCCGCTGTACCGATGGCGCTTCGGCAGCTGCGAGTTCGACGAGAGCCGCCTGACGCTGCACGTCGCCGGCGCGGCTGCGGCGATCGAGCACAAGCCGCTGCAGGTGCTGGCGCTGCTGCTGCGTCATGCCGGCGAGGTCGTCACCAAGCACGAGCTGTTCGACGCGGTCTGGGCCGGCCGCGTCACGGTCGATCACGTCCTGGCGACCGCGGTCGGCAAGCTGCGCCGCGCGATCGGCGAGACCGCCGGCGTCCAGATCCGCACCGTGCCGCGCGTCGGCTATCGCCTGACCGGCCCGGTCGAGCGCATCGCCGCCGGCCGCCGGCTCGCCAGCGAACTGGCACTGGCGGCCGGCCAGCGCGTGCCCTCGCGCGAGCATTTCCGGCTGGAACGGCAGCTCGGCCGCACCGCCGGCAACGAGATCTGGCTGGCGCGCCACGGCAAGACCGGCGAGCGGCGCGTCTACAAGTTCGCGCTCGACGGCGAGCGGCTGGCCGCGCTCAAGCGCGAGGCGACGCTGTCGCGCGTGCTGCGCCAGGGCCTCGGCGAGCGCGACGACCTGGTCCGCGTGATCGACTGGCACTTCCACGCGGAACCGTTCTTCCTCGAATCCGCATACGCCGGACGCAACCTGATCGACTGGGCCGCCGAGGAATCGGTGCCGAGCCACTGGTCGACGGCCGAGCGCGTCGCGTTCTTCGTGTGCATCGCCCAGGCCGTCGCCGCCGCGCACGGCGTCGGCGTGCTGCACAAGGATCTCAAGCCGGCCAACGTACTGGTCGAGGCCGACGGCAGCGGCGGCTGGCAGGTGCGCCTGACCGACTTCGGCAGCGGACGCCTGCTCGATCCGGACCGTCTGGCCGCGCTCGGCATCACCGCGCTCGGCCTGACGCTGTCGGCGCACGACCTCGCCGCCGACGCGCGCTCGGGCACGCTCGTCTACCTCGCGCCGGAATTGTTCGACGGCCGCACGCCGACCGTGCAGAGCGACCTCTACGCGCTCGGCATCGTGCTGTATCAGCTCGTCGTCGGCGATCTGCGCCGGCCGCTGGCGCCGGGCTGGGAACGCGACGTCGGCGATCCGCTGCTGGTCGAGGACATCGCGCTGGCGACCGACGGCGTGCCGGAGCGCCGGCTCGGCAGCGTCAGCGAACTGATCGACCGGCTGCGCCGTCTCGACGCGCGGCGCGCCGAGCGACAACGCGTCGAGGCGGCCGAGGCACGGGCGCGCGATGCCGTCGCCGCCCTCGATCGCGCGCGCGCGCGGCGGCCGTGGATCGGCATCGCGCTGGCCGTGCTGGCGCTCGGCTTCGCGCTCAGCGCGTGGCAGTACCGCGCAGCCGACCGCGCGCGGTTCGATGCCGAGCGCGAGAGCGCGCGGTCGGCCGCGATCCAGGCCTTTCTCAACGACGATGTGCTCGGCGGCGCCAATCCGGAGCTGGCCGACGTGCCCGCCGAGACCAGCATCGCCGACCTGATCGACCGCGCATCGGCCGGTCTCGCCGATCGCTTCGCCGATGCGCCACTGACCGAGGCCGGCGTGCACGAGGCACTGGCGCGCACCTATCGCGGCCTGGCACGTCATCAGTCCGCGCTCGATCATCTGCTGCGCGCCGAGGCGCTCTATGTATCGCAGCGCGGCCGCGCCGATCCGGCGAGCCTGCGCGCGCGCTACGCGCAGGTGCCGCTGCTGGCCGTGCTCGGCCGGTCCGAGGACGCCGCGGCCGCACTCGACGGCGCCGATCGCGACGCCGGCGCCCTGCTCGATGCCGGCGGCGAGACCGCGCTGCAGGCCGCGCTCGCGCGCGGCGCCTACCATCTGTACCGGCTGCAGGCCGAACCGATGCATGCGGCCTTCGCCACGGCCGATCGGCTGCAGCGCGCGGTGACTCCGCAGGACGCGCCGCTGGGGCGGCACATCCGCACCAGCCTCGCCGATGCCGAGCTGCGGCTCGGCCGCGCCGCCGACGCCGAGCGGCGCGTGCGCGCGCTGCGCCAGGATCCGCTGCTGGGCGCGTCGCGGAACGGCCGCGTCCACGCCGCCGCCGATCATCTGCTGCTGTCGCGGATCCTGCGCCAGCAGGGCCGGCATGCCGAGGCACTGAGCGAGGCACGCGATGGCCTGGCCGCCTACGAAGCGACGCTGGGACCGGACCATCGCACGACCCTGGTCGCGCTGAGCACGGTCGCCAGCATCCACGCCGAGCTCGAGCAGTGTGCGCCGGCACTTCAAGCGGCGCGCGAAGTCGTCGAGCGGATGCGGCGGACCGGGCCGGACGACAGTCCGACGCTGCTGATCGAGGTCGGCAATCTCGGCTACAAGGAGTACTACTGCGGCCAGACCGCACAGGGTCTGGCCCATGTCCGCGATGCCGAGCGCAGGCTGCGCGAGCGCTACGGCGCCGCGCACGGCGCATCGCAGAACTTCCGCTTCTTCCTCGCCCAGGCCCTGACCCAGAGCGGCGACCATGCCGCTGCGCTGGAACAGCTCGACGGACTGTCGCCGGATGCGTTGCAGGCCGGCGGCGGCAGCGCCGGCTGGCGCGAACGGCTCGATGCGACGCGCGGCGTGGTGCTGGCACGGCTCGGCCGCCGCGCCGAGGGTGTGGCGCTGCTGCAGGCCAGCCGCGACGCGCTCGAGCGCAGCGGTGCGGACCGCGCAATGCTCGAGGAGATCGGCGAGCTGCTCGCCGAAGCCCAGCGCGACTGACCGCGCCGGCGGTGCGCTGCGCGGCGGCATGACGCTGCCGGCACGGACGATCCGCCCGATCGCGCGTGTGCCGGCCGTCATCGGTGACATCGCGACGAGCGCCCGCGCTCCTGCCGGGCGCCTCTCTCGTCGGCAAAGCCCGATCGTCGGGGCGTTCGGCGCCGCCGCTCGGGCCGATTGCAGATCTGCTAGGCGGCATCTGCGTCTTCGCTTAGGCTTGGAACCGGCGGCCCGTCGCGCCGTCGGGTCTGCTCGCGTGCCGATGGACGGCGCCGTCGCGGCCGACCGGTGAACGAGCGGGCATGGCCGGGCGCATCTACGAATTCGACGGATTCCGATTGTCGGCGGCGACGCGCCAGCTGTGGCGTCCCGACGGCAGCGTCAGCGTGCTGCCGGCCCGCGTCTTCGACTGCGTGCTGCACCTGATCGAGCAGCGCGCGCGGGCGGTGGGTCGCGACGAGCTGATCGCCGCGGTCTGGAACCAGACCGAAGTCGGCGACAACGTGCTGGCTCAGCTGCTCGCGCGCACGCGCAAGCTGCTCGACGACGACGGCGACGAGCAGCGCGTGATCCGCACGATTCCGGGATTCGGCTACCACTGGGTCGCGGAGACGCGCATCGCCGATCCGGAGCCGGCGGAGCGTGCGTCGTCCGTAGCCGTCCAGATGCCGCCGCCCCCGCGGATCCGAGCGCGGCCATGCAAGCCCCGGCACGCCCGCGCCGGTCCTCGTCCGGCGTATTCGCGGCCGCGATCGGCGCGGTCGCGATCGTGGCGGTGGCGATGCTGATCTGGCGCCGGACCGATACCGATGCGATCGTGCCGGCAGCCGGCACCACACCGGCCTCGGTGCCGCTCGCGCAACGTCCGGCGCTGGTACTGCCGGCGATCGTCGAGCCCGCCGATGGGCAGGCCTGGCTGCGGCTCGGCGTGATGGCGCTGGTCGCCGAACGGCTCGACGGCTCGGGCCGGACGACGATTCCCAGCGACAACAGCGTGGCCCTGACCCGCGGCCGCGACGTCGCGCATCTGGATGCGGCCGCATGGGCCGACCTGGCCGAGACGGCCGGCGCGAACTGGATCGTGCAGCCGCGCGTCGAGGCGGTCGGCGCGCGCTGGCGCGTCGAGCTGACGATCGTCCACGGCGACACGCCGATCCGGCTCGGCGTATCGGCCGAGCACGACCAGGTGCTCGACGCGGCGCGCGACGCGGCCGACCGCCTGCTGGCCGGCGCCGGTGCGGCGACGTTCGTGCCGAGCGGCCCATCCGATCCGGTGCTGGCGGTCGTGCTCAAGCAGGCGCAGGCCGCGTATCTGGACGGCAAGCCCGAGGCGGCGCGCGTCCTGCTCGACGAGGCGCAGCGGCGCCATCCCGACTCGGTCGAGCTCGCCTACGAACTCGGTCGCATGGAATACACGACCGGCCGCTTCGATGCGGCGCAGGGCCGCTTCGAAGCGCTGATCGCGCAGTTGCACGGTCCCGATGAGGTCGTGATGCGCGCGCGCGTGCTGAACGCGCTGACCCAGGTGCATTACCAGCGCCGCGAGTTCGCCGAGGTCGAGCGCCATGCGCGGCAGACCATCGATCTGCTGCAGGGACGCGCCTACGGCACCAACGAACTCGGCCGCGCCTGGCGCGAGCTCGGCGTGCTCGCGAGCTCCGAAGGCCGCTACGAGCAGAGCCTGGCCGAGTACGCACGCGCCCGCGTGCTGCTCGCCGCCAGCGGCGACTGGCTCGGCGTGACGCGCACCGACGCCCAGGTCGGCGTCGTGCTGCGCCGCGCCGGGCGCCTGGCCGAGAGCGTGCCGGTGCTGTCGCGCGCCGCCGACCGTCTGCAGGCGTTCCACGAGGCCTGGCACGAAGGTGTGATCCGCAGCCATCTGGCGGCCGCCTGGACCCTGATGGCCGAGCCGCAGGCCGCGCTGACGCAGGAGCCGCGCATGCGCGAGCTCGACGCGCGCATCGAACACCCCGGCATGCGCGCGTCGATGAAGCTGGCACGCGCCGACGTGCTGCTCGACAACGGGCGCATCGCAGATGCGGTCGCCCTGATCACGCAGCCGTACCGGCAGATCCTCGACGAGGACGATCGCCTCAACATTTATTTCGCGCATGCACTGGCCGCGCGTGCCGCGCCGCGTCCGGCGAGAACGGTCGTGCCGAGCGTGAGGCCGCGCTGGCGATCGAGCACCTGTTCGACCCCGACGAGGATCCGCGCCACGTCGCGCTGACCCATCTGCTGCTGGTGCGTCTGCAGGCCGGCCACGACGTCGCGGCCGCGCAGCGCACCGCCGCGGCGCTCGGCGCGTTCGTCCAGGCCGCGCCGAGCCGGGCGGTCGCCGCCTACGGGCACGTCGCCGATGCCCTCGTCGCGATCGCGCGCGGCGATGCCGAGGCTGCACGCGCGGCGTTCGAGGCTGCGCAGGCGACGCCGGACCTGGTGCCGTGGGACCGCCTGCGCATCGCCGAGTGCTACGTGCCGTGGCTGATCGAACACGGCGACACCGACCGCGCCGCCGAGATCGTCGGCCTGCTCGGCGACGTCACCTACCGCAACTACGACGCCGCCGTGCTCGAGGTGCGGCTCTACCTCGCCACGCGCCAACACGCCGCCTGGCAGGCCGCGCTCGACCGCGCCGACGCACTGGCCGCCGAGCGCACCATCGATCCGGCGCTGCGCGAATTCCCGGGACCGCGCTGAGCCGACCGGGACACGCCCCGAACGATGCGCCGCGGCCGGCGTCGGTTCGCCGGCCGCAGGGGCTCGGCTCCACGGCGCCCCCCGTGCGTTCGATCGACCTGTCGCGCGTGCGCGATCGACGGCGCCATCGCGTGGCTTCGGCGTGATCGCGACGATCTCATGCAAATCAAACGCTTGCAAAAAGGATAGCGCCGCGGTACGTCGTCCTTCCGCCGTGTCGGGCGTTTTCTCACCGGCCTGTTAGCCGCGTGTTAGCCGTGGCGAATGCACGGCACTCGAGCAGCGGATAAGAACGTCCGGTGGCGCAACCGCGCCATGACGGGAGCGCCACACGATGTCCGAATCGATCGCCGCCGAGAATCGGCCGCCGTCTCCGGCGCTCGAGGTGCTCGGCCTCGGCGCAGCCGCCGAGCAGGCCTATCGGCTCCTGCTGCGCAGCACCGGCGCCTCGGCGCCGGAACTGGCCGCGCGCCTGGCCGTGCCGGCGGCGCGCGTGCGCGGCCTGCTCGAAGAGCTTTCGGCCAAGGGCCTGATCACGATCTCGCGGCAGCGGCCGCGGCGCTACCGCGCGGTGCCGCCCGACCTCGTGCTCGAAGCGCTGATCCGCCGCCAGACCGATGCACTGGCGCGCGCCGGCGCCGCGGCCGCCGCGCTGATCGAGGAGTTCCGCCCGGCGACGTTCCGCGTCGCGCCCGGCGACGACGCGATCGAGGTACTCGACGACGAGGACCGCGTCCGCCGCACGATCGCCGAGATGCAGCGCGGCGCGCAGGCCGAATGCCTGTGCCTGGACAAGCCGCCGTACGTCACCGGTCCGCCGCATACGGTCGATCCGGCCGAGATCGAGGGCCTTGCGCGCGGCGTCGCCTATCGCACGCTGATCGATGCGGAGGCGTTCGATGCGCCCGGCGTACTCGAGCGCGTGCGCGCCTGCGTCGAGGCCGGTGCCGAGGTGCGCGTAGGCTCGGGCCTGTCGCTGAAGCTGCTGATCGTCGACGGCAGCGCGGCGCTGATCCCGATGCGGCTGGAGGCGCTCGGCGGACCGGTGCTGCTGCTGCGCACGTCTTCGCTGCTCGAGGCGCTGCGCGACTACTTCGACCTGCTCTGGCGACAGGCCGCGCCGCTGTCGGTCGCGGACCTGACCGCGACCGGCGCCGATCCGCGCAGCGCGCTCGATACCGAGCAGCAGCTGCTGACGCGGCTGGCGGCCGGTTCCAACGACAAGACCACCGCGGCCGCGCTCGGTCTGTCGCCGCGCACGCTGGACCGGCGAATCGGCGCTCTGATGAAGCGGCTCGGCGCGCGGACGCGGTTCCAGGCCGGCTGGCTCGCCGCACAGCGCGCCGGCGGCACGCCCGGCGCATGAACGCAGCGCACGCTGCCCGCATGGCGCATCGGCGCCGTGGCGCCAACACGGCGCCGCGGCCGCTTGTCGGCGCGGCGGCGGTACTTCCACACTCGATCGGCGCGACCTGTCGGCCGCCGGTCACGTCCGCATTCCGTCCTGTCACGGAATGCCTCATCGTCGCTCCCCGGGAGACCTCATGCACACGATACTCATTCGAAGGCTGACCGCAGGCGCGGCGCAGCGCGTCTGGCGCGGCGGCCTCCTGTTGCTGGCGCTGACGTTGCTGACGCCGCTGCTCGGCAGTGGCGACGCGCACGCGCTGGAACGCGTCGACGCCATCCACGTCGGCGCCGGCATTCCGCATGCGCGGCGCGTGCTGCTCAGCGGCGACGGCCGCTGGGCCTATGTCGTCACGAGCGCGACGCCGACGCGACCCGCACCGCTGATCAAGGTCGACCTGGCGACGCTGGAGCCGGTCGCCGAAATCAGCTACGCCACCGACGTGGACTCGGCCGACGGCGCGATCGGCGTTCTCGCGCCGTCCGGTCAGCATCTGTACGTGGTCTATTCGAGCCTCGCCGGCCCGCGGATCGCCAGGGTCGACCTCGCGACGATGCAGCTGACCGGCACCGGCCAGATCGGCGAGTACCCGCAGACCTTCGTGATCGATGCGCAGGGACGCTACGGCTATACGAGTTCCGACGAGGGCGGCGTCGACAAGATCGATCTGGTGACGCTGCAGGTCGTCGGCCATCTGCAGACGGGCCTGAATTTCCTGCAGTCGGCGACGATCGATCCTTCCGGCCGCTACCTCTACCTCGGCACGCTGACCGCGCCGGCCAACGTCGCGCGGATCGATCTGGCGACGTTCCAGTGGGCCGGCATGATCACGTTCCCGCCCCACGTCGTCGGCTTCCGCTCGGCGGTGATGGCGCCGGACGGCTCGGCCGCGTACTTCGGCACGTATTCCAACCCAAACTTCGCGCCGTACGTGGCCAAGGTGGATCTGGCGACGTTCCAGCCGGGCCCGGTGCTGCACATGGGCATCGACTCGATCGGTCTGGGCGCGGCCGCGATCGACGCGGCCGGCACCTTTGCCTATTTCGGCACCGCGACCAAGCCGGCGCGCCTGCTCAAGGTAAACCTGACGACGTTCGCGGTCGCCGACTCGCTGGTGCTGGACGGTGACGACAGCCCGCTGCTGAGTCTCGCGCTCGATCGCAGCGGCGACTATGCGTATGCCGGTACGGTCGACGTGCCGGGCCAGGTCATCAAGGTCGCGCTGCGCGATCCGGTGCCGGACCGGCTGCGCTTCTCGCCGGCCGACGTCGACTTCCAGATGGTCCGCACCGGCAGCCTCGCGACGCGTACGGTGACGCTCGAGAATGCCGGCGCGCGTGCCGCGACCGGTCTGGCGTTCACCGCGCCGCCCTCCGGCGTCAGTGCCGACACCAGCGCCTGCGACGTGACGCTGGCACCGGGTGCGGGCTGCCCGATCGTCCTGAGCTATGCGCCCGGCACGGCCGGAGCGCTCGCCGACCGCTGGGGCGTCAGCACCCTCGAAGGCGCGACCGCGCATCTGAATGTGCTCGGCACGGCGGTGCCGCCGCCGCAGGGCGCGACCGTATCGGAGGACGCGCTCGACTTCGGCGCCGTCGACATCGGCACGACCAGCGCACCGCGCACGTTCACGGTGACCAATACCGGCGGCGCCTCGGCGATGTTCGTGATGGTCTACACGGACGCGCCGGGCTTCCTGGTCGACGCGACCGCCTGCGACTTCATCGCCGCCGGCGCGAGCTGCCCGATCACGGTGCGCTATGCGCCGATCGCGGTGACACCGGTCTCGACGAGACTGCACATCTCCAGTCCGAGTCCGGTCATCGAGGTCGACATCGGCCTGTCAGGCCGCGGCGTGCTGCGCGAGCCGGCCGTTCGATTCGTCGAGAGCAGCGTCGACTTCGGCCAGACGCCGGTCGGTGGCATCGGCCGCCGCATGGTGCAGTTGCGCAACGTCGGCGCGAGCCTGCTGACCGATCTGGATTTCTCCTCGTCCGACCCGGCGTTCCGCGTCTCGTCCGAGACCGAATGTCCGTGGCTGCAGGCCGGCCAGGTCTGCGTGGTGGATCTGGAATTCACGCCGGGCGCGCAGGGCCCCGCCAGCGCGACGATCACGCTGACGACCGCGCAGGGTGCGATCGCGCAGATTCCGGTTTCGGGCACCGGCTCGGGCAACGGTCAGCCGGCCGCTTTGGTGTTCGAGCCGGCGAGCCTGGACTTCGGCGCCGTCGCCACCGGCACCACGGCGACGCGCACGGTGACGCTGCGCAACACCGGCAGCGGTTTTGCGCCGATCTCCAACTTCATGGTGCTGCCGTGGTTCCAGGCCGACGGCATGCTGTGCATGCCGATGCTCGGCCCCGGCGAAAGCTGCACGGTCGAGGTGCGCTTCGCGCCGATCGGGCCGGGCCCGCAGAACGAAACGCTGATGGTCATGACCGACCAGGGCGTCGGCGCCGAGCTGCCGCTGTCGGGCACCGGCCGCACCGAGGCGATCTTCCAGAACGGATTCGATTGAGCCTGCGCGCCGCTGCGGACCGGTGGTCTCGGACGCAGCGGCGCCACCGGGCCCGGGCTCGCCTGATCGACATACCGCGGGCGCAGCCGGCACGCCGCAGCCACGGCGTGACGGTTGCCTCCGGCCGAGGCATCGGCCGGTTGGATCAGCCGCGCTGCAGCAGCGCGACGTCGGCCACGCGCAGGAACAGCGCGCGCAGGCGGCCGAGCACGGCCAGGCGGTTGCGGCGCACGGCCGGATCCTCGGCCATCACCATGACCTCATCGAAGTAGCGGTCGACCGCACCGCGCAATGCGGCCAGCCGGCGCAGCAGACCGACGTAGTCGCGCTCGCCGATCAGCGGCGCGGCATCGCGCTCGGCACCGGCCAGTGCGTCGACCAGGCCGATCTCGGCATCGCCGGCGAGCAGCGCGCGCTCGATGTCGCCGTTCGCCTCGCCACCGGCCTGGCGCAGGATGTTGCCGATACGCTTGTTGGCGCGGCCAGTGCCTCGGCCTCGGGCAGTCCGGCGAATGCGACGACCGCGCGCAGACGGCGGTCGAAGTCGAGCAGCGAGGCCGGCGCCAGCACGCGCACCGCTTCGAACGCCTCGGCGCCGATGCCCTGATCGGCGTAGTAGCCGCGCAGGCGGTCGAGCACGAAATCGTAGAGCTCCGTTGCCAGCGCATCACGCCGCGTGCCCGCGTCGACGGCGCTCTTGCCGTCCTTGCCCGCGAATGCGGTTTCCGGCAGTTGCGCGAGCGCCTCGGCGATCTGGGCCTTGAGATCGAGGTCCAGGCCGCCCTCGATCAGCGTACGCGCCAGACCGAGCGCGGCGCGCCGCAGCGCGAACGGATCCTTGTTGCCGCTGGGCTTGAGGCCGACCGCGAAGATGCCGGCCAGCGTGTCGATCCGCTCGGCGATCGCCAGCACGCGGCCGACCGGACCGGCCGCGATCGCGTCGCCGGCGTAGCGCGGCGCGTAGACCTCGTCGAGCGCGGCGGCGACCGCCGCGTCCTCGCCGGCGGCGGTCGCGTAGTAGCGGCCCATGACGCCCTGCAGCTCCGGAAACTCGCCGACCATGCGCGTCATCAGATCGCACTTGGCGAGCGCCGCGCGCGCGCGTGGCGAGGCCGGCATCGACGCCGCAGCGGTTGGCGATCACGCGCGCCAGCTCGGCCACGCGCACGACCTTGTCCCAGACGCTGCCGAGCTGCTGCTGATAGGTCACCGTCTTCAGCGAGGCCTGATAGGCTTCCAGCGGTTGCTTGCGGTCCTCGTCGAAGAAGAACTTGGCATCGGCGAAGCGCGGCCGGATCACGCGCTCGTAGCCCTTGCGGATCTCGGCCGGGTCCTTCGACTCGATGTTGGCGATGCCGATGAAATGCTCGGTCAGCCGCGCGCCGGCGCCGAACACCGGCACGAACTTTTGATTGGTCTCCATCGTCGTGACCAGCGCCTCGGCCGGCACGTCGAGGAACGCGCGCTCGAACGTGCAGCCGATCGCGACCGGCCACTCGGTGAGATTGGCGATCTCGTCGAGCAGGCCGTCGGACAGGCGCGGCTCGCCGCCGGTGTCGCGGCCGGCGCGCGCGACCTCCTCGCGGATCCGTGCGCGGCGCTCGGCCGGATCGGCCAGCACCTTGGCCGCGCGCAGCGCGTCGAGCCACGAATCGGCATCGGCGACGTGCACCGGCTGCGGATGGTGGAAGCGGTGCCCACGCGACTGCCGGCCCGAGCGCAGGCCGAGCACCGAGGCATCGACGACGTCGCTGCCGTGCAGGACGACCAGCCAGTGCGCCGGACGCACGAAACCGTACGCATGCGCGCCCCAGCGCATCGGCTTGGGGATCGGCAGCGCCTTGAGCGCCTCGTCGAGGATTTCCTGCACCAGCTCGGCGGTGGGCCGGCCGGGCCGTTCGCGGCGCACGACGAAGCGCTCGCCCTTGGCGTCGCTGACGCGCTGCAGCTCGTCGACGGCGACGCCGTTCTTCGCGGCGAAGCCGACGAGCGCCGGCGTCGGCGCGCCGTTGGCGTCGAGACCGATGTTGAGATACGGGCCGAGGACTTCGGACGTCGTCGTCGGCTGCATCCGCGCCACCGCAGGGATGTAGGCGGCGATTCTTCGCGGCGACCGGTAGGCCGCCGGGTTCGGCGTGCCATCGGACGTCGCGTGTGTCTTCGCATCGATCTGCCGCTTGATCAGCCCTTCGCTGATCGCATTCAAGAATGCCACGGCCAGATCGTCGAGCGCCTTCGGCGGCAGCTCTTCGGTGCCCAGCTCGATCAGCAGCGCAGCGGTGCCGGTCATCACGCGGCCTCCTTGGCGGTCTTGAGGCCCGGGAAGCCGAGCTTCTCGCGTTGCGCGTAATAGGCCTCGGCGACCGCGCGGGCGATCGTGCGCACGCGCAGGATGTAGCGCTGGCGCTCGGTCACGCTGATCGCGCGGCGCGCGTCGAGCAGGTTGAACGTGTGACTGGCCTTCATGACCTGCTCGTAGGCCGGCAGCGGCAGGCCGGCCTCGACCAGGCGCGCGGCTTCGGCCTCGCAGGTGTCAAACCACGCGAACAGCTTGGGCACGTTGGCATGCTCGAAGTTGTAGGTGCTCTGCTCGACCTCGTTCTGGTGGAACACGTCGCCGTAGGTGACCGTGCCGTGCGGCGCCTGGGTCCAGACCAGGTCGTAGACGTTGTCGACGTTCTGCAGGTACATCGCCAGGCGCTCCAACCCGTAGGTGATCTCGCCGGTGACCGGGCGGCACTCCAGGCCGCCGGCCTGCTGGAAGTACGTGAACTGCGTGACTTCCATGCCGTTGAGCCAGACCTCCCAGCCCAGGCCCCAGGCGCCGAGCGTCGGCGACTCCCAGTTGTCCTCGACGAAGCGCAGATCGTGCACCAGCGGATCGACGCCGAGCGCCTTGAGCGAGCCGATGTAGCGGTCAAGGATGTCGTCCGGGTTCGGCTTCATCACGACCTGGTACTGGTAGTAGTGCTGCAGCCGGTTCGGGTTGTCGCCGTAGCGGCCGTCGGTCGGCCGGCGCGAAGGCTGCACGTAGGCCGCGGCCCAGGGCTCGGGCCCGAGCGCGCGCAGGAAGGTGGCCGGATGGAAGGTACCGGCGCCGACCTCGGTGTCGAGCGGCTGGATCAATACGCACCCCTGCTCCGCCCAGTAGCGGTTGAGGGTCTGGATCACGTCCTGAAAGGTCGGGCCGGCCATGCACTGGCTCACAGTTGCGAAGAAAAAGCGCGCTAGTATAGCCGCGGACATGGGTTTTCCGAGGTCGAGGCATGGCGACGCAGGCGCAGCGCAACCCGTCGGAACGCGGCAAGGACGGCCTGCTCGGGGCACGCGGCCGGCTGGAGCTCGACGATGTGCTGGCCGCCCTGCTCGCCGACGGCGTCATCACCGAGGCCGATGCCAAGCGCGTACGCGCCGACGTGCGCACCGCGCGCGGCCTGACCGAGCTGCATCCGCTGGTGCTGATCGCCAATCTCAAGCTGGCCGACGTGCGCGAGCCGGAGAAGCCGCTCAGTGTCGAGGTGCTGACGCAGTGGCTGGCGCGGCGCGCACAGCTGCCGTATCTGAAGATCGACCCGACCAAGATCGACGTTGCCGCCGCGACCCAGGTGATCAGCCACGCCTATGCGCAGCGCTACCGGATCCTGCCGGTGGCGGTGACCGAGTCGCAGGTCGTGATCGCCACGCCCGAGCCGTTCGATGAACGCTGGCACGCCGATCTGGCCCACGTCCTGCGCAAGGACGTGCAGCGCGTGGTCTCCAGCCCGATCGACGTCAACCGCTACCTGGCCGAGTGGTGGAGCGTGCAGCGCTCGATCCAGCGCGCGCGCGACGCCAAGTCCGACGTGCACGACGGCCGCGCGATCCTGAACTTCGAGCAGCTGGTCGAGCTCGGCAAGACCGGCGAGGTCGGCGTCGACGATCGCCACGTCGTGCACATCGTCGACTGGCTGCTGCAGTACGCATTCGAGCAGCGCGCCTCGGACATCCACCTCGAGCCGCGCCGCGACACCAGCCCGATCCGCTTCCGCATCGACGGCGTCATGCACAAGGTGTTCGAGCTGCCGACGCCGGTCATGACCGCGGTCACCGCACGCGTGAAGATCCTCGCGCGCATGGACGTGGCCGAGAAGCGGCGCCCGCAGGACGGTCGCATCAAGACGCGATCGCAGGGCGGCCGCGAGGTGGAGCTGCGCATCTCGAGCATGCCGACCGCGTTCGGCGAGAAGATCGTGATGCGCATCTTCGACCCGGACATCGTCGTCAAGGAGTTCCGCCAGCTCGGCTTCGCCCCGGACGAGGAGAAGCTCTGGCGCGAGATGGTCGAGCGCCCGCACGGCATCGTGCTGGTGACCGGCCCGACCGGATCGGGCAAGACCACGACGCTGTACTCCACGCTCAAGCATCTGGCGACGCCGGACCTCAACGTCTGCACCGTCGAGGACCCGATCGAGATGGTCTCGCCGGAGTTCAACCAGATGCAGGTGCAGCCGGCGATCGACCTGGACTTCGCCGCCGGCGTGCGCACGCTGCTGCGCCAGGACCCGGACATCATCATGGTCGGCGAGATCCGCGACCTGGAAACCGCGCAGATGGCCGTGCAGGCCTCGCTGACCGGCCATCTGGTGCTCTCCACGCTGCACACCAACGACGCGCCGAGCGCGATGACGCGCCTGCTCGACCTCGGCGTGCCGAACTATCTGATCCAGTCGACGCTGACCGGCGTGGTCGCGCAGCGCCTGGTGCGCACGCTGTGCCCGCACTGCAAGGCCGAGCAGGCGGTCGACGAGACCGCCTGGGCCGCGCTGACGCACGGCTGGAAGATCTCGCCGCCCGAGCGCGTGTTCGCGCCGAAGGGCTGCCTGGAGTGCCGCAAGACCGGCTTTCTCGGCCGCACCGGCCTCTACGAGATGCTGCGCGTGACGCCGAAGCTGCGCGCGCTGATCGAGCCGCAGATGGACCTGACCAAGCTGACCTCGGCGGCGCTGGCGACCGGCATGCGGCCGCTGCGGCTGTCGGCGGCCGCACAGATCGCGCGCGGCATCACGACGATCGCCGAAGTCAGCACCGTATTGCCGCCGATCGACTGATCGGCGCGCGTCCGCACACGGCGCGCGCTCGCCTGCGACAAGCGCGGCACGACGGTTTTGGAGGGTAAGGGGAGGACTGGACGTTGCGGGCCGATCGTCCAGGACGCCGGACGAGCCGCTGCGCCGCCGCGGGCGGAGGGCGCGCGGCCGGGATCAGCGCGTGGCGTTGCGCGTGCGTGCCGTGCCGCTGCGGCGGATCGCGACCAGCGGATCGCCGAGCTTGAGATTGCCGAGGTAGTGGTTGATCGCCTCGTTGGTGACCTCGTACAGCGGCCGGCCCATGACGGCGGCCGCGGCCTTGAGGCTGTCGCGCATGCGCTTGGAGACCCGCAGCGAGGCGTCGCGGGCGTCTTCCGGAGGGAGGTTCGAATTCTTCATGGGGATCCACCGTCGCTGAAAATGCAACGGGCTGCCGGTAGGCGGGCCCGTGTCCTGCGTCCACGGCTGCCGTCCTACGGGAAGCCCGGCGAGCCGAGCAGATCCATTGCTGCGCGGCAGTATATCGGCGGACCCTGTACGTACAGGCGATCGGAGCCGATCAACTTGTTACGTTTTGTAACTGTCCACGCATGCAAGACACATCGCCGCGCCGGCGAAGACCATCCGTGCTAGTGCCAGAAGACCGGCAACGGGGTGCCTTCCGCGCGCCGCCGGCCCGGCCACGCCTCGGCGGCCCGCTTCGGGCGGGTCGTGTTCTCGACGGGACATGCCGAACGAAACGCGCCGCGCCTGCGGCCGGCCGTCACTCGACGGCGTCGGCTTCGGCGGCTCGGCGCACGATCGCACGCGCGACGAGGATGCCGAGCTCGTACAGCAGGCACATCGGGATCGCCAGCATCAGCATCGACAGCACGTCCGGCGGCGTGACGATCGCCGACACGACGAAGGCGCCGACGATCGCGTAGGAGCGGTTCGCCGCGAGCTGGGCCGGCGTGACCACGCCGATCGCGACCAGGATGATCAGGGCGACCGGCACTTCGAAGCACAGGCCGAACGCGAGGAACAGCATCAGCGCGAAGTCGAGGAAGCGACTGATGTCGGGCATGACCGCGACGCCCTCGGGCGCGATGCCGGTCGTGAACGTGAAGACCGCAGGCAGCACGAGGAAGTACGCGAACGCGCAGCCGATGTAGAACAGCACGACCGCCGAGGCCAGCAGCGGCATCGCCAGGCGCTTCTCGTGGCGGTACAGGCCCGGCGAGACGAACGCCCACAGCTGATAGAGCACGACCGGCATCGCCAGGAACAGCGCGACGAAGAAGCACAGCTTGAGCGGCACCAGGAACGGCGAGGCCACCTCGGTCGCGATCATGCTGCCGCCGACCGGCAGATGCTCGACCAGCGGCTGCGCCAGCAGCGCGTAGACGCGCTTGGAGAACGGCAGCAGCGCGACCAGCACGAGCAGCACCGCGGCGACGGCCTTGAGCAGGCGCGAACGCAGTTCGACCAGATGCGTGAGAAACGACTGTTCCTCTTCGGGGCCCGGATCGGCTTGCATGGGAGAGCGAGAAGAGAGGGGAAGGAAGCCGCCGCCGGACCGGCGTCAGCGGGTTTCGTCGACGGCCGGCGACGGCGCCTGCGCGATGACGGCGGAGGACGTCGGCGCGGCGGGCGGTGCGGCCGGGACGGGTGCGGCCGGATCGACGCTGCGGCGGATCGTCTGCGCGGCCGCGTCGACCTCGGCGCGGACGTCGCCGGCGCGCATCGCCTCCTCGACCTGACGCTTCATGTCCTCGGCGGCCAGCTCGCGCTCGATCTCGCCACGCACGCTGAGCCAGCTGTTGCGCGCGCGGCGCACCAGGGCGCCGGCGGTGCGCGCGACGCGCGGCAGCCGCTCCGGTCCGAGCACCAGCAGCGCGACGATCGCGATCAGCGCGAGCTTGCCGAAGCCGACGTCGAACATGCCGATGCCTTACTCGACGCGGTCGCGCTGCTCGCTGGCGGTCTTGGCGGCCGCCGGCGGCGGGTCGGCCTTGAGCTGGCCCTGCGGCTCGTCACCGTCCTGCATGCCCTTGCGGAAACCCTTGATCGCGCTGCCGACGTCCTCGCCGATGTTGCGCAGGCGCTTGGTGCCGAAGATCAACGCGACGACGACCAGAACGATCAGCCAGTGCCAGATGCTGAAACTACCCATGGAAACACCTCGATCTCGTGGTGGCGCGCACCGCGGCGAGGCGATCCGGAACGTGGCGTCCGGCCGCTGCGGGCACGATTACTGCGCAGTGTACTCTTCCAGACGGTCGCGGAAGTCCACGACGGCGGCCGGTACGTTGCTGACGCCGCCGTCGAGGATGCGACGGGCGGTCACGCCGTTGCCGTAGACGGACTGATTGGCCTTGTTGTCGATCGTCAGCGCCGAACCGTCGAGCGCGACACCGGCGAACAGGCCGCGCGCGCGCGAGTACGAATAGATCTCGGCCTTGAGCTGCGCATCGGTCGAGGCCTGCGCGGTCCGGCCGACCGGACCCGCCGCCGCCGAGGCATCGGCGCCGAGCGTGAACTTGCCGTGCACGATCGACTCGACGCCGCGCTGGTTGCGGAACACCAGGATCACGTCGGTCGAGGACACGCCGGCCTGGAAGCCGACGCTGCCGCCGGTCATGCTGATGAAGCTGGGATTGGACCAGGTGCCGTCGGCGGACTTGATCGAGAGCAGGCCCGAACCGCGGCGCCCGCCGAGCACGAAGCCGGCCTTGATGACGTCCGGGATCACCGCGACCGCGTAGGCGTTGTGCAGCAGATCGCGCGGGATCGCCTTGTCGGGTGCCTGCATGACCTCCTGCAGCACGCGTACGGCATTGGCGGCTCGCTCGTTCTCCTTCTCGCCGGCGACGGCCGGCAGCGCGGCGAAAGCGAACAGGGCCAACGCGGCCAGACAGGTGCGCACGAGGGTCGACATTGCGGACTCCAGACGAAAGCGGAATCCGCGCACGCTATCAGGTCGAGCTGAGCGTTCGCTGAGCCGTCGCTGAAACGGCAGGCTCGCTCAGAACGTACGGCGACGGCGCAGGCCGAATGCGGCGACCAGCGCGAGGCCGGCCGCCATCAGCGCCAGCGCCCACGGCGATCGCACCGGCGCGGGCACCGGTTCGGGCGGCCCGCCGCGGTCGGTGCAGTCGGTCGGCGCGACGAGAAAGCCGTTCATCGAGATGCCGCGCAGGCGCGACGGCCCCTCCAGCGAGCCGAGCACGCTCAATGCACCGGTGGCCGGATCGATCTTGACCAGATCGCTCCAGTCGACCAGCGCCGGCGGGTTGTAGTTGAGCGTCGCCCACAGCGTGCCGTCGGCACCGAAGCTCATCGCCACGACGTTGACGTAATTGGGTACCGTGCCGAAACCGCCGACCCGCTCGACCGTCGCGTCGGTGGTGTCGACGCGATAGAGGCTGTTGTCGTCGCGGCCGGCGGCGGCGTACAGCGTGTCGCCGCGCGCGGCCAGGCCGGTGATCGGCTTGCCGGTGTTGCCGACGTAGACCGGATGGATCGCGCTCGGCGGCGTCTTCCAGAGACTGCCGTTGGCCGAGGCGATCCACAGATTGCCGTCGCAGGCATAGGTCATCGACAGGTCGAGCGCTTCCTCGGTCGGCATGCCGGACAGGGTGCCGCGATAGCTCGCGGTGCCGGACGCGGGATCGAGCTGCACGACGATCTTCTGGTTGCCGACGACCGCGAGAATCTCGCCGCCGGGCCCGTAGGTCAGGCCGCGGATCTGCGCGACGGCCTGCCCGTTGACCGCGCCGGCCTCGCCGACGAAGCTCGCGCGGCGCGCGTTGAGATCGATCTGGTAGAAATCGCGAAACGCCACACCGTAGGCCGGCGCTGCCAGCTGCGCGAACGCAGGCGACGAAGCGACGGACAGCACGGCTGCGGTCAAGCAGGCACGCATGCGCATGGCGGTCGATGTTATCGTTATGGGTAGTCGTCGCCCGCGCCGGCGCCCGGATCGGATCCGGCATCGTCGACGCGTGCACGCCCGAGTCTAGCAGCAATTCCAGCCGCGACAAACCGCCGCCACCCGGCCCCGGGCGCTGCGAGCGCGCACGCCGCGGCCGCATCCGCAGCGCCGTCTCCGCCCCAGCCCATCGCCCGGCATGACCTCCGATCCGCTTCCCGCTCCTGCCCCCGCCGCCCCGGACAGCGCCGTCCTGCTGGTCAACCTCGGCACGCCCGACGCGCCGACGCCGGCCGCGGTGCGGCGCTACCTGGCCGAGTTCCTGTCCGACCCGCGCGTCGTCGAGCAGCCGCGCTGGCTGTGGCTGCCGATCCTGCACGGCGTGATCCTGCGGATCCGCCCGGCGCGCTCGGCCGCGCTGTACCGGCGGATCTGGACCGAGGCCGGCTCGCCGCTGCAGACCGGCATGGCGGCGCTCGCCGCGGCCGTGCAGAAGCAGCGGCCCGACCTGATCGTGCGTCACGCGATGCGCTACCGCGAGCCGAGCCTGGCCGCCCAGCTCGACGCGCTGGACGCCGCCGGCATCCGCCGGCTGCTGGTGCTGCCGCTGTTCCCGCAGTATTCGGCGACCACGACCGCCTCGGTGCTCGACGAGCTCGGCCGTCAGCTGCGGCGGCGGCGGCGCGTGCCGGAGCTGCACTTCGTCGACGGCTACGCGACCGAGCCGGCCTACATCGAGGCGCTCGCGGCGCGGATCCAGGCGCATTGGCGCACGCACGGCCCGGCCGAGCGGCTGCTGCTGTCGTTCCACGGCATCCCGGAGCGCTACGTGCGCGCCGGCGATCCCTACGCCGAGCAATGCCACGCGACCGCCGCGGCGCTGCAGCAGCGGCTCGGACCGGCCGCGCCGCCGGTCCTGACCTGCTTCCAGTCGCGGGTCGGGCGCGAGCCGTGGCTGAAGCCGTATACCGACCAGCTGCTCGAACGGCTGCCGTCCGAGGGCGTGCGCAGCGTGCAGATCGTCGCGCCGGGCTTCTCGATCGACTGCCTCGAAACGCTCGAGGAGCTGGCGATGACCAATCGCGAGCATTTCCTGGCCGCCGGCGGCGAGCGCTACGAGTACATCCCCGCGCTCGATGCCGGGGAAGGCCAGATCGCGCTGGTCGCGGCGCTGATCGACCGCCATCTCGGCGGTCCGCCGGCGCCATGAGCGCGCCGGACGAGCAGGTCTTCGAGCTGCCGCAACTGACGATCGCGGCGCGCTGCTGGGGCGATCCGGCACTGCCGCCGCTGCTCGCACTGCACGGCTGGCTCGACAATGCCGGCTCGTTCGACCGGCTGGCGCCGCTGCTGGCCGAGCGGCACCGCGTGATCGCGATCGATCTGCCCGGCCACGGCCGCTCCGGGCACCGGCCGGCCGGCGCCTGGTACCACTACGTCGATTTTCTCGACGAGATCCTCGCGGTGCTCGACTGGCTCGGCCGGCCGCGCGTCGACATGCTCGGCCATTCGCTCGGCGGCACGCTGGCCGGCATGCTGGCCGGCGCGTTCCCGGAGCGCATCGACCGGCTCGCGCTGATCGAGGCGCTCGGTCCGCTGACCGGGCCCGACGAGGAGACCGCGACGCGTCTGCGCACCGGGCTGGAGGCGCGCCGCGACCGCCGCGGCGATCGCCGGCGCGTGTTCGAGACGGTCCAGGCTGCGATCGCGGCGCGGCTGACCGCCGGCGGCCTGTCCGAACACGGTGCACGGCCGATCGTCGAACGCGGCCTGCGCCGCGTCGACGGCGGTTTCGTCTGGGCCAGCGACGCGCGCCTGCGGCTGAGCTCGCCGCTGCGCTTCAGCGAGGCCCAGGTACTCGCGGTGCTCGCCGGCATCGATGCGCCGACGCTGCTGGTGCTGACCGAACCGGACACGCCGTACCTGCCGCGCGAGGGCATCGAGCGGCGCGCCGCGCGCGTCGCCAGCATCGAGATCGTGCGGCTCGGGGGCGGCCATCATCTGCATCTGGAACGCCCCGACCCGGTCGCCGCGGCGCTGACGTCGTTCTTCGCGCGGACGCCCCGGCGCGGCTGAGCGGCCCGCGGATCGCTCCACGCTTCCGGTCCGGACCTCCGCCACGCGCCGAGGTCCCGATGACATCGCGCCGAGCGGACGGCGGCTCGCCCGATGCGCGGCCCGACGACGCAGGTCCGGATCCGGCCCGTACGCTCCGCTGCCGCCGGCAGCGCGTGGCCGATCGGCCCGTCGCACGGATCGGATGCGCGCGGCGCACCTCCGACCGCGCCGCCCCTTGGCCCTCAGCCGCCCGGCGTCTGGATCAGGCGGTTCAGCTCGGCCTTGAGCGCCTGGCCGTGGAAGCGCAGCCAGTCGCGCTGTTCGCCCCATTCCGGATACAGCGATTCGACGAGATTCCAGAACCGCTTGGAATGGTTGCGGATGCGCAGGTGGCACAGCTCGTGGACCAGCACGTAGCGCAGCGCCGCCGGCGGTGCCAGCGCCAGGGCCAGATCCAGCGTCACCACGTCGCGCGTGTCGAGGCTGCCCCACAGGCTCTTCAGCGGCCGCACCCGGATGCCGGTCGGCGCCATGCCGAGGTCGGGCGTGTAGCGCGCCAGCCAGCGCGAGACGTCGCGGCGCATCTGCGCCTCGAGGAACGAGCGCAGCAGCGCGCGCGCGGCCTCCGGCGCACGGCGGTGCGGCCGCGGCAGGCTGATGATCAGCCGGTCCTCGGCATGCTCGATGTGCGGATACGGCCCGTCGCGCCAGGACAGGCGTGTGGTCTCGCCGCGCAGCGGCAGCACGGTGGCCGACCCGACCTTCAGCGGCGGCGGCTGCGAGCCGAGGTTGAGCTCGTCGAGCTTGCGCTCGAGCCACTCGCCGTGTTTGCGCAGGAACGCGAACACCTGCGCCGGATGGGTGCCTTCCGGGTAGGTCACGCGCGCGCCGCTCGGCGTCACCGTCAGGCGCAGCCGGCGCGCGCGCGGATGGCTGCGGCGCAGGACCTTGATCGTGTCGCCGGTCTGCGTCGCGAGCTCCAGATAGGTATTGTCGTTGTCGAGGGTCATCGCTGCCTCATGACCCACACGGGTCCGCTAGCCGGGACGGAACACGGACTCCAGCCCGTCTCCCGATCGAACGGCGCAGGCCGAGCCTGCGCACCTTCTCCCCCGAATCGAACGCTCGCGCGATCGATTCCGGAGCGATCCTGCCCTGGATCGCACCAGCCGGCCGTCTTCGACGGCCCGCTAGTCGCGGTTCCCCGGCCGCGGCAAACCAAACCATTCCCCGAACTTGTCGAACAGGCGCGCCAGCTCCAGCGTCAGCAGCGCGAAGCGGGCGTCGATCTCGGCCTGGATCGACTCGGACGATTCCTCGCCGAGCTCGTCCAAGACCACGTCCAGAAAGCGCAACTTGCGGACCGTCAGGTCTTCGCCGAGCACGAAACTCATGCGCTCGTCGAATTCCAGACCGAGCTGATAGACCTGCTTGCCGGTCTTCAGATGCTCCCGCACCTCGTCCGATTCAAGCTCTTGACGCCGGCATCGGACGATGGCACCGGACTCGACCGGGTCGCGCAGCTCGCACTCGTCGCCGAGCGTCAGACCCGCAGGCAGCTTGCCATGGATCAACCAGTCCGTCATCAAGGCCCGCGGCGACTCTTCCGGCGCCATCGGCGTGGCCGGAAACTGGCCCACCGCCTCGCGAATCTGGCTGACCGCCTCCTCGGCGACCTTGCGGCTGGCGGTATCGACGACGAGCCATCCGTTCGTGGCGTCCAGATAAGCACTCTGACGTGACGGGCGGATGAAAGCCCGCGGCATGAGTTCAGAAATGACCTCTTCTTTCAACCGCTTGCGCTCGCGCGCGCCGATCCGGCGACCTTCCTTGTCGGCCAGGGCCTGGATCCGGTTGGCCAGCTCCTCGGACACCACGGAGCCGGGCAGCAGGCGGTCCTCGCCGCCGATCGTCAGCAGCGTATAGGCATTGATCCGGTGCATCAGCGCCTCGGCCTGACGGCCGAACGGCGAGACGAAGCCGCGCGTGGACAGCTCCAGCGGGCCGCACGGGCGCAGCCGCTGCGGTTCGAGCCGGGTCTCGAGGTCCTCGAGCATCTCGGCGGCGGATTCGGGGAAGCGGAACAGCGTCAGGTTTCGGAAGAACATGGCATCTCGGTGCGAAGGTGGACGTCAGTGGACGCCGGCGGCGCGTGCCGGCCGGCGCCACGGCGGAACGGGATCAGGTCGGGTCGGCCGCGTTGTCGCGCAGCCAGGCATGGGCGTCGGCGCCCGCGCGGCCGGTGCCCAGGCCGGCGAAATCGAACAGGGCCGGGTCGGCCAGCTGCGAGGGCGAAATCTTGGTCAGGGCGCGGAACACGTTCTCGACGCGGCCGGGCTGCTGGCGCTCCCAGTCGGCCAGCATCGCCTTGACCACCTTGCGCTGCAGGTTCTCCTGCGAGCCGCACAGGTTGCACGGCATGATCGGAAAACCCTCGTTCGCGGCATGCGCGGCGATGTCCGATTCGCGGCAGTAGGCCAGCGGACGGATCACGATGTTGCGGCCGTCGTCGGACTGGAGCTTGGGCGGCATCGCCTTCAGCGCGGCGTGGTGGAACAGATTGAGGAACAGCGTCTCGACGATGTCGTCGCGGTGATGGCCGAGCGCGATCTTCGTGAAACCCTCCTGCACCGCGAACGTGTAGAGCGAACCGCGGCGCATGCGCGAGCACAGGCTGCACATCGTCTTGCCCTCCGGCACGACGCGGCGCACGACGCTGTAGGTGTCCTGCTCGATGATGTGGAACGGCACGCCGATGCCGCGCAGATAGGCCGGCAGCAGGTCCGGATCGTAGCCGGGCTGCTTCTGGTCCAGGTGCACGGCGACCAGCTCGAAGCGCACCGGCGCCTTGGCCTGCAACCGGCGCAGCAGGTCCAGCAGCGTATAGGAGTCCTTGCCGCCGGACAGGCAGACCATCACGCGGTCGCCGTCCTCGATCATGTTGTAGTCGGCGATCGCCTGGCCGACCTGGTGGCGCAGGCGCTTGGCCAGCCGGACGGCTTCGTGTTCGTGCTTGCGGGCGGCGACGTTCATCGGCGGACGGCGGGCGGGAAATCGTCCATTGTACGGCCAGTGCCGGGCGCCGCGTCCGCCTGCGGCCCCGCGCGGCGTCAAAAGCACTACACTTGCCGCCCTGCCATGAGCCACCCGTTCACCGACGACCCCGCCGTGCTGGTCCGCAAGCTCGCCGAGCTGCGGCTGGAGCACCGCGACCTGGACACCGCGATCGCGCGACTGTCGATCGACCCGAACCTGTCCGACGAGCTGCAGATCACGCGCATGAAGAAGCGCAAGCTGCGGCTCAAGGACATGATCGCGTGGATCGAAAGCCGGATGATTCCCGACCTCGACGCCTGAGCGCGCTCGGCCCAGTCAGGCCGCGGGCTTGGCGCTGCCGGGCGCAGCGACCTCGGGCGTGTCTTCGGCCAGACGCGCGCGCATGTCCTGGGTCAGCTTGAGGATGCCGTGGCGGATCTCGCGGCTCAGGATCACGCGTGCGTCGCGTGCCACTTCCTCCAGCGAGCCGTCGAAGTCGAGCTTGCCGTTCTCGTCGAGCCAGACCACGCGCCGCTCGCGCAGCTTCTGGATGAAGCCGCGGAACAGCGACTTGTCGAAGAACTCCGGCGCGTTGACCTCGTGCAGCAGCGACAGCCGCTGCGCGGTCAGGTAGCACAGGTTCTCGAGCTCGCCGGCGGTCAGGCTGTGCGGGCCGTTCTTCACGAGCGCGGCCAGCGCGATGTAGTAGCGCTCGAATGCCTGCAGCAGGCTGTGCGCGATGCCGCGCAGCCGGAACGCCGTATCGCTCTGGCCCGGACCACGGCTCATGATGCGGCCGTCCTCGTCGGTCTCGAGCAGGTCGTGACGCGCGAAGAAGTCCAGCGTCGCCTCGATGCGCTCGCCGAAGCGCTCCTCGTCCCAGGCCAGGAACAGCTCGGAGCGGATGAACGGATAGACCAGGCGGCCGAGCCGCACCAGGGTCGCGCGCGCCATGCGCCGGTTGTTGAGGAAGCAGCAGGCAACCCAGGCCGCCGCCGCGAACAGGTGCTGGACGTTGTTGCGGAAGTAGCTCAGCAGGACCGCCTGCTCCTCGCCACAGCGCAGCACGTCGCCGAGCGGGTGGGCAACGCGCTCGATCCACTGCATCTTCTCGCCGTAGGCGATGATCGCCGCCGGCTCCAGCGCGGTCACGGTCACGCGGTCCGAGTACGGCAGCTCGATCAGCAGCCGCTTGGCCAGATCGAGCTGCGTGAGCAGGTCGGACTCGGCCATCGCATGGTTCGGCGTCGACAGCAGCGCCAGCGCGAGCAGGTTGACCGGATTGACGTCGGCGGAGCGGTTGATGTTGACGAGGATCCGCTCGGCCAGCGCGTCGACCGCCGGGCCGGCCCAGTCGGGCTTGTCGTCGACGCCGGACGCCGTGTCGCGCCACTGCGGCGCGACCTCGTCGAGCAGCCCGGCCAGGTAGACCGGTTCGCCGAAGCTGACCGCGACCTCGCCGTAGTGCTGGCGCAGCACCTTGGTCGCGCGCAGCAGGCCCAGCCAGGACTCCTTCTGCTTCGGACGGCCCGACAGCTCGCCGATGTATTCCTTGCCTTCCATCAGCTTCTCGTAGCCGATGTAGACCGGCTGGAACAGCACCGGCCGGCGCGACTGCGACAGGAAGCTCGACAGCGTCATCGACAGCATGCCGGCGCGCGGCGCGAGCAGGCGGCCGGTGCGCGAGCGCCCGCCTTCAATGAAGTATTCCAGCGGCACGCCGCGTGCGAACAGCTGGCCGAGGTACTCGCGGAACACGGTCGAGTACAGCAGGTTGCCGCGGAACGTGCGGCGCAGGAAGAACGCGCCGCCGCGACGCAGCAGCGAACCGAGCACCGGCAGGTTGAGATTGACGCCGGCGGCGATGTGCGGAACCGACAGGCCGTTGCGGTACAGCAGCCACGACAGCAGCAGATAGTCGATGTGGCTGCGGTGGCACGGCACGTAGATCACCTCGTGGCCGGGCACGCTGGCGCGCAGCGACTCGAAGTGATGCATCTTCACGCCGCCGTAGAGCTTGTTCCAGAAGCCGTTCAGCAGGAACGACATCGAACGCACCAGCGGATGGGAGTAGTCGGCCGCGATCTCCATCGCGAAGTCGCGCGCGCGCTTCTCGGCCTTGGCCAGCGGCAGGTTCTCCTTGCTGGCGGTCGCCGCGATGGCCTCGCGCACCAGCTCGGCGTTGAGCACCGCATTGACGACGGTGCGCCGATGCGAGAGGTCCGGCCCGATGACGGCCGCGCGGATCCGGTGGAAGTGCACGCGCAGCACGCGCGAGAGCTTGCGCACGCTGCGCTCGGACGCCTCGCCGCCGGCCTCGTCGATCAGCTGGCGCAGCGACACCGGCGCGGCGAACTGGACGATCGTGTCGCGGCCGTTGAGCAGCAGCGCCAGCAGACGGCGGAAGCGGCCGACGACGACCCAGTTCTCCGAGAACAGCACGCTGAACCAGCCGGACTGACGGTCCGGCGCGCGGCCGACGAAGATCGACACCGGCACCAGGCGCACATCGGCGCCGGGCGTCTGCGCGACATGTGCGAACAGGCGCGCCAGCGTCTCCGAGCGCGTCGGATGCTGCGGCCGGCCGAACCAGCGCGGCCGCCGCGACAGATAGACGATCGAACGGCGCCGGCGGATCGGCAGCACGTCGGCCGCCGCCTGCGGCGCCGGCAGGCCGGCCGACGCGGCCGCCTCCTCGAGGATCAGCGTGTCGGACAGGCCGTAGCGTTCGAGCACGTAGACGGTCGGATGACCGTCGGCGGTGTCGACCAGGGTGCGCGGGTCGGACGGCTGCAGGCGCAGTCGCAGCCACGGTCGCAGCAGTGCGCACAGCAGCCGCGTCATCGCGGGTGCCCGGCCTGCGGCGGCCGGCCGGGCTCCGGGAAGGGCCGGATCCATCGGAGAAGAGCGGTCGTCGAGGCGGGTGACCGCGCCGCTCAGCCTTCGCCGGCGGCCACGGCCGGCTCGGCGGCGGCGTCGCGCTCGAGCTTCTCGAGTGCGTTCTTGCCGTACCAGGCGTTGTCGCGCTGTACCATCTCGGTCTCGGCCGTCAGCGGCTTGCCGAGCAGTGTGTAATCGATCTTGACCTTGGCCTGGTTGCCGTCGTTGGACACCAGCGTGGTCTTGACCGAGTCGAGCGTGTCGTCGATCGAGAAGCCGTAGACCGCGACCGTGCGCTTGATCGCCTGGAACACCAGCTGGCCCTTCTGCATCGCGTCCTCGTAGCTCAGCGCGCGCGCCTCGTCGATCGTCGCCAGCTTCATCTCGCGCGCGGTGGCGGTGGCGATCGCGATGACCTGCTTGACCTTGTCCGGATCGGTGAAGCGGGTGTTCTGCATCCAGTCGGCCAGCGCGTCGATCGCGGCCAGCGCCTGGGTCTTCTCGGCCTCGGCCAGATCCTTGCTCTGCTGGATCGTGCTGCGCAGGAAGCCGCGCCCATGTTGACGTACATCGGCAGCTGCTGCTGGTACTGCGCGTCGAACGCGGTGAGCTGCGGCTCGATCTCGGCGTAGAGCGTCTGCTCGGCATCCGGCGCGGTCAGCTTGGCCATCATCTCGGCGAACTGCGCGCGCTCCTCGTCGGTCGGCGGATCCTGGTCCTGGCCCCATTCGGCCTTGACCTTCGCGTAGTCGGCCGGCGGCAGCGAATGAGCGATCAGGCCGCCGATGTCGCCGGCCTTGAGCAAGGCGACGGACCTATGGATCGCCGCTTCCGGACCCGCGGCACTCTTGGCGGCAGCCGGGCTCGCGGTCTCGCCGGACGGAGTCTCCTTGCTGCACGCGGTCGCCAGAACGAGGGACAGCGCCAGGCCGGCGATGCGCAGGGATTTCGCGAACATGGGGATTCCGATAGTCCGAAGAGATAAGGAGCGGCACTCTATCAGACTTGCCTGATTTACCTGAATGCGCGGGGTGCGGGCTCGGATCGCCGAGCGCGTCGCGACGAAGGCTCGCAAGTTGCTTCCTAACCGCGGCGGGCCGGGCGACGCGGCGTCGATGCCGGTGAACAGCAGCCAGGTACTCGGGGGATGCGAGCGCCTGCGTAGCCGGCCGGGCTGCCGGCAATCAGGCCACGACGCCCATAAAAAACCCGGACGGCAGCGGACCGTCCGGGCGAGTCCGGCAGAGCCGGAGAGATCGTTGTCGTTATGGGCCTGTCTGTTCGGGCGCTGCAGGCGTCGATCTGAAGAGCGGGCGCATCATACGACCTGACTGATCCTGATGCAACACTTTAGGAAACAGGCCATATCTAATTGATTTATCTGCCCTGATAGTCGAGCGCATCGAGCTTCATGCGGCGCCGCTCGGCGGCAGGCAGGCTCCAGGCGTTGTTGAACAATGCCGGCTCCCAGGAGCCGTAGGTCGGGTTCGGCAGCACGAACCAGCGCTCGCCGATCCAGCCCAGATACGGCTCGACCGCCTGGCGCCGGCCGGCCGGCGTATTGGCCAGCACGTCGACGAAATCGCCGATCTGGTCGCCGACCTGCATCAGCACGCGGTGCTCGCGCGCGACCAGGCGCCGCCGGCAGCCCTTCTCGCTGCCGTTCTGCTCGCAGCCCGGCACGACGGTGCCCAGGCCCAGGAACACGTCATCGCGGTCGGCGATCGGAAAGCCGAGCCGGCGCAGGTTCGCCAGCGTGACGGTGTTGAGGTCGCGCGCGCGGTTGGACAGGTAGAACACCGTCACGCCGCGCTCGGCCGCGTAGCGCGCGAACTCGAGTGCGCCCGGCACCGCCTGCGCGCGTTCCTCGCGGCACCACTGCGCCCAGGTGAACTCGTCGTAGCTCGCGCCGTCGCGCACCAGACGCGCCTGGTACGGGCTGTTGTCGAGCATCGTCTCGTCGATGTCGACGATGATCGCGGGCTCGAGCCGGTCGATGCCGCCCTCGCGCTCCTCGTGCGGCAGGGCGTCCCAGGCCGGATCGGCCAGCGCGCGCGACAGCTGCTCGCGTGCCGCCGCGAACGCCTGGCGCGTCAGCAGCTCGCGCTCGATCGCCGTCTGCGTCCAGACCACGGCATTGAGATTGTCGTCGGGCCGCGGGCCGGCGGTTTCGGCCACCACCGGCACCGGGGCGGCGGCAGCGCGCTCGACCGCGACCGGCCGCGTCGCGGCACAGCCGCCGAGCACGAACGCGACCAGCGACACGAGAACAGGAAACGGCTTCATCATGACTCCCGGGGATTGGAAACGCGGCGACCCAGCGCATACGATCCGGCCAGTTTATTACGCCCGTGCTAAGCGCGGGCTCTCCCAGGACCGCACGACAGGATCCCACGTGACCCTCCACGAACCGCTTTCTCCGCGCGTGACGATCGCCAGTCACGTGCTGGCCGCACTCGCGCTGCTGGCCATCCTGCACCTGCATCTGCTGCCGGCGCTGCTGGCCGGCCTGCTGGTCTACGTGCTCGTGCACGGCCTGGCGCCGATGCTGCAGAAGCGCCTGCCCGGCGCGCGCGCGCACTGGCTGGTCGTGCTGTTCCTCGGCGTGGTGGTGGTCGGCATCCTCACCGTCGCGATCATCGGCCTGATCGCGTTCCTCGGCAGCGAACGCGGCAACCCGAGCCTGCTGTTCGAGCGGATGATGCCGCTGATCGAGAGCGCCCGATCGCAGCTGCCGCAGATGATCGTCGATCACCTGCCCGACAACATCGAGGACTTCCGCTCCTCGGCGATCGAGTGGCTGCGCATGCATGCCGCGCAGCTGCAGCTGGTCGGCATCCAGGCCGGCCGCACCTTCGTGCAGCTGCTGATCGGCCTGGTACTCGGCGCGATCATTGCGCTGCACAGCTTCAGCATCCACCGCTATCAGGGTCCGCTCGCGCGCGCATTGACGCAGCGCGCCGCGTGGCTGGCCACCGCGTTCCACGACATCGTCTACGCGCAGGTCAAGATTTCGGCCTTGAACACGCTGTTCACCGGCATCTTCCTGCTGCTGGTGCTGCCGCTGTTCGGCGTCAACCTGCCGTTCGCCAAGACGCTGGTCGTGATCACGTTCGTCGTCGGCCTGCTGCCGGTGATCGGCAACCTGATCTCCAACACGGTGATCTTCATCGTCGGCCTGTCGGTCTCGCTCTGGGTTGCCTGCGCCGCGCTCGGCTTCCTGATCGCGATCCACAAGCTCGAGTACTTCCTCAACGCGCGCATCGTCGGCTCGCAGATCCGCGCGCGCGCCTGGGAGCTGCTGCTGGCGATGCTGCTGATGGAAGCGGCGTTCGGCCTGGCCGGCCTGGTCGCGGCGCCGATCTACTATGCGCTGCTCAAGAGGGAGCTGGAGGCGGCGCATTTGATTTGAACGGTGGTGAGGAATTCCGTTGCTTACTTCGCTACACCCGTTCAGCCAGATTGCACACTTAGGCGCTCAGCGCACCTTGCTGACACATTGCGACTCTTCGGTGACTGTGCAACACACATAGCTCCATTCTTTCAATCTACGAGCAGCCGCAGCAGTGGATGCTTGCGCAGCGCACGCGCGCAGAGCGGCATTGCGATTCTTGTAATTTGCCTCTGTGAATCCGGCCAAATACTCCTGCTCGGTCGTGGAATCGTACAGCCATGAATTCAGGCCTTTCATCTCGTACGGAAAGTAGTCGTCGTCCACGTCGGAGCAACCTGCGACCGCACACCCGAAAGCCGCAAGCAGTGCAATCTTCACAAAGCCCTCATGAGCAGAACTGTTTCCTGTCCTGTAAGAAGCGTCCGATTTCGGGTCGGTCCGTTCCCCAGTTTTCATCGCTCGGCCTCGCTTTTCGATTGAGGCATTTTTGTGCAGGGAAGCAGCGGAGACCTCTTGTAGGCGAAGGAAGCTGAGCATAGCCAGTCCAGAATCGAGCGTTTGGTCACGTTGGCCTGAGCGCCCATGGCCTTGACGGAACGCACTTGGTCGATTGGCTCTCACACGACGCGCATTTGCTATTTATCCCTTCACTCAGAGAACAGCTTCCAGCCCCTTGCGATCAATGAGGTCCAGCAGCTTCTGTGACGGACCACTGGGACGCTTGTCGCCGACCTCCCATTTGCGGATCGTGGACGCGCTGGTATTGAGCACGGATGCCAGCACTGCCTGGCTCAGATGAAGGCGCTTGCGCAGCGCCTTGACCTTGGCGGCGTCGTACTCCTGGATCGGCTCGAGGCACAGCAGGTCGTACTTGCGCATCTTGCGCTGATCGATGAAGCCCAGGCGATACAGATCGCCGGCCGTTTCGTGGACGGCGTCGAGAACGCGGCTTTTGGCTTTGCTTTTGGTGGTCATCCGATTTCCTGCAATGTGCCGCGCCTGACGGCCTCATCCAGTTGCTCGTGGGTCAGCGCCAACAGATCGGCGGCGATCGCTTGCAAGGTTTCGAGTTCTTCGTCACTGAGGTTGGAGCGGTCGTTCTTCTGGAACCCATACAAGAAGAACCAACGATCGCTCTTCTTGGTGGCGACCAGCGTCCTGGCGCCGCCGCGCTTGCCACGACCGGCCAGCCCGACGCGCTTTTTGACCACGCCGCTACCGAGGTCAGCGTCGATCAATCCTGCTGCCATTTCCTCAACGGCCTTGCGTAACGCGGCCTCGGTGAGCTCCGTTTTGCGCATCCATCGCTGGAAATGACGAGTTTTGAAGGCTCGCTCCACGGTGCCGCATCCATGCCACCAAGTGGCACGATTTTCCCTGGTCTGACAGCCGAAAGCTAGTACCCCGCCGCCTGCCCATCCTTGCGGCTCTCCGACGCGCCGGTGTAGACGCCGGTCTTCGGATCGCGCGCGATCGCCTGGTAGCCGCCGTAGGGGCCGTCGGCGAAGCGGACGTCGTGGCCCTTGCGCATCAGGTCGCGGATCGTTTCGTACGGGAAGCCCGTCTCGAGGTCGATCCAGCCGCCGGTCTTCATCGGCTGGGCCTCGCCTTCCGGTGAAGTGGAGCCTTCGTGCTGGATGCGCGGGGCGTCGCCGGCTTCCTGCAGGTTCATGCCGAAGTCGATCAGGTTCATCACGATCTGCACATGGCCCTGCGGCTGCATGTCGCCGCCCATGACGCCGAAGCTCAGCCACGGCTGGCCGTCCCTGGTCACGAAGGCCGGGATGATCGTGTGGAACGGCCGCTTGCCTGGTGCGAAGCTGTTGGCGTGGCCTTCGGCCAGCACGAACATCTCGCCGCGGTCCTGCAGGATGAAGCCCAGGCCCGGCGGGGCCATCCCTGAGCCCATGCCGCGGTAGTTCGACTGGATCAGCGAGACCATGTTGCCGTCGCGGTCGGCGGTGGTCAGGTAGATCGTGTCGGTGCCGGGCTTGAAGTCGCCGGCCGGCACGCTGCGCGCGGCCTGGTCGGGTGAGATCAGGCGGCGGCGCTCGGCTGCGTAGTCCTTCGACAGCAGGCGGTCGAGCGGCGCGGCGGCGAACGCCGGATCGGCGTAATAGCGCGCGCGGTCCTCGAAGGCCAGCTTCTTGGCCTCGGTGAACAGGTGCACGTGTTCGGCGCTGCCGAACGGAATCTTCGAGAAGTCGAAGCCTTCCAGGATGTTGAGCATCTGCAATGCGGCGATGCCCTGCCCGTTCGGCGGCAGCTCCCAGACCTGGTAGCCGCGATAGTCGACGGCGACCGGATCGACCCATTCGCCGCTGTGCGCGGCCATGTCCGCATAGCTCAGGAAGCCGCCGTGGGCCGCGAAGAAGTCACCGATCGTGCGTGCGATCGCGCCCTTGTAGAACGCGTCGCGGCCGCCGCGCGCGATCGTCTCGAGCGTCGCGGCGAGGTTCGGGTTCTTCCAGATCTCGCCCTTGGCCGGCGCGCGGCCGTCGATCGTGAACTGCTCGAGGAAGCCGGGCTGGTCGCGCAGGCGCGGCACCGAACGGCCCCAGTAGTAGGCGATCACCTCGCTGAGCGGAAAGCCTTCGCGCGCGTAGCGGATCGTCGGCGCGAGCAGCTCGCGCATCGGCCGGCGGCCGAAGCGCTGATGCAGTGCGAACCAGCCGTCGACGCAGCCGGGCACGCTGACCGGCAGCGGGCCGTACGGCGGGATGCGTGTATAGCCGTGCTCGCGGAACCAGGCCAGGCTCAGCGAACGCGGCGAGCGGCCCGAACCGTTGTAGCCGTAGAGCTTGCCGGCCTTGGCATCCCAGACCAGCGCGAACAGATCGCCGCCGATGCCGTTGCCGGTCGGCTCCATCAGGCCGAGCGCGGCATTGGCGGCGATCGCGGCGTCGACCGCGCTGCCGCCGGCCTTGAGCACATCCAGGCCGATCTGCGTCGCCAGCGGCTGCGAGGTGGCGACCATGCCGTTGCGCGCGATGACTTCCGAGCGCGTCGTGAACGGCCGACCGGTGACGCGATCGGCGGCGAGTGCCGGCGCCACGGCCAGCAGCAGCGAAACCAGCAGCAGACGGCGCTTCATCGACGCTCCCCTCTTGATCGGACGGTGGGCCATTGTGCCGCAGCGCTGGCCGGCCGCGGCGCGCTCGGCGATCATCGCGCGATGAACGTCGATTGCCTGGCCGCCGCACCGCCGCTGATCGAACTCGACCGCGCCTGCGTGATGCGCGGCGGCCGCGCCGTGCTGCACGATCTCAGCCTGCGCATCGCCCAGGGCGAGCACGTCGCGGTCCTCGGGCCCAACGGCTGCGGCAAGTCGAGTCTCGTCAAGCTGATCACGCGCGAGCTCTATCCGCTGGCGCGCGAAGGCGGCCCCGCGGTGACCGTGCTCGGCCAGGCGCGCTGGGACGTGGCCAGCCTGCGCTCGCAGCTCGGCCTGGTCTCGCCGGACCTGCACGGCGACTTCGCCGCAGCCGCCGAGCTCACGGCCGAGGACGCGGTTGTCTGCGGCTTCTTCGCGGCGCAGCGCCTGCCGCCGCACCGGCTGATCCCGGCCGACCTGCGCGCCCGGGCGCGCGCCGCGCTCGGCGAGAGCGGCGCCGGCGCGCTGACCGGACGCAGCCTGTCGGCGCTGTCGACCGGCGAGCTGCGCCGCGTGCTGATCGCGCGCGCGCTGGTGCACGGGCCGCAGGCACTGCTGCTCGACGAGCCGACGGCCGGCCTGGACATCGTCGCACGGCGTCAGTTCGTCGAGACGCTGCGCGGGCTCGCGCAGCACGGCATCGGCCTGGTGCTGGTGACGCATCATCTGGAGGAGATCGTGCCGGAGATCGGCCGCGTGGTCCTGCTGCGCGAAGGGCGCGTGTTCGCCGACGGACCGCCGGCGAGCGTGCTGACCTCGGCACGGCTGTCGGCGCTGTACGGGCAGCCGCTGCGCGTCGACCGCGACGGCGGCTACTTCCGGCTCGGCTGGGCCTGACCGGGACGACGCGAAGCAACGACGCGGTCCTTTCGCTCCGTTTCGGCGTTCATGCCGCTCTTTTCGAGATGCGATCCGCGCCCCGGGCCGTGCCGCTGTCGAGACGTGCACGCGCGAACGACGCCGAGTGCCGGTGTCCCGGGCACCGATACGGTCCGCGCGCGGCGTTCAGGCCGGCCCCGGCAGACTGCGCGCCGTACCCCGAGCGGGATAGGCTATGCACGAGTCCTCGACGCACGTTCTGCACGGCAAGCCCTCGATGTTCGAATCCCTCCACGCCCAGTTCCGCCAGTTCGTCGCCGACCGCAGCGGCACGCGCTTCCAGCAGCGCTACCGGCGCCGCACCGAGCGGCCCGGCGGCATCGTGCGCAAGTCGCTGGTGTTCGCGCTGGCGACGCTGCTGGTGCTGATCGGCCTGCTGCTGCTGGTGCTGCCGGGACCGGGCCTGCTGGTCATCGTGATCGGCGCGGGCCTGTTCGCCGAGGAATCGCTGCTGATCGCGCGGCTGCTCGATCGCATCGATCTGCTGCTGACGCGCCGCGTGCGGCGCTGGCGTGCCGCGCGCGCGGCGCGCGCGGCACGGCCGTCGCGCTGATCGGGGTGTGCCGGGGCGCGTCCCTGCGCGCCGGCACGGGGGAACCGTCTCTACCAGTCGTAGCGCGCGCTGAACTGCACGTAGCGCGGCGGCGTGTAGCTGCGCACGCGATCCCAGGCCGAGCTCACGGTCGTCGAGGAGGTCTGCAGGAAGCGGTTCTCGACGACGTTCTGTGCGGACTGGCGGTTGAGCACGTTGAACACGTCGGCACTGAAGGTCAGACCCTTGGCCCAGCCCGGCGCATAGCGCACGCCGAGGTCGAGCCGCTGGAACGAGGGCAGCGTGCCGTAGCTGCCGCGCGGCGCCGGCCGGCCGTCGCAGTAGTAGTAGTACGAGCCGTAGCCGCCGCCTTCGTTCTCCTGATCCGGGTAGTAGCCGATGCAGTTGCGCTTGCGGCCGGAGGCATACATGAAGCTGCCGCTGATCATCCACTCCGGACTGAGCTGCCAGTAGCCGCGCAGCTTGAGCTGGTGCTTGCGGTGGTTCGGCAGCAGTCCGTTGGCGTGCTCCATCAGCTCCGGATAGTCCCAGGTCACGGTCTGCGAGACGTCGTCCTGACCGTAGTCGGACTGCAGCTGGCCCTCGGTGTTACCCCAGTTGCGCGAGAACGTGTAGTCCACGCGCGCATACCACACGCCGTCGAACGGACGCTCGAAGAACAGGTCGATCGCGTAGTACTTGCGCTTGGCCTTGTCGTAGCCCAGATCGGCGGCCGACAGGTCGTAGCGCTCGAGCGTGCCGTCGCCGTCGACGTCCTGGTAGAACGTGTTCGCGTAGCCCGGGTTGAACAGCGCGCACTGGAACTGCCAATCCTCGACCGCGTCGGGATCCAGACCGGCGGCGAGTGCGGCGCGGCGGAACGGCCGTGCGTCGCAAGTGTCGTCGATCGCGCTGCGCAGCGTGCGATAGGACGCCTTGGCGCCGACGTTGAAGCCGCTGATCGCCTGCTCGAGACCGAACGTCACCGCGTCCTGGTAGTGCGAGCGCAGATTGGTCGCGGCGACCGTGCGCGGATCCTTCGGCTGGCCGAACTCGTTGTTCTCCGACCAGCGCGGGCCGAGCGGCGTCAGACCGGTCGGTGCGCCGGTGACCGGATCGACGCCGGTGTAGACGAAGGCTTCCTGAGTGTTGACGATGCCGTCGGCGCCGCGATAGGCGACCTGGCTCGGCAACGCGAGGTGGTAGCGGCCGGCATTGGCGAACACCTTCAGCGTCGAGTCGCCGCGCACGTCCCAGGTCGCGCCGAAGCGCGGCGCGATCTGGCGGTTCTTCTTCGCGAAGGCCTCGCCGGCGCTGTTGTAGTTCGCGAACTGCTCGTTGCGCAGACCCATCTCGAGCAGCACGGTGTCGGTGACCTGCCACAGATCCTTGATGTACTGCGCCTTCTGCTCGACCTCCAGGTTCGAGCGGCCGAAGTTGACGTGCCGGACCACGTAGTAGCCCTCGGCACCGTAGCCGCCGCCGGATGCCGGCGAGCCGACGCCGAACACCGGCGCCACCGGCGTATTCGGATCGTTGCTGCGCAGGTACTCCCACCACTCGCCGCCCGGATAGAACTCCTCGCCCATCAGCGAGCGCGCCTTGCTGTAGTCGTAGCCGGCCTTGAGCGTGTGGTCGCCGATGCGGTACTCCAGATCCAGACGGCCGTTGCGCGTCTGGTCGTTGGCGCCCGCCGGGGTCAGCGTCTCGGTGGCGTACTGGCAGGTCGGGTAGGTGAAGCCGGCGATGCCGGCGCCGGGCGCGACCGAGACGGTCGGGCAGCTCGGATCGTACTGGTAGGGCTCGTTGACGTGGTCGGTGCGCGAGCGGCCGAACATGCCGGTGACGGTCAGCGCATCGGTCAGGTAGCCGGTGTAGTTGGCGATCCAGGTATTGGTCTTGTCGTCGCGGTACTGGCCGCCGGTCTTGATGTGGTTGCGCTCGAAGTTCGCGTAGTCGAAGCCGGTCAGGTCCGCGCTCTGCTTGGCGCGATCGGAGAAGCCGGTCAGCTCGAGGCGATGGTTGCCGGTGATGTTCCAGTCGAGCTTGCCGAGCCAGCGCGGCGTGCGGTACGTGTAGTCGCGCCAGCCGTTGCTGCGCGCGGCCTCGATCGCCGCGTTCGAGGAGGCATACGAGTCGGTGCCGCCGCCTTCCTGGCGCACGAACTCGCCGGCCGCGTAGAAGAACAGCGTGTCCTCGACGATCGGGCCGCCGACGTAGGCCGAGGCGGTGCGCGTGCTGTAGAGGTTCTCGTTGCGGTACTGGTAGAGGCGGCCGGCGTCACCGGGCTGGCCGAACGCGCGGCCGTTGCGACCGTAGTAGATGTTGCGCGGCGCCGCCATCAGGCCTTCGGGGCGCCAGATCACCTGGCCGCCGGCTTCCCATTCGTTGGTGCCGCGTTTGGTGACGACGTTGACGACGCCGCCGGTGGCGCGGCCGTACTCGACGCCGTAGCCGCCGGTCGACAGCTGGATCTGGTCGATCGCGTTGAACGGCAGCTCGCTGTAGCCCAGGCTGGTCAGCGGATTGGTGACCGGATAGCCGTTGATGTAGTACGCGTTCTCCGACACCGCCGAGCCGCCGAAGCTCGGCAATGCGCTGAAGCGCGGCGGATCGCTGTAGGCCGAGTCGCCGGGGATCACGCCGGGCGCGAGCAGGGCGATCGCGGTCAGGTTCGGCGCGATCGGCATGTTCTTGAGGTCTTCGGTCGTGATCACGACCGGCGACTCGACCGTGGTCACGTCGATCGCGTTGCCGCGGCTGGCGGTGACGACATAGGTCTCGAGCTCCGATGGCTGGCTGGCCAGCAGCTGGACCTCGCTGCCGGCGCCGGCGGTGACCAGCACGGCGGCCTCGGCGACGACCTGGCCGTCGCGCGCCAGATGCACGCGGTAGCGGCCGTTCGGCAGGCCCGGCACGCGGAAGCGCCCCTCGCCGTCGACGGCGATCTCGCGGCGCAGGCCGGTTTCGGTGTTCTCGATCACCACGGTGCCGGCCTGACCGTCGGGCACGCGGCCGAAGATCGAGCCGGCGGTTTCCTGGGCCTGGACGGTGTGCGCCAGCGCGAGGCCGAGCGCCAGGGCGAGCAGCGAGCGGCGCAGGCCGGGCGCGCGATGGGGAGGGGATGGGTCGTTTCGGTTCATGAGGGTCGCCTCGGGGCTGTAGATCGGCGTCACGCGGCGGGCAGCCGCGCGGCGTCGGGATATGCGATGACGTTAGGGACGAAGGCCGCCGGCCGTGGTGCGGCGCGCGCGGGCGTCGGGAGCGGCCGCTGTGCGCTGACGACGCGGGCGGGATCGAGCGCGGCCTGGCGGCGGAACACGCCGGCGGTCACGCCGTAGCGCTGGCGGAACTGGCGCGCGAACGCCCAGCGCGACTCGAAGCCGGCCGACAGGCCGACGTCGCCGATCGACAGGCGCGTGCCCTCGAGCAGCTGGCGCGCCAGCTCCAGGCGCCGGCCGAGCACGAAGCCCTGCACGGTCTCGCCGAAGACGCGATGGAAGATCCGCTGGAAATGGCCGACCGTGTAGCCGACCAGGGCCGCGGCCTGCCGGGTGTGGCGGCCTTGCGAGCAGCGCGCACGCAGCAGATTGCGCGCGCGCTGCAGCCGTGCGTGGACGCGGCGGCGCTGGCTGGCGCTGCGGCCGGGGCAGCGGCCGATCTGCTCGATCAGGCCGGCACTCCAGCGCGTCGGATCGCCGAGCGTCTCGAGCACGCGCCGGGCCGGGACCTGATCGCCGAGCAGGCAGGCCGCGCGCAGCCGGTCGAGCCGGTCGGGCGTCAGGCGGTAGTCGCCGGTCGGCACGAAGCGGCGCGCTGGCGGCAGGCCGAGTTCGCCGAGCGCCCAGCTCCATTCGGCGGGGCTGCCGGCGACGACGCCCCAGGTCGAGCCCGCACTGCGGCCGGCGCTGACGACGACCGGGCCTTCGACGACCTGGACCTCGCCCGCGGCGAGCGCCCACTGGCCCTCGGCGGTGCGGATCTCGGCGCCGCCTTCGAAGCAGGCGATCAGGACCCAGCCGGGACCGCCGACCCAGTCGCCGGGTCCGGCGACGTGGCGGCATTGCAGCGTGGCCGCGGCGGCCGGGCGGGCCTGGGCGGTGGGTACCCATTGCGAAGCGAACATGGAAACCTCCTCGTTGACGGGGTCTCCTGTGTAGTCGGCACGGCGCAAGAGGTCCTGATGGCGCGCGGAAATCGACGCGAAATCGTCGTGAAGCGGCCGTGATGCGCCAGAACGTGCGGGATCGTCGCCGAGCTGCGTCGAAATGGGCACGAAGCAGGCAAGCCGGCGGGCTGAAGGCCGAGGACTTGACCGGCCGCGGCATCTCGCAACATAGTGAGTTACATGAAATACACACCCGCTCGCGATGCGGCCCGGCATGCGCCGGCCACCTCATGCGCCATGTCGCCCGCGTCCGCCTGCTCGCGGCAACGGCTTGCACCGGTCGCCGGCGCCGCCCGGCACCGGCGCCGCGGCGCCACCCCGATGAATCGGCGCAGCGAGGCCGCGCGATGAACGCGCAGGACGACGCGCCGTTCTCCGATGCCGCCGCGGTCTCGCAGTACGCACAGCGGACCGCGCGCATCGTGCCCGGCCTGCACGATCTGCACGCGATGGCCTGCCTGCTGCTGGCCGAGCGCGCACCGGTCGACGCGCGCGTGCTGGTCGTCGGCGCCGGCGGCGGGCTGGAGCTGGCGGCATTCGCCGGCCGCCAACCCGGCTGGCGCTTCGACGGCGTCGATCCGTCGCCGCCGATGCTCGATCTGGCGCGGGCGCGGCTCGGTCCGCTGGCCTCGCGCGTGCGCCTGCATACGGGCTATGTCGACGACGCCCCGGACGGCCCGTTCGACGCGGCGAGCTGTCTGCTGACGCTGCATTTCCTGCCGCGCGACGAACGTCTCCGCACGCTCGAACAGATCCGGCAGCGGCTGGCGCCGGGCGCGCCGCTGGTCGTCGCGCAGCACAGCTTTCCGAACCAGGGGCCGGCGCAGGATCGATGGCTGGCGCGCTACGCCGCCTATGCAGCTGCGGGCGGCGCATCCGCAGCGCAGGCCCACGGCAGCATCGCAGCATTGAAGGCGCGCCTGCCGGTGTTGACGCCGGAGCAGGACGTCGCGCTGCTCGGCGAGGCCGGCTTCGGCGATATCGAGCTGTTCTACTGCGCGCTCACGTTCCGCGGCTGGGTCGCGTATCGCCGATAGGGACGCCGATCACGGGCGGCGCTGACGGCGCCGCGCCGGCGCCGCGCGCGCTCAGCCTTCGGTCGCGACGGCCGGGCGGAACGTGAATGCAGCGATGTCGCCACCGTCGCGGTCGAGCAACCAGACCAGCAGCTGGCGGCCGCTGGCATCGCTGCTGACCGCCGTGATGCCCAGGCCCTGATCGACCTGACCGACCAGCCGCCGCGCGCCGCTGACCAGGTCGATCGCCTCGACGCGGCGGGTCGGAAACTCGGCGACGACCTGGAATGCGGTGGCACCGGCCAGCGCCCACGGCATCTCGTAACGGAAATACGGCGCATCGCCGATGCGCTCGGCCTGGAGGTCCTTGCCGCGCCAGCGATAGAGGCCGACGCGGTCGAGATAGTTGAAGACCAGGCCGGTCGCCGCATCGCCGGCGCGCGCGAACGCGACGCCCGGCTCGAGCAGATCGGCCTTGCCGTCCGGCTCGAGCGCGTAGAGGCCATGCTCGCCGTCGGCGAGCGCGACCGCATAGAGCCGGCCATCGGGCGCGGCACTGAGGTAATGCACGTCGAGCGCGGCCGGCGAACGCGGCGTCAGACGGCGCGTGTCGAGCGCGACTTCGAACGCGCGGCCGGGACCGTCGCCGCGCAGCACGAACAGCACGCCGCTGCCGTCGGCGCGCCATTCGGGCAGACGCGGCACACCGGCTTCGAGCGAGGTCACCGCGTAGGCGTCGCCGTGTTCGAGATCGTGGATCCACAACTCGTCGCGGCCGGTGCGGCGCGACACGAACGCGATCTGGCGGCCGTCCGGCGACAGCGCCGCCTCGCGATCGCTGGTCGTCGACGGCGCCGGCAGCCGGGCCGGTGCATCGGCGCCGAGCAGCGCGAACTGGAACCGGTGCTCGGGCACGCGATAGGCGCCGACGTCGGCCTCGCGCGCCAGCGTCGGCTCGACCGCCGGCGCGATGCCGAGCGCGTCGATCTGGCCCGACCCGACGTCGACCGCGTACAGCGCCGGCTCGCCGCCGTGGTCGGACGAGAACACCAGGGCGCGGCTGTCGCGCGTCCAGTCGAACCCGACCACGCGCGAACCGAACCGCGTCAGCCGCCGCAGCGTATCGGGCGCGTCCACGTCCATGACGTAGAGATCGCTGTACGGCAAGAGACCGCGGCGGAACGCCAGCAGGCGCCCGTCCGGGGAGAACCGCGGGCTGAGGTCGATGTCGCCGGGCGTATGCGGATACGGGAACGGCTCGGCCGCACCGCCGCCGACCGGCTGGCGCGCCAGACCGGTGCCGATCGACGCGCCGCCCGGAAACGTCGCCGCCATCCCGACCAGCCAGTGCCGGTCCGGCGAAAAGTCCACACGCACGACCGCATCGGCGCCGCACGGCCCGAGCGCGCGTGCCGGTCCGCCGAGCGCCGGCATCGCCAGGATGCGGCAGCTCTGCGCCTGCGTGCGCGTGAACACGATCTCGCCGGCGGCGGGCGACCAGGACGGGTACTGGTCGCTGCTGCCGGCCGGCTGCGGCACCGTCAATGCGCGCGAACCGGTCACGTTCTGCAGCCGCACGCGCCCGGCCTGCGCGGCGCCGTCGACCACGTGATAGAGCACCTGGGTGCCGTCCGGCGAGATCGCCGGGCCGAGCTCGAGCGCCGGATCGGTCGTCACCAGCCACGGCGCGCCGGCGACCCAGGCCGGACCGGTCTTGCGCGGCGACCAGGCATGCGTGCTGAACGCGACGACCGCGCCGCCGAGGCCGATCACGGCCGCGAGCGCGGCGGCGCGCCGCAAGGCGAGGCCGAATCGCGGCTCGCGCCGCGGCGGCGGCCTGTCCACGGCCGCTTCGGTCGCGGCCGGCGCAGCGGTCTCGGGCGCAACGTCGACGCGCGGCGGTTCGTCCTCGAAGCGCGCCTCGGCGATCAGCCGATAGCCGAGCTTGGGAATCGTCTCGATGTACTCGGCGGTGTCGCGGCTGTCACCGAATACGCGGCGCAGCTCCTTGATCGCCTGCGTGACGACTTCCGGTGTCGGCAGCGTCCCGCGCCAGACCGTATCGAGCAGCTGGTCGCGGCTGACCGTGACGCCCTGGTGGCGCGCCAGCTGGATCAGCACCTGCACCGACTTGAGGGTCAGGCGCACCGGCGGCTCGTCGTCCGAGATCACGCGCAGCGCGCCCAGATCCACGCGATGCGCGCCGACCTGCAGCATGCCGGTCGACGGGAATGCGGAACCCGCATCGTGCAGCGGAGGGAGCGACAGGACGTTCACGGTCATCATGACGAAAAACGGTGCCCAATCCGATCATTGACGCCGCAAGCGGGCGGCATCGGCAACCGCCAGAAGTCGGGGGTTGCCGGCGGCGCGGCGCGGCCGCCGCGTGAGACCGGCGCTGCGGCGGCGCATGCGCACCGATCGCAGCGCGGCCGAACGGCCCCGTGCGACGTCGCGCGGCGCTCCGGCTCAGCTGCCGGCTACAGCACCCAGTGCCACAGCGGCAGCGTCACGATCGACAGCACCGTGCCGTAGCCGACCATCGCCGCGGCCAGCTCCGGCGCGAGACCGGCCATCGACAGCAAGGCGCCGGTCGTCATCATCGTCGGCATCGCGGTCTGGAACACCGCGACCGCGCGCAGGTCGCCGGTCAGCCCGAACGCGGCACACAGCCCGACCGCCAGCAGCGGCAGGGCGATCAGCTTGGCGACCAGGCCGATGCCGAGCGGCGCCAGATAGCGGCGCGGCAGCTTCAGCCGCAGCTGCATGCCGAGCGCGATCACGACGATCGGCAGCAGCGCGCCGGACAGCGTCTCCAGCGGCCGCGCGAACGCGACCGGCAGCTCGGCCGGCATCACGGTCAGGCCGAGCAGCAGCGCGAGGAACGGCGGGAAGCGCAGCACGCGCCCGGCGATCGCAGCGACCGTCGGCCGCGCGCCACCGCCGTACAGCGCCAGCACGAACAGGCCGAAGCTGGCCAGGATCAGGAACGTGCCGAACTGGTCGTAGACGACCGCGTAGCGCATCGCCGACGGCCCGGCCAGCGCCGGGATCAGCGCGTAGCCGATGAAGGCGGTGTTGCCCATCGGCACCTCCATCAGCAGGCAGGCCGTGCTCGGCCGGTCCCAGCGCAGCAGGCGCGACAGCGCCAGCACCAGGGCGATGCTGACCGCGAGGCAGATCCACGGAATCGCGATCAGGCCGATCAGCTCGCGCTCGAACGACAGCCGCGGCACGTTGAGCAGGATCGCCGCCGGCATGCAGACGTAGATCGCGACGATGTTGAGCGTCTCGGGCGCGGTGTCGGGCACCAGCCGCCAGACGCGCAGCAGGGCGCCGACCGCCAGCAGCACCAGGATGAACGCGAAGACCGACACGATCGCCATGCGAATCAGACCGTCGAGGAGGCGTGGCGTCGGGATTGTCCCATGCTGCATCGCGACAACGCCATGCCGGCGCGAGCGGTGCGGCGTCGCAGCGCGGCCGCGGCGGCATGCATCGAAAGCAGGCCGGTGCGGCGGCCGGCCGCGTCGCGACGCGCCTCCGCGCGGCGTCCCGGCTTTGCATGGCGGCCGCCGGCTCGTCGATAATCCGCGGCCCGCCGCTCGTCCGGCGCCCGCGCCGCGCCCAGGTCGTCCGTGTCCGAAATCCTCGCCCGTCTTCCGGAGTTCATCAGCCACCATCCGCTGCTCTCGTTCGGCTTCATCGGCGTGCTCGTCGCGCTGATCGTCACCGAGGTCAACCGCTTCACGCGCGGCTATCGCGCGCTGACGCCGGCGGGGCTGACCCAGCTGATCAACCGCGACAATCCGCTGCTGATCGACGTATCGAGCGTGCAGGACTACGAGAAGGGCCACGTGCCGGGGGCGCGCCATCTGCCGCCGAGCCAGCTCGATCCGGACGGCAAGGACCTGGCGAAGGCGCGCGAGCGCCCGGTCGCGCTGGTCTGCAGGACCGGCCAGGCCTCGGCGCAGGCGGCGCGCAAGCTCGCCAAGGCCGGCTTCAAGCAGGTGTACTGGCTCGACGGCGGTCTCGCGGCGTGGATCGAAGCGCAGATGCCGGTCGTCAAGGGCCGCGCGACCGGCTGAGGCGCTTGATAAACGGCCGGTCGGTGCCATGCAGTGACCGGTGCGATCGCACATCGGCCGCGCCGGCGGCGGCAGCCCGCAGGCACGCTGCACGTACTGTTCGCGCGCTCCGACCGGCGCCGATCGGTCCCGCGGCGCCGCTGACGAACGCCGGGTCGATGGCCGTTCCGCGGCATCGCGGCCGGCACCGAGGGTGCGCCGGCCCGGACGGCATGGAATAATCCCGAATCTTTTCCCCCGTTGCTTCATCCCCTTTTCTCCTCGCAACAGCTCCCGGAGTACCACATGGCAGAGAACATCGACGGCGCGGCCAACGGCGCAGCGCAGCCGCAGGGCGGCGCCCAGCTCAACCTGCAGCGCATCTACATCAAGGACGCCTCGTTCGAGGCGCCGAACGCGCCGCACATCTTCCAGCAGCAGGGGCAGCCGAACATCGAGCTCAACCTCAGCCAGCGCGTCAACCAGCTCGGCGACGGCGTGTTCGAAGTCGTGCTCGGCGCGACCGTGACCTGCAAGGTCGAGGACAAGACCGCCTACCTCGCCGAGGTCCAGCAGGCCGGCATCTTCGGCCTGAGCGGCTTCGACGACGCCTCGCGCGAGGCGGTGCTGTCGACCTACTGCCCGAACACGCTGTTCCCGTATGCGCGCCAGGTCGTCTCCGACCTCGTGCAGAACGGCGGCTTCCCGCCGTTCCTGCTGCAGCCGATCAACTTCGAGGCGCTCTACGCCGAGCAGCTGCGTCGTCGCGCCGAAGGCGGCAACCAGCCCACCCAGGGCCTCAACGCCTGATCGTGCGATGAGCGATCCCACGCCGGTCGCGGTCATCGGGGCCGGCTCCTGGGGCACGGCCCTGGCCGTGCTGCTCGCGCGAAACGAGGTGGCGACGACGCTGTGGGGCCGTTCGGCCGCAGCGATCGTCGAGATGGCGACGACGCGCACCAACGCGCGCTACCTGCCGGACCTGCCGTTCCCGGACGGCCTGCAGCTCTCGTCCGCCTTGGAGACCACCGTGCGCGACGCCGGCACGGTGCTGGTCGTCGTGCCGAGCCACGCGTTCGCCGAGACGCTCGATCAGATCGCGCCATGGGTCGCGCCCGGCGTCGGCATCGTCTGGGCGACCAAGGGCTTCGACCCGGCCTCGGGCCGATTCCTGCACGAGCTGGTCGCCGAGCGCTTTCCGGCGCACCCGGCCGCCGTCGTGACTGGCCCGTCGTTCGCGCACGAGGTCGCGCGCGGCCTGCCGACGCGGTGACCGTGCATTCGGACGATCCGGCCTATGCGCAGACGATCGCGCAGCTGCTGCATTCGCCGCTGCTGCGCGCCTATACCGGCGCCGACGTGCTCGGTGCCGAACTCGGCGGCGCGATGAAGAACGTGCTGGCCGTGGCGACCGGCGTCGCCGACGGCATGCAGCTCGGTCTCAACGCCCGCGCCGGCCTCATCACGCGCGGCATGAGCGAGATGCTGCGTCTCGGCGGCGCGCTCGGTGCGCGCGCCGAGACGCTGATGGGCCTGTCAGGACTCGGCGATCTGGTGCTGACCTGCACCGGCGACCTGTCGCGCAACCGGCGGCTCGGCCTCGCACTCGGCGCGGCGTGCCGATCGCCGAGGCCGTGCAGCAGATCGGCCAGGTCGTCGAATCGATCGTCACCGTCGATGCGGTCATGCGCCTGGCGCGCCAGCACGCGGTGGATCTGCCGATCAGCGAAGGCGTGCAGCGTGTGCTGCACGGCCAGATCACGCCTGAGGAAGGCATGCGCGCCCTGCTGGCACGCGAGCAGAAGCCGGAATTTCCGATCTGAGCGCCGGTCAGCCCTCCGCCGCGCCGGCGAACCCGAGCTGCCGCCACGCCTCGTAGACGACGACCGCGACCGCGTTGGACAGATTGAGGCTGCGATTGCCGGGCCGCATCGGCAGGCGCAGCCGCTGTTCGGGCGGCAGAGCGTCCAGCACCGTCTGCGGCAGGCCGCGCGTCTCCGGACCGAACAGCACCGCGTCGCCGGCGCGGTAGTCGACTGCGTCGTAGCGGCGGCTGCCACGCGTCGACAGCGCCAGCAGGCGCGCCGGTGCGATCGCGGCCAGGCAGGCATCGAGGTCGTCGTGGACGGCCAGAGCGGCGTATTCGTGATAGTCCAGGCCTGCGCGACGCAGCTTGGCGTCGTCGAGCGCATAGCCGAGCGGCCGGATCAGATGCAGGGTGGCGCCGGTGTTGGCGCACAGCCGGATCACGTTGCCGGTGTTGGGCGGGATCTCGGGCTGGTAGAGCAGGACGTGCAGCACCGACGCATTATGCGTCAGGTCGGCATCAGCACCGCGCGGGCGGCGCCGCATCGACGCGGCGCCGCGTCCGGGTACGAACCATCGGAAAGCGCGTGCAGGCGCACGGCGCGATCGTCGCCATCGGCGAACGCACGCGCCGCTCAGCCGGCATGCACGGTGGTCGCGGTCGACGTCGAGGTCTGCGCGATCTGCACCGGCGCGGTGTCGATCGTGCGCACGAAGCTGCCGAAGCCGGCGACGACGGCGGCCATCGTGATCACGAACAGGCCGCGCAGAACGATCATTTCGGTTTTCATGGTGTCTTTCCTTGTCTCGGGATCGGGCTGCTGCCCGCATGTTCTATAAAGCAATAGACGTGCCAACCAATAATCTCATTTAAAACAATCATCTATTGCTTCGAGCGGAGCACGACCTGTCCGCTTTCACGACCGCTGCCGACCGCGCGGACAATCCGGCACCGATCGCGGACAGGCAGCGGGGCGAACTTGCGGCGGCGCGCCGCGGTCGATCCGGTACCATCTGCGCCTCCCGCGGCCCGCCGTTCCCGGCGACCCGACCGACCGCCGTCCGGCCGACACCGGCCGCGATCGCGACACTCGAAAGGATCCCTTCATGCTCAAACCGTTTCGCCCCGCCATCGTCGCCGGCCTGCTGGCGGCGAGCCTCGCCGCGTCCGCCAACCCGGGAACCGACGTGATCGACATCCCCTATACGCGCTTCACGCTGCCCAACGGCCTGACCGTCGTCGTCAACGAGGACCACAAGGCACCGGTCGTCGCGGTCAGCGTCTGGTACCACGTCGGCTCGGCCGACGAGCCGGCCGGCAAGACCGGTTTCGCGCATCTGTTCGAGCATCTGATGTTCTCCGGCTCCGAGCACCGCAAGGGCACCTATTTCGAGCCATTCGAGCGCGTCGGCGCGACCGACATGAACGGCACGACCTGGTTCGACCGCACCAATTACTTCCAGACCGTTCCGACGACCGCGCTCGACATGGCGCTGTGGATGGAATCGGACCGCATGGGCCACCTGCTCGGCGCGATCGGGCAGGCCGAGCTCGACACCCAGCGCGGCGTCGTGCAGAACGAGAAGCGCCAGGGCGAGAACCGCCCGTACGGCCGCGTCTACGAGAATCTGCTGCTGAACTCGTTCCCGGCCAACCATCCGTACCAGCACAACACGATCGGCTCGATGGCCGACCTCGAGGCAGCCTCGCTCGACGACGTCAAGCAGTGGTTCCGCGACTACTACGGCGCGACCAACACCACGCTGGTGATCGCCGGCGACATCACGCCGGAGATCGCGCGCGAGAAGGCGCTGAAGTTCTTCGGCGACATCGCGCCGGGCCAGCCGGTGCCGCGTCAGCAGCCGTGGACCGCGCCGCGCACGGCGTCGACGCGCGGCATCCAGCACGACCACGTCGCGCAGACCCGCGTCTACCGCAGCTGGAACACGCCGGGACTGGCCGACGCCGATGCGCCGCTGCTCGAACTGGCGGCCTCCGCGCTCGGCGGCGGCAAGACCTCGCGGCTGTACCAGCGCCTGGTCTACCAGGACAAGCTGGTCGACGACGTCTCGGTCAGCGCGCAGACCTTCAATCTGGCCGGCCTGTTCGTGCTGAGCGCCGACGTCAAGAACGGCGTGGAGCCCGCCCGCGTCGAGGACATCATCGCCGAGGAATGGGCCAAGTTCCTGGCCGAGGGCCCGACCGAGGACGAGCTCGCGCGCGCCAAGACCGGCGTCACCTCGAGCTTCGTGCGCGGCCTCGAGAAGGTCGGCGGCTTCGGCGGCAAGGCCACGATCCTGGCCGAGGGCCAGGTCTACCGCGGCGATCCGGCCGCCTACAAGACCGATCTGGCGCGCATCGCTGCGGCGACAGCCGACAGCGTCAAGGCCGCGGCCGGCCGCTGGCTCGCGCGCGGCGACTACACGCTGACCGTGCTGCCGGCCAAGCCGGACACCGATCTCGCCGCCGAGAGCGCGGCGGTCAAGGGCCTACCGGCCGCCGACGGCAAGCCGGCCGCGAAACGCGCGCCGGCCGGCGAGTTCCGCACGGTCGCCTCGACGCTCGATCGCAGCAAGGGCCTGCCCGAGGTCACGGCGTTCCCGGATCTGAGCTTCCCGAAGGTGCAGCGCGGCAAGCTCAAGAACGGCATCGAGGTGATCCTGGCCGAGCGCCACACGATTCCGGTCACGCAGATCCAGCTGCAGTTCGATGCCGGCTACGCGGCCGATCTCGGCCGCAAGCTCGGCACCGCCAGCTTCACCGCGGCGATGCTCGACGAGGGCACGCGCGCACTCGATTCGGTCGAGATCGCCAAGCGCAAGGAGCGCCTGGGCGCACGCATCGGCGGCGGTGCCGGCCTGGACAGCTCGTCGATCGGCCTCAATGCGCTCAACGACCAGCTCGAGCCCTCGCTCGCGCTGTTTGCCGACGTCGTGCGCAATCCGGCATTCCGTCAGACCGACATCGACCGCATCCGCGCGCAGTGGCTGGCCGGCATCGCCCAGGAGAAGACGCAGCCCAACAGCCTGGCGATGCGCACGCTGCCGCCGCTGCTGTACGGCAGCGACCATGCCTACGGCATTCCGTTCACCGGCAGCGGCACCGAGGCGGCGATCGGCGCGCTGACGGCCGAGGATCTGGCCGCGTTCCACCGCGACTTCTACCGCCCCGACAATGCACGCATCCTGGTCGCCGGCGACACCACGCTCGAGGCGATCATCCCGCAGCTCGATCGGGTGTTCGGCGACTGGCAGGCCCCGGCCGGCGCGGTGCCGAAGAAGAACGTCGCCGAGGTGGCACCGCAGTCCAAGCCGCGCGTGTTCCTGATCGACCGCAAGGACTCGCCGCAGTCGCTGATCCTGGCCGGCCTGCTGGCGCCGTCGACGCGTGCGCCGGACTACCTGCAGGTGCAGACCGCGAACGGCGCGTTCGGCGGCACCTTCACCTCGCGCCTCAACATGAACCTGCGCGAGGACAAGCGCTGGGCCTACGGCGCGTCGAGCATCATCCAGGATGCGATCGGCCAGCGGCCGCTGATGATGGTGGCCTCGGTGCAGACCGACAAGACCGCCGAGTCGGCCGCCGAGGTGCTCAAGGAAGTGCGCCAGATCGCCGGCGACAAGCCGCTGACCGATGCCGAGATCGGCAAGATCAAGGAACAGCGCGTGCGCGCGCTGCCGGGCGCGTACGAGGCGACCAGCAGCGTGCTCGGCGCGCTCGCGAGCAACCAGCTCTACGGCCGTCCGGACGACTACGTGCCGACGCTGAAGACCAAGCTCGAAGGCCTCGACGACGCCAAGGTGCGGGCGGCCGCCCAGGCGCTGTACCGCGCCGACGCGCTGACCTGGGTCATCGTCGGCGATCTGTCGAAGATCGAGCAGCCTGTCCGCGACCTGAAGCTCGGCGAGGTCAAGGTCATCGACGCCGACGGCAAGGTGCTACGCTGAATCGGCCGTCTGCGGCGCCGCCCGTCCGGGCGGCGCCGCAGCGTTTCCCGCGGAGAACCCGATGAAGATCCGTATGTCCGGCCTGCATCTCGCGGCCGCGTTGATCGGCGGCGCGGTGCTGGCCGGCTGCAGCTGGGGCATCAAGCTCGACTCGGCCGGGCGCAACGTGCGCGTCGCCTGGAACGGCGACGTCGCCGGCTGCGCCGAGCGCGGCAAGGTGACCGTCTCGGTGCTCGACCGCGTCGGCCCGGTCGACCGCAGCAACCTCAAGGTCCGCGACGAACTCGAGGTCATGGCCCGCAACGAGGCCGCCGGCCTCGGCGCGGACACGATCCGGCCGCTCGGCGACCCGCGCGACGGTGCGCAGAGCTGGGCCGCGTATCGCTGCGGCGCGGCCGTCGCGCAGCCGGCGACGCGACCGGCCGAGCCGGCACAGGGCGCCGTCGAGACCTACCCGATCAAGTGACACCGGCGCTCGCGCCTCCGGTCGTGCATGCCGCATCGCCCGCCGCATCCGCGCGTGCGTGCAGCGCGAGGCTGACGACCTGCCAAAGCGCTTAGTACGGCACACGTGACGAGCGTATCGGCGCGGTCGAATCGGTCGCCGCCGCGAATGGACGTGCGGGCTCGTTCAGCACCGGGACGCGACGCTGCACGCGCTCCAAGGTGCAGCTCGAGCGCACGCTACGAGACGGGTCACGCTCACGGCCAGGCACTGTTCCTCGAGCACAGCCTCGACGCGATCGCGATCGGATCGATCAAGAACCAGCTGCCGTGCCGCCAGGCCTACGCCGAGCCTCTGCACGGCGACGTCCGCAAGACCACGCGGGAAGCCGACCGCTTCCGGCAGGGGTTCGAGACGCCCCGATCTCGCCGCCGTGGCAGCGCAGCGGAGCGCTCGCTATGCTGCGGGCGGGCGGGGAAGCGATCGCGCGCACGGCGCAGAGGACGTTCGAACGATGAAGATGCTCGTACTCGGAGCCGGCGGGACCGGCGGCTATTTCGGCGGCCGGCTCGCGCAGGCCGGTGCCGACGTGACCTTCCTGGTGCGGCCGGCGCGCGCGCGCGATCTGGCCGAGCGCGGCCTGCGCATCCGCAGCCCGGCCGCCGGCGATGCGGACCTGGCGGTCCGCTGCGTGACCCAGGATCAGCTGGCCGGCGGCGCCGCGCGCGGCTACGATCTGGTCCTGCTGAGCTGCAAGGCCTACGACCTGGACGGCTCGATGGACGCGATCGCGCCGGCCGTCGAGGCCGGTGCCGCGGTGCTGCCTCTGTTGAACGGGCTGCTGCACTACCTGGCGCTCGATCGCCGCTTCGGCGCGGAGCGCGTACTCGGCGGCCTGTGCTTCATCAGCGCCGCCAAGGGGCCCGACGGCGAGATCCTGCATCTGGGTCCGGTCGCGTCGGTCACGTTCGGCGAGCGCAGCGGCGATCCGGACAGCGCGCGCTGCCGCGCGATCGCCGAGGCCTTCGCGCCGGCCGCGTTCGACACCGTGCTCGCGCGCGACATCGCGCACGAGATGTGGGTCAAGTATTCGTTCCTGGCCGCGCTCGCGGCCGGCACCTGCCTGATGCGCGCGAGCATCGGCGTGATCGTCGCGACCGACGGCGGCGATGCGTTCATGCGCGCGCTCTACGCCGAGTGCGTCGCGGTCGCCGCCGCGGCCGGCCAGCCGATTGCCGAGGCGGTCCAGACCACCGCGCTCAATGCGCTGGTGCAGCCGCGCTCGCCGCTGACCGCCTCGATGCTGCGCGACCTCGAGTCGGCTCAGCCGATCGAGGCGGCCCACATCGTCGGCGACCTCGTGCATCGTGCCGATGCGTTCGGCGTGGCGGTGCCACTGCTGCGCGTGGCCTGGATCCATCTGCAGGCACATCTGTTACGGACGCAAGGCGGCTGACGCTGGAGTCCGAGGCCGTCGCGCCCGCGCGCGGCCTCACGGCTTGCAGCGCCGACCCGCACCCGAGACAGAGAGGTAGAGGCAGAGGTCCCGACCCGCACGCCGCGCACGAGCGCGGCGTGCGGCCCGAGCGCTACGGCGTGCAGCCGGGCAGACCGGCCGGACGCGTCAGACGGATCAGGTCGAACTCCGGCGCCGGCGTCGGCTGGCCGGTGCGGACCTGGACCTGTGCGCTGCCGGTGTCGCCGCAGGAGATCTGCAAGCCGACGTCGGCCCATGGCGTCTGGATCAGCTGCTGCGGATCGAAGCCGGCACCGAAGCGCGTGCCGAGACGGCGATACAGCACGAGCGGGCTCACGCCGGGCTCGATCGTGTTCTCGGCCCAGGTCTGCACGCCGTTGGCGCCGGCGTCGAACCAGCCGACCCAGCTGCGGCCGTTGCCGAGCTGCTGGACCAGGAAGCCGCTCCCGGTGAAGGCCGGATCGAACCAGGCGCCGCTGGTCTGCGGCGGCGGCGAGGTGCCGACCGAGTCGCAGCTCAGCCCTTCCAATGCGCTCAGGCGTGTCAGCGGCACCTCGCCGGTACCCCAGCCGTCCGGGCCCTGCCAGCGCATGTGGCCGCTGTCGCAATCCTCGAAGCTGATCTGGATGCGTCCCCACGGCTCGTGGACGAACACCTGACCGCCGCCGACCGTCGCGGTACGGACCGGTCGCGTCACCTCGTCGAACACGATGCCGCCATCGACGACCTGGCCGACCGCGTTCAACCAGGCCTGCTCGCCGGGCACGCCCTGGCCCGGATAGGTATAGAAGTACAGATGCGCGCGCCCGGCATCGAGGATTTCCAGATAGATGCCCTCGCCGGCGCGCACCGGATCGAACCACAGCCCGCTGTAGCGCGCATCCGGCACGGCCAACGCGGGCCGCGGCGGAATCACGCTGTCGAGTGCCGGAACCGTCGCCGCCGGATCGAAGCGGCACTCGCCCGACACGCCGGCTGCCTGCATCGTCTGGCACAGCGCCTGCAAATTTTCCGGCCGCGGCTGACGCTCGCTGCGCATCCATTCGCGCAGCGCCTCCCAACCGGCGCGACCCTCGACCTCGGTGAAGCCGCAATGGGTCGGCGCCTGCTCGGCGACGATCGCGCTGGTCAGCTGCTGCGCCGGCAGACGGCGTCGCAGCACGTCCTGATTGGCCGGCACCACGAGCTGGTCGTCGGACGTATGCAGCGACAGAACCTTGGCCGAGCCGATCGCGCCGCGCACGTCCGAGCGCCAGCGCAGGTCCAGCGCCGCCAGCGGGTCGGCATCGATGCGCGCGATGCCGGCCGCGATCTCGGGATCGGCATAGGTCACGCCGCGCGTGGTCATCGCGTTGCGTCCGCCGAGCTTGTCCGGCGCGCGCACCAGATCGCTGAGCGCGTAGATCGCGTAGGCCATGTTGGTGACGAAGAAGTTCTCGTCGTCGGTGCCGGCAACCGCCATCAGCTGCGCCAGACGCCGCTTCATGCCGCTGCTGCGCAGCGGCTCGGGCAGGTTCACGCCGGTGCACTGGTTGAGCGGGATCAGCGCGCGCAGCACCTCGACCTGATTTCCGAGGTCGTCCAGATCGGACGGGATGTCGTCCAGGTCGAGCGCCCACGGCAGCGGCTCCAAACCCTCGGGCAGCCGCCCCGATCCCTCGCAGACGACGTCGTAGGCCAGGCGCATGTCGATGGCGTGATCCCACAGCCGGGAACCGGCCGCGGCCGGACACAGCGAATAGACGCCGCGCACCGGCGGGAAGCCCGGCGCCTCGGCGATCTTGAGGGCGAGCAGGCCGCCGAGCGAGCCGCCGAACGGGACGATCTCGCCCGGTGCGCCGAATCGGGCCGTAAAGACGTCCACCAGCTCGCGGTTGTCCTCGATTGCGGTGAACACGGCCCAGCCGCGCTGCGCGTAGGCCGATGCGGCCACCGCATAGCCTTCGGACAGCATCACGTCGCGCAGCGGACCGAGCGAGGGCGGGCCATCGGCCTCGGAGAAGTTGAAACCGTGCTGAAACAGCACGAGCGGGTCGCCGGCCTGCCAGCCGGCCGGCACCGCGATGCGGTACCACACGCCCGAGGGCGTCGTGCCGCTGGTTTCCTCCTGGGCATGTGCAGCCAGACCGACCAGCAGCAACAGCAAGGCCAAGTAGCGCATCGACCGATTCCCCCGCAGCAGAGTGTGACGAACTTATTCCGCAACAGCTGAGCGAATCATTAAAGTGTGCCGGCTGCAGGCGTTCGCCTGTGTTCCGGGACCTCCTCATGCAGATTGTGCTCACCGGCGCCGGCGGGTTTCTCGGACGCGCGATCGCCCGCCGGCTGGTTGACCGCGGCCATCTGGTCCGCGCGCTGGTGCGCACGCCGCAGCCCGCCCTGGATGCGCTCGGCATCGAGCAATGGCAGGGCCATGCGGACGCGCTCGATTCGATGCTCGAGGTCGCCGCCGGCTGCGATGCGATCGTCCACAGCGCCGGCCACGTCGATCCGCTGGCCCCGATCGAGACCGCTTACGAGGCCAACGTGCTCACGACCGAGGTCGCGCTCGCCGCGGCCGAACTGGCCGGTGTGCCGCGCCTGGTCTTCACCTCGTGTGCGAGCGTCGTGATCGGCGCCGCCGACATCAACGGCGGCGCCGAGACGCTGGCGTATCCGCCGCGCTGGCCGGCGGTCTACCCGCACGCCAAGGCGCTGGCCGAACAGCGCGTGCTGGCCGCCAACGGCCAGACGCTGGCGACGATTGCGCTGCGGCCGAGCCTGCTGTGGGCGCCCGACGAAGCACGGCTGACGCCGCGCCTGGTCGAGCTGGCGCGCAACGGCCGCCTGCGCCTGACCGCGCACCCGGGCAACCGGATCGACTGCTGTCACATCGACAATGCCGCGCTGGCCCACGTGCTCGCGGTCGAGCGGCTCGAGCCGGGCGCGCCGATCGCCGGTCGCAGCTACTTCATCAGCGACGGCGAGCCGCTCAGCGTCGAGGCGCTGATCGCGGCGATCCTGCGTGCCCACGGCCTGCCGCCGCCGCTGCGGCGCCTGTCGCCGCGGCTCGCACGCTGGCTGGCCGCGAGCGCCGGCCTGCGCCAGCGCCTGCCCGGCGGCAGCCGTCCGCTGCTGGACCGCTATCTGCTGAACCTGACCGACCGCAGCGCCTGGTTCTCGATCGCCGCGGCGCGCCGCGATCTGGACTACGCGCCGCAGACCTCTACGCGCGACATGCTGGCACGGCAGGCGCAGCGTCATGGCGCCGCTCAGACCGCTGCCGCGTAGCGTCTTCGCCATCCTGACGCGTGATCGGGGCGGCGCACCGGTTCCCGGTCGCCGGCGAACCGGGGCGAGTGCGGCGCGACTGCCGCTACGATGCAGGCAAGCGGCACCGGCCTGGAATCGCAAAGTCACCGGCATCGCGTCGATGGAGGTCGAGGGCGCCGGTCCTGGTCGACCGGCCGATCCAGGCAGACGCGGGACTCACGACGCCGGCAGCGGCGGAGTGACCGACCGCCGCGGACGTGCCGCACGGTAGAATCGCCGCATGTCCGCTCCCTCAACCGGCGCCCCGCGCACGCCCAGCCGCGCCCTGTCCGCGCTCGGCCGTCTGCTCGAAACGGCGATCGAACATGCCTTGTCGCTGGATCCGGACAGCCGGACCCGCATCGCCGCCCTCGACGGGCGCAGCGTCACCGTTCGCTTTCGTGGCACGTCGCTGGCGGTGCGCGCGACCGTGCGCGATGCACGGTTGCGGATCGGTCCGGCCTGGGACGGGGCCAGCGAACTGGACCTCGAAGCGACGCCGGGCGCATGGCTGGCGATGGCCGCCGCACGCGGCGGCACGCTGCCGCCGGGACGCGTCCAGATCGCCGGCGATGCGGAACTGGCGCGCCGCCTCGAGCAGATCCTCGGCGGCTTCGCGCCCGATACCGACGAAGCGTTCGCACGCGTGTTCGGCGACGTGGCCGGATTCCAGCTGGCGCGCCTGGCGCGCCGCGGCGCCGGCTGGGCCCGCGCGGCGGCCCGGGCGCTGGTGCGCGACGGTGCCGACTATCTGGTCGAGGAGGACCGCACGCTGGTCGCGCGCGCCGAGATGGAGAGCTTCCTCGACGAGATCGACGCGCTGCGCGAAGGCAGCGACCGGCTGCACGCACGCGTGCGCCGGCTGGCCGAGCGCGTCGCGGGCAGCACCTCGTGACGCGGTTGCGCGCGGTACCGCGGCTGTTGCGCATCGTGCTGGTCGCCGCCCGGCACGGCCTGTTCGAGCTGGCCGACGGTCGCGACGGTCGTCGGCGCCTGCCGTGGCTGCGTCGCCTGCTGCCCGGCCCGTCCGCCGCGATCGCGCAGCTGCCGCGCGGCGAGCGGCTCGCGCTGGCGCTGACCGAGCTGGGCCCGATCTTCGTCAAGTTCGGTCAGATCCTGTCGACGCGGCGCGATCTGCTGCCGGCCGACATCGCCGACGAACTGACCGCGCTGCAGGATCGCGTCGCGCCGTTCCCCGGCGCGCTGGCGCGGGCGGCGGTCGAACGCGAACTCGGCCGTCCGGTGACGGCGCTGTTCGCGTCGTTCGACGAGACGCCGCTGGCGTCCGCGTCGATCGCGCAGGTGCATCCGGCCAACCTGCCGGACGGCCGCAGCGTTGTCGTCAAGGTGCTGCGTCCGGACGTCGCGCCGCGCATCGCGCGCGACATCGACCTGTTGCGCGCACTGGCCGACGTCGCCGCGCGCCACCATCCCAATGCCGACAAGATCCGTCCGCACGAGGTCGTCGACGAGATCGAGACGACCCTGGTCAACGAGCTCGACCTGCAGCGCGAGGGCGCCAACGCCAGCCTGCTGCGGCGCAATTTCGCCGGCTCCGACGACCTCTACGTGCCCGAGGTGCACTGGTCGCACAGCAGTGCCGGCGTGCTGACGCTCGAGCGCGTCAGCGGCATTCCGGTCGACGACCTGGCCGCACTCGACGCGGCCGGCATCGACCGGCGGCGCCTGGCCGCCAAGGGCGTGGAGCTGTTCTACACCCAGGTCTTCCGCGACAACTTCTTCCACGCCGACGCACACGCCGGCAACATCTGGGTCGATGCGGCGCGGCGCGAGAATCCACGCTTCATCGCGCTCGATTTCGGCATCATGGGCACCCTGCCCGAGGCCGACCAGTACTGGCTGGCCGAGAACTTCATCGCGCTGTTCAACCAGGACTACCGGCGCATCGCCGAGCTGCACCTGCGTGCCGGCTGGATGCCCGGGCACGTACGGCTCGACGAGCTCGAATCGGCGGTGCGCACGGTCTGCGAGCCGTACTTCACGCGCCCGCTCAGCGAGATCTCGCTGGCCGAGGTGACGGTCAAGCTGTTCCAGACCGCGCGCCGCTACGAGCTGGTCCTGCAGCCGCAGCTGATCCTGCTGCAGAAGACCCTGCTCAACATCGAGGGCGTGGGCCGTCTGCTCGATCCGGGCATCGACATCTGGGCGACCGCCAAACCGGTGCTCGAGCGGATCTGGCGCAGGCGGCACGGACCGCGCGCGTTGCTGGCGCGTCTGCGCCGGCGCGTCCCCGAGTGGCTGGCCGCGGCACCGGACATGCCGGGCCTGACGCATCGCCTGCTCGAGCAGGCCACCAGCGGCGGCCTGGAACTTCGGCTGGCCTCGGCCGATCTGAAGCGGCTGGCCGGCGCTGCGCGCGGCGACCGGCGCAGCGCCGTCTGGCGCATGCTCGGCGCCGCGCTGACCGTCGCCGCGGCGCTGCTGTTCACGTTACCGGAGCCACCGGCCCGGATCGGCGACGTATCCTGGCCGGCCTGGGCCGCCCTGTTCGGCGCAATCGGCGCGTTCGTCGCAGCCCTGCGCCCCACCGATACCTGATGGAGAATCCGATGAACCACCTGCGTCCCGTCCTGTCGAGCGCGATCGGCATCTGCGTCCTGGCCCTGGCCGCGTGCAGCGGCAAAGCCGACGGCCTGACCGATGCCGAGCTGTCGAAGCTGCTGCACACCGACGGGCAGCCCGATTATCGCGTCGACGCCAGTGCGGTGGACTGCCTGCGTGCCTGGTCCGGCGATGCATCGCTGCAGCAGGGCCTGCCGGCCGCCTACCAGGGCGACCACAAGGACGAGTGCCGCCGCACGGTGCAGGGCTGGCTCGACGATCCGGCGCGCAATCCGCAGCAGCTGCTGTTCACCGACCTGGCCAAGCCCAAGCCGACGCGCCGCGCGATGGACCTGCTCGCCGCGCTGCCGGCGCTGCCGAATGCGCAGCCCGCCGCGACGGCTGCGACGCCGCCCCCTGCGCCCGCAGCGGCCCCCGCAGCGCCGGCCAATACGTTCACGCCGGTCGGCGAGACGGTCGAACAGCGCTTCAACAGCAGCGCCGAGGAAATGGACTATCTGTGCCAGCAGGCACGCCAGATCGTCGAACGCAGCGGGCTATCCAATGCCGACCTGACCCGGCGCATCAACGAATGCGTCCAGAGCGCGGGCGAGCTGCGTGCCCAGATGAGCGCGGAGACCGCCAATCAGAGCGGTTGGGGTCAGTCGGCCCTGGCCAGAGCGGCGCAACTGCAGGTGCGCAACGCGCAGCTCCTGGTCAGCGACGCGCAGCGCGCCGCCGACGCCAAGCGGTGACCGGCGGCGCCGGCGAGGCGCCGCTGCCGATTCTCTACCGCGACGAGCAGCTGCTGGCGGTCGACAAGCCGGCGGCGCTGGCGATGCATCGCAGCCGCCTGGTCGGCAGCGACGAGGACTATCTGATCGACCGGCTGCGCGCGCAGGTCGACGGGCCGCTGCAGCTGGTGCATCGGCTCGATCGCGCGACCAGCGGCATCGTGCTGGTCGCGCGCAGCGCCGAGGTCGCCGCGGCGCTCGGCCGGCAGCTGATGGCGCGCACGGTCCGCAAGCGCTATCTCGCGGTCTGCCGCGGCTGGCCCGACGCGGCCGGCGAGATCGACTATCCGCTGCCGGGCGTCCGCGAGAACGGCCCGCGCAAACCGGCCGTGACGCGCTGGCGGCGGCTGGCGACGGTCGAGCTGCCGATCGCGCTCGGCCGCTATCCGCAGCAGCGCTACGCACTGCTCGAGGTCGAACCCGAAACCGGCCGCTACCGGCAGATCCGCCGCCATTTCTCGCACGTCCATCATCCGCTGATCGGCGACACCAGCCACGGCCGCGGCGAGCACAACCGGCTGTTCCGGCAGCACCTGGGCTCGCACCGGCTGCTGCTGCACGCCTGGCGCCTGCGATTGCGCCATCCGCTGGACGATCGCCTCCTCGATCTGCACGCGCCGCTCGACGCGGATTGGCTGCGGCTGTTCGCGCGGCTCGGCTGGACATCGCCGGACGAGGCCGAGGCGTGGCCGGACGTGCCGGCCGGGCCGGCGCCGCACGCGGATCGGCCCGACCCGCCTTGAGCGGTCGCGGCGCCGGCGCGGCAGCCGCCGATCGCAGCGCGCGCCGAATCGGTCGACGCGTGCAGGCCTGTGGCAGCGACGCGCGGCCGGCGGCCGTCTCGCGAGGGCCTGCTAGAATCCGGCCATGCCTTCCTTCGACGTCGTTTCCGAAATCAACGAGCACGAGCTGACCAATGCGGTCGACCAGGCCAATCGCGAGATCGGCCAGCGCTTCGACTTCAAGGGCAGCGACGCGAGCTTCGAACTCGACAAGACCGTCGTCACGCTGTCGGCGCCGGCCGAGTTCCACCTCAAGCAGATGCTCGACATCCTCAAGATCCGGCTGGCCGGCCGTGGCATCGACATCCGCTGCGCCGAGATCGCCGATCCGGAGGTCAACCTGGCGCGCGCGCGCCAGCGCGTGACGCTCAAGCAGGGCATCGATCAGCCGCTCGCCAAGGACATCGTCAAGCGCCTCAAGGACTCGGGCCTCAAGGTGCAGGCGCAGATCAACGGCGACAAGCTGCGCGTGACCGGCAAGAAGCGCGACGACCTGCAGACGGCGATCGCATTCCTGCGTGCGGCCGACATCGCGATGCCGCTGCAGTTCGACAACTTCCGCGACTAGCCCGGCGGCGCGGCGCTCATGCTCGACATCGACGGCCGCATCCAGATCGGCGAGGACGAGCTGATCGAGAGTTTCGTGCGCGCCGGCGGTCCGGGCGGCCAGAACGTCAACAAGGTCGCCAGCGCGGTCGAGCTGCGCTTCGACGTGGCGCGCTCGCCGTCGCTGCCCGAGGCGGTACGCGAGCGCGTGCTGTCGCGGCGCGACCGGCGCATGACCGCCGACGGCGTGCTGGTGATCCAGGCCAGCCGCTTCCGCGACCAATCCAAGAACCGCGAGGACGCGCGCACGCGACTGGCCGAGATCCTGCGCGGCGCGCTGCACGTGCCCAAGGCGCGCATCGCGACGCGGCCGAGCCGCGCGGCCAAGGCGCGCCGCGTCGACGCGAAGAAGTCGCGCGGCGCGATCAAGCAGGGCCGCGGCCGGCGCGACTGGAGCGGCGATTGACCACGCCGCGCTGGCCGCCGCTGCCGCGGTCGGTGCCGCAGTTCCGGCCGAGCGTGGCGCGACGCCTGGCGCGCTGGCTGTTCCGGATCGGCGGCTGGCGCTTCGTCGGCGACCTGCCCGACGTGCCCAAACTGGTGCTGATCGGCGCGCCGCATTCGTCGTGGTGGGACGGCGTATGGGGCCTGCTCGCGAAGGTCGCGCTCGGCGTGGACATCAGCTTCATGGCCAAGCGCGAGCTGTTCTTCTTTCCGCTCGGCAGCGTGCTGCGCCGGCTCGGCGGGGTGCCGATCGAACGCGATGCGACGCACGGCGTCGTCGAGCAGACCGTCGAACGGTTCGGGCAGGCCGAGCGCCTGTGGATCGGCATCGCGCCGGAAGGCACGCGCAAGCGCGTCACGCGCTGGAAGAGCGGCTTCTGGCACATCGCGCGCCACGCCGGCGTGCCGATCCTGCCGATCTACTTCCACTATCCGCACAAGACGATCGGCGTCGGTCCCTTGCTGGCGCCGAGCGCCGACATCGAAGCCGATCTGGAGAAGCTGCGCGCGTTCTATGCACCATGGCACGGCCGCCACCGCAGCACGAATTGACCCGATCGCGGCAGCGGCGGCTGCGGCTTTCGCAGCAGGGCCTGATGCGCAGCAGCATCGAATCTGCTTGACCGGCTTGAACCGGCGGGTTTAGTTTCGGCCGGCCATGCGGCGCAATGTCGCATCGTCACGACCACAGAGGGGTGTCGTCTTGGGCCAGCCGTCGCCAGCCCTGCCTCCATCCGCATCGCGGCTCCGTCGCGCGTGCACCTGGCGGCATGCCGCGCCCGCCGCCCTCGTCGCGGCGGACCTGTTCGTTGCCGCCTTCCCGCGCCACCTCGCGGCGGCCGGTCCCCATCGTCCCGCTTCCGTCTCCTGGAGTTGACCGGCCATGCTGCAGCCCGGACCGATTCGTTTGCGCGTGCTGCTGGCCGGCCTCGTCCTGCTCGGCAGCTTCGCCGCGCTGCTGATGCCCTCGCCGCTGCCGGCGCAGCAGACGCGCCAGCAGCTGGCCGACATGCTGCCGCCGACCAACCTGTCCGGCGACGGGCCGGTCGCCGGCGACGCACCGCCCGGATTCGCGCATGCCACGGTCGCGGCCAACCCGGCGGCGGCGGACGCGACCGTGGTCGGCGAGGCCGTCTGCACGGCCTGCCATTCGCTCGAGAACGACCACTTCAGCCATACCGTGCATGCGCTCGGGCTGCGCGCCGCGGCAGCGGCCAATCCGGGCGCCCCGGTCTGCGAGGCCTGCCACGGTCCGGGATCGGCCCACGCCGCCGAGCCTGACCGCAAGGGTCTGATCATCGGCTTCACGCACGGCTCGCAGACGCCGATCGCGGTGCAGACGCAGACCTGCCTGGCCTGTCACCAGGGTGGCCCGCGCGACCACTGGCTCGGCTCGGTCCATCAGCGCAACGACCTGTCGTGCAGCGACTGCCACAACCCGATGGGCAAGGTCTCGCCGGAAGGCTCGATGGCACGCTCGACGATCAACGAGACCTGCGCGCAGTGTCACCGCGACGTCCGCGCACAGTTCGACCGGCGCTCGCACATGCCGCTGCCGGAGGGCCAGATGACCTGCGCCGACTGCCACAATCCGCACGGCTCGCTGACCGCGCCGCTGCTCAAGACCAACAGCGTCAACGAGACCTGCTACCAGTGCCATGCCGAGAAGCGCGGCCCGTTCCTGTTCGAGCATGCGCCGGTCCGCGGCAGCTGCCTCAACTGCCACACCCCGCACGGTTCCAATCAGATGAGCCTGCTGGTCGCGCCGGTGCCGTTCCTGTGCCAGCAATGCCATTCGCATCTGCGCCATCCGAACGATCTGCAGACGCCGCAGTCGCTGGCCGGCGGCCCGCATCCGGACGAGCGGATCATGGGGCGCGGCTGCATCACCTGCCACGCGCAGGTGCACGGCTCGAACAATCCGTCCGGACCGCGGCTGCACAAGTAGGAGGTCTCCGATGCGCATCCGCCCGAACCGCATGCGTCGCCTCGTCCTCGCCGTCACCGCCGCGCTGCCGCTCGGCGCCGCCGCCGACAGCGGCGTCGGCGTCGATCTGTGGATCGCCAACAAGTTCGACCCCAGTGCCGGCGCGGCCGCCGATCCGAAGGATCCGCGCGGCACGACCTGGCTGCGGCCCGGCGAGAAGCGCACGCCGACCGGCACGCTGTACGCCTGCCCGACCGAGCCGCCGCGGCTCGACGGCAGCGGCGCGTGGAAGCAGTACGACGCCTCGATCCAGTTCGGCTATCTGGCGATCGGCGGCGACGCCGACAGCGCGCTGTGGCGCCGCTACGCCGGCTGGGACCAGGGTTTCGTGCTCGGTCTGCTCGAGCTGCACTTCGTACGTCCGGCCGACGGCAGCTACATCGACCTGCGCGCCAGCCACCTCAGCGAACACGACCAGTACGTCAAGGGCACGATCGGCCGTGCCGGCCACTACAAGATCGAGGCCTACGCGCGCTCGACGCAGAACGTCGTCAGCGACAACGCGCGCTCGATCTGGAACGGCGTCGGCGGCAACGACCTGACGCTGGCCGGCGGCCTCACGCCGGGCGCGAGCACGCCGGCCGAGGTGGCCGCGGTCTCGGCCGCGGCGCCGACGCGCGTGCTGCAGGTCAACCGCGACAAGCAGGGTCTGGGCCTGAGCTACTTCTTCGACCCGCGCTGGACCGGCTATCTCAACGTCAGCAACGAGCAGCGCGAAGGCACGCGGCCGTTCGGCGGGCCGTTCTTCTTCAACTTCGCGTTCGCCGACAACGGCGGCATCTTCGAGACGATCCGGCCGATCGACGACAGCACGATCAACACCAACGCGGGCGTGCGCTTCGTCGGCAACCGCTGGCGCCTGGATCTGGGCTATTCGGGCTCGTTCTACCGCGACCGCTACGCGAGCTTCACCTACGAGCAGCCGTACGCGCTGTGGAACGTCGTCACCGGACCGGGCGTGCGCAGCTCGCAGCTGACGCAGGGCCAGTTCTCGACCGAGCCGGACAACGACTACCACAGCCTGCGCGGCACGCTGACGCGCAGCCTGCCGCTGAACGGCCAGTTCTCGCTGACCGTGTCGGGCGCGAGCACGCGCCAGGACGACGACCTGCTCGCTCCGGTCAACTGCAACGGCACGTTCGGCATCGACCTGGTCGGCAACGGACAGGTCGGCCCGGCCAATCCGTTCCTGTATGCGTGCTCGGACTGGAACACGCCGGCCTCGCTGTCGCGGCGCTCGGCCGACATGCGCATCGACACGACCCTGGTCGACGCGCGCATCGTGCTGCAGCCGACCGATCGCCTGACCTGGCGCGGCGGCCTGCGCTTCTACCGCGAGGACTACCGCAACACGTACCTGGCCTACAACCCGCTGACCGGCGAGTACGGCTACGTCGCCGAGAACGGCTCGCAGGGCACGGTCGTGCCCGGCGAGGCCGGCATCTGGAATCCGCTGACCGGCGCGTCGATCCTGACACGCGTGACCAGCCTGCCGCTCGACACGCAGAACACCGAGGCCACGTTCGGCGCGGACTGGCGGCCGTCCGTGCGCGACACGCTCGGCGCGACGCTCGGCTTCACGCGCAACGAGCCCTCCCATCGCGAGCGCAGCCGCGTCGACGACGTCTCGATCAAGCTCAACTGGACCAGCCGTGCGTTCGACTGGCTGACGCTGCGCGCGAACTTCGTGCATCTGCGCCGCTCCGGCGACCGCTACGACTACGATCCGTACGGCTTCACGTTCTCCGAGCACCTGCCCGGCTTCGTCGAGCCCGAGGGCGGCCTGCCGGCGCATACCGTCGAGGCACTTCGCAAGTACGACATGGCCAGCCGCGACCAGGACAAGATCGACCTGATGGCGACGTTCATGCCGCGCGCCGACATGACGTTCAGCGCGTCGCTGCGCGGCGACTGGAACGACTACGACGCGCGGCTCGGGCGGCAGCGGCTCGATACGCTCGGCGCGACGCTGCAATGGGAATGGCAGCCCTCGCCGCGCACCAACGCCAGCGTCTACTACGCCTACGACCGCTCCAAGCTCGGCATCGCCAACGTCAACGAGGACGGCACGGCCGATCAGACCGATCCGGTACTCGGCGGCGTGACCTATCCGCTGGCCGGGCGCTGGTGGGTCGACGATCGCCAGCGCAATCACAGCATGGGCACCGTGCTCGCGCACGACTTCCGGCGTTTCAAGCTGGACCTGGCCTGGAACTGGCTGTGGTCGCGCGGCACGACCGGCTATCGCTACGCTTCGGCGCTGGCGCTGGCGTGGCCCGACGTCGCCGCCTACACCGGCGATGCGTTCCCGACGATGAAGTACAAGGTCAACTCGCTGACCCTCGGCATGACGATGCCGATCAACGAACGGATGTCGCTGCGCGTGTTCGACTACTACGAACGCGGCCGCGTCAGCGACTGGCACTATCAGGGCCTGGACCAGGGCTACGTGATCGACCACCGCGTCTACAGCGACGGCGGCCCGGACGATTACGCGGCGAACCTGGTCGGCCTGCTGCTGACGGTCAAACTGTGAGAACGCCGATGAAGCGCCTGCGCCTGCTCGCCGTGTCCGTCCTCGCCGTCACCGCGCTCGCCGCATCGGCCGCGGCCGGCGATTTCGTCGATCTGCGCCGGATCGAACCGGTCAGCGGCGACGCGGCCGCCGGCGCGCAGAAGGCCGCCACGCTGTGCTTCGCCTGTCACGGCGCCGACGGCATCTCGCCGGTGCCGATGTTCCCGAACCTCGCCGGCCAGCGCGCCGATTATCTCTACCAGGAACTGCTGCGCTACAAGAGCGGCAGCCGGCCCGAATCGGCGATGACCGCCCTGGTGCAGCCGCTCGAGGATGCCGATCTGCGCAATCTGGCGGTGCACTACGGCGGCCTTGCGCCGGACCTGCCGGCACCGGCCGAAGCGCCGGCGCAGGAGGTGCTCGCGCGCGGCGGCACGCTGTTTCGCGAGGGCGATCCGGCACGCGGCGTACCGCCGTGCCAGGGCTGCCACGGCGCCGACGCCAAGGGCCATCCGCTCGCCGATGCCGGCGCGGATTCGCCGTATCGCGCCTATCCGCTGCTGTACGGGCAGCACCCAGCCTATGTCGCGACGCGCCTGCGCGACTACCGCAGCGGCGCGCTCGCGCATACCAGCAACGACTTCATCATGACCGCGGTCGCGCAGCGACTCGACGATGCGTCGATCGACGCGCTGGCGGCCTGGCTGGCGAACCTGCCGGCGCAACGGCAGGCGCGCTGACGGCGCGCACGCGCCCGACCCGCGACGGCGATCCCGCCGGACCTGACCGATCGGTACCGGACATCGCACGCGCCGGCGATCGCGCATCGGCGCGCCGCGCCTCGCTCAGGAACGCAGTCCGGTACCGGTGCGCAGCAGCCACAGCCCGAGCGCGGTCAGCGCGACCGTGAAGCCGATCATCAGCGCATAGGCGATGCCGAGCGAGACGTCGCTCTCGCCGAGCAGGCCGTAGCGGAACGCGTTGACCATGTAGAAGATCGGGTTGGCATAGGTCAGCGTCTGCGCCCACTCCGGCAGCAGCTTGACCGAGTAGAACACGCCGCCGAGATAGGTCAGCGGCGTCAGGATGAAGGTCGGCACGATCGCGATGTCGTCGAACTTTCTCGCGTAGACCGCATTGACGAAGCCGGCCAGCGAGAAGATCGTCGCGCCGAGCACGACCGTCGACAGCGTGACCAGCGGATGCGGAATGCGCACGTGCGTGAACAGCATCGCGATGCCGAGCACGATCGCGCCGACCATCAGGCCGCGCAGCACCGCACCGACGACGTAGCCGGACAGGATCACGATGTTGGGCATCGGACTGACCAGCAGCTCCTCGACGTGACGGCCGAACTTGGCGCCGAAGAAGCTCGAGGAGATGTTGCCGTAGCTGTTCTGGATGATCGACATCATGACCAGACCCGGCACGATGAAGTCCATGTAGTCGTGCCCGCCCATGTCGCCGATGCGCCGGCCGATCAGGCTGCCGAAGATCAGGAAGTACAGCGTCATCGTGATCGCCGGCGGCACCAGGGTCTGCCCCCAGATGCGCAGGATGCGCACGACCTCGCGCCGCACGATCGTGTAGAACGCGACCAGATTCGGGCGCTGCGAGGGCGTGCTCATGCCGCGTCCTCGCGATGGCCGGTCAGCCGCACGAACAATTCCTCGAGCCGATTGGACTTGGTGCGCATCGAGCGGACCCGGATCCCGGCCGCGTCGAGCGTCGCGAATACGCGGTTCAGATCCATCGCGCGCGGCATCTCCAGATCGAGCGTGTGGCTGTCCTGGGCGATCAGCGTCACGCCTTCGATCGCGGGCAGCAGGGCGGGCAGCGGTCCGTCGATGTCCAGGATGAAACCCTCGACGTCGAGCTTGGCCAGCAGCGCCTTCATCGGTCCCTGCTCGATGATGCGGCCGCCGTCGATGATCGCCAGATTGCGGCACAGGCTCTCGGCTTCCTCGAGATAGTGCGTCGTCAGGATCACCGTGGTGCCGGCCGCGTTGACCTCGCGCAGCGTGCGCCACATGCCGCGACGGATCTCGATGTCGACGCCGGCGGTCGGCTCGTCGAGGATCAGCAGCCGCGGCCGCGTCATCATCGCCCGCGCGATCATCAGGCGCCGCTTCATGCCGCCGGACAGGTTGCGCGACATCGTCTGCGCCTTGTCCCAGAGCTGGGCGCGCTTGAGCTCCTGCTCGGCGCGGGCCACCGCTTCGTCGCGCGGGATTCCGTAGAAGCCGGCGTAGTTGACGAGGATGTCGAACGGCTTCTCGAACAGATTGAAGTTCATCTCCTGCGGCACCAGCCCGACCATCCGCATCGCCGCACCGCGCTGTTCGTGCAGGTCGGTGCCGAACACGCGCACGCGGCCGCTGGACGCGTTGACGAGCGAACTGACGATGCCGATCAGGGTCGACTTGCCGGCGCCGTTGGGGCCGAGCAGGGCGAAGAAGTCGCCAGGCTGCACGCTGAGCGTCACGCCCTTGAGCGCTTCGACGCCGGTCGCGTAGATCTTGCGCAGCTCGGTGAGCTCCAGCGCGGGTACTGAGGTCATCGGAATCGGGGCGGGGTGCGCTGCAGCGGGGAGAGCCGACATGGCCCTGCTAGTATAGCCGGCTGCGACCGCCGGAGGGTTTGCGCGCCGTGATCAGGCTGTTTCCGCTGCGCCTCGTCGCCAGCCGCATGCTCGCGCCGAGCGTGCGGCATCTGGCGTTCGCGCGCGCCGACGGCGCGGCGACGGCGTTCGTGCCGGGCCAGTTCATCCAGTTCCACTTCGACTATGCCGACGGCACGCCGACCAAGCGCAGCTACTCGATCGCGACGCGGCGCGACGATCCGGCCAGCGCGGGTCTGATCGAGATCGCGGTGTCCTACGTCGCCGGCGGCGCGGCCACCGAACGGCTGGCCACGCTGCGCGAAGGCGAGAGGATCGAGGCCAGCGGGCCGTACGGCCGCTTCTGCCTGCACGAGAGCGACCGCAACGCCCGCTATCTGCTGGTCGCCACCGGCACCGGCGTGACGCCGTACCGCGCGATGCTGCCGGAGCTGGCGCGGCAGATCGCCGAACGACCTTGCGAGGTCGCTCTGGTCTACGGCGCGCGCAGCGAGGCCGAGCTGCTCTATGCCGAGGAGTTCGAAGCGTTCGCAGCGCAGACGCCCGGGTTCGGCTTCCATCCGTGTTTCAGCCGCACGCCGCGCCTGCCGGCGCGACCGGGCGACCGCACCGGCCGCGTCCAGGTCGCGCTCGCCGAGCTCGCGCCCGATCCGCTGCGCGACGTCGCCTACCTGTGCGGCAATCCGGACATGGTCGACGAGAGCTTCGCGCTGCTGCAGCAGGCCGGCCTGCCGGTGCGGCAGGTCCGCCGCGAGAAGTACCTGTCCTCGCGCTAGCTAGCGGAATGTCCTCGACGCGTTCGCATCGGCGCGCGCGTCGGGCGCCTACCCGGTCGCCGCCGCACCGGCCGGTGGCGTCCAACCTGCCGCCGGTACTCGCCGAGTCCACGGGTCCTGCCTCGAGCGGATGGCGCATCGCCGCGCCGGCGTCGGGATAGCCGGGCAATGGAACCGTCGCCTGGACCGCCATGCACGGGGCGTCTCGGACGCGAAGCATGGGCGCAGCCGCGATCGGACGCTCGCCGGGCGGTCCGCTCAATACGTGACGGTCACGACGATCGTGTCGGTGTAGGTGCCGGCGGTGCGCGGCGTCTGCGCCGGTACGCGTCCGTAGACCGTCAGACTCTGCGTGGCGCCCGTGCCGGTGCCGGTCACGGTGTCGGTGTTCAGTGTGGTGCCCCAGCGCTGCGTGCGGCCGAGGTCGCGATAGAGCTCGTAGTCGATCAGGCCGCCCGGCCCGGTCATGCGGCGCGCGTTACCGGCCGCGTTCTGTCCGACGCCCAGGCCCACCTGCCACGGCGCGCGATACGTACAGCGCAGGCTCACCGTCGAGGTCGCGTCCTGGGCCACGCGCAGCAGGCCGCTGACCGCGCCGAAGTCCTGCGTCGTCGCGCTGACCGTGCAGGCCGGGGCGACACTGGCGCTGGCGGTGAACGCGAAGCTGCCGTTGTTGGCGTTGCCGCAGTCCGGCGGATACGTGCCGAGGCTCAGCAGTGCCTCGTTGTAGCGGAACGACAGGCGCGTGTGGACGCCGCTGAACGAGTTGGCATATGCACCGATGCCAAGGGCCGTCTGACCGGACGGTACGCGTCCGTAGACCGTCGCCGAGCCGCTCTGCGTCGTGCCGACGCCGAGGATCGTGAACTGCAGATCGCGCTGCAGCGGCGGCGTGCCGGGCGTGTCGACCGATCCCCAGACCTGGCTGTGCGCGGCGTCGCGATAGATCTGGAACGTCATCACGTCGCCGCTGCCGCTGGTCATCTGGCGCTGCGATCCGCCGCTGCCCTGCATGCCGTTGCCGATGCTCATGCACACGCGTGCGTAGACGCCGTACAGATTGCCGAGCAGGCCGCTGCTGTAGGTGCACTGGTAGTTGATCGTCGCGGTCGTGTCGACCAGTCCGCCGAGCGGGTCGACCGGACCGAAGCTGAGATTGGTCATCGTCGCGCTGCAGGTCGTCAGCGCATGCGCCGCGCCGGACGACAGGGCGGCCAGCGCGAGCAGACAGGTCGGCACGGAACGGCATCTCAACGGCATGTCAGCGGCTCCACGATCGACGAGGCCGGCGGCGCGGGTCGCGCGACGCGGACGCGGCAGCGACCGGCCGGCAGCTCGACCTCGAGCAGCGCATCGGCCTCGACGTGCTCCAGATAGACCTGGCCGTCGTAGCCGACGATGCCGTCCGCACCGCCTTCGCGGTGGATCCGGCTGCCGGCCGGCAAGGGCCGGCCGGCGGCGTCGACCAGGCTCAGCGACAGGCCGTGCAGGCGCTCCAGCGCGAAACTGACGTGGGTACCGGTGCCGCGCATCGGCACGACGTTGCGCTCGACGTCGGCGATGCTCACGTCGGCCGGCAGGTTCAGCGGCGAGATGCCGATGCGATTGCGCTGATACGCATTGAGCGGCGTCACCAGCAGCACGCCGTTCTCGTCGGTGCGGCCGATCGGCCGGTTCTCGAGCAGGACCGGAACCTCGGCCATGCCGGCCGTCGATACGACTGCGAACGCGTCGTCGACGCGACGCGACGCAAACGTATGCCCGGCGATCCACACCAGCGCGCCGCCCATGCTGGCATAGGCGTAGCGCGTCTCGTCCAGCGCCTGTACGCCGGCCAGCACCTGCGCCCAGGGTCCGCGCCAGCCGAGCTCGGCGATGCCGCCGCCGGCTTCGCCGCCGCGCGCCTGGACCCGCCAGCCGACGCCGCCGTCGCCCGGGATCGGACGCGTCGCGTCGACGCTCAGCGAGTCGCTGCCGCGCTCGTGCTGCAGCGCGGTGCTGAGTTGCGCGCGGCCCAGGCTCATCGTGAAGCCGACAAACACGCTGCGATCGGCCGCGTCGTCGAGGTTGCGGTTGAGATTGAGGTTCAGCGCCGCCACGCCGGCGATCGAACGCGACCAGGACAGACTCGCGTAGCGCGAAGCCGGCTCGTCCGGATAGCGCAGATGCGCGTAGACCAGGCCGAAGTTGCCGCTGGCGCCGCCGTCCAGACCGATCAGCGCCCGCGCGCTGGTGCGCGGTGGCGGGCGCCCGAACGCGCTGGCCACGTCGCGGTAGGCACCGTCGGTGACGGTGCCCTGCACGCCGAACTGGAAGCGCCGCTCGCGCAGCACGTAACCCAGGCTGGTCAGCGATCCGGCGCGTCCGTCGTGCCGGCTGTGCGCCTGCGACGCCGAGAGTACGCCGGCCATGCCGAGCAGCAGATGGAAGCCGCCGCCGGCGACCGCGGTACCCTCGCGCGTCTCGGCGTGGGCCTCGACGGTCAGCCGGTCGGTCATGCCGTAGCGGTACAGGCCGCTGGCCATCGGGTCGCCGGCGTAGTCGAACGAGGTCTGGCCGCGGTTGCGGCGCACGAAGCCGGCCTCGATCGAGAAGTCGCTGAGGCCGTTCTGCAGCAGCAGCGGCGTCGCGTAGAACGGGAAGTCGAACGTGGTGACGCGGCCCAGCGCGTCGGTCAGCACGATCTGGGCGAGGCCGGCGCCGGAGACCGTCGGCGCGGCATTGAGCTGGAACGGACCGGCCGTCAGCTGGCCGCCGTACTGGCGCATGCCGTCGACGTACAGCTCGATCGCCGACGGCGCCGCCGCCTCGCCGTAGAACGACGGCAGCGGCATCGTCAGCCGGTACGGCTGCAGGCTGAAGTCGCGCGTGAACTGGATGCCGCCGATGTAGGTCGGCCGCGCCCAGTCCGGCCCGCGCGTCAGCGTGTCGCCGGCGTGGATCGCCAGCATGCGCTCGGGCAGGGCCTTGGACCAGACCGAATCGAGCCGGACGGCCTCATGACCCCAGTGCCGGCCCGGATCCGATGCCTGCACGATGCCCGAGTGACTCCAGGTGCCGCCGGCGGAGAATGCGCGCAGCTCGCCGTAGCCGCTGAGCGCACGCGTGCCGCCGCGCGCGGCCGAGGCGTACAGGTCGTAGTTCAGCAGCAGGCCGGTCGACGCCGTCGCCGCCGGAACGGTCTCGGTCGGTGCGCCGAGCACGGCCGGTGCGAGATCGAGCAGGCGCAGCGGCACGTCGAGCGCGACGCGCTGGCGCGAGGCGTCGTAATCGACCGTCACGCCGGGCAGTCCGCCGATGTCGACCCAGGCCGTATCCGTGCCGGCCTCGCTGCGAAAGCGCAGGCCGCGCAAGGTCTGCGCGTCGGCCCACAGACGGCCGTCGCGCAGTTCGAACGCGGCCAGGCCGGGCTGGACCGTTCCATTGAGGATCACCTCCAGATACAGCGTCGCCGCCGCCGGGGTTCCGGACGCCGCCGCGCCGCCGCTCGCCGCCACGCTCAGCGCGACGAACAGACTAGCGAGCGTCCACGATCGCAATCGGCCGATCCAGCGGCTCACCGTTGATCCTTGCTTGCAATCGCGCATCCGCCGGCGGCGGACGATCGGCCGGCAGCGCCCAGCGCATCTGCGCGCCGGCCAGCACGTAGCCGAGCAGGCCGTCGCTCAGCACGATGCGTACGCCGGTCGCATCGACGATCGCGACCTCGCTGAGCTGTGCACGCGCGCTGCCGGTGTTGACGACCTCGAGCGCGGGCGGCTGCGCAAGCAGATGCCATTCGAGCCGCGGTGCCGGCAGCGGCTGCTCCGGCGCGATGAAGACCGGCACCGAATAGCGCATCAGGAACTGCACGCCGCCCTGCCCGCCGCCGGCACCCGGCAGCTCGTCGACCAGCAGCCGGAAACTGCGCTCGCGATCGGCCGGCGCCGCGCCGGACGTACGCACGATGCGCACCAGCTGGCGCGCGCCGGCGGCGACCTCGAGCATCGGCGGGCTCGCCACCAGATCGCGCGTCGCATCGAGCCGATCCTCGTGATCGGCCTGCGTCCATTCGACGACGCGCACCTGCGCCTGCAGCGCAGCGGTACCGGTATTGGCGAGCCAGAGCACGGCGCTGGTATCACCGTGCGCGATCTCCAGCGTGATCGGCGTGACCTGCAGGCCGGCGGCCGAGGCCACCGGTGCGAGGACCAGGGCAGCGACCGACAGACAGGCGCGGGACCCGAGCATGCGACGCGCTCCCGGACCGTCAGTAGGTCACGGTGACGCCGATCGTATCGGCATAGCTGCCGGCGTTGGCGTTCGCGCTCGCGACCAGGCCGTGGACGCTGGCGGTCTGCGCCGCGCCGTTGCCGATCGCCGCCAGCGTATTGGTGCCGATCGTCTGGCCCCACGGCGTGGTATGGCCCGGATCCTGGTACAGCTGGTAGGCGACATAGTGCGAAGCGCCGTCGCTCATGCGCCGCGTGGCGACGTCGCCGGCGGTCGCCGCATGCAGCCCGGCGTCGAGGCCGATCGTGTAGGCCGAGCCCGGGGTGCAGGTGACGCTGATCGTCGAGGTGCCGCTGATCGCGGTGGCCAGCGAGGAATGCGCGCCGAAATCCAGATTGGTCGGCGCGGTCGTCGTGACGTCGCAGGCCTTCTGGATCGTGATGCGCACCTGGAACGAACTGGTGACCGTGTCGGCCTGCGCAGGTGCGGTGACAGCGGCCGCCAGACCGATAATCGCGGCGAGAGAGGACATTCTGAACATGTTCACATTATTCTCCTAAATGAAAGGTGGAAGAAACTTCCATTGCGGCATTACGCATAAGACATGCCAATTGAAAACGCGATGGAGTCGACGAATCGATCGCTGCCGCTCGATTGGCCGGTTTTGCAATTGGCGGGTTTTTACAGGCGCTGTCATTTATTCAGCCGGAAAACGTCATGTAAAGGTCGCTTGACAGCAGCGCCGCGGCCGCCTTAGGCTTGTGTCAAGCGAACTTGACAGGCCCTGGCGGCGATGCACGCACTCGAGAAGCGGTACGGAAAGGAGATGGCGGCGGCCGGCGTGCTGTACGTGGTCGCGATGCTGACCGCGTGGCCGCTGGCGCTGCGCATGGACGTTCCGGCCTGGCGGGGCGCGCGCTGGCCCTGCTGCCGGTGCTGCCGGCCGCCCTGATGCTGCGCGCGATCTACCGGCACATCCGCGACAGCGACGAGCTGCAGCGCCGCCTGCATCTGGAGGCGCTGGCGATCTCGGCCAGCGTGGTCAGCCTGGTCAGCATGGCCTTGGGGTTTCTCGCCGCAGCCAGGGTCATCGTGCTCGGCGGCGATGTGCTGCTGTGGGTGTTTCCGGGTCTGGCCTTCGTCTTCGGCGTCGTGCGGTGCTGGATCCAGTGGCGCTATCGCTGCTCATGATCAACCGCATCCGCGAGCTGCGCACGGCCCGCGACTGGTCGCAGGGCGAACTGGCCGAACGCCTCGGCGTATCGCGCCAGACCGTCAATGCGATCGAGACCGGCAAGTACGACCCGAGCCTGCCGCTCGCATTCTCGATCGCGCGCCTGTTCGCGATGACGATCGAATCGATCTTCGACCCGGACGCCAAGGCGTCGTGAGGAAAGGCATGGGACAGATGCGGATCAGCCATCGACAATGGACGCGCTACCTGGCCGACGTCGGCCTGCCGACGCTCGCCTACCTGGCCTCGGTGACGGCCTCTGCCCTGCTCGCGCACCGCATGGAGCCGGGGATCGGGCGGATGCTGGTGGCCGCGCTGCCGGTGCCGGCGATCGCCTGGCTGGCCTACGCGGAATGGAAGCGTCTGCGCCGCCGCGACGAGCTGCGCCAGCGCATCGAGATGGAGGCGATGACGACCGGATTCGGCGTGTCGTTCGGCCTCGTCGTCGCACTGGTCTTCATCGACCTGCACGGCGACCTGGACGTTCCGCTGTACGTCGCGGCGTTCGTGATGGCCGCGTGCTGGATGGGCGCACAGATCTGGGTCCGGGCGCGCTATCGCTACGGATGGCTGCAATCGGACCGCGACGACCCATCGTGACGACGGGACCGGCGGGGCTCGCGGACGCGCGGTGGTGTCCGACATTGGCTACACATCGTAAGGACAGTAGAGGCTGACATGAAGAAGAACCTGCGCATCGCGGTGGCGGTGCTGGTCGCCCTCGGGGTGATCGCCTACGGCCGGTTTCGCGACCGGCCCGATCCGAGCGAGGCGCCGCCGAGCACGACCGGACGCTTCGCCGTGCCGGCCGGCACGGCCGGCTTTCGGCTCGGCACGCTCCAGTTCAGTGCGTGCGAGCTGCCGCAGAAGCGCAGCGCCGCGACCACGGCGGCGTTCTGCGCACCGTTCGAGGTGCCCGAGAACTGGGACGCGCCCGACGGACGCAAGATCCGCCTGAATCTGGCGCTGCTCAAGAGCGCCCAGGCCGCCGACGACGACTTCATCGTGTTCCTCGCCGGCGGCCCGGGTCAGGCCGCGATCGAGAGCTGGCCGCAGATCGCCGGCGCGTTCGAACCGGCACGCAAGCGTCGCCACGTGCTGCTGCTCGACCAGCGCGGCACCGGCGGCTCCAACGCGCTGACCTGCCCGGACGGCGACGAGGCCGACGTGACCGCGTTCGATCTCGCGCGCGTCGAGCAGGCGACGCGCCGCTGCCTGGAAGCGGTCGGCGAGCGTGCCGATCCGCGCTACTACACGACCACGGTCGCCGCGCGCGATCTCGAGGCGCTGCGCCAGGCGCTCGGCGGACCGAAGCTCGATCTGGTCGGCGTGTCCTACGGCACGCGGATGGCGCAGCAGTATCTGAAGCGCTATCCGGAGGGCGTGCGCAGTGTCGTGCTCGACAGCCCGGTGCCGAACGCGCTGACGCTCGGCGGCGAGTTCGCACGCAATCTGGAGGACTCGCTGCAGGCCCAGCTCGGCCGTTGCAGCCTCGATCCGGCCTGCACGAAGGCCTACGGCGATCCGTACGCCAACCTGCTGCGCCTGCGCGACGCGCTGCGTGCCGAACCGCGCCAGGTGCGCTACCCCGATCCGGTCAACTTCGAGACCGTCGAGCGGCGCCTGGACGAGATCACGCTGGCCGGCCTGGTCCGCATGTTCGCGTATGCGCCCGAGACCGCGTCGCTGATCCCGCTGTCGGTCGGCCGTGCGCTCGACGGCCAGTACGCGCCGCTGATGGGGCAGGTCAAGATCATGACCGACTCGCTGTCCGAGCTGGCCGGCAACGGCATGCAGCTGTCGGTGATCTGTGCCGAGGATGCCGATCGCATCGTGCCCGATCCGGCCGATGCGGGCCGCCTGCTCGGATCGATGATGACCCAGGTGATCGCGGCCCAGTGCGCGATCTGGCCGCGCGGCGAACGCCCGGCCGACTTCAACGAGCCGGCCTCGGGCGATACGCCGGTGCTGATCCTGGCCGGCGAGTTCGATCCGGTCACGCCGCCGCGCTACGGCGAGCAGATCGCCGAGCACCTCGGCCGCGCGCGCCTGATCGTCGCCAAGGGCCAGGGCCATTCGGTCATGGGCCGCGGCTGTCTGCCCAAGCTGGTCGGCCAGTTCATGGACCGCCTCGATCCGGCGGGTCTCGACGCGAGCTGCGCCGATGCGCTCGGGCCGACCCCTCTCTTCATCGACTTCAACGGAGCGGCCCCATGATCGAGCTGAAGGATCTCCACAAGGCGTTCGGCGCGGTCAAGGCGGTCGACGGCGTCTCGTTCACCGCACGCGACGGCGAGATCACCGGTCTGCTCGGCCCCAACGGTGCCGGCAAGACCACGACGCTGCGCATGCTCTACACGCTGATGAAGCCCGACAGCGGCCAGGTGCTGGTCGACGGCATCGACGCCGCGGCGGACCCGGCCGCGGTGCGGCGGCGCCTGGGCGTGCTGCCCGACGCGCGCGGTCTGTACAAGCGGCTGACCTCGCGCGAGAACATCGACTACTTCGGCCGCCTGCACGGCATGGACGAGGCGGCGATCGCCGAACGGCGCGAGGCGCTGATCAAGGCGCTGGAAATGGCCGACATCGCCGACCGCCGCACCGAGGGCTTCTCGCAGGGCCAGCGCGTCAAGACCGCGATCGCCCGCGCGCTGATCCACGATCCGAAGAACTGCATCCTCGACGAGCCGACCAACGGCCTGGACGTGATGGCCACGCGCGCGATGCGCGACTTCCTGCGCCACCTGCGCGACGAGGGCCGCTGCGTGCTGTTCTCGAGCCACATCATGCAGGAGGTCGGCGCGCTGTGCGATCGCATCGTCGTGATCGCACGCGGCCGTGTCGTCGCCGACGCTTCGCCGGAGGCGCTGCGCGCGCAGGCCGGCACCCACAATCTCGAAGATGCCTTCGTCAAGGTCATCGGTTCCGCAGAGGGGCTCGCCGCATGAAATCCATCCTGACCGTCTTCCTCAAGGAAGTGCGCGAGAACCTGCGCGACCGCCGCACCGTGCTCAACACGCTGCTGACCGGTCCGCTGATGGCGCCGCTGATGTTCGTGCTGATCATCAACGCGGTGATCTCGCGCGAGCTCGACAAGGCCGAGAAGCCGCTGCCGGTACCGGTCATCGGCGCCGAGCACGCACCGAACCTGATCGAGGCGCTCAAGCAGCAGGGCGCGCAGATCAAGGACGCGCCGGCCGATCCGGAGCGCGCCGTGCGCGAGCAGGACGCCGATCTGGTGCTGAAGATTCCGGCCAGCTACGCCGAGGCCTGGCGCAAGGGCGAGCCGGCCCAGGTCGAGCTGATCTTCGACCAGTCCCAGCGCGACGCCAGCGGCTCGGTCGCGCGGCTGCGCGGCATGCTCGAAAGCTACGGGCAGCGCACCGCGACGATGCGCGTGGTCGCGCGCGGCCTGTCGCCGACGCTGATGAAGCCGGTCGTCGTCGCCTCGCGCGACCAGTCCACCGCGCAGGCACGCGGCGGCATGATGTTCGCGATGCTGCCGTACTTCTTCATCCTCGGCGCATTCATCGGCGGCATGGCGCTGGCGATCGACACCACCGCCGGCGAGCGCGAGCGGCAGTCGCTCGAGCCGCTGTTCGCCAATCCGGTGCCGCGTTCGCAGATCCTGCTCGGCAAGCTCGGTGCGACGACCAGCTTCGCGTTCACGACGCTGGTGCTGAGCATTCTCGCTTTCTCGGTCGCCGCACTGTTCCTGCCGACCGGCAAGCTCGGCATGAGCCTGCAGATCGGTCCGCGCTTCGCGCTGCTGACGCTGATCGTGATGCTGCCGCTGGTATTCCTGCTGGCGTCGCTGCAGACGCTGGCGGCGGCATTCGCGAAGAGCTACCGCGAGGCGCAGACCTATCTGTCGCTGCTGATGTTCGTGCCGATCATCCCGACGCTGATGATGTCGCTGTTCCCGTTCAAGACGCAGACCTGGATGTACGCAGTGCCGCTGGTCGGCCAGCAGGTCACGATCACGCGCCTGATGCGCGGCGATCCGGTGGCGATGACGGAGATCGCCTTGTGCTTCGTCGCGACGACGGCGGTGGCCATCCTCGTCTACCTGGTGACCGCACGGGTCTACCGCAGCGAACGGCTGGCGATCTCGGCCTGACCGTCCGGCCGGCGGCGCGCGATCCGCGCCGCCGGCCGTCCTCGCCCCGCTGCCATCAGCGCAGGCCTCGGCTACACTGGCGCGCCCTGCGGCCGCCTCCTCCGATGTCCCTGCCCGACTCCGCCGCGCTCGAAGCGCAGGCCCTCGCCAAGACCTGGTTCTACCCGTTTCGCCTGCCGTCCGGCCGCGTCACGCCGACCTACGGCCAGGGCGAGCTCGACGCGGTCCACCACACGCGCTCGCAGATGCTCGACGCTCTGCTCGCGCGCGAGTTCGGCGGCGACCGCAGCGGCTCCTCGGCGGTCGACCTCGCCTGCCATCAGGGCTGGTTCTCCGCTCAGCTCGCGCAGGGTGGCTTCGGCCGCGTCGTCGGCATCGACGCGCGTCCCGAGCACGTCGCCGACGCCAGCCTGATCCGCGACGCGCTCGGTCTGCCGCAGATCGACGTGCGGCTGTCCGACGTCCACGCGCTGAACGCCGCCGAGCTCGGCGTGCACGACCTGGTGCTGTGCTTCGGCCTGATCTATCACCTGGAGAATCCGGTCGGCGCCCTGCGCGTCGCGCGGGCGCTGACGCGGCGCCTGTGCGTGATCGAGACCCAGGTCGTGCCGGGGCTGACCGGCTGGGTCGACTACGGCAGCTACCGCTTCGTGCGTCCGCTCAAGGGCAGCTTCGGCATCATCGACGAGACCGGCGAGACGCACGGGCCGGAAGCCTCGACCACCGGCATCTGCCTGGTGCCGAGCGTCGAGGCGCTGTGCTGGATTCTCGAGCGCATCGGCTTCAGCCGCGTGGAGGTGCTGCCGGTGCCCGCGGACGGCTACGAGCAGCTCGTCCACCGCAAGCGCGTGATGGTCGCGGCCTGGGTCTGACCGACGCTTCGATCCGCGGGCCTGGACCGCCCGGCGACCGATCGGCGCGGATCGGCGGCCTCGCGCTCAGGCCGGCTTGCGACCGCACACGACGTACTGCGCACCGATCGGCAGCCAGCCGAGCAGACGATCGACGCGGCGCGCCCACGGCGCATCGATCGGCACGAAGAACAGGTACTGCCGGAGCACCGGCTCGAAACCGGCCTGGCGCATCAGCGCGAGCACACGCCGGGCGCGCAGCAGGACGGCATCGTGATCGAACGGACAGCGGCAGACCACGACGCGCGTCATCGGATTGAGCGGATTGTGCTCGTAGACCGCGAACAGGCCGCCCGGCTTGGTGACGCGCCAGGCCTCGGCCACGAACTCCGGCCATTGCGGCGGCGGCACGTGATGCATCACGCAGGCGGTCGAGCAGAAGTCGAACGTGTTCTCGTCGTACGGCAGGCGCCGTCCGTCATGGACGCGATAGTCGATCGCCGGGTTGAGCCGGCGCGCCGTCGCGATCGCGTCGGCCGAGATGTCGGCGCCGCGCAGGCGGCTCACGCGCGTGCGCAGGAACGGATGCAGATTGCCGATGCCGCAGCCGATGTCGAGACAATCGGCAGCCTTCGCGCCGCCCGGATGCAGACGCTCGAGCAGGTCGACGATGCTGTCGGCCTTGCCGCGCGTGAACAGGTCCATCTCGAGCCCGGTGAACGCCAGCGCGCGCTCGATGTCCTGCTTGTACTCGTCCGGATAGGCGTCGGTCGCCCAGCGATTGTCGGGGGTGTCGCTCATGGCGTCTCCAGCGGCAGCGTGATCGTGTCGGCGCCCTTGTCGGCGAACCAGGCGACGCCTTCCTGCACCAGATCGATCGTGATCCGGTGGGGCCCGGCCGGCGCGTCGGGCAGCATGAATCCGACGACGCGCTCCTCGCCGGGCGCCAGCGGACAGTCGAGCGGCGCGTGCAGCCAATCGTACGCGGCCGGCCGGCCGTCGGCATCGGACAGGTGCACGCCGATGGTGACGGGGTGCGCGCCGGCCGAACCGATCGTTCTGGCCGTGCCGTTGCGGATGCGCACGCGCAACCCGGCAGGCCCGCGATGGCCCGCAGGCCTCTCGGCCAGCGCGGCCGAGACGATGCGCAGAGCGCTGAAGTCCGACGCATCCAGCGCCGCCTCGAGCGGATCGGCCGGATCCAGGCAGGTCAGGTCGGCCGCGATGTTGCGGTCGTACACCTGGATGCGGTAACCGGCCTCGTCGATCGTCCGGACCGCCGGGCCCAGCCTGGCCTCGAGAAAAGCCAGCTGTTCGGGCTGCGCCTGCTCGTCCGCCAGCGCCAGGAACGTCGGGCCGACATGCGCATCGGGGCGGTACCAGGCCCGATCGACCATCGCCGGATAGGCGTGCAGCAGCTGCGGCGTCAGCGCGATCGGATGGACGCGCACCGCGCCATCGGACAGCACCGTCGTGGCGCCGGCGTTCCACCAGGTCGCATAGCCCCAGGACAGGCCTTCGCGCTGCAGCGTCTGCGCGAGATTCATCGTCGGCGAGGCGCGCGTCGTCCAGAACGTCTGCCCGAACGGGATCATCCGATAGACGGTGCCCGCCGCGATCAGCACGCAGGCGACGATCAACGCGCCGGCACCGCAGCGCGTGACGCTGCCCAATGCATCGTCGATCCGCCAGGCGCCGAGCATCGCGAGTATGAAGAACGCGACGCTGAAGTAGCGCAGGCTCACGCTCGAGGGCTGCGCGAGCGGGTCGAACAGCACGAACAGCGCCAGCACCGGCAGCAGCGCGGCGAAGAACGCGACCAGCAGCGCGCGCCGCAGCGGATCGGCATGGCGCTTCCAGTCGCGCAGCTCGAGGACGGCCACCGACGTCAGCGCCACTGCCAGCAGCGTGCGCAGCGTGCGCATCAGCGGCTCCCAGGGCCGCTGCTCGAACCCGCGCGAGGAGCCGCCGAGATAGTCGAACCAGCCGTTCGCGAAGATGCGCACGTGCTCGAGGACACCCGGCCAATCGGTCAGTCGCAGGTCCGACACCGCGTGATGCGTGGACGCGATGCCGAGAGCGAACACCGTGCGGTAGCCGAGCAGCGCGGCACACCACGCGCCGATCAGCGTCAGCGAGGCCGCGCTCGCGGGCGAGAGGCGCCTCAGCCACGAGGCATCGGCCGGCCGGACCGTGCGCGCGGCCGCGAGCGTGCGCTCGAACGCGTACAGCGGCAGCACCATCATCACCGCGACGCGGCCCGGATTCGCGAACGCGATGCCGCCGACCAATGCCGCCACTCCGACGAGCGGCCAGATCCGGCGCCGCCGCTCCTGCGAAGGGCAGCGAACGGACCGATCGTGCGCGACCAGCAGCGCCGCGCCGGCCAGGAATCCGGCCGGCCACCACATGTAGGTGGTCTGGCCGAACACCATGATCGTGAACTGGTACGCAAAGCCCGAGGCGAGGACCGTCAGCGCGACCGCGACGGCGGTCCAGGACAGACGTGCGAGCCGCAGCAGCCAGCCGGCGGCCGCGAGCAGCGCGAGACTGAGCACGATGCTGGCGAAGGCGTGCACGCCGAAGCCGTTCGGCCACCCGGTCAGCAGCGGAGCGATCAGCAGTGCGCCGGACGGCACCATCAGATCGCCGTTGTTGGTCACCCATCCGCGCGGGAGCAGCCGGCCCTGCGCGTGCATCGCCTCGGCGAGCAGATTCAGGACGGCATCGTCGCTGCCGAAATCGGGCTTGAAGAAATGACCGACATACAGCAGCAGGGCGCTCAGCGTGACCGCCAGACTCAGTCCGGCCGCCAGCTGCATCGCGCGACGCCAGGCCGGCGACAGACCTTGCCGGTCATCGGCGCGCGGGCGATCCCGCGACGACCCGACCGCGGCCGTGCTCACGGCTCGAAATCCAGCGGCGGCACCGACCGGCGCAGCGCCAGATCGAGGATCTGGAATACGGGCGGGGGCAGCTCGCCGATCGGCGGCAGTGCCGGACCATCGCTGCGCAGCGTCAGCCGCGCCGAGCCGGCGGCCTGCTCCAGGCGCAGCGCGATGCTGCGCGACATCGTACGGCCGGCCTCGAGCGCCAGCGTGGCGACCTCGGCGCCGTCGTCGTCCAGGACCGTGACGATCTGGTCGTGCGGCGCCCACAGGACCAGATCGACATCGAGATTCCATGCCTGGCCCCAGTCGAAGGAACGCTGCGCGAGGATCGTGGCATCGGGATCATGCAGGGGGCGCAGATCGTTGCGGATCAGGATCTGCGCCTCGCGCTCCGCCCAGGACCAGCGCTGCTCACCACGGGTGTTCCAGCCGTGGAAGCCCGCGCCGAGTCCGGCACTGAGGCCCGCGACGTCCGGCGCGATGCGCGGAAACGTCACGCGCACGGAGCGCACGTCGATCAGCTGCGGCGAGCGGATCGTCGCGACCGGCACGCCGTTTGCATCGGGCAGCGCGCGCGCGAGGACCGAGAAGGTCTCGGCGAACAGCGGCGGCGCGACGCGTCCGTTGACGGTGACCGACTGCGGGCAGTCGCCGGTGCACAGCTGGCGGGCGCTGATCTCCAGGACATCGTTGAGGGAATGGGGATAGATCCGCACCGTATGCGCCAGGGCCCGGTCGCTGCCCTGTGCCGCATCGAGTGCGGCGAACAGGAGGCTCTGATTCGGCGACCGCACCTCGTCGTAGAGGTAGAGATAATGGGTCGGTGCTTCCTGTCGGCCCTCCGGCTGAATGCTGGCGACCTGCGCGTCGGTGCGGGCGTTGGCGACGAATCGCCAGTAGAACGTATCGGCCATCGCCGAGCCGGTGATCGCCGCATCGTTCATCACGAATCGTGCTCCCGGCGCGATCGCGGCGAATGCCTCCGATCGCAGCAGCCGCTCGAACGTGTTCCAGCGCTTGGCGTACTGCTTCTGCTCGAGATTGAAACCCGCGTTCGACCAGTCGGTCACGAACGAGGCGACCGAGAGCACCGCGGCCGCGACCGCGGCCACGCGTGGCGATCGGCAGCGGCGGAACAGCGCGACCAGCGCCAGCACGAGCAGGGCGATCCACGCGTAGTACGAGAACTGGCTGTAGTGGACGGCATGGACGCCATGGCTCACCCACTGCTGGTAGTGGTTGGTGAGACTGAGCAGCGCATTGGGCACGAACACCAGCACCAGCACGACGAGCGCCAGCGGCGCGATCGGCACGGCCGGCTGCCGCTCGCGGATCAGACGCGCCAGAACCATCGTCGCGGCGCCGACCGCGAGCATCTTGATGAACCACAGGACCGTGACGTGCTCGCGCAGGCTGTGCAGGGTCAGCGCGACCTCGCCGTTGAAGACCGTCGCCAGCGGCGCGCCGCCGAGACTGAGCGTCACCAGCGCGCGCAGCGCACGCAGCGGGTGGCCGATGCCGCCCATCGACGAGCCGTCGTACGTGGACGGATGGTAGAAGCGCCAGATCGCCCAGCAGACCAGCCACAGCGCGATGCCGACCGCATACGGCACCAAGTAGCGCCAGGCAGGCCGGCCGCCGGCGCGCCGCGCCAGCACGATCAGCGGCAGCGTGAACGCATACGCGATGAAGCCCTCCTGCAGGCCGACCAGCATCACCAGCGTACCGGCGACCGCGTAGCGCATCGACCGCCGGTCCAGCGCGACGATCAGTCCGAGCGTGCCGAGCAGCCAGGTCGCCCAGGTGAACTCCCACGCGAACGGGTAGTTCACGAACAGATTGAGATTGGCGCTGTTCTGCGCCAGCGCGAAGAAGATCAGCGCGTAGAGCGGCGTCAGCTCGCGCATGCGCAACAGGCGTGCGAGCAGGTAGCCACCGATCAGGCAGGTCGCCAGCGTCGTTCCGAGACGCAGGACGTCCTGGTACAGCGGGCTGTCGAACAGGTACGGAAAGAAGTACGTGTACGAGGAGGGCTTGAGCAGACGGCCGTGTTCGACCGCGATGTCGTAGGCGATCTGCAGCCACGAGCCGCTCCAGACCCACGCGGCGTACCAGCGGTCGTCGGGGTTGAGATAGCGCACGTCGGCGATCGAACCGAGGAACGCCATCGCGACGACGGCCGTGCACATCAGCACGAAACGCAGGTCGGCCCTGACGGTGGTCTCGTCCGGCGCTGCGCGCCGGCGAGACGGTATCTGCGGATCGTGCATGATCGAAAAACGGTCCCTACTCTCGCGGCTTCGAACAGCCTGCCCCTCGTGCGCAGCGCCGATCAGGCCAGCGCCGCCTCCAGCTCCGCGCGCAGATCGGCCAGATCCTCCACGCCGACCGACAGCCGGATCAGGCCGTCGCTGATGCCCAGCCGCTTGCGCTGGGCCGGCGGGATCGAGGCGTGCGTCATGATCGCCGGATGATCGACCAGGCTCTCGACGCCGCCGAGCGACTCGGCCAGCGCGAACAGGTGGCAGCGCTTGAGCATCTTCTGCGCCTTGCGCAGACCGCCCTTGACCTCGATCGTGACGATGCCGCCGAAGCCGTCCATCTGCCGGCGCGCCAGACGGTGCTGCGGATGCGACTTGAGCCCCGGGTAGATGACCCGCTCGATCGCCGGGTGCCGCTCGAGCCACTGCGCGAGCGCCAGCGCGTTCTCGCAATGGGCGCGCATCCGCAGATGCAGCGTCTTCAGACCGCGCATCGCCAGGAACGCGTCGAACGGCCCGGCGACCGCACCGACCGAGTTGTGCAGGAACGCCATCTGCTCGGCCAGTGCCGCATCGTCGCCGGCCACGACGATGCCGCCGACGATGTCCGAATGGCCGTTCAGATACTTGGTGGCCGAGTGCAGCACGAGGTGCGCGCCGTGCTCGAGCGGGCGCTGCAGGATCGGCGAGCAGAACGTGTTGTCGACGACCAGGATCAGCCCGTGCTTGCGCGCGAACGCCGCGACGCGATCCAGATCGACCAGCTTGAGCATCGGATTGGTCGGCGTCTCGACCCAGAGCATCCGCGTGTTGGGCTTGAGCGCGGCGGTCAGCGCGCGCGAGTCGGCCAGGTCGACGAAGCTGAAGTCGAGGCCGGCCGAGCGCCGGCGGACCCGTTCGAACAATCGGTAGCTGCCGCCGTACAGATCGTCCATCGCGATGACGTGGCTGCCGCTGTCGAGCAGGTCGAGCACGGTCGCGGCGGCGGCCAGACCGGAGGCGAACGCATAGCCCTGCCGTCCGCTCTCCAGATCGGCCACGCAGCGCTCGTAGGCCATGCGGGTCGGGTTCTGCGTGCGCGAGTACTCGTAGCCCTTGTGGACGCCGGGCGCGTCCTGGACATAGGTGGAGGTCGCGTAGATCGGCACCATGATCGCGCCGGTCGACGGGTCGGGGCTCTGGCCGGCGTGGATGGCGCGGGTGCCGATGGCGGGGCGTGGAGTCTTCATCGTCGAGAAATCCTGATGACCGCTGGCGCGGCGTCGAAACGGCGAGTATCGCATTCGCGGCGCGCGGACGCCGCCCCGCGAACCGCAGGACGCGCCGGCTGCGCGCGCAGCCCGATCGCTCGCGCGACGCTCGGCTCAGCCGTAGAGGATCAGCCCGAGCGTGACCAGCCAGCCGGCGACCGCGAGCAGCAGCCAGCGGTCACGCAGCACCAGCCGGCTCGGGTTGCCGCCGGCGCCGCGCCGCAGCGCGAGCCACAGATAGCGCAGCAGACCCAGCGCGACCCAGGGCGTCGACCAGAACAGCGGATGCGAGCCGTGCCGCGCGACGACGTCGGCGGACACCGTGTAGAGCACGTAGGCGCCGAGTGTCGCGATCGCGACGACGACGAGCGCGCGGTTGAGCGATTCCAGACGATAGCCGCGCGTCGCGCGCGCGGCCTGATCGACCGCCTGGGCGAGATCGCCCTGCCGCTTGCCGAGCGCGAGCAGCAGCGCCACGAGAAAGCCGACCACGACGATCCACGGCGTCAGCGCAATGTCCGGCCCGACGCCGCCGCCGATGATGCGCAGCAGGAAGCCGCAGGCCAGCACGAACGCGTCGAGGTAGGCGACGCGCTTGAGCCCCAGCGTGTAGGCGACCTGCAACACCAGATACAGCGCGATCACCGCGACCAGCGGCCAGCCGTCGATCGCCGCGACCGCCAGACCCGCCGCGGCGGCGAGGATCGCGAACAGTCGCGCCGGGCCCGGTCCGAGTGCGCCGCGCGCGAGCGGGCGCCGGCATTTCTCGGGATGGCGCCGGTCGCGCTCGATGTCGACCAGATCGTTGCCGGCGTAGACGGCGGAGGAGGCGAGGCAGAACGCCAGCACCGCGATCAGCGCGCCGCGCACGGCTACCGGATCGAACGCCGCATGGGCGAAGATCAGCGGCAGCAGCACGAACCCGTTCTTGATCCACTGCTCGGGCCGCGCCAGCTCGAGCAAGGCGCGCGCGACCTGCCGGGGGCGGGCTCGGGCGTGCGCGTCGACGCTCATCGGCGTTTCAGCGCGCAGGATCAGGAGGCACGGCGGGTGCGGTTGCCTCGGCTGGCGCAGGGGTCGGCGATGGCCGGCCGATGACCGCTGTGGAGATTCCTCCAATGATGGTGGGAGCGGCACGAGCCGCCTCGGCCGCAAGTTCCTCCGCAGTCGGCTCGCGCAGGACGAACGTGCCCAGTGCGTCCTTGCCGGTCGTCGTGTCGTAGGCATAGGCGCGCAGCTTCGCCGGTTCGCCGCCGGCCAGGCGCGGAATCGGCAGGCGGAAGCGCGGCTGGTCGACGCGATAGGTCGCACTCGTCTGCTTCTTGCCGGCGGCGTCGACCCAGTCGACGACGATCTCGCCGTCGAACCGCTGCATCGGCAGCGAGATCAGCAGATCGCGGCTCCAGCGGTCCTCGCTGCGCGCGATCTGCAGCGGATCGCGCGGCAGCTCCATGACCAGTGCCGGGTCGCCGAGCAGGTTGTACATCTCGACCAGGATCCGGCTGTTGATGCTGTTCTTGGCCTTGACGATGCCCTCGCCGATGGTCTGTCCCGGTTCGAGCATCTCGGCCATCAGCGCCTTGCTGAAGGCGGCCGACGGCGTATTGCGCCAGGACGCCGCGAACACCGCGACCGCGCCGCGGTCGGCCTCGCGCAGGAAGCGCTCGCCGATCGAGTCCTCGCTCGGATTGTCGAACGGCGCCGAGTAGCAGGTCATCGACAGGATCACCGGCAGGCGGCCGCCGTTGGTCAGGCCCGATACGTCGTCGAGCGTGAACAGGTCGTGGTTCTTGCGCACGTCCGGCGCGCCGGTGCGCCAGATGTAGCGACCGCCGTGACCGATGAAGTGCACCAGCAGCTGTCCGTCGTTGAGGCCGTCGCGAATCGCCGACTGGTGCGCGACGTTGTGTTCCTCTTCCTTGTGCGCGTAGATGCGCGAGGTCGCAAAGCCCTGTTCGTCGAGTTCGTCGGCGAGCTGGTCGGACAGCGTATGGAAGTACGTGCTGTCGTCGGTGATCATCATCGCCTCGCGGCGCCAGCGGCCGATCGGCGGGTCGGTCATGTAGCGGATCGTCTTGTTGACGATCGCGGTCACTTCCTCGGGCTTGACGACCGGGAAGCGGCCGACCGCGAGCACCGGCTTCCACTCCTCCTCGCCCTTGGGCAGCTTCTCGCGACCGACCGTGACGAAGCCGTTGTCGCTCGCCGACTGGCCTTCCGGGGACGGGAACTGCCAGGTCGGAATCAGATTGCTGTCGGCCAGCTTCTCGGTCCGGTTCGGGTTGGCCGTGCTGGCGATGCCGCCGAACTGGTTCGGGTACAGCAGCTCCAGGTTGGTCCACTTCGCGTAGCGGCCGTCGTCGTAGGTGTCGTGGCGGATGTCGAAACTCGCCTTGCCGACCAGCAGCAGGAAACGCGGCCGCGGCTCGGGCCATTCGTTCCAGGCGACGTCGACCAGCCGGCGGATCGCCTGCGGATGGCTGATGCCGCCGTTGAACTGGTCGTAGGCCTCCTGCGGATCGATCATCGCGACCTTCAGGCCGCGCTGGCGATGGAACTCGGCCAGCGGGCGCACCGCATCCATCAGCGTGGCGTGGCTGACGATCAGATAGTCGTAGCCTTCGCCGGGCTTGCGCCAGTCGGTCTGGTCGGCCGCCGCGCGCACGGCCACCGGCGCGGCCAGCTGGCCGTCCAGTGCGGGGTACTGGTCGACGCCGGCCGGTGCCGCCGCGAACCGGTAGGCGTCGCCGGCTGCCACGCCGGGCCGGCGCACGCCGTCGTCGCCGAACAGCACCGGCGTGCCGGCGCCGGCGAAGCGCAGCGTCTGATCGCCGTGCTGGCCCTCGCGGACCGACAGCGCGAACACGCCGGCGTCCAGATCGCCGGCGATCGGATAGCGCAGCTCGGCCCAGTTGAACATCACCACGTCGACGATGTCGTTCTGCGACTGCCACGGCACCGGGCGCTTCGGGATGCGCATCTCCAGCGTATTGCCGCGCGCCTTCAGGAGGCCCAGCGGCACGGTCAGGTCCTTGCGGACCTCGTCGCGCGAATTCCAGTCCAGCGTCGTCAGCAGCCGGCCGTTGACGCGCAGCTCCACCTGATGATCGGCCGGCTTGTTGGCCTTCTGGTTCATCGGCGCGAACAGCGAGGACAGGCCGCGGAAGTTCAGCGTCATCGCGACGTCCGGACCGCGTCCGGCGAGGTCCGGCAGATCGAAATCGGTCTTGAACGGATCGGGATCGACGTGGGTCAGCTTGGCCCACTGCCAGACGTCGGGCTCCTGCCACGGCTTCTGCTGCGAGGGATCGAGCCGGATCATCAGATTGTCCTGCTCGAGGTGCAGCGTGCGCTGCAGGCCGGCGCTGGCGCCGGTCTGCGCTGCCGGCGCCGCGTCGGCGATGCGCCGGTGCGGGCCCGGCGCCGCGCCGAGCAGGTAGACATTGTGGATGCTGTAGGCGTCGTTCCAGCTTTCCGGTCCGTGCAGCTGATGGCCGATCCATTCGATCCGCGCACCGGCGCCGAAGCGGCCGTCGACCGCGCCGACGACGCGGATCGGCACCTCGCCGTCGCGATGCATCAGCACCAGATCGTCGGCGGCGCAGTCGGCCAGGCCCGGCTGGGCGGCGACCAGGGCCGCGTGATCGAGCGCGTAGACGCCCGACTGCATGATCTCGATGTGGGCGCGTCCCGAACAGGCCAGGGCGGCGACCGGCGCGGTCAGGCACGAAAGGGCGAGCAGACGGAGGCCGAAACGGCGAATGGAACGGATAGGGCGCATGAAGACGACCGCTTGGTGCCGCGGGGCGGCGATGGAAACGACTCGCGGCACGCCGGCGCTCGTCCGGAGCGTCGGGTACGCGAAGATGTCCGGCCCGGCAGGACCGTCACGACGGCCGTGAACCCGCTTCGCCGTCCGCGGCCGGTGCGCCCGGCCGACCGCCAAGGCTACCGGCCGTCGCGCGATGCGGCAACCGCCGGCCCGTCGTGACGACCGGACCGCCGAGGCATGACCGCGCGCCGCGGCCGGGGTTCCGCCAGCTGCGGCATCGGCGCGATCGGCAGGGCCTCAGTAGCGCAGCACAGACGGGTCGATCTCGCGCGACCAGGCGTCGATGCCGCCGCTGACGTTGTACAGATCGCGGAAGCCGCGCTCGCGGAAGTACTCGGCGGCCTGGCGGCTGGAGTTGCCGTGGTGGCACAGGAACGCGATCGGCGTGCCCTTGTCGAGGCCGATCAGGCGCGCGTGCGAATCGGCGTCGAGCACCTCGGCCGCCGCGAACGGCGCGGCGGCGCGGTCGGCGGCCGGACGCACGTCGATCACCGTGATGTCGCCGGCGGCGAGGCGGTCGCGCAGCGCATGCACGTCCAGGTCGCGCACGCCCTTGGGCGCCAGCGGCAGCTGGATCGACAGGCCGCTGCCGTGCTCGGTCTCGACCCAGTCGATGCGCGCACCGCGTGCACGCTGCGCGCTGGCGACGTCGAAGCGGACCTCCAGTCCGTTGGCCTCGACCGCGATGTCGGCGCTGCCGGCCTCGCGAAACTGGAACTGCGGCTGGAACCGGCCGTCGATCGCCAGGAACAGCTTGGCATCACCGACGTCGGCCATCGCCTCGCGGATCGCCGCGACCGCGCGGTCGGAGATCGCCAGGTCCGGCGGCGAGCGGTCCGGCTCGGGCCGGCCGAACAGCCGGTGCAGCTCGCCGCTGTCGTACAGGCTCTGGATGATGTCCGAGCCGCCGACCAGCTCGCCGTTGACGTAGAGCTGCGGAATCGTCGGCCAGTTGCCGTATTCCTTGATGCCCTGGCGGATCGCCTCGTCCTCGAGCACGTCTACGCCGAGGTAGTCCTCGAGCACCTCGTCGAGCCGCTCGACGGCGGCGGCCGAGAAGCCGCAGCGCGGCGCCTCGCGCGTGCCCTTCATGAAGAGAATCACCGGGTGGGCGGCCAGCAAGGCCTCGATACGGGTACGGACGGCGGACATCGGCGTGGATCCTGGGCGGGAACGGGAGCCGGCGGATGATACGGCAGCGAAGCGTGCGGTCCGGCTTGGTTTGGGACGTATGCTTGGCCCATAATCGTTTCAAGGGGTTAGCGAGCCCCTGGGTGGGGAGCAGGCCCGCCGCCGGTCACCGGGAATGATCGACGGACCGCGCACGCAGCGTGCGCGGCGCGCGTCGTCTCCCGGAGCATCGGCCGACGAGAGCCTCGAGGGGGCGTTCGTTTCCGGAACACGTATCGCAGTCATATCGAGAGGGAGCCCATGAAACAGCGTCTCGTGTCACCGTTGTCCCGTCTGGCGCTGAGCGGCCTGTTCGCCGCCGCGACGGTCGCCGCCCAGCCGCCGGCCGAAGCCCCCGCCACGGGCTCGGCGACGATTCCGCTGACCTACGTCGGCACCAATGCGCGCGTGTCGCTCGGCGTCGACGACGACGGCCACGTGCTCGGCGAGCTGCTCGGCATCTTCGGCAAGAAGGACGACTCGGCCTGGGCCGGCCAGCTCTGGCTCGGCGACGGCGGAGCCGGCGGCGTGCAGCTCGGCTACCACTGGCTGTACGGCGCGACGCGCGAGGACGGCGTCGTCGACGGCAAGGGCGTGCTCAAGGTGTTCGCGGCCGGCGACCAGAACCGCTGGAAGGACCGCAAGGTCAGCATCGGTCTCGGCCTCGAGAAGGAGCATTTCTTCATCGACGGCTACCTCAGCCATGCGGTCACCGACGAGCGCCTGGTCAACACGACCACCGACGTCGTCGAGAACATCATCCGCGGCAGCGACGGCAACGGCAGCTACTCGCAGGTCGAAACGGTCGAGACGATCACGCGCTTCTTCGACCGGCCCTACGACAACGGCATCGGCGCGCGCTTCGGCCGCTACTTCGAGCAGCCGCTGCTGCGCCTGCGCGGCGGCCTCGACTACGAGCGCGGCAAGCACGATTCGGATCAGCAGACCGTCTCGATCGGCCTCGACAAGTATTTCCGCAACAGCGGCTTCAGCCTGTCGCTGGACGGCGAATACCTGCGCAAGGACGGCAAGTTCGAGCGCGATCGCGACGACACGCGCGGCTGGCTGATGCTGCGCTATGCGTTCGGCGGGCAGAGCTTCCGGCCGGTCGAGCCGTTCCGCGAGGTCGAAGTCCTGCGCGAGGTGGCCGACGCGGCGCCGCCCGCCGAGCCGCAGCTGATCCGCAACGAGGTGCGCCTGGACGGCGATGCGTTCTTCGATTTCGACGCCTCGACGCTGCGCCCCGATGCGGTCGCCGCGCTCGACGCACTGCTGGCCAAGCTCGGCTCGGACCAGCGTGTCAGCCGCATCGCCGTGGTCGGTCATACCGACTCGATCGGCAGCGAGGCCTACAACCAGCGCCTGTCCGAGCGCCGCGCGGCCAGCGCGCGCGACTATCTGGCCGGGCACGGCATCCCGGCCGACCAGATCGACGCGCGCGGGCGAAGGCGAGCTCAACCCGAGCTTCCCGAACGACACGCCCGAGAACCGGCAGAAGAACCGCCGCGTCGACGTGGAGTTCCTGACGATCGAGGAAACCACCGTGCCGGCACCCGCGCCGGAGACGCGCAGCGTCGTCGAATGGGTCCGCGAGCCGGTCAAGGCCTCGCCGGCCTGGATCGACCGCGCGCTGCGCAACCCGGCCGAGCACAAGCGCACCGTCGACGTGTACCGCTACGAGGAGTCGAGCACGACATCGACGCTCGGCCCGAAGGTTTACGATCCGCGGCCGCCGATCGCACAGGACGACAGCGCCCAGGTCGCGCAGAACTCGAGCAACAATCGCATCGACGTGCTCGCCAACGATTCGAGCCCGGACGGCCATCCGCTGACGATCACCGCGGTGTCGGCACCGGCGCACGGCAGCGCGGCGATCTCGGGCAGCGCGATCAGCTACACGCCGACGGCCGGCTATCTCGGTGCCGACAGCTTCACCTATACGGTCAGCGACGGTCACGGCGGCGTCGACACCGCGACCGTCAGCATCACGGTCGGTTCGGGCGGCGGCGACGGCGCGCCGATCACGACGACGTTCCGCGTCGGCGCGTTCAAGCGCGGCGAGGTCGTCATCGACGTGCTCTCGCACGTGGTCTCGCCGGGCGGCTATGCGATGTCGATCACCGACGTGCAGCACACCGGCCCCGGCCACGGCGAGGTGTCGATCCTCGGCGACGGCCGCGTGCTGTACCGCGCGATCGCCGGCTACGTCGGCCTGGACTGGTTCGACTACACGGTCACCGACTCGCGCGGCATCTCCTCGACCGGCCGCGTCGAGGTCATGGTGACGCAGTTCCCGTGGGAGCCCTGAGCGGGCGACGGCAGCCACATCGACGACACGAGAGCCCGCGGCGCATGCCGCGGGCTTTTTTCGTCGCGGACCGGTCAGACGGCGAGCGCGCTGCGCGCGGCCGGCAGCAGCGTGTCGAGCCAGCGCGCGTACTGCGCCGCGGACGGGTGCAATGCGTCCTCGACCAGCAGGTCCGGCGCCGCACCGGCCTGGCGCGATGCGGCCGTGACGTTGACGTAGACCACGCCGGCGCGCGCGGCGATCTCGCCGGCCGCGCGGTTGAACGTGTCGATCGCCGCGGCGATGCGCGCCGGGTCGTGGCCGTTGATGCGTGCGAACGGCGTCACGCCCCAGTCCGGGATCGAGACCGCCAGCACGCGTGAGGAACGCCCGCCGGCGAACGCCAGCGCGCGCTGCAGCAGCGCATCGAACTCGTCGCGGAAGTTGAAGATGTCGCGGCCGCGGTACTGGTTGTTGACGCCGATCAGCAGGCTGACCAGATCGTACGGCGGCTGCAGCGGTTCGCGCTCGATCGCGGCGGCCAGCTCGTCGGTGGTCCAGCCGGTGACGGCGAGGATCTGCGGCTCGCCGAGCGGCATGCCTTGCGCGCGCAGACGCCGGGCCAGTGCGGCCGGCCAGCGCCCGTCCGCTGCGACGCCTTCGCCGATCGTGTAGGAGTCGCCGAGCGCCAGATAGCGCAGCATCGGACGCTCAGGCGACATGGCGCTGCGCATGGCCGCGCGCCGCGATCGCCTGCAGCGTGCGCTCGATGCGTCCGAAGACCTCGTCGATCACCGCGGGCTCCGGCAGCAGCGTGACGCGGAAATGCGTGCGGTACGGCACGTTGAAGCTCGAGCCCGGCACCAGCAGCACCTGCTCACGTTCGAGCAGTTCGAGCGCGAAGGCCTCGTCGTCGAAGCCCGGCAGGCGATCCGGATCGACGCCCGGAAATGCATACAGCGCCGCGCGCGGCGCGACCATCTGCAGGAACTCGCTGGCGGCGACGCGACGGCACAGCGCGGCGCGCGCCTCGTGCAGGCGGCCGCCCGGCGCGGTCAGGCCGGCGATCGCGCTCGGGCCTTCCAGCGCCGGCTTGATCGCCCACTGCGCCGGCACGTTCGCGCACAACCGCATCGACGCCAGCAGGTCCAGCGCCATCAGCAGATCGCGCACGCGCTTCTCGGCGCCGCCGACGGTCATCCAGCCGACGCGATAGCCGCAGGCCAGATGGACCTTCGACAGTCCGCCGTAGCTGATGCACGGCACGTCGCCGGCCAGCGGTGCGAGCGGCTCGAAGCGCGCGTCGTCGTACAGCACGCTGTCGTAGATCTCGTCGGACAGCAGGATCAGGCCGTGGCGCGCCGCCAATGCGACGATCGCCTCGAGGATCGGCCGCGGATAGACCGCGCCGGTCGGGTTGTTCGGATTGATCAGCACGATCGCGCGCGTGCGCGGCGTGATCAGTGCGGCCATCTGCTCGGGGTCCGGCAGATGCCCGCTCTGGGCCGGGCACGGATAGTGGACCGGCGTGCCGCCGTTGAGAAACGTCGCGGCGGTCCACAGCGGATAATCCGGCGCCGGCACCAGTACTTCGTCGCCCGGATCGACGATCGCGCGGATGCTGAGGTCGATCAGTTCGCTGACGCCGTTGCCGAGGAAGACGCGCTCGGCGTCGGCGTGCCGCGAGCCCTGGGCGCGCTGCGTCACCGCGATCGCCTCGCGCGCGGCCATCAGGCCCTGCTGGTGGCCGTAGGCCTCGCTGGCCGGCAGCGCGTCGGCAATCGCCTGGCGCAGATGGGCCGGGACGCGAAAGCCGAACAGACCCGGGTTGCCGATGTTCAGGCGCGTGATCGACTGTCCGGCCGCTTCGAGCTCGCGCGCCCGGCGGCTCAGCGGGCCGCGGATGTCGTAGCGGACCTCGGCGAGGCGGGGAGCTGGTGGCGATCGGGCGTTCCATGTGGGGCGGGTTGTGGAATGACGCGCTGCGCGCGCGAAAGAGCGGCCATGCTAGCCGATACGCGGTCGCGTACAAGGCCCGGCGGCCGCGCGCCCGCGCACGGTCCGATATCCGCCATTGCCTCGCCCCGATCGGCCCGGTCGATCACTGCGGCGGCCAGTGGGAGCGCCGCCGCGGCGCGGCGCCGGCGCACACGACGCGAGGCATGGCCTAGAATGCCGCCGATGCAGCTTCCCGCCGACCTGGAACATCGTCTCGCGCAGATCGGCTGGCGCACCTCGGCGCTGCCGGACGATGCGCCAGCCGGCGCGTTTCCGGCCCGCGTCAGCGCGCAGCATCGCGCCGGCTACGAGCTCGACGACGGCGAGCGCATCTTCAACGCGCAGCCGGCGCCGCGCTTTCTGAAGGCCTCGTTCGATCCGCTCGAGCGGCCGGCGGTCGGCGATTTCGTGCTGGTCGTGCCGGGCACGCCGCCGCAGATCGAGCGCGTGCTGCCGCGCCACGGCGTGCTCAGCCGCGCCGCGGCCGGCGAGCGCCACCAGCGCCAGATCATCGCGACCAACGTCGATCACGTCTTCGTCGTGACCGGGCTCGACGGCGACTTCAATCCGGCGCGGATCGAGCGCTACCTGCTGCTGGTCGCCGAGAGCGGCGCGCAGCCGGTCGTGGTGCTGACCAAGGCCGACCAGGCCGAAGCGGCCGAGGCCGCCGTCGCCGAGCTGCGCCAGCGCCTGCCCGATCCGGTCGCGATCGTGGCGGTCAACGCCAAGTCGCCCGAATCGGTGGCGCCGTTGCTGGCGTGGCTGCGGCCCGGCGACAGCGCGGTGCTGGTCGGGTCGTCCGGTGCCGGCAAGTCGACGCTGACCAATACGCTGCTCGGCCAGATGCGGCAGGCGACCGGCGCGGTGCGCCGCAGCGACAGCCGCGGCCGCCACACCACGACGCATCGCGCGCTGCTGCGCCTGCCGTCGGGCGGCTGCCTGATCGACACGCCGGGCATGCGCGAGATCAAGCTGACCGGCGAGGAGACGCTCGACGCCGGGCAGTTCGCGGACATCGAGGCGCTCGCGCAGTCGTGCCGGTTCGGCGATTGCGCGCATGCGACCGAGCCCGGCTGCGCGGTGCGTGCCGCGCTTGCCGACGGCCGGCTCGATCCGGCGCGCTGGCACAACTACGCCAAGCTGCGCGACGAGCTGGCCGCCGCCGCCGACACGCTCGAAGCGCAGCTGCGCCGCAAGAGCGAGGCGCGCGTGCTGACCAAGGCGCTGGGCCGGCGCCTCAACGAGAAATACGGCCCGCGCTAGGAGCGCGTTCCCGCGCGCATGGGTATCGGCACGACGGCCGCCGGCCTGCCGCACCGGCCCGGCGGTCTTCAGTCGACCGCGTCGAAGCCGTCGGCGAAGATCGTCTCGGTGACGATCGGCGTCAGCATGAAGCTGCCGACGCTGTCGTCGGCGAGGCGGCCGGTGCCGACGATCACGCCGTGGGCATTGATCGCGACCGCGTTGGAGAAGCGCGTGAAGCCGCCGGTATCGTCGACGTGCTGGTAGAGGTCGTAGCTGACGCCGTCGATGTGCACCCAGGCGCGCTGGCCCGGCACGATGCCGCTGGCGGTGCCGATGCCGGCGGTGCCGACGATGACGCCGGCCGCATTGATCGCGATCGCGCCGCCGTTGGGCTGATCGAGCGTGGCACCGGGAATCTCGGTGTAGGTGCCGTCCGCGGCGAAGAGGATCGGCACCAGCACCGGCTCGGCGCCGACGCCGAGGCCGACCGCGACGCCGGCATCGTTGACGGCCGTGGCGATGCTCGCGAATTGCTCGGTCATCGCGCTCATCGAGGAGACCTGTGGCACGCCGACCTGGCCGACCACGGCGTGCACGCTCGAGCTGTGCACGTTCCAGTGGCCGACCAGCTTGCCGGCGTTGTTGAGGGCATTCCAGCGCGCCTGCTGGTCGGGCATCGTCTCGTCCTGCAGGCCGTAGTCGACCAGGCCGCCCTCGGCGGTCCAGACGAACGCGCGGCTCGGCGCACCGGTGCCGAAGCCGCCCTTGCCGCCGGCGACCACGCCGGCGTCGTTGATGTCGTTGGGCGTCGCCGCCTCGCCGACAGCGCTGCTGATGACCGAGTACGGACCCGGATCGGCCGCGTTCCAGAGCAGGGCCGCGATGCCGCTCGAGAAATCGGTCGCGGTGCCGACGATCTGGCCGGCGTTGTTGATCGCGGTGGCGATGCCGTCGATGTCGATGCCGGCCGGCACGTCCAGCGGATGCGCGCCGTCCGCGTCCCAGAGCACGGCCACGCGCACGAAGTCGGCATTCTGATAATGGCCGACGATCTGGCCGGCGTCGTTGATGTCGGTGACGGTCACGCCGGACGCGCCTGGCGGCGCGTCCAGCACGGTCAGGTGGTACTGCTGCGGTGCCGCGGCGGCGCTGCCGATGGCGCCGGCCAGGGTCAGCGCGAGCGCCGCGCGCAGCGGACGGGCCGAAGCCGGGGCGGGAGGCCGGGAGGGAGTCGCAGTCATGTCGGGGCACCTTCGATCGCGAAGAACGGGCGGCCGCGGCGCCATCGGGCGCAGGCCGGGGGTCGGCTCGACGATCCCGCCTATCGGCCGATCGTGCATGTAAAAAAAGCCTGTATCGGCCGTGTATCGGCGACGAAAAAGCGGGCGGACCGATTCGCGGACGCTTCAAGGCAGCGCGGCCAGCCCCTCCGGCAGGACCCGCTCGCCGGCCAGGCGCTGCGCCCGCGCCTGCGCCGCGGCGGCCGGCGCGGCCTGGCCGAGCGCGCGGTAGACCGCCGCCTCGCTCCAGGCGGCGCGCAGGTCGCGGTCGGCCCAGGGCGCGATCCGACCGTTGACCGCGACGGCTTCCTCGACGCGGCCGGCTGCGAGCAGCTGGTCGACGTAGGGCTGGCCGACCGCGACCAGTTCCTCGGGGATCGCGCGCCGCGCCGCGCGGTCCATCGCCTCGGCATAGTGATCGAGCGCCTCGTCGACGCGCGCCTCGGCGGCGGCCTGGCCGGCCTGCGCGAGCGCGGCGTAGACGCGGTCGGACTGGTTCGGGTCGGCCTCGCTCCATGCGCGCAGCCGCATCACCTCGGCCCGCGCGGCCTCGGTGCGGCCGCTGCCTTGCAGGCCACGGATCCGCGTCGACCAGGTCCAGGCGTAATCGAGCCGGTTGCGCAGCTCCAGGGCCGGCGTCAGCGCGGCGCTCGCCAGCTCCTCGGCCTTGGCGGGCCGGCCGCGCGCGAGCGCGATCCGCGCCGCCAGACTGGTCGCCTGCAGCCGCAGCGGCGCGTCCTCGACCGGGTCGGCGCCGTCGAAGATGCGCGCGATCAGCGTGTCGGCCTCGTCGAGCCGGCCGTTGGCGGCCAGCGCGCCGGCGCGCGACAGCGTCAGTTCCCAGCGCTGGCGCCGGTTGCCGCCGTGCGACTCGAGCGGTCCGAAGCGCTCGCTGAGCGTCAATGCCTGGGCCGGCTCGAGCAGCAGCAGGTGCACGTCGACCATCGCCGCCATCGTCGCCGCCAGCGCGTCCTCGGCGGCCAGCGTTTCGAAGCGCTCACCGGCGCTGCGCAGCAGCGGCAGCGCGGCCGCCGGCTGGCCGCGCTGCACCGCGTTGAGACCTAGATTCAGATCGACCGCGGCGACGCCGAACGCATCGCCGCGCAGCTCGTGCAGGGTCCGCGCGCGGCCGTAGCTGATCGCCGCGGCCTCCAGCTGCATGCGCTGGCTGGCGACGCCGCCGATGCCGATGTAGGCGCGCGCGAGCACGCCCGGTTCGTCGGCGTGCTCGACCAGCCGGATCGACTCGGCATAGGCCGCCTCGGCCTCGTCGATGCGGCCGAGCCGGAACAACGCCGCGCCGAGCGTGTTCAGCGCCCGCGCGCGCAGCACCGGCGCGGTGTCGGCCGGCAGACGCGCGAGCAGCGACTCGGCCTGCTGCCGGCAGGCCTCGTAGGCGCCCGAGAAGAACTCGATCGAGGCCCGGCTCAGCGCGATCTCGGGACTGGCCCGCAGCGCCGGCGCCGCCTCGGCGATCAGCGCGCGCGCGACGTCGACCTGGCCGGCCAGCACGGCCGCGTTGACGCGGCGCTGCAGGGTCTCCTGCGCGAGCGAGGCATCGCCGGAGGCATCGACCGGCGGCGTGCGGCCGAGCTTGATCAGCAGCTCGTCGGCGGCGCCGCGCGCGGCCTTGACCGCGTCGTCGGCGCGGGTCTCGACGACCACGCTGCGCGTGCCGTCGCCGGCCTCGACGCGGACCGCCCAGCCCTCGCCGGTCCGCCGCGCCGAGGGCCGGATCAGCCAGTGCGCCAGATCGTGACGGGCGGCGATGCCGGCCTCGCCGCCGTGCGCCTCGAGCAGGGCGACCACGGTCTCGCTCGGCGCGGCCGCCAGGCCGCCGCGCTGCAGATGGCTGGAGGTCAGATCGAGCAGGCCGAGCCGCAGCCAGTGCCAGTCCTCGGGCGCCTCGACCGCGGCCGGCAGCACCAGGGCCGCCAGCGGCGCCGCCGGCGCCGGATCGACGGCCGGGCGGCTGCGCCGGAGCGCCAGGCCGCCGATCAGCAGCGCCGCCGCGAGGACCGCGGCGAACGCGACGGGCCAGCGCGGACGCGATCGCGGCGCTGCGGCGGGCACGGCCGGATCGGGCGGCGCGGCGGAGACGGCCCGATCGCGCTCGCCTTCGGACGTGCCGTCCATGACCCAGCGATAGCCCAACCGCGGCACCGTGCGGATCACGCGCTGGTCGTTGCCGGTGTCGCCGAGCAGCCGGCGCAGGCGCATCACCGCATGGTTCAGCGAGACCTCGCTGACGTCGACGCGGCCCCAGACGGCCGCGGCCAGCTCGTCGCGGCCGACCGGACGGTCGCGGTGGCGGATCAGATGGATCAGACAGTCGATCGTGCTGAGCGGCAGGTTGACGCGACGCTCGTCCTCGAACAGTTCACGCGCCTGCGCGTCCAGTCGGAAACGGCCGAATCGGTAAAGCGAAGATGCCATGCCGACAGGTTAGCAGGCCGCCGTCGCGCGCCTGCCGCGGCGCATCCCCGGCGCCGCGCCGCGATCATCGAGGATCGCGGCCTGTGAACCCGCGCGGCAACGATCGGTGCCGCGCAGGTGCGTCGTGCAGCGCTTCGATCAGGGCTCGAAGCCGTCGCGGAACAGCACGTCCTCCGGATCGACGACCACCGGCTGCACCTCGAAGGCGCCGATGTCGACGCCGCCGCCGTAGGCGCGCACGAAGACACCGCCGCGCTGGTCGTGGGTCAGGCCGGCCGGATTGGCGCCGGCATCGATCGCCGGGCTGCCCTCGCTCAGCGCATGCGTCGGCGTCGCTCCGCCGTTGTCGGCCAGCGGCAGCAGCTGCGGGTCGAGCGTGATCGTGTCGGCCGGCATCTGCGCCGGCGCACCGCCGGCATTGTCGATCAGGTTGTGCGAACCGCCGATCGCCTTCGGGAACACCCAGACCTGGTTGGCCTGGCCGCCGGTGCTGTTGGCCGAGACGATCGTGCTGGTCAGCTCGACCGTCTCGGTGTAGGCGTCGCTGCTGATGCCGGCGCCGCGGCGCGTCGCCTCGTTGAACGCGACCGTGCTGTTGGAGAAGCGCACGCGGCCGCCGCTGACCATGACGCCGCCGCCCTCGCGGCCGCTGTTGCCGGAGATCGTGCTGTTGACGATCGTCGAGTCGGCCGGTGCGTATTCCATGTAGAGCAGGGCCAGGCCGCCGCCGTCGGCACCGGCCGTGTTGCCGGTGACGCTGCTGGCCGTCAGCCTGACCGTGCCGCCGAACGACAGGATGCCGCCGCCGCCCTCGTCGGTGCCGCCCTCGTTGCCGGCGCTGTTGCCGACGACGCGGCTCCGCTCCAGCGACACCGTGCCCTGCCCCGGCGCGATCATGCCGCCGCCGGCCGACGCGGCGCGGTTGCCGCTGATCGTGCTGTCGAGGATCTCGACCGAGACGCCGCTTCCGGTGAAGCGCAGACCGCCGCCGCCGCCGTAGTGGCCCGGCGAGGTGACGAGGTTGTCGAGCACGTCGATGCGGCTCAGGCTGCCGCCGCCGCGCGCCCAGATGCCGCCGCCCTGCGGCGCGCAGACGCCGCACTGGCTCTCGGCGGTGTTGCCGGCGACACGGGTGCCGTCCATGTCGAGCGTCACCAGCGGCGCGTCACCGCGCGCGCCGACCGCGACGCCGCCGCCGAACACCTCGTAGCTGTCGGAGAACGCGACGTTGCCGCTGATCGTGCTGTCGATCAGCTGGGTGTCGCCGCCGGCGCGCAGGCCGCCGCCTTCGGTGACGTTGCCGAACGGGTTGCCGCCGTCGACCGTATGGCTGTGCGCGCGGTTGTCGACGAAGCGGCTGCGCGTCGCGAGCAGCGTGCCGTCGACGGCCAGGCCGCCGCCGCGCACCAGCAGATTGCCGTCGGCGACGTTGCCGACGAACTCGGCATCGGTCAGCGTGGCATTGCCGGCCACCGCCGCGCCGCCGCCGCGGGTGTTCTGCACGGTCGCTTCGGCGGCCGTGCAGTCGGTGACCGCGACGTCGCTCAGCGTCAGGTTGCCGGCGCTCAACAGGCAGCCGCCATCGCCCGCGCTCTTGCCATGCGTCAGGGTCAGACCGGTCAGCGCCAGCGTGCCGGTGCCGCTGTGGTCGAAGATGCGATCGCTGTCGCCACCGCTGATCGTCAACGCCTTGCGGCCCGGGCCGGTCAGGTGCAGGTCGGCCGCGGTCACCGCGATCGCCCCGCTGGTCAGCGTGATCGTGTCGCAGGCCAGACCCGACAGGTCGATCTGGGCACCGCTCGTCGCCGCGGCGACCGCCGCGCGCAGGCTGCCGGCGCCCGCGTCGTCACAGTTGTCGACCAGGACCGCACCGGCGGCCGGCGCGGCGAGGGCGGCGCCGGCCGGCGCCAGCAGCGCGCAGGCCAGGCACAGGGCCAGCGGATGGGGCCGCAGCGTCGGGCGGTGTGAAGACGGACTACGCGTTGCGCTCATCGAGAACTCCGGAACGATCGGGAAAGCCCCGTACGGCGGACCGGCGGGGAGACCGGCCGAGCATGGGCCGGCGGGCCGGACGGCACCATGCCGGGGCTGTTCCGGTTCTGTTCGGCGCCCGTTCGGCCGCGGTTCGCCGCGGTGGCGTCCGTCACGGTCCGGCGCCGAGCGCCGGTTCGCGGCCCGGCGGTTGCAGCAGCGCCGGCGGGATCGGCCGTTCGCCGGCCAGCCGCTGCGCGGTCGCCAGCGCCTCGCGCCAGGCCTCGGTCCGTCCGAGTGCGTGGTACAGACGCACCTCGAGCAGAGCCGCATCGAAATCGGCGTCGGCATGGCGCGCGCCGATGCCGATCACCGTGCTGGCCTCGGCCAGATCGCGCCGAGCGAGCAGGAACAGGGCATCGGCCTCGATCACACGGCCGACCACGGCCGGCGGCGCGCCGGCGCGGCGTGCCTGCTCCATCGCGGCCGCATACAGGCGCCTCGCATCGCGGTCGCGGCCCTCGGCGGCCGCCTGTCCGGCCTCGGCGAGCCGCGCGTCGAGCACGACGAACGCATCCCCGGTGGTCGCCGCCCAGGCGCCGAGCGCCCTGACCTCCTCGGCCGCTTCGGGCAGCCGGCCGAGCGCCTGCAGCGCCTGCGTCGCGATCCGCCAGCCGGCCCCGCGTGAACGGTCGAACTCCGGACTGGGCAGCTGCGGTACCGCCTGGCGCGCCAGCAGCAGTGCGGTCTCCGGCTCGCCGAGCCGCAGGTCCAGACCGGCCAGACTGACCTGCGACAGCGCGCGCTGCGGCCAGTCGCGGCCGGCGCCGGCCTCGCCGATCATCTCGTCGAGCAGGATGCGCGCCTCGCCGAGCCGGCCGTTGGCCTGCAGCGCCTCGGCGCGCTGGTGCCGGAACAGGTTGCGCACGTCGCGGTCCTGCACGCGCACCAGGCGCGACCAGCCCTGCTCGCTCGCGGCCAGCGCCGGCCCGGGCTGCAGCAGGGCCAGGTGCGCGCTGATCTGGTTGGCCAGCGAGATCAGATACTCGTCGATCAGGCCGAACCGCTCGAACTGACGCGCCGCGCGCTGCTGGATCGGCAGCGCCTCGGCCTGGCGGCCCTGCGCCATTTCCAGCGTGCTCTCGTTGCTGTCCACGCGCGCCAGCAGCAGCGGATCGCCGGCCAGGTTCAGCGCGATGCGTGCGCGCGCGAAGTCGGCCTGGGCCTGCGCATGACGCTGCATGCGCGCATGGATCACGCCGCGGTCGTTGTAGGCGTGGCCGAGCAGGGTCGGCTCGTTGCGCGACTCGACCAGCGCGATCGCGCGATCGCAGGCGGCCAGACCGGCGTCCATCTCGCCGAGCCGGTTGAACGCGACGCACAGGCCGTCCTCGATGCGCGCGCGCAGCACCGTATCGGCCTCGGCCGATACGGTCTGGCGCAGGGCTTCCAGCGCGGCGCGGCCCTGCGCGAACCGGCCCAGACGCAGATCGATCAGCGCGCCGCGCAGCCGCACCGGCGGCAGCTCGCGCAGCGCCGGCTCGGCGCCGTCGATCAGCGCGCGCGCCTGGGCCATGTCGTCGGCGAGCCGCGCCGCGTCGATGCGCTGGATCAGCTCGGCCGCCGACGGCGCGGCCGCATCGGCCGCCGACGGTACCGGGCGGCCGAACCGGCCGAGCAGACGTTCGGCGAGCGCGTCGGCCGCGGCGATCGGCGTCGCCGCGACGGCCTGCAGCGAATCGGTACTGCCGTCCGCCTCGATCAGATCGGCATGCGCAAACCAGGTTGCGCCGTTGCGGCGCATCGCCGGGCGCACCAGACGGCGCAGCGCGACCGCAGCGCGCACGGCACCGATCGCCGCGTCGCCTTCGACGCCCGGCGGCACCAGGCGGACGATGCCGTCGCTGGCGAGTACCGGCAGGCCGGCGCTGCGCAGGCGCGTGGCGAGCAGATCCATGACGCCCAGGCGCAGCCAGGCGTCTTCGGCCGGCGCCGAGACCTCGGCCGGCAGCACCGCGATCGCATCGGCCGGCAGTCCGTCGCCGGCCGACGCGGCCGGATGCACCGGGCCGGGCACGCGCAGCCAGACAGCGGTGGCGGCGATCGCGGCCAGGAGGACCAGCGCGACGGCGAGCGCGACGGCCCGACGTCGCCGCGCGCCGCGGCCGGCAACGGCATGGCGGCGGCCGGCGGCGGCGCGGTCATGTCGACCGGCGCCGGCGCGTCCTCGGCCGACGCCGCTTCGTGCACCGCGCCGACCCAGTGATAGCCGAAGCGCGGCACCGTGCGCAGCAGCACCTGCGCATCGGCGCTGTCGCCGACCGCGCGGCGCGCCGCCAGGATCGCCTTGCCGAGCATCGTGTCGCTGATGGCGGCCTTGCCCCAGACCGCCGCGACCAGCTCGTCGCGACCGACCGCGCGATCGCGATGCGCGACCAGATAGGCGATGCAGTCGAACACGGTCGGCGGCAGATCGACGCGCACGCCGGCGCGCCGCAGCTCGCGCGCGGCGATGTCGAGGCTGCACGCGCCGAAGCGCAGGACGGGCCGGTTCATGGCCGCAGGGTAGCGTCCGCTTCCCGGCCGGAAAAGCGACGGCGCGCGACCGGCGCGGATCCCGAACAGCCGTTGGAGCGCTCGCCATGCCGGCGTAGCATGCGGCGGGGCGATCGGCGCGGCGACGCATGCCGGCGCCGCCGCGGACATCACCGCCGCTGCAACGACCTTCTGGAGACGAGACGATGGCGCGCAATCCGGTCGGCTGGTTCGAGATCTACGTCGAGGACATCGCGCGCGCGACGCGCTTCTACGAGGCCGTGTTCGAGGTCCGGCTCGAGCGGCTCGATTCGCCGGCCGTGCCGATGTGGGCGTTTCCGGCGTCGCCGGATCGCGCCGGTTGCGGCGGCGCGCTGGTGCAGGCGCCGGGCATGCCGGCCGGCAGCCGCGTGATGGTCTATTTCAGCTGCGCCGACTGCGCGGTCGAGGCCGCGCGTGTCGCCGACGCCGGCGGGGAGGTGGTCCGTCCGAAGATGGCGATCGGCCAGTACGGATCCATCGTGCTGATCCGCGACACCGAAGGCAATCTGATCGGCCTGCATTCGCCGGCCTGAACCCCGGACCGGCCGACCCGCGGCCGAGTCCCGGGACCGGCCGCGCCGCGACGGCGCGACCGGCACCGGATCTTCCGCTACGGCACCGATGGCGCGAACGACACGCCGAGCGCCGCTGCGTGCTGCAGCCGCCACGCGGCGTGCGGCACCGTCAGCATCAGCTGCGTGGCGTGGTCGCCGGCGCTCAGCCGCAGCACGGCGCCGGCGTCGGCCGGATCGAGCGTCAGCGTCATGCCCGCGGCGCGGCGATCCACGGACCGGCGCGCTCGTCGCCCGCCTCGGAGGCGACCAGACGCACGCGTTCGATCGCGCCCGAGCGGAACGACTCGATGCGTGCGACCGGCCGGTCGCCGGCAAACACGCGCAGCGGCGCGGCCACCTGCCAGGCCGGACCGTCGGCCGGCAGATCGAGCGCGATCGTCTGGCCGGCCGGCCACGCGGCCATGCGTTCGGCCGGCGCGCCGGTCGCGCCGTCGCCGTAGCGCTCCAGTCCGTCGCGGAACAGCACCATCGTCGTCGTCGCCGTGTCGAGGTCGTTGGCCGGGTTCGGATCGTTCGGCGCATCGACCAGCGCCGTGCTGGCGACGGTCCGCTCGCTCGCATCCAGGCGCACCGGACTGGTCAGCAGATAGCTCACGCTCGCGCCCGGCGCCAGGCTGAGGCCGTGGTCGGCGAGCGCGCCCTGCCCGGCCACGGTGCAGCCGCTGGCGAGCGCATCCAGACAGATCCAGTGCGTCGCCGCCGCATCGAGCGCAGCATCGAGCTGGCTGTCGATCGCGACCGCGGTCGCCGGCGCGGCGCTCGCGTTGAACACGGTCAGCACGTAGTCGATCAGCTGGCCGGGCCGCACGTGATCGCGGCCGGCCTGCAGCCGCACGCCGACGTCGCCGCTGCCGAGCGTATTGCCGAGCGCGAACGTCGCCGGCGTCGCGATGCCGCTGACGGCCGCCTGGACGGCGTAGCTGCCGGTGACCGCATTGGCGGTCGCGGCGACCGCGGCATAGCCGTTGCCGTCGGTCGTCACCGAGGTGGCCGACAGGATCGCGCCGGCACCGCTGCCCGGCGCCGTGAAGACCACGGTCGCCCCGGAGACCGGATGGTTGGCGGCGTCGCGAACCTGCACGGCCAGCGGCAGCGCGAACGGATGACCCACCGCGGTGCTCTGGCCGCCGCCGCCGAGCGCGACGATCACGGCCGGTGCCCCGGCCGCGCCGCTGCCGGACAGGCCCAGTTCGAGCACGCCGGCGCTGCTGCCGATCGTCACCGTCGCGCCGGCCGGACCGAACGCGGTCGGCGTGAACACGTAGCCGAGCGTGCAGCTGGTGCCAGCCGACAGGTTGAACGTCCCGGCCGGGCAGGTGCCGCCGCTGCGCGCGAACGGCGCGGCGACCGCCCCGACTTCGATGCCCTGCACGGTGCCGGTGCCGGTGTTGCGCAGGGTCGCGGTGGCGACGCCGCTGGCGCCGATGCCGACCGCACCGAATACGATCGCCGGCGGATCGAGCGCCAACGCGCCGTCGCCGGGCTCGACCATCAGATGCACGTTGACGCGCACCGGCGTATTGCCCTCGTCGTTGCTGTGCACGCACAGCAGCGCGCGGTAGTCGCCGGGCTCGAGGCCGGCCGAATTGATGCCGATCGCGACCTCGCTCTGGGTGCCGGCATTGACGCTGCCGGCCGGCGGCGTGATCGTCAGCCACGGCACCGCGGCCGGCGACTCGCAGCCGGCCGGCGGCGCCTGCGGCCCGGCCTCGATCGCGCGGATCAGCATCGCGCGGTAGCCGGCGAATGCGTTCTGGGTCGCACGCCAGTCGCCGGCGCCGGAGTAGTTCCAGTAATAGCCGCCGGCGTGGCCCGGCGGGCGGTCGGCCGACTCGTCGGCGAGCACATAGACGTTCTGCGGCTGCGCCGGCTGCCAGCGCAGGCCGACGTAGACGCTGCCGGCGTCGATCGTCGTATACAGCGCGGACAGATCGAAGGCCTGCCAGACCGGGCTGGCGACCGGATACGGCGGGATGCCGGTCGCGGTGACCGCGAGCGCGCCGAGTTCGGTGCCGGGCGCGCCGCCGGGCCCGTTGTCGTCGAAGACGACGACTTCGAACGTCAGCGAGGTCACGCCATTGGTGCCGCCGAACGCGAAGCAGGCGGTGCCGATCGAGGCCGGATAGCTCGACGGCGTGAACTTGTCGACGATCATCACGCCGCCGGCCCAGGCCGCATTGCCGCCATAGGCCGACTCGGCGCTGCCGTCGTCGTGGACGATCAGGCCGCCACCACCCTGACAGTCGGCCGGCGCGCCGCGCGCCGCCGCCGGCAGGGCTTCGTAGGCGGTGTCGATCGACCACGACAGGATGCCGCCGCCGTCGTTGCCGATCGCAATGGCCTGGGTCTGGCTGCCCGACTGCTGGACGTGGAAGTTCAGGTCCGGCGGCTCGACGCGGATCACCGGCGGCGCTGGCGCCGCACAGCTGACGCGCACGTCATCGACATCCGCGGCGCCGATCGTGCCGCTGCCGGCCACGACGGTGCAGGTCTGCTCCGGTACCGGCGCCGCGCCGATCGTCACGCTGTAGCTCGCACCGGCGAGCACGCCGCGCGTGAATGCGAAGCGGCCGTCGGCACCGATCGTCAGCGCCTCGGCGATGCCGCCGTCGGCGATCAGCCGCAGCACCAGGCCGGTGCCGATCATGCCCTCGACCCGGCCCGCGATCTCGTACGCCACGTCGCCCTGGTGGTCGTCGAACGCGGCGCCGCCGCGCACCAGGCGCAGCCGCGCACTGTCGAAACTCTTCGGCAGCCCGAGCTGATGGCCGAACTCGAAGTTCATGCCGAACGCACCGGACGGATCGTTCTGGTTCGTCGTCGAGGTCCAGTGCACCTCGATGTCGGGATCCGGGAAGACCCGCGCGTCGAGGATCGGCATCGCGCAGCGGCGCTCGCGCAGCGACGCCAGCTCCTTGAGGTTCGGCAGGCGCCAGTCGCGGTGGCCCAGATGGCCTTCGGCGTTGCGTGCGCGCACCTCGAGGAACGCGGCCTGCCAGTCGCCCTTCCAGGTCTCGCCCTCGCAGCGGCCTTCGCCCTCGTCGAGAAAGTTCTGGCCGAGCGAGCAGCGCTCCCAGACCAGGCCGGTGCGGCGATCGAGCACGGTCGCGCCGTCGGGCTCGTAGGCACCGGCGGTGCCAGGCCGGATCTGCGGATTCTCGATGCCGGTGCAGACCGGCGGTTCGCCCTGGCTCTCGACCAGGGCCCCGCTGACCAGGCGGATGCCGGTCAGGCCGCCTTTCGGAAACGTCGAGGCGGTGCCGTCGGCGAAGTTGATGCCGTAGGCGAACTCGCGGCCCGGCTCGTGGCCGGTGTCGGCGGTCCAGCCGCCGTTGAAGCCGCGGAACGGACCGCCGTCGGCGAAATAGACCGGATCGAGCGCACCGTCGTCGAACACCGAGCGGCCGAAGTCGGCCAGGTCCTGCAGCTCGTCCAGGCTCGGCAGGCGCCAGTCGGTGCGTCCGCACAGCGCCTGCGCATTGACGTAGTCGACATAGGCCTGCGTGTTGCAGGTCAGCGTGAAGCCGCAGCCGAGCTCGACGCCGCCCGGCTCGCCGGGATCGCCGCCGTCGTGCTCGGGGTCGGGCTGATACCAGTGGAAGCCCCATTCGTAGTGACGCGGGCTGGCCGCATTGCTGACCTTGATCTCCCAGAGCAGGCCGGTGTGGTTGTCGCGCGTGCAGGCCCAGCTGGCCGGCGCGGTGCCGAGCACGGTGCCGGCCGGCACGGCGCTGCCGTTGTTGGCGATCTTCGTGAAGTCGAAGCCGCCGTCGCCGCCGCCGGCCTTGACCAGCACGCCGTCGGCCGCGGCCGCGTCGCGGCCGTGATGGCCGTCCTCGCCGCGGTAGGCCGGCGTCGCGCAGGCCTGCACCGCGCCGGCCGCGTCATAGCACCGTCCCTGTCCGCTATCGTTGCGCGCCTGCAACGGCACCCCCGCCGATCCCACGGCCGGTACGAGCATCAACAACAGCGACCACACGGTAGAGCGCATCGGCGGGTTCCCGCAGCAGTGAAGACCTCGCGAGTCTGGTCCGCCGGCCGGGCCGGCGCATTCGAAACCGATTCAGACCCGCTTCAAGCGGCCTTCAAGCGCGGGCCGATCGGGCCGAGTGCGCTGTGGTTGCCGGCCGCTGTTCAGCCGCGCCCCGACAGCGCATGGCGCAGCGGCTCGGCATCGAGCGCCTCGGGCAGGCCGCGCTCGCCGGCCAGATCGCGCGCGCGCTCGAGCGCCTCACGCCACGGGCCGGCCTGGCCGAGCGCCTGGTGCAGGCGTGCCTGCACCAGCGCGCAGTCGAAATCGCGGTCGGCCCAGGCCGCGAGGCGGCCGGTCACGGTCGCGGCCCGCTCGAGCCAGCCGGCGCGGATCAGCGCATGGCCGTACGAGGCCGCGACGCGCGCGATGTCGCGCGGCACGCCGATGCGGTCGGCCGCCTGCAGCGCCGCCTCGTAACGCGCGTAGGCCAGGTCCGGCTCGTGATCGGCCAGGTGCTGTTCGGCCGCGATCAGGTCCGCGTGCATGCGCGCCTCCTCGTCGACGCGTGCCGCCCAGCGCGCGACGCGCGGCAGCTCGGCGCGCGCGGCCGTATCCAGGCCCTGCGCGCGCAGGCTGGTCAGCCAGCTGCGCCAGACCGGCCCGGCATCGCCGGGCACGGCGGCCTCGTCGGCGAGCAGCGCCTCCAGGACGCCCGCGGCCGCGCCGGCCGGCGCCGCTCCAGGTCCAGATGCGCGCGCGCATAGCGCACCTGGCGCCACTGGTAGGCCGCGTCGTGGCGGCCGTCCTGGCGTTCGATGCCGTCGAGCACGCGGCCGGCCTCGGCGAGCCGGCCCGATTCGATCAGCGCCAGTGCATGCACCGCCGCGGCCATCGGATACAGACGCTGCGAGGGCTGATCGCGGACCTGGGCCCAGACCGTCGCCGACACCGCGAGCGCCGCCGGATGGTCGAGCAGCTCGCGATACATCTGCGCCAGCGCGATGCGCAGGCCGTTCGCCTCGGCCTGCGCACCGAGCCGCTCGAAGCGCTCGATCGCCTGGGCGAGCCGCGGCGCGGCATCGGCCAGGCGGCGCCGATCGGCCTGCATCGTCGCGAAACCGGCATCGACGATCGCCACGCCGAATGCATCGCCGGTGCCTTCGAGAATCGCGCGCGCGCGCCCGAGCGCCGCCGCGCTCTCGTCGAAACGGTGCAGGCTGCCGAGACTGACGCCCAGGTACGCCCAGGCGGTGCCCAGATGCACCGGCTGATTCAGTGGATCGAGCAGCGCGATCGCCTCGCGATAGAGCGGCTCGGCCTCGTCGAAACGCGCACGCGTACGTGCGATCGAGCCCAGGCCGATCAGACTGCGCGCGCGCAGCACCGGCTGCGCTTCCGGCGAGAGCGTGTCGAGCATCGCCTGGAAGCCCTGGCCGGCGCGGTCGAGACGACCGGCGCGATAGTCCAGCTGCACGGCCTGGAACTTCAGCTCCGGCCGGTCGCGCAGCGCCGCCGGTGCGGTATCGAGCAGAACCTCGGCCGCGTCGAGGCGATCGGCCAGGAACTCCGATTCGATGCGCTGCACCCATTCGGCCAGGACGCGGTCCGGATCGGCGTCGATCTGCTCGGGCAGCGGCTGGCGCCGCAGCAGGGCCAGCAGCCGGTCGCTGGCCAGACGCGCCGCGTCGAGCAGCTCGGGCGCTTCGGCCGAGACCGAGGCCGGCAGCTCGGCCGCGCCGTGCAGGTCGAAGCGGACACGCCAGCGGCCGCCGTCGCGCTCGGCCGTCGGCGCGACGGTGAGACCGGCGCCGGCCTCGCGCGCGAGCCGCAGCGGATCGGCAGCCGCGGCGCCATCGCGTGCGAGCGCCACCGCGGTCGCGCTCGGCACGACCGGCCAGCCGCCGTCGCGCAGGCGCCCGGCGATCGCGTCCATCAGCCCGAGCGGCACCCAGACGGTCTCGGCGACCGGCGCGACCGCGACCGGCACGACGAGCACCGGCCGCGCCGTCGCGCTCGCGGGCGGCGGCGGGATTGCCGGCTCGTCGCCCGGGCGCATCATCCACACCAGGACTGCGGCCGCGATGCCGAACGCCGCAAGTCCGAGCCAACGCGGACGGCGCACGGCGATGCGCGGAAGCCTGGATGGGGATGTAGACGCGGCGGGCGGCGGCGGCTCGCCGCTGCCGGCGGGCGCGATGCTGCGCTCGTCGACTCGATCGTCGTTGCGGTCGTGGGCCCGCTCGGCCGTATCGATGGCCGGCGCCGACGCGGGCTCGGCCGGCGTATCCGCCACGGACGCCGCCTCGCCGGCCTGCACCGGCAGGATCCAGCGATAGCCGAACCGCGGAATCGTGCGGATCGCGCTCTGCTCGCCGCCGCTGTCGCCGACTGCACGACGTGCATGCATGACCGTCTGCGCGAGCAAGGTGTCAGTGACATCGGCGCGCCCCCACACGGCTGCAATCAACTCGTCGCGCCCGACGGCGCGCTCACGGTGACGCAGCAGGTAAGTCAGGCAGTCGAACACCTGCGGCGTCAGCGCCAGCAGCGTTCCGTCGCGCTCCAGCTCGCGCTTGGCCGCGTCGAGGCGGTACGCGCCGAAACGGAAGGACTCATCGTTCATCGGCTACGAGCATAGCAAGAGGTCCCGAATCGGCGCGGATGGCCGCTCGCCTCGTGCGATGACGCGAGCCGCTGCGCAGTCCGGCCGAGGCCGTGGGGAGTCTTCTCGACGCGACCTGTTCGCACAGGAGCCGACTGCCCCTGCCGCCGCCGTCGCAGCGCCAGTCCGATGGTGTGGACGGGTGGGCAGACGAATGCGTCGGCCTTCGTCGTCACGCGCGAGCGAACGAGCACGAAGGGCACGCCACCACGCGAGACACAAAAAAAACCCGGCTGCGAGCCGGGCTTCCTTTAAACCGAACGGGTTGCAGGCCTCACTCCTCGACGTCGTCGTAGGGACCTTTGAGGATGTTGCTCTGCATGTACCAGATGTGGCTGCCCATGTAGCGATAGGTCGTCGTGCGTATCCAGGGACCGCTGGTCCGGTGCAGGATCACCGTGTCGCCCGGCTCGAACCCCATGCCGGTACCGGGCGGGCCCGGCGTCGGTACGATGCTCTCGCCGCCGTCGTCGCCCTGGACGACCCCGCCTTCGGCGACCGAGCCGCCGTACAACGCTGCGAACTCGGCGTACGGCAACAGGGCCGGCCGGGTCGCACTGTCTCGTCCCGGCACGATCAGCGCGTAGTCGCCGCGCAGCTTACTCAGCGCGTCGTCGGCATTCGTCTCGTCACGGTGTCGTACGGTCGTCTGATCGGCGGCCGCCGGTGCGGCGCCTGCGGTCAGCGTCAACAGCAGCGTCAGTACGACCGAGCTTGAAAGAATCGGATTCATATCCCTATCTCCTTGATTCCGATGAGCACCCCGCTCGAGGGCGAGCCTATTCAGCGAGCGCAAGTGGGTCAAGAAGCCCCGGTCGAGGCCTCTCGCGTCGATCGGCTACCGAGACCGCACCGATTTCGCAGGTGGCGTGATGGGCATGCTCGCGGCACGCAGATCTGCGGCATATTTCGAGATTGCGCGACGAACACCGCTCAGCCGCCGTCGGAGTCCGTTCGACGACGGCTGCGGATCGACGTCAGCGTGAATCCCCGGAACAAACGGCCGCCGGACGCGAGGTCCGGCGGTCGGTTTCAGGTCGAGGCGCCGCGCCTATCGGGCTGCCGGAATGCCGGTCGCGCGGATCATGAACGCGCCGGGCAGCACGACGTACTGCGGATTGTCATTGCGCGTGCCGAACGGTGCCGATGCCAGATCGTCGATGACATCGGCGATCTCCGGCGCGTAGAAGAACCACGACTTGTCGCCGGATGCACCGGTGTCCACGCGCGCCGGGCGATCCTCGCCGCCCTGCAGCTTGGCGCTGGCGGCGACGAAGAACGCGCCGCTGACGCGCGTCGGCGGAATCTGCACGGTGAAGTAGTTGTCGTTGAACACGTCCGGCGTCGCCTGCACCGAGGTCAGCGCGGTCGCGTTGCGCGGATCGAGATCGGCGTCGGGATCGTCGAGCAGCCAGAACGTGACCGGGCCGTTCGCGAGCGACGGGAACGTCGGTCCGAACGCGACCGAGATCTCGGTGATGACCTCGGCACCGGGCTCGGTCAGATAGTAGTTGCCCCACAGCATGTCCGGATCGAACGTCGACGGCGGACCCTGATTGGTGTCGCCGTCGCCGTCGTCGTAGAGATACGTGAACGTCGTCGCCGCGGCCTCGAAGCCGTTGCGGAAGATCGTATCGTCGGCCGCCACCTCGAACGCGCCGATGTCGGTGGCGGCACCGGCCGTGCGCGGATGGCCCTCGCCGCGCTGGTCGAAGGGGTAGCTGTTCGGATTGGCGCCGGCGTCGATCGCCGGGCTGCCGGCAGCGAGTGCATGGGTCCGGGTCGGACCACCGTTGTCGGCGAGCGGCTGCAGTTGCGGATCGGCGCTCAGCGTGTCGCCGGGCAGTGTCAGCGCGCCGGCCGCGCCGATCAGATTGCGCGCGCCGGCGACGCTCAGGCCGCCGTCGGTGGCCGCGAGGTCGGCGGCGAGGCCGCCGCCCGGCGCGGTGTTGCCGAACACGATCGTGCTGTCGAGCGTGAACGTCGCGGTCGCCACGTCGATCGCGCCGAACACCAGACCGCCGCCGCCCGCGGTCGCCGCATTGGCGCTGACCGTGCTGTTGGCGAGGATCAGCTCGCGCTGACTGAACACGCCGGCGCCGCGCGCGCGCGGCATTGCCGCTGATCGTGCTGTTGGCGATCGTCAGGCGCGTGCCGCCGGGCGGATCGCCGTAGTTGCTGAAGCGCGCCTTGAACAGGCCGCCGCCGTCGCCGTCGGCGACGTTGTCGGCCACCGTGCTCGCCTCGAGCGTGCTGGTGTCGCGCACGAACACGCCGCCGCCGATGCCGGCCTGGCCGGTGCCGGACGCCGTGACCGTGTTGCCGCTGATCGTGCTGCGCGTCAGCGTCAGGCCGCCGCGCACGTACAGGCCGCCGCCGCCGGTGATGTAGAAGCCGTCGCCGCCGCTGACCGTGGTGATCGTGTTGCCGCTGATCGTGCTGTCGGTCAGGATCGCGTCGCCGGCGACGTAGGCGCCGCCGCCTGAGGCGACCGCGTTGCCGCCGGCCGTGCTCGACGAATCGCTGATCGTGCTCGACTGCATCGTCAGCGTGCCCGACACGCTGAGCGCGCCGCCGAACGTCATCGGCGAGCCGCCGCTGGCGTGGCAGTCGGTGACGGTCACGCGCGACAGCGTGATGTTGCCGGACGAATCGATGCAGCTGGCCAGCCCGTGCGTGTAGCGGCCGTTGCGGATCGTCAGGTCGCTGATCGCCAGCGTGCCCAGGCCGATCTGGAAATCGCCGTGCAGGAAGACGCGATCGCCGTTGCCGTCGATCGTCAGCGCATCGCGTCCGGGGCCGAGGATCGTCAGATCGTTGATCTGGTGATCGCCGAGCACGCCGATGTCGAGCGGTCCGCCGGTCAGTGTGATCGTGCTGCAGGTCAACGCGGTCAGATCGATCGTGTCGTGCTCGCCGGCGGCTTCCATCGCCGCGCGCAGCGTGCCGGGCGAGCCGTCGTCGGCACAGCTGGTGACGGTCCAGGTCTGGGCACCCTGCGGTGCGGCCGCGGCAGCCGGCGGCGGCACGCGTCCATGCACGCGCGCCTCGCGCTGATCGACGCGCAGGCGGTAGCGCTCGGCGGCACCGACGGCGTCGGCATGGACGGGCCGGGCATCGGCCACGGCGGCAAGGGCGATCGCGGCGGCCAGGGGAGCCACGCGCGGAAACGAACGGCGAATCGAATGCATCGGAAATTTCCTCGAGTCGGTGTGCGAGCGTGCGACGACGGTCCGATCGTCCGGTCCGGCGCCGCAGCATCGACATCAATAGCGCAGCCGTCCCGATCGGGAAAGGGCCGGTGCACGAGTGCACAGCCCGTGCACACCGGTCACGCGCATGCCCGAAGTCCGCCGGCCGGCTGCGCACGCATGCCGCCCGGCGCCGCGCGGCCGGCAGCGGCGCACCGTTCGCACGCGCGATCGAGCCAGGACCACGTGCGGCGGACGAGAGCGTTCGAGCACGCGATCGCATCGGTATCGCACGGCGCACGACCGATGCCGTCACGCTGCGGCCTGCGCGATAGGCGTGATTCGATCCGCGTTCGCCGGCCCCGCAGCACCGGCGCCTGCTAGGATCGGTCCATCGCCCGTCTGACGCGACGGCTGCCATGCCGAGGAGCGCGATGCCGAGTTCGTCGAGTCACCGCATCGCACGGCCTGTCAGCCCTTGCACGGGGACCGGCCGATGAACGAGCGCGACACGCTCGCGCGTCATGCCGCGCTCGACCGGCGCCTGGTCGAGGCCGTCAGAGGCATCCGCGTACTGGCGATGCTGAGCTGGCCGGCCACGGTGCAGCGGCGCTTCCTCGAACGCTGGCGGCAGGGCACGGCGCGGCTGCCGCAGATCGACTATCCCAAGCCCGACCACGGCGCGGCACGCGAGGCGCTGGCGGCGATCGCTGCCGAGGCCGATCCGCAGCATCCGGTCGGCGACTACATCCGGCGCAGCGCCGATGCCTGGCGTCTGGCGACCGACCTGCTCGACGCGGCCGGCAGCGACGCGATCCTGGCACCGTCGGTGCAGCTGTACGGCCGCCCCGGCTACCGCATTCCCGGTGGCGAGGCGACCAATCTCGACGCGGCGCGGCACTTCGTCTCGCTGGCCGACGAGCTCGACCCGGCCCTGTTCGGCAACGGCGACGGCCAGGCGATCGCGGCCGAGGCGCTGCGCGAGGATCTGCAGCGCGAGCTCGATGCGTTCTTCGGCCGCCAGACGATCCGCGTCGAGGTCGATCCGGATCTGATCGCGAAAGCGGCGGCCGGCGCGACGCGGATCCGTCTCAATGCGGCGACGTCCTTCAGCGTCTCGGACCGCAACCAGCTGCTGCAGCACGAGGCCTTCGTGCACTCGCTGACCGCGCTGAACGGCCGCAACCAGCCGCATCTGTCTTCGCTCGGCCTCAATTCGCCGCGCATCACCGCGACGCAGGAAGGCCTGGCCGTGTTCGCCGAGCTGATGACCGGCTCGATGGACATCGGGCGCATGAAGCGCATCAGCCTGCGCATCATCGCGATCGACATGGCCCTGCGCGGCGCCGATTTCATCGAGGTGTTCAAGTTCTTTCTCGAAGCCGGCCAGAACGAGACCGACAGCTTCTCCTCGGCGCAGCGCGTCTTCCGCGGCGCGCCGACCAGCGGCGGCGCGGCGTTCACGAAGGACACCGTCTATCTGCACGGACTGCTGTCGGTGCACACGTTCTTCCGCTGGGCGCTGCGCCACCGCCGGCTCGACCTCGGCCGCCACCTGTTCGCGGGCAAGCTCAGCCTGCACGACGTGCTCGCGCTCGAGCCGTGCTTCGCATCGGGCTTCATCGCAGCACCGACGCGGCTGCCGCCGTGGATCGAACAGGCCAACGGCCTGGCCGCGATGCTCGCGTTCTCGCTGTTCGCCAACCGCATCCGCCTCGACCACGTCCAGGCCGAGGACCTCGTGCTCGCGCTCTGAAGCGCGGCGATCGCTCAGACCGTGCCGGCCGGCGTCGCGACGCGACGTCCCAGATGCGCGATCAAGGCGCGCAGCGCGGCCGGCTTGACGGGCTTGCGCAGCAGCACGTAGCCGAGCTGGCGCACCTGCGCGGAAAGCTCGGCGCTGTTGTCGGCCGTAATCAGCGCGCCGGGCGGCGCCGGATCGCAGGCGGCGCGCAAACGGACCAGTGCGTCCAGGCCGTTCTCGTCGCCGTCCAGATGGTAGTCGGCGAGGATCAGATCGGGCCGGCGCGCCGTCAACGCGTGCATCGCCGCCTCCGGCGTGGAGGCCAGATCGCAGCCCACGCCCCACTGCGTCAGCAGGGTCGACATGCCGTCGAGGATCGTCGTGTCGTTGTCCAGGCACAGCACGTGCAAGCCCTCGGCGATGCCGATCGCCTGCGGACGCGCCTCATCGCGGCGCGGCGGCACCGCCGGCGCCGGCGCGCGCGGCAGATCGACCGAGAACACGCTGCCGCGACCCACGCGCGACCGCACGCCGAGCCGGTGTCCAAGGAGTCGCGCCATGCGATCGCAGATCGCCAGGCCCAGCCCGAGGCCTTTCTCGCCCCACGGCGAAGTCTGATTGCCGCGATGGAACTCGTTGAAGATCACGCGCTGCTGATCGGGCGTGATGCCGGGCCCCGAATCGCGCACCTCGATGCGCAGCTGGTCGCCGTGACGGCGTACGCCGAGCAGCACGCTGCCCTCGCGCGTGTAGCGCAGCGCATTGGACAGGAAGTTCTGCAGGATGCGGCGCAGCAGCTGCGGATCGGTGCGCACCCAGGCGGCCGATTCGACGAAATGCAGGCGGATACCGCGCGCGCCGGCCTGCACGCCGAACTGATGCTTGAGCGGCTCGACGATGTCGGCGATCGAAGCGACGCCGATCTCGGCGCGGTACTTGCCGGCATCCAGACGCGAGGCTTCGAGCAGCGCGTCGAGCAGATCCTCGGCGGTCTTGAAGGCGGTGTCGATGCGCTCGGCGAGCCGCTCGGACTCGGCGTCGAGCTGCGGCTGATGGCGCAGCGCCGAGGTGAACAGCCGCGCTGCGTTGAGCGGCTGCAGCAGATCGTGGCTGGCCGCGGCGAGGAAACGCGTCTTGGACTGGTTCGCCGCCTCGGCCTGGCGCTTGGCCTGCTCCTGCGCGGTCAGCGCCTCGGACAGCTCGTGCGTGCGCTGCTCGACGCGCTGCTCGAGCGTCTCGTTGACTTCGATCAGCGCCTGCTCGGCGCGCTTGTAGGCGGTCACATCGGTGAACGTGGTCAGATAGCCGCCGCCCGGCAGCGGATCGCCGCGCGTCTCGATCACGCGGCCGTCGGCGCGCGTGCGCAGGAACACGTGCGGCTGCGCGCTGCGCAGATGGCCCAGGCGGCGCCAGACCTGTTCCTCGCTGTCGCCGCCGCCGAGCAGGCCGCGCGCCGCGTTGTGGCGGATCAGGTCGGCGACCGGCCGGCCGACGTAGACGAAGCCCTCCGGATAGTCGAAGAAGTCCAGATAGCGCCGGTTCCACGCGACGATGCGCAGATCGGCGTCGACGACGCTGATGCCCTGCATCATGTTCTCGAACGTCACCGCCAGCAGCTCGCGGTTGAAGCGCAGCTCCTGCGAAGCCTCGTCGAGCATCGCGACCGCCTCGGACAGGTCCAGGCCGGTGCCGCGCAGTGCCGTGGTCAGCATGCGCCGCGCCGAGGCCGCGCCGACCGCGCCGGCGAGCAGGCGCTCGGTGTACTGCAGCAGCGCGCGATCGGCGTAGGCGTCGGCCGCGAGCGGCTTGCCGTTGGTCTGCGCGTACTCGGCGAACGCGCGCGTCGTGTTGTCCTCGCCGACGATGCGCTCGGCGATCGCGCGCAGGTCGGCGACCGTCACGCGCCCGCGCCAGTCGGCGACCGGCGTCGGCCGGACCACGGCCGGCTCGAGAAACGCCGCCGCGCGCAGGCGTTCGTCGACGCTCGGATGAAAGCGCAGCGAGACGAACACCATGAAGCCGACGTTGAACAGCAGCGACCAGAAAGCGCCGTGCGTGAGCGGATCCCAGCCGCGCAGCTGGAACAGCGCGTGCGGGCGCAGCCAGCCGATCGCGAACGGTCCGTCGCTGAGCCAGCCGGTCGGCAGCCAGCCGGCGCCGGCCAGCGTCGGCAGCAGCAGCGTGTAGGCCCACACCGCGAAGCCGGCGACCAGGCCGGCGATGACGCCGATGCGGCTGGCGCTGCGCCAGTACAGACCGCCGATCAGCGCCGGCGCGAACTGCGCGACCGCGGCGAACGAGAGCAGGCCGATCGAGGCCAGGTTCTGCGTGTGGCTGGCCGAGCGGTAGTACGCGAACGCGAGCAGGCCGAGCGCGATGATCGTCACGCGGCGAACCGTCAGCACGATGCTCGACAGATCGTCGCGCTGTTCCAGGCGCAGCGAGCGGATCCGCAGCAGCGCCGGCATCACCAGGTCGTTGCTGACCATCGTCGCGAGCGCGACCGAGGCGACGATGACCATGCCTGTCGCGGCCGAGAAGCCGCCGATGTACGCGAATACCGCGAGCAGTCGTTCGCCGTGCGCCAGCGGCAGCCACAGCACGTAGGCGTCGGCCGAGATCGCGTGGCCGCGCGCAGCCTCGGCGCCGGCGTGCACGATCGGCAGCACCAGGACCGTGATGATCGCCAGGTACAGCGGGAACATCCAGCGCGCGCGGCCCAGATCGGCGGTGTTCTCGCATTCGACGACGCCGACCTGGAACTGGCGCGGCAGGCAGAAGATCGCCGCGAACGCGAGCACCGTCTGCGCGACGAAGCCGGTCGGCAGGCCGTGCTCGATCGCGTTCTCGACCGGCTGGCTCAGCGTGTCGAGCCCGCCGCCGACCAGCAGCGCATAGATGCCCACGGCGACGAACGCCAGCAGCTTGACCAGCGACTCGACCGCCACCGCGAGCATCATGCCGTGATGGTGCTCGGTCGCATTGATGCCGCGCGTACCGAACAGGATCGCGAACACCGCCAACAGCAGCGCGATGTACAGCGCAGTGTCGGTCAGCACCGGCGTATGCGCGAGCGGTCCATTGCCGACCATCACGTCGAAGCTCATCGTCACCGCCTTGAGCTGCAGTGCCAGATACGGCACCACCGCCGTGACCGCGATGATCGTGACCAGGGCGCCGAGCATGTGCGACTTGCCGAAGCGCGAGCCGATGAAGTCGGCGATCGAGGTGATGTTGCGCTCTTTCGCGACGACGACCAGGCGCCGGAACAGACCGAAGCCGAACACGAACAGCAGGATCGGACCGAGGTAGATCGGCAGATACGACAGACCGTCGCGTGCGGCGCTGCCGACCGCGCCGTAGAACGTCCACGACGAGCAGTACACCGCCAGCGCCAGGCTGTAGACGATCGGGCGCAGCCAGGCGCGCTGCGGATACAGCGGCCGGCGGTCGCCGTAGTAGGCGAGCGCGAACAGGCCGCCCACGTAGAGCACCGACACCAGCAGCAGGATCCAGCCTGCGATCATCGAGCGCGCATCTCCCCCGGCGAAGCGGCCATTCTAGTCACGCCGCCGCGCCGCGCGCGCGCGATGCGCGCGATCGGACCGGGCGCACTTGACACGCGCGGTCGCGGCACCAAGCATCGGCCGATGGATCTGCCGCTTCCCGACCTCGCTCCCGGATCCGCCGTGCCCGCGCTGGCGCCCGACGAGATCCATCTGTGGCAGCTGCGCGGCGGCGAGCGCCTGACGCCGCGCGGCGTGTCGGCGACTGCTCATCGGTATCTGGGCCGGCTGCTGTCGGCGTATGCCGGTACCGAGCAGCCGTTGGCGATCGTGCGCGGCGCGCACGGCAAGCCGGCCGCGCCCGATGCCGGCGGCATCGAGTTCAACCTCAGCCACAGCGGCCGCCACGTGCTGATCGCATTCGCGCGCGGTCAGGCGCTCGGCGTCGACGTCGAGGCGGTCGACGGCCGCCACCGCTCGGTCATGGCGATCGCGCAGCGGTTCTTCGCGCCGGAGGAAGCGGCCGCGCTGGAGCCGCTCGACGAAGCCGGCCGCCGCCTTGCCTTCCTGCGCCTGTGGACCTGCAAGGAGGCGGTGCTCAAGGCGCTCGGCAGCGGCCTGCATTTCGGCCTGGACCGGCTGCGCTTCTCGCTCGATGCCGCGGGTCTGCCACAGGCGGTGCGCGCGGTCGGCGCGGAGCCGCTGTCCGGCGACTGGCGGCTGCAGCGCTGGGAGGCGCCCGGCGAGACCGTCGCGGCGCTGGCGTGGCAGGGGCCGCCGCGGCGGCTGCGAATCGGGACGATCGACGTCGATGGCTGAACGGCCGACCGGGCCGCCCTGCGACGAACCGGCGCCGGCCGACGTCCTGGGCACCGTGATGGCGGACGGTATGCGACAAGCTGGTGGACAGGGTTTCGGGTTGCCGCTCGATTCGATCACGCTCGAGCGCGCGCGGCGCGGCGACATGCGCGCGTTCGAGGCGATCTACGCTGCCTACGCCAAGGCCTGCTACAACCTCGCGCTGCGCATCCTCGGCGAGCCGGCCGCCGCCGAGGACATCGTGCAGGACGTGTTCCTGAAGTTGATGGATACGATCGGCGGCTTCCGCGGCGACGCACCGTTCGGCGCCTGGCTCAAGCGGATGGCCGCCAATGCGACGATCGACCGGCTGCGGCTGGACCGGCGTCAGGGCGTGGATGATCCCGAGGCGCTGTTCGCGACGCTCGGTGCGGTCGACCCGCCCGCGGACGCGGTCGTCGACGCCTGGACGCTGCTGCAGCGCCTGCCGGCGCGCGCACGCGCGGTGATCGTGCTGCACCAGATGGAAGGCTATACCCATCGCGAGCTGGCCGAGCTGTTCGGTCAGACCGAAAGCTATTCGAAGTCGGTGCTGTCGCGCGCATTGCAGCGGCTGCACGCCACGCTCGAGGAACCCTCGAGCACACCCGTCGGTGCCCCGGTGATTGGCCATGTCTGAGTATCGCTTCCCGTTCGATCCGCCGGCCTCGCCGCTGCTCGCCGGCCTGCCCGAGTTCGCGCCGGATCCGGCGTTGTGGACGCGCATCGCCGACGCGCGGCGCCGCCAGCTCGGCCGGCGCCGGTTCGCACGCGCGGGCGGATCACTGGCGGCGGCCGTCCTGTTCGCCGCGGCGATCGTGATCCTGCCGCGGCCGGCTCCGGTCGCGTCCGATCCGGCGACCGAGCTCAGCGCCTGGCTGCAGCAGTCGCAGGCACTCGAGCAGGAATGGTCGCGCCTGGAGCCCTCGCCGGAAGCGGCACGCGGGCTGCGCAGCCCGCTGCGTCGGATCGACGCGGCCCTGCAGGCGGCCTACGATCGCGGCGCCAGCGACGAGGAGCTGGCACCGTTGTGGGAAGCGCGCAGCAAGGCGCTGCGCGCGATGATCGACAACCGGCAGGACGCCGTCGTCACCCTTCGCATCTGATTCAAGACCATGCCCATGACCAGCTTCCATTACCCGTCGCTTCTTCGCCTGTGCATCGTCTCCACGCTCGCGTTCGGCGCGTTGCCGGCCGCTGCGCAGAACCATGCCGGCGCCACGCCCGACGAAGCAGCCGCCACCCAGCTGCGGCTGCGCGAGGAGCTGCGCGCACTGATGCTCGACCTCGCCGCATCCGGCGCGATCGACCAGCAGCGTACGCTCGAGATCGACGAGCCGGCGCGCCGCGTCAACGATCTGGGTCTGCTCGTCGACAGCAGCAGCGCCGAGCGCGCGCGCGACGGCCTGCGCGTGCTGGCGGTGACGCCGGGCGGTACCGCCGAGCGGCTCGGCGTGCGCGGCGGCGACGTGCTGGTCTCGGTCAACGACCGCTCGCTGGCCAGCCTCGGCGCCGATCCCGCCGGCCAGCCGAAGGCCGCGCTGCTGCTGCGCGACAGCGTGGCGTCCGTAGCGGACGGCGATGCGCTCGCGCTCGGCGTGCGACGCAACGACCGCACGTTCGCGGTGTCCGGTCCGGTCGCCAGCGTGCGCGTACCGGCGGTGCGCCTGACCGTCGGCGCCTCGGCGACTGCGACCGGCGGGAGCGGCGGCTGCGGCCGCATCAGCGTCTTCGGCAGTCCGCCGCGCAGCGAGAACCTGCACGAGGCCAAGCTGGTCGCGGTCGACGGCCGCCTGCCCGGGCCGACCGACGCGACCTCGTTCCGGCTCGATCCGGGCACGCACGTCCTCACCGTCGGCGAAGGCATCGATGCGCGCTATCTGTCGTTCAACGAGCGGCTGCGCAACGCGCAGTCGAATCGCTACAAGACGCTCAGCGTCGAGGTCGAACCCGGCATGACCTATTTCCTCGCCGCGCGGCTCAACCCGGACAAGGTCACCGAGTCGAAGGACGGCGCATATTGGGATCCGGTGATCTGGAAGGAAGTCGCCGAGAGCTGCCGCTGAAGCGCGCGGCCGCTGCGCGCCGCCCGAGCCGTTCCGCGCGCAAGCCAACACCCGGCGCGATCGCGCCCGATAGCCGGCGCGATGCGACGACGCGTTAGGATTGGGCTGCCGCCGTTCCGCCGGGACGGCATCATCGGGCCGCTCTCCCCTTCGTCATGACCCTGCTCAGCGTCAACGTCAACAAGGTCGCAGTCCTGCGCAACTCGCGCGGCGGCACCGATCCCGATCCGGTACAGGCCGCGCGCGTCGCGATCGCCAGCGGCTGTCACGGCATCACCGTGCATCCGCGTCCCGATCAGCGGCACATCCGCGTCGACGACGTCGGCCGCATCGCCGCGCACTCGACGGCGTCGAGTACAACATCGAGGGCAATCCGTTCGCGCCGCCGCGTGGGACGTATCCGGGTCTGATCGAGCTGGTGCGCCAGGCCCGACCGGCGCAGGCGACCCTGGTCCCCGACGGCGACGGCCAGATCACCTCCGATCACGGCTTCGATCTGCGCCGCGACGGTGAACGCCTGCGTCCGCTCGTGCAGGCGCTCAAGGCGCTCGGCTGCCGCGTCAGCCTGTTCATGGATGCCGGTTCGCAGGACATCGAGCGCGCCGCCGACGTCGGTGCCGACCGCATCGAGCTGTATACCGGTCCGTTCGCGACGGCGTTCGCGGCCGGCGACGCCTCGGCCGAGCTCGCCGCCTGCGTCGAGTCGGCCGAGCGGGCGCGCGCGGCGGGCCTCGGCGTCAACGCCGGCCACGATCTCAATCAGCGCAATCTGCCGGCCCTCAAGCAGGCGATCGGCTTCCTCGACGAAGTGTCGATCGGACATGCGCTGTTCGGCGAGGCGCTCTACGACGGCATCGCCACGACGGTTCGCCGCTACCTGGCGATCCTCGCGGACTGAAGCGGCCGTGCGCGGCGGATGCCGCCGCGCGCGGAACGAAACCGCTCAGCGTTCGGGCGTCGCGATGCGTAGCTGCGTCACGCCGCTCGCGCGTGCGACCGCCAGCGCCGAGGCCACATCGTCATAGGCGCTGGTCGGCTGCGCGCGCAACTCGACCACCGGTGCGGCCGGTGCCGAGGCGATGTGCGTGCGCAGGCGATCGGCCAGACCGGCGCGCGTGACCGCCACGCCATCGAGGTACCACTCGCCCGCGCCCATGATCGACAGCGTCAGCAGCGGCGGCTCGATCGGCGGAGGTGGCGCCGTCGAGCCGGCCAGCGGCAGGTCGATCTGACGCGTCACCACCGGCGCGGCGATCATGAAGATCGCGAGCAGGGCCAGCATGACGTCGATCAGCGGCGTGATGTTGATCTCGGCCTGCAGATCGACGCGGGAAAAGGATCCGGTCCAAGCCATGACGCACCTCCTGCTGTGAGGACGACGGCTCGATCCTACGCCGGCCCTACCGCCGCCGCCATCGCTCAAACGAAAAACGGCGCCGGGTTGCCCCGGCGCCGCTCGTTCGTCCTGCCAGGCAGAGACGATCCCGCGATCAGTCGCCCGCCGCAGCGGTGATGAAACCGATCTTGACCATACCGGCCGTCTTGGCATTGGCCATGACGGTCGCGATCAGCTGGTACTGGGTCGTCTTGTCCGCACGGATCTGCAGCTCCGGCTGCGGCTGCTTCTGTGCGGCCACGCGCAGCTGCGCCTGCAGCATCGCTTCGGTGATCGGCTCGTCGTTCCAGTACAGGTCGCCGGTCTCCTTGACCGCCAGATCGATCGGATCGGGCGGGTTCTCGGTCTGAACGTTGGGATTGGCCTGCGGCAGATCGATGCGGATCTTGTGGGACATCAGCGGCGCCGTGATCATGAAGATGATCAGCAGCACCAGCATCACGTCGACGAGCGGCGTGACGTTGATCTCCGACATCGGGGCGCCGCTGCCCCCCGAACCAGAACTGAATGCCATGGCTTACTTCCTCGCGGCTTGGGCCGGCGCGACGACACCGCTCTCGATACGCGAACCGGTCGCGAAGAAGTCGTGCAGATCGTGGGCGAACTCGTCGAAACGGGCGTAGGTCAGGCGGTTGGTGCGCACGAAGAAGTTGTACGCCAGCACCGCCGGGATCGCGACGAACAGACCGAACGCGGTCATGATCAGCGCCTCGCCGACCGGACCGGCCACGGCTTCCATCGAGGCGTTGCCCGACGCGGCGATCTTGATCAGCGCGTGGTAGATGCCCCACACGGTACCGAGCAGACCGACGAACGGCGCCGCCGAACCGACCGTGGCGAGCACGGTCAGACCGGTCTCCAGACGCATGCTCTCGCGCGAGACGGCCTGGCGCAGCGCGCGGTCGATGAACTCCGAGCGGCTCAGCGCGTCGACCAGGCGGCTGCCTTCGCTGCGCTGGTGATGGGCGGCGGCCGATGCGCAGTCGAGCGCGATCTTCGAGAACGGCTCGGCCTTGGGCTGCTCTTCCATGAAACGGACGGCGTCCTGCGTCGAGGGCGTGTCCCAGAACGTGCTGATCACGCGCTCCATGCGGGCCCGGATCATCGTGTTACGCAGGAAGTTGGCGACGATGTAGAACCACGACATCAACGACATCAGGACCAGCGTGACGAACACGATCCAGCCGAGCGCGTCGAAGTTCTGGATCAGATGGTCGAAACCCATCTGGTTCAGGGCTTCGGCGTTGGACCCACCCGGGGCCGATCCACCGGCCGGAATCTGAGAGGTATCTTGCAACATGACGTTTTACCCTTTGATCACTGTTCGGAAAGATCAAACTTGATTGGCACCAGCACATACCCACGAGTGGGCTTGCCGTCCTTAACACCCGGGTTGAACACCCAGGTTTTCACGGCGGCAATCGCAGCCTGATCGAGCAGACGCGAACCGCTGGATTTTTCGACCGTGACTTCTTCGGCTTCGCCGGTGGGACCGACCAGCACCTTGAGCATCGTCGTGCCCTGCTGGTGCTGGCGAATCGCCTGCGGCGGATAGCGCGGCGGACGCATGCGCCGGTAGCTGACGTTCTCGCTGGGCGCGATGTCGGCCGGCGGTGCGGGCGGCGCAGGCGGGGCCGGCGGCGGCGCGGGCACCGCCATCGGCGATGCCTCCTCGACGACGACCACCGGCGGCGGCTCCGGCGGCGGAGTCGGCGGCGGCTTGATCTTCTCGATCACCTTCGGCGGCGGACGCTTGGGCGGCTCCGGCGGCGGCGGCGGCGGGGGTGGCGGCGGCGGCGGCGGTTCGATGAACTCGACCACCACCTTGTTGTCTTTGGGCTTCTCTTTCGGCGGCGGCGGTGCCGCCGGCGTCAGCATCAGCGCAAAGGCGAAGGTGTGCAGGGCGAACGCCGAGGACAACGCCGTGACGCGGCGCCAGCTCCAGGTCGTCGGCGTGCTGCTCGTGCTGCTTCCGATGGGATTGTTGTCTGACATCAGCTATGGACCAGCGATATTGATGTGTGGACGGTCCGTGTCTTATTGCTCATGCGCAGTTCAGTCTCTGATCGGAACAGCGAGCCCTGCACGGTACAACAGCGGGGCTGCGTCACACAAGAGTCGTTCCCGACACGAAAATTCACGCGTTCAGCGGCGTCGGCCATGCGTCACTTCTTCGACGGCCGCGCCAGCTTCTGGCCGGCACGCACGATCTTCAGACGCTGCTCGGCCATCTGCTTGCTCGACGGGAACTGCGCGGCCTTCTCCCAGTCGGCGATCGCCGCTGCGCTCTGGCCGGCGGCGTCGCTGGCGTCGCCGCGCAGGATGTAGGCCTCGCCTTCCTGCGACAGGCCGCCCTTGGCCAGCGCCGCGTCGAGCGCCTGCTTGGCCTCCGGATAGCGTTCCTGGTAGTACAGCGCATAGCCGCGCTGGAAGTCGACGTAGCCGTCCTTCGCGAACGGCGACGCCTTGGCGTAGGCGTCGATCGCGCAGGTCTCGTCATCGGCCTGCGAGCACACGTCGCCGAGCAGGCGCCACGGCTCGTAGCCGGGCTGGATGATGCCCTTGTCGAGACCTTCCTTGAGCACGGCGGCCGCTTCCTTGTGCTTCTCGCCGGAGGCGTACAGCTTGGCCAGCTGCAGATAGTCCTCGCCGGTGCTGATCAGGCCGTCGTTCTTGGCCTTGACCATGACCGCGATCGCCTGATCGGGCTTGTCGGCGTTGATGTAGACGGTCGCGAGCTGGTTGATCAGCTTCTTGTTCTGCGGATCCTTCGCGAGCTGCTGCTGCAGCACCTGCGCGGCCTGGTCGTACTGGTCGAGTTCGAAGTAGCTGGCGATCAGGATCTGGAACCAGCTGTCCTTCGGCTCGTTGGTCATGCCGATCGCCTTGGTCATCTCGGCGGCGGCTTCCTGGAACTTGTCCATGCGGTAGTACACGTTGGCGCGGATCGCCTGCGTGTCGGCGGTGCTCTTGCCGCTCTCGCGCGTATAGCGGTCGAGAGTAGCCAGCGCTTCGGCGTATTTCTCTTCCTGCAGCTGCAGCTGCGCGACCTGGTACATCGCGTCGAAGTGGTTGCTGTTGGGCAGCGCGTCCATCTGCACCGCCTCGCTGAGCGCGGCGATCGCGCCGGGACCGTCGTCCTTGCCCCACAGGATCTGGCCCTCCAGCAGCTTGGCGAACGCCAGCGCGTAGGGCTTGGCACGCTTGTCTTCGGTCACCTTGGCGATCAGCGCAAGCGCTTCGTCGTCCTTGCCGTCGGCGATCAGGTCGTTGGCCTTGTTGAGATCGCGCTGGTTCTTCTCCGACATGTCGGGCTTGGGGTCCTTGCGCGTCGCATTCGGATACGCAACTTCTTCCTTGCCCTTGCTGCCCGACTTCTGCGCGAGCGCGCCTTCGGCGACGAACATCAGCATCAGCGCGCACACGGCGACGCGGATCAGGTTCTGCAACTTCATGGAGACCTCACCTGAGATAAAGCGGTGAATGAAATGAAAAATACGCTGAGTCAAAACAGCGTACCCCCACCATTACGATTGGCACAAGCACGCGGATGCGCGTGGATGTGCTGCGTTGCAACGGATCGACGGCGTACCGGTCAAACGCCCCACGTGGCCGGCCGGGGTTTCCGCTCGGCCGGCCGGCCCGACAATCTACGATGACTCTCGTAGATTTTCCACTTGCGTCAACGATGTAGCGACGAAGCGCGGATCACGCGCGTCATCGCCGTGCCGATCGCGCCGGGACGGCGCGATCAGATGTCGAGATTGCTGACCCGCAGCGCGTTCTGTTCGATGAACTCGCGGCGCGGCTCGACGATGTCGCCCATCAGCGTCGTGAAGATCTGATCGGCTGCCACCGCATCCTCGACCGTGACCTGCAGCAGACGCCGCGTGTCGGGATTGACCGTGGTCTCCCAGAGCTGCTCGGGATTCATTTCGCCCAGGCCCTTGAAGCGCTGCACGGTCCGTCCGCGCTTGGCCTCTTCCATCAGCCAGTCGAACGCCTGCGAGAAGCCGGCGATCGCCAGCTGCCTGTTGCCGCGACGCACCTCCGCACCCGGCACGATCAGGCCGTCGAGTTCCTGACTGATCTCGGCGATCGGCCGATACTCGCCGGACGCGAAGAACGCCGCCGGCAGCACCTGGGTATGCACCAGGCCGTGCTGGTTGCGCTCGACGACCAGGGCGGCCGGATGCTCGGCGGTCGCCGCCTGGATTCGGAACGTGTAGCGCGCCTTGCCGAGCCCGGCGCCGTTGAGGCGCGCGGCCAGGCGCGCCAGCCACGCCTCGATCGTCGCGGCGTCCTGCCAGGCGTCCGCGGCCGGTGCCGGCGCGTCGAGCAGCGCCGCCAGCAGGCTGGTGTCGTAGCGCGAACCGAGCCGCTCGATCTGCGCGAGCGCGGCCTGCCAGCCGGTCAGCAGGCGCTCGAGCCCGGTACCGCTGATCGGCGGCAGACCGGGGCCGTAGATCAGCTCGGCGCCGTCGACCGCCCCGGCGATCAGATAGCCGTTGAGCGCGTGGTCGTCCTTCAGATAGAGCTCCTGCTTGCCCTGCTTGAGCTTGTACAGCGGCGGCATGCCGATGTAGATGTGGCCGCGCTCGATCAGCTCGGGCATCTGCCGGTAGAAGAACGTCAGCAGCAGCGTGCGGATGTGCGAGCCGTCCACGTCCGCGTCGGTCATGATGATGATGCGGTGGTAGCGCAGCTTGTCGGCGTTGAACTCGTCCTTGCCGATGCCGGTGCCGAGCGCGGTGATCAGCGTGCCGACCTCGGCCGAGCCGAGCATGCGATCGAAGCGGGCCCGTTCGACGTTGAGGATCTTGCCCTTCAGCGGCAGCACGGCCTGGTACTTGCGGTTGCGGCCCTGCTTGGCCGAGCCGCCGGCCGAATCGCCCTCGACGATGAACAGCTCGCTCAATGCCGGATCCTTCTCCTGGCAGTCGGCCAGCTTGCCCGGCAGACCGGCGATGTCGAGCGCGCCCTTGCGCCGCGTCATCTCGCGCGCCTTGCGCGCAGCCTCGCGTGCGCGCGCAGCGTCGACGACCTTGGCGCAGATCGCGCGCGCCTCGGCCGGATGCTCGAGCAGGAACTCGTCCAGCTTCTGATTGACGACCTGCTCGACGACGCCCTTGACCTCGCTCGAGACCAGCTTGTCCTTGGTCTGCGATGAGAACTTCGGATCGGGCACCTTGACCGACAGCACCGCGATCAGACCCTCGCGCATGTCGTCGCCGGACAGCGGCACCTTGGCGGTCTTCTGCAGACCCGTGTTGTCGACGTAGTTGGAGATCGTGCGCGTCAGTGCGGCACGGAAGCCGGCCAGATGCGTACCGCCGTCCTTCTGCGGAATATTGTTGGTGAAGCAGTAGACCGCTTCCTGGTACGCGTCGGTCCACTGCATCGCGACTTCGACCGTGATCGAGTCCTGCTGCATGCTGAAATTCAGCACGTTCGGATGCAGCGGCGTCTTGAGCTGGGCCAGGTGCTCGACGAACGAGCGGATGCCGCCCTCGTACTCGAAGACGTCGTGGCGCGTGCTGCGCTCGTCGATCAGCTCGATCCGCACGCCGGAATTGAGGAACGACAGCTCGCGCAGGCGCTTGGCGAGGATTTCGTAGTGGAATTCGATGTTCGTGAACGTCTGCGGGCTCGGCTTGAAGCGCACCGTGGTGCCGCGCTTCGACGACGGCCCGACTTCCTTGAGCGGATACAGCGGTTCGCCGTGCGCGTATTCCTGGTGGTATTCGTGCCCTTCGCGCGCGATGGTCAGCCACAGGTGCTCGGACAGCGCATTGACGACCGAGACGCCGACGCCGTGCAGGCCGCCGGAGACCTTGTAGGAGTTGTCGTCGAACTTGCCGCCGGCGTGCAGCACCGTCATGACGACTTCCGCGGTCGAACGCCCCTCCTCGGGATGGATGCCGACCGGTATGCCGCGGCCGTTGTCGATGACCGATACCGATTCGTCGGCATGGATCGTCACGACGACGTGATCGCAGTAGCCGGCCAGAGCCTCGTCGATCGAGTTGTCGACGACCTCGAACACCATATGGTGCAGGCCGGTGCCGTCATCGGTATCGCCGATGTACATGCCGGGGCGCTTGCGTACGGCCTCCAGGCCCTTGAGGACCTTGATCCTGCTGGAGTCGTACTCGCTTCCGCCGCTGTCGTGGTCGGTGATGTCGCTCATGTGGCTCCCGTGGTGCCGGCACCGCTGTCGCGGCTCGGCACGGATTCGAAAACACCCGAGCGGACGGCTCAGGCCATCGGCGATTATACCAGCCGCTGGACCCTGCCCTGTTCCACGTGGAACAAGCGCGTATCGGCAGCGGCCGGCAGCGCCAGTGTCGACGTGCCGGTCAGCAGGACCTGCGCCCCGCTCGCCGACAGCACCGCGATCACCGCATCGCGGTGCGCGTCATCGAGCTCGGACGCGAGATCGTCCAGGCAGACGATCGGCCAGTGGCCGCGGTCCAGGTTGTACCGCTGCGCCTGGCCGAGAATGCAGACCAGCGCGCAGAGCTTCTCCTGACCGCGCGAGAAGTACTCGCGCCGCTCGGCGCCGGCGAAGCCGAAGCTCAGATCGGCCCGATGCGGGCCCGATCGCGTATGGCCCCGATCACGATCGCGATCGCGTCCGGCCGCCAGTACGTCGGCCAGATCCTGCCCGGCCGGCCATCCGGGCTGAAACTCGACCCGGAACTCGCCGAGCTCACCTAGCAACGCATCGGCCATCGCGGCCAGCGGCGCCCGCAGCTGCTCAAGATAGGTACGACGCAGCTGTGTCATCGCCTCGCCCGAGCTCGCCAGTTCGAGTTCCCACACGGCGAGCTCGGCATCGGTGGCCCCGGCCCGCAGCGAGGCGTTGCGCTGGCGCAGCGCGCGCTGATAGCGGCGCCACCATCCAAGGAAGTCCTGTTCCACGTGGAACACACCCCAATCGAGGTAGGCACGCCGATACTCGGCGCCTCCGGCGATCAGCGCGTGCGAGCCCGGTTCGAAACAGACGATTGCCGAGCGCCCGACCAGCTCTGCCAGCGTTGCCGGCCGGCCGTCGACGCGCGCTTCAAGCCGCCCGCTGGTCCGCGCCAGTCCGAGCCGGACCGACCGCCCCGCGATTCCTTCGGCGAGACCGAACACCGAAAAACCGGGGGCGCCGACCCGGACCAGTCCGTCGCGTCCTCCGCTGCGGAACGTCCGGCCGTGCGACAGCAGATAGGCCGCTTCGAGCACGGTCGTCTTGCCGGCGCCGTTGCCGCCGACGAACTGATTCCAGCCGGGACCCAGCGAGACCTCGAGCGTCTCGAATCGTCGCAGGTCGACCAGCCTCAGTTCATCCAAACGCATCGACATCGTTTGCCACTTCCGTCACCGACTGCCCTCAATGAAAAAGGCCCGCATCTGACGCCTGCGGGCCCTCTTCCACGTTCGATACCGACTGCGATCAGAGCCGCAGCGGCATGATCACGTGCCGCGTGTCCTCGGTGTCGGGCTTGCGCAGCAGGCAGCTCGACTGCGCGTCGCGCAGGCACAGCAGCACCTCGTCGCTGTCGAGAGCCCCGAGGGCATCCTGCAGATAGTTGACGTTGAACCCGACCGACAGCTCCGATACGCCGGTACGCGCTTCGAGCTCCTCGACCGCTTCTTCCTGCTCGGGGTTATGCGCGACGATGCGCAGCCGGTTCGGACCGACCTCGAGCTTCACGCCGCGGTACTTCTCGTTCGACAGGATCGCCGCACGCTGCAGCGCTGCGCGCAGTTCCTCGCGGCTGACGTGCACTTCCTTGTCGACGCCGATCGGCACCACGGCCTCGTAATCGGGGAAACGGCCGTCGATCAGCTTGGACGTGAACACCACGCCGCCACGGCGCACGCGCAGATGATTGCGACCGAACTCCAGATCGACCGTGCCCTCGCCGGTTTCGAACAGGCCCTGCAGCTCGAGCACGCCCTTGCGCGGAATGATGATCTGACGGCGCGCGCTGATCGTCGCGTCAAGCTTGGTCTCAGCCAGCGCCAGCCGGTGACCGTCGGTGGCGACGCAGCGCAGCGCATGCTCGCGCAGGTCCAGCAGCATGCCGTTGAGGTAGTAACGGACGTCCTGGTGCGCCATCGCGAACGCGGTGCGGTCCATCAACGCCTTCAGCGCCGCTTCCGGCAGCGTGACGCGTTCGACCAGATCGATCGAATCGATGACCGGAAACTCGGTCGCCGGCAGCGTCGCCAGCGTGAACCGGCTGCGCCCGGCACTGACCGTCACGCGATCCCCGTTCTGCTCGACCTTGATCTTGCTGCCGTCCGGCAAAGCGCGGCTGATGTCGAACAGCTTGCGCGCCGGGATCGTCATTTCGCCGGGATCCAGCGACTCGGCATCGGCGCGGGCGATCATCTCGACTTCGAGATCGGTACCCGTGAACGAAACACCGTCGGTGCCGACCTGCACCAGCAGATTCGCCAGCACCGGCAGGGTCTGACGGCGCTCCACCACGCCGGTCACCTGCTGCAGCGGTTTCAAGAGAGCTTCGCGTTGAATGCTGAATCGCATGGGTCTCGTCCGTTTCGTTCTGTTATTGGTTTTTGGGGATAGTACGTGGTAGTAGGGCCTGGGGACAACCGAAAAACGACAAAAATTTCCTTTTAAATCATCGTTTTATTTCGTTTTCTGGCGGTGGGTTTCGTGCCGGTTTCGATGTGCATCGATTGTGGATAACCCGAGGCGGCCGAAAAGTCCACCTATTATCCACAGCCTGTTCACCCCGTCAGCGCGCGCACGAGTTTTTCCCAGTCCTGACGCAGCCGGCCATCGGTCTCGCGCAGGTCGGCGATCGTCCTGCAGGCGTGCAGTACGGTCGTATGGTCGCGGCCGCCAAACGCGTCGCCGATCTCCGGCAGGCTGTGCTCGGTCAGCTCCTTGGCCAGCGCCATCGCCATCTGCCGCGGCCGGGCGATCGAGCGGCTGCGGTTCTTCGACAGGAAATCGGACAGGCGCAGCTGGTAGTAGTCCGACACCGTGCGCTGGATGTTCTGGATCGTGATCGCCTGCGCGTGCACGGTCAGCAGGTCGCGCAGCGTTTCCTGCGCGAACTCCGCCGTGATCAGGCGCCCTTCGAAGTTCGAGCGTGCGACCAGCGTATTGAGTGCGCCTTCCAGGTCGCGCACGTTCGAGCGCATGCGCTTGGCGATCAGCACCGCGACCTCTTCGGGCAGCTCCACGCCCTTGCTCTGCGCCTTGGACAGCAGGATCGCCGCGCGCGTCTCGAAATCGGGCGGCTCCACGATCACCGACAGGCCCCAGCCGAGGCGCGACTTCAGCCGCGGCTCGAGGTTCTCCACTTCCTTCGGATAACGGTCGCAGGTCAGGATGATCTGCTGCTTGCCCTCGAACAGCGCATTGAAGGTATGGAAGAACTCCTCCTGCGTCGTGTTCTTGCCGGCGAAGAACTGGATGTCGTCGATCAGCAGCGCGTCCACCGAGCGAAACCGGCGCTTGAAGTCGTCCATGTTCTTCTGTGCGAGCGCCTTGACCATGCCGCTGACGAACTGCTCCGAGCGCAGATACAGCAGCTTGACGTCCGGGTTGTTGCGCCGCATGAGATTGCCGGCCGCGTGCATCAGATGCGTCTTGCCCAGGCCCGTGCCGCCGTAGAGCAGCAGCGGGTTGTAGGCGCGGCCCGGATTCATCGCGACCTGCAGCGCGGCAGCCTTGCCGAGCTGGTTGGACTTGCCCTCGACGAAGGTCTCGAACGTGTAATGCGGATCGAGGTTGGAGTCCTCGCGCTGCTCGCGGCGAGCGACGGTCCGCGTGCCGGTCGCGCCGGCCGGCTCGCGGCCGCGCGCGGCGCTCAGCGACCCGACGTCGACGCGCACGTTGACCGGATAGCCGGCCAGATGCTCCAGTACCGTCGCGATGCGCGGCAGGAACCGTTCGCGGATCGCCTCCACCGTATAGGCATTGGGCGCGAACAGGCGCAGCCCGGCGTCGCTCTCGCTGGCCTGCAGCGGGGCCAGATAGGTGTGCACATCCTCGGCGGCGGATTCGGATTCAAGCCGCGCCAGGCAGCGCTGCCACAATTCACTCACGGGTTGGGACCTTTGCAACGGAAGCTTCGAAAAGCCGAGGCGGACGCGGGCCGGTACGGCCGCATCCGCAGTCAGGGGAATGGCGCGGTCGGCGCAGCCGACGGACCAACCGATGAGTCTACCCCAAGCGTCCGGTGCGGACCGGCGTCACGGCGCCTCGCGAACGGCGCCGCCGCGGCGGCCAAGCGCCGGATTTTCCTTGACACAGGCGCGGCGCCGACCTACCATCCGCGACCTTTTTCCGTTCACGATTCGTCACCGCCATGGCCACGAAACGCACCTATCAGCCCAGCAATCTCAAGCGCGCCCGTGACCATGGGTTTCGCGCCCGCATGAAGACCCGCGGCGGCCGCAAGGTCCTCAACGCGCGTCGTGCGCGCGGTCGCAAGCGCCTCTGCGTCTGACGTTCCGGCGGCGCCATGGGTAGCGCAAGCTTCCCGCGCGCCGCTCGACTGTTGCGGCCCGGCGACTTCGCCGCGCTGCGACGGGCCAGCCGGCGCGTCGGCGCCGATCATTTCCATGCCGAAGCTGCACCGCGAACCAGCGGTCCGCGGCTCGGCATGGCCGTTTCGAAACGCGTCTCCAAGCGCGCCGTCGAACGCAACCGCATCAAGCGGCAGATTCGCGAAAGCTATCGGCATGTCCGCCTGCAGCTGCCTGCGCTCGACATCCTCGTCGTCGCCCGCACCAGCGCCGCCACTCACGACAACGCGGCCCTGCGCGCCGATCTGATCCGGCTCTGGGACAAGCTGCGCCGCCTGGCCGCCGCGGCGCCCGACGGCGCTCGCGTTGAAGCGCCCCCGCGCGAACGGCACAATGGCCAGGTCCCAGCCGCTTTCGGGCGGACCACGACGCCGCCCTCTCCATCGAGCGATTGACCGCGCGCCGGCGCAGCCCGCGCCGGTTCGCCGTGCAGCGCACGAACCACACCGACCTCCACGATGACCAGTCCCCGCCCCTTTCTTCTGCTCGCCCTCCTGCTGCTCGGCTATCTGCTGTGGGAGCAGTGGCGCACCGACTACGGCCAGCCGTCAGCCCCGCCGTCCACCGCCGCGACCGCGCCGGCCGCCGACACGGCGCCCGCGGCGATCCCGCTCGACGACGTGCCGTCCGCATCGACGGCCCCGGGTGAAGTGCCGGCGACGCCGCGTCCGGAGGCTGCCGCCGCCGAGGGCGGCCAGCGCATCGTCGTCGCCACCGACGTGCTGCGCGTGGAGATCGACACGCGCGGCGGCAATGTCGTCGTCGCCGACCTGCTGGCCTATCCGCAGCAGCCCAAGCAGCCGCAGCCGGTCCGCCTGCTCGACGACAGCGCCAACGGCTACTTCGTTGCCAACAGCGGTCTGGTCAGCGCGCAGGGCGCGCCGGCCGCGCCGGACCACAACGCATCGTTCACCGCGACGGCGACCGAATATGCGCTGGCGGCCGGCCAGGACCGCGTCGAGGTGCCGCTGACCTGGCAGTCCGATGCCGGACTGACCGTGCGCAAGATCTACACCTTCGAACGCGGCAGCTACGTGATCGGCCAGCGCCAGGAGATCGCCAACCAGGGCGCCGCGCCGTGGACCGGCAATGCCTATCGCGAACTGCGCCGCGTGCCGCTGACCGTCGACAAGCGCGGCCTGAAGGGCTACACGAATCCGGAGCAGTACAGCTTCGTCGGCGCCGCCTGGTACAGCCCCGAACACAAGTTCCAGAAGCTCGCGTTCGACAAGTTCGCCAAGGATCCTTTGAACCTGTCGACGACCGGCGGCTGGGTCGCGATGATCCAGCACTACTTCTTCGCCGCGTGGATTCCGCCGGCCGACCAGGCCGAGCAGTACACGACCGCGAGCCTGCCGGCCAACGGGCAGACGCGCTATCTGATCCGCGCGGTCGCGCCGGCGACGACCGTGGCGCCCGGCGAGACGCGCGCGCTCGAATCGCGCCTCTACGTCGGCCCGAAGATCCAGAGCACGCTCGACGACGTCGCGCCGGGCCTGTCGCTGACCGCCAACTACGGCATCTTCACGTTCATCTCGGCGCCGCTGCACTGGGTGCTCGACAAGCTGCATGCGCTGACCGGCAACTGGGGCTTCGCGATCATCCTGCTGGTGCTGCTGATCAAGGCGGTGTTCTACAAGCTCAGCGAAGCGCAGTACCGCTCGATGGCGCGGATGCGCAAGGTCGCGCCGCGCATGCAGGCGCTCAAGGAGCGCTACGGCGACGACCGCCAGAAGCTCAACCAGGCGATGCTCGAGCTGTACCAGAAGGAGAAGATCAATCCGCTCGGCGGCTGTCTGCCGATGCTGATCCAGATTCCGGTGTTCTTCGCGCTGTACTGGGTGCTGATCGAGAGCGTCGAGCTGCGCCAGGCGCCGTTCATCGGCTGGATCCAGAACCTGTCCGCGCCCGATCCGTACTTCGTGCTGCCGATCCTCAATGCCGCGGCGATGCTGCTGACCCAGCACCTCACGCCGATGACCGGCATGGACCCGACGCAGGCCAAGATCATGAAGTTCATGCCGGTCGCGTTCTCGGTGCTGTTCGCGTTCTTCCCGGCCGGCCTGGTGCTGTACTGGGCGACCAACGCGATCCTGTCGCTGATCCAGCAGTACATCATCACCAAGCGCGTCGAGGCCGGCGAACAGACCAAGCCGGCCAAGGCCTGACGACCCGCGCGGCGGCCGCATCGGCCGCCGCGTCGACCCCGACGCGCAGCGACGAGCCGTCCGCATGTCGAGCGCCGACACCATCGCCGCGATCGCGACACCGCCGGGCAACGGCAGCATCGGCATCGTGCGCCTGTCCGGTCCGGCCGCGCCGGCGATAGCCGGCGCCCTGCTCGGCCGGCCGCCGCGGCCGCGCCACGCGCATTTCTGCCGCTTCCTCGACCCCGGCGGCCAGGCGATCGATCACGGCCTGTTGATCCACTTCCCGGCGCCGCACTCGTTCACCGGCGAGCATGTCGTCGAGCTGCAGGCGCACGGCAGCCCGGTCGCGCTGCGCCGGCTGCTCGCGCGCACGGTCGAACTCGGCGCGCGGCAGGCGCGGCCCGGCGAGTTCTCCGAGCGTGCATTCCTCAACGGACGCCTCGACCTGGCCCAGGCCGAGGCGATCGCCGATCTGATCGCGGCCGGCTCCGAAGCCGCCGCGCGATCGGCGATGCGCAGCCTCGACGGCGCGTTCTCGCACGAAGTGCGCGCCGTCACCGAGGCGACGATCCGCCTGCGCATTTGGATCGAGGCCGCGATCGACTTTCCCGAAGAGGAGATCGATTTTCTCGCTGCGCCGGAGCTCGCGAAAGGATTCGCCGATCTGGGTGCGCAGGTCACCGCCGTGCTCGCCGGCGCGCGCCGCGGCACGCGCCTCGCCGACGGCCTGCACGTCGTCATCGTCGGCCGCCCGAACACCGGCAAGTCGAGCCTGCTCAACGCGCTCGCCGCCGCCGAGCGCGCGATCGTCACCGACATCCCCGGCACCACGCGCGACGTGCTGCGCGAGTCGATCGACCTCGACGGCGTCGCGCTGACCCTGGTCGACACCGCCGGCCTGCGCGAGGCCGACGATCGCGTCGAGCAGGAAGGCATCCGCCGCGCGCGCGCCGAGCTCGCCAAGGCCGACGTCGCGATCCTGGTCACCGACGACGTGCATGCCGAGACCGACCGCGCCCTGCTTCAAGATCTGCCGGCGGCCGCGACGCGGCTGATCGTCCACAACAAGATCGATCTCGACGGCCTCGCGCCGCGGAGCCGGATACACGACGGCGCGCTGCATCTGTGGCTGTCCGCGCAGACCGGCGCCGGCCTGCCGCTTCTGACCGCCGAACTGGAGCGCCTCGCCGGTCGCGGCGAGACCGGCGAAGGCAGCTACAGCGCGCGTGCGCGCCACGTCGCCGCGCTCGAACGCGCATCGGCCTCGCTGCAGGCCGCCGAATCGGCCTTGATCGAGGCGCGCGCCGGCGAGCTCGCGGCCGAGGAGCTGCGCCAGGTCCAGCACGCGCTCGGCGAGATCACCGGCGAGTTCAGCGACGAGGATCTGCTCGGGCGGATCTTCGCGGATTTCTGCATCGGGAAGTGAGGGGACGTCAGTCATCGGCCGGATGGGCCCGCAGATTCCTTCGTTCGTGGGGTCGCGCGAGATCGCTGTGCGTGATGAGCTTAGGGAGAGATGGCGCGAAGTCGGGCCAGCTTGCGTGTCGACGGCCGGTCCGGCAGGCAATCAGCGCAACTCGCAAATAGGAAGGCGGACACGCCGTCGCCCCTTTGGGGGTCAAGGACGCCTTCGGAACGCGAAACCCTCCCAGACTCCAGACTCGATGGCTGACCGACAGGACCGACGTAGAACGGCTCGGGCTGTCGATAAGGCTCCGGCGATGGACGGACTATGAGCCGGGCCGCTCGCGATGTAGGGTCAGCGGCATAGCCGACAGTACGAGACGGCCGGTTCCCCGGCCGCTACGAACGGAGAACGGGGAGCGGGGGAACACGATGACGCGAATGTGGATGGTACGTGGCGATGGCGGCAGCTTGTATGAGGCCTTTCGAGAACGCTGCGCAGCCGCCATGGGTTGGAGCCAGTTGGCCGCCCATGCCCGGCCGGGCGTTCGACGCGAACAGTTGATCACTCCGTGCGAGTCCATGGAGCCTCATACCAAACCGGGCACGTTGATCTCGGGCGCCTCGCAGGACTGGCGCTTCGTCAACGAAGTTCAAGTGGACTGTCCATGAGCGTTAGTCATGCGTAGCAAAACACTGATCCGCAACAGCACTGCTGAATTCTTGATCTTCACCGGACAAGCAGGAGAGCAGAGCATCGAGGCTCGCTACGAGGATGAGACTGTTTGGCTCTCACAAAAACTGATGGCCGAGTTGTTCAGCGTGGATGTACGCACCGTCAGCGAGCACCTGAAGAACATCTTTGCCAGTCAGGAACTTGCTCCGGAAGCAGTTATCCGGAAATTCCGGATAACTGCCAGTGACGGCAAGAACTACCAGACCCAGTTCTACAATCTCGACGCCATCATTTCCGTCGGCTATCGGGTCAATTCCATACGTGCAACACAGTTCCGCCAGTGGGCGACCGGTGTCTTACGTGAGTTCGCCATCAAGGGCTATGTGCTGGACCGCCAGCGCATGGAGAACGGCAGCTTCCTGGGCGAGGACTATTTCGAGCGGCTGCTGGCGGAAATCCGCGAGATTCGCCTCAGCGAGCGGCGCTTCTACCAGAAGATCACCGACATCTATTCCACCAGTGTGGATTACAACAAAGATGCGCCGACGACGAAGGCATTCTTCGCCAAGGTACAGAACAAACTGCATTACGCCATCCATGGCCATACCGCTGCGGAGTTGATCCACAAGCGCGCCGACAGCAGCAAGCCGCATATGGGGCTGACGTCCTGGGCGAGTGCGCCCGAAGGCAAAATCCTGAAAACCGATGTGGCCCTGGCCAAGAACTACCTGACCAAGGACGAGTTGGATTCCTTGGGTCGTATCGTCAACGCCTATCTGGAACTGGCCGAGGATCGCGCTCGCCGCAAGATTCCCATGAGCATGGAAGACTGGTCCAAGCGTCTGGATGCCTTCCTGGAGTTTGATGACCGGAAAGTGCTACAAAACAGCGGAAAGATTTCTGCAAAACTTGCCCAGACGCATGCGGAAAGCGAATTTGAGAAATACAGAATTGTGCAGGATCGCCTGTTCGAAAGTGACTTCGACAAGGCAGTGAAAAAACTGGCAGCCGGTAAACCGAACGCCAAAGACGGCGGATAAACCTTGGGTCTGCCGATAAATCGACGTCACCTCCAGCTTTCTCTGCCGAGCTCACGTCCGATCTGCGGTCGGGCGTGCTGGTCATGCAATCACTGGCCGGTATCGAGCTGAATCTTGCCAGGGCCACCCGCCGCGGATGCCCTTCATTCCGTCAGTTCCTCATATCGCATCTACGCACGTCGATGCCGCAGCCCATGCATGTTGTTCGCCCTGCCGTCTTGTACTGCCCGTCGTAGACATGCCGCTGCTGGTTCTGTTTCGCTGACCTCTGCCTGCCCTGTGCCCACGTGATCAGGTCAGGTCCTTGACCGTCTGCGTGCCCCCGTTGGCCTTGACGCTGGCGATGCCGGCGTCGCGCGCCGCCTCGCTGGCGTACATCTGGCTGGTGCCGATGATCTGGTGGTTGGCGGCCTTCAGATTGAAGAAGGTCTTGGCGCTGACCGAGGTCTTCTTTTCGTAGCGCGCGTCGTGCGGGCTGTTGCTGCGGACCGAGGCGATGCCGTTCTCGGCCGATGCGCGGGTCTGGTACAGCTCGCTGGTCAGGATCGTCTCGGCATTGCCGGCCTTGAGGACGAAACGGAACTGCCCGTCGCTGCTCTTGCTCAACTCGAACCAACCGGCCATGGGGACGCTCCTGTGCTGAGGAATGGACGACGGCGCCGTTCTACGCCAAGTCCGCGTCGCCTGCTGTGTCGTTTTGTGTCGTTGAGCCGCGGCGCTCCGAAACCTCAGAACCCCAGCGCGAACATCGCGAACGCGACCGCCAGGCCGATCAGCGGCACGACGACCGTCATCGCCGCCATCGGGAAGTACGCGGCCTTGTGCGTCTCGCCGCAGACCGCTCGGATCGTCGTGACGATGTAGCCGTTGTGCGGCATCGCATCGAGCGTGCCGGATGCGAGCGCGACCGAGCGGTGCAGCTGCGAGGGATCGACGCCCTGCGCCAGGTACAGCGGCGCGAGGATCGGCAGCGCGATCGCCTGGCCGCCGGAGGCGCTGCCGGTCATCGCGGCGATGACCGCGACCGCGAACGCGGCGTTGACGACGCCGTGGCCGGGCAGATGGGTGATCCAGTCGACCGCGAGCGCGAAGCCCGGCACCGCCTTGGCGACCGCGCCGAAACCGACCACGGCGGCGGTGTTGCCGATCGCGATCAGCGCGTCGGCGCTGCCGGCGCCGAGCGCGGCGCCGGGCGCCTGCAGATGGCGCCAGCCGACCGCGGCGGTCAGCACGCAGCCGGCCAGCAGCGCGACGATCAGCGCGGCGGTGTGCAGGCGCTCGTGCAGCAGGAAGCTCAGCACCAGCACGGCCAGCAGCGGTACCAGCGACAGCAGCGGCGAGGGCAGCACCTGGCGGCTGTCGACCGGATCGCCCTCGCGCGGCTCGAAGCGCTCGCCGCGCGCCTTGGCGCGGCCGATCATCCAGTTGAGCCAGTACTGGCCGATGATCGCCATCACGATCGCGGCGGCCAGGCTGGCCTGCCAGGCGGCCCAGGGCGACGTGCCGAGGTACTTGATCGGGATCCAGTTCTGGATCTCCGGCGAGCCGGCCGCGGTCATCGTGATCGAGATCGAGCCGAAGCCGAGCGCGGCCGGGATGAAGCGGCGCGGCAGATCGGCCGCGCGGAACAGGCTGAGCGCGGTCGGATAGACCGAGAACGCGACGACGAACAGGCTGACGCCGCCGTAGGTCAGCACGATGCAGGCGATCACGATCGCCAGCGCCGCATGGCGCGGACCGATCGTGCGCAGCACCCAGCGCGCGACGCTGTCGGCGGCGCCGCTGTCCTGCATCAGCTTGCCGAAGATGCAGCCGAACAGGAACATGAAGAACCAGCTGGCGATGAAGCCGCTGAATCCCTGCATGTAGCTGCCGAGCGCGTCGGTGACGGCCGGTTCGCCGTCGGGCGGCAGCAGCGGCAGGCCGCTGGAGAGCGCGACGACGGCCGCGCATACCGGCGTGGCGATGAACAGGCTCACGCCGCGCATCGCCATGACGATGAGCAGCGCGAGGCCGGCCAGTAGGCCGAGCAGACTCAGCATGGGAATTCCCCGGACTTGCGATCGCGGCCAGTATCCGAACCGCCACCGGGCGCCGGCATTGTACGAAGGTACAACTGCCTCGAACGGCGCCCCGCCCGCAGACTGCGCGCCGATCGGGCCATGTCCCGCGCTCGGCCGAGCGCGCGCGTCGCCCCGGCCCGCCACGAAAAACAACGCCACGCAGCGAGGGGGATCTCATGAAGCGCAACCATCTCAGTATGACCATCGGTCTGGTGCTCGGACTCCTCGCCGCACCGTGGGCCGGCGCCCAGGACGCGCCGGCCGCGGCACCGGCGAGCGACGGCGAGATCGAGCGCCTGGACGGCATCACGGTCACCGCGCGCCGCCGCGAGGAGAGCATCCAGGACGTGCCGGTGTCGGTGTCGGCGTTCGGCGAGCAGGATCTGCAGCAGATCCAGGCGCAGAACATCGACAGCCTGCAGGGCTCGGTGCCGAACATGAACATCGTGCAGGGCCGCGGCTCGTCGGGCGCGGTCAATGTCTTCATCCGCGGCATCGGCCAGCCCGACGCGCTGCAGACCTTCGATCCGGGCGTGGGCATGTACGTCGACGACGTCTACTACTCGCGCATCCAGGGCGCACTGTTCGGCCTCTACGACGTCGACCACATCGAGGTGCTGCGCGGCCCGCAGGGCACGCTGTACGGCAAGAACTCGACCGGCGGCGCGATCAAGATCGTCACGCGCGAGCCCGGCGACACGACCGAGGGCAACGTCGAGCTCACGGCCGGCCGCTACGGCCTGTTCGAGACCAAGGCCTATGCCGCGATGCCGCTCAACGAGCATTGGGGCCTCAGCGCCGCGCTGATGAGCACCGGCAACGACGGCTACGTGAAGGATCCGGACACCGGCAAGCGCTACAACCAGAACGACACCGAGGCGATGCGCGTGAAGCTGGTCGGCCGGCCGACCGACACCTTCAAGGCGGTGTTCTCGCTCGACTACACGCACCAGGACAATCCGCTCACGCTCGGCAATCCCGAGGCGCCGCTGATCCAGACCAATCTGCCGACCGGCACGCACGTGCTGCTCGAGCCGCGCGGCGGCGAGTACGACTTCCGCACGCGCACCTCGTTCGGTCCGGACGACGGCCAGAAGCTGATCCACAAGGCGCGCGGCTGCCAACCTGACCTGGAACGTCTCGGACGCCTGGTCGCTCAAGAGCATCACCGCGTACCGCCAGCTGGTGTCCAAGGCCTACATCGACATCGACGCCTCGCAGTTCTCGCTCGGTGACGTCTACGTTGGTATCGACCAGAACCAGTTCAGCCAGGAGCTGCAGGCGCAGTTCGACAACGGCGGTGCACTGCAGGCGACCTACGGTGTGTACTTCCTGCGCGAGCACGTGCCGTCCGAGCAGTACGCCTGGGCCGACGATCTGTACACGGTCGCGACGCTGCCGGTCACCTTCCTGCGCACGATCGGCGACGATCTCAACACGCGCAGCTACGCGGCCTACGGCCAGGTCAACTGGGAGTTCGCGCCGTCCTGGACGCTCGGCGCGGGCCTGCGCTACACGCGCGAGCGCAAGGAGTACGACCGCACCACGTCCACCTACTGGGGTCCGCTGCTGGCCGCGCTCGACGGCACGGTCGCGTTCGACGCCAGCAAGAGCTGGGACGCCTGGACGCCGTCGCTGAGCCTGACCAAGGCGTTCTCCGATCGCGTGATGGGCTACGTCTCGGCCAATCGCGGCTTCAAGTCCGGCGGCTTCAACGGCCGCGCCAATGCGGCCGCCGAGGCGGCACGGCCCGAGTTCGATCCGGAGTTCGTGTGGACCTACGAGGCCGGCCTCAAGACCGCCTCGGCCGACGGCCGCCTGATCGGCAACCTCAGCGTGTTCCACAGCGAGTACAAGAACTTCCAGGCGCGCGTCAGCGGCGAGGAGGTCGGCAGCTTCCCGGTGCTCAACGCGGCCAAGCTGAAGATGGACGGCGTCGAGTTCGAGGGCATCGCGCTGGTCGGCGAGGGCACGCGCCTGTCGGCGCAGATCGGCTGGATGGATGCGCGCTACGCCTCGTTCGACGACCCGCGCGTGGCCGCCAATCCGATCTACGCCAACCTGCACGACCACGTGCCGTTCTCGCCGGACTGGACCGCGCGCGTCGCGGCCAGCCATACCTTCATGCTCGGCGATGCCGGCAGCCTGAGCATCGGCGGCGACTACTCGTACCGGTCCGAGACCTGGCTCAGCGTCGACAACCGCGACGTACTGCGGCAGAGCGGGTTCGGCCTGGCCGGCCTGTTCGGCATCTGGGATTCGCCGAGCCTCAAGTGGCAGCTGCGCGGCGGCGTGCGCAACCTGACCGACAAGGTCTACAAGACCGACGCGCAGGAGTTCTCCAGCGTCGGCAACATCCAGACCGCGTACTACGGCATGCCGCGCAACTACTATGTGACCGCGCGCTACAGCTTCTGAGCGACCCCTGCGCGGCGTGACCCGCCGCGCATCGATCCCACCGGAGGAAGACCCGATGTCCGTGCTCTCGCCGCGCCGCTGCGCGGGCCCGCTGGCCGCCCTGCTGACCAGCCTCGCGCTCGGCGCCTGCGCCAAGGAACCCGGCGCGGCGCTGCCGCGCATCGCGCTGGCCGGCGACCGCGTCATGGTCGCCGGCCTGTCGTCGGGCGCCTACATGGCCACACAGGCGCACCTGGCGCTGTCGGACCGCATCCACGGCACCGCGCTGGTCGCCGGCGGCCCGTACGGTTGCGCCGGCGGCAAGCTCGAGACCGCGCTCGGCACCTGCATGAAGGGCGAACCGGCCCCCGACGTCGCGGCCCTGGTCGAGCGGGCGGCGCAGCGCGCCTCCAGCGGAGCGATCCCGGATCTGGCCCAGCTCGCCGGCGATCGCGTCTTCGTGCTGCACGGACGCCGCGACGCCACGGTGGCCGAACCGGTCGCGCGTGCGGCCGCCGCGTTCTACGAGGGCCTGCGCGAGGCGGTGCCGGCGCTGGCGTCGCTGTCGGTCAGCTGGGACGGCGATCGCGACTTTCCGCATCTGCTGCCGACGGCCGACGGCAGCGCGCCGTGCGAGTCGGCCGCGCCGTACCTCGGCAACTGCGGCTACGACGCGGCCGGCGCGATCTTCGCGGCGCTGTACGGTGCGCCGCCGCGCGCGGCCTCGACTGCCGACGGCACGCTGATCGCGTTCGACCAGCGCCCGTTCGCGCCGGCCGGCAAGGCGACCGAGCTGGCCGGGGAAGGCCGCCTGTACCTGCCCAAGGCCTGCGCCGAGGGAGCGAGCTGCGGCGTGCTGATCGCGCTGCACGGCTGCCAGCAGAACGTGGAGACGGTCGGTGAGGCCTTCGTGCGCGATGCCGGCTTCAACCGCTGGGCCGACGTCTACGGCGTCGCCGTGCTGTACCCTCAGACGCACGCCAGTCTGGCGCCGCTGAATCCGAAAGCATGCTGGGACTGGTGGGGGTATACGGGCGCCGACTACGACACGCGCGGTGGTGCGCAGATCGGCTGGCTCGCCAACGTGCTCGACGCGCTGAAGCGCTGATCGCGCCGGCGCGACCCGGCAGCCGAGGCGCCGGGGCCGCGCGATGCTGAGCCTGCTGGTCGTCGCCGCCAGCCTGGTCTGGCTCGGCCTGCTGTTCGCCGCGGCGGTCTGGGGCGAACGCCATCCGGACGGCTTGGCGCGGCGCTGGTCGTACGTCTACGCCCTGTCGCTGGCCGCGTACTGCACCTCCTGGACTTTCTACGGCACGGTCACGCAGGCCGCGCGTTCGGGCTGGTGGCTGCCGCCGACCTTCGTCGGCACGATCCTGCTCTATGTGTTCGGCTTCGGCCTGCTGCAGCGGCTGGTGCGCCTGGTCCAGGACACGCACAGCACCTCGATCGCCGATCTGGTCGCCGCGCGGCTCGGCAAGGATTCGCGGCTGGCCGCCGCGATCACGCTGGTCGCGATCCTCGGCATCGTTCCGTACATCGCGCTGCAGCTCAAGGCGGTCGCGATGAGCTTCAACCTGCTCACGCGCGCCAGTGCGCTGGAGGCGCCGCCGTGGCACGACAGCGCGCTCTACGTCGCGCTGGTGCTGGCGCTGTTCGCGATGCTGTTCGGCACGCGCAGCGTCAGCACGGCCGAGCACAACCGCGGCCTGGTGCTGGCGATCGCGCTGGAATCGCTGCTCAAGCTCGGCGCGATGCTCGCGATCGGCGCCTGGGTGCTGCTCGGCTACGGCTGGCCCGACGCGCCGCCCGATGCGCCGACCAGCGCGAGCGGCTTTCCGGGCCTGATCGTGCTCGGCGTGCTCGCGCTGTTCACGCTGCCGCACCTCTATCACGTCGGTGTCGCCGAATGCCGCGACGTGCGCCATCTGCGCACCGCGCGCTGGCTGTTTCCGCTGTACATGGGCCTGATCGCGCTGCCGCTGCTGCCGCTGGCGCGCGCCGGCGACCTGCGCCTGGGCGCGCTGGACGTGCCGTCGGATCTGTACGTGCTGGCGCTGCCGCTGGCCGACGGCAACGGCGTGCTCGCGCTGCTGGCGTTCCTCGGCGGCCTCAGCGCCGCGACCGGCATGGTCGTGGTCGCCACGCTCGCGCTGAGCCTGATGATCGGCAATCACTGGCTGACGCCGCTGCTGGTGCGCGGCGCGTGGCGGCAGAACGTCGGCGATCTGCGCGGCAGCGTGCTGCGCCAGCGCCGCCTGGTGATCCTGATCGTGGTCCTGCTGGCCTGGATCTACAGCCGCGCGACCAGCGGCAGCGAGGCATTGGCCGACATCGGCGCGCTGTCGTTCTCGGGCCTCGGCACGCTGGCGCCGGCGGTGCTGTTCGCGATGCTGCGGCCGCAGACGCCGCCGCGTGCGGTGCTGTTCGGCTTGGCCGCCGGCGTCGCGGTCTGGACCTGGTGCCTGCTGGTGCCGACGCTGACCGCGCCGGCCTGGCTCGATTCGGGTCCGTTCGGGCTGGCCTGGCTCGCGCCCGATCATCTGCTCGGGCTCTCGGGCTGGAGCCGGCTCAGCCGCGCGGTCGTGCTGAGCCTGCTGGTCGAGACCGCGGTGACGCTGCTGCTGGCGGTGCGCGCGACGAGTCCGCGTCCGGTCGAGACCGCCGAGCTCGACGTCGCGACGCTGCGCGATCTGGGCGGGCGCTTCCTGCCGCCCGAGCGCGTCGACCATCTGATCGGCGAACCGCGCCAGGGCATCGCCGACGCCGGCCAGATCGAGCGCGTCGAGCGCGAACTGGCGACCGTGTTCGGCGCGGCCTCGGCGCGGCTGCTGCTGGACGCGGCGCGCCGCGAGCACGGCCGCGATCTGGACACCGTCGCCACGATCGTCGGCGAGGCCTCGCAGGCGCTGCGCTTCAACCAGCGCCTGCTCGAGGCGGCGCTCGAGAACATGACGCAGGGGATCAGCGTGGTCGATCGCGATCTCCACCTGGTCGCCTGGAACGCGCGCTATGCGCAGCTGTTCGGTTTTCCGCCCGCGCTGCTGCAGGTCGGCCGGCCGATCGGCGACCTGGCCGTGCACGCGCTGCGTTCGGAAGGCCACGACGAGGCGAAGATCGCGCGCATGGTCGCGCGCCGCCTGCAGCACATGCGTGCCGGCACGCCGCTGCTGTCCGAGCGCCGCTTCCCCGACGGCAGCCTGATCGAGATCCGCGGCAATCCGATGCCGGGCGGCGGCTTCGTCGCGACGTTCACCGACGTCACCGCGTTCCGCCAGGCCGAGGCCGGCCTCAAGCAGGTCGCCGAGCATCTGGAGCTGCGCGTGGCCGAACGCACTGCGGCGCTGGCGCGCGCCAGCGCCGCGGCCGAGCAGGCCAACCAGGCCAAGACGCGCCTGCTCGCCGCGGTCAGCCACGATCTGGCGCAGCCGCTCAATGCGGCGCATCTGTTCGTGCACGCGCTGGCGCAGCGGCCGATGCATCCGGAGTATCGCGAGTCGCTCGCGCACGTCGACGGTGCACTCGGCTCGGCCGAGGAACTGCTGGCCGGCCTGCTCGACGTCTCGCGCCTGGACGCCGGCGGCCTGGTGCCGGTGCGGCAGTCGTTCCGCGCCGACACGCTGCTGCGCGGACTGGCCGCCGAGTTCGGCGTACTCGCGCAGCAGAAAGGCCTGATGCTGCGCTACGTGGCCTCGTCGGTCTGGCTCGACAGCGACCCGCAGCTGCTGCGGCGCGTGCTGCAGAACTTCCTCGCCAATGCAGTGCGCTACACGCTGCGCGGGCGCATCGTGATCGGCGTGCGCCGCGTCGGCGCCACGGCGCGGATCGAGGTCTGGGACAGCGGGCCCGGCATCGCGGCGGCCGACCGCGCGCTGATCTTCGAGGAGTTCCGCCGTCTCGGCCACGACGGCCAGGGCCTGGGCCTCGGCCTGTCGATTGCCGATCGCATCACGCGGCTGCTCGGTCATGACCTGAGCCTGCGCTCGTGGCCGGACCGCGGCAGCGTGTTCGCGGTCGAGGTGCCGACCGGGCAGCCGCGCGAACAGGCGGCCGCACAGACACCGGCGGCGCGCGTCGAGACGCCGGCGGCGCGCGTGCTGGTCGTCGACAACGATGCGGCGGTACGCCGCGCGATGGCCGGCCTGCTCGACGGCTGGGGCTGCCAGGTGCGCGCCGCGCCGATGCGGCACAGGCGCTCGAGGCCTGGGCCGATGGCTGGCCGGATCTGCTGGTCGTCGATTTCCACCTCGACGGCGGCACGACCGGCCTGGAACTGCGCGAGGGCCTGCCCGCGGCCGCGCGCTCGCGGCCGTGCGTCGTGGTCACCGCCGATCACGGCGAGGCCGTGCGCGCAGCCGTCGCGGCGGCCGGCTGCCAGCTGCTCTACAAGCCGCTCAAGCCGCTCGCGCTGAAGTCGCTGATGGCGCGCCTGCTGCCGAACGCCTGACGCGGCGCGTCCGCTCGGTCGTCGGCATCGCCATCGGCGCCGCGCCGTCAGTGCGGGAGTCGCGAGTCGTCGGCCGCGGCGGCACTGCCGGGCGCCTCGCCGGCGGCGATCCGCAGCGTGCTCAGCAGCACGCCGGCCTGGGTGCGGTTGCGCACGCCGAGCTTCTCGAAGATCGCGGTGACATGCGCCTTGACCGTGCGTTCCTGGATCGACAGCGCGTCGGCGATCTGCTTGTTGAGCCGGCCTTCGGCGACCAGACTCAGCACGCGGAACTGCTGCGGGCTCAGGCTGTTGAGCCGCGCCGCCAGCGTGCCGTCGTCGGCCGCGACCTCGCCGGCCGCGACCGCGGCGCGGTGCTCGGGCGGAATCCAGGTGCGGCAGTCGAGGATCGCGCGCAACGCGGTCTGCAGGTCCTCCAGCGCCGCGCGCTTGGCGATGAAGCCGGCCGCGCCGTAGGCCAGCGCGCGCCGGATCGTATCCGGATCGTCGTGCGCCGAGACCATCGCGACCGCGACGCTCGGATACTCGGCGCGCAATGCGGCCAGGCCCATCAGTCCTTGATTGCCGGGCATGTGCAGGTCGAGCAGGACCAGGTCGGTGTCGGGCTCTCCGAGCAGAAGCGCGCGCGCTGCATCGAGATCGGCGGCCTCGGCGATCCGCGCCGACGCGTCAAGCCCGGCGACCGCCTGGCGCAGCGCGAGTCGGAACAGCGGATGGTCGTCGGCGATCAGCACCTTGAGCATCGGACACGCGGCGCGGCGGGGGACGATCGGCGAGCATACCGCGCCGGCCTGCGACTTTCGTACGATGGCCGCGTCCGCTGCGGCGCGTATCGTGAGCCGATGCCCCGACTTCGCACCGCTCTTCCCGCTCTGGCGCTGCTGCTGGCCGCCTGCGCACCGACCACCGCCATTCGCCAACGATCCTCCGCACCGATGACCGATGTCCTCGTCAGCCCCGTCCGCGAGACACGCCACGCCGACGGCGACGACCTGCTGACCGCGGGCCTGGGCCTCGCCGGCCTGCGCGGCGCGCCGGTGCCGTTCGCCGATCCGGAGCATCCGACCGCACCGGAACTGCGCCGTCGCGCGATCCAGGCCAGCTGGAAGGGCATCGCCGATCTCGGTCCGCTCGGCGGCTACGGCACGCTCTACGGCAGCACCGATCCGGTGCCGGGCCGCGAGTACGCGGCGTTCGCGCGGCTGCCCGGCGCGCAGCAGCCGCATCGCGTGCTGGCGCAGGTGCCCGATGATTTCGATGCGCGTACGCGCTGTCTGGTCGTGACCGCCTCTTCGGGATCACGCGGCGTCTACGGCGCGATCGCGCTGGCCGGTGCCGCCGGCCTGCCGCGCGGCTGCGCGGTCGCCTACACCGACAAGGGCACCGGCTCGGGCTATTTCGATCTCGGCTCGCGCAGCGGCGTGCAGCTCGACGGCACGCGCGCAATTGCCGGTCAGGCGATGCTCGAGTTCGAGCCGGCGGCTGCGGCCGGCGACGGCGTTGCGGTCAAGCATGCGCATTCGGGCGACCAGCCGGAGACCGACTGGGGCCGCCACGTGCTGCAGGCGGCGCAGTTCGGCCTGGCGATGCTCGATCGCGCGCGGCCGGACCTGGCGCCGTTCACACCGTCCAATACGCGCGTGATCGCGATCGGCTTGTCCAACGGCGGCGGTGCCGTGCTGCAGGCGGCCGGCCTCGACGAGGACCTGCTCGACGCGGTCGTCGCTCTCGCGCCGAACGTCGCGGTGCCCGGTCATGGCCGGCCGCTCTACGACTACGTGACCGAGGCCGCGCTCGTGCTGCCGTGCGCACTGAGCGACCCGCGCTTCGACGCGGTGCCGTTCGCGCGCGAGGCCGACGGCAGCGTGCCGACCGCCTGGCGCGCGCGCCTGTGCCTCGCTGCAGGCGCGCGGCACGCGCTCGCCGGCCGACGCGCTCGCCGCGTTGCAGGCCTCGGGCTGGCCGGCGGCTGCACTCGCGACCGCTGCGAGCAGCACGCGCCTGGATCTGTGGCGCGCGGTCGCGGCGACCTATGCCTCGGCGTATCTGCGCGCAGCGCCGGATGCGATGCCGTGCGGCTACCGGTTCGCTGCGCACGACGCGGCCGGCCAGCCGGTCGCCGCGTCCGCGCCGGTCCGCGCGGCCTGGTGGGCCGACGCCAGCGGCATTCCGCCCGGTGCCGGCGTCGCTTTGATCGACGGCGCCGCCGCAGGCGAGGATCCGGGCTGGGCCGGCCTCGATTGCCTGCGCGCGCTGTGGGCCGGCGACGCGGCCGACGCCGCGCGCCTGCGCGCCGCGGTCGCGGCGACCGAGGTGCGGCTGCCGCGGCGCGAGCTGCCGCTGGTCGTGATCCACGGCGAGGCCGACGGCTTGATCCCGGCCGCGTTCAGCGGCCAGCCGTACGTGCAGTGGCTGCGCGATCACGGGCGCTCGCCGGTCTGGTGGCCGATCGCCGACGGGCAGCACTTCGATGCGTTTCTCGCCGTGCCCGGCTTCGGCGACCGCTACGTGCCGCTGCTGCCGTACGGCGATGCCGCGTTCGAGCGCGTGCTCGACGCGCTGCGCGAGGGCCGCCCGGTCGAGCCCGGTCCGGCGCCGGCGACGCGGCCACGCGGTGCGCAAGCGCTGGATGGCGCGCATCTGGGCTTGCGCTGAGGCCGGGGCGTGATGTCGGCTTGAGAACGCCGCCTGCGGCCCCACGCTGCTGGGCTGACGTCCGAGGAGACCGCCGATGATCGACCTGCACTACTGGCCCACGCCGAACGGCCACAAGATCGTGCTGTTCCTCGAGGAGAGCGGCCTGGACTACCGCATCCATCCGGTCGACATCACCAAGGGCGAGCAATTCCAGCCGGCCTTCCTCGCGATCTCGCCGAACAACCGCATGCCGGCGATCGTCGACCGCGCACCGGCCGACGGCGGTGCGCCGCTCAGCGTGTTCGAATCGGGCGCGATCCTGAGCTATCTCGCCGACAAGGCCGGCCGTTTCGTGCCGGCGGCACCGCGCGAGCGGATCGTCGTCAACGAATGGCTGTTCTGGCAGGTCGGCGGCCTCGGCCCGATGGCCGGTCAGAACCATCATTTCAGTCAGTACGCGTCGGAGAAGATTCCGTACGCGATCGAACGCTACGTCAAGGAGACGGCGCGCCTGTACGGCGTGCTCGACCGGCGTCTGGCCGGGCGTGCGTTCATCGCCGGCGACGACTACACGATCGCCGACATGGCCTGCTATCCGTGGATCGTGCCGCATGCGCTGCAGCAGCAGACCATCGAGAACTTCCCGAACCTCGCGCGCTGGTTCGACGCGATCGCCGCACGGCCGGCGACGCAGCGTGCGTATGCGATCGGCGAGGCGGTCAGCCACCCGGAGCGGCCGATCGACGATCCCGCGGTACGCCGCGTGCTGGCGCCGGCCGAGCCGCGGTAACCGCGCCGCGGCCGGGCTGTGCGCCGCGCCGCGGCGTGCGGCGGCTGCCGCGCAACGCCTGCCGATCGGGCGTCCGCGCGCCGCACGCGCGAGCGGCCTTCGCGCTGCGTGCAGGTACGAGGCGAGGCAAGGGTCGCACTCAGCCGATGCGGTCGCCGATCGCCTCGGCCATCGCGACCTCGAGGCCGACGCCGTCGCGCAGCGCGTCGAGCGCCACGCGGTCCCATTCGCCGACGAAGCGGCCCGCGTGCAGCACGACCGCGCGGTCGACCCAGCGCTCGACGATGTCCAGTGCATGGGTGGCCAGCACGATGCCGCAGCGGCCGGCGTCGACGCGGGCGCGCAGGTGGCGCTTGAGCACGAGGCTCGAGGCCGGATCGAGTCCGTTGAACGATTCGTCGAGCACGATCAGGGCCGGCTCGCCGATCAGCGCGAGCAGCACGCCGAGCTTCTGGCGCATGCCGTAGGAATAGGTCGCGACCGGGTCGTCCAGGCGTGCCGCCAGGCGCAGCGGCCCGGCGAGTTCGAGCACCTGCGCCTCGGCGTCCAGGCCGCGCGCGGCCGCATGCACGGCCAGGCATTCGCGACCGCTCAATACCGGCGGCAGCGACTCGGGCGCGACCGCATAGCCGAGCCGCGCGCGGGCGCGCATCGGTTCGTCGGCCAGCGACACGCCGTCGATCAGGATCGTGCCTTCGCCGGCATGACGGCCGGCCAGGCAGTCCAGCAGCGTGCTCTTGCCGCTGCCGTTCGGACCGAGCACGCCGAGCCATTCGCCGCGCGGCACGCGCAGATCGAGCGCGTGCAGCACGCGCAGCGGCCGCGTCCGGCATAGCCGGCATCGAGCGCATGCAGATGTAGCGCCGGATGATTCATCGTACCGGCCGGGTCGGATCGTGAAGGCGCCAGGCGGCGATCGCGACGGCGGCCGCGAACAGGCTGCCGCCGAGTGCGATGATGGCCGCTTCTGGCGGCGCGGCGATCGCCGCGAGCGCGCAGCCGGTCGCCGCGGCGATGCCGGTGACGAGGGCCAGCGTCGGCATGATCAGCGCAAACGCCAGGCGCCGCGGCGCGAACGCCGCGCTGCGCAGCCAGCCGGCGCCACGCAGCACCGCGAGCAGGCCGCGCAGGCACTCGGTCGCGGCGAGCACGCCGGCAAGGCCGAGCAGCAGGGCGAGGATGTCGGCGATCGCGCTGCCGATCGGCAATGCCAGCAGCAGGGCGCCGAACACGCGCGCATGCAGGCCCGGGTCGGCCTGCGCGCGTGCCTGGCGCAGCGGCCAGGTCGCCAGCACGGTCCAGCCGGAGGCCACCCGAACCGCCGGCGGCACGGCGGCGCGCAGCGCACGCGCGGCGCGCGGCGCGGCGGGCCGCCGGCCGAGCAGGCCGCCGGCAACGCTGCCGACGACGATCCCGGCGCCGATCAGCGCGGCCAGCGGCGCCGTCCCTTGCGCGTTGCCGCTGGCGACCGTTGCGATCGCCAGGCCGGCCAGCGCAGCGGCCAGCACCGGCAGCTGCGCGCCGGCGAGGCGCCAGGCATCGGCTCTTGCGGCCTGTGCCGGTGCGATCGGCAGTACGCCGAGCCAGCTGCGCGGCCGTTCGGCGAGCCAGTGCCGGCGCAGCCGCAGCGCGCGCAGGCCGGCCAGCAGCACGACGAGGCCGAGGCTGCGCTCCGGCTGGGCGAGGGCCGAGTCGATCAGGCCGCGCGCGCCGGCGACCGGCGCGAGCAGGGCTGCCGCAGCAAGTGCGAGCAGCAGACCGGCCGCGGCCGCGACGACGGCCGGCCGCCGCCAGCCGTTGCGCCAGCGGCGGCGATCCTCGAGTCGGCGGGCCATCAAGGCGGCGTTGGCGGTCGGCATGGTCGGCTGTGGACAACGGATCGATGCGCGGATTCCCGGATGGAGGCTGCCTCATGCCGAGCGGCGAATACAGCCGTGCACGCCGGGGACCGCGAACGCGGCGATAATGCCGCTTCCACGGGAGAAAGCGATGCGAGCGTTGTTGTTGGCCGTGACGATGGCGGCCGGAGTGCCGGCGATGGCCGGGAAGCTCGATCTGTCGAGCATCTACGAAGGCGGCGGCCTCAACGGGCCGGTCCCGCGCAGCCTGAAGATCTCGCCGGACGGCCAGCGCGTGACCTTCCTGCGTCCGAAGGCGAGCGACCAGAACCGGCTCGACCTCTGGGAATACCATGTCAAGGAGCAGCGCACGCGGCTGCTGGTCGACGCCGACAGCCTCGCCGAAGCCGAACAGGAGCTCGGCGAGGCCGAGCGCGCGCGCCGCGAACGGGCGCGCACGGCCAGCCTGAGCGGCATCGTCGACTACCACTGGTCGCCGGACGGCACGCGCCTGCTGTTTCCGATCGGCGGCGCGCTGTACCTGTACGACCTGGGCGCGACCGAGCATCCGCTGCGCAAGCTCGACACCGGCGGCGATTTCATCGCGCCGCAGATCTCGCCGGCCGGCGGTTACGTCTCGTTCGTGCGCGAGCAGGATCTGTGGGTGATCGATCTCGTCTCCGGCACGCGCCGGCGGCTGACCCGCGACGGCGGCGGCACGGTCCACAACGGCGAGGCCGAGTTCGTCGCGCAGGAGGAGATGCATCGCGACGAGGGCTACTGGTGGGCGCCGGACGATTCGGCGATCGCGTTTCAGCGCTACGACGAGGCCGCGGTGCCGGTGGTGCGGCGCATGGAGATCTACGCCGAGCGCGCCGAACTGATCGAGCAGCGCTATCCGGCCGCCGGACAGCCCAACGTCGAGACCCGGCTCGGCCTGGTCACGCCCGACGGCGGCGACGTGCGCTGGATCGACCTCGGCGAGGATCGCGACATCTACCTGGCGCGCGTCAAGTGGCTGCCCGATGCGCGGCGGCTGTCGTATCAGATCCAGCCGCGCGACCAGAAGCGCCTGGACCTCAAGCTGGTCGATGTCGCCACGCTCGAGCAGCGCACCGTGCTCAGCGAGACCAGCCAGACCTGGGTCGAGCTCAACGACGATCTGCATTTCCTGGCCAAGCGCGACGCCTTCGTCTGGGGCAGCGAGCGCACCGGCCTCCATCATCTGTACCTGTACGACCTGGACGGCACGCTCAAGCACGCGATCAGCCGCGGTGACTGGAACCTCGACGGCGTGGCCGCCGTCGACGAGAAGGACGGCCTGGTCTACGTGACGTCCAATCGAGATTTCGTGCCGGACACGCAGATCTACGCGCTCAAGCTCGATGGCTCGAGCGCCGACCGTCCGCAGCGGATCAGCCGCGAGGACGGCACGCACGCGGCCACGTTCGCGAAGAACGGCGCGTTCTACGTCGACACCTTCAGCGACCCGCGCACGCCGCCGCAGGTCAGCGTGCGCAAGCCCGACGGCAGCCGCCTGGCGTGGATCGAGGAGAACCGCCTCGACGCGCGGCATCCGTACGCGCGCTTCCGCGGCGCGTTCGTGGAGCCGGAGTTCGGCACACTCAAGGCCGACGACGGCCAGACCCTCTACTACCGCCTGTATCGCCCCGCCGACGCGCCCGGCGCAGACGTCGAGCGGCGCCCGGTCCTGGTGTTCTATTACGGCGGCCCCGGCGTGCAGACCGTCACGCGCAGCTGGGGCGATCACTTCAACCAGTACATGGCGCAGCGCGGCTACGTCGTCTTCACGCTCGACAACCGCGCATGGCGCGGCGCGGCCGGCAGTTCTCCGATGCGATCCACCGCCAGCTCGGCGATGCCGAGGTCGCCGACCAGCGAGCCGGCATCCGCTGGCTCAAGCAGCAGCCGTTCGTCGACGCCGCGCGCATCGGCGTGTTCGGCTGGAGCTACGGCGGCTACCTGACCACGATGATGCTGAGCAAGGCCTCCGACGAGATCGCGGCCGGCGTCGCGGTCGCGCCGGTCACCGACTGGTCGCTGTACGACACGCACTACACGGAGCGCTATCTGTCGACGCCGGCCGACAATCCGGCAGGCTACATCCGTAGCACGCCGTTCGCATGGCTCGACGGCCTCAACGCGCCGCTGCTGCTCGTGCACGGCATGGCCGACGACAACGTGCTGTTCACGAACTCGACGCGGCTGATGGCGGCGCTGCAGGACAAGGGCACGCAGTTCGAGCTGATGACCTATCCGGGCGGCAAGCACGGTCTGTCGACGCCGGCGATGCGCATGCACGTCTACACGCTGATCACCGACTTTCTCGACCGCAAGCTCAGGCGGCCGGCTCCCGAACGCTGAAGAATCAGAGCCGGCCGTGCGCCTCGCACGGCGTGCCGGCAGGGCAGCGCAAGCACCGATGGCCCGCGGCATTGCCGCGGACCGTCCCGGGGTTCAGAAGCGGCCGGCCTGGAAGTCGCGGATCGCCGCGACGATCTCGTCCTGCGTATTCATCACGAACGGACCGTACTTGGCGACCGGCTCGCCGAGCGGCCGGCCGGCGACCAGGATCAGCCGTCCCGGCTGCGCGCCGGCGGCCACCGTGACGTCGCCGCCGCGGCCGAGCACGCCGAGCTCGCCGCGCGCCACCGGTTGCGCGGCCCCGTCGGGTCCGACCGCGACCTCGCCCTCGAATACATAGACGAAGGCGTTGTGCCCGGCCGGCACCGGCAGGCTCTGCCGGCTGCCGGCCGGCAGCGCGACGTCCAGATAGACCGGCGCGGTCGCGGCCGCGTCGACCGGGCCCTGCAGGTCCTCGAAGCGGCCGGCGATCACGCGGACCTGCGCGCCGGAGGCGGTCGTGCGCTGCGGGATCCGCTCCGGCGCGATGTCCTGATAGCGCGGCGCGGTCATCTTGTCGGCGGCCGGCAGGTTGACCCACAGCTGGAAGCCCCACATCAGGCCGTCCTCCTGTTCGGGCATCTCCGAATGCACGATGCCGCGGCCAGCCGTCATCCACTGCACGCTGCCCGGCGTCAGCAGGCCCGAGTTGCCCTGGTTGTCGCCGTGGCGCATGCGGCCGGCCAGCATGTAGGTGACGGTTTCGAAGCCGCGGTGCGGATGGTTCGGGAAGCCGGCCAGATAGTCGCCGGCCTGGTCGGACCGGAACTCGTCGAGCATCAGGAACGGATCGAGCATCTCCAGCGCGCGCTGGCCGATGACGCGATTGAGCTTGACGCCGGCGCCGTCGGACGTCGGCTGGCCGCGCACGAGCTGCAGCACGCGGCGATCGGACGGCGGGGAGCTGGGAACTGCGGACATGGCGGCACTCCGGAACGATGAAGCCGCCAAGATGTCGACGCGGACCGTCGCGCTCAAGCGCTGCGGCGTGGACGCGCTGGCGCGCCGGCGTGAACAATCGCCGCGCGGCGCGCGGCGCGCGGCCGTACTCAGTGCAGCGTGCGGCCGCCGCGGCGGCGCTGCATGCCGGGTCGCCGGCTCGCCGCGGCGTCCTGGGCGGCGCGCTGCTCCTCGGCGCTCGGCGGATGGTTGCGCCAGTACTCGGCGACCGCGGCGACGACCCCCGGGATGTGCGCCAGGCACTCGTCGTATTCCTCGTCGCTGAGCTCGGCGAACTCGGCATCGGCCTCGAATACACCGTCGTCGATCGCCAGCGCGATGATCGGACCGAGCAGCTCCATCAGCTGCGTGTCGCTGCCCAGGCGCGATTCCCAGGCCGATGCGCGCAGGTCGATGCCGCGGCTGAAGCCTTCGCACCAGCCGCGCGCGGTGTAGAGCGTGCTGCCGTCGTCGTCGTCGATCTCGCCGAGGATCGGCTCATAGGCGCCGGTCTCCAGTTCCGGCGCGATCGAATCGTTCAGATGCGCCAGCAGATGCAGCACGCGCTGGCCCTGATCGGGGTCGATGAACGGCTCGTGCAGCACGTCGGGCAGCCATTCCTCCGGCTTGGCCGGTACCGGTCCGATCGCCAGCGCGGTCAACAGGCCATGCACGCCGTCGAGCAGCAGGTCGTCCTCGCCGCCGTGCGCGCGCAGGAACTGGTCCAGTTCTTCGAGTTCGTTGTCGCTGGGAGAAGAGGGCCAGTCGTGTTCAGTCATCGGCAAGTTCCAGCAGGGCGGGCGCGTGGTCCGAAGGACGGTCCCAGGCGCGGGGCGTGCGGTCGATAGTGGCGGCATGCGCGCGTGCCTTCAAGCGCTCGCTGGCCAGGATCAGATCGATCCGCAGGCCGAGGTCGCGGCGGAAGCCGGCCTGGCGGTAGTCCCACCAGCTGTAGCGGCCCGGTTCGGCGTCGAGCAGACGGAAGCTGTCGAGCAGTCCCAGATCGAGCATGCGCCGCAGTGCATCGCGTTCGGGCGTCGAGCACAGGATCTGCTCGTGCCAGGCGACCGGATCGTGCACGTCGCGATCGTCCGGCGCGATGTTGAAGTCGCCGAGCACGATCAGGCGCGGATCGTTGCGCAGTTCGCCCTCGAGAAAGCGCGTGACCTTGGCCAGCCAGTCGAGCTTGTAGGCGTACTTCTCGCTGCCGACCGCCTGACCGTTGACGACGTACAGATTGGCGATGCGCAGATCGCCGACGGTCGCGACCAGGATGCGCCGCTGCGGATCCTCGAGCCCCGGCAGGTCGGTCACGACGTCGTGGATCGGCTCGCGCGCGAGCAGCGCGACGCCGTTGTAGGTCTTCTGCCCCGAGTACGCGACCTGATAGCCGAGCGCCTCGACCGCCTCGCGCGGGAACTTGCCGTCCTCGAGCTTGGTTTCCTGCAGCGCCAGGATGTCCGGCGCGGCCGCCGCGCCCACTGCTGCAGATGCGGCAGGCGCACGTTGAGCGAATTGACGTTCCAGGTGGCGATTTTCATGAAGTCGATGATCTGTCTTGGTGGCGCGAGCACCGCATGCGTCCTCGATACGCGGTGCATTCGTAAGAAGTGAGACGATACCCGCTCCGCGAGTCGGACGCGGGGCTGTCCTGCGGTCCGATCGATCGTTCACGGCGGGACGCGACCGTCATGACAGACCGTAGATGGCGCGGAGCCGCGCGATGATCTCGGCTTGGCTCGCGCCGGCAATCTTGAGCTGCCTGAGATCGATCGGGTCGCGATCGGCCTGCGTCAGGAACGCTGCGAGGTCGCGCGCGACCTTGCCGGGCAAGGCGATTCGCTGATCGGCCGACAGAAGCTGCGCGAGCCGGAACACGTCGTTGAGATGCTTGCGGATATTCCATGCGTCGACCTGTTCGCCTGCAGCTTCGCGCGCGCTGAGGTCCAGCCACGCACTGGCTTTCAACGGGATGAGGCGATCGGCTTCGATCCATGCCAGTTCGTCGCTTTGCCGGCGTCCCTGTATGACGAACGCGTAATAGTCCTCGTCCAGCAGGATCGCCGACAGGCTCGATACCGTCCCGTCGATCGGCAGCGGTGTGAGCCGGGCGTCGTCGCTCAACACCAGATCGTCGAGGCGGCGTGCGAACAACTCGATCATGTGCGGATAGGCGTCGTCGGCAGGCTTCGCGAACCGATAGAGCCGCGGATGTCCGCCGTTGGTCTGACGAATTTCGTACTCGCCTTTCTCGACGAACCGCCACAGGTGTACTGCGAAGACCGCATCGAGTGCCTCGACGACCAGCAGAATGTCCAGGTCCTTGGTGGCTCGGAATGCAAGGCCCGCCTCCTCCATCGTCAAGGTCGCGGCCGTACCGCCGATCAGCACGTAGCGATCGCTGTATCCGGCGAAGTGTTCTCGGAAGCGGTCGAGACCTCTCACCACGGCAGTCGTGCCTCCAGTTGCGCGCGAGCTTGCTGGACGCGCTCGTCGCGCTCGTCGCGAAGGCTGACGATCAGCGATAGCGGGTCGACCCGGCCGTCGCCGGCCAGCGCGTCGGGATCGTAGCGCCAGATCTGCCAATGGGTGGCGCCCGGATGCGGCGCGTGCAGGATGCGTTCGTGATGCTGCATGTGCTTCCAGCGCTCGACGTAGATCGCGCGCTCTGCGTAGACAGGTTCGGCCAGGCTCGACTGCGCGGCGAGCGCGCTCAGTCCGGCCAGCGGCGCTTCATCGATCGGATTGGCCGCGGGCAGCGTCCAGACGTGCTTGCCCACCGGACTGCGCAGCCAGGTCTGCGCGTGTTGCCAAACCTGCTTCGGGCTCTGGCCGAATCTCAGCCACTTCTCCCGGCCGACCGAGAATCCTGCGGCGAGTCCGGCCGCCTGTAGTTCTCGTGCGGCTCGCGACACGGTCATCGGCGTGTAGCCGAACCGCTCGTTCAATCGCTGCGGATGGATGTCCTCTTCCCACGGGCTCAGCAGGGCCGTAAACAGCAGCGCCTGCGTCGATGGGCTCAGATGGTGACTCGCGTCGACTCGGCGGTCACGGAAATACTCGCGCAGATCCAACCCGAGCGCTGGCAGGAACATCTGGTTGCCGGGCACGATGAACGGTACGCCCTGCATGATCAGCCGGCGGCGCTCATGGGACGCCAAGGCTGGGACGACGTAGATCGCGATGGCGCCTCGCGGCGCATGTCCAGCGACCACCTCCAGTTGACGACGGATATCGACATCGAGATCGAGCTTCCGATCTGAGATGACCAGTACGCACAGCCTGTCGAACAGGACCAGCTCGGCGAAGTCGTAGGTGTCGCGCAGATGGAACGGCAGCCGCTGCACGGCTTCCCATCGTCGGATCGACACGTCGGTCACGAGCACGTCCTGCAGATAGCGCTGGATGCTCTGGTGGTCCATGCGTCAATGCTAACATCAATTCTGTACGATAACATTCACGTTGTTATCGTGGGCAAGAAGAGTTATTTACTTGTTATATAAATAATTTCTCGAGCGTATCACGCTTGTTCTGCGGCTATGACCACGCTGGTCACGCCTCGTGCAACGCTTGCCCACCGTTCACTTGCCGAGGGGCCGGCATGGATCCGCTGCCGTCCGCCAGCACGTCCGCTCCCGACCTTCACGGGACGGATCCGCGCACCGTTCAGTCGGCCGGCGCGAATGCTCGCCGGCCTCTGTCGCGTCGGCCTGAGCCGATCCCGCGTCGATGCACGCATTAGCGGATCGAAGGACGGTTGCGGGCCCCGACGTCAGCAGTCATCGACAGCCTACGCCTCCGGTGTGCGCAGCGTCCGAATCCCACCGACGGAGGCTTCATCATGATCAAGATCGCGGCAGCGGGTCTGTTCGCGTTTTCGCTGGCCGTCGCTGCGCAGCCGGCCGATCCCGTACCGCACACGTCGGTCCAATCCGAGGCGCCGGACGGCAGCGGGTCCTGGTCGCAGCTCGGCGCGTTCGGCGCCAGCGGTTCGATCAATGCCTTCGCGGTCTACGGCGGCGAGCTGGTCATGGGCGGCGAGTTCACGTCGATCGGCTCGGCCAGCCACTTCTACGTCGCGCGCTTCGACGGCACCACGTGGTCGTCGCTCGGCACCGGCACGAGCACCTACGTGCATGCATTGAGCGTCTACGCCGGCGAGCTGGTCGCGGCCGGCAGCTTCACGATGGCCGGCGGCCAGACCGTCAATCGCATCGCGCGCTGGAACGGCAGCGGCTGGTCGCCGCTCGGCAGCGGCATGAACGGCACCGTGCTGGCGCTGGCGGTCTACCAGGGCGAGCTCTACGCGGCCGGCGCGTTCACGACGGCCGGCGGTGTCGATGCGGGCCGGATCGCGAAGTGGAACGGCAGCCAGTGGACGCCGGTCGGCGGCGGGATCGACGGCACGGTCCGCGCGCTGGCGGTCTATCGCGGCGAACTGGTCGCCGGCGGCGCGTTCTTCACGGCCGGCAGCACCAGCGTCAGCCGGATCGCGAAATGGAACGGCAGCAGCTGGTCGGCGCTCGACTGGGGTACCGACGATGCGGTGTTCGCGCTGACCGTCTACGGCGATGCGCTGATCGTCGGCGGCGACTTCAGGAGTGCGAACGGCGCCAATACCGATCGCGTCGCGCGCTGGGACGGCACGGCCTGGTCGACGCTCGGCAGCGGCGTCGACAACGTCGTGCGCGCGCTCGGCGTCTACAACGGAGAGCTGATCGTCGGCGGCCGCTTCGGCACGGCCGGCGGCGTCACGGCGCCGCGCATCGCCAAATGGAACGGTGCGGCCTGGTCGGGCCTGGGGTCGGGCATTGCCAACGGCGGGCCCAACAACGGCGTCGTCCAGGCCCTCGGCGCGTTCGGCACCGATCTCGCGGTCGGCGGCACCTTCAGCAGTGCCGGCGGCACGCCGGTGCTGCACATGGCACGCTGGCGCGACCTCGGCAGCGATCCGATCTTCAGCGCCGGCTTCGACTAGTCCGGGTCCGGGCCGGCACTGCGCGGCCCGCCCGGTCACGTACATCCTTGGGACGCGCCCGGCAACGGCGCGGCGCGGTCGAATCCGCACGCGGGCGTCGACGCGCACTGGTCAATCGCCGGCATCGGCCGCTACGCTGATCGAGCCGTCGCGCTTCGCGTCGGGACCTTCCGAGACGAGCCCCGCCGATGATCGACCTGCGCAGCGACACCGTGACCCGACCGACGGCGGCGATGCGCGCCGCGATGGCCGCCGCGCCGGTCGGCGACGACGTCTACGGCGACGATCCGACCGTGCGCCGGCTCGAGCAGCGCCTCGCCGGCGACCTCGGTTTCGAGGCCGGCCTGTTCCTGCCGAGCGGTACGCAGGCCAATCTCGTCGCCCTGCTCTGCCACTGCCAGCGCGGCGACGAGTACCTGGTCGGCCAGGAGGCGCATACCTACAAGTACGAAGGCGGCGGCGCGGCCGTGCTCGGCTCGATCCAGCCGCAGCCGATCACGCAGGCCGCCGACGGCAGCCTGCCGCTGACCGCGCTGGCGGCCGCGGTCAAGCCGGACGATCCGCATTTCGCGCGGACGCGTCTGCTCGCGCTCGAGAACACCTGGCACGGCCGCGTCGTGCCGCAGGCCTATGTCGTCGAGGCCGCCGCCTGGGCGCGCTCGCGCGGGCTGGCGGTGCATCTGGACGGTGCGCGTCTCTACAACGCCGCGGTCGCCTCGGGCGTGCCGGCCGCCGACCTGGCCGCGCCGTTCGACAGCGTGTCGGTCTGCCTGTCGAAGGGACTCGGCGCGCCGGTCGGCTCGGTGCTGGCCGGCTCGGCCGCGCTGATCGCGCAGGCGCGGCGCTGGCGCAAGATGCTCGGCGGCGGCATGCGCCAGTCGGGCCTGCTGGCGGCCGCGGGCCTGCATGCGCTGGACCATCACGTCGCGCGGCTCGCCGAGGACCACGCGCGAGCGCGGCGCCTGGCCGAGGGACTCGCCGAGGCCGGCTATGCGGTCGGCGGCTGCCATACCAACATGGTCTTCGTCGAGGTGCCGGTCGCGCGGCTGCCGGCATTCGCCAGTCACCTGGACGCCCACGGCGTGCGCGCGAGCATCGGCTATCTGCCGACGGTGCGGCTGGTCACGCATCTGGATCTCGACGACGCGGCGATCGACCGCGTCATCGAGGTCATGCGCGCGTTTCAGGCCGCCAGGCCGTAGCTGCGCAGCAAGGCGTCGGGCGTCGGTTCGCGGCCGCGGAACTCGACGAACGACTCGAGCGCCGGCCGCGAACCGCCGACCGCGAGGATCGCGCGGCGCCAGGCCGCGCCGACGTCGCGGTTGAACACGCCTTCGGTCTCGAAGCGGTCGAACGCGTCGGCCGACAGCACCTCGGCCCACAGATAGCTGTAGTAGCCGGCCGCATAGCCGCCCGAGAAGATGTGCGTGAACGTGTGCGGAAAGCGGTGCCAGGCCGGCGGCACGATCACCGCGGTCTCGCGCCGCACCTCCTCGAGGATCTCCAGCGCGCGCGCGCGCGCGCCGGGTCGTAGCGGTGGTGCAGCAGGAAGTCGAACAGGCCGAACTCGAGCTGGCGCACCAGGAACAGGCCGGACTGGAAGTTGCGCGCGGCCTGCATGCGCTCGAACAGCGCCTCGGGCAGGCGTTCGCCGGTCTGCCAGTGGCGTGCGATCAGGTCCAGGCCCTCGCGCTGCCACGCGAAGTTCTCCATGAACTGGCTCGGCAGCTCGACCGCGTCCCACTCGACGCCGCCGATGCCCGAGACGCCGGCGACCTCGACCTCGGTCAGCATGTGGTGCAGGCCGTGGCCGAACTCGTGGAACAGCGTGACCACGTCGTCGTGCGTCAGCAGCGACGGCGTCGTAGCGGTCGGCGGCGCGAAGTTGCAGGTCAGATAGGCCACCGGCAGCTGCAGGCCATCGTCGGTGCGCATCCGCGTCGTGCACACGTCCATCCAGGCGCCGCCGCGCTTGCCGGTGCGCGCGTAGAGGTCGACGTAGGCACCGGCGAACACACGGCCCGAGGTGTCGACGAGATCGTAGTAGCGCGCGTCCGGATGCCAGACCTCGACGTCCTCGCGCGGCCGGAAGCCGACGCCGAGCACGCGCTCGACGACCGCGAACAGGCCGTCGATGACGGCCGGCAGCGGGAAGTACGGCTTGAGCTCCTCCTCGCTGAGCGCATAGGTGCGCATGCGCAGCTTCTCGGACGCGTAGGCCACGTCCCAGGGCTCGAGTGTCTCGATGCCGAGCTCGCTGGACGCGAATGCGCGCAGCTCGGCCAGATCGCGCTCGGCCATCGGCCGCGCCTTGGCGACGAAATCGCGCAGGAACGCGATGACCGCGTCGGCCGAGGGCGCCATCTTGGTCGCCAGCGATTCCTCGGCGGCGCTCGCGAAGCCGAGCAGCTGGGCGGCCTCGTGGCGCAGCGCGACGATGCGCTCGATGCGCTCGGAATTGTCGTAGCGGCCCTCGTCGGACTGCTCGGAGGCACGCGTGCCGTAGGCGCGGTACAGCCGTGCGCGCAGGGCGCGATCGTCGGCGTAGGTCAGCACGGCCTGGACGCTCGGCTGCTTGAGCGTGACCAGCCAGCCGTCCAGATCCTTTTCCTGCGCATAGGCGCGCAGCACGGCCAGGCCCGACTCGGGCACGCCGGCCAGCGTGGCCGCGTCGGCGACGTGCTCGCTCCAGGCATCGGTCGCATCGAGCACCGCTTCCTCGAACTCGGTCGAGAGCTTGGCCAGCTCGTTGGAGATCTCGCGGTAGCGTGAGCGTGCCGGCTCCTCGAGCGCGACGCCGGACAGCACGAAATCGCGCAGTTCGTGCTCGACCGAGGTGCGCGCGGCACGCGGCAGCGCGGCGAAGTCCGGCGCATCGGCCACCGCCTTGACGGCGGCGTAGAGCGCGCGATTCTGGCCGAGCGCGGTGTTGAACTCGACGATCTTCTCCTGCGCGGCGGCATAGGCCTTGCGCAGCGCGTCGGAGTCCTTGACGCCGTGCAGGTGGCCGACCGGCGACCAGGCGCGCGACAGGCGGTCGTCGAGGCGTTCGGCGACGGCCATGACCGACGCGTAGCTGCGCGGCGCGTCGGAGGCCAGCATCGCGTCGATGCCGGCCTGATAGTCGGCCAGGATCGCGTCGATCGCCGGCTCGACGTGTTCGGGGCGGATCGCCGAGAAGCGCGGCAGGCCGGTCGGCGCGAGCAACGGGTTGGATTCGGTCATGAAAACGGTGTCCGTGAGGCGAGGATGAGATGCGCCGCCGAGGCGGCGCGGTGCCGTCAGAAGCAGTCGATCGGTTCTTCGCGCAGTTCCGGCGCACCGTCGATGCGCGGCCGCCAGGCGATCGGCAGCTCGTCGCGCGTGGCGTAGTCGATCCAGTACTGCGGCATCTCCTCGGTGCGGGCGGTCATCTGCGGCTTCAAGCCCAGCGCGGTGATCTCGGCACGGCGGCGCTCGGCATTGAGCTGGTCGCGGAACAGCCCGAGCGAGATCGTGTTCTGCTGATCGCCGGCGGTGACGATGTAGTAGTCGCGCATGCCCTTGGCCGACAGCGCGCGCGCCGCGGTCAGCGCGCGTTCGCGGGTCGGGAACGCCGGCAGATAGACCCACCAGCCGCGCGCCTGCGTCGCGCGCGTCTCGCGCGGCCGGATCCGGTTGACCAGCGGCGTCACCGCGGTGATCGCGGCGCGCTGGTCGGCCTGCGTCGCGAACGGCCCGATCGACTTGCAGGTGTCGCTGCCGATGTCGGCCGCGGTATCCGGGGCGGCGGCGAGTTCGGCACTGGACGCCTCGATGTCGCGATCGCGCTCGGACAGGAGCTCCAGGCGCGGCACGCCGCCGTCGCCGGCCTCGGCTGCCGGCGCACGCGCCTGCGGCAGCGCGAAGATCCAGCCGGCCACGCCGAGATTGAGGACCAGCAGGAGCAGGAACAGCAGACGAATGAACATCGGTCGGGTCGGACGGATCGCTGCGGTGGACCGCCGGGGAGGATAGAGCTTTGCGCGCGGCCTGTGCGCGATGCGCGTCGCGCCGGCCTCAGCCGGACGCCCAGCGCGCCAGCCCGCGCAGGACCAGATCGTCGATGCGCTCGGCGTCGGGCAGCCACGGCGCCAGTTCGTCGGCGCCGCCGCCGGCCAGCACCAGCGCCGGCCAGGCGCCGAGCGGTCCGGCCGCGCCGCTGCGAAAGCGCTCGGTCAGCGCGACCGCGGCCAGCACGGCGCCCGACTGCACCGCATCGGCGGTCGAATCGGCGAGCAGACGCACCTCGCGCGAAGGCGGCAGCAGCCGCGCGGTGGCGGCGGCGAGCGCGCCGCGCGTCAGCGTCGGACTCGCCGCGATCAGCCCGCCGAGATGGCGGCCGTCGGCGGCCAGTGCATCGAGCGTCAGCGCGGTGCCGACGCTGACCAGCACCTGCGCGCGCGGCTGCGCATGCAGCGCCGCGAGTGCCAGAAACCGGTCGACCCCCAGCCGCTGCGGCTCGGCATAGGCATTGCGGACGCCGAGCGCATGGGCCGGACTGCGCACGAAGCTCACCGGCACGCCCGGCAAGGCCGCCTCGAGCAGCGTGCGCAGTTCGGTCTCGCGTGCGTCGGACACGACGCTCGACACGAACACGCCGTCGATGCGTCCGGCGAGCGCCGCGAACGCCTCGCCGAGCGCGTCGGCCAGCGTCGGTGCGTCGAGCGCGACCGGCCGGCCGGCCGAGAGCGGCCCGGCGGTCACGGTCGCCCATTTGAGCCGGGTATTGCCGACATCGATCAGCAGTTTCATCGTTCGCCGAGCCGGATGCTGACCTCGCCGCTGTCGACGCCGACCTCGCCCTGCCCGGTCTCCAGGCGCAGGCTGCCGTCGGCGCCGAGGCCGCGGGCGATGCCGATGCGCTCGCCGCCCGGCCCGATCGCCCGCACCGGGCGGCCGCGCAGCGCGTCCAGCCGCGCATAGTCCCCGGCGAACGCGGCCAGCCCGTGGCTGGCGAACCGGTCGAGGCCGTCGATCAGCCGGGCCAGCACGCGACCGGCGAGCCGGTTGCGGTCGGGCGGCGTCCCGCCTGCGAGGTTCGACAGATCGGTCCAGGGCTGGTCGATCGCGGTCGCAGGGTCGAGCCGTAGATTGATGCCGATGCCGATCACGGCATGGCACGGACCGAGCGCGTCGCCGCCGAGCTCGATCAGGATGCCGGCGAGCTTGCGGTCGCCGGCGATGACATCGTTGGGCCACTTCAGACGCGCCTGATCGACGCCGCAGTCGGCCAGGGCGCGCACCACCATGACGCCGACCGCGGCGCTGAGGCCGGCCAGGCCGGTCATCGCGCCGTCGAAGCGCTTCAGCAGCGACAGCGCCAGGCCGCCGCCGAGCGGCGTTCGCCAGGTCCGTCCGCGCCGGCCGCGGCCCTGGGTCTGCAGCTCGGCCAGGCAGGCCAGCCGGTCGCGCCGGTCCTCGCCGGCGCGGCGCAGCAGCGCGCTGTTGGTCGAGTCGAGCTGCCAGTGCACGGCGAGGTCGCCGAGCCGCGCCTGCTGACCGGCGTCGAGGCCGGCCAGGATCGCCGCGGCATCGAGCAGTTCCAGCGGTGCGTCGAGCCGGTAGCCGATGCCGGCCCGGGCGGTCACCGCGAGCCCGGCCGCGCGCAGCGCCTGGATCTGCTTCCAGACCGCGGCGCGGCTGATGCCGAGCTGCCGCGCGAGGTCGGCACCCGAGGCATCGGGTCGGTCGAGCAGAGCGGCCAGGACGGCGGGTGGCGTGGCGAGCGACATCGCCGCGCAGTGTAGCGGCGCGACGCACCCGGCAGACGGCCGCGGCCGTCCGGCGTTCCGACCGCGACGGCTGGCCCGGCGTCCGGCATGGCCGGGCGCGGACACCCGGGCCTGTCCGGGACTGTCCGACGGCGTCCGCGGACACTCGCAAATTCGAGCCGTATCAGATAGTTGGCCGCTGGCACGATGCCTGCTTGACGTTTGGCACATGCACTGGCGTTCAGTTCGCGATCATGCGAGGATCGGCGATCTCAATGCCGTGCGACCGGTCCCTCACTGGATTCGACCGATGTCCTTACGCAGCTTGTTGATCACCAGCCTGGCGAGTCTCGGACTCCTGCTCGCCGTTTCCGCTCCGGTGTGTGCCCGGTCGATTCCGTTCGGCCTCGGCGCGGTGGTCGGCGGCGATTCGGGCATCGAGCCGGCGCGCACGTCCTCCCGCGGCGGCGAGCCCGAGGCGGTCCGCGAAGGCGCCAGCGGCGGCTATCTGCGCAGTGTCGGCACCGTCAGCAGCGGCGCTGCCGCACCGACCCTGCCGGTTCTTCCGGCCGCAGCACCTGCGGCTGCGAGTGACGGCGACGACGATGAAGGCGCGGTACGTCCGGCCGCACCGGTCCGCGCGACCTCGCCGGGTGCCGCGGCCACGCCGAACGGCGAACGCAAGACCGGTCATCGCTGGCAATCGCTGGTGCCCGGCGCGATCAAGTGATCGCCGCGCGCGCCGCGCGCCGGCGCCGGGATTCCTCCGCGTTCGCATGATCGGCTGGCTGTCGCGTCTGCGCGAGACGATTCGACCGTCCGAGCGCATCGGCGACGAGGACTGGCATGGCCTGATCGCGAGCAGTGCGCTGTTCGGCACGGTCGATGACGGCCGCCTGCACGAGCTGCGCGCACTGACCGAACGCTTTCTGGCGCACAAGCGTTTCAGCGCGGCTGCCGGCCATGTCCTGGACGACGCGCAGTGTCTGGCGATCGCCGCACTCGCGGCACTGCCGGTACTGAACCGCGGCTTCGACGCGTTGAGCGGCTGGCGCGAGGTCATCGTCTACCCCGGCGAGTTCCGGGTCAGGCGCGAGCACCACGACGAGGCCTCCGGCGTCGTCACCGAGGGCGAGGAGACCCTGATCGGCGAGGCCTGGGAGCGTGGGCCGCTGATCGTGTCATGGGCCGACGTGGCGGCCGACCTGGAGCGTCCGTTCGACGGCTTCAACGTCGTCGTGCACGAGATCGCGCACAAGCTCGACCTGCTCGACGGCGCGATGAATGGCGTTCCGGCCCTGCCGGCGTCGCTGCCGCGCCGCGAGTGGATCGCGACGATGCAGGCCGCCTACGACGGCCTCGTCGCGACGCTCGACGCCGGCGAGGAGACCGCGATCGACCCGTATGCCGGCGAGAGCGCCGAAGAATTCTTCGCAGTCGTCAGCGAGCTGCACTTCTCCGACCCGGCCCTGCTCGGCGACGCGCTGCCGGCCGTCGCGGACCTGCTGCGCCGCTACTACGGCTGAGCGTCGGGTGCGTCCAGCGGCAGCACCGGCTGCTGCAGCTCGATGCGGTGCTGGCCGGCGACGATCTTCTTGTACTCGGCCCGGCTGACCGACACGTAGCGCTCGTTGCCGCCGATCTCGACCTGCGGACCGTCGGTGATCGCGCGGCCCTGCTCGTCGACGCGCACGACCATCGTCGCCTTCTTGCCGCTGTGGCAGATCGTCTTGATCTCGACCAGTTCGTCGGCCCAGGCCAGCAGATACTGGCTCCCCTCGAACAATTCGCCGCGGAAATCGGTGCGCAGACCGTAGGCCAGTACCGGGATGCCGAGCCGGTCGACCACGTCGGTCAGCTGCCAGACCTGTGCCTTGCCGAGGAACTGCGCCTCGTCGACCAGGACGCAGCCGAGCACACCGTGCGCGGCGACGTCGTCGCGTACGCGCGCATACAGATCGTCCTCGGCATCGAACGCGAGCGCCTGTGCGCGCAGGCCGATCCGCGAGGCCACCACGCCGGTGCCGGCGCGGCGGTCCAGCGCCGGCGTCAGGATCAGCGTGCGCATGCCGCGTTCCTGATAGTTGTAGGCGCTTTGCAGCAGCGTCGTGGTCTTGCCGGCGTTCATCGCCGAAAAATAGAAGTGCAGCTTGGCCATCGCATCGACCGGAAGGGCGAGCCGCGATCAAACCACGAAGCGGGCGGAGCCGCCAAACGAAAAGAGCCCGGCCATGTGGCCGGGCTCCGCTCATCGCTACGCGGGACGTCGATCAGAAGTCGCGGTTGAACTCGCGGACCTGCTTCTCGGCTTCGTCCTTGGCGATGCCGTAGCGCTCCTGGACCTTGCCGGCCAGGTACTCGCTGTTGCCTTCGGCGACCTTCAGGTCATCGTCGGTCAGCTTGCCCCACTTGGCCTTGATCTTGCCGGCGAGCTGCTTCCACTGGCCCTTGATGCGATCTTCGTTCATGTGATTCTCCTGCGAGGGTGGGAGCCGGACCGCGAGTTTTCGCGGTCCGGTATGCGTCAGCCGCGACGCGTCAGAGCGTCTTCAGGCCCGAAGCATCGACGTCCTTGACGCCCTTGATGCTGCGCGCCGCCGCGATGGCCTTATCGACCGCGGTCTTGCTGTCCTGCACGCCGATCAGCGTGACCACGCCGTTGGTGGTCTCGACCGAGATGTCGGTGCTCTTGACGCCGTCGGTGGCGGCCAGCTCGGCCTTGACCTTGGTGGTGATCCAGGTATCGGACACCGGCTGCTCGGACTTCTGGTCGGCCGCGTTGTCGGGCGTCACTGCGGTGCTGTCCGCGAAGGCGATACTTCCACCGGCGGCCAGCGCCAGCGCGAGCGAATGCGTGAGTAGCGTCTTGGGCGAAAGCAGTTTCATCGTCGTCTCCTGGTTGGGGATCCCGATCGAACGGGACTGGTAGGCTGCGACGGCGAGGCGTCGCGGCGTGGGACGCAAACTGCACCGACGAGCAACTACCGACGATGAACAACGAGAATTTAATCAGGTCGCGATTCAGCTTCGCGGCACGCATCGCCGATGCGACGGCCGGTCCGCTCGCGCTGCGCGATCGCGCGACGGAGACACGTTCGTTGCAGGTAAACTCCGCGCGCCCATGAGTCTCAATCCCCAACAACGCGCCGCGATCGAACACGTGCAGGGTCCGCTGCTGGTCCTGGCCGGTGCCGGTTCCGGCAAGACGCGCGTGATCACCGAGAAGATCGCGCATCTGATCAAGCGGCATCAGCTGTCGGCGTCGAAGATCGCCGCGATCACGTTCACCAACAAGGCGTCGCGCGAGATGCGCGAACGCGTCGGCAAACTGGTGTCCGGCTCACAGGCCGAGGGCCTGACGGTCTGCACGTTCCACGCGCTCGGCCTCAAGTTCCTGCAGATCGAACACGCGCGCGCCGGCCTGCGCCGCGGCTTCTCGGTGTTCGACGCCGACGACGCGCAGAACCTGATCAAGGAGCTGGCGCCCAAGGGCATCAAGAATGATGCACTGTTCGCGCTGCAGTCGCTGGTATCGCGCGCCAAGAACGACGGCCTGACGCCCGAGCAGGCCGCCACGCGCGCCAGCGGTGCGCGCGAGCGCGAAGCGGCGATGATCTACGAGCTCTACCAGAAGCGCCTCGCCGCGTTCAACGCGGTCGATTTCGACGATCTGATCCGCCTGCCGCTGTCGATTCTCGAGAGCGACGACGAGGCGCGCACGATCTGGCAGGAACGGATCCGCTATCTGCTGATCGACGAGTACCAGGACACCAATGCCGGCCAGTACCGGCTGATCAAGGCGCTGGCCGGCGCGCGCGGCGCCTTCACCGCAGTCGGCGACGACGACCAGAGCATCTACGCCTGGCGCGGCGCCAATCCGGAGAACCTCGGCGAACTGGCGCGCGACTATCCGCAGCTCAAGGTCGTCAAGCTCGAGCAGAACTACCGCTGCGCGCGCCGCATCCTGCGTGCCGCCAATGCGCTGATCGCCCACAACGCGCATCTGTTCGAGAAGCGCCTGTGGAGCGAGGCCGGCGAAGGTCCGCCGATCCGCGTCGTCGAATGCCGCGACGACGAGCACGAGGCCGAACGCGTCGCCGGCGAGATCAGCTTCCTCGCCGAGAAGCACAAGGCGCGCTGGAGCGATTTCGCGGTGCTCTACCGCGGCAACTTCCAGTCGCGCGTGCTCGAGAAGGCGCTGCGCCTGGCGCGCGTGACCTATCACCTGACCGGCGGCACGGCGTTCCTCGATCGCGCCGAGGTCAAGGACCTGCTGGCGTATCTGCGCCTGGCCAACAATCCCGACGACGACGCGGCATTCCTGCGCGTGGTCAACACGCCGCGGCGCGACATCGGCGCGACGACGCTGGAGAAGCTCGGCGAGCTGGCCGGCGCGCGCCACGTCTCCTTGCTGCAGGCCGCACGCAGCGATGCGGTGCTCGCGCAGCTGTCGGCGCGGCCGGGCGCCGCGCTGGCCGGTTTCGTCGGCCTGATCGCCGAGCTGGCCGCACTGGCCGATCGGATGCCGGCGGCCGAGCTGGTCGGCGAGCTGATCCGCCGTACGCGCTATGCCGAGCATCTGACCGTGCAGATCAAGGAGCCGTCGCTGCGCCAGCGGCGGCTGGAGAATCTCGAGGAACTCGCCGACTGGTTCCGCGCGATGCAGAAGGACGGCGCCAGCGGCGATCTGGCCGCGCAGCTCGCGCTGCTGACCAATGCCGACCGTGACGATCCCGGCAACGCCGTGCGCCTGATGACGCTGCATGCGGCCAAGGGCCTGGAGTTCCGCTTCGTGTTCATCGTCGGCGTCGAGGAAGGCGTGCTGCCGCACGAGGGCAGCCTCGAGGAAGGCCGCGTCGAGGAGGAGCGGCGCCTGATGTATGTCGGCATCACGCGCGCCAAGGAGCAGCTGACCTTGAGCTACGCCAAGCGCAAGCGCCGCTTCGGCGAGATCGTCACCAATGACGTCAGCCGCTTCCTGCAGGAGCTGCCGCAGGATGATCTGGTCTGGTCCGGCCGCGACCAGCAGGCCGACGCCGAGCACCGCAAGGAACTGGCGTCCTCGCATCTGGCGCGCATCGCCAGCCTGCTCGCCGACTGAGCCGCATCGCCCGCGCGCAACGGCGCCGCGCCGAGCCGCTGCGGATGGGCAGCCTGATTCAAGGCGCGCGATTGCCCGAATGGTCGCCTTCGCGACTCGCGACTCGCGACCGTGGCCGTGCCGGCGCGCGATGCCGGTAACGCTGCGAGGTGCGGATCGGAATTGCGGAGCAGCGCGCCGTTCGTCAAGCGGATCGGCTTTCGAGCGGCAGTTCTTCGATCGCGATGGAGGACCGACGCGACCGCCGCGATCGGGATGCGCTCAAGCCGTGCCGCCGGCCCGAGCGACGTGACGATCGAAACGCTCGGCGATGTAGTCCTCGGTCCAGCTGCGCAGCGAGGAAGTCGCCGATGAACGCGCAATGTCCGCCATAGCGCGCGATATCGAGCTCGGCCTGGGGCGGCAGCTCGAGCGCGTGGAAATCGGCGACCGGGATGACCGGATCGTCGGCCGCGGTCAGGATCGTCGTCGGCACGGTCAGGCCGGCCAGGGTCCGTCCGGCGATCGAATAGCCGTTCAAGTAGTGCTCGAGCGATCCGAACGTCGTGTGGCGCAGCACCAGCAGTCGCGTCAGCTCGCGCAGGCCGCAACGCAGGTCCGCCTCGTCGAACAGCGCCGCATCCGGAAATGCCGCCTGCTTGAGCCGCAGCGATTCGCGCCATTTGTGCATGAAGTAGCGCTCATACAGACGCGGTCCGGCCTCCAGGCCGAACAGGCCGGCCATCGGATCGACGACCGGACACACCGCCAGCACGTAGGCCAGCGCGATGCCGGCGGCGGGCGCGCGCAGCGCGATGCGCAGTGCGAAGTTGCCGCCGAGCGAGAAGCCGATGATCGCCAGCGGCCGCTGCGGATCGAGCCGACCGACCGCCGCGACCGCGCCGACCGCCTCGTCGATCAGGCACGAGTGGAAGATGCCCGGATTGAGGTGATGGGTCCGGCCGTGGTCGCGGAAGTTCAGGCGGAACACGTCGTAGCCTTCGCGCAGCAGGCGCGCGGCGGTGGCGACGACGTAGGCCGATTCGGCACTGCCTTCCCAGCCATGCAGCACGACGACCAGTCCGCGCGCCTCTTCGCGCACGGTCTGCCGGTCGAGGAAGCCCTGCAGGCGCACGCCGTCGCCGCAGTCGAGGATGTGCTCGACCGCGCCGTGCAGCCCGGGCGGTCGCGACGGGCGCCGCAGCAGCCGGCGTATGCCGCTGGAGGCGAGAATCGACTGCAGGTGGCGGTTGCGCAGCAGCGGATGCGGTCTGAAGTCGGCTGCGCTGACCGCCATGCCGTCAGTCTCCGTAGCCGAGCACGGCGACGATGCGCCGGCGCGATTCCTCGGCCATCAGCCGGCGCGCGTCCGGTGTCGGCGCGACCGGCTCGAGGAAGTGGACCTCCGCATCCATCGGCGCGTTGCCGAGGATGCGCAGGAAATTGGCGAAGAAGCTTTCCTTGACGCCGAACGGCACATCCGGGTGCTGGCGTCCGTCGCGTCCGTAGCGCAACGCGACCGGCTGCACCGGCACCTCGGCGTCGAGCGCGGTCTGGAAGATGCGCGCATGGAACGTGCCCACGCGGTTGCCGTGGCCGCTGCCGCCTTCCGGGAACACGCCGACCGGCTCGCCGGCGCGCAGCTGGACCACGACGCGCGCCATCACGGCCGCCAGCGAATCGGTATTGCGCGCGGCGATGGAAGATCGTGCCGCCGCGCGCGGCGAGCCAGCCGACCAGCGGCCAGCGCGCGATCTCGCTCTTGGCGACGAAGTGGACCGCGCGCTGGCTGTGCAGCAGCACGATGTCGAGCCACGAGATGTGATTGGCGACGAACAGGACCGCGCCCGGCAGCGGCGTGCCGAAGCTGCGGATCCGGAAGCCGCAGATCCGCAGCAGCGTCGCCGACCACCAGCGGATCAGGCGTTTGCCGAGGCGCCGGTCGTCGCGGCCGCCGAGATTGGCCAGCGTCGTGCTGGCCAGCAGCAGTGCGATCAGGATCGCGAACACGACGTGGACGAGCAGCAGCGGAATCCGGATCAGGTAGCGCAGCGGCCGCCAGGGGTCGCGGACGGGGCGGGAGGATTCGGCCGGAATGCTCATCGGCCGATTATGACACCAAGCATCGCCGGCTGATGCGTCGCAGCATCGGTCAGTGCGCGGCCCCGTCGAGCCGGTCGAGCGCCTCGGCCAGATCGGCCAGGTGCTGGTCCCACCAGCGCGCCTCGCCGACCTGCGCGAATGCAGCCGGGAACGCCGGGTCGTGCCAGCGCGCAGCGACCCAGCCGGCCCAGTGGATCTGGCGCATCGTGCGCAGCGGCTCGATCAGGCGGCGCTCGCTCCAGTCGAAGTCGCGGAACTCCGCGTAGCCTTCGAGCAGCGCGTCGAGCGCCTCGGCCGACGGCGCCAGCATCCACAGGTCCTGGATCGCCGGTCCGGTCCGTGCGTCGTCCAGATCGACGAAGTGCGGGCCCGCATCGGTCCACAGCACGTTGCCGGCGTGGCAGTCGCCGTGCAGACGCAGCGTGCGCGGCGCGACCGATGCGAACGCCTCGTCGATGCGCTCGGCCAGGGCCGCCGTCAGCGCGCGGTAGCGGCCGTGATGCAGGTCCGGCAGCAGGCCGGAGGCGATCACCGTGCGCGCCGGCGCGCGTACATAGGTCTCGGCATCGATGCGGCCGCGGTGCGCGAAGCTGCCGCGCGAGCCGACCGCGTGGATCCGTGCCAGCAGCCGACCGATCCAGGCCAGATGCTCGGACGATTCGAGTTCGGGCGCGCGGCCGCCGCGGCGCGGATACAGCGCATAGCGAAACCCGCCGTGCCGCAGCAAGTGGTGGCCGTCGACCGCGATCGGCGCGACGACCGGCAGTTCGGCCCCGGCCAGTTCACACGCGAACGCCTGCTCCTCGGCGATCGCCGCATCGCTCCAGCGCTGCGGCCGGTAGAACTTGGCGACGAGACCGGGCCCATCCTCGATGCCGACCTGATAGACGCGGTTCTCGTAGCTTGGCAGCGCGAGCAGCCGGCCGTCCGGCTCGAAGCCGGCCGCCGCCACCGCATCGAGCACCTGGTCGGGCCCGAGCCCCGCGTACGGCGCGGCCGAGCGCTCGGTCACGAGGCCGCGGGCCGCGGCACCACCGCCAGGGTGATCCGCGAGATGCAGACCAGGCGCGCGCGCTCGTCCTCGATGCGGATCTCCCAGACCTGGGTGCTGCGGCCGACGTGCAGCGGTCGCGCGGTGCCGGTCACGACGCCGTCGGTCTTGGCGCGCAGATGGTTGGCGTTGATCTCCAGGCCGACCACCATGAGGCCCTCGGCAACGCAATGATTGCCGGCCACGCTGCCGAGCGTCTCGGCCAACGCCACCGACGCGCCGCCGTGCAGCAGGCCGAACGGCTGGCGCGTACGTGCGTCGACCGGCATCGTGCCGCGCAGGAAGTCCTCGCCGGCCTCGGTCAGCTCGATGCCGAGCGTGCCGACCAGGGTCTGGCGGCTCCAGGCGTTGAGAGTGTCCAGATCGACGGCTTGCTTCCAGATCGACATGCGGCGTTCCTCGTAGAGGGGGCGGACTATAGCAAGGCGCGGTTCGGGCCCGGTCTGCGACGCTGCACGCCCGGATCGCGTCTGATGAGCCGATGATCGTCACGTCGCTTCACGCCAGGCCGTGCGCCTCGCATGCCGAGCGGCACCGCCGCGCGCGCCGGTCGTGGCGCTGGCCGCTGCTCGTCGCCGCGCTGCTCGCCAGCACGGCGGCCTCGGCGATGCGCTGCGGCAGCCGGCTGGTCGGTGAAGGCGATCGCGACTTCCAGGTGCGCGAACGCTGTGGCGCGCCGTTCTGGATCGACGCCTATGCCGGCGTCGACGTCTTCGGTGCACGTACGCCGCTCGAGCGCCAGGTCGAGGTGCGCTTCGAGGCGTGGTACTTCAATTTCGGCCCGCGCGATCTGATGCGGCGGCTGATCTTCCGCGACGGCGTGCTGCAGCGCGAGGAGACGCTCGGTTACGGCGTGCGCGACCTCGGTGCGGACTGTCCGATGCCGGCTGCCTGGCAGGGCCTGAGCAGCGGCGAGCTGGTGGCCCGCTGCGGCGAACCGGTCTCGCGCCGCAGCCGGCCGGTCACGATCGTGCGCCGGCCCGGTCCGCGCCAGGAGCAATGGCGCGAGCAGCGCGACGAAGCCTGGCTCTATGACGGGGACGATACGCGGGTCGTCTACGAAGCGCGGCTGATCGACGGACGCGTCGTCGGCATCGAGCGTCTGCTGCGCTGAGCGCCGCCTCCGGCGGTCCTGCTTTCAGCGGATCAGCGGCAGCTGCGGCACGCCGTGCGCATTGCGTTCCTCGACCGCCAGGGCATGGGTGTCGATGCCGCTCGGGATCGTGGCGTCGGGATCGAGCGGACGGCTCGGCTCGCCGCGCGCGAGCGCCAGCGCATTGCGATAGCAGCGCGCGGCATCGGCCGCCGCACCGCGCGCGAGCAGGCAGTCGCCGAGCGCCTCCCAGACGGCCGGGGTTTCGGCGGCCGCGCGGGCGCGTTCGAGGTAGTGCTCGGCCTTGCTCCAGGCGCCGAGCTCGCCGTGCAGCCGGCCCAGCGTGGTCAGCAGCGCCGGACTGTTCGGCGCGATCGCCAGCCACGACTCGGCGGTCCGGCTGCGGCTCGGCAGCTCGAGCCGGCCGAGCTCGCCGTAGGCGGCGGCGAGCCGCTCGCTCCATTGGCGCTTCTGCGCCGACTGGATCTCGTCCATCGCCGCGAGGATCTGGCCGAGCGCGGCGGCACGCCGCGCGAACGCCTCGACGAGTTCGGGCCGCCGCCGCATCGACCGGCTGAGGCCGCTCCACATCGCATTGAGCCGCGCGGCATCGGGCGCGTGGCGCAGGCTGGCCTCGCGCACGCGCACGTCGAGCGCCTCGAGCAGGGCCGGCGCGACGGTCTGTGACCGCGCCAGCGCCTCGAGCGCGGCGACCGCGGTGGTCGGATCGTCGACACTCAGCGCGGTCTCGACCAGCAGCTGCTGGCCGACCGGCGGGAGGCGCCCGTCGGCCAGGGCGGACCTGAGCAGGGCGAGGGCGGCCTCGGTCTGGCCGGCGTCGAGCAGCTGGCGCGCGCGCAGCACCAGCGCGGCCGACGCGCAGGCGTCGGGTACCTGATCGAGCGCACGGTTGGCGCGGTCGTCGTCGCCGCGCGCATGCGCGGCCTGGGCGACACCGAGCAGGGCCGGTCCGCGCAGCGCGGGCTGTCCGGCCAACTTGCCCAGATCGCGCTCGGCCTGCGCATAGCGGCCTTCGGCCAGCGCGGTCAGGCCGCCGGAGAGCCGCGCCTGGCCGCGCCGTGCCCGGGTCCGGCCGAGCGCGCGCAACGGCCAGCGCAGTAGGCGCCAGATCAGATACAGCGCGAGCCAGCCGGCGACGAGCGCGACCAGCGCGAACATCACCGTGGTCTCGATCGACCAGCCGCGCAGCCGCAGCAGCAGATAGCCCGGATCGGCCGTCATCCAGTGCCAGCCGAACGCCGCCGCGGCGGCGACCGCCAGCAGCACGGCGACGCCGAGCCACAGCCTCACGCGCCGGCCCCGTCGAGGCCCGGTTCGCCCGTGGCAGCCGGCGCGCGCTCGGTCGCCGGGTCGGCGGCCGGCACGGCCGGCTGCGACAGCGCCCGCGTCGCGCGCAGGTTGCGCAGCTCGCGCAGCGCGGTGCCCAGTTCGGGCAGGGCCGGCGCGAGCGGCGCGGTCGCCAGCTGGTCGAGCTGGTCCAGGCCGCTGCCGACCGAGGCGTCGCCGCCGTCGAACGCGAGCCGGATGCCGGCCTGCGCGCTGTTCAGGGCCTGCCGGTACGCCGCCTCGTCGCGGGCCAGCACGGCGGCCTCGGCGCGGCGCAGGTCGATCGCGATCAGCGAGCGCAGCAGGCTCGGGTCGCGGCTGTCCTGGCTCGGCATGCCGTCGCGCGAGATGCGCACGAATGCGCCGAACATCCGCGCGAAACGTGAATCGGCGGCCGGCGCATCGCGGGTCTCGATCGATTTGACCGGCCAGGTCGCGACGGCCGTGCGCACCTGCTCGAGCGCGCCGAGCACGGTCTGCGTATCGGCCGGGCGCGCTGCGGCGAGTGCCTCGATCTCGGCGGCGATAGTCTGCCGGGTCGAGGCGTACAGTGGATTCTCCGCCGCGGCCAGCGCGCCGTCGGCGAGCCGGTAGGCGGCCAGCGCGCCCTGGGCGTCGTGGAACAGTTCCAGGCGCTGGCGTGCGATCAGCAGCAGGTATTCGGCCTCGTTGAGCGCGATCGCATCGCGGCTGCTGAGGCGTTGATCGGCGAGATTGGCGACCGCGTCCTCGAGATTGCGCGAGCGCTCGCCGAGACCGAGCACTTCCTCGCGCAGGCTGCGGTTGACGCCGTCGCCGTCGGCGACGCGTGCGCGGATCGCCTCGATGTCGCGGCGCAGCTGGTCCACGCTCTGCGCGAGCGGCTGCAGCCGCGCCTCGACGCGATCCAGACCGGTGCTGCGCGAATCGGACAGCGCCTGCTCGAGCCGGCCGACCTGCCAGACCGCATAGGCCGCACCCCCAGCGCCAGCACACCGATCAGCCAGCCGAAACCGCCGCGCTGGGCGCGCCGGGCCGGTCCGGCCGGCGGAGCGGCGGGCTCCGGCAGCTTCGATTCGATCGCTTCATCCATGCGCGGCATCGTAGTGCAGGCGCGCCAACAATTCATTAACGAATCGGTTAACGTTCGTGGCGACTGCGCCGTGCCGGACGAGCCGCTCAGGCCTCGAACCGCCTCAGCGCGGCCGCGACGAGATCACCCGGCGCCGGCGACCCGGCGACCCGGACGTCGCCGAAGCCGGCTTCGTGCGCATGCGCCGCCAGGCGCTCGCTGCTGACGATCAGCGGCAGGGTCTGCAGATGCAGGCGGACTTCCGGCGGCAGCCGCGCCGTCAGATGACCCAGCGCCTCCGCACTCGACAGCAGCGTCGCGGCCGGCGCACGCGCGGCCAGCACCGCTTCGAGCTGCGCGGGCCGCCAGCGCGGCGGCAGGCGCCGATAGACGTGTACGGCCAGCACTTCGGCACCGCGCCCGGTCAAGCTCGGCACCAGCACGCCGCGTCCGCCCGGTGCGCCGATCAGCGCGATGCGCCGCCCGGCCGGATCGCGCAGATCCGGCAGCGCCAGCAGCCCTTCGCTGTCTTCTCCGCGTTCGGGTGCGACGGCCGCGATGCCGAGCCGGCCCAGCGCCCGCGCAGTTCCGCGTCCGACCGCGAGCACGCGGGTGGAGGCCGACGGCGCGATGCCGGGCGCGAGGCGGCGCATGAAATGGACCGCGGCCGGACTGGTGACGATCCAGATCGAAGCGTCGCGCGCGGCCTCGAGCGCGCCGCGTGCCGCGGCCGGATCGGGCGCCGCGGCCAGCGCCAGCCCGGGCAGCGACAGCGGCTGCGCGCCGCCGCGCCGTACGGCACGCCGCAGCGCCTCGGCGGTCAGTGCCGGCCGCGTGACGATCAGATGCGGCATGGGCTGGCGGGACGACATCGGCGTGTTCGGTTCTCGGCTGCTGCAATCGGCTGCGCCTGGTGACGCGGCCCGATCATACGCGTGCGACGTGGCGGCCCGGCTTGTGCGGCTGCGCAGCATTGCGCACACTCGCGCGCTCTCGAAACGATCGCCCGCCCGCATGCTCGGACCGCTGCCCGCTTCCGCCGCTTCCTCGCCGCTGCACGATCTCGAACGCAAGCTGCGCGAGGAGATTCCGCTCGCGCGGGCGATGGATCTGCGTGCGGCCGGCTACGACGGGCAGACGTTGACGCTGGCCGCGCCGCTGCCGCCGAACATCAACGACAAGGGCTGCGCGTTCGGCGGCAGCCTGGCGAGCCTGATGACGCTGGCCGGCTGGGGACTGGTACGGCTGCAGCTCCAGGCGCGCGGATCGGACGCCGAGGTTTATGTCGCCGACAGTTCGATCCGCTATCTGGCGCCGGTCTGGGGCGACTTCGGTGCCGTCGCGCGTCCGGTCGAAGGCGAATCGTTCGACGCGTTCTTCGATACCTTGCAGGCACGCGGCCGGGCGCGGATCGGCATCGTCTGCGAAGTGCCGCTGCCGGACGGCACGGCCGCCGCGTCGCTGGCCGCGCGCTTCGTCGCGATCGACCCGGCGCGCGTGCGCGGAGCGGCCTCCTGATCCGACACCGCTAACGGGCGCCTGCCCGTTGTTCGATCGAACGACGCGGGCAACGCACGCGTAGCCTGCCGCGGGAGCGATCGCCGATGCGATCGCTGGCGCGGCGACAGCCGCAGTAGACCGACGGACTGCGGCTCGACGGCTGCCAGGGCGTGACGCCACGTTGCGATTCGATGCGACAATCGCCGCGTATCGGCATCGCCGCAACGACGGCAGGCCCGACCGACGGAGGTGAGCGATGAAGATGCGTTGGATGCTGACGGCCGTCCTGGCGCCGATGCTGCTGCTGGCCGGCTGCGCGAACGATCCGACCCGCGGCAAGGAGCGCGCATTGCGCGATACGCTGCGCTCGTATGCGAGCACGCTGCGTTGGGGCGACATCGCGCAGGCGCAGATCTTTCTCGATCCGGCCTACCTCGAGCAGCATCCGATCCCGGAGACCGACCTGGCGCGCTACCGGCAGGTGCAGGTCAGTCAGTACAGCGAACATCCGGCCGTGCCGGTCGGCGACACGGAGGTGCATCAGACGGTCGAGATCGGCCTGATCAACGTGCACACCCAGGCCATGCGCACGATCGTCGATCGGCAGGTCTGGCGCTACGACGCCAAGCAGAAGCGCTGGTGGCTGATGTCGGGGCTGCCGGACATCACGCGGCGGGATTGAAGCGCGCGCCGGCGAATGCGCCGGCGGTCCATTGGGCGACGCGAAATCCGGATCAGGCCGGCAGACGGCTCAGCGCTTCGTTGATGCGCGCGCGCCGCGTTTCCAGCTGCACGACCAGTTCGTTCTGCGGAGTCTGCTGACGCGTGCGCGCATCCTCGATCACCATGTCCAGCCGACCCAGCTCGATCATGAGGTCGTGGCGGAGGAAGAGCGGATTGATGTTGAGGGCGGCGGCGGTGCTCATGGCGAGATTCCTGATGAGGTATCTGCGATTGAGCAAGGAGCGTGCCACCTTCGTTCCGGATCCTGCGCGATGCGTCGTGTTGCGAAACATCTGACGCTCCTCGTCGCAATCGGACCGTGACCGACATGTCGCTACCTGAACAGCGGGGTGGCGACGATTGTCACAGACTGTGAATGCGCTTGCGGCTAGGCTGGTGCTCGTCACAGAATGACAAAAGCCGCAGGCTGTTCACCTGCGGCTTCTTCTTGAACGTCAGCGTTTTTTCAGTCCACTGACGCCCGGCAATGGTCCTCTGGATTCCCCCTGTTCCTAAGACCGCCGGGCGTCAGCCTTTCTGCTGATGCCACCGGGACGGCGCGCTTGCGCCGATCCAAGAGAGCGTCCTCCCGCCGACGCGTGGCCGGCCCCTGAATTCCGGCCCGACGAGCTCGCATTCGCCGTGCGTCGGCGGGAGTGCGCTCATGACCAGCAGGTTTCGTGCCAGCCGGCTGCTGCGGCTCGGCTACAATCACCCGCCGTCATTCCTGGCCCACCGATCGGACCGTTCCATGCGTTACCCCACTCGCTTCGACGTGATCGTGGTCGGCGGCGGCCATGCCGGCACCGAGGCCGCGCTCGCCGCGGCGCGCAGTGGCGCGCAGACGCTGCTGCTCAGCCACAACATCGAGACGATCGGCCAGATGAGCTGCAATCCGGCGATCGGCGGCATCGGCAAGGGCCATCTGGTCCGCGAGATCGACGCGCTCGGCGGCGCGATGGCCTGGGCGGCCGATCGCGCCGGCATCCAGTGGCGCACCTTGAATGCGTCGAAAGGTCCGGCCGTGCGCGCGACGCGCTGCCAGGCCGATCGGGTTTTGTACAAAGCTGCCATCCGCGGTCTGATCGAGTCGCAGGCCGGGCTGGTCGTGTTCCAGCAGGCCGTCGACGACCTCGTGCTGGCCGGCGACCGCGTCGAGGGCGTCGTCACGCAGGCCGGTCTGGTCTTCGAGGCGCGCTGCGTGGTGCTGACCGCCGGCACGTTCCTCGCCGGCAAGATCCACATCGGCCAGGCGCAATACGCCGGCGGCCGCGCCGGCGACGCGCCGGCCCAGCGGCTGGCCGACCGCCTGCGCGAACTGCCGCTCGGCAGCGACCGGCTCAAGACCGGCACGCCGCCGCGCATCGACGGCCGCAGCATCGATTTCAGCGGGCTCGAGGAACAGCCCGGCGACGATCCGGCGCCGGTGTTCTCGTTTCTCGGCTCGCGCGCGGATCATCCGCGCCAGGTCAGCTGCTGGATCACGCACACCTCCGACGAGACGCACCGGATCATCCGCGAGGGCCTGGACCGCTCGCCGCTCTACACCGGCGCGATCGAAGGCGTCGGCCCGCGCTACTGCCCGTCGATCGAGGACAAGGTCGTGCGCTTCGCCGACAAGGCCTCGCACCAGATCTTCATCGAGCCCGAGGGCCTGGACACCCACGAGATCTACCCGAACGGCATCTCGACCTCGCTGCCGTTCGACGTGCAGCTGGCGCTGGTGCGCTCGATCCGCGGCTTCGAGCGTGCGCATATCACGCGGCCGGGCTATGCGATCGAGTACGACTACTTCGACCCGCGCGGCCTGCGTCCCTCGCTGGAGACGCGTGCGATCGCCGGGCTCTACTTCGCCGGTCAGATCAACGGCACCACCGGCTACGAGGAGGCCGCCGCGCAGGGTCTGGTGGCCGGCCTCAACGCGGCCCGCGCCGCGCGCGGCGAGATCGCCTGGACGCCGCGCCGCGACGAGGCCTACATCGGCGTGTTGATCGACGACCTGACCACCAACGGCACGCTCGAGCCGTACCGCATGTTCACTTCGCGCGCCGAGTACCGCCTGCAGCTGCGCGAGGACAATGCCGACCTGCGCCTGACCGAGACCGGTCGCGCGCTCGGCTGCGTGCCCGAGGCGCGCTATGCGGCGGTCTGCCGCAAGATCGAGGCGATCGAGCGCGAGCGCGCGCGACTGGCCGCGCTGCGCGTCGCGCCGGCCGGCGCGCTCGCAGCGGCGGTCGAGGCGACGCTCGGCGTCGCCGTGTCGAAGGAAGGCAACGCGCTGGATCTGCTGCGCCGGCCCGAGGTCGGTTATGTCGCGCTGGCGGCGGTGCCGGGCCTCGGTCCCGCGGTCGAGGACGCGGCGGTCGCCGAACAGGTCGAGGTCGGCGTCAAGTACGCCGGTTATCTCGAGCGCCAGCGCGAGGAGATCGAACGCAACCGCCGCCACGAGGCGACGCCGATCCCCGACGGCTTCGACTACGACACCGTGCGCGGCCTCTCGGCCGAGGTGCAGCTCAAGCTCAAGCGCAGCCGCCCGGCGACGATCGGCCAGGCCCAGCGCATCAGCGGCGTCACGCCGGCGGCGATCTCGCTGCTGCTGGTGCATCTGAAGCGCCACCGCCGCGTCGCCTGAGCGCGCGGCGCATTCGCGTCCGGCCACTTCCCGATCGGCGACGGCCAGGCACCGCGATCGCGTTCGTCAGCGGCATCGTGCCTGCCGCCGCGCGCGCGTCCGCCGCATCGATCGGGCTCGCGGCATCGCCGGGATCATCGCGCGCGGCCGCGTCGATGCGGGCGTTTCGACACCGGTGCCGCAACGGCCAGTTGCTAGAATGCCGCAGCGGGCCGCCACGGCGGCCCGCTGCATTTTTCAGCCAATCGGAACCATCGGACGCATGCTCAGTATCGAACACCGCATCGCGGCGGAAATCGCCGCCAAGCCGCAACAGGTCCAGGCCGCCGTCGCCCTGCTCGACGAGGGGGCGACCGTGCCGTTCATCGCGCGCTATCGCAAGGAGGTCACCGGCGGTCTGGACGACACGCAGCTGCGTCTGCTCGAGGAGCGGCTGGGCTATCTGCGCGAGCTCGAGGACCGGCGCGCGGCGGTGATCGCGAGCATCGAGGAACAGGGCAAGATGACCGATGCGCTCAAGGCCGATCTGCTCGGCGCCGACACCAAGGCGCGGCTGGAGGATCTGTACCTGCCGTACAAGCCCAAGCGCCGCACCAAGGCGCAGATCGCGCGCGAGGCCGGGCTGGAGCCGCTGGCGCTGGGCCTGCGCGAGAATCCGGACCAGGACCCGGAGGCCGCCGCGGCCGCGTTCGTCGACGCCGAGCGCGGCGTGGCCGACGTCAAGGCCGCGCTCGACGGCGCCCGCGCGATCCTGCTCGAGAGCTTCTCCGAGGATCCGGCGCTGATCGGCGCCTTGCGCGAGTGGCTGAGCGCCAAGGCGCAGATCCGCGCGCGCGTCGTCGCCGGCAAGGAGAGCGAGGGCGCCAAGTTCCGCGACTACTTCGCGCATGCCGAGGCGATCGGCACGATCCCGTCGCATCGCCTGCTCGCGCTGTTCCGCGCGCGCAACGAGGGCATTCTGGATCTGGACCTGGCGCCGATGCCGACCAGCGCACCGCGCGTCGGTGCGGCGGACGATCCGGCTGCCGCGCTCGAGGAAGCGATCGCGGCCGGCAATGCCGAGGCCGAGGGCCGCATCGCGGTGCACTTCGCGATCGCCGACCGCGCCGCGCGCGGCCGACCGCTGGCTGCTCGAGACCGTCCGCCAGACCTGGCGGATCAAGCTGCACCTGCATCTGACGCTCGACCTGTTCGGGCGTGCGCGCGAAGCGGCCGAGGCCGAGGCGATCCGCGTGTTCGGCGACAACCTCAAGGATCTGCTGATGGCTGCGCCGGCCGGCCCGAAGGTCGTGATGGGCCTGGATCCCGGCCTGCGTACCGGCGTCAAGGTCGCCGTCGTCGACGGCACCGGCAAGCTGCTGGCGACCGCGACGATCTATCCGCACGAGCCGAAGAAGCAGTGGGACGCCTCGCTCGCGCAGCTGGCCGCGCTGTCGCGCCAGCACGGCGTGGGCCTGATCGCGATCGGCAACGGCACCGCTTCGCGCGAGACCGACCGCCTGGCCGGCGAGCTGATCCGCACCCATCCCGAGCTCAGACTCGGCAAGATCGTCGTCAGCGAGGCCGGCGCGTCGGTCTATTCGGCGTCCGAGCTGGCCGCGCGCGAGTTTCCGGAACTGGACGTGTCGCTGCGCGGCGCGGTGTCGATCGCGCGGCGCCTGCAGGATCCGCTCGCCGAGCTGGTCAAGATCGACCCGAAGTCGATCGGGGTCGGCCAGTACCAGCACGACGTCAACCAGATCAAGCTGGCGCACGCGCTCGATGCGCGCGTCGAGGACTGCGTCAATGCGGTCGGCGTCGACGTCAACACCGCCTCGGCGCCGCTGCTCGCGCGCGTGGCCGGCCTGTCGAGCGCGGTCGCCGAGAACATCGTCAAGCATCGCGACGCGCACGGACCGTTCCGCACGCGCAAGGCGCTGCTGAAGGTGCCGCGGCTCGGCGACAAGGCGTTCGAGCAGTGCGCCGGCTTTCTGCGGATTCCCGACGGCGACGATCCGCTCGATGCGTCGGCCGTGCATCCGGAGGCCTACCCGGTCGTGCAGCGGATCATCGAGCGCTGCGGCCGCGAGGTCAAAGCGCTGATCGGTGACGGCAGCTTCCTGCGGTCGCTCAAGCCCGAGTCGTTTACCGACGAGACCTTCGGCGTGCCGACTGTGCGCGACATCATCAAGGAGCTCGAGAAGCCCGGCCGCGACCCGCGTCCGGAATTCAAGACCGCCACGTTCGCCGAGGGCGTGGAGGACATCCGCGATCTGAAGCCCGGCATGGTGCTCGAAGGCGTCGTCAGCAACGTCGCTGCGTTCGGCGCGTTCGTCGATCTGGGCGTCCACCAGGACGGCCTGATCCACGTCTCGGCATTGTCAAACAAGTTCGTCAAGGATCCGCGTGAGGTCGTCAAGGCCGGTGACATCGTCAAGGTCAAGGTGCTCGAGGTCGATCTGGCGCGCAAGCGGATCGGGCTGACGATGCGGCTGGACGATCCGATCGGTCCGGCCGCGCCGGCGCCGCGCGGCGGCGATCCGCGCCGCCCCGAGCGACCGACACGCAACGGCGGCGCGGCCGCCCGGCCGGCGCCGGCACCGGTCAACAGCGCGTTTGCCGATGCGTTCGCCAAGGCGCGCCAGCGCTGAGCGGCGCATCGCCGCAGCCGGGCGGCGCCGCGCGCCGTCCGGTCCCGGCGTCGTGAGCCGGTCATGACCGTGCTCGCGACCGCGCGGCTGCGTCTGCGCCGGCTCGTGCTCGACGACGCGCCTTTCGTCCTCGAACTGGTCAATCAGCCCTCCTGGCTGGCCTACATCGGCGACAAGCAGGTGCACTCGCTCGACGATGCACGCGGTTACCTCGCGGCGGGTCCGCTGGCCTCGTATGCGCAGCACGGCTTCGGCCTGTACGCGGTCGAGCGTTCGCACGTCGACGCCCCGATCGGCCTGTGCGGCCTGTTGCGGCGCGAGCATCTCGAGGACGTCGACATCGGCTTCGCGCTGCTGGACCGCTACGGCGGGCACGGCTATGCGTTCGAGGCGGCCGCCGCGGTGGTCGAGCATGCGCGGCACGCGATCGGGCTCGACCGGCTGGTCGCGATCGTCGCGCCGGGCAATGCGCGCTCGATCCGGCTGCTCGAGAAACTCGGGCTCGCGTTCGAACGGACGATCACGCCGCCGGGCCAGACCGCGCCGCTGCGGCTGCATGCGCGAAGCTGGTGCGATTGACCGCGCGGCGCGGTCGGCGCCGGCGTGGTTCAGCGCGGTTCGTCGTCCGCGTAGTCGTCCGCGACGCGCGAGCGGCCGGCCGGAAACGCGATCACGCGGGCGCCGCCGGCCGGCGGCGGCGAGCGCTTCCAGAGCACCGGCACCTGATCCGGACGCGGCAGTTCGAGTTCGTCGTCGCCGGCATCCTCGGCGGACTCCTCTTCCCAGCTGTAGCGCTTGCGCGGCGGCTCGGGGTCGCGGCGGCGCAGCACGATCGCGGCCAGCACGCCCATCGCCGCGCCGGCCATGTGCGACTCGAACGAGATGTGCTCCTCGCGCGGCAGGATCGTCAGCAGCATGCCGCCGTAGAGCAGGAACACCGTCATCGCGATCACGATCGCCAGGCGGTCGCGGCGCAGCAGGCCGATCGCGAACAGGAAGAACATCAATCCGTGGGTGAGGCCGCTGGCGCCGATGTGGCTCGAATCGCGGGCGAACAGCCAGACGCCGAGCCCCGAGCCGAACCAGATCGCCGGCAGCGCCCAGCGCGTCGCGAGCGGGTAGGCATACAGCGCCAGGCAGCCGAGCAGGCCGAGCGGCAGCGTATTGGACATCAGATGCTCGAACGAGCCGTGCGCCAGCGGCGCCAGTGCGATGCCGACCAGACCCTCGATGCGGCGCGGCAGCACGCCGAAGTCGCCGGGCGGCCAGCCGAGCAGCCAGCCGGCCAGCCAGACGATCCAGATGCCGGCGACCAGGATCAGGCTGCCGGCGATCGCATGATGCAGGCGGATGCGGTCGTTGGCGGCCGCGGTGCGGGTCGGTTCCGGAACGGCGGGCGCGATGTCCATCGCGCAGACGTGGGGATGGACCGCCTCGCCGCAAGGGGCGAGGCGGCCGCGGTTCCGATCAGGCGCCGTGCCGCTCGCGGCGGCGCACCAGATGGCTCGCCACCATCGAAGTGCCGATGCACAGCGCGACCACGGCCAGCGACAGGCCGACCGGCACCTTCCACACGTCGACGATCATCATCTTGATGCCGATGAAGATCAGCGTCGCGGCCAGGCCGTAGTTGAGCAGGTGGAAGCGGTCGGCCATGCCGGCCAGCAGGAAGAACAGCGCGCGCAGGCCGAGCACCGCGAACACGTTGGAGGTCAGCACGATGAACGGGTCCTCGGTGATCGCGAAGATCGCCGGGATCGAGTCGACCGCGAAGATCACGTCGGTGACCGCGATCAGCGCCATCACGACGAACATCGGCGTGAAGTAGCGCACGCCGTTGTCGACGATGCTGAGCGCGGTGCCGTGATAGCGGTCGGTCAGGCGCAGGTGGCGGCGCATCCAACGCATCAGCGGATTGCTCTCGAAGTCGGCCTCCTCGTTCGGCGCGCGCGCCATCTTGATGCCGGTGTAGATCAGGAACACACCGAACAGGTAGAGGATCCAGTGGAAGCGTGCGATCAGCGCCGCACCGACCAGGATCAGGATCGCGCGCAGCGCGATCGCGCCGAGGATGCCGACCATCAGCGCGCGCTGCTGCAGCTCGGCGCTGACGCGGAAGCGCGTGAAGATCAGCAGGAACACGAAGATGTTGTCGATCGCCAGCGCCTTCTCGACGACGTAGCCGGTCAGGAACTCCAGCGCGATGTCGTTGGCGACGGCGCGACCGGACTGCTGGTCCAGCCACCACCACAGTCCGAGGTTGAACAGCAGCGCCAGGCCGATCCAGGCCACGCTCCACAGCGCCGCCTCGCGGAACGAGACCTTGTGCGAGCCGCTGACCTTGAGGACCAGGAAATCGATGACGAGGGCGATCAGGACGATCGCGCCGAATACCGCCCAGAGTTCGACCGTACCGATCGTGTGCATTGCGATTGCGCTCCGATGTGCGTACCGAGAAAAGACAAAGGCCCCGTCGCCGGCAGCGCACGGGGCCTCGTTTTCTCGGGGCACACCTTCGCCGTCGTCACGGCGAAGGTCTCGCTCGCAGGTCCTTGGACGACCTGCCCACCGGGCCGGGATCGGAACCGATCCGTGATGACGACCGTGGTGGCGGGAGCTACTCCCCTTCGTTGCGGCGGCGACTCTACACGATTCCCGGGCCGCCGTCTCAAGCACCCGGACCAGGCCAGGGACGACGCCGTGCGGGGGCAGCGCTTATCATTCGCCGATGAACGCTCTTCCGACCGGGCCGCTGCCCGTCATTCAGCTCAAGACCGAACGCCGCTCCAACCATCCCTGGATCTTCCAGAAGATGGTCGAGAAGCCCGTCGACCGTCCCCGGCCGGGCTCGATCGTCGACATCGTCGACCGCGAGGGCACGTTCGCCGGCCGCGGCTTCTACAACGGCCATTCGCGGATCGCCCTGCGCGTGCTGACCGCCGACCCGGAGGAGGCCGTCGACGAGGCCTTCTTCGCGCGCAAGATCGCGCAGGCCGTCGCGCTGCGCCGTGACGTGCTCAAGCTCGACGCCGTGACCGACGCCTACCGGTTGATCCATTCCGAGGGCGACGGGCTGTCCGGCCTAGTCGTCGACCGCTTCGCCGATACCCTGGTCATGGAGTATTTCTCGGCCGGCATGTTCAAGCAGCGCGACCTGCTCAGGCGCTGCCTGCTCGAGCACTTCCCCGGCGCGAACGTGTACGCGTTCGCCGAGGAGCACGTGCAGAAGCAGGAGAGTTTCGACTGCTCGACGCCGAGTACGCCCGAGCCGACCGTCATCCACGAGTACGGCGTCAGGTTCCACGCCGCGCCCGGTTCCAAGCACAAGACCGGCTTCTTCGCCGATCAGCGCGACAACCGCCGTCAGCTGGCCGACCTGTGCGCCGGCAAGCGCGTCCTGGATCTGTGCTGCAACTCCGGCGGTTTTGCGATCTACGCCAAGACGATCGGCCAGGCCGCCGAGGTGGTCGGCGTCGACCTCGACGAGGACATCCTCGAGATCGCCGAGCGCAATGCGCGCCTCAACAAGGCCAAGGTCCGTTTCGTGCAGGCCGACATCTTTCCGTGGCTGCGCGAGCTGGCGGTCGGCGGCCGCGAACGCTTCGACGTCGTCGTGCTCGATCCGGCCAAGATGACGCGCGACCGCGACCAGGTGATCCCGGCGCTCAAGAAGTATCTGGACATGAACAAGCTCGCGCTCGGTGCGGTCAAGCCCGGCGGCCTGTTCGTGACCTGCTCGTGCACCGGCCTGGTCAGCGAGGAGCAGTTCCTGGACATGCTGCGCCGCGCGGCGTTCTACGCCAACCGCACGGTCCAGGTGCTGCGCGTCAGCGGTGCCGGCGCCGATCATCCGTTCCTGGCGCACGTGCCCGAGAGCCGCTATCTCAAGGCGGTGTTCTGCCGTGTCGAGTGAGCCGCTGCGCGACCGTTTCGACGAGCGGGGCGACACCGACGCTCCGTCGCTGAGGCCGTTGCGGATCGCGTTCGAATCGGCCGATCCGGCCGCCGTCGCGGCGCAGCCGGACGTGCTCGCGGTGATCGGCTTCGGCCGGGCCGCGCTGCCGGACGATCCGCGCTGTCTGCGCGTCGGCCTCGAGCCGGTCGGCGCTGCGCCGATCGAGGTCTGGCGCGGCGGCGGCCCGGTCCGGACCGGGCAGGACGGCGCGGTCCGCTGGGCCGGCGACGGCGACTACACGTTCTTCTCGATCCAGATGCCGGAAGACGCCGAGGGCGGGATCGGCGCGGCCGCCGAGCAGGTCTACCGGTGGCTCGGCGAATGGCTCGCGCAGCGGCCGCTGCATGTGCTGCGTCTGTGGAACTACTTCGACGCGATCAATGAAGGCGACGGCGACGCGGAGCGCTACCGGCGCTTCTGCACCGGCCGCGTCGCCGGCATGCAGGGCCTGTTCGGCGGCGACTACCCGGCCGCGACCGTGATCGGACGCCAGGACGGCGTACGCAGCCTGCAGGTCTACGGTCTGGCCGCGCGCCGGGCCGGCCGTCCGGTCGAGAATCCGCGCCAGCTCAGCGCCTGGCGCTATCCGCGCGACTACGGTCCGACCGCACCGCGCTTCGCGCGCGCGATGCGGACGCCGTCCGGGCAGCTCCTGATCTCCGGCACGGCGGCGATCGTCGGTCATGCCTCGCGTCACCGCGACGACGTGACCGCGCAGCTCGACGAAACCCTGGCCAACCTCGACAGCGTTTGCGCGGCCGCCGGCGCGGCCACGCCGCTCGGCGACGGCAGCGTGCTCAAGGTCTACGTGCGCCGTGCCGAGGACGCCGCGCAGGTGTCAGCAGGCGTGCAGCGCCACCTCGCCGATCGTGGCGAGACGCTGGTGCTGATCGGCGAGGTCTGCCGGCGCGAGCTGCTGGTCGAGATCGACGGCAGTCACGGCTGAACAGCGGCGCGCGGCAGCGGCTCGCCGCGCTGGCGCAGCTGGGTCAGCGCGCCGAGTCCCGCATCGCCGGCCGGTACGAAATCCGGGCCGAATCGGCTCTCGCCGCGCAGCCGCTCGGACAGCGCGAACCAGTCCTCGTCGACGCCGATGTGGGCCAGCAGGCGGCCCGGCAGCAGAAATGCGGCGCTGTCCTCGCGCGTCGCCCCGCCGCCGGCCGGATCGAACAGCAGCCACGGCACCGGCTGCTGCTCGGCCGCCAGCCCGTCGGCGAAGCCGAGCGTGCGGAACGTGATCGGCAGGCCCGGCAGATGGTCTCCGTAGAACAGCAGCAACGTCCGCCGTTCGCGCGCGCGCAGCGCCTCGGCGAGCCGGCCGAGCGCACGGTCGGCGTTTTCCAGGTGATAGAGGAACGTACGCAGCCGCCCGGCGCTGTCGGCCGGCAGGCGGTCCGGCACGGCGATCGCGTCACGCCGCGCCCGGTCGTGCAGCGGCTTGCGCGCGTCGTAGGGGCCGTGCAGCTCCATGCTGATCGCGAGCACCAGCTGCGGCGGTCCATCCTCGGGCAGACGCTCGAGGATGCGCTCGACCAGGGCCTGATCGCTGACGAAGTAGCCGTCCCGCGCGGCATCGGCGAAGTCTGCCGCGCTTTCGAAAGCATCGAAACCGAGCTGCTTGAGCGCAGCGGCGCGGTTCCAGAACGCCGGATCGTTCGGATGCAGTGCGAGACTGCGGTAGCCGTGGCCGGCCAGCACCGACACCAGGCCCGGCAGCGCACGGTCGACGAGCTGGAAGTACGGATACTCGTTGCGCGGGAAGTAGCGCATCGCCAGGCCGGTCAGCACCTCGAACTCGGTACGGATCGTGCCGCCGCCGAACGCCGGCACCCACAGCTCGCCGTGCACCGACTCGCGCGCGAGCGCGCGGTAGTTCGGCAGGAAATCGCGCTCGCCCAGCCCGTTCAGGCGTGACGGATCGAAGAACGATTCGCTCTGCAGGATGACGATGTCGGGCCGGTCGGACTGCTTGACGGACTGCGGCCGCTGGCCCAGATCCACCTGCGCGAGCAGGTCCGCCGCCGCGGCACGGTCCGGCACCGGTACGGGCTCGGCATAGCGCCAGCGAAACTGCAGCAGTCCCGAGACCAGGCCGGTGCTCGCGACGGTCTCGCGCGGCGACCACGGTACGAAGCGGGCCTCCTCGCGCGCATACAGGCTGCGCCACGGCGCGACGCCGGAGAACAGCGTCACCGCCAGCGTCAGCGCGATCCCCAGATGCAGCACACGCCGGCGCCGGCCCGAGCGTTGCTGCGCGGGTTCCCATGCCGCCAGTGCGAGCGTGACGATGGCCAGGCCCGCCAGTCGCAGCCAGTCGCCGTGCGAATCGGGCAGGTAATGCAGCAGCAGGCCCGCGCTGGCCTGCGGCGTGCCGAGCATGACGAAATCGGCCGGCAGCAGCGGCGTCTCCAGATGCGCCAGCTTCAGGGCGTTGATCCCGTAGAGCGCGGCCAGCAGCAGCAGCGCGAGCCAGAACGACAGCAGCGGGCGCCGCGTCAGCGACCAGACCACCATGCCCAGCAGCACCGCTGGCAACGCGTTCAGGAGCGGCAGCGGCCACGGCGTCGGCTCGACGGCCTGGAACGCCGGATCGAGCGTGGCGACCGCCATCGCCAGCAAGGCCGTCACCAGCACCAGGTAGGTCATGTCCGCCGCTCCGGCGCGCGCATGCCGCATATGCGACCGGTCCTGTTCGCCTCGTCGCATCGCGGCGCTGCGCCTCCTCCCCTTGCGGGCCCCGGTACGCTGCCGGTGCCTCGTGTCGACGGCCGGTACACGCGCAAGACCGCGGCGTGTCCGGAAGATGAACACCGGAGTATGTTGCGACGCGACGTGGCAATTGTTGGCAAATCGTTAGAATCGACCGCGCTGCACCGAAAACACCTCGTGGGGAGGGAGAGCCCGCTACAGTTGCCTCGGCGCTGTAGCGGGCTTTTTTCTGTGCGGACTGCGACGTGCGACTGGCGCGCGACCGGTGTGATGCGCGCCGCCGCGAGGGCCGGCCCGGTTCAGGGGGCGAGCGCTTCGTTCGGCTCGACGACCGGTTCGGACGCGAGCGCCTCGTCGAGCAGCGACGGCAGTTCTCCGCGCAGCTGCAGGCGCGCCAGCGCGAGCAGACCGTCGTACTCGGCCTCGGCCAGCTCGCGGTCGTCCAGATCGATCTGCGCGCGCAGCGTGTCGATCACCGCGAAGTACGGCTCGTCGCGGACGCCGGCGGCGTCCAGCAGCAGCGCCGGCAGCAGCCAGCTGCGCGTGTTGAAACGCTGCGGCGCGGCCGCGCGCTGTCGTAGAGCAGCCACGGCACGGTCTGTTGCTGCGCATCGCGCTCGTCGTCGAAACCGAGCTGGTGATAGACCGGCGGCAGCGCCGGCAGATGGTCGCCGTAGAACAGCACCAGGGTCCGGCGCTTGCGCTGCTTGAGCGAGTCGACGAGGCGGCCCAGTTCGCGATCGGCATCCTCGAGCAGGTACAGATAGTTGCCGAACCAGTAGCGGCCGCCCTCGTCGAGGCGCTCGGGCATCGAGAGCCGCTCCAGCCGCCCGGCATCCAGGCCCGGCCGCCAGTCGAACGGGCCGTGGTTCTCCATGCTGATCGCGAACACGAACTGCGGCCGCTGGTCGGCGTCGAGCTCGGCCAGGATGCGGTCGGTCAGTGCGGCATCGGACGTGAACAGGCCGACGATGTCGTCCTTCGAGAACGCGCCGACGTCGATGAACTGCTCGAAGCCGAGCGCCGGATAGGCCTTGCTGCGATTCCAGAACGCCGCCGAGTTCGGGTGGATCGCCGTGGTCCGGTAACCCTGCCGCGACAGGATCGAGGCCAGGTTCGGCAGATCGTGACGGTGCAGCTCCAGCCACGGGTACTGCAGGCCGCCGAGCGTGTCGAGCGGAACGCCGGTCAGCACCTCGAATTCGGTGCGGATCGTACCGCCGCCGAACGTCGGCACGGTCATCTCGCCGGCCTTGGCGCGCTTGCGCAGGCGGTGGTACTCGCGCAGGAACTGCCCGCTCGGCACGTCGCGCAGGCGCGCCGGGTCGAACAGCGATTCGCTCTGCAGCACGACGATGTCCGGCGCGCCGTCGGCCGGCAGGGCGGCCAGGCGCGCGCGCAGTGCCGTGCCGTGCTCCTGCAGCAGACCCAGCGCCGCGTCGCGGTCGGCGCGCGGCACGTCGCCGCCGCCGAGCTCCCAGTGGTACATCAGCAGGGCACCGATCAGGCCGACGTGGGTCGTGCTCTCGGCCAATGCCCAGGGCTCGAAGCCGAGCCGGCGCGCGTCGAAGACGCGCTTCCACGGCGCGCTGCCGGCGACCATCGTCACGGTCGCCGCCGCCGCCAGGGCGCCGAGCGCGACGCGGCGCCAGCCGGCAAGCCCCGGCTGGCCGGGCCGGTTCCACAGCAGCAGCGTGAACAGCACGCCGGCCGCCATCGGCAGCAGATGGCGCAGCTCGAACGACACGTAATGTCCGAACAGCTCCAGTGCCGGGCCCGGCTCGCGCAGGAAGCGCAGGTCGGCCGGCAGCAGCGGCGTCTGCAGATGATGCAGCTTGGCGGCATTGGCCGCGTACAGACCGGCGACCGCCAGCAGCGTCAGCCAGCAGGCCAATGCGAGCCGGCGCGTCAGCGCCCACAGTGCCAGCAGCAGGCTCAACGCCGGCAGCGTGTTGATCGCGACCAGGCCGAAGCCGCCGCCGGCGCGCGCGGCCGGCGCCGCGAACGCCGGGTCGAGCCGATCGACCATGACCATCAGCAGCGCGACGCAGATCAGCAGGCCCAGCACCATGCGCAGCGGCAGGCGCCCGACCGGCGATTGACGGATGGTCCGGATCAGTTTCATGACAGGGGCGTGACAATGCCATGAACCGATGAGGCGCGCATGAACTGGAACGCGTGCATATCGGTCCGCCTGCCGGCGGCGCTGGCGGCTTGCGATCACCGATAATCGCCCGATGTCCGATCCCTTCCGACGTCCCGTGCTGACGGCCGCGCTGGCCGCTCTGCTCGACCAGCGCCTGTCGCGCCTGGAGGCCGCCTGCCGCGAGGCGCAGATTCCGTTCTACGACGACGCCGGCGTCGACACGCATCTGCGCCAGGTGCTGCTGGTCAGCGATTTCGCGTACGAGACCCTGCTGCGCGCGCCGATCCTGCTCGGGCCGGAGCTGGTGCGCCTGATGGGCGACCCGCGCCATGCCGACGCGCGCGCCGGCCATCTGGCCGCGATCGACGATGAGGCCACGCTGCGCGCCGAGCTGCGGCGCTTTCGCAAGCGCGAGGCGATCCGCCTGATCTGGCGCGACGTCAACGGCCTGGATCCGGTCGAGTCGACGCTGGCCGCCGCCAGCGTGCTGGCCGAGTGCTGCCTCGAAGCGGCGCTGCGGCACGCCGAGCGTCAGCTGGCGGCGCGCCACGGCCACGTTCGCTCGGCCGACGGCGCGGTGCAGCGCCTGGTCGTGTTCGGTCTCGGCAAGCTCGGCGGCAGCGAGCTCAACTTCTCGTCGGACATCGATCTGATCCTTGCCTATCCGGAAGGCGGCGGCAGCGACGGCGCCCGGCCGCTCGATGCCGAAACCTTCTTTACGCGGCTCGGCCAGCAGGTGGTGTCGCTGCTGGCCGAGCACACCGTCGATGGCTACGTCTATCGCGTCGACCTGCGGCTGCGGCCGTTCGGCAGCGTCGGGCGCGTCGCGCTGTCGTTCGCGGCGATGGAGCAGTACTACCAGCGCGAGGGCCGTGACTGGGAGCGCTACGCATGGATCAAGGGGCGTCCGGTGGCCGGCGACATCGCCGCAGGGCAGCGCCTGATCGAGGTGCTGCGGCCGTTCGTGTTCCGGCGCTATTTCGACTACACCGCGTTCGCCGGCCTGCGCGAGATGAAGACGCTGATCGACGCCGAGGTCGCGCGCAAGGATCTGGCGGCCAATCTCAAGCTCGGACCGGGTGGCATCCGCGAGATCGAATTCATCGTGCAGCTGATGCAGATGATCCGCGGCGGCCGTGAGCCGGCGCTGCGCGTGCGCGGCCTGCTGCCGGCCCTGTCGGCCTGCGAGCAGCTCGGCGTGATCCCGGCGCAGCGCGCGCGCCGCCTGCGCGAGGCGTATCGCTTCCTGCGCCGCGTCGAGAACCGCGTGCAGATGTTCGCCGACCAGCAGGTCCACGACGTGCCCGCCGAGGACGAGGCGCGGCTGCGCCTGGCGCTGGGCCTCGGCCATCCGGACTGGGCGGCGTTCAAGACCGAGCTGGACCGCCAGCGCGCGGTCGTCGCCGAGGAGTTCGATGCGGTGATGGCACCGGCGCGGCGCGCGCCGGGGGCGCCGGTCGCGGCCAGCTGGACCGCGGTCTGGCAGGACTTCGTCGAACACGGCGTGCGCGCGCAGGTGCTCGCCGAGGCCGGATTCGATCCGCCCGAGGCACCGGCCGCGGCGCTCGAGACGCTGCTGGCCAGCCCCGCGCTGCGTTCAGCCTCGGCGCGCGCCCGCGCGCGTCTGGACCGCGTCGTACCGGCGCTGTTCGCCGCGGCGGCCGAAACGCAGGCGCCGGCGCCGTGCCTGGTGCGCCTGCTCGGTCTGGTGCATGCGGTGGCGCGCCGCTCGGCCTATCTGGCCCTGCTCGACGAGCAGCCAGGCGCGCTGAAGCGCGTCACGCGCGTGTTCGCGGCCAGCGCGTTCCTGGCCGATCGGGTGACCGCCCATCCGCTGCTGCTCGACGAGCTGTTCGACGACCGTCACGACGCGGCCGTGCCGGACCGCGACGCGGTCGAGGCCGAGATCGCGCGGCGTCTGGCCGCGCTGGCCGACGTCGACGCCGAGGCGCAGATCGAGGTGATCCAGGATCAGCGGCTGGCCGCCGCGTTCCGGATCGGCCTGGACTTTCTCGCCGGGCGTCTGGACGCCGTCGCCACGGCGCGGGCGCTGGCCGGCGTCGCCGAGGCGGTGCTCGCGAGCGTGCTGCGGCTGGCCGAGCGCGACCTGGCCGCGCAGCACGGCCGCCTGCCCGATCGCACCGACGAGTCGTCGGGACTGACGATCCTCGGTTACGGCAGTCTCGGCGGCAGCGAGCTCGGCTTCGGCTCCGATCTGGATCTGGTCTTCCTCTACGACGGCGCCTGCGCGCAGGCCGAATCGCTCGGCCCGCGCCCGCTCGAAGGTACGCGCTACTACGCGCGCCTGGCTCAGCGCGTCGTGCACTACCTGACCACGCTGACGCGTTCGGGACGCCTCTACGAGGTGGACGTGCGCCTGCGTCCGGACGGCGGCAAGGGGCTGCTGGTGTCGAGCCTGGACGCCTACATGGCCTATCAGCGCGAACGCGCCTGGACCTGGGAGCATCAGGCCCTGGTGCGCGCGCGGACGGTCGCCGGCGACGTCGCGCTCGGACGACGCTTCGCCGAGTTCCGCCAGGCGGTGCTCGCCGTGCCGGTCGACGTGCCGCGACTGCACGAGCAGATCGCCGACATGCGCCGGCGCTGGCGCGTCGAGCGCGATCGTTCCGATGCCGCGCAGTTCGATCTCAAACAGGGCCGCGGCGCGCTGGTCGATCTGGAGTTCATGCTGCAGGGCATCGTGCTCGAGCATGCGGCCGCGGCTCCGGCCCTGCTGGCCTCGAGCAACAGCGCCGATCTGATCGCCGCCGCGGCACGCGCCGGATTGTTGTCGGCCGACCAGGCGCAGGCGCTGGCCGAGGCGCATGCGGCGCTGCTCGGACGATCGCTGTCGTGCACGCTCGATGCGCGTTCACGCGTGATCCGCCGCGACCCGGACATCGAGCGGCATGCCGAATGCGTCAGCGCCGTCGCGGCCGCGCTGGACTTCGACTTCACGACGCCGGCGCGTTAGCGGCGCGGCTCGAACGGATCGCCGGCGCGCGGCCTGGCCATCGCGCCGAACGAGACGGGACGCCGTCGCCGCGTCGCGCTCAGAAGTCGGCCAGCGCGTGCCGGATGCCGGCCGCCAGCGCGCGCTCCGGCGTCGCCTCGTGCCGCGTCAGCGGCAGCTCCATCAACAGCCGGGTGGCCTGGTCGTAGGCATCGCCGCGTACATACTGGGCGACCTGCCCGGCGTATTCGCCGAGCACGAGCAGGGCCAGCTGGCGCAGCGACGGCTGCGCGGCGGCGACGGCGCCCTGCAAGGCCGCGACGGCCTCGTTGCGCGCCTGCAGCGAGCGGATCGGATAGTGGATCGATGCCCATGGCCACCAGGCCGGGCGGCGCACGCGATGCAGGTGGTCGCGGCGCACCAGGCCGTCGAGCAGCTCGCGCGCCAGCGGCGCCATGCGCGTGGCCAGCAGGTCGATCGCGGCCGATACGCGCACGCCGTGGCTCGGCGTGCCGATCACGCGCAGTGCCTGGCCCAGCAGCGGATGACTAACCGGCAGCGAGGACTTCAGCGCGACGTGATCGGCTTCGTAGCGCAGCCGCTGCTGCTCGGCGAGATCGAACAGCAGCGCGGCGGCGGCGAGCACGTCCGGATCGATGTGCGCGCGCACCGGCGTCAGCGTGCCGCTGGCCGGCTCCAGTACCAGCAGTATCGATTGTTCGGCGATCAGCACGATCGGTCGTCCTTGTGGCCCGGGCGAGAACGGGCCTGGCGCCGATCATCACGCAGCGGCGGGCGGCCGTACAGCCCGCGCATGTCGAAAAATGTCTCGCCTCGCCCGCTCAGTTGGCGCGGCGGGTCGGCGCCCCGCCGTTGGCGGCAGCCGGCTCGATGCCGGCCCAGTCGACCGACGGCAGGCCGAGGTAGCGGTCCATCACCATCGGCAGCAGGCCCGAGGGCAGCGGCGACTCGCTGTTCCAGAGCATCACGATGCCGAACCGGTACTTGGGCAGGAAGCCGACCATGCCGCGATAGCCCTGCACCGCGCCGGCGTGGAACACCATCGTCTCGCCGGCGTAGTCGAAGATGCGCCAGCCCAGGCCGTAATGCGCCGCGAGCAGTCGCCCGCGCCGCCACGGCGTGGTGCTCTGCTCGTGCGCGGTCGGAATCTGCGGGCTGTGCATCTGGTCCAGGATCGGCGGCGGCAGCACGGCGGGACGGCCGCCCATCTGCGCGATCAGCCACTCCTCCATGTCGCGGATGCTGGCGTTGACGCCGGCAGCCGGCGCGATCCGGTAGTAGTTCTCCTTGGGCTGGAACGACTGGAAACGGTCGCCGATCCGGCGGTGCGGGCGCGCCCACGAGGCCGAGTTCTCGAGTCCGTCGCGTCCGTAGGTCGCGGTCGTCATGCCGAGCGGATGGAACAGGCGCTTCTCGACCTGGTGATAGAAGAAGTCGCCGGTGGCCGCGTAGGTGACGTCTCCGATCAGGCTGAAGGAGATGTTCTGGTAGCCGTAGCAGGCGCCGACCGAGCACACCAGCGGAACCTCCTTGAGCCGCTCGACCAGCAGCGGATACGGCTCGTCGGCCTCGAGCAGGCGGTCGTAGGTGTTGCTCGGCAGGCCGACGCGCTGGCTCAGGATGTCGCGGACGGTCAGGCGCTGGCTGCCCTCGATGTCGGCCAGCGTGAACGTCGGCAGCAGATCGGCGATGCGCGTATCCCAGTGCAGCCGGTTGTCGCCGACGACCAGCGCCGCCAGCGCGCTGGCGAAGCCTTTGGACAGCGAGGCCAGCCGGAACACGGTCGTCGCGGTGACCGGCGTGCGCGTGTTCCAGTCGGCGTAACCGGTGACGCGCTCGAGCACGACGCTGTCGTCCTTGACGATCGCGACGGCCAGACCGGCGACCTGGCCGCTGGTCTCGATCGCATCGAGCCAGCGGCCGGCATCGGCGACCACCGTCGCGGTGTCGACCGCGACCGCGTGCGGATCGACGCGCGGCACGATCAGCGGCAGTGCGATCGCCGGCGCGGCCTTGCGTGCAGCCTTCTTTCTGGGAGCGCCGATCGTATCGGTCGCGACGGTCGTCCCGACCAGCACGGTGCACAGAAAAACCAGCAGATTTCGGGTGGTACGACTCAATTCGAGCCTCCGGGGACGACGGCTCCATCATGCTATTCTGCGGCCGGCAGCGGTTCAACCCGGTGCCGACGTCAACCATCCAGCACGGGGATATCGTCCGATGGGTTCGATCGTTTTCCTGGTCATCGTCGCCGCGGTCGCATTCTGGGCGATCGGCCTCTACAACGGCCTGGTCACGGCCCGCAACGCATACAAGAACGCGTTCGCGCAGATCGACGTGCAGCTGACCCGGCGCTACGACCTGATTCCGAATCTGGTCGAAACCGCCAAGGGCTACATGAAGCACGAGCGCGAGACGCTCGAGGCGGTGATCCAGGCGCGCAACTCGGCCGTATCGGGCCTGTCGGCGGCCAAGGCCAATCCCGGCGACGCCGCGGCGATGCAGCAGCTGGCACAGTCCGAAGGCGCGCTCGGCGCGACGCTGGGCCGCCTGTTCGCGCTGGCCGAAGCCTATCCGGACCTCAAGGCCAACCAGAACATGATGCAGCTCTCCGAGGAGCTGACCTCGACCGAGAACAAGGTCGCGTTCGCGCGCCAGGCGTTCAACGACTCGGTCATGAACTACAACAATCAGCGCGAAGTGTTCCCGAACTCGCTGATCGCCGGCATGTTCAACTTCCAGCCGGCCGAATTGCTACAGATCGAGGCGCCCGAGAAGCGCGAGCCGGTCAAGGTGTCGTTCACCTGATCGATCGGTCGAGGTCCGGACGCCGCCGGTAACGGCGCGCGCTCCGGTCTCCGGAGGATTCGCGCGGCATGGATTTCTTCGCCCATCAAGCCCAGGCGCGCAAGCAGTCGCGCCGCATGATCGCGCTGTTCGTGCTGGCGGTGATCGCGATCGTCGGCCTGATCGACCTCGCCTTCATCGTCGGCTTCGGTCACGAGATGATCCGCGCCGGCGACGCGGCCGGGTCGCTGCGCGCCCTGCTCGTACTGTCGCTGTTCGTGGCGCGGCGATCGGCGCCGGCTCGCTGTACCGCATCGCGACGCTGCGCGGCGGCGGCGGTGCGGTCGCACGCCAGCTCGGCGCCGTGCCGGTGCCCGAGAACACCGGCGATTTCGCGTATCGGCGGCTGCGCAACGTCGTCGAGGAGATCGCGATCGCCTCCGGCGTGCCGGTGCCGGAGGTCTACGTGCTCGAGGAGGATGCCGGCATCAACGCGTTCGCGGCCGGCTACTCGCCGACCGACGCGGCGGTCACGGTCACCCGCGGCGCGCTCGACAAGCTCGACCGAGACGAGCTGCAGGGCGTGATCGCGCACGAGTTCAGCCATGTGCTCAACGGCGACATGCGCCTGAACATCCGGCTGATCGGCGTGATCTTCGGCATCCTCGTGATGGCGACCATCGGTCGCAAGATCATCGAGGTGGCCGGCCGCGGCCGCGGTCGCAGCACCGGCGGCATCGTGCTGTTCGGTGCCGCGCTGTTCGCCGCGGGCTACATCGGCGTGCTGTTCGCGCGGATGATCAAGGCCTCGGTGTCGCGGCACCGCGAATACCTGGCCGACGCGTCGGCCGTGCAGTTCACGCGCCAGACCGACGGCATCGCCGGTGCGTTGAAGAAGATCGGCGGCCTCGCCGAGGGATCGCGGCTGAGCGGCGAGGATCGCGAGGAGGTCGCCCACATGCTGTTCGGCGACGGCGTCGGCTACTCGGCGCTGTTCGCGACGCATCCGCCGCTGCTCGACCGGATCAAGCGTCTGCAGCCGCGCTTCGACCCGGCCGAGTTCGCGGCGGTCGCGGCCGCCTGGTCGCAGCCGGTCCGCGTCGGCGACATCGAGGCGTCGAACGTGTCGATCTCCGGCTTCGCGCCGGCCGCGGTCGCCGCGCGTCTGGCGCGCGAACCGGCCGCGGCGCCGGGGCGGCTGCCGCCGGCCGACGCGGTCGTGTGCGTCGAGCCCGAGCGCGTCTCGCGCCAGGTCGGCAATCCCGGCACCGACGATCACCGCGCCGCCGGCGTCATCCACTACACGATTCCCGATCCGCTGCGCGAGGCGGCCTATCGGCAGGAGCGCGCGATGGCGGTGGTCTTCGCGCTGCTGCTCGCGCCCGACGCGGGCGTGCGGGCGCGCCAGCTCGACGCGATCGAGCGCCGCTTCGACGCCGGCACGCGCGTCGATGCCGACGCGCTGGCGATGATCGTCGCGCAGCTGCATCCGCTGCAGCACCTGCCGCTGGCCGCACTCGCGTTCCCGGTGCTGCGCCGACGTCCGCGGCCGCAGCTCGACCGCTTTCTCGAGGTACTCGACGAGCTGATCCGCGCCGACGACCACGTCTCGCTGTCGGAGTACTGCCTGGCGCGCCTGATCCGGCTGCAGGTGATCGAGGCGCTCGATCCGGCTTCGGCGCGCATCGCCGGCCGCTACAAGCTGCCGCAGCTGGCCGGTGAGCTCGCCGACGTCTTCGCGATCCTCGCCCGGCACGGTCACGGCGATGCGCGCGTGGCATCACGTGCCTATCGGCTCGGCCTGCACGAAACCCTGCCCGGCTCGACCGCGCCGTACGCCCCGCCGGCCGACTGGATCGCGGCGCTCGACCACGCGCTGCCGAAGCTGGATCGGCTGGCGCCTGCCGGCAAGGAGCTGGTCGTGCGCGGGCTCACATTGGCGATCGGCGAGGACGGCGTCATGAGCGTCGCCGAGGCCGAGCTGCTGCGCACGATCTGCGCGGCGCTGCACTGCCCGCTGCCGCCGATCCTGCAGCGCTGAGGCGGCCCGGAATCAGAACGAGCTGGCGTCGAAGGTCTCTTCGGCCATCGGCGAGTCGCCGCCCTCGGCGAGCCGGATCTTCAGCGCGAGACCGTCGCGCGAGTCGGCCTTGTTGAGCGCTTCCTCCAGATCGATCTTGCCTTCCTTGTAGAGCGCATAGAGCGCCTGATCGAAGGTCTGCATGCCTTCCTGCAGACTGCGGTCCATCGCTTCCTTGATCTCGTGCACCTGGCCGCGCCGCATCAGGTCGCGGATCATCGGCGTGTTGATCAGCACCTCGGCGGCCGGCAGGCGGCGGCCGTCCTTGCCCATGACCAGGCGCTGGCTGATGACCGCCTTGAGGTTCAGCGACAGGTTCATCAGGATGTTCTTGTGCGCCGACTCCGGGAAGAAGTTCAGGATGCGCTCGAGCGTCTGGTCGGCGTTGTTGGAGTGCAGCGTCGCCAGGCACAGATGGCCGGTTTCGGAGAACGCGATCGCCGCCTCCATCGTCAGCGCGTCGCGGATCTCGCCGATCATGATGACGTCCGGCGCCTCGCGCATCGCGTTCTTGAGCGCCTCGTGGAAGCCGTGCGTGTCCAGGCCGACCTCGCGCTGGTTGACGATCGACTTCTTGTGCCGGTGCAGATACTCGATCGGATCCTCGACCGTCAGCACATGGCCGGAGATGTTGACGTTGCGGTAGTCGATCATCGACGCCAGCGTGGTCGACTTGCCCGACCCGGTCGCGCCGACGACCAGGATCAGCCCGCGCGGCTCCATGATGAGATCCTTGAAGATCTGCGGCAGGCGCAGCTCCTCGATCGACGGAATCTCGCTCTTGATCGCGCGGATCACCATGCCTACTTCGCCGCGCTGCTTGAACACGTTGATGCGGAAGCGGCCGGCGTCCTTGACCGCGATGGCCATGTTGAGCTCCAGATCGCGCTCGAACTGCGGCACCTGGCCCTCGTCCATCAGCGAGTAGGCGATCTTCTTGACCATGCCGTTGGGCAGGCCGGTGTTGCCGAGCGGATAGAGCTTGCCTTCCACCTTGATGTGGACCGGAGCGCCGGTGGTCAGGAACATGTCCGACGCACCTTTCTCGGTCATCAATTTGAGAAAGTAGCCGATATCCATCGCAGGTATCCCCTCACGCCGCTGCGGTGCGGTTGCCAAAGCCGTGCGGAGCTTCCCACAATAGCGAGCCCAAGCCGATCCGCACCTTAGACGATGTTTATGACATCAGCGCTCAGAAAAATCCATGCGCCGGTCGCCCTTTTGGGCGTCTGCCTGCTCGCGGCCTGCAGCCCGACGCGGCCGCCGGGCGACCTGTTCGGTGCCGCCAACCGCCAGCTGGCGAGCGCACGCCAGGCCAGCGCGCAAACCTATGCGCCGCTGGAGCTGCGCTTCGCCGAGGAACGCCTCTCGCAGGCGCAGGCGGCCAATGCGCGCGAGGACTACGCCGCGGCCGTTCGGCTCGCGCGCGAGTCCGAGGTCAATGCCGAGCTGGCCGCGGTCAAGGCCCGGCTCGGCAAGGCACGCGAGGCCACCGACGGCCTGCGCCAGCAGAACGCCGTGCTCGAACGCGACCTGCAGGCGCACGGCGAGGAGGGATTCCGATGAATCTTTCGCATGCAGGACTCTGCGCCTTGGCGCTGGCCGCCTGCCTGGTCGGCGGCTGCCAGACTGCCTCGCCGCAGCGCGACCTCGATCTGCAGCGTCTGGAGCGCAGCCTCGACCAGCTGGCCGGCGATGCACGCCTGGGCGGATACGCATCGACCGAGATCGCGCGCACGCGTGCCGCGCTGACGGCGCTGCGCGAATCGCGCCGCGGCGGCGTGGAAGGCACGCACGAGGTCTACGTGACCGAGCGCCTGCTCGACATCGCGTGGGCGACGGCCCAGGCCCAGGAACTCGAGAGCGAGCGCGAGCGGCTGCAGCGCGAACACGAGCGCCTGCAGCTGCAGGTGGCCAGGCGCGATGCCGCGCTGGCACGGGCCGAGCTCGAGCGGCAGCGTCTCGCCGCGCAGATCCAGGCCGAGGAGGCGGCGCGCCTGGCCGAAGCGGCCGAGGCCGCGCGCCTGCAGGGCGACGAAGCGGCGCTGGCGGCCGAATCGGCGCGCGCCGAGGCCGCACAGGCGCGCCGGATCGCCGACGCGCAGTCGCAGGCGGCCGCACTGGCCAAGCAGGAGGCGGCACTGGCCGCTTCCGCGGCCGAATCGCTGCGCGCGCGGCTCGGCGCGCTGCAGGCCACGCGCGGTGCGCAGGGCATGCAGATGACGCTCGACGACGTCGCATTCGCGCCGGGCCAGGCCGCGCTCAAGCCCGAGGCGCGCGCCGGCCTCGACAAGCTGGTCGAGTTCGTCAACGGCGAGCCGGCCCGCCCGGTGCGGATCGTCGGCCATACCGACGCCACCGGCAGTGCCAATGCCAATCAGGTGCTGTCGCAGCGCCGCGCCGAAGCGGTCCGCGACGCGCTGGTCGCGGCCGGCGTCGATGCCGCCCGGATCAGCGCGGTCGGCGCCGGCTCGGCGCAGCCGGTCGCCGGCAACGACACGCCGCAGGGGCGTGCACGCAACCGCCGCGTCGAGGTCATCCTCGAGGAGCATTGACGCGGCGAGCGCCGCGTCGGCCGGTCCGCGCGACATGCCGGGCCGGCGCTATCGTTAAGAAATTGTTGGTAAATCCGCGCGGCCCGTCGCCGCCGCCTTGCGGTTGCTTCGGCCCCGCGCGGGGAGTAGTTTCGGTATCCCATGCGGGAGACCTCATCTCACGCCCGCATGGGCCCAAGCCCATGCCGATCGACGCCGACACGCCAGCGTTCCGGAATGCCTCGCTTCGCGAGAGTCGGGTTGCGCCCGCGATTGTTCCTGGCAGTGACAATCCCGTCGTACGCTCCGCCGATTACGCATCGTGCGTTCGGCGCGCTCGCAGTGCCGCTGCGCCGACCGCATGGGCTTTCGTTCGTGTCCGCCATTCCGCCGGTCCCGTGACGCGGTGCGTGGGCTCCGCGCCGCGTCACGGTCCTGGCGGTCGGCAACGAATGCGCCGGGGGATCACCGGCATTTCCCAACGAGGAGACCGATGCTGATGTTCGAAGAGCACGAGAAAGACGTCGAATCGCTGATGCAGTCCAACAGCGAGTTCCGCGCGCTGTACTACAAGCACAAGGAACTGGACAGCAAGGTGCACGACGCCGAGATCGGCGTCCTGCCGATCGATGACGTGACCCTGCACAACCTCAAGAAAGAGAAGCTCTGGGCGAAGGAAAAGCTGCTGCAGATGTGGGCGGCCCAGGGCAGCCCGCCGCCCGCCGCCTGAAGCGGCCGGCCGCGCAGCGTTTCCCCCGTTTTCGGAGTGCGCCGCCTCGGGCGGGCGGCGCCGCCTCGGGTATGATCCGGGCGCCTCGGCACGCCAGTGTCCCAAGCGGAAGCCCCGAATGACGATTCACAGCAGCGTCCTCGAGCTGATCGGCCGCACGCCGATGGTTCAGGCGCAACGCCTCGATGCCGGCCGTTGCGATCTCTTCCTGAAGCTGGAAAGCGCCAATCCCGGCGGTTCGATCAAGGACCGCATCGGGCTCAGCATGATCGAGGCCGCCGAGCGCGCCGGACGCATCCGTCCGGGCGACACGCTGGTCGAGGGCACCGCCGGCAATACCGGCATAGGGCTGGCCCTGGTCGCCCAGCAGAAGGGCTACAAGCTGATCCTGGTCGTGCCGGACAAGATGAGCCGGGAGAAGATCTTCAATCTGAAGGCGATGGGCGCCGAGGTCGTGCTGACCCGCTCGGACGTCGCCAAGGGCCATCCGGACTACTACCAGGATCTCGCCGAACGGCTCGCGCGCGAGACGCCGGGCGCGTACTTCATCAACCAGTTCGGCAATCCCGACAATCCGCTCGCGCACGAGCAGACCACCGGCCCGGAAATCCTCGAGCAGATGGACGGCCGTGTCGATGCGATCGTCTTCGGCTGCGGATCGTCGGGCACGATGACCGGCCTGTCGCGCTACTTCGCGCAGGCCTCGCCCGATACGCAGTTCATTCTGGCCGATCCGGTCGGGTCGATCCTGACCCAGTACATCAACGAAGGCACGCTCTCGACCAAGTCCGCCAGCTGGATGGTGGAAGGCATCGGCGAGGACTTCCTGCCGTCGATCAGCGACTTCAGCCGCGTCGCCAAGGCCTATGCGATCCCCGACAAGGAGAGCTTCCTGACCGCGCGCGAGCTGCTGGCCAAGGAAGGCATCCTCGGCGGCTCCTCGACCGGCACTCTGGTCGCCGCGCGCGCTGCGCTATTGCCGCGAGCAGACCGAACATAAGCGCGTCGTGACCCTGGTCTGCGACACCGGCAACAAGTACCTGTCGAAGATGTACAACGACTACTGGATGCTCGACAACGGCTTCATCGAGCGTCCGCTGCACGGCGACCTGCGCGACCTGATCCTGCGCCCGTATGCGCAGCGCGACACCGTCGTGGTCGCGCCCGGCGATCTGCTGATCGTCGCCTACAACCGCATGAAGCTCTATGACGTCTCGCAGCTGCCGGTCATGGACGGGGACCGCATCGTCGGCATCCTCGACGAGTCGGACGTGCTGATGCACGTGCTCGAGGACGAGGGCCGCTTCCGTGATCCGGTGTCGACCGCGATGGTCACCAAGCTGCAGATGCTCGACGTACGCGAGTCGATCCAGTCCCTGGTACCGGTGTTCGACGCGGGCCACGTCGCGATCGTCGTCGACGGCGAGCGCTTCCTCGGCCTGATCACGCGCATCGACCTGCTGAACTTCCTGCGGCGTCGCGCGGGCTGACGCGGCCGCCGGTCCAGATCGGCTGGTAGTACGGCCTCGCTTTCGTATCGCACGGTGCGTCGAAGCGAGCGAAACGAGGAAGTGATAGGTTTCGGGCCGCCTACCCGTCCAGACTACTCGATGATCCGTTCAGGCATACGCCGCCGTCTCAGGAGATGTACATGTTCGAGAAGCTCGTCGACCGATTGACACCGGCCACCCACCGAAAGGACGTCATGGAAGGCGGAGTGTCGCGCGAGGCCGTTGAATGGGCCTATCGACTCTTGCTGGGCCGGGAGCCCGAAAGCGACGCAGTCGTCGAATCACAGATGGAAGGCAACCGAGACCTCGGGCAGCTTCGCAACAACTTCCTCTCGAGTCCGGAGTTCAACGATCGGTTGCCGCCTGCCGCACGTCTCCAGCTTCACGGCGGCGAGCCGCCGAACATCATCGAAAGCGACGGAAGCCCGGAGCTGCTCGCGCGGTTGTTCGAACACATCCATCGCTCGTGGCATCAGTTCGGAGAGGAGCAGCCGTTCTGGTCGGTTCTGACCGCGCCCGAGTACCGCGGCCAGCCCGAGGAGGTCGCAATCGACCGCTTCTTCGCCAGCGGCAAGGCCGAGATCGAGCGCTTTCAGAAGACACTCGCGCGCGTCGGCCTCAGTCTGGCCGGAAAGCGGACCTGCCTGGAGTACGGCTGTGGCCTGGGGCGGGTGACGCGACATCTCGCGCCGCATTTCGATCGCATCACCGGCGTGGACATTTCGGCCGCCCATCTCGCCAAGGCGCGTGCGCTGGCCGACGCCAAGGAATCGAAGGAATCGACTGGCTACATCTCAAGTCGCTCGATCAGCTCGACGCGCTTCCCCAGGTCGACGTCATCTACTCGCTGATCGTCCTGCAACACAATCCGCCGCCGGTGATCGAGCGCATCATCAAGACGTTCGCGCGCATCCTGCGGCCGGGCGGAATTGCCTATTTCCAGGTGCCCACCTATCGGGTCGGATACGATTTCCGCCTTGCCGATTATCTCAACGGAAAGCTCAAGCCGGGCATGGAAATGCATGTCTATCCGCAGAGTCGCATCTTCCGCATCTTCACGGAGGCCGACGCTGTGCCGGTGTCAGTCGTCGAGGACGGCTGCACCGGCATTCTGCGTGAAAGATCCAACACTTTCATCTTTCAGAAATCGGATGCCTAAGTCAGGTTATTGGCCACGACCTTTGGCGCGCTTCCACTATCGATGATTGACGCAAGCGTGTTTTCCTTCAGGAAATTGTTGGCGATGATATAGTTCGAGCAGCCGGCAGTGACCTGCACTCCGTAGCGATTCGGCGGAAGGATAGCGCCAACAGCATGTGATCCATGCACTGCGGTCGTGCAATTGCGAACAGCGAAATTCGTCGCGTTGCCAACAAAGGCGAAGCCCGTTCCGACTGCAATTCCGGACGCAACCGAGGCGTCGACATTGATATTTTTTGCGAGTGGCCCTGTGACCCAGAGGCCATTGCCCTGAGGGGAATTCAGGAATCGATGCCCAGTGAACTGGACCCCGTTGACATCACCTCCAATGGCGCAATTGTCGTACGTTGACGTAGCGCTCCAGCAGTTGCTGAAATGCATACCAAACACTACCGCTCCAGAATGAGGTTGGATGACGATGCAGCGAGTCGCTGAAGTGTCCCAGGCGGTGCCGGAAAAGAAACCGTGAACGACGTGACGCCCGGATGGCGGATCGATCTGCAGCCCAACATTACAGCGAATGAAATCACAATCCGTTACCCATATGCCTTCCGTGGACCGTAAGCGTAAGCCGTAGGCCGGTTGTGGCGTCACGTCTCCGGGATCTACGACCAAGTTGATGATGTGAACCTCACCCGGAGCGGGAAGCAATGACGGGTCGCCGCCTACGAGGACCGCCGTTCCGAGCGGCGCGGGATTATAGTAGCCGCCGAGAATGGTGACGCGACCTCCTTTTCCATTTATCTCGATGGAAACGAACTGATCCTTTATCCAAAGATTCTCTATCAGAACGTCCGAATAGTAGCAATGAATCGCCCGCCCTGCAGTGGCCGGCGCTCCAGCCGAGTTGATGGTCAGATTCTTGACTGCTCCACTCAACGAATAGGTGAACCGAATTGTGTCGACGGTTGTCGACGCAGGTACGAGCAATACGCTTGCATGGCTGCCCATGCCTTGTATGGTTATGCCATGAGAGTTGATGAGTATGGTGCCGGCGATCAAATAATTTCCGGCAGGTACGAGAATGACGCCACCACCCGCTGCTGCAGCGGCGTTGACCGCGCACTGGAAAGCATTCGTGTCGTCCGTAGCACCAGTTCCGACTGCCCCGAAGCTTTTCACGTTGATGAAGGGCAGCGGAGCTGAAACCGACAGGCAAGCAGCCTCTGCGCTGGAGGTTTGGGCTGCCAAGGCACCGCCCAGGCCGGCCGCCATCAGACCCCGCATGAAGCTTCGTCGCTTGGCCCGCTCGGCCAGTTGTTCGTCGTGAAATGATAGACTGGTATCCATGTGGTCCCCTTCATAAGTGAGTTGTCATTCGCTTGCACGCCCCGTGAAGCGTTTGCTTCGCGCGACGAAATATTTTCTCTCTTCGCGGAGACATCATCTGTGACAAAATTGACAGCGGGCCCGGACGATGTGCGGTACGCTTATCGGCTGCTCCTGGGTCGTGAGCCGGATCAGGGTGGATTCGAGCATTACAAGAACAGCGTTCTTAGCTCGAATATTGATCCTCCTGGAATCGCGCATTTTCTCCTGAATTCGGAAGAATATAAAAACAAGAATCGGGAGTCAGCCGAACTCAGGGAAATCGATTTCAACGGCATCAAGCTCTATCCTTGGATAGGCGATGATTTGATAGGTGGAAACATTATCAGCAGCGGCTCCTACGAGCCGCATGTTCTGCCACGTTTTCTGGATTGCCTGAAGCCCGGTTTCGTCGTTCTGGACGTGGGTGCCAACATCGGCACGTTCTCGCTGACGGCAGCCAAGGCGGTAGGTCATACGGGGCGCGTCGTATCGGTCGAGCCTGTCTCGAAGAACGTGCGGTCGATCTGTGCAGGCGTCGTCGGTAACGGTTTCGACAACGTGACGATTCTTCCGGTTGCCGCGTCGGATCGTCCACGCGTGGTGCCGATCCTGCGCCATTCGGATTCGTCCAATGGCATCGTTGATGTGCATGCTGCCGCGTCGGTCGCCGATGCGTTCGTTCCTACGCTGCGTCTCGACGAGGTGCTCGCCTATCTCGATCGCATCGACGTGCTCAAGATCGACATCGAAGGCCACGAGCCGATGGCGTGGCCGGGCATCGCGAACCTCGTGAGCCGGCATCGTCCGATGGTCTTCAGCGAGCTCAATCCGGTGGCAATCCGCAACCACTCGCACGTGGAGGCGGAGCGCTACCTCGAACTGCTGTTCGCGCACACCGATGCCATTACCGTCCTGCACCTGGAGGGCCGGGTCGTCCGGTGCACGTCCGTGCAGGAGATCATGCACGAGTGGCGCGAGGTCAATCGTCAGAAGGGACTCAACGGTGAGTACCTGATCGATCTGATGTTCAAGGCGGAGCGATAGCCGGTCGGCTTTCGATCAGGAAGAGGTATGCGCGTCGTGCCCCGGCAGCACGTCGCGCTCCAGCGCCAGATGATTGGCCAGCAGTGCGACCTGGGTGCGGTTGGATACGCCGAGCTTGCGCATGATCGCGGTCATGTGCGCCTTCACCGTGGCCTCCGAGACGCCGAGGTCGTAGGCGATCTGCTTGTTGAGCAGGCCTTCGGCGATCATCGTCAGCACGCGGAACTGCTGCGGCGTCAGGTCGGCGACGCGGGCGCGGCGTCGGCCTCGCCGGGCGGCAGCGATTTCTCGGAGCCGACGCTGCCGGGCGGCAGCCAGACGTCGCCGCCGAGCACGGCCTGCACCGCGCCGACGATCGTCTCGACCGGCACCGACTTGGGAATGTAGCCCGACGCGCCGTGCGCGATCGCGCGCGCCATGACCTGGCTTTCCTCGTGCGCCGACACGACGATGATCGGCAGGCCCGGATACTGGCCGCGCACGTGGGCCAGCGTCGAGAAGCCGCTGGCGCCGGGCATGTGCAGGTCGAGCAGCAGCAGGTCGGCGTCCGGATACTGATCGATCAGCGTCTGCAGCGCCGGCACGCTGTCGGCCTCGCGCAGCACCGCGTCCGGCAGCGCCTTGAGCACCGCGCGCTTGAGCGCGTCGCGGAACAGCGGATGGTCGTCGGCGATCAGGACTTCGCGCATGGTCGGGCCGTGGCCGGAAGGACGAGCGCCCGTGCGGAGGGCACGAGCGCGTCGACGGTAGCGCGCATCATGGGCCGATACCGAGGCCTGCGCATGGAAATCGCGTTCCGCGCGGTATCCGCGGGCGAGCGATCGTTCAGCGGATCAGCCGCTCGTTGACGAGATTCGACACGACCGACGGATCGGCCAGCGTCGAGGTGTCGCCGAGCGCTTCGGGCTGGTTCTCGGCGATCTTGCGCAGGATGCGCCGCATGATCTTGCCCGAGCGCGTCTTCGGCAGACCCGGCGCCCACTGCAGATGGTCCGGCGTCGCGATCGGGCCGATCTCCTTGCGCACCCAGGCCACCAGGTCCTTGCGCAGCGCCTCGGTCGGCTCGATGCCGGTCTTGAGCGTCACGTAGGCATAGATGCCCTGTCCCTTGATGTCGTGCGGACAGCCCACGACCGCCGCCTCGGCGACGTCCGGATGCGCGACCAGCGCGCTCTCGACCTCGGCCGTGCCGAGGCGATGGCCCGAGACGTTGATCACGTCGTCGACGCGGCCGGTGATCCAGTAGTAGCCGTCCTCGTCGCGGCGCGCGCCGTCGCCGGTGAAATAGGTGCCCGGATAGGTGCGGAAGTAGGTGTCGATGAAGCGCTGGTGGTCGCCGTAGACCGTGCGCATCTGGCCCGGCCACGAGTCGGTCAGCACCAGATTGCCTTCGGCTGCGCCCTCGAGCACGGCGCCGTTGGCGTCGACGATCTGCGGCTTGACGCCGAAGAACGGCAGCGTCGCCGAGCCGGGCTTCAGATCGGTCGCGCCCGGCAGCGGCGTGATCAGGATGCCGCCGGTCTCGGTCTGCCACCAGGTGTCGACGATCGGGCAGCGGCCGTCACCGACGACGCGGTAGTACCACTCCCAGGCCTCCGGATTGATCGGCTCGCCGACCGAGCCGAGCAGGCGCAGCGACGCGCGCGAGGTCTTGCGGACCAGGTCCTCGCCTTCGCGCATCAGCGCGCGGATCGCGGTCGGCGCCGTGTAGAACAGCGTGACCTGGTGCTTGTCGACGACCTGCCAGAAGCGTGAGGAATCCGGGAAGTTCGGCACGCCCTCGAACATGACCGTGGTCGCGCCGTTGGTGAGCGGACCGTAGACCAGATAGCTGTGACCGGTGACCCAGCCGATGTCGGCGGTGCACCAGTAGACGTCGTCCTCGCGCAGATCGAACACGCTTTCGTGCGTGAAGCTCGCGTAGACCAGATAGCCGCCGGTCGTGTGCAGCACGCCCTTGGGCGTACCGGTGGAACCGGACGTGTAGAGGATGAACAGCGGATGCTCGGCCTCGCAGGCGACCGGCTCGTGCGCGGCCGGCTGATCGGCGATCAGCGCGTGCCACCAGCGGTCGCGCGGCACCTGCATGTCGACCGCGCCGCCGGTGCGGCGCACCACCAGCACGGTCTCCACGCTGTTGGTATTGGGTCGCTTGAGCGCCTCGTCGACATTGGCCTTGAGCGGCACCTTCTTCTTGCCGCGCAGGCCCTCGTCGGCGGTGATGACCAGCTTGCAGCGGCTGTCGGCGATGCGGCTGGCCAGCGAGTCCGGCGAGAAGCCGGCGAAGACGATCGTGTGGACCGCGCCGATACGCGTGCACGCCAGCATCGCGACGGCGGCCTCGGGAATCATCGGCAGATAGATCGCGACGCGGTCGCCCTTCCTGACGCCGAGCTGGGTCAGCAGATTGGCGGCCTTGCAGACCTCGGCATGCAGCTCGCGATAGCTGACGCGGCGCGACTCGGCCGGATCGTCGCCCTCCCAGATGATCGCGGTCTTGTCGCCGCGCGTGGCCAGGTGGCGGTCCAGGCAGTTGGCCGAGACGTTGAGCTCGCCGTCCTCGTACCAGCGGATGTGCAGGTCGCTGGCGTCGAAGGAGACGTCCCTGATCTTCGTGTACGGCTTGATCCAGTCCAGACGCCGGCCGATCCGGTCCCAGTAGCCCTCCGGATCGGCGATCGACTCGGCGTAGTCGCGCTGATATCCGGCCTTGTCGAAGCGCGCGTGCGCGGCAAAGGCCTCGGGAACGGGATGGAGCTTGGTCATGGCGGCCTCCCTGGGATGCGGCGGTGGCGAAGAGCCTCCGATGGTGCCATGCCGCACGGCGGCGCGGTTTCGCCCTACGACTTTGGTCGCAGATTCGACCATCGGCGAATAGGCCGGTCCCGCCGGACCTGCGCATGCTGGCCGGACAACCACATGTCGGGGAGGGGATGTCATGCACGCACGCAGCGGAATCTCGTTGCGCAAAACCGCGTTGGCGCTGGCCTGCGTATTGGGCCTGCCGGGACTGGCCGTGGCCGACGAGGCGCGCGAGGCGGCGCTCGAGGCGCGCGTCAGCCAACTCGAGCAGCAGCTCGCCGAGGTCCTTTCCGAGCTGAAATCCCAGCGCACCGCACCGGTGGCCGCGCCGGCTCAGGCCGCCGCTCCGGCGCTGCCGGCCGGCAAGCTGCCGATCCAGGCCGTCTCGATCACGCCCGGCTCGCCGGCCGGCACCACGTTCCGCTACGGCGGCTTCATCAAGGCCGATTTCATGGCCACCAAGGCGCATGACGGCCAGCTCGCCGACGGCGCGGTGGGCCGTGCGCTGTACGTGCCGAGCCAGACGCCGGTCGGCGGATCGGCCTCGGACATCGATTACGACGCCCATGCGAAGTTCTCGCGCTTCGGCCTCGGCGTCGACACCGTCAGCGAGAACGGCGACAAGGGCGGTGCGTTCGTCGAGATGGACTTCTTCGGCAATTCGCTCGGCAACCAGAACGCGACCAACACCTACGGCGTCACGTTGCGTCACGCCTACGCGTACTGGAACAAGTGGCTGGCCGGCCAGACCTGGTCCAACTTCATGGACGTGGCCGCATTGCCCGAGGCGGTCGACTTCATCGGCCCGACCGACGGCGTGATCTTCGTGCGCCAGGCACAGGTCCGCTACACGACCGGCGGCTTCTCGGTCGCGCTCGAGAATCCCGAGACGCTGATCATCCCCAACGGCGGCGGCGCGACGCTCGCCTCGGACCGCGGCGCGTTCCCGGATCTCACGCTGCGCTACGGCTGGAAGGGCGACTGGGGCTCGTTCGGCGTCGGCGGCCTGATCCGCGATCTGGCGGTGGATCGGCCGGCCTCCGGCTCGACCGCGGCCGCGGACGACCGTACCTTCGCCGGCGCGGTGACCGTCGGCGGCAAGTGGGTGCTCGGCAAGCACGACGACCTGCGCTATCAGCTGACCGCCGGCAACGGCTTCAGCCGCTACATCGGCCTGGGCATCACCGGCGATACCGCGATCGACGCGGCCGGCAATCTCGATTCGATCGGCGGCCTGGCCGGCTTCGTCGCCTGGCGCCACGCGTTCACGCCGCAGACGCGCTTCAACCTGATCTACGCGCGCAGCCAGTACGACAACCCGGTCACGCTGACCGGCGGCGGCGCGACCGAGATGGTGCAGAGCCTGCGCGCCAACGTGTTCTATTCGCCGATGCCGAAGGTCGACGTCGGTGCCGAGCTCATGGTCGGCGAGCGCGAACTCGAAAACGGAACGGACGGCAGGCTGACCCGCCTGCAGTTCACCACGAAGTACTCATTCTAAGGGGGCACACGCGATGGCATCCGTTCCGCACACCGCCAATCTCACCGAAGGCCACAAGCGAGTCATCATCGCTTCGAGTCTCGGCACGATCTTCGAGTGGTACGACTTCTATCTGTACGGCTCGCTGGCGGCGATCATCGCCGTCCACTTCTTCTCGTCCCTGCCGTCCGGCAGCGCGTTCATCATGGCGCTGCTGACGTTCGCCGCCGGTTTCGCGGTGCGCCCGTTCGGCGCGATCGTGTTCGGCCGGCTCGGCGACATGATCGGCCGCAAGTACACGTTCCTGGTCACGATCGTGATCATGGGCATCTCGACCTTCCTGGTCGGCGTACTGCCCACCTACGCGACGATCGGCATCGCCGCGCCGATCCTGCTGGTCGTGCTGCGCTGTCTGCAGGGCCTGGCGCTCGGCGGCGAGTACGGCGGTGCGGCCACCTACGTGGCCGAGCACGCGCCGAACGGCAAGCGCGGTCTGTACACCAGCTTCATCCAGACCACCGCGACGATCGGCCTGTTCCTGTCGCTGCTGGTGATCCTGGGCTGCCGCACGCTGCTCGGCGAGGAGGCGTTCAAGGACTGGGGCTGGCGCGTGCCGTTCCTGATCTCGTTCATCCTGCTGCTGGTCTCGGTCTGGATCCGGATGAAGCTCAACGAATCGCCGGTGTTCCAGCAGATGAAGGCCGAGGGCAAGCACTCCAAGGCGCCGCTGACCGAGAGCTTCGGCAACTGGAAGAACGGCAGGATCGTGCTGCTCGCGCTGCTCGGCGCCACCGCCGGCCAGGCCGTGGTGTGGTACGCCGGTCAGTTCTACGCGCTGTTCTTCCTGACCCAGACGCTGAAGGTCGACGCGATCACCGCCAACCTCTTCATCGCCGCGCACTGGCGATCGCGACCGGCGGCTTCATCTTCTTCGGCTGGCTGTCGGACAAGATCGGCCGCAAGCCGATCATCATGGCGGGCTGTCTGCTCGCGGCGATCACCTACTTCCCGATCTTCAAGGGCCTGACCCACTACGCCAATCCGGCGCTGGAAGCGGCCGCGAAGAACTCGCCGGCGGTGGTCGTGGCCGATCCGAAGGACTGCTCGTTCCAGTTCGTGCCCGGTGAGCTCAAGAGCCACGTGAAGTTCACGAGCTCCTGCGACATCGTCAAGAACCTGCTGAACGGCCGCAGCGTCAACTACACCAACGAGGCCGCGCCGGCCGGTTCGGTCGCGAGCGTGCGCATCGGCAGTACGGTGATCCAGGGCGTCGACGTGCGTCAGCTCTCGCCGGAAGAAGCCAAGGCCGCGCAGACCAAGCTGGCCGCCGACGTGACCGCGGCGATCGACGCCGCCGGCTATCCGGCCAAGGCCGACAACAGCCAGATGAACAAGCCGATGGTGCTGTTGCTGCTGGTGATCCTGGTGCTGTACGTGACGATGGTCTACGGACCGATCGCGGCCTGGCTGGTCGAGCTGTTCCCGACGCGCATCCGCTACACCTCGATGTCGCTGCCGTATCACATCGGCAACGGCTGGTTCGGCGGCTTCCTGCCGACGACCGCGTTCGCGCTGGTGCTGCTGACCGGCAACATCTACGCGGGTCTCTGGTACCCGATCGTGATCGCGGTGTTCACGTTCATCGTCGGTACGCTGTTCCTGCGTGAAACCAAGGACGTGGACATCAACAACTAAAAGACCACGTCCGAGCCCTGCACCCGGTCCGCCTGTCCGGGTTGGAAGCGGCCTCTCCTTCGGGAGAGGCCGTTTTCGTTTTGGGCTCATCGATTCGCGCGCGGACGATCGCGCGTCGGGAGCGGCGATACGGTCAGCGCGCCAGGCGCTTGCGCAGGCGGGTCAGCAGCGGCACCTGGACCGCGCGGCGGATCCGGCCGAGCACGTCGCGGTCGAGCAGCGGCAGCAGCGCGATCGCGCCCAGGTTCTGCTCGAGCTGCTCGCGGCGGCGCGCGCCGAGGATCACCGTCGAGACCGCCGGGTGGCTCAGGCACCAGGCAATCGCCAGCTGCGCGAGACTGACGCCGAGTGCGTCGGCGATCGCGGTCAGTGCGACGATCTGCGCACGGCGCTGCGGATCGGCCGCGCGCTCGGCCAGCCAGGCATTGGCGGGCTCGCCGGCCCTCGAGTCGGCCGGTATCGCGCCGGCTGCGTATTTGCCGGTCAGCAGTCCCGAGGCCAGCGGCGACCAGATCGTGGTGCCGAGGCCGAGCTCGCGGCGCAGCGGTGCGTACTCGGTCTCGAAGCGCCGCCGGTTCAGCAGGTTGTACTGCGGCTGCTCGGTCCGCGGCGGCTGCAGGTGATGCAGCCGCGCGATCCGGTGCGCCTCGCGGATCGCCTCGGCCGGCCATTCGCTGGTGCCCCAGTACAGCACCTTGCCCTGGCGGATCAGCGCATCCATCGCCGCCACCGTCTCCTCGAGCGGCGTGGCCGGGTCCGGGCGATGGCAGAAGAACAGGTCGAGATAGTCCACGCGCAGCCGGCGCAGCGCCTGTTGGCAGGCCTCGGTCAGATGCTTGCGCGACAGACCCTGCTGGGTCGGTGCCGGATCGGGCACGGCGCCGAAGCGCGCCTTGCTCGATACGCACCAGGCGTCGCGCGGCGGCCGCAGGTCGGCCAGCACGTCGCCGAGCAATCGCTCGGCCTCGCCGTGTGCGTAGTTCTCGGCACCGTCGAAGAAGTTGATGCCGTGGTCGAGCGCGGTCGCGACCAGCTCGCGTGCGGCGCGCCGGTCGACCTGCTCGCCGAACGTCAGCCAGGTCCCCAGCGACAGCGCCGACAGCTGCAGGCCCGAATCGCCGAGGCGGCGGTAGATCATTGCAGCGTTCCCGAGCGCCGGATGCTCAGCGCGGCGCGGCCCGCGTCACAGCGCATCGGCGTCCAGGTCACCGGTGCGGATCCGCACGATGCGCTCGAGCGGATAGACGAAGATCTTGCCGTCGCCGATCTTGCCGGTGTGGGCCGCCTGGATGATCGTCTCGACGACGCGGTCCACGGCATCGTCGGATACCGCGATCTCGATCTTGACCTTCGGCAGGAAATCGACGACGTACTCGGCGCCGCGGTAGAGCTCGGTGTGGCCCTTCTGGCGACCGAAACCCTTGACCTCGGTCACCGTGATCCCCTGGATGCCGACCTCGGCCAGCGCCTCGCGCACGTCGTCGAGCTTGAACGGCTTCACGACCGCCATGACCATTTTCATCGGACACTCTCCGGACCGGTTCGGGGGCGGCGCGGACCCTGGCCGCCGCTGCCGCAGACCGCCGCGATGATATCCGGAAGCCCTCTTGCGCGCCGCATGGCGGCCCCAGCCGGTCAGCGCCGTGTAAGAAATTTCTTACACGATCTTCCGAATTCTGCCGATGGCAGGATCGAGTCGGATCCTTAGACTGTTCATCAACACGGAGCGCCGCGCTAGCCACAGGGAGTCGGGAGCGCGGGGAGCAGGGAGGCATTGCAGGATGCACGCAGGGAGGCTGCGCCTGCCGGTTCAGGGAATGAGCCGGCAGGCGCATACTTGTGTCACCGTCACGAAGACCGGCGGCCTCCGAGCCCTCCAAGCCGGCAGACGATTCTAGTACGGGGTGTATCCATGACTGTCATCCGCTCCATCGACGAGCTCGCCTCGCGCCTGGCCGACCTGGTTCCGCCGGGCCTGCGCGAAGCCCGCGAAGATCTCACGTCCAACTTCCGCGCCGTGCTGGCCGGCGGCCTGCGCCAGCTCGATCTGGTCACACGCGAGGAGTTCGACGTCCAGCGCTGCGTGCTGCTGCGCACGCGCGAGAAGCTCGAGGCGCTCGAGCGCCAGGTCGCGACGCTCGAGGCGGCGCTGCTGGCGCCCGGACAGACCGCCCGGCACTGACCGCGGCCTCAGCGCCGCTGAAAAGGACTTGAATCGACCCGCCTCGGCGCGTACGCCGCAGGCTGGTCGAGCGCCCGGCTCACCGGCACGGCCGGTCCGCGGACGGGCACGATTCCCGGGAAGCCCGTCGTCCCGCAACGCTCACCCCAGTCGGGATGGCGGGCTTTTTTTGCAGGATGCAGCCGATGAGTCTCGCCCGCGTCTACAGCCGTGCCCAGGATGGCGTCGCCGCGCCGCTGGTCACCTGCGAAGTCCATCTGTCCGGCGGCCTGCCGGGCACCTCGATCGTCGGCCTGCCCGAAACGGCCGTGAAGGAAGCGCGCGACCGCGTGCGCGCGGCGATCCTGACCGCGCGGTTCGACTACCCGGCTCGGCGCATCACGGTCAATCTGGCGCCGGCCGATCTGCCCAAGGACGGCGGGCGCTTCGACCTGCCGATCGCGCTCGGCATCCTCGCCGCCAACGGCTGCCTGCCGGCGGCCGCGCTGGCCGACCACGAGTTCATCGGCGAGCTTGCGCTGTCGGGCGAACTGCGGCCGGTGCGCGGCGCCTTGCCGGCGATCGTGCGCGCGACGCGCAGCGGCCGCCGTGTCGTCGTGCCGAGCGGCAATGCCGCCGAAGCCGCCCTGGTCCGCGATGCCGACGTGCGCACTGCTGACAGCCTGCTCGCGGTCTGCGCGCATCTGGCCGGCCAGGCCGAGCTGCCCAAGGCCCAAGCGCGCGAAGCATGCGCCGATGCCGAACCCACCGGCCCCGATCTGTCCGACGTGCGCGGCCAGCCGCAGGCGCGGCGCGCGCTCGAACTGGCCGCCGCCGGCATGCACAACCTGCTGCTGATCGGCCCGCCGGGCACCGGCAAGACGCTGCTGGCGAGCCGCCTGCCCGGCATCCTGCCGCCGCTCGAGGAGGACGAGGCGCTCGAACTGGCCGCCGTGCGCTCGGTCGCCGGCATCGGATCGGACGCCGGCCAGTGGAAGCGGCGCGGCTTCCGCAGCCCGCACCACACCGCCTCGGCCGTGGCCCTGGTCGGCGGCGGCTCGATCCCGCGTCCGGGCGAGGTCTCGCTGGCGCATCACGGCGTGCTGTTTCTCGACGAGCTGCCGGAGTTCGATCGTCACGTGCTGGAGGTGCTGCGCGAGCCGATCGAGTCGGGCCGCGTCGTGATCTCGCGCGCCGCGCGCCAGGCCGAGTTCCCGGCCCGGTTCCAGTTCGTCGCGGCGATGAATCCGTGCCCCTGCGGCTACGCCGGCGATCCGTCGGGCCGCTGCCGCTGCACGCCCGAGCAGATCGCGCGCTACCGCGCGAAGATCTCCGGTCCGCTGCTCGATCGCATCGACCTCAAGCTCGAGATGCCACGCGTGCCGCTGGCCGAGCTGCATGCCGCGCAGGCCGGCGAATCCAGCGCGACGGTACGCGCACGCGTCTGCCTCGCGCGGCAGCGCCAGATCGACCGCGCCGGCAAGCCGAACGCCTGGCTCGACAACCGCGAAGCCGAGCGTGACTGCGCGCTGGGCTCGTCGGAACGTGCGTTGTTCGATCGCGCGGTCGAACGCCTGGGTCTGTCGGCGCGTGCCTACCATCGCGTGCTGCGTCTGGCGCGCACGATCGCCGATCTGGCCGGGCATCCGAACATCGAGGCTGCGCACCTGTCCGAGGCGATTCAGTACCGGCGGCTCGACATCCACTGAGGCCGCGTGCACTTCCGGCGAGGAGGCTTCGCGCTGCTGCCGGTGGCGATGACGCCAGGGTCGCGCTCGGCGTGTGTGCGTCCGGATGTGCACGAGCCAAGCGTCTGACGCGCTTGTCGGCACGATCACCGCCGAGCGCTGCCAGGACGTGCTCCCCCGGTGGTGATGGTCTCCGCACGCGCATCGAGTCGATGCACGCGCACATGCCCTATACCCAAACGAAAACGGCCGCCCGAAGGCGGCCGTTCCGGTCTCGCATGGCCGAACGCGATCAGATCGCGTAGTACAGCTGGTACTCGAGCGGATGCGTGGAGGCGCGGAACTTGGTGACCTCCTGCATCTTGAGCTCGATGTAGCCGTCGATGAAGTCGTCGGAGAACACGCCGCCGGCCTTCAGGAACGCGCGGTCCTTGTCGAGCGCCTCGAGCGCCTGGTCGAGGCTCGAGCAGACCTGCGGGATGTTCTTCTCCTCTTCCGGCGGCAGATCGTAGAGGTCCTTGTCGGACGGCGCGCCCGGATCGATCTTGTTGAGGATGCCGTCCAGGCCGGCCATCAGCAGCGCAGTGAACGTCAGGTAGCCGGTGTTGACCGGATCGGGGAAGCGCACCTCGATGCGGCGCGCCTTCGGGCTGTGCACGAACGGAATGCGGCAGCTCGCCGAGCGGTTGCGCGCCGAGTAGGCCAGCATGACCGGCGCCTCGAAGCCCGGCACCAGCCGCTTGTAGCTGTTGGTCGAGCTGTTGGCGAACGCGTTGATCGCGCGCGCATGCTTGAAGATGCCGCCGATGTACCACAGCGCCAGCTGCGACAGGCCGCCGTAGCCGTCGCCGGCGAACAGGTTGGTGCCGCCCTTGGCCAGCGACTGGTGCACGTGCATGCCCGAGCCGTTGTCGCCGACGATCGGCTTGGGCATGAAGGTCGCGGTCTTGCCGTTGCGATGCGCGACGTTCTTGACGACGTACTTCAGCGCGAGCAGCTCGTCGGCCTTGCTGACCAGCGTATTGAACTTGACGCCGATCTCGCACTGGCCGGCGGTGGCGACCTCGTGGTGGTGCACCTCGACGGTCTGGCCGATCTGGCCGAGCACCTTGCACATCTCGCTGCGCAGGTCGTGCAGCGAATCGACCGGCGGCACCGGGAAGTAGCCGCCCTTGACGCCCGGACGGTAGCCGGAGTTGGCGCCGTCGAACTTGTCCTTGGACGACCAGGCGGCCTCTTCGGAGTTGACCTCGAAGAAGGTCTTGCCCATGTCGTTCTGCCAGCGCACCGAGTCGAAGATGAAGAACTCCGGCTCCGGGCCGAAGAACGCGGTGTCGGCGATGCCGGTCGACTTCAGGTACGCCTCGGCGCGCTTGGCCAGCGAGCGCGGATCGCGCGAGTAGGCCTGCATCGTGCTCGGCTCGAGGATGTCGCAGGTCAGGATCAGGGTCGGGTCGCCGGCGAACGGGTCGAGTATGGCGGTCGATGCGTCGGGCATCAGCACCATGTCCGACTCGTTGATGCCCTTCCAGCCGGCGATCGAGGAGCCGTCGAACATGCGGCCTTCCTCGAACAGCGATTCGTCGATCGAGTGCGCGGGAAAGGTCACGTGGTGCTGCTTGCCGAGCATGTCGGCGAAGCGCAGGTCGACGAACTCGACGTCGTTGTCCTTGATCAGCTTGAGCACGTTCTGGGCGGACATGTAAAACCTCGGTGGGTAATCGGTTGCTGCCCCGCAGCAGGATGCATGCCAAGGGGGCGAGGAGCCGGTCGATCAGGGGCTTGTGCGAGCTTCGCGTTAAGAACACGAGAGACACGCACCTCAATGGTGCAAATCACGCCTGCTTGCGCACCTGCATCGTGCAAGGCTGCGAGGGCGGCCGATTATCGCATCGATGTATGGCCGGGCGGGGTTCTCGCCTATGCTTGCCGACCCCTCCGCCGCGATGCGCGCCCATGTCCGATCTGCTCGATGCCATCGTGCTCGGTATCGTCGAAGGCATCACCGAATTCCTGCCGATCTCGAGCACCGGCCATCTGCTGATCGCGCAGCACTGGCTGGGCGCGCGGTCGGACACGTTCAACATCGTGATCCAGGCCGGGGCGATCCTGGCCGTCACGCTGATCTACCGGCGGCGGCTGTGGCAGCTGGCGACCGGCTGGCGCGAGCCGGCCCATCGCGACTACCTCGCCAAGCTCGCGGCGGCGTTCGCGATCACTGCCGTGCTCGGCTTCGTCGTGACGCGGCTGGGGTTCACCCTGCCCGACCGCGTCATGCCGATCGCGATCGCGCTGATTCTCGGCGGCTTCTGGATCCTGGCCGCCGAACGCGTGACCGCGACGCGGCCGCCGAGTACGACGATCACCTGGAAGGTGGCGATCCTGGTCGGCCTCGCGCAGATCGTCGCGGCGATCTTTCCGGGCACCTCGCGCTCGGCCGCGACGATCTTCACGGCGATGCTGGCCGGCACCAACAGCCGGCCGGCGGCGACCGAGTTCGCGTTCCTGGTCGGCATCCCGACGATGTACGCGGCCAGCGGCTACCAGATCCTCAAGAAACTCGCCGAGGGCCCGGGTCAGGAGGACTGGGGCCTGCTCGGCATCGCGTTCGTCAGCGCGACGATCACCGGCTTCATCGCCGTCAAATGGCTGATCGGCTACATCGGCAGTCACAGCTATCGGCCGTTCGCGATCTACCGGATCGTGTTCGGCGCGATCCTGCTGCTGGTGGTGCCAGGGGGATGAAGGCAAGTGCGCGCCGGGCATCGGTCCGGCGCCGGCGTCGGGGTCGATGAGTACACCAGTCTTCCAATTCGGCGATTTCCGGCTCGACGCCGCGCGGCGCGAGCTGTGGCAGGGCGGCGAGCGCCTGGTGATTCCGCCGAAGGTGTTCGACTGCATCGCCTACCTCGTCGAGCACCGCGCGCGCGCGGTCGGTCGCGACGAGCTGATCGCCGCGGTCTGGGGCAAGGCCGACGTCACCGACAACCTGCTCGATCAGGTCATGCTGCGCGCGCGCCGTGCGCTGGGCGATACCGGCGAGCAGCGCCGCTACATCCTGACGATGCCGCGCTTCGGTTTCAGCTGGGTCGCGCCGACCGAGCAGACGAGCGCGCCGGCGGGCGTCGCGCCGCTGCCGGCGGCGGCCGGGTCCGCCGCGCTATCCGAACCGGTCGACACGCCTGCGCCGGCGCCGTCCGAGCCGGCCCGCGCGACCGTGCAACCGCCCGTGCGTCGCCGGCGCGGCGCGCCGTGGCTGTGGGCGGCCGGCATCGCCGTCGCGATCGCTGCCGGCGCTGCCGCACTGCTCTGGCGCCCGGTGCCGGCACCGCCGCCGGCGGCGGCGATGCCGGAGGCGACCGCCGCGCTGGTCCTGCCGGTCGAGGTCAAGGCCGAAGGGGCATTCGGCTGGGTGCGGCTCGGCGTCATGGACCTGGTCGCCGAACGCCTGCGGCTGACCGGCCGGCCGGTTCTGCCGAGCGACAACGTCGTCGCGCTGACGCGCGACCGCGGGCCGTGGACGCGCGGTAGTCCCGCGACCGCCGACCTCGGCCGTGCCGCCGGCGCTTCGCTGCTGATCGCCGGCGAGGCGACGCTCGCCGAAGGGCGCTGGCGCGTCGCGCTGCGGACGATCCTCGGCACCGAGTCGCCGATTCTCGTCGAGGGTCAGGCCAGCGACGTGCTCGACGCGGCACGGCTGGCCTCCGACCAGCTCGAGCAGGCGCTCGGCTGGTCGCTCGGCAGCGACGATCCGCTGCCGGCCGATCCGGCGCTGTCGCTCTTGCTGCGCCAGGTCGATGCGGCCCTGCTGGCCGACCAGACCGCGCTGGCGCGGCGGCTGCTCGACGGCCTCGACGCCGAGCAGCGGACGGTGCCGGAAGTGCGCTTCCGGCGCGCCTCGGTCGATTTCCGCGACGGCGACCTCGACGCCGCGGCGGCCGGCTATCGCAGCCTGCTCGACGCGGTCTCGGCCGCCGACGCGCCGCTGCTGCGCGCCCGCGTGCTTTCGGGTCTCGGCAACGTCCATCTGCGCCGCGACCAGCCGGCCGAGGTCGAGACGCTGTCCGACCAGGCGATCGAGCTGCTGGCCGGGCAGCCGCCGACGGCCGAACTCGGCCGCGCGCTGACCGGCCGCGCGATCGCGCGCAGCACGCAGGGCCGGTTCGACGCGGCGATGGAGGATTTCGCGCGAGCGCGCATCGTGCTCGAGAGCGTCGGCGACCGCTTCGGCCTGACCCGCGTCGACGTCAACATCGGCATCCTCGACGCGCGCCGCAACCGCTACGCCGAGGCGCTGCCGGTGCTGACCACGGCCGCCGACCGGCTGACCGCGTTCGGCGACTTCACCAACGAGCTCTACGCGCGCGTCGCACTGGCGCGCGCGCGGCTGGAGCTGCTCGATCCGGGCTCGGCACTGGCCGGCGACGAGCGTCTGCGCGAGCTGATCCAGAACGAGCCGTCCGCGGCATTGCGCAGGTATGCCAGCCTGGTGCGGATCCTGGTCTACAACGCGAACGGGCGGCTGCAGGCCGGCCGCGCGCTGAGCGACAGCCTGGGCACCGACGCCGATGCGGCCGGCGACACCGTCATGGCGGCGCTGGCCGCGGCGGTCGCGGCACGCGCGGCCTGGGCCGACGGCGACGCGGTCGCGGCCGTCGCCGCCGCGCGGCGCGCGCTCGAGGCCGACTGGTGGAACGAGGGTCCGCTCGACTATGCGCGCACCTGGCGCATCCTGACGCTCGCGCAGCGGCAGGCGTCTGCGTCGAGCGAGGCGGCCGCCTCGCTCGACGGGCTGCGCCGCTGGGCGTCCGACCGCCGCGACGGCGGCATCGGCATTCAGCTGGCTTTGGCCGAGGCCGCGCTGGCCGCCGACGAAGACGCGCGCGCCGCCTACGAACACGCGCTGACGCTGGCCGAGGAGCGGCGCGTGCCGTCCGAACTGGTCGAGATCGCCCAGGCCTATCTGCCGTGGCTGATCGACCGCCGCGACTTCGCGCGGGCCGGCGTGATCGCCGGCCGCACCGCCGGCTGGGCCGAGCGCGACTACGACGCGGCCCTGCTGCAACTCAGGCTCCAGCATGCGCTCGGCAACCTCGCCGGCTGGCGCAATGCGCTGGCGCGGGCGCGGTCCCTGGCCGGCGAGCGGCGCGTGCCCGAGGCGCTGCTGCAGGCGCCGGTCGCGCGCGGTCAGGGTGCGTCAGATGCCTGACCGGTCATGACGTAAGGGACAGGTAAGGCCGCACGAAGCACGGTCGAATGTGGGCGTCGGCGGCCCGTGGCACCGTCGGGACCGCAATCGGGGCCGTCGTGGCCCTGGCGAGGACCCTCCATGAACAACAGCAGCAAGCCCGGCCGGCGCGGCACGGGCATCTCCTGGCGCGCGCTCGGCATCGCCGCGCTGACCGCGATCGCGGCGGCCGTCGGCGGCGTCGCCTCGCCGGCGCTCGGCGGGCCGGCCGAGGCCGGCGTGATCGTCCGTCCGCAGCGGCCGGGACCGGCCATCGACGGCAGCGGCGCCGAGATCGACCAGGCCCTCCTGCGCGGCCTGCAGGGCGGCACGCCGCGCAGCTTCGTCATCGAATTCAAGGAACAGGCGGACCTGTCCGCAGCGGCCGGCATGGACTGGCAGCAGCGCGGCCGCTACGTCTACGAACAGCTGCGCGCCGCCGCCGAGCGCGCGCAGGCGCCGCTGCGTTCGACGCTGCGCTCGCGCGGCGCGACGGCCGAATCGTTCTGGATCAAGAACGCGATCGTCGTGCGCGACGGCGACATCGCCGCGCTGCAGGCCGCCGCGGCCAGTCCGCAGGTCAAGCGCATCCGCGCGCTGCCGACGACGCGGCTGGTCGAGCCGGTCGCGCCGGCGCTGCCGGTTGCGCCGCGCGGCGCCGATGCGGTCGGCGAGAACATCAGCCAGGTCGGGGCCGACCGGGTCTGGGCGCAGGGCACGACCGGCGCCGGCGTGACGGTCGGTCTGATCGACACCGGCGTCTTCCTGCAGCACGAGGCGCTGGTGTCGCAGTACGCGGCAATCGCGGCAACGGCAGCTTCGACCACGACTACAACTGGCTCGGCGTCATGCCCGAGCCGTATGCCGGCATCGAGCAGCACGGCACGCACGTGCTCGGCACGATCCTCGGCGACAGCCGCAGCGCCAGTGGGCGCCAGCGCATCGGCATGGCGCCGGACGCGCAGTGGATCGCCTGCGACGGTTTCCCGATGGAGGCCGATCCGGCCCTGATGCTGCTGCGCTGCGGCCAGTTCATGCTGGCGCCGCATCGCCGCGACGGCAGTGGCGCCGATCCGGACAAGCGGCCCCAGGTCGTCAACAATTCCTGGTCCGAAGGCAATTGCGACGGCACGGCCACACCGTTCTATGCCGACATGATCGATGCCTGGGTCGCGGCCGGCATCTTCCCCGCGTTCGCGGCCGGCAACACGTTCAGCTGCGGCCTGCCCGAACCGCCGGGCCTGTCGAGCATCTCCAGTCCGGCCTCGCTCGGCACCACCTTCGCGATCGGCTCGACCGGCAATCACGACGGCGCGTACGCGCCCCACTCGCTGTGGGGACCGACCGCCGATCCGAGCCCCGGCCTGCCGCTGCATCCCGATCCGCGCGGCTTTGCGCAGCTCAAGCCGCAGGTCGTCGCGCCGGGCGTCGAGATCCGCTCGGCACTGATCGACGATACGCACGCCTACGGCACGATGACCGGCACCTCGATGTCGACCCCGCACGTGACCGGTCTGGTCGCGTTGATGATCGACGCGGCGCCGTGCCTGGCCGGCGACTACGCGACGCTCGGCGGCCTGATCATGCAGACCGCACGCCCGATCCCGTACGCGACCGGCGGCACGCCGTCGCCGGGTCCGGGCAACGTGCCGAACTACGCGACCGGCTGGGGCGAGATCGACGCGGCAGCGGCGGTCGACGCCGCGGCCGGCATCTGCGGCCCGACCGGTTCGGTCGGCGGCCGCGTCAGCGATGCGTCCGGCCGGCCGGTCGCCGGTGCGATCGTGACGTTCCTCGACGCCGGCGCGCAGCCGGTGCACCAGACCACCACCGACGGCAGCGGCCAGTACGTGCGCCGGCTGCCGGCCGCCGGCGCGACCTATGGCCTGCGCGTGTCGGCCTACGGCTATCTGCCGTATACCGAGTCGGGCATCGTCGTCACGGCCGGCCAGCAGGCACGGCTCGACGTCGTGCTGCCGGCGGCACCGAGCCACAAGGTCTCGGGCATCGTCACCGACGCGGCGACCGGCTGGCCGCTGCACGCGCGCATCACCGTGGTCGGCGCACCGCTCGCACCGATCTGGACCGATCCGTCCAGCGGCCGCTATTCGCTGCAGCTGGCCGAGGGCGCGAGCTATCGCTTCGATGTCGAGCCTGCCATCGCCGGCTATCGTCCGACATCGCGCGAGCTCGGCCCGCTCACCGTCAGCCGCGCCGAGGACCTGACGCTGGAGGCCGACGCGGCGCGCTGCGCGGTGCCCGGCTATGCCTATTCGGGCACGAGCTTCAGCGAGAACTTCGAGTCCGGCGCGCTGCCGCCGGGCTGGACGCGCAGCAGTCAGGGCATCGGCTGGCTGTTCGGCACCGCCGGCGAGTATTCGAGCAACTACTTCGCGATTCCCGAGCACGGCCGCTTCGCGGTCAACAACGACGAGCTCGGACCCGATACCGGCTGGGCCAACGACGCGCGCTTCGATTACCTGGTCATGCCGGCGATGAACCTCAGCGGCCTGGACCGGCCCGCGCTGCGCTATCGCAGCTTCCACACCTACGTGCCGGACGGTTTCAGTTCCGGCGAGCCGGCGCGCGTGCAAGCCAGCACCGACGGCGGCGCGACCTGGGTGCGCCTGGGCGTGCCGACGTCGACCACGTTCGTCGCCGGCTGGACCGACGAGGCGGTCGATCTGACGCCGGTGATCGGCCCGTCGGTGCTGATCCGCTTCCACGCCGACGACCTCGGCAACGACAAGTGGGATCTGCTCGGCCCCGGCTGGGCGATCGACGACGTCGCGATCCGCACCGGCTGCACGGCACCGGCGAACGGTGCGCTGATCGTCGGCCAGGTCCGCGATGCCAACACCGCGCTGCCGCTCGACGGCGCGCAGGTGCGCGTCGACGGCGGTGCGCCGGTCACGACGCGCGCCAGCGCCGATCCGTCGATCGGTTCGGGCTACTACGCGATCCACGCACCGGCCGGCGCCGCCGCGCTGATCGCGACGCCGGGCCCGTCGCTGATCGCCGGCTACGGCGAGGTCCAGGTAGCGGTCGCCGCGAGCGCCGGCACCGAGCGGCGCGATCTGGGCCTGCCGGCCGGGCGGCTGCGGCTGTATCCGGAACGGCCCTCGGCGACGGTCGAGCTCGGCACGACCGGCAGCACGACGATGACCGTCAGCAACACCGGCGGCTGGCCGCTGACGTTCGGCTTCGAGGGCGTCGCGGTCGAGGAGCACTTCGAGGATGCGTTTCCGCCGGCCGGCTGGACGCTGCTCAATCACGCGACCGGCTGCACCTGGACGCGGCCCACGCGCCTGGGCAACTACGCCGGCGGATACGGCCTGCCGGCCGGCATCGATCTGTGGGACTGCCGCGACGACGGTCCGGTCGACACCTCGCTGGTCACGCCGGCGATCGATCTGTCCGGCAGCGCGACCGCCTCGATGGGCTTCTTCGTCGCGATGTCGGTCGGCGCCGACAGCTGGCCGCGCCTGGACGTCGACGCCTCGATCGACGGCGGCGCGACCTGGACCACCGTGCACAGCCTGACCACCGACATCGCCTACGACGCACCGCATCTGCAGGAGATCGACCTGTCCGCATTCGCCGGTCATCCGGCGGTGCAGGTGCGCTTCCACTACACCGCGCTGCCGCCGTGGGGCTACGTGATGATCGACCAGGTGCACCTGTTCCATTCGATCTCCAAGAGCGGAACGGTGACGATGGCGCCCGATCACGGGCCGCTCGCGGCCGGCGAGAGCCGTTCGATCACGGTCGGCTTCGACGCGCGTTCGCTCGATCAGCCCGGCGTCTATCCGCTGGCGGTGCGCGTGGCCGAGGACACGCCCTACGCATGGCCGTTCGGCGACGTGGAGGCCGTCATGACGGTGACCGCGCCGGCGCACTACGGATCGGTCGGCGGCGTCGTGCGCGGTCTGGGTTCGTGTGATCTGTCGCCGCTGCCGATCGCCGGTGCGATCGTGCACATCCAGGCTGGATCGCAGACTTACGCGACGACGACGGCAGCCGACGGCAGCTACCGCTACTGGCTGCCGGCCTCGCTCGGCACGCTGTCGGTCACGATCGAAGCGGACGGCCACCTCGGCCAGACCCGGCCGGCGACGCTGAGCGCCGGCACGGTCTCACCGCTCGACTTCGACCTGCGCCTGCTCGCGCCGTGCCTGCTGCCCGATCCGGGTGCGCTGAGCGCGTTCGTGCAGCCCGGCCAGACGCTGCAGCGTCCGTTCGATCTGCTCAATGCCGGCCCGCTCGCCGGCGACTGGCAGGCGCGTGCCGGCGGCGATCCGAGCGTGCTGGTGCCGGTGTCGGTCGCGCAGACCAACAGCCTCGATCCGGAGGAGTTCACGAGCGTCGGCTGCGTCGTGCCGGCGACCGGCTATTCGCTCGAGAACCGCTACTTCCGCGTGTTCCAGCCGGCCGAACTTCCGGGCAGCGGCTCGATCCGGCAGATCAGCGGGATCAGCTTCGCGATCGATTCGGCGACCTCGCCGACCGGTACGCAGCCGCTGACGGTGCGCCTGCACCAGCTGGCCGGTCCGCTGTCGCTGGCGAACATGAGCCTGGTCGCCGAGACCGTCGTGGCCGTGACCGACGATCCGCTGACGCGCTACCGCGCCACGTTCGACACCCCGGCCGTGGTCGCACCGTCGGCGGTCCTGGTCGCCGAGCTCAACGTCCCGATCGGCACGCAGACCGGCACCAGCGCCTACCCCGGCGGCAACACGCTCGGCGGTCGAGCACCGGCGTACTGGGCCTCGGCCAGCTGCGGCATTCCCGAGCCGATCTCGATGATCGAAGCCGGCTTCGGCTGGATCAATTTCCTGATCGAGCTCGACGTGCTCGACAGCGATCCGTGCGGCCCGACCGCCACGCCGGTGACGTGGCTCAGCGTCGCGCCGGGCACCGGCAACGTGCCCGGTGACGGCAGCGCTGCGCTGACCGCGACACTGGCGGCCGGCAGCCAGCCGGTCGGCATGCATCGCGGCTCGATCTGCCTGGCCACCGACGCTGCCCGTCCGACCGTCATGCCGGTCACGCTGAACGTCGCGACCGACGCCGACCGGATCTTCTCCGACGGCTTCGACTGATCGCGCACGATCGAGCGATCCGGCCGCCGCCTGCGCGGCGGCCGCGCATGGCCCGGCGGTCCGCGAGGACCGGCCGGGCCGTTGCGTGAGAAACGTAGACGAAGCGCGTCCGTCCGCGTCGGAGCGGACCCGGCGCCCCCGGGCGGTCTCGTCGCGGCAGGTCCGCAAGGCCGGTCGAGCATGCGCCGAACATCCACGGGCTGCCGGCACCGCCGAACGGCCCGTTTCGCCGAGTTACCGGATCGGCATGCCGACGCCGGTCCGATCCGGCGACGGCACCGAGGCGAGGCCGGCGATCGGACGATCCGCCTGACCGCGCCGTCGGGAGGCTCAGCCGGCGAAGCGCGGATTGAGCGTGTAAGTGCCGGTCAGCGACGCCTCGGCCAGCACGTGGCCGGCCATCGCCGCGCGCACGTCGCTCAGCGTGAAGCGGTCCGGCAGCTCGAGCCGGCTCACGTCGAGCGCGTAGACCCGGAAGTGATAGTGGTGCAGGCGCGCGTCGTTCCACGGCGGGCACGGACCGTCGTAGCCGTAGTAGTCGCCGCCCATCTCGGCGTCGCCGGCGAACCAGCCGGTGTAATCGTTCAGGCCCTGACGTGCGCCGGGCGGCCCGAACGGCTCGCGCTTGCCGCGTGCGACGACGCCTTCCGAGCAGCTGCCGGCCGACAGCTCGCGGCAGTCGACCGGAATGTCGACCATCAGCCAGTGCGTGAACTCGGCACGCGGCAGATCGGCCGGCACTTCGCGGCCGGCCTGGTTGACGTCGTCGCCGACGGTCGGCACGTCGGTGTCGATGCACATCAGCACGAACGAGGCGGTCCGCTCCGGCACGTCGCGCCAGGCCAGATGCGGATTGCGATTGTCCGAGAGCACGCACGGCTCGCCGTCCGGGCCGGGCCGGCCGAACGCGAACGTGGCCGGAATCGGGCCGTCCTGGGGAAAATCGTCGCTGCGGATCTGCATGGTGCCAACCTCCGGTTGCGTGAGAGAGCGTGGAACGGTCGCGGCGCGCCGTCGTGCGCAGACGTCATCGACGCTGACGCGGCGCCGTCGCCGGCCTCAGGCCGCGCCGTCGCCGCCGGCGACCTGCGCGAACGGCTCGGCGAGGACGCTGGCGTAGTGGCGCCAATGCCCGGCCGGGAAGCGCGAGGGCAGACCGCCGGGCCACTGGTCGGCCTGCGCCAGTTCGGGGCCGCGGCGCAGCAGGCCGCCGAGGCCGAGGAACGCCGACAGGCCGGCCCCGCCGGTGGCCGGATCGGCCAGCACCGCGTCGGCATCGACGTGCAGGCGGCGCGGATCGTCCAGGCCGGCGCCGTGGTGCAGATGGCGTTGCGCGCGGGCGAACCAGCGTGCCGCGGCGGCGACGTCGCTGCAGCCGATGCCGGGCAGCCAGCCGAACGCGAGCCAGTTCAGCAGCGCGTCGCGCGGATCGCGTTCGACGACGATCAGACGCGTGCCGGGCATCGCCTGGCGCAGCAGCCCCAGCAGGCGAGCGTCCCAGCGCGGCAGCCAGTCGACCACGGTCGCGCCGGCGGCGATGCCGGCGCGGCGCAGCGGCGCGACGTAGCGGGCGCGGATCGCGTCGATCGCCGCTTCGTCGAGTTCGCGATAGGCCTCGAACCGCGGCGAGGCGAAATCGTCGTCGCGCTGCCAGCGGCCGCTGCGGTCGCGCAGCACGACCAGATCCGGCTGATCGGCGAGCAGCGCGGCGATCCGCTCGACGCCGCTGCCGGGCGCGCCGAGCAGCAGCACCGGCGCCTCGGCCCAGGCCGGCTTGGCCGGCGCGGCCAGGACGGTGTCGAGCTCGGCCGGTACCGTGCGGCTCAGCGGATGCAGCGCGCTCGGCGCGCCGTGCTGGGCCTGCGCGAACGCGCGCGCGGCCTGGGCATGGTCGCCGGCATGGTCGTGGACCTGGCCGAGGTAGTTCAGGCACTGGCGGCGGCTGCCTTCCGACAGCGGCCGGCTGTTCCAGTCCTCGAGCAGCTCGCGCGCGCCGGCGTCGTCGCCGTCGCGCAGCCGCGCGCGAATGCGCACCAGGATCGCGCCGGGCTCGTCGGGCTTGAGCGCGATGACGCGCTCGGCCGCGGCGAGCGCGGCCGGGTACTCGCCCTGCCGCTCGTGCAGCTGGGCCAGGCGGATCTGGGCCTGCAGATCGTCCGGATCCTGCTCGGCCAGCACGGTCCACTCGGTGATCGCCTCGGCCGGCCGGCCGATCGCGGCATTGACCTCGGCGCGCGCGGCGCGCACGGTCCGGTCGTCCGGATGGCGCTGCAAAAACTGGTCGTAGGCGGCCATCGCCTCGTCGCGGCGGCCGAGCTCGGTCAGGCACCAGGCCAGCGGTACGACGATCTGGGCCTGGCCGGGGCTCGCCGCGAGCGCCGCGCGATAGCCTTCCACGGCCGCGCTCAGATCGCCGCGCGCACGCGCGACGTCGGCCAGGCCGAGGACGCCGATCGGGCCGAACGAGGGATGCTCGGCCAGCGTGCGGAAGTGCGGCTCGGCCTCGTCGGGGCGTCCGCCTTCGAGCAGCAGCTGCGCGAGCATGTGGCGCGCCGGATGCAGGTTCGGATTCAGGCGCAGCGCATTGCCGTAGGCCTGCTCGGCGAATGCCGGCGTGCCGCGCTGCGTGAACGCGCGGCCGAGCAGGAACTGAATCTGCGGATCGCCCGGCGCCTGCTCGGCGGCGCGCGTCAGCTGCTTCAGCGCGGTCTCGGCATCCCCGCGCTCGAGCGCGATCGAGCCCAGGCCGGCATGTGCGGCCGGCGAGTCGGCCAGGCGCAGCGCCATGTGGAAATGCTGCTCGGCGCGCGCGGTCTCGCCGAGCATCAGCAGCGCCTGGCCGAGTCCGGCGTGGACGATCGCCTGGTTCGGATCGAACGACAGCGCGTGCTCGTAGCGCCGGCACGCACCGGCGAAGTCGCGCTTCTCGAAGCAGACGTTGCCCAGGCCGATCATGATGTCGATGCGGTCCGGCGCCAGCTCGTGCGCGCGCAGCATCAGCGCCTCGCCCTCGTCGTAGGCGCCGAGCTCGCGGCGCAGGATGCCGTACATGTAGAGCGCCTCGATGTCGTTCGGGTGCTCGGCCAGCCAGAGGCGATATCCCTCGTCGGCCTCGGCGTAGCGGCCCGTGCGGTGCAGTTCGATCGATTGCTTCAACATGAATTCGGAATCCGGCGCGCAAAGACGGCGATTATGCCGCAGCGCGCCGCCCGGCACCGGATGCCCGCGCCGGCCGGTCCGCAGCCTGATGGGCGGCGGTTCCAAAGCCGCCGTCACGCTCTACACTGCCGCTCCGGCCGCCCTCGTCGAGTCCATGAGTCCCCACCAGGATCTTTCCGCCCTGCTGCGCGCACGCACGCCGCTGCTGATCGTCGAGTCGGCGGCCGAGCACCAGGTCGTCGACGGTTTCCGCCACGCGATCTCGCAGAGCCTGCGGCCGCTGTACCGCTGGTCGATCACCGATGGCCTGGTGCGTCTGGACATGGACATGGACGGCGATCCGCCGCCGCCGGACACCACGGCCCTGCTCGAGGCAATCAAGCGCCACGCCGAGCCCGGCATCTACCTGCTGCTCGACTTCATGCCGTACCTGCGCTACCCGATGGCGCTGCGGATGCTGCGCGAGATCGTTTTGCGCAGCGGCGTGGCCGAGCACACGCTGGTGCTGGTCGCGCCGCGCGTGGAGCTGCCCGAGGATCTGCAGCCGCACGCGACCCGGTTCGAGCTGCCGCTGCCGGGTGCCGAGGCGATCGCCGCGATGCTGCGCGAGGAGGCGTTCCGCTACTCGCGCGAGCACGGCCGCCGCGTCGAGGTCGACGCCGAGGCCGCGCGCGCGATCGTGCGCAATCTGCGCGGACTGGCGCTCGACGACGCGCGGCGCATCGCGCGCAAGCTGATCCAGAACGACGGCGCGCTGACCGTCGAGGATCTGCCGGCGCTGGCGCAGGCCAAGCATCGCCTGCTCGACCGCGACGGGCTGCTGCACTTCGAGTACGAGACCGCCGCGTTCGCCGACGTCGCCGGCCTGGCGCGGCTCAAGCGCTGGGTCTCGCAGCGCCGGCCCGCGTTCATCGGCGCGCGCCAGCCGGTCAGGGCTCGATCCGCCCAAGGGCGTGCTGCTGCTCGGCGTGCAGGGCTGCGGCAAGAGCCTGGCCGCCAAGGCGATCGCCGGCGGCTTCGGCGTGCCGCTGGTGCGCCTGGACATCGGCACGCTCTACAACAAGTACCACGGCGAGACCGAGCGCAATCTGCGCGAAGCACTGCGCAACGCCGAGCTGCTGGCGCCGTGCGTGCTGTGGATCGACGAGATCGAGAAAGGCTTGGCCGGCGACGACAACGACGCCGGCGTCTCGCGCCGCGTGCTCGGCTACCTGCTGACCTGGATGGCCGAGCGCAAGGCCGCGGTGTTCCTGGTCGCGACCGCCAACCAGGTCGACCGGCTGCCGGCCGAGCTGCTGCGCAAGGGTCGCTTCGACGAGGTGTTCTTCGTCGACCTGCCCGACGCCGCGACGCGCGAGCAGATCTTCGCGATCCATCTGCGCCGCCGCGCCCTGCGCGGCGAGGACTTCGACCTGCCTTCGCTGGCCGCCGCCAGCGAAGGCTATTCGGGTGCCGAGATCGAGCAGGTCGTGGTCGCCGCGCTCTATGCGGCGGTCGCCGAGGACGCGGCACCGGCGCAGCGCCATCTGCTCGAGTCGGTCGCCGCGACGCGACCGTTGTCGGTGCTGATGGCCGAGCCGGTCGCCGCGCTGCGCGCCTGGGCGCGCGAGCGCACCGTGCCGGCCGACTGACCGGCGTTACGCCGCGCTGGCCAGCGCCGGCGCCGCTGTCGCCTCCTCGGCATCGGCCGCGAATTGGCCCTGGCTCGCGAGCCCGGCGAACAGGCCACCGGCCGCGATCAGTTCCTCGTAGCGGCCCTGCTCGACCAGCCGTCCCCGATCGAGCACCAGGATCCGATCGGCATTGCGCACGGTCGAGAGCCGGTGCGCGATCACGAACGTCGTGCGGCCTTTCGCCAGCGTCGCGAACGCCCGCTGGATGCGTGCCTCGGTCGCGTTGTCGAGCGCGCTGGTCGCCTCGTCGAGGATCAGGATCGGCGCGTCCTTGAGCATCGCGCGCGCGATCGACAGCCGCTGGCGCTCGCCGCCCGACAGCGAACGGCCGCGCTCGGCGACCAGGGTCTCGTAGCCGTCCGGTTTGGCGAGGACGAATTCGTGCGCTTCCGCCGCGCGCATCGCCGCCTCGATCGCGGCCGGGCCGGCTTCCGGATCGGCGATGCGCAGATTCTCGAGGATCGAGCGGTAGAACAGCCCCGGTTCCTGGAACACCACGGCGATCGCGCGGCGCAGCGACTCCAGACGCAGCGTGCGCAGATCGTGGCCGTCGATCGTGATCCGGCCGTGCTGCGGATCGTAGGCGCGATACAGCAGCGACAGCGCGGTGGTCTTGCCGGCACCAGTCGGGCCGACCAGCGCGATCGTGCTGCCGGCCGGCACATGGAAGCTGAGGCCCGACACCGCCGGCACGGCGGAACCGTAGCCGAAGCCGACGTCCTCGAACGCGACCTCGCCGCGCACGGTCGCCAGATCGATCGCGTCGTCGGCGTCGGTCACCGCCGGCACTTCGTCGAGTACCGCGAAGAAGTCGCGCAGCGAATGGGTCTGGAAGAACAGGTTCGAGACGAAGCCCGCGAACTGCTCGAGACGGCCGATCAGCATCAGCGAGAAGCCGACGAAGCTGACGATGTCGCCGACGCTGGCCTCGCCGCGCCCGTGCAGATGCGCGCCGAGCGCGAAGATCGCGACGACGGTCAGCGTGCTCGCGGTGCGGTTCAGCACCGACAGGATCGCCCAGCCGTTCAGCACCGGATACTGCGCCGACAGCACGCGCTGCATCAGCGCGCGCAGCGAGCGCGTCTCTTCGCCGATCCGGGTGAAGCTCTGCACGACCGAGATGTTGCCGAACACGTCGCCGGCGCGCGCGGCGATCTCCTGGTGCAGGCGCTCGACCTCGCCCTGCGCGCGATGGGTGCGCCGCACGGTGACCGCGTTGAAGACCGTGAAGCAGATCATCAGAGCGACCATCAGCACGGCCAGCCGCCCGTTCATCCAGACTGCCAGCGGCACCATCACGAGGATCGCCAGCAGCGTCGCCAGATGCTCGCGGAAGAAGCCGAGCCACAGCCCGAACAGGTTGCCGACGCCGGCATTCATGATGCGGCCGAGCCGGCCGGTGTGGTTCTCGCCGTGGAACGCCAGCGGCAGCGTCGCGGCATGCTCGAAGAACGCCGCGATCGCGGCCAGGCGGCGCCGGTGCGCGAGGCGGTCGGCGTGCAGCGACACCCAGACGCCGGCGACGACGCCGGCCAGGCCGATGCCGGCCCACAGCGCGATCAGGCGCGGCGCGTCGTGCGCGCCGTCCTTGCCGAGCGCGTCGACGACACGGCCGAACAGCATCGGCTCCAGGAAGTACACGCCGGCCAGGCCGAGATTGGCCAGCGCCAGCAGCATCGCCAGCCGCCACTCAGGCGCCAGCAGTCCGAGGACCCGCCCATACAGACGCAACACCGACACGGCAGCTCATCCGATTCCGAGGCGCGCGATCGCGCGGCGCGCATTGGCGCATCGACCAGATCAAGGCGCGCTGAACGTGAACCGCGGGACGGATCGATCGCCGCGCCCGACACCAAACGTGACAATCCGGTGATCGGCACGGCGTCGCGCGTGGTCCTCGTGCACCGGCTTGGCCTGCCGCCGCCGGGCCGCTACGCTCTGGCGAACGACGATCAACCGGTCACTCGCATGCGCATCATCAGCTTCAACGCCAACGGCATCCGTTCGGCCGCCAGCAAGGGCTTCTTCGACTGGCTGGCGCAACAGGACGCGGACGTCACCTGCATCCAGGAGACCAAGTCGCAGGAGGACCAGCTCGTCGACGCCCGCTTCCGTCCGGACCGCCACCACTGCTTCTATCGCGACGCGATCACCAAGAAGGGCTACAGCGGCGTGGCGATCTATTCGCGCCGCGAGCCCGACGAGGTGCGCACCGCGCTCGGCTGGGCGCCGTTCGACGACGAGGGGCGCTACATCGAGGCGCGCTACGGCAACCTCAGCGTGGTCTCGTTCTACATCCCGTCCGGCTCGTCCGGCGACGAGCGCCAGCAGTTCAAATACCGCTCGATGGCGTATCTGAAGCCGATCTTCGACGAATGGCTCGCCAGCGGACGCGACTACGTGCTGTGCGGCGACTGGAACATCGTGCGCGCGCGCAACGACATCAAGAACTGGACATCCAACCAGAAGAATTCCGGCTGCCTGCCCGACGAGCGCGCCTGGCTCAACGGCATGATCGCTGACGACCGCGGCGACGGCACGCCGGCACCGGCGCACGGCTGGGTCGACAGCTTCCGCGCGGTCAAGCCCGACGCGGTCGAGTACACCTGGTGGTCCAATCGCGGCCAGGCGCGCGCCAACAACGTCGGGTGGCGCATCGACTACCAGATCGTCACGCCGTCGCTGCGCGACCGCGTGCGCGCCTGCGCGATCACCGCCGCTCCGCGCTTCTCCGATCACGCGCCGTACGCGGTCGACTACGACCTGTAGCGATATCGCTCGTCCCCCACACCATCGTGCGCGGATGGCGGCCGCCGCGATGCCGCGTCGCTCGCGCATGCGGCCGGTCCTCGGGCGTCGCCACGCCGAGCCGTCCGGGCGAGCGTTCGGCGCGAACGCGTGACGTGCCGCGCGCGATCAGCGTGGCGAGTCGGCCGAGGCGGTTGCCGCCGGCGCCGGTGCGGCGCCGCTCTCGCCCGCCCCGTGCGCGCCGGCCTCGCCGATCGTGTCGTCGACCAGCCCTGCCCGCATCATCCATGCGAACAGCGCGATGCCCGGCAGTGCCGCGACCGTGGTCAGCAGATAGAAGTCGATGTAGCCCAGGCGCTCGATCAGGCCGCCGGCGGTCGTGCCGGTGACGAAGCGGCCGACGATCGAGGCCGCCGCCGAGAGCAGCGCGAACTGGGTCGCCGTGAACGACAGATTGCACAGCGCCGACAGATACGCGACCACGACCACGCCGCCGATGCCGCTGGCGACGTTCTCGAAGCACATCGCGAACGCGAGCAGCGCATTGCTGTGACCGTATGCGGCGAGCGCCGCGAACGAGAGGTTCGAGACGCCCATCAGGATCAGGCTCAGCATGACCGAGCGCTTCAGGCCGACCCGCGTGTAGAGCACGCCGCCGAGGAAGATGCCGACCAGATACGCGATGAAGCCGAAGCCGACGTCGTACTTGGCGATCTCCGCATTGGTGTAGCCGAGCTCGTCCAGCAGCAGGCGCAGCGTCAGATTGGCCAGCGTATCGCCGAGCTTGTGCATCAGCACGAAGGCCAGCACCAGCCAGGCGCCGTGGCGGCTGAAGAATTCGGTCAGCGGCGCGACCACGGCGGCGAACATCGCCGCGGCGCTGCGCGTCGCGACCGGCTCGCGGTGCCGCGGCGGCTCGCCGAGCCACAGGCAGGCGGCCACCGCCGGCAGCACGAACGCCGCGCAGAGAATGTAGGCGCCGGTCCAGCCGAGCGTGTCGGCCATCAGCAGCACCAGCGCGCCGGCCGAGACCGATCCGATCCGCCAGCCGTACTGCGACATGCCCGAGCCGACGCCGAGCTGGCGCGGCTCCAGGCTCTCGATGCGGTAGGCGTCGATGACGATGTCGAACGTCGCGCCGGCCACGCCGACCAGCACGGCCGCCGCCGCGGTCGCGGCCAGATGCGTCGCCGGCTCGGCAAAACCGAGGAACGTCACCGCGGCCGCGACGCCGGCCGCCGACAGCAGCAGCCACGAGCGGCGATGGCCGAGCCGGCCGAGCAGCGGCAGGCGCAGGCGGTCGACCAGCGGCGCCCACAGGAACTTGATGTTGTAGACCAGGAAAGCCAGCGAGAACGCGGTGATGCTGCGCTTGTCGATGCCGTCCTGGGCCAGCCGCGTGGTCAGCGTGGCGCCGATCATCGCGTATGGAAACCCCGACGAGATGCCGAGCAGCAGCGCGGCGACCGGGGCGCGCTCGAGATAGGGTCTCAGCAGCGCGGCGAGGCCGCCGCGGCGGCCGGGCGAAGTGGGCGTCATGCGCGGCATGCTAGCCGATCGGCCGGGCGTGCGGCGGATCGCATTGCATCGGCGTCGAGTTCAGGACGGCGCGCTCGATCGGCGCGACTTGGAATCGATGGTCAGCGCCCGCCGCCGGGCGGATGGATTGCGCCGAGCACCCGCGGACCGCGCGCGCCGGTCACCGCCGGCAGATTGCCGGGCCGCCCGTCCAGACGCTCGCGCGCGAGCCAGGCGAACGTCGCGGCCTCGACGAAGTCCGGGTCGACGCCGGCGGCGGCGGTGCTGTGCACGATCGCCGGTGCCAGCGCCGCGCCGAGCGCATCGATCAGCGCCCGGTTGTGCACGCCGCCGCCACAGACCAGCACTTCTCGCAGGCCGCCGCACGCCGCCGGATCGAGCGCGTCGGCGATGCTGCGCACGGTCAGCGCGAGCAGGGTCGCCTGCACGTTGCGCGCCTCGCAGGCGGCCGGCAGCCGTGCGTCGAGCCAGTCCAGGTTGAAGTATTCGCGACCGGTGCTCTTGGGCGCCGGCATCGCGAAGTACGGATCGTCGAGCAGGCTCGCCAGCAGTGCCGGCTCGGGCATGCCGCCGGCCGCCCAGGCGCCGCCGGCATCGCGCATCTGGCCCAAATGGCGCGCCGCCCAGGCGTCCATCAGGCAGTTGGCCGGTCCGGTGTCGAAGCCGCGCACCGATCCGTCCGCGCCGATCAGCGTGACGTTGGCGATGCCGCCGAGGTTGAGCACCGCACACGGCGCGCGCGAGGCGAACGCCGAGGCATGGAATGCCGGCGCGAGCGGTGCGCCCTGCCCGCCGGCGGCGACGTCGCCGCGGCGGAAGTCGGCGATCGTGACGATGCCGGTGCGCTCGGCGATCACGGTCGGATCGCCGATCTGCAGCGTGAACGGATGCGGCGCCGCCGGGCGATGGCAGATCGTCTGGCCGTGCGAGCCGATCGCGCGGACGGCCGCCGCGTCGATGCCGGCCGTGTCGAGCAGCGCCAGCGCAGCGGTCGCGAACGCCTCGCCGATCTCGACGTCGAGCGCGCCGTAGTCGTCCAGTGCGATCTGCGCCGAGGCGCGTGCCAGCGCGAGGATCCGGACGCGCAAGGCCTCCGGATACGGGTAGGTGTGTGCGCCGAGGATGCGCGGTTCGGCGCCGAAGCTCAGCAGGGCGGCATCGATGCCGTCGGCGCTGGTACCGGAAATGAGTCCGAGGTAGAGCGCTTCAGCCATTGCCCGCCGGCCGCGGCGAGCCGCTCGCGGCGAGGCGGCTGCCGTCGACCATCTGCAGCTTGGCCAGCATCGGCGAGGCCTGCTGGCGGAAGCGGGCCAGTTCGCCGGCCGGCAGCGGCGCCGGCGGCGGCAGGGTCACGGTCAGCGGATCGCGGTGCGCGCCGCCGATGCGGAATTCGTAGTGCAGATGCGGGCCGGTGGCGAGGCCCGTCGCGCCGACGTAGCCGATCGTCGAACCCTGCGACACGCGCTGGCCGACCTTGACGCTCGCGAAGCGCGACATGTGGCCGTACAGCGTGGTGTGCTTGCCTTCGTGCTGGATGATGATCGTGTTGCCGAAGCCGTTCTGCCAGCCGCGGAACGTGATCTTGCCGTCGCCGGCGGCGCGGATCGGCGTGCCGGTCGGCGCGGCGTAGTCCACGCCCTTGTGCGCGCGCATGTAGCCGAGCACCGGATGCTTGCGGCCGCTGCTGAACTTCGAGGAGATCCGCGTGAACTCGACCGGCGTGCGCAGGAAGCTCTTGCGCAGCGGACGGCCGTCCTCGGTGTAGTAGACGGTCTCGCCGTTGGTGTCGGTGTAGCGCACGGCGGTATAGCGCTTGCCCTGGTTGACGAACGTGGCGGCCAGCACTTCGCCGTTGCGCAGCCGCTCGCCTTCGCGATAGACGTCGTCGTAGATCACGCTGAAGCTGTCGCCCTCGCGCAGATCCTGCGCGAAGTCGATGTCGTAGCCGAACGCGTTGGCGAGCTTGATGACCATCGCGTCGCTGAGGCCGGCCTGCTCGCCGGCGTCGAACAGCGAACGCGTGACCACGCCGTGGGCGACCTGGACGCGGCGCTCGACCAGCCGGTCCTGCACCGCCTCCTGTACGCCGTCGCCGCTGAACTGCAGCGTCACGCGTGCGGCGTCGCCGCGGTCGAAACGCATCGCGCGCAGCGAGCCGTCGGTGGCCAGATCGAACGCGAACTCGTCGCCCGGGCGGATCCGCCGCAGCGCCGAGGCATCGTCCTGCGCATCGAGCGCGCGCTGCAGATCGTTCGGCGACAGGCCCTGCTCGCGGAAGATGTCCGACAGCGACTGGCCGGCCTTGACGCGCACGACGCGCCATTCCGGCGCGCCGCCGGCGGTGGCATCGGCCAATGCGGCGATCGCCGGATCGGCCTCGTCGAGCGGGCGCTGCGGCAGGTCGATCTGCACCGTGGTATAGGTGACCGGCACCGGATCCTGGCGCGTCGCGCCGGCGAACGTCGGCACGATGAAGCCGGTCAGGACGATCGCGGTGACGGCCGCGCCGCCGAGCACCCAGTGCTCGCGGCGCCAGGACACCGGCGCGGCCGACACGTTCTGAACGAAGGTCCAGTTCGCGCAGCGCGAATAGAACTGAAAGTAGTGACGCTGAACCCAGCGGCGGATGGCAAGCGGGCGATTGCCCGAGCGGGTAGCCTGCGGCCGCTGGGAATGGTCGGTCACTGCTGTCGCCTCGGTGGTACTGGCGGCGTACCATACCGGCCCCCCGTAATCGCCGTCAACGCCAATGATTACGCGGGTTTGCGTCGCTTTCTTGAGTAACGAATAATTAACGCGATGCGCGCTTTTCGGCGGCTTCGCGCCGCTCGACCCTTCCCTTCTTATCTGATCTGGATCGTCCATGTCCGCTACCCAGTCCGCCCTCGACCTGATCGGTCGCGGCGCCGAAGAAATCATCAAGCACGACGAGCTCGAGGCGCGGTTGCGGACCGGCCGACCATTGCGGATCAAGGCCGGCTTCGATCCGACCGCGCCGGACCTGCACCTGGGCCACACCGTCCTGTTGAACAAGATGCGGCAGTTCCAGGACCTCGGCCATCAGGTGATCTTCCTGATCGGCGACTTCACCGGCATGATCGGCGATCCCACCGGCAAGAACGTCACGCGCAAGCCGCTGACGCGCGAGGACGTGGCGGCCAACGCGCGGACCTATGCCGATCAGGTCTTCAAGGTGCTCGACCGCGAGCGCACCGAGCTGCGTTTCAACAGCGAATGGTTCGACCCGATGCCGGCGGCCGACATGATCCGGCTGGCCGCGCAGCACACGGTCGCGCGCATGCTCGAGCGCGACGACTTCGCCAAGCGCTACGGCGCGCAGCAGCCGATCGCGATCCACGAGTTCCTTTATCCGCTGGTGCAGGGCTACGACTCGGTCGCGCTGCGCGCCGACGTCGAGCTCGGCGGCACCGATCAGAAGTTCAATCTGCTGATGGGTCGTGGCCTGCAGGAGCACTACGGACAGCCGCCGCAGGTCGTGCTGACGATGCCGCTGCTCGAGGGCCTCGACGGCGTGGCCAAGATGTCCAAGTCGCTCGGCAACTACATCGGCATCAACGAGCCGGCGATCGACATCGTGACCAAGACGATGAAGATCGGCGACGAGCTGACCTGGCGCTGGATCGACCTGCTGAGCTTCGAGATCTCGATCGGCGAGGCCGCCGAGCTGCGCGAGGCGGTCGCCGCCGGCCAGCTCAACCCACGCGATCTGAAGCTGCGCCTCGCGCGCGAGCTGGCGACGCGCTTCCACGGCGCGGCTGCCGCCGAGCAGGCGATCGCCGGCTGGCATGCGGTCGTGCGCGGCGAGGGCGATACCGCGCTGCTGCCGCTGGCCGAGGTCGTGGTGCCGCCCGAAGGCCTGCGTCTGCCGGCTCTGCTGACGGCCGCCGGACTGACCGCGAGCAACTCCGAGGCCAACCGCAAGCTCAAGGAGAACGCCGTGCGCATCGATGCGCAGGTCGTCGTCGACGCGCAGCGCGTGTTCGCACCCGGCTTCGAAGGCGTGCTGCAGGTCGGCAAGCGCACATTTGCGCGCGTGCGTCTCGTCGCGGCCTGAGGCGTTGCCCGGTCGCGGCGGCGCGTGATCGCCCCGCCCGCGAAAAATTTTCCTCGATCCCCCTTCCCGAAAGTTAGCGATGTGGTTA
>JANQAE010000004.1 GCA_024707225.1 Dokdonella sp. | reverse complement strand
GCTCCACCAGAGTTTGCTCTGAATAGCGCGCACACGAAAGATTTTGAAGCAGTCCGACGTTGAGGTCGGCACTGTGTTCTTTGACAACTTGGGACGTAAACAAGCGTTTTGGATCTGCCGATCCAGAATGTGTCGTTGAGGCAAGTAAAGCGAAGTCGAGGCTGTGATGACTCTGAGGCGACTTGGAGTTATATGGTCAAGCGACAAAGCGCATACGGTGGATGCCTTGGCGGTCAGAGGCGATGAAGGACGTGGTAGCCTGCGAAAAGCTCCGGGGAGCTGGCAACAAGCATTGATCCGGGGATGTCCGAATGGGGAAACCCACTCCGCAAGGAGTATTCACATCTGAATACATAGGGTGTGAAAGCGAACCCAGGGAACTGAAATATCTCAGTACCTGGAGGAAAAGAAATCAACCGAGATTCCCTCAGTAGCGACGAGCGAACGGGGAACAGCCCAAAAGTGGTGCAAGTTCTAACGGAGCGGTCCTGGAAAGGCCGGCCATAGACGGTGATAGCCCGGTACGCGAAAGGGCTTGTGCCATGAAAGTGAGTAGGGCGGGGCACGTGAAACCCTGTCTGAACATGGGGGGACCATCCTCCAAGGCTAAATACTCCTGACCGACCGATAGTGAACCAGTACCGTGAGGGAAAGGCGAAAAAGAACCCCGGAGAGGGGAGTGAAATAGATCCTGAAACCGTATGCGTACAAGCAGTGGAAGCCCCTTCGTGGGGTGACTGCGTACCTTTTGTATAATGGGTCAGCGACTTACAGTTTGTGGCGAGCTTAACCGTATAGGGGAGGCGAAGGGAAACCGAGTCTGAATAGGGCGCATAGTCGCAGGCTGTAGACCCGAAACCGGGTGATCTAGTCATGCCCAGGGTGAAGGTCCGGTAACACGGACTGGAGGCCCGAACCCACTCCCGTTGCAAAGGTAGGGGATGAGGTGTGATTAGGAGTGAAAAGCTAATCGAACCCGGAGATAGCTGGTTCTCCTCGAAAGCTATTTAGGTAGCGCCTCAAGTATCACTGTTGGGGGTAGAGCACTGTTATGGCTAGCGGGTCATTGAGACTTAGCAAACCATTGCAAACTCCGAATACCAACACGTGCAAGCTTGGGAGACACACGGCGGGTGCTAACGTCCGTCGTGAAAAGGGAAACAACCCAGACCCGCAGCTAAGGTCCCCAAATCATGGCTCAGTGGTGAACGATGTGGGAAGGCACAGACAGCCAGGAGGTTGGCTTAGAAGCAGCCATCCTTTAAAGAAAGCGTAATAGCTCACTGGTCGAGTCGGCCTGCGCGGAAGATTTAACGGGGCTAAGCCATGTACCGAAGCTCGGGGTTCACACTTTGGTGTGAGCGGTAGAGGAGCGTTCCGTACGCCTGTGAAGGTGAGTCGTAAGGCTTGCTGGAGGTATCGGAAGTGCGAATGCTGACATGAGTAACGATAAGGGGGGGTGAAAAGCCTCCCCGCCGAAAGCCCAAGGTTTCCTCGCGCAACGTTAATCGGCGCAGGGTGAGTCGGCCCCTAAGGCGAGGCGGAAACGCGTAGTCGATGGGAAGCGGGTTAATATTCCCGCACCGCTCGTGATTGCGATGGAGTGACGGAGAAGGCTAGGTGTACCGGGCGTTGGTTGTCCCGGGGAAAGGCGGTAGGTGTGGATCTTAGGCAAATCCGGGATCCTCTACACCGAGCACCGAGACGAGTCCTTATTAGGACGAAGTCACTGACGCCACGCTTCCAGGAAAAACTTCTAAGCTTCAGATCACGAGGACCGTACCGCAAACCGACACAGGTAGGCAGGGTGAGAATCCCAAGGCGCTTGAGAGAACTCGGGTGAAGGAACTAGGCAACATAGCACCGTAACTTCGGGAGAAGGTGCGCCCTTGATCGTGGCTCCGTGCGGAGCTGAGCGATCGAGGGCCGCAGTGACCAGGCCGCTGCGACTGTTTATCAAAAACACAGCACTCTGCAAACACGAAAGTGGACGTATAGGGTGTGACGCCTGCCCGGTGCCGGAAGGTTAATTGATGGGGTCAGCCGCAAGGCGAAGCTCTTGATCGAAGCCCCGGTAAACGGCGGCCGTAACTATAACGGTCCTAAGGTAGCGAAATTCCTTGTCGGGTAAGTTCCGACCTGCACGAATGGCGTAACGATGGCGGCGCTGTCTCCACCCGAGACTCAGTGAAATTGAAATCGCTGTGAAGATGCAGCGTTCCCGCGGCAAGACGGAAAGACCCCGTGAACCTTTACTATAGCTTCACGCTGAACGTTGAGTTCGTCTGTGTAGGATAGGTGGGAGGCGTTGAAACCAGGGCGCTAGTTCTGGTGGAGCCATCCTTGAAATACCACCCTGATGTGCTTGACGTTCTAACCTAGGCCCGTAATCCGGGTCGGGGACCGCGTGTGGTGGGTAGTTTGACTGGGGCGGTCTCCTCCCAAAGCGTAACGGAGGAGCACGAAGGTGCGCTCAGCGCGGTCGGACATCGCGCAGTGTGTGTAAGAGCAAAAGCGCGCTTGACTGCGAGATCGACGGATCAAGCAGGTGCGAAAGCAGGTTCTAGTGATCCGGTGGTTCTGTATGGAAGGGCCATCGCTCAACGGATAAAAGGTACTCCGGGGATAACAGGCTGATTCCGCCCAAGAGTTCATATCGACGGCGGAGTTTGGCACCTCGATGTCGGCTCATCACATCCTGGGGCTGTAGCCGGTCCCAAGGGTATGGCTGTTCGCCATTTAAAGTGGTACGCGAGCTGGGTTCAGAACGTCGTGAGACAGTTCGGTCCCTATCTGTCGTGGGCGTTGGAGATTTGAGAGGGGCTGCTCCTAGTACGAGAGGACCGGAGTGGACGATCCCCTGGTGTTCCGGTTGTCACGCCAGTGGCACAGCCGGGTAGCTACGATCGGAAGCGATAACCGCTGAAAGCATCTAAGCGGGAAGCGCGCCTCAAGATGAGATCTCCCGGGGCCTTGAGCCCCCTGAAGGACCCATGAAGACTACATGGTTGATAGGTCGGGTGTGTATAGCAGTAATGCCGAGCTAACCGATACTAATGATCCGTGCGGCTTGATCATATAACTCCAAGACGCTTCCAGCCTCTTCGGCATACTCTGCCGGCAGTCCAGAACGCTTGTTTACGTCCCAAGTCCCCTATGTGAGACGGGCGCCCTTTTGGGCGCGGTCTCCGCCAGTTCCTTGGCGACCATAGCGGTGTGGTCCCACCCGATCCCATCCCGAACTCGGAAGTGAAACGCACCCGCGCCGATGGTAGTGTGGCTCAAGCCATGCAAGAGTAGGTCATCGCCAAGGGCCTCAAAGACGACCCCCGCCAGATGGCGGGGGTTTTTTGTTGCATGAGCACCGGGACCCGGGCGTCTCGTTGCCCCCAACGCCCAGCTCCGCACTCCAGCTCGAAGCGCCGCCTTCGGCCCGGCGCCTTCCGCCGATCGTCAGGTCGCCGACCGCGACTCTGCAGAGCGCTCTAGCGCCACCGCCGGATTCCTCTCCTCGTCATTTCATTTCGATTCGCACCGCCGAGGCTTCGACTCCTCTCGACTGCGCGGCTGGATGATGCCGAGATGCCCGGCGGTCTCGAGCACCAGCAGCCGAGCCTCATCGTCATGCGCCGCTGGCCCGGCGACCTCGCCACGATTCCGAAAGCCGGGACGCCCATCCGCAGCGGCATCAGGTCGATACGACCTGCTATCTTCCTTCTCCCCGCGCCACCGACCGTCCTCTCGTGCTGCCCCATCAACGCCGCTTTCTCGACCTCGCGCTGCAGCGCAATGCGCTGCGCTTCGGCCAGTTCACGCTGAAGTCCGGGCGCATCAGTCCGTACTTCTTCAATGCCGGCCTGTTCGATTCGGGGCTGGCACTGGCCACGCTCGGGCGGTCCTATGCGCAGGCCGCCGTCGATTCAGGCCTGGCTTTCGACGGATTGTTCGGCCCGGCCTACAAGGGCATCGTGCTGGCCGCGGTCACCGCGGCGGCGCTGGCCGATCATCACGCGCGTGATGTGCCGTATACCTACAACCGCAAGGAGGCCAAGGATCACGGCGAAGGCGGTGTGCTGGTCGGTGCGCCGCTCGCCGGCCGCGTGCTGATCGTCGACGACGTCATGACCGCCGGCACCGCGATCCGCGAGTCGCTGGCGATGATCGCGGCCGCCGGCGCGACGCCGGCCGGCGTGCTGATCGCGCTCGATCGGCAGGAGCGGGGGCAGGGCGAGCGTTCGGCCGCACAGGAAGTCGCCGAGACCTACGGCATTCCGGTCATCGCGATCGCGACCCTCGGCGACCTGCTCGCGTTCGCCGACGAGCGCGCCGACCTGGCCGCCCATCGGTCCGAGCTGGCCGCCTATCGCTCCCAATACGGGGTGTGACGGCGGTTCGGCGTCGCCGCGGCGGCGTCGCCTATACTCGGCAGGTCTGGAGGTGGACATGGCGTCGTACAGGGGAATCGCGTCGGCATTGCTGTGGGTGCTGCTGGCGGCCGCTCAAACGGCGGCGGCGCAGCGTTCGTCGTTGCCCGATCACAACCGCTACAAATGGCGCGATGGCGAAGGCAAGCTGCACTACGCGGACGTGCCGACGTCCGAGGCGATCCGCCTCGGCTACGAGGTGATCAGCCCGCAGGGCATCGTGATCCGCCGCGTCGAGCGCGCCAAGAGTGCCGAGGAGCTGGCCGCCGCGCGTGCCGCCCAGGCCAAGGCCCAGGCCGACCTGCAGGAGGCGGCGCTGCGCAGCCGCTCCGATTCACAGATGCTGATCGCGTTTCCGAACGAAGCGGACCTGTTGCGGACCCAGCAGCAACAGCTCGACCTGCTCGATCAGACGATCAAGGCGGCCCGCATCAGTCTGCGCAGCCAGGAAGGCACGCTGGCCGACCAGCTCGCGCATGCCGATGAGCTCGAACAGGCCGGCAAGCCGGTGCCGGTCAACCTGACCAACCGGATCCTCGACCTGCGCGACCAGATCGACACGCACCGCAAGCTGATCGCGCGCAAGGAGCAGGAGCGCGTCGAGACCGCCGAGCGCTTCGAAGCCGACGCCGCGCATTACCGCAAGCTCAAGCTCGCCCAGGACGAACAGCAGCGCTGAGGTCGCCAGGCCCGGCCGCTGGCCAGGTGTGCAGGCGGCATCCGCGCCGAGTCCGGGCCGCGCATCAACGCAGCCCGAGCCTGCCCGCCGCGGTATGCGCCGGGCCGCGGCTTGGCCATACACGTGGCGCCACGGGATCTCGAATCGTCGATCGGCCCGCGCCGGCCCGGCGCGATGCACCCGCCGGCGCTCCGTCAGGCGACGACGAGCGCAGGTCTCGCCGTCACCCCGGCCGCCGCCGGCGCGGCACGCTGTTCAGAACGGCAGCTTGAGCTCGGGCTCGAGCGCGAGCAGCTGGGTGCGGAACGCGTCCTGGATCCGCCGCAGCGCGTCGGCGCTGTCGGCATCGAAACGCAGTACCAGCACCGGCGTGGTGTTGGAGGCCCGCACCAGACCCCAGCCGTCCGGCCAGTCGGCGCGCACGCCGTCGATCGTGGTCAGGCGCGCGCCGTCGAAGCTGGCCTTGCTCTGGAACGACGCGATGAAGCGATGCGTCTGGCCTTCCTGCATCGGAATCTTGAGCTCCGGCGTCGACACGCTGTTCGGCAGCGCGTCGAAGATCTCCTTCGGCGTGCGCTCCTCGAGATCGCCGGCGAGGATCTCCATCAGCCGTGCCGCCGCGTAGATGCCGTCGTCGAAGCCGTACCAGCGCTCCTTGAAGAAGAAATGGCCGCTCATCTCGCCGGCCAGCTCGGCGCCGGTCTCGCGCATCTTGGACTTGATCAGCGAGTGCCCGGTCTTCCACATCAGCGGCACGCCGCCGTTCTGCAGCACGTTCGGCTGCAGCTTGCCGGTGCATTTGACGTCGTAGATGATCGTCGCGCCCGGCACGCGGCGTCAGCACGTCCGCGGCGAACAGCATCAGCAGGCGATCGGGGAAGATCACCTCGCCGGTCTTGGTCACGACGCCGAGCCGGTCGCCGTCGCCGTCGAAGGCGAGGCCCACGTCGGCGTTGGTGTTCTTCACGGTCAGGATCAGGTCCTGCAGGTTGTGCAGCTCCGACGGATCCGGATGATGATTCGGGAACGTGCCGTCGACGTCGCAGTACAGCGGCATGACCTCGCATCCGATCGCCTCGAGCACCGCCGGCGCGATCGCGCCGGGCACGCCGTTGCCGCAGTCGACGACGACCTTGAGCCGGCGCTGCACCTGGATGTCGTCGGCGATCCGGTCGATGTACTCGCGGGTGACGTCCAGGCTCTGCAGGCCGCCGCTGCCCTCGACGTAGTCCTCGTCGCGGATGCGCTCGTAGAGCTTCTGGATCGCGGCCTCGGCCAGCGTCTCGCCGCCGAGCACGATCTTGAAACCGTTGTAGTCGGGCGGGTTGTGGCTGCCGGTCACGGCGACGCCCGAACCGGTGTTGAGGTGATAGCACGCGAAATACACCACCGGCGTCGGCGCCAGACCGATGTCGATGACGTCCAGGCCGCTCGCGCGCAGGCCGTCGATCAGCGCGGCCGAGAGCTCGGGTCCCGACAGCCGCCCGTCGCGGCCGACGACGATCTCGGACAGGCCGCGCGAGCGCGCCTCGCTGCCGATCGCCCGGCCGATCGAGCGCGCCACGTTGCGCGTCAGCGTCTGGCCGACCACGCCGCGGATGTCGTAGGTGCGGAAGATGCTCGGATCGGCCCAGCTGTCCTCGGCCGCCGGACTCGGCGCGACCGCCGCCGCGGCAGGCGCGGCCGGAGCCGATGCGGCCGATTCGGGCTTGGGCTGCTGCTTGATGACGTCGGACAAAAGCGTGTTCTCCTGGGAATGGGGTTGACGGCGCAGCAGGCCGATCGCCCGCTCGATGCCGGCCTTGCGCAGCCACAGCGCGGCGAAGCCGCCGAGCAGGCACAGCAGCGTCAGCGCCGAAACCAGCAAGGGTGACCGAGGCACCGTTATGAAATAGTTCGGCGGGGCCTTGCCGATGCGCAGGTCGGACCCGGCGATCGGCTGGCCCGCATCGCTCAGCGCACTGGCTTCGCCGTCACCGATCGCGCGCAGCAGCTGGTCGCTGCGGCCGTCGCCCTGGCGCAGCTCCAGGCGTGCGCCGACCAGCGCAAACGACGAGAAGCGGTCCAGCAGCGCCTGCGCCGGCCACTCGGCGAGCAGATAGGCACGGGGCGGTTCGCCGGACGGACCGCCGACCGGCCAGACCTGCAGGAGCACCGGCGGCTTGCCCTTCTCCTGGCGCAGCGCCGCGACCGTCGGCGCGGCATCGGACTGCGCGCGCATCAGCAGGGCGGCACGCGCATAGCCGACCGCGGCCAGGTCGTCGACCAGCACCGAACCCAGCGCGGCATCGTAGAAGCGCACCGAGCCGACGTCCGACACCGAGGCCTTCAGCAGGCCCGAGGCCATCGTCAGGTCCGGCACCGGCGATTCGAACAGGCGCGCGATCGGCGGGCTGGCCAGCGCCGACTCGATGTCGCGCCGCCGGTCGGCGATCTGCTTGCCGAACTCGGCGACCAGCTCGCTGCGCAGCCGGTCCGCCTCGGCCGAGCCGCTGCGCTCGCGCAGGATCAGCCAGGTCTGCCAGGCCAGAAATCCGGCCAGGACGAACAATGCGGTCGCCGCCGCCACGCCGAGCAGCACGCGAGGGTTCGGACGGTACCGCAGACGCGGCAGTCGCCGCGTGGCCTTTGCTTCTTCGCTGCCCATGGTCCCCTCCCGGATTCTCCGGCGGCCGCTGCCGGGCTGCCGATCGCCCCGGTGCCGTCTCAGTGTGCCCCGCTCGCCCGGCCGATTTCGAGACCGGCCCGGCATCCATCGCCGGCCATTCTACTGATCTTGATCGGGTCGTCGGTCGGTTCGATGCCATCGGCGATCCGAGCCGGGTCGTGCCGCCCGATCGGATCGCCGATTTCCTCGGACGAGACCTCGGCGATCCGCTCCGGACGGTCCACCCGTATCCGCTGTCGGCCTTCCGGCCACCGAGCCGTACGGCGGCGAGCGGGCACCGTCCTGATCCGGCCGCGCCGGTCGAAGGCGTGCTCAGGCCGATGCGGTGCCGACGCCGGTCGAGCCGAAACCGCCGAGGCCGCGCTCGCTGCTGGTCGAGAAGGCCGAGACCAGCGTGAACTGCGGGCGCAGCACCGGCACGAACAGCATCTGCGCGATCCGGTCGCCGGGCTCGATCGTGATCGCGGCATCGGCCAGGCTCGCCGGATTGCGGTTCCAGACGCTGACGAAGCACTCGGCCATGTAGTCGGCGTCGACGATGCCGGTGCCGTTGCCGAGCACCAATCCCTTCTTGTGGCCCAGACCCGAGCGCGCGACGATCATCGCGCACAGGTGGTCGGCATTCATGTGCAGCGCGATGCCGGTCGGGATCAGCACGGCCGGCGCCTGCGGCTCGATCCGCAGCGGCGCCTGCAGGCAGGCGATCAGGTCGATCGCGGCGGCCTGCGCGCTCTGGTAGCGCGGCAGTCCCCACTGATGCAGGCGTTCGTCGAGAACGCGAAGTTCGATCGTCGGTCGGGCCGATTCGGGCGTCACGGGCGGCGGTCCTGGAGTTGGGCGGACCGTGGATTAGACCACGAGCGCAGGCGGTCGCATCGGCATCAGCGCAGCTTGCTCCAGCGCAGCTCCGACACGCCCGGTGGCGGACTGAAGCTGTCGGCGCGCGCCTGTTCCCAGAAGCGCTGGAACACCGCGTGCTCGGGCACCTGCTCGAGCAGTTCGCCGGGCCGGACGAACGGATACAGCGTCGCCAGCGAGCGGACCTCGTTGCCCGATACGCGGCGGATGATGTGCTCGGGGCCGAGCTCGCCCGGATGGTGCAGACCGGCCGCGCCGATCAGCTCCTTGAGCGCGTGCAGCGTGCCCTGGTGGAAGTTCTTGACGCGCTCGGCCTTGTCGGCCACGACCAGCGATTTCCAGCGCCGCGGGTCCTGCGTGGCGACGCCGGTCGGACAGTGGTCGGTGTGGCAGGCCTGCGACTGCAGGCAGCCCAGCGCGAACATGAAGCCGCGCGCGGCATTGCACCAGTCCGCCCCGAGCGCGAGCGTGCGCGCGATGTCGAACGCCGTGATGATCTTGCCGGCCGCACCGATCCGGATCTGGTCGCGCAGGCCCAGGCCGACCAGCGTGTTGTGCACCAGCAGCAGCGCTTCGCGCAGCGGCGCGCCGACGTGATCGGCGAACTCCATCGGCGCCGCACCGGTGCCGCCTTCGCCACCGTCGACGACGATGAAATCCGGGCGGATGCCGGTGTTGACGATCGCCTTGGCGATGCCGAACCATTCCCACGGATGGCCGATCGCGAGCTTGAAGCCGGTCGGCTTGCCACCCGACAGCGTGCGCAGCTGCGCGACGAAGCGCAGCAGCCCCTCCGGCGTGTCGAACGCCGAATGACGCGCCGGCGAGATGCAGTCCTCGCCCTCCGGCACGCCGCGCGTCAGCGCGATCTCGCGCGTGACCTTGGCCGCCGGCAGCACGCCGCCGTGTCCCGGCTTGGCGCCCTGCGAGAGCTTGATCTCGATCATCTTGACCTGGGCCAGCTGCGCGCGCTCGACGAAGCGCTCGGCGCTGAACACGCCGGCGCGTTCGCAGGCACCGAAATAGCCCGAGCCGAGTTCCCAGACGATGTCGCCGCCGTTCTCGCGGTGGTACGAGGACAGCGAGCCTTCGCCGGTGTCGTGATAGAAGCCGCCGCGCGCGCGCCCTTCGTTGAGCGCGCGGATCGCGTTGGGCGACAGCGAGCCGAAGCTCATCGCCGAGATGTTGAACACGCTCGCCGAATACGGCTGCGTGCAGTCGGTGCCGCCGACCGGTACGCGGAAATCGTGGCTGTCGATCAGGGCCGGCGCCATCGAGTGGTTGATCCACTCGTAGTCGCTGCGGTAGACGCCGCGCTCGGTGCCGAACGCGCGCGTCTCCAGCTCGCGCTTGGCGCGCTGATAGACGATCGCGCGCTGGTCGCGCGAGAACGGCACCTCGTCCTCGTCCGATTCGACGACGTACTGGCGCATCATCGGCCGCACCGCCTCGAACAGATAGCGCAGCCGGCCGATGATCGGATAGTTGCGGCGCAGCGTGTGGCGCACCTGGAGCAGGTCGTAGACGCCCAGCGCCGTCAGTAGCGCGCCGATCGCGGCCAGCACGCGCCAGCCGGCGCCGTACGTCCAACCGGCGAGGCCGCCGACCAGCGCGGCGATCGCCAACGCGAAACACAGGTAGCGCAACGGAAGAAGACGTGCCACGGCTGGAATCCGATCGGTTCTGGCGACCGGGGAGGATAGCCCAAACGCCGCCGCGCCCCGACTGCATGCGCGTGTCGGATCCGGAGCGAAGCCCTACACTTGCCGCATGGAAGATACGCCTCCACCGCCACCGAAGCGGCCGCGCGCACCGCGTCGCGCGCAGGCCTCGCCCGATGTGACGCCTGCCGGGAGCGACGCGGCGCCGGCCGCGCTGCCGGTGTCGCGCCGGCCGCGTGCGCGCGCCGCGCCGGCGGCTGCCGATTCGCCCGCCGCGGTGCCGCCCGCGGCAGCGACGGAGGCTCCGCAAGCACCGCGTCGTCGCGCCGCACCGCGCGCGCGCGTGGCCGACGATACGCCGGTCGATGCGTCGCCCGCGCGCCGTGTCGCCGAGCCGCGCAGCCGCCGCGAGCCGGCCCCGGACGATCGGTCCGATCCATCGGTCGCACCACCCGACGCCGCGCCGCCTGCGACACCGCCGGCTTCCGCACGCACCACGGTGCGCCGTTCGCCGGCTGCGTCGGCGCGCAACGCGCAGCCGACGCAGCCGACGCAGCCGACGCAGCCGACGCAGCCGACGCAGCCGACGCAGCCGACGCAGCCGACGCAGCCGACGCAGCCGACGCAGCCGACGCAGCCGACGCAGCCGACGCAGCCGACGCAGCCGACGCAGCCGACGCAGCCGACGCAGCCGACGCAGCCGACGCAGCCGACGCAGCCGACGCAGCCGACGCAGCCGACGCAGCCGGCGCAGCCGGCGCAACCGGCGCAACCGGCGCAACCGGCGCAACCGGCGCAACCGGCGCAACCGGCGCAACCGGCGCAACCGGCGCAACCGGCGCGCGGCGCGGCCGGCGCCGCGCCGCGCGCGAGCGGATCCGGCGCGCCGCGTCCGCCACGGCCGGTTCGCGATGCCGAGCCGCCCTGGGTCCGCTCGCAGGCGGGCCCGGCATCGGTGGCGGCGCCGGCGGCGGCCGATCGCCAGCCGGCCGACACCTCCACGCGCTCGCAGCGCGTGATCGATGCCCTGATCGGCCATCTGCCCGAACGTCATCGCACGCGCATCCGCGAGTACCTGATCCTGATGCGGATGGACCGGCCGATCGGCGCGCTGCTGCTGCTGTGGCCGACCTGGTGGGCGCTGTGGTTCGCAGCCGGCGATTTCCCGCCGGTCGGCCTGCTGGTGATCTTCACGCTCGGCGTGTTCGTGATGCGCGCGGCCGGCTGCGTCATCAACGACTACGCCGATCACGACTGGCTGGACGCGCGCGTCGAGCGCACGCGCGGCCGGCCGATGGCGGCCGGGCGGGTCTCGCGCAAGGAAGCCCTGGCCCTGTTCGGCGGTCTGCTCGTGCTCGCGTTCGTCCTCGTGCTGTTCACGAACCGGCTCACGATCCTGCTGTCGTTCGTCGGTGCGGCGCTGGCGGCGGTCTACCCGTTCACCAAGCGCGTCACCCATCTGGCGCAGGTCGTGCTCGGCGCGGCGTTCGGCTGGTCGATCCCGATGGCCTTCGCGGCCGTCACCGGCACGCTGCCGCCGCTGTGCTGGCTGCTGTTTCTCGCCAACGTGCTGTTCTCGGTCATCTACGATACCGAGTACGCGATGGTCGACCGCGACGAGGACATCCGCGTCGGCGCGCGTTCGACCGCGATCCTGTTCGGCGACGCGGACCTGCCGATCCTCGGCGTGCTGATGGTGACGTTCGTGTTCGCGATGCTGCTGGCCGGCACGCGCGCGGCGCTGCCGTGGCCGTACTTCGCCGGCCTGGCCGCGGCCTCGTGCCTGTTCGCGTGGCAGCAGTGGACGATGCGCGACCGTGCGCGCGACCGCTGCCTGGCCGCGTTCCGCAACAACAACTGGGTCGGCTTCGTGCTCTGGGCCGGCCTGCTGCTGGCACTGGCGATCGGCTGACCGCACGCAGCCGATGGATGCCCGCGCGATCCCGTCGCGATGGCCGGCCGGTTGGCGGCGCTCGCTCGCCGGTTACGAGGCCGTGCGACAGACGATCGGCTGCTCGGAGGCAGCGACGTTTCGCCTGAGCGCGCCCGGACGCGAGACGCTGTTCGTCAAGACCGAACGCGCCGGGCCATTCGCCGAGCTGCGCGACGAAGCCGCCCGCCTGCAGTGGCTCGGCGCCGCCGGCGTGCCGTGCGCGCGCGTGATCGACCGCGTGTTCGGGCCGAGGCGCGACTGGCTGCTGCTGTCGGCGCTGCCGGGCCGTGATCTGGCGTCGGCGCAGCTCGCGCCCGGGCAGATCGTGCGGATCGCCGCCGAGGCCTTGCGCGATCTGCACCGCCTCGATCCGGCGACGTGCCCGTTCGATCAGGGCGTCGAGCGGCGCCTCGACGCGGCCGAGGCGCGCCTGCATGCCGGTGAGGTCGATGCCGACGACTTCGACGAGGACCATCGCGAACTCGCGCCGGCCACGCTGCTGGCCCGGCTTCGCGTCTCGCGGCCGGCGATCGAGGACTGCGTCGTCGTCCACGGCGATGCCAGTCTGCCCAACCTGATCGCCGATGCCGGGCGCTTCAGCGGCTTCATCGACTGCGCGCGCCTGGGCGTCGCCGACCGGCACCATGATCTGGCGCTGGCCGCGCGCGACATCGCCTCGAGGTTCGGTCAGGCCTTCGTCGGCGCATTCCTGGATCGCTACGGCATCGCGACGGACTTGCAGCGCCTGGGCTTCTACCGCGCGCTCGACGAGTTCTTCTGATCGCGCCGCCTGCCGGACGCGCGGACGGCGTCGTCGAAGACGGTGCCTCAGTCGAAGCCGTCGCGCATGATCGTCGGCAGCACCTGCGGGAACAGATCGTGCGTCGGCCAGCTCGAGACCTGGCCGTAGGCGGCCCAGAGCGCGGCGTCCATCGCATTGGTCGTCTCGTCCGGATTGTTCTCGTTGCGGCGGTTCAGCAGGATCACGATCGCGAAGCCGTTGCGGTAGCGCACGATGTAGCTGGCCGTCGAGGGCAGGCTGCCGGCATGGAACGTCGTGCGGCCCTGCGCGCCGTAATCGCGTACCGACCAGCCGCTGGCGTAGTAGTAGCTGCCGGGCGTATAGGGCAGCGGAAAATTCTGCGGCAGCGCGAACATGCGGTCGAGCGAGGTCTGATCGAGGATCGCGTTCGGTGCATGGGGTGCGTCCAGATTGGTCATCCAGCGCAGCAGCTCCGGCGCCGAGGCGACCCAGCCGCCATAGGCGTCCATCGTGTCCTGGTTGATCGAGCCGCCGTACTCCCACGGCCGCAGCGTGCCGCTGTTGTCGATCACGCTCGTGGCCTGTCCGCCGGAATAGTAGGCGACCTCACCGGGCGCGCGCTCGTCCTGGCGCGCGCGGGCCAGACGCAGGTTCCACAGGCCGATCGGATTCAGCACGCGCCGCGCGTAGCGTTCGTACGGCATGCCGCTGGCACTCTCGATGACGCGGCCGAGCAGCTTGTAGCCGTAGTTGCTGTACTGATACGTGGTCCCGGGCGTCGAGGCCAGCGCCACGCCGCTCTGGTAGCGGATCACGTCGGCGTGCGAGACCGGCAGCGTGATGCCCAGGCCCTGCGCGACGATGCGATCGCGGAACACCGGGTCGTAGCCGAGCGTGGCCGGATCGCCGAAGCCGCCGAGCATCTCCAGCAGGTTGCGTACGGTCACCGTCGCCAGGCGCGGATCGGCGGTCGTGCCGGGCCGCGGCGTCAGGTCCACGTACTGGCCGATCGTGTCGTCGAGCGCGAGCGCGCCGTCCTGGATCAGGCGATTGACCAGGGTCGAGGTGATCGGCTTGCTGCAGCTGGCGATCCGAAACAGCGAGTCGGGCCGGGTGAGGATGTCCTGCGGACCCGGATTCCACGAGTAGCCGCGTGCCAGAACCAGCCGGCCCTGCCAGGCGACCGCGACCGCGCCGGACGGGATGTTGCGCGCGGTCATCAACTGCTGCATCTGCGTATCGAACGCAGCCAGCGACGGCACCTCGGTGCCGGTGGCGGTCCATTGCGCATGGGCCGGTGCGGTGAGCGCGGTCAGGGCTGCGGTCAGCAGCCACAGACCGAATCGGGCGAGCGGGAAGGTTGGCGTGCGCATCTCAGGCGTCCATCAGCGGTAATGACATCCTCACGGCGTCAAACGGCGCCGGACCGGCTCAAGCACCCGGTCCGGCGCCGCGCATGATGGCACGTCCGGATCAGCGCGGCTCGAAGCCGTCCTCGAACAGCGCATCGGCGCAGGCGGCGAACCACGGGCTGACGCCGGTCGCCGCGTCCCAGGCCGGGTCCGGCACCGGATCGAGCGTGCCCGGACACAACCGGCTCTGGCCGGCCTGCATCTGGCTGGCCGGTATCGGCGGCGCACCGACGAAGGCATTGCCGTTCAGGCGCACCCAGCCGAGCGGTGCACCGGCGAGCGACGGCAGCGGTCCGCCGAGCTGGTTGCGCGCGACGTCGAGCGCGCGGAGTGGATCGGCCGCGACGGCGGCCGCTCAGGGTGCGCGCGCCAGCGCCCAGACGTCGACGCGCTCGACGCCGGCCGCGCGCAAGACGCTCGCGCACTCGCCGAGCGTGGCGCCGGTGGTCATGACGTCGTCGAGCACCGCCACGTGCGCCGGCAGCGTGTGACCCGGCCGCAGCGCGAGCGCGCCGCACAGATTGCGCCGCCGCGCCGGACCGTCCAGGCCGGTCTGCGCGGTCGTCGCGCGCCGGCGGACGAGGGCGTCGGGCGCGAGCGGCAGGCCGAGCGCGCGCGCCAGCGGCCGTGCCAGCTCCAGCGCCTGGTTGTAGCCGCGCCGGCGCAGCCGGCCGGCATGCAGCGGGACGCACAGCAGCATCTGGGGTCGCGCGGGCGGGTCGCGTTCGATGCGCGCGATCATCAGCTCGGCCAGCACGCGGCCGGCGGCCAGATCGCCGCCGAACTTGAAACGCGTCTCGAGCAGGTCCAGCGGATGCGCGTAGCGGAACGCGGCCCAGGCCGCGTCGAACGGCGGTGGCCGGCGCACGCAGCCGCCGCAATGCGTCGCCGCGCCCGGCAGCGGCAGCGCACAGCGTGCGCAGCAGGCGGCATTGGCCGGCATGTCGTCGCGGCAGCCGGCGCACAGGTCGCGTCCGTCGGCGCCGGCATCGCCGCAGAGCAGGCAGCGCGGCGGCAGCGCCAGCCGCAGCAGACGGCCCCACAGGCCGTCAACTTTCATCGTCGGTCTCAAGTTGACAGCGCTCCGTGCCGGCCTCCAGACTCGCGGCCCACTGTACCGGAGCCGGAAGCCGCATGACCGCCACCCTGCGCCACGACTGGACCCTCGAGGAGACGATCGCGCTGTTCGAGCGGCCGTTCGCCGATCTGCTCGATCAGGCCCATCAGGTCCACCGTGCGCATCACGACGCCAATGCGGTGCAGGTCTCGACGCTGCTGTCGATCAAGACCGGCGGCTGTCCGGAGGATTGCGCGTACTGCCCGCAGAGCGCGCGCTACGCGACCGGCGTGCAGGCCGAGAAGCTGATGGCGCTGCCGGCCGTGGTCGCCAAGGCGCAGCAGGCGCGCGAGGCCGGCGCGACGCGGTTCTGCATGGGCGCGGCCTGGCGCTCGCTGAAGGACCGCGACGTCGAGAAGGTCGCCGCGATCGTCGGCGCGGTCAAATCGCTCGGCATGGAGACCTGCGCGACGCTCGGCATGCTGACCGGCGACCAGGCGCGCCAGCTCAAGGCCGCGGGCCTGGACTACTACAACCACAATCTCGACACCGCGCCGGACTTCTACGGCGACGTGATCTCCACGCGCGCCTACCAGGACCGCCTCGACACGCTGTCGCACGTCCGCGACGCCGGCCTCAAGACCTGCTGCGGCGGCATCGTCGGCATGGGCGAGTCGCGCGCGCAGCGCGCCGGCCTGCTGCGCACGCTGGCGACGCTGCCCGAGCATCCGCAGTCGGTGCCGATCAACCGCCTGGTCCAGGTCGAGGGCACGCCGCTGGCCGGCACCGCGCTGCTCGATCCGTTCGAGTTCGTGCGCACGATCGCGGTCGCGCGGATCCTGATGCCGGCCTCGATGGTGCGGCTGTCGGCCGGCCGCTCCGAGATGAACGACGAGCTGCAGGCGTTGTGCTTCTTCGCCGGCGCCAACTCGATCTTCTACGGCGAGAAGCTGCTGACCACCGGCAATCCGGACGTCGAGGCCGATCGCGCGTTGTTCGCGCGGCTCGGCATCCACCCGCTCGAGGTCGAGCTCGCCGACGGCCACCACGGCGGCAGCACCGTGCACGCCGATCTCGTCGAGCCCTGCGGCGTGGACGCGGCGGCCTGACGGTCCGGCCGGCGCCGCCGGCGCGGCGTCAGTGCAGCTTGAGGCGGCCCGAGACGCGCCGCTGCAGCAGCCGCGCCAGCGCCAGCACGACCGTGTTGCCGGTGCCGAGGATCGCGCGGTGGTGATTCAGATGCAGCGACATGTACATCCACTTGGCGATCAGGCCCTCGACGAAGAAGTTCGGGCCGCCCAGGCCGCCCATCAGCGAGCCGACGCCGCGGTTCTCGCCGAGCGAGACCAGCGAGCCGAAGTCGCGATAGACGAACGGCGCGTCATGGTCGCGCTCGCGCCGCCGCGCCAGCAGCAGCCTGGCCAGATAGGCCGCCTGCTGATGCGCGGCCTGCGCACGCGCCGGTATCCATTTGTCGCCCCACGGACAGGCCGCGCAGTCGCCGAGCGCGTACAGGTCCGGCGCGCCGGTGCGCAGGTGGTCGTCGACGACGAACTGGTTGGCGCGGTTGACCGGCAGGCCGAAATGCGCGTTCGCTTCGGCGGCCTTGATGCCGGCCGCCCAGACGATCAGGTCGGCCGGAATCTCGCCGCTCGCGGTGACCAGGCGATCGGCCTTGACCTCGGTCACCGGCGTCGCGGTCAGCACGCGCACCTGCTTGCGCTCCAGCGCGAGCTGCGCCTGCGCCGAGATCTTCTCGGGCAGGCCGGCCAGGATCCGCGGCGCGGCCTCGACCAGGGTGATGTCGAGCCGGAACCGCTGCTCGGCGCGAAAGCCTTCCTGCAGCAGCGCGTGCGCCTCGAGCAGTTCGGCCGACAGCTCCACGCCGGTCGCGCCGGCACCGACGATCGCGACGCCCAGGCTGCGGTGCTCGGCGAACGCGGCGCGCGTGAACGCGGCCAGCAGATGGCGCTGAAAGCGCTCGGCGTCGGCCGCGCGTTCGAGCACGTAGGCATGTTCGGCCGCGCCCGGCGTGCCGAAGAAGTTCGATCCGCTGCCGAGCGCGAGCACTGCGTGGGTGTAGCTGATCGTGCGCTCGGGCACCACCTCGCGGCCGTCCTCGTCGCGCATCTGGCCGAGCGTCAGGCGCTTGGCGCGCGGGTCGAGCCCGGTCAGCTCGCCCGGCGAAAAGCTGAAGTGGTTGCGCCGCGCCAGGATCATGTACGACAGGCCTTCCTGGTGCGCGTCCAGCGTGCCGGCGGCCACTTCGTGCAGGGTCGGCTTCCAGATGTGGAAGACCGACCGGTCGATCAGCAGTACGCTGGCCGGCCCGTCGCGGCGGCCGAGCTTGCGGCCGAGCCGCGCCGCCAGTTCCAGTCCGCCGGCGCCGCCGCCGACCACGACGATGTCGTAATGCATGGACGCCGCTCCGGGAGAGATGCAGCGGCCAGTCTACTGGCTTTGCGCGGCACGCCCAGGCCGGCGGCACGCCCCTGCGGCGAGGCGCCGCGATGAGGCGGACCGATCCGATCGCGCGGCTCGCGGCGGCCCAGGCCGAGCGCGCGCAGGCCGCCCTGCTGCGGCGGCTGCGCAGCGTCGAGGCGGTCGACGGTACCGGCCTGGTGATCGGCGGGCGGCGCCTGACCGGTTTCGCGAGCAACGACTATCTCGGCCTGGCCGCCCATCCGGAACTGATCGAGGCGCTCGCCAGCGCCGCGCGGCAGTGGGGTGTCGGTGCCGGCGCGGCACATCTGCTCGGCGGACATCGCGAGGTCCATGCCGCGCTCGAGGCCGATCTGGCGCAGTGGACCGGCCGCGAGCGGGCCCTGCTGTTCTCGACCGGCTACCTCGCCAATCTCGGCGCCCTGCAGGCGCTGCTGCAGCCGGGCGATCTGTGCGTGCAGGACAAGCTCAACCATGCCTGCCTGCTCGACGGTGCGCGGCTGTCCGGCGCGACGCTGCGGCGCTACCGACACGGCGACGTCGCCGCGGCCGAGCGCCAGCTCGGTTCCGATCCGGCCGCCGCGGCGCTGCTCGCGACCGACGGCGTCTTCAGCATGGACGGCGACGTCGCGCCGCTGCCGGCGCTGGCGGCGGCGTGCCGGACGCACGGCGCCGTGCTGATGGTCGACGACGCGCACGGCATCGGCGTGCTCGGTCCGCAGGGCGCCGGCAGTCTGGCCGAGGCCGGCATCGGCCAGGATCATGCGCCGGTGCTGATGGCCACGCTCGGCAAGGCGCTCGGTGTCGGCGGCGCGTTCGTCGCCGGGCCGGCCGCCCTGATCGACGGCCTCGTGCAGTTCGCGCGGCCGCACGTCTACACGACCGCGCCGCCGCCGGCGCTCGCCGCGGCGACCCGGGTCGCGGTGCGGCTGGCGCGCGAGGAAGGCTGGCGGCGCGAACGGCTGGCCGGACACGTCGCGCACTTCCGCGACGGGGCCGCGCGCCGCGCACTGACGCTGGCCGATTCGCGTACGCCGATCCAGCCGGTCATCGTCGGCGCCAGCGACGCGGCCCTGACCGCGGCGCAGGCGCTGGAGGCGGCCGGTTTCTTCGTGCCGGCGATCCGCCCGCCGACGGTCCCGGCCGGTACCGCGCGGCTGCGCGTCACGCTGACCGCCGCGCATACGGCCGACGAGATCGAGCGCCTGCTCGATGCGCTGCAGGCGGTGCTGCGATGAAGCCGGCTGCCGACGACGTCGAGGCGCGCGAGGCAGTCTGGCAGGCGTTCTCGCGGCTGTATCTGGACACCGACTATCGGCGCGAGGTGCGCGTGGCCGCACGCGACGCCGCCGCCTCGGGCTATACGGAGGCCGAGCTGCGCGCGATCCTGCTGCACGAGGTGCATCCGGTCCTGCGCAGCAATCTGGTCGCGACCGCCGGCGTCTGGGACGGCTTCGATCCGGGCTGGCTGCGCGTGGCGATCCTGCGCCGCTCGCGGCGGCCGCGCTGGCTGCGCCTGGACGGCTGCCTGCGCAGGCAGGCCGAGCATCGGTGGCGGCTGCTCGCGCCGCGCATCCGCCGCCTGCGCGCAGCGGCAGGCTGATTCGGCCGACTGACCGACCGCGCCCGAGCAACTGCGACTTCCCGACTCTTTCGCTACGAAGCCTCATGCACATCGACACCATCGGCCACGGCCCCGACCTCGTCCTGATCCACGGATGGGCCATGCACGGCGGCATCTTCGCGCCGCTGACCGAGCGGCTCGCGCAGCGCTGCCGCCTGCATCGGGTCGATCTGCCCGGTCACGGCGCGAGCCGCGACTACGCCGCCGGCGCGCTCGAGCCGGAAGCCTGCGCGCAGGCGATCGCCGCGGCGACGCCGCCGGCGGTCTGGCTCGGCTGGTCGCTCGGTGGGCTGGTCGCGCTGCGCGGCGCGCTCGACCGGCCCGACACGGTGCGTGGCCTGGTCGCGATCGCGGCCAGTCCGTGCTTCGTCGTCGGCCCCGACTGGCCGCACGGCGTCGAGCCGGACGTGCTGCGTGCGTTCGCCGACGGACTCGGCCGCGACTATCACGCGACGATCGAGCGCTTCCTCGCGCTCGAAACGCTCGGTTCGCCCGACGCGCAGCGCGAGCTGCGTGCGTTGCGTCAGCAGGTGTTCGCGCGCGGCGAGCCGGACGCCGCCGTGCTCTGCGACGGGCTGGACATCCTGGGCCGCACCGACCTGCGCGCGGCGCTGCCGGCGCTCGCGACGCCGAGCCTGTGGATCGCCGGCCGCCGCGACCGGCTGATCCCGGCCGCGGCGATGCGCTGGTCGGCCGGCCAGGCGCCGGTCGGGCGCTATCTGGAGCTGCCGGCCGGGCACGCGCCGTTCCTGAGCGATCCGCAGGCAGTCGCCGACGCCGTCGCCGACTTCGTCGACGCACAGGTGCGCGCATGAACGGGTCGCACGACGGCGGACCGTTCGATCGCGCGCATGTGCGCCGCGCATTCGGCCGTGCCGCGGCCACCTACGAGGCGCATGCCGTGCTGCAGGCCGAGGTCGAGTCGCGGCTGCAGGAACGGCTCGACGGCCAGCCGCTGCAGCCGGCCGTCGTGCTCGACGTCGGCAGCGGCACCGGCCGCGGCACCGCGCAGCTGCGCCGCCGCTACGGCAAGGCGCAGGTGATCGCGCTGGACCTCGCGCTGCCGATGCTCAAGGCGGCACGCCGCCACGCCGGCTGGCTGCGGCCGTTCGCGCGCGTGGCCGGCGACGCCCAGGCGCTGCCGCTGGCCGATGCCAGCGTCGACCTGATCCATTCCAGCCTGTGTCTGCAGTGGAGCGGCGATCTGGCCGCCGTCTACGACGAGTTCCGCCGCGTGCTCAAGCCCGGCGGCCTGCTGCTGTTCAGCACGTTCGGGCCGGAGACGCTGTTCGAGCTGCGCAGCGCGTTCGCGCGCGTCGACGACCATCCGCACGTCAGCCGCTTCCTCGATCTGCAGACGGTCGGCGACGGCCTGCTCGCCGCCGGCTTCCGCGACCCGGTGCTCGAGCGCGATCTGTTCACGCTGACCTATGCCGACGCGCTGACGCTGATGCGCGAGCTGCGCGCGATCGGCGCGACCAATGCCGACGTCGGGCGCAGCCGCGCGCTGACCGGCAAGGCGCGGCTGCAGGCCGCGATCGGCGCCTACGAGACGTTCCGCCGCGACGGACGCCTGCCGGCGACCTACGAGGTGATCTACGCGCAGGCCTTCGCGCCCGATGCCGGCCAGCCGCGCCGCACACGCGGCGGAGACCTGGCCAGCTTCCCGATCGAGCGCCTGCGCGGCAGCCGCCGGACGCGCACGCCGTGACGCGTGCCCGCGCGCTGGCCGCGATCGGTGTCGCGCTGGTCTCGGCGCTGTTCTTCACGCTGACCTACGTGCTGAACCGGCTCGCCGCGACCAGCGGCGGCCACTGGGCGTGGACGGCCGCGCTGCGCTATCTGATCACGCTGCCGCTGCTCGCGGCGGTGCTGCCGTTCGCGGGCGGCCTCGGCGGCCTGCGTGCGGCGATCGTCCGCCATCCCGGCGTCTGGCTGCTGTGGAGCCTGATCGGCTTCGGCCTGTTCTGCGCCTGCCTGACCTATGCCGCGGCCAGCGGTCCGTCGTGGCTGATCGCCGGCAGCTTCCAGATCACCGTGATCGCCGGCCTGCTGATGTCGCCGCTGATCTACGAGGACGCGCGCCGGCGCATTCCGCTGCCGGCGCTGGCGGCCGGTCTGGTCGTCGTCGCCGGCGTGCTGCTGATGCAGATCGACCATGCCGACGGCCGGCTCGACCGCGCCGCGTGGATCGCGCTGGGCTGCGTCGTCATCGCCGCATTCGCCTATCCGCTCGGCAACCGCATGCTGATGCTGCACCTGGAGCGCACCGGCCAGCATCTGACCACGCTGCAGCGCGTGTTCGGCATGACGCTGATGAGCCAGCCGGCCTGGCTCGTGCTGGCCGGCTGGGGCTGGCTTCAGGCCGGGCCGCCGTCACCGGTGCAGACGCTGTCGGCGGCCGGCGTCGCGCTCGCGTCCGGTGTGATCGCGACGCTGCTGTTCTTCGCGGCGACCGAATGGGTGCGCGCGGATCCGACCGCGCTCGCCGCGGTCGAGGCGATGCAGGCGGCCGAGCTGCTGTTCGCGACCGTGCTCGGCGTGCTGCTGCTCGGCGAGGCCTGGCCGCTCGGCCGCGCGCTCGGCGGCGCCTGCCTGATCGTCGCCGGCATCGTCGCGTTCTGCCTGATCAGCGGCCGGCGCCCGCGCGGCATAACATCGGCCGTTGCGGACGCGCCCCGCGGACTTCGCCGCCGCAGGCGCGCCGACCCGCGCGACCGTTTCGCGCCGGCATCGACGGCGCGTCCGCGCGGCGCCCGTGCCGGCCGCCGCTGCCTCACAGCGCGACGCCGGGCGCGAGGGCGCCGTCGGCGTGGATCGTCGGCCAGACCTCGTCGAACCAGCGCTTGGTCTCCTCGACGAAGACCATCTGGATCGCCGCCAGCGCATTGCGCGCCTTCTGCGCGATCACGATCCGCTGCAGCGGCAGCGGATCGGCGATCGGGCGGCGCAGCAGCGGACGGCCGTCGTAGCTGAAGTCGCCGTACGGGCGCGAGTACGCCAGTGCGACGCCGAGGCCGTTGGCGACCATCGCGCGCTGCAGTTCGAACGAGCCGGTCCGGATCGCCTGTGCCGGGCGCACGTTGCACAGATGGAACAGCTCCAGCACGTGCTGCCAGCTCTGCGCCTGATCGGTCAGGATCAGCGGTTCGCCGGCCAGTTCGGCCATCGTCACGCTGGACTGGGCCGCCAGCCGGTGATCGGCCGGCAGCAGGGCCTGCGGCGCGAGCTCGCACAGGATCGTCGCGGTCGAGCTCGCCGGCAGGCCGAGGTCGTAGCTGATCGCCAGATCGATCGCGCCGTCGTCGAGGTGGCGGCCGATCGTGTCGAAACCTTCCTCGCGCACGACCACGTCGATCGCCGGACAGCGGCGGCGCAGACGCGCCAGGATCGACGGCACGCAGTACGGCGCCAGATCCTCGAAGCAGCCCAGCACCAGCTCGCCGCGCAGGCCGCTGTCGGCGTCGGCGAGCGTCTCGAGCGTTTCCGCATCGGCCAGCAGCTGGCGCGCCTTGGCCATCACGACGTGGCCGAACGCGGTCAGCGACACGCCCGATCCGCGCTGGCGCACGAATACCGGTTTTCCGAAGTGTTCCTCGATCTGCGTGATCGCCATCGAGATCGACGGCTGCGACACGTGTAGCACCTTGGCGCGGTCGTGACGTTGCCGTAGCGCGCCGCCGCCTGTGCGTAACGCAATTGCCGCAGCGTCAGGCTCATCGGAATTCCTGATGGCGCAGGCAGGATTTAAATATTTTACATCCCGTCATCATGCCGACATTGTGCAGCAACGAGGGCTACATCGGATAGGCGGCTAAACGTCTATCTGCCCATACACGAGAGCCAGAGGGCGCACCGGGCGGGGCTCGCAGCCGGTCCGGAGCGCCGCTGCCGTTCACGGCGGCGGTGCGCGCGTCCGGCACGCGTGACGGCGGCCGGACAGCCGCCGCTGGGTCCTCCGGCTGCCGGGAGCGCCCGGCCGACTCCGCTACCGACTCCCCGGGAGAACCGTTGTCATGAACCGTTTTTCGTTTGTCCGCCTCGCCGCACTGGCCGCCGCGCCGGTGCTGCTGCTGACGCTGGCAGCCGCACCGCCGGCCAGCCACGCCACCGTGTCCACGTCCGCGGCGACGGCCGGCGCCGATCTGTCGCTGACGCTGACGCTCGCACCGTACCAGGGCAATCCGAACACCTGCGGCACCGCGACCGAGCTGGAGGCGACGACCGGCGACCAGGTGCTGCTGTGCTACACGCTGACCAACAACGGCACGACGACGCTGACGCATCAGTCGCTCGAGGACAGCCTGGACGGCACCATCCTCGCGTACGAGCCGATCACGCTGGCGCCCGGCCAGACCCATCGCCGCGTGCGCACGATCGTCGCCGTCGGCGACACCCAGCGCACGGCGACCTGGCGCGGCTACGCCGCGCTGCCGCGCTACAGCTACGCCGACACCGGTGCATCCGGCTTCGTCGACATCGCCGGCACCGGCACGCGGATCGGCTTCGACGCCGCTCCGGATCTGGCTCCCTTCACCAGCGCGTTTCCGCTGCGCTTCTACGGACGCACCTCGTCGGCACTGTGCGTCAGCAATGACGGCGTCGTGCTGTTCGACGATCCGGCCTGCCTGTCGCCGCAGTCCGGCTCCACGCCGGACTACGGCTATGCCTACAACGAGCCGCTGCCGGTGACGGTCGGTTTCGGCCGCGTGCTGGTGCCGACCGTGATCGCGCCGATGTGGTCCGACCTCGATCGCGAGCCGGGCGGCGTCTACGCGCAGACGCTCGGCACCGCGCCGAACCGGCGCCTGATCGTGCAGTGGAACGATCTGGGTACCAGCATCGCCAGCACGACGACGGCGCGCTTCCAGGTGATCTTCCAGGAAGGCAGCGACACGATCCGCTTCGAGTACGCGGCCACCGCGTTCGGCAACGAGGCCGACCACGGCGCGTTCGCGACGATCGGCCTGCAGGGCGATCCGGCCGGTCTGTACACGCAGTACTCGTTCCGCGAACCCTCGCTGGCGCCCGGCCGGTCGATCGTCTGGACGTACACGCCGGAGGTCGGCGGCACCGCCGCCGGCAACACCGTGCGCGTCGATGCGGGCATCCCGGAGATCGCGGTCGCGCCGGCCGCATTGTCGGCGGTGGCCGGACCGGGCGAGAGCGTGACGCGGACGCTGTCGATCGACAACGTCGGCGCGCGCGATCTGACCTGGAACCTCGGCGAGGCGCCCGGCGGCACGACCGCGCATTTCCCGCGCACGCCGCGCCACATCGCGCCGCCGATCGGCAACGCCGCGGAAGCGACGCCGAACTCGCTGGCCTCGACGTTCGCCGGCGCGCTGCGCCTGCCGTGGCTGCCGGGCCACCGGCCGCTCGCGCCGAACGGCAGCCTGCCGTTCTTCGGCACCAGTCCGATCGCCGGCTTCCTCGGCTTCGACGGCGCCGATCCGACCGGCACCTTCAGCATCATCAATCCGGACGTCGACACCTGGTACTTCGGTACCCAGTTCATCGGCAACGACTTCAGCAAGCTCTACGCGATCGTCTACGACAGCTGGACCTATCCGCCGGGCACCTACGGCACGCTCGACGTCGCCACCGGTGCGTTCACGCAGCTCGGCCACATCACCGGCGGCGACAGCTGGACCTGGAGCGGCCTGACCCAGGATCCCTTGACCGGCACGGTCTACGCGATCAACAGCAACGACGGCCTGTTCGCCAAGCTCTACACGATCGACCTCGCCAGCGGCCGTGCGACCAAGGTCGGCGACATCACCGGCCCCGGCCTCAATCCGCCGTACTCGATCCACACGCTGGCGATCTCGCCGGGCGGACTGATGTACGGCATCGATCTGTACGGCCAGATGTTCGTCGCGATCGACAAGCTGACCGGCCAGGCGCGTCCGATCGAGACGCTCGGCCTGCAGCTGGCCGGCTTCCAGGATCTGGAGTTCGACCAGCAGACCGGCGTGCTCTACTACTCGGCCGCCTACGTCAATTCCAGCGGCGTGACGGTCGGCGAGCTGCGCCGCATGGATCCGCTGAGCGGCCTGTCGACGCCGATCGGCAGCTATCCGCCGACCGGCGGCTTCCCGGGCACCCAGGTCGGCACGATCGCGCTGGCCAAGCCGACCGTCGGCTGCGCGGCGCCGGGCGAGGTGCCGTGGCTGTCGGCGACGCCGACGTCCGGATCGATCGCCGCCGGCGCGCCCGGTCAGCCGGTCACGGTGACGTTCGACGGCGCCGGCCTGGCACCGGGCCGCTACGAAGCCTCGATCTGCGTGCACAGCACCGATCCGCGCAAGCCCGACGTCGCGGTGCCGGTCAGCTTCGTCGTCTCCGACGCGGTGCTCTACGACCAGAGCGTCGCCGACACCTCGCTGCGCGCGTTCAACAACACGGTGGTCGCGCCGGTCGTCGTCACCGGCATGTCGTCCGAGGGCGCCGACGACTTCGTCGTGACCGCCGCCGAGGGCTGGCGCGTCTCGGGCTTCAACTTCACCGCCTACAGCGTCAGCGGGACGTTCCCGTCGCACGTGAACCTGCGCGTCCACGCCGACGACGGCAGCGGCCATCCCGGCGAGGAGATCGTCTGCCTGGCACCGCGCGTGCCGGCCTTCGTGCTCGACCAGCCGGCCAACCAGATCGGCGTCTGGCTCGACGCGCCGTGCGTGCTCGATGCCGGTACCTACTGGGTGGTGTGGTCGTTCGCCGACGTCGACGTTTCCTCGCCGGTGCTCGGCCTGTGGGGCCAGACCACGGTGCAGCACCACCAGCCGGCGGTCTGGCGCAATCCGGGCGGCCAGCTGAGCGCCGCGTGCATGGCCTGGTCGACGTTCGCGCAGTGTCCGGACCAGTTCGACCCCAGCGCGCGCGACTTCGGCTTCTCGGTCTACGGCCGCGTGTTCGACGTCTGCGAAGACACGCTGTTCGCCGACGGCTTCGAGACCACGTCCGGCGCCTGCCGCGCCGCGCCGCGCGACTGACGCCCGCCCGCAGAGGCGGCGCCAGGTCTCCTCTGCGGGCGGCGGCGACTGCGCCATTCCGATGCGGCTCGATCGCGAGCCGCATCTCTCTCCCACACGATCGGGAATTGCTCACGTGCGTGACACCCTTCGAACGACGCTGCTCTTCGCCGCGGTGCTGTCCGCGATCGGCACGACGACCGCCTATGCGGCCGACGCCGCCGACGCGCCGCGCAGCTATCTGATCCGCTATGCCGAGCCGGGCCTGTTCGAGTCGCGGGCGGGCTTCGACGCGGCGCGCACGGCGGCCGCGCTCGAGCAGGCGCGCGTCGAGCTGGTGGCCGCGCAGCGCGCCCGGTCGCAGGCGATGCGCGCCGCGCTCGGACGCATGCCGGTCGTCACGCATCACTATCTGGCCAGCCACAGCGGCATCGCCGCGCAGCTGACGCCGGCCGAGGCCGAGCGCGTGCGCGGCTTGCCCGGCGTCGCCGATGTGCGGCCGGACGGCGTGGAGTATCTCGACACGTTCCGCACGCCCGCGTTCATCCACGCCGACGCGGTCTGGAACGGCGTCGCCGTACCGGGCCTGCCGGGCAGCCGCGGCGAGGGCACGGTCGTGGCGGTGATCGATACCGGCATCACGCCGGGCCATCCCTCGTTCGCCGACGATCCGAGCTGTCCGGCCGACGGACTCGGCGCGAAGCTGCTGAGCTACGTCGATTGCAGCACGACCGACGAGAACGGGCGCTGCAACGGTACCGAGCCGCTCGACGCGGTCGGCCACGGCACGCATACCGCGGCCACCGCGGCCGGCAGCTTCGTCCCGGCCGACGGCGCGCGGCCGGCGGTGTCCGGCGTCGCGCCGTGCGCGCACATCCGCGCCTACAAGGCCTGTCCGGGCCTGGGCTGCACGTTCTCGGGCATCTATGCCGGTCTCGACAACATCCTGCTCGACGGCGACGTCGATGCGCTCAATTTCTCGATCGCCGGGGGTACCGATCCGTGGAACGATCCGGATCGCGTCAAGCTCGATCTGGTCGCCAACGGCATCTTCGTCGCGGCCTCGGCCGGCAACACGACGCCGTCGCAGCCGTATCCGGTCGGCCGCGTCAATCATCTGGGACCCTGGGTCACGACGGTGGCCGCGACCACGCACGACGTCTGGGCCGACGGTCTGCTCGACGTCGCCGATCCCGCGGCGCCGGCTGCGCTGACCGACATCCAGCTCTACAAGACCAGCGACGCGCCGAATCTGACCACGCGCAGCGGTCTGCCCGATCCGCCACTACGACGCGCAGTCGGCGATGTTCGAAGGCTGCAGCGCCGGACTGGAGGGCGCCCCCGCCGATCTGCCGGCGTTCCCGCCCGGCTACTTCGCCGGCGCCGCCGCGCTGGTGCGCAATGCCGGCTGTGCGCCGGCCACGCAGATCGCCAATGCGTTCGCGGCCGGTGCCGAGCTCGTGCTGATCCGCGCGACGCCGTCGCTCGGCGCGATCGAGCTGCAGACGCAGGGCCAGCCGCCGGTGCCGGCCTACGGCATCGCGCTCGATGCCGGCGAGGCGCTCGCGGCGCACGTCGCCGCACAGGCCGACGTGCGCATCGACATCGTCCCGGTCCAGGGCGATGCGCTCGGCGTGTTCTCGCTGCGCGGCCCGACGCCCGGCGTCTACCGCGATCTGACCAAGCCCAATCTCGCCGCGCCGGGCGTGCGCATCTTCGCCGCGTCGAGCCAGCCGCCCGGCTATGCGACCTACGACGGCACCTCGATGGCCTCGCCGCACGTCGCCGGCGCCGCCGCGCTGGTGCGCAGCGTGCGTCCGGACTGGAGCGTGCCCGAGATCGCATCGGCGCTGATGACCACGGCCAAGGCCGTCGGCGTCGACGACACCTGGGCGCGCGGCTGGACCTGGGATCAGGTCGGCAGCGGCCGCATCGACGTGGCCGCCGCGGTCGGCGCCGGTCTGCTGCTCGACGAGAGCGTCGACCACTTCCTGGCCGCCGATCCGGCCGCCCCGAGCCTCGATCTGCGCGATCTGAACCTGCCGTCGCTGCGCGACACCGACTGTGCTCCGAGCTGCACCTGGGTACGCGGCCTGCGCAGTGCGCTCGACACAGCCGGCGAATGGACCGTCAGCGTCGAGGCGGCGACGCCGGGACTGCAGATCGAGGTGTCGCCGGTGACGTTCACGCTGGCCGGCGCCGCCGGCGGCGAAGGCGTCGCCGATCGTCTGTTCGCCGACGGCTTCGATCCGGCCAGTCCCGGTCGCGATCAGGTGCTCGCGATCACCGCGACGCCGCCGCCCGACGGCGCGCTCGCGTTCGGCCGCGTGATCCTGACCGAGACCGGTGGGCGCGCGCCGCCGCAGCATCTGACCGTGGTCGCATCCGGGCGCCAGGCCGGCAGCGGCCGGCCGCAGATCGCGACGCTGCCGGCCGCGGTCACCGCGCGCGCATCGGCGTCCGGCGGCATCGTCAGTCAGACGCTGACCGTGGCCAACCACGACAGCGGCGCGCTGACCTGGGCGCAGACGCATGAGCATCACGCCGCCGTGCTCTGGGAGCAGGCGCCGAGCGGCAGCGCGGGCGTCCGCTCGAGCCGCTCGACGACGCAGAACGGCGGCGTCTACACGGCCAACGATTTCCGCCTGCGCGCACGCACCGTCCTGACCACGATCCGCACGCCGGGCCTGGCGATGGCGGCGGCGCTGACGAACCAGCCGATCACCTGGGCGATCTATCCGGACGACGGCGGCGCGCCGGCCGGCGATCCGGAGCTGCGGCCCGGCCAGGCGATCTGGACGCATACGACGCCGGCCGACGGCGCCGGCGTGGCGATCGAGGACGGCACGATCACGCTCGATCTGGCTGCGGCCGGCCAGGACGTCGACCTGCCGGCCGGCGTGTACTGGCTCAGCGTGTTCCCGACCTACGCCAACGCGGTGACCGGTACCGCCGCGCACTGGCGCTGGCTGCAGGCCACGCGCGCCGATCTCGGCACCAAGCTGATCTCGCCGGTGATCTACGGCGTCTCGACCTGGTCGCCGATCAGCGTGATCGGCGTGTCGTTCGACGATACCGCGTTCACGATCGAGGGCCGCATCGGCGGCACCGGCATCGATTGCGCGGCGCCGTGGCTGCAGCTGGCGCCCTCGTCCGGCGAGGTGCCCGGCAGCAGCGCGCGCCAGGTCTCACTGCGGCTCGATCCGCGCCAGCTCGCGCCCGGGACGCACACGACCAGTCTGTGCATCGACAGCAACGACCCGTACCAGCCGACGCTGATCGTGCCGGTGACGCTGACGGTCGATCCGTAGATGGCCGATGTCCGATCGCGCCGGCCCGCCCTCGCGGCGGGCCGGCCGGCATGCCCGCCCGCTTCCATCGTGACCGGCCCGCGTCCAGGCTATGCCTGCGCCACGCGCCGAGGGACCCGCGCTCCAGCATGAACAGCACGACGGACATGATCGCCGCGCCTGGGCCGGCCGCCGCGCCGGCCTGCCGCCTGCGCCACGCGCGGCACGAGGACGCGGCCGAACTCGCCGCGTTCGCGGCGCGCACGTTCGAGGACACCTACGGCAGCGACCTGCCGGGCCGGATCGGGCCCGAGCACATCGCCCTGCATCTGGCGACCGCATTCGGACCGCGCCAGCAGGCCGCCGAGCTCGCCGATCCCGGCGTCGTCACCGTGCTGGCCGACTGCGACGGGCGCCTCGCCGCCTATGCGCAGGTCCGGCGCGCGCTCGTGCCGCCGTGCGTCGGCGGCCGCGCGCCGATCGAGCTGCATCGGCTCTATGTCGACCGGCCGTGGCACGGGCGCGGCATCGGCCAGCGGCTGATGGTCGAGATCGACGCGATCGCCGCCGGCCGCTTCGGCGGCGCCGTGCTGTGGCTGAAGGTCTGGGAGCGCAATGCGCGTGCGATCGCGTTCTACGCCAAGTGCGGCTTCGTCGACGTCGGCGTCGCCGACTACTTCGTCGGCGCCGATCGTCTGACCGACCGCGTTCTGGTGCGGCCGCTCGATCCCCGATCGGCCATCCGGCCTGCGTCCGGCTGAGGCGCCAGCCGCCGCGCAGGCCGCGACCGTGGCGCGACCGCTCGCGCATCGGCCGCCGCGTGCCGGCATCCGCAACGCGCCGGCGCGCGATCGACACCGCTGCGCTGCGTGTCCCGCGGATTGGCCGTTCAGAGATGGGCGTCGAGCCAGGCGATGCGCTGGATCAGCCAGTCCTTGAAGTACGCGACCTCGCCCTCGTAGGAGCCGGTGACGACGCCGTTCGGCCAGACGTGGCCGGCCAGGATCGGCCAGCGCTGGAAGTTGTTGGCCGGCGCATCACCCATGCCGGCGACCTCCGCATCGATGAAGGCGAGCAGGGTGTCGATCTGATCGGCCTTGAGCGCGTCCCAGCGCGCACGCACCGCCTGCGCGAACGCCGGATCCTCGAACAGCCGCCCGTACCACGGTCCGTAACGGATCCACCAGCCGCGCGGATCGGTGTTCGCGCCGTAGTTGGCATTGCCGGAGCTGATGTCGAAGTCCCACAGCGGGCCGCGGCTGAGCTTGCCGTCGCGGTCCTTGTAGCTCCAGATGCTGCTCCAGTCGCGCGCGTCCTGGTTCATCATCAGCTCGTTGACGAGGTACCAGTCGACGAACGTCGCCGTGTCGAGCCAGGCCGTGTAGCCGGTCGTCGGATCGGTGAACGTCGCCCCGTAGATCGCGTTCTCGGTCGACTGCACGTAGTTGCGGATGTAGGCGAACTGCGCCGGCGCGATCGTCTCCGCGTCGGGCGTGTCGATGCAGTACGGCACGCCGCGACTGGTATCGAACTGCACGTTCGCCGCGCAGTCGCGGCGGCCGTCCAGCTCGAGCAGGTAGCCGCCGCCGATCGTCTCGGGCGTGACGTCCTCCGGTTCGAGCTCGGTGATGTCGACGCGATCGGCGCCGACGCGGATCTGCTCGGTCAGCTGGTACTGGCCGATGTAGTCGCCGTTGAGCGTGACCTCGACCAGATGCGAGCGCGGCGTCCAGGCCAGGCGCGTGCGGCGGCCCATCTCGAATGCGACGTGATTGCGCAGCAGACTCTTGTCGCCGTAGTTGGCCAGCAGCACCCAGTGCCGGTTCTCGGGCATGCCGAGCAGCGGCGCCTTCTGCGCGAGTCTGATCCGGTACGGCTTCTTCGGCATGTCCCAGGTCGAGTTGCCGCGCCGCGGATATCGATCGCGCCGGCGTACTCGAGCGCCGGATCGGCGGCGCTGATCGCGAGCTGGCCGGCCACGTAGGTGTCGCGTCCGATCGGCGCGCCGCCGGCCGTCGTCACCGCGAGGACCGGCAGGCGTCCCTCCGGCGGCTGCGGCGGGCGGTCGATCGCATCGAAGTCGTCGCCGAACAGCGCATCGGGCTGCGCGCCGGTCGTGGCCGCCGCGGCGGTCCGGACCAGGCGGATGCGCGCCAGCGTGTCCTTGTCGGCCGAGAACACGTCGCCCTCGCCGAAGAACACCGCCCAGGCCATGCGCCGCACCGCCTGATGCGTACTCGACGTCCAGAACGCCGCGTCCGGCGCGCCCGGAAACGCCGTCGTCTCGATCGCCGGCCGCAGACGGTCGTGGCGGATCAGGCTGGCCAGCTCCTTGACGTTGGGCAGACGCCAGTCGGCATGGCCGCGCCAGTTCTGGCCGTTGCGCGTGCGTGCCTCCTGCAGTGCGCTCTGCCAGCGATAAGCGGTGGCCTCGCCGCCGCAGGTCGCACCGCTCTGGCCGAGCGCACAGCGGTCCCACATCAGGCCGGTCCGCGGGTCGGTGACGGTGCCGTCGCCGTTGTCGCGCAGACCGCCGAAATCGGCGCCGCCGCTGACCAGGCGCACCGAGGCTGCGGTCGCATCGCGGTCGGCCGAATTGACGAAGCCGCCGCCGAAGTGCACGACCCAGGCGCGCGTCGTGCCGTCGGCGTGACGCTCGCCGGTCCAGTGGAACGTCGCGGTCGAGGCGGTGAAATAGGTCGAATCGAGCGACAGCGTGGTCTGGCCGTAGTGCACCAGGCCTTGCAGTTCGGCCGTCGTCGGCAGCCGCCAGCCGCGCAGGCCGCACAGGCCGGCCGCGTTCTGTGCCGCATGGCGCGCGCCGGACCAGCTGAGCTGACCGACGGCGGCCGCCTGCCAGACCAGGCCGGTGGTGTTGTCGCGCGTGCAGGCCCATTGGCCGGCGCCGCTGCCGGGCGCGGCCGAGGGCGGCAGTACGTCACCGGCATTGGACAGCTTGGTGAAGTCGAAGCCGGCCGCGCCGCCGCCGATCTTGACCAGCGTGCCGGCCGCGGCGGCCGCATCGCGTCCGCTCGCACCGTCCTGGCCGGGCCAGCTGCCGTTGCCGTCGCAGGCGATCGTCGACACCGGATCGACGCCGGCATGGCAGCTGGCCTGGCCGCTGTCGTTGATCCGCTGCGGCAGCGACTGGCCGGCCGCCGCCGATGCCGCCAGCGCGCCGGCGAGTGCGAGGCCGATCGACGCGAAGGCCCGGCGCGGCCGGGGGGAACGAAGCGGGCGATCGATCGTCATCACCGGGGCATCCTGATCGAGGGCGGGCGGATCACAGGTTGGCGTCGATCCATGCGATGCGCTGGGTCAGCCAGTCCTGAAGATACGCGATCTCGCCTTCGTACGAACCGGCGACCACGGCGTTGGCCCACAGAATCTCGGTCAGTACCGGCCACGGCGCGAAGTTCGCGCCGAATGCGGTTCCATAGGTGTCCAGGTGCGTGTCGATCGCATCGAGCAGCGTGTCGATCTGGCTGGTCTTGAGCGCATCCCAGCGCGCGCGCACCGCCGCGTGGAACGCCGGATCCTCGAACAGGCGCGCATACCAGTGACCGCCGCGGATCCACCAGCCGTACGGATCGTTCTTGATGCCGTGGACGAGATTGCCGGCGGAGATGTCGAAATCCCACAGCGGTCCGCGCGAGAACTTGCCGCCGCGATCCTTGAAGTTCCAGATGCTGCTGCCGTCGCGCGCATCCGGGTTCTTCATGAGCTCGTTGACCAGGTACCAGTCGATGAAGCTCGCGGTATCGAGCCATGCCGCATAGCCGACGGTCGGATCGGTGAACAGGGGGCCGTAGATCGCCGCCTCGGTGCTGCGCACGTAATGGACGATGTAGTTGTACTGCTCCGGCACCAGCGTCTCGTCGTCCGGATTGTCGATGCAGAACGGCATCCAGTCGGTGTCGAACTGCACCCACGGGGCACAGTCGCGCCGGCCGTCGGCTTCCAGCAGATAGCCGCCGGAGATCGCCGGCTCGGCGATGTCGCCGGGGCCGAGCTCCGGAATGTTCACGCGATCGCGGTCGATGCGGATGTGTTCGGTCAGCTGATAGACGCCGAGATAGTGGCCGTTGAGGTGCACGTCGACGAAGCGAGAGCGCGGCGTCCAGGCCATGCCGAAGCGGCGGCCGGCCTCGAACGCCACCTCGTTGCGCAGCATCGTCTTGTCCGAGTGGTTGGCCAGCAGCACCCAGTGCTTGCTGCTGGGCATGCCGAGCAGCGGCAGCTTCTGGTCGAGCTTGATGCGATAGGGCTTCTTGTCGAACCCCCAGGTCGAGTTGCCGCGCCCGCGGATCTGCAGCGCGCCGCCGTGACTGAAACCGCCGCCCTCCAGCGTCATCTGCGCATCGACATAGACCTCCCGGTCGATCGGGGCCGCGCCGGCGGTCGCGATCGAGAGCACCGGCAAGCGCTGCTGGACCGGCAGCGGCGGCGGTGCCTCCAGATCGTCGGCGAACACGCCGTCGCGCGGCAGCCCTTCGGCTGCGGCGCTCGCGGTGCGTACCGGCCGCATGCGCGCCAGCGCGGTCTTGTCCATCGCGAAGACGTTGCCTTCGCTGAAGAAGACCGCCCAGGCCATGCGCACCACGTGCCAGTTCGAGGTCGAGGTCCAGTACGCGGTGCCGGCCGTGTTCGGGAATCGGGCCGCATCGATCGCCGGCTGCGCACCGTCGCGGCGGACCAGGCTGGCCAGCTCCTTGACGTTGGGCAGACGCCAGTCGGCATGGCCGCGCCAGTTCTGCTGGTTGAGCGTGTGCACACGCTGCAGCGCCTGCTGCCAGGTCATTTCCTGAGGCACGCCCTGGCACTGCGTGCCGCCGAACTGTCCGACCGAGCATCGATCCCACATCAGTCCGCTGCGCGGGTCGGTCACGGTGCCGTCACCGTTGTCGATCAGCGCGCCGAACCGATCGCCACCGGTGACCAGGCGCACCATCGCGGTCTTGCCGCGCGCCAGCGGATTGACCTGGCCGCCGTGGAAATTGACGACCCAGTTGCGCTCGCGCGGCGCGCGCTCGGCGGTCCAATGGAACGCCACCGCCGTGGCCGGCAGGAAATTCGGATCGATCGACGGCGCCGCGCTGCCGTAGTCGACCAGCTGCTGCAGCTCCCTGACGCTCGGCAGACGCCAGCCGTATTGGCCGCACAGGCCGCCGTCGGCGTTGGCGGCGCCGGCGGCGCGGCGCGCCTGCAGCCAGTCGACCGCATCGCTGTGGATCGCCCAGATCAGCCCGGTGACGTTGTCGCGCGTACAGGCCCAGTCGTCCGGACCGGTGCCCGGTGCGGCGTCCAGCGGCAGCGCCGCGCCGCGCGCGGACAGCTTGCTGAAATCGAAGCCGAGCCGGCCCGCGCCGATCTTCGGCAGGGTGCCGGTCAGCGCGACGCTGTCACGGCCGCTGGTCGCGTCCTGCCCCGGCCAGGCCGGGTCGGCACAATCGACAGCGGTGGTCGCTTCGCCCGCCGTGTAGCAGCTGTCCAGACCGGTGTCGTTGATCCGCTGCGGCAGGTCGGCTGCGGCCTCGATGCCGATACCGAGCAGGCCGAGCAGCGGCCAGGCAAAACGAAAGGAAATGGCACGGGCCATGGCGGGTGTCCTCCGCGGTGGGGTTCGGGGGCCGCGCGAGCGCAGACCGGTTCCTGGGAACGGCACGCGGCGGCCGCGTGCCTCGAGTCGTCGTCTTCAGGGGTCATCACCCGGTGCGGCGCGCGCTAGGCCATGGCCTGCGTCGGCGCCCTTGCCCTGCCGGGGGGAAGTCGATAGCGTCGCAATTATGCAGCCCAGGTGCCGGTCTGCAAGCTCAATCGGAGTGCGTTGATGCCGTCCACAGCTTCGTTTCGCCGCGTTTCGTACGTCGCGTCCGGCGCGATCGCGTGCGCCGTACTGCCGGCGGCCGCCGCCGAGGTCGACTTCTCGCAGTGTGTCGGCATCGCCGATGCCAGCACGCGTCTGGCCTGCTACGACGTCGCCGCCGGCCGCAAGGAGCTACCGCCCGGCGTGATCGCCGATGCGCCGCCGGAGACGCTGGACACCGCGCCGTCGGCCTCCGCGAAGGCATCGCCGGACCCGGTGTTCCGGCACGACAGCGGTCACCAGCCCAAGCCGAAGGTCTCGCTGCTCGACTCGCGCTGGGAGCTCGATCCCGATTCCAAGCTCGGCACGTTCCATCTGCGCGCGTACCGGCCGGTCTACGTCCTGCCGGCGTTCTACGCGACCAGTCTCAATCGCAAGCCGAGCTCGCCCTCGCCGGACAACCAGGTCACCGACGCGGTCGACATCGATCGTTCCGAGCTCAAATTCCAGCTCAGCTTCAAGGCCAAGCTCTGGGAGAACATCTTCGGCGACAACGGCGACCTGTGGACCGGCTACACGCAGGTCTCGCACTGGCAGGTGTTCAACAGCGCCACCTCGCGGCCGTTCCGCGAGACCAACTACGAGCCCGACCTCAATCTGATCTTCCGCACCAATTACGACGTGTTCGGCTGGAAGGGCCGCCTGCTCGGCGTCGGCGTGGTGCACCAGTCCAACGGCCGCGGCGATCCGTACTCGCGCAGCTGGAACCGCGTCGTCGGCAACGTCGGCCTCGAGCGCGACGGCTGGACCCTCAACCTGCGCCCCTGGTATCGCATTCCGGAAAGCCGCCGCGACGACGACAATCCCGACATCAGCGACTACATCGGCCGCGGCGAGGTCCAGCTGATCCGCGTGACCAACCGCCATCAGATCTCGCTGCTGGTGCGCAACTCGTTCCGCGGCGACTGGCACGGCGCGGCCCAGCTCGACTGGGCGTTCCCGATCAAGGACGAGCTGCGCGGTCACGTGCAGCTGTTCCACGGCTACGGCGAGAGCCTGATCGACTACAACCACCGCGCCTGGTACTTCGGCGTGGGCCTGTCGCTGCTGGAGTGGTACTGACGGCGGCCGGCGCGACGCCGATCGCCAAGCGCGCCGCGGCGCGACCGCGCGATCGGTCCGCAGGCGGCCGCACCCTCTCGCGATGATCGTGGTGATCGAAGGCATCAGCGCCGCCGGCAAGACCAGCTGGTGCCGGCGTCACGCCGCCGGCCGCTGCGTGCCGGAAACCGGACCGGTCGGCAGCGCGCCGGACCGCGCGGCCGATCCGCGCGCGGCCGCACGCTTCTGGGCGCGGCGAACGCACGGCGCTGGCAGGTGGCGCTCGCGCTCGAAAGCGCGAGCGGCTGCGCGGTCTGCGATACCGATCCGCTGAAGCTGCACTACGTCTGGACGCTGTGGCGGATCGGCGCCGCGACCGAGGCGCAGTGGCGCGCCGAATGCACCGCCACGCGCGAGCAGATCGCCGCGCAGCGGCTCGGCTTCGCCGGTCGTTACTGCGTGCGCGCGATCGACGCCGATCAGGCGCGCCGCCAGCGCGACGGCGACCCGACCCGGACGCGCCGCCACTTCGAACTGCATCTGCGCCTGCAGGCGCCGCTGATCGCCTGGTACCGGACGCTCGCATCCGTGTTCCCCGATCGCGTGCAGTTCGACTGGCCCGATACCGGCGAGTTCGAGGCCGACCCCGCCGCCGCACCCGATCCGCTACGCTACGCGCTCGATCGTTTCGACGCCCTGGTCGCCGCGCTGCCCACGGCGGCGCTCGGCTGAGACGATCCGGTCATGCGTTCCGTCCCGTCCCGCCCCGAGCCTTGCGATGCATCCGAAGAATCTCGAACACTGGAAGTCGGTGCGGCAGAAGGGCCTGTTGCGCTACGTGCTGGTCCACGGCGTGCTGATGTACGGACTGCCGCTGTTCGTCGTGATGACGTTCTTCGTGCATCGCGACAAGCTGGCGACCGCCTTCGTCGCGATCTCGGCCCTGCTCTGGACGACCGGCGGCGTCGCCTTCGGCCTGCTGACCTGGTGGTGGTGGGAGCGGCGCTATCGCGCGGCGGTCGCGCGCGGGCGCTCCTGAGCGCGGAGCTGCAGCGGCCTTGCGCCGTCGATCGCCGCTGCAAGGCAGCTCGGAGCTGCCGGCGATGCCGCGCCGCTTCGGCGGCGAAGCGGTACGATCGCGTTTAGCCGGATGGCGAGGCCATCCTGCGATGAAGCTCTCGGCGGCGAACGACGGGAGCGGCCAGGACATCAGCGTGGCTTTCCGGTGCGACATCCGCCGATCGACACGCGCACTGAATAATGTAAGGAGACATTGACGTGGAAACGGAACTTTTCATTGCGATCGGTGTGTCGTCGGTCCTGGCGTTGCTCGTATGGCGCACGGTGAGTCGGAAAAAAGCAGCCCGGTCCGAGCCCGCTTCCAAAGCCTTTCGCTGTGCACGCTGCGGCATCCAGGCGCTCCACAGTCCGCGCACGATCGAAGCGGCGCAGCGCGGCCTGTCGCGACTCTTCTGCAACGCCTGCCACGCGTCCTGGCTGAAGACGCGCGCAGCACGACCGGACGCACGACGCGCGCCCAGAACAGGGTCGGCGAGTGGCTCGGGTTGTCTGGTCGTACTGGGCGCGGCGGCATTGTTCGTGTTCAGCGGTGCCGTATGGTGGCTCCGGACCTGAGCACGTTCATGGAGCGGCTACTCGAAAATCTTTCGTACGAGCTGTCTGATCGCAGCATCCGCTATAGCCACGGCCTCCTCGTCAGCTAAACGCCGCAAGGCGCATCGATGTGCTGTTCGAGATCGGAACACCCGCTTGGGAAGAAGCCTGGGCTGTGTAGTCAAAGTCTCGGCGATCGGGGTTTCGCCCTGGTTCCAATACAGGAGGATAGGCATCGCGATCGCCGAGGATCGCGCATACGATGCGCGATCCTCGGCCAAGATGCGAGGAGAGCTTACCCGACTCCCTCGCCTCATGTGGGATCACTTCTTCTCGAGCGACACCGCATGCAGCTTGAACGGCAGCGCCGGCTTCGTACTCGCGCGCTTGGCCGGATCGAGGATCAGGTCGAGCTGGCCTTCGGAGATCCACAACTGCGTTCTGCCGACCTGGGTGACGCCGGTCGGCAGGGCGAGGCCGTCCTTGATCGTCTCGATCTTCGCGGTGTCGCCCTCGATCGTCATGCGGTCGAGCCGGCCGCCGCCCTCGATCAGCCAGAACGTGGTGCCTTCGATCAGACGCAAGGTATCCGGCAGCACCAGCGGCCGTGACGGCGTGATCGGCGTGACGGTGCCGGCCTTGCCGTCCTTGACTTCGACACGGAACAGTTCGGCCTTGCTGTAGGTGTTGACGTAGACGTGGCCGTCGCCGCCGAAGACGATGCCGTCCAGGCCTGCGTCCTGGCCGCTCGGCCCGAAGCGCGGGTCGGTCGCCCACACCGCCAGCGTCTTGCGGTCGGCCGACAGCTTGAGGATCTGCGGCGCCATCGTATTGGTCGCATAGACGCCGCCGTCCGGACCGAGCGCGATGTCGTTGCACAGCGTGCGCTCGCCCGGGAATTTCGCGCTGACCTTGCCTTCGCCGGTCTTGAGGTCGAAGCCCTTGAGCCAGCTGCCGGTCTCGCGGCCGGCGACGTGCGGACCGATCACCGCGCTGATGTCGTTCGAGCAGACCCAGAGCAGGCCGGCCTTCTCGTCGGCCAGCACGCCGAACGTCGAGCGCGTGCCGTAGCTGCCCGGTGCGATCCACTCGGTCGCCGCGGTCTCGCCGGGCCGCACGCGGAAGATGCCGCCGTTACCGAGACTGCTGACGTAGAGCGTGCCGTCCGCGGTCGAGGTGATCGCCTCGGGAAACGCGAGATCGCCGGGCAGGTCGATCGTGCTGCGCGTGTCCTTCGCGATCGCACCGGTCAGCGGCAGCAGGCCGGCGAGCACGGCGATCCAGCGGGCGGGGCGCGGATGCGAACGGCGACGGATGAGGGAAGATTCGGGCATGCGGCGGACTCCGGTGCGGGAAGGACCGCCATCCTCGCATGGATACACAGGCGTTCGACGTGCGTCGGTCGCCATCGATGCCTCGCGATCGCATCGCGATCCTTCACTCCGATCGCGCTAGTTCTCGCGCGCGGCGGCGTCGCGCGGCAGTTCAGGCGCCACGCTCGGTGTCACGATGCGATCGTCGACGACCAGGTCCGGCCAGCGCCGCGGCTTGACCTCGACCTCGCCGTTGCGCAGCGCCAGCGCGACGCGCTGCGAATCGCCTCCGACGTACCACTGCAGCGTGGCCGCCTGCGCCCAGTGTCCCTCCGCGGAACGCGCCCACAGCGCGCAGAGCGCGACCGACGTGGTGTCCAGATCGCACAGCAGCACTTCGTTGCGGCCGTCGCCGTCGAAGTCGCGATCGATCGTGATGCAGTCCGCGTCCGCGAACAGGCAGTCGCCGGCCGCGCCGGGGGCGCCGATGAGTGCACGCAGCAAGGCCGGCTCGGGCGACGCGGATCCTCGTGCGGGACGGATGCGCGCCGCGAGCGCCTCGATGCTGGTCACGCGCACACCTCGGCGTTCGGCTTCTCCGGACCCGCCCGGCGCCGTCTGCCGCTCGAGCAGGCGCTGTACGGACCCGGCCAGCGCCGCATCGGCGACGACACGCGGATCGGATCGCAGCGTCAGCAAGGCCCGGTAGCCGTGGCGGCCGCTGTCGAAACGCAGATAGCGCACGTCCAGATGCTCGGCATCGGTCCGCCCGTCCTGCCAGCGACGCAGCTGGTCGCCGACGCCGATGCGATGCGGATCGAGCAGGGGCGAGTTGAGTGCGCCGATCACCGCGATCGTCAGCAGTGACAGCGCAATGTTGATGCGTGGCAATGCCGCGAACCACTGCGCGCGCGGCCGCAGCACGCCGATCGCGTAGGCGAACGCCGCGATCGTCAGCATCGTGCAGATCGTCACTGCGAACACGCGTTCGCTGGTCCAGCCGTACTGGCCGATGCGCAGACCGAGCGCGTAGAGACCGATCGCGCCATACACCGGCAGCGTCAGCACACCGGCCTCGATCACGCGACGCAGCCAGGCTGGATACGGCGACGGCTGCGTGCCGTCCTGCCAGACCGCATTGAGGCCGAGTGCGCTCACCGTGATCACGCTCATCAGGATGAAGGTGGCCGAGCGCGTGCTCCACAGCGCATCGAGGCCGGTGAACGGCAGGCTGGCCACGAACAGCACCGCGACGCAGGCGATCAGCGGCAGCAGGCCGATCGCGATCGCCACCACGACCTGGCGCGCCACGTGGATCGCCCGGTGCTGGGTGCGGCCGATCAGGATGCCCAGGCCCGCCATCGCGCCGGTGGCGAGGTACTCGAACGGATCGCTGCGGAACAGCTCGCGGAAGAACGTGATGTCGATCAATGCGAACAGCGACGCCCACAGATGCAGCACCAGCCAGCCGATGCCGGTAAAGAGGCCGGCCACGGCCAGCGTCAGTCCGTTCTGCCAGAGGTGTCCGAACAGCTCGGGGTACGGTGCGCACCAGCGACCGTGGGCCAGACGGCATTGCAGATAAGGCAGCGCGAGGAAGACCGCGAGCGCGGTCGAGACGCCATAGGGGCCGAGCACCTCGCTCGCATCCAGACCCGGCGCGCCGGTGGCGCTCCAGGCGGCCCAGCTCGCCGGCAGCGCGAGCAGCGCCGTCAGGCCGAGCGCGTGCTGCCAGAAGCGCCGGTCGCGCAGGCGTAGCACCGACAATGTCATCGCGGCCGGCACCGCCAGCACCAGCGTGTACCAGCACACCCGTCCGCCGAGCAGCGAGAACGGCCACCAGCCGTGCGCCTCGCCGATCTGCACCAGATACAACGCCAGACCCTGCAGCAGCGAGACCAGCACGATGAACCGGCACTCGGCGCGGCCGAGCGTGATAGGCATCGACATGATTTCTTCCCTCATGCGTCATGGGCCGGCTTGATCGCGGCCTCGGCATCATCGACGCCGCGCCCGAACGGCGACTATCGTGCTGGGCAGGCATGACCGATTCGGGGCCAGCCGGTCCCCGATCGGTGGCTTTTGCCGGGCAGGGCCGCCGGTGGGTGTGCTGCGATGCAGGCAAGCGAGGCCGACGCCCTTCAGCCTCAATGGGAGAAGCGATCAGGGTTGCGCGTCGAAGCCGTTCGAGAACAGGCGCTCGGCGCGCTCGAGGGCGATGGGCGCGGTCGCCGATCCGCCGGCCGTGATCGCGAGCGTGCCTGCATATGGTACGTAGCCTGCCGCCGTGGCGGTAACGGTGTACTGCCCGGCGGGCAGATCCACGTCGTAGCGATTGCCACTGGTCCGCAGCGAGGTGGTGCCGTCGTCGAAACGCAGCAGGGCGACGACCGGTCTGCCATCGGTGCCGTCGGAGACCTGTCCGCTCGCGCCGCCGCAGGACGCGCAGCCGACGCGCATCGTCAACGGGATCGGCGAGGGCGTATTGGCGAACGCGCCTTCGATGTTCAGCGAGGCTTCGTACGGCGAGGGGCGCGGGACCTGCGTCGCATCCAGCTCCAGTTCGATCGTCATGGTCGCGCCCCCGGGCAGCGTTCCCGCGCGTGGCGTGACACGCGCCCAGGGGCCGATGCCGTCACTGACGAAAGAGAGCGCGGTCAGCTTCAGGTCACGCGGCAGGCTGCCGCGATAGGTCTCCGTGCCGGTGGCCTTGTCCAGTGCCAGCAGGCGAGAGCTGGTCGCCTGGGCCACGCGATACAACTGGCCGGACGCCTGGTTGGCTGCCAGGGGGTGGCTCCTTCGTAGGCCTCGACCGGTCCCACGCGCGTCGCGCGTGCGTTCGCCCGGTCGAGGGTATACAGCGCACCGGAGCCTACGGCATACAGAGTGCCGTCGGCGTCGAATGCGAGGCCATCGAGCTCGACGGCGGGGATGTCGCCGACGGGCGTCGCCGTGGCGTCGCCGGTGTGCAACGTGTACAGCGTGGACCTGCGGCTTGCACCTGCCTGGCTGACCGCCAGCGCATAGAGCGATCCGTCGGGTGCCGAGGCCAAGCTGGTCCATCGGGCGCCGGGGTCTCGCGGAGTGGCGACGCCCACGTCGGTCGCGGTCATCTCGTAGACGTGAACCCTGCGCAGGCGATCAGGATGGGCGATCGCATAGAACCAGGTGAGGTCGGGTCCGGAAAAGCTGCCGGCCACGTAAGTATCCGGAACGACGAAACGGTCGACCCACCAGTCCGGACGGCCGATGTCGGGAAACTGCACGAACATCGTCTGCGCGATGCCCGGCCAACTGTAGATGCCCCAGGCTTCGCCGGCATCGAGTGAAACAGCCGATGCGTCGGCAGTGGGTCCTCTCCGGACGCGCAGCGCGAATTGAAGGGGCGCCGAACCGGTATTGGTCAGCGTCAGCTGCCGCCTCACGACGGTGCCGGGCGCGACGACCTGATCGACGGACGAGGGCGCGTGCACCAGTTCCGATCCGCGCAGCTCGACATCGCGCTCGGTCGTGACACCGGCGTGGATGCGAAGGGTTTCCCGGCTCTGCGGATCCACCGCGGCGAGGCCGCCGACGGAACAGAGCGCGACGAGGAGGCCTGCGGCGACCGAGAACGACACGCGAACAGCCGGGACGGTGACGCGCGCGAACAGTCGCTCGAGAACCGCTGCCATGACATTCCCTGGACGTGAGAAGAAGTCCGCAGGGCACCGCGCGCCTGCGAGACGGCCAGCGCTTGCGAGAAAAAAACTCCCCCGGCCGGCCCGATTCTATCGGCTGCCGTCGGGTTCCAGAAGTATCGGGTGCCGGGCGGCCGAGCATCGCCGGGATCGAGATGCGCGTTGCTCAAAGAGCGCTGGCGATCTCCCGCGCCACCGCCGCCAGCGTCGCGCTGCGGCGCTCGTCGGCCTGCGGCGATCCGGTCAGATAGGTCGCGACCAGCAGCGGCGCGCGACCGGGCGGCCAGAGCACGGCGACGTCGTTGGTCGTGCCGGGACCCGAGCCGGTCTTGTCACCGACGCGCCAGTCCTTCGGCAGACCGGCTCGCAGGCGTCGGTCGCCGGTGCGGTTGGCGATCAGCCAGTCCGTCAGCTGCGTGCGCGACGCGGGCGTCAGCGTATCGCCGAGCACCAGATCGCGCAGATGGCCGGTCATCGCGCGCGGCGTCGTCGTGTCGCGCTCGTCGCCGGGCGGTACGTCGTTCAGATGCGGCTCTGGCCGGTCCAGCCGCGTCGTCGCGTCGCCCCAGGTGCGCAGGGTCGCGGTCACGCCGGCCGGTCCGCCGACCAGCGGCAGCAGCAGATTGGCCGCGGCATTGTCGCTCTGCGTCATCGTCGCCTCGCACAGCTCGGCGACCGTGAGGCCGGCCGGGCCGACGTGGCGCTCGGTGACCGGTGAATGCGCGATCAGGTCGTCGCGGCCGATCGGCACGCGCCGATCCAGGTCGAACTCGCCACGGTCGACGCGCGCGAGGATCGCGCCCGTCAACAGAAATTTGAACGTGCTGCACATCGCGAAGCGCTCGTCCTCGCGCCAGCCGGCGAACCGGCCGCTGGCCGTGTCGAGCACGGCTACGCCGAGCCGGCCGCCGGCGGCGCGCTCGAGTTCGGCCAGGCGCTCGCGCGGCAGTGCGAACGGCGCAACGGCAGGCGCGGCGCGGCCCGGCGCGGCAACGGCGAGCAGCACGCTGCCGCCCAGGAGATGCAGGAACTGGCGTCGATCGGTCATGGCGGATCCTCGTGGCGTGCGGCGAGTATTTCGCGCACCGGCAGCGCTCACCAGCGCGAAGATTTGATCGCAGTCATGCACGCAGCTAATGTCGAGACATGATCCGACCGCAGCTCCCGTTGAACGCCCTGCGCGCGTTCGAGGCGTCCGCCCGCCATCTCAACTTCACGCGTGCGGCGGTCGAGCTGTGCGTCAGCCAGGCCGCGCTCAGCCACCAGATCAAGGCGCTGGAGGCGCGGCTGGGCGTCGTGCTGTTCCGTCGTCTGCCGCGCGGCGTCGCGCTGACCGACGAAGGCGCCGCGCTGTATCCGGCGCTCAACGAGGCGTTCGACCGCATCGCCGCGGTGCTCGACCGCGTCGGCGGCGGGCACGTGCGCGAGGTGCTCAGCGTCGGCGTCGTCGGCACGTTCGCCAACGGCTGGCTGCTGCCGCGGCTGCCGCAGTTCCAGGTGGCGCATCCGCAGGTGGACCTGCGCGTGCTGACGCACAACAACCGCGTGGACCTCGCGGCCGAGGGCCTGGACTGCGCGATCCGCTTCGGCGACGGCGACTGGCCCGGCGTCGAGGCCACCGCGATCGCCGATGCCGGCCTGGCGCCGCTATGCGCGCCGTCACTCGCGCATCGGCTGGTCGATCCGCGCGATCTGGCCGCCGCGACGCTGCTGCGCTCGTACCGCCGCGACGAATGGGCACGCTGGTTCGCCGCGGCCGGCGCAGCGCCCGTGCCGGCGCGCGGCCCGGTGTTCGACTCCTCGCTGGCGATCGCCAATGCCGCGGCCGATGGTGCGGGCGTGGGTCTGCTGCCGGTGCGGATGTTCGCGCAGGATCTGGCGCGCGGACGCCTGGTGCAGCCGTTCGCGGCCTGTGTCGACGCCGGCCGCTACTGGCTGACCCATCTGCGCTCGCGGCCGGTGACACGGGCATTGCGCGTGTTCGGGGACTGGCTGGCGGCGACAGCCGTGATCGCGCCGTAACATGCGTGCCGTCGGCTGACGTCATTCGGCGGCAGCCTCCTCGAGCGAGCATCGCAGCATGAGTGAACCGTCCACTGTCGCACCGTCCGGCTTGCGGCCCCGGCTGCGCGAGAAGCTGCCGGAAATCCTGATCGAGGCGGCGTCGGTCGTGCTCGCGCTGCTGCTCGCCCTGGCCGCCAACGACTGGTACGACCATCGCCAGGAGGCCGAACGCACGGCCAAAGCGCGTGCGGCGATCATGGCCGAACTCGCGCAGAATCATCGCGAACTCCAGAGCGCGCAGCCGCGTCTGCATCAGATCGTGGCCGATCTGACCGGCGTGCTCGAGCGGCCGCCGGACGCCGACCGCGAAGTCAAGGTGAACCTCGGTCTGTCGCTGCTCTCGCAGGCGGCCTGGCAGGCCGCGCTGACGACACAGGCTGCGCAGGGATTGGACTTCGACTGGATGACGCGCGTCGCCCAGGTCTACGAGCTGCAGTCCAGCTACATGCATGCGCAGAACGCCTCGGTCGACGCGATAGCGGCACTGCCTTTCCGCGACGAGCTCGCGAACGGGCAGGACGTCGCGCGCCGGCTGATCTCGCGGATGCGTGCGCTCTCGCAGCTGGCCGACGGTCTGGTCGGCGCCTACGAGGACGTGCTGGAAGAGCCGAACGACGCCGGCTGAGGCCGTGCAGATCGCCCGGTCCGGCCACGTCCGTGAACAGACAGGTGCCGGCCCAGCCCGGTCGATCCGAGCGTTGCGACGATGCCCGACGGCGTTTTCACCACCTGTAGCGGTGCCGAGGACGGCGACGACACCGGCGTGTTCCTGCGCAGCTTCGATGCGTACGGCACGCGACACGAAACGGAATCTCGCCTCGACACGGCGACGTCAGGCGCGAAACGCAGCCGTCGGTCGTGGTCGTACGAAACGGCGAGCTCGTAGTCCTGGACCGGCGTCGGCCGGGGCGTCGACTACCGCGTCTTCGCGCAGACCCGTCCGCGTCCGCTCGGTCTGCTTCGTTCCGGGTTCGAGCCGGACGATGGAGCGTGCCTGCCGTGGATCGTGCAGCGACAGGGTATCGGCGGTGCACCCACTACGTTGCCGGGGCGCGGAATAGACCGGCTGGAAAAGACGTCGCTCGATACGTATGGGTCGTGCTGCGATCAACGCGCCTCGAAACCGTCCTCGAAGATCGACTCGCCGACATCGACGCGGAAACGAAAATAGCCTGCATCGGTACCGCCGACGATCTGCCAGGTCCCATCGCCCCGCGCATGGACCGCCAGAGACGTGGTGTACGAGCCGGTGACGTCCCCGAGCGTCGTGCTGCGGGCGAATATCTCACCCGACGACCCGCTGACGACATGCAGATTGCGCATGGCCAGCGCGATCAGGCGCGCGCCCGATCGGTCCAGTACGTCGACGGCAGCCAGCGGGCTGTGTATCGAAACGCTGCGCCGTTGTTCGAGCGTGCGGGCATCGTGGAAGCGGATCGTGCCGCCGGAGTCGAACGTAAGGACCTGCGCGCCCGCATCGTCGCCCGGTACCCAGCGTCCGCCGATCGAATCGACGATGGATGTCGCTCGCGGCGTCAACGTCGATCCATCGAACACCTGGATTCGGTTGTCGGCGATCAGGATCAGTTCGACCGTACCGTCGGCGTCGGTATCGCCGAGGAGCAGTGTGCGCGCGCGATACGGCATCGAGTCGATCGGATCGCTGTGCGCGAGCAGCGAGCCGTCGAGCCCGGAGAAGATCGAGACACGCGGATCGCCGATGCCGCCGGCGCGCAGACTGGTGGCGGCCGCGATGTCGCCGATACCGTCGCCGTCCGCATCGTGGACGACGATGCTCTCGACGCGCCGGCCCTCCAGCGGATGACCGGGCGTGCCCGCAATCGACAGAGTTACTTCGTAGGTGCGTCCGTCGATCACGGTCAGCCGACCCATCAGGTCGGTATCGCTGCCGAACACCAGATCGGGAAGGCCTGGCTGGATCCGGCCGATCGCCACGGCCGTCACCATCGGCGGCACCGACGAGGGATTCGGTGGATCGGGTGATTCCCAGACCGAATCGCCGGTGGTGGCATCGACGATGTGAGTCTTGCCGATCGGGCTGAACTTACCGGCCACGACTTGTTCGAGCCGGCCGTCGCCGTTCAGATCGCCCAGTGCGACGATGTCGAATAGTGCGGACTGTGATTCCAGGCGCCATTTCTCGGTGCGGTCCTTCGCATCGATCCAGCGCAGGCGGCTGGCGACCCACGTCTCGTGGGGCTCGTACACGCCGAAGACGATTTCCTTGGTTCCGTCGCCGTCGGCATCGCCGGCACCGACGCTGTAGATGAAATGGTCGGTCGTCTGGAAATTCCAGATCTCGGTCCGGATCGCCGGGTCCAGCACGTGCAGCGTGGACGGAAAACCGACATCGCCGACGATGATCCGGTTGCCGGAATCGGCATCGAGAGGTGTGACCAGCATGCCCCGGGTTTCCGGAAAAGGCTGATAGCTCCAATGGAGCGTCCACGGCGGACTGCTCTGCATGACGTGTACGGGCGCGGTTCCACCACCGCCGACCAGCAGGGGCGTTCTTGCATCGTCGAACATTGCCGAGGCGAGAAACGGTGCGCTCATGAGCGGCAACGGAGCCAGTGGGGTTCCGGTCGCGGCGTCGAGCCACGCGGGCGGGCCCGACCCTTCCAGGCCCAACACGATCGCGGGTCGGCCGTCGTGTTGTGTCGCTGGCGCGAAGGAGCTGACGTGACCGGGAACCGGGGTCTGCCACCGCAGGGCGCCCGACCGGGCATCGTAGCTGTAGACACTGCCGGCCTTGTCGTAGCGGCCGATCAGCAGTTCGACGTTGCCGTCGCGATCGGCATCGAGCAGCGTGGCTCGCACGGCGTAAAGAACGCTGTCGAAGCCGTCCACTTCCCTCAACGGCCAGCCGCCGAAGACGTGAACGCGTCCAGACCTCGAATTGACCACATAGATTCGATCGAGCGTAGCACCGGCCGGCACTGCCAACTGCGCCGACGAGTCTGGCAAGTGGAGCGATTGTTTGAGACCGAAGCTTCCGTCGCTCCTGATGCCGGCGACCATCAGGAGACTGGACTGCATGCCGGCGAAGCCGACGTAGACGTAATCGTCCCGGCCATCGCCGTCGACGTCGATCACGACGAAGCCGCTCTGCGCAGGCGCTGCGTATCCGGGCGCCTCGCGCCCCAGTTCGGAGAGCACCGGCCCCGTTGCAGCGGCCTGGTGGGTTCCGATCAGGGCGGCCAGTACGAGTGGAATACATCCGCTTGTGGTGCCGGCACGTCGGATCACGTGGAAACCTCTTTCCCTGGAGGTCCGCGATTCTCTCACGCGGCGCGAGGCTTGCCGCCGAGATCCGGCGCCCGTGCTCGACCGGCTACGGCACCACCTGATCGATCTTCAGCACGATCGGCGCGGTCCGCGTGACCTCGAGCGGCGCCGACAGCGTCTGCAGATCGCCGCTCTGCGCGATCGCCTGGCCCGAGCGCGAGACGCGCGCGCCGACGACGATGCTCGGGAACATCGACAGCTTCATGTTGGGCAGCATGCCGTTGGACTCGTCGAGCGTGACGGTCAGCGGCAGCTGGCCGGCCGACAGGCGCTGGATCGCCAGCGGCATCGGCGGGCCTTCGGCGGCACGCGCGAACACGAACAGCGTCGCGTCCGGCGCGAGGCGGTCGGCCAGCGCGGGATCGAGCGAGACCTCGACGGTCAGGCGCGGGCCGCGGCGGCGGGCGCCGTCGTTGCGCCCGTGGGCGCCGCGCGGTCCGCGGCAGCGCTGCTGCCGGCATTCGCACCAGCGGCCGTTTCGCCGCCCGGCGGCGCCGGCAGGTTGCCGAGGCGGCGCGCCTCGGCGATGCGGTCCTGGATGCTGCGCGCGACGTTGGACCCGGCCGGCAGCTGCGGCAGCACGCGCTCCCAGATCGCGATCGCCTCGGCGTAGCGCTGGGCCTGGTACTCGCTGATGCCGATCAGCCACAGTGCGCGCTGATGGTTGGGGTCGGCCGCGACCACCTCGTCGAGCAGGCGGCGCGACTCGCCGTCGATCCGCTGCTCGGGGCTCGCCAGCGCGAGCGCCTGCGCGTATTCGACCTGCAGGTCCCGGTCGTCGGGCTGCAGCCGGCGCGCGCGCTCGAGCGCGTCGCGCGATTCGGCGAAGCGCTGCATCGCCTGATAGGCGCGGCCGAGCAGCGCCCAGCCGGTCGCGTCGTCGGGATTCTGCTGGAGCTTGGCGACCAGGCCGGCGACGGCCTGATCCATGCTGATGCCGTGTTCGCCGCCGGGTGCGGCGACGGTAAGCGCGGCCGGATCGAGCGCCTCGGGCGTGCCGATCGTCCGGTACAGCACGATCGCGCTGAGCGGCAGCAGCAGCGCGACCAGCAGCACCGTCACGAAGGCGGGCCGGTTCGGCGTGCCGGCCGCGGTTGCGACCTCGGGCAGGGCGGCGCGCTTGGCGGCGTACTCCTCGGCGCTGATCACGCCGGCGGCATGGGCCTGGTCGAGTGCGCGCAGCGAGCGCATGTCGGGGCCGGCGGTCGTGCCGCGGCGCCGCAGCAGCGGCACCACGACGAGCGCCAGGGCGGCCACGGTCATCAGCGCGGCCAGCAGGAAGAATCGTAGCGTCACCAGTCGTCCCCGTCGGGTGGGCGTGTGGAGGTCGCCGCGCCGAGCGCGCGGCTGCGCCGCCGCACGATCGTGACCACCGCGAAAAGTCCGATCGCCAGCACCACGGCCGGGCCGAACCAGAGCACGACGGTGCCGCCGCGCAGCGGCGGGTCGTACAGCACGAAATCGCTGTAGCGGTCGGTCAGCCAGCGCTTGATCTCCTCGTCGCTCTTGCCGGCCTGCATCTGCTCGAACACCTGCTGGCGCAGATCCTGGGCGAGCGGCGCGTGGGAGTCGGCGAGATTCTCGTTCTGGCAGACCAGGCAGCGCAGCTGGCGCGTCAGCTGCTGGAAGCGCTGTTCCTGCGCGACGTCGGTGAACGGCAGCGGATCGATCGCGTGGGCGGCCGGTGCCAGCGCGATCAGCGCCGCCAGCGCGAGCGGGCGCAGACGAGCGATCACGGCGCGGCTCCCAGTGTGGCGATCGCCGGCTTGAGTTCGCTCTGGACCGATTCGGGCGTGAACGGGCCGATGCGCTTGTAGCGGATGACGCCGTTGGCGTCGATCAGGAACGTCTCCGGCGCGCCGTAGACGCCGAAGTCGATCGCGACGCGGCCGTCGTAGTCGACCAGGATCTGATCGTACGGATCGCCGAACTGCGCGAGCCAGCGCCTGGCGTCGGCACTCTCGTCCTTGTAGTTGAAGCCGATCAGCGGCACGCCCAGCTGGCGGATCTCGCTCATGAACAGCGGATGCTCGACACGGCAGGCCTGGCACCAGCTCGCGAACACGTTGAGCAGATACGGCTTGCCGGCGAGCTCGGCGCTGCCGACGCGGCGCTCCGGATCGCCGAGCAGCGGCAAGGCATAGACCGGCGCCGGCTTGCCGACCAGCGGCGAGCGCACCTCGCGCGTGTCGTGGTTCGCGCTCCAGTAGATGCCGAACGCGAACAGCACGACCAGCAGCGCGAACGCGATCAGCGGCAGCACACGCGAGAGCCTCATGCCTGCGCCTCCGCGACGACGGCGCCGGGCGCGGGCCTGGCGGCGCGGACCGCACGGAAGCGGCGGTCGCCGGCGGCGACGAAACCGCCGAGCATCATCAGCAGTGCGCCGGCCCAGATCCAGCGGATGAACGGCTTGTGGTAGACGCGCACGGCCCAGGCCCCCTCGTCGCCGAGCGGCTCGCCGAGCGCGACGTAGAGATCGCGGAACGCGCCGGCCTGCACGGCCGCCTCGGTCTGCACCTGGGTGCCCTGCGAGTACTGGCGCTTCTGCGGATGCAGCACGGCAATCGTGCGGCCGCCGGCGGTCACCGTGACCGTGCCCTGATCGGCGCTGAAGTTCGGGCCCTCGTGGTGGCCGACGCCGTCGAAGCGGAACGTCGCCTCGCGGATCGTGACCGACTCGCCCGGCGCCATGCGCAGGTCCTTCTCGATGCTGGTCGCCTCGGTCACCATGACGCCGGCGACGAAGACCGCGATACCCAGATGCGCCAGGATCATGCCGAACATCTCCGGCGTGTAGCGGCGCCCGGCCGGCAGCCGCCGCCAGCGCGCGATCGCGAACAGCACGATGCCGGCGCCGACCCAGATCGCCAGCGCGATGCCGGCGATCGCCTTGGCCGGCAGACCGTCGCCGAGCAGCCACGCCGCCGGAATCGCCAGCACGGCCAGGATCAGCGCCGGACGCAGCGCGCGCAGCGCCGCACCGATGTCGCCCTGGCGCCAGTTGAGGAACGGCCCGAACGGCACCAGCAGCACGACCGGCAGCATCAGCAGCACGAACATCAGCCCGAAATACGGCGGCCCGACCGAGACGCGGCCGAGGCCGAGCGCCTCGCCGATCAACGGATACAGCGTGCCGAGCAGCACCATCGCCGCCGCGCACGCGAACATCAGGTTGTTGACCAGCAGCGTGGTCTCGCGCGAGACCGCCGCGAACGGCTCGCCGCCGGCGATCTTCGGCGCGCGCAAGGCGTAGATCAGCAGCGAGCCGCCGACCGTGGCCGCGAGAAACGCCAGGATGAACGTGCCGCGGCTCGGATCGCTCGCGAACGAATGCACCGAGGTGATCACGCCCGAGCGCACCAGGAACGTGCCGAGCAGCGACAGCGAGAACGCGAAGATCGCCAGCAGCAGCGTCCAGGCGCGGAACGAGCCGCGCTTCTCGGTGACCGCCTGTGAGTGGATCAGCGCGGTGCCGACCAGCCACGGCATGAAAGACGCGTTCTCGACCGGATCCCAGAACCACCAGCCGCCCCAGCCGAGTACCGAATACGCCCACCAAGAGCCGAGCGCGATGCCGAGCGTCAGAAAGCCCCAGGCGACATTGGTCCACGGCCGCGACCAGCGCACCCACTCCCGGTCGAGCTTGCCGCCGAGCAGGGCCGCCAGCGCGAACGCGAACGCGATCGAAAAACCGACATAGCCCATGTAGAGCATCGGCGGATGGATGATCAGGCCCGGGTCCTGCAGTACCGGATTGAGATCCATGCCGTCGGCCGGTACCGGCAGCTCGCGCGCGAACGGATTGGAGGTCAGCACCGTGAACGCGAGGAAGCCGACGCTGACGAAGCCGAGCACGCCGAGCACGCGCGCGATGAAGTCGTCCGGCAGATGGCGCGAGAACGCCGCCACCGCGACGATCCACAGATTCAGGATCAGCACCCACAGCAGCAGCGAGCCCTCGTGCGCGCCCCATACCGCCGAGAACCGGTAGTACCACGGCAGCAGCAGGTTGGAGTTCTGCGCGACGTAGGCGACCGAGAAGTCCTGCGCGAGGAAGGCGTAGGTCAGGATCGCGTAGGCGATCGCGACGAACACCAGCTGGCCGGCCGCGATCGGCCGGCCGGTCGCGATCAGCGCGCGGTTGCCGAGCTGGGCGCCGAGCAGCGGCAGCACGCATTGCAGCACCGCCAGCAGCAGCGCGAGGATCAGGGCGAATTGTCCGAGTTCGGGGAGCATGGCGGCACGCGGCGACGGCGGGAGGCGCCGATTCCGGAACGGAACGGGGCGCAGCCGTCGAGACTACCAAAAAAGACGGACCGGCCCTGCTGCGACGCGACGCGGCGCGCTTTCCCGGGCGGCGCCGCCGATGCGTGCGGCGATTTGCCGCCGGCCGGCTCGCAACCGGCCGGCGCGACCGGTCCCGATCGCGCCCCCGGCCGCCGGTTGGTGCCGCGATCGGCGATCGCGATCGACGGCGGCGCCGGCGGACCGGCTATGGCGCGCCGATGTCCTCGCCGCCGGCGCGCACCTTGCCGGGGCCGATGCCGGTCAGGCGCTTGAACAGCTTGCGGAACGCCGGCTCGCTCTTGTAGCCGAGCTGCTCGGCGATCGCGGCCACCGACAGGCGCGGGTTCCTCAGCAGCTGCCAGGCCTGGCTGACGCGCCACTGCGCCAGATACTGCATCGGCGGCGTATCGAGCAGGGTCGTGAAACGCTCGGCGAACGCGCTGCGCGACATGCCGGCCAGATCGGCCAGACGCGCCATCGACCAGTCCTCGTCGGGCCGGGTGTGGATCGCCTGCAGCACGCGCGCGATGCGCGGATCGGCCAGCCCCGCGAACAGGCCGCGCGGCTGCGCGTTCTGCGTCGCGTATTCGCAGACCGCCAGGATGAACAGGCTCGCGGCCAGCGTATTGAGCATGACCTGCCGGCCCAGGCCGCCGCGCCGCGAGGTGTCGACCAGCAGCGCCGCCAGATGCGCGAATGCCGCGCCGCCGTCGCGTGCGCGGACGATCAGGCAGTCGGGCAGCGCACGCAGCACCGGATTGTGCGCGCCGATCAGAAACGCGAACTCGCCGCACAGCATGCTCGTGTAGCCCGGGTCGGCGTCGGCGGCCGGCGCACAGGCGTCGACGGCGCGCAGCAGATGGCCGCTGCCGTGCGGAAACATCACCAGATCGCCGGCCTCGAGCACGAGCGCGCCGCCCAGCGCCGGCGCTTCGATCACGCAGCGGCCCTCGCCGATCAGATGGAACGCGCCGTGGCGCGTCGCCGGCTCGCGCTCGAGCCAGGCGCCGCAGTAGCGCAGGTCGTCGACGATCTCGACGCGCAGCTGCACGCCGTTCAACGCCGACTCCAGCACCTGTTCGATCGGAGGGTGACGCATCAGCGAAAGCGCGGTGGCGCGTGGCGGCGACCGTGCGGCCGGCCCGCGCAGTGTAGGCCGATGCGCAATCGAATGCGGGCCGCCGCTAGGCGAGGGCGGCATCATCGTCCGGCTCGGCGATCCAGCCGGCTTCGATCCAGTCGCGCAGGCCCTGCGCAGCCGCGGCGCGGCGTCCGCCCCGTGGCGCCCGGCGAGCGCCTCGCACAACGCGCCGAACGGCCGGCCGTGGCGCAGCAGGTCGAGCGTGGCGGCCTCTTCGGCGTCGAGCCGCCGATAGCGCACGCGCCGTTGCCGGCGCCAGATCGCCAGCGTGCCCGGCGCCTCGCACAGCGGCGGCGGCGGTTGCCCGGCGTCGACCGCGCGGCGGATCGCCTCGAGATTCCAGGCGACCGGCAGCAGCACCAGTTGCGGATGTAGGGCCAGCCGGAGGTGCGGCCAGTGTGCGGCCGGCAGCGCCGCGAGCCGCTCGGCCTGCAGCGCCGGGAGGTCCTCGGCGTCGAATGCGAGCGACAGCGCCCATTCGAACCCGGCCAGCGCCGCGGCGGCCGGCTGCGCCGGTGTCGACTCGCGCAGCCAGTCGGCGAACGCCGCGCCGTACCAGCGCACGTTGGGATCGCGCGAGGGCCGCTCGCGCGCGTATCGCGCGGTCCACGCGGCGAACGGTCCGGCACCGGCCGTCGCGGCCAGCGCCGGGAATTCCTCGGCCAGCACCTCGTGCAGGCGCTGGCGATATGCATGCGCGTAGACCTCCAGGCGCATCGCGGCGTCGGCCTGCGGCGTCGTGCACACGGCGGCGCGCAGCGCGGTATCGCCATCGAGCAGGCAGGCTGCGAACTGCCGCTGCAGCGCCTGCAACGCGTTCATGCCGCGGCCTGCACCGGCATGGCATCGGCGGCGATGCCGCGCGCGATCGACAGCTCCGCCAGCAGCTCGGCCAGCGGCGGTATCGCATCGTCGCGTTCGATCATCGTCGTGACCGCACCGTAGCGGCGCACCGCCTCGGCGTAGAGCTGCCAGACCGGGTCGGCGATGGCCGCGTCATGGGTGTCGATCAGCAGCGCGCCGCCGGTGCTGTGACCGGCCAGGTGGATCTGCTGGATGCGCGCGGCCGGCAGACCGGCCAGATAGTCCAGCGGATCGAAGCCGTGATTGGCCGCGCTGACGTAAACATTGTTGAGATCGAGCAGGATCAGGCAGTCGGCCGCCTCGGCCACGGCGGCCAGGAACGTCCATTCGGGCATCTGCGAGGCGTGATAGGCGACGTAGCTGGACACGTTCTCGAGCACCAGCCGGCGGCCGATCGCGTCCTGCACCTGGGCGATGCGCGCGGCGACATGCGCGACGGCCTCCTCGGTGTACGGCAGCGGCAGCAGGTCGTGCAGCTGCACGCCGTCGACCGCCGTCCAGCACAGATGGTCGGAGATCCAGGCCGGCTCGATGCGGTCGGCCAGCGCGCACAGATCGCGCAGATAGCGGCGGTCCAGCGGATCGGCGCCGCCGATCGACAGCGAGACGCCGTGCATGACCAGCGGATAGCGCGCACGGAAGCGTTCCAGATAATCCAGCGGACGGCCGCCGGGTACCAGGTAGTTCTCGGTGACGATCTCGAGCCAGTCGATCGGCACGGCCGGATCGGCCAGGATCGCCTCGTAATGATCCACGCGCAGGCCCAGGCCGTGGCCCAGATGCGGATGGCAGCGGGTAGGGGTGTTCATCGGCTGAAGGTCGCGCGGCGATCGCTGCGGGCGGTCGCCGCGCGCCGGTCCTCAGGATGCCTTCTTGGCCGCGTCCTGCGCCGTTTTGCAGGCATCGGCGGACTTCTGCATCGTGAAGCCCTCGCCCTTGCAGGCGTTCTGTCCCTTGCAGGCGTTCTTGGCACTCTTGCAGGCGCCGTGACCCTTGCAGGCCGAGGAGTTCTCGCATTTGACCTTGGCGTCGGCGCCGTCGGCGGCGAACGCCGGACTGGCGACGGTGCCGGCGAAGAGGCCGGCGACGGCGGTGGCCAGGGCAATACCGGTGAGCTTGTTCATGGCGTGGATCCTGTGTGCAGCGGAAGGGGAGCGGCCTGCGACGTCGCGCGGCCGATGCCGCGCGGCCGGGTGCGGCTGCGACGGCGAAGGCCATTGTCCGCAGCGGCGCGGCGCCGGCCTGCGGCCAGGCATCCGGCGGATATGTCCGTGCGTCCGGCGGTTCAGCGACGAGCAGGGCGCGTCGCCGCGCGCGGACGCCCGGCCGCAAATGCCGGACGCGCGGGCATGGTCCGCACCGCGCGGGCCCGTCTAGCCTGCATCGTCCCGTCCGCTGCCGTGGAAATACCGATGGAATCCGTGATCGCGCTGTGCCGCCGCCTGCTGAACTTCGCCGCCTCGATCGAATGGCTCGGCCCGCTGCTGCTGCGGCTCGGCTTCGGCTACTTCTGGCTCGAGACCGGCTGGGCCAAGCTGATGAACCTGGACACGTTCGCCGCGCGCTTCGCCGACTGGGGCATCCCGTTCGCGCCGGCCAGCGCGGCGCTGTCGGCCGGCACCGAACTGGTCGGCGGCGCCCTGCTGATGATCGGCCTGTTCACGCGGCTGGCCAGCGCGGCGCTCGGCTTCAACATGATCGTCGCGATCGCGCTGGTCGTGATCGGCGACGTGAGCACGCTGGACGAATTCGTCGAGCTCGACGAAGTGCTCTACGTGCTGGTCCTGGTCTGGCTGCTGCTGGCCGGCCCCGGCAAGGCCAGCGTCGACCACTGGCTGGCCGGCCGCCTCGGCTTGCCGCGCCGAGAATGACGGGCGCCGCGCCGCCCGCTCACTGCGCCTTGGCGGTGTCCACGTCGTGCTTGACGTGGGCCTTGCCCATCGCCTCGGCCAGTTCCTTGGGCATGTAGCCCTCGTCGTGCTTGGCCAGCACCTGGCGCGCGTAGAAGCGGCCCTCGCGCAACTGGCCGGTCGCGATCACGGCCTGATTCTCGCGGAACAGGTCCGGCAGGATGCCGGTGTACTCGACCGGCAGCTCGGCGTCGCCGTCGAGCACGACGAAATCCACGCGCAGCGAATCGCCCGCGCGCTGGATCGAGCCCTTCTTGACCATGCCGCCGAGCCGGAACGTCTCGTGGCGCGCGGCCTCGCCGTTCAAGACCTGCACCGGCGTGTAGAGGTAGTTCATGTTCGACTGCAGCGCGAACACGGTCAGCGTGGTCGCCACGCCGACCGCCAGCAGCAGCAGGCTGACCACGATCAGGCGGCGCTTGCGGGTCGGCGTCATGGCGCCGCTCCGCTGCTGCGGCGCTGCTGGCGGCGCGCCTGGGCGGCCACCTCGCGCAGCACCGACCGGCGCCGCAGCAGCGGCGCCACGTAGTCGATCGCCAGGACCGCGAAGAACACGGCGTAGGACAGCCAGACGTAGAAGCCGTAGCCGCCCATCTCGAGGAAATCAGCCATCGCGGGCTCCTTCGTCCTTCAGTGCGGCGGCGCGGACCCAGTCCTTGCCGCCTTCGAGCTCGAGCAGGGCCACGCGCGAACGCGCCAGCAGGCTGCCGAGAAACCACAGCTTGGTCGCCAGCGCCATCACCAGCAGCGGCCAGAGCATGTCGCCGGTGATCGTCGACTTGCCGAACATGCGCACCGTCGAGCCCTGATGCAGCGTGTTCCACCAGGTCACCGAGAAATGCACGATCGGCACGTTGACGATGCCGATCAGCGCGAGAAAGCCGGCCGCACGCGCGGCCTTGCGGCGGTCTTCGATCGCCGCGTACAGACCGATCACGCCCAGATACAGGAACAGCAGCACCAGCTCGGAGGTCAGCCGCGCGTCCCAGACCCACCAGGTGCCCCAGGTCGGCTTGCCCCACAGCGAGCCGGTGACCAGGCATATGAACGTGAACGCCGCACCGACCGGCGCGCAGGCCATCGCCAGCGTCTCGCTGAGCTTGATCCGCCAGACCAGCGCGATGAACGCGTTGACGCCCATCACGAAGTAGATGAACAGGCTCATCCATGCGCTCGGCACGTGGATGTAGATGATCCGGAACGCATCGCCCTGCTGGTAATCGGCCGGCGCCGTGACCAGGCCGCCGTACAGGCCGGCCGCGCCGAGCACGATCGCCAGCGCGAAGCACCACGGCTGGATCCGGCCGGCGATGCGGTCGAAGATCGGCGGCGATCCGAGTTTGTGGAACCACAGCGTCAGTGCGTTCATCGGGGCGGGGTCGACCGTGCGGCCTAGCTCAACGAGATGCGCAGCGCCGCCGCGCAGGCCAGCGGCGCCAGCACCAGGGTCATCGCCAGCGCCGCACCCAGCCACAGCAGCGGCGCGGCGAACGGCAGACCGGCCTGGGCGGCATTGCAGGCGCCGGCGGCGAAGATCAGCACCGGTACGTACAGCGGCAGCACCAGCAGGGCCAGCAGCATACCAGAGCGCCGCATGCCGACCGTCAGCGCGACGCAGACCGCGCCGATCAGGCTCAGCAGCGGCGTCGCCAGCGCCAGCGCGGCCAGCAACACGCCCAGCACCGGCCGCGGCAGATGCAGGAACTCGCCGAGCAGCGGCGCCGCGACGATCAGCGGCACCGCCGCGATCAGCCAGTGCGTGGCGATCTTGCAGGCCAGCAGCAGCGGCAGCGGATGCGGCGACAGCACCAATTGCTCGAGCGAGCCGTCCTCGTAGTCGCCGCGGAACAGCGTGTCCAGCGCCATCAGGCCGGCCAGCAGCACGGCGACCAGGATCACGCCGGCGGCGATCGAGGCCAGCCGCTCGGCCTCGGGCCCGAGCGCGAGCGGGAACAGCGCGACGACCATCAGCGCAAACAGCACCGGGTTCAGCGCATCGCCGCGGCGGCGCCAGGCCAGCAGCAGGTCGCGCCGGATCAGTGCGGCGCAGGCGGCGACGGTCGTGCCGGGCTTCATGCGGCCAGCGGCCGGATCGGCAGCCGGCGCGGCGTGCCGGACGTGAACGCGTACGCGCCGTGCGAGGTCACCAGCGCCGCGCCGCCGCGGCGCGCATGCGTGTCGAGCAGGCGGTTGACCAGATCGATGCCGCCGCGATCGAGGTTCGCGTAGGGCTCGTCGAGCAGCCACAGCGCGGCCGGCACCAGCAGCAGCCGCGCCAGCGAGACGCGCTTCTTCTGGCCGGCCGAGAGCTGCCGCGCCGGCACGTCCTCGTAGCCTTCGAGGCCGACGCTGGCCAGCGCCAGCCGCGGCGACACGCCGGCGCGCAGACCGGCCACGCCGATCGCGAAGCGCAGGTTCTCCAGCGGCGTCAGATCGGTCTTGAGGCCGGGCTGATGACCGAGCAGCGCGACCTGATGCGCCAGCGCGTCCAGCCGCAGCGGCTCGCCGTTGAGCAGGATCTCGCCGTCGGCCTCGAGCAGGCCCGACAGCACGCGCAGCAGCGTGGTCTTGCCGGCACCGTTGTCGCCCTCGATCAGCACCACGTCACCGGCATACAGCCGAAAGTCCAGCGGCCCGAAGATCGGCTCGTCGTTGCGCGAGAACGCCAGGCGGCGCGCCTCGAGCAGCGGGATCGGATCGTGTTCGGGCGTGGTGATCATGGAGCCGGCAATGCTAGCCGGCCGCGCGGTGCGGCGCCATGCGGCGGGATGGCTGGAGGGCTGCCATTGGCGAAACGTACTCGGAAGGCTGCCCCGGTGTCGCGCATGACATCCGCCATCCGTCTGCGTCGTTTCTCACTGGCATGCTCGCTGATCGCGAGTAGCGGCCGCCGCGCGAACAAGCGTGCCATCCGCGTACTCGCGCGCCCGCTGTGACGATGTGTCACCACCTCGTACTTCTCAAAACCGATCGGTCGAGTTAAGGTTGCCTCACGTCGCAGGGAAGCCCGCAGGGGGTGGCCCCGACGCTCAAGTCAGGGTATCGGATCGGATCCGCAAGACGTCTGGACGGACGCGCAAGGCGTTCGTTTCTGTCGCCGAGAAGGCATTTCGGCCGGGGCCTGCAAAGGAGTCTTGCATGTCCGTGTTGGATCGTGCGCAGCGCGCGCGCGTCGTAAGTCGTTGTGATCGGCGGTCGGATCGGAAGCAGCCGTTGTGCTGGCTGGCCGGCGCGCTGCTGACGGTGCTGCCGGTGGTGTCGCTGGCGCAGGACATTTCGATCTACGACGAGCAGGGCAAGCTGCTGCGCGGCAACGAGCGGGTGAGCACGCTGGGCACGGACCTGTTCGGTGACCAGGTGAGCCTGTACACGGGCAGCCTGGAATTCGTGCAGACGGACGTGAGCCTGCCGGGCAACAACGCGCTGCCGGTGTCGGTGGGCCGCCGTTTCACGGTGGGCGCCAACGGCATGCGCAACGGTCATTTCGGCGACTGGGATCTGGAGATTCCGCGTGCGCACGGCGTGTTCGCACGGGGGACGCTGTTGTCGGGGTGGAACAGCAACGGCAGCGCGCAGCGCTGCAGCCAGTACGGGGCGCCGGCGCGGGTGTCCTATACGCCGCCGGGCGGGACGGCGGCCAGCTACGATGCGTGGAATTTCTGGCAGGGCAATTTCATCTATCTGCCGGGTGCGGGCGATCAGGAGATCCTGCAGCGAGCGGCCGGCAACACGCAGGCGCCGGGCGGCGTGCCGAGCAATTATCCGCTGGTGACCAAGTCGGGCGGCATGATCCAGTGCATACCGCTGGCGTCCGGTACCGGCGAGGGGGTTCCTGCTGACGACGCCGGACGGGACGCAGTACCGGTTCGACGTGATGCTCTCGCGCGACACGCAGGGTTTGAAGGGCGGCATGAGCACCGAGCGGGGCGGAGACGGCGATGAGGAGCCGCCGCCGCCGACGGAAGGCACGCAGGTGGTGCTGCCGCGTCAGGAGGTGTGGATCGTGCCGAGCCGGGTGACGGACCGGTACGGGAACTACGTGACCTACAACTGGAACGGCTGGCAGCTGACGAGCATGGTCGCGACGTCGATCGACGCGAGCAAGCCCGATGGCCGGACGCTGACGTTCACGTATCACCCCAGTACGAACCTGATCAAGAACGTGACCGCGACGGTGCAGTCGGGCGGTTTCGGCAGTTCGCGCATCTGGACCTACAGCTACGGCACGGGTCTGACGTCGATCACGCAGCCGGATGCCTCGACGTGGACGTTCAATCTGGCGCCGCTGTACGAGCAGTTGGAGATGTCTCAGCCGTCGCAGTCGAGCTGTAACGGCCCGGCGCCGGCGTCGTGGGAGAACCACGAAGGAACGATGACGCATCCGAGCGGCGCAACGGGCGCGTTCCGGGTAACCGAGCTCAATCACGGGCGCACCTGGGTGAAGCGCGCCTGCCAGAACGTAGTCGGCAACATCATTCCGGGTACGTGGTCCCTGGACCCGCGGGAATTCCCGGTGCTGTCGCTGACGCGCAAGAAGATCGAAGGCTCGGGCCTGCCCTCGGGTGGTTACACGTGGGTGTATGCCTACGACACGAGCACGGGCAACAATCCGTCCAGTTGCTGGGATCCGGCCGGTACGGCGCAGCCGGTGGTGCTGCCGAACGACACGCTGGCCTGCACGTCCAGTTCTCCGACGACCAAGACGGTGGAGGTGACCGATCCGCACGGCGATGTGCTGCGTTACACCTACGGCATCCGGTCGGAGGTGAACGACGGCCAGCTGCTGAACACCGAGGTGCTGCGAGGCGGCGTGGTGAAGCAGTCGGTGGCGCGCGAGTATCAGTCGGAGGCGAATTCGGGCGGTCTGGGCTTCTCGATTCCGTGGCCGAGTCCGTACGGCACGAGCATCCAGGCACGCGGCAATCAGTACATGGCGACGCACCTCCTGCCGGAGAAGCGCCGCCTGACGGTGCAGGACGGCTCGTCGTTCGAGTGGGTGGTGCAGCTGTTCGACAGCCGGGCGCGGCCGCTGCAGGTGGCACGCAACCGCGTGCTGGTGGCAGGGGCGTCGATCACCGAGAAGACGACGTATCACGACAATACGAGCAAGTGGGTGCTGGGCCAGGTGGCGAAGGTGGAGGCGCGTCAGAGTATCTCCTCGGGCGCCTGGGAGGTGCCGGTCGAGAACACCTACGACGCCACCACGGCGGTGCTGACGCAGCAGAAGCGTTTCGGCCAGACCCACCGCACGTACGGGTGGAACACGGACGGCACGCTGGCGTGGAGCCGTGACGGCTTGAGTCAGCAGACCAGCTACAGCAACTACAAGCGCGGCGTGCCGCGACGAATCGACTATCCGCTACGGCCGGACAATACGAACGATTGGATCGAGGCAGACGTCAACGACACCGGCGAGATCGAGAAGGTCCGCCAGCCGGACAACTCCAACGTGGGCGCGTTCACGCAATACGAGGTCGCGTACGGGTACGACGGCCTGGGCCGTCTGTACACGATCACGCCGCCGGCCGGCGATACGCTGCCGAACGGCGCGACGACGTGGAACCCGACGATCCTGACGTTCGTGCCGACAACGGCGAGCGAGTACGGACTGACCGGCACGCACTGGCGCCAGACGGTCCGCACCGGCGACACGGTGAACGGCTTCCTGGAAACGGTGACGTACTTCGACGCGCTGTGGCGTCCAGTGCTGACGAGCCGCCACGGCACGAATGGTGCGGGAACGGTGAACACGAACCGCCGGATGACGCGGATGGAATACGACGCGAACGGGCGCACGACGTTCGAGTCGTATCCGCGCGCGTCGATCGCCTCGATCACGGACGCCTCGGCGGTGGGCACGACGACGACCTACGACGCGCTGGGCCGGGCCTGGACGATCACGGCGGCGACGGAGACGCAGCTGTACCCGACGGTCGGGGCGTCGACGACGACGATCACGTACCTGACCGGCTTCCGCAAGCGGGTGCAAAGCCCGAACGGCTTCGTGACGACGACGGATTTCCAGGCGTACGACACGCCGAGCGAGGATGCGCCGACGGCGATCACCGACAACCTGGTATCGACGACGCTGACGCGCGACGTGTTCGGGAAGGTGACGCAGCTCACGCGCGGCAGCACGGCCGCAGGGGTACGCAACTTCGTGTACGACGCGCAGCACCGTCTGTGCATGCGCGTCGATCCGGAGAGCCTGGCGACGGTGTTCGCGTACGACGCGGCCGGAAACCTGGCCTGGCAGGCTTCGGGGCAGAACCTGTCGAGCAGCGCCACGTGCGAAAACGCGCGGACATCGGTGGCGGCCTCGGCGAAGATCGTCCACGGCTACGACAGCCGCAACCGGCTGACGCAGACGACCTACGGTGACGGCAGTCCGACGGTGAGCCGGAGCTGGACGCCTGACAACCGGCCGCTGCAGACGACCTCGGGTCAGTCGACGTGGACGTACAAGTACAACCGCCGGCGCCTGCTGCTGGAGGAGACGCTGAGCCTGAGCGGCACGGGCGGCGGCACGAACAAGCTGGAGTACGAGTACACGGTCAACGGCAGTCTGAACCGGATGCGCTACCCGAACGGTACGTGGGTGGCATACGCGCCGAACCTGTTCGGCGAGCCGACACAGGTGGGCACGTACGCTACGCAGGTGATCTATCACCCGAACGGCGGCCTGAACGGTTTCGTGTACGGGAACAACATCGGCCACGGCACGACGCAGAACGTGCGCGGCCTGCCGTGGCAGACGACGGACGGCTCGGAGATCGACCGGGAGTACCGGTACGACCTCAACGGCAACGTGACATGGATCGACGACAAGCTGGTGAGCAACGAGGATCGCAGGCTGAGCTACGACGGTCGGGATCGACTGACGATCGCCAACTACGTGAACTGGAGCTCTTCGTTCGAGTACGTGTACGACGATCTGGACAACATCAAGTGGCAGCGGACGCCGAGCAACTTCAATCCGTCACAGATGGGCCGGAACTTCGAGTACAAGTACGACAGCCGCGGCCGGCTCTATGAGGTGGAGGATCACGCCTACCCGGCGGGCGAGGACCGCTATCACCGCTACGCGTACAACACCTCGTTCGGAGGCGACCGCGGCAACGTGACGCGTCGCAAGCTGGCGTGGCTGATCAACGTGGACCAGGACTATCTGTACAACCTGGCCAATCAGATGAAGGAAGTGCGCGACCACAACACGTTGGCGACGCTGGCGACGTACGAGTACGACGGCAACGGTCGCCGGGTGCGGATGACGGAAGGCACGACCCGTCGGCTGCAGATGTACAACCAGGCTGGCCAGCTGGTGTACGAGACGACGAACGTGGGCGGGGTGCCGGGCGATACGACCGAGTTCGTGTACCTGGGGCGTCATTTGATCGCCGAGCGTAAGAACGGCTCGACGCTGACGTACGTGCACACCGACGCGCTGGGCAGCGTGACGCGCAAGACCGACGCCTCGGGCGTGCGGGTGCAGGACCGGGTCTACGAGCCGTTCGGCGAATCGCTGGAAGTGACGACGCGCGCCCCGCAGTGGCCGCAGGGCATGGCGTACACGGGCCATGTGCTGGACAACCTGACCCGCATCACCTACGCCCAGGCGCGCCACTACGATCAGTTGATGGGCCGGTTCATGAGCGTGGATCCGGTCGCACCGGATGCGGGCAGCTTCAATCGATATTGGTATGCCAACAACAATCCCTATAACAACATCGATCCGGATGGGCGGGAGGCGGAGGAGCTTAAGCAGGGGGCATGCAAGGTCGGTGATACAGGTTGCAATCTGGAAAGAGGTGATCGAGGGGGGTCTTCTGCAGGTTTTTATGGAGCAAATGGGAAAGTAGTAGACTCACAAACGAACAATCTTAATTCGACGTCGGGTCGGCCGCTGCCAGACGGAAACATTCCTGTGCCAGGAGTGGTGGGATGGAAGACGGGTGAGTACACCGCAACTAGAACGCCTGAGCAGCTTAAAAGAGAAGGGCAATTCATAGCCGCTGCAGCCGCCGTTGGTGGAGGGGCTGTTGCGATTGACGTGGCTGCTCCATACGCAATATTCGCATCTGGTGCGATGGCATCCGGTGCCAAGAATGCTTGGAAGAATATTTCCTTTGATGGGCCATCACCGGGTGCAGCGCACGCTAATGGTCGTTTGTTAGGAGTCCGTTGGAAAGGAGGGCAGTGGGGTGCGCGTCTCGATCTACATCCAATAAATAGCGGAAATATACCAATTCTTCACATTAATATCGGACCTCTGGGGCGTGGAGAGGCGAATCATATCGTTTTATTTGATCCCCGCTGGTTTGGAAGGAGAGACTAATGTCGAAAGAAGAGGTTGTCTTGAAGCTGCGAGAAGCACTTTTAAATCTTATGGAAAGCGAGCCTGGCAAAAAAGAGGATTTGCCCGAATGGTATGAGATGGCAAGAAATGTCAAGAACTTAATTAGTAAAGAATGTGGAGACCTCAATGTCCCGCATTTCCTATGGCACTATTTAGATGACGCGGATATCAGGTTAAAGGATGCTCGGTACGCTGGAATGCAAAATGCTCAGATCAAGGAGTTCATTGAAAATACGGAAGTCGCATCGAAAATGTGAACTTCGGTCCATGCGCACTTCAAAGTTCACAGAAACGCAAATCGTTTCGGTCCTCAAGCGGGCGATGCTAGCGTTCGGCTCAAGGACATCTGCCGGCAGGCCAGGGATCAGTGTGGCCGCATACTAAAGACCTTAATGCGATTCGAAGTGTAATTGATAAAGCTCGTGCCGCCCCATAGGATCTCACATTAAATCATGTTAGTTGACAAAGATTATGGCGATTTAGTCGTAAGAATGGCCGGCATTCTAAGTCATCAGTATGGCGATGAGATTTCCAAGTATGATCTAAACGGCGAGCCGGGAGCGCATAGAGTTGCTTACTCCATTGTCGAGATATGCGAGTCCGCGGAGGAAATGGCGAACATCTTGAATCTCTTGCGTAAGACAAGTGACGGTCAGTCAGATATGCCATCTTGCGATTTTATTCAGGTTCTTAGAGACGAGATAGAGCACCTCGTATATCACATAAAAGATTCCGGAGTTTTCTCAGACATTATAAGCTTGGATCAAGATTAAATAATGGTGTCACACTCTCTTGTATGAGAGTCATGCAAAGCCCGGTCTTGTGCCGAGCTTTCGCATAAGTAATCTATTCGCGTGATGCATGATGCACACTGCAGTCAGCGTAATCTGCGCCACCGTGCAAGGGCAATTGGCGTCGAGTGCGGATGACGGAAGGCACGACCCGTCGGCTGCGCGCCCGAAGCTCCACGTTCCGGTCCGGGCGTGGTGCATAGCGCAGCGCGTTGGCGCTCATCCGCACCACCGCCAGCGCCCGTCGCTCGCTCAAACCCCTGTCTACCATGTAGCGCACCTGCTCCCGACGAGCCGGTGCGCTCACCACTTTTTTCGCAGGACGTCCCTGATGACCTCGTTCTCAAGCACCTACTCGGCCAAGAGCTTCTTCAGCCGCGTGTTCTCGGTCTCGAGCTCCCCGAGGCGCTTGGCGTCGGGCATGCTCATGCCGCCGAACTTGCTCCGCCACAGGTAGTACGACGCCCCGCTGAAGCCGTGTTTGCGGCACAGCTCCTTGACCGGCAGCCCCGCCTCGACCTCACGCAGGAAGCCGATGATTTGTTCCTCGGAAAAGCGCTTCTTCACGTCCAATCTCCTTCTCGTTGGGGATTGGACTCCAAATCGCTGCGCTACTCAAAAAGCGCGGGGACGTCGCCGGCACACGACACAAACTGCTCATCAATCGAAGCCGTCGGCGAACAGCGTGTCATCGCCGTCGAGGATCAACGCGGCCGGCCCGGTCACGGTCGTGACGTAGCTCTGGCCGGGCGAGCTCGCGCTCCATTGCGAGGCGACCAGGTGGTAGCTGCGGCCGGCGAACAGCAGCGCGCTGATGCGCGCGGTGCCGCGCGGCGGGCCGTTCGGCGAGGAGCCGTTGCCGGCCTCGTAGTCGAGCAGATTCGCCAGCGGCTGGGCCGGATCGAACGCGTCCTGGTAGAGCGCGAGGAAGTGGTCGCCCTGGGTCACGATGCTTTCGAAGTAGTAGCCGCCGGACACCGGGACCTCGAACGCGGTCGCCTGGTAGACCACCGGTCCGAGACCGGAGACACCGCCGATGTAGTACGGGCGGCTCCAGGTCGGGCCGCTCGCGACCGAGCCGGGATAGGCGCCGACGACGTCGTCGACGCGCGTCGTCAGGTGATAGGTCACGTCGCGCAGGCCGGCCACCCACGGCGGGCCGACCGAGGTGAAGCGCCACTGGAAGTCGCCGCTGCCGGCGACGTCGGCGAAACCGGCGACGAAGTCCTGCAGCGGATAGTCGGCATAGGTGCGGTCACCGCCGAAGCGCGGCCAGCTCAGCGTCGAGCTGCCGTCCGGTGCGGTGATCGTCGCGGCAAGGTCCAGCGACCACGGCGCCAGGCCGTTCTCCTCGTCGGCGACGACGGCGGTCCAGCGCGCGGTGAAGCCGACGCCGCTGATCGGTACGGACGCATCGAACGCGATGGTCTGCACGACCGCCGTGGCGCCGACGTCGAAATCGGCACCGGGCACGCTCGCGACGAGCCGCTCGGCGGCGAACGCAGGACCGGCGGCCAGCGCGCTCAGCGCGACGGCCAGCCGCAACGGCGTGGACGCGCCGCGCAGGCGCCGTGACAAGGTGAACGCGATCATGCCCGCATGCTACCGGCGGCCTCGCGCCGTGTCATGCCACGGCGATCGCGTGGTCGCGCAGCGCGTGCCGCTCGGTCGCCGCTTTCGTCGGTCCACTCGAAGAGCGCTACGCCTGCGCAGGCAGCGGCCGCCTTGCGGCTCGCTCTTTGCTCCGGCCGGCGGCGCCTGTCGGGAAACGGTCCGCTGCTGCGATCCAGGGAGCGATCGCCGCAGCGTCGATCGTGCAGGCAGCTCCGCTGCGCGATCGATATGGATGATGAGCTGGATTCCGGCAGCAGGTGAGCGAGAGCGTTGCTCGCGCCGTTCGACGGACGAACGGACAGGCGCCATTGCTCGCCGGCCGCTAGTACCACCAAGTCGTGACCTCGTCGAACCACAGCCGCCAGGTCGGCGCGCGCACGCTCTCGAACACCTGCAGGATCGCGAAGCCGCCGAGCGTCTCGTCGATGTGCGCGCCGGGGTCCTGCATCGCGTGGTCGGCGTAGACCGTCGATCCGTCCGGGTCGGTGATCTGGTAGGCGACGCCGCGCGCATTGCTGGCGAGGATCCGCATGCGGTACCAGCGCCGATCCTGCAGCGGCTGCGAACAGGTCTCCGGAAACAGCGCATTGCCGCCGCGCCAGAAGCTCTCGACCTGGACCGTCGGCGCCAGCCGGCAGCCGTCGGCGCGCGCGCTGACGTTGCCGATCACGAGGCCGCGGCCGGACAGGTCGCCCTCGTAGACCGGCGTGACCGGATCGTCGTGCGCCCAGCGGCCCTTGAGCACGATCGCGATGTGTGCGGCGGGGTTCTGCGCGAAGTAGCCGTCGGAGTAGAACAGGAAGCTCAATGCCTGGCCGTGCACGCCGCGCGGCTGCGGCGCATCGGCGACGCCGAACGCGAGCGCGGCGGTGCCGTACGGATTGCCGGGCACGGTCCGCCCGATCGTCGGCAGCAGCCACGGCAGCGGCGTGTGCACGACCTCGGGGCGGCCGGACGCGTCATAGCCGAGTGCGAGCCGGCCCCAGGCGGTCTCGCCGATACGCGGCGCCGCGGCGGCCGGCGCGGCACCGCCGGGCAGCGCGGCGAGCGCGACCGGCATGATCGATGCCAGCGCTGCGAGCGTGCCGATGAGACGCGCCGCCCGCACCGGTCCGTGCGTCGATACCGGTGCGGTGGCCGGCGACCCGGCATGGCATGCCTGCCTGCGTCTGCGCACGCGGGAGCTCATGCCGAGGCGGCGGCACCGCCGCCGTCGGCCTTCATCTCGGCCGCGAGCAGTCCGCGTGCGGCCTGCCAGTCGCGCTTGATCGTGCGCTCGTTGAGGTTCTCGAGCGTGGCGATTTCCGGGAACGTCAGGCCGGCGAAGAAATGCAGATGGACCACGCGCGCGGCGCGTGCGTCGACCGCCTCGAGCGTGGTCAGCGCGCGGTCGAGCGCGAGCACCTCCAGCGCCTCGTCGGCGGCGTCGGGCAGGCGCTCGTCGAGCGTCACGAACAGCGCATGGCCGCCGCGCTTCTCGGCGCCGACGCGGCGCGCGTCGTCGACCAGCACCTGGCGCATCGCGCGCGCGGCCAGCGCCATGAAATGGCCGCGGCTGCCGGCCTCGAGCCGCTCGGCGTGGATCAGCTTCAGATAGGTCTCGTGGACCAGGACCGTGGTCGAGACCAGCGATCCGGCACGCCCGCGCAGCTGGCGTCGCGCGCAGTGGCGCAGCTCCTCGTAGAGCCGCGTGAACAGCTGTCCGGACGCTTCGGCGTCGCCGCGGCCGGCGGCGATCAGCAGTTGGGTACAGCCTTCGTCCATCGGACCGATTCGCCAGCGTCGCGTGCGGCCGAGCATGGCCGCAGCGGCCGCGCGCCGTCAATCGCGGGCCAGGTCGCGGACCAGCTCCGGGTCCGGCGCGGCGACGCCGGCCAGCGCCTCGTGGCCGCGGCGCCGGAACGCGGCGGCTTCCTGGGCGTGGCCCTGCGCCCGCGCGATCCGGCCGAGCACCGCGTAGGCGGCCGCGCGCCGGTTCGGATCGGCACCGGCCAGTCCGGCCAGCACCTGTTCGGCCAGCGGCCGGGCCTCGTCGAGGCGGCCGAGCGCGGCCAGTGCATCGGCCTGGACACCCTGGATCTGCAGCGCGCGCGGCTCGGCCGCGGCGCCGATCCGGACGAACTGTGCCTGCGCGGCCCGGGCGACCTCGAGCGCCTCGGCCGGCCGGCCGGCGCGCAGCAGCACCTCGGCCAGGGTCTGGTTGACGGCACCGATCTCGCGGCCCGGCTTCAGGACCGCCACCGCGATCTCGACCGCGCGGCGCGCCTGGCGCTCGGCTTCGGCGAAGTCGCCGCGGCGCAGCGCCAGCTGGGCCAGCGTATGGGTGCTGTTGACGATCGCCGGGTGGCGCTCGCCGAACGCCTCCAGCTGCACCGCCAGCGCATCGGTCAGCAGGCTCTGCGCCTCCTCGTAGCGGCCCTGCCGCATCAGCACCGAGCCGAGATTGGTCGCGGTCGCGGCGGCCGCGGTGGTCTCGCCCTGGCCGATGCGGCGCTGGATCGCCAGCGACTCGCGCATGGGCGCTTCGGCGGCGGCGAAGTCGAAGCGGCTCGCGGCGAGGATCGCCAGCGAGTTCAGCGTATTGGCGACGTCGCCGTGGTCGTCGCCGAGCGTGGCGCGCTGGATCGCCAGCGCCTCCTCGAACGCGGCCTGCGCCTGGTCGAGCCTGCCCTGCTGGCGCAGCGCCGCGCCGAGCACCTGCAGCGATTCGGCCACCGCCGGGTGACGGTCGCCGAGCCGGCGGCGCCGCGCCTCGAGCGTCTTGCGTGCCTCGGCCTCGCCCTCGGCCGGCTGCGAGCGGCTCAGCAGCAGCACGCTGTAGTCGTTGTGGATCTGCGCGACGCGCGTGTCGTCCTCGCCGAGCGCCGCGGTGGCCAGCGCGATCGCCTCGCCGAACGCGACCGCGGCCTCGTCGAAGCGGCCGAGCCGGGTCAGCAGCAGCGCGTGGGCGTGATGGTCGCGCGCGCGATCGACGCGGCCTTCGAGTCCGCGCCCGCCGTCGATCGCCAGTGCCGCGCGCACGTCCTCGATGCCGTCGGGAAACGCGCCCTGCTTCTCGCGCAGCAGCGCGCGCTCGGTCAGCGCGCGTGCGCGCAGCGCCGGCTCGACGTCGGCGGCCAGCACCGCGTCGAGCAGGGCGCCGGAGGCGTCGAGCCGGCCGCGCTCGCGCTCGACGACCGCCAGCTCCAGCGTCGCCGGCCAGTAGGTCGGCAGCCGCTGCGCGGCATCGCCTTCGCGCGCGTCGGCGAGCAGGCCGGCGGCCTGCGGAAACTGGCCGAGCTGGCGGTACAGCGTCGCCAGCGTCAGCAGCATCTCGCCGCGCAGCTGCGGCTGGTCGCCCAGATCGTTGCGGATGCGCATCGCGCCGCGGTCGAGCAGCTCGCGCGCGGTGACGCGGTCGCCGGCCGTGCTGTCCGGCGCCGAGGCGTCGAACACGCCGGCCAGGAACGACTGCGCGGCACGCGCCAGCCGCGCCTCGCCTTCGGCGCGATGGGCCTGCCAGACCGCGAGCGCGGTGCCGCCGAGCAGGCCGGCGAGCGCGAGCACGCCGAGCGCGACCGCGGCGCGATGGCGGCCGATGAAGCGGCGCGCGCGATAGGCCGCGCTGTCGGCGCGCGCCAGGATCGGCTGTCCATCCTGCCAGCGCGCCAGATCGTCGGACAGCGCCTCGACGCTGGCATAGCGCCGGGCCGGCTCCGGGTCGGTCGCGCGCGCGACGATGATGGCCAGATCGCCGCGCAGCGCGCGCGGCGCGATGCCGGGCGGGCCGTCGCCGCCGGCCTGCTGGCGTGCCGACGCCAGCCGCAGTGCCGGCCGCGTCGAGGAGGCGAACGCATGATGACGGCCGCCGGCGAGCAGCTCGAACAGCAGCACGCCGAGCTGGTAGACGTCGGCCGCGGTCGTGACCAGGCCGCCGGCGGCCTGCTCGGGCGCGGCGTACGCGGTCGACAGGAATCGCACGCCGGTCGCCGTGCGATCCTCGCCGGCGGTGTCCTCGAGCACCTTGGCGATGCCGAAATCGAGCAGCTTCGGATGGCCGTCGGCGTCGACCAGGACGTTGCCGGGCTTGATGTCGCGGTGGACGATCAGCTGGCGATGGGCATGCGCCACGGCCGCGCAGATCGCGCGGAACAGCGCGACGTGCGCGGCCACGCCGGCGCCGGTGCGCGCGCTCCAGGCTGCGAGCGGCTCGCCGTTGACGTATTCCATGACCAGATACGGCCGGCCGTCGGCGGCGACGCCGCCGTCGAGCAGCCGTGCGATGTGCGGGTGGTCCAGCCGCGACAGGATCTGCCGCTCGCGGCGGAACCGCGCCAGCACCGCATCGCTGTCCATGCCGCGCCGGATCAGCTTGAGCGCGCCCTGCTGCACGTAGCCGTCGCCGTCGCGCTCGGCCAGATGCACGGTGCCCATGCCGCCGCTGCCGAGCGGCCGCACGATGCGCCAGCTGCCGATCACGGTGTCCGGCGGCAGGGCGCCCTCGCCGTCGCCGTCGCTGCCGCCGTCGGCGAGCCGCGCTGCGACGTCGGCGGCGCAGCGGTCGAGCACGCTGCCGGTCTGCTCGCCGAGCAGGGCGCGGGCCTCCCCGGCGAGCGCCGGATCCTCGCCGGTGACCGCGCCGATCAGGGCCTCGCGCTCGGCTGGATCGGCATCGAGCGCGCTGCGGACCAGGGCGTACAGGCGGCGCTTGCGGTCGAGGTCCATGGCGGTCGCTGCAGTCGGTTCGCCACAGCGTCGCATGCGCGCGTGCCGCCGCACAGGGGTCAGTGGTCGGCGGTCACGCTGCCGAAATGGTCGGCGTAGATGCGGTCGGTCGCGATGTAGCGCGCGGCGACCATGTCGTAGTCCAGGCCGCTCCATTGCCGGTTGCCGACGACCACGACGCGGTCCGACCCGTCGATCAGCAGGTCGCCGCCGCCGGTCGACAGATAGCTGCCGGCGTTGCCCGGCACGTCGAGCGCGGCCAGGGCGTGCGCGCTGTTGCCGAGGCGGCTGAACTGGACCGCGGTCGCGATCGGATGGCCGTCGCCGAACAGGTCGGCGCGTGCATTGAGGCCGACCACGAGGTCGCCGGTGCGCGGCCGCTCGGCCAGCGCGAACGGGCGGTTGGTGCCGCTGAGGACCAGGCGATGCAGCGTGCCATTGGTGCCGAAGCGCGTGTCGAAGCTGCCGAACGGCTCGAACGCGGCCAGGAACATCTGCTCCTGGGCCGGCGAGGCGCTGTCGTCGACCGCGTAGCCGGCGACGACGAAACCGCCGCCGGCGCGGCGGATCACGCGCGTGGCATGGTCGGCGCGACTGCTGCCGAGGTCGAAGAACAGCCGCGAGAAGCCGGCACCGCCGAACTGGGAGCTTTCCTGGCCGCTGATGCCGTCGAGGCTGGCGATGAAGCCGTCGCTATCGGACGGTGCGCCGACCATCAGGTCGCCGATCATGACCAGACGCACCTGGCCGGCTTGAGGTGAATAGGCCAGCAGATCGGTCACGGCGTCACGGCGGTTGCCGCCGAAGTCGAAGTTGCGGCTGTAGCGACCGGCTTCGGCGAAGCCGCTGTCGAGGGCGCCGGTCGCGGCGCTGAGCTTGGTCACGCAGGCCGCGTCGTTGTAGCTCGTGCCCGAGCCCGATCCGCAGCTGCCGCCGACGTACAGATTCGAGAACGCGTAGATGATCCGCGCCGGCACGTCGTTGTGATGCTCGCTGCCGCTGCCCAGATCGAACGAGACCGACTTGAAGCCGTTATTGCCGAAGCCCTGGCACGGATCGCCGTCGACGTCGACGCAGAACACGCCGAAGTCGAGGTCCCCGGCCTGCGGATGGGTGTAGCGGCCGGTGAAGTAGAGCGTCTGGAACGGCCCTTGCGTGACGTCCTCGATCAGGTCCATCGGCATCGCGACGGTGCGTCCGCCGCCGTTGTAGCTGGTATCGAGATTGCCGTTGGGCAGCAGCTTGGCGATCGCCGCGCGCGGCGGCTCGTTGATGCCGGTGCCGTGCACGCCGACGACCCAGTAGCCGCCGCCGTCGGCCGGAAACACGCGCTTGGCCACGTCGGCGTTGCTGAAGCCGTCGTTGAAGTCGATCGTCTGCAGGCCGTCGCCGGAGAACGCGGCATCCATGCTGAGGTCGTTCGGCAGCGTGCCGGCCGGCGCCGTCGGCACCTCGTCGAACGGATCGGCCGGTCCGGCCGTCGCGGCGGACGCCGCCAGCGCGGCGATGCAGGCCAGGCCGGCGCGGAACAGGGAGGTCTTCATCGTGCTTCCTCGAGCGGGGCGGGGGATGTGAGGACGGAAGCACGCAGTCCGGCCGCGGATCGGGACATGCCGCGATGTCCGTTCGGATGCCGGTTTTCCGTACCCGGACATGAAGCCCGCCATCGGAGGCGGGCATGCCGCCGCAGAGCCGCAAGGAGCAGCACGCATGAACCTCCGCCCGTCCGCCGTTCGTTCAATCGGCCTGTCGGCCGTGGCTGCCTTCGCCGCCGCCGCGTCGCCGGCCAGCGCCGGCCCCGGCGGCGATCCGTTCGCGCTGCCGTCGATCCCCGACGGCGTCGAAGCGGCCGACGAACCGGCTGCCTATACGCACTATCCGTTCGCGCCGGACGCGCGTTTCGGCGGCAACGATCGCAACGGCGGCCTCGGCGCGATCCGCGGCGGACTGATCGGCGGCGGCGCCGTGGCGGCGCGCTCGGTGACGCTGGACGACGGCGACGTCGTCACGGCCGGTCTGGTGACCTCCGGCGGCACCTACAACGTCGTTCTCAACCGCCAGAGCGCGGGCGGGGTCGGCGTCAACTGGCCGGCGACCGGCCAGATCTACGCGATCCACGCCGATGCCAGCGGCAGGAATTACAGCGAGGTCAACGACCTGAAGCTGTTCGACGGCCGCCTCTACGTGCTGGCGACACGCCTCTGGACCGATACCGACACCGACGTCGACGTGATCGTCTTCGATCTGGACGGCAATCGGATCACCCGCTACGCGGCGATGGGAACGACGGCGGCCGAGCGGGGTGGCGGTCTGGCCTTCTATCAGCAAACGACGATCCCGATCGTCAACTACGTGATCGTCGTCGGCGAGCAGACGGTCTCCGGCCGGACCCGGCCGGTGTTCTCGCGCGCCAGCTGGACCGGTTCGACGACACTCATCCGCGACGAGTCGGTCGGGCTGAAGGTGATCGACATTCCCGACGACTTCTGCGCCACCTCGGCACGACCGTGCTCGATGAGCGTGGCCGGCGTCACGACCACCGGCAGTCCGTTCCTGGCGACCTCACCGCAGCGGATCTACATCGGCGGCTCGATCCGCTGGGACGGGTCCGACTGGGATTTCGCCGCGATGCGCGTGACGCGCGCCGGCGATCTGGTCACCGGATTCGGCAGCGGCGGTATCCGCCGCTTCGCGGTCGACGCCGACGCCACCGGTACCGACCGGCTGACCGGCATCGCCGCACGCCGGCAGGGCGGTCTCACCGACTATTACGACGAGGTCTTCATGGCCGGCCGCGTCTCGCAGCGCTGCGACGACGGCATCGGTATCGTCAAGCTGGCCGACGCCGGCGGCGCGGTCGCGACCTTCGGCGGCAACGGCACCGGTGCGACGGTGATCGGCGGCAGCAACGGCGGCAGCGGCGGCGTCCCGGTCTGCTTCATCGGGTCCGGCGACGACCTGCCGAGCGGCGGCATCGGCATCAGCGGCGAACACCTGGTGATCGCCGGTCAGCGGCAGTGGCGCACGTTCGACACCAACGAACTGCGCGGCGACGTGCTGTTCGGGGCGGTGCGCGCCAACGGCGGCGCGCTGGCCGACCTGCGTTCGCATCGCGTGATCTCGCCATATACGGGCACGCGGCAGGACAGCATCGTCTACGGCCTCAGCGTCGACTCGGGCGGTCGCGTCGCGGTCGCCGGCAACCTGCAGACCGGCGACGGACGCCTGGCCTTTCTGTCGGGCCGCTTCATCGGCGACCGCATTTTCGGCAACGACTACGAGACGAACTGAGTACCGCGCGACGAAGCCACGCTTCGTCGCGCGGTTGACACGCGGCTATGGTTCGACGTCATCGTTCGAGGGCCCGATTTGCGAACCCGACGCCACCGCTGCGGCGGCGCCTCACGCATCATGCGGAATGAAACGGCGCCGGCTCGCCTCGAACCGGCGCGCGGCCGGAAACGAAATTTCGTTCGGCCCGACTCAGCCTTCGGCGGTCAGCCGCATGCGTTCGCGCGCATAGCTGCCGTCGGCCTGCGGCACGAAGATCGTGCAGGCAACGGCGGCGCGCTGGTAGACGTGAACCGACACGGCCAGCTCGGTCTCCGAGCGGTTCGCGATGACGTGGTACTCGGCCGGCGGCACGACGCTGCCGACGGCGCCCGGTGTGCCGGTCACGAGCGGAGACGGCGCGAACCAGGCGCGCTCGCCGTCGCTTCGGATCGGCGTGTAGTCGGTGATCGTCAGCCGGCCGCGCCAGACCGCGACCACGCCCCAGAGGCCGTCGTGATCGTGCAGCGGCGTGCCCTGGCCGGGCGCCCAGGTCATCGCGACGATGCAGTAGCCGCGCGTCGCGCTGCGATACAGCTCGCGCCGCGCGTAGTGGTCCGGATGCGGCTCGGCGACGGCCTCCGGCAGCCTCAGGCCATCCGCGGCCTGCAGCGCGCTCAGCACCTCGCCGATCGCCGCGACCGTGCGCGTCGCATCGCCGGCGGCGCCGTCGATCGCCGCGTCGATGCGGTCGGTCAGGCGGTGGCGGCCGGGAAAGTCGCCATGCGGCAGGGAGGCGGTGTCCACCGCGGCAGTGTAGGTCCGGCCCGGCGTGGCGGCGCTGCGTCGTGGCGTCGCACGTGACGCAAAGTCCGTTGCGACGGCGTTCTCTCGTACACCTGCCAAGATCCCACAATCCGGAGCCGTCCCATGACCGTCCATCCGCTGCGCGCCGCGCTCGCGCTCGCCCTGTCCTTTGCCGCTCATAACGCGGCCGCCGATCTCGTGATCTACGACGATGCGTTGCGCAACGGTTTCGTCGATCTGTCCTGGCCCGGACCGCTGCCGAACCCCGACATGAACTACTGCGCGAACTTCCACGTGCATCAGGGCGCCTGCACGATCTTCTACAAGGCGCACGACTGGAATGGGCTGTCGTTCGGCCGGCCCGGGCAGCCGCTGTCGACGGCCGAGTATCCGCAGCTGACGGCGTGGATCCGAGGCGACGCCGGCGGCGAGCGTCTGACCGTGCACCTGCAATCGGGCGGCAGCGTCGTCGCGTCGGCACCGCTGGAGGCCTTCGTCGCCGGCGGCACGATCGGCAACGGCGCGTACCAGGCCGTCGTGATCCCGTTCGCGGCGCCGCCGCTCGGCTATGCCGGCGCGTTCGACCGTATCGACCTGCAGGACGCCAGCGGCATCGGCGGCGGCGATGCGCAATGGGTCTTCATCGACGACATCCGGCTGGTCGCCGCGGGCGACGCGATCTTCGTCAGCGGTTTCGAGCCGTAGGCGCCGAGCGGACGCTCCGTGCCGCTGCAATGTCATCGATCGCCCATCGTTCCCGGCTCGGCACGACCGGCATTCCAGGCCCGGCGCGTGTGAGAACGCGCCGGCGAAGATGCGAAGCCGATACGCGATGGCGCCGAAATCGAGGCCGCACTGGACGCCGTCCCCGGCAGGTCGCCGCGAGCGTGCCGCGGCTCAGAACCCGCCGAGCTGGCGCGCCAGCTTTTCGGCCGGTACGCGGTTGATCGCTTCGGGCAGCAGGCTCGCACGCAGCACCGGCAGGGCCTGTGTCAGCAACGCGCGCGCCTGCTCGGGCCGGCCCTGGCGCAGCCGCAACTGGGCCATCTCGGAACGCGCGACCGCCAGGTCGATCGGCAAGGTCTGGCCGTCGGAGAACGCGGCGATCGCGGTATCGAGATCGCGCTCGGCCTGCGCATAGTCGCCGCGCTGGATCGCGAACGCGGCGCTGGCGCGATGCAGATGCGCGAACACCGGATGGGTCGGCGGCACCAGCGCGCCGAAGCGCTCGCGCGCTTCGGCGAGCCAGGCCAGGCCTTCCTCGGGCGTGTGCATGCGCGTGGCGAGCATCGCCAGCTGCAGCGTCAGCAGCGCGTACTCGGCCGAGTCCACGCCGTCCAGGCGCGCCGCGCGCGCGCGCAGGTCCTGCAGGCGCCGGCGCGCCTCGGCATGACGGCCGGCGATGCCGATCGTGCGCGCCTCGGAGCGCTCGATGCGGCGCCGCACGTCGGAATCGGCCTCGACGCCGCCGGCGTCGAGCCGCTCGCGTGCGGCCGCGAACGCGGCCAGCGCACCCGGATAATCGCCGGCGTTCTCGAGCAGGCCGCCGCGATTGCCGAGGCCGATCGCGACGTCGGCCGGTCCGAGATCGATCTGGGCGGTCAGCGCCTCGGAACGCGCCAGCATCTGCACCGCCTCTTGATAGCGGCCCAGGTCGTTGAGCACCAGGGCCAGGTCGTTGGCGAGCAGCATCATGCGCGCGCCGCCCGGGCCGATCACGCGCTCCTGCACCGCCATCGCCTCGCGCAGCCGGCTCTCGGCCTCGTCGAGCCGGCCGCAGGCGCTCAGCGCCGAGGCCTCGGCACGCATCAGCAGCACGCGATCGGGCGAGTCGGCCGCGCGCTCGGCGCCCTGCCGCCAGCCTTCGGCGGTCACCTCGAGTGCTTCCTCGCACTCGCTGCGTGCGCCGAGCAGCGAGGCCAGCGTCGCCGAAGCCTGGATCAGCGCATCGGCATCGTGCACGTCGCGCGCCTTGGCCAGCGCCAACGACTCGCGCAGCAGCGCGACGGCGCGGTCGTTGTCGCCGCTGCGATGCTGCGCCATCGCCAGCGTGTGCAGGCTGCGCATGCGCTGCAGCGGATCGTCCGGTGCGTACTGCGCGCGCCAGGCGGCTGCGCGCTCGGCCGCGGCCAGCGCGCCGGCGCCGTCGAAGCGCTGGCCGCGCAGGCTGGCCAGCTCGTCGTAGTCCTCGGCCAGGCGCAGGGCCTCCACGCCGTCGCGCGGCACGACGCCGTCGACGCCGCGCTGCATCAGGTCCAGTGCGGTCGAGACCTCGCCGAGCTGGTTGTAGAGGCCGGCCAGCAGCCGCTGCATCGACTGGCGCAGCTCGGTATGGGCGCCTTCGCGATCGAGCTGGGCGCGTGCCGCGTCGAGCAGGTCGCGCACGCTGACCTGCTGGCTCAGTGCGTGGTCGGGCGAGGCCGCCGTGAACGCGGCGGTCAGGAAATCCAGCGACGCGCGTGCGGTCGCGGCGTCGCGCTCGGACGCGGCCAGTGCGCGCTGCGCGCCGGCCTCGGCCGCGCGTGCGCGCTGGCGCTCGCGCTCCAGGCCGACCACGAACGCGGCCAGCGTGACCAGCGCGGCCAGCGCCAGCGTCACCGCCAGCCGATGCCGTGCGACGAATTTCGCGAACCGGCGCCGGCGCGTCAGCGCCGCGCCAGCACCGGACGGCCTTCGCGATAGCGGTCGATGTCCTCGCGCAGCTGGGCGGCGCCGGCATAGCGGTCCTCGGGCCGCTCGGCGCAGGCCTTGGCGATCACGCCGGCCAGCTCGACGTCGAGCGGCAGCGGCGGCACGCTCGGCTCGCCGTCGCCGCGTGCTTCGCGCTGGCCGGTCAGCGTCTCGCGCAGCAGTACGCCGAGGCTGTAGAGGTCGCTGGCGGTCGTGATCGGCGCGCCGGCGCGCTGTTCGGGGCTGGCATAGCCCTGGCTGAACACGCGCGTGGAGGTCTCGCGCCGCGCCGAGTCGCCGGTTTCGACCAGGCGCGCGATGCCGAAATCGAGCAGCTTGACCACGCCCTGATGGGTCACGGCGACGTTGGCCGGCTTCAGGTCGCGGTGGATCACCAGACGCTGGTGCGCATGCTCGACCGCGTCGAGCATCGCGCGGAACAGCAGCAGGCGCGCATCGAGCGCCGGCGCGGCGGTTCGCACGTACTCGAGCAGACCGACGCCGTCGACGTATTCGATCGCCAGCCACGGCTGGCCGTCGGCGCTCTCGCCGCCGTCGAGCAGGCGCGCGATGTGCGGATGATCGAGCGTGGCCAGGATGCGCCGCTCCTGACGCAGCCGGCGCATGCCGTCCTCGGTCGGAAAGCCGCGCAGCAGCTTGATCGCGACCTGCTGGCTGAAGCTGCCGTCGTCGCGCTCGGCCAGGAACACCGTGCCCATGCCGCCGGCGCCGATCTCGCGCAGCAGGCGCCAGGCGCCGAGGCGGCCGTCGCCGATGCGGCGCAGGCGCACCGCACCGGCCGCGATCGTCGCCTCGATCGCATCGTCCTCGGCGTCGGCGGCGAGCAGCCGGCGCAGCTGCTCGCGCTCGTCGGCGGTCAGCGACAACGCGTCCATCGCCTGATCGCGCGCGTCGGGCGCCAGCAGGCGCAGCCGCTCGAAATGCGACGCGTAACGGTCGAGCGGCGAGGGCGTCACGCGTCCAGTGCCGTGCGCAGCCAGGCCCGCGCCAGCCGCAGGTCGCGGTCGACGGTGCCTTCGGAGACCTCCAGCGCGGCGGCGACCTCGGCGCGGCTCAAGCCCCCGAAATAGACCAGCTCGACGATCTGCGCGCGGCGCGGATCGCTCTCGGACAGCTTGCGCAGCGCGGCGTCGATGCGCATCAGCTCGGCGTCGTTCTCGGGCTGGGCCACGTCGCGCGCGGCGTCGAGCTCGACGCGTTCGGCGTCGCCGCCGCGCTTGTCGGCCTGGCGCCGCCGCGCCGCGTCGACCAGCACCTGGCGCGTGGCCTGGGCCGCGACATGGAAGAAATGACGGCGGTTCTCCCAGTCCGCGTCGGTGCCGAGCAGCCGGATCAGCGCCTCGTGGGCGATGTCGGTCGCGCTCAGCGTCGCCTGCGGCATGCGCCGCATCGACTGCGCGGCGATCGCGCGCACGTTGGTGTAGACGCGCTGCATCAGCAGTTCGCGGGCGCCGTCGTCGCCGCCGCGCCACGCCGCGATCAGCCGGGTGACGTCGTGTTCGCCGGGGTCGGCCATCAGCGCTCCGGGATCGCGAAGGTCAGGATTCGGCGCAGTCTAGCAGTGACCTGCGCGCGCCGATCGTGCGTCGGTCGACCGCGGCGCTGTGCGTTGGATCACGCCGGCTGCGCCGGCCGCGTCACGCAAGTCGGCCGCGCGCCGTGTTCAGCGGGGCGCTGTTGCCTGCACGATCGCATCGAGCCGTGCGTCCAGACGCCGCCGCTGGTCCGCGTCGAGCAGGGCGGCCAGCGCATCGAGCCGATCGACGGCATGTTCGAGCGCGTCGGCGCGCTCGCGCGCCTGCGTGGCCCGATCGCGAAGGCTTCGGCGCGGATCGGCGCGACCGACACCCGCAGCGGCCGATGCGGGCGCCGTGTCGACGTAGGCGCGCAGAGCGTCGCGCAGCGCGGTCCAGGTATCGGCCTGATCCTCGCGGATCAGCAGATCGCTGCGCAGCTCGCGCAGCTGCTCGAACAGGCGGACCAGCGGATCGGGCGCCGCGCTCTCGCGCGGGATCGCGGCGGCCGGCGGTGCACCGCGGCGCGGCATGCCGCCGGCGGGCGGCGGGCCGTTGCCGCCGCCGCCGGGAAATCCCTGCGCGCCGGCCGGGCTGGCGGCCGCGGCGGCGAGTACGAAGGCGAGCAGTCGAAGGCGGAACGGCAGTGGATCGGACATGGGGCCTCGTGACGCGGCGTCGAAAGCGCCCGGCGGGCGCAACGGCACGACCCTAGCCGGTGATTGTGCAGAAGCCGGGCAGCGCACGAGGCGCCGGCTCGACCCCGGCGACGGCATCGGCGACGATGCCGCCCGTGCGCCGGCCGCGGCGCGACCGCGCGGCGCCGCTTCGAGCGAGCGCCGAACCGATGCCGGCCGCACGTCGACCGCGTCGCGACCGCAGCGGCCCCGCTGCGCAGTCGCCGATTGCGCGCCGCGGCTCCGGACCGACTGCCGAGGATCGGCCGCGACGGTCCGTGCTCGCTGCCGTGCCGAGGTCGTGCGACGGTTCGGCACGTTCGGGCATCCATCAGCGGCTCCATGCCGATCGATCAGGGGAACATCGATGTTTCGTCTTTCGCTGCTGTGCGCCTCCGGCCTGGCCGCCCACCTCGCCGCGGCACCGGCCTTCGCGGCCTCGTCCTGGCAACTGGCCGAGACGGTCGACGCGCAGGCCGTGCAGCCGGCGGCGCGCGCCGCGCGCCGCGTGTCGATGGCGGCCGACTGGGACGTGCGTACGCAGACCGCGCTGACGATCGACCTGGGCGATCGCATCGCCAGCGCGACGCGCTCGGCGTATCGGCGCCGCCGTGACGGCTGGACCTGGCAGGGCCGGCTCGACGCGGCGCCGGACTACGCGCTGTCGCTGACGATGCATCGCGGCGTGCTGGCCGGCCTGATCGACACGCCCCAAGGCCGCTACGAGATCGTGCCGCTGCCGGCCGGCGGGTCGGCCCTGGTCGAGCTCGACGGCACTGCATTCCCCGACTGCGGCGGCGGCCTCGAGCGCGCTGCACTGGCGCGTTATCCGGCACGGCCAGCCGTCTCGTCGCCGTCGCTCGCGCTGCCGGTGCAGCCGGCCGCCGCCGGTCAGCCGATCGACGTGCTGATCGTCTACTCGCCGCAAGTGCTCGAGGCGATGGGATCGGTCGCGAATGTCGAGGCGCAGGCGCAGGCCGCGGTGGACCTGGCCAATCTCACGTTCGCCAACAGCGACATGAGCGCGCGCTTCGAACTGGCCGCGGTGCGCGCGTTTCCGCGCGACGAGCTGGACGTGTTCGACCTGGAATGGCTGCGCACCGATCCGGTCGCGGTCGCGATGCGCGACGAGGTCGGCGCCGACCTCGCCTCGCTCTGGGTCGAGCGCAGCCTCAGCAATTGCGGTGCGGGCTTCATCATGGACCGGCTCGACGCCGGTTTCGCCGGCGACGCCGTGCAGATCACGCTGCGCATGTGCGCGATCGGCAATCTCGTCTACGTGCACGAGCACGGCCACAACATGGGCATGCAGCACGATCCGCTGTACGGCGTGCCGCCGGCGCAGGCGCTGTTCCCGTGGGCGTTCGGGCACTACGTCGATCACGGCTTCACGACGGTCATGTCCTATCCGTACGCCTGCGCCGGCAACTGCTTGCGCGCCCCGCATGTCTCCAATCCCGACGTCCGCTATCTCGGCGTGCCGACCGGTCTGGCCGACAGCCGCGACAACCATCGCGTCGGCAACGTCACCGCGCCGATCGTCGCCGGCTTCCGGCCGCGGCAGGGACCGATCTTCGCCGACGGCTTCGACTGAGCGACCGCAGCGGCAGGCCGGGCGCGGCGCGGGTGCGGACCTCCTCGCTCGCGAACAGGGTCGCCGGCGTCCGGCTCATGTCGCCGCGACGCGCTGACGCGCTGACGCGACGAGCGCCCCCGCGCGTGCCTTCAGGCCGCCGCCGGTACCGCGGCCAGGTGATCGAGCAGCAGCACCAGGCTGCGCAGATCCTGCGCGTTGTGGTCGAGCACGCGGCCGAGCGGTGTCGCGCTGATGCCGCGCAGATAGCTCAGCCAGGCCGCCGGCGCTTCGGCGCCGGGCAGGTCGTCCTCGCGCACGACGCCGAGCGCCTGACGCTCGATCGTCGCCAGCCGGCAATTCTCCCAGCGGCCGCGGTAGCGCCGCCGTGTCGGATACAGCAGGTCGCAGTGGCCGCGTCCCTCGAGTGGACAGGGCAGCCGGTTGAGCCGGAAGCGGCCTTTCAGCAGCGGCGCGTCGTAGGAGCGGCCGTTGTAGGAGACCAGGATCGCCGCCGGCGGCAGCCAGTCGGCGAACGCGGCCAGCATCGCCGGCTCGCCGGCCAGCGCGGTCAGGTACCACTGGCGCATGCGCAGCACGCCGCCGTGCCAGCGCGCCGCGCCGATCATGAACGCGCGCGTGCCGACGCCGCCGGCCAGACCGGTGGTCTCGGTATCGAACCAGACCAGGCGTTCGCGCGCGACCTCGCCGTGATCACCCCACGGCAGCCGCACGGTCGGCGCCGCCGGCCAGGCATGGTCCGCCGCGACATCCTGCACGCCCGGCGCGAGCATGCGCCCGGCCGGCGCTGCGAGGCTGACGCGGCTGCGCCGCTGACGGCCGGCCAGCAGCGCGCGCAGACGGTCCGCGGTCGCCGTCGGCGCAGCGTCGGGCGACCGTCCCGGCACCGCCGAGCCGGCCTGCGCGGCCAGCGCGCGCAGGCGATCGGCCAGCGCGCTCACGGTGCCAGCAGCCGCAGTACGGTCGCGGCCAGCGCGCGCGGCGTCGGCCCTGCGTCCGGCATCGCCAGCACCGGTCCGACGCAGGCCGGGCAGCCGGCGGTGCAGGCGCAGTCGGCGACCAGGGCCTGTGCGTCGGCGAGGATCGCCGCGGCCTGCGCGAACAGCGGTTCGCTGAGGCCGATGCCGCCGGGGTGGTTGTCGTACAGATAGACCGTCGGATTGAACGCGGCCGCGGCCGGATCGGTGCCGGCAGCGGCGCGCCACTGCGCACGGCCGCCGCCGTCGCGGCCGGCGAACCAGGCCGCGTCGCCGGAACCGACCGCCTGGCGCAGGTCGCGCGCCTCGGCCATCACGCGCAGCGAGGCCACCGTGTGCAGCGCGTACGCGGCGCCGAGAAAGCCGTCCAGCGCCTGCTGCCGCGACGGTAGCACGTCTGCCAGCGCGGCCTGCGTCAGCTGCCACCAGACCGCGGTCGTCTGCAGCTCCTGGTCGGGCAGGTTGACCGGTCCGTAGCCGATGTTCTCGTGCGAGTAGAAGCGGATTTTCTTGTAGCCGGCGACGTGGCGCACGACGTGCACCTCGCCGTGATGGCAGGTGCCGGCGCCGGCGCGCCGGCCGTCGAAGCGGTCGAGCACCTTGAGGTTGGTGTGGTCGATCGCATCGGTGTAGTAGTCGACCTCGGTGCGCCGCACGAACGCCTTGCGGCCGTCCCAGTCGAGCCGCTCGACCTGGTAGGGCTGCGACTGGATCAGGTGGATCGCGCCCTCGTACAGCGTCAGCGCGGCGGCGCTGTAGTCGACCTCGGCCAGGATCGTCTGCCGTCCGTCGGTGCGGTCGACGACGACGAAGTTTCCGTCGGCGACCGCGCGCAGGCTGACCGCCTGCGCCGGATAGCTGTCGGCGATCCAGTCGTAGCGGTCCGCTTCGCGATGCAGCACGCCCGACTCGGCCAGCACCTCCAGGAACGGATCGGCGCTCTCGCCGCCGAAGCGCTCGCCGGCGCCGAACGGCAGCTCGAACGCCGCGCAGCGGATGTGGTCGAGCAGGATCAGCAACTGGTCCGGCGCGATCCGCGCGGTCTCCGGCGGTGCCCGTTCGAAGAACTCCGGATGGCGCACCACGTACTGGTCCAGCGCCTGGCTCGATGCGACCAGGATGCCGAGCGAAGGCTGCTGGCGGCGGCCGGCCCGGCCCAGGCGCTGCCAGGTGGCGGCGATCGAGCCCGGATAGCCGTTGAGGATCGCGACGTCGAGCGCGCCGATGTCGACGCCGAGCTCGAGCGCCGAGGTGCTGACGACGCCGTCGATCGCGCCGGCGCGTAAGGCGCGCTCGGTCGCTCGGCGCTCGGTCGGCAGATAGCCGCCGCGATATGCGCGGATCCGCTCGGGCTTGCGCGGGTCGTGGTCGAACACGTCCTTGAGGTACTTGGTCAGCACCTCGACCATCAGCCGCGACGACGCGAACACGATCGTCTTGAGCCGCGCGCGGATCGCGTGGCGCGCCAGCCGCGTGGACTGCGAGCGCGCCGAGGCGCGGATGCCGAGATCCGGATTGACCACCGGCGGATTCCACAGCACGACGTGGCGCTCGCCGCAGCCGGCGCCGCTCTCGGTGATCGCCTGCACCGGCACGCCGAGCAGCGCCTCGGCGTGCTCGCGCGGGTTGCCGATCGTCGCCGAGCACGCGACGAATCGCGGCGAGACGCCGTAGAACGCGCAGATCCGGCGCAGCCGGCGCAGCACGTTGGCCACGTGCGAGCCGAACACGCCGCGATAGGTGTGTATCTCGTCGATCACGACGTAGCGCAGCGACTCGAAGAACTGCGCCCATTTGGTGTGATGGGGCAGGATCGCCTGGTGCAGCATGTCCGGATTGCTGACGACGACGTCGCCGTGCAGGCGGATCGCCTGGCGCGCGTCGCTCGGCGTGTCGCCGTCGAACGTGAACGTGCGCACGCCCAGATCGCCGGCGCGGTTGAGCTCGAGCAGCTCGGCGACCTGGTCCTGCGCCAGCGCCTTGGTCGGGAACAGGTACAGCGCCTTGCCCTCGCGCCGGCGCACGGTCTCGAGCACCGGCAGGTGATAGCACAGCGACTTGCCCGACGCGGTCGGCGTGACGACGACCACGTGCTCGCCGCGCGCCAGCGCGTCCCAGCTCTCGCGCTGGTGGCTGTAGAGGCGTTCGATGCCGCGCGCGGCCAGTGCGCGGCGCACGCCGTCGCCGAGGTCGTCCGGAAACGCCGCGTAACGCGCCGCGCGCGCCGGCAGCGTGAACGCGCCGGTGATGCGGTCGCCGTAGCGTTCGCGCAGCCGTTCGGCCAGCGAGGCGGCGGAGCGGACCCCCAGGTCCGCCCGCTGGGCGGTCAGTACGGCGCGTTCGGGGAGCATGCGGCGGGCCTTCGGCGAAACCCCGGCTTATCGCCGGCGGTCGTCTCACCGGATGAGACGGCGCTTGCGCCGCGGCGGCGCCGCCCGCTACAGCATCTCCGGCTTGAAGCGTCCGCGCCGGCTGATCGTGCGGCGGCCGACCAGGAACTCGCCGTCGCCGCGGTAGTGCAGCGTCTCGGGCACGCGCGGCCGGGCCGCCACGTGCGCCTTGACGACCTCCCAGATGAACAGGCCGTGGCGGCCGATCTGGCTGCCGTCGGCGAGGCGGCATTCGAAGCTGGCGTGGCAGTCGGCGATCAGCGGCGCATCGACATGGGTCGCCTTCGCGGCGGTCAGACCGAAGCGCGCGAACTTGTCGACCTCGGCACCGCTGCAGTTGCCGATGTCCACGACGGTGTCGACCATCGCCGCGGTCGGCAGGTTGATCACGCACTGGCGGCTGCGGCGGATCAGCCCGAAGCTGTGGTTGGCCTCCCAGATGTAGCAGCCGAACAGGGCCGGCTCGAAGCCGAGCATCATGTGCCAGCCCATCGTCATGATGTTGGTGCGGTCCTTCCATGCGGAACTGACCAGGACGATCGGTCCGGGCTCGAGGTAGCGGCGAATCTCGGCGAGCGGGAAGTCGGTGCGGACCGGCAGTTTCATCGCGGTGCTCCCAGGCGGCATCGCCGCTCAGCTTAGCGCCTTGTGCGCTGGGCACGGACGCGGCGCGGACCCGCGTTCATGGACCGGATCGGCTTGAATTCCTCGTCGGCCGGCCCACGTCGAGGGCTTCCGTCCGGAGAACATGCTCATGTCCACGCCGACCGCGGCCCGTTCCGGCCGCTTCACGATCGGCGGCGATCTCGCCGTCAACCGCCTGGGCTTCGGCGCGATGCGCGTCACCGGAGCGGGCATCTGGGGCGATCCGCCCGACCGCGCCGAGGCATTGGCGACGCTGCGCCGGGTCCCCGAGCTCGGCATCGACTTCATCGACACCGCCGACTCCTACGGACCGGACGTGTCCGAGCCGCTGATCCGCGAGGCGCTGCATCCTTACGGCGATCTCGTCGTCGCGACCAAGGGCGGCCTCGCGCGCACCGGTCCGAACCGCTGGATCCCGCTCGGCCGTCCGGAATACCTGATCCAGCAGGCGCACAAGAGCCGCCGTCTGCTCGGCGTCGAGCGCATCGACCTGTGGCAGTTGCACCGCATCGACCCGAAGGTGCCGCACGACGAGCAGTTCGGCGCGGTCAAGGAGCTGATCGACACCGGCGTGATCCGCCACGCGGGCCTCAGCGAAGTCTCGGTCGCCGAGATCGAGGCCGCCGCGAAGATATTTCCGGTCGCGACCGTGCAGAACCGCTACAACCTGGTCGACCGCACCAGCGAGGCCGTGCTCGACCATTGCGAGCGCCACGGCATCGGCTTCATTCCGTGGTATCCGTTGGCCGCCGGCGATCTGGCGCGCCCCGGTTCGCTGCTCGACCGCCTCGCGCACGAGCACGGCGCGACGCCGAGCCAGATCGCGCTGGCCTGGATCCTCCGGCGCAGTCCGGTGATGCTGCCGATTCCGGGTACCGGCAAGGTTGCGCATCTGGAGCAGAACGTCGCCGCGGTCGACGTCGTGCTCGACGATGCGGCGTTCGCCGCGCTCGATGCGGAGGGCCGCGCGGCGTTTGCGCGCGGGTGAGCCGATGCGCCGGCGTTCGGCGTTTCAGCCTTGACGGCGGACCGCCCGACGCAGCGTATGGACGACCTCGATCAGGTCGTCCTGTGCCGCGATCACTGCCTTGATCGGCTCGTGGCGGCCGCCGACTTGTATGTGGTCGGCGTCCCTGCCTTTTCCGCTCGCCTCCGGGCGAGCGGGTCACTTCTCTTTGCGTGCCCACAGCGCCGCAGGAGCGGCGCGAACGGCGAAGCCGGCCCGATGTTTGCGTGGTTGTTGCTTCGTAGGTAGGCGGCATCCGTGCCTTATTCCGCTCGCTCCGGCGAGCGGGTCACTTCCTTAGCGTTCCTACATCGATGCAGGCGCGATGCGAGCGTCTAAGTCGGCTCGGCGCTTGGTGGTTCTTACTTTGTAGGCGGTCGGCATCCCTGCCTGTTTTCCGCTCGCTCCCGCGAGCGGGTCACTGTCTCTTGCCTGCCCACCGTGTCGCAGGAGCGGCGGGGCGGTTTGATGTTTGGGTGGTTGTTGCTTCGTAGGCGGTCGGCATCCCTGCCTGTTTTCCGCTCGCCTCCAGGCGAGCGGGTCACTTTCTCTTGCGTGCCCAAGAGAAAGTAACCAAAGAGAAGGGCACCCCACAGACGTGCCCTCCGGGCCTCCTGCCCTGCGGGTCCGTGGGCCGGGACCGAGGTTCGTCGACAGCACCTCCTGTGCTGACGACGAACGCGCGGGCCTCCCTGCCCGCGCCCCTGCGGGCTTTCCGGCCCCGACCCACCACGTCTGACGGGACCCGAGAGCGCGCTTCCTGCGCGCAGAAGATCAAGCAAAAGCAAAAAAGCGGCGTCGATTGCGCCCTGCCTCTGCTCTTTCGCTACCGCTTTCAATTCAAGTCTTGCTTTCATCCGCAATCGCGCGACCATGCGCAGCCTGTCGCTTCTTCGCTTCTCGCTCTTGCACTTGCTTGAGCGCGCAGGACGCGCGCCAACGGGGCCCCTGTGCGCGGCGAAGGTGCGGAGGGAAAAGCCCGAAGGGTGGGCCACAGGACGTGGCCCAGTCCGCTGTCGGCGCAGGAGGCGCCGTCAGCGGACCCCGAAGCGCCTTCGCGCAGTCGTAGGGCAGGATGCCCGGAGACCGCGCACCGGGGTGGCCTTTCTTTTGGTTACTTTTCTTTGGCCACGCAAAGAAAAGTGACCCGCTCGCCCGGAGGCGAGCGGAAAAAGGCACGGATGCCGACCACCTACTAGCAACAGCGGCCCAAACGTCGAGCCGCCCATGCCGTCGCGCCGGTGCTACGGCGCTGCGGGCACGCAAAGAGAAGTAACCCGCTCGCCGGAGCGAGCGGAAAAACAGGCAGGGATGCCGCACACCTGAGAATCGAAACCTACACGTGGGTAACAGCCGAAACCCGCCCCCGCTCGCCCACAGGCCAACGTAAAGCAAACAACCTCAAATCCCCGCCGCCCCCAGCCGCGCACGCATCTCCTCCAGCTCCGCGCGCAAACCTTCCAGATCCCCCTCCAGCTGCGCCACGCGTTCGGCCAGCCCGCCGCGCGCCGCGCCGGACGCATCGGCCGCCGCCGTCGCCGCATAGGCGTCCGCATCGACCGGTCCGCACAACAGATGCATGTAGCGGTCCTCGCGCTGGCCCGATGCGCGGCCGAGGTTCACGACCAGCGGCGGCTCGCGCTGGGCGAGACGGTCGAGCGTGTCGCGGACGTCCTCGACGCTGGGGAATTCGGCCAGACGCTCGCTGCGCGTCAGCAGTTCGTTGAGCGTCTGCGGGCCGCGCAGCAGCAGCAGGCCGAGCACCGCGCGCTGGCGGGTGGTGACGTTGAAGCCGGTGTCGAAGCGATGCTCGTAGCGCGATACGCGCTGCGACGACGGCGCGACGCGCACCAGTTCACGCGTCTCCAGGTTGCGCAGCGCATGGGCGACGGCGCCGGGTTCGAGCTGCAGCACCGGCTCGCGGCTGGTCTTCTGGTTGCACGCGGCGACCAGGGCGTTGAGCGTCAGCGGATAGACCTCCGGCGTGATCGCGGCCTTCTCGATCAGGCAGCCGAGGATGCGCGCCTCGATCGCGTTCAGCGCGGGACCGGCGGTGGTTTCGGTGGTGGATTCGTCCACGGCAGCCTCGCAACGGAAAAAGGGGCCGGAGTGTAACCGAGCGGGGCGACCCGACACCGGCGCGGCCGCGACAGGCGGGCCGTCCCGCGCCGCGGCCGCCGCGCTTTCTTCGCCGGCGGCGCGGCGTATGATCGCGAGCACATCCGATCACGAGGAGGCGCGTCATGAGCTACGTCGACGGTTTCGTGCTGCCGGTGCCGAAGGAGAAGCTGGCCGAATACCGCGCGCTGGCCCGCAAGGCCGGCAAGATCTGGAAGGAGCACGGCGCATTGGAGTACGTCGAATGCGTCGCCGACGACGTCAAGCCCGGCAAGCACACCTCGTTCCCGCAGGCGGTCAAGCTCAAGCCGGACGAGGTCGTCGTGTTCTCGTGGATCGTCTATGCCTCGCGCGCGCAGCGCGACCGCATCAACAAGAAGGTCATGGCCGATCCACGTCTGGCCCATCTGACGCCGCAGACGATGCCGTTCGACGGCAAGCGCATGTTCTGGGGCGGGTTCAAGCCGATCGTTTCGCTCTGAGCACAGGCCGCGCGCGTCCTTGCGGCGACGCGCGCGGCGAGCAAGCAGTCCGGTTCTCGTGAGGCCGCAGGTGCCGGTCGCGGCGCAGATGCGTCTGCATCCGGTCGGCCGACATGCGATCGTGGCGCTGCGGGCCACGCCTCGGCGCTCCCCGCCGGCGTACTGCGGACGTCGTGAACGGTGCGGCCGCCGGCGCGCGGCATACCGACAGACGGCGGCCGGGTGCGTCCGCTCAGCGCGGCTCGAAGTCGTCGGCGAACAGGTTCTCGCCGCAGGCGCCGTCCGCGTCGTAGCGCTGCACGACGACGCTGCCGGTGTCGCTGGTGCCGGCGACGGTCCAGCCTTCGGCACCGGCGACCGCGCCGCTCAGGCTGCCGAGGTCCGGCAGCCTGCTGCGCTGCCGGCACAGCGCGCCGTCCGCGTCGAACTCGGCCATCGTCGCGTAGGTGCGGCCGCCGCCGCCGGGGATGAATGCGTAGCCGACCAGCAGGCTGCGTCCGTTCGGCGCGACGGCCTGGGCCATCGGCAAGCCGGGCACCGCCGAGGCCACGTCGCTGAGCGTGTCGCCGGTCGCCGTGTCGATGCGCAGCAGACGCAGCATTTCCGGAGGATGCACGGCGATACGCAGATCGCCGTTCGGCGCGAGCGCGGGCGCCCAGCCCGTGAACGTGGTCAGCACCTGCGACTGATTCGACAGCGTGCGTGTCCACAGCCGGGTGCCATCGGCCCCGATCTTCCAGGCCATCACACCGGGCGTGCCGAGGTGCGTCTCCGGCGAGCCGACGAGCAACGCTGCGCCGTCCGCCATCGTCGCCAGCCAGGCAGCGCCGAGCGGGTTGCCGATCTCGCCGGGCTCGGTGTCGGTGTAGACGATGCCGCCGTCGGCGCCGAAGCGCACGGTCCGGTAGTCGCCGCCGATGGTGTCGCCGCGGCCGGCGACGATCGCACCGCCGTCGGGCAGGGCGACGATCGAATCGGCGGTGGCGACCTGGCCGGCGGCGGTCCAGCGCCAGGCCGACAGCGTCTGGCCGGATGCGTCGAAGCGCGGCACGACGAAGTCGGTGCCGTCGTCGGCGCGCATCAGCAGCTCGCCGGCTGGCGTCTGCGCGAGCTGCCGGGTCTGGAAGAAGCTCGGCTCGACCCAGAGCACGGCATCGCTCGCGCCGGCCTCCCAGACCAGGGCGCCGCTGAGGGCATCGATCGTGCGCACGAACGGCGCCGTGAAGCCGCCGACCAGGGCCACGCGATGATCGGCCAGCAGCACGACGTCGTCGGGTGGGCCGGGCCGATCGGGACGCTCGTGGACCCAGCCGACCGTACCGTCGGCTTCGAGCCGCAGCACGCCGGCGCGCGTACTGCCGCTGCGCGACGGCTCGACGCCGAGGAACAGCGCGCCGTCGTCGGCGCGGCGCAGCACGCCCGGGAACGTCGCGGACGCGTCCGTGGCGTTCCATGTGGTCGTCCAGACCGGCTCCCAGGCCGGATGGGCGCCGGCGGAGCCGGTCAGCAGCGCCAGCATCAGGCCCCGTGCGCGAATCGACATGCGGTGTTCTCCTCGTTGGTCGATCATCGATACGCAACACGGTCCGCCGGATCTCAACAATGCGAATCGCGCGTGGCGGCCGGCACGCTGCGGTCGCGGCGGCGCTGCATCGCTCAGACGTCGAATCCATCCGCGAACAGCGCATCGCCGCAGGCGCCGTCGGCGTCGTAGCGCTGCACGATGACGCCGGCATCGCCGACACCGAGCACGGTCCATCCTTCCGCGGCGCCGACCGCGGATAGGAAACCATACAGGTCCTTCACCGTGTGCTCGCGGCACAGCACGCCGTCCGCGTCGAACTCGGCGAGGATCGCGTAGGTGCGGCCGCCGCCGCCCGGGACATGCGCGGAGCCGCCGAGCAGGCTGCGGCCGTTCGGTGCGACCGCCAGCATGTCGGCGTCGCTCGGCAGCAAGGAGCGGCTGTTCCAGCGCGTGGCACCGGTCGCGCCGTCGACGCGGATCAGGCCGAGCGCCTTGGGCGAGGTGCTCGCCGTCGCGATCCACAGGTCGCCGCCGGGCCCGAGCGCGGCCGGTCCGTTCGAGAACGTGGTCGCGCCGCTGGACTGGTCCGACAGCACGCGCGTCCACACCCGCGTGCCGTTCGCGGCGATCCTCCAGGCCATCGCGCCGGGCATGCCGAGCGGCGTCTCCGGCGAGGCGACGACCCAGGCACCCCCGTCGGCCGCCGCGGCGATCCAGGACATGCCGAGCGGGCTGCCGAAGCTGCCGAGTTCGACGTCGGCATAGACGATGCCGCCGTCGGCGGCGAAGCGCACGGTGCGGAATCCGCCGCCGGGCTTGAACGTGCGGCCGGTGACGATCGCGCCGCCGTCGGCCAGCGCGACGATCGAATTGGCCCAGATCTCGTCGAGGCCCGAAGCCCAGCGCCACGGTGGCAGCAGCTGTCCGTCCGACGCGAAGCGCAGCACGACGAACGCGTCGCCATCCTGCGCGCGCACCAGCAGATCGCCGCCGGGCGTCTGTGCGATCTGGTTCGTCGCGAACGAACGCAGCACCATCAGCGTCGCACCGCTGGCGGAGGTCTCCCAGGCCGGATCGCCGCTGCCCGCATCGATCATGCGCACGAACGGCGCGGGGCCGCCGTTCAGCGCGATGCGTCCGTCGGCCAATGGCAGCACGTCGTCCGCGGCGCCGGCGCCCGGCCGCTCATGGGCCCAGCCGATCGTGCCGTCGGCTTCGATGCGCAGCACGCCGGCGCGCTGCGAACCGGCCCGGCTCGGCTCGATGCCGACGAACAGCGCGCCGTCCCCGGCGCGACGCAGCACGCTGGCATGCGTCGACGCCGCGCCTTCGGCGGCCCAGGTGGTGCTCCAGACCGGCGCCCATGCCGTCTGCGCCGCAGCGGGCGCCGTCACCGCGACCAGCAGCAGACCGCACGATCGAATCGACATGTTCAATCCTTCGGTTCAGTCCCACCCTATACGCAGAACGGACGCTTCGATCCCAAACGCCGGCCCAAGCCCGGCAACGATCGCAGCCGCGCGGAAGGACGGGCGCCGGTGCGAGCGATACGCCGCAGCCGCGCCCGGCGGCGGCACTCATCGGTGAATCGGCCGCACGCCGCCGTCAAGGATACCGGTGCGCACGATCGAAGCCGGGACGCACCGGCGGCAGCGTCCATCGGCGGCACGGCCGCGATCGCTGGCTGCGCAGGGACGGCCGGCGCACGCTCGGCATCGAGCACCCAGCGCAGGGCCGCGTGCAGCGGCGCCTGATGCGGCCCGACAATGCCGAGCAGCTGCTCGATCCGGTCGCCGCGTGGACGCCGTAGGCCGCGCGCTGGCCGCCTTCGCGGGCCGTTATCGCAGCGCGGAGGTCGATGCGATGCAGAACGTCGCGGTCGGCGGTCGCGGTCTGACCGTGACCGGGCCGGATCTGGCGGTGCTGCGTGCAACGCCGGTCCACGCCGACACGTTCGCCACCGATGGCGGCTGGCTGATCGCGTTCCGGCGCGGCGCCGGCGGTCGAATCGAGGGTTTCGAGGCGAGCCGGACTCGCACGCGCGGCGTCGCATTCGCGCGCGAGCGTGTCCCGGCACCGCGCTGAGCTCGCGCCGGCCGATGCCTCAGGCGCCGTCCGGGATCGGCGGCAGCAGCCGCGCGCCGCGGAAGTAGCGCACGCGCAGCTCCAGGCCGCGCGGACTGCGGCCGACGTAGACGTAGCCGTTGCGCCAGACCGGCGCGCGGCCCTGGTCGCGGAAACGCGGATTCTCCAGCTCCAGCAATACGCCGATGCAGGCCGGATCGCGCGTCGCGGCCTGCGCCTCGAGCAGCGCGAACGAGCGCTGCAGCAGCGCGTAGGCCAGCCGCGTCGTGCGCCAGCGCGTGCCGACGAACGTGCGCCAGTAGTACAAGGGCTGGCCGAGCTGCGGCAGCGTGACCGGCCGTGCCGTGCAGACGGCGGCGACCTCGCCGCCGGCGTCGCGGGCGTGCAGCACGACCTCGCGCACGCGCGCCTCGCGGACGGCCGCATCGGTGATCGCCCCCTCGCGCGTCCAGAACGCGAGCACGGCAGCCACGTCCTCGACAGCCGGCGCATCGCCGTGCGCGACGAAACGGAACCGTGCGGTGGTGGCTTCGCGGGCGGCGGTCGGGTCGGTCATCGGCGCTCTCGGGCAGGGGTTTGATGGCATGATCGGGCATCCCGGACCGGCGCGTCGAATCGCGCGCGGCCGGCGACGCGGCGCGCGCGGCGCACTGGTAGCGGGTTGAACGATCGATGGGCGACGGGACGGACGTGACCTTGATGCTGCGGCGCTGGCGCGACGGCGACGCGTATGCGCTCGATGCGCTGCTGCCGGCGATCTACGGCGATCTGCGCGCGCTCGCGGCACGCCGTCTGGCCGATCATCCGGACCAGCGCACGCTGCAGCCGACCGCGCTGCTCAACGAGATGTTCCTGCGTCTGTTCGACGCCGACCGCCTTGCGATCGCCGACCGCGAGCACCTGTTCCGCCTGGCCGGCCGGACGATGCGGCAGATCCTGGTCGACCGCGCGCGCCGCGCGGCGGCCGACAAGCACGGCGGCGACTGGCAGCGCGAGGACATCACCGCGGCCCTGAACCTGCCGCTGCCCGATCGCACCGACCTGGGCCACCTCGACGAGGCGATCGGCGTGCTCGAGCAGATCGACGAGCGCCTCGCGCGGATCGTCGAGCTGCGCTACTTCGTCGGGCTCAGCGTGCCCGAGGTCGCCGGCGTGCTCGGCGTCGACGAACGCACCGTCTACCGCGACTGGGCGCTCGCGCGCAGCTGGCTGCGCACGCGCCTGGAAGCATGAGCGAGGATCTGTTCCGGACGCGCTACGCCGACGTGCGCGCGCTGTTCCACGCCCTGGTCGAGGCTTCGCCCGAGCAGCGCCGCGAGCGTCTCGCCGCGGCCGATCCGGCGCTGGCCGCGGCGGTGCGGCGCCTGCTCGAGGCCAGCGTCGACGACGGCGCCGACGACCCTGCCGAACCGCTCGCCGCGGGACTGGCGCCGGGTGCGATCGTCGGCGGCCGCTATCGCATCGTGCGCCTGATCGGTGAAGGCGGCATGGGCGAGGTCTATCTGGCCGACCGCATCGACGGCATCGAGCAGCGCGTCGCGCTCAAGTCGATGCGCGGCTCCAGTGCCGCGCTGGCGACGCGTTTCGTCCGCGAGCGGCAGATCCTGGCGCGGCTGGGCCATCCGCATATCGCGCACCTGACCGACGGCGGTCTCGACGCCGGCGGCACGCCGTGGTTCGCGATGGAGTACGTCGACGGTGTCGCGATCACGCGCGCCTGCGACCGGCGCCGCCTGGACCTGCGCGCACGCGTGCGCCTGCTCGTGCAGGTGTGCCGCGCGGTGCAGTTCGCGCATCGCAACCTGGTGCTGCACCGCGACCTGAAGCCGTCCAACATCCTGGTCGACGCCGACGGCGCGCCGAAGCTGCTCGATTTCGGCATCGCCAAGCTGCTCGACGACACCGCGCCGGACAGCACGCAGACGGTCACGATGACGCCGGCCTACGCGGCGCCCGAGCAGCTGCGCGGCGAGCCGCTGACGATCGCCAGCGACGTCTACCAGCTCGGTCTGGTGCTGTACGAGCTGCTCGCCGGCGTGCCGGCGCATGCGCTGCGCCGCCACGGCGTGCTCGCGCGCGAGGCCGGCCTGCCGCGCCTGGAGGCCGCCTACGCGCAGTTGGCGCCGGACGCGGCGGCGCGCATCGCGGCCGATCGCGGTCTGGCGCCGCCTGCGTTGCGCCGTGCCCTGCGCGGCGACCTGGAGCGGATCGTCGCCAAGGCCACCGCCGGCGATCCGCGCGAGCGCTACGAGACCGCGCAGGCGCTCGGTGAGGACCTCGAGCGCTGGCTCGACGGTCTGCCGGTGCTCGCGCAGCGCGGCTCGTTCGGCTATCGCTTCGGCAAGCTGCTGCGTCGCCACGCCGCGCCGCGGCCGCGATCGCGGTGCTGGCGATCGGACTGCTGGTCGCCAGCGGCTATGCGCTCGATCGCGCCTACCAGGAGCGGCGCCAGCGCGAGCGCGCCGAGACCGTGCTGTCGTTCGTGCGCGACGTGTTCCGCCAGGGCGATCCGCAGAACGCCGACGCCGCCGGCGCCGGCACGGTCGAGCTGTTCGAACGCGCCGCGCGCACGCTCGACGGCCGCACCGACGTCGACGACCTGACGCGCGCCGCGCTGCTGCGCGAGATCGCCGGCGTGATGGCCGCGCTCGGCCGCGAGGACCGCATGCTGCCGCTGGCCGAGCGCGCGGTCGCGCTGCTCGAGCCGGTCCGCGAGCGCCAGCGCCGCGATTACCTGGAGAGCGTCGACGCGCTGATCGGCGCGCTGCGTGAGCAGGGCCGCGTCGACGAGCAGTTCAAGCTGATCGCCCATGCGCTGCCGGTCGCGCGCGCCGAGGGCGACGCCGAGCGGCCGTGGACCGGCATGCTGCTGATGCACCGCGGCTATGCGCAGCTGCAGCGCGACGACGCGGCGGCTGCCGAGGCCGATCTGGACGCCGCGCTGGCCGCGTTCGCGCGTCACCGCGGTCCGCCCGGTGCCGAGACCGCATTCGCGCTGTTCTACCGTGCACTGTCGGCCAGCCAGCGCGGCGAGTACCGGCGCGCCCTGGGCCTGTTCGAACAGTCCGCGGCGATCCAGGCGCGCACGCCGGACGCCACGCGCAAGGACCGCATGGTCACGCGCGAGATCATCGCGCGGCAGACCTGCCAGCTCGGCCGTGCGGCCGACGGCGCGCGTGCGCTGGAGGCGGTGCTGGCCGATTTCCGCGAGCACCTGGGCGGTGCCAACAACCGCACCGTGATGACCCAGGTCTCGCTCGCGCTGTGTCGCGCCGGACGCGGCGATCTGGCGGCGGCCGATGCCGAACTGGATGCGGCCGCGACCGCGCTGGCCGGCGGCGGCGTGCTGACGCCGGTGCAGCGCGTGCATTTCCAGGACACGCGCAACCGGCTGGACCTCTACGCGCTGCGCCTGGCGCGTGCGCTGCCGGCCGCGCGCGACAACTTCGCCGCGGCCCAGGCGCTCGGCACGCCGTGGCCGTACGTGCCGCGCGCCGGCTGGGTGCTGGCCGAGGCCCTGCTGCAGGCCGATCGCTGCGGGGAGGCGATGGGGCTGATCGAGCGCGGCCTGGCCGACGTGCAGGCGATGTTCGGCGCGACGCCGAGCGCCTTGCGCGGCGATCTGGAGGACACGCTCGGCCGCTGCCTGATCCGGCGCGGCCAGGCGCAGGACGCGATCGCGCATCTGGACCGTGCGGTCGCCGAACTCGAAGGCGCACAGGATCCGGCTGCGCCGGCGATCGTACGCAGCCGCATCCATCGCGACTGGGCGGCCGCACTGGCGAGCGGCGATCGCGGCCGGCTCGCCGATCTGGCCGCGCAGCGCACGGCCCTGGTCGCCGCGCTCGGCAGTGAGGACGTCGTCCAGGTCTGGCAGCTGGACCTGCTGCTCGACGCGCTCGACCGCCGGCTCGGCGGCCCCGGCATCGACGCCGAACGCCGCCGTCGCGCCGAGGCCGGCCTGCGCACGCTGGCGCGCGAGCCGCAGCCGCCGGCGTTCTTCGGTCTCAGCGGCCTGGGCTGAGCCGGGTCCATCGCGCGGCGATGCGTGTCGTCACGATCGTGTCAGGGTTCGGCGCATGTTCTCGTTGATGAAGATGCCGGGGCGCTGCAGCGTACCGGCGGCCCGCCGCGGCGGGTGATCATCGCTTCCACTTCGAGCCCGCCATCGCCATGAATCCGAAACGCTTTCTGATCGCCGCCGTCCTCGCCACCGCCGGTCCGGCCTACGCCGCTCCGGTCGTGACCTTCCTGCCGGGTACGCCCGCGCAGGTCCAGCCGGCCGTCGCCGAGCCGCTGCCGGCCGGCGGCGCGACCGCGATGCTCGGGACCGGCCGCTACGGCCATGCCGCCTCGACCCTGCCGGACGGTCGCGTGCTGATCGCCGGCGGCAACGACGGCACCGAGATTCTGCGCACCGCCGAAATCTACGATCCGGCGGCCGGCGCCTTCGCCGCCACCGGGCCGATGCTGTACCGGCGCATGTACGCCGCCGCCGCCACCGTGGTGATGGCCGACGGCCGCGTCCTGGTCAGCGGCGGCTGCGTCAACCTCGGCGGCAGCTCGGGCGGCTTCCAGGTCTGCCAGGGCGTGCCGCATTCGGAGATCTACGATCCGGCCGTCGGCCAGTTCGCGGCGACCGGCCCGCTGGCCGCTCCGCGCAACCTGCACACCGCGACGCGGCTCGCCGACGGTCGTGTGCTGGTCGCGACCGGCACCGACTCCAATCCCGCCGATCCGCAGTGGATCCTGGTCGCCGAGGTCTACGATCCGGCCAGCGGCCAGTTCGCGCCGACCGGTGCGGTGGCGATCGGCCGCGCCTACGCGACCGCGACCCTGCTGGCCGACGGCCGTGTACTGATCGCCGGCGGCCAGACCACCGGTGCCCAAGCGGTGGCCGCGGCCGAGCTCTACGATCCGGCGACCGGTCAGTTCAGCGCGACCGGATCGATGGCGATCGCGCGCATCGCGGCGACCGCCACGCGCCTGCCCGACGGCCGCGTGCTGATCGTCGGCGGCTTCAACGGCGACCTCGAGGTCGCCGTTGCCGAGGTCTACGATCCGGCGACCGGCCAGTTCTCGACGCTGGCCGCGCAGCCGGTGTTTCCGCGCTACTACCACACCGCCACGGCGCTGCCGGACGGCCGCATCGTGTTCGCCGGCGGCAACCGCAACTCTCAGCCGGCCGCGCCGGTCGAGCTCTACGACCCGGCGCGCGACACCTTCGAGGTGATCGCCGAGCTGACCCATCCGGTGGTGTTCCACAGCGCCGCGCTGACCGGCGGCGGCGACGTGCTGATCGCCGGCGGGCTGGACGCGGGCATCGTCTCGCGCCCCGACACGCAGCGCATCACGGTCACGCGCACCGACGCGCTGTTCGCCGACGGGTTCGAGCCGTGATGGCGCCCGCAGCCCGCGCGATGAGACCCGCTTCGTCCGATCTCGCCCTGCGGCGGCTGCGCCGCCATCCGCTGGCCGCGGTCTGCTGCGCGCTGGCCCTGGCCACGGCCATGCCGGCCGGCGCTGCGGTGCTGCCGGTCTCCAGCTGCGACGACGCCGGTCCCGGCAGCCTGCGCGAGGTCGCGCTGTCCGCCGGCCCCGGCGACACGATCGACCTGTCCGCGCTGACCTGCAGCACGATCACGCTGAGCTCCGGCGAGATCGCACTGAGCGGCGACGTCACGTTGAAAGGTCCCGGTGCCGACGCGCTCGCGCTCGATGCCGGCTTTGCCAGCCGCGTCCTCGCCCATGGCGGCGGCCTGCTGACGGTCGCCGATCTCAGCCTGATCAACGGCAAGTACAGCGCCGCCGGCGACGCCTCCGGTGGCTGCATCATGTCCACCGGCAGCGTCACGCTCGATCATGCGGTGGTCACCGGCTGCAATGTCATCGCCGGCGAGGGCGGCACCGCCCGTGGCGGCGGCCTCGCGGTCGACGGTGAGCTGTCGCTGCTGTGGAGCACGATCAGCGGCAATACCGCACTCGCCGACGGCAACGTGGAGGGCGGTGGCGCCCGCGCCGGCAGCCTGCAGACGTTCTACAGCCAGATCCGCGGCAACGAGGCGACGTCCAACTACGCGGTCTCGAGCGCCGGCGGCGCGTCGATCGTCGGGTCGACGGTCGTCCTGTCCAGCGCGATCAGCGCCAATCGCGCCGGCGAGGCCGCCGGCCTCAGCGCCGGCTCGGCCGCCGAGGACAGCGTGGTGATCCTCAACAGCACGATCTCCGGCAACGAGGCCGCGCTGCGCGTCGGCGGCGCGCGGATCGGCGCGCCGCTGATGCTGGTCAGCAGCACGATCGCGTTCAACCTCGACACCGAGGCAGCCGGCGGCCTGCATCTGGCCGCCGGCGCCGACATCCAGAGCACGATCCTCGCCGGCAACGGCGACAACGACCTCGGCGGCGCTGCCGGCGCTGCGGTCAGCGGCGCGAACAACCTGATCCGGCAGGCCACGCTGGCGCTGCCGCCCGATACGCTGCAATCCGATCCGTTGCTGCTGCCGCTGGCCGACAACGGCGGCTACACGCCGACTCATGCGCTGGCTGCCGGCAGTCCGGCGATCGACGCCGGAAGCAATACGGCCAGCCTGATCGGCGACCAGCGCGGCGCTGCGTTCCCGCGCGAGGCCGGTGCCGCGGCCGACATCGGTGCGTTCGAGGTACAGGTCGGCGGTGACGTCCTGTTCCGCGACGGCTTCGACCCGTAACGAAGCCGGCGCGGGACAGGGCGGCTTCGCCCGTTCCGCCTCGTTTCCGTTGGCGCGTTGCCGGCGCCGGAGGTCCGCGCGGTGGCGGTCTCCGGCGCCGGACGACGTTGCGACGCGCGCCGCATGAGGTGGCGGCACCTGCCGGGAATCTTCGACTTGGTCTGGCTCCGCCGCGCTCGCGGCCGCGGGCACGACGCGGACCGCACGGTTTGAAGGCTCGGCGACCCGATACGCATGCGCTGCGCATGTTTCGAGCAGGGCGTGCGGCGCCCGGCGAGCCGTGCGTGCCGCCGCTCGATCCGCTGCGCCGGTCAGCTGTCCGGCTGCGGGCCGGCGAGCCGCTGATCGCCGCCGTCGGCGATCGCGGCAACGCGGAAGGCGGTCCGTGCGGCGCGCATGAGTGCGCCGAGTTAGGAACATTGTTCCTAACTCGCTAGACTGGTCGGCGGAGTCGGCCAGACAGTCGCGTCACGCATCGCGTGCCGAGGAAAGTCCGGGCTCCACAGGGCAGGGTGCCAGGTAACGCCTGGGCGGCGCGAGCCGACGGACAGTGCAACAGAGAGCAGACAGCCGAACGGCGTCGCAAGACGCGCGTGGTGATGGTGAAACGGTGCGGTAAGAGCGCACCGCCTGCGGGGCCAACGCCGCAGGGCACGGCAAACCCCACCCGGAGCAAGACCAAATAGGGGGACCATGGCGCGGCCCGCGTCGTCCCCGGGTTGGTCGCTCGAGCCTTGCGGCGACGCAAGGCCCAGAGGAATGACTGTCCACGACAGAACCCGGCTTACCGGCCGGCTCCGCTTCTTCCGGTATGCACCCCGGCGGCTGATCGGCCGCCGGGGCCCGCGCGTGCCGGTCGCGAAAGCGGACGGAGGCTTGTGACACACTTGCCGGCCTCACCGGCCCGCCGTCCCTCGCCATGGATCGCTACGAACGCATCCTGACCCTGCACCGCATCCTCAAGTCCGCGCGCTACCCGGTTCCGATGGCGCGGCTCAAGGACGAACTGGCCTGCTCGCGCGCGACGCTGTATCGCGACGTGGCCTTCCTGCGCGACGCCCTCGGCGCGCCGATCGAGAGCGACGCCGAGCAGGCCGCGATCCGCTATGCCGCCGACGAGGGCGAGCGCTTCGAATTGCCGGGCCTGTGGCTGACCAGCGAGGAGCTGGCCGCGCTGCTGGCCCTGAACGAGCTGCTCGGGCGCTCCGATCCGGGCGTGCTGGCCGGCGCGCTGGCGCCGTTCCGCGCGCGCATCGAGCGCCTGCTGTCGGACCAGCACAGCGGCCGCACGCTGCCGATCGAGCGCATCCGCGTGATCGCCAGCGGCGCGCGCCGGCTCGACCAGGGCGTGTTCCGCGTGCTGGCAGGCGCGCTGCTGAACCGCCGGCGCCTGGGCTTTCGCTACCGCGCGCGTTCCACCGACGCGTTGACCGACCGCCAGGTCTCGCCGCAGCGCCTGGCCCATTACCGCGACAACTGGTACCTCGACGCCTGGGACCACGGCCGCGACGGCCTGCGCAGCTTCGCGCTGGACCGCATCCGCGAGCCGGTCGTGCTCGACGAGGCCGCACTGGACCGCCCCGCCGACGAACTCGATGCGCACCTGGCCTCGAGCTACGGCATCTTCTCCGGGCCGCCCAAGGCCTGGGCCACGCTGCGCTTCTCGCCGCACGCGGCGCGCTGGGTCGCCGACGAGCACTGGCATTCGCAGCAGCAGGGCCAGTGGCTGCCGGACGGCCGCTACGAACTCAAGCTGCCGTACTCCAACTCGCGCGAGCTGCTGATGGACGTGCTCAAGTACGGGCCGGACGCCGAGGTCGTCGCGCCGGTCTCGCTGCGCGAAGAAATGAAGATCCTGCTGCAGCTCTCGCTCGGCGCCTACCAGGCCGGCGCATGAGCGCGCTGGAGGCCACCGGCGCGGCGGCGGCCGGCCGCTCGGTCTCGCTGGTGCTCGGCTCCGGCGGCGCGCGCGGCTATGCGCACATCGGCGCGATCGAGGAACTGACCGCGCAAGGCTTCACGATCGCCTCGATCGCCGGCAGCTCGATGGGCGCTCTGGTCGGCGGTATCCATGCCGCCGGCAAGCTGCCGGTCTACCGCGACTTCGTACTGCCGCTGCAGCGCATCGGCATGTGGCGGCTGCTCGACTGGACCTTGAGCGGCGGCGGCTTCATCAAGGGCGACCGCATCATCGGCGTGCTCAGCGAGCTGATCGGCGACGTCGCGATCGAGGACCTGCCGATCGCCTACACCGCCGTCGCGGTGGACCTGGACACGCAACGCGAGGTCTGGTTCTCGCGCGGCTCGCTGTTCGACGCGATCCGCGCCTCGATCGCGATCCCGACGATCTTCCGCCCGCACCACTACCAGGGCCGGCTGCTGGTCGACGGCGGCCTGCTCAATCCGCTGCCGGTCTCCGCGACGCTGCGCGACCTGACCGATCTGACGATCGCCGTCGACGTCGACGCGCCGGACGACATGCCGCTCGAACCGGTGGCGCCGTCGCCGCCGGCGCCGGCGCGCAGCCTCGCCGCCCGTCTGAGCAGCCTGTTCGGCCTGCTCGAACGCGAGGTGACGGTGCCGGCGCGGCGCGAGCGCGAGCTCGGCATGATCGAGCTGTTCGCGCGCTCGCTGGAGACCGTGCAGGGCACGATCAGCCGCTTCAAGCTGGCCGCGCAGCCGCCGGACCTGCTGATCTCGATCCCGCGCAGCGCGGCGACGTTCTATGCGTTCGACCGCGCCGCCGACCTGATCGAGCTCGGCCGCCAGCGCACGCGCGAGGCCTTGGCCAACTGGCGGCCGCCGGAACGGCGCTGGCCGCCGCATCTGTAACGCGTCGCGAGGCCGGCGTGCCGTCCGGCGGGCTGCTCTGGTCGCCAGCGCGGCCCGGCGCCGATCCGGTCGTGACCGGGGCGCGCCCGGCCGCGTGCCGATCCGCGGCCGCTGCGGCGATCGGCGCACCCTGGGCGGGCCACCGATGCCGGCTGATCGACGACGGCCCGTGGCGGCGCCGCCGCCGCGCTCAGTGCGCCTTGCCGTTGGCCGGCTTGGCGGCCTGCATCAGCTTGTCGGTGTAGGCGATGCCGATCGCCGACAGGATGAACACGCAGTGGATCACCGTCTGCCAGAGCACGCCGATCGGCGTCAGCGTGCTGCAGCCGCGGCTGTTGGACGCGCTCAGCGCCGCCTCCTTCAGCGCGGCCAGCACTTCGGGCGTGCAGAACGGCAGGCCCTCGAGCGTGCCGGCGGCGATGAAGGTCTTGAGCAGGTGGATCGAGGAAATGCCGATGATCGCCATCGCCAGCTTGACCTTGAGCACCGAGGCGTTGACGTGGCTCAGCCATTCGGGCTGGTCCGGATGGCCTTCCAGACGCAGTCGCGAGACGAAGGTCTCGTAGCCGCCGACGATCACCATGACCAGCAGGTTCGAGATCATCACGACGTCGATCAGGCCGAGCACGATCAGCATGATCTCCTGCTCGCCGAGACTCGCGGCGCCGAGGATCAAATGCCACAGCTCCTTGATGAACAGCACGACGTACACGCCCTGCGCGACGATCAGGCCGAGATAGAGCGGCAGCTGCAGCCAGCGCGAGAAGAAGATCAGGCGCGGCAGGGGACGCATCGGGGACGGTGCGGTAGGGGGCGACATGGAAGCGGGCTCGGCTCGCGTGGGATGGGAGGGCGCGCGATTCTAGCAAGCCCGTCCGCGGCCGCCGCCAGCGCACCGGCCGGTGCACGAGGCGGCCCGGACGGCCACGCCCCTCGAAACGGGAGTGCTATGCTCCGAGCGTTCGCCGCCCGGCGGGACGCCCGACGGTCGTTCAGCGACCGGTGCCGGGGCGCCGAGCGGTCCATTTTTCCACTGGAGCGTGCATGCCCTGGTCGAAACTGACCGCCAAAGCGGATTTTCCGCTGCGAGCCGTGATGCTCGCAGTGGCCGTCGCTGCCAGCCTGACCCTGCCGTACCTGATCCTGCGCCGCAACGCCGAAGCCACGGCCGAGGCCTCGGCCTGGGTCGTGCACAGCGCCGGCATCAAGGAGGCGATCTACGATCTGATGTCGACGATGGGCGAGCTGGAGAGCCTGGCGCTGACGCGCTACGGCGGTCTGGTCGCGCCCGACGGCGTCAACGACTACGACTCGCGCCGTTCGCACCTGCTGCCGCTGCTCGACCGCCTCGCCGAATCGACGCGCGACAACGCCGGTCAGCAGAACCGGATCGGCAATCTGGAGACGCTGATCCAGGGCCGCGCCAAGCTGATCGACGACGCGATGCGCCATCTCGACGAGGGCGATCGCGACGCCGCCGGCCTGGCCCTGCGTCAGGCGGCGGACCTGTTCCCGTTCCGCGGTTCGGCGATGCAGGTGCTGTCGGCCGAGGAGGATCTGTACCTCGAGCGCAGCGCGCAGACCGAAGCGCGTCAGCGCCAGGCGACCTGGGCCGCGCTCGGCATGCTGGTGGTGCAGCTGGTGCTGCTCGGCGCGGTGATCTATGCGTCCGAACGCCAGGTGCGCCATCGCCTGGAGGCCGAATCGCGCGCGCGTCAGGCGATCGTGCGCTCGCGCACGATCGTGCAGAGCCTGCGCGAGCCGATCCTCGTGCTCGACAACGGGCTGCGCGTGCTGATGATGAACAAGGCCTTCCGGGAGGTCTACGGCGTCGAGAGCGAGGACCCGGCCGGCGCGGCGCTCGAGGAGATCGGCGGCGGCGCCTGGTCCGACCAGGCCCTGCATCAGCGCCTGGTCGACGTCGCGGTGCGCGACCGCGAGCTGTGGGACTACGAGCTGACCCAGCGCACCGGCGAGGATGTCGTGCGCATCGTCTTCGTCAATGCGCGGCGCATGCTGCTGTCCGAGCAGGAGCCGGCGATCCTGCTGACCGTCAACGACGTCAGCGCGGTCAAGCGCGCCGAAACGCAGATCCGCGACCTCAACCGCGAGCTCGAACAGCAGATCGAGCAGGTCTCGGACGTCAACCGCGAGCTGGAGGCCTTCAGCTACTCGGTCTCGCACGACCTGCGCGCGCCGCTGCGCCACATCGCCGGCTTCGCCGGCAAGCTCGAGCGCCACCTCGGCGAGCGCGGCGACGACACCACGCGGCACTACCTGTCGATCATCGTCGAGTCGGCGCAGCGCATGTCATCGCTGATCGAGGATCTGCTGCTGTATTCGCGCCTGGGCCGCAACGCGCTGCGTCTGCAGCCGGTCGACATGCAGAACCTGGTCGCCGAGATGCAGTCGATGCTGACCACCGAGGCGGCCGGCCGCGACATCGAATGGCGCATCGGCGTGCTGCCGATCGTCGTCGGCGACGAGAACATGCTGCGCCAGGTCTGGCAGAACCTGCTCGGCAACGCGGTCAAGTACACCGCGCGCCGCGCGCATGCGCTGATCGAGGTCGGCGTGCAGACGTCCACCGACGGGCCGATCTTCTTCGTCAAGGACAACGGCACCGGCTTCGACATGGAGTACGCCGGCAAGCTGTTCGGCGTGTTCCAGCGCCTGCACAAGGCGTCGGATTTCCCCGGCACCGGCATCGGGCTGGCCAACGTGCGCCGCATCGTCGGGCGCCACGGCGGCCGGACCTGGGCCGAGGCCACGCCCGACAAGGGCGCTACGTTCTACTTTTCGCTGCCCGCGCCGGCCGGTGCGGGCATGCTACCCGGGAGTGTCGTCGTATGAATCGTGAGATCCGTACCATCCTGCTGGCCGAGGACAGCGCCGCCGACGCCGAGATGGCGCTCGACGCGCTGCGCGAGGCCAAGCTCGCCAATCCGGTGATCCACGTCGAGGACGGCGTGGAGGCACTGGACTACCTGTTCGCGCGCGGCGCCTACGAGGGCCGTCCGCCCGGCAATCCGGCCGTGGTCCTGCTCGACATCAAGATGCCGCGCCTGGACGGCCTGGAGGTGCTCAAGCGCATGCGGGAGGACGAGCGCTTCCGGCGCGTGCCGGTCGTGATCCTGTCCTCCTCGCGCGAGGAGAGCGACCTGGCCCACAGCTGGAACCTCGGCGTCAACGCCTACGTCGTCAAGCCGGTCGACGTGCCGCAGTTCTTCGCGGCCGTGCAGACGCTCGGCCAGTTCTGGGCCGTGCTCAACGAGTTTCCCGAGAGGGTCTGAGGAACATCCTATGGTCGCCGATCCCGGCCTGAAGCTGCGTGTCCTCGTGGTCGAGGACGATCCGCTCGACGCGGAACTGGTCCTGGACCAGTTGCGCGCCGACGGTCTGGTGTTCGCGTCGCGCCTGGTCGACGACGAGGCGGCATTCCGCGACGCGCTGACCACGTTCGAGCCGGACGTGGTGCTGTCCGATCTGAGCATGCCCGGCTTCAGCGGCTATCGCGCGCTGGACATCCTGCGCGAGCAGTCGCCGGGCACGCCCTTCATCTTCGTCTCCGGCACGATCGGCGAGGACGCGGCCGTCGAGGCGGTGCGCCGCGGCGCGACCGACTACATCCTCAAGGGACGCCTGGCGCGCATGGCCACCGCGGTGCGCCGCGCGCTGCGCGAAGCGGCCGATGCCCAGGCGCGCGATCGCGCCGAGTCCGAGCTGCTGCGCGCGCAGCGCTTCGAGAGTCTGGCCCTGCTCGCCGGCGGCCTCAGCCACGATCTGCGCAACATCCTGCAGCCGCTGCTGCTGACCTCCTCGATGATCGCCTCCAGCGACGACCCGGAGCTGCGCAAGCACGGCGAGCTGGTCGGCGACTGCGCGCGGCGCGGCCTGGAAATGGTCGCCTCGATGCTGTCGTTCGCGCGCGGCGCGCGCGTCGAGATCGAGCGCGTGCGTCTGGCGGCCCTGTTCGACGCGCTGGCGATGCTGCTGCGCGGCAGCGTGCCGCGCAACGTGACATTGAACTTCGAAAAGCCCGACGAGGACCTGGTCCTGGAAGGCAACCAGACCGAACTGCAGCAGTGCCTGCTGAACCTGTGCCTCAACGCGCTGCAGGCTATGCCCGACGGCGGCACGCTGACGCTGTCGGCCGTGTCCTCGCAGCTGGACGCCACGTTCTTCGGCGAGGAGGAATCGCAGGCGCCGGGCACGTATCTGAAGCTCGAGGTCCGCGACACCGGCATCGGCATGAGCGAGCAGGTGCGCAGCAATCTGTTCCGGCCGTTCTTCACGACCAAGAGCGACGGTACCGGCCTCGGCCTGCTGTCGTGCAAGCGCATCCTGACCAACCATCGCGGCTACCTGCGTGTGGAGAGCGCACTCGGTCAGGGCACCACGTTCGCCCTGTATCTGCCGCTGTCGACGGCGCAGAGCGAGCCGGAGACGACCGTGCTGTCGCGCGGCCGCGGCGAGCGCGTGATGGTGGTCGCCGAGAAGGCCGGCAAGCTGACGATGCTGTTCGACTGCCTCGACCTCAACGGCTATGCGGTCACCACCGCGCAGAGCGGCACCGAGGCGCTGCAGAAGATCGACGCGATCGGCGTGCCGCAGCTGCTGGTCATGGACTCTGATCTGAATCAGATGACCGGCGTGCGCACGATGATGGCGCTGCTCGAGCGCGGCTTCACCGGGCCGCTGGTCCTGCTCGAGCGTCCGGAGCGCCGGATCGACCGCGACGGTCTGCCGCCGGTCGACCGCATTCGTTTCGTCGAGAAGCCGGTCTCGGTGCCGATCCTGCTGCGCACCGTGCGCGAGGAGCTCGACATCGCCGAGGGCGTCGAGTCCGGCGAGGCCGAAACCCTGTGAGGCATCCCGGCGCGCGCTGCGGCGCGCGCCGGCATCCAGGCATCAGGTCGCGGTCGCGACCGGTCCCGCGCGGATCGTCCGGCCCGGACCGGCAGGAGGCCGTGGACGACGCGCGTCCGTGTCAGCCCGCCGCCGGCGCGGCCGGCGCGCCGAACAGCACCTCCGCGCGCTGGAACAGCACCCACGAGGTCGCGATGTACTTGTCGCCGCCGCGCGGCCGGTTGCCGCGATGGGTGTGCGTATAGGCGGCCGGTGCGATCAGCATCGCGCCGGTGCGCGGCGTGATCTTGCGGGCCTGATGGAAGAATTCGGTCTCGCCCTCGCCGAAGCCGTCGTTGAGATAGACCGTCCACAGCACCGTGCGGTGCAGGGTCTCGCCGCCCGGATCGCCGACCTTCGGATACAGCTCGCAGTGCCAGTACGGATAGCCGCCCTGGCCGGCGAGATACTTCTGCACGTTGATCGTGCCGGGCCGGAACACCTTGACCGCCAGCTGCTGCAGCAGCGCGTCGGGCAGCGTACGCAGCTCGTCCGCGCTCAGCATGCGCAGGCCGCCCTTGCCGTCGGGCATGCGCAGCGACAGCGGCGCCAGCGCCGTGTACGGATACTTGCGCAGGTACTGCATCAGGCAGCGCAGCATCGCCGTATTGAGCACGTTGACCGCGTCCTGCCACTCGGCGTAGTCGTCCAGGCAGATGTCCCAGCTGTCCTTGAGCTGGGTGTCGACGCCGCCGCCGGTCGCGCCGCGCACGGCCTTGCCGCTGGCATCGAAGCGCCGGATCAGCGCCTGGCAGGTGGCCGCGTCGATCGCGTTCTCGTAGACCTCGATGAAATCGTCCGTCATGGCTGCGCCGCCGAAAAATCGCATCGTAGCAGTCGCGCCGCCGCGCCGCAGCGCGCGTCCGGCGGCACGGTCGCGAGGCGGTCCCGGACCGCGGCGCCGCCGATGCGCGATCGGCCACGGCGCCGCTGCGATCGGTAAAGCCCGGGTCGAGGAAAGGCGACCGGCAGGTTGGCGCGGCGCGCTTGCAGGCCGCGCCGGTGCCGCCGCATGATCGCCGTGCGCCGCGGTCGCGGCGCGCCGGCCGGGCGGCGTTTCGCACCCGGCCCGGCCGCGGCGCCGCAGCGCGGCGCCGGCCACGGGTTCGCATCAGGGAGGACAGCGCGATGAGCACACCGTACAACCGTCTCCAGGTCTATCTCGACGAGGTCGTCGCGCGCCCCGATGCCGCGCGCGCGATGGCGTTCGGCGACTCGTGGTTCCAATATCCGCTGCGCCGCTACGGCGATCTGGAGACCAAGCTGTCGCGGCACTACGGGCGACGCCTGCTGACGCTGGACGACAGCTATCCGGGCCGCGACGCCAAGGAGGCCTTCGCGCTGCTGCCGCGCTGGAGCGGCGTCGCGCGCGACCTGGCCGAGCGCGGCACGCCGTTCGATCTGTTCCTGGTCTCGATGGGCGGCAACGACATCATCGGCCAGGACTTCGCGCTTCATCTCAAGCGCGCGGACGATCCGCCGGACGGGCAGAGCTGGCCGTGGCATCCGGCGATCCCGACGGTCGTGCAGCGGCACATCCGGCTCGATGCGCTCAAGCACGCGTTCGCGAAGGTGCAGGCGTTCTACGAAGGCATCGTCCTGCTGCGCGACACGCATGCGCCGCAGGCGACGATCCTGACGCATACCTACGGCGACGTCACGCCGATGGACGTGCCGTACACGTTCATCGGCTTCACGAGCGGCCCCTGGCTGTGGAAGCCGATGCGCGACTTCGGCCTGACCGACGCCGGCGAACAGCGCGCGCTGTCACGCTGGCTGCTCGAGTCGTTCTTCCGCATGCTGACGTTCGTCGCCAAGAGCACGCGCGCGTTCGTCGTGCTCGACACGCGCGGCGAGCTGACCGATCCGGCCGGCTGGGACAACGAGATCCACCCCAAGGGCCCGGGCTTCCAGCATCTGGTCGACCGGTTCTGGGTGCCGGCCGCCGATGCGGTCCTGGCCGGCGCCGGCCCCGGCACCGCGAAGAAGGCCGCCATCCGATCGGGCGGTGCGAAGAAGCGCAGCGCAACCCGGCCGGGCGCAAAGACGTCCGCTGCCGGGAAGGCAGCCGTGAAGAAGGCAGCCGTGAAGAAGGTGGCCGCGAAGACAGCGATCCGACGCAGCGGCGTCGCCCGAGGACGCGTCCGTCCCCAGCCGCGCTAGATCGCCGCGACCGTCACCCGGACGTGCACGCGCGGCAGGTCCGCTGGCGGGGCCTGGACACCTGCCGGCCGGCTGTCGGCGCGACGGCCTCGAACGCCGGTGCCGTGGACGACGCACAACGGCGCCGCCCGTCCGCCTGCGGTCGCCGACAGGGACTCAGGACGCGTCGGCGTCGAGGTGATAGCGCGTCGCGCGCTCGACCTCGTTGCGCGATCCGAGAAACACCGGCACGCGCTGATGCAGCTGGGTCGGCATCACCTCGAGGATGCGCTCGCGCCCGGTCGTCGCGGCGCCGCCCGCCTGCTCGACGACGAACGCCATCGGATTGGCCTCGTACATCAGGCGCAGCTTGCCGGGTTTGGAGGTGTCCTTGAGGTCGCGCGGGTAGATGAAGATGCCGCCGCGGGTCAGGATGCGGTGCACGTCGGCCACCATCGAGGCGACCCAGCGCATGTTGAAGTCGCGACCGCGCGGACCGGTCTTGCCGGCCAGCAGCTCGTCGATGTAGCGCCGCATCGGCGGTTCCCAGTGGCGCAGGTTGGACATGTTGATCGCGAACTCGCCGGTGTCGGCGGGGATCGTCAGCCGGGACTGCGTCAGCACGAAGCCGCCCTGCTCGCGGTCCAGCGTGAACGCGTAGACGCCGTCGCCGAGCGTCAGCACCAGCACCGTGCTCGATCCGTAGACCGCATAGCCGGCCGCGACCTGGCGCGTGCCCGGTTGCAGGAACGCGCGCTCGTCCGGATCGGTGACGCCTTCCGGGCAGCGCAGCACCGAGAAGATCGTGCCGACCGAGATGTTGACGTCGATGTTCGACGAGCCGTCCAGCGGATCGAACACCAGCAGGTATTCGCCCTTCGGATAACGGTTCGGGATCGGATGCGGATCGTCCATCTCCTCCGATGCCAGCGCGGCGAGGTGGCCGCCCCATTCGTTGGCCTCGAGCAGGATCTCGTTGGACAGCACGTCGAGCTTCTTCTGCGTCTCGCCCTGCACGTTCTCGGTGCCGGCCGAGCCGAGCACGCCGCCGAGCGCGCCCTTGCCGACCGCGATCGAGATCCGCTTGCAGGCGCGCGCGACCACCTCGATCAGCAGCCGCAGATCGGCATTGATCTGCCCCTTGTCGCGCTGCTCCTCGATCAGGAAGCGGCTCAACGAGATCGGCTTGACCGAGGCATCGGCCGGGACGGAAGCGGAAGCGTCGCTCATGGAACACCTGAGGGGTCGAAAAAGAGGCGCATTGTCGCGGCTCGCCGGGGGCGAAGCCAGTGCACGCATGGCCGCGGCGCCGGGGCCTGCGCCGAGGGCCCGGACGCGATCGTCGGCGACCGCGCTCGCGGCATCGCGTCGGCTCGACCGGAAGGGTCTGCGCGCATGCGCCGGCGCGGACCGGCCCGCAGCGCGGCGTGCGCGGGCAGACGCCACGCAACCAATCATGCTGGCGCAGGGCGGGCAGGCGCTTCCGCGATGCGGTCGGCGTATCGCGCTCGATGCGAAAAGTCTTGACCGACCCTGGTCAGCCGCTACCGTGGACGCTCAGGGGCGATTCGCAGAGGACCTTCGCGCCGGCCCTCGGCCGGCTTTCTCGTTGCTCACGCAACACCCAAGGACAAGGAGATTCATGATGATGATGTCGAGCAAGATCGGCCTGGCGCTCGCCGGGCTCTGCATGGCGGCCTGGACGTCGACGGCGGCAGCGCAGCCTGCCGCGGCACAGACCTACCTCGATGGCGCCGCGACGACCGGAAAGGGCGGCGCCGAGCCGCTGCCGATCGCGACGCTGCTGTCCGAAACCTGGCTCGAACAGGTCGTCGGTCTGAGCGGCACCGGCGTCGGCAGTGCGGTCGCGATCAAGGACGATACGGCGTTCTTCGCCGCGCCCAATACCGACACGTTCCGCGGCGCCGTCCACGTGATCGCGCCGTACGTATGCGAGTCGCTGTGCATGCCGTCGGTCTACGACACGCTGCTCGCGTCGGACGGTGCGGCCTACGATCGCTTCGGCGCATCGCTCGCATTCGACGGTACGACGCTGCTGGTCGGCGCCACCGGCGCGGCGATCGGCGGACGGACCGCGCAGGGCGCGGTCTACGTCTTCACCTGGAACGACGGTGTGTGGACGCAGACGCAGAAGCTGACCGCGTTCGACGGCGCGGCCGAAGACCGCTTCGGCGTCTCGGTCGCGGTGTCCGGCGGCAACGCCGTGGTCGGTGCTTACACGGCCGGCGTCGACGGTGACGACGGCCGCGGTGCGGCCTACCGGTTCACGCGCGGCGTCGACGGCGTCTGGACGTTCGCGCAGAAACTGACCGCGAGCGACGGCGGCCGCTACGAGCAGTACGGCGTCTCGGTCGGGATCAGCGACGATACCGCGATGGTCGGCAGCCGCTGGGCGTACCAGTTCGGCTACTACAGCGTCGGCGCCGTCTACGTCTACTCGCGCGAGTGTCATGCCGGACGCTGCAATCCGCGCTGGCGCGAGACGCAGAAGCTGGTCGGCTCGCCGACCTCGACCGACATGGACTTCGGTTCCGCGCTGGCGTTCGACGGCACGACGGCCGTCATCGGCGCGCCGTGGGCGCTGACCGGTCCGGAGAACGATCCGATCCAGCGCGCGTCCGGTGCGGTCTACGTCTTCACGCGTCAAAGCGGCCTGTGGACCCAGCGACAGCAGCTGGTCGCGAGCGACTCGGAGCGCAACTGGCGCTTCGGGTCGGCGGTCGCGGTCGACGGCGCGAGCCTGATCGTCGGCGCGGTCGGCGTCGGCTGGCCGACCACGATCACCGGTGCGGCCTATGTGTTCGATCGAGACGGCAGCGGCGTCTGGAGCGAGGTCAAGAAGCTCGCGGCCAGCGGCGGCACCCACAACGACTACTTCGGCAGCGGCGTCGGCCTGTCGGGCCTGTTCGCGATCATCGGCGCGCCGCAGGGACCGAACAACTCAGGAATCGGAACCGGCTACTTCTTCTATCGCGGCTGCGGACCGAGCTGCATGTGATCGAGCGGGCGTAGAACCGGCCGAAGCGGGCGCCTGCGCCCGCTTCGGTCATGCGCAAGGCGTGCGTCCGAGGCAGCCGAACCGGCAACCGGCAGTCCCGCGGCTTCGAGCTGCGGGCGATCGAACCGCGCAGCGCGGCCATCGATGCCGACCGTCCGGTCGTGAGGCCGCGATCGCCCGTCGAACGGCCATTCGGACGCGTGCCATGCCGGACGACGGATCGTTCCCCGGGCCAGCGACTACCTGGCCGTTTGCTGCCCGCCTGGTGTCGATCGTGCGCTGCGCGTCGTCAGCGGCCGCGCGCGCGCCGGATCAGTGCGTCGAGATCGGGCGGCACCGGCATGCGCCGGAACGGGCTGACGTCGGCGCCGCCGGTATTGCCGTGCGGCACCCAGCCGAGCGCGGTCTTGGTCGCGGCACCGACGATGCGCAGCAGCTGGCCGGCGATCTCGCGCGCGTTTCGCTGCGCAATGCCCCAGTGCAGCATGCGCAGATGCACGCGGACGTGTTCGATCGTCGAGGCCTGTCCGAGGACATGCGCGCGCTGCAGATGCGCGAACGCGCGATCGGGCTGACCGCTCGCGAGCGCGGCGTCGGCGGCGCGCAGTTCGGCGTCGACGTGGGGCCGGATCGCGCGCGTGAAGGACGGCATGACGGAACTCGGTTCGGATCGGAACGATGCCGGCCACCGCGTGCGGCGGCCGGCGTGGGGCGCTTATTCGCTGGCGGCCTGGCAGGCCAGCAGGTCGTCGTCGCGGATGACCCACTTGTCGGTGTCACCGCACAGCGCAACCTGCTCGATGATGCATTCGTCGCCATCCTCGTCGACCACGCGGACGTCCCAGGTGCCGCAGGCCACGCCGGTCAGCGTCAGCTGGTCGCCCTGGTCGAGCGTGTGCTTGCCGAGGTGATCCTCGCCCCAGTCGGCATCGCGGCTCGGCGCGAAGTACAGCTCGTTGATCGACCAGCTGGACTGGTTGACGAAGATCACCTTCGAATCACTCTTGGCGGCAAGTGCCGCGCCGGTGGACAAAGCGAGAGCGAGCGCGAGCGTCGCCGCGCTGCGGATCGGACCTGACATCGGCATTCCCCTGTTGGCGGACGGGCACCGGCAGGCGGATGCGCAGCGGCGGGTCGTCCGGGCGCGAGTATACGGCGCCCGATCGATGCGGCGCCTGCGCCTGGACGCAGCCATGACGGGCTGCGCGCGCCCCGAAGCGCACTGCTGCCGGCCGCGGCGCGGCGCGATGTCGTGCCGCTTCGGCACCGGCCTTCGCGCGATGCCGGCAACGGCCGGCGCGACCACGCGCTGCGCCCCGACGCAGCGCAGCGCGTGAAGGCCGGCGCTGCCGGTTATGGTGTCGCCGCCGGTTCGGTCAGTGCCAGCCCGTAGCGCGTCAGCACCGCGTCGATCTCGGCGCGGCTGATCGCCTCGCCGTTGCCGGCGCGCTCGGCCAGCGCGAAGAACTCGCCGATGCGCGCCTCGCCGTTCGGCTCCGGACTCAGCACGAAGCTCGGATGCCGCGCGAACCCGCGCGCCCATTCGGCGCGCACGTCGGCCCAGAAGGCCTGGGTCTTGCGCCAGTATTCGCGGCCGGGGCCGAAGTCGTGGTCGGCGATGCGCGTATAGCTGTTGACGCCGTGCTCGCGCGCCAGCGCCTGCTCGCGGCCGTCGGCGTGCAGCACCACCTTGGTATTGTCCTGCTCGTGCACCCAGCCGGCCGGCGTCAGCGTGTGGCGATTGACGACGTCCAGCGCCTGGTAGTCGCTGCGCTTGGTGAACTCGCGGCGCGGCAGCGGCCGGCGCGTCGGATCCGACTCCCAGGCGTCGACGCCGGCCTCGTGGCGCCAGCGGCCGATGCCGGCATAGCGCGGCGCATCGTCGACCTCGTAGACGACCTGCGACCAGGCGCCCTTGGCCGTCGCCGGATCGACCGCTTCGGTCTCGAAGCGACCGTTGCCGCGATAGCGCAGCAGGCTCGCCGGCTGGTAGTGCCAGTCCTGGCGCCAGTGCTTGATGACGTGCACGTCCTCGCCCATCTTCATGACCAGGATGTGCTGCAGCACGATCGTGTCGCCGTCGTCGCGCACCACCTCGACCAGTTCGGTGCCGCCCGAGCGCTGAGGCGCCCTGGGCTGGTAGCCCGGCGCGAGCGCCGCGGTCTCGTCGAACACGAAGCGCACGCGGAACTCGCCGGCCATCGCCAGGATGCTGCGGCGGTCGCATTCGTAGCCGCTGCGCTCGGCCGGCGGCAGTGCTGCGCACGGCGGCGTGTACTGGGCCGGCGCGGCCGGCAGGGTGGCGGCGGCGGATGCGGGCTTCTTCGGCGGCGTGCCGGCGCAGGCGGTCAGCAGCACGACCGATGCGGCGATGGCGGGCAGACGCATGGGGGATCCTCAGAATGGAAACGATGGACGCAGGCGGCGCCGGAACGGCGCGCCGCAAGCAGGGGAAGAACGTGGCTGGGCATGCCGTTCGATCGGCCGGTCGCGCATCGCTCAGCTCGCCGCGGCGCCGAGGCCCTCGGCGCGCTCGTCGGCGGCGATCGCCTCGGCCAGGCCGCGACCGAGGGCCGACAGCGAGGCCGGGGGCTGTGCGCCGAGTGCCTGCACCCACGGCAGGCGCTGCACCGAGAACGTCAGCAGCTGTGCGCGCCAGGGCGCGCCGAGCCGGCTCAGCGCGCCGCACAGATAGCTGATCGGCGCCTGCCAGCGGCTGCAGGCGGCGACCGGCTCCTCGCGCTGCAGACGCTCGCCGAAATCGGCCAGCATCCGGTCCCAGGCGAGATAGTCGGTATCGGGCAGCAGGAACAGCTTGGCCTGCACGCGGCCGTGCGCATCGCGCAGCGCCAGCCATTCGCGCGGCCCTTGCGGCGTCACGGTGGAGCCGGCGACCAGATCGACGGCGCGGCCGAGCGCGACCAGGGCCGGATGGTCGATCAGCATGACGCCGCGTGCGGTCACGCAGGCGCGCTCGTGCGGCGAATGGCGCGGATCGCGGTGGACCCACAGCACCGGTCCCAGGCGCGGCAGCCAGTCGGCCAGGCGCAGCAGATCGTCGTCGCGGACGCGCGGCGGCGCGTCGTTGGCGGCCGGGGCCGGTTCGAACCCGGTCGTGGCCGGCTCCCAGGACAGGGCCGGTTCGTGGAGCGGATAGCCGTCACTCATGCACGTCTCCTCGCTTGCGTCCGAAAGCGGTCGTGACCTGCGCCGGGGTGGCACCGGCCTCGTCGCCCGGCGACGGGCCGCGGCGACCGGCGGCACGAACGAACGCTGGCTGGCATGGCAACCGTGGATGGCGGGACGGTTTCCGGCTGGCTGGGCGACGTTGGAGCGCATTGCGGACGCGCCAGGCGCCTCCGCCGATCCGGTACGGCGGCCGTTGCGGGCCGATCGCGGTTACTTGGTGAGGATCAGCTTGTCGTTGCGCGTCAGGCGCAGGCGGTATTCCTGGCCGGCGTGCTCGATGACCAGTTCGCGGCCGCCCGAGAGCAGGCGCTGGCTGTCGATGCGCGGCGCGCGCGCTTCGCTGCGGGCCGGACGCGGCGCGTCGGCGGTGGCGATACGGACCGGTGCGGCATCGTGCGCCGATCCCGTGGAGAGGCTGGACGTCGTGAGCATGGAACCGTTCCTGTTGCGATGAGTGGTGTGAATGATAACGATTCTCATTTGAGTGTCAACAAGCGGGCCGCGGCGCGGTCGCGCAGCGCCGGATGTCGGATCGGGGATGAGATCGTCCGACCTGATCGGACGCGCGCCGCAGGCATCGCGAGCGCAGCGAGCGGCCATCCATCGCGGCTGCTCACATGGACGCGGCACCGCGGTCCGTGCCGCGTCCGTCGCGCCGGGTCGGCCGCCGCGATCGCGACGCTAGTGCGCGAGCGCCTCGCGATAGACCGCGACGGTGTCCTCGACGCAGCGCGACCACGGAAACGCCTGCGCGCGGACCAGGCCGGCCTCGATCGCGCCGGCACGCCACGGCGTGTCCTCGAACAGACGGACCAGACCGTCGCGGATCGCGGTCTCGTCGAGCGGGTCGACCGTCAGCGCAGCATCGCCGGCGACCTCGGGCATCGACGAGACGTTCGAGGTCAGCACCGGCACGCCGCTGGCGAGCGCCTCGAGCACCGGCAGGCCGAAGCCCTCGTACAGCGACGGAAACGCGAACGCGCCGGCGCCGGCATAGATCAGCGGCAGGTCGGCCTCGTCGACGTAGCCGAGCCGGCGCGCGGCGCCGGCCGACTCGAGCGGGCCGAGCGCGCGTTCGAGCTCGCGGTTGAGCCAGCCGCGTGCGCCGACGATGACCAGCGGATGCGCCGTCCGCAGCGGTGCCGGCAGTTGCGCGTACGCGCGCACCAGGCGCACCAGGTTCTTGCGCGGTTCCAGCGTCGCGACGACCAGCAGGTAGCGGCCGGCCTCGAGCTGGTGCCGCGCCAGCGCCTCGGCCAGTTCCTCGGGCCGGCGCGGGCGATAGACCGGATCGACGCCGAGCGGCACCACGCGCAGCTTCTCGCGCGGTACGTCCAGACGCTGCACGGCTTCGTCGGCGATGAACTGCGAGTCGGTCAGGATGAAGCGCGCGCGTTCGAGCGACGGCGGCAGATGACGGTCCATGAAGCGCACGCGCTCGACCGGATGGGTCTCCGGATAGTTCATCCACGACAGGTCGTGCACGGTCGTCAGCGTCGGCCCGTCGAACGGCATCAGCACGTAGTTCGGCGTGTGCAGCAGGAAGCCGCGCATGCGCCGCGTATGCGCGCTGAACAGCGCGCCGCGCATCTGCGTGTAGACCTCGAGCGCGGCGGTCTTGAACGGCAGGCGCTTGCGCAGCGTGGCGATGGTGCGGTTCGCGCGCAATGCGTGCTCGGGATCGTCGACCCAGTGGTAGGCCGAGAACAGCTTGAGCGTCTCGATCTCGCGATGACGCGCGAGTCCGCGCGCGAGCTCGAGCGCGTAGCGGCCGATGCCGGTCAGCGGCGCGGTGATCGCGTCGACGTTGAAGATCACCTTCATGCGCGCTGCTCGCGTTCGAGATCGGCGGCGACCATGCGCCGCGCCAGATCGGCCAGGTCCACCTGCGGCGCGAAGCCGAGCAGGCGGCGTGCCTTGGTCGCGTCGCCGACCAGGGCCGGTGCGTCGACCGGCCGCAGCAGCGCCGGATCGACGCCGACACGAACGCGTCCGCCGGCGTCGACGGCGGTCTCGTCCGCGCCGCGGCCCTGCCAGGTGAGTGCGATGCCGGCGGCCGCGAAGGCCTGCGTCGCGAAGTCGCGGATCGTCGCGGACCGGCCGGTCGCCAGTACGACGTCCGCGCCGGCCGGCAGCGCGGCCAGGCGCGCCAATGCGGCGACGTACTCGGGCGCGTAGCCGAAGTCGCGCGCGGCATCGAGATTGCCGAGCAGTACGTGATCCTGCCGGCCGAGCGCGATGCGTGCGACCGCGCGCGTGAGCTTGCGCGTCACGAACGCCTCGTCGCGCCATTCCGATTCGTGGTTGAACAGGATCGCGCTGCTCGCGCGCAGGCCGTAGCTGGCGCGCCAGGCGCCGACCGCGGCATGCGCGAGCAGCTTGGATACGCCGTACGGCGTCGCCGGCGCCGGTGGCGTCGTCTCGTCGAGCAGCGAAGCGGCCGGCCGGCCGAAGATCTCGGCGCTGGCGGCCAGCACGAAATGCGCGTCGGTGGCCTCGGCGCGCAGCGCTTCGAGCAGATGCACGGTCGAGCCGCCGTTGGCGGCGATGCTCGCCAGCGGATCGGCGAACGACTCGGCCACGCGCGACTGCCCGGCCAGGTGGAAGATCGCCTGCGGCCGCGTCGCGGCGACGAGGCCGCGTACCGCGGCCACATCGGCGAGATCCAGCGCATGCAGATGCAGGCCCGGCTCGGCGCCGATGCGCAGCTCGGCCAGCCGCCAGGCCGGCGTCGCGCCGCCGGGCCGGTAGGTGCCGTCGACCTCGACGCCGGCCGCGAGCAGGTGCCGCGCCAGCAGGGCGCCGTCCTGGCCGCCGATCCCGGTGATCAGGGCGCGGGCATACGGCGGCGATGCGCCCGGTTCAGTCATGCGGGGGGTCTCCGAAGGAGCGCGGATTGTCGGCGATGCGGCCCGGTTCCGACCAGCCGAGGCCGAGCCGTGCGGCCGCATCGCGCGCGATCTGCGTCAGCGCCGCGTCGGCGGCGCCGGCCGTCACCGTCTCGATCGCATGGCGCTGCAGCCATTCCCAGAGCGGTCGTTCGATCGGCCCGGCGGTCTCCTCGACCGTGCGGGCCACGCCGTCGGCACCGACGCGCAACAGGCGCCGGCCTTCGGCGCCGGACGCCAGCGACCAGGTCTCGAATGCGGCGTCGAGATCGGCCGCGCCGTCGAGCCGCAGCCGCCGCGGCCGCGGTGCGTTCGCAGCGGTCGCCGCCGCGTACAGCCGCCGCACGCGCCAGTCGAGCACGCGCCGTTCGTACGAATACAGGCTGGCGCCGACGTCGGCCTCGTAGCGTGGCCAGCGCGCACGCAGCACGGCCATGCCGGCCGCGCCGAGCGCGATCCGCCGTGCATGGCCGAAGCTGCGGCTGCGCGCATGGCGCACCAGCACGGTGCCGGCAATTGCGTGGCGCCAGCCGGCGGCGGCCGCGCGCTGGCACCAGTCGTTCTCCTCGCCGTAGCCCTGCGCGAACGCCTCGGCGTCGAGGACGCCGACCGCGTCGAGCGCGGCGCGGCGCAGGTACAGGCAGAAGCCGTTGCCGGTCGGCAGCATCGGATAGGCCAGGCCCGCGTGCTGCCAGAGCGCGCGCGCGGTCTCGTCGAACGACCACGCCGCCGGCAGCGCGTTCTCGCATTCGAGCTCGGGCACCGAGAACGCGCCGGCGTTGTCGGACACCGCGGTCGCGCTGGCGATGTCGGGTCGGCTCGCGACCGCGCGGCGCAGGCCGGTCAGCCAGTGCGGCCCGACCTCGGTGTCGGCGTTGAGCAGCACGACGTCGGCGGTGCCGGCGGCTTCGATGCCGCGGTTGGCGGTCGCGGTGAAGCCGCGGTTGGCCGCGTTGCGCAGCACCTGGACGCCGCGCAGCCCGGCATAGCGATCGAGCAGCGGCGCGATGCGCGGATCGGGACTGGCATCGTCGATCACGATCAGCCGCGCGCGGCCGGTGGTGTGGCGCAGTACCGAGGCGAGGCAGCGCGCGACGTCGTCGGGTGCGTCGTAGACCGGAACGACGATCGCGACCTCGGCCGCCATCGCGTCGCTGCCGGGCGCCAGCAGCAGCGCGCCGTCGCCGGCATCGGCCAGATCGAGCTGCAGCGGCGCCGGCAGCAGGGCCGCCCCGTCGCGCCGCTGCCGCGGCAGCACGGCGAGGCGAGGCCGGCCGGCCGGCGCGAACGCGAATGCGATCGACGCGACGCCGCGCGCGTCGAGCGGCAGATCGCAGAAGTAGGTGCCGTCGAGGTCCAGCGCGAGGCGCCGCTCCGGCAGCGACGCGGCATCGGCGGCGACACGCAGGTCCAGACGCCGGCCGTCCCAGCCGGCGTCGAGCAGCAGCGGCAGGCGCGGCGGCGCCATCGTCAGCCGGCGCGAAGCGCGGACCGGCCGTCGCGGGCGATCGGAAGCGGACGTGCGTCGCGCTCGGCCAGGATGCTGCGATCGGCGATCGCCGCATGCAGCGCGCGCTGGCTCGGCGTCAGCACGTCGAGCGCGGCCGGATGCGAGCGGCCGTGGCGCAGGCCCGGCTCGATCCAGTCGGCGACGCGATCGGCCTGCGGCGCGGCGAGGCCGCTCACGCCGAGCGCGATCAGGTCCTCGTGCAGGCGCCTGGCGGTGTCGAACGGCGCGTCGACCAGCGCCGCGTAGTCGACCAGCACGCGCGGCTGGCCGAGGCTCGCGTTGAACGCCTCGACCGTGTAGCGCTCCCACAGCGCCAGCGCCTGATGGCGCGGCATGCCGTCGCGGCGCGCCAGCGACTCGGCGACCTCGACCGGATCGCGCACCACGTGCACGAATACCGGCCGCGTCAGCAGCGGCAGCAGCTCGCGTACCAGCAGGCACAGGCGCGGTTCCTTGACGAACCACGGGCGGCGCGGCTCGAGCGTGTCGAGCACGGCCGCGGCCTCGCGGCGGAATGCGTCGATCGCGGCGGCCTGCGCCGTGTCGGGCGGCTGCCTCCAGTCGCCGCCAGCGGCGGCGAGGCGGCGCACGCAGGCCATGTGCAGCTCGGCGTGCTCGTAGTGGCCCTTCGGATTGTCCGGTCCGCGCAGCAGCCGTTCTTCCGGCCCCGGCCAGGCGCCGAGCGTCGCGAGCAGGCCGCCGACGCTGGACGTGCCCGAGCGATGCATGCCGAGCACGACGATCTGGTCGCCGGCCGGCCGGGCCAGGTCGGTCGGCCGGAACGGCGCCGGCACGGTCCGCGGCGCGGCGAACATGCCGCTGTCGACCAGGCGCTCGAGCAGGCGGTCGGCGCTGGCGTCCAGATCGTGCGCGGCCGCGAACGGCTCGGCCTGCGCCAGCGCCTGCGCCGCCCAGGTCTCGCGCCGCTCGAGGGCCTCGCGCAGACGCGCCGCGAGCGCCTCGACGTCGACCTCGGCCCACAATGCGCCGCGCTGCGAAGGGTCGGACACCATGCGGTACTCGACCGCGTGGCCGTAGCGTTCGACCAGGTCCTGCTGGCTGCCGTAGGCCGGCGCGATCAGCGGCCGGCCGCAGGCGATCGCCTCGAACGCCAGCGGCTGCCAGCCGGCGCCGCGCTGCGCGCTGACGACGACGTCGGCCGCCGCGATCAGCGCCGCGCGCTGCTGCGTCGGAAACGCCCAGCCGAACACCGGCGTGATGCGCGGTGCGCCCGGCGCGGCGGCGGCGCGTTCGATCGTCGCGCGGATCGCCGGATCGTCGTCGCCGGGACGCACGTGGATCAGCAGCTCGACCGGATCGTCGGCGCCGAACGCCGCCGCGAACGCGGCGACGAGCAGGCCCGGCGCGTCGCGCTGCAGGTGTTCGACGATGCTCAGGAACACGGTCCGGTCGGCCGGGCGGCGCGGTGCCTGCGCGCCGGCGTGGAAGTAGTCGCGATCGACGCCGAGCGGCACGATGTCGATCGGCCGGGCGTAGCCGGCGCTCGCGAACGCCTGCGCCTGAAACCGGTCCGGCACGATCAGCCGGTCGCATTGCGCGTAATGTCCGGCCCAGGCCGCCGGCACGCGGTCCCAGTCGCCGAATGCAAGCGCGTAGCGGCGGCGCCCGGCGATCGCCTGCCGCGGCGGCTCGGCCGCGCAGTACAGCGCCGCGTCGGGAAGCGCCGGCAGCGCGCGCCGCGCCGCCAGTTCCAGCCGGAAATCCTGCGCATCGAGCACCTCGCGCCGCACCGGCGCATAGGCCATGCGCAGACCGCGCGCGTCGAGGCGGCCCACCAGCTTGCGCGCCAGCTGTGCATGCGCGGCCGGCGCGGCGGTCGTGCCCTGCCACAGCGCGGTACCGCGATAGGCCGCGCCGAGCCGGCCCTGCCAGCGCGCCGCGAACGCGCGGCGGCTGTCCTGCCACAGGCGCGCACGGAAGCCGCCGTCGTCCTGGGTCGAGCCGTGCTGGACGTGCCGCAGCGTCACCGCGCCGGCGACCACGCTGGCGATGCCGGCCTCGGCCGCACGCAGGCAGTAGTCGGTGTCCTCGTAATAGCTGTGGAACGCCTCGTCGAGCACGCCGATGCGGTCGATGCAGTCGCGCCGGAGGTAGGCCAGCGCGAACGCGACCGCCTGCACGCGGCGCGTGCGGCCGTACTGGCCGATGTCCAGCTCCTGCAGGCCCGATTCGCTCTGCTGGCCCCATAGCTGCTCGGGCTCGATGAAGCCGCCGGTGTGGAACAGCCGGTCGTCGTCGCCGCCGCCGAGCAGGCGGCAGCCGACGATGCCGTGCTCGGGCGCCGCATAGGCCGCGTCGCGCAGGCGGTCGAGCCAGTCGGCCTGCGTGAAGACCAGATCGTTGTTGAGCAGGACGACGTCGTCGTCCGGCGGCGCGGCCGCGATGCCGGCGTTCATGCCGCGCACGAAACCGAGATTCTCGGGCAGGCGCAGGTAGCGCACGCGGTCGGCGTAGGCGCCGATCGCCTGTGGGGTCTGGTCGGTCGATCCATTGTCGACGACCAGGATCGAGGCCTCGGCCGGCGCGCTGTCGAGCAGCGAGTCCAGGCAGCGCTGCGTCAGCGGCCACTGGTTCCAGGCCAGCACGATCAGCGTCGCGCCGCGCACCTCAGGACTCCCGGGGCGCGTCCGGCCAGAGCCGGTCGAGCAGGCGCGGCAGGTCGTCGCGCGCATAGCGCGCCGGCGGCGTCAGCAGCAGATCGGCCGCCGCGTCGGCGCCGCTCCGCAGCAGCGGTGCGCCGCCTTCGCAGTGCTGCATCGCCAGCGCCAGCAGCTGGCGCGGCGTCAGCTCGCGCCGGCGCGCGGCGGCGGCCAGGCGCCGGGCCGCCTCGCGGCTCATGTCGCCGCCTCGCCGAGATGCAGCTGCTGGTGATAGGCCTCGTAGACGCTGTCGCGGTCGCCTTCCATGACGCTGCGGCCGTGCTCGATCCACAGCAGGCGGTCGCACAGCGCGGTGACCTCCTTCTCCGAATGGCTGACCAGGACCACGGTGTGGCCCTGGCGCATGCGCTCGCGCAGCGCGGTGCCGGATTTCTCCTGGAACTCGGCGTCGCCGACCGCGAGCACCTCGTCGATCAGCATGACGTCCGGCTCGACCTGGATCGCGACCGAGAACGCCAGGCGCATCACCATGCCGCTGGAATAGCTCTGGATCGGCTCGTCGAAGAAATCGCCGAGCTCGGAGAACTCGCGGATCGCCGGCAGGCGCCGCACGATCTCGCGCTGGCGAAGGCCCAGCATCAGGCCCGACAGCACCGCGTTGTCGCGGCCGGTCAGGTACGGCATGAAGCCGAGCGCCAGCGACAGCAGCTGGCACGACACCGGCCCGCGCCGTACGCGGCCGCGGTCCGGTTCGAGGATGCCGGCCAGCACGCGCAGCAGCGTGCTCTTGCCGGCGCCGTTGCGGCCGATCACGCCGAGGCGCTCGCCGCGCTTGAGGCGCAGGCTGACGTCCTCCAGTGCCCAGTAGTGGCCGCCGCCGACGCTGCGCGTCGCGCTGAAGGCGACGCCGACGTGCTCCAGTTCGATCAGGGTCTCGCCGCTCATCTCAGGCCGCCAGCTTCGGGTAGCGCGGGGTCAGGCGCACGATCATCGCGACGCCGAGCGCCAGGACCAGGGCCGACACGCCGGCCACCTTGGCCAGCGCGGTCCAGTCCGGCCAGCGCCCGTACATGACGACGCCGCGCGTCGCGTCGACCAGGCCGGCCACCGGATTCCACTGCATGACCGCGTGCACGTGCTCGGGCATGTTGGTCAGCGCGAACACGACGCCGGACAGGAACATCACGACCGTCAGCACCTGCTCGATCACGAAGCGCACGTCCGGAACGAACGGCACGATCGCGGCCAGGATGAAGCCGCCGCCGGCCGCGAACAGGAAGATCGCGACGAAGATCACCGGCAGAGCGGCCCAGGCCTTGTTCGGCGGATGGCCGAGCAGCCACAGGATCACCACCAGCAGCAGGAAGATGAAGAAGAACTTGACCGTGTCGGCCAGCATCTGCACCAGCGGAAACACGATCAGCGGCAGGCGCGCCTGGCGGATCAGGTTGAGATTGGACCAGATCGCGTAGCCGCCGTGCGTGATGCACGACTTCATCCACTGCCACATCGTCAGGCCGGTCAGCAGGAACGCGAGGTTGTCCGGACCGCCGGTCTTCAGGATCACGTCGAAGACCAGCCAGAACGCGCCCATCATCATCGCCGGCTCGAGCACCCACCAGATGATGCCGAGGTAGTTGCGGGCGCGTTCGGCGCGCAGTTCGGCGTAGGTGCTGAACAGGATCAGCTCGATGACGTGTTGTCGCATGCCGGGGGTCGTTCGGTTCAGGCCGCGCAGGATACCGAAAAAATCACGGCGGGCATGTTCCGTCGAGGACCGGACCGAGCCAGGCCAGCGCCAGCGCGAGCGCCGCCAGCACCGCGCCGATGCCGCTGCGCAGCGGCGTGAACGCGATCGGTCCCGACGCGGTATCGGCCGCATGTGGCCGCATCAGCGCGGCCAGCCAGCTCGCGGCCAGGCCGCACAGCAGCGGCAGCAGCGGAAACAGAAAGCGCGCCTTGACGTGCAGCGGCAGCATCAGCGCCAGCTGATACGCGGCGAACAGCACCAGCAGCCAGCCGATCCGGTCCGGCCGCCGCCGCCACGCGATCAGGCCGAATGCGGCGGCGGCCAGGATCAGGCTGTGGAACAGACCGTTGGCGGCGGTCAGCGTCGCGGTCAGCCACGGCGCCGTGCGATACGCCGACAGGTGCCCCGCGCAGGCCGGCCCCGGCAGCTGTGAGACCAGCGGCGTCTTCGCACTGAACAGGCGGAAGTACTGGCGGCCGAGCTGGTCGAGCACGATCGGCAGCAGGCCGCGCTCGGCGACCAGCGCGTGGATCTGCTCCCAGGTCGCCGCATTGCGCGCCGCCGGCGTCTCGCCCGAGGCCATGAACGCCGGCAGCGTGACGCCACCCATGTCCTCGATGTAATCGCTGCGCCAGCGGTCGGTCAGGCCGATCCACAGGTTGTAGACCGAGCTGTCGGCGATCATCGGCTTGCCGTAGTCGCGCCAGCCCTGCAGCCAGGCCGGTGCGGTCACGCAGCCGGCCGCGACCAGGAACACGGCGGCCGCGAGCAGGCGCGCGCGGCGGCGGCCGCGTCCTGCGAACGCCAGCAGCAGCACCGGCCAGAACCCGGCCAGCAGGCTCTTGGCGAGCAGCGCCAGGCCCAGGCAGGCCCCGGCCAGCGCGGCCCGCGCCGGGCGCAGCGCGTCACTGGCCAGCAGGCGCAGCAGCGCCAGGATCAGCAGCAGATGCACGACCTCCGGCCACAGCCAGTGCGCGTAGGCCGCCGTGCCGGGATTGAGCAGGAACAGCGCCGCGGCGAGATTGGCCGCCGCGACGCGGCCGTCGATGCGCCGCCACAGGCTGCGCAGCAGCGCGGCGCAGCCGATCAGCATCGCGGTCTGCACCAGCTGCACCGCGATCAGATGCGGGCCGGCCAGCGCCAGCACCGCCGCGATCAGCAGCGGCTGCAGCGGCGGCCAGATCGTGCTGGCGTGCCAGGGCCCGCCGGCCAGGATCGACTGCGCGGTGGCGAGATAGGCGCCCTCGTCGCCGATCAGCTGCTTGGGCCCCTGGCCGTACCAGGTCCACCACAGCAGCGCCTGCGAGGCCGCCAGCAGCGCGAGCGCCGCGAACGTCCAGGCGCGCCGGCGCCCGGCCCGGCGTGTCGTGGCCGGTCCGGGCGATGCGGTCACGGCTGCGTCACGGCGTCGACTTGGGGACGCGCTTGGCCGGTGCCTTGAACGTCGGGGTGAACTTCTCGCGGACGCCGGCGGTGGAGATCGACTCCACGTAGTACCAGTACTCCTTGCACGGGTCGATCGTGTCGTCGCGGTAGGAGTACTTGTGCGACTCGTCGGTGGTGCCGGCGCCGAGGATCGGCGAGGCGGTCAGCTTGACGAACTCGCCGTTCTCGCTGTCGCTGCGGAACACCTCGAAACCGAAGTTGTCCTGCTCGCTGGCGGTGCTCCAGCGCGGCGTGTTGGCGACGCGTTCCTCGGCCGGCAGCGCGCTCTGGTCGCCGCAGTCGCCTTCGGGAATCGCGACGGGCGCGGCCGGCGCGGCGGCGGTTTCGGGAGCGGCGGCCGGCGCGGCGGGGGCCGCTGCGGCCGGCGGCTCGGCCGGCTTCTGTTCGCAGCCGGTCAGGGCGAGCGCGACGGCGAGGGACAAGGGGGCCAGCAGGGACAGGGCAGGACGTTGCATCGGATGTCTCCGGGACGGTCGGGACGGGGCTCGCCGCGCGGAGGCGGCGGGCGTGCTGGACAAGACGTGATCGCGGCAACGATAGTCGCCCGATGGTCCGGCTGGCAACTCGGCGGCATGCGCTGTCGCTGTTCGTATGGGCGCTGTCCGCCTCGTTCGCGCCGCTCGCGGCGCGGCGGGCCGGTCCGCGCCCGGGATCGTGCTCGAGGTCGCGCTGACGCCGCCCGGCGAGCTGTACCCCGCGCTCGATCTCTCCCAGGCGCCGCGCGGCGATCCGATGCTCGGCGGCGGCAGCGGCCTGCTGCGCGTGATGGTGCGCAACCACGGCGAGGCGGCCACGCTGCGGCTGCGCGTCGACAGCGCCGGCCTGCGCATGCCGGCCGGCTTCGATCTGACGCTCGCCTCCGGCGAGCAGCGCATCTGGTGGCCACGGCTGGACTGGGACGCCGCAGCGCTGCGCAGCCTGGCCGCACCGCGCCGGCAGGACCTGCGCATCAGCGCCGAAGCCGGCGGTGTCGTGGTCGCGTCCGAGCGCCTGGACGTGCGCCTGCACGGACTCGACGAAGCGCTCTACTACGTGCGCAGCGACGGCCAGTCGGTCGATCTGGCCGGCATCTTCGCCGCCTACGTCGACCCGCACAGCCCGGCGGTCGACGCGATCCTCGCACGCGCCGGACTCGATGCGGCGCCGCAGCACCCGCTGCCCGCGGCCGCCGAGCGTGCGCGCCGGCTGGCGCTGGCCGCCGCGGTCTGGGGCGAGCTGGTGCGGCGCGGCCTGCGCTACTCGGCCGACGTGCTGGCGCTGGAGAGCGGCCCGCGCCTGTACAGCCAGCGCGTCCAGCTGCCCGAGCAGACCTGGCAGCTCGGCAGCGCGCACTGCCTGGACGCCAGCGTGCTGATCGCCTCGGTGCTCGAGCGGCTCGGCGTGCCGACGTTTCTGGTGCTGGTGCCCGGCCATGCACTGGTCGGCTTCTACGTCGACGCGGCGCGCCGCGAGGCCGAGGTGATCGAGACCACGCTGCTGGCCGGTCGCGACGCCTCGGCCGGCTCGTTTGCCGCCGCGCTGGCGGCCGGCCGCGCACGCTACCGGCTGGCGCTGCCGCATCTGGCGGCCGGCGCGCGGCCCGGCCACATGGTCATCGATGTATCCGCGGCGCGGGCCTATGGCATCATGCCGCTCGCCGTGGGGGCCGGCAGCCGCGACGATCGCCCGCCCGGCGACTGATCGGTCCGCGCGCAGGGCCCGGCCCGCGCCCCATCCGCCGTTTCTTCCCGATTTCACGCCGCTCGAGACCCGTGCACACCGACGACACCTATCTGGCGCGCATCAAGGACGAAATCCGCGCCGAAGCCGAAGCCGCGCGCGGGCGCTCGCCGCTGCCGCGCCGCGAGGCGCCGCCGGCCGCGCCCGATCCCGTCGCCGCCGCCGATACGCCGCGCGTGCGCACGATTCCGGAGCTGTCGGCCGCGCACCACCTCGATTTCCTGCACGGCGCATTTCGCGCGATCCTCAAACGGCCGCCCGACGGGCCCGGCGAGCTGGTCCAGCTGCGCCTGCTCGCGGCCGGCGCCAGCAAGATCGAGATCCTCGGCAATCTGCGCTATTCGCCGGAAGGTCGCGAGGTCGGCGTCCCGATTCCGGGCCTGCGCCCGCGCTATCTGCTGACCAAGCTGTTCCGCGTGCCGGTGATCGGCTATCTGGCCGAGTGGCTGCTCGCGCTGGCTGGCCTGCCGAAGCTGATGCACCACCTGCGCGCTTCGGATACCTACAACGCGGCGCGCGCGCGCGATACCGCGGCCGCGATCGACGCGCGCTTCGCCGACCACACGCGCGACATCGCCGAGCACCAGAAGCTGATCGAGGACCAGCTCGACCGCCTCAACGCGCGCAGCGACGACCTGCGCCGCGTGCAGACCGAGCTGGCCGGCTTCGTCGACGTCGCGCAGCGCCGCTTCGCGGCGTTCGACGGCGCGCTCGACACGGTGCGCGACCTGACCGGCACCTCCGGCACGCGCGTCCAGACCCAGATCGACGAGCTGCGCCACCACGTGCTCAGCATGAACCACTGGTTGACCTCGCTGCGGCGGACCGTCGCCGCGCTCGAGGACGCCGATGCGCAGCAGCCGGCGCGCACGCTGGCCGCCGCGGTCGCCGAGCGCCGCCTCGGCGGCGACCCGCTGCGGCCGCTGCGCCTGGCCGCCTGGCGCGATGCGCTGGCCGCCGACGTCGCCGGCGCCGGGCGCGTGCTCGACCTCGGCAGCGGCGCCGACTGGCAGGCCGTTCTGGCCGCGCAGCAGCTTGCGATCGACCCCGGCGACGGCGGCGGTCTGCCGTCGTTCCTCGACGATCCGGGCACCGCGCTGGCGCGCACCGGCGACGGCGAACTCGCCGCGCTGAGCCTGCTCGACGCGGCCGCCGTGCTGCGCCGGCTGCCGGCCGCCGAGCTGTTCGCGTCCGCGCAGCGCGCCTTGCGCAGCGGCGGCGTGCTGCTGATCGCCTTCACCGACGGTCCGGTCTCGATCGCCGACCGGCTCGACGGCCGTGCCGGTTTCGACGCCGATCCGGCGCTGTTCGCGCAGGCGCTCGAGGCGGCCGGCTTCGCCGACGTGCGCCGCTGCGACGCCGCCGACGGTTCGCCGGCGCTGCTCGCCCGCCGTCCATGAGCGGACGCGCCGCATGAGAATCGCGGTGCTGGTGCCGGGTCTGCGCGCCTACGACGCGGTCAGCAACGACGCGCGGCAGATGGCCGCCGCGCTGCGCGGCCAGGGCCACGAGGTCGCGCTGTTCGCGATGGAGGCGCACGGCATCGACGAGCCGGTGCTGTCGCACGAGGTGCTCGCCGAGTGGATCACCTCGCCGCGCGACGTGGTGATCTATCACTTCTGCACGGCCTGGGATTTCCCGCTCGAGCTGTTCCGGCGCATCCGCGCGCGGCGCATCGTGCGCTATCACAACGTCACGCCGCCGGGCTTCTTCGCGGCTGGTCCGACGGCTACGTGTCGGCCTGCGGCAACGGCCGCAAGCAGATCGCCGCGTTCGCGCGGCTCGGCTGCGAGCTGTACCTGGGTTGCTCGCCGTTCAACCTCGAGGACTTCGCGGCCGAGGGCGTCGATCCGGCGCGCATGGCCGTGCTCGCGCCGTTCCATCCGGTCGAGGACCTGGCCGCGACCGCGCCCGACGCACGGCGCATCCCCGACAACGGCGGCGCGCCGCTGCTGCTGATGGTCGGGCGCATCGTGCCGAACAAGAGCTATCTGGAGCTCGCCGAGGCGCTGGCCGCCTGCGTGCGCGAGGTCGACGGGCAGTCGCATCTGCTGCTGGTCGGCAAGCTCGCGCCGGCCCTGGCCAGCTACGGCGAGGCGTTCTGGCATCGCGTCGACCAGCTCGGCCTGCACGAGCGCGTGACCCTGATCGACGATGCCGACGGCCCGACGCTGCGCGCCGCCTACGCGGCCGCGACCGCTCTGGTCATGCTGAGCGCGCACGAAGGTTTCTGCGTGCCGGTGATCGAGGCGCTCGCGCTCGGCACGCCGGTGATCGCCTACGGATCGAGCGCGATTCCGTGGACGCTCGGCGACGCCGGCCTGATCTGGGACGACCGCGACGCGCATCTGATCGCCGCCTCGGTCGGCCGCCTCTACGCCGACCCGGCCCTGCGCGAGCATCTGGTCGCGCAGGGCCGGGCGCGCTACCGCGACACGTTCGCACCGGCCGTGCTCGAGCGCGAGCTGGCCGACGTCATGCGCCGGTTCGACTGACCGCGATGCGGCGCGATCCGTCCACGGCCGGCCCCGGCGCCCTGTGCGGATGCGGCGGCCGTTCCTTCCGATTCTCGCGCCCCGCGCGGAGCCTGCGCCGATGAAAGCCGCGATCCTGATCCCGAACATCGCCAGCCGCGACGCGGTCGGCGCCGACGCGATGGCGATGTTCCGCATCCTCGTCGCGGCCGGCATCGAGACGCGCATCTTCTGCGATGCGGCCGGCGACATCGGCGAGCGCACCTATCCGGCCGAGCGTCTGCCCTCGTTCGCCGGTGGCAGCGGCGATCTGGTGATCTACCACTACTCGATGGGCTGGAAGAAGGGCATCGACCTGCTCGGGCGCTGCCGCGCTTCCGCGTCGTCAAGTACCACAACGTGACGCCGCCCGAGTTCTTCGAAGGCATCGCCGCCGATTACGTCGCGGCCTGCCGCGGCGGCCGCGACGAGATCGCCGCGATCGCGACGCTCGGCTGCGAGCTGTATCTGGGGGCGTCGGCCTACAACCTCGGCGAGCTGGTCGAGGCCGGCCTGCCGCCCGAACGCGGCGGCGTGCTTGCGCCGTTCCACCGCATCGACGAGCTGGCCGAGGCCGACGCCGACCTCGACATGATCGACGAGCTCGACGACGGCGCGAAGAACTTCCTGATGGTCGGCCGCATCGCGCCGAACAAGGGCCACGTCGCGCTGGTCGACGCGTTCGCCGCCTACGTCGACGCCTACGGCGATCCGGCGCGGCTGGTGATCCTCGGCAAGATCGATCCGCGCCTTTCGACCTACACCGACCGCATCCGCGCGCGCATCGACCATCACCGCCTCGGCGGTCGCGTGCGCTGGATCAATGGCGCCAGCGAGGGCCAGCTCAAGGCCGCGTACCTCGCCGCCCACGTCTTCATGCTGCTCAGCGAGCACGAGGGCTTCTGCGTGCCGCTGGCCGAGTCGATGGCGCTCGGCACGCCGATCGTCGCGCGCGCGACCAGCGCGATCCCCGAGACGCTGGCCGACGCCGGCCTGTCCTGGGACGGCGCCGACCCGTACCTGTACGCGGCCAGCGCCGCGCGCGTGTTCGGCGACGGCGACCTGCGCGCGACGCTGCGCGAGGCCGCGTCGCGGCGCTACCAGTCCACCTATGCGAGCCGCGTCCTGCGCGAGCGGTTTCTGCGCTACCTGGAGCCGGTGCTGTGAAACGCCGCGTCGCGATCGTCGTCCAGCGCTGCCACGAGAAGCTCGTCGGCGGTGCCGAAGCCCATGCCTGGCAGTACGCCACGCTGCTCGCCGATGCCTACGACGTCGACGTGCTGACCTCCACCGCGCTGGACTACATCCGCTGGGACAACGACCTGCCGGCCGGCGTCGAGCGCCGCGACGGCGTGACGATCCGGCGCTTCCGCGTCGAGCGCGGCCGTACTTCGTACTTCAGCCGTCTGCACCGGCGCGTGCTCGACCGCTTCGAGGCCACCGCCGGCGCGCCCGACGAGGACCGCTACGGCTGGCCCGAGGCACTCGAAGAGGAATTCATCCGCTCGCAGGGGCCGGTCTGTCCGGCGCTGTACGAGCACCTGCGCACGCACGGCGAGGACTACGCCGCCGTGATTTTCCTGACCTATCTGTATCCGACCACGTTCGACGGCGTGCGCGCGATGCCGCACCGCCGCTTCGGCCTGGTGCCGACGCTGCACGACGAGCCGCCGGCGTACCTGCGCGTGATCGGCCAGATGGCGCGCGGCATCCCGCGCATCCTCTGGAACACGCAGGCCGAGCGCCGCCTCGGCGGACGGCTGTGGAACCGCGACTCGGGCAACCTGGTCGCAATGACGGTCGCGACCGACGCGGCTGCGCCGGCGCGCGAGGGCTTTCCGTACCTGCTCTACTGCGGTCGCATCGACGTCAACAAAGGCTGCGATCACCTGCTGGCCTGGTTCGCCGCGTACAAGGCGGCGCGGCCGGACTCGCCGCTGCGGCTCCTGATGACCGGTCACAACATCATGCAGGTCGCCGACGACGCCAACGTCAGCGTGCTCGGCTTCGTCGAGGAAGAGCGCAAGTTCGCGCTGATGGCCGGCGCGGTCGCGTTCGTGCAGCCCTCGCCATACGAGAGCCTCAGCATCGTCGCGCTGGAGGCGATGGCGCAGGGCACGCCGAACATCGTCAACGGCCGCAGCGAGATCCTCGCCGACCACGTCGAGCAGAGCGGCGCCGGTTTCGTCTACCACGACCAGGCCGCGTTCGACGCCGCGCTCGACGCCGCGACCGCGCTCGACGCCGATGCGCGCGCCAGCCAGGGCGATCGCGCGCGCCGCTACGTGCTCGATCACTACAGTCTCGACCAGGTGCGCGCGCGCCTGATCGCCGAGGTCGAGGCGCTGGCCAGCGCGTCCTAGCGATGCGCGACACGGTTCGCGGCGCGGCGGCGCGTGCGGACGCATCCCCCGTCCCGTGTCCACGGCGACCGAACGCCGTTCCTCGTGGGCCATAACAGCGCTGGGTTCCGCGCCGCTCGCGCAGCCGGCCGCGTGTCATCGGCGCAGCACTACGGCGCGGCTGACATCGATTCTCGCGAATGCCCGGCTTCCTCCGTTGGCTGGCCGCTGCCAGAACCTCGACCTTCGCTGGCGCGGCTCATGGGGGTGCCTCGGCGCCCGCATCGACGAGGAGGGTACGCCCGGCGCCTTCGAGCAGCACCAGGCCGTCGACGCTGACGAACGCGAGTGCTGCGCCCGGGCGCACGGCCGCCCAGGCACTGCGCCGTATCGCGCCCGTGCGCGGCGCGAGGCGAAGGCGGACGAGATCCTGTGCATCCAGCCGCAGGCGATCGACCAGAACGCGGCTGTCGTCGTGCAGGCGCCACTGACGTACCGTCTCGATCGCCGCGCCCTGCGCCGGCGCCAGCACGAAGACGTCGCGCACGCCGTCCTGCAGCGGCATGGCCTCGGTGCCGTCGGCATAGGGCACGTCGAAGCGGTCCTTGAAGATCACCAGGGTGTTGGTGTCCGTCAGTGGCGCGATGCCGCCGGCCGTGAAGGTCAGCGTGGCCGTCGTTTCGCTGGGCGTGGCCTGCATCGGCACGCTGAACAGCCAGGTGGCGCGCGCCCCGGGCGGCAGCATCGCGGTATCGGCCAGAAGACCGGAGCCCGCGTCGGCGCAGACGACGCCGTCGACGCCGGGGAAGCACTGCCACGTCGCCGCATCGCCATCGAATGCCGGTGACAGCGTCACCTCGATGGGGACCGTCGCTGCGGTGGCGGGGTCCGTGTTGGTCAAGGTGATGACGTAGGTGATCGTCTGCCCGTACCGCGCATAGGCGTGCGCGTCGTCGATGGTCGCCACGAGTGTCGGCTCGCCGGCGGCGGCGTGGGGCATCCAGAGCATGCAGCCGATCAGCGCGGCGCGGACGGCGAGGTACATGGCATGCTCCCGGATCGATGCGTGGAGGGGATGGCGGGGCGGGCGGTTCGCGAAGGAGCGGATCATGGCGCCCCCTCGAAGTCGTCGCGGAACAGCACGACCGTCGCCGTGTCGGTGACCGGATCGAGTCCCTCGACCTCGAAGCGGAAATCGAGCGTTCCGGAGGTGGTGTGCGTGGCGACGGGGACGTGAATCAACCAGGTCATCGACACGCCGGGCGGGACCGTCACGTGGTCGTCGATCGGGCCGTTGCCCAAGGGTGTGCAGCTCGCATCGACGCTGCCGGCGATGCACTGCCACGTCGCCGCGCCCAGGTCCGCGCCGCCGCCGAAGCGGGCGTTCGCGGCGGCGTCCACCGCGGGGCCGTCGCCGCTGTTGGACAGCGTGACGATGTAGTCGACGATCCGGCCGTAGGTCACGTAGTCAGGGGCGGCCTGCGTCAGCGTGAGCGTCAGCGCAGCCGTCGTGCACGTCACCACGACGTCGTCCACGTCCGCGCCCGCGAGGGTGCCACTTGCGTGTGACGTCACCGCGCAGCGCTGCAGCGGCGAGGCCGGCTGCTGCGACACCGTGACCGTCCATGCGGTACCGTCGGCCAGCGGCGCGAACGTGAACGCCGGCGCATCCGCCGAGACGAGCTGCGTATCGCCGCCGTTGATCTGTACCTGCACGCTCTGGCCGCTCGCCAGTCCCGTCACCGTGCCGCCGACCGTGTGGGCCGTCGAGGTCACGACGCCCGAGCCGATGTAGGTCCGCTGATGGACCGAATCGCGCACCGTCACGCCGGTGCCGCCGACGTTGGCCGTCTCGCCGGCCGCCAGTTCCGGATCGGCGAACCACGACGGCGTGCCGTCGACCAGCGTGCTCGCATCGACGTCGTCCTGGTCGACGACGGCGTATGCATCCACGTTCACCGCCGCTACGCCCTGCATCACGTGCGCGCCCTGCGCGACCACGCGCACGTGGGGAAAGCCCTTGAGCACCGGATACGGATAGCCGGTCACCCAGGTCGTGGCCGTATCCCACAGGCCGGTAGCGATCGGGCCTTGCGAGAGCCAGCGCAGCGTGGAAAGGCCGGTACCGCCCGCGCTGGCGCCTTGCCCGCTGGCGCTGGTGTCCCAGAAGCTGTCGGTGGTGTCGCCGCCGAGGTTTCTGCCGACCAGGCCGCCGACGTAGGGCGTGAAGGTGGCACTCGACGCGGACACCATGGCGGTGGAATAGGTGCGATCCAGGCTCGCGCCCTGGTGCACGCCGAGCAGGCCACCCGCCGCCGCCATGTCCGCCGCGGTCGCCCGCACGACGCCGGTGGCATAGGCATTGCGGATCTTGCCCTGGTTGTGGCCGACCAACCCTCCGACATTGGCAAAGGCGTTGCTGTTGACGGCGCTGACGTCGGCATCGAGCGCGAAGCTCTCTTCCACGTCGCCCGCGTCCTTGATATAGCCCACCAGGGCGCCGGCCATCGCGTAGCTGCCGCTGCCGGTCAGCTCGATGCGCGGACGCAGCAGGCCGATGCGGCGGATCGTGCCGCCGTTCAGTTCGCCGATCAGGCCGGCCACGCCGAAGCTGGCTGCGCTGCGCGCGGCGATGCGCAGGTCGCCGATCATGCGGTAGCGGCCGTCGAGGCTGCCGCTGAACGGCGCGGCGTCGCTGCCCACCGGCACGAAGCCGGTGCTCGGCCACATGCCGGCGCTGTTGGCCGGCGTGCCGTCGTTGCGGCCGGTTTCGCCGGCGTCGACGTGGCGCGCCAGCGCGTAGTGCGCATCCGGCGCCATGTGCATCAACTGCAACTGATGCGCGGTGCCGATGCGCGTCGCATATTCCATCTGCAGGAACGGACGCGTGGCGCCGTCCACCATCGTCCAGGTCGCGCTGCCCGGCGTACCGCCGAACGTACCGAGCAACTGGCCCGAAGCCGTGTCGTAGGCGCTTTGCCTGAACGCGTAGTCGGCGGCGCCGCTTTGCGCCGGGTCGCTGGTGACGGGATTGAGGTGGGTGACGGTGGCGTTGGCGTTGACGAAGCCGACCGCGCTGTCCTGGCCGGTGCTGAAGCGGTCCCAGTACGCGTCGCTGACGGTGCCGTCCATGGCCAGGCCGACCAGTCCGCCGACGTAGGTGCCATCGCCGGTCACCGGGCCGCTGGCCCAGGTGCGGCTGATGGCGCCGCGGTTGCCGCCGGTCAGTCCTCCGGCACCGTCGCCCGCGACCGTCACGCGGCCGGTGGCGTAGGCATGGCTCACCTCGCCGGTGGTGAAACCCACCAGGCCGCCGCCGTACTGGATGTCCGCGGTCACCTCGGCCGTGGCGAAGGCATGGTCGATGATTCCCGCCGCGCTGTAGCCCACCAGTCCGCCGACCATGGAAATCCCCGTAACCGAACCGCCATCGACGCCGACGTTGCGCACCACGCTGCCGACGTCGATGGCGCCGAACAGGCCCACGCAGAGCGTGTCGCCCCGGTCGATGGTCAGGTTGCCGACCACGTGCCCCAGGCCGTCGAATCGGCCGGTGAAGCCGCCGGCACAATTGCCGATCGGCAGAAAGCCGGCACCGCCGTTCCAGTCGCGGGTGGCCGTGGCGTCGATGTCGTCGAACAGCGCGAAGTGGCCGGCCAGCTCGCTGCCGACCGCCTGCAACTGCTCCAGCGTGGTCACCGGTGTGTAGACCCGCGCGCTGCCGGCGCTGGCGCTTTCCGCCTTCACGTACACCGCGCCGGGCAGAGATTTGAGATACGGCGTGGTCTTGCCGTTCTGGTTGGCCCACACGGCGGCGTCGAAAGCGCCCGGCAACGCAGAAATCAGGTTCGCCAGAGAAATTGCCGTGCCGGCACCATTGTCCGGGTGCGCGCCGGGCGTGTCGCTGGCGAACCAACTGTCGCTGACGCTGCCGCCGGCACCGGTCGGGTTGTGGCCCACCAGACCGCCGACGTAACTGTTGCTGCTGGCCGAGACACCGCCGGTGGCAAAGACGTGCTCGACGAGGCCCCGGTTGTAGCCCACGAGGCCGCCGACCTCAAGGTTGCCCTCCACATTGCCGGTGGCATAGGCGTTGCGCAGGGTACTGCCGAGGTCGGCGGCTCCCACCAGCCCGCCGATGCTGGACGAGGTGCCCGTCACGTTGCCACTGGCCCAGACGTTGTCGATGGCACTGCCGGGATAGGTGGTGCCCACGAGGCCGCCGACCGCGCCCGTGCCGGTCACGTTGCCGCTGGCCCAGGCATCGGCGATCAGGCTGCCGCTGCCTTGGTGGAAGCCCACCAGACCGCCGACGAACAGAGTGCCGGAGACGTCGGCCGTGGAATAGACGTGGGCAATGACGCCGGAGCTGTTGCCGACCAGCGTACCGACCCACCCGCCGCCCGACACGCTGCCGCCACGCACGCCGAGGTTGCGGATCACGGCGCCCCCGTCAGCGCTGGAAAACAGTCCCGTATCGTCGGTATTACCGGGGATGACGAGATCGAGCAGCTGATGGCCGAGGCCGTCGAACCGACCGCTGACGCCCAGGGTACCAAGCGGCGTCTGGCTGACGGCGCCGCTCCAATCCACATCCGCCGCCAGCGCATAGGGGCCGTTGACGGTACCGATGGCCAGGGGGCGAATCGCTTCCAGTTCGGCGATGGTATGGATCAGCGTGTAGGCCGTGCCGTTGACGCGGTAGCTTTGCCCGGTTCCCGTGAAATCCACGCGCCCGGTGAAGCCGCCGCCGGTCAGCGCCATGGCCACGCCGCCGTCGGCTTCCGACGCGTCGGTTTCAGGTGACAGGCCGGCCGAGCCTGCGGCGGTCATCACCGCGTTCACGTTTACGTTGCCCGAAGGCGCCGACAGCGTGAGCGTGTGCGCGCTCCAGCTCACCGTATCGTTGACCACGACGTCGCCCGAATCGGCGGTGAGCGTGACATCGCCCGCGCCCAGCTGCGCCGACAGGCGCGCGCCGGTGATGTCGCCGCCCGATGGCGCGATCACGTAGTCGGCCAGGGCCGGCGTGGAAACCAGGGCCGCCAGCGCGGCGATGGCGTGCAGGAGCGTGATCGATCTCATGGGGGATGTCCTGGGGTTCATGCGTCCGCGCCGTCGAAGCCGTCGCGGAAGATCAGGTCCGACGCGACCGCCGGTGTCGCAGTGCGCGCCCTGGGACCGCGCGGCACCGGCGCTGGTCGACGCCGCCGACCGGTGCGGCGGCGCAGGCCGCGTCGTGGTCGGCGCGGCCTGCGCCAGCGGCAGCGCCCCGCCCAGCGGGGCGTGTCGAAGGAATCGGGTGTTCGGCGCGGCCATCGTCGGCTTCCTCGGGACCGGGTCAACGGGAAATCACGCCCTCGGCCCGGACTGCGGCCCCAGGCTGAACACGGCACCGGGCAGCCGTCGCGAAGCCGTGACCGACTTCGACTCCGGCCGCAACCGAATACCGATACGCTTCGCCGGCACGAAGCGACTCCGCGAGCGCCCACGACGCTGCCGCGCAACGGCCCGGCGCGAATGTGGAAACCCGTGCAATGCGGCATCGGCTACGGAGGCGAGGGTAGGCCTGCACGGCGATCCGGGCTATCACACGTTGGGGTGAGTTGATGACGAAGTCAGAGGTCGACCACAGCGAAGCCGAGCCCGGCTTCATGCGTCGGGTGATCGCGTTGTACGCGGCCGAGCCGGACCTGCATGCCTTGCCGCGCGAGGTGTTCGACTGCGTGTCGGTGGCGGCCCGGAGCGAGATCGTCGCCTATACCGAGTTCCATGCCGGTTCCGGCGAGTTCCGCGCCGAGTTCTCGCGGCCGGACCCCGATCCGGAACGGCGCGCACGGCTGGCGGCGGCCTACATGCGGCATGCCCGCAGCCACCCCTTCTGGGCCCGGGACCCGGCGTTCTTCGGCGAGCGCGTGCTGCGCGAGTCGGACTTCTTCAGCGATGCCGAGTACATGGCGCTGCCGATCGCACAGGAGGCCTACCTGCCGAGCGGCGCGCACCGGCAGATGGCCTTTCTCATCGTCAACGAAGGCTATGCGCTGTCCGTATCCGCGCACCGGGTGGTCGGGGAGCCCGCGTTCTCCGACGCCGAGCGCGACCGGATGCAGGCGCTTCGCGGGCACGTCGCCCGGCTCTATCGCCAGGCGCTGGAACGGACCGCACGCACGATGCCCCCGTGGAACGGCTGATCCACCTGTGCCCGGATCTCACCACGCGCCAGCGCGACGTGGCGCGCTGGATCGCCGAAGGCAAGTCCAACGAATCGATCGCGCAGCTGCTCGGCATCCGCCTGGACACGGTGAAAAGCCATCTGCGCATCGTCTACGACAAGCTGGGTGTGGACGACCGGCTGGCCGCCGCGCTGGCGATCCACCGGCGGCCGCCGTTCGCCAAGCTGCCGCCGATGTGGACCCTGCCCGGCGCGCGCTGGAGCGGCAACGGCCTGCACACGACTGACTGAGTCTGACCACGTAGCCGCGTAGCCGCGCGGACGGGAAACCTGAGGATCCCGGCGCCATCACCAGCGGAATGAAGCCCTGCGCGTACCACCGGAGCGGCACGCGTCCGCGTTCGGCGCCGCGGGCGGCGTTGGCCGCCCGCGGCGCCGATCAGTGCAGTACCTCGTCGAAGAATGCCAGTGCGCGCGGCGAGTCGGACTGGCCGAGCCAGAACAAGGCGCGCTGCTTGACCTCGCGCGGCTGGTCGCCGCGCAGCACCGCGATCAGGGCGTCTTCACCGCGTCCGTCGTCGAGCTGCGACAGCGCGAACACGGCCTCCTCGCGGACCGACTCGGACGTCTCGCGCGACAGCGCGGCCAGGATGTCGCGGTCGGCGCCCGGCGCATCCATCTGCGCCATCCAGAACAGCGCGCGGCCGCGCACCGATGCGGCCGCATCCTCGCGCGCGATCGCGTGCACCGCGGCATAGGCGCCGTCGGCGCGCGACTGCGAGGCCGCGAACACCGCGTGCTCACGCAGCTTCGGATCAGGATCGCTCCTGGCCTGGCGCAGGATCGTCGCCAGCCCGTCCGCGCCGCGCGTCTGGCCGAGCCAGAACAGCGCCTGCTCGCGCCGCTCGCGCGGCCGGCCCGGGCCGGCGTTGCGTTCGAGCGCCGCCGTCGCACTGGCGTCGCCGTGCTGCGCGATCGCGACCAGGGCCTGCTCGCCGGTCTCGCCGCCGTGCTCGACGGCGCGGTCGAGCACGGCCACGCTCTGCCCCGGCTCGACCGGATCGATCCAGCGCGCCGCATCGGCATCCTCGACCGGGCAGCTCGCCGACCACGCGCGCACCTGGTCGACCGTGCCGCCGGCCACGTGCAGATAGACCGCCAGGGTGTCGCTGCCCGGCGATCGCGCCGAGGTGTCGATCGTGCTGCCGCGCGCGGCCTTGCCGTCGAGCCGGCAGCCGGCCGTGCGCTGGCTGCCGCGCGTGATCGTGTAGCAGCACGATTCGCCGGCATCGGCCGTCGCCGCGACGCGATAGCCGACCCAGCCGTCGGCGGCGGCGATGCGGGTTGTCAGCGCCGGCTCGGCGGCCAGTGCGCTGCCGCTGCACAGGACGGCCAGCAGCCAGAGGCGGGCATTCGGAAGGTTCATCGTCATTCTCCTCGCAGGGAGCGGCCGTCAGGCCGCCCGATGGTGATGTCGACCGCGGCGCTGGGCCGCGGCGATTCCAGGTGTGGATCGAAGGCGTAGCCGATTACCGTGGCTTTCCCCGCTACGCGAAGCCGCACGCGCGTGGTGGCTGCCCTGCATGCCGGCCGCGGGGCGCTGCGCTGACCGGTCCGCGCCGCTGCAGCCGCCGCCAGATGGCGCTGCGGTGTCGGGCCGGCTGCGTCGCGGCGCGGCACGGCCGTGCATACCGCCTGTGCTCAGTCGCCAAGCGCGCGCTCGATCAGATCCAACGTGGCATCGCTGTCGAGCGTGCCGAGCATGCGCAGCACGGCCTTCTTCTCCTCGGGCGTCCTGACCTCGCCGTAGAGCCGGCGCAGGCCGGCGCTGTCACCGGCGATCAGCATCGCCCGCAACGTCGCGTCGCGCAGATCGTCGGTATCGGCCTTGGCGTAGAGGCCGACGAGCAGCTCGCCGCCCTTGCCGGACAGGCCGACCGCCTCGAGCGCGGCCGAGCGCACCGATTCGGGCTGTTTCGTATCGGCGGCGATCGCGGCGACGCGGGCGCCCTCGCCGGCGATGCCGAGCGCACGCACGATCGCGATGCGCGATTCGGCATCGGCGGTCGCGTCGAACAGCTGCCCGAGTTCGGCCGTCGCGCCGAGCGCGCCGAGCATCTGCACCGCATGCGCGCGCAGCGTCGCATCGGACTCGGTGCGCGCGGCCGCCAGGATCAGGTCCTTGCGATCGGCGATCAGCCAGGCGTCGATGACCTGGCGCTTCTCGCCCGCGTCCTGGCTGCCGGCGTAGATCTCGCGCAGACGCTCGGCGCCGCGCGCATCGCCGCCGATGCCGAGGATGCGGATCGCCTCGGCGCGCAGCGCCGGGTCGGCATTGCTGCGGGTGACCTCGATCACGCGGTCCAGCGCGCGCGGATCGCCGAGCTGGCTCAGCACGAACAGGGCGCGCTGCTTCGTGCGCAGCGGCCGCTGGCTCTTGAGCACTCTGTCGAGCAGCGGGATCGCACGCTCCGGCGAAGCCGTCAGCAGCGCCTCGACCGCCGCGTCGGCCAGATCGTCCTCGCCGCTGGTCGCGGTCTTGCCGGCGGCCGCCGCGGCCGGCTTGGCCGGCGCCAGCAGCGCGTCGGCGTCCTTGCCCCAACGGCTGGACGGAAACTCGCGGTGCAGGCGCTCGATCAGCGTGCGCGCCTCGGTCGTGCGGCGCAGCTGCACCAGCACGTAGGCGCGCCAGTACAGCGCGGCATCCGCGCTCTGCGGCTCGCGCTCGCGCAGCTGCTGTTCGAGCTGCTCGAAGCGCTGCAGCGCGGTCGACCAGTCGGCCTCGCGCAGCGCCGACTGCGCCTGCCAGTACAGGCGATTGGCGGCCTGGTCGGACGGCGCCATCGCGCCGTCGTCGAGGACCGCGAAGGCCGGCGCGGCGGTGAACGCCAGCGCCAGAGCGAGCAGGGAAGGTCGAATGAAGGTCATGCCGGGTGTCCTCGGGAAAGCGTTCAAAGGCGCTGCACGCGCGCGTGGTCAAGGCGGGTCTGCAAGGCGCGGACCTGGAACAGCAGGTCGGTCTCGCGCAGGTAGTCGCGCAGGCCCTCGTCGCTTTCGACGGTGGCGGCCGGCGTCTGGTTAGCCAGCGACAGCAGCACCGGTTCAAGCCGCCGCAGGAAATCGGCGAGCGACGCATCGCCGGCGCGCTCGGCCGCGCGCGCGTACAGCCGGTTCGACTCGACCAGCGATGCGGCCAAGGCGCGGTTGCCGTCGAGCATGCCGGCCTCGCCGCCGTTGTCGGCCGTCAGCAGCACGCCCTCGGTACTGCGCAGATGCGCCGCGACATAGGCTTCGAGCACGCGCAGCGCCGCCGCATCGGCGCGTGCCTGCGCCTGCGCATCGACCTCCGGCGCGCTGTGGCGTCCGGCGATGAAGCCGACGCCGACCGCCAGCGCGAGCAGGGCCGCCGCGCTCCAGGCGGCCAGCCGCCGCGGCCGTGCGGTCGAATGCGTGCGCCGCGCGGCGCGTGGCGGATGGCGCGCCGGTGCCGCTTCCGCGCGCAGCTGCGGTTCCAGCCGGCGCCAGAGCCGATCGCGCAAGCCCGGATCGGGCGGCGCCACCGGCGCGGCATCGACCGCGGCCAGCATCGTTTCGAGTGCGGCCAGCCGCGCGCGCAGCTCGGGCGAGCCGGACAGCGCGCCGGCGATCGCCGCGCGCTCGGCCGGATCGAGTCCGTCGTCGTAGTAGTAGAGGATCAGGTCCTCGTCGCTGATCGGCGGCATTGCGTTCACCCCGCGGGTTCGATCGCCGCGCGCAGCTTGCGCACGGCACGGAAGATCGCCTGCTTGCAGGCGTTGACGTTGAGCGAGAGCGTCGCGCTGATGTCCTCCAGCGACTGGCCCTCGTGGTGGCGCAGCACGAAGGCCGTGCGCTCGGTCGCGCTCATGCGCGCCAGCACGGCCTGGATGCCGCGGCCGATCTGCGCACTCGCCGCATGACGCTCCGGTCCCGGCGCCGCCTCGGTCACCGCGAGCACGTCGTCCTCGTCGCTGTCGGACTGCAACACCTCGTGCCGGCTGCGCCGGCGCAGCTGCTCCAGTGCGGCATTGACCGCGATCCGGTGCAGCCAGGTCGAGAACGCCGAGCGCCCGTCGAACGTGCCCAGGTGCCGGTACGCATTCAAGAACGCCTCCTGCAGCGCGTCCTCGGCCAGCCCGGCGTCGCCGGCGACACGCACGCAGACCCGATACAGCCGGTCGACGTGCGCGTCGATCAGCTGCCGGAATGCCTGCGTGTCTCCCTGGACGGCCCGTTCCAGCCGGGCGGCTTCGTCGTCTGCCATGCCCCTAGGATGCACCCCGGAGCGGTCCGGTTAGCCGGCGCCGGCACCGGTCGCGCGCAGTAGACTCGGCGGCCTGGCCAGACCGGCCGCAATGGCCGCCGGAGCGAGCGATGAGCGACCCGTCCCCCGATGCGGCGATCCTGGCCGCCTGGCTGCGCAACGCCACGCCCTGGGAAGCAGCCGTGCGCGAGCAGCGCATCGAAAGCCGCCGCCTGGTCACCGACCAGGCGATCGTCGCGGCCGTCAAGGCTGTCGCCCCGTGTCGCGTGCTCGACCTCGGCTGCGGCGAAGGCTGGCTGGCCCGTGCGCTGATCGCCGAAGGCATGACCGTCACCGGCGTCGACGCCGTCCCCGAGCTGGTCGAGGCCGCCCGCCGCCACGGCGACGGCGCATTCCACGTCGTCGCCTACGAGCAGCTCGCCGCCGGCGTGCCCGGTGCGCCGTTCGACGCGGTGGTCTGCAACTTCTCGCTGCTCGGCGAGCAGTCGGTCGAGCAGGTGTTCGCGGCGCTGCCGGCCCTGCTGGTGCCGGGCGGCCATTGCATCGTGCAGACTCTACACCCGCTGATCGCCTGCGGCGACGCCCCGTATCGCGACGGCTGGCGCGAAGGTTCCTGGGCCGGGATCGATGGCGATTTCAAGGAAGCGGCGCCGTGGTACTTCCGGACGCTGGAGAGCTGGGTGGGACTCTTCATGCGTCATGGGCTGACGCTGGAAGTACTGCGCGAGCCGCTGCATCCTGCAACGCAACGGCCGGCAGCTATAATTCTCATCGCGGTAAGATCAGAAAATTTAATTTACTAGAATGCGCAATGCGAATCGTGCGTTTGATGCACTAGAGCCAGTTGAAGCCTTTAGTTAGATCCCGTGTTGCGATTTGTTCAGTGTTGTCAGTCAATAAGCCTATGTCTTGTAAGCGATATTTGGTTGCTGAATAAGATGCTTTGAATGTATTTCTAATTTCGCGGATCACTCTTCTGCACTGTGTCTGATTTTCTGGTTGGTGATCAAGATAAAGCAGACCAAAACCTCGATCGCGTAGACCAATCTTTGTAGCGATTGATCTAGTAAGCGTTTCAACATTGCTTCGCGGTAACAGTAGGCATGAAGCGAAATAGTTTGCCTGCCATTCCATTCTGCCGATCGCACCAACATTGTTAACATCAAGGGCCAGACGAGACGTGGTCACCTCTTTATCGGTAGAGGATTCTTCTGTCATGTAGGAGGCATGGCCAAGCGCTATATGGCCTATCTCATGAGCGAATGTAAACCTCTCTTGTTCTTTATTCGCATGATTGCAAGGGTAGATGTATATTCTCTTTTCTTTAAATGAAAGTCTCCCAAGTGTGTTGCCACGTGGTTCCGTTTTATCCATATTCAATACGAATCCGTCCCTCGCGTAATTTGCTGAGTAGACCTCTTCAAGATCAACCTCTCCATTTTTATAGTTCGCGGTTCGCCTTAAAAAATCAGCGAGTTCCTCGATTTTCAGTTTGTGCAGATATTTGACTTCTAGTTGTGCTCTTCCGGACGAATTGATTTTTAAAGCTTGAATATACCCGCAAGGAAGATCGACATTGTCTCTGCAAATGAAGTAATCAACAAAATCACGGATACTATGAAAATATCTATCGTCTACATAGAAACAAATCCGTAGAAATTTACTCTTGTAGTTCTCATCAGAAATTAGTAGTTTAAGATTTATTTCATTTATGTCTATTGATATATTTCTGTAGGCATCAGTGGGTCTATTCAGTTGCCATGAGAGAGATTTGTTATCAAACACTCTGGCGAATCCGATATGTTTTGATGTGGCGAATTTGAAAGCACCGGTTTGGAGGCTAGAATTTGACACAAAGAATCCCTTGTGCCCAGATACCTGTTGAATTTTTGAATAGAATTCTTCAACATCGCTTACAGGTATTGGCCCGGAATAGCATTTGCATTCTATTAAAACAATAAAAATGGGGCGGGTGCTGTCGGTTTGAAGAGCATCCTTCGAAAGGAATATCTCAATGGCCATATCGAATATGATGTCGCCATCTCTATCTTTCGAGAAATATTTTGCCTTCTTTATGAGTCGACAGCATTCTGGTTTCAATCCCAGCGCGCCGCTGTCAATGTCTTCTTTGAGAAGGCCATAGACGGTCGCTTCGAAATCCTCTCCTTTTGTTGTTGTGCTCATTGCGGTAGCCATGAAGAAATTTGGTTTAATCTGAGTTAAAGGGGCAGAATATAAGAATTGCTGGCACTTGACGATTTTTGCCAGCGGCGCCGCTAATTTTCGGAGTCAGCGCCGCTCCTCAAGTCGGCGGCGCATTCGTCATCTGCGGATCGCAGTTGACCAGGGTGCGCGTGCTGGTGTCGCGGACCAGGATCGTCAGATAGATCAGCGTGCGTACCGTGTTGAGGTTGACCAGGGTCACCGAGCGGCCGTCCTTGGCGATCTCGATCGACCGGACCTGGGATTTGGAGTCGGTCGTGACGACGTCCTCGATCAGGTACGTGCTCTGGGTCGATTCGGTCAGCGCATAGACCACCGTCGTCGGCGAATGGCGCAGCACGACCGAGTCGGCACTGAACTCGTAGTCGTAGTTGCCGTCGCGAAGCAGACCGGCCGAGGAATCGACCGCGAATACCGTCAGATGGACCAGTGCCTCGGGCGTCGGGATTTCTTGAGCCATCTACGGATTCTCCAGGACAGGGGGTTGGGGACGTCGCGTTGAAGCGAAGCCGACGCGGGTCGAGCGATCGCGCAGCGAAGAAGCGGTGGCGCGGCGGGCCAGGCGCTCGCGCAGTTGCGCCGCCAGATTCCGTACGCGCAGGCTGACGCCGATCGGTGCGGCCTCGATCGAGGCGAGCGCGTCGTGCCAGATGCCGGTCGCGGTGGGGCCCGCTGACGACGCGTCCGCGTCCGCGATCGTGCCGGACAGCGCGTCGCCGTATGCCACGGCCGCCAATGCACGCGCGTACTGATCGGCTTCGGGCTCGGCCTGCGCGGGCGGCCGGTCCATCAGCTCGCATGCGGTGCGCGCCTGCGCGAGGGCCTGTGCCGGATCGCTGTCGAGCAGAGCCAGAGCCAGGCGGCTGTGCGCGACGCTGCGCAGCGTGCGCTGCTCCGACGGCGCGCGCTCCGGTTTGCCGAGCGCATCGATGTCGTGGACGACGCCGGCCAGCGCGTCGCGTGCCGCGGCATCCGGATTCGACAGCCAGGCGGTCCACGCCCGCTGCTGCCGCGCGACCAGCCGCATGCGCCGCCAGTCGGCGTTGTCCGGATCGGTCTGCAGGACTTCGCGCAGCCGCGATTCGGTCGCCGCGAACGCGCGGTCCGCATCGGACAGGCTGCCCTGGTCGAGTGCGAGCAGCCCGCGGTTCAAGTGCACGGTCGCCTCGCGATAGGTCCACAGTGCCTCGGCGGTCGACGCGTTGCGCGCGTGGCCGATAAGCTCGAGCGCTTCGCGAAAGCGCGCATCGGCTTCGCCGAAGCGGCCCATCGCGCCGAGCACCGAGCCCTGCCACGACAGGCTGTCGGCGAGGTCCGCCATCGCGACGCGATCCTGCGCACCGCGATCGAGCACGCGGCGCTTGAGCACGACCGATGCGTCGATCAGCGCGGCGGCGGACGCGAATGCACCGCGGTCGCGATCGAGCACAGCCAGATTGTTGAGCGCGTAGGAGCGTTCACGCAGCGCCTCGAGATCATCGGGCGCGGTCGCGAGCCAGGCAGCGGTCAAGTCGCCGTACTGCGCCCAGGCCTCGCGCGCAGCGTCCAGGCGTCGCGCGCGATAGTGCAGATAGCCGATCCAGTACGCGGCGGCGCCTGCCGAGCGATACACGGCGCCGTCGCTGGCCGGTCCGACTCGATCGTGCAGCAGCGCCTGAGCGCGCAGCGCCAGCGCCAGTGCCTCGTCATCCTGGCCCTGCTGGATGCGCACGTCGGTCAACTGCAGCAGCGCCTCGGCCTGATAGCGTGCGGACGCGTCCGATGACGAACCGGTGGAAACACCGGCCAGATACGTGGACACCGCCTGGCCGACGCGATCGAGCAGGTCGATACGGCCCAACGGCGCCAGCGCGCGGTTGAGATCGTCGACGATGAAGGCGATCAGCCGTTCGGCCTGTTCGCGTTGGCGCGCCTCCGCCTCGCGTGCCTGCCAGGCCAGCCAGCCGGCCGCCGATGCGCCGGCCGCCAGCACCAGCAGGCAGGCCGCCAGCGCGCGCCGCAGCCGCATGCCGCGCCGACGGCGCCGCAGCGACCGGTCGATGTACTGCCCGACCAGGGGCTCCATCCAGAGTCCGTGATAGGCCTGCAGCTGCCGGCCTTCCTCGATCGGCAGGCCGCGCGCCAGCAGCAGGTCCGACGCACGCTGCCGGGCCTCCCAGTGCAGGGCGGCGCTGCGCACGCGCGCCAGCGTCAGCAGCATCGTGCGGTGTCCCTGCACCCAGTCGGTCACGCGCGTCCAGTGCCGCAGCAGGGCATCGTGCGTGGGGTGCAGCACGGCGCGCTGGTCCAGGCGGTCGAGCACGAACAGTCGCGCATCGACGAAGGCCTCGCACAGCGCCCGGGCCTGTGCCGGCAGCGCGTCGAGGTAGACCGGCCGGCTGCGCGGTGCGCCGTCGTTGCCCTCGAACACGATCAGACGGCCGAGCACTTCGGGCAGGGCGCTCTGCGCGGGCGCCGGCAGTGCGGCGAATACCGCCTCGGCCTGGGACGCGATCGCACCGGCCAGACCGCCGATGCCGGCGTAGCTGGCGAACGTCAGCACGTTCGTGTCGCTGCGTTGCGCGTACAGCACCGACAGCGCGTACTGCAGCAACGGCAGGCATTCCGGATGCGCGCCGGCATCGCCGAGGATCACGTCGTCCAGCCGTTCGGCGCCGTCGGCGCGGTGTTCGAACGCCAGGCCGGCCAGTTGCGCGGGCAGCCGCACCATCGCCGCCAGTTCGCCGGCGTCGGGCGGGCCGACGTCGACGTGGCCGGCGCTGCCCTTGAGCGCCATCAGCGCCGGCGACCGACCCAGCACCGGGTAGGCGTCGCTGCGGCACGCGGCCAGCACCGCGCATACGCCCGATCGGGCCAGTGCGGCAATCGTCCCGACCAGTCGCGGCACGTCGGCCTCGGCCTGGAACAGGCCGTCCAGATCGTCCAGCAGCACGATCAGGCCCGGCTTCGCGATCCGCGGCACGCGCCGCGCGAGGCGGTCGGCGAGCGTGGCGATCACGTCCTGTGGACACTGCTGCAAGGCGGTGTGCACGAACGCGCGCTCGGTCGCATGGAACAGAGGCTCGCCGTCGAGCCTGGCCCCGAGCAGCGCATCGGTCAGCGCGGCGAACGGCTCGCCGCGCGCCATCGTGCATGTGCAATCGGCGACGGCCTTCCATCCGGACCGGTCCGCGGTCTGCTTGAGCGCCGGCACCACGCCGGCCTGCAGCAGCGAGGTCTTGCCGGCGCCGCTCAGGCCGACGCAGACGACGAAGCGGCTGCCGAGCGCGTGCTGGTTGTCCAGCGCCGCGAGCACCGCCGCGATCGCGCGGCTGCGGCCGAAGAAGATCGCGGCGTGGCCCTCGCCGAACGGCGCCAGGCCACGAAACGGACTGGCACCGACCCAGGACCTGCGCGGTCCCCGGCTGGCCGGCCCGGTGCCGTCCGGGTAGCGGATCGGCGGCAGCAGCCGGTAGCCGCGCTTGTGCACGGTGGCGATGAAGCGCGGATCGGTCGGCGAATCGTCGACCGCCTGGCGCAGCTGCGTGATCGCCTTGCGGACCGGCGAGTCGCCGTAGAAGGTGCCGCGCCAGCAGCGCCGCAGCAGATCGTCCACCGACAGCACGCCGCCGCCGGCCGCGGCCAGTGCCTCCAGCACCGCCATCACCTTCGGTTCCAGGCGCACCACGCGCTCGCCGCGGATCAGCGCGTTCTCGTCGGGCCGCACCAGCCACTCCCCGATGTGGAAGTAGGCATCCGTCCTTGATGGTGCGTCGTCCCGGTCCGCCATGACGTTCTATGTGTATGTTCTGACTAAGAAAAACATACGCGCCGCATCCGTAAGGTTTTCGGAAGGTCTGGCAGGGGGTGTTTCGTCGAAGGTGGGTCAGCGCCGGGGATTGCCTCGGCCGCCATCCCCTGGAGACCCGCCATGGCAGGCGCAAGCGTGATCTTCCTCCGCTGTTTGTACAAGCCGTGCGCAGCAATGCCGCTGCGCACGGGGTTGCCGGTTCGGTCGCGCGCTGCTTGGAGCCACCCGCCCGCGCGTCCGCTGCCTCTGCCCGACCGCTGCGGCTCCGTTCGACGCAGCCGGCCCGCCTCCCATCTGCGCCCCCCAAGGCACATCGCGCTGCGCTGCCGCGACGCGCTCACCTTCGCTTTTGCATTGCCGCTGCTTCGCAGCGCATAGCCACAGTCCGTGGCGGCTCGGCCGGGTCTTCGGCCTTTCAAGGAGAACAACGATGAACAGTCAGAATCTCGCACCTGCCCAGACCGGCACGATCACCGTCATGACCAGCACCGGCGTGACGCATCTGGTGACCTTCACCGACGCCGGCAAATGGCTGCATGCGCCCGGATCGGATTTCCTGTTCGCCTACATCGACAGCACCTGGCCCCAGAGCGTGCAGGCCGATGTGACCAATACCTTCGAGACCGCCTTGAGTCTCTCCCAGACCATCAAGGACTCGGTCAAGAAGACCGCCGGCCAGGACGTCGTGAACGGCCTGTACCTGCTGAACCAGCCGGCGATGACCGAGGCGATGAACGCGATCGACGGCATGGGACAGACCGCGGTCGCCACGCACAGCGAGCAGGGATCGGGCACCGCGGTCACGATCAACGGCGAGTTCTTCACCGCGATCCTCGGCGGGCTGGGCGGCGATGTGGCGCCGCTGATGGACTTCCTGACGACGCAGATGGGCGACCTGCAGGTGCAGACCCGGCAGAGCAAGGTCACCCAGAACTTCGGCACCGTGATCGGGCTGATCTCGCTGATGCCGGTGCTCAACGTGCCGATCACCAGCTTCCAGTACGTGTACTCCTCGGCGCAGACCAGCCAGTGGTTCGTGCAGGTGATGTGCGTCAGCACCGATCACTACGACTACGACTACAACTACACGGTCGTCAACTACAACTACGTCAAGCCCTCGGCTCAGGCCTGATCGGGCGCCCGGCGTCGCGGGCCGTCCCGGCCCGCGGCACCGTCCGGCCGCCGTGGCGTCTCCTCACCACGGCGGTTCGGGCATGATCTTTGGCGCGGCAGCTCAGCCCTGCAGCAGGGTCGGCGAGAATGAGCGTCGTCGAACGCCTGTCGATTTCACCCCTGGTGGATCGTCGTGTGGCCGATAACGACGATTCTCCCCCGGCGCCCCAGCCTGCGCCGGCGCGACCGACATCCAGGAGCCTGCCATGACGTCCGATACGACCGAGTCCGCCGCGGTCCATCCGCCGCAATCGCTGTGGCGCGAGCTGCGCGACGCGGTCCGCGGCACCGACGCCGATTACACGCGGATTCCGCTGCGCCGCGCGGTGCTGCTGCTGGCGGTACCGATGGTGCTGGAGCTGGTGCTCGAGTCGACGTTCGCGGTGGTCGACATCTTCTTCGTCGCCAAGCTCGGACCTTCGGCGGTCGCCACGGTCGGCCTGACCGAGAGCTACCTGTTCCTGCTCTACGCGGTCGCGATGGGTCTGTCGATGGCGGTGACCGCCGTGGTGGCGCGCCGCATCGGCGAGGGCAGGCGCGAGGAGGCCGCGATCACCGCAGTGCAGGCGATCTTCGTCGCGCTGCTGGTCTCGGTGCTGCCGGCGCTGATCGGCATCTTCTACGCGCAGGACCTGCTGCGGCTGATGGGCGCCGACGCCTGGACGATCGAGCACGGCTACCGCTACACGCAGTGGATGCTCGGCGGCAATGCGGTGATCGTGCTGCTGTTCGTGATCAACGCGATCTTCCGCGGTGCCGGCGACGCGGCGATCGCGATGCGCGTGCTGTGGCTGTCCAACGGCCTCAACATCGTGCTGTGCCCGCTGCTGATCTTCGGCTTCGGGCCGATACCGGCGCTCGGCATCGAGGGCGCGGCGATCGCGACCAATATCGGCCGCGGCTGCGGCGTGCTGTACCAGCTGTGGATGCTGTTCCGTGGCGGCAAGCACATCCGCATCAGCCTTGCGCAACTGGCCTGGCACGGCGCGATGCTGTGGAACATCGTGCGCACCTCGCTCGGTGGCATCGGCCAGATGATCGTCGCGATGACGGCGTGGATCTTCCTGATGCGCATCCTCGCCGAGATCGGCAGCGCGGCCGTGGCCGGCGCGACGATCGCGATCCGCCTGATGATGTTCACGATGATGCCGGCCTGGGGCATGTCCAACGCGGCCGCGACCCTGGTCGGACAGAACCTCGGCGCCGGCCACGCCGACCGCGCCGAGGCCGCCGTGTGGCGGATCGGCTGGTACAACATGGCCTATCTGGTCGGCGTGTCGGTGCTGTTCTTCGCGTTCCCGCAGCAGCTGGTCGGCTTCTTCAGCAGCGATGCGGAGGTCATCAAGGTCGGCGCCGAATGGCTGCGCATCCTGTCCTACGCGCTCTGGGTCTACGGCTGGTGGATGGTGACCGTGCAGGCGTTCAACGGCGCCGGTGACACGATCACGCCGACCAAGATCAACCTGGTGTTCTTCTGGCTGATCCAGATTCCGCTGTGCTACCTGCTGGCGATCCACTTCGGCTGGCAGGAGCTCGGCGTGTTCTGGGGCGTGTTCGTGTCCGAGACCTCGGTGGGGCTGTTCACGCTGTGGCTGTTCACGCGGGGGCGGTGGAAGCAGGCGAAGGTTTAGCGGGCGCGGGCGAAGTGCCTTCGCCGATGCGGGTGGCGCTGACGGGGTCGGCTTCGCCAAAGCAAGTCGCCGGCGCGTGTAGAACGTGTCCGCATGCGCGTCCCGCGGCAGCTCGACCAGGGGCGAACGCCTGGACGGTGAAGTGGTGGTTGCCCCGCGCCGGAGATTGATCGTGAGTGGGCAGCGCGCTGCCGCTGTCAGGCGCTCTTGCCGCGCAGTAGGGTCACGATCCTCGGCGGCCACCTAGCGGAGAGCCGAGATAGACAGTCCAACACACTGCCGCGAAAGCGCACATGGCGATGCTTACGATGGCGAGGCATGCAAAGTGCCTACGCTGGCTTCGGAAGAGAACGAACAGCCGACGCAGGCGCTCGAGGATCGCAAAGAAGCCGAGTCCTGCGACTAGGGCGGCGATTTGATTCAGCCCGATCGCGACAAGTGTGAGTACGACGAGCACGGTGACTGTTGCGATGATGCTGGTCACCCGCGTTTCGCCTAAGACGTCCACTTCCTGAGTTTCCATGTTCTTCATTGGATTGCGGTCGGAGTCAGTTCTTTGCGGGACCGGTATCCTGGCGCAAGGGTTCACTCGGCGTTGGGGTACTCGGCCGGTGCGGCGCTGCATTCGCATTGTCCATGTCCGAGAAGATCAGCCACGGCTCGCCGGGCTTGCGGCGCAGCGTCAGCGTGAACTTTCCGGTGTCGCCGGGTCCGTCACCGTAGCCGTAGGCACCGATGATGTAGCCGATCGTGTCGCCGGCCGAGAACGCCAGCGCACGCAACCGCAGCGGTGCGCCGCCCTGGCCTTCGTAGGCGGCGCGGATCGCAGCGCGTCCGCGTGTCGGCGGTCGATTGCTTTGCAGGATGAAGCCATCCTCGGTGAACAGCGCCGCGAGGGCGGCGGCGTCGCCTGCGCGCCAGGCGCGCTCGTAGTCGCGCAGCACGCGGTCGAGTTCCGGCGGTAACGCGACGTCCGGCACCTCGGCCGAAGGCGTCGGCCTGGGAAGATCTGTTGCATGTAGCGACGCGGCCGCTACACCGAAGCCGAGGACGATACTGGCAAGCACGAAACGGGTGACGCCCATCCGGAATTTCCTCTTGACGACTGGCTGTTCGATCGCACCACTCTACTCGCAGGACGACCCCCGATGCGCACGCGTCGTGGGCATCATCGTCATGCGGAAATTGTGCCAGTTGTGCAGCGGCGTCTCGTGCAGCGGCGTCGCCGGATGCGGCGAACCTCGAGCGGCGCTCACCGGGCAAGGCGGTGAGGCTCCAGGCGTTCCCTCGCGATAGCAGAACGCGCGGCGTAGATCGCGACATGTGGGACACAAGCTGCATGTGGCCTCGGCCAAGGCATCGATCGGCCGCTCAGCCGAGCAGCACCCAAACCGCCGCATTGATCGCCAGCCCGCCGACGATCAGCCACACGAACAGCAGTCCGGCGAGCAGGAGCGGCCGCAGTCCCGCACGGCGGATCGCGTCGAGGCGCGTGCCGGCGCCGAGTGCGGCCATCGCGGTCGCGAGGACGAGGCCGTCGAGCTCGATGCCGACCGCGACGGCACGCGCGGGCAGCACGCCGGCCGAGTGGAACGCGGCGACCGCGATGAAGCCGAGCGCGAACCACGGGACGTGCAGGCGCGCGGGTTTGGCATCCATCGCGGGCTGCGTCGAGCGGCGCGCGAGCCAGGCCGAGAGCAGCAGCAGGAACGGCGCCAGCATCATCACGCGGACCATCTTGGTGACGACCGCGACGTCGGCGGCCTGCTCGCCGACCGCGCGGCCGGCGACGACGACCTGGGCGACCTCGTGCACGGTGGAACCGGCGTAGACACCGTAGTGCAGCGGCGAGATGCCGAGGCCGAGCGCGCCGGCCAGTGCGTGCAGCGCCGGATACACGAACATCGCCGCGGTGCCGAACACGACGACGGTCGCGACCGCGACGGCGACCTGCTCGTCGCGCGCGCGCACGACCGGTGCGGTGGCCATGACCGCGGCGGCGCCGCAGATCGCGCCGCCGGCGCCGACCAGCATCGAGGTGGCCGCGTCGAGGCCGAACATTCGTGGCCCGAGCCGCGCCGCCAGCGCGAACGTGCCGGCCAGCACCAGCGCGTCGATCAGCACGCCGGCGACGCCGATCGCGGCGACGTCGTGGAAGCCGATGCGCAGGCCGTACAGCACGATGCCGAGCCGCAGCAGCGTTTGCTTGGCGAATGTGAAACCCGGAGCGGCGGCATCGAGCCAGCGCGCCGGTGCGAGATTGCCGAACGCCATGCCGATCACGATCGCGAGCGTCAGCGCGCCGATGCCGCGACTCTGCAAGGCCGGATGAGCGGCGCGGCGACACCGGCAGCGGCGATTGCGGCCGCCAGCAGCAGGCCCGGCAGGCGGGCGGGAATCGAAGGACGGCCGAAAGCCTGGACGAGCGAGCGCACGACGGACACGCAGAGAGGCGAACAGGGCGCGCACTCTGCCAGCTCGCGACATATCCATGAAACGCATTATTCAAATATAGTCGACCTATAAAACCGATTCATGATGCGACGGTGACGGTGACGGTGACGGTGACGGTGACGGTGACGGTGACGGCGACGGCGCAGTGCGCAGTGCGCAGTGCGATGCCGGCCGGCACAGGCGCCGATCGTCCGGGCGTGCGTGCCGTGTCGGAGCGAGCCGATCGCCCCATCTATCCACCTGTCCGTGCGGCCCGCGGTGATCGGAAGCGGGGGTGCGATTCGAACCTGCGCCCTTCGCGCCGCGAGTTCGACGAACTTCGGACCATGAGCGCGACGAGCGGCCGGACCCTTCCATCCTTCTAGCTACCCAGGACATCGATGCGCCTGACCCTGCGCCAGCTCCAGATCTTCCGCGCGATCGCCGAGACCGGCAGTACGGTAGCGGCGGCGGAGCGCGTCGCGCTGTCACAGTCGGCGACCAGCGTCGCCCTGACCGAGCTCGAGCGCGTGCTCGACGCGCGGCTGTTCGACCGGGTCGGCCGGCGGCTGGTGCTCAACGATCGCGGCCGCGCCCTGCTGCCGGCCGCGATCGCGCTGCTCGACGATGCGCGCGACATCGAGGCTGCGTTCGGTCCGGGTGGCACCGCGGCGGACCTGCGACTGGCCGCGAGCACGACGATCGGCCATTACGTGCTGCCGGCCCTGCTCGCCGGCTTCCGCGCGGCGCATCCGGACGCGCGGCTCGATCTGCGCGTCGGCAACACGCGCGAGGTTGTCGAGAGGGTGAGCGCGTTCGAGGCGGATCTCGGCTTCATCGAGGGACCCTGCCATGCCGAGGCGGTCCGCGTGACGCCCTGGCGCGAGGACGAGCTCGTGATCGTCACGGCGCCGGACCATGCGCTCGCACGCGATGGCGAGCGCCTGCCGCTGCGCCGGCTGCGCGAGCTGCGCTGGCTGCTGCGCGAAGCGGGCTCGGGCACGCGCGAGGCGGTCGAACAGGCGCTGCTGCCGCATCTGAATCATCTGCCGGTCGACATGACGCTCGGCAGCTCCGAGGCGATCAAGAACGCGGTCGCGGCCGGCCTCGGCGTCAGCTGCCTGTCGCGCAGCGTCGTGCGCGACCTGCTCGAGCTCGGCCGCCTGGTCGTGCTGCCGACGACGCTGCGCGGCTCGGCCGCCAGCTGTCGTGGATTCGGCACGAGAAGAAGCGCCTGTCCGAGGCGCTGCAGGCGTTCCTGGCGCATTGCGCGGCATAGGCATACGCACCGACCGGATGGATGTACGGCCGTATCGCGCCGACGACGTATCGACCGCAGGCAAGCCTGCCTGGCCATCGCTGCAGCACGCATCGCGACGCGGTGCTCATGTGACCCGGCTCCGCACACAGGGCAACGCGCGATCGCCGCATGTTCTCGCGTATCGGCCATACCTGCCGCCAGCCGGTGCGAAGCCCGCGGCGTCCGACCGCGGGGCCGTCGGCGGCGATCGCTCCGCCGCAGACAACAGGCATGGCCGTGGCCGCACCCATCGCCGTCGAGTTCGACGCCCCGACCGTATGTGCGTCCGGCGCCGAGCGAAGCCGGAATGCACCCGACGTGGTCGGTGAGCGATGCGCTCACTCCGGACGAGGGGTACTCCGCCTCGCGCTACCGCTGACAGGCCGGTGCCGCTTCGCGGCGGCGCCTCGTCGCATGAGCCGATCCGCCGCCGCCTTGCGCATTGAGGCCGACTGCGCCATCGACGGCGCGCCGTACCCAGAGGATCGGTCCGATGAATATGTCGAACTCGCCTGTCTCCGTCCACAGTGCAGCGGCGAACGTGCCGGCTACGAGGCCGATCGCGCGCGCTGTGACCACCTCCAAGCGGACGCCGCTTCGGCGAACGCGGAACGCGCTGGCGGTCATGATCGGGCTGACCGTCGTCGCCGGCGGCGGCGCGGCATCAGCGGCCGAACCGTCCGGCGTGAAGGACGGCTGGACGCTGGCGCTGCCGCTCGGCGGCGTGCCGCTGATGCTCGGCAGCGAATGCCCGTCCTCCGTGTTCCGCGATGCGTTCGAGCGCGGCACGCTGGCGCAGCCGGGCGGTGCCGGCATGCCGATGAGGTACGTCACGCACGCCGGCTACACGATCCAGATCGACCTGCACACGATCACCGTGACCGATCCGCAGGGCCGCAACACCGTGCAGCACTGGGGTGATCCGCACGAGAACCTCAATGGCAAGCACATCAAGGACTGGGGCGGCGAGCCCGAGTGGGACGGCTCGCGGCGCTCGATCCTGGTCGGCGGCGCGAAACTGACGATGCACGCGGCCGGCCCGCAGGGCGTCGTGCTCGAGACCGCGATCTACGACGGCGACCGCCACCTGCGCTTCACGAACACGACCAACACGCTGCTCCACTTCACCCTCGACGCGGACGACACCGCCGCGCGCGACGCGGCCGAGTACGACGGCGAGACCGCCGCGTTCGACACCGATCCGCTGGCGCTGACCGCGAGCTACCGCAACGTCTACAACGAGGACCCGGCGTTCCAGCGTGTCGAGGGCGAGCGCATGCTCGGCAGCACCGGCGGCTGCGCGAATCCGAACCAGGTCAACGACTTCTACGACGATCCGCGGCTGGGTCATACCTGACCCCGTCGCGACATCGCATGCCTCGCGATGCCGCGACGCTCAGAGATTCTCGAAAGAATCTGAAAACAGGTTCTCGTCCAGAACCAGGCGCAGCCGACAGATTCCTTCCTCGGTCGACAGTCCGATCATCCAGGCATCGCGACCCATCGGAATGGCCGCAAGTCCGAACCCCTCCTCCGGTACTGGCCCCAGATCCGGAGCGGTCGCCAAGGTTTGTCCGGTCGATCCGTCGACCAGTGCCAGCGTCTCCTGAGTGGTGATGAGCATACGATGCACGTCACCGTCCAGCGCCAAGGCCAGTCGGTCAGATGCATGGCCCGCGTGGCTGCGCTGGACCGCGTGCGTCGAGGCATCGAAGTAGGTGGCGGCTGTCGTTCCGGCGACGATGGACAGATGCCGCAGTTCGATGAGCGCTCGCCGCCGTACTCGCGAATCCCAACGTCTTGCCGTCCGTCAAGACGGTGCGATACCCCGGACCAGGGGCCGCCCGTACGCGTACCAGGCCACCGCCGTCTGGCAAACGCAGGTGTTGCTCGAGCACGGGCGTTTCGCTTTGATGGCGTTTCACCACGAAAAACAGACGTATCGGTGCGAGCACAGAGAATGCCGAGTCTTGCAGGCCTGGCTGAGAGCTTCGATCCGCGCGAATTGATTCGATGCGGTGCCGCTGAAGCTATGGGTATCCAGGTCCGCGAGGCTGAGGTAGGGAGCGGACCCAGTGGCCGTCGCTTCTGAAACAGCGAAGGGCGTGCCGAGGAGTAGACAAGCGAACAACGCGCGTATGTCCCTCGATGAATCTCCTCGAATCGCAAGTGTCAGGACTGCCGAACGCACCAGTCAGTTGGAACGGGTCAATCATCGAAGCCGTCGTCGAACAACGCTTCGGAGAATCTCAGGCGGTGCCGGTAAAGTGCCAGCTCCGTTGCGCTGGCGACCTCCCAGGCGTCGCCGCCGAGCGGAACGACCGACAAGTAGGCTCCGGTCTCGGGAAAATCATCGAGTGCCTGCGACACCGCCGACGTGACACCGGTCAAGCCATCGATCAGCATCAGCTGATCTGCGGTCGCGACCAGCAGCCGACGCAGATCCCCGTTCACCGCATGGAGCGCGCGCAGGGGGCCGGGTAACGTGAACTGGCGCAGCTGGTCAAGCGTGTTCAGATCGAAGAAGCGCACTTCGCCGGAGGAAGAGAACATGGCCAGTTCCCCATCCGACTCGCCGGAGGCGATGTGAGCGACGCCGGCGTTGGCCAGCGGGATCACCCAGCTCAACAGTCCGGTCGTTCGGTCGTATGCGCGCACACTGTCACTAAGCGCGGCTATCAGCAGACCCTGCTCAGGATTCTTCGGATCGTCTATCGACACGACTTGGTGAATGACGGTCGTCCCATCGCCCATCGAAACAGAACGCCACAGCTGCGCTCCATCCGTACCTGAGAGGACCAGGAGAGCGACTTTCGAAAGCGAGGTGTCATAGACGGCGAGTGCGAAATCTTCGACGCCGTCGCCGTCATAATGCATGAGGGCGATGTCCTTGATCACCAGATTCCTCAAGGAGGGCGTCAAGAAAGAAAAGAGATTGAGCTTGATCTCCTTGGTAACGCCGTCGAGCACGAGAAGTCGACCCACGCCCGAGAATTCTCCGCCCAGCACGACGTCCATGCCGTCGCCATCCGTTTGCTTGCGCAGTACGGCCTTGCTGCGAGACATGCGCCAGGTACCTAGGGCCATGGTCGAATCAGACCAGCGGCTGTCCCATGTGCGCTGTCCGCTGGTTAGATCGAACATCGCCAGCGTGGCGATCTCCGTCGCGGTGGCTGCGACCAGTTCCACGCGGCCGTCGCCGTCGACGTCTCCGTAGCCGGTTCCTTGAAAAGGACTCCCCGACATCGGGATGCGCGCGTGCCGTTGCCCATCCACACCCGATGCAATGGTGATCACTGACATTCCGCCGTTGAATGCCAGTTCGGCCGCCTGATCCCCATCGAGATCCGCCGCGACGATCGATCTGACGCCGTGCTCGCTGTTCGGCACGGCGAATCGCTCCTCACCGGATGCGCCGTCGATGACGTGCACGGCGCCCCATTGCGCGTCTCCGACCAGGACCATGTCGCGAGTCGAGCCCGTCAACCGGCCTGCCGCCACCGCACCGATGTCATGGGTGGTCTTGCCGCTCCACAGCGGAGACCATGGCGCGCCACGGAACACCGTGTAGGAGTACCACCTCTGAGCCCCGAGCCACTGGTGGAATGCGGAATCACCGAACCGGCCCGCGGCGACTCGGATTCCAAAGCCGTCGATGAAACTCCAGTCGGTGGCATGAGTGGCGCCGTCGAGCACGAGGCCCGGCACGCATCCCACCAGGATGATTTCCAGTGCAGGATCGGCGTCGAGCGGCGCGAGCGCGAGATCGGAGCAACCGGACACGGCATACGACCTCACCGGTCTGCCGTCGGACAACACATAGGTATGCAGTTCCGTCGCGGTCAGAACGACGAGGTCATCGTGTCCGTCCGCGTCGACATCGCCGATCGCCGCCGACTGCGCACCAGCGACGATCGGAAAAGCGTTGACCTGCTCCAGATCGAGCCCGCGATACTCGCGCAGCATGCCTACCTGGTCGACCACCACGACCTGGTCGACGTCGTCGACGCGATGCGTGAGCAGGCGAGCAGTCGGGGCGAAAACAGTCAATACGCGTGCCGGCGCGACGTCGTAACCGGCAGCCGTATGTCTGAGCATGGCGAGGGCCGCCGGAAATGGCGGTGGAAAACTCATCACCGGGGGCGACCCATCCAGTATCAGTTCGGCGACACCGTCGCCGTCCAGATCGGCCGCCACAAGCTGACCATTTCCGGGATACGGCATGAAATCCATACGCCGGTCGACCGGATCGAGGCGAGGAAACGCGGCTCCGGCGCTCCCGGCAGTCAGCGCTAGGATCCACGGTAGGTAACGGCGTACACACGGGCATTTCATCTATGCGCTCCGAAAGCGGGAGCGAACATGGAAATGCCTGGGCCCCCTCCTGGCAGCGGTCATTCTACTCTACGCAGCTCCGATGCTCTTGAGACTTCTCGAAAAAGCGAATCGTCGCGATTGCCGATCGAGCGCGCCGCGAGACGCAGCGCACTCAGTGACGTGCATGCCGCCTCAGCGCGCGCGGCCGACGATCAGATTGTCGAATACGCCCCAGGCGTAATCGCCATCGGGCAATGCCACCGGCGCGGCGATCGTCAGGCGACGGATCGGCCGCGTCGCGACGAAGCCGCGGAAGTCGCGCTGGCTCGTCGCGGTGAACGTCTCGACGGTGCCGTCGTCGAGCGTCAGCACGATCGGCGTCGGCAACTGCAGGTTCTCGTCGAGACTGGTCGAGACGAAGAACAGCTGGCCCCAGAAGTGGCCGCCGAGCGCGGTGACCGGTGCGCCGGTGAAATCGATCGTCAGCCGGCTGTCCGGACCGGGCCCCATCGGCGCGAGCATGCCGGCACCGGCGAACAGGACCAGATTGCCGAAGAAGCCGGGCGGCGAGCCGGTGACCTGGTACGTGAAGCGGCCGTCGCCGAACGCGAGCGGACCGTGCACGTAGCCGCTGCGCAGACCGGTGAACGTATTGCGATCGGCGCCGGGTGCGACCGCGGCGAGGAACGCCCCCGCATCGTCGAACGTGCGCAACGCACCGGCGCAGACGCCGTCGCTCGCATCGTCGAAACCGTTCGCGAACAGGCGGTCGGCTGCGATGCATGGCTCGGCGCCGACGTGCAGCCGCAGCGCGATCGCGCGCAGCGCGTCGGTATCGTTGCCGGCCACGCACAGCTGCGCGGTGTAGTCGCCGGCGGCGAGGCCGGATGCGTCGATCGTCAGCGCGACCGCATCGCGCGCGCCGCCGGCGATCTGACCGGTGGCCTGGCCGAGCTGCAGCCACGACGGGCCGCCCGGTACTGCGCAGTCGTCATCGGCGGCCGTCACCACATAGCCGAGCAGGCCGCCACCGGCGTTGCCGACGTCGAGCGTTTCGGAATGCGTCGTCCCGGCGCCGATCGAGGCCGCGAGCCGCACCGGCACCGCGACGCGCGGCGTCGTATCGCTGATGCGCACGTCGTCGATCCACCAGCCGCCGGCGCCGTCGACCGTCCCTGCGCAGTCGGTCGCCAGCCGCCAGCGCAGCTGCACGCTGCGTCCGGCAGCGGCCATCGGCAGTGCGACGGCGACCGGCGTGAACGCCGCCTGCGTGCCGCTCCAGGCCATCCGGCCGGCCAGTGGATGCGCGCTGCCGCCGCAAGCCGCTGCGGCCGCGAGCGCGCCCGTGTAGCCACCGGTCGTGAAGTGGCCGCCGGCCGCGATCACGTCGGCGAATGCGCCGCCGTCGATTGCGATCTCGAGCACGCCGCCGTCGGCGCCGGCCTCGGTCGCCAGGCGCTGGCGGAACTGCACCTCGCCGCCGCCGGCCGGCACCGCGATCGATGCGCTGGTCAGGATCGCCTCGCCGGGCGCGTCGGGCGCCGGCGTGTGCACGGCATTGGGCGAGGTATCGGCGACCTCGGCCTGCGTGACCCACGGCGTGGCGGCGCCGCTGGCGGACGCGATCCAGCCGGCCGGCAGCGCCGGCGCGCTCAGCGCGTCGAAGTGCCAGGCCTGCGCGGCGCTGCCGTCGTCGGCGAGGTTCAGCGTGACACTGGCCTCGTTCGGCGGCTCGCCGTTGCCGTCGCCGATCAGATGAATCTCGAGCGGCAGATCACCGGCATAGTCGGCCGGGACGTCGAGGTCGACGATGACGACCTGCAGCTCGCCCGGCGCCGGCGAGCCGGACAGGCTGCCGCAGCCGGCCGGCTGCGGATAGCCGCGCTGATACCAGCCGCCTTCGCGCGTGCCCATGCCGAGCACGAGCACGTCGACGTCGCTGCACCACGTGAACGTATTGCGCTCGCGGATCGCCGACAGCGTCACGCCTTCGGGTACGCGGAAGATCGTCGTGTCGGCGCCGGCGTAGGCGTCGGAGATCAGGCGCAGATCGATCACGTAGCTGTTGATCTGGCCGCGCGTGTAGGTGGTCGGGCTGGCGGCCGCGGTCAGCGCGATGTCGGCCTGTGCGAGCGGTGCGGCGAGGAGCGCTGCGAGCAGGGCGATCGGGCGTACGAGAGCTGCACTCGATGCGCTGCGACGGTCGCGGACGGTGGGAACGCTCACTGCACACCTCCGACGACCAGGTTGTCGAGCGTCGGCCAGCGGTCCGGCGTGGTGCCCGCGGGCGGATCGACGATGTCGGGCGCCTCGATCAGCAGATACGCGATCGGCTCGCCGTGGCTGACGAAGCCGACGAAACTGTCCGGATCGGCCGCGTCGAGGATCGCGGTGGCGCCGAGCGTGCCGTCCTGCAGGATCACGTCGACGCCGATCCGGCCGTCGGTCGGCCGCAGCGAGAAATCCGATGGCCAGACCTGGCCGCCGATCGCGCCGATCGGCCGGTCCTCGAGCGTGGTCCAGACCATCAGCGGCTCGTCGACCTGGTCGGTCGAGACGAAGCCGGGCCCGTTGTAGAGACCGTGATGCGTGCCGGGCGGCGTGAACAGCCAGAGGCTGAAGCCCTGGTCGAGGTAATGCAGCGGCGGGCTGTGGCCGGGCATCACCTCGTCGAACGCCAGCTCGATGCGGCCGGGCGCGAGCGCGGCCAGAAACGCGGCGCGGTCGGTGTAGACGGTCACGCTGGAGCCGCGATGGTCGAACGCGTCGGCGAAGACCGGGTCGGCGGTGGCCGCGCGCGTCGCGCTGCCGCTGCCGGCGGCGCCGGAGCGCGTCGTCGGGGCGCCGAAGGCCGGCACCGCGGCGATCGCGAGCGCGAGCAGGGCGGCATTCGATGGAAGGAAGGCGGATCGTCTCGTCATGGGACTCGTCGTGCACGGATGGGGAAAGGCCGGCGCAGCGGACGCTGAAGGCGGGGGCCGGCCGGATGCGGCGCAGACTGTGATGACGGCCGCCAATGCCGGCCATTCCAGCGGCCTTACGACCGTCTTACGAACGTCTTCGCGCCTTTGCGATCAAGGACGTAAAGCGGCCGGCGGGGCTGTCAGCGCGGCCGGCAGGCGGCGCTCGCCGGCGCTGCGGCGGGCCGCATCGAGTGCCGCCTGCCAGGCCGGCACGGCGCCGAGCGCATGCGCGACGCGCAGCCGGACCACGGCGCTGTCGTAGTCCTCCTCGGCCCAGGTGCCGACGCGTCCGGCCAGCTCGGCGGCCTCGGCGACGCGCCCGGCCTCGAGCAGGAGCGGCACGTACGAGGCGACGACCGCGGCGATCGTCGACGGCAGCCCGATCGCGTCGGCCTCGGCCAGTGCCCGCCGGTACGCGGCGTCGGCCGCGCCGGCATCGCCGCGATGGGCGGCACGTTCGGCCTCGGCCAACCGTCGGTACGGCGAGGCATGGCGGCTGCCGGGGCTGTCGTCGGTCGAGTCGGGCATCACCGTGCCGTCGCCGCCGAGCGCGCGCTGGCGCGTCAGCGCGGCACGCGCGCGCAGCACGTCGTCGCCACCGCCGGCCAGCCGCTCGGCCGGCAGCGCCAGCGCGGCCTGTCGCGCCTCGTCGCTGCGGCCTTCGGCCAGCGCCAGCTCGACCTCGAGCAGGCGCAGCCGCTCCTCGTCGCGCGAGGCGGCCAGATAGTCCAGATTGCCGGCGGCGAGCGTCTGCAGCAGCGCGTGCAGCTCGCGCAGGCGGCCGACCGCGAACAGGCTGCGCGCGCGCTGCAGGCCCAGCACACGGCGCAGCAGCGGATCGTTGCCGGCGGTCGTGATCGACCAGGCGCGCTCGTTGGTCGCCATCGCCGCGCGCAGCTCGAGCAGGTCGAGCTGGATGTCCTGCAGGCCGATCAGTGCGCTCTTCAGCGGCCGCTGCGCGCCGAGCGCCTCGAACGCGCGCGCGGCCCGTTCGAAACGCGGCCCGGCCTCGGCGAACGCACCGCGGCCGGCATCGAGCACGGCCCAGCTGAGGTCGACGCGCGCGACGCCGAGCGCGTCGCCGCTCTGGTCGAGCAGCACGCGCGCGCGGCCCAGATCGGCCAGCGCGGTGGCGGTGTCGGCGCGCATCGAGGCGGTGATGCCGCGGCCGAGAGTGGCCTCGCCGAGCGTATGCGGAAACGTCGCCGCGCCCGGCACCGTCAGCGCCGCGTCGAAATCGGCGCGGGCCGGCTCGGCCTGGTCGAGCGGAATGCGCGCCGCGCCGCGCGTGATCAGCAGGCGCATGCGCAGGTAAGGATCATCCGCGCCGGAAGCCCGATCGAGCAGCCGTGTCGCGCGCTCGATCGCGGACTCGAAACGGCCCAGGCGCGCCTCGACGCGCGCGGCCAGCAGGCCGAGCTCCGGATCGTCGCGCAGCACCGGCGGCGCGGCCTCGAGCAGCGCCTGTGCGCGCGGCGCATCGTCCTCGAGCAGGGCGGCGCGCGCCTGCTGCAGCAGGCCGGCCAGATCGGCGCCGAGGCTGCGGTCCGGCGGCGCGCGGCCGAGCGCGGTCAGCAATCGGTCGCCGGCCTGCTGCAGCGCGGTCATGACGTCGGCATCGGTCGCGACGATGCGGATCGGCGCCGCCGCGGACGGCGTCGCGGTCAGCGTGACCGTCCAGGCCGAACCCTGCCGCGCGAGCGCGCCGTCGACGACGGTGTCGACGCCAGCGTCGGCACGCAGGCGCTGCGCCGCATCGGTGTTCGCGGCGATCAGACCGAGCGTGACCTCGGCCGGCTGCACATGGAGGCCGGCGCGGGTCAGGCGATCGGCGAGCAGATCCATGCCGCCGAGCCGCACCCAGGCCAAGCCATCGGCGTTCTCGACTGCGAACGGCAGCACCGCGTAGCGGCGTTGGCTGACCGTCGGTGCCGGCGGATCGTTCGCGGGTTGCGAAGTACCGGACCGGTGCACGTAGCCGACGATGCCGGCCGTCAGCATCAGCGCGGCCAGCGCGCCGAACGCGGCGATCGGCAGCAGCCTTCGGCGTCTCGGGCCAGGAACCGGAGTGGATACGACAGCGTGGGCCGCCGGGCGCTTCGCGATCGGCGTGTCTGTCCGTGCGGAGGCGATCGTCTCCGCCGGCGCGCCGATCGGCTCCGGCGTCGCTGGTGGCCGCGCTGCGTCATCGACGTCGACCCCGGTCTCCGCGACCCAGCGGTAGCCGTAGCCGACGATCGTGCGGATGCAGCGCTGCTGTTCGGCGTCGTCGTCGATCGCGCGCCGCGCGCGCAGGATCAACTGGAACAGCTGCGTCTCCGAGACGTTGTCGCGGCGCCATACGGCCATGATCAGCTCGGCGCGCGTGACCGCGCGCTCGCGTTGCTCGATCAGGTGCACCAGCCCGGCGAACACGCGCGGCGGCACCTCGACGAGCGCACCGTCGCGCCGCAGCTCGCGGCGCGCGGGATCGAGACGGAACGCGCCGAAGCGGTAGACGGAGCCGGCCATCCGCGCACTATGGGTGATCGCGCGGGGGAGTCAACGGCGCTTGGTCGCCGGTCGAATCCGAACAGGCCTCCATCGGTGACCACAACAATACTGTCCTCCGCATGGGCGGCCGGTGGCCGCCACCCCTGAAAGAGAGCTCGCGTCGCTATATGCGGTAGCGTTCCGTCTAGGGGCTCAGTTAGATCCAGTAACCGCGCCGAAGCTGCCGCCGGCCAGAATCATTTCCCCGCCATCGGCATCGTTCACCGCAACGGCAATCCAAAAAACGAACCGGCGCACTCCGATTCCGAGGGGCCGGCTCGGCTGCTCGATGCTCCAAAGGCCATCTGCCTGTGGACCGCCGCTACGGGTCGAAGCCGTTCGCGAAGATGTCTTCCGACAACTCTAGCCGGTGTCGATACAGTGCCATCTGAGTGCCGCTGGCGATGTCCCAGATGTCTGCGCCGGCCTGATGAGTCGCCAGTTGAACGCCGCTCGTCGGAAAAGGCGACATCTGTCCGGATGCGGCACGTATCAGGCCCGTTTGCCCGTCGATCAGCAGGAGACCGTCGTGCGTCGCGACGAGCAGCTTCCGCACATCGCCGCCCAGTGCCGTGATCGAGCGTATCGGGCCACCTGCCACTGTGAAATCGCGCAGCAGGCTCTGGCTCACGGCATCGTAGAACCGGACTGAGCCGGCGCTGGAGAACACCGCGATCTCGGCGCTACTGACTCCCGAAGAGATGAAGGTCGCTCCGTCGTTGGCGGCCATCAATGTCCAAGCCAGCAGTCCGGTCCGGCGATGGAAAGCTCGGAGGCCGTCATGGAGCACCGCCACCAAGAACAAGTCGGATTCGCTCGTATTGTCACCGACGATCAGCAACTGATGCGCGATCGCATCCGCGGCTCCCAAGACGGGGGACAGCCAGAGCAGAGAGCCGTCGATGCCGGAGAACACATGAACGCGGACGCCGATCTCGTTCGACAGCGTAGCTCTCGTGATCACGGCCAGATCCTTCCGCTGATCGCCGTCGTAATCGACGAGGGCCAAATCCTCGATCCAACGGGATTGCAAGGGGCCATCCGGATAGTCGAAGATATCGAGCCTCGGCTGTTTGGTGACGCCGTCGATGACGAGAATACGGCTGTCGTATCCGGCCGGACCGGCCAGAACGATATCCAGACCTTGCCCCTGGCCACGCGGCATCGACTGGACGCTCGTCACGGACAGATAGAATGGATCGCCCATGTTGGACTCGGGCAAGGGACTGCGCCACTTTTCTTCGCCCGATAGCGCATCGAAGATCTTGATCGTTCCGGGTTGCGAATTGAGTGGATTGCTGGCCGCGACCAACTCGTGTCGGCCATCCCCGTCGACATCGCCGAATCCGACGGCCGTCAGTGCCCCGGTCGCCGGATACAGCTGCCACTTGGAGCTGCCGTCGGCGCTGTTCGCGATCGTCAACGCAGGAATCAGATAATGGAGGCTGGTCGATGCGAATGCGATCTCGATGCGATCGTCGCCGTCGAAATCTCCGCTGACTATCGACGACACATCGTATCCGGCGCCGTTGACGCGGTAGAGCTGCTGCTGGGTACCGCCGTCGATGACAACCGCTCCGCCAGCGCTTTCGCCGATCAGGATGACATCCCGGCTGTGACCGTCGATCTGGGAGACTGCGATCGAATCGATCTGGCCGAGTACCTGCCCGGTCCAAAGCGGCGACCATGGCAAGGCACGAAATACGGTGAATTGATACCACGCGGAAATGCCGACCCATTGGTTCGAGCCATCCGCTCCGAGCCGGCCGGCGGCAAGGCGAGTACCGAAGCTGTCGATGTAGGTCCAGTCCGACGCCAGCGTCGCACCGTCCAGAACCAGGCCGGGCGCGGATCCGCCCAGAATGATTTCCAGCGCCGGATCGGCGTCCAGTTGTGCGAGCGCTAGATCCGATTGTCCGGAAACCGCGTGGCTGCGCAGGAGTTGGCCGTCATCCAGTCGGTAGATGCGAAGGCCATCGGACGTCAGGACGACCAGATCGTCACGGCCATCGGCATCCGTATCGCCGATGGCGGCGCGGACGACGCCCTCGGTGGTGCTGAACTGATCCGCCTGCTCCAGGCTGGGGCCAAGATACCGACGAACAGTGCCGTTGTTGCCCACGGTGATGATGGAGGGCTCGTTCTGCGGCGTCCAGGCCAGTGTCTGCGCCAAACCGTCGTCGTCCGGCAGCAGCCTCCAGCCGGTCGTTCGATAATGTCCTTGCGTGCCGCTCAGCACGACCAGCACGCGTTGCGAAGGCGTGATGGTGTCAATTGACTGCCCGTCCAGCACCAGCTCCGCAATTCCGTCGCCGTCGAGATCGACGCGCGCGATGCCGGCTCTGCCGAGTACAGTCGCGCTGTCCACGCGATAGCCGCGCTCGATGAAGCGCGGATCCTCGGCGGCACCTGCATCGATGGACTGCATCGCCGTCGCTGTCGCCAGGATGAGGAGCGATCTTTGAAGCTTCATCGGGGCTTCCTAGTAAAAGCAGTGTTGAATGACGTTAGAAGTCAGGACCCCGGCATCGTAGCGCACGGCGGGGCTCGTCGGCCGTTCGACGCTCGTGTGCAGTGGCGCCGAGCGTTCGCCGCCGTGATCGATGTCGTGCAATGGAGGGGCTTGCTTCTTCGCGTCGCCAGTTTGATCGCGGTGTGCAGAAGCTCGGCGGTCCCCGCGCATGACCGGCCGTTCCTCGCATTCCGGTTCGGCGACTGGAGCCTCGGTCTAGAGGCCGTCGAAACCGTCGCCGAAAATCGCTTCCTTCAGTTCCAGGCGATGCCGATAAAGGGCGATCTGGGTGCCACTGGCAATCTGCCACAACCCATCTCCCTGCGCGTTTACCGCAAGTCGTCCGTCGGTTTCGGGGAAAGGAGTCAGTGGTTCGGAGAGCACGCGCGTCAGGCCGGTTGTGCCGTCGAATACCCTCAGCGCGCCTCCTGAGGCTGCGAGCATCGAGCGAGCGTCGTCTTCAAGCACCGTGACCGCACGTACCGGTGAGGGCAGCATGAACTGACGCACGGGCGCGAGCGTCGTTGCGCTGAAGAACTGCAGATATCCACCGTTGGTGAACGTGGCGATTTCGGGCCCGTCGATCCCCGATGGAACATACACGGCCCCATGACTGTAGACGGGAAGGACCCAGTTCAACAGACCAGTGGACGCGCTGAAGCTGCGCAGGCTGTCCGTCATGACTGCCACCAGCTGCGTATCGGCTTCGGCCGTCGCGTCCTCTATGTGAAAGACGCCGATCACCCAGCTAGTGCCTCCGCTGCCCAAAGCGGCAGACGTCCATAATGTACGTCCATCCACGCCGGACAACACCGCCAGTGCGCCGGTATTGCCCTGCAAGGCCACCAGGAAATCGACCGTGCCGTCTTGATCGTAGTCGACCAGATTCATGTCGCGGATGCCGCGTGACTGCAACGTACCGCCCATGTAGCCAGATACATCCAGGCGGACCTCCTTCGTTCTGCCGTCGATGACCAGGAGCTTGCCACTGTAGTACTGCGATCCCGCCAGCACGATGTCCATGCCGCCCGTCGATGGGCGAGGAATCAGCTCGATTCGCGAAGTCGAAATCGCGAGCGGATAATTGGGCGGAAGCTGGCCTTGTGCGGTACGCCACTTTCGCTGCCCGGTTTCGGCGTCGAAAATCGAGATCGCTCCAGTCCCGCCGCCGTCGTGCCGCGCCGCGCGCGACCAGCTCGATGCGACCGTCGCCGTCGACGTCGCCCAGCGCGGTCGACGTGTAGGGGGCCTCATTAGGATAGAACGCCCAGCGAAGATGGCCGGTCTGGCCGTCGGCTACCGTCAGCGCACGGTTGGACCCCGAAACGTAGCGCCCCGCAAAGACGATGTCGTCCAGTCCGTCGCGGTCGAAATCGACGCCCTTGGCCGCAGCGACTCCGCGGCACCGTTGGGGATCTGAAGCCGTTCCTGCTGGGTGATGCCGTCGAAGATATGGAGAGAACCCCAATCTGAATCGGCGATCAGCAACGAGTGACGACCATCGGCATCGAGAGTGGCGGCACCCACGGCGTCGATGCTTGCTCCCATGGTTTTGCTCCACAGTGCCGCCCAAGGCGTTGAACCGAACAGCGTGAACCGAGGGGGAGCCTGGGCGCCCACCCACTGGTCGACGGAATCTGCGCCGAAGCGGCCTGCTGCCAGGAGATAACCGAAGCTCTCGGCATGCTGCCAGTCGGTGGCGTGAGTCGCTCCATCGACAACCAGGCCCGGCGATCCTCCGCCCAGAATAATCTCGAGTGCAGGGTCCGCGTCCAACTGGGCCAACGCTACGCTCTCGTTGCCAGACACGGCCAGACTGCGCAGCAAATGGCCGCTGGCCAGCGCATAGGTGCGAACGCCCGTATGAGACACGACGACCAGTTCATCGTTACCGTCGGCATCGACGTCACCGATGGCGGCGGAGAGCGCAGCGTCAGCTATCGAGAATGTTCTTCGCTCGCGCAGCGGAAGACCGGTGTATTCGCGAGCGACACCGTCCATACCGACCGCGATGACTCGAGGCTCTCCCGCCTGCGACCATGCCAGCATTCGCGCCGTCCGCATCGGAGACTCGACGACCGTTTCATTATCCAGAATGTCGAATGAGCCGTCCGGCTGACGCTTGAGAATGCCGATGATCGCCTTTTCGTTGGGAAACGGAGAAAAGCCGACATAGCCCTGAAACACCACTTCCGGAATGCCGTCGCCGTCCAGATCCACGACCGCGAACTGCCCTGTCCCGAGCTGAGAGATCGTGTCGATACGGTGTCCCTGCTCGACGAAGTGCGGTTGCCCCGCAGTGCCCGCGATCGCCGCTGTTCCGCACATCAAGTTCAACAGCGCGGCGGTGCCGAGCAGTCCTGCTGCAGTCATTTGGATGGTCCGAGATTTCCCGGCGGTGATTATGCCGCAGCTGTGAGGTCTCACGCGGTGAGCCGCGGCAGCGGGCAGGAACCGGCGAAGTCATAGCGAGCAGCGCGTCGCGCATCGACGCGGTGAGCGTGCCGCAGCGAGAGGGCGATGCACGAGGCATCGCCCTAGCTTTCTCATCGCGTGCTTTCGCCATGCATCGCTTGTGCTTGCCCGCTCGCTTCCGGCTCCGCCTCGAACCCATCCTCGAACACCCGCTCACCGTTTGCGTAGTCGAGCATCAGCCGCAGCGTCGCCCGATCGTTGGCCGGGTTCGGATCGTCCTGCGCGGACGTCACCTGCAGCGGCGTCTCGACCGGGCCCGGCCGCGCGTCGCTGCGGATGCGGACCTCGACGTCGAGCATCGCCGCGAACGCGTGCAGCGGCAGCGTGGCGCCGCTGAGCACGCAGCTCACCGCGCTGCCGGACGGCGTGCACGACCAGTCGCCGGCGCCGCGCGGCACGCCGTCGATCCAGCGGCCGGCGACGAAGCCGAGCGCCGGCGGCAGGTCGAACGTGACCGTGACGGCCTCGGCCGCGTCGGGCCCGAAGTTGCCGATGGTCGCGAGCAGATGCGCACTGCCGCCGATGTCCGCGCGCGGCGGCAGCGCCAGACCGCTGATGCCGAGATCGGCGCTGCCGCCGCCACAGCCGGCACAGCGCAGGTCGAGCGTCAGCGGCAGTGCCGGCAGCGTCAGCGGTCCGGCCAGCCGCACCGAGGCGGTGTAGCGGCCCGGCTCGGTGAGCTCGGCGGTGTCGATGCGCACCGTGAACGACGCGCTGCCACCGGCCGGCACGGACAGCTGTGCCGGCGTCACGCTGGCCCAGCCGGCGCCGTAGCCGCCGGCGCTGCCGGCGATCAGGTTGACCCACAGTTCGACCGCGTCGGGCACCCCGTCGCCGTCGAGGTCGGCACTGTGGCTGCCGTCGTTGAAACCCTTGAGCACGCTGCGTCCGTCGTTGCCGATCAGCAGCGCGGCCTCGCCGACGGCGGCGCCGGATGGTGTGTAGCCGGCGATCGCGGCGACGCCCGGTGCCGCCGTGAAGCGGTAGCCGTTGATCGCGTAGATGCCGCCAGCCGGCGCGAGCAGGGCCGGCACGCTCTGCGGCCGGTTGAACACGCCGTGGGTCGGCTCCCACCAGTGCACCGCGGCCGGTGGGTCGTAGATCGTCGTGAAGTCGGCGACGCCGAGCGTGGTCCACAACGGCGCGGCATCGATGCCGTTGGAGTGGATCACCAGCCGGCCGCCGCCGCGCACGTAGGCGTCGAGCGCGAACGGCACGTTCGGCGCCAGCGGCATCGTCTCGTGCCCGACCAGGACCAGATCCCAGGGCTGGCCGGTCAGTGCCGCGACGAAGCCGGGGAAGTCGCCGTCGTAGTGCGCGGTATAGCCCCAGCCGAGCAGGCGCAGCGCGCGATCGAGATAGGTATCGGGTGCGCGATGGACGAAGTCGTCGGCATAGATCAGCACGCGCGGCGCGCCGTCCGGCTGCGAGGCCGGTGTCCAGCGGTAGGCCCCCGGATACCGCGTCGTGCCGTCGGGTGCGGCGACGCCGTGCGCGTCGCGGTACAGCCATTCGCCATGACCCGCCGCGGTCGCCGTCGCGGTGGTCGCGAGCGGACCGGCATGGCCGCCGACCGAGAGCGCGAGCGTCAGCGGCTCGGTGCCGGTATCGGTCACGGTGACCGTGCGCGCGTCGACGGCGCCGGCCGGCAGCGACACGTCGATCGCCGCCGGCGAATAGCTGGCGGTGCTGGTCCGGCGCGGCAGCGCGAAGTCGGTGATCACCTCGGCACCGGCGGCGAGCGAGACCGCGGCGGACGCATCGACATAGCCGGGTGCCGCGACGTCGAGCGTATAGGCACCGGCCGGCAGGTCGAGCGCGTAATCGCTGCCGGTGACCGCGGTCGCGCTGCCGCCGGCCGGCGTCGCGCGGATGCTCGCGACGACCGGTCCGCCGCTCTCGGCGTCGCGGATCGCGCCGCTGAGGCGGCCGCAGTCCGGACAGGCCAGCAGCAGCGTCACCGGCAGCGGTGCCACCGGCTCGGCCGAGTTGCCGCTGAAGCGCAGCTCGGCGGTATAGGTGCCGGGGCGCTGCAAGTGGCGCGCGTCGAACGCGAGCGCCAGCGGCATCGACTCGCCGGCGCCGAGCACGTGTTCGCGGTCGTCGACGCGCAGCCACGGCGTCTCAGCGTAGCAGGCCTCGGCCGGCCGGTAGCGGTTGGCATTCAAGAACGCCAGGCCGGCATCGACGCCGCCGACCGCCCAGACCTCGCCGCCGCTCAAGGCCTGCGTGCAATAGCCGCCGCCGAATGCGGTCAGCGGACTCAGCGGCGTGCCCAGATCGTGCCATTCGGCGATCGGCCAGGCGAGGTGATCGAGCGACTCGACGCGGCCGCTCGGTTCGTACAGGTCGCCGCCGCTGCCGTCGCCGCCGATCGCGTAGAGCCGCGTCGCGGTCGCGGCCAGCGCGAAGTCGGCGCGTGCCGACACGAACGCCGGGCCGGTCTCCCAGGTGCCGGTCACGAGGTCGTAGCGCTGCGTGCGGTCGATGTTGGCCGCCGGTGAGCCGACGCCCCAGCCGCCGACGACGTAGAGATGGCGGCCGACCTGCACGTATCCGGCCGCGGCCGTGCCGACCGGCATCGGCGTGCCGCTGCTCCAGCTGCCCGATGCGATGTCGAAGACCTCGACCGCGCGGCTGACCTCGCCGAATGCGAAGCCCGGCGCGCCGCCGGCGACATGGACACGGCCGTCGTAGGCGCCGATCGCCGCGCCCCACAGGCCGCGCGGCAGGGCGGGACCGGCGCTCCAGGCATCGGCGGCGATGTCGTAGATCAGGAACCGGTTCGTGCCGTCGCCGCCGGCCGCGTACAGATAGCCGTCGTGACAGGTCACCGCGATGCCTTCGCCGCCGCCGACCTGCGCCGGCAATGGCGCCAGCGTGGTCCAGGCGTCGGTGGCCGCGTCGTAGCGGCGTACGGCGCGGCTGTACTCGCCGTTCTGCAGGCCGCCGACGACGTAGTAGCGATCCGGATCGCCCGGACATTGCGCATGGCCGTAGCGCGCGAGGCCGGCCGGCAGCGCCGTCGCGGCGAGCCAGCCGCCGGCGGTCGCGGCCGGTGCGCCGGCACCGCGCAGCGACGCCGGGCCAGGGGCGGCCGCTGCGCTGAACGTGGCGGTGTCGACCGGCTGCGTGCGCGGTATGCGGCGCGGTCCGTCGAGCGCGCCGACGCGCGCCCGCACATGCAGCGGTATCGTGCCGACATTGCGGAGCTCGACGATCGCCTCGCCCTGCTCGCCGAGGTCGAGCGCGTGCACGACCTCGGCGGGGGCGTAGGCGAGCAGGGCCTCCTCGCGCAGCAGCGCGAAGTCGGCGACGACCGAGCCGCCGCCGCCGACCGCGATCGTGCGCGTCTGCGTGAAATAGCCCGGCGCGGCGACGGTCGCGATGTAGCTGCCGGCCGGCAGATCGATCGCGAATGCGCTGCCGGTGCTCTCGAACACGTTCAGGCCGTCGTCGAGCCGGACCGATGCGTCCACCGCGAAACCCTGGCGCGCATCGGTCACCTGGCCACCGACGTGGCCGCAGTCCTCGCAGCCGATCCGCATCGTCAGCGGCAGCGGCGCCGGTCCCCCGGCGAAGGCACCGCCGACCTCGAGCATGGCCGTATACGGCCCGGGCGGATCGACCAGACGCGCGTCGAAGCGCAGCTCGACCGTGGTGCTGCCGCCGGCCGGCACCTGGCCGCGCGGCGGATGCGCCGATATCCACGGACCGGCGCCGTCGTTCTCGAACGCGAGCACGCCGACCAGCACGTCGTCGGGGAACGCGCCGATCGGCGCGCTGGCGCCGGTCGTCGTGTCGATCACGCGCAGCTGGCCGCCGCCGCCGACGTAGGCGGCCCAGTACAGCACGCCGCTGGCGTGATGGAACGCGATGCCCTGCGAGAAGTTGGCGTCGACGCCGAGCGCGCCGACACGGGTCGCCTCGGCGGTCGCCGGATCGAGCGTGTACAGCGCATCGCTGGCGATGTCGAGGGCGTACAGCGTGCCGTCCGGCGCGAATGCGATGTCGATGATGGCCGAGGCGGTGCGCGTGCTGCCGATACGCGTCGTCGCGGCGGTCAGCGGGTCGATCGTGTACAGCGTCGATTCGAAGCCGTGCGCGCCGGTGCCGGTCGATACCGCGTAGAGCCGCCCGTCCGGCGTGCTCGACAGGCCGGTCCAGTTGCCGAGCGGCGTCGCGAAGCCGATCGTCGTGCGCGCGCCGGTCGCGACGTCGATCGTGCGCAGCGCGTTGTCGCTGTAGTCCAGCGTGTACAGGCGCGAGAAGTCGCGGCCGCGGAAGTCGCCCGCGTACGGCGCGCCGGCGAGGTCGGCCAGCACGTGCCACTGGCCGGGCCGATCGACGTCGGGAATCTCGACCAGGCGCTGCTGCGGGTAGATGTTCAATCCGATCGCGCGCGCGCCGGTCGGCGGCCAGTCCAAGCGCGCTTCGGTGAGGTCGCCGGAGCGGCGTGTGCCGGGCGGCGGCGCGGCGGTCGAAGTGGCCTCGGCCGACGGCGCGAGCGTGCCGGTGTAGCGCGGGATCGACACGCCGGCCGCGCGCGGCGCGTCGTGGCCGCCGATGCGGATCGCGAACTCGGCCGGCGCCGGGCCGGTATTGGTCAGCGTCAGCGAGCGCCTCGCGATCGTGCCCGGTGCGACGGTCGCGTCGAACGCCGGGGCACTCGCGCTGAGCTGCGCGCCGTCGAGCGCGAAGTCGAGCGTCGTCGTCGCATCGGCCGCCACGTTCGCGTCGTCGACGGTCTGCGCCGCATAGCCGGCGCGTGTCGCCGTGGCCGCGTAGACGCCGGCATTGGGCGTCAGCCGGTAGGCGCCCGCATCGTCGGTGCGCACGACGAACGGGCCGAGTGCGATCGCGGCCTGCGCCAGCGGCGCGCCCGAGGCGGCATCGCGCACCGTGCCCTGCAGCGTGCCGGTCGGGCCGCCGATCGCGATCGCGGCCTGCACCGCGGCCGCTGCGTCGAGCGTGCCGTGGCCCCAGTCGTGGTTCGGACCGGTCGTGTAATCGCCGCCGCAGCCCGAGCCGGTCTGGCCGGTCAGCGGCACCGCGGTCGCGTAGATCAGCTGCTCGGTCCGCGCGACGTCGCCGCGCAGCGCCGGCTGCGCCTGCCACATCAGGCCGGCCGCGGCGCTGACGTGCGGGCCGGCCATGCTGGTGCCGCTCCAGCGCGCATAGCTGCCGCCCGGAATCGCCGAACGGATCGCCTCGCCGGGCGCCATCACGCCGGGTCGGTAGACGCCGGCGGCCAGCGCCGACGGACCGCGGCTGCTGCCGCGCGTCAGCAGGCCCGGCAGGCCGGCGCCGAGACCGACCGAGCCGGTCGTCAGCACGTCCGGATAGTCGCCCGGCGATCCGAGCGTGCCGCAGTTGGGACCTTCGTTGCCGGCCGAGACCTCGACCAGGACGCCGGCTGCGCGCAAGGCGCTGACGGCCTGCCGGAACAGCGGCTGGTTGCCGGTCGGATAGCCCCAGGAATTGTTGAGGACGTCCGGCGCGAGGTCCGGCCGCGGATCGGTGCCGGCGAGGTTCCACGGCGCCAGCATGAACTCGAAACAGGTCAGGAACGTCAGATCGCTGCCGGTGCCGGCGTCGCTCATGCCCTTGCAATGGATCGTGCGTGCCCGCGGCGCGACGCCGATGCGGTCGCCGCGCCCGTCGTCGCCGACCAGCGTGCCGGTGGTATGCGTGCCGTGACCGTGGCCGTCGCCGGGCGCGGCCGGATAGGCACCGGTCGCGTCCCACCAGTGGTGCGCGTGATCGGCACTGACGCCGTTCCAGCCGCGGTACTGATGAAGGATCGCCGGATGCTGCCAGTCCAGGCCGGTGTCGATGCCACCGATCACGATGCCGTCGCCCTCGACGCCGAGCGCCCAGGCCTGGTCGGCGCGCACGAACGCGAGACTCGAGGCGACGCCGCGCGGCGCCTCGGCGGCATCGGCCGCCTCGCGCGGCGGCACGTCCAGCTGCATCGTGACGTTCGGCAGCAGCGTGGCCACTTCGGCGCTGGCGGCCAGCCGCTCGGCCAGCGCGCGATCGCCGCGCGCGACGTAGATCGCGTTGGCGACGTGGAACGGCCGGTGCTCGACGCCGGCGGCCGAGAGCTGCGCGCGCAGCGCGTGCTGGCTCGCGTCGGCGTGCCGCTGCAGCGCATCGAGCACGGCGCGTCCTTTGGCGGCCTTGCCGGTCTGCCGTGCGGCGGCCGAGAGGTCGGCCGGCTCGGCCAGCATGACGAAGAAATCGGCGCTGCCGTCGCGGTCCAGCCGTGCGGCCAGGCCAGCGTCGATCGTCGCCGCGCCGGCGCTGCCGGCGGCGAGCGTGAATAGCGCCAGCCATCGCGCCGCGCGGCCCGTGCACGGGCGCAACGCCGGTGCCTTGTACTGAAGGTTGTTCATACGGATTCCGGACAGAGGAAACGGGTGCTGCGCCGCGAGGCACCGCGCGCGGCGGGGCAGGCGTGCACGACGGGTCGCGGCGCAGCGGTGGACTTGATGCCGGTTGCCGGCCGCGACCTCATGTCCGATCGCTTATCGGTGGCTTTGGATGGCCTGAACGCGTGATCTGAACGCGCGATGGGGGCACGTCGCCCGCCGCGGCCGGTGCCGGCAGGTGCGGCTGCGCGAGCGCGTCGCGCGCGTCCGGGTCGCGAGTGCGGCGTGCCCGATCGCGCGCGGCGACGTCGGCCGCGAGCCGGCGTGCGAGGTCGACGCGTGCAGGTTCGCGCCGGCGGACGCAGTACGGGGCCTGCGCTCGGGCCGGCGCCCGGTGTCGGCGGAATCGGCTTTGGCTCCGTCGCCGCAGCGCCGCACGGCGCAGGCATCGAGCCCCTGCATCGCCGCCGATCCGGGCGCGCACGGCGACCGTTCGGCGGCTGCCCGCGCGACCGGCTGCGGCTACCGCGGCGGCGCGCCACACGCGCGCTTGCGTGTCGGACGCGCACGAACGGTCGCGCCGAGCGGCCCTCTGCGAACACGACCGCACGCGACCGACCTCGGTGCGATCCGATGCCGTCCGGCGAGCAGGCCGCCGGTACCCGACGTGCTTCGCGTCACGCTCGATACCGCAGCGCCCGGGCGACGGCGCCCGGAGGACGCGCTGTGGACGCGCGCCGCCGCGTGTACGGGCGAGCGATCAGCGGCGCGCGAGCGCCTCGCCCGGCGTCGCCAGCAGCTCCGGCGGAATCGTGCGCTCGCCGGCCAGCGCGAGCGCTCGCGTCCGCGCCAGCCGCCAGGCACCGGCGTCGGCCAGCGCGTGATAGAGGCGCAGCTGCAGCAGCGAGGCTTCGTAGGACTGCAGGGCCCAGCCGGCGCTGCGGCCGGCGACGGCGACCGCACGATCGAGGTCGCCGCGCGCGATCAGATGGTCGGCATGCGCGGCCGACGCGCGCAGGATCAGCGCCGGCACGCGGCAGCGCTCGGCACGCGCCAGCGCCTGTTCGAATGCGGCATCGGCGCGCGCGTCGTCGCCGTCGAGCGCGGCCTGCTCGGCCGCGACCAGCAGCGGCAGCACGGCGACCTCGGGCGCGGCGTCGGCGTCGACCGGCCAACGCGCCGCGGCGGCGGCGATCGCGGCCGCCGCAGTGCGATCGCCGCGGCGCCGTTCGGCCGTGAACGCCACGTACTGGCCCCAGGCGTACTGGTTCGGCGCGGTCGTGCGCAGCGCGTCGGTCAGCGCCGGCGCCGCGAGCGCGGCGGCCTGGGCGGGCCGGTCGGCTTCGAGCGCGTGCGCGGCCGCGACGATGCGCATCCACGCGTCCATCGCCGCGCTGCGTCCTTCGGCCGGGCGCAGGCGCAGGTCTTCGAGCAGCGTGCCGGCCTCGCGCAGGCGGCCGTTGGCGGTCAGCACCTGCACGCGATTGGCGTTGACGAGCTCGCGCGTGCCGGCATGGCCGATGCGTTCGAGCAGGCTCGCGATGCGCGGCTCCTGCGCCAGCGCGGCGGCCCGGTTCGAGCAGGCCGAGCAGGCTGCCGGCGAGGTTGATCCGCGCGCCGAGTTCGGGCTGCAGCGCATGGAACGCCGCGGCGCGTTCGGCGGCGCGGCGGAAGTACGGCAGCGCCTCGGCCGGTCGGCCGCGCAGCTCGTCGAGCACGCCGAGGTTGTTGTCGAGCTGGGCCAGCGCGAGCTGATCGCCGCTGCTCTCGAGCGCGATGCGCGCGCGCACGTAGTCGTCCTCGGCCTCGCCGTAGCGGCGCAGCCACGCGCGGGCCTGGCCGCGTCCGCTCAAGGCGACGCCGAGCTGGTTGCGCGCCTCGCCGCCGGCGACGCCGTCGAGGCCGCGCACGGCCGCGTCGAAGTGGCGCTCGGCGGCCTCGAAATCGGCCAGCCGCACGCAGGTGTAGCCGAGGCCATGGCGGACCTTGGCGTGCAGCACCGGATCGAGCGCGAGCCGCGGCTCGGCCAGCAGCGCTTCGAACGCCGCCTGCGCGCGCTGCGCATGGCCGGCCAGATGATCGATCTCGGCATGCCAGTAGCGCACCTCGAGCGCCGCGCCGTGCCGGGCGCGGCGGCCTGCAGCAGCGTACGCGCGTGGTCGTGCTGTTCGGCCCAGGCCGCCGCCTTGACCTGCTGCAGCAGGCGCGCGCGGTCGTGCGCGTCGCTGCCGGTCGCGGCCGCCGGCGGCGCCAGCGCGAGCCGGTGCGCCAGATCGTCGGCGGCCAGATACGCCGCCGCGAGCGGATCGGCCGCGCTGCCGTGGCCGGCCGGACGCGGCTCGGGGCCGTACAGGCCGCGCACGCGGACCGTCCAGCCCTGATCGGCCGGCTCGGCGTGCACGCCGAAGATCCACGACGGCGCGACCGCGGCCGCCAGCGCGTCGGCGACGGCGGCCTCGGCGATGTCGTCCGGATCGTAGCGGCGCGCCAGCGCGACGACGTTGTCGCTCGGCAGCACCGGCAGACCGGCTGCGCGCAGCCGTTCGGCGATCGCGTCCATCAGGCCCAGCCGCATCCAGGCCTGGCCGTGGCCGGGCGCGAACTGCACCGGCAGCACGATCGCCTTCGGCTCGATCGCCGCACGCGGCGCCGACGGCAGCGGCGTGCCGCCGCCGATCAGCAGCCCGAGGCTGGCCAGCAGCGCGGCCGGCCAGCGCCGTGCCGGTCCGGGCATGGCGATCCGGCGCAGCGTGCGCAGCAGCATCGCGGCCTGCGTGCGGCGTCGCCGCGGCCGCGTGGAAGCCGGCGCGGATGGGTGCGCGGGCGGCAGGCCGGCGGGCGCCGCCGCGCTCGACGGCGGCGCGCTGACCTCGGCGATCCAGGCGTAGCCGAAGCGCGGCACCGTGCGGATCGCGTAGCGCTGCGGTCCGGTGTCGCCGATCGCGCGGCGGCAGCGCAGGATGATCTGGTCGACCAGGTTGTCGGTCGCGTCGACGCGGCCCCAGACCGCGGCGATCAGCTCGTCGCGGCCGATCGCGCGGCCGCGCTGGTCGATCAGGTAGGCCAGGCAGTCGAACGCGCGCGGCGGCAGCGCCACGCGCTCGTCGCGATGCCATAGTTCGCGCAGCGCGGGGTCGAGCTGGTAGTCGCCGAAGCGGATCGTCTCCATGGCTCTTCGATACCTGTGTCGCGGCGAGGCTGCGGTCCGGCAGGCCTCCGCGTCACTGTGCCGTCAGCGGCGCGGCGATGCAAGTATCGGTTTCATGAAAGTGAAAATAAAGGTTTCACGAGCGGCCCGGTGCGGCCGGTCCGGCGCGCACGCCACGGCGGCCGCCATGGCGCGCAGCGCGACCTGCTCGACGCAGCCGGTCGCGGCGGATTGCTATGCTGCGGGCCGGCATACGCGCGTCCGATCGATGTCCCAGCCCCTCTCGGAAGACAGCATCCGCGATCTGCTCGCCCGCAGCGGCGACGCCGGCACGGCCGAGCGCATCACGCCGCTGCTCTACGCCGAGCTCAAGACGCTGGCCGCGCGCGCGCTGCGCGGCGAGCGCGCCGACCATACGCTGCAGACCACGGCCCTGGTCAACGAGGTCTGCCTGCGCCTGCTCGGCCAGCGCAACGTCGATCCGGGCAACCGCGCGCAGCTGGCCGCGCTGGCGGCGCAGGCGATGCGGCGCGTGCTGGTCGACTATGCGCGGATGCGCCAGGCCGGCAAGCGGCCGCCGTCGGAGCAGCGCCTGCAGATCGACGAGATCGACGTGCCGGCCGCCGAGGCCGATCTGATCGGACTCGATGCGGCGCTGGAGCGGCTGGCCACGCTGAGCCCGCGCCAGGCGCGCGTGGTCGAGCTCAAGTTCTTCGCCGGGCTCGAGCTCGACGAGATCGCCGCGGTCTTGGCGGTCGCGCGGCCCACGGTCGTGCGCGACTGGCGCATGGCGCGCGCGTGGTTGCAGCGCGAGCTGGAATGAGCGTGCGGCCGCCGCGCAGCGGCCGGGCGCTCACTCGAAGTCGTCGGCGAACAGGCGGTCGTCGCCGATCACCGTGAACGTCACGTGCTGGGCGTGGTAGCCGACGATGCCGATCGACGGCGTCGCGATCACCTTCGTGAAGCGCCCGGTGACGCTCGCGGCCGTCGCGATCGTGCAACTGGCGCCGAGCATCGGCTTGCCGTCGAAGCGGACCTGGAGCGTGCCGCCGAGCGCGATCACGCCCGAGGCCGCCACGGCCGCGCAGGCGCCGCTGCCGTCGCTGCCGATCGCCAGCACGGCGCCCGGCGGCAGCGCGACGTCGCCGCGCACGGCGAGCGTGCCGAGCGGCGCCGCCTCGTCGCCGGGCGCCAGCGTGCCGCCGGCATCGACCGTGACGGCACCGGCCGTACCGGTACCGGCCAGCGTCGCGCCGGTGCGCACGCCGATCGAGCCGGCCGTGCCGGGGCCGACCGCCGCCGGTTGCGCATTGGCGACCAGCTCGCCGTCCTCGACGGTCCAGTGCTGGGCGACGCCCCAGGCCGCGCCGAGCGCCGTGCCGGTCAGCGTCCAGCGGCCCGCGCCCTGCTTGGCGAACGCGCCGAAGCCGCGAAACGGCGCCGTGCTGCGCGGGTCGAGCGCGCTGAGCTGGCCGACGTCGAACGCGGCCGCGCCGTCGCCGCCGAGCGCGAGCAGGTCCGGATCCGACGCGGCGACCGCGATCACGGCCCCGTCGAAGCGTGCGCCCGGCTCGATCACCAGGCGGTTGCCGCCGCCGAACAGCTCGACCGCCGCCGATACCAGCGGCGCGCCGCCGGCCGGCGCCTGCACGCCCGGCGCGATGCCGCCGGAACTGACCAGGGTGGCGTCGCCGAGCGCGACCACGCCGGCCCCGCCGGTGCCGGCCAGCTCGGGCCGGCGGCCGCCGGTGCCGTCGCCGCCGGCGATCTCGCCGCGGTTGATCAGCATCGCGCCGGCGACGACCGCGCCGGCGCCGCCGCCCCCGCCGCCGCCGTCGGAGAGGTGGAAGATCGAGGTGTCGAGGCCGGCCAGGCCGCCGGCGCCGCCGGTCAGCGTGGCGGTCAGCGTCAGCGTGGCGCCCCCGTGCAGCACGAGGCCGGCACCGCCGCCGCCGCCGCCGCCGCCCCCGGTGATGTATGGACCGGTCGCGCCGCCGTGACCGCCGCGGCCGCCGACGACCGGCGTGTCGAGCACGCCGTCGGCGTCGATCACCGCGCCCGGTGCGCCGCCACCCCCGCCACCGCCGCCCCCGCCGCCGGCATCGGGCCCGCCGCCGCCGCCGCTGCCCCCGCCGCCGCCGCCGCCGCCGCTGCCGTCGTTGTAGGCCCCGCCACCGGCCCCGCCACCGCCGCCGGCTCCGCCGAAGAAGCCGCTGTTGCCGATGTCCGGTCCCGCACCGCCGCGCCCGGCGTACTCGCCCGGCGCCGGCGCATTGATGCCGCCGGCGCCGCCGCGCGCGAGCGTGCCGGGGATCGTGGTCGTGCTGGTATTGACGCCGCCGGCACCGCCGCCGCTCATGACGGTCGTGCCCGGATTCCCGCCGGCATCGCCGGGATTGCCGGGCGTGTTCGGCACGGTGCCGGCGCTGCCGCCGGCGCCGCCGCCGTTCGGCCGCGTCGCGCTGCCGGCGAGTCCGCCTGCGCCGCCGGTGTGGCGATCGCTCGACGGCACGCCGCCGTCGCCGCCATCGGCGCCGCAGACGCTGCCGGCCTCGCAGGCATGGCCCGGCGCCGCGCCGGCCGTCAGCATCAGCACCAGCGCGCCCGCCAGCGCGGCCGCGCGTCGCTCGGAATGCAGTCCGCTCATATCCACCTCGTCGTTCGTGTCGCCCAGCGGCGTGTGTCTCCTACGCGGCAAGCCGTCGCGGCGCGGATCATCGATGCGCGTCGCGAGGTCGAGGGCGAGAGCGCCGGAGCCGGCGCTTCGTGGCGTGCCGCAGGCCGATGACGCCGCTGCGCGCGCGGGCGCCGACGGGCCGCTGCTATGCTCGCCGCGTGCGATCCGATCCGCGTTCCCGACCGTCCGCCGCGTCCGCGCGGCCTTCGCCGCTGCGCCGTCGCCGTGCAGCGGAGCCGCCGCGATGAGCGAGCCGGCGGCCGAGCGCTACCGGCGGGCGCAGGCGATCGCGCACGATCTGCTCGACGGTCCGCCGGCCGAGCGCGCCGGCCGCCTGGCCGCGGCCTGCGGCGGGGATGCGGCGCTGCGGCGCGAGGTCGACTGGCTGATCGCGGCGGCCGAGGACGAGGGCGCCGACGATGCGCTGGCCGGATTCGCCGATCCGGGGCGCGCGCTGTTCGCGCAGGCCCGCATCGAGTCCGCCGCACCGCATCGCTACCGGCTGCTCGAGCGGCTCGGCGCCGGCGGCATGGGCCAGGTCTGGCTGGCCGAGCGCGACGACGGCGGCCCACAGCAGCGCGTCGCGCTGAAGCGTCTGCGCGCGCTGGACGCGCCGAGCCCGGCCGAACTGGCGCGCTTTCTCGCCGAGGGCCGCATCCTGGCCTCGCTGCAGCATCCGAACATCGCGCATCTGATCGACGCCGGCGTCGATGCCGACGGCCACCCGTTCCTGGCGATGGAAGTCGTCGACGGCCAGCCGCTGGACCGCTGGAACGCCGCGCGCGAGCGCCCGATGCGCGAGCGCATCGAGCTGTTCGTGCGGATCTGCGGCGCGGTCGAGTACGCCCATGCGCAGCTGGTGATCCATCGCGATCTGAAGCCGGCCAACGTGCTGGTCGGCGCCGACGGCGTGCCCAAGCTGCTCGATTTCGGCATCGCGCGCCTGCTCGACCGCGATGCGGCCCTCGCACCGGCCACGACCGTGCAGCGCGCGATGACGCCGGCCTACGCGAGTCCCGAGCAGATTCAGGGCCAGCCGCTCGGCACCGCCACCGACGTCTACTCGCTCGGCGTCGTGCTGTACGAGCTGGTCGCCGGTGTACGGCCGTTCGATCATCTGGACACCGAGCTCACGCGCGCCAACGCGATCGTCGCCGGCACGTTTCCGCCGCCCTCGCGCGCGCCCGGCGCGCGAGGGCGGCTGCCGGCCGATCTGGACGCGATCGTGCTCAAGGCGATGCGGCGCGAGCCGGCGCAGCGCTACGCGTCGGTCGCCGAACTGGCCGCGGACCTGCGCCGCTATCTGGCCGCACGGCCGGTGTTCGCGCGGCGCGGCCAGTGGGGCTACCGCGCGCAGCGCTATCTGACGCGCAACCGCTGGGCGATCGCGGCCGCGCTGATCGCGACCACTGCCGCAGTCGGCTTCACCGCGCGCACGCTGCAGGCCGAGCACGAGGCGCGACTGCAGGCGCAGATCTCCGATCGCGTCGCCGAATTCCTGGTCTCGGTGTTCGCCGCGGCCGATTCCAATCTCCACGTCGGCCTGCGCGCGGACCTGAGCGCGCGCGACGTGCTCGACGCCGGCACCGCGCGCATCGCGACCGAGCTGGCCGACCAGCCGCGGATCCGTGCGCGCCTGCTCGAAGCGGTCGGCAACGCCTATCGCCACATGAACGCCAACGCGACCGCCGCCGCGCTGATGCGCGAGGCGGCCGACCTCAACCTCGACCCGGCCGTCGATCAGCCGCTGGCGGCCGCGCGCGCGCTGTCGGCGCTCGCCAACATCATGGCCAACGGCGAGTTCCCGGCGCGCGACGCCGAGCGCGCGGCGCGCGACTCGCTGGCCCTGGCCGAGCGCCTGACGCCGCCCGGCTCGCAGGCGATCGCCAACGCCTGGATGGTGCTGTCGCTGGCGCTGAACCGCGGCGGGCAGCTGGCGGCCGCGCAGCAGGCCGCGCAGATCTCGCTGACGATGAACCAGGCGCTGCCGCGCGGCGGCGACAACCGGATCGGCGCGGCCTTGCACAATCTGTGCTTCATCCGCGCCGCGCGCGGCGAGGCCGCGGCCGCGCTCGCCGATTGCGAGGCCGGCATCGCCGAGCTGCCGCCGGGCGATTCGCTGTCGCGCGCGCAGCGGATGAGCCGCTATGCGCAGGTGCTCGGCCAGGCCGGCGCGCACGCGCGCGCGATCGAAACGGCCGAGGCCAGCCTCGCGATGGCCGATCGGCTCGAAGGCGGGCAGGGCCCGTTCGCGGCCCTGTATCTGCTGCGCCTCGCGCCGATCCTCGACGCGGCCGGCCGCCATGCCGAGGCGCGGCAGCGCCTGGACGCCGCGCGCGTGGCGCAGGCACGCCTCAACGGCGCCGACAGCGGCGAGTACGCCGCGGTGCTGCTCGCGATCGGCGAGCACGAGGCGCGTGTCGGACGCTACGAGACGGCACGCATAGCGCTGCGCGAGGCGCACGATGCGATCGCGGTGCGCTACGAGGCCGACGATCCGCGCGTGCTGCAGGCCAAGACCGCGCTCGCGCAGAATCTGATCGACCGCGGCGAGGCCGGCGCCGAGGCGCGCGCCTTGCTCGACGCCGCCGCGGCCGGCTGGGCCGCCAAGGACGATCCGGGCCTGCTGCAGGCGCCGTACACGGCGCTCGCGCTGGCCGACTGGCATCGGCGCAACGGCGACCGCGCCGCCGCGTCCGCCTGGCTCGACCGCGTCGACGGGCCCGATGCGCGTGCCGGTGCCGACCAGCGCAGCCGTGCCGCGAGGCTGCGCGCGGCGATCGCGGAGGGATCCGGCCGGATCGACGTCGCGGCCGCGCTCAGCCGCTCAGCAGCGCCGCTTCCTGCTCGGCGCTGAGACCGATGCCGGCCGCAGCGAAATCGAACGCGTCGCCGCGCTGCGCGCGATGGTCCAGCCAGTTGCTGCGCAGCGTGTCCTCGAGCGGACGGAAGCGCAGCCCGGCCGCGCGCGCCCGGGCGTTGCTCATCGTCGCGAAGCCGGGCACGGCCGAATACGGCGGCACCAGCGGCAGCCCGAACATCTCGCGCGGAAAATCGCCTTTCCAGACCACCTCGGCGCGGCTGCCGACGACGCGGCCGGCCGCGGCGATGTAGTCGCGCGTGGTCAGCCGTTCGGCCGGGCCGACCACGTTGTAGGCGCCGGCCAGGCCGCGCTCGCCGGCCAGCACCGCGAAGTCGGCCAGATCGCGCACGTCGATCAGCTGGGTCGGATCGCTGCCGTCGCCGGGCAGCAGCACGCGGCCGCCGCGATGCAGGCGCGCCGGCCAGTAGGCGCCGCTGCCGTCATTGTTGCCGCCGCCGCAGATCGAGCACGGCCGCAGGATCGTCGCGCGCTCGCCGAACACGCGCTGCACGATCGCCTCGTTGGCGGCCTTGCGTCCGCCGTAGGTCTTCCAGTCGTTCTCGTACAGATCGGGCAGCTCCTCGAACGTCTCGGCCAGCGGCAGCACCGGCGCGGTCTCGTCCGAGTGCTCGCGCTTGAGGTCGCGGTAGACGCTGATGCTCGACACCATCAGATAGCGGCCGGTGCGCTCGGCGAGCAGTCGCGCCGAGGCCTCGACCAGGCGCGGGTAGTACGCGCACAGATCGATCACCAGATCCCAGCGGCCGCCCTGGAGCGCGGACAGGCCGCCGTCGCGATCCGGATAGCGGTTGCCGCGCAGACGTGTCACGCCGGGAAACAGGTGCGGTGCGGTCTTGCCGCGGTTGAACAGCGTGACCGCATGGCCGCGAGACAGCGCGGACTCGACGACCGCCGGCCCGAGATAGCGCGTGCCGCCGAGCACGAGGATGCGCAGCGGCCGGCCGACCGGCACCGCCAGCGTCGGGCCGGCCGCGCGGGCCGGCGCCAGAACCGGCGCGAGCGCGGCGGCGCCGAGCAGCGCGGCACCGCGTTGAAGAAAACGACGTCGATCCAGTGGCATGGGCGATCTCCTGGCGGAAGCGGGCGGGCGGTGCGACGCGGCGTCGCGGCGAGCGTCGATCCTGCGCAGCCGCCGAGCGGGTCGACAAGCGCAACGGGACGAGCCGAGGCCGTGCTGCGCCGGGCAGTTGACAGCAGCCACCGTATTAGCTGTACCATTTCAATTAGTACAGTTGACCGAGCGAGGCGAGACGATGGCCCGGACCCGTGCGTTGATGATCCAGATCGCCACCGGCGATCCGCGTCCGATCGGCCGCCAGATCGTCGAGGCCGTGCGCATGAAGATCGCCACCGGCGAGCTCGAACCCGGCGACCAGCTGCCGAGCGTACGCGGCCTGGCCCAGCAGCTGACCGTCAATCCGAACACGGTCGCCAAGGCCTATGCCGAGCTGACCGCCGAGGGCTGGCTCGAGTCGCGCCAGGGACTGGGCCTCTACGTCGCGCCGCCGCGCCAGCGCCTCAGCGACGCCGAGCGCGCGCGGCGCCTGGACGAGGCGGTCGACCGCTTCGTGCACGAGGTCGTCCCGCTCGACTATCCGCCCGCGACGATCCAGGCGCGCCTGCTGCGCGCGCTCGGCGCGCTGGTGCCGCGCAAGCGCGCCTGACCCACAGCCTTACCGACGGAGCGATCGGCATGTCCGAATCCGAATACGTGATCGAAACCACGGCGCTGCGCAAGCGCTACGGGCGCAAGTGGGCGCTCGACGGCCTGGATCTGGCGATTCCGCGCGGACGCATCCACGCGATCGTCGGCGCCAACGGCGCCGGCAAGTCGACGCTGTTCCGCGTGCTGCTCGGCTTCACGCCGCCGACCGCCGGCAGCGCGTGCATCCTCGGCCGCGACAGCCGCTGCCTGACGCCGGCCGATCGTGGCCGCATCGGCTTCGTCAACGAGGAGCACACGCTGCCGGCCTGGGTCCGCGTCGAGGCGGTCGTGCGCATGCAGCGCCGGCTCTACGCGCGTTGGAACGAAGGCGCCTTCGCCGAGGTGATCGGCCACTATCACGTGCTGCCCGAGCAGAGGGTCGGCCAGCTCTCGCGCGGCGAGCGCGCCGGCCTCAACCTGGCGCTGGCCCTGGCGCAGTCGCCGGAGCTGCTGGTGCTCGACGAGCCGACGCTCGGGCTCGACGTGGTCGCCAAGCGCGCGTTCCTCGAATCGCTGATGTATTCGAGCGCCGCGGCGCGCTGCACGGTGATCTACTGCTCGCACCAGATGGAGGAGATCGAGCGCGTCGCCGACAATCTCGTGATTCTCGAGCACGGCCGCCTCGCCCATATGTCCGCGCCGGAGGACTTCTGCGCGCGCGTCACCCACTGGGTCGCCGACGTGCCGTTCAAGGGGCCGCAGCCGGCCGGCGTGCCGGGCCTGCTGCAACTGCAGCGCCTGGACGGCCTGCATCACTACCTGGTGCTCGACCAGGACGAAACCTTCGGCGACTTCCTGCGCGGCTGCGGCGCGCGCTCGGTGCAGTGCATGCCGGTCAGCCTCGACCGCGCGGTCAACGGCTTCCTTGCCAAGAACCATGCCGCGCCGGCCGCCGCCTGAGCGGCCCGCGCAACGGAGATCAGCGATCATGTGGGATCTGTTCAAAGCCGAACTGCTGCGCCTGCGCCTGTGGACCGCGGCGTATGCACTGGCGCATCTGGGCGTGCTGGTGTTTCTCGCGCGCCTGGTCGATCTCGCTCAGCAACCGCTGCTCGTCTATCGCGTGTTCGGCTGCGTCTACGCGCTCAGCGGCCTGCTGCTCGGTCTCTATCAGATCGCGACCTACCGGCGACCTGCGACCTGGCTGCAGCTGCTGCACCGGCCGCTGGCGCCGTGGCGGATCGCGCTCGCCCTGCATGGTGCCGGCGCGGTGCTGCTGCTGGCCGGCATCGGCCTGCCGCTGCTGCTGACCGCGGCCGGCCAGGCGCTGCTGACCGCGCGCGTCGTCGACGTGCGCCACTGGCTGCTGCCGGTCGCGGCGTGGCTGATCGCGTGCGGGCTGTATCTGGCCGGTTCGTACGCGGTGCTGGGCCTGCGCCGGGCCGCGCTGGCCGCGCTCGTGCTGCCGCTGATCTGGCTGACCGGCCAGGCCAGCGGCGCGGCGGCGATCGCGATGCAGGTGCTCGTGGTGGCCTGGCTGGCGGCGCTGGTGCTGATCGTGTTCAAGCCCGACCTCGAGGCGCCGCCGCGCCGGCCGCTCGCGGTCGCCGCGCTGGCGCTGCCGCTGCAGCTCGGCGTCTACGTGGCGTTCCTGGTGCTGTGCTTCGCGCTCGAGATGCTGTGGATCGTGCAGGGCTCGCATCCGCTCAACGCCGTGACCGCACCGGCCGGCGGCGCGATCGAGACCGACCGCATGGACGGCCGCCAGCGCCTGCTGGCCGGGCTGGCCGCCAGCGACGATCCGCAGGCCGCGCTCTGGCGCGAGCAGGTCGCGCTCGCCGACGTGCTCTCGGTCGGCGGCCAGATCGACCGCGTGCTGCCGCGGCAGGCGCTGACCAATCGCGCGCCGATGGAACTGGACGATGCGGAACGCCGCGTGCGCTGGGTTTTCAGTCACGACCGCATGCGCCTGGAAGGCTATCGGCTGACCGACGGCAGCCGCGTCGGCGAGCTCGGCGTCGGCGGCGATGCCGCACCGTTCGCGGCACCGGCGCTGCCGGCCGGTACGCTGCCGGGCCTGCCGCGCGGCGACGCGCTGCTGATCGCCGGCGACACGCTGTACCAGTACGGCAGCGAGACCGGCCGCGTGTCGCCGCGGCTGCGCCTGGACGCGGGCGAGCCGCTGGCCGGCGTGCAGCCGCTCGGCGACGCGGTCGCCGCGCTCGGTACGCAGCATCTGTACGTCTACGACGGGCGCGATGCCGCCGATGCCACGATCGTGCTGACGCCGCGTCTGCGCATCGCGCTGCCGGGCGCCTACGGCGATCTCGCTGCGATCGACCTGGTCGAGCGCGTCGACGGCTATCTGGTCTCGTTCGCGTTCACGGCGCAGCAGAGCCGTCCGCACGGCGCGCTGCCGTACCAGGTCGTGCTGGCGGTCGACGACGGCGGCCGCGTCCGCACGGTCGCGCGCCGCACGATCGCGCCGGACTTTCCGGCGCTGTATCGCTACCGCAGCTGGTGGTTCTCGCCGGCTCTGTACGCGCTGCGCACCGCGGCGGCCGAGCGCCCGGCCGTGCCGGATCCGTTCCAGGCCACCGAGGCCGCGCCGATTCCGCGTCGATCGTCGCGCTGGCCGTCGCGCTGTCCGTGTTGTCCGTGTTCGCCGGCGCCGTGCTGTTGCGCGATCGTGCCTTGTCGCCGGCGGCACGCATCGGCTGGCTGCTCGCCTGCGCGGTCATCGGCGTTCCGGCGCTGGTCGCGCTCTGGCTGTTGTACCGGCCGCACGAGCGGCCCGACGCGGCAGCGGCGCCGCATGTCGCGCCGGCCTGATCGCAGCCGCGCATCGCCGCGTCGATGCGATCTCGCCCGCCCGTCGTCTCCGGAGGTCTCATGCATGGTGTCCGTCTGATCCTGGCCGGCCTGCTGGCGCTGGCGCTGGCGCTGGTGTCCGTGGCCGTGGCCGTGGCCGTGGCCGTGGCCGTGGCCGTCGCCGTCGCCGTGCCGTCCGTCGCGGCCGCGACCGAACCGGCCGATGCCGCGCTGCAGGCCGCCGCCGCCGCGGCGCGGCAGCGCGCGCAAACCGCGCCGCGCCCGCGCAGCACGTTCCTGCTGCGCTCGCGGCTGCGCGGCGTCGCACTGGCGCCGGACGGCCGTCATGTCGCCTGGCTGCTCGACGACGGTCGCACGCGCAGCGTCTGGGCGATGCCGACCGATGCCGACGCGCCGCGGCGCCTGCTGCCGGCGACCGACGCCGAACAGCTGCGGTGGACGCGCGACGGACAATTGCTGCTGGTGTCCGAGCGCGCGCTGTTCGTGCTGCCGATCGACGGCGTCGGCCGCCTGCTGACGCCGCTCGGCGGCGCCGACGAGCGCAGCCTGCTCGCGGTCGATCCGGTCCATCCGGCAGCCGTGCTCGTGGTCGAGCGCACGCAGGCGACCGCCGCTGCTGCGCCGCGCGGCTGGCGCCTCCTGCGCGTGGACGGGCAGGGTGGACGCACCGTGCTGTACGAGGGCGCGCAGCAGGTGACCGATGCCGCGTTCGCGGCCGACGGCACGCTGGCGTATCTGCAGCGCGTAGACGGCGAGCGCCTGGCGATCCTGCACGCCGGCACCGGCGGCTGGCACGAGGTCGCGCACTGCGATCCGCTGCAGCGCTGCACGCTGCTGCCGCGCGTCGGCGCCGACGGCACGTTGTGGATGCGCGGCGATCTCGGCATCGATCGGGTCGGCCTGCTCGCGCTGTCGCCGGACGGCACGCGCCGCGTGGTCCACGAGGATCCACTCGACCAGGCCGATCTGGACGCGGTGGCGCTCGACCCGCTCGACGGCCGTCCGCTGATCGCCAGCTATCGCAGCGTCGCACCGGCCGACTATGCGCTCGCCGCTGCCGCGGCGGTCCCGCTGGCGGCGCTGCAGGCGCGGCTGCCGCAGCGCGAACTCGCCGTCACGATCGGGGCGGCGCGCTGGCTGGTCGGCGAGCGCGCCAGCACGCTGCCCGACACGCGCTGGCATCTCTACGACCCGGCGACCGGCATACTGCGGCGCATCCTCGACGAGGCGCCGCGTCCCGCACGCGGCGGTGCGGCGATCGGCGCCGCCGTGCCGTGGCCGGCCGAGGACACGCTCGCGGCGAAGACTCCGGTTGCGTGGACCGCGTCGGACGGCTTGCGCCTGCACGGCTTCCTGACCCTGCCGGCCGGCATCGATGCGGCGCGCGCACCGCTGCTGGTCCATCCTCACGGCGGTCCCTGGGCTCGGAGCGGCCGCGACTACAGCGGCTTCGTCCAGTTTCTGGCCGATCGCGGCTATGCGGTGTTCGAGCCGAACTTTCGCGGCTCGACCGGCCACGGACGCGGCTATCTGCTCGCCGCGCGCGGCGACTTCGGTGACGGGCGCGTCCAGCAGGACGTCGTCGAGGGCACGCGCCAGCTGCTCGCACGCGGCATCGGCGATCCGGCCCGCGTCGGCATCGTCGGCGCGTCGTTCGGCGGCTACACGGCCCTGCTCGGCGTGACCGGCACGCCGGACCTGTTCCGCGTCGCGATCGCCGGCGTGCCGCCGCCGGACTTCGGCTGGACGCTGCGCTGGGTCGCGCGCAGCCGCGAGGCGCGTGCGCTGGCCCAATACATCGGCTTCGAGGCCTGGCTGCGCCAGGTCGATCTGGAACTCGCCGACGAGGCGCTGCTGCAGCGTCTCTCGGACCAGTCGCCGCTCGCGAACGCCGCGCGCCTGACGCGGCCGGTGCTGCTGTTCGCCGGCGGCGAGGACCGTCGCGTCGCGTTGCGCGGCGTCGTCGAGTACGCCGCGCAGCTGAAGCGGCTCGGCAAGGACGTCGCACTCTACGTCGATCCCGACGCCGGCCATGCGCTGGAGGATCCGGTCGCGCGCGAGGCATGGCTGTACCTGACCGAACAGATGCTGCATCGGTATCTCGGCGGACCCGCGCCGGCAGCGCCGGATGCGGAGGTGGCGCGCTACCTGGCGCGCAGCGCGCGGATCGGCATTGCCGACACCCCGTGATCCCGGGCGGGCGGCCGAGCGCGACTGGCGTTGCCGGTGGCCGCGGCTCGACTGTCCGATGCCCGTCTGCGCCTTCCTGACCGCCACGCCGGCGCTTACGCCGCTGCTGAAACCGGCGATGGCCGCCGCTGCCGACACGGCCGCGGCCGAGCCTGCGGCGACCTGCCTGTCGGCGATCACCCGCGCCGACGGCCGCCTCGCCAAGCGGCGCGTCGAGGTCGGCTCCGGCGACCGGGCGGCCGACCGGCGCGCGCCGGCCCATCTGGACATGCTCGACCTGTCGCGATCGATTCGGGATTTAGAGCCGGAGCGCCAGAGCGGCTACATCGTCGTCTGGCGGGCTGCGCCGAACGCGTTCCCGCTGGGCTTCAGCGATCAGCGCGGCCTGCATGCCTCGTGCGAGGCTGCCTGCGCGGCAGCGAGCGGGAAGGACCGAGGCGGCCGCTACGCACGGCTGGCGGCCGTGCCGCGCGGCCGGGCCGCCCGCTCACGGCTCGCGCTCGTCGGCGGCCGCGAAGACCGCCGCAAGGTCGGCGGTCGCCGCATGCTGATGATCGCAACCGCCGTGTCCGCATTCGCAGCGGTCGTCGACTGCTCCGAGCGGCGCGTTCGCGGTGGCGTTCGCGCAGTGCGGGCTGCAATAGGTCTGGCCGTCGTCGACCAGGCAGCCGCAGCCATTGCGCCCGCAGCGGCTCTCGGCATTCGACTCCGCCATCATCACCGCTCCGCCGTTGTCAGACGGCCAGGATCGCTCATCGCCCCCTGCTCGCGCATGACTGCCGCAAGGCCCGGCATGACAGATGTCGCACAACGTGAGTACGGTCACGTATTGCGGGCGTTGCGGTAACGGAAATTTACGCCTCCGGGCGCATGCTGCAACTGCTTCTCGCCTGTCTCGCGCGTTACGAGCAACCCTCCTGATGATCAGGAAGGTTGCCCGCTTCAGGGCCTGTGCACCGGCTACTACTCGTACGCGGCAGCGACTATTTCCCCCGAACGCGACCTTTCGGGTCAATCGGAAGAAGGCGATGATGATCCCAACCCCTGCGCTGTGGCGATGTATGGCCGTCGTCGAAGTCTGCGACCAAGTCAAAGACCTCGACGACCTGATCCGCGAGGAGGGCCTGAGTTATCGGTGGGAGGTCGCCGCCAACTCGCCCAAGGGCTTCCTTTGGTACGAACTGCACGTGGACAGCGGCGGCAGCGAGCACCGCGCCGCACGTACGGCGTGGGCGATCCTGTGGTCGCTCAAGCGTCTGTCCGAAGAGGGCGGACTGCCCGATTTCCGCATCGTGTCCGGCGGCGAGTGGCTCAACATACCGCCGTCCGAGCTGCAGCAACCGGACGAAGGCGCCCGCCTGTCGTCCACGTGATCCGAACGCGCCGCGCGCGACCGGCTCATTCGAAGTCGTCCGCATGGATCCGGTCCGTGCATTCGAACACCTGGGCCGGATCGACGACGACGTTGAATGCGGTGTCGGCCGGCCACGGCGTCGGCGAGAAGATGCCCCAGCGGCCGTCGACGAGGCCGTAATCCAGGTCGAAACCGCCGGCCGGGCCCGGATTCGTGGCCGAGGTGACGCGCGTGACCTGCGCAGTCGCGCAGCGGATGCCGTTGAGCAGCGGATGATCGAGCACGACGAGCTGCCGGCCCGGTATCGCGGCGACGCGGAACGCGTTCGGGCTCGGCGGCTGGGAGTAGACGTTGAATGCCGAGCTCAGCGGCAGCGCGACCTGGTCGAGATTGGCGATGTGCCAGCGCCCGGCGGCACCGGATCCGGCGTAGTAGACGCCGAGCGGATGGTCGACGTAGTTCGGCAGCGGTGAGGCCGTCCAGTTGTGCGCGACCAGCATGATCCGCTCCGGCTGGCCGTTGGCCGCGCCGTTGTCGATCTGCGTGCGCCAGGCCGTGGTGTTGGCCGGCGTGGTCGTGTGCACGAAACGCCCCGCGCCGCCCGCCGGTGACCACACGTTCCAGAGCAGGCCCGGCAGGACCGGCGCGACCGACTCGTTGTAGAGCGTCCAGGTGCCGGCCGTGTAGTACAGGCCGAACGGCGCGACCGTGCGTGCGCCGTAGTTGTAGACGCGCGTGGCCTGCAGTTCCGCTGTGAACGGCGTGCCGAGCGGGGCGCCGATCAGGGACCAGTTGCTCTGGATGTTGTCGAGCGTCGCAGCATGGCGCACGCCCAGATCACCCCATTCATAGGCTCCGACGTCGACGCGACTGCCCTTGACGCGGCGCAGGCCGTCCGCGTCGAGCGGCGGCAGGCCGGCATCGACGATCATATTGGCCAGGCCGATACCGTCGCCGGCGTCGATCGCCGGTGAGCCGGGCCGCAGCCGGGGTGCGTGGCGGGCGACCAGCCGCGCCGGGCCGGCCAGCGTGTTGGGGCCAGGCGTTGCCTGATTGGCTGGCGCTTCGATCAGGTTGTAATCGTTGTCGAGCGAGGGCGTCAGCGTGGCGCCCGCGATCAGGCCGCGCTCGGACGCCTGGATCAGATTGTTGCGGATCGAGCCGTTGATGCGCGCCGCGGCAGTGCCCGAGTCCCATACGGTCGCCGAGATGCCGTTGCGCACGCCGGCCAGCGTGTTGTTGAAGACGTAGGCATCGACCGTGCCGCTGCCGGCGATCAGGCTGATGCCGGTGCTGGCCGCCGGTGCGCTGCCGGTGGCCGTGTTGCTGATCGCGAACACCCGCAAGGTCGAGGCCGTGCTGCTGAACAGACCTTCGCTGAACGTGTAGGCGCCGCGTCCGAACGCGCCTTCGGCGGTATTGCCCTGCACGCGTACCGTCGCCTCACCGGGCTGGCCGCCGATCGCATGGACGTCGACGAATACCGCCGCCCCTTGCGCCAGCGGGTCCGCGTTGCGCGTCAGCGTATTGCTGGTCACCACGGCGTCCAGCGAACCGCCGCTGGCGGTCAGCTGCAGCAGACCGTCGTTGAGCGACGCTGGCAGGCCGCGCACGCGATTGCGGTTGAGCGTGGCGCTGACGGTACCGCCGCTGTCGGCGGTCACCGCGATCCGGCCGTTGCCGCCGGCCGGGCTGCGCTCGACCCCGACGTCGTCGACGACGAAGATCGCCAGGCCCGCACCGGCCTTGCGCAGACTGAGCTCGGCATCGGTGATGTCGATGCGGCTGATCGTCACCGCGCCGCTGCCGCCGCTGCCGAGCAGGCCGGTCACCGAGCGGCCACCGGCGAAGCGGACGCGCTGACCCGCGGCCGTCAGCGTCAGGCCGCGACTCAGCGTGATGTCCTCCTCGATCGGCGCCAGCCAGTCGATCTCGACCCGGTCGCCCACGGCGGCGCCGTCGATGCAGGCCTGCAAGGTGGCATTACAGATCGCCGAAGGCCAGACGCGTGTGGCCGCCTCGGCAGCCGGCACCAGCAGCAGGGCGAGCCAGGACAGATGTCGCCAGAAACGGCGGGAAGCAGGGCGGTGCGGCACGGCGGACGTCCTCGGAATGGGGTTGACGAGGACGTAAGCGCACAACGGTCCGAACAGGAGACATCGCGCGAAGCGGCATGGAATCGGTCGCATCTGGACGATCGGAATGCTGGGCCGGCTTGCTTTTTGTCTGCGCTTCGGAATTTTGCTAGCGTTCGTGAAGCTGGTTGCAATGACCGGCTCCGGGCAGGCAATCAAGGGGTGCTCTTCTTCGCCAGGAAGGAGAGCCGGTCGCTGGAAGGGAATCGGAGGCGAAAGTGGCGTTCTCGAGCGTTGATTTGGAGAAGCACCGGCAGAAGCGTTTCGTGATCGAGCCCTGGGACCAGGATCAACTGAGTCCTTTGGGCTATGACTTGAGGATCGGGTTTGTCATCAACCCCGTCACCGCGGAAGAGCTCTATCCCAAGGGGGCCGACTCTTCGCAGATGGTGGAGGTCAGGATCAAGGCGCGCGCATCCGTCGTGGTCGTGACGCTCGAGAGAATCTATCTGACCGGTAGCGTGATCGGCACGGTCCATGCGCGTTCGGGGATCAGCGCGAAAGGCATCCTGGTGAACTCGGTCACCGTCGACCCGTTGTGGAACGGGCGCCTGATACTGACGTTCTACAATTCGTCCGATAGCGATGTCTGCATTCGCTCCGACAAAGGGATGGCGACCCTGATCCTGCATTCGACCGAAACTCCGACACGGAAGGTCGGGCACAAGTCCGAGACCAAGCAGCTTCTTCAGGACAATGGCCGGTACTCGCACGAGGTCAACAGCAAGATCGTCAAGTATCTGCACGAGTACAAGAACTCGAAGGGCGAGTCTGCCTACCGGGAGGCACGCGACCAGGCGAAGCAGTTCAGTTCGAAAGGCGTCGTAGGAAGGGCCCTGTCCAATATCAGGGAGCGCGCGAAGCTGATCGACTTCGCGTACTACGCTCTACTGTCGATGCTGGCCGTCTCGATCGTGTTTGCGGTTGGCATCGCTCTATTTCCGGAGCGTTCCCCCGATTCTTTCGTTGGGAAAATAGAAAAGAGGAAGGATGCCATCACGATAGCGGTCCTGGTCATCACCATCCTGACGACGGCCGTCATCCACAATGGTTCTCGCTCCGGCAGTCGTCGCCGACCTTGAGCGTCGACTCGTCCTCCGGAGCGGTTTGATCCTGCGCCCAGAAGCGCGACAGCGCATCGGGCATCCGTGACACGGGCCGTGGCGGCGGCTCATCTGCGCGCAGCTGCAGATACAGCGCGGCCGACGCCGCCAGTGCGGCCTTGACCGCACTACGGTCATGCCCGGCCAGCGTCTCGGTCAGCGCGGCGAGGGTCGCGGGCGATTCGATGCGGCGCACGCCGCGCTGCCGGCGGCCGGCGTTCCGATGCAGCATCGGGCCGAGGATCTGCTCGCGGAAGAAGGCGAGCAGGCCGATCGCCTCGAACAGCTCGCCGCGCGCGGCCTTGGTCGCGCCGTAGTGCAGCCAGATCCAGGCCCGGTCCTCGAACCACTGCGGATCGCGGTCGGGCCACGCGATCCGGGCGGCGTCGAGGCGCTCGGCGATCGCGGCCGGTTCGCGTGCCCACAGCAGGCGCGGCCGCTCGACCATCGCATCGAGTGCATCGACGGTGACGAACTTCAGGTCGACGTGCACCAGCGGCGGGCCGTACAGGCAGATCAGCAGGCGCGGCTCGCCGACGTGCTCGCCGGTGAAGGCGGCGAGCAGCGATCCGGCGCGCTCGGCGATCGGCCGTCGCGCTGCCATGACGTCCGCATGGGCAGCGGCGCCGACCACGACGACGAGGTCGAGGTCCGAGTGCGCATCGAATGCACCATCGAGCAGCGAGCCCGCGCCGAGAATCGCCTCGATGCGGGCGTCGGCACGCAGTGCGCCGATGACGGCGGCCAGCGTGACGGACTGGGGCGGCGGCAGCTCGGGAATCATGGGGCACCGGCAGGTAGAAACGTGAACGGAGATCGCCGATTCGACCACCGACAGGTAGGCGGTGGGAAGGATTGCTGATGCCCGCGCTGGATGCGCGCGTCGCGCCGGAACCGACTGGGCGGCGCCACTCAGGTAAGACGTGAGGTTACCTGCGCTTCGGGGAAGAAGCGGCATTATGGAAGGCCTGTCGACTCTCATCCAGTGTGGCGACGCCTACTCGACGGCCAAGACAGGATCGTTGCGACGGTGGTCGGTGCGGGTTCGAGTCGTGAAGCGCCGGCTCCGCGCGGTCGGCGGACCCTATGGTGAACGCGAGTGTCAGAAGGATCTTCGGAGATGCGTGCCGCTTGCGACCACTGCCGATCTGATGCCCAAGCGTGCCTGCGGATTTTCCTTGGACATGCCCGGATACAAGAGCTGGCCGTGTCTCCATGAAAGCGGCCGATCCAGGAAAAAAATAGCGCCGATCGAACCCCATACCGGCTCGCGACGGGGGTCATGCCACTCGGTCGCGAGCTCCGTAAAGCGCGAAAGGCAAAGCCTTCTACTGCACCCCGACCCAGACCTCAGCAGCACTGACCAGCCCGTTGTGCCCGTCCGACGCTTCCAGCCGGACGTAGCGAGCCGAGGTGTCACTGATGATGATCGTCTTCTGCGCCATATCGACCGGCCAGCTGCCGGATCCGGCGGAGACATAGGTCCATCCGTCCAGGCTCAGCCGGAGATTGTAGGACTTGATCACGCCGTTCCTGCCGGCCAGATCCGTAATCTGGTCTTTGCGAGGCACATAGGTCAGCGACTTCACCGTTTTGATCGATCCGAGGTCAAGCGTGACGTGCTGTGGATACGTCCACTGCTGCATGACCGAGGAGTGCCACATCGTCGAAAGGTTTCCATCGATCGCCTTCGACGCCTCGAAGCCCGTCGCGTATACCGAACTTGCGAAAGCGGATACGGGCGCCGTCAGGGTGCCGGTCGAGGGGCCGAGATGGTCGGCGGAGAGCTCGGCAGCCGATGCGAATCCGTTAAATCCGGAAAGTGCGACGAGCCGGATGAACCGCGCTTGGCGCGGGGGAAAGAACGCGTGTTTCTCGGTCATGTCGATCGGCCAAGAGCCACTTCCCACGCCGACCCAATCGCCGCCCGCCACACGCGTCTCGATCCGGTAGTCGGTGATGACGCCGTTCTTGCCACCAACGGGATCCGAGAGCTGATCTTGACGAGGCAGATACTTGACCTGGTTGACGATGCGGTTCGCACCGAGATCGATGTGAACATACTGCGGAAAGTAATAACGGTCCTCCCAGGACGAGTGCCACATCGTCGATGGGCTGCCGTCCATCGCTTTCGATGCCTCGAATCCGGCAGCGACGACCGATGTCGCGGCATAGAGTGGGGTCGAGGCGCTACCGCTCACCTTGATCATCATGCTGCCGTGCGGCGGAATCAACGGTGAGGTATAGCTATTGACGAAGGTGCCGAGATTCGTTCGCGCGTACAGATCGCGCACCGTCGCCGATCCGGCAGAAACGCCGATGTCGGACCAGTTCGCCGTGATCGTCGCGGCCGTGGCACCGCGATTGAGCAGCAGAACAGCGCGTTCGCCGGTCGCGGCCAGCGGCTTGGAATAGACCTCCAGGTCGCCGATCTTCGACACCAGGACGCCTTGCATGTAGGCGGCGTCCTGGTTGACTGCGATGACCTCCGGGTTGCCGACGATCGCCATCGTCGCCGGACCGATGCTTCGGATATCCGCGGTCAGGATCAAAGGAGCGGCGGAGATGGCCCACATGCCAAAGTAGGACTGCTCCTCGTTGACGGACAGGCCGCCACCGAACTGCGGGCCGATGATGAGGAAGTCTGGATCATTGAATGCGCCGGGGCCCGACGAGCCGGGATGGTAGTTGGCATCAAAGTTGACCACGACATCATTCCAGGCGAAGGGGTTGCTGGCCCATATGTCGTGGCCCGATCGCCAGGATTGGCCAAGACCCGGTCCCCAGGTCCACGGCGATTCCTGTCCCCAATTGCAAACGTTCAGCGTGATCGCGCGACCAGTGAGACTGATGGCATCGCGCCAGACCCGATAGGACTGCTCGGTCGTCCGGCCGCTGATATTGGATCCGCAATGATCGACCTTCACATGGTCGATGCCCCAGCTTGCGAACAGGGCCGCATCCTGCACTTCGTACCCGCCGCTTCCGTTATGTCCCGCGCAGCCTTCGGGGCCCGTATCGGTATAGATTCCCAAGGTGAGGCCCTTGCCGTGCACGTAGTCGGCCAGGTCCTTCATCGTGGTGAAACTCGTTCCGGCGAAGAACCCCGGATTGACGATGATGTTGCCGCTGACGTCACGGGCCGGGCCTGCATTGGCCATCCACCAGCCGGCATCCATGCCCACTTGCTTGTAGCCGAGATCTCTCAGGCCGCTCGTGACCAGCGCGTCTGCCATGTCGGCAATGAGTTGCGCATCGATGTGTACGTTGACGCTATACCAGGTATTCCATCCCATTGGCGGCGCCAAGGAGCGCGGCGGCGGGACATAGGCGTCGGCCTTGTCGGCGACGGAACCGGCGACCGAGCATGCTAGCGCGAGGAGGATTCTCAATCCCAAAGTGGCCGAACGGCCGCAGGACGGGTATTGGTTCGACGAATTCGATCTCATGGCTACCCCTATCCATTATCGTGGTGCGTGGTGCGAGGTGATCGTATGGCGAGTGCGGGCAAACGAATGCCGTATCGGGCGTGACGAAGCGGCATCTATCCCGCCATGTTCCCATGACCAGCCGCTGCCATTCAGAGAACGGGAGTCTGATCGCACGGCCGGCGACAACCGGTTGCGTTGAAACGGCAGCTTGTACTCCCGTCCAACACCGGTCGACATGTCCGCCACGACCAACGTATCAGATCGAACCGACCACAGCTGCCGAGTTGTCGAGGGTCGCACCGACGCTCGGCCACGCGTTCGTCCTTCAACGATACGATCGATCAACGCAGCCGAGGCGTAACATACGTCGGGGTGGTCGCGCCAGAACGGGCTTGTACGCTGTGTATTCGCGGAGTAAGCATATGACTATGCTCACTGTCCTGACGTTTTCCTACTTCGGTCTGGCTGTAGGTTTGGGCGCCGAATCCGATGTCTCGCCACCGCCCCATGCTGCTCAGGCTGCCGCTATACATGCGCATGCCGGCGGCATCTGGAAAGCCGCGGTGCCTGCGAAGGCGATAGATGCGGAGTTCGACCGGTACGACGTCTATGGCCTGGCGGTTGGCGCGCGCATCCAGGCCGACTGCTCGCTCAACTGGGTCGATCCGGACGACGGCCGGCGCTACTGTTTTGCGAGCGGCACGTCGCTGGTCTATTTCCTCGACAGTCCGAAGACCCATCTCGCGCAGGCGCGCGGCTACTGGGAGCGCCTGCAGGCAGCCGGGCGCTGAGCTCGGACCGGTGCCCTCTTGCAGCCGCGCGTTCGCGTTCGCACGCGCCGCGCGCATCGCCCCACGTGATCGATCGCCCTGCGGCCTGCTAGAACGTCTCGTAGTGGTCAGCAGAGGCCGCGCCTGGCGTATCGGCACCCGGCGAACGATCTCGTGACAGGATCGATGAAGATGAAAAGGCGGGTAATGCGCGAGGTGCTCCAGCGGCTTGGCGACCGGCGCGGCGCGTACCGATCACGATGCCGGCGCAGACGAGTGGTTCTCATGGCGCCGCTTTCATGATCCCGCGCCCATCGGATATGAACGCAGCGCAGCCGCGCGCGATCTGTAGCCGGCCGATTGTGCCGACCTCAGAGGCCTGCCGTCGGTGACGGGCTGCAATCGGCGTGGCCGCAGCTGCAGCTCTCGCCGACCTCGTGCTCGTGCTCGCGACAGTGATCGGAGCAGTACTCGGTATCGGTCGGGACCTGGCAACGGCACGGCGCGTGTGCGCACTTCTGATGCTGTTCGATCTGCATGGCGATTTTCCGGATGGGCGTGCTGAGGTTATGCGCCTGCCGGGCTGAATCGCGTCGGCCCGCAGCGGCTCTCCAGTAAGCGGCGTGCAGCGCGCAGTCACGCGAGGTCTGCGCAGTCGTGGGAACGACGTTCAGGTGCACTGCGCCGAGACGTCGCGTTTCGGCTCGCCGCTCAGGGGGCCACGTCGGCTCCGTTCGCGTAGATCAGGTCGGATATCGAATCGAACTCGGCCGCGCCGCTGTCGCAGCCCGCTCCGGCCGGCCGCACGAAGCGGCGCTGGTCCACGCGCGAGAAGATCGCGCCGGCGACGTTGCACCAGGTCGTCGAGCCGTGGTCCACCGCAGGGCTGTAGCGCGTCGGCAGGAACGTCCGCGTGAAGCCGCCGTTGTCGGCCAAGGAGCCGAGAAACAGATCGATCGGCGCGACCGATACGCTGTTGGTGGCGGCTGGCAGCTGACAGCTGTTGCCGGGCGACTCGATGTCGCCCTCGGCCTGGAACATCGCCGCTCCGGTCGCGAACGCGCAGTTGCCGTGCAGGATGCTGTTGAAGACGCGCACGTTGGCGGCGCCGCCGCGTACCGCGATCAGCGAGGCGACCGCGTTGGACGGCACCGCAGGGCCGATCCGCAGCGTCGCGTTGAACAGCCAGAGGATCGCGGCCTCGCCGGCGGTGTCGACGCCGATCGCATGACCGACGCCGTTGACGACGCCGCTGCGGAAGGTGTCGTCGTAGAACGTGACGTCGCTCATCGTGACGTTGCCGCCGGCGAGCACGCGCACGGTCGATCCGATCCGGTTGGCAGCCGAGCCGCCGCCGCCGCGATTGCCGGTGAACAGCGCGCGCGAGATGCGCCAGGCGATCTGGTCCTGCGCCAGCAGAACCGACGGCAGGCCGGCGGCGAGGCTGTCGTCGTCGACCACGTTGTCACGGAACTCGACGTCCTCCATCCAGACCATGCCGTCGCGGCTGCCGTAGAGCGGACCGGTGTTGCCGATGAAGCGCGTGCGGGCGATCCGCACGTCGCCGCCGGTGCCGCCCAGTACCAGCGGAGCGGCCTGGTCGCGGATCACGCTGTCGCGGATCGTCGCGGTGCCGCTGCTCGTGAACGCGATGCCGTACGGCACGGCCGACGGACCGGCCACCTCGACGCGATCGAGCACGAGATCGGCGCCGCCGTTGAAGACCAGCACGCTGTCGAGCGTACTGTCGCTGACGTGCATCGACCCGGCGCCGCATTCGCAGGCGAGCGGATCGCCGAGCACCGCGTGCTCGACGCGCACCGAGGCCGGGCCGCTGCCGGACGCGCCGGAGATTCCGCCGCCACCGCTCGGCGCCTCGACGTAGCGCAGCACCAGCGATCCGCTGTCGAGCGTGACCGCCTGCCGCTGCGAGGCCAGCGTCATCGTCTCCAGCGCCAGCGCCCCGAACGGCGTGACCGCGAGCAGATCGAAATCGCCGACGCCGACGATGCGCGTCGCGGCAGTGCCGTGGCCCCGGATCAGCACCGTGCCGTAGACCGGCAGCGCGCCACGCGTGACCGTGTACTGGCCGGCACCGAGGACGATCGTGTCCTCGCCAGGCGTGGCGACGGCCGCGTCGAGCGCCTCGCGCAGCGAGCAGTCGCCGCTGGCACAGACGCCGGGCACTGGGTCGTCGCCGCGGGTGACGATGAACGTGGCGGCGTGCGCATCGGCCATCGATGCGAGCAGCAGGCACAGCAGGCGCAGTGGGACGGACATGACGATCTCCGAGGACTCGTCCGTACACGGACGACGCCGTCATCAGGTGCCATCGTTTGCGTCGAGCCGGAACATCGCGCAAAAAAAGAAGCGACCGTGGAGGTCGCTTCGAAAAGTCCCGAGGGAGGGGAACGGGATCTGAATCAGTTCTCGGATCGACTCGTGTACGCGAACTCAGCCGTCCTTGGTCGGCTTGCCGGCGTCGACCCAGTCGGCGTACTCGGCCTGCGAGATCTTGCCGTCGCGGTCGGTGTCGATGGCCTCGAACTGCTTGAGCACGCTCGGAAACGGCACGAGCTCTTCCTTGGTCAGGAAGCCGTCGCGATCGGTGTCGGTGCGGGTCCACTCGGGGGCGAGTTCGCCGGAATTGGGGCGCGGCGTCTGCGCGAAGGCGGCGAGCGAGACGACGGCGAGCGAGACGGCGAACAGCGGTTTGCGGATACGCGGCAACTTCATCATCGCAGGTCCTCTTGGGCTGGACTCGCACGCAGCGAGTCGGTGAGGACGCAGCCTAGACGGGCCGCGCGGACTAGACGATGAATCGCACGCGTGTCGCGTCGCGTCGTTCAGGTCGACGATAGCCGGCCGTCCCGGCCTCGCCCGCATCTGAACCGCAGCGTCGTATCGAACCAGCGCGAGCAGACCAATACAGGACCGATTCACCGCCGCGCCGCTACTTGTCGAACCCGGGATCCCCGGTGCACGTGTGAACTTTGCGCACTCGACGAGGCGTGCGACGACGCACTCGCGCCGCGGACCGCATCCGCTCCTCCGGGAGCCTTCGCAGGTAAGGAGAAACGCCGTGGCTTTGTCGACCATTCTGCTGATCGTGCTGATCCTGCTGCTCGTCGGTGCCCTGCCGTCGTGGCCGTACAGTCGCGGCTGGGGCTACGGCCCGAGCGGCGGCCTCGGCCTGGTCGTCGTGATCCTGATCATCCTGCTCCTGATGGGACGCATCTGACGACTGCCCGCGGCGGTCCGATGCCTCGCCGGCCGGCCGCCGCGCCCGTCACCCGTGGACTTTGCGTGACGGCATCGACGTCGTAGCATCGGCGCCAGGGCCGTAGTCGGCCGGGCTTCGGGGGCCCGCACGCATGAATTCGCCGGCGATACTGGGGCTGATCGGCCTCGCCTTGGCTGCACTCGTGATCGGCGTGTCGATACCGATGATCCGCCGCCGCGTGCCGATGAACCACAGTTTCGGCGTGCGTTATGCGGCCGCTTTCCGGTCCGATCGCAACTGGTACGAGCTCAATGCCTACGGCGGCTGGGTCCTGTGCGCGTGGACCGTACCGCTGATCGTGACTTCGCTCTACGGTTTCTTCGTCGCTCCGGTCGACGCGGAAGGCTACGAGCACGCCTGGCTCGCGGTGACCTTGTTGTTCGGACCGCTGGCCTGCCTGCAGAACTGGCTGAAGGCCCGCGCGATGAATCTGCGCGACCGGCGCTGAGGCTGCGCATCCGGGCGCTGGCGCAACGCGGGCACGGAGCGGCCCGACTGCGAAAACCCAGAGACTGCCCTCGTTCTCAGGCACGCGTATGCGGGCCATGCCGCCGCGATCGTCGTCGCTCACGCAATCTTGTGGACGCTTTCACAAAATTGGGCGTATCGTGCACCTGCGGTGGGGGGACCGACGGCACAGGGCCGGCGGCCGCTGCGGGGAACGAAGCCGGACGGACACCGCACCGTCCCGGTGGGGATCCGAAGATGAAGATGCAGAGCCGGGCCATGCGCGTGGCTGTCTCGCTGTGCGTGATGGGTATCGCCTTGCTGGCCGGCGCGCTGGGGGGCGCAGCCGGCGAGCAGTGAACTGCAGTTCTCGCCGCTGCCGACCTCGACGCCGTTCGTCGAGAGCAAGGCGCTGCCGGCGCGGCCGCGCGGCACGACACCGATGTCCACGCGCGTGTTCTCGAGCGAGTTCCCGAGCGAGGTCGAGCCCAACGGCACGGCTCCCACCGCGACGCCGCTCGGCGGGCCCGGCTACGTGCGCATGCAGGGCACGATCTTCCCGGCCGGGGACGTCGACTACTACAGCTTCGCTGCGCTGGCCGGCGACCGCATCTATGCGGCCGTCATCACCTCGGCCAATACCAGCACCTCGGCCGACAGCCAGTTGCGCCTGATCGGCAGCGACGGCACCACGGTGCTGGAGTTCGACGAGGACGACGGCTCGCTCGCGGCGACGTCCTCGAGCATCGCCGGTACCTCGATTCCGGCGGACGGCACCTACTATCTGCGCGTCAACCATTTCAGCGCCGCACAGACGCTGCGCCCGTACGAGCTGCACTTCCGCATCCAGCGCGGTGCGCCGACGCCCGAGGTCGAATCCAACGACACGCCGGCCACCGCCAATCCGCTGCCGGGCAACGGCTGGGTCAGCGGTACGCGCAGCCCGGCCGCCGCGACCGAGCAGGACTGGTACAGCTTCACCGCGAACGCCGGCGACACGGTGTTCCTGAGCCTGGATGCCGATCCGGAACGCGATGCCGTGCAATGGAACGCGCGCCTGGGCATCGCACTGTTCGGCGACGCCGCCAATCAGATCCTGGTGATCGACGACGCCAGCACCGGTTCGGCCGCCAATCCGCTGTCCGAGGCGCTGGTCTTCTCGATCAAGACGGCCGGCACCTACTTCGCATTCGTCGACTCGGCCAGCGCGGCCACCGGCGGTCCGACCGCGACCTATCATCTGAGCGTCAGCGTCGCATCGCCGCCGATGCCGCTGGCCGCCTGCACCGTCTACACCAGCACCGATGTGCCGAGGACGATCGGCCCGGCGAACGGGCTGGTCAGCTCGACGATCACGGTACCCGGCAATCCGCGCATCGGCGATCTCGACGTCGAGGTCGTGCTCAACCATGCGCTGATGGCCGACGTCGACGCGCATCTGCGCTCGCCGGGCGGCAACGACATCGGCCTGTTCACCGACATCGGCGCGGCCGCGACCGGCGGCCAGCAGCAGATGGACGTGGTCTTCGACGACGAGGCGGCGATCCCGCCGACGTTCACGGTGCTGCGCGGCATGCGGCTCAAGCCCGAGATCGCCTATCGCCTGGCGTGGTTCGACGGCGAGAACGCCGGCGGCACCTGGACGCTGGACCTGCGCGACGACACCAACAACGCCAGCGGCGGCACGCTGACCAGTTGGAGCCTGCGCATCTGCGAGCCGCCGCCGCCGCCGACCTGCGGCCCGGGTTTCGTGCCGACGACGGTGTACGCGACCGACTTCGAGAGCGGCGCCGCCGGCTTCACGCACGGCGGTACGCAGGACGAGTGGGAGCTCGGCCTGCCGGCGACGCTGGCGACGACGACCTCCAATCCGGTCGCCGCGTTCAACAGCTGCGCCAGCGGCGTCAATTGCTGGAAGACCGATCTCGACAACACCTACAACGTGTCGAGCAATCAGAACCTGACCTCGCCGGCGATCAATCTGGCCGGGCTGTCGCCGCCGGTCGTCGTGCGCTGGTCGCATCAGTACCAGATCGAGTCTGCGAGCTTCGACCTCTACAGCGTCGATCTGCGTCAGGTCGGCGGCGCCGGTCCGGTGCGTCTGTTCGAGTGGCTCGATGCGACGATGGTCGACGCGGTCGGCAATCCGACCGTCAACATTCCGGCGCGCGCCGGCTGGAGCCAGGTCGTCGCGCGTGCCGACGCGCTGGCCGGCCAGAACGTCGAGCTCAATTTCAATCTGAGCAGCGACGATTCGGTCAACTTCGGCGGTGTCGCGGTCGACGACATCAGCATCACCGCCTGCCGCGCCGCGACGGCGGATCTGGCGATCACCAAGACCGACGGCGTCACCACCGCGACGCCGGGCGGCAGCGTGACCTACACGATCACCGCGAGCAACGCCGGACCGGATGCCGACCCTGCCGCGACCGTCACCGATACGTTCCCGGCCACGCAGACCTGCACCTGGACCTGCGTCGGCGCCGGCGGCGGCACCTGCACCGCGGCCGGCAGCGGCAACATCGCCGATACGGTCGCCCTGCCGTCCGGCGGCAGCGTCACCTACACGGCCGGCTGCACGATCAGCGCAGCGGCGACCGGCACGCTGGCCAACACCGCGACGGTGACCGCCAGCGTGACCGACCCGACGCCCGCCAACAACAGCGCGACCGATACCGATACGCTGACGCCGCAGGCCGATCTGTCGATCACCAAGACCGACGGCGTGTCCAGCGTGACGCCGGGCGGTCCGGTGACCTACACGATCGTCGCCAGCAATGCCGGCCCGAGCAATGCGACCGGTGCGACGGTGGCCGATACGTTCCCGGCGGCGCTGACCTGCACCTGGACCTGCGTCGGCAGCGGCGGCGGCACCTGCACGGCCGCTGGCAGCGGCAACATCGCCGACACGGTCAATCTGCCGGCCGGCGGCAGCACCACCCACACGGCCGCGTGCACGCTGAACGCCAGCGCCACCGGCACGCTCAGCAATACCGCCACGGTCGCCGCACCGGCCGGGGTGACCGACCCCACGCCCGGCAACAACAGCGCGACCGATACCGACACAATCCTCGCACTTGGCGCCGACGTCAGCGCGACCAAGACCGTCAGCGGCAGTTTCGTGCCGGGCACCCAGGTCACCTACACGGTGGTCATGACCAATGCGCTCGGCGCGCAGGCCGACAATCCGGGCGACGAGTTCACCGACGTGCTGCCGGCGCAGCTGACGCTGGTCTCGGCCTCCGCGACCAGCGGGACCGCGGTCGCCAACGTCGGCACCAATACGGTGACCTGGAACGGTGCGATTCCCGGCAGCGGCGGCAGTGTCACGATCACGATCGTCGCGACGATCGCGCCCGGCGCGACCGGCGCGATCGCCAACCAGGGCAGCTTCGTCTACGACGGCGACGCCAACGGCAGCAACGAGACCACCGGCGTCACCGACGATCCGGGCCAGCCCGGCCCGGGCGACGCGACGGTGTTCACGGTCGGCGCCGCCAGCGCGGACCTGTCGATCACCAAGACCGACGGCACGACGACGGCGGTGCCGGGTGGCAGCACGACCTATACGATCACCGCTGCCAACGCAGGACCGAGCGCGATCACCGGCGCGGTGGTGACCGACACGTTCGCGCCGACGCTGACCTGCACCTGGACCTGCGCCGGGTCGGCCGGCGGCACCTGTGCGCCGAGCGGCAGCGGCAACATCGCCGATCCGGCCGCTTTGCCGGTCGGCGCCAGCGTGACCTATACCGCGGCCTGCGTGATCGGCGCGGGCGCGACCGGCACACTGGTCAATACCGCAACGGTTTCGCTGCCGGCCGGTAGCAACGATCCGAATCCGGCCAACAACAGCGCGACCGATACCGACACGCTCGGCGCGTCGGCGGACCTGTCGATCACCAAGACCGACGGCGTCGCCAGCGCGACGCCGGGCGGCTCGACGACCTACACGATCGTCGCCGCCAATGCCGGGCCGAGCGCGGTGGCCGGCGCCGTCGTGACCGACACGTTCGCCTCGACGCTGAGCTGCACCTGGACCTGCGCCGGGTCGGCCGGCGGCACCTGCACGGCCGGCGGCAGCGGCAACATCGCCGATCCGGCGAACCTGCCTGCCGGTGCCGGCGTGACCTACACGGCGGTCTGCGCGATCGACGCCGGTGCCAGCGGCACCCTGGTCAACACCGCGACGATTGCCGCGCCGGCCGGCGTGACCGATCCGACCCCGGGCAACAACAGCGCGACCGACACCGACACGCTCGGCGCGTCGGCGGACCTGTCGATCACCAAGACCGACGGCGTTAGCAGCGCGACCCCGGGCGGTTCGACGACCTACACGATCGTCGCCGCCAATGCCGGACCGAGTGCGGTGACCGGCGCGGTCGTGACCGACACGTTCGCCTCGACGCTGAGCTGCACCTGGACCTGCGCCGGCAGCGGCGGCGGCAGCTGCACGCCGAGCGGCAGCGGCAACATCGCCGATCCGGCGAACCTGCCGTCCGGCGCCGGCGTGACCTACACGGCGGTCTGCGCGATCGACGCCGGTGCCAGCGGCAGCCTCGTCAACACCGCGACGGTCGCGGCACCGTCCGGCGTGACCGATCCGACGCCCGGCAACAACAGCGCGACCGATACCGACACGCTGAGCGCCAGCGCGGACCTGTCGATCACCAAGACCGACGGCGTCGTGACGGTGGCCGCCGGCGGCACGCTGACCTACACGATCGTCGCGTCCAATGCCGGTCCGCAGGCCGTGACCGGTGCGACCGTGACCGATACGTTCCCGGCGTCCTGCATCGCGCCGACCTGGACCTGCGCGGCTGCCGGCGGCGCCGGCTGCCCGGCCTCGGGCAGCGGTGCAATCGCCGCCGGCGTCGATCTGCCGTCGGGTGCCAGCGTGACGTTCACGGCGACCTGTCCGGTCGACCCGGCCGCAGCCGCGGGCGCCACGATCAGCAATACCGCGACGGTCGCGGCGCCGGCCGGCACGACCGATCCGGATCCGTCCAACGACAGTGCCACCGACACCACGACGGTGCAGGTGCCGGTCGCCGGCGCCGACGTATCGGTGCGCAAGAGCGTCAGCGGCAGCTTCGTGCCGGGCGGTGCAATCCGCTACACGATCGTGCTCGCCAATGCCGGCGGTGCGCAGGGCGACAACCCCGGCGACGAGCTGGTCGACGTGCTGCCGCCGCAGCTGGCGCTGATCGCGGCCAGTGCGAGCAGCGGCACGGCGACCGCGAACGTCGGTGCCAATACGGTGACCTGGAACGGCCCGATCGCGGCCGGCGGCAGCGTGACGATCCTGATCGACGCGACGATCCGCGCCGGCGCCACCGGCACGGTCAGCAACCAGGCCCAGGCCGCCTATGACGGCGACGGCGACGGCAGCAACGAGGCCACCGCGCTCAGCGACGATCCGGGCGCCCCCGGCGCGATCGATCCGACCGTGTTCATGGTCGGTACGCCGGTCGAGGCGGTCGCGGTGCCGACGCTCGGCGGGCTGGCCGCGCTGCTGCTGGCGCTCGGCCTGGCCGGGCTGGCGATCGCGGCACCGCGGCGCCGCCTGCGCTGACGATTGCGGGCCGCCCGCAGTGTGCGGGCGGCCCGGTGCGGCGTCCGGCGGCTGCTGCCGCCGGCGCTACGCGCCCTTCGCCGATGCTGCCGACGGCATGATCGGTGAGGTCGTCGGCAGCGCCTGCCGTGGCGCCGTTCGGCAAACCGCTGTGGTCGCGTCGACGCGCGTCCGAGAGCGCCGTGCCCGAGCGCCATTCCCGCAGCCGAACGCGCAGTGCTATACCTGCGCGCCGTTTTTCGCCGCGAGCCGACGATGACCGATGCCGACCCCCGTGCCCTGACCCGACGCGACCTGCGCACGCTGAGCCTGGCCGCGCTCGGCGGCGCACTGGAGTTCTACGACTTCATCATCTTCGTGTTCTTCACGTCGGTGCTGGCGCAGCTGTTCTTTCCGCCCGACCTGCCGGAATGGATGCGCCAGCTGCAGGCGCTGGGCATCTTCGCGGCCGGCTATCTGGCGCGGCCGCTCGGCGGCGTCGTGATGGCGCATTTCGGCGACCGCGTCGGCCGCAAGCGCGTCTTCGTGCTGAGCGTACTGCTGATGGCGGTGCCGACGCTGCTGATGGGCCTGCTGCCGACCTATGCCGACATCGGCCTGGCCGCGCCGCTGCTGCTGCTGGCACTGCGGCTGGTGCAGGGCGCGGCGGTCGGCGGCGAGGTGCCCGGCGCCTGGGTGTTCGTCTCCGAGCATGTTCCGCCGAACCGGATCGGCCTGGCCTGCGGCACGCTGACCGCCGGACTCACGTTCGGCATCCTGCTCGGATCGCTGGTCGCCAGTGCAGTCAGCGCGTGGTGGAGCGCGCAGGCCGTGCTCGCCGGTGCGTGGCGCTGGCCGTTCGTGCTCGGCGGCGTGTTCGGCCTGGGCGCGATGTGGCTGCGCCGCTTTCTGCACGAGACGCCGGTGTTCGAATCGCTGCGCGCACGCCGCGCGCTCAGCGAGGGGCTGCCGCTGCGCGAGGTGCTGCGCGGCCACGGCCGCGCCGTCGTGGTGTCGATGCTGCTGACCTGGATGCTGACCGCCGGCATCGTCGTGGTGATCCTGATGACGCCGACGCTGCTGCAGACGCTGCTGGCGATTCCGGCCGCGGAGGCGGCGCGTGCCAACAGCGCGGCCACGCTGGCGCTGTGCGTGGGCTGCGTCGTCTACGGCCTGGCCGCCGACCGCTACGGCGTGCGCGCGGTACTGATCGTCGGCGCGCTGGTGCTGATCGCGGCCACCGCGATGCTCTATGCCGGCGCGCGCGCGATGCCGCAGCACCTGATCGCGCTGTACGCGGCGACCGGCTTGTGCGTCGGCGTGGTCGGTGCCGTGCCGAGCGCGATGGTGCAGGCGTTTCCGGCGCCGATCCGCTACTCGGGCATCTCCTTCGCGTACAACGGCGCCTACGCGATCGCCGGCGGCCTGACGCCGCTCGCGGTCGCGTTCTGGCTGCGCAGCGATCCGCAGGCCGCGGTCTATTACGTCGCCGCCGCGGCGCTGGCCGGCCTGGCCGCGGCGGCCTGGGGTGTGCCCGTTCGGCACGCTGCCGCCTCCGCGATGCGCTGACGCGGCCGTCTGCACGGCACGCCGCATCGGAGGACAATGGCGGCATCCCAGCCGACGAGGCCGCCGATGCATCCCGACCTGTTCGCCGCCAAGCCCGCCGACGGCGCCGACATCCGCGTCGGCATCGGCGGCTGGACGTTCGCGCCGTGGCGCGAGACGTTCTACCCGGCCAAGCTCGCGCACAAGCGCGAACTGACGTACGCGGCGAGCCAGCTGCGCACGATCGAGGTCAACGGCACGTTCTACGGGGCGCAGAAGCCGGCCACCTATGCGCGCTGGGCCGCCGAGACGCCGCCGGGCTTCCGGTTCTCGCTGAAGGCGCCGCGCTACTGCACCGAGGCGCGAGAGCTGGCCGGCGTCGGCAAGACCGTGGACGGCTTCGTGTTCGGCGGCCTGTCCGAACTCGGCGACCGCCTCGGTCCGATTCTCTGGCAGTTCCGTCCGCAGCGCCGGTTCGACCGCGACGATGTCGCGGCCTTCCTCGATCTGCTGCCGCGCGACCTCGACGGCGTGCCGCTGCAGCACGTGCTCGAGGTGCGTCATCCCAGCTTCGCCTGCGCGGACTATCTGGCGCTGATGCGCGCGCACGGCCTGCCGAGCGTGTTCACCGACTCGCCGGACTATCCCTCATTCGCCGACCTGACCGGCGAGATCGTCTATGCGCGGCTGATGCGCAGCCGCGAGGACGAACCGGCCGGCTACACCGTGGCCGAACTGGACGCCTGGGCCGACCGGGCACGGACCTGGGCCGAGGGCCGCGCGCCAGCCGATCTGCCGACCGTGGAAGCGGCCGATGCCGCGCCGGTCCGCCCGCGTGCGGTCCACATCTACTTCATCAGTGCGGCCAAGGTCCGCAACCCGGCGGCCGCGCTCGCGCTGCAGGCGCGACTGCAGCGCTGAGCTGGGCCGGCATGTGGCGGGCCCTGCCGGCGCGCGCAGAGGCGTCGGCCTCGCGGCCGCTGAAGTTCTGGAAGGATCGAGCGATCCGAACATCGGCCGTACCAACCTGGCCTTGATCGCGAGGCCATCGTTCCACGCATCGCGCGACCCGCAGCACGTATCGATACGACTGAGCCTTGTGCGCAGAGCGGCCGTTCGACGACGTCCAGCGACCTGTGGTTCACCCGAATGCTCGCCTCGGTGAGCGCGACAGATTCACCGTGGCGCCAAGACGCGGGCCAGGGCGACGACGAGGCGCAGCGTCACGGCATCCCGATCGCCGGGCGTGCAATCGAAGCGCCGCCGGGCGAGCGGCATGGACATCATGGATGTCCGATCCGGCCCGTCACCGCTTTGCGCTTTCGACACAAGCTCCGCACGATAGGGGCTTGTGTCGAAGCCATCCCGGTCGGCCATCCTCCGGGCCATCGCTTGCGCGATGTCGACATTGCACCTGGCAATTTCCGTTCGTGGCGTTCGCGTCGTGGCTTCGCGCGTCGTCAAGTATCGATATCGAAATCCTCACTGAGCAGCGTATCCCGGATCACGTAGGCGCCGTCGAAATAACCGCCGAAACTGCCGCCAGCGTCGGTCTTCTCGACGGAGAACCGGATCAGGATCGACGCTTCCGGGAACAGCACGGGAACGCTCAGCGGCCGATAGAGTCCGCCGGTCGTCGCGTAGTACGTCCATTGACCGAGGCTGGTCATGGACAGTCCGCCCAGCGAGCTGTACCCGCCGGAGCAGTCGGCGTGGCGGACATCGATGGCGTACTCGCCGTAGAGACGGCCCGCGCTTACCTGGCCGGTCGGCGCATAGGCGGCGCCGCCGAAGACGTAGGTGCCGGTCTGGACGATCGGGATGCATTGCGATATCACCACCTGACGGACGTTGGCGTCCGCCTGCATATTCGCGAACCACACCGATCCGGACGTGCTCGAGCCGTCGACATCGAAGTTCGACCACATTGGCGTGCCCTCCGGTGTGGCCCATCCCGACAGATCCGTGTCGAAATCGCCGTTGGCGATCAGGTTCTGCGCACAGGCGGTGGCGACGAGCGACGCGACGAGGCCTGAGAGAACGAAGCAGGCAAGACGTTTCATACGAGAATCCCCGGTTGTTTCGTCGGTGAAGGACGCTCAATCGAAGCCGAATCCGTCGCAGAACATCGTTTCCGCGGCGCCGCAGTAGCGCAGCTGGCGTTCGTAGGCGCCCAGATCGCGCACGCCGGGATGTGGCGATGCGAGCAAGATCACTTCACGCGGGTTGCCATCGAGATCGAGCGGGTCGTTGCCTTCTGTCGGCGCGAGATCGATCGCGGGCGAGCCCGGCTGCAGGCGGAAGTTGCCTTGTTCCGGAGCCGCGAACAGCGGATCGGCGCCGATGATGTGCGTGCCCAAGCCGAGCGAAGAGGTCTCCGTGGACATGACGTAGTCGATACTCAGATTCTGGGCCGGGTTCTGGCCCGCATACGCGAGCGATGTCGTCCCTGGCTGCGCGAGGATGTCGTTGAGCAAGGTCAGCCTGCCTGCCGAGGCGATCACGGCACCGCTTCCTATCTCGTTGTGGGCGATCGTGACGTTGGACAGGCTCAGCGTTGAGCCGGATTCACCCTTGACGGAGTCGCCGGCGAACTGGCCGGCATACAGCAGCGCGTTCCCGAGGTGCATGGAGCCGTAGTCCAGCACGCGGATCGCGTGTTCGCCCTGATTGCCGTTCATGCTCAGCCGATCGGCTACGAACGAAGCACCGTAGCCGAGCAGGATCGTCGATCCGTCGGTCGAAACACCGCTGGCGTCCATCGCAACGTTGCCTTCGATGACGGCGCACGACTGCGCGGTACAGGGCTGCGCGCCGAGCGCAGTGGTGTCGACGAGGCAGCTGGCCTGCGCCAATCTCGACTGGAAGAAATGCCCGTAGTTCGCCGCATACAGTGCGGAGCCTTCGCGTGCGAAGTTGGCGGCAATGCGGAAGTCGTTGCCGCACACGCTGGCGAAACCAAGCCCCGTATCCTGATGGCCGAACGCGTAGATGCCGCCGCCATCGCGCGTTGCGCTATTGCCTTCGATCGCGACGGGATGGACGGGATCGGTCGCGAACAGGCGCAGATGCGCGTCTTGATCGACGCCGCCGGAGTTGACGGAGACGCCTCCGCCATACGTCGCGGTATTGGCATAGATGAGCGCGATCTGTTCGGCAAACCGGTAGCCGGGCGATCCGAGGTCTGCACTGGCCGGGGCCAGCAGCATGACGCCGCCGCCGTAACCACCCAGGGCATGATTGCGCGCAATCCACACCTGAGGATCGACCACGCGCAATCGGGCGTCGCCTTCGATGCGAATGCCGCCACCCGAGGTCGTCGCGGTGTTGTTGGTGATGAGCGTCTCGGCATTGATCCAGAGTTCGGCGACGTCGTTCGAGCCACCGGTGCCGTGGAAATTGACGCCGCCGCCGTAGCCGGCGCGGTTGTTGGTGATCGTCGAACTGCCGATCTTGAGCAGGCCGGTGCCGACGAAGTTAATGCCGCCGCCGACGCCGCTGTCGTTGTTGTCGCCCTGCGTGATGTTCAGTCCGCCGAGCCAGACCTGCGAACGGCCGCTGATCGTCATGACGCTCTTCGCCGCGCCACCACTGCCGCTCAGGGTCGTCATGCCGCTGACCGAAGTGTCGACGCAATCGTCGACACCGCCGTAGACGAACACGTTCTGATCGTGGATCTGCACGTCCTGCGCCGAATAGCTTTGATTACGTGCAACCCAGATGAAATCGGCCGGTGAGCCGGGGTTGGCGCGTTCGGCATCGAGCGCCGCCTGGATCGTGGCGTACGTGCAGCCCGCGCCGACGCGGAAATGCCTGGGCGCGGCGTGCGCGGTCCCGGCAGCAGCCAGCAGCACCGCGGCGGCGATCCATCCGCGTTTGGGGAGATGAAACATGGCATTGTCCCAGTAGCGCCCGCGATGGGCTTGTCCCGAGAAACGCCGTTTGCCGGCGGGTTACCTCATTTCGGCATCGAAGTGTCGAGATCGCGCCGGAGATCCGACGCCAGCCGTGGCAGTCGAGAGGGCGGATGGGGCAATGCGGCGAGGTTCGCGTCGCCGAGTGTCGCGAAGCGCCGCGCGGCGTCGAAGTCGCGCGCCTGCAGGGCCGCTTGGGCCGACAGCAACGGCGCTTCGGTGCGCGCGACGGCATCGACGAAGGCCTGCGACGATGCGCGGTCGAGCAGCGTACGCGCATCCGCGGCACGCCCCTGTTGCAGCAGTACGCGGGCGCGCAAGGTGATGGCTCGTTCCAGTGAGGGACGGTCGGGTGGCGCCGCGGCGGCCAGACACGCGTCGAGTGCGTCGAGCGTGACGGATGCGTCGGCGACGGCGCCTGACTCGAGCTGGAACGCGGCCAGCTTCGCGTACGACTCCGCGCGATCGGGCGTAGGCCCGCCGGGCCCCGATTCGAGCATCGCGACCGCGCGCCGCAGTTCCGCCATGCCGGCGTCGCGCTGGCCCTGGTGTGCGATTGCGATCGCGTAGTCGATGCGCGTCTCCGCCGCCGCGGCTCCGGTCGCGTTCTTTGCGCGCTGCGCCCATTCACGCAGCGGCGGCAACGCGCTCGCGTAGTCTTCGGCCTTCAGCGCTACGCTGCCGATCTTCGCGAGGTCGTCCAGGACCCGGGCATGCTCGTCGCCATAGGCGACGCGATCGATGCGCAGCGCTTCGCGCGCGGAGGCGAGAGCGGCTTCGAAATCGCGCTGCTCCAGGCGCAGCACGACGAGCGCGTTGAGGTGCCGCGAAACGCGCCAGTCCTCCGGATGCAGTACGGCCCTGTCGATGTCGAGCGCGGCGAGGATGTGTCGCTGTGCCGCGTCGAGGTCGCCGGCGCGCCGGTATGCGCGCGACAGCGTGGCATGTGCGGTCGCGACCGACGGATGCCCTGAGCCGTACTGCCGCTGGCGCAGCGCGAGTTGCTGCCGGCTCGTCGCGATCGCATCCTGGACGTTGCCGGCGTCGAGTTGCGCGGAGCTGAGATAGCTGAGGGCTTCCGCCAGATGCGGCGCATTGGGTTCCTTGCGTGCAAGATCGACGGCGGCGTTCGCGTCGGCGATGCTGCGTACCTTGTCGTGGCTGCGTGTTGCCAGCAAGGCCGACAGTTGCAGCAGTTCGCGGCGCAGATCCGGGTCGGAAGCGTAGCTGAGCAGGCGGTCGCACAGGGTCCGCGCGACTTCTATCTCGCCGAGCGACTCCAGCGATTGGCCGAGCTCGTATCCTGCGGAGACGCTCAGGGGCGCATCGTCGCCGAACGCGCCGCGTGCGCGCTCGTAGTTCCATTGCAGCGTGTCGCGCGCGGCCTGCAGACGGCCCTGATGGCGCAGCATCGCGCCGAGCTCGTCGAGCAGCTCGACGCGAACCCGTTCGTCCATGTCGGCGTCATCGCGCGCACGCGCGATCGCCTTCTCAGCGACCTCGGTGATGCGCGGCGGGCCGTCGCGCGGTGCACCCGGTTCGGCTTCGACGAAGGCGCCGACCATGAAGTCGCGCATCGCGTCCGCGCGGCGCTGCTCCTGCCGCATCTCGCGCGCCTGCCACAGCAGGACGCCGAGGGCGGCGAGGACCGTCGCCGCGAGTGCCGTTCCGAACGCGACGCCGACACGATGCCGGCGCAGGAATTTCTGCGCGCGATACCAGCGCGACGGCGGATGCGCGCGCACGGGCTCGCCGTCCCGCAGACGTTCGATGTCGTCGGCGAATGCACCCGCGAAGCGTAGCGTCGCTCCGGCGCGGCGGCCGTCGCCTTCAGGATGATGTTGTCGAGGTCGCCGCGCAACGCGCGCCGCGTCTGCTCGACCGTGCCGGGCAGCGATCCGTCGCCGCGCGCTTCGACGTGCGCGGACGGAGCGAACGAATCGTCACTGCCGCGACGATGCCCGGTGAGCAGTTCGCCGAGCAGGATGCCCAGTGCATAGACGTCGGTCGCTGTCGTGATGAGACCGTTGGCGTGCTGTTCGGGTGCCGCGTACGCCGGCGTCAGCATCGGGATGCAGGTGTGTTCGACGTCGTCGACGTGGAGCAGCTTGGCGATGCCGAAGTCGAGCAGCTTGACGCTGCCGTCGCCGGTCACGAACACGTTCGACGGTTTGAGGTCGCGATGCACGATCAGCGCGCGATGCGCTGATTCGACCGCGCGACAGACCTGCGTGAACAGCACGAGACGCTCGTCGAGGCCCAGCCGGTGTATGCGCGCATGGTCGGTGATCGGCGCACCTTCGACGAGTTCGAGCGCGATGTAGGCGACGCCCTGGTCGGACACGCCGCCTTCGATGAGCCGCGCGATGCCCGGATGCGTCAGCTGCGCGAGGGCGAGGCGCTCGCGCAGGAACTGGCGGCGCGCGTCGGCCGAGTACAGCGTGCGATGCAGGATCTTGAGCGCGACGACCTGGCGCACGCCCTCGCTGTCGCGGCACGCGCGGAACACGGTGGACGAGCCGCCTTCGCCGAGTGTGTCTACGATCTGGAACGGGCCGATGCGGCTGCCGACGGGAAACGCAGGAGACTCGACCGAACCGATCGCGCGCGCGGCGGCGGGCGCGCCGCCGGCGAAAAATTCGTCGTCGCGCGAGTCGGCTTGCAGCAGGCGCTCGAGGCGCTCGCGCAGCGCCACGTCGACGTCGTAGGTGTCGAGGTAGGCGCGGCGATCGGCGCTGGAGAGCCCCGAGCAGGCATCGAATAGGGCGCGCAGAGTCAGGGCATGGGTCGGTGGCATGGGAACGTCATCGAAAGAGCCGTACCGAACAACGCCGTTTCGCGCCTGCGGCAATCAGTTTGCGAGCGCTTCCTTGAGAAAGGCCCGCGCGAAGCGCAGGTCGCGATCGATCGTCGCGGTCGCGAGCGAGAGGTGCGCCGCGATCTGCGCGACGGTCATTCCGCCGAAATAGTGCAGTTCGATGGCCTGTGCGGCGCGCGCATCGATGTCGGCGAGGCCGTCAAGTGCGGCGTCCAGGACCAGCGCCTGCTCCGCGCTGTCGATGGCGAGCTGCATGTCGCTGCCGGTGAGTGTGACGCGCGACAAGTCCCCGCCGGCGCGCAGGCGCAGGCGGTCACGCGCGCGGTCGGCCAGCAGGTGGCGCATCGCGCGTGCCGCGTACGCGAAGAACTGCGCCGGCTGCGCGAAACGCAGCTGCGCCTGATTGCCCATGCGCAGGTAGACCTCGTGCAACAACGCCGTGGTGTCGAGCGTGGCGTGCTCGCGCTTGTCGAGCTCGCGCGCGGCCATCGCCTTGAGTCGCGCGTAGACGGCTGAGAACAGCTCGTCGGTGCCTTGCATGGCGTGGCTTTCGTCGTCTGCCTGCGACAGGGGAGCCATGGGTCACCTCGACGCCGATGTTAGGCAGGGGTTCGAACGAAATGCCCGCGGGAGCCGCGCGCCGCGCCCGGCCGGGCCTGCCGGCACCCGTCATTGTCGCGTCTGGACGTATGCTTTTTCATCGAAGCGGCGTGAACATCGTCGTGCGCGTCGTTTTTCCGAACGCTGCGGCCTCTTTCGCGACAGCGCCCGCTCCGCTGCGGGCAGCAGACCCTGTGCGTCGGAACCGCGGCCAATTGCAGGCCGTGCTTGCGGCAGCCTGCAACGGCGGCGAGGTTAGCACGATCGGTCCGCGACCGAGCACCTGCCGCACGCCGGGCGAGAATGGGTTCTTCGAACACCGCATCGCCGGCAGCGGCGACCTCGACAGCGAAGGCGGCCGGGATGCGACGTGCGCGATGCATCCCGCGCAAGCGGGCCTGACCACGCTCGATGGGACGTACCGCGTGTCGCACATGAGCGTTGCCGGCGATATGCAGGCCTGCATGCCTCGTGCTGCGGCACCGGGTTTGCCGTACGCCGTGTCGCACGCAACGCGACACCGGCGTCGCGGCCGTTGAGACGCGCGCGCTGCAGGCTGGCCTCACCGCATCGCGTCGCGCGCGACGATGCCACCGATCGCAGGTGCCGCCTCGCGCGCCAAGACGGTGCGGTGATTCCTCCCCTGTCCAAGGAACGCGACCATGACCCATCTCTCGATTCAACCGACCGGCCCGCAGCGGGCCTTCAAGCCGACCCAGGTGACGATCGGCTACGACCACTACAAGCCGCTGCAGGGCCAGTGGCTGACCCGCGTGGTCCCGGCGCTCAAGCTCGGCGGCCAGTGGCTGGCCGAGGCCGGCTTTGCGATCGGCGACAAGGCCGAGGTCATCGCCGCCAACGGCGAACTGGTGATCCGCGTCATTCCGCAGGTGTGCGAGCCCGATCCGCCGACGCCACGACGGCCGCGCAAGCGCGGTTGACGCCAGACTGCGCGGATCGCGTCGCCGCGGCGGTCGCCTGCCGTCGTGGCGCGGATCGCAGCGGCCGCCGACGCCGTCCTCGCATCGGCTCGCCCGGCCCGCGGCCGTGCGCCCCGGCCGCGGCGGGTTAGGACCGGCGATCCGCCGTAGCGCGCCGGTCCCGGCCGTGATCGGCGATGCGCCCGCGGTTTGTCAGCCGTGTGCGCATCGCCGTGTAGGAGATTTCCTACACAGCCGTAGGAGATTCGCGCGCATGCGCGTGCGATCGGTTCGGCGCACGCCGGCCGCGGTCGCACCCGATGCAGGCGACGGGTGATATCCGTGCCGCGGCGCGCCGGCATCGGGCATCGGCAGGGCGATCGGGCGCCAGCGGCGGACGGCCGTGGACTGCGGCTCCGCTCCCCGCACGCACCTGTAGGAAATTTCCTACGAGGCCGTCAGCCGTCGCGCCGTCATATCGGCGAGATTTCCTACAGACCTGCGGCGATGGCGAAGGCCCGGTGCATACCCGCGGCCGAGCGGCGCGTGCCGTGGCGCCGGGCCGGCGCCGTCGGCATCCAAGCCGCATGTCGCAGCCGAGCACCGCCGGCCCGCCAGCCGCACCGTTTGGTTGAGAAAACCTTCGGAAATCCTGAGGGTTCGTCGTCGCCGGGATCCGGCCGCGTCCGCACCGGTCCTCGACGCGGCAAGATCGAGCCGCAGGCGATGGCCGGCGATCGGGTACGGCAGACGTACGTCGGTGTGGCGGTCGGCGCCGCCGAGGCGTACTTCGGCCGTCGGGCGAAGATGACGGACCGAGGGGGCCTGCGTCGGCGCGATGCGGCGGCCGCCGGCCCGGATCGTGCGGCAACGCACCGGTCCAGGCCGGACGCGGCGGCCGTTCGACGAGCCGCCGCGCCACCGCATCGTTTCGCGATTCAACCGAATGGGGAGTCCCACCGATGACGCTTCGATCCTGGCTGCTGCCGCTGCTGGCCCTGGTGCTGGCCGGCTGCGACACGCCGCAGAACGCGGCCGGCGGCGCCGCACCGGCCGCGGTACCGCTGTTCGACACGTTCGGCGATTTGCACCGCGACGTCGCCACGCGCGTACCGGCCGCACAGCGCTACTTCGACCAAGGCCTGCGCCTGACCTACGGTTTCAATCACGAGGCCGCCGCGCGCGCGTTCGCCGAGGCCGCGCGGCTCGATCCGCGTTGCGCGATGTGCGTCTGGGGCCAGGCGCTCGTGCTCGGGCCCAACATCAACCTGCCGATGGACCCGGCCACGGCGAAGGATGCGACCGCGCTGGCCGCCCAGGCACTGCGTCTGGCCGGCGATGCGCGACCGGCCGACCGCGCGCTGATCGAGGCGCTGCAGGCCCGCTACGCCGACCCGGCTCCGGACGATCGCAAGCCGCTGGATCACGCCTACGCCGAGGCGATGGCGCGCGTCGTCGCGCAGTTCCCCGACGACGACGACGCGGCCACGCTCTATGCCGAGGCGCTGATGGACCTTTCGCCGTGGGCGTACTGGAACGCCGACGGCGCGCCGGCCGCGTTCACGCCGCGCATCATCGCCGAGCTCGAGCGCGTGCTGAAGCGCAACCCGCGCCACATCGGCGCGATGCACTACTACATCCACGCCACGGAGGCCTCGCCCGATCCTGGGCGCGCCGAGCCCTATGCCGACGCGCTGGCCGCGCTGGCGCCCGGCTCGGGCCATCTCGTGCACATGCCGGCGCATACCTACGTGCGGATCGGCCGCTATCACGACGCGACGCTGACCAACTTCGCCGCGACCACCGCCGATCAGGCGTTCCTGGCGGTGTGCCGCGGCAGCAACGGCGTCTACCCGCTCGGCTATGTGCCGCACAACTGGCACTTCGTGACGATGACCACCGGCCTGACCGGCTCGCGCTCGATGGCGCTGCAGGCCGCGGCGCAGACCGCGCAGCGCGCCGACCGCGATGCCGTGGACCAGCCGGCGATGGCATTCATGCAGCAGTTCGTCGTCGCGCCGGTGCTGACCCGGGTCCGCTTCGGCGACTGGGATGCGATCCTCGCCGACACCGCGACGCCAGCGCTGCCGTATCCGGCCGCGATCGGCCATTTCGCGCGCGGTATGGCGCATGCGCGCCGCGGCGCATCGGCGGACGCCGCGCAGGAGGCCGAGGCGCTGCAGACGATCGCGCGCGATCCGGCGCTCGCGCAGTTGAGCTTCTTCGACATCAACCGTGCCGACGCTGTGCTGCGCGTCGCCGAGGCCCTGCTGCGCGGCGAGCGGCTGCGCGCGCAGGGCCGGCACGCGCAGGCGATCGCCGCGCTGCGCGAAGCGGCCGCGGCCGAGGACGCGCTGGCCTACAACGAGCCGCCGGACTGGCCGCTGCCGGTGCGGCCGTATCTGGGCGCCGCGCTGCTCGAGGCCGGCGACGCGCAAGGCGCGGCGGATGCGTTCGCCGAGGACCTCAGGACCTATCCCGAGAACGGCTGGTCGCTGTTCGGCCTGGCGCAGGCGCAGCGCGCACTCGGCCAGGCCGATGCCGCGGACGAGACGCTGCGCCGGCAGGCACTGGCCTGGCAGTGGGCCGATGCGCCGCTGACGGCGGCGCGCTACTGAGCGTGACCGCGCCGGGTCGGTCGCGCACGCGACGACGCGAGGCCTGACTCGCCGCTGCGCCGCTGCGGTTCCAGCCGGCGCATGGAGGTTGCTGCGCAGCGAACCAGGCGTCGACGCGTGCGCCGTCGATCAGCTCCATCGCGAGCCACCGCGCGACCTGCGCCCCGTCACGGCCGTCGAGGATCATCGCGATGTCCGAGTGGCAAGGCTGACCCGCCCGCCATCGCCGCCGGCGTCGCTCCGCGCGGCCCGATTCGCGGCGCCGCTTCCGCGCCGGATGTCGGCCGCCTCGCGGCCACGCTGATAGCGTTCGGCGGCCGCGGCGCGCCGGCCCGCAGCGGAGGCAGACCGGTCGCCGCGTAGGGCGCGATCAGTCCTCGAAGCCGTCGGCGAAGATCGTCTCGGCCAGCGGGGACGAACAGCTCCGAATCGCCGGTCGGGTTCTGGCCGTCGCCGAACCAGCCGCCCATGTACAGCACGCGACCGTCGCCGAGGCGCTCGGCGCGGCCGCCCGAGCGCGCCGTGATCATCGCGCCGGTCTCGCTGAAGGTCTCGCTCGCCGGATCCCAGAGTTCGGCACGCGGTTCGTAGAGGTCCGAGCCGCCGGTCGTGCTGCCGCCGGCGACCAGCACGCGGCCGTCGGCGAGCAGCGTGGCATGCGCGTTCGCGCGCGGATAGGCCATGCGCCCGGCGGTGCGGAACTGGCCGGTCGCCGGATCCCACAGGAAGGCGTCCATCGCATAGTTCCAGTCGCTCCCGAAGCCGCCGATGACGAGTACGCGGCCGTCGGCCAGCACCAGCGCGCAGTGATCGCCGCGCGCGTCGGGCATGTCGCCGGTCAGCGCGAAGGTTCCGGCCGCCGGGTCGTAGATCTCGACGGTCGCCAGCGGGCCGTCGTCGTTGTAGCCGCCGACGATCATGATCCGCCCGTCGGCCAGCGTCAGCGCGTGGCCGTAGGTATCGCGCGGATGGACGAGGCTGCCGGTCGGTGTCGCGGTCTGCGTCGCCGGATCGTAGATCTCGGAGCTGCCGAGCGTGCCGTCGGTGAAGTTGAAGCCGCCGGTCAGCAGCACCCTGCCGTCCGGCAGGCGCGCGACGATGCCGACGTAGCGGCGCGTCGCGACCGAGCCGCCGGGCCCGAACGTGCCGGTCGCCGGATCGTAGAGCTCGACCGTGTCGAAGATGACCGAGCCCTCGTGGCCGCCGCGGCCGCCGGTGACCAGCACGCGGCCGTCGGCGAGGCCGACCGTGGTCGGACGCATGCGCGCGTCGGTGGCGTCGGCGGTCGCGGTGTAGGTGCCGCTCGCCGGGTCGTAGAGCTCGGCGCTGGCGAGGATGTCGCCCATCGCCGAGATGCCGCCGTACTGGAACACGCGTCCGTCCGCCAGCACGACCGATCCCTGGTGCGCGCGCGGCGTCGTCATCGCCGCGGTCGGCACGAACGAACCCTGGGCAGCGGCCACGCCGGCGCCGCCGGCACCGATCGCCGCGATCAGGACGGCCATGCATTGCTTGAACACGTTCATCGAATCGAATCCTCCCGCCTGCCGGCGCGAGGTGCGCCGGCTCTCGCGATCGACGGTGCAGCGGTGTCCGCCGATGCGCATGCCGATTGCATGAGCGAATCGTTTGCGCGCGATGAGCACGGCGTCCGGACCGCGCCGATCGTCGCCCCGTGCGGCGTCCGCCGCGGGCCGAGACCGGAGCGTTCGGCCCGATCGCCGCGATCCTCGCCGGCGGCCGGCCGCGCTGCGGACGCCACCGGCATGCGCCGGGCGCTCAACGCGCGGCCATCGTCCGCGGCGGGACGGCGCCTGAGCGGACCACGCGGCCGGCATCGGCATCCGGTGCCGTCCGGCTCTGCGGCGGCACCAGCAGATCGGGCGGAATCGCGCGCTCGCCGGCCAGCGAGCGGCTGGCCGCCAGCGCGGCACGCCAGGCACCGGTCTGGCCGATCGCGCGGTACAGCGCGACCTGCAGCAGCGCGGCCTCGAAGTCCGACCCGGCCCAGGCCGCGATGCGTCCAGCGACGACGCTGGCACGCGCCAGATCGCCGCGCGCGATCAGGTGGTCGGTATAGGCGCGCGCGACCTGCAGCAGGTCGGCCGGGACGCGCCAGGCATCGGCCTCGGCAAGCGCGCGCTCGTAGGCGGCCTGCGCGGCCGCCTCCTCGCCGCGTCCGTCGGCCGCGCCGGCCTCGATCAGCGCCAGGCGGATCCGTGCGCCGGCATGGTCGTGCGCGCCGTTCCAGGCGGCCGCGCCGCGCGCCAGGTCCGCCGCCTCGCCGGTCCGCCCGGCGCGCTGCAGCGCGCGCCAGCCGAGCCAGTACGCGCTCGAGCGGTCGTGCGCGTCGCCGGTATCGGTGACCGCGATCGCGGCGGCGGCCTGGTCGACCGCATCGGCCGGCGCGTCGCGCATCAGCGCGAGCTGGCCGGCGACCAGCGGCAGCCAGCTGCGCGTCTGCGCGAGCAGCTCGGCCGGATGCGCCGTAGCCGTGGCGCCGAGCGCATCGACGATCGCCTGCGCCTCGGCCAGGCCGCCGGTCGCGGCCAGGCTGCGCGCGCGGGCCAGATCGGCGTAATGGCGCCGGCGCGGATCGCCGACGCGCTCGCCGAGCTCGAGCAGGCGCGCGTTCTGCGCCAGCGCCTGTGCCGGCTGCAGCAGGGCCAGCTGTGCGTAGACCAGGCCGACGCGCGTGTGCAGCTCCTCGATCAGCGCACCGAACGCCTGCAGCCGCTCGGCCGCGTCGGCGAGCACCGGCAGCGCGTCGCCGGGGCGGCCGCGCGCGAAGTCGAGCAGGCCCTGATAGGCGTCCACGCGCGCCAGCGCGAGCCGGTCGCCGGCGGCCGCGAACGCGACGCGTGCCTGCGCGTAGTCGGCCAGTGCCTCGTCGTAGCGGCGCTGCGCACCGTGACCGCTGGCCAGGCCGATCAGCGCGCGGCCGAGTTCGTAGGGCGCGTGCTGGCCGTCGAGCGCGCGCACCGCGGCCTCGGCCTGTGCGATCACGGTCGAGTGGTCCTCGCGCACATAGGCCAGATTGGCCAGGCCGTTGTGGATGCGCGCGCGCAGCACCGGCGCATCGGCGCTCGACACGCGCGTCAGCAGCGCGGTCCAGGCCGCCTCGGCCTGGCCGAGCCGGCCCTGCAGGAAATCGATCTGCGCGCGCTGGTGGGCGAGCTCGGCGCGGCCCTGCTGGTCCGGCGCGGCCGCGTCCAGCCGCTGCCGCGCGGCGTCGAGCCGGCCGGCCAGCAGCTCCGCATCGACCTGCTGGATCAGCGTCGCGAACGCCTTCTCGGCATCACCGGTCGCGCTCGGCGCCGGCGTGAACCCGGTAACACGCGCGAACTGGTCGGCCGCCTGGCGCGCCGCGTCGAGCACGTCCGGTGCCTGGCCGACCGCGGCGGCCGGTGTGCCCTCGGCGCTGGCGAGGCTGACCACCCAGCCCTCGGCGCCGGCCTCGGCGGTGACCGTGACCGCGCGCGCCGCGCCGGTCACGCGCAGCAGTTCGGCGACGAAGGCCGGATCGGCTTCGCCGCCGCCGCGGCGCTGTGCCAGCGCGACCACGTTGTCGCTCGGCACCACGGTCTGGCCGGCCGCGCGCAGCCGGCCGGCGACCAGGTCCATCACGCCCAGCCGCATCCAGCCGTGTTCGGGATCGGCATCGACGCGGGCCGGCAGCACCAGCACGTCACGCGCGGCGACGGCCGGCCGGGCAGGAGCGCCGTCCGGCGGGCCGATCCGTAGTCGATCGAACGCGATCAGCGCGCCCGCGGCCAGCACGCCCGCGGCGCCAGCAGCGCCGCGGCCATCGCCCAGCGCCGGCGGTGTCGTATCGGTCCGGACGCGCCCGGCGTCGCCGCGGGCTGCGGCGTCGCGGGCGCCGCGACCGGCGGCTCCGGCTCGGCCGGCGTGTCGGCGGCCGGTTCGGCCAGCAGCGGCAGCTGCCAGTGGTAGCCGTAGCGCGGCACGGTGCGGATCGCCTCGGCGTGCGCGCCGAGCGCGCGCCGCGCCTGCAGGATCGCCTGGCCGAGCGCGTTGTCGCTGATGTCGACCTTGCCCCAGACCGCGGCGATCAGCTCGTCGCGGCCGACCGCGCGATCGCGGTGCTCGATCAGATAGCCGATGCAGTCCAGCGCCTTGGGCGGCACCGGCACCGGCGCGTCGCCGCGCCACAGCGTGCGCGTGGCCGGGTCCAGGCGCAGATCGGCGAATCGGTGGATGGGCGCGGCCATGACCGGCCGGTTTATGCGGTCGGCGTGAAGCGCCTGTCAACTCGGGCGGTCGCGCGGCCGCCGTGCCGCGGCGCGTCACACGGCCGGTGGATAGGCCGGCGCGATCCAGCCCTGCCAGTCCAGCTCCAGCGCCGGCAGCGTCGTCGGCAGGCCGTACTCGGCCCCGTTGCGCGCGAGCCAGCTCGCGAAATCCCGGCCCTCGGCTGCCGCATCGGCAATCGCCGCGAACACGTCGGGGCGGCCGCTGCGCTCGATCAGATAGTCCGCGAACACGCGCGCCTGCGCGTAGAACGCCTTGGCGCCGGCGGCCACGCGCCGCGCCTCCTCGCCGGTGACGACCATCACGCTGGCGCCGGGCTTGGGATCCGGACGGGCCCGCACATGCGCGACCGCCGGATGTTCCATCGTGACGAAGTCGGCGATCGCGGCCACCTGTTCGCCGGGGTGCTCGCCGCGGCGGATCGCGCCGAACAGTGCGCGCCGGCCCGTGGTCATCGCCGCATCTTCCATCAGGACCGCGGCCGTCTCGTCGAACCAGTCCGCCGCCGGCCCGCCGTAGTGCCGGCCGGCGCGGCCGGCCGCCTCCTCGTCGCCGAAGCGCGGCCAGCGATCGGCGATCATCCACAGATGGCCCAGCTCGTGCTGCATCGCCGAGCGCATCGAGGTGTCGCCACCGCCGCCCTCGCCGTCGATCGACGCGAGCGCGCGCTTGACCGGCGGCGTCGACCGCGTCGGGAGACAGGTTCGGCATCTGCTGCTCGATACCGGCGCGGATCTTCGGTTCCAGCACGCGGTTGCGATCGGCGGCGTCGATCCACGGCAACACCCACTGCGCGCCGGCCGCACGCAAGGTGGCGCGCTCGGCCGCACCGACCGAGACCTGCGTACCGGCGCTGACGATCGCGCCGCGCGGCGGCCATCGTCCGAAGTGCGCGCGATAGATCTCGCGCGCGGCGTGCGCATCCTTGGCCATCGTGCGGGCGGATGCCTCGTCGCGGGCGTAGACGAAACCGGTGATGTCCTCGATGCAGACCAGGGTGCCGAGCGAGGGCAGGGACGGGCAGGCAGGTTGCGCGGCGGCGATCAGCAGGCCGAGCAGGGCAGCGGGATGAGGTGTCATGGTGCGAAGGATTCGTGGATGTTGCCGATAGGGATGCGCGGCCGTCCCGATCGGTCGCATCGCGCGCTGCGTCGTCGGTGTCTCGCGCTGTACGACCGGGTCCGAGCACGCTGCGCCGGTCGATCCGCCGCGGTGTGCAGATGACGCTGCGAAGAGGCCCGCTCCGGCTTCGTCGAGCGGCGCGGGGATCAGCCTTGGACTGCTTCGTCTCCGCGGCCATGCCAAGCGAAACACCATGCAACGACAGCGACGCTCACGTTCTGGGCATCGTCCCGGCAAGGCAGTCGAGCGGATCGAGAGGATCGCGGCCCGAGGCTTTCGCGGATCGACCCGGGGCGATCCGCCCAAACCCGACCGATCCAATCTCGCCCAGCGGTGCGGCGTGGGCTCTTCGGATCGGCGATCGGCTGACCGGTATGATGCCCGGTCCCCGCCGAGCGCCGCTGATCCATGTCCCGCTATTTCACGCCTGCCACGTTCCGCTTCTTCCGCGATCTGGCCGCGAACAATTCGCGTCCGTGGTTCGCCGAGCACAAGGCCGAGTACGAGGCGCACGTGCGCGAGCCGTTCCTGCAGCTGATCGCCGATCTGCAGGCGCCGATGGCGAAGATCAGCCCGCATTTCGTCGCCGATCCGCGCAAGCAGGGCGGCTCGCTGTTCCGCATCCATCGCGATACGCGTTTCGCCAACGACAAGACGCCGTACAAGACCTGGTCCGGCGCGCGCGTCGCGCACGAACGCGCGCGCCAGGTGCCGGCGCCCTCGTTCTATCTGCACATCCAGCCCGGCGACTGCTTCGCCGGCGGCGGCATCTGGCATCCGGAGCCGCCGACGCTGAAGAAGCTGCGCGAATTCCTCGCCGACAACCCAGCGACCTGGAAGAAGGCGACACGCTCGCGCGCGTTCGCCGAGCGCTTCACGTTCTGGGGCGAGAGCCTGACGCGGCCGCCGCGCGGCTTCGATCCCGCGCACGAGCTGATCGAGGACCTGAAGCGCAAGAACTTCGCCGCCGGCACCGGCTTCACGCAGGCCGTGGCCTGCTCGGACGAGCTGCTGCCGACGCTGGCCGACATCTTCCGCCGCATCGCGCCGATGAACGACTACCTCTGCGCGGCGCTGGATCTGGAATTTTGAGTCAGGGCCGAACCGGTCGATCGATGGAAGAGCCAGGAATCTCAACGCGCCCCTGACGTCCTTTCGCCGGCGGCCACTCCGGACCGGTCTCGAGGGCTTCGACCGATCGGGCGCTGTCTGGCATCAGTCGAATCCCCTGCGCGCGATCACGTCCGGCTGCATCAGCGCATAGGTTCCGCCCAGGGCGATCGTCGCGACGACGTAGCCGGTCTCCAGGTCGATCGAGGCCGGATATTCCTGCCAGCCGATGCCGGCCTGGCCGCAGCGCGCGCGTCGCGCGGAAGAATCGGTAGCGCTCGGGCCGGACACCCGGCGGCGGTGTGCGGCCGCCGAACGAATAGGCGACCGTCAGCGCACCGGCGAAGGCCGGATCGGGCAGCGGCGCGTTCTCGCGATGGTCCGGATGGACCAGGTCGAACGCGAGCGAGAAGTCGAGGAACGGCGCGGCCGGCAGGCAGCCGGGCTGCTCGAGCTTGACCGGCGTCGGCAGCGAGCCCACGCCGGTCAGCGAGAAGACGTCATCGGGCATCGTCAGGTCATACACGTACAGCGGCGGGCTGGTACCGGTCGACATCGGCGCGTACGTGGTGCCGACCTCCTGCGGCCGGTAGCCGAGGTCGAGGAACAGGGCGCGCGTGTCGGCACCGAAGCGCAGATCGAACGACTCGCGCAGCTGTGCGACGCTGGTGGACGGCCCGTGATAGCCGAGGCCGCCCTGGTAGAGCGTGTCGATACGCTGCATCGCGTAGCGGAAGTCGGCGTCGCCGGCGCCGTACTGGCGGCACAGCGCCGGGATCATCGGCGCCATGTAGGTGATCAGCGATTCGCTGCAGGCGCCCTGCGGCAGCGGCACGGTGCCGCTGATGACGTAGGACCAGTAGCGCACGAAGTCCTCGTACGAGTAGCGGTGACGCGTGAAGAACAGACTGTGCGCGTACTCGTGGACGATCAGCGTCTGCGAGCTGGCCAGGCCGGCCGAGGTCGGCGTGAAGTAGTCGATCTCGCCGGCCTGCTGGCGATCCCACAGGAACAGGCAGGCATAGGCGCGCACCGGCTGGCCGGCGCCGCTGCCGTACGGCTGGTAGGTCGACGCATAACCGGCCGCACCGGGCAGCGCCGGGCAGATCGAATTGCCCTCGAAGAAGATGTCGACCGGCGCCAGCGACGGCACCGTGTCGATGCCGGCCAGGTTCGCCAGCTGCGCCTTGGCCGCGAGGAAGCCGTCGGCGGCCGCCTGCAGCGTCGCCAGCGGGATCGGGCAGGGGCTCTGGCACGAGAAACGCCAGCCGTCATGGCCGGGCTCGCGATAGGTCGTGTACGGCGTGCCGCGCAGCGTGTCGCTGCCGACGACCAGGGTGGCGCCGGCCGGCATCGCGCAGGCGATCGACGCGAGCAGGACGAGCGTCCGGACGCGCCGGCTGAAGAGGCGCGGGCGGCGGGCAGGGTGATCGGGCATGACGGATGCTCACGGCGCGCGCGATTGCGCCTCTTGCCTGGGGATACGCCGAACGCCTCGCCGCGCAGACATCGCCGGTCATCGCCGTTCACGATCGGGCCGGCCGTGCGGGGCCGCCGCGCCGGGACGCCCGGGCCACGGCCGGCGGCCTGCGGCGGATCGCGACCCCGCGGCGACCTCGGCCGGCCGTGCATCGAGCCGTCGTGCACCCGCGCACGGTGGCCGCAAGCCCCGCGCCTGGGGCGCCTCCGGCCACTGAACGGTTTCGTCGCCGCTGCCGTCCGCTGCCGGACACCGTCGGTCCGGATTGCCGTACACGGCAATAAGAATCAATGGATTGCGATCGATTCGCCGGCTGGCACGGGTCCTGCTGTAACCCGTGCATGGACATCGCACGCCCCGAACTCAAACTCAAGAAGCGCCGCCGTCAGATGCTGATCGGCGGCATCGTCCTCGCTCTCGTCACCGCGCCGGCGTCGGCATCGCCAGCCTCGGGCCGGCCGTCGCCGGCGTCGAGCGCTCCAGCGTCCTGGTCGACACCGTCAAGCGCGGCGAGCTGCTGCGCGAGGTGCGCGGCCCCGGCACCCTGGTGCCCAAGGAGATCCGCTGGATCGCCGCGGAGACCTCGGCGCGCGTCGAGCGCATCGTCGTCAAGCCGGGCGCCGCCGTGCAGCCCGATACCGTGATCCTCGAGCTCAACAACCCCGAGGTCGACGATCAGCTGCTGGCTGCCAAGTCGGCGGTGACCGCGGCCGAGGCCGATCTGGCGGTGCGCCGCGCGACGCTGCAGTCGACCCTGCTCGACCAGAAGGCCAGCCTGGCCCAGGTCGAGGCCGAGTACGAGTCGGCGCGTCTGCTCGCCGAGGCCGAGGCGACGCTGACCGGCAAGGGCATCATTCCGGGCATCCAGTCCAAGCGCAGCGCGCTGTCGGCCGGTCAGCTCAAGACGCGCTTAGGGATCGAGCACGAGCGCATCGATCAGTTCACGCAGAACATGCGCGCGCAGATCGCCGCCGACCAGGCGCGCCTGGACCAGCTGGCCGCCACGCGCGATCTGCGCCAGCGCCAGGCCGATGCCTTGCAGGTGCGTGCCGGCATCGCCGGCGTGCTGCAGCAGGTGCCGGTCGAGGAAGGCCAGCAGGTCGCCGCCGGCGCCAACCTGGCGCGCGTGGCGCGGCCGGGCGAGCTGATGGCCGAGCTGCGCATCGCCGAGACGCAGGCCAAGGACATCGTGCTGAACCAGCCGGTGCGCGTGGACACGCGCAACGGCATCGTGCCGGGCAAGGTGCTGCGCGTCGATCCGGCCGTGCAGAACGGCACGGTCCAGGTCGACGTCGAGCTGACCGGCGCTCTGCCGCCGGGCGCGCGCCCGGACCTGTCGGTCGACGGCACGATCGAGATCGAGCGCCTGCCCGACGTGCTCTATGTCGGCCGGCCGGCCTATGGCCAGCCCGATTCGGAAGTGCGCCTGTTCCGCATCGATCCGGCTTCGGGCATCGCCGAGCGCGTGCCGGTGCGGCTCGGCAAGGCCTCGGTCAACCTGATTGAGGTGCAGCAGGGCCTGGCCGTCGGCGACCGCGTCGTCCTCTCCGACACCAGCGCCTACGACCAGCACGACCGCATCCGCCTGAAGTGACGCCCGTACCCGCATTCCACCTTTCGCCGCCGGTCGCCGCGCCGGCTCCCAACCCGAGACCGGAAACATGAGCAACGATCCGCTGATCCGCCTGGAAGGCATCAAGAAGGTGTTCTTCACCGACGAAGTCGAGACGCATGCGTTGTCGGGGGTGCACTTCGACATCGGCCGCGGCGAGTACGTGTCGATCTCCGGCCCGTCGGGCTGCGGCAAGTCGACCCTGCTGGCGATCCTCGGCCTGCTCGACACGCCGAGCGAGGGCACCTACACGCTCAACGGCCGCCAGGTCGCCGACATCGGCCCGAGCGAGCGTGCACACATCCGCAACAAGGAGATCGGCTTCGTCTTCCAGGCGTTCAACCTGATCGGCGACCTGTCGGTGTTCGAGAACGTCGAGCTGCCGCTGACCTACCGCGACGGCGTGTCCAAGGCCGAGCGGCGCGACCGCGCGATCGCCGCGCTCGAGCGCGTCGGCATGGCCCATCGCGTCAAGCACTACCCGGCGCAGCTCTCGGGCGGTCAGCAGCAGCGCGTCGCGGTCGCGCGTGCGCTGGTCGGCCAGCCGTCGATCCTGCTCGCCGACGAGCCGACCGGCAACCTCGACTCCAAGAACGGCGAGGCCGTGATGGAACTGCTCGACGAACTGCACAAGGCCGGCTCGACGATCTGCATGGTCACGCACGATCCGCGCTATGCCGACTTCGCCGACCGCAAGATCTTCATGTTCGACGGCCGCGTCGTCGACGAGGCGACGATGCATCGCCTGCGCCACGAGGAAGACCAGCGCCTGATGCGTCCGGCTCGTGCGGCGCGGCCGCCGCCGCAGCGGCCGGCAACGGCGCGGCCTGAGCCGCGCCTTCTCCCGAGCGCCCGTCATGAACACCTTGCGATTCGCGATCCGCCAGTTGATCCGCACGCCCGGCTTCACGGTCGTGGCGGTGCTCACGCTCGCGCTCGGCATCGGCGCCTGCGCGGCGATGTTCGGCATCCTCAACGCGGTGCTGCTCAAGCCGCTGCCGGTGCAGGCGCCGGAACGCCTGGTCTTCGTCGAGGGCGGCGGCACCGATTCGGGCCTGTCGGCGCGCACGATGCAGGTCGAGACGCTGCGCGCCTGGCAGCGCGACAGCCGCGCGCTGGAGGCGGTCGGCGGCTATTTCGGCTTCTTCGACTACCAGCAGTACACGCTGGCCGGTCCGGACGGCCCCGAACGTGTGCGCGCGGTGCCGGTCACGCAGAACTTCCTCGACGTGCTCGGCGTGCGCCCGCAGCTGGGCCGCAACTTCGTCGAGGCCGAGGCCAACGCGGAGGCGCCGACCGCGCTGATCAGTGACCGCTTCTGGCGGCAGCGCTACGGCGCCGATCCGGCGATCGTCGGCCGCACGCTCGAGATCAACGGCAAGCCGGCCACGATCGTCGGCGTGCTGCCGGCCCGCTTCGATTTCGGCTCGGTGTTCGCGCCGGGCAGCCAGATCGATCTGCTGACGCCGTTTCCGCTGACCGAGGAGACGCAGAGCTGGGGCAATACGCTGTTCGCGGTCGGCCGGCTGGCCGCCGGTGCGACGCCGGCTTCGGCCCAGACCGACCTGGACACGATCAACGCCCGGCTGCGCGCCGAGTTTCCCGATCGCGGTCGCATCGGCGCGGCCGTGAAGGACTTGGAGACCTACGTGCGCGGTCCGTTCCGCGCGGCGTTCCTGATCCTGTTCGGCGCGGTGGTCTGCCTGCTGCTGATCGCCTGCGCGAACCTGTCCAACCTGCTGCTGACGCGCGCGCAGGCGCGCCGCAAGGAGACCGCGGTGCGCGTCGCGCTCGGTGCGCGGCCGCTGCATCTGATCGGCCAGACGCTGACCGAGAGCGTGCTGCTGGCGTTCGCCGGCGGCACGCTCGGCGTCGCCGTCGCGGCGTTGGCGACGCAGGCGCTGTCGGGCCTGCGCACGTTCTCGATCCCGCTGCTCGATACCGCGCGCATCGACCTGCCGGCGCTCGGCTTCGCGTTCGCGGCGGCCTGCTTCGCCGGCGTGCTGTGCGGTGCCTGGCCGGCCCTGGCGCTGTGGCGCGGCGATACGCAGACGGCGCTGCGCGCCGGCGGCGGCTCCGGCGACCTCGGCCCGGCCGCCGCGCGCACGCGGCGCGGCCTGGTCGTGGCGCAGGTCGCGCTGGCCTGTCTGCTGTTGACCGGTGCGAGCCTGCTGATCCGCAGCTTCGTCGCGGTCATGAACGTCGAGCTCGGCTTCCGGCCGCAGCACGCGATCGCCTGGCGCGTCGACGCGGTGCGCAGCTTCGAGACCGACGCCGAGCGCGCCGCCTACTACGAGCGTCTGGTCGAGCGCGTGCTGGCGGTGCCGGGCGTCGCCGCCGCCGGCCTGTCCGACACGCTGCCGCTCGGCCGCAACCGCAGCTGGGGCGCCGGCGCCGAGGGCGTGACCTACGAGCGCGGCCGCTATCCGACCGCCTCGCCACGCCTGGTCGACCGCCGCTATCTGGAGACGCTCGGCGTGCCGCTGCGCGCCGGCCGCTACTTCGATGCGCGAGACGGCGCCGATGCGGCCAAGTCGGTCATCATCAGCGAGACGATGGCGCGCCAGCTCTGGCCGGACCGCGATCCGCTCGGCCAGCGCCTGATGGGCGCGCGCGACGGCAGCAGTTACGGCACCGTGATCGGCGTCGTCGGCGACGTGCCGCGCGCGATCGAGGAGGCGCCGACGCCGGAGATGTACTTCGATCTGCGCCAGAACGCCGACTACGGTTCGGTCGAGCTGCTGGTGCGCAGCAGCGGCGCGGCCGACGCACTGGTGCCGGCGGTGCGCGCGGCACTGCGCGAGTTCGATCCGACGCTCGCCAGCGGCGACTACACGACGCTCGAGGCGGTCGTCGGCCATGCGGCCGCGCCGCGCCGGTTGACCAGTTCGATGCTCGGCGGCTTCTCGTCGCTGGCACTGCTGCTGGCCGGCCTCGGCGTCTACGGCGTGATCGCCTACTCGGTCGGCCAGCGCTCGCGCGAGATCGCGGTGCGTCTGGCGGTCGGCAGCCGTCCGCGCGGCGTGGTCGGCCTGATCGTCGGCGAAGGCCTGCGCATCGCGCTGCTCGGCGCCGCGATCGGCCTGATCGCGGCGCTGGCCGGCGCGCGCCTGCTGCAGAGTCTGCTGTTCGGCGTCAGCGCGTTCGATCCGCTGGTCTTCGTGACCAATGCGGCGATCGTGCTCGGTGTCGCCGTGCTGGCCGCGCTGCTGCCGGCGCTGCGCGCGGCCGCCACCCACCCCGGCTCGGCGCTGCGATGAGCGGCGCGGCGCTGTTTCCACACGAGGCCAGCGGGAGCGTCCGATGCTCGAGGGCGTGATGCGGGATCTTCGCCAGGCGCTGCGCAGCCTGCTGAGCCGGCCGCTGTTCGCACTGGTCGCCGTCGCGACGCTCGCGCTCGGCATCGGCGCCAATACCGCGATCTACTCGCTCGCGCAGCAGTGGCTGCTCGAGCCGTTGCCGGTGACGGCGCCGCAGCAGCTGGTCAACTTGTCGTGGGCGCGGGAGCGCAACGGCTGGACCAGCAGCAACAACGCCGGCTCCGGCGACGCGGTCTTCAGCTATCCGATGTTCCGCGACCTCGAGCAGCGCCAGGACGGCTTCGGCCGCATCGCCGCGCACCGCTCGATCGACGTCAACCTCGCGCTCGACGGTGACACCGCCAGCGCCAGCGGCCTGCTGGTCTCGGGCAGCTACTTCGGCGTGCTCGGCGTGCAGCCGGCGCTCGGCCGCCTGCTTAACGAGCGCGACGACGCGACGCCCGGCGTCGCCGAGTCGGCCGTGCTCGGCTACGGCTACTGGCAGAACCGTCTCGGCGGCAAGGCCGACGTGATCGGCCGGACGCTGCGCGTCAACGGCGTACCGCTGACGGTCGTCGGCGTGGCGCCGCCCGGCTTCACCGGCACCACGCTCGGCGCGCGGCCGGAGGTGTTCGTGCCGATCACGCTGAGCTGGTCGCGCGATCCGGACACGCTGCCCGAACACGAGAGCCGCAAGGCTTACTGGGTCTATCTGTTCGCGCGGATGGCACCGGGCCTGTCGATCGAGCAGGCGCAGGAGCGCATCAACGGGCCGTTCCACGCGCTCGTCGAGGAGGTCGAGGCGCCGCTGCAGTCGCTGAGCGGAGCCGAGCTCGCGCAGTTCCGCGCTTCGCGCCTGACGCTCGCGCCCGGCGCGCGCGGACAGAGCCTGGCGCCGGAGCAGGCGCGGCTCGGGCTCGGCCTGCTGTTCGGCGTGACCGCGCTGGTGCTGCTGATCGCCTGCGTCAACCTCGCCAACCTGATGCTCGCACGCGGCGCGGCGCGCGGCGCCGAGATGGCCGTGCGCGCGGCGATCGGCGCCAGCCGCGTCCGCCTGCTGCGCCAGCTGCTGGCCGAATCCGGCCTGATCGCACTGGCCGGCGCACTGGCCGCGCTGCCGGTCGCGATGGCGGTGCTGCATCTGCTCGGCGCGCTGTTCGCCGAACGCTTCGGTGCGGTCGACACGGCCGGCCTCGCACCGAACGCGGTGGCCTTCGCATTCGCGGCGGCTGCGGCGACCGCGCTGCTGTTCGGTCTGTATCCGGCGCTGGAGCTGGCGCGTACCGCGCCGATCGCGGCGATCCGCGGCCACGGGCCGACCGGCGCCGGGCGCGCCTCGACACGGCTGCGCGGCCGGCTCGCGGTCGCGCAGATCGCGTTGTCGATGGCGCTGCTGGTGCTGGCCGGTCTGTTCAGCCGCAGCCTCTCGAATCTCGCCGATGTCGACCTCGGCCTGCGCACCGACGGCGTGCTGGTCTTCACGGTCGCGCCGCCACGCAACGGCTACGAAGCGGAGCGCTCGCGCCAGGTACTGGCACGCATCGAGGAGGCGCTCGCCGCTACGCCGGGCGTGACCTCGGCCGCCCAGTCGCGCGTGCGCCTGCTGTCCGACGACGAGCTCGGCGGCAACGTCAGCTTCGAAGGCTTCGAGGCCGCACCGGGCGTCGACACCCATGTGCTGCGCAACGAGGTCTCGCCGGGCTTCTTCGCGACGCTCGGCATCCCCTTGCTGGCCGGCCGTGATTTCACGGCCGGCGACGACGCGGCCGCCGCCAAGGTGGCGGTCGTCAACCGGCGCTTCGTCGAGCGGTTCGGGCTCGGCGAGGCGCCGGTCGGCAAGCGCGTCGCGCTCGGCGCGCGCGCGCGGGACGTCATGATCGTCGGCCTGGTCGAAACCGCCGCCTACGCCGGCGTCAAGGACGAGGCGACGCCGCAGCTGTTCATGCCGGTCGCGCAGCGTCCGGTCGCGCGCGCCAGCCATTTCTACGTACGCACCTCGCTGGCGCCCGAATCGATGATGCGCACGGTCGAGCAGGCGGTCGCGCGGATCGATGCGAACCTGCCGGTCGAGGCCATGCAGACGCTGCAGGCGCAGCGGATCGAGAGCATCGCTGAGGATCGCCTGCTCGGCCATCTGTCGGCGGCGTTCGCGCTGCTGGCGACCGTGCTCGCCGCGACCGGTCTGTACGGCCTGCTCGCCTACACGATCGCGCAGCGCACGCGCGAGCTCGGCCTGCGCCAGGCGCTCGGCGCGGCACCGCAGCGGCTGCGCGCGATGGTGCTCGGCCAGGTCGCGCGCATGGGTCTGCTCGGCGGCGCGATGGGTCTGGCCGTCGCGCTCGCCGCCGGCCATGCCGCGCAGTCGCTGCTGTTCGGCATGAGCGCGAACGATCCGGGCGTCTATCTGGCGGCGATCGCGCTGATGGCCGTGGTCGTGCTGGCGGCCGCCGGCGTGCCGGCCTGGCGCGCCTCGCGCGTCGCGCCGATGGAGGCGCTGCGCCATGACTGACGCGATGCCGAAGTGCGCGACGCCGTGCCGGCGTGCACAACGCAGCGGCGCCTTCGTGCATCCGATGCATGACGTCCTTTTTTTCCGGAGACCTGCCGTGACCCTGATCGACGACTTCCGCCACGCGCTGCACGGCCTGCGCGCGCATCCGGGCACGATGGCATTCGCGACGGTCACGCTGGCCTGCGGCCTGGCCGCGGCGCTGGCGATCCTCGCCGTGGTCGACGCGGTGCTGCTGCGCGCGCTGCCGTATCCGAACGCCGATCGCATCGTCCAGATCAACGAACGCGCCGAGGACGGCCGTTCGATGAATCTGGCCAAGCCCAACTACGACGACCTCGCCGCAAGCGTGCCGGCGATGCCGCAGACCTCGTTCTATCAGGCGTTCCCGGCGACGATCGGCATCGACCGCGAGGCCGTGCGCGCGCCGGTCGTCATCGCCGGCGGCGACTTCTTCTCGATCTTCGGCAGCGCGCCGCTGGCCGGCCGCACGTTCGGCGCCGACGAGCGCGCGCCGGTCGCGGTGATCGGCGAGGCGTTCTGGCGCAGCCGGCTCGACGCGCGTGCCGACGTGCTCGGCAGCGTCGTCGAGGTCGACGGCTCGCGCTATACCGTGGTCGGCGTGATGCCCGAGGGCTTCGCGTTTCCGGCCGACACCGCGCTCTGGCTGCCGACGACCGAGACCGACTTCGGCACCTCGCGGACCGCGCACAACTGGCGCGGCATCGGCCTGCTGACCTCGGCCGGCGCGCTGGCCGAGGCGAGGCTGTCGGCCGACGCGCTGGCGACGCGTCTGCACGACCAGTATCGCGACGAGGTCAACCTGCGTGCGTTCTCGCTGATGCCGCTCGGCGAGGCGATCGCCGCGCCGGTGCGCAGCGCGCTGCTGGTGCTGGCCGGCGGCACCGCGTTCCTGCTGCTGATCGCGGTCAGCAACGCGGTCAACCTGCTGCTCGCGCTCGGCGCGGCGCGCGCGCGCGAGTTCGCGGTGCGCCGTGCACTCGGCGCCAGCCGCTGGCGGCTGGCACGCCAGCATTTCATCGAGGCCCTGCTGATCGCCGCCATCGCCGCGCTGGCCGGCCTGGTCCTCGCGGCGTTCGCGATCGACGTGCTGGTGCATCTGGCCGGCCGCACGCTGCCGCGCGCCGCCGAGATCGGCATCGCGCCGTCGACGATCGGGTTCGCCGCGCTCGGCGCGCTGCTGATCGCGCTGGCGCTGACCGCCGCACAGTCGATCGGCGGCGAACGCGCGCCGCTGACCGCGCTGCGCGAGGCCGGCCGCGGTACGACCGGCGGCCGCGGCCATCTGCGTGCGCGCACCTCGCTGCTGGTCGCGCAGACCGCGCTGACGACCGTGCTGCTGGTCGGCGCCGGCCTGCTCGGACGCAGCTTCCTCGCGCTGCTCGCGATCGATCCGGGCTTCTCGACCGAAGGCGCGGTGTCGGTGCGCCTGTCGTATCCGGCGAGCCGCGATCCGGATGCGCTGCGCACGATGGCGCAGCGCTACGCGGCGATCACCGATGCGCTGGCCGCGCTGCCGGGCGTGGCCCGCGTCGGCGGCGTCAACGCACTGCCTCTGACCGGCGGTGGCGCCAACGGCGCGTTCTGGGACGGCACGATGACCGACTTCTCCGGAGCGGTTCCGCCGCAGCTGGGCTATGCCGAATTCCGTGCCGCGAGTACCGGCTACTTCGAGGCCGCCGGCATTCCGGTCCTGGCCGGTCGCACGTTCGACGCCAGCGACCGCGCCGACGGCGCGCACGTCGCGGTCATCAGCGCGACGGTCGCCAGGGAGACCTGGCCCGGCCGCGATCCGCTCGGCCAGCGCATCCAGGTCGGCAACATGGACGGCGACCTGACCCCGGTCACCGTGATCGGCGTGGTCGGCGACGTGCACGAACAGCGTCTGGAGCGCGCGCCGATGGGCGCCGTCTACGTCGACGTCGCGCAGCGGCCGATGGTGGCGACCGAGTTCAACCTGATCGTGCGCACGACGCTGCCGCTGGCCGCGATCGTGCCGACGCTGCGCGACACCGTCGACCGCCTCGCGCCGGACCTGCCGCACAGCCTGCAGCCGCTGGCCGAGCTGCGCGTGCAGGCGATGGCGCAGCGGCGCTTCAACCTGGTCCTGCTCGGCAGCTTCGGTGTGGTCGCGCTGCTGCTCGCCGGCAGCGGCCTGTACGGGCTCATGGCGTTCGCGGTCGCGCAGCGGCGACCGGAGTTCGCGCTGCGCCAGGCGCTCGGCGCGTCCAGCGGCGGCATCCTGCGGCTGGTGCTGCGCAGCGGCTTCCTGGTCGCCGTGCTCGGCATCGCGATCGGCATCGCCGCCGCGGTGGCCGGCTCGCGCCTCGTCGCCAGCCTGGTCTACGGCGTGCCGGCGACCGATCCGGTCACGCTGGCCGCGGTCGGCGCCGGCCTGCTCGCGGTGCTGCTGCTGGCCGGCCTGATCCCGGCGCGCCGCGCCTGCCGCGTGCTGCCGCGCGAGGCGCTGGCATGAGCGCACATTCCGTCTTTTCGCGTTGGAGGAGCCTGTCCCGATGAACCTGACCGACGACCTGCGCATCGCCTGGCGCGCACTGCGCGCGCAGCCGACCTTCTTCGCTGCGGCCGTGCTGACGCTGATGCTCGGCATCGGCGCGGTGACCGCGATCTTCACGGTCTACGACGCGGTGCTGCTCAAGCCGCTGCCGTTCAACGACCCCGAGCGCATCGTGCGTGTGATGCGCTCGCAGCCGCCGGTGGCCTACAGCCCGGTCTCGGCGCCGACGCTGCGCGACTGGATCGAGCGCAGCGGACCGGCGTTCTCGGCGATCGGCGCCTATGTGCCGCAGACGCTGAACCTGACCGGCGACGGTGATGCCGAGCGCCTGTCCGGCTACCGCATCACGCCCGGCTACTGGGACGTGTTCGGTCAGCCGATCGCACTCGGCCGTGCGTTCGGCGCGGCCGAGGACACCGCCAACGAGCGCGTCGTGGTGATCGGCGACACGCTCTGGCGCGACCGCTTCGGCGCGTCGCCGGACGTGGTCGGCCGCGACGTCGACCTCAACGGCGAGCGCTGGCGCGTGATCGGCGTCGCCAAGCCGGGCTTCCGCTATCCGGCCGACGCGCAGCTGTGGCTGCCGGCGTTCCTGCCGGCCGATCAGGCCGGGCGCGGCAGCAATTCGTATGCACCGGTCGCGCGGCTCGCCGACGGCGTCAGCCTCGACCAGGCGCGCAAGGTCATGGACGGCATCACGTCCTGGCAGTCCGAGACGTTTCCCGAGTCGAGCGCCGGCCTGGTCGCGCAGGTGATGCCGCTGCGCGAGCTGATCGGCTCGCGACTGCGCACGCCGCTGGCGGTGCTGCTGGCGGCGGCCGGCCTGGTCCTGCTGATCGCCTGCGCGAACCTGGCCAGCCTGATGCTGGCGCGCGGTCAGGCCCGCGCGCAGGAGCTCGCGCTGCGCAGCGCGCTGGGCGCCGGCCGCGGCCGTCTGCTGCGCCAGGTGCTGGCCGAGTCGCTGCTGATCGCGGCCGCCGGCGCCACCGCGGCGCTGCTGGTCGCGCCGCCGGCCGTGCGCGCGCTGCTCGCGCTCGCGCCCGGCGTCGTGCCGGCCTATCACGCGCCGTCGGTCGATCTGCGCGTGGTCGCGGTCACCGCATTGATCGCGCTGTCGACGCTGCTGCTGTTCGGCCTGGTGCCGGCCTGGCGCTCGGCCGCGCCCGATCCGGTCGGCGCGCTGGCCGGCGCGACGCGCAGCCAGACCGGTACGCGCCGCCAGACGCGCGCGCGCGCGGCCCTGGTCGCGGCCGAGATCGCGCTGGCGACGACGCTGCTGGCCGGCGCCGGCCTGCTGATCGATTCGCTGCGCCGGCTCGACGCGGTCGATACCGGCATCGCCGACGCCGCGCAGATCCTCGGCGCCGGCCTGTCGCTGCCGGTGCCCTCGATGCAGCCGGGCGAGGACTTCACGACCTGGTATCCGAAGGCCAAGGCCGCGGTGTCCTCGCGCCTGACCGCGATCGACGAACGGCTGCGCGCGCTGCCGGGCGTGCAGTCGGTCGCGCTGACCAACGTGCTGCCGGTCTCCGGCGAGATCGGCTGGAACGGCGGCTTCGAGATCGCCGGCCGCGAGCTGCCCGAGAACCGACTGGTCCAGTTCCGCTTCGTCAGCACCGACTACTTCGAGACCTTCGGCATTCCGCTGCGTGCCGGGCGCGTGTTCGACGCGGCCGACGGCACGCGCGCCGCGTTCCCGATCGAGGCGATCGTCAACCAGACCTTCGTGGACCGCTATCTCGGCGGCGGCGACGCGCTGGGCCTGACGGTCTCGACGTTCGACGGCAGCGAGAAGACCATCGTCGGCGTCGTCGCCGACGTGCGCCAGGGCGGCCCCGACGAGGCGGCCGACGCCGAGATCTACTTCCCGATCTCGACGATCCCGGTCGGCGACCTCACGGTCGCGATCAAGGGCAGCGGCGACGTGCTGGCGCTGGCGCCGGCGCTGCGCAGTGCGCTGCGCGAGGCCGCACCGGAGGCGCCGCTGTTCGCGTTGCGCACGATGGACGAGGTCACGCGCGAGACGACGCGGCTGCGCCGCTTCAACATGAGCCTGATGAGCACGTTCGCCGGCCTGGCCGTGCTGCTCGCCTCGATCGGCCTGTACGGCGTGATCGCCTACACCGTCGGCCAGCGCCGCCGCGAGATCGGCGTGCGCCAGTCGCTTGGTGCGACGCCGCTGGACATCCACCGGCTGACGCTGGGCGCCGGACTGCGCATGATCGTGCCCGGCCTGATGCTCGGCCTGATCGGCGCGCTCGCGCTCGGCCGCGTGCTGTCGGCGCAGCTCTACGGCATCGGCGCGGCCGATCCGGCGGTGCTGGCGGCGACGCTGGCCCTGCTCGCGCTGGTCGGCCTGGCCGCCTGCGCGGTGCCGTCGCTGCGCGCCGCGCGCGTCTCGCCGATGGAAGCGCTGCGCGATGAGTGATCGATCCGCTCCCGCCCGCGTGCCGTCGAGGCTTCCGTCATGAATCTGTCCGCTGATCTGCGCCACGCCTGGCGCGGCCTGTGCGCCCGCCCGGGCTTCTTCGCGACTGCGGTGCTGACGCTGACGCTCGGCATCGGCGCGCTCGGCGCGATCTTCACGGTCTACGACGCGGTGCTGCTCAAGCCGCTGCCGTTCGCCGACGCCGAACGCCTCGTGCGCGTCACCCGCGAGCAGCCGCCGGCGCAGCGCAGCACGATCTCGCTGCAGGCGTTCCAGGAATGGCGCGACCGCAGCGGCGCGGCGTTCGAGGCGATCGGCGCGTTCAGCGACGATACCCGCAATCTGACGCACGACGGCCAGGCGCAGCGCCTGGACGTCTACCGGGTCACGCCCGGCTTCTGGGACGTGTTCGGACAGCCGCTCGCGCTCGGCCGCGCCTTCGGCGACGAGGAGGAGAACCGCAACGAGCGCGTGGTCGTGCTCAGCGATCTGCTCTGGCGCAACCAGTTCGGCGCCGATCCGGCTGTGATCGGCCGCGACGTCGAGCTCAACGGCGAATCGTTCCGCGTGATCGGCGTGACCGCCGCGGCGTTCCGCTATCCGTCCGATGCGCAGGTCTGGATTCCGACCTTCCTGCCCGGCGACACCACGTTCCATCGCGGCATGAACTTCCTGCGCACGGTGGCGCGTCTGCGTCCGGGCGTCTCGGCGGCGCAGGCGCGCGAGGTGATGAATCCGATCACCGACTGGCAGGCCCGGACCTACCCGGACCACCACGCCCACATGAGCGCCGGCGTCACCGAGCTGAAGGCCTTCGTCAGCGGCGGCGTGCGCCAGCCGCTCGGCATGCTGCTGGTCGCCGCTGCGCTGGTGCTGCTGGTGGCCTGCGCCAATCTGGCCAATCTGATGCTGGCGCGCGGCCAGGCGCGCGCACAGGAGCTGGCGCTGCGCAGCGCGCTCGGCGCCGATCGCATCCGCCTGGTCCGGCAGGTGCTGGCCGAATCGCTGCTGATCGGCGCCCTCGGCACCGCCGCCGGTCTGCTGCTGGCCGGCCCGGCGATCGCGGCCCTGACCGCGCTCGCCCCGGACCTGCTGCCGCCGTACAACGCGCCGACGATCGACCTGCGGGTGATCGCCGGCATCGCCGCCGTGGCGCTGGCCACGCTGCTGCTGTTCGGCCTGGCGCCGGCCTGGCGCGCAGCGGCCGCCGATCCGCTGCAGGCGCTGGCCGGTGCGACGCGCAGCCAGACCGGCACGCGCGCGCAGTCGCGCGGGCGCAGGATGCTGGTCTCGGCGGAGATCGCGCTGGCGATGGCCGTGCTGGCCGGTGCCGGCCTGCTGATCGGCAGTCTGCGCCAGCTCGCCGCGGTCGATTCGGGCGTCGCCTCGCCGCAGGTGCTGACCGCGTCGATCTCGATCACGCTGCCGATCCGTCAGCCCGGCGACGAGAACGATGCCTGGGCCGCGCGTGCGATCGGCCAGCTCAAGACGCGTCTGGACTTGATCGAGGCGCGCCTGCGCGAGCTGCCAGGCGTGGAATCGGTCGCGATCACCAACCGGCTGCCGGCGTCCGGCGACTGGGGCTGGAACAGTCGCTTCTCGATCCCGGGCCGCACGCTCGACGACCAGGCACTGGCCGAGTACCGCTTCGTCAGCCCGGAATATTTCACGACGTTCGGCATTCCGGTCGAGGCCGGCCGCGCGTTCGACGCCAGCGACGGCACGCGCGCGCTGCTGCCGACCGAGGTGCTGGTCAACCGCGCGTTCGTCAAGCGCTATCTCGGCGACGCCGATCCGCTGAACGAGAGCCTGGTGATCTTCGGCGATCAGCCCAAGCGCATCGTCGGCGTCGTCGCCGACGTGCGCCAGGCCGGCCTGGACCAGCCGGCCAACACCGAGGTGTACTTCCCGGTCAGCAAGGCGGCGGTCGGCGACCTGGCCGTCGCGATCAAGGTCGCCGGCGATGCGGCCGCATTCGCCGAGCCGCTGCGCCGCGCTTTGCGCGAGATCGCACCGGACATGCCTGTCTACGCGATCCGCACGATGGACCAGGTGACCGGCGCGACGCTGGCGATGCGCCGCTTCAACATGACGCTGATGAGCGTGTTCGCCGCGCTGGCGCTGGCACTCGCGGCGATCGGCCTGTACGGCGTGATCGCCTACACGGTCGGACAGCGCCGCCGCGAGATCGGCCTGCGCCAGGCGGTCGGCGCGCGTGTGCTCGACATCCATCGCCTCGTGCTCGCCGACGGGCTGCGCATGATCGTGCCGGGCCTGGTGCTCGGCCTGATCGGTGCGTTCGCGATCGGTCGGCTGATCCGGACCCAGCTCTACGGCGTCGGCGCGGCCGATCCGCGCGTGCTCGGCGCGGTCGCGGTCGTCCTGGTCGTGGTCGCGCTGGCCGCCTGCGCGATCCCGATGCGCCGCGCCGCGCGCGTGCCGCCGATGGAAGCGTTGCGCGACGGTTGAACGAGGGGCCGCTGCGGCCCGGGAGAGGATGACGATGCGCTGGACCGAACCGATGACCCGCACGCTGCGCCAGCTGGCCGCAGCACCGGGTTTCACGCTGGCCTCGCTGGCGATGCTCGCGCTCGGCATCGGCCTGAGCGTGGCGATGTACTCGACCGTGCAGGGCGTGCTGCTGCGCGGCCTGCCGTTCCCGGACGGCGAACGTGTGGTCACGATCTCGGCGCGGCAGCCGGCGCAGCACGTCGAGGGCGCGCAGCTCAGCCTCGACGAGGCCGAGCGCATCGCCGCCGGCACGCCGGGTTTCGCGGCGCTCGGCTACTACTGGTGGAGCGGCGTGACGCTGTTCGACGGCGAGCGCGCGCGCGAGATCACCACCCATGTGGTCGGAGACGGCTATTTCGCCGCGCTCGGCGTCGAGGCGTTGCTCGGCCGGCGTCTCGACGCCGCCGATATCCGCGAGGACCGTCGCGTCGCGGTGCTTTCCTACGAGGAGTGGCAGCACGGTTTCGGTGGCGATCCGGGCGTGATCGGCCGCCGTCTGGAACTGGTCGACGAGGAGCCGCTCGAAGTCATCGGCGTGATGCCGCCCGCGTTGGCGCTGTTCGCCGGCGATACCGGCATGTGGCGGCCGTTGAGCCCGGTTCATTTCCCGACCGAAGGCCCGCAACGGGCGCAGCGCATGCTGCTGGCGATCGGACGTCTCGCGCCGGGCGTCTCGCTCGCCCAGGTCGACGCCGCGCTGACCGCGCGGCTGGCCGATCCGCAGGCGAGGACCTCCGATCCCGCCGAGGCCTGGCAGGGCGTCACGCGGCGCCTGCTCGACGAGCTGATCGGCGATGCACGCGGCGCGCTGTGGGGCGCGTTCGCGCTGGCCGTGCTGGTGTTGCTGATCGCCGCGGTCAACGTCGCGATCCTGCTCGATGCGCGCCAGGCCGCGCGCCGCCGCGAGCTGGCGGTGCGCCAGGCGCTCGGCGCCTCGCGCAGGACGCTCGCTGCCGCGCTGCTGCTCGAGCTGGCCGTGCTCGCCGGCACCGGTGTCGTGCTCGGCCTGGCGATCGCCGCCGGCACGATCGGACTGCTGCGCAGTCTCGCCGCCGACAGCCTGCCGCGCGTCGACGGCATCGTCATCGACGGCGGCGTCGCCGCGTTCGCCGTGCTGCTCGGCGTGCTGGTGCCGCTGCTGGCGGCGCTGGCCGGTGCCTTGCGGATCGGCGCGGCGCCGGCCGAGGCGATCCGCGGCGGCGCCAGAGGCGTGCTCGGCGGCGGCGGCGGACGCCGCGCGCTGCCGGTGCTGGCGATGGCGCTGTCGACCGCCAGCCTGATCGCTGCGCTGACGCTGGCCGCCGGCCTCTGGCGCCTGCAGCGCGTCGATCCCGGATTCGATGCCTCCGATGTACGCGTCATGCAGTTCTTTCGGGTCGGCGCGGAGGCCTTCGTGCCGTTCACCGAGCGCCTGCTCGAGCGGCTCGAGGGGCTGCCCGGCGTCGAGGCCGCCGCATTGACCAGCGCGCCGCCGCGCTCGGGTATCGGTAGCGCCAGCGTCGCGCTCGACCTCGCCGCGCGTCCCGATGCCGCGGCCGTGCAGGCCGCCTTGCGCCGCGTTTCGCCGGGCTATCGCAGCCTGCTCGGGATACCGCTGATCGCCGGCCGTGACCTCGACGGCGGCGACCGCCGCGGAACCGAGCCGGTCGCGCTGCTCAACCGCACCGCCGCGCGCCGCCTGTTCGGCGACGCCGAGGCGGTCGGTCAGGTCGTCGGCGTGCCGATCCGCGGCAACCGCGTCGAGGCGCGCGTGGTCGGCGTCGTCGAGGACATCCGCAACGACGGCCTGCGCAGCATGCCGGCGCCGGAGATCCTGGTGCCGTTCGCGCAGCAGCCGACCAATGCGATGGCGTTCCTGGTGCGCTCGCGCGTCGCCGGCACCGACGCCGCGATGGCCGACGCGCTGGCCGCGCTCGATCCGCGCCAGGCGATCACGCGCCGCTACGCCCTGGCCGATCCGATCGAGGAGGAACTGGCGCCCGCGCGCTTCTTCGCGCGCACGGTCGGCGCGTTCGCCGGCGCTGCGCTGCTGCTGGCCGTGCTCGGTACCTATGCGGTGGCCGCGCTGCGCCAGCGTCGCCGCGTCGGCGAGTTCGGCCTGCGCCTGGCGATCGGCGCGCGGCCGCGCGACGTGGCGGGCGACGTGCTGCGCGACGGCCTCGCGCTGAGCGCGATCGGCGTGAGCGCCGGCCTCGCGCTGGCGCTGGCCGGACTGCGCCTGCTCGACCTGTCGGCGGTCGGCGTCACCGGCACGCCGCCGCTGCTGCTCGCCATCGGCGTCGTCACGATGGCACTGGCCGCGCTCGGCGCGCTCGGGCTGCCGGCCTGGCGCGCCGCGCGCGTGCCGCCGATGGAAGCCTTGCGCAGTCAATGAACCGGCGCGGCGCGGGCCGCGCTTTCCTCTTTCCGTCACGGAGCCGATCCATGCGCCTGTCCGACTCTCTCCGCATCGTTCCGGGCCGCCTGCGCCATGCCGTGCGCGGGCTCGCGGCGCGTCCGTTGTTCGCGTTCGTCGCGATCGCGACGCTGGCGCTGGGCATCGGCGCCAATCTAGCCGTGTTCTCGCTGGTCGAGCGCCTGCTGCTGGCGCCGCTGCCGGTCGCCGAGCCCGATCGCCTGGTCAACCTCGTCGTGCCGGGCCAGACCGACATCCGCATGAGCTCGAGCCTGGCCGGCGACGAGACCGCGCTCTTCAGCTATCCGATGTTCCGCGACCTGGAGCGCGCGCAGGACGGCGCCGCGACGCTGGTCGCGCACCGGCCGCAGCCGGTCAACCTCGCCTACGCCGGCCATACCGAGCGCGTGCAGGCACTGCTGGTATCGGGCCGCTACTTCGACGCACTCGGCCTCAAGCCCGCGCTCGGCCGCCTGCTCGGCGCCGGCGACGATGCGGTCGACGGGCAGGCCCAGGCTGCCGTGCTCGGCCATGCGTACTGGCGCGACCGGCTCGGCGCGGACCCCGCCGTGATCGGCCGCAGCCTGGTCGCGAACGGCCAGGTGCTCGAGATCGTCGGCATCGCGCCGCCCGGGTTCGACGGCACCACGATCGGCCTCGCCCCGCAGGTCTTTCTGCCGATCTCGCTGCGCGGTCCCGACGGCAGCGTGTCGATCCCCGACCACGTCAGCCGCGAGCTGCATTGGGTACATGCGTTCGCGCGGCTGGCGCCCGGCGTGACGATGGCCCAGGCCGAGTCGCGGCTCGACGGCGCCTATCGCGCCGCGATCGAGGCGTTCGAGCCGGTCTCGGCGCTGACCGGCCAGCCGGTCAGGCGCCATCTCGCACTGACGTCGGGTGCACGCGGCCAGAGCCTGCAGCCCGATCACTCGCGCAACGCGCTTCTGCTGGCGCAGGGCGCGGCCTTGCTGGTGCTGCTGATCGCCTGCGTCAACCTCGCCAACCTGCAGCTCGCGCGCGGCAGCGGCCGCGTCGGCGAGATGGGCGTGCGCTCGGCGCTCGGTGCGAGCCGGCGTCAGCTGCTCGGCGAGGCACTGGACGAGCCGCTGCTGATCGCGCTGGCCGGCGCCGCCGCCGCCCTGCCGATCGGCCTGGCCGGTCGCCATCTGCTCGGCCGGCTGCTGCTGTCCGAGCGCGCCTCGACGCTGGCCGGCAGCGGCATCGATCTCGCCAGCGCGGCCATCGCGCTCGCGATCGCGCTGGTCGCCTTGCTCGGCTTCGCGCTGATTCCGGCCCGGCGCCTCGCCGACGCTGCGCCGGCCCGCGCGCTGGCCGGCCACGCCGGCGGCGTCGGCCGGCGCGGCACCGGCCGTCTGCGTGCGGTGCTGGTCACCGTGCAGATCGGTTTCTCGATGGCGCTGCTGGTGCTGGCCGGCCTGTTCGCGCAGAGCCTGTCGAACATCGCGCGCGCGGATCTGGGCATGAACCTCGATGCGCTGGTCGGCTTCACGGTCGAGCCGGAACTCAACGGCTACGACCTCGCGCGCAATGCCGCGCTGTACGACCGCATCGACGAAGCCCTGGCCGCGCTGCCGGGGGTGACCGGCGTCGCGCGCGCGCAGAACCGTCTGCTCGCACGCGGCTACAGCGGTGGCGGCGCGTCGATCGAGGGACGCGAGGGTGGCGGCTTCTCGACCTACAACCAGGTCGGCCCCGGCTACTTCCAGACGCTCGGCATCGCCCAGCTCGCCGGTCGCGGCTTCGCGCCGAGCGACAGCGCCGACGCGCCGCCGGTCGCGGTCGTCAACCGCCGCTTCGTCGACGCGTTCGGCCTCGACCCGGCGACCACGGTCGGCAGCATGCTGAGCCTCAACGGCCAGCGCAGGGAGATCGTCGGCCTGGTCGCCGACGCCGCCTACGCCAACGTCAAGGACGCACCGCCGCCGCAGATCTACCTGCCCGACGCGCAGAGCGAGGCCAGCGGCACGATGAGCTTCTACGTGCGCAGCGCGATCGATCCCGCCCAGCAGCAGGCCGCGATCGCCGCCGCGGTCGCCGCGATCGACCCCAACCTGCCGCTGCGCAGCCTGTCGACGCTGCGCGAACAGGCCCGCGTCAACACCGCCGCCGATCGCACGGTCGGCCTACTCGCGACCGCGCTCGCGCTGCTGGCGACGCTGCTCGCCGCCGGCGGTCTCTACGGCGTGCTGTCGTACCTCGTCGCCGAGCGCCGCCGCGAGATCGGTCTGCGCCTCGCGCTCGGCGCGACCCCCGGCCGCCTGCGCGGCCTCATCGCCGGCCAGGTCGGCCGCATGGCGCTGGTCGGCGGTGCGCTCGGCCTCATCGCCGCACTCGCCGGCGGCCGCCTCGCCGCAGCCAACCTGTACGGCCTGTCCGCGCACGACCCCACCGTGCTGGCCTGCGCAGCCCTCGTGCTCGCGATCGTCGTCGCGCTCGCCGCCTGGCTGCCGGCGCGCCGCGCCGCGCACACCGATCCGGTGGTGGCGTTGCGGCATGATTGAGGAGCGGAGCGTCTCGCAGTGAGCCCGCCCCGTGCGGACGGGCCTCAGAGGGGGATTCCAGGCGGACAGCTTCGCTTTCCTGGCCCAGCCGTTGGGCGGCAGATCGCCGAGTGCGGAAATGCAGACGGATAGGACGCAGGGAGCGGGCGATAGCACGGCGGGCCAGCCGGTGCGGATCCCGTCGCGATAACGCCTTGGCGATGAGCTTGTTCGACCTGCTCGAGCGCGAGCGGGTCAAGCGGAAGATCGACCTGATTCGCGACCCCGCGCGAAGCGACGGCAGTGGGCACACCCTTCAAGCTGCCGGCGCGGAGCGGTGTGCTGAGGAAGGGCTGTAAGAAATTTCTTACACGAAGTCATCGCGGTTTCGTAGCGCCTGAGCAGAATGCCCTCTGGCATGATGCTGCTGCATCCAGTTCGGCGGTTGAAGGACGCCGCTGGCGACGACGAAAATGGCCCTGTGCCGTGGAGACGTTCAATGAAATGGCTGCCGCTCTTGCTGTCGCTGCTGTCGCCGCTGACCAACGCGCGGACGTCGGCCGATGACGTATCGGCTTTCTACCTGTGCGATACCTGCACCTCCGAGGATCAGTTCAAGCGTTCGCTGATGGAGCAGGTACCGGGCGAGGTGGGGCGGTTCTCCGTGTTCATCGGAAATACCAAGACCAGCGTCCTGTATCTGATCCACTACACCCTGAAAGGGAAGGCCGCCTCTGGTGATGAGCCGATTCGCTTCGACTTGATCGAACGTCAGGACGAAGCCACCGAAGCGCATTTCCGCGACTTGATCCAGGCAGGACGCGAGACGGGCTAATCCGTCCTTTTCAAGCCAAGGGAGGCGGCATGATCAAGCTGATTGCGGCACTGCTGGCCGGATGTCTGATGATCTCGGGTGCTGCGCAGGCTGAAGAATGGGTGTTCTGCGACACCTGTGTTGTCGCAGCGGACTTCGACGCCGCTGCCGTCGCCGAGGCGTCCGACTCTGCGGGCTATCAGGAATTCTGGGTCGGCAACACGACCTCGTTCAAGCTCTATCGAGTGCAGACCTATACCCACCTCGACAACGAAGTACCCGCATCCGGCGGCGGTGTCGCGCTGGTCACGAGCATCGTGTCGAGCTACCGTGAGACAGCTGAAACCGAGGAGCACTTCGGCGAGTTGATCACGCTGATCAACGTCGAAGTGGAGGATCGCGGACGTCCCACGGTCTTGCCGATCAAGCAAGGGGGCTTCGGTTCGTTCGCAGGCCGTGACCACTCCTTGCTGTCGGACTACTTATGGAGCCGATGGGGACACCTCTACCATCGACCGCAGTCGAACATTCCGCAGACCGTCATCGCCAAGCTGTTTCAGGCGGCATTTGGCGTATTGAAGTTTCAGGTCTGCCTGATCTTTCAGAATGGCGACCTGGCCTGCTTCTATCTTCCGGATAAGGAAGATGCCGAGGCCGAGTACGTCGACGGCACCGCCCGGGACAAGGACAACGTACCGATCGGGACCAGCGGCGGCACCGGCGGCAGATACCACACGGTTCCCGTCACGCCGACCAACACGCGCTACGGCCCGATCGGCTACGCGTCCGACGGTTTCCTCTATCTGTCCTGCACGTTCGTCAACGGCAAGCTCGTGGAGTGCACCGTCACCTGGCTGCCTGACTGAGTTGCCGCCCGTGCTCGGGGTGCGCGCGTGGCGGCTCTCGGCAGACGGCAAGAACGCGGCCGGGTCCACATAGTGACGTTCGAGACCCGTCACCGCATTCGCGGGCCGGCGTTTGATGCTTCCGGACGCCCGCGTGCGCGACTCTAGGCGGCTCGCGTCGGTAGAGCAGTGGGTGTCGGCCGTTCCCAGCTTCCCGCGCAGCGCGCGGTCGATGCGCTTGCCCGTGTGGTCGCTTCCGATGCGAGGTCCGAGGCGGGTTTCACCAGCGGCTTGGCACCGTAACCGGACACTGCCGTCCGCTTCCGAACGCCCGAACCCCACGCGCGCGCGCGCTCGCGCCTCTCACGCCTTGGCGCGGAACTTGCGTCACGCAGGTCACGTACCGACGACCGGCCGCTGGCGCCGCGCCACGCGAGAGGGGAGCCCTGCATGATCCGTGACATCCGTTTCGCCCTGCGCGCGCTGCTGCGCAGTCCGGCCTTCACCGTGGTCGCCGTGCTGATGCTGGCGGTCGGCATCGGGCTGTCGATCTTCATGTTCGGCAGCCTCAATGCGATGGTGTTGAAACCCTTGCCGTTCGCGCAGGCCGACCGGCTGGTCGCGTTCAGCTACACCGACAGCCGCAACACGCAGCGCAATCTGGCGCTGCCGACCGTGGACTGGCTCGATCTGCGCGAGCGTCAGAAGACGCTGGCCTCGCTGGAAGCCTACTGGGTCGGCACCGCCAACATCGGCGGTCTGGCCGGTCCGGCCGAGCGGTTGTCCGGTGCCTGGCTCAGCGTCGATGCGCTCGGCACGCTCGGCGTGCGGCCGGTCATGGGACGCGACTTCGCGGCGGCCGACGCGGCGGCCGGCGCCGAGCCGGTCGCGCTGATCGCGTATCGCACCTGGGAGCTGCAGTTCAATTCCGATCCCGCCGTGATCGGCCGCAGCCTGCGCGTCAACGGCGTGCCGACGCGGATCGTCGGCGTGATGCCGCGCGACTTCGCGTTTCCGTCGGCCGAGCGGATCTGGATGCCGATCGTGACCGACCGCGCCGCCGCGGCGGCCTCGTACGCGCGACTGCAGACCTTCGGCCGTCTGGCCGAGGGTGTCTCGGCGGCGCAGGCGCGCGCCGATTTCGATACCGCGATGACCGCGCTGGCGGCCGAGCGCGGCGAGCCACTGCGCGGCGACAAGGCGCGGATGCGGTCGTTCTCCGAGCAGTTCGTACCCGGGCAGATCGTCGAGGCGACCAAGACGATGTTCATCGCGGTGCTGCTGGTGCTGCTGATCGCCTGCGCGAACGTCGCCAGCCTGGTGATCGCGCGCTTCGCCGCGCGTACGCGCGAGCTGGCCGTGCGCGCGGCGCTCGGTGCCAGCCGCGGCCGGCTGATCGTGCAGGTGCTGACCGAGACGTTCGCGATCGCGCTGGCCGCGACCGCACTCGGCTATGCCGGCGCGGATTTCGCGAGCTGGTTCATGCGCGACATGATGGACGCCTCGCCGAGCGGCACGCAGCTGCCGTACTGGATCGACTACCGCGTCGACCCGCGCGATCTGATCTTCACGGCCGGCATTGCATTGCTGGCGACCGTGCTGGCCGGCCTGGCGCCGGCGCTGCGGGCCGGCCGTGTCGACGTGCAGACCTGCCTGCGCCAGGGCGGTGCCGGCAGCATCGGCGGCCGCGGCCGGCTCGGCCGCTGGCTGGTCGCCGGCGAGGTCGCGCTGTGCGTGATCCTGCTGGTCTGCGCCGGCGTGTCGATCCGCAGCGCGCTCGACGCGCAGCGCACGCCGCTCGGCATCCAGACCGACGGCGTGCTGACCGGCCGCATCGCGATGTTCGACGCGGACTATCCGGACGAGGCCGCGCGACTGCGCATGACCGATGCCTTGCAGCCGCGCCTGGCCGAGCTGCCGGGCGTCGATGCGGTCGGCTTCGGCACGTCGCTGCCGCTGATGGGCTACGGCCGCGAGCGCTACGAGCGCCCCGGCGATGCGTACGCCGAGGACAACCAGCGCCCGCAGATCTGGGCATCCAGCGTGACCGCCGGCTACTTCGACGCGTTCGGCATCGCCCTGCGCGAGGGCCGCCTGTTCGACGCGCGCGACGGTGCCGACGCGCCGGACGTGGCGATCGTCAGCGCCAGCCTGGCGGCGACCGCGTTCCCGGGCCGCAGCGCGATCGGCGAGCGCCTGCGTGTCGATCCGAAGAACCCAGAATCGCCGTGGCTGACGGTCGTCGGAGTGGTTGCCGACAGCGTGCAGGCCGACTACATCGAGACCAGCGTGACGCCGGCCGGCAGCCGCAGCGACGGCAATCTGTTCCGGCCGCTGGCGCAGGCGCCGAGCAACATCGTCAGCTTCGCGCTGCGCACCGACGGCGACCCGCAGGCGCTGACCGAGGCCGTGCGCGCGGCGGTGACCTCGGTGGATGCCAATCTGCCGGTGTACTGGCTGCGCCCGATGGAGGCGTGGCGAGCCAGCCTGATGTGGGGGCCGGACATCCTCGCCAACCTGTTCGGCGCGTTCGCGCTGTTCGCGCTGCTGCTGACCGCGGCCGGCGTCTATGCGGTGCTGGCGTTCGAGACCACGCAGCGCACGCGCGAGATCGGCGTGCGCCGCGCGCTCGGCGCGCCGGCCGGCACGATCGTCGCGATGACGCTGCGCCGCGGCGGCCGCCAGGTGCTGGTCGGCCTGCTGATCGGCGTGCCGCTGGCGCTGGCGTTCGCGCAACTGCTCGGCGGCGTGATGATGCCGGGCGCGCAGACCGATCCGGGCGTCTACGTCGCGGTCGTCCTCGTGCTCGCGCTGGTCCTGGTGCTGGCCGCCGTGCTGCCGACGCGGCGCGCATTGCGCGTCGATCCGCTGGTCGCGCTGCGCGACGAATGAGGCGCTGGCGGGCGGTGCGCGCCGCCGGCCGCCCCGGTCCGGCGGAAACGACTGCCGCAGGTCACGCCGGCCGTTTACGATAGGTGCCGGTCGCAGTGCGACCCGCCCCTCTCAAGCCGCCGGAAAGCCGCATGCGCCGTATCCTGGTTCGTCTCCCGATCGCCGTGCGTGTCCTGCTGATCGGTCTGCTTGCGCGGCGGCCTGCGCATCGGCGCAACCGGCCGACCCGCCGGCGACCGCAGCGCCCGCATCCGAGCCGGCACCGGCCGCCGAGCCGGTCGCTTCCGACATCGCCAGTCTCGACACGATCGTCGTCACCGGCGTGCAGCCGGGCCCGGGTCTGTGGCGCGTCTCGCGCGGCAGTCACGTGCTGTGGATCCTCGGCACGCTCTCGCCGCTGCCGCGCGACATGACCTGGCTGGCCGACGACGTCGACCGGACGATCGCCGGCTCGCAGGTCGTGCTGTCCTCGCCGGGCGTCGATCTGGACGCCGACGTCGGCTTCTTCGGCAAGCTGGCGCTGCTGCCGTCGCTGGCCAAGATCCGCAACAACCCCGACGGCCGCACGCTCGAGGAGATCCTGCCGCCGGAGCTCTACGCGCGCTGGTCGGTGCTCAAGGCCAAGTACATCGGCCGCAGCGGCAAGGTCGAGAAGTGGCGCCCGCTGTTCGCGGCCGGCGAGCTGTACCGCGAGGCGCTCGACAAGCGCAAGCTCAGCGACTCGGGCCAGATCGGCAAGGTGGTGTCCAAGTCGATCAAGCGGCACGGCATCGCCAGGATCGACACCCACGTCAAGGTCAAGATCCAGGAGCCGCGCGCGGCGATCAAGGCGTTCAAGGCCGAGGAGCTGGACGACGTCGAATGCCTGCGCCAGGTGCTCGACCGGCTCGAGGCCGACCTCGGCACGATGGCCGCGCGCGCCAACGCCTGGGCCGTCGGCGACATCGAGACGCTGCGCGCGATGCCGCAGGACACGCCGGTGCGCACCTGCTTCGACGCGGTCGCGCAGACGCGCTTCGCGCGCGATCGCGGCATCGACGACCTGCCGGCACGCGTCGAGGCGGCCTGGCTCGAGGCCGCCGAGCAGGCGTTGCGCGAGCACGAGACCAGCTTCGGCACGCTGTCGATCGGTGACGTGCTCAAGCCCGACGGTCTGCTCGCCAAGCTCGCGGCGCGCGGCTACGAGGTCGAGGCGCCGTAGCGGATCGTCGCCGCCGGCCGGCGGCCGCGATCCAACGGCCGGGCACCGCTGCCGTCGGTGCGGCAGGGATCGTGAGTCAGGGCGGAGCGGACATGCGAGCGTCTCGCGGGACCGGGCATCTGAGCTCCGATACGTGAATGCGTGCGGATGTCGGACATGGGTTGCGGCGGCGTTCGGCTGGCGCCCCGACTTCGCTCACCGGCCGTGCCGACCGCGATCGGCGCGGGCCGCGCGCGCTGCCGGTGTACGCATTCGCGGCGGCGCTGTCCGCATCTGGACGCATCGGCACGCAGTGCCGCAAACGAGGCCGGAAAACCGTTTCCGCACAACGCGGTAGCCGGCCGCGGGTGCTGGCACGTTCCCTGCTGCCATTAGATCGTCCCTGTCTCGAACTCCGGTGCCGACGATGAGCCTCCGATTCCCGCTGCCGCTGCGCCGTGCGTTCCGTTCGCCGGGCTTCGCGCTGATGGTCGCCGTGTTGGTCGCGATCGTCGTCGCCGTCAACGCGACCGCGTTCACCGCGATCCACGCGCTGCGCTGGAAGGCATTGCCGTACGCCGACGGCGAGGCGCTGGTCGAGCTGCGCGCGGACCTGGTCAAGTTCGGCTTCGAGGTCGGCCTGACCGAGCGCCTGCGCGCGCATCTGGCCGAGGACAGCGCGCATTTCGCCGGCGCGCTCGGCTATCGCGTCGCGCAGCAGCTGCGCGCCGACGAGGGCGGCCAGCGCTGGCGCGTCGCGCGGACCACGTCGGATCTGTCCGGCGTGCTCGGCGTCCAGCCGGCGCTGGGGCGTCTCTACGCGGATGCGGATCTCGCGTCCGGCGCCGATGCGGTGCTGGTGCTGTCCGACGCGGCCTGGCGCGCCCGGTTCGGCGCCGATCGGGCCGTGATCGGCCGCGAAGTCCGTTTCGAGGATCGCGCCTACACCGTGATCGGCGTGATGCCGGCCGGCTTCGTGTTTCCGGATGCCTCGGTCGACGCCTGGCGGCCGTACCTGATGAGCGCCGAGGAGCGCGCGCAGTCCGACGGCGGCAACGTCGGCGATCTGGACGTCGTCGCGCGGCTCGCGCCGGGCATCGGCGTCGCCCAGGCCGCCGAGCGGCTGCAGGCGATCTTCGCGGCCGACCCGAGCGTGGCCGGCCTGCTGCAGAACGCGGGCCTGCGCGCCGATGCGCGCGCCTGGCGCGAGCGCTACGCGGCCGGACACTGGCGTGCGCTGGCGCTGCTGCAGCTGGCCGCGCTGCTGCTGATGGCGGTGGTCGTCGCCAACCTGGTCAACCTCAATCTGGACCGGCTGCTCGGCCGCGCGCGCGAGTTCGAGATCCGCCGCGCGATCGGCGCCGGCGAGCGCGCGATCGTCGGCGGCATCGTCGCCGACCTGGCGCCGCCGGTGCTGCTCGGCCTGCTCGCCGGTCTCGCGCTGACGCCGGCCGGTCTGGCGCTGGCGCGCCATTACGAGATGCTGCCCGATGCGCTGCCGCAGGGCGTGGGTTTCGGCTGGGCGGCGCTGGTCGCCGGCGGCATCGTTGCGGCGGCCGCACTCGGCAGCGGCCTGGTCGCGGCCGCGGTCTCGCGCCGCGCGAGCGGCCTGTCGACGCGCGCGGCCGTCAGTGGTCTGGGCCGCGTGCGGCCGGCGATGATCGTCGCCCAGGTCATGCTGACGACGATCCTGCTCGGCGGCGCCGGTCTATTGCTGCGCAGCGCGGTCAATCTGATGCAGGTGGACCGCGGCTTCGACGCCGCAGGCGTGCTGCTGACCGTGGTCGATCCGGCCGGTGTCAGCATCAGCGGCCGCCGCTATGACCCGGCCACCGACGAGGCGCGCTACAGGCCGCTGGTCGAGACGCTGCGCAGCGAGGTCGCGAGTCTGCCGGGCGTGCGCCGCGTCGCGATCGCGACGGCGCCGCCGTTCAGCCAGTGGGAGACCGTCTCGGGCTTCCGCACGCGCGGCCAGCCCGATCCGGTGCAGGCGCGCGCGCGCCAGGTCGGACCGGGCTACTTCGAGACGCTCGGCATCGGCCTGGTCGCCGGCCGCGGCTTCGAGGCGTCCGATCTGGGCGCGGCCAGTCCGGTCGTCGTCGACCAGGCCTGGGTCGATCGCTACCTGCGCGGCGTCGATCCGCTCGGCGCGATGGTCGACGTGCCGATCGACGCGCAGGGTGCGACGCGACCGGCGCGTATCGTCGGCGTCGCACGCACGGTCAAGCACGAGCGCCTCGACGAAGAAGACAATCTGCCCACGGTCTACCAGATCGCCGACGCGCCGCTGCCGATCTTCTGGCTGGTCACGCGCACCGACGGCGACGTCGGCGCGCTGGCCGAGATCGTGCGCCAGCGCGTGCGCGCGCTCGCGCCGGACGCCGACATCGGCGTCAACCGGCCGCTGGCCGCCCTGGTCGGCGAGACGCTGGCCGCGCAGCGCTCGCTGCTCGCGGCGCTCGGCACGTTCGCGCTGCTGACGCTGTTGCTGGCCGCGCTCGGCCTCGCCGCGGTGCTGAGCTTCGCGGTGCGCCGGCGCACCGCCGAACTCGGCGTGCGGATGGCGCTGGGCGCCTCGCCGTCGCGGGTCGGCCGTCTGGTGCTGGGGCAGGGCGCCCGGCTGATCGTGCTCGGCACGCTGCTCGGCGTGCTGGCCGGCCTGCCGCTGGCGCGGCTGATCGCCGATCGTCTGCACGGCCTGGCGTTCACCGATCCGACGACTTGGGCCGCGGCCGTGCTGCTGGTCGCCGTGATCGCGGCCTGGGCCTGCTACCTGCCGGCGCGCCGCGCGGCCGGCACCGCGCCGGTCGAGGCATTGCGGCATGACTGAGCGTCGCCCGCGTCGCCCGCAAGCACCGGCATGACGCCGGGGGCCTTGCGCTGATCGGGGTGCGGATCGGTTTGCCGGCGGCAGGGATGACTGCACGCGCTCCGGACCAGCAACCAGATGGGGTCGGCCTCGATCCGACCACGCTGGCCGCGTCGCGTGCCGCTCGCGGTCGCCGGCGTCGCGGCCTGCGGTCCGCCGGCACGCCGTACGGATCCGGTCCGGTGGCCGTGCTGCGCCGGGCATGAGCGCGCCATCCGCGCGCCGGGCTCGGTGCGACAGGCGGCCGCCGCATCCGTCCCGCCGCGGGGCGCGGCCGTTCTGTGGTCGCGGCCGCGCGCCGCGCGCACGCCGGCCGCGGTCTGCGAACCGGTGACACCCGACCGGGCCGCGACCCCGACGTTCGAGACGGAGCGGAATCTGCGCGGTGTCCGCATCCGGGCCGCGATCTGACCGGAAGCGGACAGGCCGATCCGGCACGCGCTTGGAAAGCCCATACAGAACAAGTGGATGGAGGACCGGCGCGGCTGGCATGCTCCGTGCCAGACATGAAGGGTCTTCCTCCGTCTGCGCGCCGTCCCGATGCTCCGTTCCGCCGCCCCGCACCGGCTCTGCCGGCTCCGGCTACTGCCGCCCGCGGTGTCCATCGTCGCCATGCGGGCGGCGATGCGCAGGGCCGGTCGCGGCGCGGAGGACGCCATACCCGGTGCGCCGCCCGCTGCGCCGCTCGCTTCGCTCTCCCTTTCCCGTCCGGATACGCCATGACCCCGTCCGATCTTCGCCAGACCTTCCGCCGCCTGTGGCGCGCACCGGGCTTCAGCGCCGTGTCGATCCTGCTGCTCGGGCTGGCGTTCGGCGCGCTGGCGTGCGTGTTCAGCGTCGTCTACGGCCTGCTCTACAAGCCGCTGCCGTATCCGCAGGCGGACCGCCTGGTGGTCGTGGAATCGCGCATCCTCGGCATTCCGTTCGACGTCGGGCTGTCGACGCCGCTGCGCGAGGAGATCGGCCAGGCCGCGCGCGGACTCGAGGGCATCGCCGCCTGGCGCGAGAAGAACGTGGTGCTGCGCGACGAGACCGGCCGCCGCACCGGTTCGCTCGACGCGGCCGTGGTCGAGCCGCAGGTGTTCGGCCTGCTCGGCGTGCAGCCGGCGCTCGGCCGCCTGTTCGCCGGCGAGGACGTCGCCGAAGGCGCCGCGCGCAGCGTCGTGCTGTCCTGGGACGAGTGGCAGACGCGCTACGCCGGTGCCGAGGACGCGGTCGGCCGCGTATTGCGGCTGGAGGACCAGGACTACCGCGTGATCGGCGTGCTGCCGAAGGGCTTCGTGTTTCCGACCAGCGACATCCGCGTCTGGATGCCGCTCGCGTTCAGTGCCGAGGACCGCGCGCGCTCGCGCATCGGCAGTTTCGACGGCACCCGCGCGCTGGCGCGGATGCGCGTCGGCGAAGAGCCCGGGCCGGTCGGCGAGGAGCTCAACGGCATCGCCAAGGCGCTGCCCGAACTCGACGGCGCGTTCGGCGACAGCCTCAAGCTGGCGGCCAAGCCGATCCGCGCGCTGTGGACCGGCGAGCGGCGCGAGGCGCTGCTGCTGATGCTGCTGGCGGTGTCGATGGTCTGGCTGGTCACCGGCGCCAACGTCGTCAACCTGTTCCTGGCACGTGCGCTCGGACGCCGCCAGGAATCGGCGGTCACCGCCGCGCTCGGCGCGACGCCGTGGCAGCGTGCGCGCTCGGCGCTGATCGAGGCGGCGCTCCTCTGCGCCGGCGGCGTCGCACTCGGCTGCGCGCTGCTGCCGGCCGGTCTGGCGCTGCTGCACCACTACGACCTGCTGCCGACCGGCACGCCGCAGGCGATCGGCATCGATGCGCCGACCTTGCTGCTGCTGGCCGCGCTCGCGGTCGCGCTGTGCGTCGTGCTGGCGCTGGCCGGCCTGGCGGTGCAGCGCGGCAATCTCAACGACATGATCCGCCGCGGCGGCTCGCGCCAGACCGCCAGCGGCGCGGCGCAGACCGCGCGCAAGTCGCTGGTCGTCGCGCAGGTCGCGCTGACCGTCGCGCTGCTGTTCGGCATCGGCGTGCTGCTGCGCAGTACGCAGAACCTGCTGGCCGAGGACGTCGGCTTCCGGCGCGACCATCTGCTCTACGTCGGCCTGTTCGATCTGGTGCCGGCCGGCGCGACGCCGGAGATGCGCGCCGCGCGCCTGACCGAGCTGGTCGAGCGCGTGCGCGCCTTGCCCGGTGTCGCCGCGGCCGGACTCGGCAGCATGATTCCGTTCGGCCACAGCATCGCCACGACCAGCTACACCGCGCCCGGCAACGAAGACGCCAAGGATCAGCCGATCGCCTACGATCAGAAAGTGGACGCGGGCTACTTCGCCGCGCTCGGCATGCCGATCCTGCGCGGCCGCGGCTTCAGCGACGAGGACGTGCGCACGGGCGCGCCGGTCGCCGTGGTCGACGAGCAGTTCGTGAAGCGCCATTTCGGCGACGCCGATCCGATCGGGCAGCGCTTCAAGATCGGCACCGGCGCGGACAGTCCCGATCGCGAGGTCACGATCGTCGGCGTCGCGCCGACGCTCAAGCAGCGCTCGCTCGACGAGGTGGCCGATCGCGTCGCGGTCTACCAGCCGTTCGCGGCGCCGCCGTATGCGGCGCTGGCGGTGCGCACGACGGTCGATCCGGCCGCGCTGGCCGCGCCGCTGAAGACGCTCGGCGAGGAGGTCGCGCCGAAGGATGCGCTCGGGCCGATCGTCACGCTCGGCGAGCGCGTCGCCGACACGCTCAAGGACCGCACGCGCCTGAATGCACTGCTCGGCCTGCTCGGCGCGACCGCGCTGCTGCTGGCCGCGGTCGGCCTCTACGCGGTGCTCGCCTACACGGTGCGCCAGCGCGTGCCGGAGTTCGGCGTGCGCCTGGCGCTCGGCGCGCGCGCCGGCCACGTGCTGCGCCAGGTGCTCGCGCAGGGCCTGCTGCTGGTCGGCGCCGGCCTGCTGCTCGGCCTGCCGTTGTCGTGGCTGTTCGCGCGGCTGCTGTCGGCGCGGCTGTACCGGGTCGGCACGTTCGACCTGCCGACGCTGGCCGCGGTCGCGCTGGTGCTCGGCACGATCGGCCTGCTCGCCTGTCTATGGCCGGCGCGCCGCGCGGCCGGCACCGATCCTGTCGTCGCGCTGCGGCAGGAATGATCCGACACTCCTTCCCTTTCCGACCCGGTAACCGACCATGATCCATCTCGACAACGTCGAAAAATCCTTCCCGCTCGCCGGCGGCCGCAGCTGGGTGCTGCGCAACATCCGCCTGGACATCGCACCGGGCGAGTTCGTCAGCGTGATGGGCCCGTCCGGCGCCGGCAAGAGCTCGCTGCTGAACGTGCTCGGCCTGATGGACCACGACTGGCAGGGCGGCTACACGCTCGACGGCGTCGCCGTCGAGACGCTCAATCCCAAGCAGCGCCAGGCGCTGCAGCGCGAGAAGATCGGCTTCATCTTCCAGCACTACCACCTGATCGACGACCTCAAGGTCTGGGAGAACCTCGACCTGCCGCTGCAGTATCGCGACGTCCCGGCCAAGGAGCGCGCCGCGCAGGTGGCCGATCTGCTCGACCGCTTCCAGATCGTCGGCAAGAAGGACCTGTATCCGAGCCAGCTCTCCGGCGGCCAGCAGCAGCTGGTCGCGGTCGCGCGCGCGGTCATCACCAAGCCCAAGCTGCTGCTCGCCGACGAGCCGACCGGCGCGCTGCATTCGAGCCAGGCGCGCATGATCATGGACCTGCTGCACGAGCTGCACCGCCAGGGCCACACGATCATCCAGGTGACCCACAACGAGGACTATGCCAAGGAGGCCCAGCGCATCGTGCGCCTGCGCGACGGCTGGATCGACGGCGCCGCGGCCGAGGGCAAGGCCGCATGAGTCCGGCGCGGGTGCTGCGCAGCGCCTGGAAGCACCGCGCGGCCAACGCGGTCACCGTCGCGACGCTGGCCGCGACGGTGGCCGTGCTGCTGGCGGCGATCGCCGTCGCGCACAACTTCTTCGTCTCGCCGTGGACCTACGACACGACGCGGCTCGGCGTGCTGACGCATCGCGCGTCGGCCGATACGCGCAGCCTGTACGGCTTCAGCGCCGAGGAATACCGCACGCTGCGCGACAGCGACCTGTTCGACCGGATGGTCGCCAGCCGCGCCGGCCGGTCGCGCTCGAGGGACCGGACGGTTACCCGACCCGCATGCTGCTGGTGCAGACCCAGCCCTCGGCGCGCGAGGTGACCGGCGTCGCGCCGGCGCTCGGCCGCTTCCTGTCCGCCGCGGACACCGCCGGCGCGACCACGGTGGTGATCTCGCACGCGCTGTGGCAATCGCATTTCGGCGGCGCCGCCGACGTGCTCGGCCGCGCGCTGCGCGTCGAGGACACGCTCTACACGGTGGTCGGCGTGATGCCGGACCGCTTCCATTTCATGGGCGGCGACCTGTGGTCGGCGCATGCGCGCAATCTCGACACCGACCTCGACGAGGCGCGGCCCTACGTGCTCAACGTGCGCTTCAAGTCCGGCACCGATCTGGCCGACCTGCGCGGCGCGCTGGCGACGATCGCCCAGCGCCTGGTCGCCGCGGCGCCGGCCTCGCGCTATCTGCCGGGCTGGACGATCGCCGGCGAGCGCGTGATCGATTCGGTCATGGGGCCGATGCGGCCGGCGGTCGGCCTGCTGTTCGTCGCCTCGCTGCTGATGCTGCTGGTCGTGCTCGCCAACGTCGCGACGCTGATCAACATCCGCCAGGTCGCGGCCGAGCCGCAGCTCGCGGTGCGGCTCGCGCTCGGCGCCACCGCGCGCCGCCTGCACGTCGAGGCGTTCGCGACGAATCTGTTTCTGGCCGCGCTCGGCGTCGGCCTCGGCTGGCTGCTTGGCGGCAGCGTGTTCGACCGCGTCGTCGGCATGATCTCGGCCGACTGGATTCCGCGCGAGCTCGAGGGCCGCTTCGTCTACGCCGGCGCCTCGCTGCGCTGGATGCCGCTGATCGTGTTCGGCTGCGCGGTGCTGATGACGCTGTCGCAATGGCCGCGCCTGCGCCGCGTCGACGCGCAGGCGGCCACGCGCAGCAGCGCGCGCACCGGCGCGAGCGGCGGCGCGCTGCGCGCGATTCGCGGCCTGGCCGCGCTGCAGATCGCCGCGCCACCGTGGTCGGCGCGCTCGCCGTGTGCGTCGGCGCCGGCACCGCCGACACCCGCGCGCGCGCACTCGGCCTGCGCGTCGACGATGTCGCCTCGACGCGCCTGACGCTGCCGCAGGCGGCCTATCCGGATCCCGCCGCGCGCCGCGTGTTCGCCGAGCGGCTGCGCGAGACCTTGCGCAGCGAGCCCGGCGTGGCCGAGGTCGCGTTCGTCGATGCCGCGCCGTTCCAGCGCTACCGCCGCCAGACCGCGCTGCGCGCGGACCGTCCCGGCGGTCCGTTCGAGATCAGCGTCGCGCTGAGCAGCAGCCTCGGACCGGTGCCCGACGTTCTCGGCCTGAGTCTGCTGCACGGTCGCTATCTCGACGACGCGCGCGATGCCGCCGACCAGCCGCCGGTCGCGGTGGTCAGCCGCGCGCTGGCGCTGCAGGTCTGGGGCAGCGAGGACGTGCTCGGCCGCACGCTGAACCTGGGCAGCGACGGCGAGGCCGCGCCGCGCCGCGTGGTCGGCGTGCTCGACGACGTCCGCTACGGCGGCGCGCTGGCCGAGCCGGAGCGCCTGGTCCTGATTCCGCATGCGCAGGACGCGGCGCTGCCGTCGACTCTGGTCGTGCTCGCACGCGGCAGCGGCGGCGTGCCGGCCGCCGACGTGCTCGCGCGCGCCGCCGCCGGCGTCGATCCGCGTGTGCCGCTGTTCGATACCGTGCGCCTGGCCGATCGCGCGCAGGCATCGCTGGCCGGCCTCCGGCTGGCCGAGGCCGCGTTCCGCGTGTTCGCGGCGCTGGCGATCGTGCTGGCGCTGATGGGCACCGTGGTCGTGCTGTCGTTCCTGCTGGCGGTGCGCCGCCGTGAATACGCCGTGCGCAGCGCGATCGGCGCCGCGCCGGCGCGTCTGGCCCGCGGCGTCGTCGGCGAGGGCGCCTGCATCGGCCTGGCCGGCGCGCTGACCGGACTCGCCGCGGCCTGGGCCGTGGCCGGCCTGGTCGACGCCAGCCTGTACGGCGCGACGCCGTGGCGTTGGCCGGTCGTGGCCGGCGTCGTCGCCGCTCTGCTGGTCGCGGTCACGCTGGCGACGCTGTCGCCGGCTCGTCGCGCCGCCGCATCCGATCCGATGCTGGCCTTGCGCAGCGAATGAATGCCGCCGCCGCCGCGCGGGCTTGCCGCCCGCGCGGCGGCGGGTGATCCTCGCGCATCGCGCGCTTTCCGGTGCGTCTGCGCGCCACCGATTCTGGAGCCTCGCCGTGTCCCGTGAACGACTGCCGATCCTGATCGCCGACGACCAAGCCGACGTGCTCGAGTCGCTGCGCCTGCTGCTCAAGGGCGAGGGCATCCCCACCGTGCGTGCCGGCAGCCCGGCCGAGGTGCTCGACCTGCTCGGCAGGGAGACGCCGGCGCTGGTGCTGATGGACCTGAACTACACGCGCGACACGACCTCCGGCCAGGAAGGCCTGGAGCTGATCGGCGCGATCCGCAAGCTCGACGCGGCGATCCCGATCGTCGCGATGACCGCCTGGGGCAGCATCGACCTGGTCGTGCAGGCGATGCGCGCCGGCGCCAACGACTTCATCGAGAAGCCCTGGGACAACCAGCGCCTGCTGACCGTGCTGCGCAACCAGCTCGCGCTGGCGCAGTCGCGCGGCGAGACCGCGCGCCTCAAGCGCGAGAACGAGATCCTGCGCGGCGACGAGGACGGCGGCTTCATCGCCGAGTCGCTGCCGATGCGCCATCTGCTCGACCAGCTCGACCGCGTCGCGCCGACCGATGCCAACGTGCTGATCCTCGGCGAGAACGGCACCGGCAAAGGCGTGATCGCGCGGCGCCTGCATGCGCGCTCGCGGCGCGCGGCCCGGCCGCTGGTCAAGGTCAACATGGGCGGTATCCCCGAGTCGGTGTTCGAGGCCGAGATGTTCGGTCACGTCCGCGGCGCGTTCACCGACGCCAAGAGCGACCGCATCGGCCGCTTCGAGCTGGCCGACGGCGGCACGCTGTTCCTCGACGAGATCGCCAACATCCCGCCGGCGCAGCAGCCCAAGCTGCTGCGCGTGCTCGAGGACGGCGAGCTGGAGCGGGTCGGCTCCTCGCGTACGCTGAAGGTCGACGTGCGGCTGATCTCGGCGACCAATGCCGATCTGGCCGACGACGTCGCGCGCGGCGTGTTCCGCAAGGACCTGCTGTTCCGCCTCAACACGGTGGAGCTGCGCCTGCCGCCGCTGCGCGAGCGCGGCGAGGACGTGCCGCTGCTGGCCGACTCGTTCCTCGAGCGTTTCTCGCGCCGCTACCACCGCGACGGCCTGCGCTTCGCGCCGTCGGCATCCTCGGCGCTGTCGGCCTATGCCTGGCCCGGCAACGTCCGCGAGCTCTCGCACGCGATCGAGCGCGCGGTGCTGATGAGCGCCGGCAACACGATCGACGCCGACGCGCTCGGCCTTGCCGCCGGCCAGCACTCCGGCGCGACGCTGGCCGCCGCGCGCCCCCGCTCGCCGCCGCGAGCAACGGTGGCACGATCGAGCAGGCCGAGGAGCAGATGGTGCGCGATGCGCTGCAGTCCACCGGCGGCAACATCCAGCGCGCCGCCGCGATGCTCGGCCTGAGCCGGCCCGCACTGTACCGGCGCATGGAAAAGTACGGCATCCAGTGAAACCGGCGCCGTTCCGCAGGCGGCACCGGTGCGGCGCTCATCCGAGCGCCGCCGCCCGTGGGCGCGCCGCGTGAAACCCGCAACGGCCCCGTCGCGCTGGCGCTACGAGACGCGCACGCTGGCCGCGACGCTGCTGGCGACGCTGCCGGCGTCGGTCGCGCTGGCGGTCGCGCTCGGCTATCTGCTGTCGCCGTGGATCGCCGCACTGGCCTGGGGCGGCGTCGCGCTGCTGACGCTGGTGCTGGCGATCGAGGTGCGGCGCCGTGCGATCTATCCGCTGCAGACGCTGTCGAACCTGCTCGAGGCGCTGCGCGAGGGCGACTACAGCCTGCGCGGCGCGCGCGCGCGCGGCGGCGACGCGGTCGGCGAGGTGGTCTGGGAGATCAATGCGCTGGCCGACACGCTGCGCAGCCAGCGGCTGGCGGTCGAGGAGAAGAGCGCCCTGCTCGGCAAGGTCATCGAGACGCTGGACGTCGCCGTGTTCGCGTTCGACGGCGAGGGCTTCCTCAAGCTCGCCAATGCGGCCGGCGAGCGCCTGCTCGGTGCCGAGTTCAGCCGGCTCGACGGCCGCCCGGCCAGCTCGCTCGGCCTCGCCGAGTACTTCGACATGCCGACCGTGAGCCTGGTCGAGCGCAGCTTTCCGGGCGCCAGCGGCCGCTGGGAGGTGCGCCATGCGCGCTTCCGCGACGACGGCCGCCCGCACGACCTGATCGTCATCAGCGATCTGAGCCGCGCGCTGCGCGAGGAGGAGCGCCTGGCCTGGCAGCGCCTGCTGCGCGTACTCGGCCACGAACTCAACAATTCGCTGACGCCGATCCGCTCGATGACCGCGACGCTGGCCAAGATCCTCGCGCACGACCCGCTGCCCGAAGACTGGCGCGAGGACGCCGCCAGCGGCCTGGCGATCGTCAGCGACCGCGCCGAGTCGCTGTCGCGCTTCATCGGCCGCTACACCGCGTTGGCGCGGCTGCCGCCGCCGAGTCCGCGGCCGGTCGCGTTCGACGAGCTGCTGCAGCGCGTGGCGCGGCTCGAGCAGCGCATTGCGGTCGACGTCGACCCGGGTCCCGCGCTGCGGCTGACGATCGACCCGGACCAGATCGAGCAGGCGCTGATCAACCTGGTCCAGAACGCCGTCGACGCGACGCTCGGCATCGGCCGCGCGGTCGCGCTGCGCTGGCGCGTCGAGGGCGATCATGCGGTCGTGGAGATCCGCGACGAGGGTCCCGGCCTGCCGCCGAGCCGCAACCTGTTCGTACCGTTTTTCACGACCAAGCCGGGCGGCTCGGGCATCGGCCTGGTGCTGGCCCGTCAGATCGTCGAGGCGCACGGCGGCACGCTGAGCCTCGAGAACCGCAGCGACGCGCGCGGCTGCGTCGCGCGGCTGCGCCTGCCGCTGGAGCGTGCCGGCCATGCGGCGTGAATCGCGACGCGTCGGATTGATCCTGGCTGGCTGTCTGCTCGCTGCCGGCGTCGCGGCCGCGCCGCGCTCGGCCGCGTTGCAAGCCGGCGGTCGCGCCGCGTGTCGCGCGATCGCCGCCCAGGTCGATGCCGTGCCCGGCGACGGACCGCTGCTGCTGCGCAGCTACGACGCGCCGGCCGCCGGCGATCCGTCCGCCGACGAGGCCGCGCTCGCGACCGCGGCCTTCAGTTACGACAACGCATTGGCGGTGATCGCGCTGACCGCCTGCGACCGGCCCGCACAGGCGCGCCGCGTCGCACTGGCACTGCGCGCGGCCGCGCTGGGCGAGGCGCGTCTGCGCAATGCGTATCGCGCCGGACCGCTCGGCGAGACCGGCCTGCCGCTGCCGAACGGCTGGTGGGATGCCGCCGAGGGGCGCTGGGTCGAGGACGCGTACCAGATGGGCACCGCGACCGGCAACGTCGCCTGGACCGCGCTGGCGATGCTCGCGATCGCGGCGCGCGACGACGATCCGGCCTGGCGTGCGGCGGCCGTGCGGCTGGCCGAGTGGACGCTCGCGCACAGCGCCGACACGCGCGGCGACGGCGGCTTCGACGGCGGCCTGCACGGTTTCGATGCCGCGCCGCAGCGGCTGCGCTGGAAGTCGACCGAGCACAACGCCGATCTCGCCGCCGTGTTCGGCCTGCTCGCGCGCGGTGCCGACGCCGAACGCTGGCGCATCCATGCCGCGCAGGCGCGCAGTTTCGTCGCCGCGCAATGGGACGCCGCGCAGGGCCGGTTCCGCGTCGGCACGCAGAGCGACGGTGTCACGCCGAACGAGAGCACGTCCGGCCTCGACGCCCAGCTGTGGCCGCTGCTGCTGCCCGACGCGCCGGCCGAGTGGTGGCGCGCGCTGGCCTGGGCCGAGCGCCTGCATGGCGTGCGCGGCGGCTTCGACTTCAACGCCGATCGCGACGGCATCTGGAGCGAGGGCACCGCACAGGCGATCCTGATCTACCGGCGCGCCGGCCGCAGCAGCGAGGCGCGTGCCGCCTACGCCGAGCTGCCGTCGGTACGCAGCGCCTCGGGCTATCTCGATGCGACCGACCGCCCGTCGATCACGACCGGCCTGGCGATCGGTCCGGACAGCACGACCGACGACTTCCGCTACTACCGCCGGCCGCATCTGGGTGCGACCGCGTGGCTCGTGCTCGGCGCGTACCGCTTCAATCCGTTCACGCTGCGCGAGCGCTGAGCGCGGGCGGTCACGCAGCTCCGCGACGTCGTGCGAGCCGATCAGCGCGTGCGGCTCGCCGATGTCGACGTCGCCGAGCATGCGAGGCGGGCCTGAATGCCACCGGCCGTCGGATGAGTCGGCACCGAGTCGTACGGGACCCCGTCAGTCGCGCTCCCGCTCATCCCGCTGCCGCGGCGCGATGCGATGCGATGCGACTCGAGCCTGGATCGGGCCGGATGATTGTTCGGCCGTCCGATCGTTCAGTCCTCGTCGGTGCCGTCGTTGGACGACGCGAGTCTCGATCGCCCGCATCGCCGGAAGCGGTTCCGAACCGAACGAGCGGACGCGGCCAGGTCACGCGCCGCCGGGCCGTCGGCTCCAATCGCTGATCGAGCCCGCCGGTCGCGTCGCGCCTGAGGCATCATCGCGGCAGGCGTCGCAGTGACGTCGGACCGGCAGGGGGAGCAGTGATGGCCGACCATGATCCCGCGCACGCGACCGGTACACGTTATCGGCTGATCCTGCTCGCGCTGTTCGCGGCGGCGTTCGTCGCACTCGCCATCGCGCCGGTCTCGCGTGAGGACTGGCTGCTCGAGAACGCACTGGTCGTCGCCGCGCTGGCCTGGCTGATCTGGGATGTGCGTCGCGGCCGGCCGCTGTCGAACGCGGCGTATACGCTGCTGTTCGCGTTCGGCCTGTTCCACGAGCTCGGCGCGCACTACACCTATTCGGAGGTGCCGTACGAGGCCTGGTTCGGCGCGCTGAGCGGCGGGCGCTCGCTCGATGCGCTGCTCGGCTTCGAGCGCAACCAGTACGACCGGCTCGTGCATTTCCTGTACGGCCTGCTGATCACGCCGGTCGCGGCCGAGGTGCTGGTCGAGCGCGTGCCGCTACGCGGCGCCTGGCGCATCGTGCTGCCGGCGACCTTCATGTTCTCGCACGCCCTGATCTACGAACTGATCGAATGGGGCGCCGCCAGCGCCTTCGGCGGCGAGCTCGGCGAGGCCTATCTCGGCACGCAGGGCGACGTCTGGGACGCGCAGAAGGACATGGCGCTGGCCGTGCTCGGCACGCTGATCGCGCTGCCGGTATGGCTGTGGCGGATACACAGCCGCGATCGCCCGCGCCTGAGCTAGTTGGGGCGGCTTGCAGACCGCAGCGACCATCGTCGCTGACGCCACAAGGCGAGCCAGCTCAAGCCGCTCAGTAGTCCCATCATGCCCAACCAATTTGTCGCGGGGACCGGTACTGGTGCGACGTAAGGCGTGTCGGCGACGAAGCGATAGTCCGCGCGGTCGTTGGAGGGGTTGGGGTCTTCCGTGTACAGGGACGCTCGCCAGAACGTATCGAAACTCTCGAAAGGTCGAGGATAGAACTCGATTGCGAACGTACAGGTACGCGACTCCCCGGCTGGAATGATGCCGAAGTAGTACGCCCAGACCAGGCCGAAACTGAAGTCGGGGAACGGACCGACGAGCTCGCTCGCGATGAAGCAGCCTGTCACTGGCTCGCGAATCTCGTACGGAGGACGATCGGACGGGACCTCCAGTCGAAATCCGCGCTGATAGACCAGAGTGTCGAACGCGCCAGTTCCGGCCGCGTCAGGACCGTGGTTGAGCAATGTCAGCGCAACAGTGCCGCGGTTTCCGGGACTGAACGCCGACGGCGTGACTGACACGCTGAGCTCAAGATCAGCCTGTACCGATGGCGTGCCGGCTACCGCCTCTGCTCGCATCACCATCATGGCGAGGCACAGCATCAAAATGGATCTCATGTCGTCCCTCACACGCCTCGACCTGGTTCTGTCAGAAACTCAACGAGGGACAGGCAGCTGTGGCCTCGAAGCCGTTGGCGAAGACAATCTGGGGCCGAGTGCGGAACGTGGCCACCCCGGTAATCAGATTGCCGATCGCGAGGGCATTGTTAGCTGTAATCGCATCGCCGGTCGGCCGTCCAGCGTAATTCACCGATGGATTCGAGAATTGTAGGATGCGCGTGGGCGCAGACGCGCCGAATTGCTGCGACATCACTGTTTGAAACGCGCCGCTGACGAAGTATCCATACGCATAGGGGAATGATGCGTAGCTCGGCGGAGCGCCCCATGTCGGATCGTGCTCAGCACCCAGCAGGTGTCCAAGTTCGTGGGTGAAGACGTCGGCGCTTGACGAACACTGGACAGTATTCAAGTATGTGGAATGTTGAGCCAATGCGGTGCCGATGCAAGGGCTCGGCAATGTCGAATCACCTTGCCCGAAGCAGTCCGTACGCTGCACATAGGTCACGCCACAGGGGCCGAGATTGGTGCTGGTATCAAACAGTACCTGCACGACATCGGCACCTACAGCGTTACGGAATGCCTTGATGTTGGCGTTCGCATTCAGCACGTTCCGGTTGTCGAGTGACGGCATGAAGGTGCCATCATCGGGGATCAACGTGTAACCGCTCAGTTTGGCGACGGTCACGACGCCCAGTCGGGCATCGATCTCGCTGCGCCGAAACGCGGTATTGACGTCGTTGATGCCTTGCTGGATATAGGCCATGACGCCCGCCGTATCGCTGCATGTGGCGGGATTGCCACCGGCCTGTCGCCGTGCCTCTTCGGTGAACAACACCAGCATGTCGACATGCATCGATGACGCAGCGCTGGCGAGTTCCTCGGAAATATCAGGTTGCTTGGGTTCGATGCGCTGGATAATCCGGCTTTCGGCTTCGGCCGCCGACATCGCATGAGACGGCGTTTGCTGCGGTGCGGGTCGATCGAGACGATCAGGGTCATTCGGAACGGCCGGAACATCGTCGAGCCGGAAGAAATCGCGATTCAATTCCTTGACCATGCTTCGGGAGATTGCGAATCGGCCGGCTGCTCCGACCAGGATGCCGACTGCGTGCCCTGCGTGTACCGTCAAGCGCAGGTCATAGCCCTGGCCTTGCCCCACCCACGTAAAGGAAAACTGATCGTCAGGAGGTTGGGAACGGGAATGATCTCGCAGCCCGTCGGGTCGCCATGATCGCAAGCCCAACCGTCACGCTGTACGAATCCGTTGCGTCTGTCCATCGACTCGAGAGTCACGACGACATTCACCGGATCGCCCCTGACACGTGGAATGCTGACTGCGATCTGTTCTGGCTTTGTAGCCAATCCCTGGATGTCGAGCGTTGACCAGAATGTGTCGATCGCATCTGGCAGCGGTGGGGAGAACGGTACGGCGTTCCAGACGATACGACTGAACAGATTCACCGGTTCCGCGCTGGCGGCGGAAGATAAAGACAGCGCAAAAGAGATGGCGAGAAAAGCACGCTGACGTCCCATCACAGTATGCCCCCTGGCTCGCGTCTCCCTTGGGGAGCCGAAGGTAACACAGACCGTCAGTGGTGATCCCCAGGTATACGCCGCATGACAGCTGCTAACAAGCGCCAGTGGCGCGTGCTGCAGTCCTGATGGCTTTGCATCGGCGGTGGCAAGTGAAAGCGATTCGGGCCGTGCGCCGCCTGACCTCAATCCCCGCGCAGCGCCTGCAGCGGCGACTCGCGTGCGGCGCGCAGCGCCGGCAGCGCGGTCGCGAGCAGGCCGGCCAGCAGCAGCGCGGCGACCGTGATCGCGAGCGAGGCCGGATCGGCCGGTCCGATCTCGAACAGGAAGCGCTCGAGCAGGCGACTCGCGCCGAGCGCGACGAGCAGGCCGATACCCAGGCCGATCGCGACGTCGCGCAGCGCGCCATCGACGACGCCGCGCATCAGGCGCGCCGGCGCGGCACCGAGCGCGGCACGCACGCCGTATTCGCGGCGGCGCGTCGCGACCGCGACGGCGGTCACCGAGTACAGGCCCACGCCGGCCAGCAGCAGCGCCAGACCGGCGAACAGGCCGATCAGCACGGCGTTCATGCGCTGACCGGCGGTCGCGTCGGCGACGTCGCGCTCGAGCAGGCGCAGCGCGGCCAGGCCCTGCTGCGGCGCGACCTCGCGCAGTGCCGCGCGCGCGCGGTCGGCGAACAGGGCCGCGTCGCCGTCGACGCGGATCGCGGCGTTGAGCGGAATGAACTGGCGCAGCAGTGCGAGTGCCGGATCGGGCAGCTGCGCGAGCGCGACGTGGACGATCGGCGGCGCGTCCTCCTGCGGTCCGAACTGGCGCACGTCGCCGACGACGCCGACCACGCGAAGCGGCGGCGCATCGGACTCGAGCGCGAGACGCAGCGTCTTGCCGAGCGCGTCGTCGCCGAAGTACTGCCGCGCGAACGCGGCGTTGACGATCGCGACCGGTTCGGCGCCGGTGCGGTCGGAGTCGGCGAAATCGCGTCCGGCCAGCAACGGCACGCCGAAAGTCGCGAACGAACCGGGGCTGACCGCGCGGAACTGCATCGCCGAGACCTCGGTATCGGCACCGATGCTGACCGGCAGGTTGAGCTGCGAGGCGATCGGCAGGTTCGTCGTCAAGGCGGCGTCGCGCACGCCGGGCTCGGCGCGCAGCCGGTCGATCAGACGGCGCGAGAAGTCCTCGATCGCCGCGGCGTCCGGATAGAGGCCCGGCGAAGGATTGAGCCGGAACACCAGCACGCCGCCGGCGTCGAAGCCGAGGTCGACGCGGTTGAGCCGCAGCAGCGAATGGGCGAGCAGCGTCGCGGAGGCCAGCAGCACGGTCGCCAGCGCGGCCTGGGCGACGACCAGCGAGCGGCCGAGCCGGCCCGATCCGCGGCTGAGCCCGCTACGCGCGCCGGCGACCAGCTCGCGCACCGCGGTGTCGCCGCGCGCGCGCGCGGCCCCGAACGCGGCCGACAAGGCGGCGACGCCGATGCCGGCGCCGAACGCGAGCAGCCACACGCGCGGACCGAACAGCGCCGCATCGGCCGGCAGCCAGTCCGGCGGCAGCCAGGCGCGGCCGAGCGCGAGCGCCGCGCCGGCCAGCGCGAGACCGAGACCGCTGCCGGCCAGCCCGATCAGCAGGCCCTCGGCGAGCGCCGGCAGGCTGGCCTGGCGTCCGCTGGCGCCGAGTGCGGCGCGCACCGCGCCGTCGTGGCTGCGCGCGACCGCACGCAGCAGCATCAGGTTCGACAGATTCACGGCGACCAGCACCAGCACGCACAGTGCGCAGGCGAAGAACAGCGACAGTACCGGCCAGGCCGCGGCACCGAAGTTATCGGCCAGCGAGGTCGCCGTGAAATGCGTGCGGCGCGCCTCGCCGAAACCGAGCTCGGCGCCGTGCGCGGCCAGGCGCGCGTCGAGCGCGCCGGCTGCTGCGGCGATCGTCGTGCCGGGCGCCAGCCGCGCGATCACGCGCAGATTGGTGCCGTTGTCGCGCGTCGTCGCCGGCATCGCCAGTGGCACCAGCAGGTCCGGCGTGGCGTCGAGCCGGAACGAGGCCGGCAGCACGCCGACCACCGGCGTCGCGACGCCGTCGACGAGGAGCGTGCGGCCGATCACCGCCGGATCGCCGTTGAAATGGCGCTGCCAGAACGCGTGGCCGAGGATCGCCGCCGGCGCGCCGCCGGGCCGGTCTTCCTCGGCGCTGAAGTTGCGGCCCTGGACCAGGCCGACGCCGAGCGTCGGCAGCAGGCCGGCGTCGACCGGCCAGGCGGTGACCAGCGCCGGCTCGCCGTCGCCGGCGACGTTGACGTCCTTCGGCGCGAACGCGCTGCCGAGCCGCTCGACGCCGGGCAGGTCCGCGAGCAGGCGGTACTGCTGCGGCGACAGCGCCGACCAGTTGCCCGCGCCGTAGCTCTGGCTGAGCACCGCGAGCCGGTCCGGCTGCGGATACGGCGGGGCCTTCAGCACGATCGCGTCGATCAGCGCGAACACCGCCGCGCAGGCGCCGATGCCGAGCGCCAGCGTCAGCGTGGCCAGGCCGACGAAGCCGGGGCGGTGCGCGGCGGCACGGGCGCTGCGGCGCAGTTCGGTCAGCAGGATCGAAACACTCATGGCGGCTCCGGAGGATACGGATCGCCGCGTGCGGCGGACACACGGCTTCGTCAAGGCCGCTCCAAATGCCGTGCCAAACGGCCGGCACGACCGATCAACGACTTGCGTTGCCTGTCCGCGCGTAAGCGTCCGCGCGCGAACAGGCCGCGTCCGTCCGTGGACGCCGTGAGCGTGGTGCGCGCAGGCGGCGTCCGCAGCGGCGGGCGATCGCGGGCGCCGACGGGCGGCGCGCGGACCGGCAGCGGGCGCGTGCCGGGCGCGTGTACCGGCAACGGCGGCACGACGCCGCGCAGCGGTCCGCCGCGTGCACGGAGCGCCTACACTGCGCGCATGTCGTCCGTTCCCGCCGCGCCGATCCCGGCGCTCCGCCTGTCGAGCTTCTACTTCGCCTACTACGCCGCGCTCGGCGCGTTCAATCCGTACTGGGGCCTGTTCCTCAAGGCGCGCGGCATGGACGTGGCCGCGATCAGCGTGCTGATGAGCCTGTGGTATGCCACGCGCATGGTCGCGCCGACCGCCTGGAGCCTGCTCGCGGCGCGCGCACGCCGGCCGGTGCACTGGCTGCGCCTGGGCTGCGCGCTGACGCTGGCGAGCTTCGCCGCGTTCGTGCTGCCGCTCGGCTTCGCGGCGCTGTTCGCGACGATGGTCGTGTTCTGCTTCGCCTACAACGCGGTGATGCCGCAGTTCGAGGCGCTGACGCTGTCGCATCTGGAGGGGCGCGCCGAGCGCTACGGGCGCATCCGCGTCTGGGGTTCGATCGGCTTCATCGTGGTCGTCGGCCTGCTCGGCGTCGTGTTCGATCACGTCGCGGTCGACTGGCTGCCGTGGCTGATGCTGCCACTGTTCGCCGGCCTGCTCGCCGCCGCCTGCGTCAACGACTACGGCCGCGCGCATGTCGAGCGGGCGGGCGGCACCGACGAGGACGGCTTCTGGCGCCGGCTGCGCCGGCCGCAGGTGATCGCGTTCTTCGTCGTCGCGCTGCTGGTGCAGCTCTCGTTCGGTCCGTACAACACGTTCTATTCGATCTATCTGGACGCGCACGGCTACCGGCCGTCGGCACTGGGCCTGTTCTGGATGATCGGCGTGCTGCTCGAGATCGCGGTGTTCTTCGCGTCGGCGCGGATCTTCGCGCGCTGGTCGGCGGCCAGTCTGCTGATGGCCTCGCTGATCGCCTCGGCGCTGCGCTGGACCGCCACGGCGCTGTGGCCCGAGAGTGCGGTACTGATGGCCTGCGCACAGGCGCTGCATGCGCTGAGCTTCGCCGGCTTCTTCGCGGCCGCGATGCATTTCCTCGCCGCGTTCTTCCCGGGCGCGATGAACGGCCACGGTCAGGGCGTTTTCTACGGCTTCTCGTCCGGCGTCGGCGGCGTGCTCGGCGCGCTCGCGGCCGGCCAGATCTGGCGCCTGTCCGGCGGCGAGACCGCATTCGCGCTGGCCGGCGGCGTCGCGCTGGTCGCCGTCGCGATCGCCGCGGTGTGGCTGCGGCCGGGGCGCGTCGGCGTGTAGCGCCCGTTCATGCCTCGGCGAACGCGAACGCCAGCACGCGGCGGATGTCGTCGGTGCCGGCCAGCTGCATCAGCAGGCGCTCGATGCCGAGCGCGACGCCGGCGCAGGCCGGCAGGCCTTCGCCGAGCGCGGCCAGCAGGCGCTCGTCGATCGGCGGCTCGGCCTGGCCGCGCTGGCGGCGGCGCGCCAGGTCGTGCTCGAAGCGCGCGCGCTGCTCGGCCGCGTCGGTCAGCTCGTGATAGCCGTTGGCCAGTTCGTAGCTGCCCAGGTACAGCTCGAAGCGCTCGGCGACCGGCGGCGTGCCGGGGCGGATCCGCGCCAGCGCGCACTGGCTGGCCGGCCAGTCGCGCACCACGGTGATCTGGTCGGGCGTGAAGGCCGGCTCGATCCGGTGCGTGATCAGCAGGTCCAGCCAGTCCTCGCGCGTCAGGCCCTCGCCGCGGATGCCGAAGCCGGCCAGCGGCACGCCAAGGTCCTCGACCGGCGCCTCGAACGGGTCCAGCGCCAGCGCCTGGACGAACAGCTCGCGGTAGGTCAGCGAGCGCAGCGTCGCGGTCCGCCCGACCATCGCCAGGGCAGCCTGCACCAGGGCCACGGTCTCCTCGATCAGGCCGAGGTGATCCCAGCCGATGCGGTACCACTCCAGCATCGTGAACTCGGGATTGTGGCGGCGGCCGGCCTCGCCGTTGCGGAACACCCGGCCGAGCTCATAGCAGTCGCCGACGCCGGCGGCGAGCAGGCGCTTGAGCGGATATTCCGGCGAGGTGCGCAGCCAGCGCGGTCCCGACCGCGCGGCCGCCGGGCCATTGAAAGCGGTCTTGAAGCTCTCGATGTTGGGCTCGGTGTTGCCGGCCTCCGAGAGCATCGGCGTCTCGACCTCGAGCACGCCGCGCCCGGCGAAGAAGTCGCGGATCAGCCGATACAGCGCGGCGCGCAGGACCAGCGCCTCGCGCAGCGTCGGGCCGCTCATCGCGGTCTTCCGCCGGGCCGCGTCGCGGCCTTGTCATAGGCACCATCAATCATCGCAATCCCATCAATCAATTTTCCTATGCCGCTGCACTGCACTAACATGCACGGCGTTTTCACCCCAACCGAAGGAATCCACCATGTCCTTGATCAACACTGTCATCAAGCCGTTCAAGGCCCAGGCCTACCACAACGGCAAGTTCGTCGAAGTCAGCGATGCCACCCTGAAGGGCAAGTGGTCCGTCGTGGTGTTCTACCCGGCCGACTTCACGTTCGTCTGTCCGACCGAGCTGGAGGACCTGGCCGATCATTACGCCGAGTTCCAGAAGCTGGGCGTGGAGGTCTACGGCGTGTCGACCGACACCCATTTCGCGCACAAGGCCTGGCACGACACCTCCGAGGCGATCAAGAAGGTCCAGTATCCGCTGGTCGGCGACCCGACCGCCACGCTGTCGCGCAACTTCGAGGTGCTGATCGAGGAAGAGGGACTGGCCCTGCGCGGTACCTTCGTGATCAATCCCGAGGGCGTCATCAAGGTGCTGGAGGTCCACGACAACGGCATCGGCCGCGACGCCTCCGAGCTGCTGCGCAAGGTCAAGGCCGCGCAGTATGTCGCCTCGCACCCGGGTGAGGTCTGCCCGGCCAAGTGGCAGGAAGGCGCGCAGACGCTGAAGCCCTCGCTGGATCTGGTCGGCAAGATCTAAACCGTTTCGCTCTCCCCCGACAGCCAGCCGACGCCAGCCAGGGGAGTTTTTCGCAGGACCCGCCGCCGCTCCGCCACGCCGGAGCGGCGGCCACCGATTCCCCACGACGTGAGGCGATCCCGCCTGCGGCCCCGCCGCCGCGTCGACCGTCACCGACCGCGCCGCGAGCGCGCATGCAACCGGAGTACCGCCATGTTGGACGCCGATCTCAAAACCCAGTTGAAGGCCTACCTCGAGCGGGTCACGCAGCCGATCGAGATCACGGCCTCCCTCGACGACAGCGACAAGTCCCGCGAAATGCAGGGGCTGCTGCAGGACATCGTCTCGCTGTCGGACAAGATCACGCTGATCGAGCATCGCGGCGGCGACGAGCGCACGCCCTCGTTCTCGATCAACCGGCCCGGCGGCGAGATCGCGCTGCGCTTCGCCGGCATCCCGATGGGTCACGAATTCACCTCGCTGGTGCTGGCCCTGCTGCAGGTGGGCGGTCATCCGTCCAAGCTCGCGCAGGACGTCATCGAGCAGGTCCGCCACCTCGACGGCGACTACCGCTTCGAGACCTATTTCTCGCTGAGCTGCCAGAACTGCCCGGACGTGGTCCAGGCGCTGAACCTGATGGCCGTGCTGAACCCGAAGATCCGGCACGTCGCGATCGACGGCGCGCTGTTCCAGGACGAGGTCGACCGCCGCCAGGTGATGTCGGTGCCGACCGTGTTCCTCAACGGCGAGACCTTCGCGCAGGGCCGCATGGGCGTGGAGGAAATCCTCGCGCGGCTGGACACCGGCGCGGTCGAGCGCGAGGCGCGCAAGATCGACGCCAAGCCGGCGTTCGACGTGCTCGTCGTCGGCGGCGGTCCGGCCGGCGCGGCCGCGGCGATCTACGCCGCGCGCAAGGGCATCGTCACCGGCGTCGCGGCCGAGCGTTTCGGCGGCCAGGTGCTCGACACGATGGGCATCGAGAACTTCATTTCGGTCCAGGAGACCGAGGGGCCGAAGCTTGCCGCGCAGCTCGAGCAGCATGTGCGCCAGTACGAGGTCGACGTCATGAACCTGCAGCGCGCCGAGCAACTGATTCCCGGCGAGCTGATCGAGGTCAAGCTGGCCAGCGGCGCTTCGTTGAAATCGCGCACGGTGATCCTGTCGACCGGCGCGCGCTGGCGCCAGATGCACGTGCCGGGCGAGAACGAGTACCGCAACAAGGGCGTGGCCTACTGCCCGCACTGCGACGGCCCGCTGTTCAAGGGCAAGCGCGTCGCGGTGATCGGCGGCGGCAACTCCGGCGTCGAGGCTGCGATCGACCTCGCCGGCATCGTCGCGCATGTGACGCTGATCGAGTTCGACAGCCAGCTGCGCGCCGACGAGGTGCTGCAGCGCAAGCTGCGCAGCCTGCCCAACGTGAAGGTGATCGTCTCGGCGCAGACCACCGAGGTGCTCGGCGACGGCCAGCGGGTCACCGGCCTGGTCTACAAGGACCGCCCGAGCGGTGATGCGCACACGGTGCCGCTCGAAGGCATCTTCGTGCAGATCGGCCTGCTGCCGAACACCGAGTGGCTCAAGGGCGTGGTCGAGCTGTCGCCGCGCGGCGAGATCATCGTCGACGACCGCGCCAGACCTCGGTCCCCGGCGTCTTCGCGGCCGGCGACTGCACGACCGTACCGTACAAGCAGATCGTCATCGCGATGGGTGAAGGATCCAAGGCCGCGCTGAGTGCGTTCGACTATCTGATCCGCAGCAGCGCGCCGGCGACCGATCAGGCCAAGGCGGCGTGATCCGGAAGGCGCCGGCACGCGCCGGCGTCGATTCGCGCCCGGTCGTTCAGAAGAACGCGCCCCGATGGGCGCGTTCTTCTTGCCGGACTCGTCGAGCGTCGCACTGACGCAGCCGAATCCGGCGAGCCGGCGCAGCAGACATCGCCGATCATGGCGCTCCCGTGCGCAAGGAGCGTCCGATGTCGCGCTTTCAGCTTTCCGGGCTCGCTTACGATCGTTTCGAGCCGCTTTTCGAGTTGTCCGATCAGGAACTGGGCGGACTCGGTGTCGCGCGCGTGACGGCCGATGCCGACTTCGGCTTTCCGTGCCGGGTCAGCCTGCAGGACGCAGCGTTCGGTGAAGAACTGCTGCTGCTCTCCTACGAGCACCAGCCGGCAGCATCCCCGTACCGCGCATCCGGCCCGATCTTCGTACGGCGCGGTGCGCACCGGCGTGTGCTGCCGGGCGGGGCCGTGCCGCCCTACCGTCGCGCAGCGACTCATGTCACTGCGGGCCTACGACGCGTCGCATTGCATGGTGGATGCGGCCGTCTGCGAAGGCACGGCGGTCGCCGGATGGCTGGAGGACTCCTTCTCCGATGCGAAGATCGCCTACGTCCATCTGCACAATGCCAAGCGTGGCTGCTTCTCGTGTATGGCCAATCGCATGGGAGCGGCTGGCTGAGTCACGCGTTTCCGGGCGTGGTGGCGCGATCCGGTCGAGCCGCCGACCGCGTATCGACGGCGCCGCCGGAGCGCGGTGCAGGGAAATCCGCAGCGGGTCGCAGAACGCCCCCTGACTGTCGTCGGTGGTCCAGACCCGTCGGCATGGAGTTCCGTGACGGACGTGCCGCCGGGCATCGTGGCATCGGTTTCCCATCGAGATACGACCATGATCCTCAGCTCCCTGTTCGTCGTGCTGGTCGGCAGCCACGCCCTGACCGCCACGCCCTAAGGTGAGCCACGCCGGTGAAAGCGGCGCGGTCAGCATCTACCGCGGACAGATCTTCATGGCGCGCTGGGCCGCGCCGGCCATGGTTCCTCAACTGCGGCTTTTCTGTGAACACGAGCAGCATCACCGTGCGATCTTCTCTGCAGAACTCGAGCGCAGGCGTTGCCGTCGCTGCCGAAGCTACGGACTGTGTGCTCTCGGTGGCTGGGTGTTGGGTCTCTTGACCGGATTGCTCGGCGCCAAGGCCATTGCCGCAACAACCGCCGCCGTCGAGCGCGTCGTGCTTCGTCATCTGGAGCGGCAGCTGATCACGTTGCGCGGCGTGGACACAGATGCCGTGACGGCTATCACCGCCATCATCGATGACGAAACGGTGCGCAGGGATCATGCCGAGCGCTCGGTGGAGTCTGACTCGTTCTGGCTGCGTGTACTCACGCCGATCGTATCCACTTCAACTGAGATCGTGATCTGGTTGGGGATGCGGTTATGAAGGCTCCGTAGCGCTGCAACTGCAATCGGTCAAGGGTGAGCAGGTTTGCGGCAAGCGCCGCCTGCAACCGGTCGCCCATCGGTCGCATCTCTATCGGCGTTCAGGAGTCGAGTGCCGATGAAATCTTTTCTTGCCTGTATGTTGAGCACCGTTGCCTCGTTGGCCGTCGCGGCGGATAGCGCCACGTCTGACCTCACGCCTCTGACCGACTTGGTCCGGCACACGAAAGACGTGACCGCACATCCGTTCGGCACCGCGATTGCCGTCGTCAAGGACGGGCAGGTCGTCTACGAGGCGTATCTGGGCTATGCCGACATCGGCAAGCGCCTGCCGGTCACGCGCGATACGTCGTTCTACATCGCGTCGGCGACCAAGCCGTTCTTCGCGCTCAATGCGCTGTTGAAGGAGGCGGATGGTGCGCTCGACATGTCGACGTCGCTGCAGCAGCTGTTTCCGGACCTTCGCTTCGCCGGTTTCGATGCCGCTGCGGTCACGGCGCGCGATCTGCTGACGCATACCTCGGGCATCGACGATCCGCCGCTGGTCTGGGCGACGGCGTTCAGCGGCGTGCACGACGCGCGCTCGCGGCGGGCCCTGGTCGCGCTGGCGGCGCCGGACGCGGAGGCGGCGCACGGCACGTTCAAGTACACGAACGTCGGCTACAACATCCTCAGCGTCTGGATGGACCAGCGCGACGCGACGCCATGGCAGCGCCAGCTCGAGCGGGCGATCTTCGAGCCGCTCGGCATGCGCCATACGACCGCGTCGGTCAGCCGGGCCGAGGCGGCCGGCTGGCCGCTGGCCAGGCCGTACTCGTTCGCGGGCGTTCGGACCGCCGAGCCGCTGTACCTGACCAAGTCCGACCCGACGATGCATGCCGCCGGCGGTCTGCTGTCGACGGCACCGGATCTGGCGCGGTTCCTGATCGCGCAGCTGGCGGCCGATGTCGACGGTCCGATCGCACCGGCCGTGATCGCGCGCTCGCATCGGCCGCAGGCTGCCGTGTCGTCGAAGTATCTGGACTTCGAGCGATCCGGTTACGCCTGGGGCTGGTACACCGGTACCTACAAGGGTCGGCCGATGCTGCACCACTTCGGCGGCTTCGCGGGCTTCCACGCGCATCTGTCGTTCATGCCGGAAGCCGGGATCGGGCTGGTCGTGCTCAACAACGACGATGTGCTCGGTGCGCAACTGACCAATCTGATCGCCGACTACGTCTACGGCGTGCTGCTCGACGAGCCGGACCTGGAGGCGACATCGGCACGCCGCTTCGCCGAGCTCGAAGGCAAGGCGGCTGCGCTGCGCGCGAAAGTGGCCGAGCAGCGCAGCGGCATCGCATCGCGTGCCTTCAATCTGTCGCTGCCGCGCGAGCGCTACGTCGGCACGTATGCGCACGCCGCCCTCGGCGAGATCACGGTCACGCTGGACGCTGCGCAACGGCCGGTGCTGCGCTGGGGGCGCCTTGCGGGGACCGCGACCGGCGCCGAGCAGCGCGATCAGGTCCGCATCGAATGGGTGCCCAACTCGGGCGAGTTCGCTGCGTTCGAGGTGGCGGAAGGACAGGTCAAGGCGCTGGTCTTCGACCGGATCGTGTTCGCCAGGTCAGGCTAGCAACCGCGTGCCCGCGGGCCGAAGCGCGCAGCGGCCCTGCATCGCTTGCGCGCCGGCCGAACGCCGACGGTGCATCACCGGCGCGCAGTCGCAGCCATGCGGTCGTGCCTGCGGGCGACGGGGTATCGTCCGCGGATCGGCACTCGACCGCATCGTCCGGCTGGTGTAATCAGACGATCCGGCCGGAACGGCCATCTGGACACGATGACCGCCATGCCGCCTGCCGCCATCAACCTCAAGGACAAGCTCGCGCGATTCGGCGAGCACTGGTCGCCGCGCGTGATCGCCGAGATGAACGACTACCAGTTCAAGCTCGTCAAGATCCAGGGCGAGTTCGTCTGGCACGCGCATGCCGACACCGACGAGGTCTTCATCGTGATCGACGGCGAGATGGCGATCGAGTTCCGCGACGGCGTCGTGCCGCTGAAGGCCGGCGAGCTGTGCGTCGTCGGCAGGGGTGTCGAGCATCGGCCGGTCGCCACCGGTGAGTGCTCGGTCATGCTGGTCGAGCCGCGCGGCGTCATCAACACCGGCGAGGCCGGCGGTGCATACACGGCACCGAACGATGTGTGGGTGTAGGCGTGCCGCCAAGTCGATGGCGCCGGTCCGGTGCCGTCGCTAGACTGCCGGTCGGCAATCCGCGCACCGAGGCACGCATGTCAGGTCCCGCTCGCGAGGGCGTGTTCGTCTACGCCAAGGATCCCCAGCGCCTGGCGGCGTTCTACGCTTCGCTGCTCGGACTGAGGCGTGTCCATGGCGATGCCGAGCTCGCGGTGCTCGACGGCACGTCGATCCAGTTGATCGTGCATGCGATACCGCCGGCGATCGCCGCCTCGATCCGGATCACGTCGCCGCCGAAGCGACGCGAAGACACCGCGCTGAAGTTCTTCTTCACGGTGCCGAGCCTCGCCGATGCGCGCGAGCGCGCGGCGGCATTGGGCGGTGAAGTGCTGGCGGAGGTGTGGAACGGTCCGGGGTTTCGTGTCTGCAACGCGGTCGATCCGGAAGGGAATGTGTTTCAGGTGCGTGAGCTCCTGCGGCCGGACTTCCAGACCGATCAGCGGTGAGGCCCTCCGCCTGACGGCGAATCTCGCAGGCGATCTGGTCGCTTGCGCTTCGTGGACGGCCGATCAGGTCTTACACGATTCCGCGACCGGCGGTGCCGACGCCGCGGCGACTCGACGAACGGGGTGACGCATGCACAAGAGCCGGCTCGGAAACCTCGTCATCGACTGCCCGGCCGACGACCTGTGGGCGGCCGCGCGCTTCTGGAGCGCGGCGCTCGGCTATCGGCTGCCGTCCGAGACCGATGCGAGCGGACGCTTCATTCAGCTGGTGACGCCGCCGGGCGAGGTGCAGGTCATCGTCCAGCGCGTCGATCATGCGGCGCGCATGCATCTGGACGTCGAGACCGACGCGATCGCGGCCGAGGTCGCACGCATGGAGGCGCTCGGCGCCCGCATCGTCGCCGAGCATGCGGACTGGGTCGTCATGGAGGCGCCGAGCGGCCAGCGCTTCTGTGTCGGCAGTCCGTATCGCGACGGCTTCGATCGGCATGCGAACGCGTGGCCGTAGCCGCGTCGATCACCTGCGCAATCGCGCCCGCGGCACCGTCGAGAACGGCATGCCGAGGCGTGCGGCGACGGTCCCGGCGGTCGGCGGCACGATCGCGCGAGACGCCGCGGCCTGATGCTGCGGTCGCTCAATCGGCCGGGCTTTGCGGCCGCCGCTTGCCCTGGAAGCGCCGCCGGTACTCGCCCGGCGACAGGCCGACCAGGCGCTTGAAGCTGCGGCGGAAGCCACCGCTGTCCTCGTAGCCGGCGGCCGCGGCGACCCGGTCGATCGGGTCACGCGTGCATTCGAGCAGTTCGCGGCTGCGCGCGATGCGCAGCCGCTGGTGATACTCGCTCGGCGTCAGGCCAGTGGCCTTGACGAAGCGGCGCAGGAGCGTGCGTGTGCCGAGCCCGGCGTGTCCGGCCAGGACGGCGAGCGAGAGCGGCGCCGGCGCGTGGGCTTGCAGCCAGTGCTGCGCGGCGAGGACCGCCTTGTCGCCGTGCCGCAGATGCGGCGTGAAATCGCTGTAGTAGCGCTGCTCGCGGCCGGGCGGATCGATCAGCATGAAGCGGGCGGTCGCCCGCATCACGGCCGTGCCGAGCAGACGCTCGACCAGGCTCAGGCCCATGTCGGCCCAGGCCAGCACGCCGCCGGCGGTCACAATGTCGCCGTCGTCGATGACCAGGCGATCGGCCTCGATCGTCAGCTCCGGATGGCGGCGCCGCAGCTCGTCGGCGAACATCCAGTGCGTCGTCGCGCGGCGCCCGGCGAGCAGGCCGGAATCGGCGAGGACGAACACGCCGCCGCACACGGCCGCCACGATTGCCCCTTCGGCATGCCGCGACGCCAGCCAGGCGGTGCTCTCGGGCGAGTGCCCGCGCGCGATCGGCGCGAACTGGCTGGCCGGCACGACGACGACGGTCGGCGTTCCGAACGGTCCGGGCCGGCTGTCGAAGACGCATTCGAGCCGGCCGCCGGCGGCCGCGGGCCGCCAATGCGTGATGCGCACGAACGTCCTCGACGCGGAGGACTGCCGGCGTGCGAAATGGTCGGCATAGGTGAACAGGTCGGTGACGCCGTGGATGCACGTGGCCTGCGATCCGGGATAGCAGATCAGCGCGACGTCGATCGGCGCGGGTTCTGTCAGTTCCGGCCCGCTCTTTGTCATTTGCGTCCCTCCCCAGCCGATCACTCGATCGCTATCTTGCGGCGTACTTCTGGAAAAGGGGAAGCGACATGACCACGCCATCCTGGCGGGACGACCCGGCGCACGGCCTGCGCATCGCGATGGCCGACGGCGAGTTCGATGCCTATCTGGCCCGTCCGGACTCGGCGCCGCGGCCGGCCGTGGTCGTGCTGCACGAGGTGTTCGGCGTCAATGCGGACCTGCGTGAGACCTGCGACGAACTGGCCGCGGCCGGCTATCTCGCGCTGTGTCCGGAGCTGTTCTGGCGGCAGGCGCGCGGCGTGGACCTGTCGGTGCGCTCGAAGACGGACTGGGAGCAGGGCCTGGCCTATTACCGCGCGTTCGATCTCGACCTCGGCGTGCGCGACGTCGCGGCGACCGTCGCGGCGGCGCGTACGCTGCCGGGCAGCACCGGCAAGGTCGGCGTGATGGGCTTCTGCCTGGGCGGCCTGCTGACGTTCCTGAGCGCGGCGCGCACGCCGGTCGACGCCGCGGTGGCGTTCCACGGCGCGCGCACCGACGAGTTCCTGGCCGAGGCGGACGGCGTCCGGGCGCCGCTGCAGATGCATCTGGCCGACCAGGACGAGTTCATTCCGAAGGAGGCGCAGCGGCGGATCGAGGATGCGTTGCGCGGTCGGCCCGGGTTCGAGGTGCATGGCTATCCGGGCTGCCGGCACGCGTTCTCTCGCCACGGCGGCATGCATTACGACGCCGAAGCGGCGCGGCTGTCGCGCAGCCGCACGCTGGATTTCCTGCGCCGTCACCTGGGCTGAGACCGACGTCCCCCGTCCGCGAACCGAACCCTCCCGCACCGCCGATCCACAGACCGAGGCGCATCACGATGAAGGAAGAGAGCTTCGCCGGGCGCGGTGGTGTCCGGATCTTCATGCGATCGTGGCGTCCGGACGCGCCGCGCGCGGTGGTCGTGATCTGCCACGGCGTCAATTCGCACGGGGGTCAGTACCGCTGGGCAGCCGAACGCTTCGAGGCGGCCGGCTTTGCGGTATACGCGCTGGACCTGCGCGGCCGCGGCCGCTCGGACGGCGCGCGCTATTACGTCGAGGACATCGCCGACTACGCGGAGGACCTCGGCACGCTGATCGAAACGGCGCGCTCGCGCGAGCCGGGCCTGCCGGTCTTCCTGCTCGGCCACAGCGCCGGCGGCGTGGTCTCGTGCACGTACGCGCTCGATCATCAGGACCGGCTGTCCGGACTGATCTGCGAGAGCTTCGCATTCCAGGTGCCCGCACCGGCGTTCGCGCTCGCCGTGATCAAGGGGCTGGCGCGCATCGCGCCACGCCTGCCGGTGCTCAAGCTCAGGAACGCCGATTTCTCGCGCGATCCGGCCGCGGTGGCCGCGCTCGACGCCGATCCGCTGACGCGCGGCGAAGCACAGCCGGCCGCGACCGTGGCCGCCCTGGTGCGCGCGAACGCGCGGCTGCGCCGCGAGTTTGCGCGGATCACGCTGCCGGTGCTGATCCTGCACGGCACCGCCGACAAGGCGACGCTGCCGGCCGGCAGCCGCCTCTTCCACGAGACGGCGGGCTCGACCGATAAGACGCTGCGGCTCTACGACGGTCATGCCCACGACCTGCTCAACGATCTCGGCAAGGACGCCGTGATGGCCGACATCGTGAGCTGGATCGGCGCGCGGCTGCGCTGAGTCCGCGGCGGCGGACACGAGTGTCGCTGCAGCGATCGGTTCGCTCGCAGAGGAATCGCCCGCGGCGCCCCGCCGATCGCGTCCGCCGGTGCCGGCCGCTCGGCGGCGGTCGGATCGCGACGAGGCCGGATGCTCGCGCCGATCCCGCGTGCGGGCGAGGCGAAGACTGTGCCTCACGCGCCGTGTCCTCGACGCAAGAGGCGTTGGCCGCCGCAACGGCGCAGCGCGGACTCGCGCGCGACCTGACCGGACGGCGACGCCGCTCGCGACCGGCGAGCGGCGTCGGTCGAAGCGTTCAGTCGACCTCGAACTGCTGCAGCGAGACCGGCAGGCCGCTGCCCTCCACGACCATGATCAAGGCCGACGCGAAACCGATGCTCGCGAACGTCGCGGGCGTGGCCGCGCCGCATTCGGGTGCGCGGATGAACGAGGGATGCGTTTCGGCGGCGGTGTTGTTGGCCGGATAGAAGCCGGGCAGCGTCTGCGCGCCGGCGCCGTTGGTCCACTCGACGACGAGGTTGCTGGCGGCGGTATCGGCGATCGTGCCGGTGACCGGGATCGTGAAGCTGGTCGGTGCGTTGCCGGCCGGCACCGAGAGCTCGAGCGTGGCGCTGCCGATCGGCGTCAGCGCGGCGAGCGGTATCGTGTCCGCCGGCGTCGAGGCGGGGATCGTGTAGAGGTTGACCGTGATCGGCACGGCATCGTTGGCGCCGGCATCGCCGTCACGCAGCGCGATCGTCACCGCACTGACGGTCGCGCTCGGTGCGGCGCCGTGCTCGGACAGATAGAAGCGGCGATAGAACGCGTTCTCGGTCGTCGCGCCGGTGTCCTCGTTGCCGCAAGCCACGCCTTCGGTACCGGGCGTATTGTCGGTCTGCTGCGAGATCGATGCGGCGCCGAGGGCGATCGCGGTGCCGCTGACGCGTCCGCTGCCGTTCTCGCCGCGCGACCAGCTCGCGGCATTGGCCGCGCCGGCCGAGGTCAGTATCAGGGCCGCCGCGAGGGCGGAGGTCGAAGCTGCATGCATGAGGTCGCACTCCCGATCGAAAGCCATTGTTCGCGTCCGCTGCAGCGCTGCCCACTTCACGGACACGCGGCCGATGACAGCGAGCTGCACGGTGTCGCGGCATCGTGCAGCCGGCGCGTCGTCCGCGTGCGGATCGCCGAAACGCACGGCGGCGCCTGCCTCAGCGCGACGTCCGTGGCGCGGCAGGCGGCTCGTCGCGACGGCGCACGGCCGGCACGGCGCAGAGGTCGGTCCGGACGTCTCGGGCGGCGCACGCAGCATGATGCGGCGGTCGGGGCCGAGCCGCTCGGCGAGCGGCGGCAAGCCGCGGCGCGCGGGCGTAGGATGGCGCGCGGGACGCGGTGGACGATCCCGCCGCGCGTAGCGGTGCACGCAGCGCCGATCGATCGAGGAGGGTGTGCGATGTCGAGATACCGCAAGCGCGTCGCGATGGCGGTCGTGTTCGTCACTTTCGGCGGCATCGCTGCTGCCGATCCGCCGCCGGCGCCGTCCGCACCGGTTCACGACGCGGCGCTGGCACGCGCGCTCGGCGCGGACGAGCTCGGCATGCGTCACTACGTGCTGGTCGTGCTGAAGACCGGACCGCATACGATGCCGGCGGGGCCCGAGCGCGACGCGATGTTCAAGGGACACTTCGCGAACATCGGCCGTCTCGCGGCCGAGGGCAAGCTCGCGGTGGCCGGTCCGCTCGACGGCGTCGACGGCTGGCGCGGCCTGTTCATCCTGGCGACCGCCGATCTCGCCGAGGCCAGGCGCCTCGTCGAGACCGATCCGGTCATCGCCCGCGGCGAAATGGTCGCCGAGTATCACGCGCTGTACAGCTCGGCCGCGCTGATGCAGGTCAACGAGACGCACGGCAGGATCGCCGCGAAGAAGCAGCCGTGAGCGACGCGTCCGACGCGGCGCAGGACCCTGCCGCGGCGCACGTCGCGGTGCGCAGCCGGCTGCTGCAGCGCATGGTGTCGGCGATGCTGGTCGTGGTCGCCGTGATCCATCTGCTGCCGCTGTCGGGCGTGCTCGGTGCCGAGCGGCTGGAGGCGTTGTACGGCATGGCGCTCGACGATCCGAACCTGATCCTCCTGATGCGCCATCGCGCGGTGCTGTTCGGCCTGCTCGGCGTGGGGCTGCTGATCGCCGTCCGGCGACCGTCCCTGCATGCGGCGGCGCTGCTCGCCGCCGCGGTCAGCGTCGTCTCGTTCCTGTGGCTGGCTGCATCGGCCGAGTCCACCAACGCGGCGATCGGCCGGGTCGTCATCGCCGATGTCGTCGCCGCGGTCGCCCTGGGTATCGGCGCCGCTGCGCACCTGCTGGCACGGCGGCGCGCAGCTGACTCCGCCTCGCGCGGCCCGGGCGATTGACCGGCATTGCCTCGGCGCAGACTACGTGCACGCCGGCGACCGTCTGTTCCGCTCGGACTTCGACTGACCGGCGAACGGCCGCGAATCGCCGACGCGGCGGCGCTGCGCTCTATCCGATACGCGCAGCGCCCGAGCGACGTGCGGCCCGGCCCGGTCCGGCACTGATCCGCCCGGCCGCGCTCAGCCCAGGCCCGGCTCGAATGCCGGTACCGCCGGTCCGAGCAGCGGCGCCGGCCCGGGCCGCAGGCCGTGCACCGACCAGGTGGAACGGCTGCGCCGCGTCTGCACGCGGATCGCGCGGTTGCGCGCGATCGACTCGGCGGTCGCGTAGCCGCGCGGGTGGTCCAGATGCACGACGATCGCGCGATGGCGGATGCGCAGGCCGCGCACGCCGAGGTTGGCCAGGCGTTCGCCGAATTCGCGATCCTGGCCGCCGTAGCCCATGCGCTCGTCGAAGCCGTTGATGGCGAGAACATCGTGGCGCCAGCCCGATGCGTTGTGGCCGTTCCAGCTCGCGCGCGCGGTGCTCAGGCGATCCCACAGCGCGGCGCGGTGGCCGTGCACGCGCAGCTTGCGCGAGATCGCGGCGTCGGTGCAGCCGTGCGCGCGCAGCCAGGCCGGATCGACGAAGCGGCCCTGCGCGATGTCCTCGCCGTCGATGCGCTGCGAGGTGCTCAGCGGCAGCTTGCAGTAGCCGCCCGACAGAAAGCGGCCCGGCTGGCGCAGGGCGGCGTGCGTCGCGACGAAATCGGCACGCGCAATGCAATCGCCGTCGGAGAACACCAGGTAGTCGGCCTGCGCCACCTCGACCGCGCGATTGAGGATCGCGCTCTTGCGAAAGCCCTGATCGGGATGCCACACATGCGTCAGCGCCAGTCCGAGCGACGGCGCGATGCGCTCGAGCACGTCGCGCGTGCGTGCGTCGCTGCCGTCGTCGGCGATCACCAGCTCGAATCGGCGCATGCTCTGCGCGGCGTAGCCGGCGAGCGCCTTCTCGAGCCACAGCGGCTGGTTGTAGGTGGACACGATGACGCTGAGTTCGGGCCGTGCGGCCTGCACGCGCCAGCGGCGGATCGTCGTGGACATCGGCATGGCTCGCGAGGGAAGCGGGCCCGCAGACTAGGCAGGCCGCGCAACGCCGCGATGACGCCAAGACGGCAGGCCGATGACGGCCGCCTCGCGCCCTGGCCGATGCGGCGCGGGCGCCGTATCGGCGCACCGCACCCGGCGTCAGCCCTCGTGCTCGGCCAGGAATGCCAGCAGCCGTGCCTCGTCCCAGACCTCGATGCCGAGCTCGGCCGCCTTGTCGAGCTTGGAGCCGGCCTCGCTGCCGGCGACGACGAAGGCGGTCTTCTTCGAGACGCTGCCGGCGACCTTGGCGCCGAGCGCCTCGAGCCGCGTGCGCGCCTGGTCACGCGTCAGCGTCGCCAGCGTGCCGGTCAGCACGATGCTCTGGCCGTCGAGCGGCGCGGCCGGCGCATCGTCGCCGCCGGAAGAGGCCAGATCGGCCAGCACGCGCTCGCGCGCGGCGAACGTGTCGCCGAACAGGCGCGCCTGGTCCGGGTCGGCCAGCCAGGCGACCAACGCCGCGGCGGTCTCGGCCGGCAGACCGGCCGCGACCAGGTGGTGCTCGGGCGCGGCGAGGATCGCCGCGGCGCCGTCGAACGCGGCCGCGAGCTGCGCGGCGCGCTTGGGCGTCAGCTTCGGGATCTCCAGCGCGGCCAGCACGGCCTCGATCTCCAGCGCCTCGCGCAGCTTCGGCGAGGGCGCGTGCTCGTCGCCGATCGCAACGCCGCGCGCGAGCAGGTCGTCGATGACCTGCTGGTTGCCGGACTGCTCGAAGAAATGGCCGATCGCGCGGGCGACCTCGCTGCCGATGTCCGGCACGCGCTTGAGCAGCGGCCAAGGCAGGCGGCGGATCGTCTCAAGCCGGCCGAACCAGGTCGCCAGCGTCTTGGCCGTGCTCTCGCCGACGTGCTCGATGCCGAGCGCGTAGAGGAAGCGCTCGAGCGTGGTCGCGCGGCTCTGCGCGATCGCCTCGATCAGGTTCTCGGCCCACCGGGTCGCGATCTTGCCGGCCTTGACCGTCTCGGGCGTAGTGCCGTCGCGCTCGTCGGCCCGGCGCTTCATCTCGATCAGGTCGTCGAGCGTCAGCCGGTAGAGGTCGGCGACCGAGCCGACGAAGCCGAGCGTGGTCAGATCCTCGATCAGCCGCTCGCCGAGGCCTTCGATGTCCATCGCGCGGCGCGCCGCGAAATGGAACACCGCTTCCTTGCGCTGCGCCGGACAGACCAGCTCGCCCGAGCAGCGCGCGATGACCTCGCCTTCCTCGCGCACGATGTCCGAGCCGCAGACCGGGCAGTGCGCCGGCATCGCCCACGGCACGGTGCCGGGCGGCCGCTGATCGGGCACGACGCGCACGACCTCGGGGATCACGTCGCCGGCGCGGCGCACGATCACGGTATCGCCGACGCGCACGTCGAGCCGCGCGACCTGGTCGGCGTTGTGCAGCGTCGCATTGGTCACGGTCACGCCGCCGACCTGCACCGGCTCGAGCTTGGCGGCCGGCGTCGCCGCGCCGGTGCGGCCGATGTTGATGTCGATCGAGACCACGCGCGTGGCCTGCTCCTGCGCCGGGAACTTGTGCGCGATCGCCCAGCGCGGCGTGCGCCCGACGAAGCCGAGCTCGCGCTGGCCGGCCAGATCGTCGAGCTTGTAGACGACGCCGTCGATGTCGAACGGCAATGCATCGCGGCACGCGCCGATGCGCCGGTAGTAGGCCAGGCAGCCCTCGGCGCCACGCGCGGTCTCGGCCAGCGTGCTGACCGGGAAGCCCCACTCGCGCAGCAGCATCAGCACCGCCGAGTGCGTCTCGGGCAGTTCGCCGCCTTCGACGACACCGAGCGCATAGGCATAGAACGACAGCGGTCGCGACGCGGTGACGCGCGGATCGAGCTGGCGCAGCGAGCCGGCCGCGCCGTTGCGCGGATTGGCCAGCACCTTGCCGCCGTCGCGGCGCGCGCGGTCGTTGTAGGCCTCGAACGCGGCGCGCGGCATGTAGACCTCGCCGCGCACCTCGAGCACGCGCGGCCAGCCGCGGCCGCGCAGGCGCAGCGGCACGGCCTTGACCACGCGCAGATTGGCGGTGACATCCTCGCCGGTGTCGCCGTCGCCGCGCGTCGCGCCGCGCACGAAGACGCCGTCCTCGTAGCGCAGGCTGATCGCCAGGCCGTCGAACTTGGGCTCGACCGAGAACAGCGGATCGGTCTCGTCGGTGCGCTCGACGATGCGCCGCACGAAGTCGTGGATCTCCTCGTCACTGAACGCGTTGGCCAGCGACAGCATGCGGATCTCGTGATGCACCTCGGCGAACGTGCGCGACGGCGTCGCGCCGACGCGCCGGGTCGGCGAATCGGGCGTCGCCAGCTCCGGATGCTCGGTCTCGAGCGCTTCGAGCTCGCGCATCAGCCGGTCGTATTCGGCGTCCGGGATGTCCGGGTCGTCGAGCACGTGATAGCGATGGTTGGCGTCGTCGATGCGCTCGCGCAGGGCGGCGGCGCGGCGGGCGGGAGAGGGGGCGGGACCGGTCATGGCGCGGAGTGTAGAGCTTGAGGCGGACTCGAAGCTGAGCGCGCCGGCGAGCCGGTTGCAGCGGCTGCGGCAGCCGCGCGCCGATACCCGCCTGTGCAGACGAGAACGGCGGAACCGATGGCCCCGACCGTTCGTCGCGGCCGCGATACCGCAGCGGTCGTCGGCGATCGATACGTCGCCGCGGTCGGAGCCGCGGCGGCCCGCGAGGCGGCTCCGGCCGGGATGCGAGGCGAATCGATGCGTCGGCGGGCGCACGAGGTCCGGCGCGGCGAGGCTTCGTCCGGCGCGTGCAAAAGGCCGCCGGATCGGGCGGGTCCGCCGGAAGGCCGCGCGCGCCTCGCCACGAAAGCCCGATCGCGCGCCCCGGCGAACGCGAGGGTCTCCTGCGTCGCGGCAAGGGAGCGGGCAGCGATCGCGGCGACAGCCGTCGGTCGGCGTTCGAGTCGTCGCGCTGGCATCCGGACCGGTTTTGCCATCTTTAGTTTGAAATACAAACCAGTTTATGTATGATCCACTCCCGATTCCTGGAGCCCTTCGATGCCGATCCCTGCAACCGATGCTTCCGAGCGCCTGCACGGCCTCGACGCGCTGCGCGGCGGCGCGCTGCTGCTCGGCGTGGTGCTGCATGCCGCGCTGGCCTATTTCCCGACGCCGGTCTGGCTGGTGACCGATGCGGCCACCTCGCCGATCGCGGCGGTGCTGTTCTTCGCGATCCATGTGTTCCGGATGGCGACGTTCTTCCTGCTCGCCGGTCTGTTCGCGCACCTGATGCTGCAGCGGCGCGGCACGGCCGGGTTCATCCGCGACCGGCTGCTGCGGATCGCCGGACCGCTGCTCGCGTTCTGGTGGCCGGTGCTGGCCGCGATCGTCGCGGTGATCGTCTGGAACGCCTGGATCCAGACCGGCGGCCAGCTGCCGTCCGAGGCGCCGCCGGGACCGGCGTTCACGCCCGATGATTTTCCGCTGACGCATCTGTGGTTCCTCTGGGTGCTGCTGCTGTTCTATGCGGGGCTGCTGCTGGTGCGCCTGCCGCTGTCGCGCTGGGACCGCAACGGCGCGTGGACACGGCGGGGCGAGCGCCTGGTCGGCGCGCTGATCGGGCCGTGGGGGCCGATCGTGCTGGCTGTGCCGCTGGCGGTCGCGCTGTACGCGACGCCGAACTGGATCGTGTTCTTCGGCATCCCGACGCCGGACCAGGCCCTGATTCCGAATCGCGCCGCACTGACCGGATTCGGCGTGGCGTTCGGCTTCGGGTTCCTGCTGGCGCGGCGTCGCGAGTGGCTCGCGGCGATCGCGACGCGCTGGCCGCTGTACCTGGCCGTCGCGGCCACGGCGATCACCACGGCGCTGCTGCTGGCCGGAGGGCCCGGACCGCGGCTGGCGCCGCTGACCGCGCCGGTCGCCAAGGCGACCGCCGCGGCGGTCTATGCGCTGGCGGTCTACGCCTCGACCTTCGCCGCAGTCGCCCTGGCGCTGCGTTTCGCGGCCGGCCACAGTGCGCTGCGGCGCTACCTCGCCGACGCCGCGTACTGGATCTACATCGTCCATCTGCCGCTGGTCATGGCCGGCCAGGTACTCGTGCAGGGACTGGCCTGGCCGTGGTGGCTCAAGCTCGGTGCGGTCGTCGCCGGCGCGGCCGGCGTCGCGCTGGCCAGCTACGCGCTGTTGATCCGGCATGGCGTCATGGGGCGCTGGCTCAACGGACGCCGCATACCGCGCCGCACCGGCAGTGCCGATGCGGCGGACGCCCCGATCGTCGATTCCTTGCGTGATCGGTCCGCCGCGCCGGCCGTGCCCCTGCCCGGCCGGCGCTGAAGCCGGCTACCATCCAGCGCGACGCCGTGCCCGACGGCCTGGACGGTCGCCGCGGCGACCGATCCGGATCCGTGCCGGCGCTGCGTCTCTGCGCAGATACTCCCCGCCGGCGAAGAGGCCGTTCGGGCCATCGAACAGGAATGCCCATGTCCCTCCCGTCGCGCACGCATTCGCCCGAAGACGATCTGGCCTTCCTGCGCTCGATCGCCGAGGGCGCCGGCCGCACGCGCATGGCCGGCGGCGTCGCCTATCTGGCCGGCGGCCTGCTCTACGGCCTGCAGTGCCTGTTCCACTGGGGCCAGGCGATCGGGCTGATCCGCTGGCCGGACTGGGCGGGTCTGAGCGTCGTCGTCGCGATCACGGCGATCTTCCTGATCGTGCTGATCGCGGCGATCCGCCGTGATCGTGGCGCCGGCCGGCACGGCTCCTCGGCCAATCGCGCGCTCGGAGCCACGTTCGCCGGCGCGGGCCTGGCCAATCTGGCGATGGTCGTGGTGTTCGGCGCCAATGCGCTGCGCCTGGGCAGTCTCGAAGTATGGCTGCTGTATCCGGCCGTGGTCTTCGCGCTGCAGGGGGCGGTCTGGTACGTCATGCATGCGCTGCAGCGGCGTGCCTGGATGCTGGCGACGGCGATCGGCTGGCTGGTCGCGGCGGTCGCGCTCGGCCTCGCCAACGGATCGGCGCACTACCTCGCGGTCTGCACCGTGTCGCTGTTCGGACTGATGGCGCTGCCGGGCTGGATCATGCTGCGCGAGGCGCGCCTGGCGCAGGCCGGGGCCTGAGGCACCGATGGGCCTGGCCGACCTCGGCGGTATCGACGAGATCATCCACGGCCGTCTGCGCCTGGGCGTGATGGTCTATCTGGCCGATGCCGAGGTCGCCGACTTCACCGAGCTGAAGACCGCGCTCGACGCCACCCAGGGCAATCTGTCGGTGCACCTGAAGAAGCTGGAGGAAGCCGGCTACGTGGCGATCGAGAAAAGCTTCGTCGAGCGCAAGCCGCTGACGCGCATCCGCATCACAGCGGCGGGCCGGCGTGCGTTCGCGGCCTATCTCGCGGCGATGGGCCGCTTGATCGGGGCGCGCGGCTGAGGCGCTGCCCGGTCTGAGCAGCGCGTGGGCGACGCCCGCCGCCGCAGCCCCGCCGCCGGCCGCCGGCTCGGTGTCCGGCCCGCCGCTGCACGCGCGCGCAAGCTCGCGCACGAGGCCGCTCAGGCCGCCGACCACACGGCCAGTTCGTAGCCGTCCGGATCGACGAAGTGGAACCGCCGCCCGCCCGGGAACGCGAAGATCGGCCGGCTGATCCGCGCGCCGGCCTGTTCGAGCCGCCGCTGCGCGGCTTCCAGATCGTCGGCGTAGACGATCACCAGCGGGCCGCCCGGACGCGGCGGCTGGCCGACCGCGAAGCCGCCGCTGAGACGGCCGTCGCGGAACTCGCAGTAGGCCGCTCCGTAGTCGGTGAACGTCCAGCCGAAAGCCGCGCCGTAGAAGGCTTTGGCGCGCTCGATGTCGGTGACGTCGAACTCGACGTAGTCGATGCGCCGGTCCTGGCCGTGTGCACTCATCGCGATCGGTTTCCGATGGACAGGGGCGGCCATCATCGCCGAGCTGCGGCGTGCCGTCTGCCCGCGGGCGTCCGAACCCCGCCGCGCGCGTGCGCGCGTTGCAGCAGGCCATGTCGATGACGTCTCCGGCTGATTGTCATAACCTCGTCGGCATGGGGGTCGAACGAACGGACGAAGAACTGATGTCGGCTTATGCCGGGGGCGATACCGTCGCCTTCGAAATCCTCTACCGGCGCCACCGCGGTACGGTCTATCGCTTCGCACTGCGCGGCCTGCACAACCGCGCCGATGCCGACGAGGTGTTCCAGGAGACCTGGAGCCGGCTGATCGCCGCGCGCGAGCGCTACCGGCCCGAGGCGAAGTTCACGACCTGGCTGCTGCAGATCGCGCACAACCTGATCGTCGACCGTTTCCGGCGCCAGCGCCCGGCCGTTTCCGAGGAGGAGGCCGACGCGGTGTTCCGGCGGCTCGACGCGCCCGAGGCCGAACGGCCCGACCGCGTGCTCAGCGAGTTCGAGCAGCGCCGCAAGCTGCAGCTCGCGCTCGAGGAGATGCCCGAGGAGCAGCGCCTGGCGTTCCTGCTGCGCATCGAGGGCGGCCTCGGGCTTGCGGAGATCGGCGAGCTGACCGGTGCCGGCCGCGAGACCGTCAAATCGCGTCTGCGCTACGCGCTGGCGCGCATCCGGGCGAGGTTCCAGTCGTGAGCGGCGATCGGCGCGAGCGCGACCTGGAGGCATTCCTCGGCGAGGACGGCGGCGAGCTCGGCCGGCTCTATCGCAAGCTGCCGCGCGCCGAGCCGGCGCGCCGGCTCGATCGCGCGATCCTGGCCGAGGCGGCCCGCGCGGTCCGTGGCGCCGACGCACGGCGCCGGCCGCGGCAACGCTGGCTGCTGGGCCTGGGATCGGTCGCCGGCGTCGTGCTCGCGGCCGGCATCGCCTGGCAGGTGCAGCGCGAGAGCGGACCCGTTCCGGGGCCGGTCGCGCAGCCGGCAGCGCCGGCCGGCGTGATCGCGGTCGATCCGATCGTGCCGGCGCCGGCCGAGCCGGTGCCCTCGCCGGTGCCGCCCACCCCGGCCGCACCCTCGGCGCAGTCCGCCGCGGCGCCGCCGAAGCCGGCTGTGCCCGCACGCGAGGAACCGTTGCGCCGCGCAGCGGCCGACCCGGTGACGGTGCGCGCCGAACGCAAGATCGCGCCGGAGCCGGCTGCGGCACCGCCGCCGCCGGCCGATACGGCGTCGAAGGGCGGGCCTGCCGATGCCGCCGCCGACGCGAAACCGCTTGCCCAGCGCGCCGTGGCGCCGGCCGCTCGCGAGGCCGCGCCGGCCGAGAACGCGGCGCGCATGCGCGAGGGCCCGCTCGCCAGCCCGGCGCCGATCACCTCGACCGAACTGCGCCGCAACATGCGCCTGCCGCCGGACCGCTGGCTCGAGGAGATCCGCCGCCTGCAGCGCGAAGGCCAGCACCACTGGGCCGGCGAGAACCTGCGGCTGTTCCGGCGCGTGCATTCGCGCCGCCCGATCCCGGCCGATCTGGAGCCGCTGCTCGACGATTGACGCGATCGTCGCGCGGCGCTGCGAGCGAGGACGTGACCGGCCCGCTGTGCGGCCGGTCCCGCTCGGATCGGGCGCATGCCATCGTCGGCGCGGTCGGTGTCGCCTTTGCGCAGTCGCATCGCAAGTCATGCGCTGCGGCCTCACGCGCGCTCGATCCGCACGATCGGGGAGGCGCGGGTGCGTACCGAGGGCGAAGCGCGCCGGCGCGCCGCCTACAATGCGGCGATGGCGAGCAGCGAGACCCTGGCCGGCGAATGCCGCCTGCAGCAGGACATCAAGAAGAGCCGCTTCGCGGCATGGGCCGCGCCGCTCGATGCGGTCGAGGACGCGCTGCGCTTCGTCGCGCGCGTGTCCGATCCGGCCGCCACGCACAACTGCTGGGCCTACCGGCATGGCCAGCAGTACCGCTTCTCCGACGACGGCGAGCCCGGCGGCACCGCCGGCCGGCCGATCCTGCAGGCGATCGACGGGCAAGGCCTCGATCGCGTCGTCGTCGTCGTCACGCGCTGGTACGGCGGCATCAAGCTCGGCGCCGGCGGCCTGGCGCGTGCCTACGGCGGCTGCGCGGCCGAGTGCCTGCGCTTGGCCGCGCGGCTGCCGATCGTCGAGCGCACCACGCTGGAGGTGCGCTGCGATTTTCCGACGCTGCCGATCCTGCATGCACGCCTGCCCGAGTTCGCGGCCGAGCGGCTCGAGGAGACCTTCGACGCGGACGGTGCGGTACTGCGCGTGGCGCTGCCGCGCGCGCGGGCGGCGGCGTTCGCCGACTGGCTGCGCGATCTGACGCGCGGACGCGGCAGCGTGCGCGATGCCGCATCGCTCGAGGGCTGATCCCCGCTTCGCCGGCGCCCGGCGCGGCGTGCATCATCGCGCGCCGGTGCAGCTCCGCCTCGCTCGCTGCGGTGGGCCCGGCCCGATCGGACGCCGTGCGGTCGAGAGACCGTGGCCGGGCCCGCCGGCGTGCTAGTCCAGAAAGATGAAGAACGACGCCAGCGCGATCAGCGCGAATCCGACCAGATGGTTCCACTTGATCGCGGCGCCCAGATAGGTGACCGAGAACACCACGAACACGACCAGGGTGATGATCTCCTGGATCGTCTTGAGCTGCGCCGGGTTGTAGACCTGGTAGCCCATGCGGTTGGCCGGCACCTGCAGGCAGTACTCGAAGAACGCGATGCCCCAGGCGACCAGGATCACCGCGAACAGGGGGCGATCGGTGAATTTCAGGTGCCCGTACCAGGCGAACGTCATGAACACGTTCGAGGCGATCAGCAGCAGGATCGGGGCGGTATAGGTCCACATGGACGGCACTCCGGCGTGGGTGGCATGGGCGAGGGCGAAAGGCGCGAGCCTAGCCCAATCGCCGCGCCCGGGATGTGCCCGCGCCGCGCATCGGCGAGAATGGGCGCCGGTGCCGCCGGGCGCCGCCGCTTCCCCGCCGTGCCGGCGCGGACCGTCCCCCGACCCGAACCGACATGGCCAAGAATCCGTTCCGCACCGCCCAGTACCTGATCAGCGCGCACCACCTGCGCGACCTGCCGCCCGACGACGGCGCCGAGGCGGCGTTCGCCGGCCGCTCCAACGCCGGCAAGTCGAGCGCGCTCAACGCGATCTGCGACCAGCAGGGCCTGGCGCGCACCAGCAAGACGCCGGGGCGCACGCAGCAGCTGGTGGTGTTCCCGATCGATGCGGCGCACCGGCTGATCGACCTGCCCGGCTACGGCTATGCGAAGGTGCCGGCCAATCTGCGCCTGCACTGGCGCGGCCTGATCGACACCTATCTGCGCACGCGCGGCGCGCTCAAGGGCCTGGTGCTGATCATGGACGTGCGCCATCCGCTGCGCGACTTCGACCAGCAGATGCTCGAATATGCGGTCGCGACCGGTCGCGCCGTGCACTGCCTGCTGACCAAGGCCGACAAGCTCTCGCGCAGCGAGGGCATGCGCACGCTGATGGCGGTGCGCAAGGAACTGGAGACGCTGGCGCCGCAGGCGACCGCGCAGCTGTTCTCGTCGCTGTCCAAGACCGGCGTCGACGAGGCGCGCGCGGTGCTCTCGCAGTGGCTGGGTCTGGGCAGCGCTGACTGAGCGCTAAATCGGCACCGATCGCGTTCAGGTCGGCGCGCGGCGCTTTCTGTCACGCTTCGGCCTCGATCGCGGGGGCTTCGTTGCGCGATCGGATCCCACCCTTCCAGAACCCAGGAGAGTCGCCATGCTCAAGTTGGCCATTTTCTTCGCCGTGGTCGCGCTGATCGCCGGCGCGCTCGGCTTCACCGGCATCGCCGGTGCATCGGCCGGCATCGCCAAGATCATCTTCTTCATCTTCCTCGTCCTGGTCGCGCTGGCGATCCTCGGCATCGTGCTCGGCATCAACCTGTTCACATAGCCGTGAACGTACGGCGCGCCGCGGCGGACACGTCGCGGCGCGCTGCCGCCGGCCCCGGCGGCCGGGCCGCGTGGCATATCCTATGCGTCTCATGCGCGGCCGCATCCCCGACACCTTCATCGACGACCTGCTGACCCGCGTCGACATCGTCGACGTGATCGAGCAGCGCGTGCCCTTGCGCAAGGCCGGCCGCGACTGGACCGCGCGCTGCCCGTTCCACGACGAGCGCTCGCCCTCGTTCACGGTGTCGCCCGCCAAGCAGTTCTATCACTGCTTCGGCTGCGGAGCGCACGGCAGCGCGATCAAGTTCCTGATGGACTACGACCGGCTCGAGTTCGTCGACGCGGTCGAGGAACTGGCCACGCGCGTCGGCCTCAAGGTGCCCTACGAGGGCGGCGGCCGGCGCGAGGTCCGCGAGGACAGCGCCGAGCTGTTCGAGCTGCTCGAGGGCGCCGCGGCGTTCTACCGGCGCGCACTGGCGGCCAGCCCCAGGGCCCAGGCGTACTTCGACGGCCGCGGTGTCGACGAGGCCACGCGTGCGCGCTTCGGTCTGGGCTATGCGCCCGACAGCTGGGACGGCGTGCTGCAGGCGCTGGGCCGCACGCCGCAGCGGATCGCGCTGCTCGACAAGGCCGGCATGCTGGCCGGCGGCGAGGGCGGCAAGCGCTACGACCGTTTCCGCGACCGGGTGATGTTCCCGATCCTCGACCGGCGCGGCCGCACGATCGCGTTCGGCGGCCGTGTCATGGGCAAGGAGGACGGACCCAAGTACCTCAACTCGCCCGAGACGCCGCTGTTCCACAAGGGGCACGAGCTGTTCGGTCTGTGGCAGGTGCGCGAGGCCAACCAGAAGATCGCGCGCCTGCTGGTCGTCGAGGGCTACATGGACGTGATCGCGCTGCATCAGGCCGGCATCACGCAGGCGGTCGCCACGCTCGGCACCGCGACCACGCGCGAGCACGCCGAGCTGCTGTTCCGCAACGCCGCCGACGTCTACTTCTGCTTCGACGGCGACCGTGCCGGCCGCCAGGCCGCCTGGCGCGCGGTCGAGTCGGTGCTGCCGCGCATGCGCGACGGCCGCCAGGCCTGGTTCCTGTTCCTGCCCGAGGGCGAGGACCCCGATTCGCTGGTACGCCAGGAGGGCGCGGCCGGCTTCGAGCAGCGCCTCAAGGCCGCCACGCCGCTGAGCGCGTTCTTCTTCGCCGAGGTCGGCAAGGAGTCGGACCTCGGCAGCCTCGAAGGCAAGGCGCGGCTGGCCGCGCGGGCGCGTCCGCTGATCGCTCAGATCCCCGAGGGCGCGTTCCGCGACCTCATGGAGGGCGAGCTCGAACGCGCCAGCGGCACGCGCATGCCCGGCGCGGCCGGCCCGGCCGGCGCGCCGCTGATCGCGCGCGCCTCGGCCGAGGCGCGGGCCTCGCGGCCGCCGCAGCGCTCGCTGGTGCGCACCGCGGTCGCGCTGCTGGTGCAGAACCCGGCGCTCGGCGCGACGGTCGAGCCGCCGTGGACGTTCGCCGAGCTGCGCCAGCCCGGCGTCGCGCTGCTGATCGAGTTGATCGCGCTGACGCGCAGCCGGCCGAGCCTGACCACCGGCGCCCTGCTCGAGCATTTCGGCGAGCGCGAGGAGGCCGCCGCGCTGCAGAAGCTCGCAGTGATGGCGTTCCCCGGCGACGGCGAGGCCCTGCAGGCCGAGTTCGCCGGCGCGCTCGCGCAATTGGAGCGTCAGGCGCGCCTGCAGCGCCGCGACGATCTGCAGCGCAAGCTGCACGAAACCGCGCTCAGTCCCGCCGAAAACGACGAGCTGCGCAGCCTGCTGGCGGCCGGCGGACGCTGAGCCGCGCCGGGGCGCGGCAAAAGTTCGGCAAACGTCGCCGAACTGGACAGCATTGCCGACTTCGAGGACACTTGCGCGCCTGTTCGATCGGCTAAGGCCCCCGTGGCGAAGATCCTGGTCCTGCACGGCCCCAACCTCAACCTGCTCGGCACGCGCGAGCCCGAGGTCTACGGCTCGACGACGCTGGCCGCGATCGATGCGGAGCTGGCCGCCGCCGCGACGGCGGCCGGGCACGCGCTGGCGAGCTTCCAGAGCAATGCCGAGCACGCGCTGATCGACCGGATCCACGCGGCGCGCGAGGAGGGCGTGGCCTGGATCCTGATCAATCCGGCCGCCTTCACCCATACCAGCATCGCGCTGCGCGATGCGCTGGCCGCGGGGCGATCCCGTTCATCGAGGTACATCTGTCCAACGTCCACGCACGCGAGGCGTTCCGCCATCAATCGGTCCTGTCGGCGCTCGCCGTCGGCGTGATCGGCGGCCTCGGCGTGGACAGCTACCGGTTCGGGCTCCAGGCGATCCTCGCCCGGCTCGCGGCCATCCCATCCTGACCGGCCGCGGCATCCGCCGGGCCCCACCCAGACGAGTTCCCATCATGGATCTGCGCAAGATCAAGAAGCTGATCGATCTGCTCGAAGAATCGAACCTGGCCGAGCTGGAGATCAAGGAGGGCGAGGAAATCGTCCGCCTGTCGCGATTCCCCAAGGGCATCCAGACCGTGTCCGCGCCGTTGCAGGCCGTCGCGGTCGAGCAGCCGGCCGCCGCACCGGCCGCGCCCGCAGCCGCCGCGAGCGCCGCCGCGCCGGCCGCCAAGCCGGGCCTGCCGGAAGGCCATATCGTGCATTCGCCGATGGTCGGCACCTACTACGCCTCGGCCAGCCCCGGTGCGCCGGCGTTCGTCACGGTCGGCCAGAAGGTCAAGGCCGGCGACACGCTCGGCATCATCGAGGCGATGAAGATGTTCAACCAGATCGAGGCCGACGTCGCCGGCACGGTCACCGCGATCCTCGTCGAGAACGGCAAGCCGGTCGAGTTCGACGAGCCGCTGTTCGTGATCGGCTGAGACGGAGCCCACGATGCTCGAGAAAGTCCTGATCGCCAATCGCGGCGAGATCGCGCTGCGCGTGCTGCGGGCCTGCCATGCATTGGGCATCCGCACCGTCGCCGTGCACTCGACGGTCGACCGCAACCTCAAGCACGTCGGCATGGCCGACGAGTCGATCTGCATCGGTCCGGGTCCCGCGGCCGAGAGCTATCTCAACGTGCCGGCGCTGATCGCGGCGGCCGAGGTCACCGACGCGCAGGCGATCCATCCCGGCTACGGCTTCCTGTCCGAGAACGCCGACTTCGCCGAGCGCGTCGAGCAGTCCGGCTTCATCTTCATCGGTCCGACCGCCGGCGTGATCCGCCTGATGGGCGACAAGGTCGAGGCGATCAAGGCGATGAAGGCCGCCGGCGTGCCGTGCGTGCCGGGCTCGGGCGGGCCGCTCGGCGAGGACAGCGCCGAGAACCTGCGCATCGCGCGCGAGATCGGCTATCCGGTCATCATCAAGGCCGCCGGCGGCGGCGGCGGACGCGGCATGCGCGTGGTGTTCACCGAAGCCCATCTCGGCAACGCGATCGCGATGACCAAGACCGAGGCGCGTGCCGCGTTCGGCAACGATCAGGTCTACATGGAGAAATTCCTCGAGAACCCGCGCCACGTCGAGATCCAGGTGCTGGCCGACGGGCAGGGCCAGGCGATCCACCTCGGCGAGCGCGACTGCTCGATGCAGCGCCGCCACCAGAAGGTCGTCGAGGAGGCGCCGGCGCCCGGCATCACGCCCGAGCAGCGCGCCGAGATCGGCAAGGTCTGCGTCGACGCCTGCCTGCGCATCGGTTACCGCGGCGCCGGCACGTTCGAGTTCCTGTACGAGAACGGCCGCTTCTACTTCATCGAGATGAACACGCGCATCCAGGTCGAGCATCCGGTCACCGAGATGATCACCGGCATCGACTTGGTCCGCGAGCAGCTGCTGATCGCGGCCGGTCACAAGTTGTCGATCCGCCAGGAGGACGTGCGCTTCACCGGTCATGCGATCGAGTGCCGCATCAACGCCGAGGATCCCGACACGTTCATGCCGAGTCCCGGCACGATCAAGACCTTCGAGGCGCCCGGCGGTCCCGGCATCCGCGTCGACACGCACCTCTACGACGGCTACCGCATTCCGCCGAACTACGATTCGATGATCGGCAAGCTGATCGCGCACGGCGCCGACCGCGACACCGCGATCGCGCGCATGCGCATCGCGCTGTCGGAGCTGGTCGTCGACGGCATCAAGACCAATGTGCCGCTGCAGCAGCGGATCATGGCCGACGGCGGCTTCCGCAGCGGCGGCCAGAACATCCACTACCTCGAGAAGCGCATCGCCGAGGCCAAGGAAAAAGCGATCGGCATCGGTTGACGCTCCCATGGCCTGGCTCGAACTCAATCTGACCGTGCGCCTGGACGACCAGCCGGCCGTCGAGGCCGCGCTCGAGGACGTCGGCGCACTGGCGATCACGCTGCGCGACGCCGACGCCGAGACGCCCGACGAGCAGGCGATCTTCGAGCCGGGCGTCGGCGAGACGCCGCTGTGGGAGACGATCGAGCTGTCGGCGCTGTTCGACGCCGGCGTCGACCGCAACGGCCTCGTCCATGTGCTCGGTGAGCTGCTGCCGGCGCTCGCGCCGGACCAGATCGCGTTTCGCGAGGTCGCCGACCAGGACTGGACGCGCGCCTGGATGGACCAGTTCAAGCCGATGCGTTTCGGGCGCCGCTTGTGGATCTATCCGTGGAACGTCGAGCCGCCGGCCGACCCGGCGCTGGCGATCGTGCGGCTCGATCCGGGCATGGCGTTCGGCACCGGCACGCATCCGACCACCGCGCTGTGCCTGGAATGGCTCGACGCGGCCGATCTGGCCGGCCGCCGCGTGATCGACTTCGGCTGCGGTTCGGGCGTGCTGGCGATCGCCGCGCTCAAGCTCGGCGCCGCCGAGGTCGCCGGCGTCGACAACGATCCGCAGGCGATCACCGCCAGCGGCGACAACGCCGAGCGCAACGGCGTCGCCGAGCGGCTCGCGCTGAGCCTGCCCGAGGCCTTCGACGACCGTCCGGCCGAGGTCTTCGTCGCCAATATCCTGGCCGGCCCGCTGGCCGAACTCGCGCCGCGCTTCGCGGCCTGCGTCGTGCCGGGCGGCGCGCTCGCGCTGTCGGGCATCCTGCACGGCCAGCACGAGGAGCTGCTGGTGCGCTACGGCGAGTGGTTCGACGATCTGACCGTCGCGGTGCGCGAGGACTGGGTCCGCATCAGCGGCCGGCGCCGCTAGGCGGTTGCGCGGCGCGCTGGCGTTCATCGCGCGCCGCTAGCATCGGGCCACGACGCCGCCGCCTCGGCGGCCGCTGCCCGAAGAACCCGCCCGCGATGCCGACGCTCTGGACCATCGGTCACTCGACCGACACGATCGATGCCTTCGTGCAGCGCCTGCATGCGCAGGCGATCGAGGTCGTCGCCGACGTACGCCGCTTTCCGGGCTCGCGCCGCCATCCGCAGTTCGGGCCGACGCTGCCGGCGGCGCTCGCCGAGGCCGGCATCGGCTACCGGCACTTCGAGGCGCTCGGTGGCCGGCGCCGGCCTCTGCCCGATTCGCGCAACGGCGTGTGGCGCAGCGAGGGCTTCCGCGGCTATGCCGACCACATGGCGAGCGCGGCCTATCGCGATGCGTTCGCGCAGCTCGCGGCGCTGGCCGCGGAGCGGCGCTGCGCGGTGATGTGCGCGGAGCGGCTGTGGTGGCAGTGCCATCGCTCGATGCTCGCCGACGATTTCATGCTGCACGGCTGGCAGGTCGAGCACATCCTCGGCGCCGACACGACCGCGCCGCACGCGTTCCGCGAGCCGGCCCGGCTCGACGGCGACGTGCCGGTCTACGGCGAGGCGCAGGCCAGTCTGTTCTGAGTTGATCGACGCGGCATTTCCTTCAGCCCGGCAGCGGATCGACGCGGCCGGTCAGCCGTGCGGCGATCGCGCGCCGGAGCGGCGGCAGGCGCGCCGCCGCGCCGAGCACGGCTCCGCGCAGCCAGCGCGCCGGTGCGCGCTCGTCGGTGTACAGCGAGACGATCAGTTGGGTCGCGCGGTACAGCGGTTCGGTCTCGCGGCGATGTTCGCGTGCATAGCGCGCCAGCCGTACCGGATCGGCGACGTCGCCGCCGGGCGAGGCCGCGCCGGCGCGGATCGCGGCGGCCAGACGCGCCTGACCGAGCAGGCCGAAGTTGAAGCCGTGCGCGGTCACCGGATGCATGCCGACCGCGGCGTCGCCGACCAGGGCGCAGCGCGGCCCGGCGAAGCGATCGGCGAAGCTGGCGACCAGCGGATAGGCGTGGCGGCTGCCGGCCGGCCGCATCGCGCCGAGCCGGCCGCGCAGGCGCTGCGTGATCTCGGCGCCGAATGCCGCATCGTCCAGCGCGATCAGCCGCTCGATCTGAAGCGGCGGCAGCGTCAGCACCAGCGACGAGCAGCGGCCGGCCAGCGGCAGCAGCGCGACGGTCTGGCCGTGGTCGAACCATTCCAACGCGATCGACTCGTGCGGGCGTTCGTGCGTCATCCGGCAGACCAGCATCGTCTTGCCGAAATCGCGCTGCCGCGCGCCGATGCCGAGCAGGCGCCGCGTCGTCGAGTAGCGGCCGTCGGCCGCGACGACCAGCCGTGCCGCGAGCGTGCGGCCGTCCGACAGCTGCAGCACGGTCCGGTCCTGCCGCGAGGTGTCGAGCGCGACGACGCGGCAGCCGGCGAACAGGCGCACGCCGTCGCCGTCGATCGCGGCGTCGAACGCTGCGCGGCGGATCGCCTGGTTCGCGACGAGGAAGCCGAGCGGTGCGCGGCCGCCGCTGCCGATCGTCAACGGCGTCGTGCCGCGGCCGTCGACGATGCGCGCCTCACGCAGCGGCGCGATCGCCTCCGCATCGAGCCGGGCCCAGATGCCGGCCGCCTCGAGCAGGCGGCGCGAGGGATGCGTCAAGGCGATCTCGCGCCCGTCGAACGCCGGCTCGGCCAGCGCTTCGCGCGGCTGCGGGTCGATCAGGGCGATCTCGAGGCCGCTGCCGCGCAGGCTGCGCGCCAGCGTGAGGCCGGCCGGTCCGGCGCCGACGATGGCGATGTCGAGGGGCATGGCGACTCCTGCTACGGCCGGATGCGCCGGCTCGGAAGGCGCAGTGTCGCGGCCGGCATGCCGGTCGGCTTTGACCGGCGTCATGCGCGCGGCGCCACGGCCTGCGGCGCGCGGTCGCATCGGACGTCGTGCGCCTGGCTGCGCCGCGACCGGCGTCTCGTGTCCGTCCGGCGCCGCGCACGTACAATCGGCCGGCTCGCTCGCCGCCGCCCACGCCCATGTACGCCCAGTGCCCGGAATGCCGGACCATCTTCCGCTTCGCCGCCGCCGAGCTCGCGGCCGCGAACGCGAGCGTGCGCTGCGGCCATTGCAATGCCGTCTTCGATGCGCTGCGCACGCTCGCCGAGCACCTGCCGCCCGAGCCGATCGACAGCTTGCCGGCGCATCCGGTCGCCGCCGCGCCGCCGCAGCTCGGCATGCCGGTGTACCGGCCGCAGAGCCGCCAGACCAGCCTGTTCTTCGATCCCGACGAGCGCCCGCGTGCGGCCGAGCGGCCCGGCAAGCCGGCGTTCGCGCGCGTGCGCCGGCCGCAACGCCACCATCGCACCTGGCCGTGGGTCCTCGCCTGCCTGCTGCTGGCGATCGCGCTGGCGGGGCAGGCGGCCTGGGTCGAGCGGGCGCGCTGGCTCGAGAGTGACAGCTGGCGGCCGCGTGCCGACGCGGTCTGCGCGAGGCTGGCGGCGCTCGGCTGCCAGCTGCCGCCGCGGCGCGACCTGTCGCGCCTGGCGCTGAGTTCGCGCGACATCCGTCCGCATCCGTCGGTCGCCGGCGCGCTGATCATCTCGGCGACCGTGCGCAACGACGCGCCGTTCGCGCAGGCGTTTCCGGTCGTCGAGATCGTGCTGTCGGACCTCGACGAGCGGCGCGTCGCGATGCGCCGCTTCCAGCCGGCCGAATACCTCACCGATCCGCAACTGCTCGCGGCCGGCCTCGCCGCCGGCGCCAGCGCGGCGCTGGTGTTCGAGGTGGTCGATCCCGGACGCGACGCGGTCGCGTTCGAGTTCCGCTTCGATTGAAGGCGTTCGCGCGGTGAGCGACGCGGCCGCGCCGGGCGGCTTTCCGATCGATGCGCTGCTGCCGGAGATCCTCGGCCGGCTCGCCGAGCATCCGCGCCTCGTGCTCGAGGCGCCGCCCGGCGCCGGCAAGACCACCCAGGTGCCGCCGGCGCTGCTCGGCGCGGCCTGGCTCGGCGAGCGCCGGATTCTGATGCTCGAGCCGCGCCGCATCGCCGCGCGCGCGGCCGCCGGTTTCATGGCCGCGCGCTACGGCGAGCCGGTCGGCGCCACGGTCGGCTATCGGATCCGCTTCGAGTCGCGCGTCTCGGCGGCGACGCGGATCGAGGTGGTGACCGAGGGCATCCTGACGCGCCTGATCCAGGACGATCCGGAGCTCGCCGGCATCGGCGCGATCGTTTTCGATGAATTCCACGAGCGCCATCTGCAGGGCGATCTCGGCCTCGCGCTCGCGCTCGATGCGCAGGCCAACCTGCGCCCCGATCTGCGCCTGGTCGTGATGTCGGCGACGCTCGACGGCGAGCGCATCGCGCGCTGGCTCGACGCGCCGCGGCTGACCAGCGCCGGCCGCAGCTTTCCGGTCCGCATCGCGCATCCGCCGGCACGCACCGGTGAGGCGTTCGGCGAGCCGGGCTGGCCGTTCCAGGTGCGCCGTGCGATCGCGCAGGCGCTGGCCGAGAGCGATGGCGACGTGCTGGTGTTCGTGCCCGGCAAGCGCGAGATCGACCGCGTTGCGCAGGCGCTCGCGGCCGACGCCGCCGCGACCGCCGGCGCCGAGGTGGTGCCGCTCCACGGTGAGCTTGGTCTCGCCGCGCAGCAGGCCGCGCTGCAGCCGGCCGCCGGCGGCGGTCGCCGCATCGTGCTGGCCACCAACGTCGCCGAATCGAGCGTGACGCTGCCGGGCATCCGCGCGGTCGTCGACAGCGGCCTCGCGCGCGAGCCGCGCTTCGACCCGAACTCCGGCTTCACGCGACTGGAGACCGTGACGATCTCGCAGGCCTCGGCCGATCAGCGCGCCGGCCGTGCCGGCCGCCTCGGGCCGGGCCTGTGCCTGCGGCTGTGGCCCGAGAGCCGCCGCCTGGAGCCGGCGCGCACGCCGGAGATCGCGCAGGTGGAGCTGTCCGGCCTCGCGCTCGAACTGGCCGCCTGGGGATCGGACGCGCTCGACTGGCTGGACCGCCCGCCGGCCGGCGCGCTGGCGCAGGCGCGCGACCTGCTGGCCGCGCTCGGCGCGCTCGACGGCGACGGCCGGCTGGCACCGCTCGGCCGCGATCTGCTGCGGCTCGGTGCCTCGCCGCGGCTCGGGGCCGCGGTGATGCGCGCGACCGGCGCCGAACGCGCCCTGGCCTGCGATGTCGCGGCCCTGATCGAGGCGCGCAATCCGCTGCGCGGCGAGGCCGGGCGCAGCGACGATCTGCGGCCGCGCCAGGCCGCGCTGTCGGCCTGGCGCGTGCGCGATCACGGCGCCGTGCGCGCGGCCGGCGCCGATGCGGCTGCGCTCGGCGCGATCGCGCAGGCCGCCGACGCCTGGCGCCGCCGGGCAGGTGTCGGCGACGCTCGCGTGCCGCGCGACCTCGGTCCGACTGCGCTCGGCGACGTGCTGATCCACGCATTCCCGGACCGCATCGCGCGGCAGGACCCGGCGCAGCCGCTGCGCTATCAGCTCGCCAACGGCCGCGGTGCGCGCCTGCACGAGAACAGCGCGCTCTACGGCGAGCCCTGGCTGGTCGTCGCCGATCTGCGCCGCGATGCGCGCGACAGCCTGATCCTGGCCGCCGCGCCGTTCGATCCGGAGCGCCTCGCGCGCGACTTTCCGCGCAGCTTCGGCCAGCGCCGTGTCGTCGAATGGAACGAGGCGGCCGCCGCCGTCGCCGCGTTCGAGGAGCGCCACTTCGGCGCGATCGTGCTCGAGCGGCGCAGCGTGCCGGCCACCGCCGCCGACAGCGTGCCGGCCCTGCTCGCGGCGGTCCGCGCGCGCGGCCTGGACGCCTTGCCGTGGAGCGCCGCCGCGCAGTCGCTGCGACTGCGCGTGGAGGCCTTGCGCGCATGGCGGCCGGAGCTCGACCTGCCCGACTTCTCCGATGCCGCCTTGCTGGCGACGCTGGAGGAATGGCTGGCGCCGTATCTGACCGGCGTGCGCCGGCTCGACGCGATCGCCGCCGCGACGCTGTCCGATGCGCTGGCCGCACGGCTCGACCATCGCCTGCGCCTGACGCTCGACGAGGAAGCGCCGCCGGCGATCCGCGTGCCGAGCGGCATGGAGCGCACGATCGTCTATTCGGCCGACGCGCCGCCGGTGCTCGCGGTCAAGCTGCAGGAGCTGTTCGGTCTGGCCGAGACGCCGCGCATCGCCGGCGGCCGCGTGCCGCTGCTGCTGCACCTGCTGTCGCCGGCCGGCCGGCCGATCCAGGTCACCGGCGATCTGAAGAGCTTCTGGGAGCGCACCTACCCGGACGTGCGCAGGGAGCTCAAGGGCCGCTACCCCAAGCACCCCTGGCCGGACGATCCGTGGAGCGCGCGGCCGACCCACCGCGCCAAGCCGCGCGGTACCTGAATCGCCCGCCGCCGCGCGGAGTCCGCCATGCGCACAAGTGGACGGGGAAAACACCCGGCCTGCGTCTCCCAGGGGCGCGGAGTGCTCCTGTATGATCGCCCGGGCATGAGCGAGCGCAAGGCAGCGACCATTCTGTTCGCGGACGTGTCCGGCAGCACCAAGCTGTTCGAGACGCGCGGGGACGTCACCGCACGCGCGATCATCGCCGGCGTGCTGCGCACCCTGCTCGAGATCGCGCAGCGCCACGGCGGCAGCCTGGTCAAGACGATCGGCGACGAGATCATGTGCACGTTCCCCGGCGCCGTGCAGGGCCTGTTCGCGGCCAGCGACATGCAGCGCCGCATCAAGTCCGATGCGCAGTTCGTGCGCGACAACCTCGGCATCCGCATCGGTCTGCATCACGGCGAGGCGCTGTTCGAGGACGGCGACGTCTTCGGCGACGCGGTCAACGTCGCCGCGCGCATGGCCTCGATTGCGCGCCGCGACCAGATCGTCGCCAGCGCCGCGATGACCAGCGGCGTCACCCAGGCCGCCGGCCTGCGCATCCGCTCGCTCGGCAGCGCGCGCGTCGCCGGCAAGGCGCAGCCGGTCGGCATCGCCGAAGTGGTCTGGCACGACGACCTCGGCAACGTCACCACGGTCCAGCGCACGGTGCAGTCGCCCGAGCCGGTCGCGCGCGCGCGGCTGCTGCTGCGCCACCGCAGCCAGGTCTTCGAGATCGACGAGGCCTCCGAGGCGTTCACGATCGGCCGCGATCCGACCAACGTCCTGATCATCGAGGCCGACTGGGTCTCGCGCATGCACGCGGTCATCGAATGGAAGCGCGGCCACTTCGTGCTGACCGACCGTTCGACCAACGGCAGCTGGCTGCGCATCGGCGAGGACGACGAGCAGCACGTCCACCGCGAAGACGTCCACCTGCGCCGCAGCGGCCTGGTCAGCCTGGGCCAGGCGCACGACCCGACCTGGGCCGATACGCTGTATTTTCAGTGTGGCGGGTGAGGAGCTCCGAGCTTTTCATATCAATTAAAAGCAGCGCTGCCCTCGATAATTTTCACCGTTAAGGGAATTGACGCTGAGCTGAGCGAACGCCGTTCATTGGAGGCTATCAGGATGTCGGCCGGCCTTGCGGTAGGGCATCTGGCGCGCTTGTAGCGGGTCTCCACAAACTGAACAATGGCGCGATGCTATTTAGCAGCGCATTCGGCGGAATCGTTTTAATTTCCCTAAAAGATTAGATTCCTGGGAAGCGGTAGGCGGGAAAAAGTCGTAACAAATACTGATTTCGGTTTCTGGCAAAACTACTAAATCAGCATAAATGATTGACTCATCTGCCGCGGCGGGATTGTTGTTGGATAACATTAGATGGATAGATTCCGTCAAAGAAAATAAGCAATTTTTCGGACTTCCCGGAAGCAATAGAAATCTTCTTGGTGCGGCCTCTACTGATCTCGCGATTGAGTACGCGTCGGCGATACTCCGTCTGGCCCATGCGCCGAGAGATCAGCAAGCTATGTGTGGCGCCGCAATGACGCTGCTTCGCCCAATGTTCGAGGTTCTCGCTAACGCGTGGCTGATTTTCTTCGTCCTCGACGAGGCGCAAGTGGAGAGACTGGCTAACGGAGGCCGTATCCCCAATTGGTCAATGGCACAGCGCGTTGATCGTATTGAACGAACAGTCGGGATGCGTAACGATAATTTTATGTCGAGAGTAATGAGCCCAGAGCTAGGCCTCTGGCGCATGCTCAATGGGTTCACTCATGGCGGGTTTGAACAATTGCGACGCCGCATCGCGCGTAATGTGATTGGGCCTGTCTATACCGATGAAGATCTGGCCCGCGCGATGGTTTTTGCCGCGTTGTTGGCGATAATTGGATGGTCCGTTATATGTCGCGAAGCCAATCGCCACGGTGACTACGCCGAGGGCGAGCGTCGCCTGAACCATATCGCCGCACTTCTCAACGAAAGCGGCGAGAGAATTCGGATGGGTGCGAGCTGATCAAGCTACGTCTGACCTCCGCGGTAGGGCGCAAAGTGTGGCCGCGCAGGTGGGGCCACCGTTTCTCTCGAGAGGCATGTAGGCTTCGCGCTCCCGGCTCATGCGTCAGCTCTTGCGATAGCGCGAAGGGAAAACCGCCCTGCTCTGGCGGGCGACGGTGCGAGGGATGAAATGCAGATAGTCGGCGCTGCGTTCGCCGCTGAGGACGTCCAGGGTATCGAGTTCACGGGTCATTGCCGCGGCGCCCTGCGATGACGTCACGGCAATATGCGTGCGCTGAGACGCGGCTGCGAGGTCGGACTTGGCCCAGTGCTCCATTTGTTGGGCGATGCTGCAATCTTCCAGTGTGGCCTCTCGTTGAGCCAACGCGTAGAGCGCTTCGGGGATACGGACGTTTTTGGCCATGAGCCGATTATGTGTCAATCTGCCATCTATGCAAGCGTCGAGTTCCAAAGGGAACTCCAGCGCCGGTAGGTTCATAACTTCGCTTGGAGAGCGAGCGCCGTTCTAGGCGCGTGGTCGATTCGGTCGTAGGTCGTTTGCTCGCAGATCGGCATAAGTCTTCACAGGGGACGCAATGGTCTACCCTAAGAGCCAACGCTCAAATCAACATCAAAGCTGGCGGGAGTTCCTGGATTCGAAGCCTGAACACAGGGGCCAGTACGAAGACGAACTGTGGATGGAGTTCAAGAGCACGCGCGTCTTTGACCCTAAAAGTTTCGAGACCCGGCCACCTTGGTGCATTGCGGGAGCGCGAAACAATACCTGGGCCTCAAGCGGCTTCTTGGGTGATCCGTTGCGAGAATCTACGTGGGCGATCGCCGGGTACCTAGATCGCCCGTTCGAGTTTGCATACGTGTGGCTGGACTACGCAGGCTTCAACGGACTGCTCAAGCAAGCAAAACTGCCCTATACAGATCGAAGGACAGCAGGTGAGCTGAAAAAGGAAGCGAAACGACATGCGAAAGCGATGGCGAAACTCAACGAGGAGCTCGCTCGCTGGCCTTTTCGGGACGTTCTGAACCTTGGCAACCTCGTCAGAGATAGCGACTACCAGAACAGCATCACTCTTCCGATCAGCGCCAAACGATTCACGTCCGACCAAAAACACATCGCCGTTCAAGTAATGCTTGCCGGAGCCCGCCAGCAAATCAGCGTACCGTTTGCTGGCAAGTACTCGTTACTTGATCGGGCAGTTTCAGTCTTGTCGGACTGGGATCCGCCGAAATCCTTTATCGATCGACCGAACAAGCCCGGCGCCAAACCGCGTTACGCAGCGCGGTGGTTGGACCATGCGTTTGATCGCTTCGGCGGTGCGATGCCCAGGTCTGCTCGACTACGCCTGATAACTGAGCTCGTCCAGGTTCTGAATGAGCTGGGTGAGTGGAAAGAGGATCCGTGGACAGAGGAGCAGGTTCACCGATGTCTCGACGGTAAGTCGAAAAAACGGCAGTAGGTTGCCGTCGGAAGTCCGGCGCCCCTGATGATTTGATTGCACCGCCGATGCGAAATCGGCGGCGGGCACTAGTGGGTGTTCGTCCCCTGCTGGGAGATGGACATGCCACGTCCGAACAACTTAGCCCAACAACTGCCTCCGCTACTTCAGGGAGCCTTCTTCTTGCGGAGAGCGGTCTCCCTGTTCCTGGACCGACCGCTTCGCGAGGCGCAGAACTCGTGGAAAATGCTGTCAGTCGAGGTCGGCCTAACCCCAAACCGTGTCAGTTGGCGATCGACTCTACCTCCGGACGAGTTCGGCTTGCGCCGTAAGCGTTTGAAATGCAAAGCCTCTGGCCCGGCTGGCCAGCATTTGATGATCGCGGCAGTCCGCCGGGCAATCAGCCGCCGCCGCGCCCGATCGCCCGATGCGCGATGTCGCGCCGATAGAAGCCGCCGTCGAAGCCGATCTTCTCGATCGCCGCGTAGGCGCGGGTGCGGGCGGCGGCGATGTCTTCGCCGATCGCGCAGACCGTCAGCACGCGGCCGCCGGCGGTGACGACGCGGCCGGCGTCCTCGCGCGTGCCGGCGTGGAAGACCTTGACGTCGGGACCGAGGTCGCCGTCGAGGCCCTTGATCGGATCGCCGCTGCGGACCTTGCCGGGATAGCCGTGCGCGGCGTAGACCACGCCGATCGCCGGGCGAGGATCCCAGTCGGCCCGGGTCTGGTCGAGCCGGCCGTCGAGCGCGGCCTCGATCAGCTCGACGAGGTCGGACTTCAGGCGCAGCATGATCGGCTGGGTTTCCGGATCGCCGAAGCGCACGTTGAACTCGATGACCTTCGGCGCGCCGCTGCGGTCGATCATCAGGCCGGCATAGAGAAAGCCGGAGAACGGCGCGCCTTCGGCGGCCATGCCGGTCAGCGTCGGGGCGATCACCTCGTCCAGGATGCGCTGCTCGACCTCGGGCGTGACCACCGGCGCCGGCGAGTAGGCGCCCATGCCGCCGGTATTCGGGCCGGTGTCGGCCTCGCCGACGCGCTTGTGATCCTGACTGGTCGCCATCGGCAAGGCATGCCGGCCGTCGGCGATCACGATGTAGCTGGCTTCCTCGCCTTCCAGGAATTCCTCGATCACGACGCGCGCGGACGCTTCGCCGAGCGCGTGCGCGCCGAGCATGTCGTGCAGCGCCTGCTCGGCATCGCCGAGGGTCAGCGCGACGACGACGCCCTTGCCGGCGGCCAGGCCGTCGGCCTTGATGACGATCGGCGCGCCGTGCTGGCGCACGTAGGTCAGCGCCGGGGCGAGCTCGGTGAAGACCGCGTAGCGTGCGGTCGGGATGTTGTGGCGGAACAGGAAGTCCTTCGTGAACGCCTTGGAGCCCTCGAGCTGGGCGGCGATGCGTCCGGGGCCGAAGCAGCGCAGGCCGGCCTTCTCGAAGCGGTCGACGATGCCGGCGACCAGCGGCGCCTCGGGGCCGACCACGGTCAGCGCGACGGCCTCGTCCTGGGCCAGCCGCAGCAGGCCGTCCAGGTCGGTCGCGGCGACGGCCGCGTTGCGGATGCCGGGCTCGCGCGCGGTGCCGGGATTGCCGGGGGCGACGATCACCTCGCTGACGCGCGGCGACTGCCCGAGCCGCCAGGCCAGCGCGTGCTCGCGGCCGCCCGAACCGATCACCAGTACCTTCATGGTCGCCGTCCCGCCGGAAAAAGGGCGTGCATGGTACCAACCGCGGCGGCGCGCTTTCAGCCCCCGCTGCGGCCGAGCGGCAGCGTGCGCAGGCCTTCCCGGAACTGGCGCGGACTGATGCCGGCCTGCCGCTTGAATGCGGCGCTGAGGTGGCTGTGGCTCGCAAAGCCGGTCGCCAGCGCGATCTCGCCGATCTCCTGGGCGGTGTTGAGCAGCAGCCAGCGCGCGCGGCGCAGGCGCTGCGCCAGCACGTACTGCGCCGGCGTGAGGCCGAAATGCGCGCGGAACGCGATCAGCAGCTGATGCACGCTGAACTGCGCGATCGCGGCCAGCTCGGCCAGCGTGATGCGCCGGTCCAGCATGCCGTCGATGTGATCGGCGATGCGCTGCGCAGTGCGCGCATCGAGCGTGGCGCGCCGCGCGGGCTCGATGCGCGCGTGACCGCCGGGCCGGTAGTCGCGGAACAGATGCTGGCGCAGCAGCCACTGCAGCCGCTCGGCCATCATCGCGGCGAGGTCGTCCTCGGCGGTCGCCAGGCGCGCCATCTGCGCGACCGTGTAGTAAAGAAACTCGTCGCGATGGGCCATGCACGGCCGCAGCGCGTCGAGCGTGCCGGTGCGCTCGCCCGGCAGCTCGGCGACGGCATCCGGATCGATGCGCAGTTCGGCATAGCGGATGACCTGGCCGCGCGCCTGGCCGACGTAGCGGCCGCCGGCCGGCACCAGCCAGATGTCGCCGGGCGAGGGCGGTTCGCGCGTGGCGCCGATGCCTTCGATCCGTGTGTCCAACGTGCGCATCGCGCCGCCGAGGTGGACGATCAGCGTATGGCGCGGCTGGCCGATCGACCAGGTCGTGGTCTGGCGGATGTCCTCGCAGCAGACCAGAAAGCCGATGCCGGGCCAGTGGCGCTCGGCCAGGATGCTGAACGCCGGAGCGGCCTCCACCGCAGGTTCCGGAGCGCGGGCGGTGAGCCAGCCGTCCGGATCCGATTGCGGAGAATTTGACAGTCGTGCAGGCACGATGAAAGCAGGCCAGGCCGGGTTGGCCTCATCTTAGCGACGATCTGCCGCGCCCCCGCGGGCGTGTTGCCAAATGACACATTCGGCGGCCCGGCAGCCCTTCCCCTGCAAGGAGTCCCCCATGTCCGACCACAGTCTCAACGGCAAGATCGCCGTCATCGCCGGCGGCGGCAAGAACCTCGGCGCGCTGATCGCACGGCAGTTCGTCGACGGCGGCGCGCGCGGCATCGCCGTCCACTATCACGGCGATGCCTCGCGTCGCGACGCCGAGCGCACCGTCGCCGAACTGAAGGAGCGCGGCGCCGAGGCGTTCGCGATCCAGGGCGACCTGTCGGTCGTCGACAACTGCGTGCGTCTGTTCGACGAGACCAAGGCCCGCTTCGGCCGCATCGACATCGCGATCAACACCGTGGGCGTGGTCATCAAGAAGCCGATCCTCGAAGTCACCGAGGACGACTACGAGCGCAGCTTCGCGGCCAACTCGAAGGCGGCGTTCTTCTTCATCCAGCAGGCCGGCCGCACGCTCGCCGACGGCGGCAACATCGTCACGCTGGTCAGCTCGCTGCTGGCCGCCTATACGCCTTATTACGCGGTCTATCCGGGCAGCAAGGCGCCGGTCGAGCACTACACGCGCGCGGCGTCCAAGGAGTTCGGCGAGCGCGGCATCTCGGTCAACGCGATCGGCCCGGGTCCGATGGATACGCCGTTCTTCTACGGCCAGGAGAGCGCCGAGGCGGTGGCCTATCACAGCTCGGCCGCGGCGCTCAGCAAGCACTCGAAGAAGGGCCTGACCGACATCGAGGACATCGCGCCGATCGTGCGCTTCCTGGTGACCGACGGCTGGTGGATCACCGGCCAGACGATCTTCGCCAACGGCGGCTACACGACGCGCTGACGCACAGGCATCGGCGACGCGGTGCAGGCCGGTCCGGCGCCGCGCCGCAGTGCGCTAGAGTCGCGGGGTCGGCCCGGCGGATCGTGCCGGCTTCGACGATCGCACACCCGCGCCGCGCGGCACGCATCGGCCAGCGACGGCGGGTGCCCGCGTGCGCCGCTCGGCTGCATTCGATGGTCCGCGACGGAGGCATCGCCATGCGTACGCTCGTACTGATCCTGATCGGTCTGGTCATGCTCGCATTGATGACCGGGCTCAGCCGCCCGGCACGCCGCCCGCAGGTAGCGCTCGTTTTCATCGGCGTCTGGCTGCTGGCCTGCGCGGTCAATCTCGCGATCGGCCTCTCGCACGGCTATTCGCTGGCTGAGGAACTCGGCATCCACCTGGTGCTGTTCGGCGTGCCGGCCGCGGCGGCGTGACTGATCCGCCGGCGTTCGATTCGCGCGATGGGTCAGATCGATACGCCGCTACCGCGCTCGGAGTGACGGAACAGTCTGGCCAGCTGCTGTGAGGACCCGGTGTCTTACAGGCTGGTGATTCTGTTTCAGCTTCTTCTTTCAGCTTCATGTTGGTCGGCCCGATCATTCTTCCGGGCCGACGCCGCCCGAGTAAATCGGTCAGTCGGGCAGGGTCGCGGCGCATCGGAACGTCATGCGGGTGCCGATGAGGCCGCCACGCTCAATCGGACTTCGCACGCGCTTCCAGCGACGCCAGCCACTCGCGCGCCTGCACGCTGCGCCGGTGGTCGGGCCCGACGGTCGCCTCGAATGACGCGACGGCGGCGCGCGCGTCGTCGAGCGCCGCATCACGGCGTCCGAGCGCGGCCAGCGTGCGGCTGCGGTAGACCTGCGCGATCGCGCGTTCGGGCCGGCCGGCCAGCGCGGCCGGATCGTCTAGCAACGCGTCGAGCAGGCCGAGCGCTTCGTCGTGCCGGTCCTGCCGGCCGATCGCATTGGCCAGACTCATCTGCGTGATCCAGGCGCCGGGATCGCCGGCGCCGCGGGCCGTGCGTTCGGCTTCGAGCAGGGCGCGGAACGCGGACTCCGCGTCGGCATAGCGGCGGCTCGCGAGCAGCTCGTTGGCGAGGTTGTAGCGCGTGCTCAGCGTGCTCGCATGGCCGGGGCCGAGCCGGCGCTGCTTGATCGCCAGGTCGCCGGTCCAGATCGCGATCGCGGCGGCGCGATCGCCGCTCTGGCTCAGCGCGACGGCGAGTTCGTTGTGGTTGCGCAGCGTTTCGGGATGCTCGGGACCGAAGATGGCCAGGCGCCGTGCATGCAGATCACGCAGGACCTCGACCGCCTCGGCCTGGCGGCCGCCGTCGCGTAATGCACGCGCCTTGCCTTCGAGACTGCGCAGGCGGCGGTAGTCGTCGTCGCCGTCGCGCGCGGCGCGATGCGCGGCCGTCGCATCGAACAGCGCGGCGGCGCGCTCGGCATGCCCCTGCAGCAGCCACAGATGGCCGCGCGTATCGGCATGGTCCAGCTTCAGCGCGTCGTCGTCGCGTCGTGCCTGCAGCGACCGCGTCAGATCGGCATCGAGTGCTTCGGCCTCGTCGAGCCGGCCGGCCTGGCTCAGCGTGTCGAGCAGGGTGATGCGCGCGGCGATCAGTGCATCGCCGCCGCCGTCGTGGCTGGTCTCGAGCACACCGATCAGCGCCTCCAGCCGCTGCTGCGCGGCCGCGTAGTCGCTGGCGGCCAGATCGCGGCGTGCCTGTTGCAGCACGATGCCGACTGCATCGGCATCGTCGGCCGGCGCGAGCCGGCGGCGCAGCGCATACGCACGGTCGAGCTGCTCGGCCGCGATCGCCAGCTCGCCGATGCCGGCATAGGTCGTGCCGAGCGTGCGGCGCAGCTCGGACTCGATCGCCGGCTGGTCGGCGAAGCGCGTGCCGACGCGTGCCAGTGCGCGGTCGAGCGCTTCGCGTACACGCAGGTCCGGCTGGCTGGCCGTGAACGGGTCGGCGGCGGCCAGCAGGTCGTCGCTGACGAAGGCATTGATCGCGCGCACCTTGGCCGCTTCGGCGCGCGCGAGATCGCGCTCGTGGGCGAGCCGTGCGTTGAACGCGAGCACCACGGCGATCGCCGCGATGCTGGCCAGCGTCACCGCCGCAGCGGTGATCGGACGCCGCCGCCATGCACAGGCGAGCGCATAAGGCCAGCGGCCGCGCAGCGCCTCGACCGGGCGGCGCTCGAGCAGACGCTCGATCTCGGCGCGCAGCTGCGCGACCGAGCCGTAGCGCGCGCCCGGATCCTCGGCGCAGGCGCGATCGAGCACGGCGGCCAGCTCGCGCCGGCGCACCGCCGGCATCGCGATCCAGCGCTCGCGTCGTGTGGCCGTCGGCGACGGGTCCGGCTGCGCGGGGGCGCGGTCGGCACCGGTACGCGCCGCCTCCTCGTCACCGTCGCGCGCGAGCAGGCCGGCCAGCAGCAGGCCGAGCTGGAACTGGTCCGAGGCGGTACCGACCTCGCCGCCGGCGAGCTGTTCGGGGCTGGCATGGCCGGGCGAGTACGCACGCGGGCTGTCGCCGTCGCCGAGCAGGGTGGCGATGCCGAAATCGAGCAGGCGCGGCCGGCCGTCGGCGTCGACCAGCACGTTGCCGGGCTTGATGTCGCGATGGATCAGCAGCCGCGCATGCGCGAACTGCACGGCCTCGGCGACGCCGAGCCACAGCCGCAGCCGCGCATCGAGCGGCAAGGCATGGCGGCGGCAATGGCGGTCGATGCGCTCGCCCTCGACCCATTCCATCGCGAACCAGAGCAGACCCTCGTCGCTACCGCCGTCGAGCAGGCGCGCGATGTTCGGATGGCGCAGGCCGGCCAGGATCTGCCGCTCGCGCCGGAACAGCTCGGTATTGGCCGCGCTGCCGCGTTCGGCCAGGCACTTGAGCGCGACCTGCTGCGCGAACTCGCCGTCGGCACGCTCGGCCAGGTGCACCACGCCCATGCCGCCGCGGCCGAGTTCGCGCACGATGCGGTACGCACCCAGGCGCGTGCCGGGCGGCCAGGCGTCGGCGCCGCCGCTGGCGAGCAGGTCGCGCAGCAGCGCCCCGCCGAGCAGGGCGCCGGGTTCGAGCAGGTCGCGGGCGCGTCGCGTCATCGCAGGAGGGCCGGCCGGGACAGGGGCATCGACGCTAACCCGGTCCGGCGGGCCGGTCCGCCAATGCGCCGCTCAGGCGTCATCGAGCAGGGCCGCCAGGCGCTGCCGCGCGTCCAGCCACAGCCGCTGACTCGTGCGCAGCGTCAGGTCGAGCGCATCGGCGGTCTCCTGCTCGGTCATGCCGGCGAAGATCCGGCACTCGACCACGCGCACGCAGCGCGGATCTTCCTCCTCCAGGCGCATCAGTGCCGAATCGAGCTCGATCAGGCCGCGCGCTTCCTCGGCGATCGTATCGGCGTGTGCGTCGGCGTCGACGTGCGAGATGCCGCCGCCGCGCTTGAGCGCGAGGCGGTCGCGCGCGTGATTGAGCATCAGCTGGCGCATCGCGCGCGCGGCCAGCGCGAGGAAATGCACGCGGTCGACGATGCCCTCGGCGCCGCCGCGCGCGAGCCGCAGATAGCCCTCGTGCACGAGCTGGGTCGCATCGAGCGTGGCGCTGCCGCGGCCGCCGAGCAGGCCGCGCGCGATGCGCTTGAGGTCCTCGTAGACCAGGCCGACCGCGCGATCCCAGGCCTGGGCGTCGCCGGCGCGGGCCTGGGCGAGCAGCAGCGTGATGTCGGACATCGGCGGGCCTCCGGGCAGCGCCTGATTGTAGGCGGGCCGTGTCGCTTTGCGCGTCGTGGCGGGACCGCGCGCGATTGCGGGTTTCCGAGGATGAGCGGGCGCTCACACGGATCACCGGATCCGGACGTCCGCTGTTCCGATGGGCCGCCGGCATCCCGGTTCTCGAGCGGTGTGCCGCGACCTCGCGCAGCACACGGCATCGGCACATCACCCTTGAGATTTACCGAGAGGTTCTTCCGTATGAACGTCACATGCCTGTTGCTCCGACTGCTGACGATCCTGATCGCGGCGGCCGCACTGATCGCACCGGCGGCCGCGCAGGTCGTCGGCTTCAAGCCCGACCCCAATGGCGAGGTCCGCACCGCGTGCAGCTCGCCGACGGCCGCGTGCTGATCGGCGGCGACTTCACGGTCGTCGACGGAGTCGCCGCGGTCGGCCTGGCGCGTCTGCATGCCGACGGCCGCATCGATACGACGTTCTCGGCCGGCATCGATTCGGGACGCGTCCATGCGATCGCGGTCGAGCCGGACGGCCATCTCGTGATCGGCGGCAGCTTCACGTCGATCGCCGGCACGGCGCGCGGCCGCATCGCCCGTCTGGGCGCCGACGGCGCGCTCGATCCGGCGTTCGCGCCTCAGGCCGACGACACGGTCCGCACGATCCATCGCCAGGCCGACGGGCGGCTGCTGATCGGCGGCCATTTCACGCGCATCGACGGTGTACCGCAGGGCCGCCTGGCGCGCCTGACCGCGGCCGGCATGCGCGACGCGACATTCACGACCGCGGCCGACGGCTTCGTCTTCGCGGCCGTGCCGCAGGCCGACGGCGCCCTGCTGATCGGCGGCGCGTTCACGACGATCGACGGCCAGCCGCATCGCGCACTGGCGCGGCTGCGCGCCGACGGCCGCCGCGATGCGGCGTTCGACGCGCAGGCCGACGGCACCGTGCAGGCGCTGGCGGTCACCGCCGAAGGCCTGATCTACGCCGGCGGCGTGTTCACGACGATCGACGGCGTCGCGCGGCGATCCCTGGCGCGACTGCGTGCCGACGGATCGGTCGATCCGGCGTTCCGCCGCGACACCGATGCGGCCGTGCTCGCACTGGCGATGCAGGCCGACGGCCGGCTGCTGCTCGGCGGCAGCTTCGACCACGTCGACGGCCAGGCGCGCACGCGCGTGGCGCGGCTCGCCGTCGACGGCAGCGTCGATGCCGACTTCCGGCCGCAGCCCGGCAACAACGTGACGCTGCTGGCCGAGCTCGCCGACGGCCAGCTGCTCGTCGGCGGGCCGTTCGGGCAGTTCGGTCCGTGGACGCGCTCGCGGCTGGCGCGCCTGTATCCGGCCGGCGTGCTCGACGACGACCTGACGGTCGCGATCGATCAGGGCGTGTTCGCGATCGCGCCGATGCCCGATCGCCGCCTGCTGATCAGCGGCCCGCGCCGCTACGCCGGCCAGCAGATCGGCTCGCCGGCGCGGCTCGGCGTGGACGGTACGCCCGATCTGGCCTACGCGCCGAATATCGAGAACGCCGTGGTCAGTGTGGTCGTCGACGCCGCCGCGACGCGCATCCTCGGCAGCTTCGAGGTCATCGCCGGGCAGGACTGCCGGCGCTTGGCGCGGCTGCGCGACAACGGCACGCTCGACATCAACTTCAGCGGCTGCGCGCTCGGCGGCGACGTGTCGATCGGCGTGCCGCTCGCCGATGGCGGCCTACTCGCCGGCGGCAGCTTCACCGAGGCATCGGGCCATCCGCGCCGCGGCCTGGCGCGGTTCGCGGCCAACGGCGGCCTGATCGGCGGTTTTGCACCGCAGGCCGACGGCACGGTGCTGACGGCGGCCGAACAGCCCGACGGGCGGCTCGTCGTGGCCGGTTTCTTCGATGCGATCGACGGCCAGCCGCGCGACGGACTGGCACGCGTGCAGGCCGACGGCACGCTCGACGCGGCGTACGCACCGCAGGTCAGCAGCGGCGCGGTGACCACGGTCGTCGCGGCGCCCGACGGCGCGCTGTTCGTGGCCGGCGACTTCCTGCGCATCGACGGTCAGCCACGGCCGACGCTGGCTCGGTTGCGTGCCGACGGCAGCCTGGACTCGGGTTTCGTACCGCCGATCACCGAGGGCTACGTCACCTCGGTCGCGCTGCACGCCGACGGCCGGCTCGCGGTCGCCGGACGCCTCGTGCTGGCCGGACAGAGCCGCGCGATCGACGTCGTGATACTGCGTGCCGACGGCAGCGTCGATCCGGGCTTCGGCGCCGGCACGCCGTCCGCCGAGTCCAGCGCGGTGGCGATCCAGGCCGATGGCAAGCTCGCGTTCGACGTCTTCGGCGGCGACGGCACGCGGCGCCTCGCGCGCGCCGGCCAGCGCACGGCGGCGCTGCAGCGGCTCACGGTCGAGAACGGCGCCGTGCGCTGGACGCGCGGCGGCGCCAGTCCGGAATTGAGCGGGCCGCCGCTGCTGTCGATCTCGACCAGCGGCGCCAGCTACAGCGCGATCGGCCCGATGCAGCGCGTCGCCGGCGGCTGGGCGCTGCCGGGGTTCCGGGCGCCGGTCGGGCAGCCGTACTTCCTGCGCGTGCAGGGCCGTACCAGCGGCGGCGTCGGCAACGGCGCGGCCGGCCTGGTCGAGACCACGGTGCGCCTGTTCCGGCCCGATCGGATGTTCCGTCACGATTTCGACTGACCGCTGCCGCTCAGCGGCACAGCCCGAAACTGCCGCGGTCCAGATGCAGGTGGTCGGCATGCGCGGCGTTGTAGTCGGGGCCGAGCACGGTGTCGAACCAGCGGCACGCGCCGCGGTGGACCGCGTGCAGGAACTGCGCCTCGGCCGATTCGCCGTTCCAGCCGCCGCGTACGCGGATGCGGCGGCCGTCGGCGAGCACGAAGCCGGCGACGTCGAACGCGTCGGCGGTCGCGTGACGGCTGCGCCGTGCGTCGGGCCGGCCGTAGACGTTGCGGCAGGCGTAGCTGCCGACATGCTCGATGCGGACCACCGGCTGACCGAGCCGCTCACGCGCCTCGCGCTGCAGGCTGTGGCGCTCCCACAGCGCCAGCGACACCGCGCGCGCGGCAGCTCAACGGGAACGGCGCGCCGACGGCGACGCCGGTCGCGCGGATCCGCACCGCATTCTCGAATCCGCAGCCCGGCCCGGTCACGCGGTCCGGCACGGTGTCGTAGCGAAAGCCGGTCGTCGCGAGCACCGCTCGGCACAGCGGCGCGTCCTGCGCGAGCCGGCGCAGCTTGAGCGGCGTCAGCAGGTTCGGCGCATCGTCCACGCGCAGCGGCGCCCAGGGTTTCCAGCGGTCTTCGGTCACCCAATGGCCGCGCTGCAGGGCCCAGGTCAGCGCGGCCAGCCCGAGTGCGAGCAGCCCAAGCAGGAGGCGCCGGACCCGCGTGGCGGACTTCGGCGGCGGGTCGGGCACGACGCTCACGCGCGAGCCGCGGCGAACTCAGGGCTCGTCGACGATCTCGAGCGCGGCGCCGAGTTCGCGCGCGAGCGCCTCGGCGGTCTCGCGCACGCGCCGCGCCGTGTTGTCGTTCGGCGCCAGCACTTCGATCGCGTGGAAGCCCGGGCCGATGTCGTCGGTCAGGCCGGCCGAACTGGAGTCCTCGTCGTCCATGTGCGGCATCAGATCGTCGGTCTCCTCGACGTGTTCGATGCCGTCGAGCGAGGAGATCAGATTGATCAGCGTGCGGGCGTCGTCGTCGCTGCCGGTCAGGCGCAGGTACACGGTCGGCATGGTGGCATTCCTGGTCGGTCGGGCGGCCAGTAGATAACGGCGCGCCCGAATCGCGGCCGAATAGCGCCCCGATCGCGCGGCCGCCGCGCCGGCGACTGCGAAGGCACGGCTCCTGCCGCGCCCGTTCCGATCGGGCGGCCGGGTCCACGGTGTGTCGGCCGTGCCGGGCGTCAGGCGGCTGTGCCGGGACGGCCCATCCCGGGACCGGTCGCTGCGCCGCGCCGGTCCGCATGGCACACGGCCGTCAGGCAGCCGGCGTCGCCGCGGGGTCCATCCAGACGATCCCCCACAGATGCCCGTCGGGATCGGCGAGGTCGCGGCTGTACATGAAGCCCAGGTCTTCGGGCGGGTTCGCGTCGGCTCGTCCGCCGTGAGCGGCGGCGGCGCGGTTCATCCCATCGACCGCGTCACGGCTGTCCATCGACAGCGACAGCATCAGTCCGATCGTGCCGTCCGGCGGGAGTGGCCGCTGCGTGAACGTGCGCCAGCGCGCATGCGCCAGCAGCATGACGTGGATCGACTCGCTCCACGCCATGGCGGCCGCGGTCTCGTCGCCGAACGCAGCATTCGGTTCGAAACCCAGGGCCTGGTAAAACGCCCTCGAGGCGGCCAGGTCGGCCACCGGCAGGCTGATGAAGATCGTCTTGGACACGGGGTTCTTCCTTCGGTGTCATAGGGAATGAGCGCTGCACGGCAGCCGCTCGGCGGGTATGACGAGCGAGCGGTGACGGAATCGACGCCCGGAATGAATCGGTTTCGCTACCGCCGGCGGGCTGGGTGGAGCGCGCGTCGCGATCGGGCCCGGGACTGCCGGCGCACAAGGGCGCTCGCCGATCGATCACCGGGCGCGCATCGCAGCGGTCCGGACCATTGCGCAGCTTCGGGCGCGGTTGCCGCCGCCGGCAACCGCGGATGAATCGGGCGCGCGTCGCGGCGTCGCGCGCCGCGGCGGTGGCGGCGCACAATGGCGCGTCCTATACCGGGGAGACACCATGGATCCGACCAGCGAGCGCGCGCCCGACGCCGCGCCGGCCACGCTCGGCGATCTGCGCCGCGCGCAGGTGATGCTCAACGTGCGCATCCATCGCCTGCTCGGCGTCGTCGTCGCCGGCGGCGTGCTCTACACCTGCTATTTCGCGGCCGAACTGATCCTGCCGATCCTGCTGGCGGCATTCCTTGCGCTGCTGCTGAGTCCGTTGATGCGGCGCCTGACGCAGCGCTGGCTGCCGCGCTGGCTGGCCGCGCTGGCGATGATCACGCTGCTGCTCGGCCTGATCGGCGGCATCGCCAATGCGCTGTATCCGGCCGCGGCCGAGTGGGTCGGCCGGGCGCCGACCGTGCTGCGCGAGGCGACGCCGCGCCTGAAGGCGCTGACGCGGCCGTTCCAGGAAGCGAGCAAGGTCACCGCCTCGCTCGGCGAGATCGCCGGCGACGAGGAAGCACGACGCACCCGCGTCGTCCTGCAGACGCCGGCACGCGCGAACCTGCTGGCGGCGACGCCGCGTGCGCTGGCCGGCGTGCTCGCGGTGGTGCTGCTGACGTATTTCTTCCTGCTCTACGGCGACACGCTGCTGCGGCGCATCCTGATGCTGCGGCCGACCTGGTCGGCCAAGCGGCTGACCGTCGACATCGTACGTGCGATCCAGAACGACGTCTCGCGCTATTTCCTGACCGTGTGCTGCACCAGTTTCGGACTCGGCGTCGCGACGGCGGCCCTGCTCTGGCTGATCGGCGTCGATACGCCGCTGCTGTGGGGCGCACTGGCGGCCCTGCTGAACCTGACGCCGTACGTCGGGCCGATGGTGATGGCGGCCCTGCTGGCCCTGGTCGGCCTCGCGCAGTTCCCGACGCTCGGCGCCGCGTTGCTGCCGGCGGCCGGCTACCTGGCCCTGCATACGCTCGAAAGCCAGATATTCACACCGCTGGTGCTCGGCCGCACGGTCAATCTCAATCCGCTGGCGATCATCGTCTGGTTGCTGATCTGGGGCTGGCTATGGGGCATCCTCGGCCTGCTGCTGGCGGTGCCGATGCTGGTCTGCTTCAAGATCGTCTGCAGTCGCGTCGAGAGCCTGCAGGATTTCGCGATCCTGCTCGAGAAGTAGGCGCCGGCGCGATCGGCTTCGCCGCGTGCGAGCACTGCCGCGCGCCGGGGGCGGCGGACCGCGGCGAGCGCGCCCGGCGGCTTCACGCCGCCGCCGTCCGGACGATTCGCCGACGCGTCGGCTGCGCTCGCCGGCCGGGTGTGCGGATGCGCCGCCGCCGCGTCCCGCTGCGATCGTGATCCCCCGATCGCGGGATCAGCGGCATCGCGACGGCCTGCTACGATGAGCGCCGGCGGATCGGCGGGCACAGCGAGATGGCGGCAGAGGCGGGCGGTAGCGAACTGGTCAACGTGGTGGCGCTGCTCGGCGCGGCCGTGGTCATGGTGCCGATCTTCCGGCGGCTGGGCCTGGGCTCGGTACTCGGCTATCTCGCGGCCGGCCTGCTGATCGGCCCGTTTGGCCTGGGCTGGTTCTCCGATCCGCAGGCGATCCTGCACGTCGCCGAGCTCGGCGTCGTGATGTTCCTGTTCGTGATCGGCCTGGAGATGCGGCCCTCGCATCTGTGGAGCCTGCGCCAGGAAATCTTCGGCCTGGGCAGTCTGCAGATCGCGCTGTGCACGGCGGCGCTGACCGGCGTCGGCCTTGCATTCGGATTCACGCTGCCGGTGGCCTTCATCGGCGCGGCCGGCTTCGTGCTGACCTCGACCGCGATCGTGATGCAGCTGCTCGGCGAGCGCGGCGACATCGCACTGCCGCGCGGGCAGAAGATCGTCTCGATCCTGCTGTTCGAGGATCTGCTGATCGTGCCGCTGCTGGCGCTGGTCGCGTTCATCTCGCCGGCGATGACCGACCACGGGGCCGAATCGCGCTGGCTCAGTGTCGGCATCGGCATCGCCGCGCTGGCCGGCCTGATCGCGGCCGGCATCTGGCTGCTCAATCCGCTGTTCCGGATTCTCGCCGCGGCCAAGGCGCGCGAGGTCATGACCGCGGCGGCGCTGCTGGTCGTGCTCGGCGCGGCGCTGCTGATGCAGGTCGGCGGCCTGTCGATGGCGATGGGCGCATTCCTGGCCGGCGTGCTGCTGTCCGAGTCGACGTTCCGCCATCAGCTGGAGGCCGACATCGAGCCGTTCCGCGGCATCCTGCTCGGCCTGTTCTTCCTGGCCGTGGGCATGTCGCTCGATCTGGCGGTCGTCGCGCGCAACTGGCCGCTGATCGTCTCGGGCGTGCTGGCGATGATGGCGGCCAAGGCGGCCTGCATCTACGCCGTCGCGCGGCTGATGCGCAGCAGCCACGCCGAAGCGATGGACCGTGCCGTGCTGATGGCGCAGGGCGGCGAGTTCGCGTTCGTGCTGTTTGCGGCGGCGTCGGCGGTCCAGGTCATCGACGCGACCGTCAACGCCAACCTGACCGCGATCGTCGTGCTGTCGATGGCGCTGACGCCGCTGTTCGTGATCCTGGTCCGGCCGCTGATTCCCAAGCAGGTCGAGTCGATGGACGGCATCGACGTCGCCGCTGACCTGTCGGGCACCGTGCTGGTCGTCGGCTTCGGCCGGTTCGGCCAGGTCATGAGCCAGTGCCTGCTCGCGCGCGGCTGCGAGGTCACGATCATCGACACCGACGTGGAGATGATCCGCAGCGCGGCCGATTTCGGCTTCGTCGTCTACTACGGCGACGGCACGCGGCTGGACGTGCTGCGCGCGTCGGGCGCGCAGTCCGCGCGCCTGATCGCGGTCTGCGTCGACGACCGCCAGGCCGCCAACCTGATCTGCGAGCTGGCGCACGAGGAATTTCCGCAGGCCAAGGTCATCGCGCGCGCCTACGATCGCGAGCACGCGGCCGAGCTGGTCGCGCGCAACGTCCAGTTCCAGATCCGCGAGACCTTCGAGTCGGCGCTGCGCTTCGGCGAGACGGCCCTGCGCGTGCTCGGCCACGAGGCCGAGGAGGCGGCCGATACCGCCGACCAGGTACGCCGCCGCGATGCCGAGCGCTTCGAGCTCGAGGTCGCGGCCGGCGACGTGCGCGCCGGGCGCACGCTGACGTTCGGCAATGCGCCGCGTGCGGTGCCGACACCGTTCACGACGCCGCGCCGCGAGGCGCGTCCGCTGACCGCCGAGACCGCCGCGGTCACGCGCGAAGCGGCCGAAGAAGCCTGATGCGCGATACGGCCGCCGACGTCGTCGCGTTCTGGCGCGAAGCCGGACCGGCGCAGTGGTTCGACAAGGATCCGGCCTTCGACGCACGCTTCCGCGAGCGCTTCCTCGACACCCATTTCGCCGCCGCGCGCGGCGAGCTCGACGCGTGGCGGACGCGGCCGGAGGGCGTGCTCGCGCTGTTGCTGCTGCTCGACCAGTTCCCGCGCAACGCCTTCCGCGGCAGCGCGCACATGTACGCGACCGATCCGCTGGCGCGGCGGATCGCGCGCGACGCGCTCGCGCTGGGCCTGGACCGCGCGATCGAGCCGGAGCTGCGCCTGTTCTGCTATCTGCCGTTCGCGCATTCGGAAGATGCGGCCGATCAGGACCGGTCGGTGCAGCTGATGCGCACGCTCGGCGAGGAGCCGCTCGCCCACGCCGAGGACCATCGCGCGATCGTGCGCCGCTTCGGCCGTTTTCCGCATCGCAACGCGATGCTCGGACGCGAGACCCGCGCCGAGGAAGCGGCGTTTCTCGCCGAGGGCGGGTTCGCCGGTTGAGGCGCCGCTGCGGCGGCCGTTTGCTGAACGGCGAGGCTGCATGCGATCGGGCCGATCACAGCGCGTTCATGAACGCGGCACTCCAATGCACGCCGCGCCCGGAAGGACCCGAGAGGGGCATCCGGCGGGGGCCGTCCCATCAGGAGAACCATCATGAAGAACACGTTGCTGGTCGCCGCGATCGCGGCCGTTCTGGGTCTGTCCGCCTGCAGCCAGCAGGATTCCGCCGCCGAGGCGGATCGCAAGGTCGAGCAGGCACGCCAGAAGGCGGCCGAAGACGTCGCCAAGGCGCAGCAGCAGGCCAACGAGAAGGCCGCCGAGGCGCAGCGCAAGCTCGACGCCGCGACCGCCGAGGCGCGCGCCGAGGTCGCCCAGGCCGAGACCAAGGCCAACGAGAAGATCAATGAGGCGCAGAGCGATGCGACCGATGTCGCGCGCGACGCCGGCAAGGACGTCGCCGACGTCCAGTCCGATACGCTCAAGACCCAGGCCAAGGCCGACTACGATCTGGCGATCGCCGAGGCCGATGCCGCGCTGAAGGTCGCCAAGGAGCGCTGCGACACGCTGGCCTCGGCCCAGCAGGGCGCATGCAAGGATCAGGCGGATGCCGCACACGAGGCCGCCAAGGCGCGCGCCAAGCGCACGCTCGACGACGCCGAGTCGGCCGCCAAGGACCTCAAGCGCGACTGATCGCGCCTCGTCCGCGGCGAGGGTGTCTCGCCGCACGCACGATTGGAAAGGGGCCGCTGGGCGGCCCCTTTCTTGTCGCTCGCCTCGCCCGGAACGCGCGGCGCGCCGTCAGTGGCGGAAATGCCGCACGCCGGTGAACACCATCGCGATGCCGGCCTCGTCGGCCGCGGCGATCACTTCCTCGTCGCGCATCGAGCCGCCGGGCTGGATCACCGCGGCGATGCCGGCCGCGGCCGCCGCGTCGATGCCGTCGCGGAACGGGAAGAACGCATCGCTCGCCATCACGCTGCCGGGCACGGCGATGCCGGCCTCCTCGGCCTTGAGTGCGGCGATCTTCGCGCTGACGACGCGGCTCATCTGGCCGGCGCCGATGCCGACCGTGCGCAGGTCGCGCGCGTAGACGATCGCATTGGACTTGACGAACTTGGCGACGCGCCAGGCGAACAGCAGATCGTCGGTCTGCGCCGCGGTCGGCGCCTGCCGCGTGACGACGCGCAGCTCGTCGCGGCGCACCTCGCGCACGTCGGCGCTCTGCACGAGCAGGCCGGAGCCCACGCGCTTGAGCTCGAACGCGTTGCGGCCCGCGCCGGGCGGAATCTCGATCACGCGCACGTTGGGCTTCTTCGCGCAGACCGCGCGCGCGTCGGCGTCGACGGCCGGCGCGATCAGCACCTCGACGAACTGGCGGTCGAGGATCGTCTTGGCGGTGGCCGCGTCGAGCGGGCGGTTGAACGCGATGATGCCGCCGAAGGCCGAGGTCGGGTCGGTGGCATATGCCAGTTCGTAGGCCGCGCCGATCGTCGCGGCCTGCGCGACGCCGCAGGGATTGGCGTGCTTGACGACCACGCAGGCCGGCGCGTCGAACTGGCGCACGCATTCCCAGGCCGCATCGGCGTCGGCGAGGTTGTTGTAGCTGAGCTCCTTGCCCTGCAGCGCGCGCAGCGTCGCCAGCGTGCCGGGCAGCGGCTCGGCGTCGCGGTAGAACGCGGCCTGCTGGTGCGGGTTCTCGCCGTAGCGCAGGTCCATCAGCTTGATCGAGATGTCGTGGCGCTGCGCCGGGAACGCGCTGCGGCTGCCGTCCGGGCCGATCGAGGACAGGTGATCGGCGATCGCCGCGTCGTAGCGCGCGACGCGGTTGAATGCGGCGACGGCCAGCGCGAAGCGCGTGGCCGCCGACAGTGCGCCGGCGCCTGTGTCCAGCTCGGCGAGCAGCGCTGCGTACTGCGCCGGATCGGTCGCGACCGCGACGTGCGCGAAGTTCTTCGCGGCTGCGCGCAGCATCGCCGGGCCGCCGATGTCGATGTTCTCGACGACCTCGTCGAACGTGCTCGACGGGTCGGCGGCGACGCGCTCGAACGGATAGAGGTTCAGCACCAGCAGATCGATCGGCGCGATGCCGTGCTCGGCCATCACCGCATCGTCGGTGCCGCGCCGGCCGAGCAGGCCGCCGTGCACTTTCGGGTGCAGCGTCTTGACGCGCCCGTCCATGATCTCGGGAAAGCCGGTCAGGTCGCCGACATCGCGCACGGCCAGCCCGGCTTCGCGCAGCGCACGCGCGGTGCCGCCGGTCGAGAGCAGTTCGACGTCGCGCGCGGCCAGGCCGCGGCCAGGTCGATCAGACCGGTCTTGTCGGAGACGCTGAGCAGCGCGCGGCGGATCGCCACGGCGGAAGAATCGGACACGGCAACATCCCGGGCAGCGAAAAAGGGCCGCGCATTATAGCGACGCCGCGCCGGCGCGCGGTCCGGCCGCTCAGGCCAGGCCGTACTGCTGCAGCTTCTTGCGCAACGTCGCGCGGTTGATGCCGAGTGCGGCGGCGGCCTTGCTCTGGTTGCCGCCGTAGCAGTTCATGACCTCGTGCAGCAGCGGGATCTCCACTTCGCGCAGCACCAGTTCGTGCAGCCCTTCGCTGGGCTGGGCGTCGACGTCGGACAGATAGCGGCGCACCGCGCGCGCGACGCACTCGCGCAACGCAGGCTGCAGGGAACCCGGCGTCGTATCGACACGCAGGAGGGAAACGGCATTCAAAGCGGCAGACCCTGGAGAAGGAGAGCGAGACGTCCTAGGTACCGCCGGGGCGCGATCGGCGAAGGATCGCGAAAATCGTGCCGCGTACGGGGCGGGGATTCTAGCGCCTGACCGGCGGCTTGGTAAGTCCCGCAAGCCGTCGTGTCGTGTCATGCGCACGGACGGACACCTCGCCAACCGGTTGCGCGCATGCGAGGCTAGCGGCCCCGTCCCGAGCGCGCCGCCGATGTCCGCATCCGCACCCGAAACCGGCGGTCCGCTGCAAGGCGAGAACGCCCTTGTCCGCGCGATCGGGCCGGTCGCGCTGACCGCGGCGATCGTCAACATCATCGTCGGCGCCGGCATCTTCATGCTGCCTGCGCTGCTCGCCTCGCGGATGGGCGGTGCGGCGCCGCTGGCGTTCCTGGCCGGCGCGCTGGCGATCGTGCCGATTGCGCTGTGCTTCGCGGCGGTCGGCAGCCGCGCGGTCGCGACCGGCGGTGCGTACACCTACGTCGGCGCCGCTTTCGGTCCGTTCGCGGGCTTTCTGGCCGGTGCGCTCGGCTGGATCTGCAATCTGGCATCGGCGGCCGGCGTCGCCGCGGCGCTGATGGGCCAGCTCGCGCACTTCGTGCCGGCGCTGGCCGAACCGGTCGCACGCGCGGCGGCGCTGATCGTGCTGCAGACGGCGCTGATCGCGCTCAATGCGTTCGGCGTGCGCCTGGGCGCACGCGCGATCCTCGCGCTGGCGACGCTCAAGCTCGCGCCGCTGATCGCGCTGGCCGGGATCGGTCTGCTGTTCGTCGACTGGGGCCAGATCAGCTGGACCCAGGTGCCCTCGTGGAGTGCGCTCGGCACCGCGATGGTCCTGGTGATGTTCGCGTATTCGGGCATGGAGACCGCGCTGATCCCGTCCGGCGAGGTGCGCGATCCTTCGCGCCACGTGCCGCGCGCGACGCTGGCGGCGATCGTGCTGGTCGTGCTGCTGTACGTCGGCATCCAGGTGGTCTGCCAGGGCGTGCTCGGGCCGGCGCTGCCGGGCAGTGCCGCGCCGATCGCGGCGACGGCCGGTGCGCTGTGGTCGCCCGGCTACGGCCTGCTGCTGGCGACCGCCTGCGTGTCGATGACCGGCTTCCTGATGGGCAATCTGCTCGGCTCCTCGCGCCTGGTGTTCGCGCTCGGCCGCGACGGCTATCTGCCGCACGCGTTCGGCCGCGTCAGCGCCGCGCATCACGTGCCGTTGCTGGCGATCCTCGTGCACGGCGGCCTGGCCTGCGTACTGGCGATCGGCGGCAGCTTCGAGACGCTGGCGCTGATCTCCGGCGGCGCCAACTGCCTGCTCTACGTCGGCGTCTGCCTGGCGGCCTGGCGCGCGCAGCGCCTGGACCTGCGCGGCCGCGGCGCGCCGTTCGTGCTGCCCGGCGGACCGGCGATTCCGCTGCTGGCCGTGCTGGCGATGGGTGCGATCGTCTCGACGCTGACGCGCGCCGAATGGCTGGCGATCGGACTGGCGCTGGCCGCCCTGGTCGCGGTGTACGGGCTGGTGCGCCGCCGCCGGTCCGGCACGGCCTGAGCGCTGCGGCCGGCGCGGCCGGCCTCGCCGGCCGCAGCGAGTGATCCGCTGCGTGGTCCCGCGTCGAGGTGCGACGCGTCGCCGCGGGCGCTTCGGGACCGCCCGGAACGGCCGCATATGCTTGAACGGGCAGCCGAAAAACGCCTCTCAAACGCGCCGTAAAGATGCTGCAAACGGCCGGCGAACCCGGCACGGCGCAAGCCTGCCATTGTGTGGTCATGCGCAGGAGGCGGCCCGTTTCCGGGCGATCGGCCCGGCCGGAAGTACCGGACCGGGCGCGCCGACCGGCAGGGTCGGGGCCTACGCCCGGCCGCAGGGACACGATCGACGGAGACGACCGCAGGACGACGGCCGGGAAGCCGCGCAGGCGAGCGGATCGACGCGGACGCGTCGGACCGGCGCGGTCGCCGTGCGAACCGGCACGGCGGACACCACGACATACTGAAAGAAGGCGATTGACATGACATCGATGCAACGAAGCCTCCGGCGTGCGGCCGGCGGCATGGTCCTCCTGATCGGGTCGAGCCTGGCGCTGATCCCGGCCGCCGCCGTGCTGGCCGCGACGACGCCCTCCGGCGCATCGGTGCCGGCCGCGGTCACCCAGATCGAGGACCAGAAGATCGTCGCCAGCGATGGCACCGAGCTGCAGCGCTTCGGCGAGTCGGTGGCGCTGGCCGGCGACACCGCGATGGTCGGCACCAACGACACGACGACGGGACGCAGCGCGGTCTACGTGTTCGCGCGGTCCGGCGGCACCTGGCAGCAGGTGCAGAAGCTGCAGGCCGGCGACGGCGCACCCGGCGACAATGCGCGTTTCGGCGCATCGATCGCGCTCGAGGGCGACACCGCCCTGATCGGCTCGGATGCGGCGCGCGTCGGCGCCAACGACGGGCAGGGCGCGGTCTACGTGTTCCGCCGCAGCGGCGGCAGCTGGAGCCAGGTCGCCAAGCTGACCGCGGCCGACGGTCAGGCCGGCGACGGCTTCGGCAACGCGCTGGCGCTGTCGGGCGGCTCGGCCCTGGTCGGCGCCTCGCAGGCCAAGGTCAACGGCAATCCGCGCGGTGCGGTGTACCTCTACACCGGTTCAGGCGGCAACTGGACGCAGACGCAGAAGATTCGCGGCGTCGACACGCGCGACGGCGATGCATTCGGCTGGCGCGTCGCGTTCGCCGAGAACACGATCGTGGTCAGCGCGCTGCTGGCCTACCAGGACTTCCCCGGTTCGCTGTACTTCTTCAAGCCGGTCGACGGCGTCTGGACGCAGAAGCAGAAGCTGGTCGGCGAGTTCTATTCGAACCTCGGCCTGTCGCTGGCCGCGCGCGGCCACCGTCTGGTCGCCGGCGCGCCGACGCTCGGTACCGAGGGCGTGATCTACGTCTACACGCAGATCGACGGCAGCTGGCGCCGCACCCATACGATCGTCTCGCCCGAGTCGGAGAAGTTCGCGAACTTCGGCTACTCGGTCGGCATGACCGACAGCGCGATCGTCGCCGGCGCCACCGCGGCGACGGTCGACGGCCAGTCCTGGGCCGGCGCCGGCTACGTGTTCACCGAATCGGGCAGCGGCTGGGAATACGCGCAGAAGCTCGTCGCCAGCGACGCCGCCGCGAACGACTCGATCGGCACCACCGCGGCGATCGACGCGCGCACCGTGCTGCTCGCCTCCGGCGTCGCCAGTCCGGGTGGCCAGTTCCTGCAGGGCGCGGGCTACTTCTTCACGAACCTGGTCGGCACGACGCAGCCGGCCGTCACGGTCACGCCGAGTCCGCTGACCGCGACCGTGAAGGAAGGCGACGCACGTGTGGTCGCACTGTCGGTCACCAACACCGGCAGCGCGACGCTCGACTACACGATCGGCGAGAGCGACTGCGATCGCCCCGGCGAGACCGCCTGGCTGACGCTGGCCAGCAGCGCCGGCAGCCTTGCGCCGGGCCATGCCGACGCGGTCGGCGTGACGATGGACGCCGGCGCGCTGACCCAGGGCGTGCACACTGCGGCACTGTGCGTGTCGAGTACCGATCCGGCACAGCCGGCGATCGCCGTGCCGGTCGCCCTGACGGTGACGCCGCCGGATGCGCCGGCACCGGTGATCGGCATCAGCCCGGGCCGCCTGGACTTCACGGTCGCCAGCGGCGCCTCGGCCAGTCTGACGCTGGCGATCGACAACGGCGGCGAAGCGGACCTCACCTACAGCGTGGTCGAGCACATCGCCGAACGCCTGCCGCCGAGCTTCGCCGCGGCGCGCCTCGCGGCCGCGCAGGCCGCTGCCGGCGGCGAGCGGCCGACGCTGAACCGTGGCACGCGCGTCGCGCCGACCGGCGTGGCCGCTCCGTCCACGCTCGGCGACTGGGCGATCTCGCAGATGGACGACAACAGTCCGGGCGACACCGGTCTGTCCTGCGGCGTCGTCGGCAAGAACACGGCCGACAACAGCTGGTGGCGCCGCTTCTACTTCGGCGAGCATCCGCAGGTCGGCCCGCGCGCCGGCATCAGCAGCGTCACGGTGTCCTCCGGCGGCATGGGGCCGGCCGGCATGCCGATCACGATCAATCTCTACACGATCGCGCACGATGTCGCCGTCGACACGATTCCGACCGGTGCGCTGACGCTGATCGGCAGCGCCAGCGGCACGATCGACAGCGGCCTGGTCACGATGACGATCCCGGTGACCGGCACGATCGACGACACGCGCGGCCTCGATCTGGTCGTCGAGTACCACACGCCGGGCATCGGCGACTGGCTCGGCCTGTTCTTCCCGGGCGCCAATGCCACGCCGGAGACGCATCCGACCTTCATGTCGTCGGTGGCCTGCGAGTTCGACGAGCCGATCGACGCGGCCAACCTCGGCGCGCCGGATTTCCACCTGACGATGATCGTCAATCTCGGCGACGTGCCGCCGCCGGGCTGCCAGATGCCGGGCCAGGTGTCGTGGCTGAGCCAGACGCCGGCCTCCGGCACCGTCGTGCCCGGCGCGACCGCGCAGGTCACCGTCACCGCGAATGCGAGCAGCCTGACGCCCGGCGCGTACGCGGCCAGCGTCTGCGTGTCGAGCAACGACCCGGCCAATCCGCTGGTGCCGGTGCCGGTCAGCCTGACCGTCGAGCCGGGCGCCGTCGTCGATGCGCTGTTCTGCAGCGGATTCGAGGCCGGCGAGACCGGCCAGTGCGGCGCCGCCCGCGACTGAGCGCAGGGCCCGTCCGCCGCCTGCCGCAACCCCGGCGGCAGGCGGCGGCGATCCTCGGCAGGCGTCCGGCAACGGGCGCCTGTTTTTTTGTTTGACGATGACTCCAGCCCGGTACTTCGCTGGACTGCGCCGCAGCTCGATACAGAAGGTTTATCAAGAACTTGCGCGCGTCCATCATATACCGGTGCTTTCTGAAACTTAACCCGGCTTTTCCTCGTGCCGCTCCTATCTGGCTCTTGGATTCGGGTCGTTCCAAGGAGTCATCATGGCGACGATCAAGCTCACCAAGACTGCCGTAGAGTCGGCGCAACCCCAGGCCAAGGACATCGAACTACGGGATACCGGTGGTGCCGGGTTTCCTCTGCAAGATTACCCGAAGGGCCGCCGGGTGTTCATGCTCCAGTACGGGAATCCAGGGATATAGGCAATTTATCCTGCCTGAAAGACGGCCTGAGTATGGACGGAGTCACCTTCAAAAAGACCAAGCTGGCGCATATGCGCCTCAGCCTGTTCAGGGTCAGCCGTAAAGAGAACGACCGCTAAGTCTTTTAGTGCCCTTGTGCAGCTCACATAGAAAAGGCGGCGTGTTCGACCCACAGTCGTTTCTTCGCCTGCCTCGATGTGTTTTCGGTCGGTATCCGAAAGCGCCTTGAGGCCCAGGTATTTTTCGTAGGAGAACTGGAAATGGGTACTCTCCGCATCGTCTAGCACGACGAGCACCCTATCAAACTCAGCCCCTTTAATGCCTTGCTGAGTCCAAAAAGGGGAGCGTTCCGAAATGTAGGTTTGGTACGCCAGAAGCTGTCTAGCAGGACACGCTAAAAAAGCATCCATTGAGGCCATCTCCTTATCGGACTCATCGTCTTCTTGATCGTCGTCATCGTCCAGCCCTTCTGCGGGCTGGGCAGGTGGAACTGCTTCCGGATCCAAGTAAGAGGCTAGCCGGGGATCGAATATTAATAATCCTGCGGAATACACCCGCTTCAACAGGTCGCCGATCGTTACGTTGGAATTCCCAGCTATCCCTGCTGCAATCTCGGCAACAAGCTCTCTGAGTGCTTTGAGTCGCTCTGCTACGTTCGCTCCGGCGAGATTGCCTTTGTCAATGAGGGGTGAGTATTCGCGGATCAGTCGCATCACTTCGAGCTGCCGGCCTTCTGCATGGGCAATCGCTATCGGAATCAGAAATTTCACGCACGGTGAAAGAGGCCATGCAGAGCCATCCAGAAAGCCGTCTTTGAATGCTGTCGGCGCTTTTGAATTAAGCGCCGTGTATAGCTCTCCGAACCCTAAGCGTTTTGCGGCCATCTGGTGAACTATGACAAGAAGCTTTACCTGCTCTTGGCCACTATCACCAAGTCGCCAGCGATTATCACCAGTTCGCGCTGCCATCCAATCGCGCACTCGAACTAGATTGGCATCTCGCGTATCGTCTGCGGGTAATACGAAAAGATGAGCCGAACCTTCAGGAGTTGGAACGATGCCTTCAGGGCCTAGGCGCTGGCCCGGAATCTGAACGAGGTCATCACCATCACGGCGGATGGCGTTTGCGAGGTTCAGCACCTTAGTGGAGCACCGAAAATTCTCCGGTTTCGGAATGTCAGCCCAACCCGGTTCCGCTTCAACCAATCCGGTTCCTGTGGCATAAATTCGCTGCATCGGGTCGCCGAAGAAGCCGAGGCAAAGCGTAACGCCGGGCTCGCTCTCAACGGTCTTCAACGCCTCTATGACTTCGGTGGTCGTATCCTGACTCTCGTCCACAAATACGAAAGGAAATTGGCGCGCGAGAAGTGTTCGAAAGAGAGGGCGCTCAGCGATAAGGTACGGAACAAGCTTCAAAATGTCGTCGTGCCCCAATATCCCCTTTACATAGTCGCTACCTGTTCCGTATCGGAAGCCTTTGACTGCGGCGATCCGCCCCGACTGCCTGCGAAGGCGCTCTAGGTCTCGGGTGTCTTTGTCCTTTGTACGCTGTTGAACCCTGGGGCCATAGGTTGCCTGTTTCTGTTCAAGCGCCTCAATTTTCTCCGTGATGCGCCCGGACACCCAGATCCGAATGTCGTTCTGAAACGGTTTGGCTAGCAGCCACATGAAGCTGTGGATCGTTGAAACGTGAACCAGTGGATCACTGCCGACATCTCGCCATATCTCTCCGGCTGCGATCTCAGTGTAGGTAATGCAGGCAATGCGCTGACGGAATTTTCTCAGCTTATCACTGTGTATTCGGATGGCCGACGACAGCCCCTTAATCAGAGAAGTAGTTTTTCCGGAGCCTGCGCCAGCTTTCATTATGAAGCTACGCGGTGGAACGTCTCCAAGGCAGTTTCGCAAGTCGATGTCTGCCTGGGTGTCTGGCTTATTCGCTCGGCTACTCATGCTCAGCCCCTGTCGCACCAGCTTCAGCCATTGGAACAGCGTCGGGCAGTACGATTTCGAGTTCGATCCGGACTTCGTCCTTTAGCCAAACCAGCCCGTCACGGATGTATGCCGGGACATGCCAAACATCCTCGTTCTCAGTGAGTACGGCGAGCGCGAACTTCGTCTTATCGAAACTCTTCCGCGAAACTCTCTCATGAAGACCTTTGGCAAGAGCACGGGGATCGGCAGCTCCACCCTTCACAATCAGGCCAAGAGACTTCCTATCCTCGGCTTGAGACCATTCTGGGTTCTCAAGGCCAAAGTCTTCCTCAAGGGTGCGCCCGCAGAGGGTTTCAGTGGCTCCGTTCCAAGTGATAGCCCGTTCAGTCTGATAGGCCACCCGAACCTTTGCGTCGTCTTCAAGTTCGTGAGTTTTGTCGGCTTCCGAGGCGTTACGCAAGTCCTCGATTGTTAGCTTGCCAGGAAGCCATTTTATAAGGGTTTGATTCGAGGTCGCAGCGCCTGGCTCATTGGGCAAACAAGCCTTGCCGTATTTCCTCTTGGGTGGAGGCGCCGCCGGCTCGCCGGCCGGATTTTGTCCGTCATCCTGAACCTGCATAGCGACGTCGTCCTCCCCATCGGCAGGAACCTCGAACTCCTCGACTTCCTCATCATCAATTGCAGCGCCGGCCGCGGGAGCCACGAGGGCGACACTATCAATATCAGTAATTATTAGTGTCGTTAGACCGAGAAACTCGATGAGAGACTGGAAGCGATGCCCAAAGGCGCCACCGACCTCCAAAATACACAAGCAAGCTGAACGCAGGGTCTTCGCAACCTTCCGAATCATGACGGGCAGGAGCAATCTCTCAACATTGCCTTCAACAAGAATGGCGGCATCTGAGAAGAAGAGATCGCAGTGCGTTAGTTTCAGATATCTTTCTAGAAAATCGCGATCATCTGGTTGGGCTTGGTAGAACGCCGATAGATTTAGAACTTCCGTCAACTGTTCCTTGCCGACTTTCTTTCGTCGGAAGTAGCGGATCGGCTTGAATCCTCGTTCGTAAAGGATGTGTGGCGAGTGGGTCGTGATGACCATTTGACTGCCAAAAATACTTCCGTCGTCGCCTTCTATGTCCAGGAGTTCAAGAACATTGCGAATGAAGACCTGCTGGAGTTGGGCGTGCAGATGGGCCTCTGGCTCCTCCACGAAAATAAGATGCAATGGGGGCCGATTGTCCATCGTCACCCACCTGGCTTGGGCGTCTAGAATCTCCACAACCATGTAGATCAAATTCTTGAATCCAAGCCCGTTGTAACTATCAGGAAGGGTGGCAGTGTCTTCGCCATCTCCGATCTGATAGTGGACTCGCGCGTCCTGACTCATGACGTGGGCGGGGTCTAGCGCTGACATGATTTTCAGTCGCGGGTTATTAATGCCCGGATAACCAAGCCTCGCGAGCCGATCAAGCATCGGCTTGAATACCCCATCTAAGTGAATGTTGAGCGCTTGCTCGGATTCGAACAGCGCCTTAAGGGCCGCGTGATCGTCTTGCCTTTGATTAAGGTTGCGCTTGTAGAAGCGGCTCAAACGCTTTGACAGGTCTTCCGATCTTCCGCCGGCTTCCGGATTGGGGTCAGCGAGGTGTCGTTGAGCCCCTAAATTATCGATATGGATAAGCGACTTCAGAATCGCTCCGCCACCTGGCTCTCCACCTAACTCTTCTGGAACATAGTCCCCGATCTCGCGAAAGTCCTCGTCAAATTGCGTGCGATCCAAGATGAAGTAGCGCAGCTCATATTCGTTCTTGAGTTCGCGCTGAAGATAGTCCGTCATGGAGCGAGGCCAAGGAACATATTGCGACCCTGGCGGCAGCTCCGCGGCCTGCTCGGTACTTTTAGCCTTAGCTTCTTGGTAATTTTGAATAAGGGTTAAGGGGCTTCGTGCAGCCAGGGAAACCCGTATTCCGACCTTGGTTCCCTCCCATGCGGTGCTCGGAAGCAGGGGAATTACTAGATAGAGATCCGGCGCTGCAACCTCGAGCCAGAGATCAAGGTCTATGTTTGGGAGCGAGAAACCCTCGGGAACTGGTTCGGCCAAGTTGATGCTTCCGGCCTCATCGAAGGTTTTCCAACATGAAGAGCTGAAGTCATAAAGGCTGAAACGATCCCTTCCACCCGTGACAAACGCATGGATGGCCTGAGTTGCTGACGTTTTTCCACTGTTATTCGATCCTACAAATATTGATATGTCGTCAGCTAGCTCAATATGAGCATCCTTCAGGCGTCGAAAGTTCCTTAGGCGATACGAGTGAAGATGCACGAATCCCTCCGCTGTCTTTTGATGATTTTTAGCAGGCTGTATTCGCTATTGATGACGAAGTGTTCCTTCCTTATCGGGGGCAACACCAAGGCGTAGCCGAAAGCAGCTAGTTCATACAAACGGATAGTAAGCGAAACACCTCCTTACGTCTCCGCTTCGCGGAGCGCGCTGCTCCAGGTTCGCTATTCGCTCATCCCTGACGGGACTGGCGTTCGCCAGCCTTCCACATCGCTGACGCCTTCGGCCCGGCTTCCAGCTTCGGGCCTGCGCGCTTCGCTTGCGTGCGGTCAGCACAAAGGGATGTGCCGTTGAACCTGCCTCCTGAGAACGGACGCCAAGAAGTGCGATTCTAGGTGGCCCGCTTCATCTTCTTGGCATAGTCGTTGGGTGACAGATAACCGAGCGCAGAGTGCAAACGGGCGGGATTATAGAAGCCATGGATGTAGCGGGCGATGGCAGCGTGGGCTGTGGCCTTGCTGGCGTATACGCCGGTGGCTTCCTCGTTCTTGAGCGTAGCGAAGAAGCTCTCGACGACGGCATTGTCCCAGCAGTTGCCCTTGCGGCTCATGCTCGGCACGAAGCCATGCGCGGCCAGCGTTTTGGCGAACTCACCGCTGGCGTACTGGCTGCCGCGCGGTCGGAGTGGAAGATCACACCCGGCGGTACCGGCGAAGCCGACCATGCATTGAGGAACGCCTGACGCACCAGATCCTCGGGCATCCGTTCGGACAGGCTGTAGCCCAGGACTTGCCGGGTGCGCAGATCGATCACCGCGGCTAGATACAGCCAGCCCTCGCGGGTCGGCAGGTAGGTGATGTCCCCGACCCAGGCCGGTAGCGGATGCGCCACCGCGAACTGCCGATCCAGGTGATTGCCGGCCACGGGCCGGCCGTGCCGACTGTCGGTGGTGCGCGGCTTGAAGCTGCGCTTGTCTCCTTGACGGCCCCCGTTCGCGCGCTCCTTTGGCCGCGGGCGATGAACTCAGGAAAGACGGTGGCAACAGGGCCAGCCGGGTTCCTCGTGCCGACCGCACCGAACAGCCGAAAGGCTGGGCTCCGAATCTAGGAATCCGGTGTGCGGTTTGAACAGCAAACCTTTTTCGTCAGGAGAAATGCCATGCAACTCGCATCCCGATTCGCTTCCCGTTCCCCGTCGCTGCGCAGCGATTACCCGCTGTCCGATGACCAAATCCGCCGTGTGGCCCCGTCCATCTTCGCGGACGCCCCGCACGAAAGCCGTTCCGAGCGGTACGACAGCCATTACGGCCGCCATTTGCCGCTAGGCGTGAGCCTGAAAGTGCAAGGCCGGCTGGAAGGCATGGCCCCCGACTGGACCGAGTCGCCCGCCGCCGTGGCCCTGCACGAATTTCAGCGGGTCGCGGGCGAAGCGCTGCCGCAGGACAGCGCCGAACTGTTCGCCGCGCTGCTGGCGATGGGGCAAGGCGAACTGGTGCGGCTGCTGGCGGTATGCGTGGCGGCGACCGTGGACGCGGTGACGCCTAGCGCCACGGCGCAGCAGCCGGGCGCGGAACTGGCGCAGGCCGTGGGGCTAGATATGGCCGCATGGTGGCAGCCCACCGCCGACGGCTACTTCGAGCACGCTTCCAAGGCGGTGATTCTGGAAGCCGTGGGCGAGTTCGCGCCGTCGCACGCTACCTGCTTGGCGAAGTTGAAGAAGGCCGACATTGCCAGCGAGGCGGAACGGCTGGCCGATGGCACGGGCTGGATGCCCGCCATCTTCAAGGCCGAAGGCCCGGAAGCTGCGCCGGAGGAAACGCAGGCGCAGGACGCCCCGGAGGATGCCGAGGCAATGGCGGATGAGCCCGCCGAGGCACTGGCCGCTTGACCCGCGCCGAAGGCAAGCGCCCCGGCCTCGACCGGGGCGCTTCGCTTGAAGGAGAAGCCCCCATGACCCGCACCCCCACCAGCCGCCCGCGCATGGCGGCGATCTATGCACCTGGCACGGTGCGCGCCCGCCGCTGGCACGGCGAAGACGACGTGCGCGGCTACCGCCCGCCCTCGGGCTGGACGGCCTGCGCCGACCTGACCGACTTGCATGCCATCACGGGCCGCGCCTTGCCGCGTGCCATGTGGTGGATCATCGAAACCAAGGAGTAACGAGCAGCACCGGCCCCAAGCCGTTCCGCCTTGAGGCCGGTGGTCGAAGATCCGGGCGCGGCGAGGAAGCGCATCCCGGAGGCTGCACGCAACGGGCCGGCCGTCGATACGCCCGGCGGCGGCGCCTTGGCGATCTGATAGGTCGCCGAAACGGCCCAGGCCAGCAGCACGGCGGCGAACACGAATCGCAGCGGAACACGGCGGCGGGACGCAGCGATCATCGCGGACCTTCGGATCGGTGGTTGAGCGGGCGCGGCCGCCGACCGATTCTAGCCGCGCATCGCCGGGCCGGCGCGCGGCCGCCCAGGCGTCGGCGCTTCAGGCCGGTCCGCGCGTCGCCCGGCCGGCATCGGCGCGACCGTCGTCGGGCAACGGCCGGCGCGCATAGCGCTGCGCCAGCCAGGCGCAGGCCATCAGCTGCACCTGATGGAACAGCATGATCGGCAGCACGATCATGCCGAGCGCGGGATTGCCGGCGAACAGGATCTTGGCCATCGGCACGCCGGTGGCGAGGCTCTTCTTGGTGCCGCAGAAGACGATCGTGATCTCGTCCTCCTTCGCGAAGCCGAGCGCGCGGCTGCCGAACGTGGTCAGCATCAGCATCAGCGCGAGCAGCGCGAGCACGCAGGCCGCGAGGATCGCCAGGGCCGGCGGCGGCACGTGATGCCAGAGCCCCTCGACGACCGATTCGCTGAAGGCGACGTAGACCACCAGCAGCACGGTGCCGCGATCGGTGTAGCCGAGCACGCGGCGATGCCGCTCGACGAAGCGCCCGACCCACGGCCGCAGCAGATGGCCGGCGACGAACGGCACCAGCAGCTGCAAGACGATGTCGCCGATCGCCTCGAGCGGCGAGCCGGCGCTGCCGCCGGGCGTGCCGAGCAGCAGCGCGACCAGCAGCGGCGTCGCGAACACGCCGAGCAGGTTCGACGCCGACGCGCTGCAGACCGCGGCCGGCACGTTGCCGCGCGCGATCGCGGTGAACGCGATCGAGGACTGCACGGTCGAGGGCAGGCAGCACAGATAGATCAGGCCGAACACCAGCTCGGCCGGCAGTACGCCGCCGCTCAGCGGCCGGAACGCGAGGCCGATCAGTGGAAACACGACGAAGGTCGTCGCGAGCACGACCAGATGCAACCGCCAGTGCAGCAGGCCGGCGACGATCGCCTCGCGCGAGAGGCGCGCGCCGTGCAGGAAGAACAAGACCGCGATGCCGACGATCGTCAGCCGGTCGAAGAACACCCCGGCCGCGCCCTCGCACGGCCACAGCGAGGCCAGCACGACCGTGCCGATCAGCGCCAGCGTGAAGCCGTCGAGCAGGTTGCGCAGGGTCTTCATGACAGCTCAGGACCGGCGGTCCGGCCCACGAGGCGGGCGTCGTGCCCGCGCGCGCATGCTGACGGACACCGCAAGACGATCGCCGTTACGACGCGCAACGGCGCGATGACGGCCGCGGATCGAGGCGCCAGGAGAACGGGCAGGAGACGGCAGCGGTGCATCGGCCGCACGGTACACCAGGCACGACTCGACGGCCTAGCCGGCGGCGCATCGCGTTGCGTCCGCTCCTTGGCATCGATCGATGATCTTGCGTTCCGCGCGATGATGGACTCGCCGCTGGAGGCCGCCACGGCAATCGAAGGATCGCGACGACCGGCCCGACGATGCGCGAGGCGTCGTCGACGGCGCCTCGCCATTCGCTCGCCGCATTCGGTCGCGAAGCGACATGCGCGAGATCGGGACATCGATTCTCGTCGCGCCGCAAACGAACCCGCGCTCCGACGTGCCGCCGCGTGCGCCGGCGGCATCGATCGCAGCCAGCCGTCCGCGCCGTGCTCGAGCGCCGGCAACGCGCGGCGCTGCGCTCAGAACGCCTCGTCGAATGCGACCTCGCCCTGTACGCCGACCTGGTAGGCCGATACGCGGCGCTCGAAGAAATTGGTCAGTTCCTGCACGTCCTGCAGCTCCATGAACGGCAGCGGGTTCTTGACGCCGTAGCGCTTGGCCATGCCGAGCTTCACGAAGTGCTGATCGGCGCAATATTCCAGGTACTGGCGCATGTCGCGCGTGGAGATGCCGGCGACGCCGCCGGCCAGCACGTCCTCGGCGAACTGCGTCTCGCAGTCGATCGCCTCGGCCAGCATCTCGTAGACCTGGCTCTGCATCTGCGCGTCGAACAGCTCCGGCTCCTCGGCGCGCACGGTGCGGATCGCCTCGAACGCGAACGCCATGTGGCAGCTCTCGTCGCGGAACACCCAGTTGGTGCCCGAGGCCAGGCCCGGCAGCAGGCCGCGCGAGCGGAAGAAGTACACGTAGGCGAACGCCGCGAAGAAGAACAGGCCCTCGATGCAGGCCGCGAAGCAGATCTGGTTGAGCAGGAACTCGCGGCGCTGCTCGCGCGTCTCGATGCGGTCCAGGTGCTGGATCGAGTCGATCCACTTGAAGCAGAACTCGGCCTTCTTGCGGATCGACGGGATGTTCTCGACCGCCGCGAACGCCTGCACGCGCGCGTCCGGATCGGGCATGTAGGTGTCGAGCAGGGTCAGGTAGAACTGCACGTGCAGCGCTTCCTCGTAGAGCTGCCGCGACAGGTACATGCGCGCCTCGGGCGAGTTGAGGTGCTTGTAGAGATTGAGGACCAGGTTGTTGGAGACGATCGAATCGCCGGTCGCGAAGAACGCGACGAGGCGGTGGATCAGATGGCGGTCGGCGGCCGACATGCGCGAGCGCAGATCGGTCACGTCGATCGAGAAGTCGACCTCCTCGACGGTCCAGGTGTTGCGGATCGCCGCGCGGTACATCTCGTAGAACTCGGGATAGCGCATCGGCCGCAGCGTCAGTTCGAAGCCGGGGTCGAGCAGGTGATGGGTTTTGGGTAGCGGTGGCTGGGCGGACATGGGCGCTCGCAGGTCGAAGGAGGAACGCGCCCGCCGCGAAGGCAGCGGGCGCGGGGCGGGCAGGCGTTACTGGCAGGCCTCGCAGTACTCGGGGTTCTCGAGCGAGCAGAACACCGCCTGCGTCGCCGCTGCCGGATCGGCGGCCGGCTGCAACGGCGCCGCGACCGGCTCGGCCGCCGTGGCGCCGACCGTGGTCTTGGCGATCCGCGTCGCCGGGCGCGAGCGCAGGTAGTAGGTGGTCTTCACGCCGGCCTTCCACGCATACATGTACATCGACGACAGGCGGCCGATGTTCGGGTTCTCCTGGAACAGGTTCAGCGACTGACTCTGGTCGATGTAGGCGCCGCGCGCGGCGGCCAGATCGATCAAGGCCTTCTGCGGCAGCTCCCAGACCGTGCGGTAGATCTGCCGCAGCGGCTCGGGAATCGCCGCGATGCCCTGGATCGAGCCTTCGGCGAGCTTGATCGCGTCGCGGATCGCGTCGGTCCACAGGCCCAGCGACTTGAGCTCCTCGACCAGATAGCGGTTGACGACGAGGAAGTCGCCCGACAGCGTCTCGCGCTTGAACAGGTTCGAGACCTGCGGCTCGATGCACTCGTAGCAGCCGGCGATCGAGGCGATCGTCGCGGTCGGCGCGATCGCGATCAGCAGCGAGTTGCGCAGGCCCTGCGTGCCGATCCGCTCGCGCAGATCGTTCCAGCGCTCGGCCGGGATCGTCGGCCGCGCCTGCGGCCAGTAGTCGAACTGCAGCTCGCCGCGCGCCGCGCGGGTCTCGTCGAAGCCCGGATGGCGGCCGAGTTCGGCGGCCAGTTCCGAGGAGCTGGCCAGCGCGTTGTAGTAGATCTCCTCGGCGATCCGCGACGACAGCGCGAGCGCCTCGGGCGAGTCGAACGGCAGGCGCAGCTGGAAGAACACGTCCTGCAGGCCCATCACGCCGAGGCCGACCGGTCGCCACTTGCGGTTGGCCGTGGCGCGGTCTCGATCGGGTAGAAGTTGATGTCGATGACGCGGTCGAGCTGGCGCACCGCGGTGCGCACGGTCGCGGCGAGCTTGTCGAAGTCGAAGCCGCCGTCGGCGACGTGCCGCGCCAGGTTGATCGAGCCGAGGTTGCACACGCGGTCTCGCCGCCGGAGGTGACCTCGAGGATCTCGGTGCACAGGTTCGACAGATGGACCACGTTCTGCGTCAGCGCGGTCTGGTTGCAGGTCGCGTTGCTGCGGTCCTTGAACGTCATCCAGCCGTTGCCGGTCTGCGCCAGCGTGCGCAGCATGCGCGCGTAGAGCTCGCGCGCCTTGATCGTCTTGACGGCCAGGCCGTCGGCCTCGGCCTGGCGGTAGGCCTGGTCGAACGCCTCGCCCCAGCTGTCGACGAAGTGCGGGACGATCTTCGGATCGAACAGCGACCAGTCCGCGTCGCGCTCGACGCGGCGCATGAACTCGTCGGGCACCCAGTTGGCGAGATTGAGATTGTGCGTGCGGCGCGCCTCGTCGCCGGTGTTGTCGCGCAGCTCGAGGAACTCCTCGATGTCGGCGTGCCAGGTTTCGAGGTACACGCAGGCCGCGCCCTTGCGCTTGCCGCCCTGATTGACCGCGGCCACCGAGGCGTCGAGCGTCTTGAGCCACGGCACCAGCCCGTTGGAATGGCCGTTGGTGCCGCGGATCAGCGAGCCGCGCGAGCGCACGCGCGAGTACGACAGGCCGATGCCGCCGGCGAACTTGCTGAGCTTGGCGACGTCGGCGTACTTGCCGTAGATGCCCTCGAGCGAATCGTCCGGCGAGTCGAGCAGGAAGCACGAGGACAGCTGCTGGTGCGCGGTGCCGGCATTGAACAGCGTCGGCGAGCTTGGAATGTACTCGAGCGAGGACATCAGCCGGTACAGCTCCAGCGTCTCGCCGATGTCGCCGCCGCCGAGCGCGCAGGCGATGCGCATGAAGAAGTACTGCGGCGTCTCGAGCACCTTGCGCAGCTGCGGATGGCGCAGCAGGTAGCGGTCGTAGACGGTGCGCAGGCCGAAGTACTCGAAGCGGCGCGTCGCGGCCGGGTCGATCGCGTCGTTGAGCTTGCGCGCGTTCAGCGCGACGAAGTCGCGCAGGGCCGCGTCGATGATGCCGACCTCGGCGCCGCGCGCGACCGACTGCGAGAACGACTGGATCTCCTGGCCGGCGACCTCCTTGTCGATGTAGCCGGCGAGCAGGCGGCCGGCGAGAAATCCGTACTCGGGTTCCTCGGCGGTCAACGCGGCGGCGGTGCGGATCGACAGTTCGTCGAGCTCGCGCGTGCTGGCGCCGTCGTAGAGGCCGCCGATCGTCTTGAGCGCCACGCGCATCGGATCGACCGCGTGCAGGCCTTCGGCAGTGCGCGTCACCGCGCGCACGATCTTGTTGACGTCGACCGCTTCGGTCGAGCCGTTGCGCTTGGTCACGCGCATCTGCGCGGGGCTGTGCGGCGGCGTCAGTGCGAAATCCTGCCGGCTGCCGCCGGTCTTCGGCGCGGGGGCCGTCGCGGAAAAGGGATCGGCATCCGCGGACGCGGCGCGCATATCGAGGGGCTGCATGGAATTCCTCCGTCATCTGTCGGACGACCTGCTCCGTCGCGCAGGCACGGTCGGTTCGACCACCGGGGAGGAACGGCGTCGACGACGACGCCGCGCCGTCGGGCGCGCCGTCTCGTGACGCAGCCTCCCCGCGGAGGTGGTCACCCGCGTCGGGACGTCGACGATCGGCGAACGGCGTCTCAGCGGACGCGACGACGTCGACGGCGACCCGACGTGTCGGCAGGTCTTCGGGCTCGTGGACCGGAGCCTTGCGGCTCGCCTAGTCTCCGCCGCTTCCCAGTCCGACCGGACCAGTGCAGAACGCGGATTTCGTTTCCACCTACCGCTGCGGGGCAGCTCCGGCTTGGCACCGGATTCCCTATTAAGCCGGCGGGACCTGGAAGGGCGTCGAGAACCGCCTGCGCGCGGCCTGCGCGGCCGCGCCGCGCGCTCCGATCGAGGCACGCCATACGCGCGTTCCCCGACACCCTGCCATGCCCAGCGGGCACCGACGACCACAAGCTATTGTGGTCGCCTGGGTGTGTCAACCGATTATTTTGTGCCGGACCTCTTGCTTTTCGCGGAAGGCCAGAGGCGGCGCGGCCTGGCCGGCGCCGCCGCGATTCAGCGCAGCGGCGCCTCGAAGCCGTCGTCGAAGATCGCATCCTCGCCGATCAGGCACAGGCCCACCGCGACCGCGCTCAGCGGCTCGGCCAGCGACGGCAGCGGATTGGCGGCCAGGTCCGGCCGCGCTGCCAGCACCGGCGTCCAGCCGGCGATCTCGACCGGCACGTCGGTCGCGGTCGCGAAACCGGCATAGGCTGCCTCGTCGCAGACCAGGCCGGCGCCGTCGGCCTCGAGATCGACCAGATGCGCGGTCTCGAACACGAGGATCTGATCGCCGCTGCGGTTGCCGCCGAGCGCCAGCAGGGCGCGATCGCCGTCGAGCGCCAGCGCGCCGGACGGGAAGCTGGCGTTGTCGGTCGCATAGCGGCGCTGGCTGCGCAGCGTCAGATCGGCGTCCAGCCGCATCAGCACGGTGCCGGTCTGCATCGCCTCGCCGTTGGCCTCGCCGTACAGCCAGACGCTGCCTTCGTGGGCGGCGCTGGCGATCGCGTTGAAGAACGGCACCAGCGTTCGCGTCGGTGCCGGCGCGAGATCGGCGCCGACGCGCTGCAGATAGAAGAAGTTGGGGCCGAACGCGGTGCGCCGCCCGGCGATCACCCAGCCGCCGTCGGGATGCGGCAGCAGGTTCAGCGCGCGGGCGCGAATGCCGGCGCTGGCCGGATGGCCGATCAGGCGCGACGCGACGATCGTGCCGGACGCGTCGATCCGCACCAGCGCGTCGCCGCTCTCGAGGCTGACCGGACTGGTCCGGCGCGCGGTCTCCAGCAGCACCACCTCGCTGCCGTCGCCGGCGCGCTGCCAGTCGACCGTGCGCTCCTGGTCGGCGGTGCCGATCGTGCGCGCCGACAGCACGCTGCCGTCGGCCGGGTCGACCGTCGCGAGCAGGCCGTCGCCGTTGCCGAAGCCGCCGTCGATCGCGTACTGCACCTCGCCGAGCACGCGGATCGGCCCGCCGGCGCTCTCCGGCGCCTTGAGCCGGGCCGATTCGAACGAGGCCTGCGGCAGGTTCAGGCGCACGTTCCAGACCGGATTCAGACTGCCGTCCAGGCGCGTCAGGAACAGCCGGTACGGGCCGGCGAAATCGTCGAACTCCAGGCTCGCGGCGACGACGTCGCCGCCGTCGAGCGCGACCAGCGACTGCGCGATCTGCTGGTGCCCGGCACTGCTCGGCAGCGCGTGCACGGCCAGGCGCGCGCCGGCCGCGTCGCGTGCGATCAGGTAGAGGCTCTCGGTCAGCTGCGCGTCGGTCCGCGAGCCGAACGTCACCCAGCTGCCGTCGCTGCGGTGCGCCGCGCCGGCGACGCGCACGTCGAAGTCGCCCGGCGCCAGCGCGGCCGAATCGTGGAACAGCGGCGGCTGGCCGGCGCAAGCATCGGAACAGGGAGCGGACAGGCCGGCCAGCAGGCAGGCGGCGATCAGGGCTTTCATCTTCGATTCCTCGACACGGATGGGCGTTGCCGGGACGTGCTGCGCCGGCACACGAGCAGACGGATTCGGGCGGGCGATCCACTCAGAGGCGGCGTGATCCGGGCAGGTGCCGTGCCGGCCGCCCGGTCGCGGCACGGCCGGCGATGCGGCTATGCTGGCCGCTGGCGACCGTCGGCGACTCCATGCTCAACACGCTCTGGCTCGGCTTCTTCCTCGCGGCGGCGCTGTCGGCGCTGGCACGCTGGCTGATTGGCGGCGAGGCCGACGTGTTCGCGGCGATGGTGGCCAGCCTGTTCGACATGGCCCGGCTGTCGGTCGAGGTCATGGTGCTGCTGTTCGGCACGCTGACGCTGTGGCTGGGCTTTCTGCGCATCGCCGAGCAGGCCGGCCTGGTCGCCGCGCTGGCGCGCCTGCTCGGACCGTTGTTCGCACGGCTGATGCCCGAGGTGCCGCGCGATCATCCGGCGGTCGGCCTGATCACGCTCAATTTCGCCGCCAATGCGCTCGGCCTCGACAATGCCGCCACGCCGATCGGTCTGCGCGCGATGCGCGAGCTGCAGTCGCTCAATCCGCATCCGGACACGGCGACCAATGCGCAGATCCTGTTCCTGGTGCTGAACGCCTCGTCGCTGACGCTGCTGCCGGTGTCGATCTTCATGTACCGCGCGCAGCAGGGCGCGGCCGATCCGACCCTGGTGTTCCTGCCGATCCTGCTGGCGACCACGGCCTCGACCCTGGCCGGCCTGCTCGGCGTCGCCTGGATGCAGCGGCTCCGGCTCTGGGACCCGCTGCTGCTGGCCTGGTTCGGCGCCGGCGCGCTGCTGCTCGGCGGCTTCATCGCGGCGCTCTCGACGCTGTCGGCCGCGGCGCTGGCGGGGCTGTCCTCGCTGCTCGGCAATCTCGTGCTGTTCGGCGTGATCGTGGCGTTCCTGCTCGTCGGCGCGTGGCGCCGCGTGCCGGTCTACGAGAGTTTCGTCGAGGGCGCCCGTCAGGGCTTCGAGGTCGCGCGCGACCTGCTGCCGTACCTGGTCGCGATGCTCTGCGCGGTCGGCGTGCTGCGCGCCTCGGGCATGCTCGATTGGGTGCTCGACGGCATCCGCTGGATCGCGACGACGAGCGGTGCCGATACGCGCTTCGTCGACGCGCTGCCGACCGCGCTGGTCAAGCCGTTCTCGGGCAGCGCGGCACGCGCGCTGCTGATCGAGACGATGCAGCACCACGGCGTCGACAGCTTCCCGGCCCTGCTGGCGGCGACCATGCAGGGCAGTACCGAGACCACGTTCTACGTGCTGGCGGTCTATTTCGGTGCGGTCGGCGTGCGCCGCGCGCGCCACGCGGTGGGCTGTGCGCTGCTGGCCGATCTGGCCGGCGTGCTGGCGTCGATCGCGGTGTGCTACTGGTTCTTCGGCTGAGCGCGCCGGGGCCGCTCAGACCGGCCGGCCGCGCAGGATTCGCGCCGGCAGCAACAGCACGCTGCGCAGGAACTCGAACACGCCGTTGACCGCGAAGCCGATCAGCCGGAACGGCAACAGCAGCAGCCAGATCAGCGGGTAGAGCACCAGGGCGAGCAGGGCCAGCGGCCAGCACACCACCAGCAGCAGCAACCAGACCAGAAAGCTCAACATCGCGTATCTCTCTCCAAGGGCCGGCACGGGACGCCGGCGAGTCGGAACATGAGGGCCGGGCGGCTGCGATCAACGGACCCGTGCGGCACGATCGCCGGCACGGGCCCTCGGCCGCGGCTTCACTCGGCCGGCTGGTCGCCGCTGAAGGTCTTCGGCGTCGCACCGCTGACCGGACCGATCCGGGCGCTGTCGCTGACGAACAGGTCGACCTCGCGGCGGAACTCGAGCTTGCCGTCGACGACCGCGCGCGGGCCGATCACGACGCGCGGCTTGCGCGAGTTGTCGGGCTTGAACCAGCTGCCGCTCGGCTTCTCGATCAGCACGCCGCCGCTGACCTGCGAGTCGGCGCCGATCACGACGTTGCCGCTGACGGTCTTGATGCCGCCGCCGACGCGCGCACCATCCAGACGGATCTCGCCGTTGACGTTGGAGACCGCGCCGCCGACGTCGGCGCCCCGGTCCAGGTGGATGCGGCCGTTGACGGCCTCGACCGATTCGGTGATCCGGCTGCGCTCGCCGACCTGGATCGAGCCGTTGACCGTGCTCAGCGAGCCGGCGACGGTGTCGACGGTCAGCGTGATCGAGCCGTTGACGGTCTCGGCCGACTCGATCCGGGCGCCGTCCTCGATGCGGATCGAGCCGTTGACGGTGCTGACCTCGCCGGCGGTCTTGTTCGCCTCCACGCGCACCGATCCGTTGACCTTGCTGATGTCGCCGCCGTCGGCGGCCAGCACGGGAGCGGACAGCAGCAAGGCGATCGTGACGGCAATCGTGCGGAACATGGGCGTACTCCTGAGGGGTTCGGAGGCATCGGATGCCGCCGGGCCGCGCCGGGTTTAACGGCGCCCGCGGCGCCGGCCGGCACGCAGGGTTCGCGCTACCATACGCGATTGCTCCCGCCGGTTCCGCCACGCCCGTGTCCCGACCCAAACCCGTGCTGCTGCTGATCCTCGATGGCTGGGGCCATCGCGAAGAGACCGAACACAATGCGATCGCGCAGGCGCGCCTGCCGCACTGGCGCGCGCTGCTGGCCGAGTGTCCGCACACCCTGGTCGACACGCACGGCCTGCACGTGGGCCTGCCGGACGGGCAGATGGGCAATTCCGAGGTCGGCCACATGACGATCGGCGCCGGGCGCGTGCTCTACCAGGACCTGACCCGCATCGACGCGGCGATCGCCGACGGCAGCTTCGGCGAGAACGCCGCCCTGGTCGGCGCCTGTGCGGCGGCCAAGGCCGGCGGCGGCACGCTGCACGTGTTCGGCCTGCTGTCGCCGGGCGGCGTGCACAGCCACGAGAAACACATCTTCGCGCTGCTCGAGCTGGCGCGGCGCCAGGGCGTCGCCCGGGTGGCCGTGCACGCGTTCCTCGACGGCCGCGACATGCCGCCGCAGAGCGCCGAGCCGAGCCTGCGCGCGCTCGAGGAGATCTGTCGCCGCCTCGGCCAGGCGCGGATCGCCTCGGTCAGCGGACGCTATTACGCGATGGACCGCGACCAGCGCTGGGACCGCGTCGAGCGCGCCTATGCGGCGATCGCCGACGCGCGCTCGACGCAGCATGCGCCCGACGCGCTGTCGGCGCTGCAGGCGGCCTATGCGCGCGGCGAGGGCGACGAGTTCGTGCAGCCGACCGTGATCGACGGCGGCGTGCCGATCGAGGACGGCGACGCGATCGTCTACATGAATTTCCGCGCCGACCGCGCACGCCAGCTGACCGAGGTCTTCGTCGCGCCGGGCTTCGACGGCTTCGCGCGGGCGCGGCGGCCGGCCCTGTCGGCATTCGTCACGCTGACCCAGTATGCGGCGGACCTGCCGGTGACCGCGGTCGCGTGGCCGCCGCAGTCGACCGAGCGCTCGCTCGGCGAATATCTGGCCGCGCTCGGCCTGCACCAGTTGCGCATCGCCGAGACCGAGAAGTACGCGCACGTGACGTTCTTCTTCTCGGGCGGGCGCGAGGCGCCGTTCGACGGTGAGGAGCGCATCCTGGTGCCGAGCCCCAAGGTCGCCACCTACGACCTGCTGCCGGCGATGAGCTGTCCGGCCGTCACCGACGCCCTGGTCGCGGCGATCGGCAGCGGCCGCTTCGACTTCATCGTCTGCAACATCGCCAATCCGGACATGGTCGGCCACACCGGCGTCGAGGCTGCCGCGATCGAGGCCGCCGAGGTCGTCGATGCCGCGATCGGCCGCATCGTCGCGGCGATCCGCGGCGCCGGCGGCGAGATGCTGATCAGCGCCGACCACGGCAATCTCGAGCAGATGGTCGACGCCGACGGCGTGCCGCATACCCAGCACACGGTCGGTCCGGTGCCGCTGGTCTACGTCGGCCGTCCGGCGACGCTGGAACCCGGCTCGCTGGCCGACCTGGCGCCGACCGTGCTGGCGCTGATGGGACTGCCGCAGCCGGTCGAGATGACCGGCCGCAGCCTGGTCGCGTTCGCGGCCTGATGCGCCGGGTGCTGGCGCTGCTCGCCCTGCTGGCCGGCGCGCATGCGCTGGCGCAGGACGATGCGGCGACGCGCGCGGCCGAAGAGGCCCGGGCGCGCCGCCAGCTCGAACAGGTGCGCGCCGAGATCCGCACGCTGACCGACGCGCAGCGTGCAACCCAGGGCCAGCGCGAGGACGCCACGCGCGCTGCGCGAGCAGGAGCTGGCGATCGCCGCGGTCGCGCGCGAGCTGGTCGCGATCCAGACGCGCCGAGCCGAGCAGCAGCGCGAGCTGGATGCGCTGAACCGCCGCCGCGCCGAACTGACCGCCGCGCTCGGCCGCCAGCGCGAGGCGCTGGCCGCACTGCTGCGCTCGGCCTATGCGCTGGGCCGCCACGAGGAGCTCAAGCTGCTGCTGCAGCAGGACGACGTCGCCGGGATCGCGCGCGTGCTGGCCTACCACCGTTATTTCCAGCGCGCGCGGCTCGGCCGGATCGACGCGCTGACCGCCGATCTGGAGCAGCTCGCCGAGGTGCAGCGGCAGATCGAGCTGCGCCAGGCCGAGCTCGACGCCACGCAGGCCGCTCAGGAGGCCGAGAGCCGGCGCCTGGCCGGCGAGCGCGAGACGCGCGCCGAGCTGCTCGGCACGCTCGAGGCGACGCTCAAGACGCAGGCCGCGCGGCTGGCCGCGCTCGGCAAGGACGAGGGCGCGCTGCTCGGCCTGATCGAGAAGCTGCGCGACGTCTTCGCCGACATTCCGCGTCAGCTCGGCGTGGCCGATGCGTTCGCGTCGCTGCGCGGCCGTCTGCCGTGGCCGTTGCAGGGCAAGCTGCTGACCGGGTTCGGCGCGGCCGACGAATCCGGCCGCGCCAGCGCCGGCTGGCGCATCGCGGCGGCGGCCTCGACGCCGGTGCAGGCGATCGCGCACGGCCGGGTCGTCTTCGCGGACTGGTTCAAGGGCTACGGCCTGCTGCTGATCGTCGATCACGGCGAGGACTATCTGAGCCTCTACGGCTACAACGAGGCGCTGCTCAAGGACGTCGGCGACTGGGTCGCCGCCGGCGAGACGGTCGCGCGCAGCGGCGTCAGCGGCGGCCAATCGGTCGACAGCCTCTATTTCGAGCTGCGCCACAAGGGCAAGCCGATCGATCCGAAGGTCTGGCTCAAGCGGTGAGCGCGCCCGCGCCGGAAACTGCGGCGGCCGCGCGCGGTCCATGAACCGGATGCGGGTCCCGAAGCGCGCCGATGCGGGTGCCGCCGAAGGACGCGCTACCATCCTCGTCCGTCACCGATTTCCAAGGACCGCCGCATGCGCCCGTCATCCCTGCTGTTCGCCGCCGGCCTGATCGCCGCCTGCTCGATGGCGCGTGCCGACGAGCCGGCGCCGGCGACCGCGCCTCAGCCTGCGGCGCCCAAGAGCACGCTGAGCCTGGAGGACATCCGCACGTTCACGGCGGTGTTCAGCCTGGTCAAGCAGGGCTATGTCGAGGACGTGTCCGATCAGCGCCTGATGCAGGCGGCGATCCGCGGCCTGCTCGCCGATCTCGACCCGCACAGCGAATATCTGGACGGCGCGCAGATCGAGGAGCTCAACGAAGACACCACCGGCAGCTACGCCGGCCTCGGCATCGAGGTCGTGCCGATGGACGGCGCACTGCGCGTGATCGCGCCGATCGACGACACGCCGGCCGAGCGCGCCGGCATCAAGGCCGGCGACACGATCCTGCGCATCGACGGCAAGCCGCTGTCGCCGGACGACCTGGCCGGCGCGATCGACCGCCTGCGCGGCAAGCCCGGCAGCGAGATCACGCTGAGCATCCTGCACGAGGGCCACAGCGTGCCGGTCGACGTCACGCTCCAGCGCGAGATCATCCGGGTCGTCAGCGTGCGCGGTCGCCTGATCGAGCCCGGTTACGCGTATCTGCGGATCAGCCAGTTCCAGGCCGAGACCGGCAACGACCTGCGCAAGCGCCTGACCCGCCTGCAGACCGAGAACGGCGCGCCGCTCAAGGGCGCGGTACTCGACCTGCGCAGCAATCCCGGCGGCCTGGTCTCGGCGGCGGTCGACGTCAGTGACATCTTTCTCGACGCCGGCGTCGTGGTCACGACCCGAGGCCGCATCAAGGAGGCCGAACTGTCGTTCAGCGCGACGCCGGGCGATCAGCTCGGCGGCGCACCGCTGGTCGTGCTGGTCGACAACGGATCGGCCTCGGCAGCCGAGATCGTCGCCGGCGCGCTCAAGGACAACCACCGCGCACTGCTGATGGGCCGGCGCACGTTCGGCAAGGGGTCCGTGCAGACGATCCTGCCGCTCGACGCCGAGCATGCGATCAAGCTGACGACCGCGCGCTACTACACGCCGAGCGGCGTCTCGATCCAGGCCCAGGGCATCGTGCCGGACATCGCGCTGTCGGACCTGGCGCTGACGCGTCGCGACGCGCCGCCGACGCCGATGCTCAGCGAGCGCGACCTGCGCAACCATCTGCAGGGCGTCGACGAGGCGATCGACCTGCCGGCGGTCGAGCAGGACGAGGAGGTCCAGTCCGACTACGCGCTCAACGAGGCGCTGAACGTGCTCAAGGGCCTGGCGCTGCAGCGCCGCCCGGCACCGGCCGAGAAGAGCGGCTGAGGTTTCCTCGCAGGCGGTCGGGAACGGCCATAAGAGCCGGATTTTCCGGCGAAGCCGGGTCGGTGCCGCGCGGCGTGCACGGTTCAGGGCTTTTGAAAACAGGTGCTTACGAAATCTTTCGTAGTAGTCTGAATGTTCGATAAACCGTTCCGGCGCTCGCCGCAACTTTTCCTCGGCCGCCTCTGTCTTAGTTACCGGGTGCACGCAACGGCGCCCCCGGATCCCCTCCTCCCTGGGTGGATCCTGTGAAGATCGGATTCTCCCCAAATCCGGTCTTCCCCCGCCCCGAGGGCTCCCCCTGGCCCTCGGGGCATTTTATTTTTCGGCGTACGGATTTTTGATGACGGCTGCCCAGGCCGCCATGCCGGGCGCGTGCAGGCCAGTCCGTTCGAATAGAGAGCCACGCGCTTCCGACCTCGAAGCGCCGCCGGCCGTGAGCCCGAGATGAGGTGACAGCTCTGCCGCGGCCGCGGCGCGGCAGCACGTCGCGACGTCGAGCGCGCCGGTGAATCGAATCGGCAACCGTACCGAGTGCCGCGCGTCGGCCGCGATGTGGCGCGCAGCCGCCTCGGCGTGCGAGTACGCATGGCACGACCATCAGAGGACCTGCCGTGCGCGACAGGTCGATTCCGGGTTTCAGATCTCCGACCACCGCGCTGCGCGCGGCAGCGCCGTGGTCAGACGGTTCGTTGTTCGGGTGCTGATAGGAATCGGCACCGCGTTTCGTCACGGGACGATAGGACAGGGCAGGGGGCGTCTCATGAAGCGATGGCTGGGCGTCGCGATCGCGATCGTATGGCTGGCGGCAAGCCCGCTGCGTGCCGGCACGGCCGACCGCGTCTTCGGTGACGGTTTCGATCCGCCCGGCGATCTGCCGACCGGCCGCGCCGATGCGGCGCGGTTCCTCGCCCAGGCCAGCTTCGGCGGTACGCCCGCACAGGTGGACGCCTTGATGGTGAGCGGATTCAATGCCTGGTTCGACACGCAGTTCGCGCAGGCGCCCGGCTACGTGCTGCCGTACATGCGCCAGGCCGCCGGCACCGCCGATCCGCTGCAGCCGCTGCCGTTCCATCTGTATCGACAGGCCTGGTTCGTCCGCGTGCTGTCGGCGCCGGACGATCTGCGCCAGCGCGTCGCCTTTGCGCTGAGCGAGATCTTCGTCGTCTCCGAACGCGGCGCCGGCCTCGGCAACGACGGCCTCGTACTCGGCGCCTATCACGACATCCTGCTGCGCAATGCGTTCGGCAGCTATCGCCAGCTGCTCGAGGACGTCACGCTGAGCCCGGCGATGGGCCGCTATCTGAGCATGTACCGCAACCGCAAGCCCGATCCGGCCAACAACATCCAGGCCGACGAGAATTTCGCGCGCGAAGTCATGCAGCTGTTCTCGATCGGCCTGATCCGGCTCAACCCCGACGGCTCGCCGCTGCTGGTCGGCGGGCAGACCGTGCCGACCTACGACGTCGCGGTCGTGCGCGCGATGGCGCGCGTGTTCACCGGCTGGGCCTGCCACTGCGCGGCCGGTCAGAACTGTCCGCCCGATCCGTTCGTGCAGGAGAACTTCACCTGCAGCACCGAACACGCGATGGTGCCGTACGAGGCCTATCACGACCGCGACGAGAAGCGCCTGTTCGACGGCCTCGTGCTGCCGGCCGGCCGTGATGCGCGCAGCGAGCTCGAAGCGGCGCTCGACGCGCTGGCGAACCATCCGAATGTCGGTCCGTTCATCGCGCGCCAGCTGATCCAGCGTCTGGTCACCAGCAATCCGTCACCGGCCTACGTCGGCCGCGTCGCCGCGGTGTTCGCCGACGACGGCCACGGCGTGCGCGGCCACCTGGGCGCCGTCGTGCGCGCGATCCTGCTCGACGTGGAGGCACGTCAGGGCCATCGGCTGGCGCCGCAGACCTTCGGCAAGCTGCGCGAACCGCTGCTGCGCCTGAGCCAGATGTGGCACGCGTTCGACGTGATGTGGGAAGCCGACGAACTGATGCTCGACGATCTGGACATCCATCTGCGCTACAACCAGTCGCCGCTGTTCTCGCCGTCGGTTTTCAATTTCTTCTCGCCGGGCCACGCGCCGCCGGGCCCGCTCGCCAACGCCGGTCTGGTCGCGCCGGAGATGCAGATCATCACCGCCAACTTCGCGATCGCGGTGACCAACGATCTGGGCGGCCGGATCTTCTGGGCGTACCGCGGCGGCCCGATGGACGAGTTCGACGATCGCGCACGGCTGATCCAGCTCGATCGCTGGGAGCGGTCGATCGCGCCCCCGCCCGGCGGCACGCAGGCACCGGCCGGCGCGCTCGAGCAGCTGGTCGGGCAGTTCGACGAGCTGCTGCTCGGCGGCACGATGTCCGCGCCGCTGCGCGAGCGGATCCTGACGCGCCTGCGCGCGATCCCGGCCGCCGACACCTTGAAGCGCGTCCAGAATGCGATCTACCTGATCGCGACCGCGCCCGAGTTCGCGGTGCAGCGCTGATGGACCGCCGCATCGGGCCGCATCGCCGTCGGCCGCTGTCGATCCCGTCCCCACCGGCCGCCGGAGTGCCGTGATGAACCTCGATCGCATCGCGCCGGGTCGCCGGCGCTTCCTCCAGCGCAGTCTGGCCGCCCTGGCCGGCGGCAGCGGCTTCTTCGCGGCGCCGGCCAGCCTGGCCCTGCTCAATCACGCCTGGGCGCAGCAGAGCGATCGCGGCGGCGACTACAAGGCATTGGTCTGCGTATTCCTGCTCGGCGGCAACGACGGCCACAATCTGATCGTGCCGCGCGGTGCCGCCGAATACGCGGTCTATGCGCACCGGCGCCGCGGCCTGACGATTCCGCAGGCGCAGCTGCTGCCGATCGCGCCGCTCTCGGGCGCGCCGTACGCGCTCGGTCTGCATCCGGCGGTACCGGAGCTCGCGCAGCTGTTCGAGTCGGGCCAGCTCGCACTGATCGGCAGCGTCGGTGCGCTGCTCGAGCCGGTCAGCCGCCCGCAGTACGACCAGGGCAGCGCGCGCCTGCCGCCGCAGCTGTTCTCGCACAACGACCAGCAGGACTTCTGGCAGAGCCTGGAGGTGCGCTCGCCGGTCGATCCGACCCCGGCCAGCGGCTGGGGCGGACGCATCGCCGATCTGCTCCACGACGGTGCCAATCCGCAGGCGACGGTCGCGATGAACCTGTCGCTGGCCGGTTCCAATGCGTTCCAGGTCGGCCGCCGCGCGCAGAGTCTGACCGTCGACACCGGCACGATCCGCGCGGTCGAGAACGATCGCGATCCGGTCGCGGCGGCCGAGTTCGAGGCCTTGCTCGCGCAGTCCCAGGTCAATCTGCTGGCCGATACCTATCGTCTGTCGCTGAAGGACGCGATCGACGACTACCGCACGCTGCAGGGCGTGCTCGCGGCAGTGCCGCCGCTGGCGACCGCGTTTCCGGCACCGCCGGCGGTCGGCGCGCCGGCGGCCGATCGCTTCGCGCACGCGCTCGGCAGCCAGCTGCGCCGTGCCGCCGAGCTGATCGCGGCGCGCGAGGCGCTCGGTCATCGCCGCCAGATTTTCTTCTGCTCGCTCGGCGGCTTCGACACGCACGATGCGCAGATGGCCGACCAGCCCGAGCTGCTGGCCGGGCTGTCGCGCGCGCTGCACGCATTCCACGCCGCGACGCTCGAGCTCGGCGTCGCGCAGCAGGTGACGACGTTCGCCGTCTCGGAGTTCGGCCGCTCGCTGACCAGCAACGGCGACGGATCCGATCACAGCTGGGGCAACCACCTGTTCGTGCTCGGCGGCGCCGTGCAGGGCCGGCGCATCTTCGGCCAGGTGCCCGACCTGGCCGCCGGCAGCGCCGACTTCGCCGGCGACGGCAATCTGATTCCGCGCATCGCGGTCGACCAGTACGGCGCGACGCTGGCGCGCTGGTTCGGCGTCGATCCGGGACAGCTGTCCTCGCTGTTCCCGAACCTGCCGGCGTTCGATCAGAGCGATCTGGGCTTCATGCGGTCCGCCTGAGCGGCGAAGCCTCAGCCGCGCAGCACGGCGCCGCTCAGCACGTCGCGGATCTCGGTCGGCTGGCCGAGTCCGCCGAGCGGTCCGTCGACGACGGCGTCGAGCTCGGCGCCGAACGCCGCCTGCACTTCGGCGGCGCTGCGCGCCGGCGCCGCACCGTGCCGGTTCGCGCTGGTCGACACCAGGGCCGCGCCGAACCGGCGGCACAGCTCGGCCGCGATCGGATGCGCGGTCACGCGGACGGCGATGCCGGTATGGTCGCCGCGGATCCAGGCCGGCGCGGCCGGGCCGGCCGGGAACACCCAGGTATACGGCCCCGGCCAGGTCGCGCGTACGCGTAGCAGGGCGTCCTCGGGCACCGCGGCCAGGTCGACGTAGGCGAACACCTGGTCCAGATCGGCGCCGATCAGCAGCACACCCTGCGTGCGCGGCCGTTGCTTGAGCGCGAACAGCCGCTCGCAGGCGCGTGCATCGTGCGGGTCGCAGCCGAGGCCGTAGACGGCCTCGGTCGGATAGGCGACGACGCCGCCCGCGCGCAGGGCCGTCAGTGCGGGCTCGAGCAGGTCGGACATGACGTCGCCGGGCGCGTCGGGGTCGCCGGCCGGCCTCAGCCGGGCCGAGTCTTCGCGGCGGCCTTCTTGACCGCTTTCTTTGCCGTCGCCTTCTTCGCCGTCGCCTTCTTGGCGGCGGTCTTCTTCAAGGCTGTTTTCTTCGCCGCGGTCCTGGCCGGCGCCTTGGCGCTCTTGGCGGCCGTCTTCTTGGCAGCCGCCTCGGTAGTCGCGCTGTCGGTCTTGCGGCCCTTGCCGAAGCGGCCGCCGCGCTTGGGGCGGTCCGGCGCCGCGGCGAGCAGCTCGGTGCATTCGGCCAGCGTCAGCGAAGCCGGCTCGCGATCCTTGGGAATGCGCGCGTTCTTGTTGCCGTCGGAGATGTACGGGCCGTAGCGGCCGTTCAGCACCTGAATGCCGTCGCCGAAGTCGCGGATGATGCGGTTGGCGGCGGCCTCGAGCTTCTCGCGGATCAGCGTGCGCGCATGCTCGAGGTCGATCGTGTACGGATCGTCCTCCTTCTTGAGCGAGGCGTAGGTGCTGCCCTGCTTGACGAACGGGCCGAAGCGGCCGATGCCGACGCTGATCGTCTCGCCATCCTCGGCGGTGCCGAGCACGCGCGGCAGCTTGAACAGCTCCAGCGCCTCGGCCAGCGTGATCGTGTGCATGCTCTGCCCGGTCCGCAGCGAGGCGAACGTGGGCTTCTCCTCGTCGTCCTTGGTCCCGATCTGCGCGAACGGCCCGTAGCGGCCCAGGCGCACCTGCACCGGCTTGCCGCTGACCGGGTCGACGCCGAGCTCGCGCGCGCCGGTCGCCTCGGAGCGGTCCACGCTCTCGTTCTTGTCGTCGACCTGGGCCTTGAACGGCTTCCAGAACTTCTCTAGCAGCGGGACCCAGTCCTCCTCCCCGCTGGCTGACCGCGTCGAGCTCGTCCTCGAGCTTGGCGGTGAAGTCGTAATCGACGTACTGCGTGAAATGGCCCGCCAGGAACTTGGCGACCGCGCGGCCGACGTCGGTCGGCCGGAACCGGCGGTTGTCGAGGATCACGTACTCGCGGTTCTGCAGCACCTGGATGATGCTGGCGTAGGTCGACGGACGGCCGATGCCGTATTCCTCCAGCGCCTTGACCAGCGAGGCTTCCGAATAGCGCGGCGGCGGCTCGGTGAAGTGCTGGTCGGCCTCGATCGCGGCCAGCGGCACGGCCTCGCCGAGCGCCATCTTGGGCAGCTTGCGGCCCTCGTCCTCGTCCTCGGCGTTCTTCTGGTCGCGGCCTTCCTCGTAGACGGCGAGGAAACCCGGATCGACGACCGTGGTACCGCTGGCGCGGAACATCGAGTCGCCGCCGGCATCGAGGTCGACGCTGACGGTATTGAGCGTCGCGTGCTGCATCTGGCTGGCCAGCGCGCGTTTCCAGATCAGTTCGTAGAGCTTGCGCTGCTCGTCGCTCAGGTATTGCGCGACCTCCTTCGGGCGGTGCGCGGCGGACGTCGGGCGGATCGCCTCGTGCGCCTCCTGGGCGTTCTTGGACTTGTTGCGGTAGACGTGCGGCTGCTCGGGCAGCGCGCGCGGCCCGAAATCGCGGCCGATCACCTCGCGCAGCTCGGTGATCGCGTCGGCCGACAGCGACACCGCGTCGGTACGCATATAGGTGATCAGGCCGACCACGCCCTCGTCGCCGAGCGCGACGCCTTCGTACAACTGCTGCGCCAGGCGCATCGTGCGGCTGGTCGTGAAGCCGAGCTTGCGCGCGGCCTCCTGCTGCAGCGTGGAGGTCGTGAACGGCGGTGACGGGCGGCGCTTGCGTTCCTTCGATTCGACGTTGGCGACGACCAGGCGGCCCTGCGCCGACCGCTCCAGCGCGGTGCGCGCGGCGAGCGCGTCCGCCTCGTTGGTGAGGTCGAACTGCTCGAACTTCTTGCCGCGCAGCGTCAGCAGTCGCGCCTTGAACGCCTGATCGGGATGCGCGCAGTCCGCTTCGATCGTCCAGTACTCGCGCGCCTTGAACGCCTCGATCTCCTCCTCGCGCTCGGCGATCATGCGCAATGCCGGCGACTGCACGCGACCGGCCGACAGGCCGCGCTGCACCTTGCGCCACAGCACCGGCGACAGATTGAAGCCGACCAGGTAGTCGAGCGCGCGGCGCGCCTGCTGCGCGTTGACCAGGTCCATCGACAGCGGCCGCGGATTGGCGACGGCTTCCTTGATCGCGCGCGGCGTGATCTCCGAGAACACGACCCGGTGCAGCTTCTTGCCGTCGAGCAGGTGGCGCTCGCGCAGAATCTCGGCGATGTGCCAGGAGATCGCCTCGCCTTCGCGATCCAAGTCGGTCGCCAGATACAGGGCTTCGGCCTTGGCTGCGGCCTTGGCGATCGCGGCGACGTGCTTCTCGTTCTTGTCGATCAGCTCGTAGTTCATCCGGAACTGGTGCTCGGGATCGACCGCGCCCTCCTTGGGCACCAGATCGCGCACGTGGCCGTACGAGGCGAGGACCTCGAAGTCCTTGCCGAGGTATTTGTTGATCGTCTTGGCCTTGGCGGGCGATTCGACGATGAGCAGATTCTTGGCCATTTTTTTCCTGTCGCACCGCTCTGGCGCGGTGTCGCCGCCCGGTATCCGGACCGTGCGGAAATCGTTGTCGGGGGAGGTGTCCGATGCCGGCTGGCATCGGCGCTCTATATTCAGTGGAAACACGCCGACTCCGGGCTGTCAAGCCCGGCTGCCCGACCGCAAGGCGAATTTGTGAGCTGGCTCAATAAGATGCGCGAGCGCATCTACGATGCGGCACGGCGCGCGTAACGACCGCCGCTCTGGCTGTCGACTGTGCCCTCCATCTCGAGCACGAGCAGCATCGAGGACAGCGACGGTACCGGCAGGCCGGTGCGCTGCGCGAGCACGTCGATCGTCACCGGGTCGTGGCCGAGCGCGTCGAGCAGCCTGGCGTAGTCGGGGTCCTCGCTGCGGCCCTGCGGCGTCGCGGACTGGGCCGTCGCCGCGGTCGCCGCGAGCGCGGCGCGGCGAGCCGGCCGCGCAGGTGATCGCCGAGCTCGCCGGCCAGCGGTGCGAGTTCGCCGATCAGCTCCTCGACCGTCTCGGTCAGCTTGGCGCCGTCGCGGATCAGCTGATGGCAGCCGCGTGCGAGCGGGTTGTGGATCGAGCCGGGGATCGCGAAGACCTCGCGGCCCTGTTCCATCGCGTAGCGCGCGGTGATCAGCGAGCCGGACTTGATGCCGGCCTCGACGACCAGGGTGCCCAGCGAGAGCCCGGCGATGATGCGGTTGCGGCGCGGGAAATGCTCGGCGCGCCCGGTCGTGCCCGGCGGGAACTCGCTGACCAGGGCGCCGGCCGCGCCGATTCGCGCCGCCAGCTCGCGGTGCTGCGCGCGGATAGACCTGGTCCGGCCCGGTGCCGAGCACCGCGATCGTGCAGCCGCCGGCGTCGAGCGCGGCGGCATGCGCGGCGCCGTCGATGCCCTCGGCCAGGCCGCTGGTCACCGTGAAGCCGGCGCCGGCCAGTGCGCGCGCGAAACTGCGTGCGGTCGCCAGACCGCCGGCGCCGGCGTTGCGGCTGCCGACGACGGCGACCTGCGGCATCCACAGCCGCGTCGGCTCGCCGGCGACGTACAGCGCGGCCGGCGCGCCCGGTATCGCGCGCAGCAGCGGTGGAAAGTCCGGGTCGGTGCACGCAATCAGATGGTGCTGCGGCTCGGCCAGCCAGGCGCGGTCGGCGGCGATCGCGTCGGCGTCGGGTGCGCAGGCCCAGGCGCGCGCCGCCTCGCCGGCTTCCTCGTCGCCGCGCCGGCGCAGCGCGTCGAGCACGCCGGCGGCGTCGCCGTGGCGGTCCAGCAGCCGGCGCAGGCGCGCCGGGCCCAGTCCGGGTGCGCGCAGCAGGATCAGCCAGGCATCCATGGGGGTGGCGTTCGCGTCCATGCCGGCCAGTCTAGCCAGCGCCCGTCGCACGAATCGCGACGGCGCACGCGGTTGCGCGATCGCGCGGCGGCAGCGGCAGCAGTCGCGCGCGCCGGCGTCGGCCGGCGCGTCGCGTTCGGGCGCCGTCGCGGCGCCGCAGTCAGCGTGACGCGGTCAGGGCGTCGAATCGGGATCGTGCAGCCAGTCGTCGATGCGGATCGGCTTGACCGTGTCCATCACGAGGCCGTAGCTGACCTGGTCGAACGTGCGGAAGACCAGCACGTGGCCGACGAACTCGGGCGGCAGCTCCACCTTGGCGTCCTTCGGGTTGAAGAACTTGCGTGCGCCGTTCTCGGGATAGTCGGTGCGGTCCACGACGGTCTCGCCGCTGTGGTAGATCGAATAGACCTGGCCGTTCTCGACGCCGTTCTCGGCGCCGCGCGACAGCGCGACCACCTGCTTGGGACCGACCGCATTGAGCGCGTCGGTGAACGCGATCACGCGCATGCCGTCGGGCACGGACCCGGGCGGATGCGGCACGTACTCGTCGTCGTAGGGGCGTTCCTCGATCGGCAGCACGAAGTCGCCGGGGCGCACCTCGAAATCGGCCTCGCCGACCAGGACCGAGGCCGGATTGCCGGCGCGCGTGACCTCCACGGTCGCGTAGTCGAGCATCTCGTAGCCGAGGAAGCGCACGCGGCCCTTCAGCGAGAACTCGTGCGGGCCATGCCGCCACAGCAGGGCGCGGCGGCCGTCGCGCGCATCGCGCTCCTGGCGGTGGATCTTCTGCGGGTCGCCCTTCACGTCGGGCGGCGTGTCGTAATAGCGGCCGATCGGTCGCACCAGCGCCAGCCGCTGGCCCGGCTGCGCGTCGAGGCCGCGCACGTAGACCAGCTGGCCGCTGGTGCCGCGCAGGCGATCCTCCTCGATGCCGACCACGTGCGGCGCATTGCGCAACTCCTCGTCGTCGAGAATGCGCGTATGGGTCAGGAACTGCTTGATGTGCGACAGCGGAATCGGCGGCACCGCTTCGTCGACCGGCGTCGCGCGCGCGCGGATCGCCGACAGGCCCGGACCGTTCGATCCGAGGCCGAGCACGAGCTCGTCGCCGGGATAGATCAGGTGGGGATTGCGCACCTGCGGATTGACCTGCCAGATCTCCGGCCACAGCCACGGCTTCTTGAGGAACCGCGCCGAGATGTCCCAGAGCGTGTCGCCCTTCTTGACGGTATAGCGCGCAGGGTGCTGGTCGGCGAGCTCCACCGTCGCGGCATAGGCGGCGAATGCGACCAGCAATCCAGCTGCAACTGGAAGTAGTTTTTTAAGCATGGCGGCCAATTACCTGATTCCCCAATGGCCGCGCGAGTGTAGCCCAACTGTTCAGGGTAGAGAATGACGCCGTTCCCGAAATCGAGACGGCTTTGCGATCCCGCCCAAAGCCGGCAAAATGCGGCTTTCCGACCGTTGCGGGCGCGCTCACGCTTGTGAGCCGCTGCGTTCGCCCGCATCTGTCCTTCTCGGAGCACCTTTCACGCCATGAGCCTGCTGACGATCCTCGAATTCCCCGATCCCCGGCTGCGCACCCGCGCCGAGCCGGTGACCGCGTTCGACCCGGCGCTCAAGCAACTGGTCGCCGACATGTTCGAGACGATGTACCAGGCGCCCGGCATCGGACTGGCCGCGACCCAGGTCGACGTGCATCGCCAGCTGCTGGTCATCGACATCTCCGACACCAAGGACCAGCCGCTGGTCCTGATCAATCCGAAGATCGTCGAGCGCGAGGGCAGCCAGACCTATCAGGAAGGCTGCCTGTCGGTGCCCGGCATCTATGCCGACGTCGACCGCGCCGACCGCGTCCGCGTCGAGGCGCAGGGCGTCGACGGCGTGCCGTTCACGCTCGACGCCGACGGTCTGCTCGCCGTGTGCATCCAGCACGAGATGGACCATCTGGCCGGAAAACTGTTCGTCGACTACCTGTCGCCGCTCAAGCGCGAACTGGTCCGCAAGAAGCTCGAAAAGCAGCGCCGGCACAGCCCCGCGCCTGCCGCCGCCAGCGCCTGATCCGCGCCATGTCCGAGCGTCTGCGCCTGGTGTTCGCCGGGACACCGGAGTTCGCCGTCCCGTGTCTGCAGGCCTGCCTGCGCGCGCCGGTCGACGTCGTGGCCATCTACACGCAACCGGACCGCCCGGCCGGGCGAGGCCGCCAGCTGGCCGCCTCGCCGGTCAAGCAGACCGCGCTGGCCGCGCAGATTCCGGTCGAGCAACCCGAGACCCTGCGCGATCCTGACGCCCAGGCACGCCTGCGCGCGCTGGCGCCGGATCTGATGATCGTCGTCGCCTATGGACTGATCCTGCCGCGCAGGGTCCTGTCGATCCCGAAGCGCGGCTGCTGGAACGTGCATGCCTCGCTGCTGCCGCGCTGGCGCGGCGCCGCGCCGATCCAGCGCGCGCTGCTGGCCGGCGATGCCGAGACCGGCGTGGATCTGATGCGCATGGAGGCCGGCCTGGACACCGGACCGGTACTGCTCGAGCGGCGCACGCCGATCGGTCCCGACGAGACCGGCGGCAGCCTGCACGACCGCTTGGCCGTGCTCGGCGCCGAGGTGCTGGCCGACGGCCTCGCGCGCCTGCTCGACGGCCGATTGCCGGCTGCGCAGGCCCAGGCCGAGCACGGTGTGACCTATGCGCACAAGCTCGACAAGGCCGAGGCACGGCTGGACTGGTCGCTGCCCGCGGCGGCGCTGGAGCGGACCGTGCGCGCGTTCGATCCGTGGCCGGTCGCCGAGGCCGACATCGGCGGCGAACGCTTGCGCATCTGGTCGGCACGCGCAATCGACGTGCCGCACGCGGCATCGCCGGGACAGGTGCTCGCGGCCGGCCCGGCCGGCATCGAGGTGGCCTGCGGCGAAGGCGTGCTGCGCATCCTCGACGTGCAGCGCGCCGGCGGCCGCCGCATCGCGGTGCGCGACTATCTGAACGCGCGTCCCGAGCTGAAGTCCGCTGCGGGTTCGATCCCGTGAGCGACGGCGCGCCGCTGCGGGCGCACGCGGCGCGCGCGCTGGCGCGGATCGCGCTCGACGGCGTCTCGCTGCGGACCGAACTGGCGGCCGCCTCGAGCGGCATCGCCGATCCGCGCGACCGCGCGCTGCTGGCGGCGATGCTGTTCGAATCGGCGCGTGGCTGGCTGCGCTGGGACGCGGCGGCCGCGGCGCTGCTCGACAAGCCGCTGCCGCCACGCGCGCGCGAGCTGCGCGCATTGCTGGTCGTGGGCTTCGTGCAGCTGGCCGTGCTCGATCTGCCGGCCTATGCGGTCGTCGCCGCCTGCGTCGAGGCGGCGCGCCTGCTCGGGCAGCCGCGCCATGCCGGCCTCGTCAACGCGATCCTGCGGCGCTTCCTGCGCGAGCGCGCTGCGCTGGAAGCGCGGCTCGACCGCGATCCGGTCTCGCGCCACGCCCATCCGCGCTGGCTGATCGACGCGATCGCGGCCGACTGGCCGGAGCAGGCCGAGGCGATCCTCGCCGCCAACAACCGCCAGGCCGCGCTGACGCTGCGCGTCAACCGGCGCCGGACCGAACGCGCTGCGCTGCTGGCGCGTTTCGAGGACGCCGGCGTAGCGGCGCAGGCACCCGAGGGCCTGCCTGATGCGCTCGTGCTCGAGCACAGCCAGGACGTGACGCGCCTGCCGGGCTATTCGGAAGGATGGTTTTCCGTGCAGGACGGCGCCGCGCAGCGCGTGGCCGATCTGCTCGAGCTGCGCGACGGTCTGCGCGTGCTCGACGCCTGTGCGGCGCCCGGCGGCAAGGCCGCCCATGCACTGGAGCGCGCCGACGTCGCGCTGCTCGCGCTCGATCGCGATGCGGCGCGGCTGCCGCGCATCGACGAGAACCTGCGCCGGCTCGGCCTCGGAGCGAGCGTGCGCGCCGGCGACGCGGCGCAGCCGGAGCGCTGGTGGGACGGGCAGGCGTTCGACCGCATCCTGATCGACGCGCCGTGCTCGGCGACCGGCATCGTCCGCCGCCAGCCCGACGTCAAGCTGCACCGGCGCGCCGCCGATCTGGCGCCGCTGGCCGCGACGCAGCGCCGGCTGCTCGACGCACTGTGGCCGCTGCTGGCGCCCGGCGGGCGGCTGGTCTATGCGACCTGCTCGCTGCTGCGCATCGAGAACCAGGCCGTGCTGGCGCAATTCCTGGACGCCCACGACAATGCGAGCGCGTCGCCGCTGCCGGACCGATTCGGCCTGGCCGCCGGCGCGGGGCGGCAGAACCTGCCGGGTGAGGGCGGCATGGACGGTTTCTACTATGCGGTCCTGGACAAGTCTCGCTAGCGCCGGCGCGCTCGCGCTGCTGCTGGCCGGCTGCGCGCTCGTGCACGAGCAGGCGCCCGGCGAGCTGGTCGTGCGCGGCGCCCGCTTCATTCCGGCGGTGGACGGCACGACGCTCGAGCTGGCGCTGGACTGCCGCCTCAGCGGCCCGATGAGCGATGCGCTGGACGCGGCATCCCGCTGACGTTCAAGGTCGACGTGCACGTCGATGCCACGCCGATCCGGCGCCGCATCGAACTGCGCTACTTCCCGCTGTCGCGCCGCTATCTGCTGCGCGATCCGGACAGCGGCCGCGTGCTGCGCAGCTATGCGGCGTCGGCGGCCCTGCTCGACGGACTGCGCGTGCTGCACCTGCCGCTGGACGGCGACTCGCCGCGCCAGGTCGCCGGCCGGGCCCGCGTGCAGGTCGGCCTGGAGCGCTCGGCATTGCCGGGCCCGCTGCGACTGCCGGCGCTGTTCGAGCCGGCCTGGCACCTGCGATCGGCGGAGTACGCATGGCCTATCGGCGCTGGCTGATCGTGTTCTGGCGCCGCGTGCTGCCGGCCGTCGCGGTGCTGGCGCTGCTGCTCGCCTCGCTCAAGCTCGCCGAGGAGGCGACCGGCGGCAATGCCGCGCTGGCACGGCAGTATCCGTGGGTGCTCGGCGGCGCGCTGCTCGCGCTGGCGGCGCTCGCGGCCGCGATCGGCCACCGGCTGTGGCGCCTGCGCGCCGATCTTTCGCGCGAGGCGCCGGCGGCGCGGCTGACCCGCCGCTTGCTGATCATGCTGGTGCTGCTCGCGGTGCCGCCGGTGGTGGTCGTGTACGGCTTCGCGCTGCGCTTCCTCAACGCGACCGTCGACACCTGGTTCAACCTGCCGCTGGAGCGCTCGCTCGACGATGCGCTGGAAATCGCGCGCATCGTGATCGACGAGCGCATGCAGAGCGCCGAGCTCGACACCAGTCTGGTCGCGCGCGATCTGGAGGGCGTGTCCGAAGGCGAGCTGCAGGGCCTGGTCGACACGGCGATCGACCGCCTCGACGCGCTGGAGCTGACGGTCTTCGGCAGCGACCGCCGGATCCTGGCGACCGCCAGCTCCGATCCGCGCTTCCTCGATCCGCCGCTGCCGGACGCGGCATTGCTGCTGCGGCTGTCGGCCGAGGGCCGCTACGCCGCGTCCGAGCCGCTCGGCGATCTGCTCGCGGTGCGTGTCGTGCTACGCATCGGCGGCACGCGTCCCGGCAACGAGCGGCTGCTGCAGGCGCTGTTCGCATTGCCCGAGCGACTGCAGCCGCTGACGCGCAGCGTCGAGACCGCGACGTTCCAGTACCAGCAGCTGAAGTTCCTGCGCGGCTCGCTGAAGCTGACGTTCGCGCTGATCCTGAGCTTCGTGCTGCTGCTGTCGGTGCTGTTCGCGGTGCTGGCCGCATTCGGCGTCGCGCGCCGCCTGGTCGCACCGGTCGGCCGCCTCGTCGCGGCGACGCGTGCGGTCGGCGCCGGCCGCTACGACACGCCGCTGCCGCCGGCCAGCAACGACGAGCTCGGCTTCCTGGTCCGCTCGTTCGCGCAGATGACGCGCGACCTCGAACTGGCCGGCGCGCACGCGCGCAGCAGCGCGCAGGAGACCGAGCAGCAGCGCGGCTGGCTCGAGGCGGTGCTCGAGCGCCTGTCGGCCGGCGTGCTCGGCTTCGATCGCGACGGCGCGCTGCGCATCGCCAACCACGCCGCCGAGACGATCCTCGGCGTGAACCTGTCGCGTGCGAACGGCCGCTCGCTGGCCGAGATCCGCCGCCAGTGGCCGCAGCTGGCCGGCTTCATCGAGCCGCTGGCCCGGCACCTGCGCGAGCGGCTGCGCGAGTGGCGCGAGGAACTGGTCATCGAGACCGAGAGCGGCCGCCGCGTACTGATGCTGCGCGGCGCTGCCCTGCCGGGCGATGCCGGATTCGTCGCCGTCTTCGACGACCTGACCGTGCTCAACCGCGCCGAGCGCGACGCCGCCTGGGGCGAGGTCGCACGGCGCCTCGCGCACGAGGTCAAGAATCCGCTGACGCCGATCCAGCTCGCGGCCGAGCGGCTGCGCCGCCGCTTCCTCGGCCGCATGCCACCCGACGACGCCGAGCTGCTCGACCGCGCGACGCACACGATCGTCAGCCAGGTCGAGGCGCTCAAGACGATGGTCAACGCGTTCGGCGACTACGCGCGGCCGCCGCAGCTGTCGACCCAGCCGATCGCGCTGCACGCCCTGCTCGACGAGGTGCTCGACCTCTATGCGAACGACCAGCGCATCGCGCTGACGCGCGATCTCGCCGAGGGCGAGCCGCTGGTGCGCGCCGACGCGGTGCGGCTGCGCCAGGCCCTGCACAACCTGCTCAAGAACGCGCTGGAGGCGGTCGGCGAGGAGCTCAAGCCGCAGATCCAGGTCGCCACGCGCACGCTGCACGCCGACGGCGGCGACTGGGTCGACCTGGTGGTCGCCGACAACGGCCCCGGCCTGCCGGCCGATTTCGGCGAGCGCTGGTTCGAGCCGTACACGACCAGCAAGGAGAAAGGCACCGGACTGGGCCTGGCCGTCGTCAAGAAGATCGCCGAGGAACACGGCGGCAGCGTGCGTGCCGCCAACCGCGAACGCGGCGGCGCGGAGTTCGTGCTGAGGCTGCCGCTCGAGGCGCTCTGACTCGGCGGCGCGCAGCGATCGCCGGCGCCCCGCGCGGCTCGACGCTCGATCGGACACCCGGATCGGTGAACTCCAGCGCTCGCCGGCGCTGCGGACGGTCGCGCGTCGACGCGATCGGCCGCCGGGCGATCCCTTTCCGGATCGCCGGGCCAGGTGACTGTTCGATGGACGGTCCTGGGTGAGGCCGGCCTTCAGCTCGCGCCGCGCAGCACCATCACCGGCGGCGTCCGCGCGATGCGCCGCGTGCCGGCCAGGCCCGCCAGCATGACCAGCACGGTCGAGGCGATCGCGATCGCGCCGAGCGTGCCGAGCGGCGGCCAGTAGTCGGGCAGGCGGAACACCGTGCGCGCCAGCGCGATGCCGGTGGCGCGGCGCCGCCGGCCGCGACGACGCCGGCGAGCAGGCCGAGCGCCGCGAACTCGCCGAGCACGGCCGCATTGAGCTGGCCGTTGTTGGCGCCGAGCGTACGCAGCAGCGCGATCTCGAACCGGCGCTCGTCGGCGGTCGCCGCGAGCGCGGCCAGCAGCACCAGCAGGCCGGCGATCAGGCTGAAGCCGAGCACCCAGGTCACCGCCGAGGAGACCCGGTCGATGATGTCGCGCACGCGGTCGAGGATCGCATTGATGTCGACCAGCGAGACGTTCGGCAGTGCGCGCGACAGCTCGGCCAGACCCGCCGAATCGGGCGGCAGATGGAAGCTCGCGATGAAGCTGTGCGGCAACGCGTCGCCGTGCGCCGGATCGAGCATCATGAAGAAGTTGACGCGGAACGAGCTCCAGTCGACTTCGCGCACGCTCGACACCGTCGCGGTGACCTCCTGGTCGCCGATGCGCAGCGTCATCGTGTCGCCGAGCGCGAGCTTGAACATCTCGAACCAGCTCTGATCGACCGACAGCTGCGGCGTGGCCGGGTCGCCGTGCCAGGTGCCCTGCACGATGCGGTTGGACGGCGGCACCTCGGCGCTCCAGGACACCCGCACCTCGCCTTCGATCCAGTTGCCGGCGCGTTCGTCGGCGTAGTCGGCGGCGCGCGGCGGCTGGCCGTTGATCGCAACCAGCTTGCCGGCCGCGAGCGGCAGCAGGCTGAGGTTGCGCGCGCCCAGCCCGTCCAGGCGCGCCTCGAAGTCCCGGCGCTGGTCCGGCTGCACGTTCAGCACGAAGTAGTTCGGCGTGTCGGTCGGCAGGTCGGCGCGCCAGCGCTCGAGCAGCGAAGGACCGATCACCGCGAGCAGGTCGAGCGCGGTCAGGCTGAGCGCGAGCGCGCCGACCTGGATCAGCGTCAGCGCGCGCCGCCGCACCAGGTTGGCCAGGCCGAAGCGCAGCGCGCCGGGCAGGCGGCGACCGCCGGCGCGCAGCAGCTTGAGCAGCAGCAGGCTGACCGCGAGCGTGGCGAGCGCGACGCCGAGCAGGCCGCCGCCGAGCACGCCGGCCAGGCGGCCCGATCCGCTCTCGATCAGGATCAGCAGCGCGCCGACCGCGAACGGCAGCAGGTACAGCGCGTCGAAGCGGCGAATCCGCGTGTCGACGTCGCGCCGGAACACGCGCATCGGCTCGACGTCGCGCAGGCGCAGCAACGGCGGCAGCGCGAAGCCGAACAGCACCGCCAGGCCGATCAGGAACGCCGACAGCGACGGTCCCCATGGCAGCGCGGGCACCGCGCCGGGCAGCAGCTCGCGCGCGAACGCGAAGGCCGCCTCCTGCAGGCCGAGGCCGAGCGCCGCGCCGATCAGGCAGGCCGGCACCGCGAGCAGGGCCAGTTCCAGCGTCAGCGCCAGCACGATCTCGCCGCGGCTGGCGCCGAGGCAGCGCAGCAGGGCGACTTCCTCGGTCTTGCGCCGCGAGAAGCGCTGCGCGGCCAGCGCGACCGCGATGCCGGCGAGCAGGGCGGCGAGCAGGGCCGCCAGCCGCAGGAAGCTCTCGCCGCGCTCGAAAGCGGAGCGCAGATTCTGCTGGGCGTCCTCGACGCTGGTCAGCCGCGCGGCCGGCGGCAGGTGCTCGCGTGCCCAGGCCGCATAGCGGTCGACCGCCGGTGCGTCGCCGGCGACCAGCAGCCGGTAGCTGGCGCGGCTGCCGGGGCCGAGCAGTCCGGCCGCGTCGGCATCGGCCAGGCTCATCAGCACGGTCGGCGCGAACTGGAACACCGAGCCGCCCGGCGCATTGACGATCTCGCCGGCGATCGCCAGATCGCGGCCGCCGATCTGCAGGCGCTCGCCGACGCTGCGGCCGAGGCCGACCAGGACCGCGCGGTCGGCATAGACCTCGCCGGGTGCAGGCGCCGCTGCCGCGCGCGCGCTGCCGTCGGCGCCGCGCACGCTGAGCGCGCCGCGCAGCGGGAATGCGGGGTCGACCGCACGGATCTCGGTGAACTGGCTGGCGTCGCCGGAGAAGACCACGCTCGAGAACTCGACGATGCGATTGGTCGCCAGGCCGTTGCGGCGCGCCTCGTCGACGAAGTCCTCGGGCAGGGCACTGCGCCGTGCGCTGACGCCGAGGTCGCCGCCGAGCAGTTCGGCGGCCGAGGCGACGATCGCGCGCTCGACGCGCGCCGCGAGCGTGCCGACCGCGCCCAGCGCCGCGACCGCCAGCACCAGGGCCGCGGCCAGCGTGGCCAGCTCGCCGTGGCGGAACTCGCGGCGCAGGCTGCGCGCAGCGAATACGACCGGCTTCATGCGGCGTCCTCGATCAGGCGTCCGTCGCGCATGTGCACGGTACGCGCGCAGCGTGCGGCGAGCTTGGGGTCGTGCGTGACCAGGACCAGGGTGGTCGCGTGCTCGCCGTTCATCGCGAACAGCAGGTCGGTGATCGCCGCGCCGGTGCGCTGGTCGAGGTTGCCGGTCGGTTCGTCGGCGAACAGCAGGGCCGGGCCGTGCACGAACGCGCGCGCCAGCGCGACGCGCTGCTGCTCGCCGCCGGAGAGCTGATGCGGATAGTGGTGCAGGCGCTTGCCGAGGCCGACGTCGCCGAGCGCCTGCTGCGCGCGCTCGCGCGCATCGTCGCGGCCTTCCAGTTCCAGCGGCAGCATGACGTTCTCCTCGGCGCTCAGCGCCGGCAGCAGGTGGAACGACTGGAACACGAAGCCGACCAGCCGGCGCCGCAGCCGCGCGCGGGCTTCCTCGTCGAGCGTGTCCAGGCGCTCGCCGTCCAGCGTGACCGCGCCGCCGGTCGGCCGGTCCAGGCCGGCCAGCAGGCCGAGCAGGGTCGTCTTGCCGGAGCCGGATGCGCCGACGATCGCGAGGCTGGCGCCGCGCGCGACCGACAGGCTGACCTCCTCGAGGATCGTCAGGCGCCCGTCGGGGCCGTCGACGGCTTTGCTAAGCTTCTGGGCACTCAGGACGGTGTCGGAATCGAAGGTCATGCTGCGAGGTTTCCTGTGGGTGATGCTGCTGGTGGGGATATTGGCGCCGCTGCCGGTGCCGGCGGCCCCGCTACGGACCGGGCCGGTGCTGGTGCTCGGCGACTCGCTGTCGGCCGCATACGGCATTCCGATCGCGTCCGGCTGGGTCAGCCTGCTCGAGGCGCGCCTGCGGGCCGCGCCGGCGCCGCGCGAGGTCGTCAACGCGTCGATCAGCGGCGAAACCACCGCCGGCGGACTGGCGCGCCTGCCCAAGCTGCTGGCCGAACACGAGCCGGCGCTGGTCGTCGTCGAACTCGGCGCCAACGATGCGCTGCGCGGCCTGCCGATCGCCGCGCCGCGCGAGAACCTGCGCCGCATCGTCGAGCAGATCCACCAGTCCGGCGCGCGCGTGCTGCTGCTCGGCATCGAGATTCCGGTCAACTACGGGCCGCAATATCGCGACAGCCTGAGAGCGATGTATCGTGACTTGGCGGGCGATTTCAAGCTGCCATTGGTCCCGTTCCTGCTCGACGGGGTCGCGCTCGATCCGGATCTGATGCAGGCCGACGGCCTGCATCCGACCGCGGCAGCCCAGCCGCGGCTGCTCGACAACGTCTGGCCGGCGCTCGAGAAAGCGCTGCAGCCCTGAGCGCGCGATGACCGTTCCCGGCCGCGCGCTCGCCGCCGCGTTCCTGCCCTTTTCTTACGGGATGATCCTGATGACCGCTGCGACCGTGTCCTCCCCCGATGCTCATGCCGAGACGGCCGCGACGCGGCCGGTCCTGGCGATCCACGGCGGCGCGGGCGTGATCCGCTCGACCCTGACGCCCGAGATCGAGGCCTCGGTCAAGGCCGATCTGCGCCGTGCGCTCGATGCCGGCTACGGCGTGCTGGAGGCCGGCGGCAGCGCGGTCGACGCGGTCGCGCGTGCGGTGGTCGCGCTCGAGGACTCGCCGCATTTCAACGCAGGCAAGGGTGCCGTGTTCACGCACGACGGGCGCAACGAGCTCGACGCGTCGATCATGGACGGCAGCACGCGCCGCGCCGGCGCGATCGCCGGCGTGACGCGCGTGCGCAATCCGGTCCTGCTGGCGCGGGCGGTCATGGAGCGTTCGCCGCACGTGATGCTGATCGGCGAGGGTGCCGAGGCGTTCGGGCGCAGCATCGAGGGCATCGATTTCGTCGAGCCGTCGTATTTCCACACCGACGTGCGCTGGCGCCAGCTGCGCGAGGCGATCGAGAAGGAAGCCCAGCGCGAGCCCTCGGCGCAGGGTCGCGCGATCCACTACGGCACGGTCGGCGCGGTCGCGCTCGACGCACGCGGCCGGCTCGCCGCGGCGACCTCGACCGGCGGCATGACCAACAAGCGCTGGGGGCGCGTCGGCGACTCGCCGATCATCGGCGCCGGTACTTATGCCGACGCGCGCTGCGCGGTCTCGGCGACCGGCTGGGGCGAGTTCTTCATCCGCGCAGCGGTCGCGCACGACATCTGTGCGCGCGTCGAGTACGGGCGCCAGGCGCTGGCCGACGCGGCGCGCACGGTGATCATGGAGACGATACCCGCGCTCGGCGGCGACGGCGGCGTGATCGCGATCGACGCGCAGGGCCAGGTGGCGCTGCCGTTCAACACCGACGGCATGTACCGCGGATGGGTCGACCGCGACGGCCGCCGGCACGTGGCGATCCTGGCCGACCAGCGCTGATCGTCGGACGCCGCACGCGTCCGGCACGCGAGTACGGCCGGCCCGGCGCTCAGGCGAAGACCGGCTCCTCCAGCGGCAGCAGGTCCACGCCGCAGACCAGTCCTTCGACCCAGTCGATGAAGCGCTGCACGTTCTCGTGGCCGGCGATCGGCGGGCCGTGCTGCGGCACGATCATGTCGATGTCGAGCTTGCGCGCGCGCCGCGCCCACCAGCGGCAGGCCCGGTTCGACGCCATGTAGCGGCGGTGGAACGCGGCCATCGCCGGCACGTGCTGCGTGAAGTCGGCGATCGGTGCGTATGGCGCATCGATCATCGACGCGCCGAGGTCGCCGCTGAACAGGATGCGGCTGATCGGATCGTAGAACTGGAAATTGCCGACGCTGTGCAGGAAGTGCGCCGGGATCGCCTGCAGCGCCATGTTGCCGAGTGGAATCTCGGCGCCCTCGTCGGGCAGCAGCAGATAGCGGTCGGCGCCGGTGTCCTTCTGATAGTGCGGAACGCTGTGCGGAATGAAGCGGCCCCACAGCCGCGAGCAGACCACGCGTGCCGAGGTGTACATCAGCCAGCGGTCGACCGAGCCGATGATGTCCGGGTCCTGATGCGAGGCGACGATCCAGTCCAGGTCGCGCGGCTGCACGTAGCGCGTCATCGCCAGGCTGAGCGGCGTGTAGAGCAGGGCCCCGCCCGGATCGATCAGCGCCGAGCGGCCGCCGTGCATGACCAGGAACTGGTTGGCCTGTACGCCGTCGTCGCCGCGACCAGGTCGTTGAAGACCACGCAGAGGTGGTCTCCCTTGCGAAACAGTTCGGTGGCCATCGGACGGGGGCTCGCAGTCGGCGGAGCGCGCATTCTCCCGGCGCCTGCGCCGGCCGCATTTGACATGCATCAAGCCCGTCCGCCTCGCGGCGGGGGCGGCCGCGGGTCCGCGCAGCGCGCGCGGACCCGGGCCGCAGGCTCAGCCACCGGTGGCCGGTGTGCCCTTCAGATGCGTATCGAGGAAGCGCAGGACCGCGCCGTAGCCCTCGATCTGGTTCTTCTTCTTCGTGAAGCCGTGACCCTCGTCGTCGAACACGACGTACTCGACCGGCACGCCGTTCTTCTTGACCGCGGCGACGATCTCGTCGGACTCGGCCAGGATCACGCGCGGGTCGTTCTTGCCCTGCAGCACGATCAGCGGCTTGGTGATCTTGTCGGCGTGGAACAGCGGCGAGGTCTCGACCAGGAAGTCGCGCTGCGTCTGCGGATTGCCGATCTCCTGGTACAGCGCCTCGCGGAAGCTCTCCCAGTACGGCGGGATGCTCTCGAGCGTGCGTAGCCAGTTGCTGACGCCGAAGATGTCCACGCCGACCTTGAACTCGTCCGGCTTGAACGCCAGCGCGGCCAGCGTCATGTAGCCGCCGTAGCTGCCGCCGGCGATGCCGATCCGGTCGGCGTCGACGTAGTCCAGGCTCTGCAGGTACTTCTTGGCCTCCACGCAGTCCCACAGCGGCTCGCGGCCGTGCTTGCCGTCGTCGGCCGCGAAGAACGTCTTGCCGTAGCCGGAACTGCCGCGGTTGTTGATGCCGAGCACCACGTAGCCGTTGTTGGCCAGGTACTGCAGGAACGGGTTGTAGCCGCGCGTGGTCTGGCCGCCCGGCCCGCCGTGCACCCAGACGATCGCCGGCGCCTTGCTCTGCGCGGTGGCCTGATGCGGCTTCCAGAGGATGTTCGGAATCTCCATGCCGTCGAAGCTCTTGAAGCGCACGACGCTGGAGTCGACCAGGTCGGCCGGGTCGATCTTCGGACTCAGCGCCGTGGTCAGCCGCTTCGGCTCGGTCTGGCCGAACTCGAAGATGTACAGATCGTTGGGCTGGCGGTCGCCGTTGAGGAAGAACGTCGCGCGCTGCTCGGACCGGCCGATGTTGACGCCGCGGATCTCGCCGGTCGGCAGCTTCGGCAGCGTGACGCGCTGGCCGGATGCCGCGTCGTAGACCTCGAAGCGCGTGCTGCCGTCCTCGTTGATCGCCGCGACGCGGTACTTGCCGTTGTGCGAGTAGTACGAGAACGCGATGTCCCAGTCCTCGCGCTGCACGTCCTCGTGCGTGCCGCCCTCGATCACGTAGCGGCGCAGGCGCTGGAACTCGCTGCCGTCGTTGCTGAGGTAGAGCAGGCTGCCGCCGTCCGGTGCGAAGTCCTGTGCGGCGAAGCTGGCGTCGCCCTCGTGCTTGGACAGGTGGATCAGCTTCTTGTCGCGGCGGTCGTACAGATACAGGTCGTTGTCGTTGGTCGTGCGGCTCTTGCCGAGCGCCAGGTAGCGCTCGTCGCGCGACAGCGGCCCGACCTCGTAGCCCTCATCGTTCTCGTAGAGCCGCTCGCGCGCGTAGGTCTTGGCGTCGTAGCGATACAGGTCGAAGAACTTCGGGTTGCGCTCGTTGGTGATCACGTAGAACGCGCCGCCGTCGTGGTCGAAGCCGGCGAACTGGGCCTTGAGGTTCTCGCCCGGCGTCAGGTCCTTCTCGCTGCCGTCGGCCTCGATCACGTAGAGGTGGTTGAGCTCGTTGCCGCCCTGGTCGCGCGTGATCAGCTTGCGGTCGTCGGCCGGGAACCAGGCGATCGCGTTGTTGTTGTCGGTCGTGGACTGCGTGACCGGCGTCCAGTCGCCGCCGTCGGCCGACATCGTGTAGGCGTTCCAGACGCCGCTCTTGTTCGACGAGAACAGGATCCGGCGCTCGTCCGGCGAGAACGAGGCGCCGCCGATCGAGACGGTGTCGACGAAGTCCTCGATCGTGTAGTGCTTGGTCGGTCGCGCCACCTCGGCGACGGCGGCCGGCGCCTGCGCGGCCGTGGGTGCCGGCGCAGGCGGATCGGGTTGCTTGCAGCCGCCGAGTGCGACGGCGGTCGCCAGGGCGGAAGCGATGAGCGGGATGCGATGGGACATGAAAGGTCTCGCCGATTCGGAGCCGGGCAGGATGCGTCCGTGATCCAGGCAGGCGCCCGACGCCCCCGCATGCGGACCCGCCGGCGCGACCGGCTCCGGGCCGCGCGCCTGCGCACGTGCCGGCCGCGGCGACAGCGGCGGCGACCGGCGGCCCGTGCTTGGACGGCCGGCACCGACCCTAGCACGCGCCACGCGCGGACTCATCTGGCGGAAGTCATCGCGCCGCGGCCCGGTTTGCATTCGCCGGCGCGGCTTGCCAAGCTGCGGACCCGCTGTCCCTTGCGTATGCCCATGTCGACCCGACCGCGTCTCGTCCTGATCGACGGCTCGTCGTATCTGTTCCGCGCGTTCCACGCGCTGCCGCCGCTGACGAATGCGGCCGGCGAGCCGACCGGCGCGTTGTTCGGCGTCGTCAACATGCTGCGCTCCACGCTCAAGGAGCGGCCCGAGTACGCGGCCTTCGTCGGTGACGCGCCCGGTCCGACGTTTCGCGATGCGCTGTATCCGGCCTACAAGGCCAACCGCGCGCCGACGCCGCCGGACCTGCTCGCGCAGGTGCAGCCGATGTTCGAGATCGTCGGCGCGCTCGGTTTTCCGATCCTGTGCGTGCCCGGCGTCGAGGCCGACGACGTGATCGGCACGCTGGCCGTGCAGGCCGAGCGGCTCGGCATCGACGTGACGATCTCCACCGGCGACAAGGATTTCGCGCAGCTGGTCTCGCCGCACGTGCGCCTGGTCAACACGATGACCAATACCGTGACCGACGTGGACGGCGTGCTCGCCAAGTTCGGCGTGCCGCCCGAGCGCATCGTCGACTTCCTCGCGCTGACCGGCGATGCGATCGACAACGTGCCCGGCGTCGAGAAATGCGGGCCCAAGACCGCCGCGCGCTGGCTGACCGAATACGGCTCGCTCGACGGCGTGATCGGCCGCGCCGCCGAGGTCGGCGGCAAGATCGGCGAGAACCTGCGCAAGGCGCTGGCGCAGCTGCCGCTGTCGCGCGAGCTGGTCACGATCAAGACCGACGTCGCGCTCGATCAGGGCCCCGACTCGCTGCTGCTGCGCGATCGCGACGTCGACGCGCTGCGCGTGCTGTACCGGCGCTACGAGTTCAACGCCGCGCTCAAGGAGCTCGATGCGGCGTCCGGCGCCGATGCCGCGTCCGCCGTCTCGGGACTGCTGCCGGTGCCGACGCAGCCGGTCATCGCCGAGGGCGCCGCGGTGCCGGGCGACTACGAGCTGGTGCTCGAGCCGGCGCGTTTCGAACACTGGCTGCAGCAGCTGCGCGCGGCGCCGCTGATCGCGTTCGACACCGAGACCACCTCGATCGATCCGATGCGCGCCGAGATCGTCGGGCTGTCCTTCGCGGTCGAGTCCGGCCGCGCCGCCTATGTGCCGCTCGGGCACGACTATCCGGGCGCGCCGGTCCAGCTCGACCGCACGGCGGTGCTGGCGGCGCTCAAGCCGCTACTGGAGGATCCGGACAAGCCCAAGCTCGGCCAGCACGCCAAGTACGACATCAACGTGCTGGCCGGCGCCGGCATCGCCGTGCGCGGCGTGACCGAGGACACCATGCTCGAGTCCTACGTGCTGAACTCGACCGCCTCGCGCCACGACATGGACACGCTGGCCAAGCGCCACCTGGGCTACACGACGATCCACTACGAGGACGTCTGCGGCAAGGGCGCCAAGCAGATTCCGTTCTCGCAGGTCGACCTCGACGGCGCGACGCGCTACGCGGCCGAGGATGCCGACGTGACCCTGCGCCTGCACGAGGCGCTGCGGCCGCGCCTGGCCGCCGACGCCAGGCTCGAGGCGATCTATCGCGACATCGAGATGCCGCTGGTGCCGGTGCTGGCGCGCATGGAGCAGCGCGGCGTGCTGGTCGACGTGCCGGCGCTGCGGCTGCAGAGCCAGCAGCTTGCGCGCCGCATGCAGGAGCTGACCGGGCAGGCGCACGATCTGGCCGGACACGTCTTCAGCCTGGACTCGCCCAAGCAGCTGCAGGCTGTGCTGTTCGACGAGCTCAAGCTCGCGGCGGTGCTCAAGACGCCGACCGGGCAGCCGTCGACGAACGAGGAAGCGCTCGAGGCGATCGCGCACGAGCATGCGTTGCCGCGCCTGATCCTGGAATACCGCGGCCTGGCCAAGCTGCGCTCGACCTACACCGAGAAGCTCGCCGAGATCGTCAACCCGCGCACCGGCCGCGTGCACACCAGCTACCACCAGGCCACCGCGGCGACCGGGCGGCTGTCCTCGGCCGATCCGAACCTGCAGAACATCCCGGTGCGTACCGAGGAAGGCCGGCGCATCCGCCAGGCCTTCGTCGCGCCGGAGGGCTGGCGGATCGTCGCGGCGGACTATTCGCAGATCGAGCTGCGCATCATGGCCCACCTGTCCGGCGACGCCGGCCTGCTCGCCGCATTCCACGGCGACCAGGACATCCACCGCGCGACCGCGCCGAGGTCTTCGCCGTGCCGCTCGCCGACGTCGACCCGGGCCAGCGCCGCGCGGCCAAGGCGATCAACTTCGGTCTGATGTACGGGATGGGGCCGTTCGGTCTGGCGCGCCAGCTCGGCATCGGCCGCGGCGAGGCGCAGGACTACATCGCGCGCTACTTCCAGCGCTATCCGGGCGTGCGCGAGTTCATGGACCGCGTGCGCGAGCAAGCGCACCGTGACGGCTACGTCGAGACCGTGTTCGGACGCCGCCTGTATCTGGACTTCATCAATGCGCGCAATCAGGCGCAGCGCGCCGGCGCCGAGCGCGCCGCGATCAATGCGCCGATGCAGGGTACCGCGGCCGACATCATCAAGCGCGCGATGATCGCGGTCGACGCCTGGCTGATCGGCCAGGACGATCGCGCGCGCATGCTGATGCAGGTGCACGACGAGCTGGTCTTCGAGGTCCGCGCCGACGCGGTCGAGGAGATCGCCGACGGCGTGCGCAGCCGCATGGCCGCAGCCGCCGTGCTCGACGTGCCGCTGGTCGTCGACGTCGGCAGCGGCGCCAACTGGGACGAGGCGCACTGAGCGCCGCCGCCCGGTCCGTGCGTTTGGCGAGCGGGCCTGGGGCGACGAAGCGACAGTCCGGCACGGTCTGCCGACGCGGTCGGCGCCGCCGCCGGATCGATCATCCAGTCGATGCCCATGCGCTCCGCTTGCGCGGCTCGATCGAGGGCCGTCGCCGAGTCGATCCGGTCCGCTTCTCGGGATTCGATCGGGAGCGCGCGCGCCGCGAGCGTGAGACTCAGTGCCGCAGGCGCCGCGCGATCGCCGGCCGCGACAGCAGCGCGAACACGATGCCGACCGCGAAGCCGGCGATGTGGGTCCACCACGCGACCGCACCGAAGGTCGGGCCGGCATAGGTGAACAAGAGCTGCAACAGAATCCAGAAGCCGATCAGCAGCGGCGCCGGAATCCGCACGAACTCCAGGAACACGCCGAGCGGCAGCACCAGACCCAGGCGCGCGCGCGGAAACAGCGCGAAATAGGCACCGACCACGGCCGATACCGCGCCGCTCGAGCCGATGATCGGCGAGCGGATCGAGGCCAGCGTCCAGGCGCCGGCGAGGTTCGCCAGCGCACCGCCGATCAGGAACAAGGCGAGGAAGCGCGTCGAGCCCAGGGCGCGTTCGGCCGGCACGCCGAACACGATCAGGAACAGCAGATTGCCGGTCAGGTGCAGCCAGTCGGCGTGGATGAAGATCGCGGTGACCAGCCGCGCCGCGCGCAGTTCCAGCAGCTGCTGCAGCCACGGTGCGCGGCCGTCGAGCAGGGTGGTCGGTACCGTCCCCCATTGCGCGATCAGCTCGCCGCGCTCGTCGGGCGGCTCGGTGACCAGCCACAGGAAGACCACGACGCTGACCGCGACGATCAGCAGCGTCGCCCACGGCGGATGCGGCTTGCGGCGGCTCGGCAGATGGACGAACAAGGGCTGCCGCGCCTCAGCCGCGGCCGATCGAGCGGCGCGGCCGATGCGCGGCCATCAGCGGCCGCCGCGCGGATAGAAGAACCGCATGCCGTCCACTTCCATGACCAGGCCGTCCTGGCGGATCTCGCGCAGGTACAGGCCCTTGCCGAGCTCAGCGCCCTCGGTCTGGCGCACGTCGTTGAGGATCACGAAGCGCTTGCCCGGGTCGTCCGAATAGACCTGCATCGTCAGCTGCATCGCCGGCAGCTCGCGGCGCGTCGCGTACGGCAGTTCCCAGAGCTTGGGCAGGGCCGGCTGCGCCGTCGCGGGCGCGGGCGTGACGACCGGCGTCGCGGGTGCGGGGGTCGGATTCACGGCGGAATTCGCCGCGGCCGGTCCAGCTGCGACCGCGGGCGCCGGGAGCGGCTTGGTCGCGACCGCTGCGGCCGGCGGCGTCGGCGTCGGCTGTGCGGCCGGCGTCTGCACGTCGGCGACCGCATCGGCAGGCGCTGCCGGCTTGGCCGCATCGGCGGTGCGCGGCGTGCGGGTCGGCGCTGCCTTGGCCGCGTCGGTCGGTGCGGTCCGGTGCTCGGCGGCCGGCTGCGACGCCGGTGCCGTCGCGACCGGCCGTTCGGCCGGCGCGAGCGCCGGCATGCCGTCGCGCTGCAGCCACCAGCCGGCCGCCAGCGCGACGGCGATCGCCGCCGCCAGCACCGGCAGCAGGCTGCGCCGCTTGCGCGTCGCGATGACCGGCGTCGCCAGGTTCGGCATCTCGCCGAGCCGGCGCTGGCTTTCGGATTTCTTGAGGGCTTCGAGGATCAGCGACATGGCGGCAGCTTACTTCACCGTGCGCGCCAGATGCGGCCCGGCGTCGTCGAGGGCGGACAGGGCGAACAGCGTCTCCGGGCCGATGATGCCGTCGGATTTGACGCCGTAGGATTGCTGGAGCTTGCGGACGCGCTCCTCGAGCGCCGCATCGAAACTGGTGCCGTCGGCCGCGCCCGGCCCCTTGTCGTACGCGGCCAGGCGGTCCTTGACCCAGCCGACCGCGGCGCCGGCGTCGCCGCGCTTGAGCGTGGCCGGAATCGATTCGGGCAGTCGCCACAGCGCCAGGAAGTCGCCGTTCCAGTAGCTGTTCAGCGACGCGCGGCGCAGCTCGAGGTTCTCGCCGGCGACGTCGAGCAGCACTTGTTCGGCGCCGACGCCGCGCAGCAGGGCGTAACCGGACGGCCGGTCCGCGCCGCTCAGGGCCAGGATCAGCGGGCGGTCGAAGCGCGCGAGCTGTTCGAGCGTCGCGCGTCCGCGCAGGCAGGCCAGTCCCGGCGCGACCATCGCCGCGCAGCGCACCGCGTCGCGCACCGATACCTGGCTCGAATCGACCTGCCAGCGCGCGAGCAGCTGGCCGAACGCGGTCAGTTCCGAATCCTGCGTCGCCCCGAGCCGCGCGGTCAGCTGCGCGAGCGCCGGGTCGGCCTCGGCCGGCTGCTCGCTCACCGGTGCGGCGGGCGCTGGCGCCGGCGCCGGCAGGCGTTGCGACCACCACCACCCGGCGCCGGCCGCGGCCGCGATGGCGATCGCCGCGACGGCCCATAGGCCGAACCGGCGTGCCAGGTAGCGCGCATGGCCGGGCAGGGTCTCGTCGGCCGCGCGCGCGACCAGGCGCTCGCCGATCACGCTGTGCTCGCGTGCATAGCCGGCCATCAGCGCGCGGTCGGCGATGATGTTGATCAGGCGCGGGATGCCGCCGGAGCGCTGGTACAGCGCGCGCAGCCCGAGACGCGAGAACGGCATGCGCGAACAGCCGGCGACCGCCATGCGATGGCGCAGATAGGCCTCGGTCTCGTCGCGGTCGAGCGGCGTGAGGTGGTAGCGCGCGGTGATGCGCTGGGTCAGCTGGCGCAGCTCGGGCCGCGCCAGCATTTCGCGCAGCTCCGGCTGGCCGAGCAGGATGATCTGCAGCAGCTTCTGCGTCGGCGTTTCCAGATTGGTCAGCAGGCGGACCTGCTCGAGCGATTCGGGCGAGAGGTTCTGCGCCTCGTCGATGATCAGCACGACGCGCAGTCCCTGCGCGTAGGCGTCGAGCAGATAGGCGTTGAGCGTGTCGGTCAGCGCCTTGAGGCTGCCGCGCTTGCCTTCGATGTCGCGCTTGAGCTCCTCGCAGACGGTCTCGATCAGCTCGACCGGCGACAGCTTCGGATTGAGCACCAGCGCGACGCGCGTGTTCTCCGGCAACTGCTCGAGCAGCAGGCGGCACAGCGTGGTCTTGCCGGTGCCGACTTCGCCGGTGAGCTGCACGAAGCCGCCGCTGCCGCCCTTGCCGATGCCGTACAGCAGATGCGCCAGCGCGTCCCGGTGCCGTTCGGACAGGAATACGTAGCGCGGATCCGGCGTTATCGAGAACGGCGGTTCGCGCAGGCCATAGAACTCGAGATACATGCGGCTACTTTACCCGAACGGCGCGTATCGACGGCGCGGTCCGGATGGGACCGCGAGGCGGGGCGCCGGTTCGCGGTCTCGCGGCGACGGCCCGGCCGTCGCGGCGCGCTGCGTCAGTCCTCGCCGCTGAAGAACGAGAACAGGTTCAGCAGGTGCGAGAACAGCACGACGATGTTGCCGAACAGCGACACCGTGATGTAGACCGGGTTGGCGGCGCCGTCGTGGATCATGCGGCCGGTGTCGTAGAGGATGAAGCCGCTCATCAGCAGCACGGCCAGGCCCGAGATCGCCAGCGACAGCAGCGGGATCTGCAGGAAGATCAGCGCGACGATGCCGAGCAGCACGACGATGCAGCCGGCGACGAGGAAGCTGCCGAGGAAGCTGAAGTCGCGGCGCGAGACGATCGCATACGCGGACAGGCCGACGAACAGCGCGGCGGTGCCGGCCAGCGCATTGAACACGATGCCCGGGCCGCCCGGCAGCTTGAGATAGGCGGCGATCAGCGGACTGAGCAGGAAACCGACCAGGCCGGCCCATGCGAACGTCAGCCAGATCGCGGTGTCGCCGTTCTTGGCCGCGTTGATCGCGAACGGACCGCCGATGAAGACCACCATGAACACCAGCCACATGCCGATGCTCCAGGCGAGGTCCATCTGCAGGCCGATGAACGCGCCGACCGCGGCGACGGCCATGACGATCGACAGCAGCAGATAGGTGTTGCGGACGATGCTCGGCTGGGCGCCGGCGCCGGCGCCGGCCGACGGAAGGATCACGGGCTGATCGGACATGACGGCTACTCGTATGGACTCCCGGGCCACCTTAGGCAAGCGGCGGCGGCCTGGCAAGCGAGGACATGCTCCCGGCTGCCGCGTGGCGGCGAGCATGAGCTCGTCCGCCGGTCTCGAGGCCGAGGCGCGGACGCGATGGCGAGCAGGCCGCCGGCTCCGGAGCGCCAGCCGTGTAGGGATCGACGCATGGCCCGAGTCAGGCACGACCGGGCAGCGGCCGGAGCCACGGCGGAGACGTTCGCCGCACCGGCTGCAATGCCACCGTCGCCCGACTGCTTCCGGACGTGCGCGCCGGCGCCGGCGCGCTACCCCAGCGCCAGACAGACGTTCTTCGGCTCGGTGAAGAAGCGCAGCGCCTCGCTGCCGCCCTCGCGGCCGACGCCGGACTGCTTGACGCCGCCGAACGGCGTGCGCAGGTCGCGCAGCAGCCAGCAGTTGACCCAGACCAGGCCGAACTCGAGCCGCGCCGCGACGCGGTGCGCGCGCTTCAGATCGGCAGTCCACAGCGAGGCGGCCAGGCCGTAGTCGGTGCCGTTGGCGAGCGCGACCGCTTCGTCCTCGTCGTCGAACGGGATCAGGCTGACGAACGGACCGAAGATCTCGTCCTGATTGGTCGCGCTCGCATTGGACAGGCCCTCCACGACCGTCGGCTCGACGAACCAGCCGTCCGCACAGCGCCCGCCGACCGTGGCCGGACCGCCGCCGGTCAGCACGCGGGCGCCCTCGGCGCGCGCGCGATCGATGCAGCCGAGCACCTTGCGGTAGTGCGCCTCGGAGACGAGGGCACCGAGATCGCTGTCGGCCGCGCGTGGATCGCCGACGCGCAGCGCGCGTACGCGGGCGAGATAGCGCTCGCGGAACTCGTCGTAGATCGCGCGCTGCACGAGCAGGCGCGAGCCGCACAGGCAGATCTCGCCCTGGTTCGCGAAGCCCGAGCGCACGATCGTGTCGAGGTCGGCTTCGCCGAAGCCGAAATCGGCGAAGACGATCGCCGGATTCTTGCCGCCCAGTTCCAGCGACAGCTTCTTGAAGCGCGGCGCCGCGCTGGCCGCGATCGCGGCGCCGGTGCGCGTGCTGCCGGTGAACGAGATCGCCTTGACGGCGCGGTGGTCGACGATCGCCTGGCCGCATTCGGGGCCGGTGCCGTGCACGATGTTGAGCACGCCGGGCGGAAGACCGGCCTCGATCGACAGTTCGCCGAGCCGGGCCGCCGTGCAGGGCGTGATTTCCGACGGCTTGGCGACGACCGCATTGCCGACCGCCAGCGCCGGCGCGATCTTCCAGGTGAACAGGTACAGCGGCAGATTCCACGGGCTGATGCAGCCGGCCACGCCGAGCGGCTGGCGCAGCGTGTAGTTCAGCGCGTGCGCTTCCATCGGATGCGCCTCGCTCGGCCACTGCGTGACGGCATGCGCGAAGAAGCGCAGATTGGCGACCGCGCGCGGAATGTCCATGCGCCGCGCCAGCGCGACCGGCTTGCCGCTGTCGCGCGATTCCAGGTCGGCCAGCGCATCGTGTTCGCGTTCGATCAGCGCTGCGAGCCGCTCGAGCACCGCCGCGCGCTGCTCGGCCGGTGTCGCCGCCCAGCCCGGAAAGGCCTTGCGCGCCGCGGCCGCGGCCGCCTCGACGTCGCTCGCGTCCGAGGCCGGGCAGCGCGCGAAGACCGCGCCGGTCGCCGGTTCGTGCACGTCGAGGTAGCGGCCGCCGAGCGGGGCGCAGAGGCGGCCGTCGATGAGGTTGTGCAGCGTGATCGGATCGGTCATCGGTCGGAATCGGTTCTCGTCCGTCAGGTGCGTGCGGCACGCGGCTGGCATCAGCGCCGCTGGCGTCCGCCCGAGTCGGCCGCGAACGGATGGGCGCAGGAGGGACCGGCATTCTAGAACGGCGCTCCGCTTCGTGCAGGCCGGCCCGTCGCGGTGCGCGGACGGGGGCGGCGGCATTCGAGAGGACGGCCGATCGCGTGTTCGCATCGCGCCGGCGATGAGGCCTGCACGCCGGCGGCGATCGGTCTGGCGTCGGACCCGCGGAGGCGGGCCGCTCGCCACCCCGTTCGACGGTCGAGCCGCGACTGCCTGCAGCGGCTCAGGGAGCGGACGCGCCGAACCGGTCGGGAACGCTTCGCGGGCTCGCGCGACGGATCGAGAGACGGCTGTTCGGACGGGCGGAGCCGCGGCACCGCCGGGATCGGCAGGCAGCGGCAACGGCAGACAAACAGAAGCCCACGTACCCGGGAAGTACGTGGGCTTCGGACTGGCGTTGCGTCACGTCGGCGCAACGCGCAGACAGCGGTTTTCCTATTCGGCCTGATCTCCTTCGGTCGACGCGTCCGCCGTCGGCGCCGTGGTCCGGATGCACGGACCGTCGAAGCCGTAGCTGAAGGTCGGATCGCCGGTGGCCAGATTGTTGAAGTTGAACAGCACCGGATCGGTCAGCGAGAACGCCAGCTGTGCGCTCACCTGGAAGCGGCCCGGGATGCCGTTGGACTCCGCCTCGACCGAGGCGTAGCCGTCGACGTCGGTCTCCACGCGCAGCGACAGACCGCTGTTCTCGCCGTCGTGCAGCACGGCCGAGGGACCCGATGCCGGTGCGGTGAAGTCGACCGCCAGTCCCGGCTGCGGCACGCCCTCGCCGTCGACGATCCGGACCAGCAGAGCGCAGGCGAACAGTGCGTCGGGCTCGCCGTTCTGGTTCGGTTCGCCGGTTTCACCAGGGCCGATGTCGCTTTCGAGCAGGTTGACCAGCGGGAAGGTCGCCGCCTTGCCGACACCCGGCACGCTGGCGCTGATCACGTAGGCGCCGGCAGTGCCGTTGGCGCTCGGTGTGATGCCGGCCTGGCCGTTGGCGCCGGTCATGACCGTCGAGGACGGGAACGTCGCGCTGGCGCCCTGGGCCGGTGCGGTGAACGTGACCGGCACGTTCGGCACCGGATTGCCGAATTCGTCCTCGACCTCGACGATCAGCGCCTGGCCGAACTGCGAACCGACCACCGCGCTCTGCGCGGCGCCGCTGAGGCTGTTGACGCTGGCGGCCGAGCCGGCGGTGTTCTGCAGCGGAAATTCGACCTGCTGCTCGACGCCCTGGACTTCGGCGACGACCGTGTAGCTGCCGGCGACCGTGTTGGCGGTCGTCGTGACTTCGGCGATGCCGTCCGCGTCGGTGAGCGCCGGATTCGGCGTGACGGTCGCGCTCGGACCGGTCTCCGGCGCGGTGAAGGTCACCGCAATCCCTTCGATGCCGTCGCCGAGCGAGTCGACGACCTGCACCGAAATCGGCGGATCGACCTCGGTATCGACGGTGGCGGTGCGCAGGTCGGAATTGACGGCAGCCAGGCCGGCCGGCGTCGGATCGATCAGGCGCTTCTCGAGCCGCACGTTGGTGAAGTCGACGGCGCCGAGCAGGCTCGCGCTCAGCACGGCGTTCGGCTCGTAGAACAGGTCGATGCCGATGTTGCCGCTGACCGTATTGCCGGTGACGTGGGTCAGCGTCAGCTCGTAGAGGTTGCCGCCGAGCAGGTTCAGCGAGACCGCCGGTGCGCTGACGCTGGAGGCGATGCGCGTCGTACCCGACAGCATGGCCGTGCCGACGCCTTGCGCGTTCAGCAGGCCCAGGCCCAATACCGCACCGGCGTTGACGTCGACCTTGAGCACGTAGCGGAAGTTGGGTTCCCAGGCGATCGGCAGCGTCTGGCGGAAATAGCCGCCGTTGTTGACGATGCCGAGCGCGCTGACGCCGGCCAGACCACCGATCGCAGCGCGGTTGCTGTCGATCTGCAGCACCGGCGGCGCGAGCAGACCGAGCGCTCCCCAGTAGGTCGCGCGCCACGGCCCGGTGCCGATCTGCACGTTGCTGCCGGATCCGCCGAGCAGACCGCCGCCGACCGATCCGTTGTTGCCGGCATCGGCGAACGATCCGTTGGGCACCGTCAGCGGTGCCGCTTGGAGAAGGCTGGCCCAGGCCAGGCTCGTGACCGCGAGCAGGAGCAGCCAGGAGGGCAGACGGCGGGCGCGACGCACGGCATCGGCCCCGCCGCGCCGTAGAGTCGCAGGGGTGACGTGATGGATATCCATATTTTGAGTCCTCTGACGTGAGGCATGAACGCAGTCGCGCATGCCGAAGAGCGGCACGGGCAGAGGCCGGGCAGTCCCGTTCTGCCGTACGCCGGCGTACTGGCCTGCGGTATCACCACAGGACGCGTCGCGGCGGGCCGGTCGTCAGAAATCAGGGCCACGTCCGCCACGATGCGCGGCATAGAGGTACGCGGCTTGGAGCGAAGTAAAAACCTGTAACTGTTTACAGGTCCCATTTGTGCATCAGTCGGCACAACCGCATGCGTGCACGGCGTTAGCCTGTCGGGATTGTGCGGCGTCTCGATCCGGCGTCAGGATCGACCCGCGCCGACATGGCGCGTGTCGTCAGCGATGCGGCATCCGCCAGGCGGCAAGCGCTCGGCTCGACCGGCCTGCGCGCAACGCGTCGAGGTCGACCGGCCCGACCGGCATCGCCGGGGCGCTGCAAGGCGATGTCGCGCGTGCGGCCGACCTTCGTGCGGCCGGGAAAGTGCCGTCGCCGCACTCAGCGCAGCGGCGCGATCAGATCCCAGCCCGGGCGTGCGGCGAATCGCGAGCCGTGTCGTGCAGCCAGTGCGGCCAGCCGGGCCTGCAGCACGTCGGTTCCGGTATCGCGGACGTACTGGATCGGACCGCCGCGGAACGGTGCGAAGCCGGTGCCGAAGATCACGCCGGCATCGAGCAGATCGGCATCCTCGACGACGCGATCATGCAGGCAGGCGACGGCCTCGTTGAGCATCGGCAGGATCAGCCGGTCTTCGAGGTCGGCCGGCGCCGCGTAGCGCGGATCGACCTCGGGCTTGACCGGACGGCCGTTCTCCCAGACGTAGAAGCCTTGCCCGCTCTTCTTGCCGCGGTGCCCGGCCTCGAGCAGGGATTCGATGCCATCCGGCAGCTCCAGGCCCAGAAACGGCGCGAGCTCCTTGCCGACCGACGCGCAGACGTCGAGCCCGACGGTATCGGCCAGCTCGATCGGCCCCATCGGCATGCCGAAGCGCTTGGCGGCCTTGTCGATCACCGGTCCCGGCACGCCTTCGCGCAGGATCCGGATCGCCTCGAGCAGATACGGCATCAGCACCCGGTTGACGAGGAAGCCCGGTGTGCCGGCGACGACGATCGGCACCTTGTCGAGCCGCTTGCAGAGCGCCGCGCGGCGCGGCCGATCGCGGCGGCGTCGAGCGCGTCGTGGCGCACGATCTCCACCAGCGGCATCAGCGCGACCGGATTGAAGTAATGCAGGCCGAGGAAGCGGCCCGGTGCAGCCACCGCGGTGCGCAGCTCGTCGAGCGGAATGCTCGAGGTGTTGCTGGCGAGCAGGGCATCGGGCTTCATGCGCGGCTCGAGCTCGCGATACAGCGCCTGCTTGGCGTCCAGGTTCTCGAAGATCGCCTCGATCACCAGATCGGCCGCCGCCACGCCGCTGCCGCCGACGTCGGCGCGCAGCCGTGCCGAGGCCGCCTCGATGCGATCGGGCGACTTGAGCTTCTTCGCGAACAGCGCGCGTCCGCGCTCGATGGCCGGACCGACCTGCTCGTCGCTGCGGTCCTGCAGGCTGACCTCGAAGCCGCGCAGTGCGGCCCAGGCCGCGATGTCGCCGCCCATCACACCGGCGCCGACGACGTGGATGCGCTCGATGCCGGCCTGCACGCCGGCAGCTTGCGCCTTCAGCCGTTCCTGCAGGAAGAACACGCGGATCAGCTGGCGGCAGGTCGGCGTCTGCGCGAGCTTGGCGACCGCGCGCGCTTCCAGCTCGAGGCGCTGGCGGATGCCGGGGCCGCCGCGCCGCCAGGTCTCGATCAGCGCGAACGGCGCCGGATAGTGCTCCGGCCGCGCCTTGGCCGCGGTGCGCTTGCGCAGGATCGGCGCGAGCACCTGGCGGACCGGCCACAGATTGGTGGCCCAGGCCAGCGCGCGCTGGCTGATCGGCCGCGACGGACGCCGGCGCAGCCAGTCCTTGGCCGTCTCGGTCAAGCGGTCGGCCGTCGTCACCGCATCGACCAGGCCGATCGCCTGGGCCTGTTTCGCCGAGGCCGAGCGGCCGGTCAGCATGAACGCCAGCGCTTCGGGCGCGCCGATCAGGCGCGGCAGGCGCGCCGAGCCGCCCCAGCCCGGAAAGATGCCGAGCTTGACCTCGGGCAGGCCGATCCGCGTCGACGGATCGTCGCTGGCGATGCGGTAGTCGCAGGCCAGCGCAAGCTCGGTACCGCCGCCCATGCAATGGCCGTGGATCGCGACCGCGGTCGGGCAGCGCAGGCGCGCCAGGCGCTCGAACACGGCTTGCCCCTCGCGGATCCGGTCGAGGACGGTGCCGGTCTTCTCATAGCCGGCGAACTCCTTGAGATCGGCGCCGACGACGAAGCCCGGTTTGCCCGAGCGGATCACGACGCCGCGCGGCGGCTCGAACGACAGGCGCTCGATCAGCCGGTCGAACTCCTCAAGCACGGCGCGGCTCAGCGCGTTGACCGTGCTTTCGGCACGGTCCAGCGTCACGGTGGCGATGCCGTCGGCGTCCAGATCGATCTGCCAGTGCTGGAAACGAAGGCCCTCGAACATGGCGGCTACCTGCAAGGCAAGGAATGAGGGCTATAATCCGGGCAAGCTGCCGACCGGGTCAAACGCACGACCTGTTGCCGTTCCCGCCGTGGACGACGGGGATGCGCGTCCCGGCCGCGCTGGGCCCCGGGGGAGGCGCTAGTTCGTATCGACGCCATGACAGCCGATCCGTTGGTGACGCCGTTGCTGTTCGACGCGATTCTCGCCGCGTCCGGCAATCTGGTCGCGCTCGAGACGGACGATCCCGACGAAGCCGTGGCCCAGTTCCGCCAGCTCGCGCTGCGCTCGGGCCGCTCGATCTACCTGTGGGACCCGGTGCGCGGCATCCGCTCCCTGCGCGAACCGGACGTGTGGGTGGCCGGTACGCAGCGCCTGGTCGACGCGCTGCGCTACATCCTGCAGAGCATGCATTTCGGCGTCTATCTGTTCCGCGGATTCTCCGGCCAGCTCAGGCCGCCGGCACCGGTGCTGCTGCGCCGCATCGCCCGGCTGCGCGGCGGCCATGCGCGCAAGCTGGTGCTGGTCGGCGGTCCATACGAAGGCCCCGACGATCTGCGCGCCTTGTTCGATCCGCTGCCGGAAGTCTGGCGTACGCGGCAGCGTCCGCGCCTGCGCGACGGCCGCTGGATGAGCTGACGCAATGGCGACGAGCGAGCAAGCGGTCGAGCGGCAGCGCGGCGCCGTGCTGATCGTGTCCGGCGACCCGGACGATCGCGACCGGCTGTGCGCGGTACTGGACGATCTGGAGTTCGATGCGATCTATGCGGTGGCCGACGTGGCCCAGGCACGGCTGGTGCTCGGCCAGATCGCGCATCTGAATCTGGTACTGCTGGCGCTGTCCGGAGACGACCGCGTCGCCGCGATGTTCTGCGCCGAACTGCGTCAGGCGTCGCCGCTCGATCCGCCGGCGATCCTCGCGCTGATCAGGGCCGATGCGCTGGCGTCGGCGAGCGGACGCGGCTACCTGTCCGGCGCTGCGGTCGGCGACTGGATCGTCTCGCCGGTCGTGCCCGAGGAGGCGCTCGCGCGCATCGCCGCCGTGCTGGAGCGGCAGGTCGCGCAGGCGTCGCCGGCGCGACCTGCCGCCGGCGAGCGTTACCGGTTCGCGTTCGACGACAGCCACGAGGAGCTGCTGATCGTCGACGCCGAGAGCGGACGCATCGTCGACGCCAATCCGGCGTTCCTGTTGCGGTCCGGACATGCCCGCGTCCAGGTCGTCGGCTCGCGCGTGGAGGCCTTCGACGGCTTTCCTTCGGTCGAGTCGCGCCTGGAGTCGCTGAATCGTCTGGCCGGTGAAGGCCGTGCCCGTTTCGCCGGCTACCGCCAGCACGCCGACGGCAGCCGCCATCCGATCGATGCCGACGTCCATCTGGCGCTCAGCGCCGGTCGTCCGGTCCACGTCTACACGTTCAGGGATCCGGGCGATCTGGGGCGATACCGACTCGCGATGTCGACGTTGAGCGCGATCCATCGCACCGCCGGCGGCGACCTGGCGGTCCAGCAGATCCTGCGTCATGCGATGGACTGGCTCGAATGCGACTGGGGCGTCGTCGCGATGCTGTGTCCGGAGAGCGCCGAGTTCACGCGCGTCATCGCCGCGGACGATCGCGCATTGCCGTTCGGGCTGATCGAGAGCAGCGACCGCGAGCCGCTGCTGCGTCTGCTGGTCGAAGGCGACGACCTGCTCGAAGGCGCCGAGGCCTGGCGCGTCGTGCCGGCCGACAGCCTGCTGCGCGCGCGCCGCTACGAATGCCTGGTCGGCTTCCCGCTGCGCGACGAGCGCGGCGGCATCGTCGGGGCGTGGGTAATGGCGCGCGCGCTGCCGCTGGAGATCGACGCATTGATCCGCGACAGCCTGCAGATCGTCGCGACGCGCATCGGACTGGATCTGGAGATCCGCCAGGTGCGCGAACAGGGACGCGCGCGCGGACTGCGCGACGCCTTGACCGGGCTGCCGAACCGCCTGCTGTTCAGCGACCGGCTCGATTCGACGCTCAAGCAGGCCCATCGCACCGGCGAGAGTTTCGCGCTGCTGTTCGTCGAGCTCGACCCGTTCCCGGCCGGCGGCGCCGTCGCGACGCCGGTGTCGAACGATCGCGTGCTGCCGATCGCCGCGCAGCGGCTGCGCGCCTGCGTGCGCGCCTACGACACCGTGGCGCGCTACTCCGGCTGCGAGTTCGTCGTGATCCTGCGCCACATCGTCAAGCGCGAGGACGCATTGCGCATCGCCGAGAAGATCGTCAGGGCGATGGACGCACCGGTGCCGGCCGAGGGCGGCCACGGGCACCGTATCCGCACGACGATCGGCCTCAGCTTCCATCCCGACGACGCGATCGCCGCCGACCGGCTGCTGCTGCATGCCGAGGAGGCGATGCAGGCGGCCAAGAGCATGGGGCACAGCAATTACCAGGCCTACGTACTGGTGCCCGAGGAGTCGCAGCGCCAGCGTCTGGCGCTCGAGCAGAAGCTGCGCAGGGCCGAGCGCAACGGGGAACTGCGCGTCTACTACCAGCCGCAGATCGACGGGCAAACCGAGGACATCGTCGGCATGGAGGCGCTGATCCGCTGGGAGAATCCGGAACTCGGCATGATCAGTCCCGGGTTCTTCATCCCGCTGGCCGAGCAGACCGGCCTGATCGTCTCGCTCGGACAGTGGGTGCTGCGCGCGGCCTGTGCCGACGCGCGGCGCTGGCAGGCCCGCTTCGACCTGCCGCTGCGCGTCAGCGTCAACCTGTCCGCGCTGCAGCTGCGCCAGGCCGACCTCGTCGAGCGGGTCGCCGCGATCCTCGCCGAGACCGGCCTGGATCCGCGCTCGCTGGACCTGGAGGTGACCGAGAGCATCAGCCTCAAGGCGATCCCGAACCTGCTCGACACCTTGCAGGCGCTGCGCGAGATCGGCTGCCGCACCTCGATCGACGATTTCGGCACCGGCCAGTCGTCGCTGGACTACATCAAGCGCTTCCCGGCCGACAGCATCAAGATCGATCAGGCCTTCGTCCGCAACATCGGCGTCGATCCGGATGACGAGGCGATCGTGCGCGCGACGATCGACATGGCGCACAGCCTCGGTCGCACCCTGGTCGCCGAGGGCGTCGAGGTCGAGCGCCACGTCGATTTCCTGCGTGCGCACGGCTGCGACGTACTGCAGGGGTATCTGTTCTGCCGGCCGGTGCCGGCACCGGCGTTCGAGGCGATGCTGCTCGAGCGCGAGCGGGTGTTCCGGCGCATCGGCGAGCCCTCCGGCGCGTCCTGAGCCGGCAAATGCGACACTATCCGGCGCGGCCGGCGTCTGCCGGCCGATGAAACTTATTCGAGTATGGATGGTCTAGTCTGCCGCTCGACCCGCCCGGGCGATCATCGACAGACCCTTTGGGAGATGGGCCCGGATGGGCGAAACTGAGTTGGATCAGGCGCTGGTGCAGCGCGTCCAGCACGGAGACAAGCGCGCGTTCGATCTGCTGGTGCGCAAGTACCAGCACAAGATCGTCGGCGTCGTTTCGCGCTACGTGTCGGACTGGAGCGAAGCCCAGGACGTCGCGCAGGAGGCCTTCCTGCGCGCGTACCGGGCGATCGGCGCGTTTCGAGGCGACAGTCAGTTCTATACCTGGATGTACAAGATCGCGATCAATACGGCGAAGAACTGGCTGGTGTCGCAGGGCCGGCGTCCACCGACCGATGACGTCGCGGTCGAGGATGCCGTTCAGTTCGAGGGGGCGCTGCGTCTCAAGGAGACCGCCACGCCCGACCGCGAACTGATGCGCCAGGAAATTGAACGAACCGTGTTCCAGACGGTCGAAAGCCTGCCGGAAGAACTGCGGACCGCGATCACCCTGCGGGAGGTCGACGGACTCAGTTACGAGGAGATCGCCGAATCGATGAACTGTCCGATCGGCACCGTGCGTTCGCGCATTTTCCGGGCGCGCGAAGCCATCGACGAGAAACTGCGTCCGCTGCTGTCGGACGAGGAAGGTTGACCTAGCCATGAGCCACGAATACCGCGAGCACCTTTCCGCCCTGATGGACGGCGAGCTTCGGCGTGACGAGAGCCGTTTCCTGCTGAAGCGGCTGGAGCGCGACGCCGAGCTCGGCACCGTCTGGGCCCGTTATCACGTGGCCCGCCAGGTGCTGCGCCGGCAGGACGTCCACGCGCTGCGGCCCGATTTCGCGGCCGGCCTGTTCGCGCGCATCGAGGCCGAGCACGTCCATCCGGCCCGGCGCGGCGCGACCTGGGTGCGCTGGGCATCGGGCGGTGCGGTCGCCGCATCGGTCGCGGTCGCCGCCCTGGTGCTGACGCCGCCGGGCGTCGACACCGCCGATACCGCACCGGTGTCGCAGCCGCGCATCGCAGCGGCGCGCAGTGGCGGCGCACCGGTCGCGGCGGCGCCGGCGTCGGTGTCGACGCTGCCGCAGGAGGTGCGGGCCCTGCCGGGTCCGCTCGTGGTTCCGGTCCAGCCGGCTTCGGCGACGATCGGCGATACCGACTGGGCGCAGCCGGCTGCCGCGCTCGATCCGCGTCTGCAGTCCTATCTGATCCGCCACTACCAGGCCGTCGGCGCGGCCGGCCAGTCGGCCGTGGTGCCGTACGTGCTGCTGTCGACGCCGACGCAGTCGTCGGCGCCGGCCGACGCGCCCAAGCGCTGATCCGGGCGCCGCACCCGTTGCGCCTTCCGGTGTGCAGACGATGACGTTCAGGGACGGGCTGCGGCGGGCCTGGACGGCCGGTCTGATCGTCTGGTCGATCGCCGCGACGCTGGCGTCGGCGCAGGACGTGGAAGCGCCCGAGCTGCTGAGCCGCATGAATGCGGCGATGCGCGATCTGGACTACCACGGCGCGCTGATCTATCAGCACGGCAGCCGCATCGATTCGCTGCGGCTGTTCCATATGGGCGGCGAGAACGAGCGCGAGCGGCTGGTCAGTCTGTCCGGTCCGCGCAACGAGATCATCCGCGCCGGCAACACGGTGACCTGCATCCAGGGCACGCGCGTGCCGACGGTGTTTCCGTCGGCGCGCCAGCAGCTGCTGCCGCTGCTGCCCGATACCGGCGACGAGCGCTATCGTCTTTCCTATTCGACCCGGCTCGCCGGGACCGACCGCGTCGCCGGCTACGAGGCGCGCATCGTCGAGATCGTGCCGCGCGACGCCTATCGTTACGGCTACCGGCTGTGGATCGAGCGCGATTCCCATGCGCTGCTGCGCGCGGCGATGATCGGCAGCGACCAGCGCCTGCTCGAGCAGTTCATGTTCGTCAACCTGACGCTGGGCGCGCCGAGCGCGGCCGATCTGCTGCCGAGCCGGCCGATCGATCAGGCGACGACGCCGGCCGAGGAGCCGCTACTGCGCGACGGCGGACGCTGGCAGCTCGGCGAGCTGCCGGCCGGCTTCACGCTGAGCGGCCGCCGCCGGCCTGCCGACGGCGGTCCCGATGCCGAGCATCTGGTGATCTCCGACGGCCTGGTCAGCGTATCGGTCTACGTCGAGCGGCGCAGCGGCGATTCGCCGGAAACCGATGTGGCGATGTCGCGCGGCGTGCTCAGCGTCTATACGCGCATCGTCGATCCTTGGCGCATCACCGCGCTCGGCAACGCACCGAAGGAAACGATCGAAAAGATCGCGCTGTCGGTCGGCTCGGTGGCGTCGCCTCGATGAAGCGCCGCTGAAAATCGTCCGGAGCGCGATCTGCGCCACTGGAACTTTGCGTCGGCGGCCTCATCCAAGCGGTTCCCGAACACCTGCAACAAACTCCCTCACAGGTATAGCCATGACCCCATCCCTCACGCGTTGGTTGCTGGTCCCGTTCGTCGGCCTCGCCGTCGCAGCCGCGCAGGCGGCCAACCTGCCCGACTTCACCGATCTGGTCGATCGCTACGGCGGCGCGGTCGTCAACGTCGAGGCGACCGGCAGCGTCGATACCTCGATGCAGGACGACGATCAGCAGGTGCCCGAGATCTTCCGGCGCTTCTTCGGCCCGGGCGGCCCGGGCGGCGCGATGCCGCGCGCCCAGGGGCCGCGTCGCTCGCTGGGCTCGGGTTTCATCATCTCCGCCGATGGCTACGTGCTGACCAACAACCACGTCGTCGAGGGCGCCGACGAAGTGCGCGTGCGCCTGTCGGACCGCCGCGACCTCGAGGCCAAGATCGTCGGCACCGATCCGCAGACCGATATCGCGCTGCTGAAGGTCGAGGCCTCGGCCCTGCCGTCGGTCACGCTCGGCGACTCGAGCAAGCTGCGGCCGGGCCAGTGGGTCGTCGCGATCGGTTCGCCGTTCGGTCTGGACCACTCGGTGACCGCCGGCATCGTCAGCGCGATCGGCCGCAATACCGGCGGCGGCCAGCAGTACGTGCCGTTCATCCAGACCGACGTGCCGATCAATCGCGGCAATTCGGGCGGTCCGCTGTTCAATCTGGACGGGCAGGTGGTCGGCATCAATTCGCAGATCTTCTCGAACACCGGCGGCTACATGGGCGTGTCGTTCGCGATTCCGATCGATCTGGCGATGAACACGGTCGACCAGCTCAAGACCAGCGGCCGCGTCTCGCGCGGCATGATCGGCGTGCAGATCCAGAACGTCGATCGCGAGACCGCCAAGGCGCTGGGCCTGCCGCGCAGCGGCGGCGCCCTCGTCAACAACGTCACCGCCGGCGGCGCCGCCGACAAGGCCGGCGTGAAGCTGCAGGACGTGATCCTCGGCTTCAACGGCCAGGAGGTCGTCAGCTCGGCCGATCTGCCGCCGCTGGTCGGCATGACCAAGCCGGGCTCGAAGGCCGAGCTCTCGATCTTCCGCGACGGCAAGACGATCAACGTGCCGATCACGGTCGGGGAGCAGCCGGCCGAGCTGACGGCCGGCACCGGCGGCGCCGCCGCGGCCGGCAGCGCGTCCAATCCGCTCGGCCTGACTGTCGAGAACCTCACGCCCGAGCAGCGCCGCCAGCTCGATCTGCAGGACGAGGGCGTGGTGATCACGCGCATCGGCGGGTCGGCGCGCGCCTCGCAGCTGGCGCCGGGCGACATCGTGCTGCGCGTGGGGCGCACGCCGATCAAGACTGCCGCGGACTTCAACGCGGCCGTCAAGAGCGTCGCGCCGGGCGATTCGGTGATGCTGCTGGTCCGCCGCGGCGACGTCACGCAGTTCGTCGCGATCGGCGTGCCGAAGGCGCGGGACGACGGCTGATCCGGGGCCGGCCCCGGTTTTCGATGAACGGCGCGCTCTTCCAGCGCGCCGTTCGCGTTTTGCGCAGCCCGGTCGCCGCGGCGGCGGCCGGTTTTCTGCGATAATGGCCGGCTTGCGCCGATCCGGCCGGCTCCCCTCTCTTCTCCCGTTGCGCGCCAGCTGATGGACCTTATCCGCAATTTCTCGATCATCGCCCACGTCGACCACGGCAAGTCGACCCTCGCCGACCGCATCATCCAGCTGTGCGGCGGCCTGGCCGAGCGCGAGATGGAAGCCCAGGTGCTCGACAACAATCCGATCGAGCGCGAGCGCGGCATCACGATCAAGGCGCAGAGCGTTTCGCTGCCGTACACGGCGCGCGACGGCAAGACCTACCAGCTCAACTTCATCGACACGCCCGGCCACGTCGACTTCTCCTACGAGGTCAGCCGCTCGCTGGCCGCCTGCGAAGGCGCGCTGCTGGTCGTCGACGCCGCGCAGGGCGTCGAGGCGCAGTCGGTCGCCAACTGCTACACCGCCGTCGAGCAGGGACTGGAAGTCGTGCCGGTGCTCAACAAGATCGACCTGCCGACCGCCGACATCGAGCGCGCCAAGGCCGAGATCGAAGCGGTCATCGGCATCGACGCCACCGATGCCGTGCCGATCAGCGCCAAGACCGGCCAGAACGTCGTCGAGGTGCTCGAGGCGATCGTCGCGCGCATTCCGCCGCCGAAGCCGCGCGACACCGACAAGCTGCAGGCGCTGATCATCGATTCGTGGTTCGACAACTATCTGGGCGTGGTCTCGCTGGTGCGCGTCATGCAGGGCGAGATCAAGCCCAAGGACAAGATCCTGGTGATGTCGACCGGGCGCTGGCACGAGGTCGACCAGGTCGGCGTGTTCACGCCCAAGCGCCTGGTCAAGCCGCGTCTGAGCGGCGGCGAGGTCGGCTGGGTCACCGCCTCGATCAAGGAAGTCAACGGCGCGCCGGTCGGCGATACGCTGACGCTCAACGCCGACCCGGCGCCGCAGCCGCTGCCGGGCTTCCAGCAGGTGCAGCCGCGCGTGTTCTCGGGCCTGTTCCCGGTCTCGGCCGACGACTACCCGGCGCTGCGCGAGGCGCTCGAGAAGCTCAAGCTCAACGACGCGGCGCTGAACTTCGAGCCGGAGAGCTCCGAGGCGATGGGCTTCGGCTTCCGCTGCGGCTTCCTCGGCCTGCTGCACATGGACATCATCCAGGAGCGGCTCGAGCGCGAGTACGACCTGGACCTGATCACGACGGCGCCGACGGTCGTCTACGAGATCGTCAAGACCGACGGCAGTGTCGTGCTGCTCGACAATCCGGCCAAGCTGCCGCCGACCCAGTACATCGAGGAAACGCGCGAGCCGATCATCGTCGCCAACATCCTCACGCCGCCCGACCACATCGGCGCCGTCATCAAGCTGTGCGAGGAGAAGCGCGGCTCGCAGCGCTCGATCAACTATCTCGGCAGCCAGGTGCAGATCAGCTACGAACTGCCGCTGGCCGAGGTCGTGCTCGACTTCTTCGACAAGCTCAAGTCGGTCTCGCGCGGCTACGCGTCGATGGACTACCACTTCGACCGCTTCCAGGCCGGCCCGCTGGTGCGGCTGGACGTGCTGATCAACGGCGAGCGCGTCGACGCGCTGAGCCTGATCCTGCACCGTTCCGCGGCCGACCGGCGCGGCCGCGAACTGGTCGAGCGCATGAAGGATCTGATCCCGCGCCAGCAGTTCGACGTGGCGATCCAGGGCGCGATAGGCGCCCAGATCATCGCGCGCTCCACCGTCAAGGCGCTGCGCAAGAACGTGCTGGCCAAATGCTACGGCGGCGACGTCTCGCGCAAGCGCAAGCTGCTCGAGAAACAGAAGGAAGGCAAGAAGCGCATGAAGCAGGTCGGCCGCGTCGACATTCCGCAGGAAGCGTTCCTGGCCGTACTCCAAGTCGACAACAAGTAACGTTCAGAAGGAAATCGGCGTGCATTTCAATCTTGCCCTGCTCTTGGTGACCCTGACCGCCGTCAGCGGTCTCGTCTGGCTGGTCGACTGGCTGTTCTTCGCCAAGGCACGCCGCCGCCGCGTCGAGGCGCTCGGGGATCTGGGCGCGCTGCCGGCCGAGGAGCGCAGGCTGCGCGAGGAGGCCGCGCTGCGCGAGCCGACGCTGGTGGAATACGCGCGCTCGTTCTTCCCGGTGCTGCTGCTGATCCTGGTCGTGCGCTCGTTCATCGCCGAACCGTTCAAGATCCCGTCCGGCTCGATGATGCCGACGCTGCTGGTCGGCGACTTCATTCTCGTCAACAAGTTCTCCTACGGCGTGCGCCTGCCGGTACTCAACACCAAGGTGCTCGACACCGGCGCACCGCAGCGCGGCGACGTGGCGGTATTCCGCTTCCCGCGCGATCCGCGGCAGGACTACATCAAGCGCGTGATCGGCGTGCCGGGCGACCAGGTCACCTATCGCAACCGCACGCTCTACGTGAACGGCCAGCAGGTGCCCGACACCTACGTCGGCCCCTACGTCGGCCCGTCCGAGCCGGGCGGTCCGAATCTGGCCGGCGCCCAGGTCAAGGACGAGAACCTGCTCGGCGTCGAGCACCGCGTGATGATCCGCCCCAACCAGCCGCCGGGACCCGAAGGGACCTGGACCGTGCAGGAGGGCCAGTATTTCGTCATGGGCGACAGCCGCGACAACAGCGCCGACAGTCGCTTCTGGGGCTTCGTGCCCGAGGAAAACCTGGTCGGCAAGGCCTTCTTGATCTGGATGAACTGTTCAGGCAGCTTCTGCACCGGCGGCTTCGATCTCTCGCGCATCGGAACCGTCATCCGTTGAGCCGCGGCCGAACCGGAGCGGCGCCGTGCGTCGTGTCCGACATCGCCTCGAGGGGATCACCATGTTGAGTCAGTGCAACTCCCGCAGCTTCGCAGCCGGCGGCCGGCAGCGCGGCATCACCCTGATCGGCTTCCTGTTCATGCTGATCATCGTCGGCTTCTTCGCCTATCTGGCGATGCGGCTGATCCCGGCGTACACCGAGTACATGGGCGTCGTGAAGTCGATGGAGCTGGTCAGGAACGAACCCAATTCCGCGCAGGCCTCGCCGGAGGAAATCCGGCGCAGCCTGATGATCAAGTTCGACACCCAGTACGTCGACTCGCAGAGCGTGCCGCCGCAGGCGATCACGGTGCTGCGCCAGGGCGGCGACGCGACGCTGCGCGTGGCCTACGAGAAACGCATTCCGTTCGCCTACAACGTCGACCTCGTCGTCAGCTTCGACAAGTCGGTCAATCTCGGGGGCGGCTATTAAGGCCGAGCAGGCCCTGGGGCATGCCTTCGCCGACGAACGCCTGCTCCGGCAGGCGTTCACCCATCGCAGTGCCGGCCGCCCGAACAACGAGCGGCTCGAGTTTCTCGGTGACGGCCTGCTCAATCTGATCGTCGCCGAGCTGATCTTCGAATTGCATCCGCGCGCCGACGAGGGCGAGATGACACGTCTGCGCGCGAGCCTCGTCAACGGCGTCGCGCTGGCCGACCGCGCCCGGGAGGAAGCGTTTCCGGAGCGCCTGCGGCTCGGCAGCGGCGAGATGAAGAGCGGCGGCCACCGCCGCGATTCTATCCTCGCCGACGCCTACGAGGCGGTCGTCGCCGCGGTCTACCTGGACGGCGGGTGGGACGCCTGCCGCGAAGCGGTCAGGGCCCGATTCGGCGCCGCCGTCGAGGCCGCGCCCCGCCGCACCGAGAAGGATCCGAAGACGCGGCTGCAGGAGCTGCTGCAGAGCGAGGGCCTGCCGCTGCCGACCTACGAACTGGTGGCCAGCCGCGGCGAGGAGCACGCGCGCGTGTTCGAGGCGCAGTGCCGGATCGAGGCCTACTCGATCTGCACCGCCGGAGAAGGTTCGAGCCGCCGCGCCGCCGAACAGATCGCCGCGCCGCGGCGCTCGACCAGCTGATCGAGAAGACCGACCGATGAATGCCGAAAACCCCGGTTCGCCGTATCGATGCGGGCGCGTCGTCCTGATCGGACGCCCCAACGTCGGCAAGTCCACCCTGCTGAACGCGCTGATCGGCGCACGATTGAGCATCGTCTCGGCCAAGCCGCAGACGACGCGGCACCGCATCGTCGGCATCGCGACGCGCGACGACGCGCAGATCGTCTTCATCGACACGCCGGGCCTGCACCGCTCGGGCGGCCGGGCGCTGAATCGCCACATCAACCGCGTCGCGCGCCAGGCGCCGGAGGACGCGGATCTGATCGTCCACGTCGTCGACGCGCGGCGCTGGAACGAGGAGGACGACGCGGTCTGGCAGCTGATCGCCGCGCATGCCGCGCCCAAGCTGCTGGTGCTCAACAAGGTCGATCTGATCGAGGACAAGGGACGCCTGCTGCCGCTGGCGGCCGAGCTGACGCGCGAGCGCGGCTACGCCGGCGTGCACTACGTCTGCGCGCGGCGCCAGCAGGGTCTGGCGGCCCTGCTCGACGACATCGCCTCGCGCCTGCCGGAAGGGCCGGCGGCGTTCGAGGAGGACGAGCTGACCGATCGCAGCGAGCGCTTTCTCGCCGCCGAACTGGTGCGCGAGCAGCTGATGGTGCAGCTGTCGGCCGAGCTGCCGTACGCGACCACGGTCGAGATCGAGCGTTTCGAGGAAGACGGCGCGATGGCGCGGATCGCCGCGGCGATCTGGGTCGAGCGCGAAGGCCAGAAGGCGATCGTCGTCGGCAAGGCCGGCGAACGGCTCAAGGCGATCGGCACCGCCGCGCGGATCCGCATGGAGAAGCTGTTCGGCCGCAAGGTATTCCTGCAGCTGTGGGTCAAGGTGCGCGAGAACTGGAGCGACGACGAGGCGGCGCTCAAGCGCCTCGGACACGACGGTTGAGGCCATGTCGCGCGTCGAGGGCCAGCCCGCCTTCATCGTGCACGCGCGCGCCTACCGCGAGAGTTCGCTGCTGCTGGAATGCCTGACGCCCGAGCACGGCCGGGTCGGCCTGATCGCGCGTGGCGTCCGCCGCGAGCGCACGCGCACGCCGCGCGGTCTGCTGCAGCCGCTGCAGCCGCTGCGCGTGGACTGGATCGCACGCGGCGAATTGGGCACGCTGACCGGCGTGGAGGCGGCCGGCGCGCCGCAGTCGCTGCGCGGAGAGGGTCTGCTCGCCGCGATCTACCTCAACGAGCTGGTGCTGCGCCTGATCGGCCGCGGCGACCCGCAGGCCGCCCTGTTCGAGACCTATGCGACCTGCCTGACGCGGCTCGGCCGCGGCGACCCGGTGAGCTGGACGCTGCGCCGCTTCGAGCGCGATCTGCTCGCGCATGCCGGCTATGCGCTGGTGCTCGACGTGCGCGGTGACGACGGCCTGGCGATCGAGGCAGCGGCCGACTACGTCTACGATCCCGAGGCCGGCGCGGCGCCGTGGCACGGCCAGCCCGGCGCCGTGCGCGTGAGCGGCGCCAGCCTGCTCGCGCTCGCCGAGGATCGCGCGCCGTCGGCCGACGGCCTGGAGCAGTTGCGCCGTCTGATGCGCACGGTGATCCGCCATCACCTCGGCGGCGGCGCGCTCAACGCCTGGAGCATGACGCTGTCGGGCATCAGCCCAGCAGCCGGTTGATCGCCGCGCAGCACGCGCGGAACTCGTCGAGCGCGGTCTCGGGCCAGTTCTCGCCGGCCTCGAGCGCGCGCTGCAGGCCGTCGATCGCCGCCGTCAGCGCCGGCACGCCGCAGAAGCCGGCCGAGGCCGCCAGGCGGTGCAGGCGGTCGCGCAATGCGCGACGGTCTTCGGTCGCCGCGATCTCGCCCAGCTCGCGCGGCAGAGCCGTCAGCTCCTGATGCAGCAGTGCGCGCAACGCGCCGACCACGCCTGCGTCGCCGCCGCTGGTCCGCAGGGCTTGCGGGTCGTCGAACCAGAGGCTGCGGTCATGCGGCAGCCGCAGCTCGGGCAGGTGCTGCAGCAGCATCGCGTGCAGCGTCTGGATGCGCGTGGGCTTGACCAGCACCGCCTCGAATCCGGCCGACCGCAGCGCGCGGTGGAACTCACCGTCGTTGGACGCCGTCGTCGCCAGGGCCGGCGTGAGGCGCTCCGGCCCCGGACCGGCGCGGATGCGCCGCAAAGCGCTCGCGCCGTCGAGCTGCGGCATGCGCGCGTCGAACAGGAACAGATCGAATGCTTCGGCGGCAGCCATCACGGTGGCCTGGCGGCCGTCGCTCGCGCCGACGCATTCGGCACCGATCTGGCCGATCGCCTCGGCGAAGAATCGCAGACTCAGCGGATTGTCGTCGGCGACGAGGATGCGTGGCACGGCGATCCCTGCGTTGAGGCCGTCTTCATCGGCTCTGATGTCAGAATGGCGCCTCATGGATAACCCGTCAACGCCGTTCCGGCGCCGATGCGCATCGCTGCTCGGCGGCATTGCCCTCGTGATGGCGATGCCGGCCTGGGCCGCGCCGGGCCGGATCGTGCTCGACATCGATCGGATCGACGGCCCTCATCTGCGCGCCGAGACGCTGCGCCTCACCGTCGACGAGGCGGCGGCTACCGCGACGATCGAGGCCGGCCGGCTCGCCGTGCCGGCGCTGGCGTGGTCGCACGGACCGCTGCGCTGGCACTGCCGGCTCCGGCGCGACGGTGAGACCTCGGCCTGCAGCGGTCGGCTGCAGGCCGCTGCTGGCGGCGGCGAACTTGCGCTCCAGCTCGACGCGCAGCAGCTGCGGCTCGGCTTCGACGATACACGGACGCAGGTCCAGCTCGCGATTCCGCGGGGCGCCGGTGCGATCGCAATCACGACGCGCGCCCTGCCGCTCGCACCGCTTGCGGCGGTGACCGCCGGCAGCCTGCCCGAGGGTCTGTCGATCGACGGCGGCACCGTCGATACCGATCTGCAATGGTCGTCCGATTCCGGACTCGAGGGCCGCGTCGCCTGGGCCGGGCTGACGGTCGACGACCGCGGGCGCGACTGGCGCATCGACGATGCCGCCGGTGCCGGCCGGATCGCCGTGACGCCGGGCGACGCGCTGCAGGTGCGCGCGCAGGCGCGGCTGACGCACGGCGTCCTCGCGGCGGCCGGGCAGCGCGTCGCGCTGTCCGACGGGCCGGTCGACCTGCGGCTGGACCTGCGCCGCGGCGACGCTGCGCTGTGGCAGATCGATCGCTACGAATGGCGCGATCCGGGCCGCATCGAACTGTCCGGCAGCGCCACGCTCGATGCCGCTGCGGCCGAGCCGCTGCGGCACCTGGTCCTGGACGTCGAGCGCAGCCAGTGGCCCGCCGTCGTGCAGCGCTATGGCGCGACGGCCTTGAACGCGGCCGGACTCGACGGCGTACACGTCTCCGGCATCGCGCGCGGCCGTGTGACGATCGAGAACGGAATGCCGACCAGCGCGGAGGTCGATCTGGAGCGCTTCAGCGTGCGCCAGGCCAGCGGCGCGGTGCTGGACGGCGTGCACGGTGCCGTGGCCTGGCGCGCGGCCGGCGATGCGCCGGCGACACAGCTCGGCTGGCGCATGGCCTCGTTCGACGGCTTCGCGCTCGGCCGCGGGCAGGTGTCGGTGAGGCAGCGGCAGGGCCGGTGGATGCTGGCCCGTTCCGCCGTACTGCCGCTGCTCGGCGGCGAACTGCGCATCGATCGCCTCGTATTCGATCCCAACGCTGCCGGCCGGCCGTGGCTCGACGCGCACTTCATCGCGTCGGGTCTGGCCTACGACAGCGACGACGGCCTCTACGGCGCGGCCGGTCTGGGCGTCGGCGGCTCGCTGACGCTCCAGGGCGCCTACGCGCAGCCGCGCGCGCGGCTGGACGCGCGCATCGACGGCGGAGAGGTGCTGGCGGACACGGTCTACGTGAAGTTCCCGGCCGAGCCGGTGCGCGTCACGCTCGATGCCGAGCTCGACGACGAGCAGATCCGGGTACATGCGCTCGAGTGGATCGATCCGGAGGCGATCGATCTTCGTGCCGCCGGCGTCCTGCGCCGCGAGCCCGCGGTCGCGGCGACCTCGCTCGAGCTGGATCTGCGCCGCATCGATCTGGGGCCCGCGCTGGCGCGCTACGGGCGCACCGCGCTGGCCGCCAAGGGCTACGACGGGCTCGAAGCGGAAGGCTCGCTGAGCGGTCACCTGGTCTTCGACGAGAGCGGCGTGGAGCGGTTCGATTTCGCGGCGCGACAGGTCGGCCTGCGCGATCCGGCCGGTCGCTTTGCGATCGCCGGTCTCAGCGGCGGCGTCGACTGGCGCCATCGCGCCGACCGGCCGGCGACGACGCTGAGCTGGCAGTCGATGGAGCTGCTGCAGATTCCGTTCGGTGCCGCGCATGCAGCGTTCCAATCGAGAAACGGCCGCATCACGCTCGCCGAGGCGATCGGCATCGACGTGCTCGGCGGCCAGCTGCGGCTCGAGCGGCTCGATCTGCAGCCGCGTTCGCCGCGCGGCGAGCGCTACAGCGCCTCGTTCGCGATCGCCGCGATCGAGATGGCGCAGCTGTCGAAGGTGTTCGGATGGCCGAGCTTTCCGGGCAATCTGTCCGGTGGCATCCCCGAGGTCGTGCTCGCCGGCGATACGATCGAGCTGCGCGGCGGTCTGGACCTGTACGTGTTCGACGGCTATCTCGGCGTCAGCGGGCTGCGCCTGGAGCGGCCGTTCGGCGTCGCGCCGTCGCTGGCGGCCGATGTCCACTTCCAGAACTTCGACCTCGAGCAGGTGACCAGCGCGTTCTCGCTCGGCGGCATGAGCGGACGTCTGGACGGCACGATCGGCAGCCTGCGCCTGGTCGACTGGGGACTGGTCGGTTTCGACGCGTGGCTGCGCACCAAGGCCGGCGGCCGCATGAGCTACAAGGCCGTCAACGACGTCGCCTCGCTCGGCGGAGGCGGCGGCCTCTCGGCCAGCCTGCAGACGATGGCGCTGCGGCTGTTCGACACGTTCGGCTACGACCGCTTCGGTCTGCGCTGCCGTCTGCGCGCCGAGGTCTGCCTGATGGGCGGGATCGATCCGGTGCCTGCGCAAGCCGATTCAGCGAACGATGGCTACACTATCGTCGAGGGTTCCGGGCTGCCGCGCATCACGATCGTGGGTCATCAGCGGCGCGTCGACTGGCCGGTCCTGGTCGAGCGCATCGTCGAGGCGACCTCCGGACAAGGACCGATCATCCAATGACACGTACTCGAACATGGTAAGGAGTAGGGCATGCGCAAGCTCGTGGTCTGGTCGGCACTCGCTCTGGCGGTCATGCTGCCGGTGGCCTGCGTCACGATCAACGTCTACTTCCCGGCGGCGGCCGCCGAGAAGGCCGCCGAGCAGTTCGTCGGCAAGGTGTTCGGCGACGTGCCCGAGCCTCGCCCGAACGAGCCGCAGCAGCAGCCCGAGCCCGAGCCGCAACCCGAGCGCAAGCCGCCCGGCGCGATGATGCTGGACCTGCTGATCTCCAGCGCGCACGCGCAGACGCCGGACATCAGTATCCAGACTCCGCAGATCCAGGCGATCCAGTCGCGCATGCGCCAGCGCTTCGACGGTCGGCTCGCCGCGGTTCGCGTCGGGTGCGATCGGCCTGACCCGCAACGGCGAGGTCGCGATCCGCGACGCCGCGGCCGTTCCGCTGGCCGAGCGTGCGGCGCTCAACCAGGCCGTGGCCGACGACAATCGCGACCGCCAGGCCGTGTACCGCGAGATCGCGATCGCCAACAATCATCCGGAGTGGGAAGCGCAGATTCGCGAGACCTTCGCCAAGCAATGGCTGCAGCAGGCACGCCCGGGTTGGTACTATCAGGACGCTTCCGGCGCCTGGAAGCAGAAGTAGCCCCCGCGCTTCCCCCGCCCTTCTTCCTTGGCGCCCCGCCCCTCGGCGGGGTGCCCGATCGAGCCATGCAGTCGCTAGCCGAAGTCGACATCACCGATCTCTCCCATGACGGACGCGGCGTCGCGCGCATCCAGGACAAGGCCGTGTTCGTCGCCGGTGCACTGCCCGGCGAGCGCGTGCGCATCCGCATCGTGCGCCGCCACCGCAGCTTCGACGAGGCCAAGGTCGAGACGCTGCTGACGCGCTCGCCGGACCGGATCGAGCCGCGCTGCCCGCATTTCGGCAGCTGTGGCGGCTGCGCGCTGCAGCACCTGCCGGCCGACAAGCAGATCGCCGCCAAGCAGCGCGTGCTCGCCGAGAACTTCGAACGCATCGGCAAGGTCACGCCGCAGCAGTGGCTGGCACCCTTGACCGATGCGCCGTGGGGCTACCGCCGCAAGGGCCGCCTGTCGGTCAAATGGGTTGAGAAGAAAGGCAAGGTGCTGGTCGGATTCCGCGAGGACGATCCGCGCTTCGTCGCCGACCTTCGCGTCTGCCATACGCTGCTGCCGCAGGTCGGCGAGCGGATCGAGGCGCTGGCAGCGCTGATCGGCGGCCTCGAGGCCAAGCGCGAGATCGCGCAGATCGAGATCGCCGCCGACGACCGGACCGTCGCACTGGTGTTCCGCCATCTGGTGCCGCTGCAGGACGGCGATCGCGACCGGCTGATCGCGTTCGGCCGCGAACATGGCCTGGCGATCCTGCTGCAGCCGAAGGGTCCGGACAGCGTGCACACGCTCGACCCGCCGACGATCGATCTGAAGTTCGGCATTCCTGCCGCGAACGTCGAGCTGGCATTCCGTCCGCTCGATTTCATCCAGGTCAATGCCGGCATGAACCAGCGCATGATCGCGCAGGCGCTGGCGCTGCTCGATCCGCAGCCGCAGCACCGCGTGCTCGACCTGTTCTGCGGACTCGGCAACTTCACGCTGCCGATCGCGCGCCTGGCCGGCGCCGTGACCGGTGTCGAAGGCGAGGCCGGTCTGGTCGCGCGTGCCGCCGACAATGCGCGTCTGAACGGCATCGACAACGCGACGTTCCATGCCGCCGATCTCAGTCTCGATCAGCGCGCGCTGGGTTGGGCCAGGGCCGACTACGACGCGCTGCTGCTCGATCCGCCGCGTTCGGGCGCCGCCGCCGTGCTCGACTATCTGCCCGGCAAGCGCACGCGCCGCGTCGTCTACGTGTCCTGCCATCCCGGCTCGCTCGCGCGCGATGCCGGCATCCTGGTCGAGCGGCACGGCTTTGAGCTGCTGCGCACCGGCGTCATGGACATGTTTCCGCACACCGCGCACGTCGAATCGATCGCGCTGTTCGAGCGCTGAGGCGCCGATGGCGATCGAGATCGAACGCAAGTTCCTGGTCGTCGGCGATGCCTGGCGCGGCGCGGTCGAGCGCAGCGCGCGCATGGTGCAGGCCTATCTGGCCGGGCCGATGCCAGGGGTTCCGGCGGCGCCGCGCTGCTCGGTCCGCGTCCGCGTCGCCGGTGAGCGCGCCTGGCTCAATCTCAAGTCGCTCCAGCTCGGCATCGCCCGGCAGGAGTTCGAGTATCCGATCCCGCTCGACGACGCCGAGGCGCTGCTCGCACTCGCCGGCCGCCGGATCGAGAAGATCCGTCACTACGTGCGCGTCGACGCGCACGTATTCGAGATCGACGAGTTCGCCGGCGACAACGCCGGACTGATCGTCGCCGAGCTCGAGCTCGGCGCGGTCGACGAGCCGTTCCCGCGGCCGGCCTGGCTCGGCCGCGAGGTCAGCGCACTGCCACGCTATTACAATGTGCGTCTGATCGACCATCCGTACGCGCACTGGACGCCGCGTGAGCGCGCCGGCGAGACGTCGATCTGACCACCGCGCGCCGCGTCCCTTCTTCGAGCCTTCGCCTCCATGCTGATCATCGGAATTCCCGGCAAGACCCTGACGCCCAGCGACCGCGACTGGCTCGGCCGGCCCGAAGTGAGCGGGGTGATCCTGTTCTCGCGCAATTTCGAGAGCCGCACGCAGGTCGCCGATCTGATCGAGGCGGTCCGGGCCTGCCGGCCCGATCCGTTCCTGGTCTGCGTCGATCAGGAGGGCGGTCCGGTGCAGCGCTTCCGCGACGGTTTCACGCGGCTGCCGGCGCTGGCGCGGATCGGCGAAGCGTACGCACGTGATCGTGCGCTAGCGGTCGCGCTGGCCGAGGAGCACGCCTGGCTGATGGCCAGCGAGATGCGCGCGATCGGCGTCGACATCTCGTTCGCGCCGGTCGCGGATCTGGCGCGCGGCAACCGCGCGATCGGCGAGCGGGCGTTCCACGCCGACCCGGCCGTCGTCTCCGACCTGCTGCTGGCCTATCTGCGCGGCATGCGCATCGCCGGCATGGCGGCGACGCTCAAGCACTTTCCCGGCCACGGTTCGGTCGCCGAGGACACGCACTTCGATGCAGCGGTCGATCCGCGGACGCTCGAGGAGCTGCTGCAGACCGACCTGGTGCCGTTCGCCGATGCGATCGAGGCCGGGGCCGAGGCCGTCATGCTCGCGCACGTGACCTATCCGGCCGTCGACGCGCTGGCGGCCGGCTTCTCGCCGGTCTGGATCGGCGACGTCCTGCGTGACCGGCTCGGCTTCCGCGGCCTGGTGATCGGCGACGATATCGGCATGGCCGCGGCCGAGGGCGTCGGCGGCATCGCCGCGCGCATCGCCGCGCACCGGCGCGCCGGCTGCGACCTGATCCTGGCCTGCAATCCGTCGATCGTGCCGGAGTCGCTGGCGGCGGCCGAAGGCCTCGATGCGTGTCCGGCCGACCGGCTGGCGACGCTGTGCGGAGCCGCGCCGCAGGCCTGGGATGCGCTCGTGGACAATCCGCAGCGCGACACCTTCATCGCGCGTGTCACCGCGCTCGACGCCACTGCGAGGGCATGAGGCCATGAACGACATCGATTATCCGACCGCATTGCAGCGGGCCGATCTGATCCACGACAACGCCACGCTGGTCGCCGCGATCGACCGCGTCGCGCATGAAATCGATGCACATCTCGGCGACGAAGACGCGATCTTCCTGCCGGTCATGCAGGGCGGCCTGGTGTTCGCCGGCCAGCTGGCGACGCGGATCCGTGCGACGCTCGAGTTCGACTACGTCCATGCGACGCGCTACCGCGGCAGCACGCAGGGCGGGGGTCTGGTCTGGCTGCGCCAGCCGGCCCTGCTGCTCGGCGGCCGCACTGTCCTGCTGGCCGACGACATCCTCGACGAGGGCACCACGCTCAGGGGCATCCGCGACTTCTGCCTCGAGCAGGGCGCACGGCGCGTGCTGATCGCGGTGCTCTGCGAGAAGCGTCACGGCCGTACGGTGCCCGGCATCGCGGCCGACTTCGTCGGCGTCGAGGTGCCGGACCGCTACGTCTTCGGATTCGGCATGGACTATCACGAACACGGCCGCAACCTGCCCGGAATCTACGCGCTATGAGCGAACACATCGATCTGGCCGTCATCGGCGGCACCGGCCTGTACCGGTTCCCGGGCCTCGCGCAGGCCGAGAAGCACGTCGTCGACACGCGCTTCGGCGCGCCGTCGGACCGCATCGTGATCGGCAGCGTCGGCACCAGGCGCATCGCGTTCCTGGCCCGTCACGGTGAGGGCCATTCGGTCGCGCCGCACCGCGTCAACTACCGCGCGAACATCTGGGCGCTGCACCACCTCGGCGCGCGCCGCGTCGTCGCGGTCAACGCGGTCGGCGGCATCCGCCAGGACATGGGCCCGCGCGCGGTCGTGGTGCCGGATCAGATCATCGACTATACGCACGGCCGGGTGTCGAGCTTCTGCGACGTCGACGGCGCCGAGGTGCGTCACGTCGACTTCAGCCATCCGTACGGCGCCGGCCTGCGTGCCGAGCTGCTGACCGCTGCGCGCAAGGCCGGTGTCGCGGTCGTCGACGGCGGCTGCTACGGCGCGACGCAGGGGCGCGGCTGGAGACGGTCGCCGAGATCGCGCGGATGCGCCGCGACGGCTGCGATCTGGTCGGCATGACCGGCATGCCCGAGGCGGCGCTGGCGCGCGAGCTCGACCTCGACTACGCCTGCCTGGCCCTGGTCGCGAACTGGGCGGCCGGCTGCGGCGACCAGCACGAGATCAGCCTGCCGGAGATCTTCGCGAATCTGGAAGCGGCGACCGCCCAGGTGCCTCCGATCCTGACGGCGCTGCTGGCCGACTGAGGCCTGGGCTTCAGTCGTCCGTCGCGGCGGGCGAGTCGAACTGCAGCCGCGCCAGCTCGGCATAGAGGCCGCCCTGGGCGATCAGCTCGGCATGGCGGCCCTGGGCGACGATGCGGCCCGCGTCGAGCACGACGATGCGATCGGCGCGTTGCACGGTCGCCAGCCGATGCGCGATGACCAGCGTCGTACGGCCGCGCATCAGGCGGTCCAATGCGTTCTGCACGAGCCGCTCGGACTGCGCGTCGAGGCTCGAGGTCGCCTCGTCGAGCAGCAGGATCGGTGCGTCGCGCAGCACCGCGCGCGCGATCGCGACGCGCTGCTGCTGGCCGCCCGACAGCCGCACGCCGCGCTCGCCGAGATAGGTGTCGTAGGCCTCGGGCAGCGCCTCGAGAAAGTCGGCTGCCTCGGCGGTGCGGGCCGCGGCGCCGACCGCGCCATCGTCGGCGTCGATGCGGCCGAAGCGGATGTTGTCGGCCGCACTGGCGCCGAACAGCACCGGATCCTGCGGGACCAGGGCGTAGCAGCTGCGCAGGTCGGTCAGGTCGAGCTCGCGGATGTCGACGCCGTCGAGCGTGATGCGTCCGTGCTGCGGATCGTGAAAGCGCTGCAGCAACTGGAACAGCGTGGTCTTGCCGGCCCCGGAGGGGCCGACCAGGGCGACCGTCTCGCCCGGTTCGATGCGCAGCGAGAAATCCTCGATCGCCGCGCGATCCGGCCGCGACGGATAGCGGAACGCGACGTGCTCGAACGCGATCGCGCCGCGCACCGGGCGTGGCAATGCGCGCGGCGCCGGCGGCGAGGCGATCGCGGCCGGCGTGTCGAGCAGCTCGACGATCCGGCCGAGCGCACCGGCGCAGCGCAGCAGCTCGCCCCAGACCTCGGTCAGCCCGCCGACCGAGCCGGCCGCGACGACCGCATAGAGCACGAACTGCGCGAGCACGCCGGCGTTCATCTCACCGGCGATCACCGAGCGCGCGCCGGCCCACAGCACCAGCGTGATCGCGCCGAAGCTCAGCAGGATCACCAGGGCGGTCAGCAGCGCGGTGGTGCCGATGCGCCGCCGTGCCGTCGCGAGTGCCTCGCGCACGGCCTTGCCGTAGCGCTCGACCTCGCGCGGCTCACGCGTGTAGGCCTGGATCGTGTGGATCGCGTTGAGTGACTCGGACGCGACCGCCGAGGCATCGGCGATGCGGTCCTGGCTCTCGCGCGACAGGCGCTCGACGCGCCGCCCGAGGATCACGATCGGCACGATCACGGCCGGGATGACCAGGGCGGTCAGTCCGGCCAGATGCGGACTGGTGACGATCAGCATCGTCGTCGATCCGGCCAGCATCACGATGCTGCGCAACGACAGCGACAGCGTCGACCCGACCACGGTCTGCACCAGTTCGGTGTCGGCGGCCAGGCGCGAGACCAGCTCGCCCGATCGGGTGCGCTCGAAGAAGGCCTGGTCGAGCGTCAGCAGATGGCCGTACAGGCGTGCGCGCAGCGCGGCGGCCACGCGCTCGCCGAGCAGGGTCACGCAGTAGAAACGTGCCGCGCCGGCGATCGCCATGACGACCGCGACGCCGAACAGGCCGGCGAACGCCGCGTTCAGCACGACCGGGTCGGTCTGGCCGAAGCCGCGGTCGATCATGAAGCGCGCGGCGGCCGGCAGCGCCAGCGTCGCCGCCGACGAGATCGCGAGGAAGATCAGCCAGCCGGCGATCAGGCCGCGCTGTTCGGCCAGATACGGAAGAAGCCGCCGGTACGCGGCGAAACGGCGCGGCGCCGCCGCGTGGGGAGAGGACATGACGGACCGCCAGGGAAGACTCCGACCGCATGGATGCGGACGGACGGCGTTTCAAGTCCCCGGATGCGTCACCAGCAGTTGCCGTTGCTGTCCTCGCCGCTGCGGTCACGGCGGCCGGTGCTGGTCAGCGTCAGGTCGCCGCAGGCATCGGCCGCCTGCGCGCCCTGCGGCGTCGCGGTCATCGTGTAGGTCTGGTCGCCGTTCGCGGTCTCGATGCTGGCGACGTAGAAGCCGCCTTCGGAGGTGTCCTGCGAGAAGCCCAGGTCGCCGACGTCGGCGGCATAGCGATTGCGGTTGGTATAGAAGCGCTCCTGCGCGGCGCCAGGCGCAGCAGCAGCTCGTGGCCGTCGGCGCGCCGCGCGCGGAAGCCGTAGCGGCCGTAGGCCGGCAGCGCGATCGCCGCGATCACCGCGATGATCGCGATCACGATCACCAGCTCGATCAGCGAGAAGCCCTTGGTTCGGTGGTTGAGCATGTCCGGTCCCCCGATGGTGAGAGGCCGCGGCGCCGCCGAGCGGCGCCGCGGCCGATGAGACTTACAGCAGATCGAGCAGCTCGCGCCACGCGCCGCGATAGTTCGGCGCATCGGGGATCTGCACCTCGGGAATGCCCGGCATCACGATGCCGGCCGCGCCGAGGCGGCTGACCAGCGACGGATAGCCGCTGATCGGAATCGCGACCGAGTTGACGACCACGCCGATCTCGTTGCTCTGCGCACCCGACAGGCTCGGCATGCCGCCGTAGCCGTTGCCGGGGACGCCGCCGGTCGCCGCGTCGACGACCATGACCGAGCCGCGGCGGCCCGGATCGCAGGGATCGTCGCCCTTCGGAATCAGCGTCGTCAGCACGGCGCGATTGCTCGAGTACAGCGGCGTGATGCCGATGACGTTGCGTTCGCTGCGCTCGGTCGCGATCGTCAGCGGAATCTTCCAGCCGCGATTGCTGGACGGGACCGCATTGCTGGTGATCGAGCGGATATTGCCGCTCTGCGTCAGCGTCTGCGCGACGAGCTGGTCGGCGCCGATCGGATACTGCGATGCGCCGCTGCCGTAGTCGCGGATGCCGTAGAACGCCTGCGGGCCTTCGTTGGACGGCGTGCCCTCGTTGGCGCGGTCGTCCTTGCCCAGGTACTTGCCGGTGCCGAAGATCCAGATCGGCCGGGACGTCGCGAAATCGCGCATCGCCACCGGCATGACCGAGATCGGCTGGCGGCCGGCATCGTTCGGATTGCCGCTGCCGTAGGTCCGGAACATCAGGTCGACCGACCAGGCCTCCGGATCGGGCGAGGACAGGTCGAACCGCCACAGATTGCCGGCGAGATCGCCCGCCACGGCGATGTCGTCGACCTGGTCGCCGTTGAGATCGTAGCCGGCCGGCGTCGACAGGCCGTAGGTGATGGAGGCGCCGCTGGTGCGGATCTCGCGGATCAGCGCACCGGTCTCGAGGTCGAGGACCAGCAACGAGGTCCGGTCGGCGTTGGAATCCAGACGGGCCGGATCGGGGAAGCCGTACGGATCGGTGTTCAATGACGGGTAGTAGCCGCTCGACACCAGCACCACCCATTTGCCGTTGTTGAGCCGTGCGATGTTGGCCGAGCCGTAGGTGTAGCCGAGTACCTCGCCGCCGGGGGAGTGGTTCGAGAACTCCCACAGCACGTTGGCGGCGCTGAAGCTGTCGGGCTCGGTGACATCGAGCGCGAAGATGCCGCGGCCGCCGAGGCGCAGCGAGCCGACCAGCACGGTACGCCACTGGCCGTTGATGAAGACGTCCTGCACGACCGGCATGTCGTCGACGCTGACCACGTTCGGCTTGTCGGTGGTCTGGTTGAGCTTGCCGGTGTCGAACAGCACGTTCGGCACGTACGCGAAGCGCTCGCTGCCGTTGACCGCATTGAACGCGTGCAGCATGCCGTCGTTGGCGCCGGCGTAGACGGTCGGCGCGCGATCGCGGTAGTTGAAGATGAACTCGGCGTAGCTGCCGGCCCCGGTGGCCGGATCGGCCGCCTCGGCCTCGGGCGAGCCCGGCGGGAAGCTGTCCTCCCAGCCGCCGGTCGGACCCGACACGTAGACCGGCTGCGAATTGACGATCGCGCCGAGCACCGAGCTGCGCCGGCGGAAGAACGGCGATGCGGTCTCGCCGGTGCGCACGCCGCGCAGGTAGTCCACGCGCTGACTGCCGTGGTTGTCGGGCGCCGTGATCGACGGATTGGGGTTCTTGTTGAGCGCGGTTCGCTGCGCCGAGCTGAGGTTGGCCCAGCGGAACGCGACGCCGGCGCTGCCGTTCCACGTATAGATGTTGCGATCGTTCGGGTTCGTCACCGGCAGGTTCGACTGACCGGTCGAGACGCAGTTGCCGCCGGTCAGGACGCAGCCCGCATCCCACAGCGGCGGCGTCTCCGGCTCGCCGGTCGTCGGGTCGAGGTCGGACTTGGTCAGCGTGCCGGACCAGTCGGTGGTGTCGTAGCCGGCCGAGAAGCCCTGCGTGCCCGAGGTCAGGATCGCCATCGTCGCCGACAGCGCGGTCGAGGAGCCGCGCCGCGCGATGATGTTGGAGATGATCGCGCTCAGCGCCGAGACCAGCTCGTTCGGGTTGCTGGCGGCGAAGAACTCGCCGCGACTGTTGATCGCGGCATGCCAGATGTCGTCGACCTTGCGCGCGTCGTCGGTGCCGGCCACCGTCTCGGGCCAGGCCAGCAGGCCGCGGCGCAGGCGCTCGTAGGTATTGGCGTTGTTCGGGATCGTGCCGGAGATGCCGAAGCCGATCATGTACTGCACCAGATGCGGCCAGCTGGCCGGATCATTGGCCGGGTTCCAGTAGATCTCCTTGTTGTCGCGCGGATCCTCGCCGGTCGCCAGCGGCGTTCCGAACAGCGAGGTCGACTTGTCGGGAATGTACGGCGGCACCTTGAGCTTGGTGCGCTCGTCGTTGGCGAAGTCCGGCCGCAGATCGGTGGCCCAGTAATGGAATGCGATGTCGGCCATGCTGCGCGCGTCCGGCCCGTTCTCGTGCCAGAAGATCGAACTCTGCGTGTCGCTGGTCGAGTACCTGCGACCGTCCGGCAGCGTGCGCGTGGCCGGCGTGCGGTCGTTGCTCGTGGTCGTGCTGGTGCCGCCGTTCCAGAAGCCGTCGCTCATGTTGATGTGGAAGTTCTGGCGGCAGCTGAGTTCGCGATTGAGGTCGCGGTCCCAGTACGGATTGGTGTCGCGCGCGCCGGTCGAGCGCTTGAAGAACTCGCCGGCGCGCACCGTCGCGGCCTGGTTCGGCGTGCCGCCCGACACCGGCGAATCGAACAGCCAGTTGTAGAAGCGCGTGCGGACGTTGCTGTTGGTGGCGTTGTCGCGGAACTTGTAGATCGCGGTATTGGTGCCGATCTGGTTGCTGTTGATGTTCTGCCAGGCGACGCGGATGTTGTCGTCGAACGGTGCGAACGCGCGCGACAGCGCGGTCTTCGCGGCCAGATGGCGCGTGTGGTAATACGAATACCAGTTCGCGAAGTTCTGCTTCTCGGCGGCCGTGCCGCTGCTGGCGATGTTGACCCACTCCCAGTTGCTCGCGGTGAACAGCCGGGTGCGGCTGGCCGCGTCGATCCGGCCGTCGGCGTCGAGATTCAGCGCAACGCCCGACATGAGCCGGTAATAGCCGGCGGCATGGCCGCAGAAGCGCGTGCCGGAGCCGAGATCGCGCTGGGTGCTCGTGCCGGGATTGCTCGGGCGGTTGCGGATGATGCCGTTGTCCCAGGCCGACGTGAACGTGGCGTTGGGCATCTTGGTGACGCCGTCGGCCAGCAGCGGCGGCTGATACTCCACGCCCGCGGTCGCGTTGTAATACGCGCCGTTCATCGCCCAGGAGCGCGGATCGGCCGGATCGGTCACGCGCGGGTCGATCACGCCGGCACACAGATACGGGCCGCCGCCGGACGGATAGGACGCGCTGCTGGTCGTGGTCTGTTCGTCGGTCGCACCCCAGCCGGCACCCGAGAAGGGGCGCTGGTCGCCCATGAAGTTGCGTCCCATCGAGCCGGAGTCGTCGAAGGTCAGCATCAGGTTCGGCGCGACCGTCGAGGTCAGGTCGGGCGGCGTCGGATACAGGTCGACCGTCGCGGCGCCGGTCGGCGCGGCGACGCCGGCCAGCAGGCACAGGGCGCCGATCCAGGCGCCGGTACGGGCCGAGTCGAGCAGGGCGGAAGCGTTCATGGCCGTATCCTCACGAGCCGGAAGGATTGGACTGGTTGTTGGTCGTGTACATCGAGTACACCGATTCGGTCGCGCGGACGGCTGCGGCGCTGCTGCCGCCCTGGCTGCGCGAGGTCACGCGATAGAGCGCGCGTTTCGGATTGGGACCGGTGCCGCCGGCCTCCTGCAGCCGTGCACTGCCCATGCGGCCCATCATGCCTTCGTAGCCGGACATGTCCAGGCCGAGTCCTTCGACCAGGAACTGCGGCTGCGAAGCCAGCGACGCGGTCTCGGTCTCTCCCGACAGGCCGTGCAGCGCCGGCGCGTACTCGTAGCTGCCGGCCGGTGCGGTGTCCCAGGTGCGGCTCGAACGAAACGCCAGCACCTCGGGCCGCGCCTCGCCGTTGATGCGCGTCCACTGGCAGATTTCGGTCGTGTTCAGACCGAATCCACAGGGCGGCAGCGCGCTCTCCTCGCCGGTCGGTGCCGCCCACAGCGAGAATTCGCCGTCGCGCAGCGCGCTTTCCGAGCCCATCAGGGCCAGCTGCCGGTTGCGCATGCCGCCGGTCATGCGCTCCTGCAGGATCGAGGTGCTCGAGGCGGTCAAGGCCAGCAGCGTCAGCAGCACCAGGAAGATCAGCGCGACGAACAGCACGGCGCCGCGGGGACGTGCCGGCAGCGGACGGGGGAAACGGGTCATGGCGTTCATGGCGAGCCCAGAATGATCACTGATTGCCGTTGCGCACCGACAGCAGGGAGATGAACTCCTTGCGCAGCATGCGGCCGGAGGGAAGTTCGGTGACCGGCATCGTCGCGCCCGGCGGCTCGGGATCGGCGGTGCCGTCGATGCTGTAGCGATAGGCCGTGTCGGCCTCCGCCATCGCGTTGAGATTGTTGACGGTGTTGAACAGCGCATGGACCTCGACGCTGCGGATCGTCCGCCACATGCAGCCCGGCTCCAGATAGCTGGTGCCGAGCACGTACTCGAAGCGGTTGGCCGGCGGGAAGCACGTCGCGTTGTCGCTGAGGCTGTCGACCTCGTCGGCGGTCAGATAGGTCATGTTGCCGCCGGTGCTCTGCACGCCGTACAGGAAATCGAGGCGCTCCACGCCCTGGACGAGCTCCTGGACCTGGGCGCCCTCGCTGCGCATCAGCACCGGAATCAGGCGGCCGGCGACGGCCGGATCGGCGTCCAGGCGCAGCCAGTAGGTCACGCTGACGAAGTCGCGGCTGAAGTTGAACACGCGCGGATCGCAGGCGCCGGTGCCCGGACTCGGCCTGAACTGGTCGTCCTCGATCAGATTGGTCGGCGTCAGCACGGTGCCGCCGACGTCGACCTGGATGATCGTCGAGCCGCCGCAGTCGGACAGCAGCGCGAGGTCGCCGCTCTCGAAATTGACCGGATCGTCGCCGGTCGCCGATACCAGTTCCAGCTGCGGCGGCACGACGGCCGCGTCGACGATGCGATACGACCAGCCGGTGCCGCGCTGGTAGCGCACCGTCAGCACATCGGCGCCGCGGACGCGATCGCCGGCGCCGCTGCCGACGCCCGGCAGGAACGGCGCGGCCGGAACGCTCGGGCTGCAGTCGCCGCCGCCGCACTCGTAGCCCTGCACGAAGAAGCGCGAGCTCAGCGGATAGACCGTGCTGGCCGGCCAGCCGGCCGGTGCCTCGACGACCCGGTCGGGAAAGCTCAGCGACGCGGTCGTATTGACGATCGGCGCGGCCGAGCGGTAGACCGGGCCGTTCGCGGTCGGACGCCAGTTCATCGGATTGCTGTTGCTGCGGAACTGGCCGTTCATCATGCGCAGGTCGCTCTCGATGCGCGTGACGGCGTAGCGCCCGTTCTCCTGGATCCGCGCCAGCGCATCCTGTACGCGCCCGGTCATGTTGGTGGCGTTGAACAGGCTGACCAGTCCCATGCTGAGCAGCAGGCCCAGCACCATCGCGATCATCAGCTCGACGAGGTTGAAACCGCCGATCGCGCGACGGGTGGCGAGGCGGGGATTCGCTGCGGTCATCGGTGCTGCGCTCATGGCTGGAACACCCAGGCGAAGGTCTGCTGCTGGGCGCCCGCGTCCTCGTTCTGGTTGTCCAGACCCGACTCGACCCATTGCATCGTGATCGTGCACAGCCCGTCGTACGGCGCGCGGTCGCGCTGGTTGTCGGCCGTCACCGCCGTCGCCGAGTTGCGCTCGCAGAGCACCGTCGCGGTCGGGTTCGGCATCAGGTCGGTCAGCTGGCGGCTCCACAGCAGCCGGTCGCGCTCGGCGACCTCGTCGATCGAGCAGCCGGCACCGGCGCCGCAGGCGGCCGGCGTGCCGGCTTCCGGGTAGTCGCCGTCATAGGCGTTCTCCCAGACGCCGGCCATGTTGGCGCGCATCCGGTCGGCCAGCGACTGCGCCAGGAAGTTGGCCTGGGTGCGGATGTAGGCGCCGTTGTTGACCTTGACCGAGACGACCAGCAGGCCGGCCAGGCCGAGCAGGCCGAGGCTGAAGATCAGCAGCGCGATCATGACTTCGAGCAGGCTGAAGCCACGGGAGGGGCGGAGCGTTCGCTTCATCGTCGGGGTACTCACGCGCAGCTGCCGGCCGGCGAGCCGGCGGTGTCGCGCTTGCTGGAGATGGCGCCGCTGCCGGAGACCGTGATGCGGCGCGAACCGGCCTCGTCGGCGTCGTCGGACGGACGGCAGACGTTGAGGTCGAAGCTGGTGGCCTGGCGCAGATCGCCGCTGATGCCGAACAGCACGATGCCGTCCTCGCCGCCGCCGGAAGCGGCGCCGAAGACCCGATACGTGGCGGCCACCGCGTCGTGGTGGCGCACGCAGATCGGCATGCCGTCCTCGAGGTCGGCCGTGCAGGCCGCCTCGTCGCCGGGCGAGGTCGGCACGTCCTGGACGACACCGCTGACGCGGCGCGCGGCGACCACCTGCCAGCCGGCCGACCAGTCGCCCCCGTTGGCGATCACGGCCACCGGGCGGCCGCGCTTGACGGCCTCGGACCGGGCCAGATTCAGCGACGCGACCAGATCGTTGGTCGTGTCGGTGACGGTCATGTTGATCCGCATCTGGCGGAAGATCGGAAACGTGACGGCGCCCAGGATCAGCAGCACCGCCATCACGGTGATCATCTCGATCAGCGTGAAACCGCGCATGGCGGCGCGGGGCCGGGTGTCGTGGATCGGTGCGGCTGGGCGCATGGCTTCCCCTGCATGGAGCCGGTTTGAGCGAGGCTGCAGGCTAGGCACGCGACGGCGCAACGGCAACCGCCAGCGGCGTGCGAGGTAGCAATTGGCGGACGAGTGGCGTGCGCGACCGCGCGGCGGTCAGGCCACGACCTTGAGCCGCAGTTCCTTGGGCAGCGCGAAGGTGACGTTCTCCGGCTCGCCGTCGAGTTCGCGCACCTCGGCAGCCCCCCATTCGCGCAGCTTTTCGATCACGCCGCGGACCAGGCTTTCCGGTGCCGAGGCGCCGGCGGTGACGCCGATGCGCGCGTGGCCGTTCAGCCAGTCCGGCCGGATGTCACCGGCCCCGTCGATCAGGAAGGCCGGCACGCCCTGCTTCTGCGCCAGCTCGCACAGGCGGTTGGAGTTGGAGCTGTTCGGCGACCCGACCACGAGCACCACGTCGCACTGCTGGCCGAGCCGGCGCACCGCGTCCTGGCGGTTCTGCGTGGCGTAGCAGATGTCGTCGTGGCGCGGGCCGAGGATCGCCGGAAATGCTGCGCGCAACGCCTCGATCACGGCACGCGTATCGTCGACCGACAGCGTGGTCTGGCTGACGTAGGCGATGTGGTCCGGGTGCAGCGGGCGCAGCTGCGCGACGCATTCGGGCGTTTCGACCAGATAGATGCGACCGGTGTTGTCGGCGCTCCACTGGCCCATCGTGCCCTCGACCTCGGGATGGCCGGCGTGTCCGATCAGCACGACGTCGCGTCCGGCCTTGCCGTGCCGCGCCACCTCGATGTGGACCTTGGTGACCAGCGGGCAGGTCGCGTCGAAGACGGCCAGCCTGCGCCGCCGTGCCTCGTCGCGGACCTCGCGCGACACGCCATGCGCGCTGAAGATGACCGTGGCGCCGTCCGGCACCTCGTCGAGCTCATCGACGAAGACCGCGCCGCGCGCGCGCAGCGAGTCGACGACGAAGCGGTTGTGGACGACCTCGTGGCGGACGTAGATCGGCGCGCCGAACGTGTCGATCGCGCGCTCGACGATCTCGATCGCGCGGTCGACGCCGGCACAGAAGCCGCGCGGATTGGCCAGTAGGACCTGCATGGGCGCGATTATCCGCCAGCGGGGGCGGTTTTCCCACCGAACAGGCCGGCGGCGATCAGCAGCACCGCGCCGACGCAGATCGCCGAGTCGGCGATGTTGAACGCCGGGAAATGCCATTGGCCGAAGTAGACGTCGATGAAATCGGTGACCTGGCCGTGGCGCAGGCGGTCGACGAGGTTGCCGATCGCGCCGCCGATCACCAGCGACAGCGGCAGCGCGTTGCGCCAGTCGGCACGCGGCGTGCGCGCCAGCCAGCCGACCAGCAGGGCGCTGACGCCGATCGCCAGTATCGTGAACAGCCAGCGCTGCCAGCCGCCGGCGTCGGCGAGAAAGCTGAACGCCGCGCCGGTATTGAATGCCAGCGTCCAGTTCAGCAGATCCGGGATCACCGGTACCGGCGTGTACGGCGTCAGCGCGCGCAGCGCGACCTCCTTGGTCGCCTGGTCGGCGAGGAAGACGATCAGCGACAGCAGCAGCCAGGGCAGGGCGTTGGGGCGGGCAGGCATGAAGGCGGCAGCGAGAGGACGGGGCGGCGCGGGCGAGACGGCGCGCCGGCCGGCCACTTTACCGATCTTTTCGCGGATCTTGCAGCTTCGGTGTCCACGGCGCGGTGCGAAAGGTGTCTGATGACCCCGCACCACCGATCCTTCCCCCAGGAGTCTTCCCATGCCTCTCAAGACGATTTCCTCGACTACGCTCGCGCTGGCTCTGGCCGGCGGCATGCTGCTGGCCGTGCCGGCGGCGCCGGCATTCGCGCAGAGCGAGAAACCTTCCGCCAGCGCCACCGACACCGCCGCCACCCATGCGCATCGCCGCCACGGCCGTTTCAGGGCGACGCCCGAGGAGCATGCCGTACTGGCGGACCTGCGCGCGCTGACGCGGGTCTATCTGCAGTCCAACCGTGCCTCGGAGCTGCCGGCGCTGTATCGCAGCGTGCTGGCCAAGACCGACAACGAGACGATCCGCAAGGTCGCCAACCGGATGCTCGAGCGCGTCGGGCAGGCGCCGCAGAATCCGGACCTGGAGATCGCGCGGCTGACCCGCCAGCTCAACGACGGTCTGGCCGGCCTCCCGGCCGGCGGCTGAGTCCGCGGCCGCGAAGGCCGCGCATCGACCCGAACGAACGGCACCGGATCGCGAGATCCGGTGCCGTTTTCGCTTCATCCGCCGCCCATCCACGGCGGCCCGTGCACGGCATCGCGATGCCGCGCCGTGCGGAGCCACGGCGGTGACGCTTCCGGTACCATGCCGGCGCCGTGCGTCTGCGCACGACCGACCAGCCGCGCATGCCGCACGCCAAGCTCGACCTCCACCAGCCGACCGGCGACACGGTCACCACGACCACGTGCTACATGTGCGCGTGCCGTTGCGGCATCCGTGTCCATCTCAAGGACGGCAAGGTCCGCTACATCGACGGCAATCCGGCCCATCCGGTCAATCGCGGCGTGATCTGCGCGAAGGGCTCGGCCGGCATCAAGCAGCACTACTCGCCGGCACGCCTGTCCAAGCCGCTGCTGCGCGTGGGCGAGCGCGGTGCCGGTGAGTTCCGCGAGATCGAATGGGACGAGGCGCTCGCGCTCGCGTCGGGCTGGCTCGGCGACATCCGGCGCCGCAATCCCGACGAGCTCGCGTTCTTCACCGGACGCGATCAGTCCCAGGCGCTGACCGGCTGGTGGGCGCAGCAGTTCGGCACCGTCAACTATGCCGCGCACGGCGGCTTCTGTTCGGTCAACATGGCCGCGGCCGGCCTGTACACGCTCGGCGGCTCGTTCTGGGAATTCGGCGAGCCGGACTGGGCGCTCACGCGCTATCTGATGCTCTGGGGCGTGGCCGAGGATCACGACTCCAACCCGATCAAGCTCGGTCTCGGCACGCTCAAGGCGCGCGGCGCGAAGATCGTCGCGGTCAATCCGGTACGCACCGGCTACGGCGCGATCGCCGACGAATGGATCCCGATCCAGCCCGGCACCGACGGCCTGCTCGCCGGCGCGTTGATCCACGAGCTGCTGCGCACCGATCGCGTCGATCTGGACTATCTGGTCCGCTACACCAATGCGCATCATCTGGTGATCCGCGCGCCGGGCGCGGCCGACGACGGCCTGCTCGCGCGCGACGCGCAGGGGCGCGCGATCTGCGCGGTGCGCGAGGACGGACACACGCGCCTGGCCGCGCCGACCTGCCCGACATCGCGCCGCTGGTCGTCGGCGAGTACGCGCTCGACGACGGTCGCATCGCCGTGCCGGCGTTCCAGCTGCTGGCCGAGCGCTATCTGTCCGATGATTACGCGCCGGCGCAGGTCGCCGCGCGCTGCGGCGTCGACGCGGCGACGATCCGCCGGCTCGCGCGCGAACTGGCCGAGGCCGCGTTCGACCACGCGATCGAACTGGATCAGCCGTGGACCGATGCCTACGGCCGCACCCACGCGACGATGACCGGACGGCCGGTCGCGATGCACGCGATGCGCGGCATCTCGGCGCATGCCAACGGCTTTCACACCTGCCGTGCGCTGCATGTGCTGCAGATGCTGCTCGGCGCGATCGACACGCCCGGCAGCTTCCGCTACCAGCCGCCGTTCCCGAAGCCGGTGCCGCCGCCGAACCGGCCCGGCCGCGACCGCAAGGACAACGGCGCGCTCGACGCCGGCCCGCTCGGTTTCGTGCACGGCCCGGAGGATCTGCTGGTCGACGCCGACGGCGCCCCGCGCCGGATCGACAAGGCGTTCTCGTGGGAGCATCCGTTCGCCGCGCACGGGATGCTGCAGTCGGTGATCCGCAACGCCTGGGCCGGCGATCCGTACCGCATCGACACGCTGCTGCTGTTCATGGCCAACATGGGCTGGAACTCGGCGATGAATACCGGCCAGACCCGCGCGATGCTGACCGATCGCGATCCGGCGACCGGCCAGTACCGCATCCCGCACGTCATCTACGTCGATGCCTATGCGTCCGAGACGGTCGAGCTGGCCGATCTGGTGCTGCCCGATACCACGTATCTGGAGCGGTACGACTGCATCAGCCTGCTCGATCGGCCGATCTCCGACGCCGACGCGGCCGCCGACGCGATCCGTCGGCCGGTCCTCGCGCCCGATCGCGACGTACGGCCGTTCCAGGACGTGCTGCTCGACCTCGGCGCGCGGCTCGGCTTGCCGGGCATGACGCGCGAGGACGGCACGCCGCGCTATCCGGGCGGGTTCGCGCAGTACATGGTCGAACACGAGCGCGCGCCGGGCGTCGGCCTGCTGGCCGGATGGCGCGGCGGCGACGGCGATCAGCACGGCGTCGGCACGCCGAATCCGGACCAGCTCGAACGCTACGCCGAGCACGGCTGCTATTGGCACCACGCGGTGCCGCCGTCGGCGCGCTATTACAAGATGGCCAATCGCGACTATCTGCACTGGGCGCGCGGGCTCGGCTTCCTCGGGTCGACAGCGCCGATCACGCTGGAGCTGTACTCGGAGCGGCTGCAGCGGTTCCGGCTCGCCGCGCGCGGCCACGGTGCGGTGCAGCCGCCAGCCGCCGAATGCGCGCGCGTCGAGCGCTACTTCGATCCGCTGCCGTTCTGGTACGGCGCTGACGGCGACGCGGTCGAGGCCGACGCGGCGGCCTATCCGCTGTCGGCGATCACGCAGCGGCCGATGTTCATGTATCACGCCTGGGGCTCGCAGAACGCCTGGCTGCGCCAGATCGCGGCGCGCAACGTGCTCTATCTCAACGCGAGGACCGCGACCGAACACGGCGTCGCCGATGGCGACTGGATCTGGCTGGTCTCGCCGCTGGCGCGGATCCGCGTGCAGGCGCGCTTCCACGGCGGCACGGCGCCGGGCACGCTGTGGACCTGGAATGCGATCGGCAAGCGGCGCGGCGCGTGGCGGCTCGACGCCGATGCGCCGGAGAGCCGAGAGGGTTTCCTGCTGAATCATCTGATCGACGAGCTCGCGCCCGCGCGGGCCGACGGCCGGCGTCTGGCCAATGCCGATCCGGTCACCGGGCAGGCGGCCTGGTTCGACCTGCGCGTGCGCATCGAGCGCGATCCGGCACCGCACCAGCCCGGTCATCGCGTCGAGGCGATCGCGCCGCTGCGGAGGCACTCATGACCGATCTGCCGCCGAAGGGTCGCGTCAAGCTCGGGCTCGTGATCGATCTGGACACCTGCGTGGGCTGTCATGCCTGCGCGGTCGCCTGCAAGGAATGGAACGACGGCGGCTCGTTCGGACCGCTCGAGGATCGCGACGCCTACGGCGCGCAACCGGACGGCGTCTGGTTCAACCGCGTGCACAGCTATCAGGTCGCGGTGCAGGCCGTGCCGCCGCTGCTGCGGACGGTCCAGGCGGCCGCCGCTGCCGTGACCGCGCCGGCGCCTGGCGGCTGCGGCGGCCAGGCGGCCGACGGCATGACCGTGCACTTTCCGCGCTCGTGCCTGCACTGCGAGAAGCCCGCCTGCGTCACGGTCTGCCCGACCGGCGCCAGCTACAAGCGCGTCGAGGACGGCATCGTGCTGGTCGACGAGGATCTGTGCATCGGCTGCCAGCTGTGTGCCTGGGCCTGCCCGTACGGCGCGCGCGAGTTCAGCGAGCATCACGGCACGATGCAGAAATGCACGCTGTGCGTGGACCGCATCTACAACGATCAGCTCGCGCCCGAGGACCGCCAGCCGGCCTGCGTCAAGGCCTGTCCGACGCGCGCGCGGCACTTCGGCGACCTCGGCGATCCGGACTCGGCGGTCTCGCAGCTGGTCGCCGAGCGCAGCGGCTATGCGCTGATGCCCGAGCTCGGCTACGAGCCGGTCAACCGCTATCTGCCGCCGCGACCGCGGCGTGCCGCGCCGCCGGAGCCTGCGCCGGCCGCAGCGGCCGCCGACGGTTACGATCCGGCCGCGCTGCCGCCGCTGCTGCGCTGGCTCGATCGTGCGTTGTCGCGGTAAGGTGCGCCCCGCTGCGCAGCCCGTTCACCGACCCGGAGATGCCCGATGCTCGTCTCGACCACGTCCACCCTGCAGGACCGCACGATCGTGCGCTATCTCGGTCTGGTCAGCGGCGATGCGATCCTCGGCGCCAACGTGTTCCGCGATTTCTTCGCCGGCATCCGCGATCTGGTCGGCGGCCGCGCCGGCAGCTACGAGAAGGTGCTGCGCTCGGCCAAGGACACCGCGCTGGCCGAGATGACCGAGCAGGCCGAGCGCCTCGGCGCCAATGCGGTGATCGGCGTGGACCTCGACTACGAGACGATCCAGATCAAGGACGGCGGCGGCATGCTGATGGTCTCGGCGAGCGGCACCGCCGTCTTCGTCGAAGAACGCTGACGCATGCGGCCGGCGCTCTCGATCGTCTTCTTCACGACGCTGTCCGGGGCCGGCTACGGGCTGTGGCTGCTGATCGCGATCGCGGTCGCGATCGGTGCGGCGCCGGCCGACCGGTTCACGATCGTCGTGACGCTGCTGACCGGACTGGTCCTGACCTCGATCGGCCTGCTGGCCTCGGTCGCGCATCTGGGCAAGCCGCTGCGCGCCTGGCGCGCGCTGAGCCAATGGCGCAGCTCGTGGCTGTCGCGCGAAGGCATCCTGGCGCTCGTCTGTGTGCCGCTGTGCCTGCTTCTGGCGTGGCGCGTCGAGTCCGTACACAGCGGCCTGCGCATCCGCGCCGGGTTCGCCGTGTTCGCGCTGCTCGCGGCGGCGACGGTTCTGTGCACGGCGCGCATCTACGCCTCGCTGCGCACGATCCGCGCCTGGCGCGACTGGCGCGTGACGCCGCTGTACGGCCTGCTCGCGCTGCAGACCGGCGGGCTCTGGCTGTGGCTGCTGTGCGAGCTGGCCGCGCCGCAGCCGCTCGACATCCAGCCCGGCATCTGCGCCGGCCGCGTCGCGTGGCTGGTCGCGCTGGCGGCCGGCATCGGGCTGACCTGGGGACTGCAGCGCGCCTACTGGCGGCGCCCGGCCGAGGCGCAGCCCGACACCGCGGCCGCGACCGGACTCGGGCTGCCCGGCACGGTCGCCGCGATGGAGGCGCCGCACACCGAAGAGAACTATCTGCTGCGCGAGATGGGCTTCGCGCTGGCGCGCCGCCATGCCGAGCGGCTGCGCGCGATCGCGTCGCGCACGCTGTTCGTGCTGCCGCTGCTGGCAATCGGCGTGAGCCTGCTGCTGCCGGGCTGGACACTGCCGGCCGCGATCGTCGCCACCGTCGGCGCGATGCTCGGCGTCTTCGTCCAGCGCTGGCTGTTCTTCGCCGAGGCACGCCACGCGGTGCAGGCCTACTACCGCTGAGGCGCCGCCCGGTTCACCGATGATTCAAGAGGCGTGCCTAGCATGGTGCGGCGCCGCACGGCCTCGTACGCCATCTCGGTTCGCTCGCTCCCAACAAGGAAACCTCATGAAGAAACTGATACTCGTCGCCGCGCTGTCGGCAGCGCTCCCGCTCGTCGCACATGCTCAGGACGGCGATTGGTCCGGCTCGGGCGAGGTCGGTATCGCGGCCACGCGCGGCAACAGCAAGTCCGAGAACGTCAACATCAAGCTGCAGTTCAAGCAGGAAGACGACACCTGGAAGAACAACGTCTTTCTGAATGCGCTGCGCAGCAAGGGCGAGGTCACCGTGGCCACCGTCGTCGACGGCCAGACCGTCAACGTGCGGCGCTACGACCTGACCGCCAATCGCTACGAGGCCGGCGGCTCGGTCGGCTACAAGCTCGACGAGCGCAGCTACGTGGTCGGCGCGCTGCGTTACGAGAACGACGACTTCTCGCCGTTCGACTATCAGTGGATCGCATCGGTCGGCTACGGCTACACCGCGCTCAAGAACCAGCGCACCGAGCTCAGTTTCGAAATCGGTCCCGGCTACAAGCGCTACCGCCCCAGCGCTTACGACCTCGTCGTCGGCGATCCGCCGGTGACCACGCGTATTCGTCCGGACGCCGACGGCCAGGTGGTCGCGCGCGGTCTGATCTCGTTCCGCCACAAGATCACCGACAACACGACGTTCGAGAACGTGCTGCTGACCGAGGCGGGCAGCGACAATACCTTCATCCAGAACGATGCCGGGCTGGCCGTCGCGATGTCGGAGAAGTTCGCGCTCAAGCTCGGCTATCAGGTGCGCCACAACACCGACGTCGCCGACAGCGCGAAGAAGACCGATCAGCTGCTGACGACCAATCTGGTCTACAACTTCTGACGAACCTGCGGGGCCTGCGTCGACGACCAGGTCCCGCTGCTGCGGCCCGCAACGGCCGCTCGAGCGGACCGGCCGCGTCGTCGCATTGTGCGTAACGCGAAGATCGACGCGGCGTCGTCCGCCGCCTCGCCACCCGGTTCTCAGCTCCGGCCGAGGATGCGCAGCGCTCCCTTCTCGATCAGGTCGGCCGCGACGGCACGGCCGAGCGCCTCCGCCGCGTCGGCGTCGCCGCGCGCCTCGCCGCGCAGCAAGGTGCCGTCGGCCGCGTCGCCGACCAGTGCCCACAGATGCAGTCCGCGATCGGTCTCGATCGCCTGCGCCGCGAGCGCGACGTTGCAGCTGCCGGCCAGCTCATGGCCGAACGCGCGCTCGGCATCGACGCAGCGGCGCGTGGACGCATCGTCGAGCGGCGCCAGCAGGGCCGCGATGCGCGCGTCGCCTTCGCGCATCTCGATCGCGATCGCACCCTGTGCGGCCGCCGGCAGCCACTGCGGCGCGGTCAGCCGCGCGCGAATGCGCTCGCCGAGGCCCAGACGCTCCAGGCCCGCGCAGGCCAGCACGATCGCCTCGTACTCGCCGGCATCGAGCTTGGCCAGCCGCGTATTGACGTTGCCGCGCAGGTCGAGCAGGCGCAGGTCGGGGCGCAGCGCGCACAGCTGCGCCTGCCGTCGCAGCGAGGACGTGCCGACGCGTGCGCCGTGCGGCAGATCGTCGATGCGCGCGTACGTCCCGCTGACGAACGCATCGGCGGCATCGGCGCGCTCGAGCACGCAGCCGATCGCGAAGCCCGGCTCCAGCGTCATCGGCACGTCCTTGTAGGAGTGCACGGCGATGTCGGCCTCGCCCTGCTGCAGCGCGACTTCGAGCTCCTTGAGGAACAGGCCCTTGCCGCCGATCTCGGCGAGCGGGCGATCGAGGATGCGGTCGCCGCGCGTCGTCATCGGCAGCAGCTCGACCTCGAGCGCGGGGTGGGCGCGGCGCAGCAGCGCCGCGGCGTGTTCGGCCTGCCACAGGGCCAGGGCACTGCGACGCGTGGCGATACGGATCACGTTCAAAGGTTCTTCACCAGTTTGCGCAGGCCCGGCAGGCTGCGGCGGCTGACTTCCAGTTCGACGCCGTCGGCGTCGAGCCGGGCCAGGGTACGGCCGTCCGGCGTGCGCAGCAGGCCGACCAGGCGGTGCCGCGCGACCAGACAGTTGCGGTGGATCCGCACGAAGCGGTCGCCGAATTCCTCTTCCAGATCCTTCAGCGGCTCCTCGATCAGGACCTGGCGCGGGCGTGGTGGATCACGACGTACTTGTCCTCGGCCTGTAGATACGCGACCTCGCCGATCGGCACCAGCACCAGGCTGCCGCGCACGCGCGCGCACAGATGCGTGCGCTGCCGGTCCGGACCGCTGCCGCCGGCGCGTCGCAGCTGCTCGCCGCCGTAGCGGCGCGCGCGCTCCAGCGCCTGCCTGAGCCGCTCGGCGCGCACCGGCTTGACGATGTAGTCGATCGCGTGGACGTCGAACGCGGCCAGCGCGTGCTCGTCGTAGGCGGTGCAGAACACGACCGCCGGCGGGGTCTCCAGCGCGGCCAGATGGCGCGCCGCTTCGAGTCCGTCCATCACCGGCATGCGGATGTCGAGCAGCACCACGTCCGGCCGCAGCGCCGGCGCCGCCTCGAGCAGGGCCGCGCCGCTGCCGGCCTGACCGACGACGGCTGCCCCGTCGATCTCGCCGATCAGGGCGACCAGGCGCTCGCGCGCCAGCGGCTCGTCGTCGACGACCAGGACTTTCATCGGGCGCGGGCGCTCATCGCGCGGGCATGACCATCGGGGGGCTCCAGCGGCAGTCGCACGATCACGCGGAAGCGACCGTCGCCGGGCTCGGCGATCAGTGCCGCGCGATCGCCGAAATGGTAGCCGATGCGTGCGCGGATGTTGTCGATCGCATGGCCGTTGCCGCCGCGCCGCACGGGCCGCGCCGGACAGGGATTGCCGATCGCGATCTCCCAGCCGTCGTCGAGGCGCCGGCCGGTCAGATCCAGCGTGCCGCCGTCGGGCAGCGGCTCGATGCCGTGGTAGATCGCGTTCTCGACCAGCGGCTGCAGCAGCAGCGGCGGCAATGCGAAGTCGCGCGGCAGCGCATCCAGATCGCGCCGTATCGCCAGACGCGGCCCGAGCCGCAGCGACTCGATGCGCAGGTAGTGGTCGACGCGCTCGAGCTCCTCGCCGAGCGTGCCGTGCGCGCCGTTCGCACCGAGCGCGGCGCGGAACAGGTCCGACAGATCCTCCACCGCGCGTTCGGCGTCGGCCGGCCGCGTGCGGATCAGGCTGGCGATCGTGTTCATGCTGTTGAACAGGAAGTGCGGGCGGATCCGCGCCTGCAGCGCGTCGACCTGCGCCTTGGATGCCGCGCGCACGCGCTCGCGCCACCGCTCGATCACGAACAGATAGCGCAGCAGCGCCGCGCCGATCAGCGCGCACAGCACGGCGTTGGCCGGCACGAAGCGCGCCGCCGCGACGCCCGAGCCGGTCAGGCCGAGGCCGAGCGCGCGATCCATCGTCTGGATCAGCAGCGCGGCCAGCGTCGTCACGCCGATCATGACCAGCCAGGCGATCAGCAGGCCGCTGCGCGGCGTCAGCCGGTCGAGCGCACCGCGCAGCGAGCACAGCACGACCGCATTGAGCAGGCCCAGCCATTGCAGATAGACGCTGACGATGCCGAGCCGCATCAGCGTCGCGCCGTCGGCGCCCGGCGCGAGCACGACGATCAAGGCGACCAGCTCGGCCACCAGCATGACCGCGAACAGCGTCGGCAGGCTGCAGAACGGCGGCAGCCAGCGATGGTCGTCGGCGTCGCTCACCGGTGCTCCCCCCCTCCTCGTCCCCTGCCGATGGTAGCGCCGCTGCGCGTCCGCTTAGCGGCGACCGGTCACGCCGCCAGGCGCCGGCCGATCCAGGTGCGCAGATCGGCGATCTCCTCGGCACAGACCTGGTGCGCCATCGGATAGCTGTGCCAGTCGACCGCGTAGCCGTGCTGGCGCAGGAAATCGCGGCTCATCGTGCCGAGGCCTTCGGGCACGATCGGATCGGCGCTGCCATGCGCGAGGAAGATCGGCGTGGCGCGGTTGTCGGCGGCGGCTTCGTCCGGCAGCGTGCCCATCAGCGGCAGGTAGCCGGACAGGCCGACGATGCCGGCCAGCCGGCGCCGCTGGCGCAGGCCGCCGGCGAGCGCGACCGCGGCACCCTGCGAGAAGCCGGCGAGCAGGATCGACGCCGGCGCGATGCCGCGCTCGATCTCGCGCTCGATCAGTGCATCGAGCTCGGCGAACGACGCGCGCAGGCCGGTCTCGTCCTGGCGATCGGCGATCGCGGTGCCGGCGATGTCGTACCAGGCGCGCATCGGCAGGCCGCCGTTGATCGTGACCGGCCGCACCGGCGCATGCGGAAACACGAAACGCAGCGGCGGCCAGTCGCGCGCGACCAGTTCCGGTACGATCGGCTCGAAGTCGTGACCGTCGGCGCCGAGGCCGTGCAGCCAGATCACCGCATGGCGCGGCTGGGGGGGCGGTTTCGATGTCGACGGTCGGCAGCGGCATGCGGGAAGGCCCGGTAGAGACAGATCGGCAAGGCTGCCCGATGCGGCCGGCGCTGCCAAGCCGCGATGCGCGCGGCGGGTCCGTCGGCGGCGCCGATCAGGGCGGAGCCGTCCTCGGGCGGACGCTCTCCGGGCAGCGGGGATGAGGATATCCATGCGGGCATCGATCCGGGCGGGCGCGGCGTGAGCCGGTGCATCGATCGTTGCGGCCGGCGCGGCGCGCTGCGCGGCCGGCTGGCGGCGCTGGCCGTGCTGGCCTGCCTGATCGCGGCGCCGGCGGCCGCGCTCGACCCGCAGCGCCGGCTCGATCAGCTCCATCAGACCGCCTGGACCGTCAAGGACGGCGCGCCCGGCCAGATCGGCGCGCTCGCGCAGACCGGCGAGGGCTATCTGTGGCTCGGTACGCAGGGCGGCCTGTTTCGGTTCGACGGCGTGCGCTTCGAGCGTTTCGAGCCGGCACCGAGCCAGGCGTTTCCGTCGACCAGCGTCTCGAGCCTGTTCGCGCCGCCGGGCGGTGGACTGTGGGTCGGCTTCCGCTACGGCGGCGCCAGTTTCGTCCGCGACGGCCGTGTCGCGCCGTATGCCGAGGCCGAAGGCTTTCCGACCGGCACGGTGTTCGGCTTCGCGGCCGATCGCGACGGTGCGGTCTGGGCGGCCACGTTCCGCGGCCTGGTCCGTTTCGACGGCACGCGCTGGGAGCGCATCGGAACCGCCTGGGACTACCCCGAGCAGCGCACGCGCACCGTGTTCGCCGATCGCGACGGTGCGGTCTGGGCCGTCACCGACGAGGCGGCGTATGCGCTGCCGGCCGGGCAGCGCCGCTTCGTCCGGCAGCCGTGGCCGGGCGCCGCGGTCAACCAGATCGCCCAGGCCGCCGACGGCCGGCTCTGGGCGCTGGAGGCCGGCGGCCGGGTCCGCCCGCTGGCGCCGGGCGGGCCTGGCGGCATCGCGCTCGATGCGGCCGGCCTGTTGTTCGACCGTGACGGCGGTCTGTGGATCGCCGGTGAGGGCGACGGCCTGTGGCGCGTGCCGCATCCCGGGCAGCTGCCGGACGGGGTGCCGGTCGGGCGCGGCGACCGCCGGCTCGAGAACCATTCCGAGCGGCAGGGTCTGAGCGCCGACTACGTCGGGCCGCTGCTCGAGGACCGCGAAGGCAATCTCTGGGTCGGCACCAGCCGCGGTCTGGACCGCTTCCGTGCGAGCCGGCTGGTACCGGCGGGCTTTCCGAGCGGTTCGTACGATTTCGCGCTGGCGCCCGGCGCCGGCGGCGCGATCTGGGCCGGCACCAAGAACCGGCCGCTGATGCGGCTGGACGGCGTGGTCACGCCGTTCCCGGGCGTCGACCGGATCAGCTGCGCGTATCGCGACGCCGACGGCACGCTCTGGTTCGGCGGTTCGTCGGGCCTGTGGCGCATCGGCGAGCACGGGCCGGTCGCGGTCGCGGCTCTGCCGCCGGAGGCCAGCGGCTCGGGCGTGCAGGCGATCACGCGCGATCGATCCGGCGCATTGTGGGTGTCGCTGAACGTGCCGGGCGTGTTCCGCTGGCACGACGGACAGTGGACGCGCTTCGCGAGCGAGCCCGAACTGCTCGGTCGCGCCTCGCCGCTGGTCATGATGACCGACGCCGAGGGACGCCGCTGGATGGGCTTCTCGCGCAACCGCATCGTGCTCGCCGATGCGGCCGGACCGCGCGTGCTGTCGTCGTGGGAGGGGCTCGACGTCGGCAACGTGACGGCCCTGCTGCAGGCGCGCGAGCGGGTCTGGGTCGGCGGCGAGCGCGGCCTGGCGCACGTGCTGGACGGCCGCTTCGTGCGTCTGCACGCCGCGCACGGCGAGCCGTTCACCGGCATCTCGGGCCTGGTCGAGACCGCCGCCGGCGATCTGTGGCTCAACGGCAGCCGCGGCGTCGTCGCGATCGATGCGGGCGAGATCGCGCGTGCGCTGGCCGATCCGTCGCATCCGGTCGACTACCGCCTGTTCGACTTCCTCGACGGTCTGCCGGGCCTGCCCGATCAGTTCCGGCCGCTGCCCTCGGCGGTCGCCGGCGACGACGGGCGGCTCTGGTTCGCGACCGCCAGCGGCGTGGTCTGGGTCGACCCGGCGCGGATCGCGCGCAACGCGCAGCCGCCGCCGGTCCTGATCGAGTCGCTGCAGGCCGACGGCCGGCCGTACCCGGTCGCGGGCGAGCCGCTCCTGCCGGTCCGTGCCGGCACCGTGCAGATCCGCTACACCGCGCCGAGCCTGTCGATTCCCGAACGTGTGCAGTTTCGCTACCGCCTGCACGGCGTCGATGCGCAGTGGCAGGCGGCCGGCACCCGCCGCGAGGCGTTCTACACGCAGCTCGGGCCGGGCCGCTACCGGTTCGAGGTCATCGCGGCCAACGAGGATGCGGTCTGGAGTCCGCAGCCGGCCACGATCGCGTTCGTCGTGCCGCCGGCCTTCGTGCAGACGCCGGGCTTCGTCGTGCTGTGCGTCGCGGCCGGACTCGGGCTGCTGTGGATCGTCTATCTGCTGCGGCTCGAGCGCATGGCCGATCGCCTGCGCCTGCGCCTGCACGAGCGCCACCGGGAACGCGAGCGGATCGCGCGCGAGCTGCACGACACGCTGCTGCAGAGCATCCAGGGCCTGATCCTGCGCTTTCAGGCAGCGCTCGACCGGATGCCGGCACTCGACGCGCAGCGCGAAACGCTCGAAGCGGTGCTCGATCGCGCCGAGCAGGCGCTGGCCGAGGGCCGCGACCGCGTGCTCGACCTGCGCGCCGACGGCGATGCGGTCGATCTGGCGCAGGCGCTGGCGCGCGTCGGCGCGCAGTGGGCCGGCGGACCGGTCCCGGCGTTCGGCGTCGTCAGCGAAGGCGCGTTGCGCCCGCTCGCGCCGCTGGCGCGCGAGGAGGCCTACTGGATCGGGCACGAGGCGATCCTCAACGCGTTCCGGCACGCCGCGGCGCAGCGCATCGAGGTCGAGATCGCCTACGAGCCCGGCGGCCTGCGCCTGCGCCTGCGCGACGACGGTCGCGGCATCGACGCGCCCCTGTTGCAGGCCGGCGGCCGCCCGGGCCACTGGGGATTGCGCGGCATGCACGAGCGCGCCGAGCGGATCGGCGCGCGACTCGCGATCTGGACCCGCGCCGGTTCCGGAACCGAGATCGAGCTGTGGATTCCGGGCGCCGCGGCCTGGCCGGCGCAGGACTGACGCCGGCCAGCCGGATTCTTGCAGCGGGCGCCGATCCGGTCATGCCGGACCCGCCGGCGGCTTGGTACGATCGCGGCTCCGCACCCCTGCGTTCTTCGATTCCGTGCCATGTCCGCGCCGCTGCCTCCGCTCGATGCCCGGTCGCGCCGCGACCTGCTGCTGTTCTTCCTGATCGCCTTCGTCGTGCTGGCCGCCGGCATGGGTCTGCGCGATCCGTGGCCGGCCGACGAGCCGCGCTTCACGCTGGTCGCCGAGCAGATGGTCGAGAGCGGCGAGTGGCTGATCACGCATCGCGGCAGCGAGCTGTACTCGGACAAGCCGCCGCTGTTCATGGCGCTGCAGGCCGCCGCCTACGAGCTGACCGGTCACTGGCGCATCGCGTTCCTGCTGCCGTCGCTGCTCGCATCGCTCGGCACGCTGTTCCTGGTCTACGACGCGGGCCGGCGATTGTGGGGTGCACAGGCCGGACTGATCGGCGCGGCCGCGTTGCTGGTGACGTTCCAGTTCGTCTACCAGGCCAAACGCGCGCAGATCGACCCGACCGTGACGTTCTTCATCACGCTGGCCAACTACGGCCTGCTGCGGCACTTCCTGCTCGGTCCGGACTGGCGCGCGTACTGGCTCGGCTGCTTCGCGGCGGGCCTGGGCGTCATCACCAAGGGTGTCGGCGTGCTGGCGCTGCTGATGTTCGTGCCGTTCGCGTTCGCGCGCTGGCGCGGCTGGCCCGGCCTGGTCTCGGGCGGCGCGGCCTGGCGCTGGCTGGCCGGCGCACTGGCGTTCCTGGCCGCGATCGCGCTGTGGATCGTGCCGATGCTGCTGGCCGTGCACGCCAGCGATTCGCCCGAGCATCGCGCCTACATGAACGACATCCTGTTCCGCCAGACCGCCGGCCGCTACACCGATTCCTGGGACCACCACAAGCCGGCCTGGTACTACCTGGGCGTGATCGCGGCGAGCTGGCTGCCGCTGGTGCTGGCATTGCCGGGCCTGCTGCCGCGCTGGTGGGCGCGGCTGCGCGCGCGCGATGCGCGCTTCCTGCTGCCGCTGGCCTGGATCGTGCTGATCGTGCTGTTCTTCACGCTGCCCAAGGGCAAGCGCGACGTCTACATCATGCCGGCGCTGCCGATGCTCGCGCTCGCCGCCGGACCGATGCTCGCCGAGGTGATCGGCCAGCGCTGGCTGCGCTGGGCCGCGTTCGCGCTGAGCGCGGCGCTGGCCGCGCTGTTCCTGTCCGGCGGCATCGCCGCGCTCGGCGGCGACTGGGCGCGCGCGAACGAACTGGTGCTGCAGCGTGGACTGCCCGACGGTGGCCGCTCGCTGTGGCATCTGATGATCGCGATCGGTGTCGCCGCGCTGGCCGCGGTCGTCGTGTTCCGCGTGCGTCGCGCGGTGACCGGCCTGCTCGCGCTGCTCGCCGCGATCTGGCTGCTGTGGGGGTTCTGGGCCTATCCGGTGCTCAATGCGTCGACCTCGGCCTCCGACGTGATGCGCCGGACCGAGCAGATCGTCGGCGACGGCGAGCTCGGCCTGGTCGCGTGGAAGGAGCAGAACCTGCTGCTGCTCGACAAGCCGGCCACCGATTTCGGTTTCCTCAAGCCGTGGCACGAGCAGCTCGGCGCGTCGATCCGCTGGATCGAGGCGGCACCGGAACGGCGCTGGGTGTTCGTGCTCGGCAAGGCGATGGGGCCATGCGTCGATCGCGCCAAGGCGATCCACGTCGGCAATGCGAACCGGCGCGAATGGTGGCTGTTCCGCGCCGACGCGGTCGCGCCGGCCTGTCGCGACGGCCAGGTCCCGGTGATCGGCGAGGAGGACGCCGACTCGCCGAACGAGGAGTAGCGCGGCGCCGCGGATCGGTCCCGGCGCCGCGCCGGACGCGCGCTGGCAGCGGCCCGAGCCGCTGCGTAAGATGCCCGGCCCGCACCCGGAATTTGCGGTCGCGCGTCGGCCCGCCGATGCCGCGCGCCACCGCTCTCGCATGCGCCGTCATCTGCTCTTCGGTACCGAGCTCTATGCCTTGCCGATCCTGCAGCCGATCGCCGCGGCGGCGCGCGCGCAATGCCGAGGTGGCCTGGTTTCTCGACGGCGCGGCCGCCGGCCACGCCCTGCCGTCCGGCGAGCTGCAACTGCGCGACGTGGCGGCCGTGCGGCGCTGGCGGCCCGATGCGGTGTTCTCGGCCAGCAACGACGTGCCGCACGTGTTTCCGGGCGCGAAGGTGCAGGTCTTCCACGGCTTCAGCGTCGGCAAGCGCAGCGAGGCGCGCGGGCATTTCCGGATTCGCGGCTGGTTCGATCTGTACTGCACGCAGGGCCCGGCGACGACGCGGCCGTTCCAGGCGCTGGCCGACCGGCTCGGCCATTTCGTCGTCGCCGAAACCGGCTGGCCCAAGCTCGATCCGCTGTTCGCGGCCGGCGACGCGGCCGCCGACCTGCGCGCGCCGCGGCCGGCGGTCGGCCGGTCGTCATGTACGCCTCGACGTTCACCGAGCGCCTGACCTCGGCGCCGGCCCTGATCGACGAGATCGCGCGGCAGATCGCCAGCGGCGAGCGCTACTGGCTGCTGACCCTGCATCCGAAGTCGGCCCCCGAATGGATGGACCGCTATCGCGCGCTGGCCGGGCCGCACGCGCGCTTTCTCCAGGCCGATGCGCTGATCGCGATGCTGCGCGCGGCCGACGTGCTGGTCTGCGACACCTCCTCGGTCGTGCCGGAGTTCGCGCTGCAGGGCAAGCCGGTCGTGACGTTCCGCAACAATGCGGTGCAGCCGTACATGATCGACATCGGCGAGGCGGCCGCGCTGGAGCCGGCCCTGCGCCGAGCATTCGCACCGGAGCCGGCGCTGCGCGCCGAGCTCGACACGCTGTCGGCGCAGATCCATCCGTATCGCGACGGCCGCTCGTCCGAGCGCGTGCTCGCCGCGACCGAGGATCTGCTGGCCGGCCGCATCCGGCCGCGCGCGCCGAAGCCGGCCAACCGCCTGCGCAAGCTGCAGTCGCGCCTGCATCTGCGCTACTTCGGACCGGCCGGCTGAGCGACGGCCGATCGGTTCCGGAGGGTCCGGCGCGATCATGCCTGGCCGGCCACGCGGTCGACGTGCGCGTGACGCGCGGCCGGACCGCTGCCGCAGGCGCGGCAGCTGCGCTATGCTGCATGTCTCCTTTTCGCAACGCAGGTTCGCCGTGGCCAATCCCCACGTCCTCGTCGTCGACGACGAGCCGGATATCCGCGCGACGGTCAAGGAAGTCCTCGAAGACGAGGGCTATTCGGTCAGCGTCGCCGAATCGGCCGCGGCTGCGCGCGAGGCGCGCCGTCAGCAGCGGCCCGACGTGGTGCTGCTCGACATCTGGATGCCCGGCGTCGACGGCATCAGCCTGCTGCGCGAGTGGGGCGAGCGCGGCGGCCTGCCCGGGCCGGTCATCATGATGAGCGGCCACGGCACGATCGAGACCGCGGTCGAGGCGACGCGCCTGGGCGCCTGGGATTTCGTCGAAAAGCCCATTTCGCTGGCCAAGCTGCTGCTGACGATCGAGCGCGCGCTCGAGGCCGGCCGGCTGCGCCGCGAGAACGAAGGCCTCAAGAGCCGCCTGCCGGCGCCGGCCGAACCGATCGGCTCGAGCGCGGTCATGCAGTCGCTGCGCGCCCAGCTCGACCGTCTGGCGACGCACGACACCGGCGTGCTGATCCAGGGCGAGGCCGGCACCGGCAAGGAAATGCTGGCGCGCTGGCTGCACGAGCGCAGCGGCCGCCGCAGCGGGCCGTTCGTGACCGTGGCGCCCGGCGCGATCACCGGCGAGCACGTCGCCAAGGCCTTGTTCGGCACCGAGGACGGCGGCAACGTCGAGTACGGACTGATCGAGCAGGCCAAGGGCGGCACGCTGTTCCTCGACGAGGTCGCCGAGCTCGATCAGGAGCTGCAGCAGCGCCTGTCGAGCGTGCTCGACCGCCGTGAGGTCCTGCGCTGCGGCGGCAGCGAGGCGGTCGCGACCGACGTGCGCGTGATCGCCGCGACCGCGCAGGATCTGGAGGCCCTGGTCCGCGACGGACGCTTCCGCGAGGAGCTCTACTACCAGCTCAAGGTCGTGCCGCTGGCGGTGCCGCCGCTGCGCGAGCGCGCCGAGGACATCCCCGAGCTGCTGCGCTATCACGCCGACTTCTTCGCCGCGCGCGACAAGCTGCCGTACCGCAATTTTCCGGTCGCCGCGCAGAACCGCCTGCGCCACTACCCGTGGCCGGGCAACCTGCGCGAGCTGCGCAATCTCGTGCAGCGCCTGCTGATCCTCGGCAGCTCGCCCGACGTGACGCTCGAGGAGGTCGACCAGGCGCTCGGCAGCCTCGCCGCGGCACCGGCCGCCGACGCGCCGAAGGGCGATCGCGGCGAGTTCGCGGTCGACTTCTCGCTGCCGCTGCGCGAGGCGCGCGAGCAGTTCGAGCGCGCCTATCTGCTGCATCAGCTGGCGGCCGCCGGCGGCAGCGTCGGCCGGCTCGCCAAGGCGGTCGGCATGGAGCGCACGCATCTGTACCGCAAGCTCAAGGATCTGGGCGTCGACGCCAAGGCCTCCGCGCGCGACGATCCGGCCTGATCCGGCACGGCGCTGCGCGCGCAGCGTCATCGTGCCGCGATATCGTCGCTGAATCGCCGTGCCGCGGCGCGGAACGCCGCGGCACGGCGCGGGTCCCATGCGCGCTGCCCATCCTCTCCCATCCCCCCAGGAGTCTGCTCATGTCCCCTTCCGGAAAAGTCGCCTACATCACCGGCGCCGCCAGCGGATCTCGGCAAGCGCATCGCCGAGGTCTATGCGGCCAACGGCGCCGCCGTCGCGATCGCCGACCTCAATCTCGAGGGCGCGCAGGCCGCGGCCGCCGAACTCGTCGCGGCCGGCGGCCGGGCGATCGGCGTCAAGGTCGACGTGACCAGCGAGGCGGAGGTCGAGGCCAGCGTCGCCGAGACGATCAAGACCTTCGGCAAGGTCGACATCCTCGTGTCCAACGCCGGCATCCAGATCGTCAAGCCGGTGCAGGATTTCACGTACGAGGAGTGGCGGCGGATGATCGCGATCCATCTGGACGGCGCGTTCCTGACCACGCGCGCCTGCCTGAAGGACATGTACGCGCGCGGCGAGGGCGGCGCGATCATCTACATGGGCTCGGCGCATTCCAAGACCGCCTCCAAGCTCAAGGCGCCGTACGTCGCCGCCAAGCACGCGCTGCTCGGTCTCGCGCGCACGGTCGCCAAGGAAGGCGGTCCGGCCGGCATCCGCGCCAATGTGATCTGCCCGGGCTTCGTGCGCACGCCGCTGGTCGAGAAGCAGATTCCCGAGCAGGCCAAGGAGCTCGGCATCAGCGAGGAAGAGGTCATCAAGAAGATCATGCTGGCCGAGACCGTCGACGGCGAATTCACGACGGTCGACGACGTCGCCGCGGTCGCGCTGTTCCTGGCCGGCTTCCAGACCAATGCGCTGACCGGCCAGAGCCTGCTGGTCAGCCACGGCTGGGTCATGGAATGAGCGCGGCGCGCCCGCGCCGCCGTGCCGCGAAATCCGCGCCGCGTCGCCGGCGCTCGCCGGCGCAGATCGCGACCGGCTCATACGAGAAGATCGCGCTGGTTCTGCAGGGCGGCGGCGCGCTCGGCGCGTATCAGGCCGGCGTCTACGAGGCGCTCGAGGAGGCCGGCCTGCGTCCGGACTGGTTCGCCGGCGTCTCGATCGGCGCGATCAACGCGGCGATCCTGGCCGGCAACGCGCCGGAGCGGCGCGTCGAACGGCTGCGCACGTTCTGGGACACGATCAGCCTGCCGGCCGGCCCGTTCGGCGGTTCGCTGCCGTGGATCAACCAGCTGATCGAGTCGGTTCCTTTCGGCGGCCCGGGCAGCGCCGGCATCCCGTTCGGCGCCGCGCTCGAAGAGGCCCGCCTGGCCTGGCTCGGCGCGACCAGCGCGGTCGGCGCCCTGCTGCAGGGCCAGCAGGGCTTCTTCCAGTCGCGCGCGCTGTCGCCGTTCCTGTTCCGCGACGGCAGCGCCGCGGCGACCAGCTTCTACGATGTCGCGCCGCTGCGCCAGACGCTGGAGCGGCTGGTCGACTTCGACCGCATCAACGACGGCGCGACGCGGCTCAGCGTCGGCGCGGTCAACGTACGCACCGGCAACGTCGTCTATTTCGACTCGCGCGAGCAACCGCTCGGGCCCGAGCACGTCATCGCCTCCGGTGCGCTGCCGCCGGCGTTTCCGGCCGTGGAAATCGACGGCGAGCATTACTGGGACGGCGGCGTGGTCTCCAATACGCCGCTGCAGTACGTGCTGTCGGACACGCCGCGGGCCGACACGCTGGCGCTGCAGGTGGATCTGTGGAGCGCGCGCGGCGAGCTGCCGCGCTCGATCCTCGACGTGCTCGAGCGGCAGAAGGACATCCAGTACTCCAGCCGTACGCGTCTGGGCACCGACACGATGGAACGCCTGCAGAAGCTGCGCTCGGCGCTGCGCGAGCTGATCGAGCGTGCCGGCGCCGATGCGGTGCCCGCCGTGCTGCTCGACCATCTGCAGCCGTGGATCTGCGATCGGGTCTACAACGTCATCCACCTGATCTACCGCAGCAAGCCGCACGAGGAGCCGTACAAGGACTACGCGTTCGGTCCGGTCGCGATGCGCGATCACTGGCAGAGCGGCCTGGACGACATGCGCCGCACGCTGGCTCACGTCGAGTACTTCGATCCGCCCTCGCGCGAGCAGACCGTCGTGACCCACGACGTCCATCGCGACGAGTTCGTGCCGAGGCGCGAGCGATGATCGAGCGGCTGCGCGCACAGATCGGCGGACCGCATGACGGCGCGCTGCTGCGCTATTCGCTCGGCAACGCGTTGCTGGCCGCCGGCGATGCCGCGGCGGCGGCGGCCGAGGCGCTGCGCGCGGCGGTCGGTTTCGATCCGGCGTACTCGGCGGCGTGGAAACTGCTCGGCCGCGCGCTGGAAGCCGGCGCCGACTTCGACGGGGCGCGCGAGGCCTGGCGCCGCGGCATCGAGGTGGCCGCGGCGCGCGGCGACGTGCAGGCAGGCAAGGAGATGGCCGTATTCCTGCGCCGGCTCGAGCGGCGCCCGGATTAGCGCGGTCGGCGCCGCACCGCTCAGATGCGCGGTGCGTTGCGGCCCACGCGCGCCAGCAGCAGCACCGGGATCAGGCCGGCTGCGACGATGATCAGCGCGGCGATCGCGCCCTCCTCGTAGGTGCCGCGCGCGGCCTCGGCGTACAGGCGCGTCGACAGCGTCTCCAGGTTCAGCGGCCGCAGCAGCAGCGTGGCCGGCAGCTCCTTCATGCAGTCGACGAAGACCAGCAGCGCCGCGGCTGCGACGGCCGGGCGGATCAGCGGCAGGTGGATGCGTCGCAGCACGCCGCCGCTGCGCTCGCCGAGCGTGCGCGCGGCCTGGTCGAGCGCCGGTGCGACGCGTTCGAGGCCGGCCGCGATGCCGCCGCTGGCGACCGCGAGGAAGCGCGCGCTGTAGGCGTAGACCAGGGCGGCGCCGGAGCCGAGCAGCAGCAGGCCGCCGGCCGCACCGAACCAGCGCTCGCCGGCGTCGGCGATCAGGCCGTCGAGCGCGCCGAGCGGAAACAGCAGGCCGATCGCCAGCACCGTGCCCGGCAGCGCATAGCCGAGTCCGGCGACGCGCTCGGCGCTGCGCGACCAGGTGCCCGGCGCGACGCGTGCGGCATAGGCGACGACGAGTCCGAGCGACACGGTCGCGACGGTCGCGATGCCCGACAGCGCGACGGTGTCGAGCGCGGTGCGCAGCAGGCCCGGCGGAAACCCGGCGAAGCGCACACGTTCGATCGTCTCGACGACCAGGTACGCGGTCGGCGCGACGAAACCGATCAGCACCGGCACCGCGCCGAGCGCGAGCGCGCCGAGGCCGGCGGCGCCGTGCAGCCGCTGCGGCGTCATCCGCCGCGCGCGCTGCGCCGAAACCGCGTAGCGCTGCCGGCGGCGACCGCCGTGTTCGAGCGCCAGCAGCGCGGCGACCACGACCAGCATCGCCAATGCGATCTGCGCGGCGCCGGCCAGATCGGCGCGGTTGGCCCAGGTCGAGTAGATCGAGATCGTCAGCGTGCGCGCGCCGAGGAATTCCGACGCACCGACATCGTTGACCGTCTCCATCAACGCCAGGCTGGTGCCGACCGCGATCGCCGGCCGCGCCAGCGGCACCGCGACGCGCACGAACACGCCGCCGCGACCGGCGCCGAGCGCGCGCGCCGCCTCGAGCAGGCTGGCCGACTGCATCAGGAACAGCGCGCGCGTCGTCAGATAGACGTACGGATAAAGCACGAAGCCGAGCACGAACACGCAGCCGCCGAGCGAGCGGATCTCCGGCAGACGGAATGCCTGCGGGCCGCCCAGCCCGAACAGCTCGCGTACGAAGGTCTGCACCGGCCCGATCGGATGCAGCAGGTCCATGTACGCGTAGGCGACGATGTAGGTCGGCACCGCCAGCGGCAGCAGCAGCGCCCAGTCGAGCACGCCGCGGCCGCGGAAGTCGTAGGCGGTCACCAGCCAGGCGCCGCCGGTGCCGAGCAGCACGACCAGCGCGCCGACGCCGGCCAGCAGCACCGCGGTGTCCAGCAGCGTCGGCGGCAGCACATGGGCGAGCAGGTGCGGCCACAGGCCGGCGTCGCCGCCGAGCGCGGCGACCAGCAGGGCCAGCACCGGCACCAGGACCAGTGCCGCGATCAGGCCGGTCGCGACGCGCCAGCCGCGCAGGCCGCGCTCGCGGGACGGATTCATCTGCACCGTGCGGCGGCGGCTGCGGTCAGTTGTCGAAGCCGATCTTCTCGGCGAGCAGGCTGGCCACCTTGCGGTGACGTGCGATCTCGGTCAGCGGCAGCGAGTCGGGCACGAGCGTGCCGAAGCCGGCGATGATCGGGTCGGCGGCGACGTCGGCACGGACCGGATACTCGAAATCGATCGTCGCGTAGATCTTCTGCGCGGCCTCGGACACCAGATAGTCGAGCAGCTGCACCGCCGCGTCGCGGTTCGGCGCATGCCGCGCGACCGCGCCGCCCGATACGTTGACCTGGGTGCCGCCGCCCTGGAACGTCGGCAGCACGACGCGGATCGCATCGCCCCACTTCTGCTGCTCCGGGCCGCCCTTGCCGCTGCGCATGCGGCCGACGTAGTACGAGTTGGCGATGCCGATGTCGCACAGCGCACCGAGAATGTCGCGCGCGACCTCGCGGTCGCCGCCGCCGGGCTTGCGCGCGAGATTGGCCTTGACGCCCTTCAGCCAGGTCTCGGCCGCCGCCTCGCCGTGGTGGGCGATGTAGGCGGCGATCAGCGCGGTGTTGTACGGGTGCAGCCCCGAGCGGATGCAGATGCGGCCTTTCCACTGCGGATCGGCGAGGTCCTCGTAGCCGATCGCGGACAGGTCGGTGCGGTCCTTCGATGCGTACAGCACGCGCGCGCGCGCGACAGCGAGAACCAGCGGCCGTCCGGGTCGCGCAGCTGGGCCGGAATCGCGCGTTCGAGCGCAGGCGACTCGACCGGCTGCACCAGGTCCTTGTCGACCAGGTCGATCAGATTGCCGATGTCGACGGTCATCAGCACGTCGGCCGGCGAGCGGCGGCCTTCGGCGGCGACGCGCTCGGCGAGGCCGTCCTTGACGAAGACCGTATTGACCTTGACGCCGCTGTGCGCGGTGAACGCGTCGAGCAGCGGCTGGATCAGGCCCGGTTCGCGCGTCGTGTAGAGGTTGACCTGGGAGGCCGCGGCGGCCTGGGCGCCGAGTGCGGCGGCGAGGATCAGCAGCAGCTGCGCGCTGCGGCGGCGAAGGCGAGAGGACATCGTCATGGGCTTGCTCGTCATCGTGGGGAAGGGGAGGGCATCTCGGGGTAGATCAGCACGCGGGCGGGGTCGACCGCGAGCCGCAGCGCCGCGCCGGGTTGCAGCGGCGCACCGGCCGCGTGCCGGCGCAGCCGCAGCGGCTGCGCGAGCCCATCGAGCGCGATCTGGAGCTGCTCGCTCTCGCCGAGGAATACGCGCTCGATCACGCGGCCGTGCACCGCGCCGGGCGCGTCGCCGGGTGTCAGGTCCTGCGGCCGCACGCAGACGCGCATCGCGGCGCCGTCGGGCAGGCCCGGCACGTCGAAGCGGCCCAGCGGCGTCACGACCGCGCCGTCGCGGCACACCGCGGGAATTTCGTTGAGGTCGCAGAAGAAGCGCGCCGCGAACAGCGTCGCCGGCGCCCGGTACAGCGCTTCGGGCGTGTCGCTCTGTTCGACGCGTCCGTGACGCATCAGCACGATGCGATCGGCGATGCGCAGCGCTTCTTCCGGATCGTGGGTCACGATGACCGCGGTGGTGCCCGCTTCACGCAGCACCGCCAGCGTGTCCTCGCGGACCTGGTCGCGCAGGCGGCGATCCAGGTTCGAGAACGGCTCGTCCATCAGCAGCAGCCGCGGCTGCGGCGCCAGCGCGCGCGCCAGCGCGACGCGCTGCTGCTCGCCGCCCGACAGCGTGTGCGGAAACGCCTCGGCGTGCGACTGCATGCCCACGCGCGCCAGCGCCGCCAGCGCGGTGGCGCGGCGCGCGGCCGCGCTGCCTTCGCGCAGGCCGAACTGCACATTGGCCCGTACGCTCAGATGCGGGAACAGCGCATAGTCCTGGAATACCAGGCCGATGCCGCGGCGCTCGGGCGCGACATGGCGCTGCGGGCCGCTGACCTCCTCGCCGTCGAGCAGGACGCGACCCGCCGTCGGGCTTTCCAGGCCGGCGATCAGGCGCAGCAGCGTCGTCTTGCCGCAGCCCGAATGGCCGAGCAGGCAGACCGTCTCGCCGGCCGCGCCTGCCAGCCGACTCCGTCCAGTGCGATCCGGTCGCCGTAGACCTGGCGCAGGTCCTGTACCGCCAGCGCGGCGGCACGCCGGCCAGGTCGCGGGTCGCGGGGGTCGGAAGCGGCCGCCGCTGGCGGCTCGTCTGCCCGGTTGCTGCGCATGCAAAGCCTTGCGGGAGTGACGGGATCGGGCGCGGCACGCGATGCGTGCCGCTGCCGCAGCTGGCTCGATCGGAGGGAGAGCTGGCAGGCGACGCGCAGGGGCATCGCGGGCGGCCCCGCATCCTACCGCATCGATGCCGCGTGGGCATGCGGCCGGTCTCGGCCGCGGCCCGCTCAGTCCTCGTCGCCGTCGGTCGCCGTCGCCGCCGCGTACGGATTGGGCCGGCCGTCGGGCTGGATCGAATAGCGCTTGTAGGTCCACTGATACTGCGTGAACGCGATCCGCACGCAGGCCTCGACGCCGCCGTTGAGCGCGGCGCAGGCGACGCCGAGGTCGGCGTCGGCGATGCCGTCCGGCGCCGGCAGCAGGTGGATGCGGAATCCGGCGCCCTCGCGCAGGCGCTCGGCGAACGCGAACAGCACCGGCGCGCCGGTGTGGCGGGCCAGCCGCGGCAGCAGCACCATCGTCATCGCCGGGATGCCGAAGAACGGCGCGAACTCGCCCTCGCCGCGCTTGGGACGCTGGTCGGGCAGGATGCCGACCACGCCGCCGGCGTTGAGACGGCGATACAGCGCACGCACGCCGGCGCCCTCGGCGCGGACCTGCTCGACCTGCAGCGCGCCGCGCGCCTTGAGCAGCAGCGGCTCGAAGTACGGCCGCTGCGGCTGGCGATAGGCGATCGACAGCGGCATGCGCTCGGCCAGCCAGTAGTTCAGCAGCTCCCAGCAGCCCAGATGCGGCGCGGCGATGATCAGGCCGCGGCCGGCCGCCCGCGCCGCCTCCAGATGCTCCAGCCCGCGCACCTCGCGGACCAGACTCAATGCGCGCTGCGGCGAGCCGGCCCAGACGATCGCGACCTCGGTCATCGACTTGCCGGTCTCGCGCAGCACCGCGCGCGCGATGGCTTGTCTGGTTTCGGCGCCGTCCTGCGTTAACAGCAGGGAGAGATTGCGCTCGGTGACCCGGCGCAGCCGCCCGTCGAGCAGCCAGATCAGGCTGCCGCAGGCGCTGCCGAGCCGGTGCAGCGTCGGCAGCGACAGCCGGCCGAGCAGCCGCAGTCCGCCGTACAGCAGCGTGAGAAAAGGGGAAAGTCCAGGTGTGGTCATGGTCGAACCCGCGATAGTAGGGACTCGTCGCCGAAAAGCCGACCCCTGGGCCGATCCCCGGGCCGTTCGCCTCGACGCCCGTGCCGATGACGGCCCGGATCGGGCGCGGCGCCGATTGACCGCGCCGCGCGGCAGCGGCGAGGATGCCGCCCCGTCCGACGGAGTCCCCCGTGATCGCCCTGATCCAGCGCGTCAGCCAGGCCAGCGTCAGCGTCGACGGCCAGACGGTCGGCCGGATCGGCCCCGGGCTGCTGGCCCTGGTGGCGGTGCAGCCGCCCGACGGCCAGGCCCAGACCGGGCGCACGCTCGAGCGCCTGCTCGGCTATCGCGTCTTCGCCGACGCGCAGGGGCGCATGAACCGCTCGCTGCGCGACAGCGGCGGCGGCCTGCTGCTGGTGCCGCAGTTCACGCTGGCGGCCGATACGCGCAGCGGCCTGCGGCCGAGCTTCACCGCGGCGGCGACGCCCGAGCACGGGCGGTACTGGTTCGAGCGGCTGGTCGAGCAGGCACGCGCGGCGCATGCCGACGTGCAGACCGGGCGCTTCGGCGCGCACATGCAGGTCGACCTGACCAACGACGGCCCGGTCACGTTCTGGCTGGAGTCGCGCTGACTGCACCGGCGCGGCAGGCCTGGAAATGGGCCGCAGCGGTCCCATCTGTAGCCGGGCAGGCCCCCCGGACCCCGCCTCCCGATGTGAACTTCCGTTGCGGCACGACGGGCGGGGCCGCCGTTTGGCGTTATCCACCATCAGGCCCGGCCGACCGGCCGGGGCGGCGCGCGGCCGGGCCGGATCGCCCGTCTCACCCTTGACACCGTTTCTATACTCATTTCCTTTGCCTTCCCGGGATCACCACCTACATGGCCAGCGAGCACAACCAGGAGCAGCAGTCCGAGATCAAGACCCTGATCATCAAGGGTAAGGAGCAGGGCTATCTGACCTATGCCGAAGTCAACGATCACCTGCCGGACGACATCGTCGATCCGGAGCAGATCGAGGACATCATCGGCATGATCAACGACATGGGCATCGAGGTTCACGAGATCGCCCCGGATGTCGAGCTGCTGCGTCCCGACGCGCCGGCCAGCGCCGACGACGAGACCGCCACCGAGGAAGCCGTCGCCGTGCTCAGCGCGGTCGACGCCGAGGTCGGCCGCACCACCGATCCGGTCCGCATGTACATGCGCGAGATGGGTACGGTCGAGCTGCTGACGCGCGAGGGCGAGATCGCGATCGCCAAGCGCATCGAGGAAGGCCTCAACCAGGTCCAGTCGGCCCTGGCCAGCTTCCCGTGGTCGATCCAGCTGCTGGTCGAGGAGTACGACCAGCACACCGAGGGCAAGAAGCGCCTGTCCGAGGTCATCGCCGGCTTCGCCGACATCGAGGAGCCGAGCGTCGAGGTCGCCGAGACCGAGGTCGCCGCCGGTGAGGAGGAGGTCGAGGAGGACGAGGAAGAGGCCGAAGGCGAGGAGGCCGGCCCCGGCGACACCGGACCGGATCCGGTCGAGGTCGCGCGCCGCTTCGACGAGCTGCGCCAGGGCTACGCGAAGTTCCAGAAGGCGGCCGAGAAGCACGGCCTGGGCGACCGCAAGACGCAGAAGCTGCGCGAGCAGATGGCCGAGGAGTTCCTGCGCCTGAAGCTGCCGGCGGTCATGGTCGACGCGCTGGTGCGCAAGCTGCGCGATGTCGTCGCCAACATCCGCCACCACGAGCGCGCGGTGATGGACGTGTGCATCAAGCAGGCCAAGATGCCGCGCAAGGATTTCCTCAAGCTGTTCCCGACCAACGAGATCAATCTGGAATGGGCCGACGAGCTCGCGCGCAAGCGCCAGAAGTGGTCGCCGGCGGTCAAGGCGCACCGTGACGACATCGTCGCCGAGCAGCAGAAGCTGGTCGCGATCGAGAAAGGCCTGTTCCTGTCGGTCGCCGACATCAAGGAGATCAACCGCGCGATGTCGATCGGCGAGGCCAAGGCGCGCCGTGCTAAGAAGGAGATGGTCGAGGCCAACCTGCGTCTGGTGATCTCGATCGCCAAGAAGTACACCAACCGCGGCCTGCAGTTCCTCGACCTGATCCAGGAAGGCAACATCGGCCTGATGAAGGCGGTCGACAAGTTCGAATACCGCCGCGGCTACAAGTTCTCGACCTATGCGACCTGGTGGATCCGCCAGGCGATCACGCGCTCGATCGCCGATCAGGCGCGCACGATCCGCATTCCGGTGCACATGATCGAGACGATCAACAAGCTCAACCGCATCAGTCGGCAGATGCTGCAGGAGATGGGCCGCGAGCCGACGCCGGAAGAACTGGCGGTCAAGATGGAGATGCCCGAGGACAAGATCCGCAAGGTGCTCAAGATCGCCAAGGAGCCGATCTCGATGGAGACCCCGATCGGCGACGACGAGGACTCGCATCTGGGCGACTTCATCGAGGACACCAGCATCGTCTCGCCGGTCGAGTCCTCGACCAACATCGGCCTGATGGAGACCGTGCGCGACGTACTGGCCGGCCTGACGCCGCGCGAGGCCAAGGTGCTGCGCATGCGCTTCGGCATCGACATGAACACCGACCACACGCTGGAGGAGGTCGGCAAGCAGTTCGACGTCACGCGCGAGCGGATCCGTCAGATCGAGGCCAAGGCGCTGCGCAAGCTGCGTCACCCGAGCCGGTCCGAACAGCTGCGCTCGTTCCTCGACATCGAGTGAGCGACCCAGGCGTCCGATGAAAAAGCCCGCTTCGGCGGGCTTTTTCATGCGTGTCGAAGGCGGCGCCGTCTCGTGGCTGCGCATCGTGACCGCAGCGCGTGCCGTGCAGTCGCGTCAGGGCGCGCCCAGCCGCTCGCGCAGATCGCGCAGCTGATCGGCGATCAGCATCGCGCCGCCGCGATCGACGTGGCGATGCAGCGCGCGCTCGGCCTCGTCGAGCGCGTCGCGCGCCGCGTCGCGGCGACCCTCGGCCAGCGCCAGCGCCGTGGATGCGCGTGCTCTGATCGCCGGCTCGACCAGGCCGCCGCGGGCCTGGTCGAGCCAGGCCTGCGCCCGGCCCGCAGCGCCGCGGCAGGCCGCCTCGAAGTACGCCAGTTCGATCGCATAGGCCTGGCGCAGGCCTTGCGGAATCTCGCCGATCCGGGCGGCGATCCGGTCCAGCGCGTGTCCGGCGGCGGCCGCATCGCCGCGGTCGCAGGCGGCCGCGTAGTCGAAGAAGTGCAGTCCGGCGGTGCACAGCGCGTCGCTGCCGTCGTCCAGGTCGTGCGCTCGCGCCAGCGCCGTAGCGTCCAGATCGCGCGGCCGCGTGCCGGACAGGCTTTGTGCCGACAAGGCACCGAGCACGACGCGCAGTTGCGCCGCGCGGCCGCCGCGGCGCAGCTCGCGCCATTGCGCGCCGTCGTTGGGGAAGCTGCCTATCCGTAGCGGGATCGCGGTGACCGCGAACAGCAGGCTCGAGACCACCGCGGTCGCCGCCGCGTACAGCGCGAAGCGGCCGCCGGCGGCAGCGAAGACGCCCGTCGCGGCCAGCGCCAGCAGCAGGCTCGCCAGCGGCCCGCCGGCGATCATCGGCCGCAACTGCGCCGCGACCGGCCGGTCCGCGGCCGGCACCATCACGGTCAGCCCGCCGAATCCACCCGAGCGCAGGAACAGGCCCAGCCGCCAACCGCCCGGATCGTGCGACAGACGCAGCGGTCCGACCGTCATCAGGACCAGGCGCAGGCCGCCGATCCGGCCGCCGGCCCAGTGGCCGGCCTCGTGGACGAGGATGGCACCGAGCCAGATCGCGAGGATCCCGGCGATGTCCCATGGCGACAGCAGAAGCGCCACGCCCGGGCCGGCATGGCGGGCGGCGAGCCTGCCGACGAGCACCCCGCCGAGGCCGGCCAGTGCGAATCCGGCGATCAGTCGCCACCGGGCGCGGGTCGATGCGGAGCCCGGGTCGGGCAGAGGAGCTGATGGATTCGAGGACATGCCTACAGCCTAGCCGGCACGACGCGACCGCGCGCATGTCGACCGGCATACTGTGGGCGAACTCACCGCAGGAGCCGATCCCGATGAAAGCACTCGCCTGGCTGTTGCCGCTCGCCTTCGCGGCGTGCGCGCCCGCTGCCCGCGTCGTCGATCCGCCCGGACCGCCGGAGCGCGCGGTGCTGATGCGCCACCACTGGTCGCTGGCCGACGCACGCGATGCCGGCGGTGCCCGCATCGGCGCGCTGTTCGCGCGCCCGCAGCAGCCGCTGCAGATCGACTTCGACCAGACGCGGCTCGCAATCGATCATGCCTGCAATCGCATCGGCGGTGCCTACGCGCTGCTCGAGGGCCACCTCGTCGTCGAGGATCTGGTGCAGACGATGATGGCCTGCGCCGATCCGGCGGTCGCGGCCCTGGATGCGGCGATCGGCGACCGGCTGCGCGGTCGCTCGGCGCTGACCCTGCAGACGGCCGGTGACGTGCCCGCCCTTACCCTCGTCAACGCGCAGGGCGATCGGCTGCGCTTCGTCGGCCGGCTGACCGCGGCGGCGCGCTACGGCGGCGCCGGCGAACGCATGTTCTTCGAAGTCGCGCCGCGCACCGCCGCCTGTGCCGACTCGACGGCCGGCGTGGGCGCGTGCCTCAACGTGCGCGAGCGCCGCTACGACGCCTCGGGCCTGCTCGTCGGCGAGCCGGGTGCCTGGCAGATCCTGCGCGAGCCGATCGAGGGCTATGCGCACGAGAACGGCGTGCGCACCGTGCTGCGCGTGATGCGCTACCGGATCGCCGATCCGAAACCGGGCATGCCGGAGACGGCCTACGTGCTCGACGCGATCATCGAATCGGCGGTCGCTACGCCCTAGCGGCGCCGCCGATCGCGCTCGCCTCGCGCACCGGTGCAGGCATCGGCATCGGCGCCGAGCCGTCCGGTCCGGCGGCGGTCGGTGGTGCTCAGTCGAAGCCGTTCGCGAATACGGCATCCGTTGCGATCTCGTCGGCGCCGATGTCATAGGCGCCGCTGCGCGGCTGGCGGTCGATGTCCTCGACGACCAGGTCCAGGCTCTGGCCGGCGTCGATCGCTGGATTGCCGGGCAGCAGATGACCGTCGGCGGTCAGCGGCAGCGGCGCCTCGAGACTGGCCGCATCGGCGGCGGCATGGCTGCGCCACTGCGCGAGCGTGCCGCCGCCGCCGAGCGGGCTGCCCGGCCGCGTGTCGACGAAGCGGCAGGCGCCGGCGCTGTCCGAATAGGCGTTGTAGTCGGTGCCGGGCGCGCCGGCCAGGCCCGACAGGCCGCCGAGATCGGCGCTCCAGCGGATCGCCAGGCATGGCCGGCCGTGCTGCACGATCAGGTTGTTGCGGATCGTCGCGTCGCGATTGGCCGGGCGCAGCGCCTGCGGTTCCCAGTCCTGGTAGGTCACGCCGAAGTACAGCGCGGCATGGCCGCGCGCCGCGCTGTCGAGGATCGTGTTGTTGACGACGACCGCGTTGCGCGAGGCGTACAGGCCGATGCCGGCGTACGGACTGCCGATCACGATGTTGTTGCGCACGATCGCGTCGACCGCCTCGTAGTAGTCCGGATTGGCCTGGAGGTCGAAGAACTCCGGACTGGTGTCGAAGCCGACCAGGATGCCGGCGAGGCCCGGGTTCTCGATGCGGTTGCGCTCGATCACGACGCCGGCCGCGCCGCCCTTGAAGTAGAGCCCGGTCGTGGCGGTGTCGTGGATATGGCAGTCCTCCACGCGCATGCCCGAGCCGTTGACGTTGTCGATGCCCTCGGCGTTGCGGTCCTCGACCGGCGTGCCGGGCGCATAGATCGCGCCGGTGTTCCAGATCCGGCAGCGCCGGATCGTCGCGCGATCGGCGTGCGGCGTGATCTTGATCGCATCGCGGCCGGTATCGTGGATCGCCGTGTCCTCGATCGTCACGTCGCTGGCCCGCGGCCGTCCTCGCCGCCGCCCTGGTACCAGTCGGTCTGCAGGAAGATGCCGTAGTAGTAGCCGCCACTGATCTCCAGGCCCGACAGGCGCGATCCGGACGCCTCCGGATCGATCTGCACGGCCACGCTGTCGACGACGGCGATGTCGCAATGGATGTGCGCGGTCTCGCCCGGATACGAGCGCAGCACCAGCCGCATGCGCAGGCGCACGTCGCATTCGTGATAGGTGCGGTCGCCGGCCGGTCCGCGCAGCGTCACGGTGTCGCCGGCCTGGACGATCGCCTCGGCCGGATCGAGCACATGGCCGATGTGCCGGAACGGACGGTCGATCGTGCCGGTACCGGTCTGGTCGCTGCCGGTGGTCGAGACGAACCACTCGGCCGCCGATGCGGACGTCGCGGCGATCGCGAACGAGCAGGCGAGGGCGCGCAGCGCGCGGGCGCCAAGCGTGTGCATGTCCGGTCTCCGGCCGCGCGAAGCGGCCAGGAAAGCCGATGGCGAAGGAGTGGTCGCCTGCCTCATGGCTCGAAATCGTCGGCGTGGATCGCCTCGGAGGCGACTTCGCTGCTGTTGCCGTCGGCGTCGGTCGCGGTCAGCACCAACGGCTGCCCCTGGAGGGCCGCCACCGGTATCTGCACGGTGCGTACCGCCTGCGCCAGCTCCAGCGTATAGAGGTCGGCCAGGACCAGACCCTGCGGCTGGCCGCCGGTGCCGAAGCCGATATCCACGCGCAGCGGATAGGCGGCATGGGCCGGTGAGCTGTCCACGCGATAGCCCAGCGCGATCGTGGTGCCGCCGTCGAGGTAGGTCAGATGCACGATCGCCGGCGCGTTCTGCAGGCGGTTGCCGCCTTCGTCTGCGTCGTCCGGATCGTCCGGCGTGACGCCGTCGGCGTTGCTGGTCGCCGACAGATCGATCGCGAGGCGGTTGCGGCGGAAGCGGTTGCCGTACATCGCCAGTCCGGTGCATGTCGCCACCTGGATGCCGGCGGCCGGCGCGTGGGCGATCAGATTGCCCGCACCGGCGGCCTCGGCACCGATGCTCACCCCGCAGCGCCCGCCCCGGAACACGTTGATCGTCGACTGCGGCTGCGTGGGCGACTGCGGGAAAAGGCCGTTGGGACGGGCCAGGCTGCCGGTCCAGTCGGTGCCGAAGTAATTGCCCTCGACCCGCAGGACGGGAGCACCGGCCGGATGGCCGGCGCCGCCGGTCACGTACAGCGCGTTGCTGGCATGGCCTGCGAACAGGTTGCGCGCTGCGGCACTGCGGCCGCCGATCAGGCTGCCCTGCGCGGCGCCGCTGACGTACAGACCGTAATCCTGGCGGCCGGGCAGGGTATCGCCATCGGATCCGATGCCGATCAGGTTGCCCTGCACGATGCTGGGGGCGGTCACCTCGGATCGGTCCCAGATGCCGATGTAGCCGTTGCCGGCGATCACGTTGCGCGCGGCGGGGGCGGTGCCGCCGATCGTCGCCGGGCCGCCGAGGTCGATGCCGATGCCGTTGCCGGCGGCGACCGGTGCGGACAGGCCGGTGATGTCGGTGCCGATGAAGCAGCCTTCGATACGGTGCGGTCCCGGCGCCGACAGCGTGATGTTGCGCGCGAACCGGTTGACCGCCAGGCCCCGCACCGTCAGCCGCGGCGTTCCGTTGCCGGCGTACAGGCCGGTCTGCGCGCCGCTGCCGGTGCCTTGCAGCTCGATCTTCAGGACCGCATCGCTGCCGCCCTGATCGGGACCGTTCCCGTTCTCGCGCGCGCCGGGCTGGCTGTAGCCGTCGATCTCCAGATCGTCCGTGACGATCGGCAGGTCGGTGGCCGGCGTCAGCCGCCAGTGCGCCGAGGCGGTCTGATAGCTGGCGTCGCCGGTCGGGATGTCGAACACGATGCGATCGGCTCCGGTGTGGGCATTGGCGGCGAGGATCGCGCCGCGCAGCGTGCAGTCGCCGGCGACCGCATCGGCACACGCGTCCGATGCGGCATCGGTGCCGCTGTCGACGATCAACGTGATCGCGTGCGCCGCGAGGACAGCTGCGGCCAGCAGCAGCGCGATCATGCCCGCCCTCAGCACGGCGGTCGGGGTGCGGGTATTTCGAGCGGTCGGCATCGGCGCTGCGCTCATGGGCGGTAGACGAAGTGGCCGTCGCTGAGCGTCAGCCGCGTGCCGTCGTTGGCGGTCAACGTGCCGGCGAATCGCACCTCGATCCGTTCCGGCGAGGCCGCGATCACGTCCACCTGCACGTCGAAGCCGAACGGGCCGCCGGCGAGGTAGCGCTCGGCGGAGTAGTTGGCGAGCTGCGCGACGTGACCCTCGGCGTTGCCGCTGCGTACCGTGTAGCGGCCCGGTCCGCCGATCCGATAGAGATTGAGATTGAAGCCCTGCTCGTTCGCGTCCTTCGGTCCGAACGAACCGGCGACGATCAGGGCCTGCTCGTAGCCCGGTGGATGGAACGCGCCGAACACGTCGTGATCGGCGCTCCACGGCACGCCGTCCACCTGCATGCTCAGCTGGTCGGCGTGCTGCGCGGCGGCGCTGCCGGCAGCCGCGGCGCTCGTGCTCTGCCGGGCGGGTGCGGCGCCTGAGCCGCCGCCGTCGCAGCCGGCCGTCATGCCGGCCGCGATCAGGCCGAGCGTGATCGCGCGAAGACGATGGGTGGTCACGGGCGCACCTCGAAATCGTCGGCGAAGATCACGTCGCTCGGGCCGGCTTCGAACAGCGCGGTGACCTGCTGGTCGCCGTCGATGTGGACGGTGCAGCGATCGCCGTTGATGCGCAGGCACTGGCTGCCCGCTGCCCAGCCCATGAAGCCGGTGCCTGCGGACGGCGTCGCCGTCAGGACCACCTCGCTGTCGGCCGCCAGGAACTGGCTGCAGCTGCCCGGGCAGTCGATGCCCGCCGGCGCGCTGGTGACGCGGCCGCTGCCCGATACGCCCACGATCACCGAGCCGCTGGAGCCGCGCAGCCGGATGCGCGAGACGAACCAGTCGTAGTCGGCCGGATCGCCGGCGCTGGCGCGGCGGAAATCGCCGACCACGATCAGGTCCGAGGGCGGGTTCTCGCCGGGGATGATCAGCGTGGATGCGAGCACCGCGCCGTCCCAGGCCCAGGCGCGTGCGGCCGGCGTTCCCGAGCTGTTGCCGGGCACCCGATAGGCACGCGAGCCTTGATCGCCGAAACCGGTGTCGGGTGGAAATGCGAGCGTGGACGGCTCGCCCCCGGTGCGCGAGACGAAGTAGCCGTCCCACTCGCCGGTGCAGTCGTTGATCGGTGCGCACAGCCGCAGCGCGCCGAGCAGGACATGCTTGTTCTCGCGATAGAAGCCCTTCTGCACGAAACTGCTGTACAGCGCGTTCATGTCGCCGTTGAGGAAGGCCCAACGCGGTTTCAGCGTCTGGCTGCCTTCGTCGAACGCGATGATCGGCTTGAGCTGCGTGCCGCCGGCGAAGAAGCTGTCCTCGGCGATGCCGTACAGGAACAGGTTGGGCCGCTCGGGCACCCATTGCATCGCGTTGAACTCGGTATTGCGCGTATCCAGGCCCCAGTAGCCGGATTCGGGCATCCAGGCCGAGCCTGCCGCGTCGGCGTAGATGACGTCGGGCTGGGTCGGCAGGGCGTGATAGGCACCATGCCGGCGGAAGGTGCCCGGCGGGTCACGCGACACGCCCAGCGGGCCGGCCACGCGCAGGTCCGAGGGCGTCAGGAAGACGGCGGCATTGGGCCATTGCGAGGTGAGCTGGTTCGAGTAGCCGCCCTGCACGTAGAAGCCGAAAGCGCCTTGCCCCATGCAGGTGCGGGCCCAGTCGTTGAACGGCCACGCATTCGACTCGGTCCAGCGCCGATAGACGCCCGCGCCCGCGTCGAACTGGAAGCGGGCGACCGCGGTGGTGTTGTAGTCGGGCTGCTGCTGGGGGTCGTTCGCCAGGTAGTCGATGCGGCCGGCGACGGCGAGGCTGCCGTCGGCCGCCTGCGCCATCGAGCGGGCTTCGGCGAAGACGGCGTAGTCGTCCGGATCGCAGAACGGCCCGTCGGTGTAGCCGACCATGTTGACGCCGACCCAGTTCACCGGCGTCCAGACGCCGAACTGGAACACCTGTTGCTGGATGCGAGGCTGCCCGTTGCGGTCGAACACCTCGACGAAGAAGTCTTCGCCGCCGGGGTGAAACAGGAAGTCGTCGACGGCGCGCGTGCTGTAGGCGATCACCACGTCGCCGTTCGGTGCGAATCCCAGGCCGGCGATCCGGCTGGAGCCGGCCTGCGTGCTGATCGCGCGCCCGTTCTGGCCGAAGCCGGCGACCAGCAGGCCGTTGCCGTCGAGCTTGACGATCGCGGCGCGGTCGCCGGCGATGCCGGCCGCGTAGATGTACGGAAACTGCAGCGGCAGCCCGGCCGACTCGTTGCGTACCTTGACGTAGTGGGCCGAGTCGAACGCCGACTCGCCGGCGCGATCGAACGGAATGCGCACGTATCCCTGGCTGCCGAACGAGGTGACCAGATCTCCGGGGCGCAGCGCGCTGGCCGGCGGCGCCAGACCGGCGAGCAGCACGGCGAAGCACACGATCAGACGATGCATGAGCGGTCCTGTGATGAGGGGGTTCGAACCGACATACGCCATCGGCGCGCCGGACTGACATGCGCCGCGCCGAGGCGGTCCGCCGGACGTCGTGGCGGCTGCTAGACTCCGCCGATCACGGCCTCGGGTCCGCATGCGTGAACGACTCCGGCGGCGACATCACCGGCTTGCTGAGGCAGTGGGGGCGCGGCGACGACGCCTCGCTGGAGGCCGTGCTGCCGGAGGTATGGGGCGAGCTGCGCCGCATCGCCGTGCACGAGCTGCGCGTACACGGCGGCCACGAGACGCTGCAGCCGACCGCGCTGATCAACGACCTGTTCGTTCGACTGCTCGGTGCCGCGCGCGTCGACATCGCCGACCGCAAGCATCTGTTCACGACCGCGGCCAAGCTGATGCGCCAGGTGCTGATCGACCGCGCCCGCGCGCGTTTGCGCGACAAGCGCGGCGGCGGCCAGTGGCAGCGCGTGGATTTCATCGAGGCGCTGGCGCTGCCGATCGAGGTCGACACCGACGTGCTCGCGCTCGATCAGGCGCTGGCCGCCCTGGCCGAGGTCGATCCGCGCATGGCGCAGATCGTCGAACTGCGCTACTTCGCCGGACTGGAGGTCGCCGAGGTCGCCCAGCTGATCGGCGTGGAGGAGCGCACGGTCTATCGCGACTGGGCGATGGCGCGTGCCTGGCTGCGCCAGCGGCTCGACGCATGAGGTGCGTCAGGTGCCGCCGCCGTCCGGCGTATGTGGCCGCATGATGGCCGACGACACGCCCGAGCGCGCCGCCTTCGCCGCGTTGCGCCTGCGGTTCCACGCACTGCTCGAGGAAGCGCCGGACGCGCGCGCGGCGACGCTGGCGCGGCTCGCCGCCGATGCGCCGGCGCTGGCCGCGCCGCTCGGCGAGCTGCTGGCCGCGCTCGACGAGCGCGATCTGGCGCCGCAGCCGGCGGCCGACGCCGGCACGGTCGGGCCGTTCCGCCTGCTGCGCCGGCTCGGACAGGGCGGCATGGGCGAGGTGTTCCTGGCCGAGCGCGCGCACGGCGATTTCGTGCAGCACGTGGCGCTCAAGCGCCTGCCGCCGCGCATCGCGTCGGCGCCGCTGATCGAACGCTTCGCGCGCGAGCGCGACATCCTCGCGCATCTGCATCATCCGGGCATCGCGCATCTGATCGACGGCGGCATCGACGCCGGCGGTGCGCCGTGGATCGCGATGGAGTTCGTCGACGGACGGCGGCTCGACGTGTGGCTGCGTGAGACCGGGGCTTCGATCGAGGCGCGCGTGGACCTGGTGCGCGCGATCTGTGCCGCGGTCGCGTTCGCGCATCGCAGCCTGGTGATCCACCGCGATCTGAAGCCCGCCAATATCCTGATCGACGCCGGCGGCCGTCCGAAGCTGCTCGACTTCGGCATCGCCAAGTGGCTCGACGACGGCGACGCCGAGGCGACGCGCACGCAATGGCGTGCGCTGAGCCTGCGCTACGCGGCGCCCGAGCAGGTGCTCGGCGAGCGCACGACGACCGCGACCGACGTCTACGCGCTCGGCGTGCTGCTGTACGAGCTGGTGGCCGGGCGCTCGCCGTATCCGGCCGCCGAACGGGGCGAGGCGAGCTGGGCCACGGCGATCCTCGCCGACGCGCCGGCGCCGCTGAGCGGCGTCGCGCACCGGCGCGTCGGCGATCTGGCGCGGATCGCGGCCAAGGCGATGGCGAAATCGCCGGCCGAGCGCTATGCCGGCGTCGCCGCGCTCGCCGACGATCTGGAGGACTGGAGCGCCGACCGGCCGCTGCGCAGCGGCATCGGCAGCCGCCGCGAGCGGCTGCGCCAGCGCGTGCGCCGCCATCGCTGGCCGCTGCTGGCGGCCTGCGGCGTCTTGCTTGCGCTCGGCATCGGCCTGGTGTCGGCCCTGCGCGAGGCGCGCATCGCCGAACGCCAGACGCGCATCGCGCAGCGCCACGTCGATGCGCTGATCGGCGTGCTCGGCGCGGTCAATCCGCAGGTCTACGCCGGCACCGAGCCGCGCGCCGGCGAATTCCTTCTGCAGGCCGCCGCGACGCTCGAGCGCGGCTTCGCCGACGAGCCGGCCCTGCTGCGTCGCGCGCTCGGCGAGATCGGCCACGGCCTGCTCAATCTCGGCCACGGCGCGCAGGCCGAGCCGGTGCTGATCGCCGCGCTCGCGGCGCTGCAGCGCGACGGCGAGGCCACGCCGGCGGCCGCGCTCGACCTCTACAAGCTGCTGGTCTTCAGCCAGGGTGGACCCGAGTCGGTGGCGCGCGCCGAGGCGACCGCCGCGCAGATCGCGCGCATCGCCGCCGCGGACGGGGCGCCGCCGCTCGGCGCGCTCGATGCGCTGGGCAGCGCAGGCGGCACGCTGTCGGCCCTCGGCCGCTTCGACCAGGCCGAGCGGCTGTTCGCGCAGGCCGACGACATGCTGCAGCATGCCGCCCCGCTGGCCCCGGGCGGTCTGGAGAATTTCTGGCGGCAGCGCGGCTGGTCGGCTTGGCGTGCCTGGCGGCTCGAAGCGGCGGCCGACTACTTCACGCGCTCGGCGGCGATCATGGACGCCGCGCCCGAGCGCTTCGCGCCGCTGCGGCGCGCCGAGACGCAGGCCTTGCTCGCGGCGGTGGAACTGGCACGCGATCGCAGCGCCGAAGCCGCCCGTCATCTGCAAGCGGCGACACCGGCGTTCGAGCGCGAGTACCCGCCCGGCCACGTCGAGCGCGCGAAGTTCGATCTGGAGCGTGCCGCCCTCCTGCTGCGACAGCAGCGTCCCGGCGACGCACTGGCGCGGCTCGACGCAGCCGTCGCGGTGTTCGAGGCCGGCGTCACACCGAACGAGCGCAGTCTGCGCCGTGCACACGCGTTGCGCGCGCGTTCGCTGGCCGGGCTGCAGCGCTGCGACGAGGCCCGGCAGACGGCGAGCCGGCTGGCCGAGCAGCCGCCGCGCGACGCGCTGCCGCGCGATCGCGCGCTCGACCGCGCCGATGCGGCCGAGGTCGCGCGCCTGTGCGGGGATGCCGCGGACGCACCGCCGACGGCGTCCGGCGCGCCTTTGCAGCCGCGGGCCCGCGTGCGAGAATCGGTCGCTTCGGGCCGTTAGCTCAGTCGGTTAGAGCAGGGGACTTGGCAGGAGCGACCTAAACGCCTCGGCGCATGGTCGGCTCCGCACGGGTTGCTCGGGATAGGCGTGGCCTGTCCCGCAGTAGAACTTCTCAAATTCGGTGGACGCTAACGCGGCAGCGCCGCCACGCCAACGCCGAGCGAAGCTCCCGCGAGGGAGAACGTGTAGAGACTCGACGGGAAGGCCGAAAGGCAAGACAGAGTCCAGACCACGAACCGGAAACGGGCGGCGAAAGCCGAAGTGGTACGCATAATCCCTTGGTCGTAGGTTCGAGCCCTACACGGCCCACCAATTCACCGCCCGCGGGCGCCGGCCGCCGTTGCGGCCCGTCGCGCGGGCGGCGCCGCGTCGGGCGGTGCGGGCCTGCGGCGACGCCGATCGCGTCGAGCCGACTGCGGCTGCGCGATCGGGCGACAAGAAGCCTTGCCGGAGGTCGGGCCGGTCCTCTGCCGCGCGTGCCGAGCGCTCGGCGCGCGTGCTGGGCTACCATGTCCGGATGACACGGCGAATCCACCACTTCGGCGTGTGCAGCCTCGACATCGCCGCACGGAAGCTGTTGCGTGCGGGCGAGCACGTGAGCATGTCGCCGGTCGTCTTCGACTGCATCGCTTACCTGATCGAGCGTCGTGATCGCGCGATCGGGCGCGACGAACTGGTCGCCGCCGTCTGGGGCAGGACCGGCGTATCCGATTCGGTCCTCGGCAAGACCCTCCTGAAGATGCGTCGCGCCGTCGGCGACAGCGGCGACGAGCAGAACGTCATCCGCACGGTGCCGCGCTTCGGCTTCCACTGGGTCGCCGAGGTGCGGATCGAGGAGCGCGCCGACAGCGATCGCCCGTTCGAGGCCGCTGCCGATCCGGTCCCGGCCACGGCCGTTGCCGGCGCCGCGCCGCGCGCGCCGACGCGCCGGCATCGATTCGCCACGGCCACGCTCGTCGGCCTGGCGTTCGGCGCGGCCCTGGTCGCGGCCGTCGCGTGGTGGTTCAACGCGACGCCTGCTGGCGGCCCGCATGGCGCGCTCGCGCCGTCGTCGGATTCGGTGGGCCGCGTTGCGGTGCTGCCGGTGGAGGTGGCGGCGGGCTCCTCCGAGACCTGGCTGCGTTTCGGACTGATGGATCTGATCGCCCATCAGCTGAGCGACGGCGGCGTCGCGATGGTGCCGAGCGAGAGCGTCGTCCGGCTGATCGACGCCGACAGCACGGTCGACGAGACCGCACTGCGTGCGGCCACCGGTGCGCGTTCGCTGATCGAGTCGACGCTGCGCCGGCTCGACGACCTCTGGTTGCTGCGCCTGACGATGGTCGACACGGCCGGCACGCGCCATCAGGTACAGGCGCGCGGCGGCGATCCGATCGCGGTCGCGCGGGACGCGGCGCAGCAGTTGCTGGTGCTGCTCGGCCGGCCCTCGCGGATCGCGCCGGCCGACGTGGCCGATCTGCCGCTGACCGAGCTGTCGCAGCGGATCGAGGCCTCGATGCTGGCCGGCGACGTGGCGACTGCCGGCCGGCTGCTCGAGGCCGCCTCGCCCGAGCAGCGCGCCTGGCCCGAGCTGCGTCTGCGTGAGGCGCAGATCGACTACCAGGCAGGCCGTACCGAGGCTGCGTACCGCAAGCTGACCGCACTGCGTGGCGAGATCGCCGCCGAATCCGATCCGGTGCTGCGCGCGCGCATCCTGAGCAAGCTCGGCAGCGCCGCCCGCGTGCTCGGCGACTTCGCGGCCGCGCGATCGGCATTCGACGAGGCGATCGCGCTGCTCGGCGATCGGCACGAACCGGTCACGCTGGGCCAGGCCTACGTCGGACGCAGCATCAGCTACATCGAACAGGGCCAGTACGCCGCTGCCAGCGACGACTTCTCGTTGGCACGGACGGTGTTCCAGTCGATCGACGACCAGTTCGAGCTGTCGATGGCCGAGTACTGCGAAGGCCTGATGGAAATCCGCCGCAACCGTCCGCTTTCCTCGCTGCCGATCTTCGCGCGCGTTGCCGAGCGCTTCGAGCAGTTCGGCGCGCTCAACGAGCTCGCCAACGTGCGCAGCAACCAGATCCTGACCCAGTACAACCTGCTGCAGCACGGCGATGCCGTCGCGACCAGCGAGCGCAGCGTGCCGCTGCTCGAGCGTCTGCAGAACCCGATTCCGCGGCACCAGCTCCAGTATGCCCGGGCGATGGCGCTCGCATCCGTCGGCCGGCTGGTCGAGGCGCGCACGGCGTACGCGGCACTGGCCGCCGACGTGGACCCGGTGCACGAAGCGCGGATCGCCGCGATGATCCGCCTGCGCCAGGCCGACCTGGAGCTGGAGGCCGGCGACGCGGCCACCGCGCATGCCATCGCGCGGCAGGTCAGCGCGATGCCGGCCCGGGCCGACACTGCGCTGATACGCGCGAGCGGCTGGCTGACCGTCGTCCAGTCGCTGACGAAGCTCGAGCGCACGGTCGAGGTGCGCGAGCAGGTCGAGCAGTTCGTCGCCTGGGCCGGATCGACCGGCAATGTCATCGCCACGCTTTACGGCCGGCTCGCCGAGGCGGAGGAGGCGCAGGCCGGCGGCCGGCATGCGGTGGCGCTGGAGCGATATGCCGGTGCCATGCGCAGCGTGGAACGCGAAGGCGTCCCGGCCGACGTGGCACTGGTCGCGGTCGCCTACGGCCGCGCCCTGATCGCCGCGGGCGATCTCGCGCGTGCCGGCATGGTCGCCGGCCGCGTGACCCGCTATGCCGAGCAGGATTTCGCCAGCGCGCTCCTGCTGGTCGAGCTGTATCACGCGATGGGCAGGATCGAGGCCTGGCGCGCGGCGCTGGAGCATGCGCGCATGCTGGCCGGCGAGCGCCCGATTCCGCCGCGCCTGGCGGTGCCGCCGCGACCGCAGATTCCGCTGGGGTCGGCACCTCGCTCCATAGCGCCTTGATTCCCAAGCGGTGGAAGGCAAACCGGCATCAAAGCGGCATCGAACGGCCAGAGCCTTCGATCGCACCGGCGCGGCCGAATGCCGATGCTGGTTCACCGGGCTGGTCCGGTTCGACGTGGAGGGTGGTGCAGTGATCCGATTCTTTCCAGGCCGCGCGGGGGAAGCCTCGCGCGCGTCGCTCACGGCCTGCCTCGGCCTCGGCATCTCGCTGTCCGCGTACGCCGTGAGCGCGGCGGCGCACGCGACCGGGACCGTTGCCGCGCCGTCGCGGCCGGCCGGCGTCGTGCCGGTCACCACCTGCGCGGACGATGACGGCGGAGGCACGCTGCGATCGATCATCGGCACCGCGGTCAGCGGCGATACCGTCGATCTGCGCGGGCTCGATTGCGACACGATCGTGCTGCAGAACGGCCAGATCGAGATCGCCGTCGACGCGCTCGTCATCGTCGGGGCGGACCGCGATGCGCTGACCATCGACGGCGCCGAGGCCGGCCGCATCTTTCTGCATGGCGGGGACGGGACGCTGACGCTGCAGGCGCTGACACTGACCCGTGGCCGGGTGATCGACGGCAACGGCGGCTGCGTGGCGTCGCCTCACGGCAGCATCGCACTGGTCGACGCCGCGGTCGCCGGCTGCGGCGCGCACGATGCGTCCGGCCAGTCCGCGTACGCGGGTGGCGGCGGTCTCTACGCCGCCCGCGACATCCGGCTGTTGCGCAGCGCGGTCAGCGACAACACGGCCTCGGCTGATACGGCGCGTGCGATCGGCGGCGGCGGGCTGCTGACGCGGTTCGGCGCGGACGGCAAGCCGGGGAACGTCGAGGTTTCCGCCAGTACGATCACCGGGAATCGCGTGCTGTCCGCCGACACCGGGTCCGATGTCAGCGTCCTCGGCGGCGGGATCGATTCGAGCGGGACCGTCACGCTCACGCGCAGCCTGGTGGCGGACAACTCGGTCGCGTCGGCCGCCTCGGACGACGAGTACGAGAGCATCACCGAGGGCGGCGGCGTGCACAGCTTCGGTCTGAGCGTGCTCGAGAGCACGTTCAGCGGCAACCGTGTCGAGAATTCGGGCGGCGCGATGGATGTGGCCGGCGGCGCGATCGCGGTGCGCGGCACCGCTCGGATCGTCGGCTCGACGATCGAGCACAACCACGCCGGCATACTGGCGGGCGGCGTCGCTCAGCACGGCGGCGTACCCGGCGTTTCCCGGCTCGACATCGCCAACAGCACGGTGTCGCACAATACGGCGGGCTTCTACGGCGCCGGCCTCGTGATCATCGACGGCCTGAGGATGACCCACAGCACGGTCGCGTTCAATGCGGTCGATGAGACCAGCCCGTTCGGCATCGGCGGCATCCTGATCGGCTCGAACGAGACCACCGGGGCCTATGCGATCCACAGCTCGATCGTCGCCAACAATCAGGCCGGCGCCGAGGCGATGCTGGGCACCGACCTCTCGCTGTTCCTGTCGGAGGTGCCGGTCACGATCATCGGCGACCACAATCTCGTCGGCGAGAGCAGCGGTCTTGTGCTGCCCGAGGACACGCTCGGCGGCGATCCGCTGCTGCTGCCGCTCGCGGACTACGGCGGCCCGACGCGCACGCATGCGCTCGCCGCAGGCAGTCCCGCCATCGACGCGGGCGACAATGCGGCAGGCCTGACGTCCGATCAGCGCGGCGGGCTCCACCTGCGCACCTTCGGCGCCGCCGCGGACATCGGTGCGTTCGAGGTACAGCCGTCCCCTGACGTGATCTTTCGCAGCAGTTTCGACCCGGCCGAATAGACGGCGCCGGCCCGGCCCGGCTGCCGGCCGATCGCGCGCCGCTCGGTGACCTTCGGCCGCGGTGCTGGGCGGCGCAGAGGTCTCCGGTTGCGGCCGTCGTGCCGGGCGCTGCAGGGCAGGGGGCATGAACCCGCCGTTCGCCGGCGCGCCGCCGCAGCGCGCATCGCGAACGGCGCTTCGTCTTGCGCGTCGGCTGTGAGCGGCACGGCCGTTCGGCTAGGCTAGCGTCTCCGCTCGCCATCGGTCAGCGCCGTGACGCCCGCCTTCACCACGCCCGATCTGTGCGACGCCCATGCCGACCGCGTCGAGGTGGCCGAGCCGCTGTTCCGCAGCTACGGCGGGCGCGGCGCGTTCGCCGGGCGCATCGTCACGGTGGCCTGTTTCGAGGACAACTCCAAGGTCAAGGAGCTCGCGGCGCAGCCCGGCGACGGCCAGGTCATCGTCGTCGACGGCGGCGGCTCGATGCGCTGCGCGCTGCTCGGCGATCAGATCGCGGCGGCCGCGGCCGCCAACGGCTGGGCGGGCCTGCTGATCAACGGCTGCGTGCGTGACGTCGACGCGCTCGGCCGGCTCGCCCTCGGTGTGCAGGCGCTCGGCACCCATCCGCGCAAGACCGACAAGCGCGGCCTCGGCGACATCGACGTGCCGGTGCGCTTCGCCGGCCTGCGTTTCGTGCCGGGCCACTGGCTCTACGCCGATCTCAACGGCGTCATCGTCGCCGACGCCGATCTGCTGTCGGCCTAGACACGGCGCAGTCATCCGGCTGGCTCGCCGGTCGCCCCGGCGGCGTCCGTTACCGCTGCGATCCGGCCGCTTTCGCGGTCCTCCGATCCGTTTCGCAGACCCTGCCGGCGCCGGCGCCGACGGCAGTGCCGGCGCGCCCGCGTCGCGTACGTCCGATACCGGCTTCGCGACGGCCTAAGTCATTGGCTGAACGTCACGAATCGTCACGGGATTTTCCTTGACAGGTCCCAGGGCGCGACATAAGGTGGGATGTAGTGGTGTTTTGTGGTGTTTTGTGGCCAGAGCCTCGCGAAAAACATGTTCCAGGGCGAAACCGCAGTCACGCTCGACGAGAAGGGCCGGGTAGCCATACCCGCGGCTCACCGGGAGGCCGTCGCTCGTGTCAGCGGCAACCGCCTGGTCGTCACCTACAACCCTTTCGAGCACGGCTGTCTGTGGATCTTCCCCGAAAAGGAATGGGAGCGCGTGCGCGACGAGGTCAACGCGCTGCCGAGCGTCAAGGCGGTGCATCGCAATCTGCAGATGAAGCTGGTCGGTGCCGCGGCTCACGTCGAGCCGGACGGCAGCGGCCGCGTGCAGTTGCCGGCCAGCCAGCGCGGTGCGGCGGGACTGGAGAAGAAGGCCGTGCTGCTCGGCATGGGCAACAAGTTCGAGTTGTGGAGCGAGCAGGCGCACCTCGCCAAGATCCGCGAAACGATCGGCGAGGAGCAGATCACGGAGGACATGGAAGACCTGCGCTTGTGACGGATCGTCGAACCGAGGCGGTGGGCGGCCCGCAGCACCTGCCGGTGATGCTGGCCGAAGCGGTGGAGGGCCTTCGCGTGAAGGCGGACGGGATCTATCTGGACGGCACGTTCGGTCGCGGCGGTCATGCGCGCGAGGTGCTCGATCGGCTCGGGCCGCAAGGCCGCCTGCTGATGATGGATCGCGACCCGCAGGCGATCGCCGCGGCCACCGATGCGTTCGGCGCCGATCCGCGCGTGCGGATCCGGCACGGCAGCTTCGCGGAACTCGCGCAGTGGCCGGAAACGCAGTCGGGCCTGGACGGCGTGCTCTTTGATCTGGGCGTCTCCTCGCCGCAGCTGGACGATCCGGCGCGCGGCTTCAGCTTCCAGGGCGATGGCCCGCTGGACATGCGGATGGACCCGACACGCGAGCCGAGCGTCGCGACCTGGCTGGCCGAGGCCGACGAACGGTCGATCGCCGACGTGCTGTGGCGCTACGGCGAGGAGAAGCTCAGCCGGCGCATCGCCCGGGCGATCGTCGCGCGACGCGCGGAGGCGCCGCTCGCCACCACCGGCGAGCTGGCCGCCCTGGTGGCGCGGACGATCGGCCATCGCGAGCGCGGCAAGCATCCGGCGACGCGGACGTTCCAGGCGCTGCGCATCCACGTCAACGACGAGATGGGCGCGCTCGAGCGCGGTCTGGAGGCGGCGCTCGACCGGTTGCTGCCGGGCGGGCGCCTGACGGTGATCAGTTTCCATTCGCTGGAGGATCGGGTGGTCAAGCGCTTCATCCGCGGTGACCGGACGCAGCCGCAGGTGCGGCGCGGCTTGCCGCCGGTCGAGGCGGCGCCGTGGCCGCTGGAAGCGGTCGGCAAGGCGCAGTTCGCCGGCGCGACGGAGCTGGCGGCCAATCCGCGGGCGCGCAGCGCGGTGCTGCGCGTGGCGGAGAAGCGCCCGTGATCGTCCGCGTGCTGGTCATGGCGCTGCTGTCCGCGGCCGTGGTCGGCAGCGCGATCGGGGTGGTCTACGCGCGTCAGGAAAGCCGTCAGCGCTTCGTCGAGCTGACCCGGCTGACCAACGAGCGGGACGATCTGAATTTCGAGTTCGGCCGCCTGCAGATCGAGCAGGCGACCTGGACGGAGAACAACCGGGTAGAGCAAATCGCCCGCGCGCGGCTCGGCATGGTGTCGCCGACCGCCGCGGAAACGGTCGTCATCAAACGGTGAACGTACGGTGAGGGGAACCACTCCCGCGCAGAACACTCGGCCTCGTGACCGGGCGGTCCTGGTGACCGGTCGGTCGCGTCGCGCCCGGTCGCGCCGTCGCGGCACGGGAGCGGCGGCATGACCGTGCGCGTGCGACCGCCGAGCCTGCGCAAGCGCATGTCGTTCGTCGTCATGGTGCTGGCGCTGGCGTCGACCGCGCTGATCGTGCGCGCGGTCGACCTGCAGATCGTCCGCAAGGACTTCTACCAGGGCGAGGGCGACGCGCGGCACCTGCGCGATATCCCGATCCAGGTCTCGCGCGGCACGATCTTCGACCGCAACGGCGAGCCGCTGGCGGTGTCCACGCCGGTCGAGGCGATCTGGGCGATCCCGCGCGAGGTGCTCGACAAGGGCCGCGACCGGCTGCCGGACCTGGCGCGCGCGCTCGACGTCGATGTCGAGTCGCTGACGCAGCGGCTGACCCAGCGCCTTGCTCAAACCGCGGGCCGCGACTTCATGTACTTGAAGCGCCCGGTCGATCCGGACGTCGCCGAGGAGATCCTGGCGATGCACATCCCCGGCATCGCCAGCGAGCGCGCGTTCCGCCGCTACTACCCGAGCGGTGAGGTGGCCGGCCACGTGCTCGGCTTCACCAACGTCGACGACCGCGGCCAGGAGGGGCTGGAGCTGGCGTTCGACGAGTGGCTGGCCGGCAAGCCCGGCGTCAAGCGCGTGATCCGCGACCTGCGCGGCCAGGTCGTCGAGAACGTCGAGCTGATCCGCGAGGCGCAGCCGGGCCGCGACCTGACGCTGTCGATCGACCGGCGCATCCAGTATCTGGCCTACCGCGAGCTCAAGAGCGCGATCCTCAACCACAACGCGACCTCCGGCTCGATGGTCGTGCTCGACGTGCGCAACGGCGAGATCCTGGCGATGGTCAACCAGCCCTCGTACAACCCCAACGCGCGCGGCGGCGAGGCGGCCTACCGGCGCAACCGCGCGCTGACCGACGTGATCGAGCCCGGCTCGACGATGAAGGCGTTCACGATCGCGGCCGGCCTGGAGAGCGGCAAGTGGCAGCCGCATACGCCGATCGACACCACGCCGGGCACCTATCAGCTGGCCGGCGGCTACACGATCCGCGACATCCGCAACTACGGCCTGCTCGACGTGACCGGCGTGATCACCAAGTCGAGCAACGTCGGTGCGATCAAGATCGCGCTGACCCTGCCGAACGAGGGCTTCTACGATCTGTTGCGCCGGTTCGGCTTCGGCGACGTCAGCGGCAGCGGCTTCCCGGGCGAGTCGCCGGGCTTTCTGCCGCCGCCGCGCAGCTGGGGTCCGGTCGAGAAGGCGACGATTTCCTACGGCTACGGCCTCAACGTCACGCCGATGCAGCTGGCGCAGGCCTACGCGGCCTTCGCCAACGGCGGGCGGCTGCGCCCGCCGACGTTCGTCAAGGGCACGCTCAATCCCGAGGTCGAGGTGCTCTCGCCGCAGATCGCGGCGAGCGTGGTGGCGATGCTCGAGACCGTGGTCACGGTCGGCGGCGGCGGCAAGGCCGGCGTGCCGAACTACCGCGTCGCCGGCAAGACCGGTACCGCGCGCCGCGCGACCGGCGGCAGCTACGACAGCCGCTACGTCTCGTTGTTCGCCGGCATGGTGCCGGTCACCGAACCGCGCCTGGTCGGCGTCGTCGTGATCCACGATCCGGGCGGCGGCCGCGGCGGCGCGCCGTACTACGGCGGCCTGGTCTCGGCGCCGGTGTTCGGCAAGGTCATGACCGAGGCGCTGCGCCTGCTCGACGTGCCGCCCGACAACGTCCAGAACTGGTACACCGGATCGCCGGACGGCCGGCCTACCCTGGTCCCGCCGCCACCGGTCCCCGACGAGACCTCGGACCTGTCGCGTTACGAGGAGGGCGTGCCGCAATGAGCCGCACGTATCGCGCATCGTTGAAGGACCTGCTCGCCGGCGTCGTCGACGCCGGCGACGTCGTGATCGGCGGCCTCGCTCAGGATTCGCGCCGCATCGCGCCGGGCGAGGCGTTCGTCGCGCTGCGCGGCGCGCGCGCGCATGGCCTGGCGCACGCGCCGCGGGCGCTGGAGCGCGGCGCCGCGGCGATCCTCGCCGAACTGCCGCTGCCGTCCGACACGCCGACCCTGCCGGGCACGGTGCCGCTGATCGGCATCGAGAACCTGCGCGACCGGCTCGGCGCGATCGCGTCGCGCTACTACGGCGAACCCTCGCAGGCCTTGCGCGTGATCGGCGTCACCGGCACCAACGGCAAGACCTCCACGGTGCAGCTGCTGGCGCAGGCGCTGACCCATCTGGGCCGCCGCGCCGCGACGATCGGCACGCTCGGTGCCGGCCTGCACGGCGCGATCGCGCCCGGCGAGCACACCACGCCCGATGCGATCGCGGTGCAGCGCCTGCTCGCCGAATTCCGCGACGCCGGCGCGACCGACGTCGCGATGGAGGTCTCCTCGCATGCGCTGGTGCAGGGCCGCGTCAACGCGGTGGCGTTCCGCGTCGCGGTGTTCACGAACCTCACGCGCGACCATCTCGACTATCACGGCAGCATGGCCGCCTACGGTGCCGCCAAGGCCGGCCTGTTTCGTTTCCCGGGTCTCGCCGCCGCCGTGCTGAACCTCGACGATGCGTTCGGCGCCGCACTGGCCGCGCGGCTGCCCGAATCGCTGCAGCGCGTGACCTACGGGCTGGACGATCCGCGTGCCGACGTGCGCGCCGACGCGATCGCGGCCAGCGTCGAAGGGCTTGCGTTCGAGCTGCACACGCCGTGGGGCACAGGACCGGTGCGCACGCGCCTGCTCGGCGGTTTCAACGTCGCCAACCTGCTCGCGGTCGTCGCCTGTCTCGGCATCTGCGGCATCGCGTTCGACGACATCGTCGCCGCGCTGGCCGTGCTCGAACCGGTGCCGGGCCGCATGAGCCGGCTCGGCGGACACGACGACGTGCCGCTGCTGGTCGTGGACTACGCGCACACGCCCGATGCGCTCGAGCAGGCGCTGACGACGCTGCGCGCGCATTGCGCCGGCGACCTGATCTGCGTGTTCGGCTGCGGCGGCGAGCGCGACGCCGGCAAGCGGCCGCAGATGGCGGCGATCGCCGAGTCGCTGGCCGACCGCGTCGTGGTCACCGACGACAATCCGCGCGGCGAGGACGGCGACACGATCGTCGCCGACATCCTCGCCGGCTTCGTCGCGCCCGGCCGCGTCACGGTCCAGCGCGATCGCGCACGCGCGATCGCCGAGGCGGTGCGCGAGGCGCGCGGCGGCGACGTCGTGCTGATCGCCGGCAAGGGGCACGAGCCGTATCAGGAGATCGGCGGCGTGCGCCATCCGTTCGACGACCGTCAGGTCGCGCGGGCAGCCCTGGAGGCACGCCGATGATCCGCCGCTCCCTGGCCTGGATCGCCGCGGCGACGCAGGGCCGCCTGGTCGGCGCCGACGTCGCGATCGCCGGCGTCGCCACCGACAGCCGGCGCGTGCCGGCCGGCGCGCTGTTCGTCGCGCTGCGCGGCGAGCGCTTCGACGCACACGATTTCCTCGCCCAGGCGCGCGAGCACGGCGCCGCCGCGCCCTGGTCGAGCGCGTCGTGGACATCGACCTGCCGCAGGTCGTCGTCGCCGACACCGGGCGCGCGCTCGGCGAGCTGGCGCGCGCCGCGCGGACGGCCAGCACCGCGCGCGTGGTCGGCATCACCGGCTCCAACGGCAAGACCACGGTCAAGACCCTGCTCGCGGCGATCCTCGAGCGGCACGGCCGCACCCACGTCAACGCCGGCAACCTCAACAACGAGATCGGCCTGCCGCTGTCGGTGCTGGCGATGCCCGAGGACACGCAGTTCGCGGTGTTCGAGATGGGCGCCGGCAAGCCCGGCGACATCGCCTATCTGGTCGACATCGCGCGGCCGTCGATCGCGCTCGTCAACAACGTGGCGCCGGCCCATCTGGAGCGCCTCGGCAGCCTGCGCGGCGTCGCCGAGACCAAGGGCGCGATCTACGAAGGCCTGCCGGCCGACGGCATCGCCGTGATCAATGCCGATGACGCGTTCGCCGGCTACTTCGCCGAGCGGGCCGGCGGACGCCGCGTGCTGCGCTACGGCGTGGACCTGTCGGCCGACGTCAACGCGCAGCGGATCGGCCAGGGGCGTTTCGAGCTGGTCACGCCGATCGGCGCGATCGGAGTGGCGCTGCCGCTGCCGGGCCGCCACAACGTGCTCAATGCGCTGGCCGCCAGCGCGCTGGCGCTGGCGCTCGAAGTGCCGCTCGAAACGATCCGCGACGGTCTGCAGGCCGCGCCGACGGTGCAGGGCCGCCTGCTGCGGCATGCGCTGCCGGGCGGTGCCGTGCTGATCGACGACAGCTACAACGCCAATCCGGGCTCGTTCGCCGCCGCGATCGCGATTCTCGCCGCCGAGCACGGCGAGACGATCCTGGTCATGGGCGACATGGGCGAGCTCGGCACCGAGAGCGAGGTGCTGCACGCGCAGACCGGCGCGCTGGCGCGGCGCAGCGGCATCGGCCGTCTGCACGCGGTCGGCATGCGCAGCGCCGCGGCGGTGCAGGCATTCGGCCCCGGTGCGATGCATCACGCCGATCAGACCGCCCTGATCGCATCGCTGCGCGGCCTGGTCGGGCCGGACACCGTACTGCTGGTCAAGGGATCGCGCTCGGCCGCGATGGATCGCGTCGTGCGCGCGCTGCTCGACGACGGCTCGTCCGGCGGCGACGCCGCGACGCAGGAGGCACGTCATGTTGCTTGAACTGGCCAAGCTGCTCGAGGACTGGATCAGCGGCTTCCATGTGTTCCAGTACCTGACGTTCCGCGCGATCATGAGCGCACTGACCGCGCTGGCGGTCTCGCTGCTGGTCGGCCCGGGCGTGATCCGCAAGCTGGCGCAGATCAAGGCCGGCCAGGTGATCCGCAGCGACGGTCCGCAGACCCATCTGGTCAAGGCCGGCACGCCGACGATGGGCGGTGGCCTGATCCTGCTCGCGATCAGCGTGTCCACGCTGCTGTGGATGGATCTGCGCAACCGTTACGTGTGGATCGTGCTGGCGGTGACGCTGGCGTTCGGTGCGATCGGCTTCTACGACGACTACAAGAAGCTCGTGCTCAAGGACAGCCGCGGCCTGGCCGCGCGCTGGAAGTACTTCTGGCAGTCGGTGTTCGCGCTGGCGGTCGCGCTCGCGCTGTACGTGACCGCGACCACGCCGGCCGAGACCGCGCTGTACCTGCCGCTGTTCAAGCAGGTCGCGGTGCCGCTCGGCCTGCTGTTCGTGCCGCTGGCATACCTGATGATCGCCGGGTTCTCCAATGCGGTGAACCTGACCGACGGCCTCGACGGGCTGGCGATCATGCCGGCCGTGCTGGTCGCCACGGCGCTCGGCGCGTTCGCGTATCTGGCCGGCAATGCGGTGTTCTCCAGCTACCTGCAGATCCCGTCGATCCCCGGCGCCGGCGAGCTGGCGATCTTCTGCGGCGCGCTGGCCGGCGCGGGCCTGGGCTTCCTCTGGTTCAACGCCTATCCGGCGCAGGTGTTCATGGGCGACGTCGGCGCGCTGGCGATCGGTGCCGCGCTCGGCACGCTGGCGGTCATCGTGCGGCAGGAGATCGTGCTGCTGGTGATGGGCGGCGTGTTCGTGCTCGAGACCGCCTCGGTGATGATCCAGGTCGTCAGCTTCAAGCTGACCGGCAAGCGCGTGTTCCGCATGGCGCCGATCCACCATCACTTCGAACTGAAGGGCTGGCCCGAGCCGCGCGTGATCGTCCGCTTCTGGATCATCAGCGTGGTGCTGGTGCTGATCGGCCTGGCGACGCTGAAGGTACGCTGATGCTGCTGTTCGACTTCTCAGCCGGATCCCAGGCCACGCGGCGCAGCGAGCCGGTCGGCCGCTACGACGCCGGCCTGCTGCTGGCCGCGATCGCGCTGGCGTGTCTGGGCGTGATCATGGTCGCGTCCAGTTCGATCGCGGTCGCCGAGGGCCAGAAGATCGGCGCGTTCTACTACCTCAACCGCCACCTGATGTTCCTCGCGCTCGGCATCGGTCTGGCGATCGCGGTCGCGCGCACCGAGCTGGAGTGGATCGAGCGGCATGCGCTGCTGTTCCTGCTGGCCGGCTTCGGTCTGCTGCTGCTGGTGTTCATCCCGGGCATCGGCCAGCGCATCAACGGCGCGCGCCGCTGGCTCAACCTCGGCATCTCCGGCTTCCAGCCGGTCGAGGCCGCCAAGCTGTGCATGATCGTGTGGCTGTCGAGCTATCTGGTGCGCCATCGCGAAGGCGTGCAGACGCGCCTGTTCGGCGTGATCAAGCCGCTCGGCATCGCGCTGCTGATGGTGCTGGTGCTGCTCGCGCAGCCGGACTTCGGCAGCGCCGTGCTGATGGTGGCGGTCACGCTCGGCATGGTCTGGCTCGGCGGCGCGCGCCTGCGCAACCTGGCGCTGCTCGGCAGCCTGGCGATCCCGGCGATGGTCTGGGTGGCCTTCAGCGAGGACTACCGCATCAAGCGGCTGACCTCGTTCCTCGATCCGTGGGCCGATCCGTACAACGACGGCTTCCAGCTGACCCAGGCGCTGATCGCGATCGGCCGCGGCGAGTGGCTCGGCGTCGGCCTCGGCGGTTCGGTGCAGAAGCTGTTCTATCTGCCGATGGCGCATACCGACTTCATCCTGGCCGTGCTCGCCGAGGAACTGGGCCTGGCCGGCATCGTCCTGGTGCTGGTGCTGTTCGGCTGGCTGGCCGCGCGCGGCTTCACGATCGGCCTGCGCGCGGTCGAGCGCGGCCAGCGCTTCGCCGGCTACTGCGCATTCGGTGTCGTGCTGATGCTGATCCTGCAGGCGCTGGTGTCGATCGGCGTCAATCTCGGCGTGCTGCCGACCAAGGGCCTGACGCTGCCGCTGATCAGTTCGGGCGGCTCGAGCGTGCTGATGACCTGCGTGGCGATCGGCCTGCTCGCGCGCTGCAGCTACGAGGTCTCGCGCGCCGAGAGTGCGGCGGCTCAGGCCGTGGCGGTCGGTCCGCTCGAGGAGGTGCGCTCGTGAACGCAGCGAACGCGCCCGTGCTGATCATGGCCGGCGGCACCGGCGGACACATCTTTCCGGGCATCGCGGTCGGTGCCGAGCTGCGCGCGCGCGGCGTGCCGGTGGTCTGGCTCGGCGGCCGCGTCGGCCTCGAGCAGCGCCTGGTCCCGGCCGCCGGCTTTCCGCTGCGCACGCTCGGCTTCGGCGGCGTCCGCGGCAAGGGTCTGGTCACGCGCCTGCTCGCGCTGCCGCGCCTGCTCGGTGCCTGGCTCGCGGCGCGCCGGCTGCTGCGCCAGCTGCGTCCGCGCAGCGTGCTCGCGCTCGGCGGCTATGCGTCGGCGCCGGGCGGTCTGGCCGCGCGCAGCCTGCGTCTGCCACTGGTCGTGCACGAGCAGAACCGCGTGCCCGGCATGACCAACCGGCTGCTGGCGCGCCATGCGACGCGGTTGCTCAGCGGATTCGCCGATGCGTTCGCGGACCCACGCGCCGAATGGGTCGGCAACCCGGTGCGCGAGGCGATCGCCGCGCTGCCGGAGCCCGCGGTGCGCCTGGCCGGCCGCGCCGGTCCGATGCGCATACTCGTGCTCGGCGGCAGCCAGGGCGCGCAGAGCCTCAACGGCCATCTGCCGGCCGTGTTCGGCCGCTACGGCAGCGCGCTCGACGTGCTCCACCAGTGCGGCGCCGCGCACGTCGAGGCGACGCGGGCGGCCTACGCCGCGAGCGGCGTGCCGGCGCGCGTCGAGCCGTTCATCGAGGACATGGCCGCGGCCTACGCCTGGGCCGATCTGGCGGTCTGCCGCTCCGGCGCGCTGACCGTCGCCGAGCTCTGCGCGGCCGGCGTGCCGGCGATCCTGGTGCCGTTCCCGCACGCGGTCGACGATCACCAGACCCGCAACGCCGAGGCGATGGTCGCGGTCGGCGCGGCCGAACGCGTCGCCGAGGGCGAGGATTTCACCGGACGCCTGGAGCGCGCACTCGACGGACTGGTCCACGCGCGTGGGCGCGTCGCGGCAATGGCCGCGGCGGCGCGCACGCTGGCGCGGACCGACGCCGCGCGGCGCATCGCCGACATCTGCCTGGAGGTCGCGGCATGACGCCTTCGCGCATCCACCGCCACGGCGACATCATGCAGGACTTCCGCCGCGTGCACTTCATCGGCATCGGCGGCGTCGGCATGAGCGGCATCGCCGAGGTGCTGTTCAATCTCGGCTATACGGTCAGCGGCTCGGACCGCTCCGACAATGCGACGACGCGACGCCTGGCGGCTCTGGGCATCCGCATCGTGCGCGGCCACCAGGCCGAGGCGGTGGCCGAGGTCGACGTCGTCGTCGTCTCCGGCGCGATCGGCGCCGACAATCCGGAGCTCGCCGCCGCGCGCGAACGGCGTATCCCGGTCGTGCCGCGCGCCGAGATGCTCGGCGAGCTGATGCGCTTCCGCCGCGGCATCGCGGTCGCCGGCACGCACGGCAAGACCACGACGACCAGCCTGGTCGCCAGCGTGCTCGCCGAGGGCGGCTACGATCCGACCTTCGTGATCGGCGGTCAGCTGACCGCGCCGGCACGCATGCGCGCCTGGGCACCGGCGAGTATCTGGTCGCCGAGGCCGACGAGTCGGACGGCTCGTTCCTGATGCTGTCGCCGATCGTGGCGATCGTGACCAATATCGACGCCGACCATCTCGAGAACTACGGCGGCGACTTCGAGGCGGTCAAGAAGGCCTTCGACGATTTCCTGCACCGCCTGCCGTTCTACGGCCTGGCCGTGCTCTGCGTCGACGACCCGGAACTGGCGCGGTCTGGCCGACGCCGCGCCGCGCCGCATGCTGACCTACGCGATCGACGCGCAGGCCGACGTGCGCGCGACCGGGATCAGCCAGCGCGGCAACCGGATGGCGTTCGACCTGCACCTGCCCGAGTCGGCGCCGGTGCCGGTCGTGCTGAACATGCCCGGCCGCCACAACGTGCTCAATGCGCTGGCCGCCTGCGCGGTCGGCTGGCAGATCGGCGTGGAGCCACGCGGCGATGCGCAAGGCGCTCGGCGAGTTCCAGGGCGTGGGCCGGCGCTTCCACCGGCGCGGCGATCTGGCGATCGACGAGGGCCACGTGATGCTGGTCGACGACTACGGCCATCACCCGCGCGAGCTGGCCGCGACGTTCGCGGCCGCGCGCGGCGGCTGGCCCGACCGGCGACTGGTCGTGGTGTTCCAGCCGCACCGCTACACGCGCACGCGCGATCTGCTCGACGACTTCGCCAACGTACTGGCCGAGGTGGACGTGCTGATCCTGACCGAGGTCTATCCGGCCGGCGAGGCGCCGATCGCCGGCGCCGACGCGCGCGCTGGCCCGCGCGATCCGCGCCCGCGGACGCGTCGACCCGGTCGTGATCGAGCATCCGCGCGAGCTGCCGCACGTGCTGCCGGCGCTGCTGCGCGACGGCGACCTGCTGATGCTCGCCGGTGCCGGCGACATCGGCGCCGCCGCGGTCGAACTGGCCGCGGCCGGTCATCTGAAATCGGAGGCGGCATGAACATGCGGGTCGAGGATCCACGTCGCTTCGGTCGCGTCGCCGTCGCGCTCGGCGGCAGTTCGGCCGAGCGCGAGGTGTCGCTCGATTCCGGGCGCAACGTGCTCGAGGCGCTGCGTGCCTCCGGCGTCGACGCGCATCCGGTCGACGGCATTCCGGCGCTGCTCGACGCGCTGCGCGCCGGCCACTACGCACGCGTGTTCAACATCCTGCACGGCCGCGGCGGCGAGGACGGCGTGCTGCAGGGCGCGCTCGACTCGCTGCGCGTGCCGTACACCGGCTCGGGCGTGCTCGGCTCGGCACTGGCGATGGACAAGATCCGCACCAAGCAGGTGTGGCAGGCACGCGGCCTGCCGACGCCGCGCTACGTCGCGTTCGCACGCGGCGACGACATCGCCGACGCACTGCGCGAGCTGGGCTTTCCGGCGATCGTCAAGCCGTCGCACGAAGGCTCCAGCGTCGGCATCACGCGCGTGTTCGGCGAGACCGACCTGTCCGCGGCGATCGAGCTGGCCGCGCGCTACGACGGCGAGCTGATGATCGAGCAGCTGATCGAGGGCGACGAGCTCACGGTCGGCATCCTCGACGGCGCAGCACTGCCGTCGATCCGCATCGTGCCCAAGGGCGCGTTCTACGACTATCACGCCAAGTACGTGGCCGAGGACACGCAGTACCTGTGCCCGGGCCTGGACGGTGCGGACGAGCGCGCCGTGCGTGCACTGGCGATGGCCGCTTTCGACGCGATCGGCTGCAGCGGCTGGGGCCGGGTCGACGTCATGCGCGATCGCGCCGGCCGGTGCCATCTGCTCGAGGTCAACACGACGCCCGGCATGACCAGCCACTCGCTGGTGCCCAAGGCCGCCGCGCAGGTCGGCATCGACTTCCGCACGCTGTGCTGGCGGATTCTCGAGACCAGCCTGGTCCGGGAGCTGCCGTGAGGAGCGGCATCGTGCTCAAGCTCCTGGCCTGGGGCATCGCATTGACCCTGGTCGGGCTGCCGGTGGTCGGCGTGCTGAGCGGGCGCTTCGCCGCGCACAGCTGGCCGATCCGGCAACTGCAGGTCAACGCCGAGTACACCTACGTCAGCGCCGAGCAGATCCGTGCGGCGGTCGCGCCGCAGCTCGACGCCGGCTTCTTCGCGGTCGACCTGGACGACGTGCGCGCGGCCGTGATCGGCCTGCCGTGGGTCGCGCGCGTCGACGCGCGCAAGCGCTGGCCCGACACGCTGGAGCTGACCGTCTACGAGCAGCTGCCGTATGCGCGCTGGGGCGAGGACCAGCTGATCAGCCGGGCCGGTACGCTGTTCAAGGTTGCCGGCGCGGACCAGCTGCAGGGCCTGCCGCAGCTGTCCGGTCCGGACGATCAGCTCGCCGAGGTCGTCGCGTTCCACAGCCGCTGCCTGCGCCAGTTCTCCGGCAGCGGCCTGGCGGTCAGCGAAATCGCGCTGTCGGCGCGCGGTGCCTGGCGGCTGACGCTGGCCAGCGGCACCACGGTCGAGCTCGGCCGCGAGGCCGCCGAGCAGCGGCTGGACCGCTTCCTCGACGTCTGGCCGCGCCTGGCCTCGGGCAACAACGGCGTGCCGGCCAGCGTCGATCTGCGTTACGAGAACGGCTTCGCCGTGCGCTGGGCGGCCGCTGCCGGAACGGCGCCGGGCGCCGTCCCCCAACCGCCATCCGGGACCTGACGATGAACCGCAAGAGCGAACGCAATCTGATCGTCGGCCTGGACATCGGCACCTCCAAGGTCGTCGCGATCGTCGGCGAGTACGGCGGCGGCGAGCCGATCGAGATCATCGGCATCGGCTCGCATCCGGCGCACGGCCTCAAGCGCGGCGTCGTCGTCGACATCGAGTCGACCGTGCACTCGATCCAGCGCGCGATCGAGGAGGCCGAGCTGATGGCCGGCTGCCAGATCCGCTCGGTCTACGCGAGCATCTCCGGCAGCCACATCAAGGACGAGAACTCGCACGGCACCGCGCCGATCCGCGACAAGGAGGTGACCCAGGCCGATCTCGACGCGGTACGCAACTCCGCCTGCGCGATCGCGATCCCGGCCGACCGCAGCGTGCTCTACACCGAGGCGCAGGAATATCTGGTCGACGGCCAGGAGGGCATCCGCCATCCGGTCGGCATGTCCGGCGTGCGTCTGGAGGCCAACGTGCACCTGGTCAGCGGCGCCGCCAGCGCGGTGCAGAACCTGACCAAGTGCATCAACCGCTGCGGCCTGCAGGTCGACCGGTTGATCCCGGCGGCGGTCGCGTCGAGCGGCGCCGTGCTGACCGACGACGAGAAGGAGCTCGGCGTGTGCCTGGTCGACCTCGGCGCCGGCACCACCGACATCGCGATCTACACCGGCGGTGCGCTGCGCCACACCACCTCGCTGGCGATCGGCGGCGATCAGGTCACCAGCGACATCGCGCATCTGATGCGCACGCCGACCGCCCATGCCGAAGAACTCAAAGTGCGCTACGCCTGCGCGCTGGCGCAGCTCGCGCACGCCGAGGAGACCATCCAGGTACCGAGCGTCGGCGACCGGCCGCCGCGCCGGCTGGCGCGACAGAACCTCGCCGAGGCGGTGCAGCCGCGCTACGAGGAAATCTTCGAGATGGTGCAGGCCGATCTGCGCCGCAGCGGCCGCGAGGAGCTGGTGCGCGCCGGCGTCGTCCTGACCGGCGGCGCGGCGCGGATGGAAGGCGCGCTCGAGCTCGCCGAGGAGCTGTTCCACATGCCGGTACGGCTGGGCCTGCCACAGCACGTCGGCGGCCTGGTCGACGTCGTCGCCAATCCGATCCACGCCACCGGCGTGGGCCTGCTCGTGCACGGCGCCCGCCAGGACGCCGGCGCGCGCGCCGGCAACGGCGGCGTCTCGTCGGTCGGCGGCCTGTGGAGCCGGCTCAGCACCTGGTTCAAGGGCGAGTTCTAGCGCGCACGCCCGACACCCAACGCAAGACCGCGGCCAAGGAGGCGCCGCGTGGCGGTCGAAACGACCGCAGCCGCCGGCACGCCAGCCGGCGAGGACGGACCGGACCGGGACGGTCACGGCTCCGGTGAGCAACCCTTGAAACGAAATACAGCAGCGGAGGTTGGGAACATGTTTGAGATGATCGAGAAGATGGCACCGAATGCGGTGATCAAGGTGATCGGCGTCGGCGGCGGCGGCGGCAACGCGGTCAGCCACATGGTGCACGGCCAGGTCGAGGGCGTGGACTTCGTCTGCGCCAACACCGACGCGCAGGCGCTCAAGAACAGCGGCGCGAAGTACACGCTGCAGCTCGGCGCGAACGTCACCAAGGGCCTGGGCGCCGGCGCCAATCCCGAAGTCGGCCGTCAGGCCGCGCTCGAGGACCGCGAGCGGATCTGCGAACTGCTGCAGGGCGCCGACATGGTCTTCATCACCGCCGGCATGGGCGGCGGCACCGGCACCGGCGCGGCGCCGGTCGTGGCCCAGCTCGCCAAGGAGATGGGCGTGCTGACCGTCGCGGTCGTCACCAAGCCGTTCCCGTTCGAGGGCCGCCGGCGCATGCAGGTCGCGCACAAGGGCATCGAGGAGCTCAGCCAGTACGTCGATTCGCTGATCACGGTGCCCAACGAGAAGCTGCTGACCGTGCTCGGCCGCGACGTCACGCTGCTGTCGGCGTTCAAGAGCGCCAACGACGTGCTGCTCGGCGCGGTGCAGGGCATCGCCGACCTGATCACGCGGCCCGGCCTGATCAACGTCGACTTCGCCGACGTGCGCACCGTGATGTCCGAGATGGGCATGGCGATGATGGGCTCGGGCTCGGCGCGCGGCGACGATCGCGCCCAGGCGGCCGCGCTGGCGGCGATCAACAACCCGCTGCTCGAGGACGTCAACCTGGCCGGCGCCTGCGGCATCCTGGTCAACGTCACGGCCGGCGCCAACATGACGATGCGCGAGTTCGACGACATCGGCCAGGTCATCCACGAGTTCGCGAGCGAGGACGCCACCGTCGTCATCGGCACCGCGCTCGATCCGGAGCTGCAGGACGAGATCCGCGTCACCGTGGTCGCGACCGGACTCAACCAGGCGGTCGCCCGCCAGCCGGTACCGGTGCGCGAGCGCGAGGTCATGCGTGCACCGATGAAGGTCGTGCGCAACGCGACCACCGGCGAGGTCGACTATCTCGGCATCCCGCAGCGTGCCAGCGTGGCGGTCGCCGCCGCACCGGCGATCGCCGCCGCGGCTGCCGTGGCCGACGTGCCGAGCGACTATCTCGACATCCCCGCGTTCCTGCGTCGTCAGGCCGACTGAAGCCCGACGGCCGCCGCCGCGTGGCGTCGCGGCGGGCGGGCCTCCCGCGCGGACTCCGTTCCCGGGTCCGCACGGGCGCGCGTCTCCGCAGAATCCGACCAGGTGTTGCGTAATAGCGACACCTTGTCGGGTTCGCGCGTCATTTTGCTTGTCCGATCAAAAAATGCTGTGTTAGCATCCCCCGCGTTTTTGTAGCTCCTGCCCCAGGGGTCACAGTATAAAAATGATCAGACAGCGCACGCTCAAGAATGTCATCAAAGCAACGGGCGTGGGTCTTCACACGGGTGAAAAGGTCTACATGACCTTGCGGCCGGCCGCCGTGGACACGGGTATCGTGTTCCGCCGGGTCGACCTCAGTCCGCCGGTGGATATCCGCTCGTGCCCGGAGAACGTCGGCGACACCCGGCTTTCCAGTACCCTGATCCAGGGCGAGGTCCGCATCGCCACGATCGAGCATCTGCTCTCAGCGATGGCCGGCCTCGGCATCGACAACGCCTACGTCGACCTGTCGGCACCGGAAGTGCCGATCATGGACGGCAGCGCCGGTCCGTTCGTGTTCCTGCTGCAGTCGGCGGGCATCGAGGAACAGGCCGCACCGAAGCGCTTCATCCGCATCAAGAAGCCGATCAAGGTCGAGAGCGGCGACAAGTGGGCGCGCTTCGAGCCGTTCGACGGCTTCAAGGTCGGCTTCTCGATCGATTTCGACCATCCGATGTTCACGCGCCGCAGCTCGACCAGCGAGATCGACTTCTCGACGACCTCGTTCGTCAAGGAAGTCAGCCGCGCGCGTACGTTCGGCTTCATGCGCGACATCGAGTATCTGCGCGAGCGCAATCTGGCGCTCGGCGGCTCGATGGACAACGCGATCGTGCTCGACGACTACCGCGTCCTCAACGAGGACGGCCTGCGCTACGAGGACGAGTTCGTCAAGCACAAGATCCTCGACGCGATCGGCGATCTGTATCTGCTCGGCCACAGCCTGATCGGCGCGTTCTACGGCCACAAATCGGGCCACGAGCTCAACAACAAGCTGCTGCGTGCGCTGGTCGCGGATGCGACCGCGTGGGAAGAGGTCACGTTCAAGGACGACAGCAAGGCTCCGATTTCCTACGCGCATCCGGCGCAGGCGATCTGAGGGAGCTGGAGGTGCGGTGAGCGGGCGCCCGAAGCAGGCGCTCGCCGCGAGCGTCGAACGGCCGCCCCGGCCGGATGACGCCAAGGGGATTCAATCGCCGGCAAGCGATGCAAGGCGGAGGTAAAGGGCCTTCAATTCGGGGTCCGCGATGGATTGCGCAGCTGCCCGCAGATGTCTTGCGGTACCAGTCGAAAGCGGTTTCTGCCAGGCCGGTTCCGGGGGAACGGGCGGCCGGTGTGCCACTTTCACGGCGAAACGTTCGATCCGGCCTTCGCAGGCGGAGCGGGCTTCGGCCAGCAGGGCTGCCTCGTGCAGTCGCAGCCGGCCGGCCCAGGTCGGACTGTTCGCCAGAAAGACGAGGCGTCCGTTGCGGATGTCCGCGAGCCGACATTCGCGGGCGAGCGCTTCGGGCAACAGGCGGCGCAGCCGCCCGTCGAGGATCTCGAGCGCGCGCGCTTTCTGCGCCAGCGTGCCGAGATCGACGCAGTCCGCCGCCGACGAGAAACCGTCGGTCGTGGCGTGGCGGCGGCGATGGGGCGGTTGCATGGCGAGACCAATTCGGCACGGGTTTTCATGAACATCATAATCCTCGGCAAGGCCGGCGCGACTTCCCGCAACATCGATCTGTCGACCCGGCGCGGACGCAGCGTCTGCGTCGCGCTGGCGGTCGCCTGCGTCGTGCTCTTCCTGGGATGCGGCTTCGCGCTCGGTCGGGTCAGCGTCGACGCCGGCGGACAGGCGCTCGGCGAGGTTCGCCAGATGCGCCAGATCATCGCCTCGCAGCGCGAAGCCCTCGAGGAGGTCGCGCGCGATTCGGGCCGCGACCTCGACGCGCTGGCGCTGCAGCTGGGCCAGCTGCAGGCGCAGGCGACGCGCCTCAACGCGCTCGGCGAGCGCCTGACCCAGGTCGGCAAGCTCGACGACGGCGAGTTCGACTTCGCGGCCGCGCCGGCCCTCGGCGGACCGGAGGAGGCGCCGCTGCTGGTGACCGCGGCCTCGCCGATCAACGCCGGCATCGAGACGCTGAAGGCCGAGTTCGAGCGCCAGGAGGCGCAGCTGGGCATGATCGAGAACATGCTGCTCGACCGGAAGATCGACAACGCGCTGCTGCCGACCGGCTGGCCCGTCGCCAGCGGCTACATCGTGTCCGGCTTCGGCACGCGCGCCGATCCGATCACCGGTCATCGCAGCAGCCATCTGGGCATCGATTTCGACGTGCCGTACGGCTCGGACATCATGGCGGTGGCCGAGGGCGTGGTGACCTATTCGGGCCAGCGCAGCGGCTACGGCAACGTCGTGGAGATCGACCACGGCAACGGCTACATGACGCGCTATGCGCACAATTCGCGCAACCTGGTCGAGGCCGGCACGCGCGTGCACATCGGCGACATCGTCGCCAAGGTCGGCTCGACCGGGCGTTCGACCGGCCCGCACTGCCACTTCGAGGTCTGGCTGAACGGCCGGCCGGTCAATCCGAGCGTCTACGTGCGCTCGACCCGCGCCAGCCGCGTCTGACGCGGCCGCGCCCGGCGCGGCGCCACGGTCGATCCGCACGCCGGCGTATCGGAAAGCGCGCCCTGCGCGCGCCCGGCGCCGCGCTTGAAACGGCTGCGGCCGATCCCCACCCCCGATTTGGTCATCCGCCGCAGGCCGCCTTATCATGGACGGCTTGCCCGCCCCGCCCGTCCGGCGGCTTTCCCGCTCCCACTCGAAGACGACGATGCTCAACTCCCTCCTGACCGGCATTTTTGGCAGCCGCAACGAGCGCGTGCTGCGCCAGCTCGGCCGCCGCGTCGCGCAGATCAACGCGCTGGAACCGCAGATGCAGGCGCTCGACGATGCCGCGCTGCGCGCCAAGACCGACGAGTTCAAGCAGCGGCTGGCGGAGGGCACCAAGCTCGACGATCTGCTGCCGGAAGCCTTCGCGGTGGTCCGAGAGGCTTCGCGCCGCGTGCTGGGTCTGCGCCATTACGACGTGCAGCTGATCGGCGGCATGGTGCTGCACTCGGGCAAGATCGCCGAAATGCGCACCGGCGAGGGCAAGACGCTGGTCGCGACGCTGCCGGTCTACCTCAACGCGCTCGAGGGCAAGGGCGTCCACGTCGTCACCGTCAACGACTATCTCGCCAAGCGCGACTCGGCCTGGATGGGGCGGGTCTACAACTTCCTCGGCATGCAGGTCGGCGTGGTCTGGCCCGGCATGGACCACGCCAACAAGCGCTCGGCCTACGCGGCCGACATCACCTACGGCACCAACAACGAATTCGGCTTCGACTACCTGCGCGACAACATGGCGGTCAGCAAGGACCAGCGCTATCAGCGCGGTCTGCACTACGCGATCATCGACGAGGTCGACTCGATCCTGATCGACGAGGCGCGCACACCGCTGATCATCTCCGGTCCGTCGGACGAGTCGCCGCAGCTCTACGTCAAGATCAACAAGCTGGTGCCGAAGCTGACGCGCCAGGCCACCGAGGAAGGCGAAGGCGACTTCTGGGTCGACGAGAAGCAGAAGCAGGTGCACCTGTCCGAGGCGGGCATGGAGCACATCGAGGACCTGCTGCGCCGCGACGGCATCATCGGCCAGGACGAGAGCCTCTACGACGGCTCCAACCTCGCCGTCGTCCATCACCTCAACGCCGCGCTGCGCGCGCATTCGCTGTACCAGCGTGACGTCGAGTACATCGTGCGCGACGGCGAGGTCGTGATCGTCGACGAGTTCACCGGCCGCACGCTGCCGGGACGGCGCTGGTCCGACGGCCTGCATCAGGCGGTCGAGGCCAAGGAAGGCGTGCCGATCCAGCGCGAGAACCAGACGCTGGCGTCGATTACGTTCCAGAACCTGTTCCGCATGTACAAGAAGCTGTCCGGCATGACCGGCACGGCCGATACCGAAGCCTACGAGTTCCAGTCGATCTACGGCCTGGAAGTCGTCGTGATCCCGACCCACCGTCCGATGATCCGCAAGGACGAGGCGGACGTGATCTTCCTCAAGGCCAAGCAGAAGTTCGAGGCGATCGTCGAGGACATCAAGGAATGCCAGCAGCGCGGCCAGCCGGTGCTGGTCGGCACCGCCTCGATCGAGGCGTCCGAATACCTCGACAACCTGCTGCACCAGGCCGGCATCCAGCACGAGGTGCTCAATGCCAAGCAGCACGAGCGCGAGGCGCAGATCGTCGCCCAGGCCGGCCGCCCCGGCGCGGTCACGATCGCGACCAACATGGCCGGCCGCGGTACCGACATCGTGCTCGGCGGCAATCTCGAGGCCGAGCTCGCGGCCCTGCCCGAGGATGCGACCGACGCGCAGCGCGAGCAGGTCAAGGCCGAGTGGAAGCGCCGCCACGACGACGTGCTCGCATTGGGCGGCCTGCGCATCATCGGCACCGAGCGCCACGAGTCGCGGCGCATCGACAACCAGCTGCGCGGCCGTTCGGGCCGCCAGGGCGACGCCGGTTCGAGCCGCTTCTACCTCTCGCTCGAGGACAATCTGCTGCGCATCTTCATGGGCGAGGGCGTCAGCCGCCTGATGCGCATGTTCGGCATGAAGGAAGAGGACGCGATCCAGGACCGCATGGTCAGCCGCCAGATCGAGAAGGCGCAGCGCAAGGTCGAGGCGCACAACTTCGACATCCGCAAGCAGCTGCTCGAGTACGACGACACCGCCAACGACCAGCGCAAGGTCATCTACGAACAGCGCAACGAGCTGCTCGACAGCGACAACGTCGCCCAGACGGTCGCCGCGATCCGCACCGACACGCTGACTGAGTTCGTCGGGCGCTTCGTGCCGGCGCATTCGGTCGACGAGCAGTGGAACCTGCCGGGCCTGGAGAAGGAGCTCGAGTCCGAGCTCGGCCTGCGCATCGACCTGGTGCGCTGGATCGAGGAGCAGGAGGAAACCGATGCCGACGGCGTGCTGCAGCACGTGCTCGACCACGCCGACCGGCTGTTCCGCGAGAAGGAGGCCATGCTCGGCTCCGACGTCATGCGCCAGCTCGAGAAGCACGTCATGCTGACCGTGCTCGACAACGCCTGGAAGGAGCACCTGGCCAGCATGGACTACATGCGTCAGGGCATCCATCTGCGCGGCTATGCGCAGAAACAGCCCAAGCAGGAGTTCAAGCGCGAGGCGTTTGCGCTGTTCCAGCAGATGCTCGAGAAGATCAAGCTCGAGCTGGTCCAGGTGCTGGCGCGCGTGCGGATCCGCACCGAGGAAGAAGTGCAGGCGATGGAACAGCAGCAGCAGCGCCAGGCCGAGGCCCAGGCGCGCGCGATGCAGTTCCAGCATGCCGACGCCGATCGCATCGGCGAGGAGCCGCCGGCCGACGGCGAGAACGCCGCCGCGTTCGCCGCGCCGGCGCCGGCACAGACGCTGCGCGAGGCCCCGAAGGTCGGCCGCAACGATCCGTGTCCGTGCGGCAGCGGACGCAAGTACAAGCAGTGCCACGGCCGTCTGACCTGACGCGCGGCACGCCGCGGCGGCGCGACTGACGGATCGGCGATGAGCAGTCCGTTCGTCCACGTCGTCGCCGGCGTCGTGCGCAGCCGGCACGGGCGGATCCTGGTCGCCCAGCGCCGGCCCGGCACGCATCTGGCCGGACTGTGGGAATTTCCGGGCGGCAAGCTCGAATCCGGCGAGGCGCGTCTGGACGCGCTGCGGCGCGAATTGCGCGAGGAGATCGGCATCGTCGTCGAGGCGGCCCATCCGCTGATCACGGTGCCGCACCGCTATCCTGAAAAGCGCATCGTGCTCGACGTCTGGGACGTGGTCCGCCACAGCGGACGGCCGCAGGCCTGCGAAGGCCAGTCGCTGGCGTGGATCACGCCCGCGGCATTGCCGAATCTGCCGATGCCCGAGGCCGATCGTCCGGTCATCGCGGCCCTGCGTCTGCCGGAACGCTATCTGATCACGCCGGCGCTTCCGGTCGACCAGGCCGACGTCGTCGTCGGCAGCGTGCGCCGCGCGCTCGAGAACGGCATTCGCCTGATCCAGCTGCGCCTGCCCGAGTGGACGCGCGACCGGCTCGCCGCGATCGCGCGCACGTTGCGCGATCACTGTCGCGCCGCCGGCGCGCGCCTGCTGCTGCACGCGGACTGGCAGCTGGCGACGGTGCTCGGTCTGGACGGCGTCCATCTGCCGGCGCGGATCGCGGCCAGGCTCGAGCGTCGGCCGCTGCCGGCCGACAAGTGGGTGGCCGTGTCGTGTCATCGCGCCGACGAACTGGCACACGCCGAACGCATCGGCGCCGACTTCGCGACGCTCTCGCCGGTGCGCGAGACCGCCAGCCATCCCTCCGCCGTGCCGCTCGGCTGGCAGCGCTTCGCGACGCTCGCGCAGGAGTTCGCGCTGCCGATCTACGCGCTCGGCGGGCTCGATGCCGGCGACGTCGAGGCCGCGCGCGCGGCCGGCGGGCAGGGCGTCGCGGCGATCCGCGGCCCGCTGATCCAGCCGCGCCTCGAGTGACGGTTTGCCGTCGTCGCCCGCACGCCGCGGAGTGACCTCGCACGCATGTCCCGCGCGATCGATCCTGGTCTCGTGGACCTGGTTGCATGTCGCAGCCGCACCGCGCCTCGACGCCCGTGGGCGCCGGTCCGCGATCAGGCGCGCCGTGCGCCGGTGGCCAGCTCGAGGTAAAGCGCGTGCAGGCGACGCACCTGCGCGTCGAGCTCCGCCGGCGTTCCGCCGTTGTCGATGACGTCGTCGGCCAGCGCGAGACGGCGTTCACGGCTGGCCTGCGCGGCGAGCATCGACTCGGCCAGATCCGGCGACAGTCCGTCCCGGCGCAGCAGGCGCTCGAGCTGTACGCCAGGCGGTGCGTCGACGACCAGCACGCGATCGATCCAGTCATAGCCGCTCGATTCGCTCAGCAGCGGAATCGCGATCAGGCCGTAGGCGTGCGGCAGCACCATCGCGCGATCACGCAGCGTGCGGCGGATCGCCGGATGCAGGATCGCCTCCAGCGCGAGGCGATCGGCCGGATCGGCGAAGATCCGTTCGCGCAGCCCGCGCCGGTCCAGGCGCCCGTCGGCCTGGATCAGCTGCGCGCCGAAGCGGGCGACGATCGCCTCGAGCGCCGCGCTCGGCGGCTCGACCAGCTCGCGCGCGACGGCGTCGGCGTCGAGGATCGGCACGCCGAGCGCCGCGAAGCGGTCGGCGACGGTCGACTTGCCCGATGCGATGCCGCCGGTCAGCGCGACGAGGAAAGGATCAGAAGAGGAAGCGGCCATGCCGCATGATCGGTGCTCGCCGACCTGATCGCCAAGTGTGCGCACGATCACGCCGTAGCTGAACGAGGCTGATCGCCGACGACCGGGAAACCCATCAGCGGATGTTCAGATCGCATGGCCGTTTCGATGCACCGCATCATGCTTTCGACCGCCATCGAAAACATAGGTCGCTCGATAAGTGACTGAAAACAAATCAATAAATACGTTTGCCTCACGGCGTCTGCAAAGGTTGTCCAGGGGTTCCCTTGCCGTAAAATTGTTGTTAGCATCGCCTACCACCGAAGGCTCAGGCGGGCCTCGTGAGCTTTTTGGATGGCAGGGGCCTGAACAGCCCCCGAACCGTGGCAACAAAACTCTGACGTTGGAGAGTGACAAAATGAGATTGAACAGCAACGAGCTTTTCAAGGCCGTTCGCTTCGCACTGTATGCGGGTGCGGCGACTGCGGTCGGTCTGACCGGAAGCCCTGTGTTCGCGCAGGACGCCGGTGCAGACAAGCTGGAGACGATCGTCGTCACCGGTTCGCGCATCCGCAAGGCCGACGTCGAGACCGCTCAGCCGGTTCTGACGATCGACCGCGCCCAGATCGAGAAGCAGGGCTTCAGCTCGGTCGCCGACATCCTGTTGAACGTGACGTCCGCTGGCTCGCCGGCGTTCAGCCGTTCGCAGGCTCTGGCCGCGAACGAGAGCGCGGGCGGTTCGTACATCGACCTGCGTGACCTCGGTCCGGAGCGCACCCTCGTCCTCGTCAACGGCAAGCGTCTCGGCGCGAACTCCGAGGGCTACCAGGACATCGCCACGATCCCGGTCGGCATCATCGAGCGCATCGACATCCTGAAGGATGGCGCCTCGTCGGTCTACGGTTCGGACGCCATCGCCGGCGTCATCAACATCATCACGCGTTCGCGCTTCGAAGGCGCCGAGATGAACGTCTATCTCGGTCAGTACGACGAGGACGACGGTGAGCGTCAGCAGTACGACTTCACGATCGGTTCGACCGGCGAGCGCAGCTCGGTCACGATGAGCGTGTCGTACGCGAAGGAAGATCCGGTCTGGGCGAAGGACCGCTGGTTCTCCGAGACGCCGCAGCCGCGTCATCCCGGCGCGGGCTGGAGCCCGGTCAGCCAGTGGGGCACCCTGCTCGGCATTCCGGGCGGCGGCAACTGGACCCTGGGTCCGGGCTTCAGCGGCGACCCGTACGACTTCTCCAACTTCCGTCGCGTCCGCACGCCGACGACCGATGGCTGGGATTCCGATTACGCCAACTCGAACCAGCAGATGAACCTGCTGTCGGGCATGGAGCGTACCTCGGTGTTCGTCGCCGGCACGTTCAACCTGACCGACAACATCACGTTCCGTTCGGACGTGCTGTACAACAAGCGTGAGACCGAGAACACCGTCGCCGGCTACCCGCTGCAGAGCGCCGCCGTCGCCGCGCCGATGTCGGCCGACAGCTACTTCAACCCGTTCGGCAGCCACCACGGCTATGCCACGCCGCAGAGCGTCAACTGGACGCGTCGCGGCTGGGAAGTCCCGCGTGCGACCTGGAGCGAGCTCAGCACCTACCGCTTCACCGGCGGTTTCGAAGGCTGGTTCGACGTGGGCGACCACTCGTGGAACTGGGACGTCGGCTACTTCTACAACAAGAACGACTTCGTCCGTACCGGCACCGGCAACTACAACATCGCCAATCTGCAGGCTGCGGTCGGTCCGTCGTTCCGCAACGCCGACGGCATCATCCAGTGCGGCAGCGCGACCAACCCGATCCCGCTCGACGAGTGCGTGCCGTGGAACCCGCTGGCACCGTACGGCAGCGGTCTCGAGAACTCGCTCGGTGACCAGGCCGTCCAGGACTTCCTGATCGCGCCGACGACCTCGACCGGTGGTTCCAAGACCATCAACTACACGGCCAACCTGACCGGCGCTCTGTTCACGCTGCCGGCCGGTGACCTGTCGTTCGCGGCCGGTTACGAATACCGTCGCGAGGAAGGCGACTTCAATCCGGATCGCATGACCGCGGCCGGCCTGACCACCGAGCTCGCCATCGGCGGCCGGGGCGGCGGTTACAACGTCAAGGAATACTACCTCGAGCTCGATGTGCCGGTGCTCAAGGACATTCCGGCGTTCCGCGAGCTGTCGTTCAACGTCGCTGGCCGTCGTTCGGACTTCAACACGTTCGGCAAGACGACCAACGGCAAGTTCGGCCTGAAGTGGAAGCCGATCGACGACCTGCTGATCCGCGGTACCTACGCGGAAGGCTTCCGTGCGCCGACCATCGGTGACCTGTACGGCGATCTGAGCTCGACCTACGCCTACTACACCGATCCGTGCTCGGTCGTCGGTGGCCGTCCGCCGGAAGGCGCCACGGCGACCCGCTGCTACGGCGGCTTCGGCGGTCAGCCGGCGCTCCCGTCGGGCTTCATCCAGCCGGGTCAGGGTGGTGCGGACTGCACGAGCTTCCCGTGCCAGACCAACTTCCCGTTCCTCGGCGGTGCGAACCCGTTCCTGCTGCCGGAGACCTCGGTCAGCAAGACGCTGGGTGCGGTCTACAGCCCGAGCTACATCCAGGGCCTGGACATCACGCTGGACTGGTACCGCATCAAGATCGACAACCTGGTCAGCAGCGACAGCCCGGGCGCGATCCTCTCGGACTGCTACGAGCGTGGTATCGCCAGCCGTTGCCAGAACTTCACGCGTGACCCGGTCACCGGCGCGGTCAACTACCTGATCTTCGGTACGCGCAACCTCGGCTGGATCGAAACCGAAGGCTACGACTTCGGCGTTCGTTACCGCCTGCCGGAGTTCTCGTTCGGTCGCTTCATGGTCACCTGGGAGACGTCGTACGTTTCCTACTGGAAGAGCAAGACCGAGCCGGGCACCCCGGAAATCCCGTTCAACGGCACCGGCTGGGGCAGTCAGTTCCGCACCAAGTCGAACCTGACGCTGGACTGGAGCCTGGGCGACTTCGGCGCGAGCTGGGGCATGCGCTACTACTCGGGCATGAAGGAAAGCTGCGTGTATGACGCGGCCAGCGGTGGTCCGGAGTGTAACGATCCGAACTACGGCTACCCGTCGTACAACGATCTGACCGGCCAGGTGGTGTTCACGCCGTCGCCGGTCAACCGCACGGGCTCGAACACCTTCCACGACCTCCAGTTCCGCTGGACGGCCCCGTGGAACGGTACGGTCTCGGTCGGTGCGAACAACGCGTTCGATCATCGCGGTCCGTTCATGTACTCGAACCCGAACAGCCAGTTCTCGTACTACGGCGGCTTCGACATCGGTCGCTTCTACTACCTGAAGTACCAGCAGCGCTTCTGATAAGAAGCTCTGTACGCTGCAATCTTGGACGGCCCCGAAAGGGGCCGTCTTTTTTTGTCCGCTCGGTCCGGGTCTGCGGTGTGCATACGCGGCGATCGGCCCGGGACACGGAGCCTGTCCGGATTGGTCGATGGTGCTGCGCGATCGGTTGCCACGCCGCAGGTGGACGGGCGTCGGCCGCAACGCGGCCGATCAGGCCTCCTGCGTTACGAATGCTCAGCCAGTCGGTGAGGACAGGAACGCCGCGACGCGATCGGTGTCGACGAAGCGGGCGTGTGCCGCCCCGAGACGATCCCAGAGGATCAGACGCAGACGGCCGTCGAGGTTCTTCTTGTCCAGGCGCATCGGATCGAGCAGGCGGCCGGGCTCGATCGCCTCGGGCAGGCGGGTCGGGAGATCGAGCTTCTCGAGCAGCGCCGCGAGCCGCTCGGCGTCGGTCTGGGGTGCGTCGGCGATACGCGCCGCCAGACGCGCCGCCATGACCATGCCGATCGCGACCGCTTCGCCGTGCAGCAGGCGGCCGTAGCCGGCCTCGGTCTCCAGTGCGTGGCCGAAGGTGTGTCCGAAGTTCAGCAGGGCGCGCTCGCCGTCCTCGCGTTCGTCGCGCTCGACGATCGCGGCCTTGTTGCGGCAGCTGGCCGCGATCGCCTCGGCCAGCACGGCCGGCTCGCGCGCGAGCAGCGCATCGGCTCGCGCCTCGAGCCACTCGAAGAACGCCCGGTCGCCGATCGCGCCGTACTTGACGACCTCGGCGAGGCCGGAGCGGTACTCGCGTGGCGGCAGGGTGCCGAGCGTGTCGGTATCGGCGATCACGCAGCGCGGCTGGTGGAACGCGCCGACCAGATTTTTGCCGGCCGGCAGGTTCACGCCGGTCTTGCCGCCGACCGAGGAGTCGACCATCGCCAGCAGCGTGGTCGGCATCTGCACGAAGCCGACGCCGCGCATCCAGCAGGCTGCGGCGAAGCCGGCGAGGTCGCCGATCACGCCGCCGCCGAGCGCGATCAGCGTGACGTCGCGATTGGCGCGCATCGCGGCGAGGGCGTCGAACACGCGCTCGACCTGTTCGAGCGTCTTGTGGCGCTCGCCGGAAGGAATCGTGACGGCGGCGTGCTCGAGCCCGTCGAGTCCGGCGGCGACGCGGTCGAGGTAATGCGCGCCGACGATGTCGTCGGTGACGATCAGCGCCTGCCTGCCGCGCAGCGCGGCGCGCCAGTGCGAGGACTCACCGAGCAGGCCGCGGCCGATCCGGATCGGGTAGCCGCGCTCGCCGAGCGCGACCTGCACTTCCAGCGGCGCGCTCATGCGGTGGCCGCCTGCGGCGTGCGCAGCCAGACCGCCTGCACACGCTCGACCAGGTCGGCGATCAGTTGCGCGCCGTAGCCGCGGCCGGTCGAGGACAGGTGCAGATCGGCGACCTCGGCATACAGCGGATCGCGCTGGCGCGCCAGCTCCAGCAGCGTGCCGCGCCGGTCCGGCGTCGCCAGCAGCGGCCGCTTGCGATCGTGGGCCAGCCGCGAGAGCTGCGTGTCGACGTCGGCACCGAGCCAGACGACGAAGCCGCGCTCGCGCAGCAGCTGCCGGTTCTCGGGACTCAGCACCGCGCCGCCGCCGGTCGCGAGCACGATGCCGCGGCGGCGGCCTGCTCGCGCAGCAGCGTGGTTTCGCGCATGCGGAAGCCGGCCTCGCCTTCGAGATCGAAGATCAGCGATATCGCCGCGCCGGTGCGCTGCTCGATCTCGTGATCGAGGTCGACGAACGGCAGCTCGAGCGCGGCCGCGAGCGCGCGGCCGATCGTCGACTTGCCGGCCCCCATCGGGCCGACCAGGAACAGGTTGGGTGCGGGATTCATGAGCGTCGATGCTACCGCACGAACCGCCGCGCGGATGCGGCCGCGGCGCAATGGCGCGGATCGCACGCACTTCGGCGTGGAGGCGGCACGCAAAGCGGCGCGACAGGCTCTAGACTTGGCAGATGACCCGATTCATTCTCGTCTTCCTGCTCTGCGTCGGCATCCTGTTTCCGCTCGACCTGATCGAGCCGGTCGAGCGCCACGTGATCGTGCCGTTCACCGCGCTGCTGGCCGATATCAGCGTCTGGCTGATCCAGCTGTTCGACGCCGACGCCACCGCGACCGGCAACATCATCCGCAGCGCGTCCAACGGATTTGCGATCAGCATCGAGCGCGGCTGCAACGGGCTGGAGGCGGTCATCATCCTGGTCTCGGCGATCATCGCGTTTCCGGCGACCTGGCGTTACCGGCTGCTCGGCATCGGGCTGGGCTTTCTGGCGATCCAGGCGGTCAACCTGGTCCGCATCATCAGCCTGTTCTACCTCGGCCAGTGGAGCCAGTTGTGGTTCGAGTGGTTCCATCTGTACCTGTGGCAGGCGCTGATCGTGCTCGACGCGCTGGTCGTGTTCCTGGTCTGGCTGCGCTACATGCCGCGTCCGCGCGGTCCGGCGCCGGCCGCCGCCGCCGCGTAACCGGGGTGTCCGGGCACAGCCACGGCACCGGTGTCGATCGCATCGGCGGCCGGCCTGCCGGCAGCGCCCGGCCGGTGCCGACGCCGGGATTGACTGGCGCCTTCCGGCATGGTCGAGTGGCATGCCTCGGAGCGACGGACGTCCTCAACGAATGACCGATCCCACTCGCAGCCTGCGCCCCTCGACGGGCGGTGCTCCGTCGATCAAGCGCGACATCGTCGTCGGCGTGCTCGAGGACGACCCGGACCAGGCCGCGCTGGTCGCCCACTGGCTGCAGGAAGCCGGCTATGCGGTGCGGCTGTTCGGCAGTGCGACCGAGTACCGGCGCAAGCACGGCTCGGCCGGGATCGACCTGCTGCTGCTGGACTGGATGCTGCCGGACGCGACCGGCATCGACGTCGTCGAATGGCTGCGCGTCTCGATCCACGCCGAGCTGCCGGTGATCTTCCTGACGGCCCGGGCCGCCGAAGAGGATCTCGTCAAGGGCTTCGCGAGCGGCGGCGACGACTACGTGATCAAGCCGCCGAAGCGGCTGGAGCTGCTGGCACGGGTCGCCGCGGCGCTGCGCCGCGGCGGGGTCGGTTCCGAGGCCGATGCGGCCGAGCGAATCGACAATCCGCCTTATCTGATCGATCTGAAGCGCCGCAAGGCCTGTCTGGACGGGCGCGACATCGATCTGACCCAGCGCGAGTTCGACCTGGCGGCGTTCCTGTTCCGCCGGCTCGGCCGCATCGTCAGCCGCGACGCCCTGCTCGAGAACGTCTGGAACATGAGCGCGCAGGTCTCCACGCGCACCGTTGACACGCACGTCAGCCGCCTGCGCAAGAAGCTCGAGCTCGGCGGCGAGCACGGCTGGCGGCTGACCGCGATCTACCAGCACGGCTACCGGCTCGAGCGCACCTGAGGCCGCCGCCACGGCCCATGTCGCGGCGGTCCGCGGCTTGCACCGGGGCGCCGCAGGTCCCACCATAGCCGCATGAGTACCGTCGTTCCCTTCAAAGCCCGCGGCATCCGCGCGGCGCTGCGCGAAGGGCTGGAGAACCGCATTCCGATGCGCTTCCAGCGCGAGCGCATCCATCCCGGCGTGATCCACGGCTTCGTGATCGGCCTGTCGCGCGAGTTCTGCCTGATCGCCGAGATCGGCGACGCACTGCGTTTCGACGGCTATCTGGCCGTCGCGATCACCGACCTCAGCCTCGTCGAGAGCGACCCGGCGGCCGAGTTCGTGCTCAAGGCGCTCGCGCTGCGCGGCGAGCAGCTGAGCGTGCCGGACGGCTTCAAGCTCGACGACTGGGTCGGCATCGCGCGATCCGCGGCCGCCTGCGCACCGCTGCTGTCGATCAACATGGTCGAGGACGACGAGGGCGAGATCAGCTACGTCGGCCAGCTCGTCGACGTCGAGTCCGATGCGCTGGTGCTGCGCGAGATCGACCCGAACGCCAGCTGGTATCCCGACACCGGCGCCTACGAGTTCGAGGCGATCGGCTCGATCGGCTTCGGCAGCGGCTATCTCGAAGCGCTCTGGCAGGTCGCCGGCAACCCGGCCGATCCGCTGGTACCGCGCGCGCCGGCGTCCGATTCGCTGCACTGAGCGGGCGTTCGGGGTGCGGCATTTGCGCGCAGCCGGCGGCCTGATGCCCGCTGCCGGCGCCGATCGGCCGTGCCGGGGCCGGTCCACGCCGCGCTAGACCCTCCGGCCGTCCATCCGGGACGGCGCTCGCGGTTGCGACCGAAGCGGCGCAAAGGCTAAAATCTTCAGGCTTTGGTGGGGCGCGTTCGCCCGTCGCCGCAGCCGTTTCCACGTACGCTTCCGATCGGGTGCCGCAGTGCGCAATTCCATCGCCTTCGGTTGGCGGGTGGCGGTTCGCACCACGCTGGTCCAGATCGGCGCGACCGTCGTGGCGGCGCTGTGCGCGCTGGGGTGGGGCGCTCCTGCGGCATCGGCGGTGCTGGTCGGCGGGACCATCATCGCATCGGGATACTGGCTGGCGGCGAGGCGGGCATTCGGCGGGCGCGTGATGGCGCCGACCGCTGCGCTCGGTGCGGTCGTGCTCGGCCAGGTCATCAAATGGGTCTGGATCGGTCTGGCGCTCGTGGTCGCGATCGGGTCGGGCCTGTTCCCGCCGCTGGGCGTGCTGATCGGCGTGCTGGTCGCATTGGTATCCCAATTGGGTGGTCTGCTTTTCAGACATTGACGGTTTTACGGAGTCGACGTGGCCAGCGAAGCGCAATCGGGCGGTCTGAACGAGTACATCGGACACCATCTGACCCACAACGTGGTCGAGATCGGCTCCGGCTTCAACCTCGATACCTGGCTGGTGTCGCTGGTGCTCGGCCTGCTGTTCCTGCTGTGGTTCGGCCTCGCCGCGCGCAAGGCGACCTCCGGCGTGCCGTCCAAGGGCCAGGCCTTCGTCGAGATCATCCTCGAATTCATCGACGGCCAGGTTCGCGATACGTTCCACGGCGACCGCCGCTCGGTCACGCCGCTGGCGCTGACGATCTTCATCTGGATCGTCTTCATGAACACGATGGACCTGCTGCCGCTCGATCTGCCGGGCTGGCTGGTCCACACCACGGCCGGCGCCGAAGTCGCGCATCACACCTATTTCCGCCTGGTCCCGACCGCCGACATGAACACCACGTTCGCGCTGTCGGTGTCGGTGTTCTTCATCCTGATCGGCCATGCGCTGGCAGCCAAGGGCGGCCTGGGCTTCGGCAAGGAGCTGCTGACCGCGCCGTTCCACGCGCACGGCTTCATGGCCGTCGTGCTGGCGCCGGTCAACCTGGCGATGAACATCATCGAGTGGCTGGTCAAGCCGATCTCGCTGGCGATGCGACTGTTCGGCAACATGTACGGCGGCGAGCTCGTCTTCATGCTGATCGCCGGTCTGCTCGGCAGCTGGATCTCGTTCGGTCCGGGCGTGCTCGCCAACGCGGCCTGGGCGATCTTCCACATCCTGATCATCCTGCTGCAGGCCTACATCTTCATGATCCTCACGGTCGTCTACATCGCAGGCGCCCGCGAAGGCCATTGACGGCCGGTCCATCGCTTCCCCCCGAGTCATCCTGTCCTCTTCACCTTCACCTGCCATACCCGGAGAACATCATGGAATTCATCGCACAAGTTCAGAGCCTGACCGCGATCGCCATCGGCATCATCATCGGCCTGGGCGCCCTCGGTGCCTGCTTGGGCATTGCCATCATGGGCTCGAAGTTCCTCGAGTCGGCGGCTCGCCAGCCGGAGCTGGTGCCGATGCTGCAGGGTCGCATGTTCCTGCTGGCCGGCCTGATCGACGCGGCGTTCATCATCGGCCTGGCGGTCGCGCTGTTCTTCGCGGTGTCCAACCCGCTGATCGGCGCGATCACCTCGCGCCTGTAAGTCGATCCTGGCTGCGCCTGCGGGCGCGGCCAGCCGGTCGCCGGTCCTCCCGCGAGGGCCGGCGTCACATCTACGTCGAGGACCCGTCATGAATCTCAACATGACATTCTTCGGTCAGATCCTTTCATTCGCGATCCTCGTCTGGTTCACGATGAAGTTCATCTGGCCACCGCTCAACGCGGCGCTCGAAGAACGCCAGAAGAAGATCGCCGAAGGCCTGGCCGCGGCCGATCGCGCGCGCAAGGAACTCGCCGACGCCGACGCCCGCGTCGCCGAGGAGATCAAGACCGCGCGCGTCGAGGCCGGCTCGATCATCGAACGTGCCCATCAGCAGGCCACGGCGATCGTCGAGAAGGCCAAGCAGGATGCGATCGTCGAGGCGACCAAGCAGAAGGCGGTCGCCGCGGCCGAGATCGAGTCGATGGCGCACAAGGCCCGCGAGGAGCTGCGCGGCAAGGTCGCGTCGCTGGCGATCGCCGGCGCCGAGAAGATTCTCCACCGCGAAATCGATGCCGGCGCCCACAAGGCGCTGATCGACGAGCTCGTCGCCGAGATCTGATCCCATGTCCAGTGCACTGACCCTGGCCCGGCCCTACGCGCGCGCAGCATTCGAGCTGGCGCGCGACGGCGGCACCCTCGGCGACTGGGCCCGGCGCCTGGGCTTCGCCGCGCAGGTGGCCGCCGATCCGCGCGTCGCGGCCCTGCTCGGCGATCCGCGCATCGGCCAGGACGACTTCGTCGCGCTGTTCCTGCCCGAAGGCGAGCCGGCCGATTCGGCGTTCGCGCGCTTGCTGCGGCTGCTGGTCGAGAACGGCCGCCTGGCCGTGCTGCCGGAGATCGGTGCGCTGTTCGAGGCGCTCAAGCACGAGGCCGAGCGCGTGCTCAAGGTGCGCGTGCGCGCCGCGGCGCCGATCGCCGCGGGCGAGGCCGACAAGCTCAAGGATGCGCTCAAGCGCCGCTTCGGGCGCGACATCGAGCTCGAACAGGCGATCGACCCGGCGATCCTCGGCGGCGCGGTGATCGATGCCGGCGACGTGGTGATCGACGGTTCCGTGCGCGGACGTCTCGCCCGCCTCGAGCAGGCACTGACCCACTAATCGAACTTGCAGGCGGACGACACGACCGCCCCATACGGAAACGACCATGGCTACCCAGATCAACCCGTCGGAAATCAGCGAGCTCATCAAGAGCCGCATCGAGAAGTTCAAGCTCGGCGCCGAAGCGCGCAACGAAGGCACGCTGACCAGCGTGTCCGACGGCATCGTGCGCGTGCACGGTCTGAACGACGTGATGTCGGGCGAGATGATCGAGCTGCCGGGCAATACGTTCGCGCTGGCGCTGAACCTCGAGCGCGACTCGGTCGGCGCGGTCGTGCTCGGCGACTATGAGCACCTGCGCGAGGGCGACACCGCCAAGACCACCGGCCGCATCCTCGAGGTGCCGGTCGGCCGCGAACTGCTCGGCCGCGTGGTCGACGCGCTCGGCAACCCGATCGACGGCAAGGGTCCGATCAACGCCACGCAGACCTCGGCGATCGAGAAGGTCGCGCCGGGCGTGATCTGGCGCAAGTCGGTCGACCAGCCGGTGCAGACCGGCTACAAGTCGGTCGACTCGATGATCCCGGTCGGCGCGCGCCAGCGCGAGCTGATCATCGGTGACCGCCAGACCGGCAAGACCGCCCTGGCCGTCGACGCGATCATCAACCAGAAGGGTTCGGGCATCAAATGCATCTACGTCGCGATCGGCCAGAAGCAGAGCTCGATCGCCAACGTCGTGCGCAAGCTCGAGGAGCACGGTGCCCTCGATCACACGATCATCGTCGCCGCCTCGGCGTCCGAATCGGCCGCGATGCAGTACATCGCGCCTTACTCGGGCTGCGCGATGGGCGAGTACTTCCGCGACATCGGCGAAGACGCGCTGATCGTCTATGACGACCTGACCAAGCAGGCCTGGGCCTACCGTCAGATCTCGCTGCTGCTGCGCCGTCCGCCGGGTCGCGAGGCCTATCCGGGCGACGTGTTCTATCTGCACTCGCGCCTGCTCGAGCGCGCCGCGCGCGTCTCGGAGGAATACGTCGAGAAGCACACCAACGGCGCCGTCAAGGGCAAGACCGGTTCGCTGACCGCGCTGCCGATCATCGAGACCCAGGCCGGCGACGTGTCGGCGTTCGTGCCGACCAACGTGATCTCGATCACCGACGGCCAGATCTTCCTCGAGACCGACCTGTTCAACGCCGGCATCCGCCCGGCCGTGAACGCCGGCGTGTCGGTGTCGCGCGTCGGCGGCGCGGCCCAGACCAAGATCGTCAAGAAGCTGTCGGGCGGCGTGAAGCTCGCGCTCGCGCAGTTCCGCGAGCTCGCCGCGTTCGCGCAGTTCGCCTCGGACCTCGACGCGGCCACCCGCGCCCAGCTCGAGCGCGGCCAGCGCGTGACCGAGCTGATGAAGCAGAAGCAGTACGCGCCGCTGTCGATCGCCGAGCTGGCGCTGTCGGTGTACGCGGCCGAGAAGGGCTACCTCGACGATCTGAAGGTCGCCGAGATCCTGCCGTTCGAGAAGGCGCTGCACGCGCACTTCCACGCCAACTACGGCGATCTGATGACCAAGATCGTCCAGACCGGCGACTGGAACGGCGACTTCGAGGCCAGCTTCAAGAAGGGCATCGAAGAGTTCAAGAAGACGGGCAGCTGGTGATCGCGCGCTCGCGCGCGCATCGATCCAACGCACATCGAACGTTCTGAGAGGTAGACGTGGCCGGCGGACGCGAAATCAAAACCAAGATCAAGAGCGTGCAGAACACCCGCAAGGTGACGCGTGCGCTGGAGATGGTCTCGGCCTCGAAGATCCGCAAGGCGCAGGATCTGATGAAGGCCTCGCGCCCGTACGCGCGACTGATGCGGACCCTGGTCGGCCACATCGCCCAGGCCAACGTCGACTATCGCCACCCGTTCATGGTCGAGCGCGGCGAGATCAAGCGGGTCGGCTACATCATCGTCTCGAGCGACCGCGGCCTGGCCGGCGGCCTCAACTCGAACATGTTCCGCCGCGTGCTGGCGGACCTGCGCGACTGGGAGAGCAAGGGCGTCGCGGTCGACGTGGTGTGCATCGGCAACAAGGCGCTGGCGTTCTTCCGCCGTCTCAGGGTCAACATGGTCGGCAGCGTGACGCATCTGGGCGAGAAGCCGCAGATCGCCGACCTGATCGGCGTGATCAAGGTCATGCTCGACGCCTACACCGAGGGCCGCATCGACCGCCTCAACCTGGTCTACAGCAACTTCGTCAACACGATGACGCAGCGCGCGGTGATCGATCAGCTGCTGCCGCTGCCGCCGTCGGACGATCTGTCGGCCAAGCACCAGTGGGACTACATCTACGAGCCGGACGCGCCGACCGTGCTCGACCACGTCATGGTCCGCTACGTCGAGTCGCTGGTCTATCAGGCGGTGCTCGAGAACCTCGCCAGCGAGCACGCCGCGCGCATGGTCGCGATGAAGAGCGCCTCGGACAACGCGACCAAGGCGATCGGATCGCTGACGCTGGTCTACAACAAGGCGCGCCAGGCCGCGATCACCCAGGAAATCTCGGAGATCGTCGGCGGCGCGGCGGCGGTATAAGGGCGATCGTCCGCGATCGCGATATCAAGAAGCGGCCATCCGTGGCCGTGAGCAGTCGGGGCGATCATCCCTGATCGCGAGAGTCAAAAAGCGACCATCCGTGGTCGTGAGCAGTCGGGGCGATCATCCGTGATCGCGAGAATCAAGAAGCGGCCATCCGTGGCCGCACCATTCAACAACAGCGCGGCTCCGGCTGCGCTACGACAAGTTTGAAAGAGTCATTCGGAGCGAAGTCATGAGCCAGGGCAAAGTCGTACAAATCATCGGCGCCGTCATCGACGTCGAATTCCCGCGCGATGCCGTGCCGAAGGTGTACGACGCGCTCAAGGTGGACGGCACGGCGATCACGCTCGAGGTCCAGCAGCAGCTCGGCGACGGTGTCGTCCGCACGATCGCGCTGGGCTCGACCGACGGCCTCAAGCGCGGCCTGGTCGCGACCAACACCGGCGAAGGCATCAAGGTGCCGGTCGGCAAGGCCACGCTCGGCCGCATCATGGACGTGCTCGGCAATCCGATCGACGAGGCCGGTCCGATCGGCGAGCAGGAGCAGTGGGTGATCCACCGCCCGTCGCCGTCCTACGACGAGCAGGCCGCGGCCAACGAGCTGCTCGAGACCGGCATCAAGGTCATCGACCTGGTCTGTCCGTTCGCGAAGGGCGGCAAGGTCGGCCTGTTCGGCGGCGCCGGCGTCGGCAAGACCGTCAACATGATGGAACTGATCAACAACATCGCCAAGCAGCACGCGGGCCTGTCGGTGTTCGCGGGCGTCGGCGAGCGTACCCGCGAGGGCAACGACTTCTACCACGAGATGAAGGACTCCAACGTCCTGGACAAGGTGGCGATGGTCTACGGCCAGATGAACGAGCCGCCGGGCAACCGTCTGCGCGTCGCGCTGACCGGCCTGACGATGGCCGAGTACTTCCGCGACGAGAAGGACGCATCGGGCAAGGGCAAGGACGTGCTGCTGTTCGTCGACAACATCTACCGCTACACGCTGGCCGGTACCGAGGTGTCCGCGCTGCTCGGCCGCATGCCGTCGGCGGTGGGCTACCAGCCGACGCTGGCCGAGGAAATGGGCGTGCTGCAGGAGCGCATCACCTCGACCAAGACCGGTTCGATCACGTCGATCCAGGCCGTCTACGTGCCGGCCGACGACCTGACCGACCCGTCGCCGGCGACGACGTTCGCGCATCTGGACTCCACGGTGACGCTGTCGCGCAACATCGCCTCGCTCGGCATCTATCCGGCGGTCGATCCGCTCGACTCGACCAGCCGCCAGCTCGATCCGAACGTCATCGGCCACGAGCACTACGACGTGGCGCGCAGGGTGCAGGGCACGCTGCAGCGCTACAAGGAGCTCAAGGACATCATCGCGATCCTCGGCATGGACGAGCTGTCCGAAGAGGACAAGCAGACCGTCTACCGCGCACGCAAGTGCGAGCGCTTCTTCTCGCAGCCGTTCCACGTCGCCGAGGTGTTCACCGGCTCGCCCGGCAAGTACGTGACGCTGAAGGAAACGATCCGCGGCTTCAAGATGATCATCGACGGTGAAGTCGACCACCTGCCGGAACAGGCGTTCTACATGGTCGGCGGCATCGACGAGGCGATCGCGAAGGCCAACGAGATGGCGAAGAAGGCCGCCTGAGGCGGGGAGGCGACATGAGCACGATTCGCTGCGAAATCGTCAGTGCCGAGAGCGAGATCTTCGCCGGCGACGCGACCCTGGTCGTGGCGTCCGGTGAGATGGGCGAGCTCGGCATCGCGCCGCGGCACGCGCCGTTGATCACGCGTCTGCGTCCGGGCCAGGTCCGGGTGCAGCGCGAGAACGGCGAGGAGCAGTTCTTTTACGTATCCGGCGGCATCCTCGAGGTGCAGCCGGAACTGGTGACGATCCTGGCCGACACGGCCGCCCGCGCCGCCGACCTCGACGAGGCGGCCGCGCGCAAGGCCAAGGAAGAGGCCGAGCGTGCACTGGCCGACCGCAACGGCGCGATGGAGATCGCCGAGGCGCAGGCTCAGCTCGCCCAGGCGGTGGCCCAGCTGCAGGCGCTCGAGCAGCTGCGGCGCAGCCTCAGGCACTGATCGATCACCGACGATGTTCCCTGCGACCACAGGGTGGCAAACGACAACGCCGGCCTCGTGCCGGCGTTGTCGTATTCGCGGCGCCGGCAGCGGCCGCCGTCGGATCGCGGGCTTCGCGCTGATGTTGTCGCTGGCGGCGTGCCGCAGCGTCCCGACGCAGGCGCCGCCGCCGCCGTCCGGCGAGGTCGACGCGCAGCCGATCGTGGCCGCGTCGGCCGACCGCTACGAAGTCGCCGAAGGCGCCACCTATGCGCAGCCGCAGGCCCTCGCCCGGCAACGCGCTGCCGGTCTATCCGTCCGATCTGCTCGCGCAGCGGCTCGCGCCGCGCATCGTGCGCGTCCGGCTGATCGTCGATGCGCAGGGCCGGGTCGCCGAAGTCCGATCGCTCGATCCGGAGGCGCCCGGCGATGCCTTCCTGGCTGCCGTACGCGCCGCCTGCGCGGGCTGGCGCTTCAGTCCGCTGACCGAGACGCGCACGGTCGAGCAGCGGCGGCGCCTGCCCGATGGCGACGTCGAGATCGAGTACCTGCCGCAGTCGCGTCCGCTGCCGTTCCATCTCGACTACCGGTTCGCTTTTCGCCAGATCGACGGCCGTGCGGTCGTCGACGCCGGCGCCGCCGCGGATGCCACCGCAGCCCCGTCCACGCCGCCGGCAGTGGCGGCCCCCGATTTGCGGTAACGTCGCCGATCGCGCGCGCCGGTGCCCGCCCGGCGCTTCCGTCCCCGAAGGATTCCAGCAAAGGCCCGCCATGTCCGAGAACGAAGCCCCGCTGCACGTCGTGATCCTCGCCGCCGGCGAGGGCAAGCGCATGAAATCCGCGCGCGCCAAGGTGCTGATGCCGCTGGCCGGCCGTTCGATGCTCGCGCACGTGCTCGATTCGGCGCGTGCGCTGCAGCCGGCGCGCATCCACATCGTCTACGGCCATCTCGGCGACCAGGTGCGCGCGCACACGACCGACCTCGGCGACCTGACCTGGGTCCAGCAGGCCGAGCAGCGCGGCACCGGCCATGCGGTGCAGCTGGCGATGCCGGGCGTGCCCGAGGACGCGCGCGTGCTGGTGCTGTACGGCGACGTGCCGCTGATCGGCGTCGACACGCTGCGCAAGCTGCTGGCGATCCGGGCGCCGCTGGCGGCGCTGGTGACCCAGCTCGACAACCCGTACGGCTACGGCCGCGTCGTGCGCGACGGCATCGGCCGCGTCCGCGCGATCATCGAGGAGAAGGACTGCACGCCCGAGCAGCGCGCGATCACCTGGGTCAACAGCGGCATTCTCGCCGCCGACGCACGCCGGCTGCGCGTGTGGATCAACAACCTGACCGACGCCAATGCGCAGCGCGAGTACTACCTGACCGACGTCTACGCGCAGGCCAACGACGAGGGACAGCCGGCCGAAGCGAGCCTGTGCCTCAACCCGCAGGAAGTGTTCGGCGCCAACGATCCGTGGCAGCTGGCCGCGCTGGAGCGGCTTTATCAGCGGCTGCGCGCGACCGACCTGGCCGCGCGCGGCGTGCGCTTCGCCGATCCGGTGCGCTTTGACGTGCGCGGCGACGTGCGCGTCGGCCGCGACGTCGAGATCGACATCGACGTGATCCTCGAAGGCCAGGTCGAGCTCGACGACGGCGTGCGCATCGGTCCGTTCTGCCGCATCAAGGACTCGCATCTGGCAGCCGGCACCGAGGTGCGCGCGCATTGCGATCTCGACGGCGTGGTCACGCTCGGGCCCTGCACGATCGGTCCGTTCGCGCGGCTGCGCCCCGGCACCGAGCTGGCCGAGGGCGCCCACGTCGGCAACTTCGTCGAGACCAAGAAGGCGCGCATCGGCGCCGGCTCCAAGGCCAATCACCTGACCTATCTCGGCGACGCCGAGATCGGCGCCGGCGTCAACATCGGCGCCGGCACGATCACCTGCAACTACGACGGCGTCAACAAGTCGACGACGCGGATCGAGGACGGCGCCTTCATCGGTTCGAACACCGCCCTGGTCGCGCCGGTCACGGTCGGCAAGGACGCGACGATCGGCGCCGGCTCGGTCATCGGCAAGGAAGCGCCTGCCGGCACGCTGACGATCGCGCGCGCGCGCCAGACCACCGTGCCGGGCTGGAAGCGGCCGGGCAAGAAGCCGGTCTGACGCACCGCGCGCTTCAGATCACCGTCACGCCGGGCGGCGGCTCGATCGGGCCGACCGTCTGCCAGAACCACAGCGTGTCGCCGGCCGGGTCGATCACCGAGAACGTGCGGTCGCCCCACCATTGCGTCATCGGCGCTTCGGCGACCGCGACGCCGCGCGCGACGAGTTCGGCGTGGTAGGCGTCGACGTCGCCGACCTCCACGTAGATCGCCAGCGGACCCTGCGTGGTGCCGGCGTCCTCGGGACGCGACAGCATCAGCATCGCGCCCTCGCGCTGCACGATCGCGAAGTCGAGCGCGCCGTCCTTGCCGACGACGCCCATCAGCGACTCGAAGCCGAGCGCCTCGAGGTAGAACAGGCGCGTGGCGTCGACCGACTCGACGTAGCGCAGCGGCATCACGGAACGGGGGCGCGGATCGGACACAGAGGTACTCCTGGCGTTGTCGGGACGGCCAGTATCGGCCGATACTGCGCACGGTTTCATCTACTTTCAGGAGTAGAAAGGTGCCGGTCAGGCGCGAGAGGCGTGATATGCGCGGGGCTGCCGTCAGCCCGCGGTCCCCGGACGGCGGTGGCCTGCGGGCCGGAGCCGTACCGCCGACCGGACATGCAGCGCCTGTGCCGGGCCGCGGTACCGCTCGCGGCGCGGCCGGCGTCGTCTGGTCCGACTTCGCGCTGCTCGAGGACGCCGGTCTGGGCAGCTACGAGAAGCGCGCATTGGTCACGCTGGCCGTGCACGGCGTCGCCGATGCGGCCACGCTGTGCCGCGACGGCGACATCCCGACCTCGAAGATCTACGCGGCGATGGAGTCGCTCGGCCGCGACGGCCTGGTCGACATCCGCCGTTCGCGTCCGCGCCTGTATCAGGCGCTGCCGGCCGATCTGCTGGTCGACCGGCTGGCCGCCCAGGTCCGCGAGCGCGCCGAGCAGGCGGTGCAGCGCATCGACGGGCTGCGCGACGCACTGGCGCGCCTGCCGCACCGGCTCGCCGGCGGCGAGCGCCGCGCCGACATGGCGCTCGGCAGCGAGAGCCACGTCAAGCGCCATGTCAGCCGTCTCGCCGCGGCGCGCCGGCGCGTGCTGTCGTACCTGGAGCCGGGCGATCTGCGTGCGCTCGAGCAGGTCCGCGAGACCGGCTTCGACGTGCTGCGCCTGATCGCCGGGAGCCGCCGCCGCAGCGGGTTCGAGCATCGCGTGATGATCGGCTTCGGCCGCCGCGACGGCGCCGCGGTGCGCCGCTTCCTGCAGCTGTTCGCCGACGTGCTGCCGGAGCCGGCTTCGCTGCGCTACTGCGCCGAGATCGGCCATCCGTTCCATCTGATCGACGAGGAACAGGTCGTGCTCGCGGTCGATCATCCGTTCGCCGGCGACGGGCGTCTGGCCTCGCTGCTGGTGCACGACCAGAGCCTGGCCGGCCAGCTCGCCGGTGGCTTCGAGACGCTGTGGGCGCGCGCATTGCCGGATCTGGCCCAGATCCGCGCCTGGCCGACGTCGGGCGCACGCGGCGACTGAGCCGGGCTTGCTCAGGCCGCCCGGGTGCGCACCGCGCGCCGTTCGCGCACCGCGGCGGCCAGCCGCTCGAGCACGCGCACCGATGCAGCCCAGCCGAGGCAGCCGTCGGTGATGCTTCTGCCGTAGGTCGGCTTGCGGCCGGCGACGAGATCCTCGCGGCCGCCGACCAGGTGGCTCTCGATCATCGCGCCGACGATGCGCGTCTGGCCCGTCTCGATCTGCCGCGCGACCTCGTCGATCACGACCGGCTGCCGGTCCGGGTCCTTGCCGCTGTTGGCGTGGCTGGCATCGATCATCAGCCGAGCCGGCAGGCCGGCACGCTGCAGCAGGCCGGCCGCAGCCTCGACGCTGGCCGCATCGTAGTTCGGCGTGCGGCCGCCGCGCAGGATCACGTGGCAGTCGCGGTTGCCGTGCGTCGTGACGATCGCGCTGCGGCCCTGCTTGGTGACCGACAGGAAATGATGCGGATGCGCGGCCGCGCTGACCGCATCGACCGCGATCTTGACGTCGCCGTCGGTGCCGTTCTTGAAGCCGACCGGGCAAGACAGGCCCGAGGCGAGCTCGCGATGGACCTGGCTCTCGGTCGTGCGCGCGCCGATCGCGCCCCAGGCGACCAGATCGGCCAGGTACTGCGGCGAGATCACGTCGAGAAACTCCACGCCGGTCGGCAGGCCGATCCGGTTGATCTCGCGCAGCAGGCCGCGCGCGATGCGCAGGCCCTTGTTGATGTCGAAACGGCCGTCCAGATCCGGATCGTTGATCAGGCCCTTCCAGCCGATCGTGGTGCGCGGCTTCTCGAAGTAGACACGCATGACGATCTCCAGCGCGTCGCCGAGCGTCTCGCGCAGCGGCCGCAGCCGGCTCGCGTAGTCGAGGGCGGCATCGGGGTCGTGGATCGAGCACGGACCGATCACGACGGCGAGCCGATCGTCGCGGCCGCCGAGGATCGCGTGCAGCGCGGCGCGTCCGCCGGTCACGGTGGCCGATGCGGCGGCGTCGCACGGCAGCTCGTCCAGCAGCGTCGCCGGTGTCAGCAGCGGTCGTATCGATTGAATGCGGAGGTCGTCGGTCTGCGGTGCCATCGGGATCTCTCGGGGAGCGGCGGAAAAGCGGGCAACAAAAAAGCCGCCAGGTTCGCTGGCGGCTTTCGGGATGCGTTCTGGGGAAATCCTCAGGTCGAACGCGCTCCTTCCTCCGCCGGTGGCATCGGAAAGGCGTAATACCAAAAGAAGGCGATGGCGTTGCGCGTCTGCATGGCGGCCATTGATACCACGCCCGCGGCCGGCTGCAAAGCGGTGATGTCCGGCATGCGCGATCGTGCCGGCGCCGGCGCCGGCGCGCTTCCCACTGCCGCGATCGGAGCGCGACCTCGACGACGCGCCGCCAGGCCGAGGCCACCGCGCCGCGGGTCGTTCGCGGCGCGTGCCGAAGGCGCGACGCGCACTTCGCCCCGTCGGGCACGCGCCAGGATCGACGGCGCGGCACCGCTCCGCAGCGATGTCGCGACGATCGCCACCTGCCGCTTGCGCGTGCCTGCACCGTGTGCGCCGCGATGAGCGGCCGCTGCGCGATCGCGCAACCGCGATCGACGCGAGGCGCGTGCCGCGACCGGTGCAATCGCTGCGCGTCTGATCGCAATCGCGGGCGCGTCCCGTCCTCCCTCGTGCGACATCCCCTATCGCGCCAAGGAGCCAGACGACATGTACCGATTCCCTTCATCGACCGGCCGGCGGCGAGCGGCGCTCGTGCTCGGCTGCGCGCTCGCCTCGACGCTGCCCGGCGCACAGGCCGCGACCTGGACGGTCACCACGGCCGAAGACGACGACGGCGCGCTCTGCGACGTCGCGCGCTGCAGCCTGCGTGCGGCGATCGCGCGCGCCGAGAACGCCGACACGATCGATTTCTCGCCGGCACTCGCCTATCCGCTGACGATTCATCTGACCCAGCCGCTGGTCGTCGCCGGCAAGGAACTGTCGATCCGCCATCCGAGCCGCGCCAGGTCACGCTCGATGCGCGTCCCGCACCGGGCGGCGTGGCGAGCTCGCGCGTGCTGCGCGTCGTCGACGGCGGCCGCCTGCTGATCCGCGGCCTGGCCCTGGTCGAGGGACGCGTCCACGCTGCGCGCGGCAGCGACGGCGCGACGCCGGGCCAGGCCGGTGCGCCGGGCACCGACGCGATCGGCGGCTGCGTCTACGTCGGCGCGGGCTCGCTTCTGACCCTCGAGGACGCGATCGTGCGCAACTGCCAGGCCTATGCCGGCCGCGCGGCGGCGACGGCGCGGCCGGCCGTGCCGGCACGGCCGGTACCGCTGGCGGCCTGCAGCAGGACGGCCGGCCCGGTGGAGACGGCCAGCGCGGCGGCCGCGGCGGCCATGGCGGCACCGCCTACGGCGCCGGCATCTTCAGCGATGGCGCGCTGTACCTGTTCAATACCAGCATCGCCGGCAATCTCGCGATCGGCGGCGCCGGCGGCAACGGCGCCGGCGGTGGCCGTGGCGGTGACGGCGGCAACGGCGGACCGGGCGGCGGCTCCGGCACCGGCGGCAACGGCGGCTCGGGCGGCCAGGGTGGTCACGGCGGCGGCGGCGGCGCCGGCGGCTCGGTCCACGGCGGCGGCGTGTTCGTCTCCGGCACCGGATCGATCTATGCGGTCAGCAGCGAATGGACCGGCAACGAGGCGCGCGGCAATCTCGGCGGCGTCCCGGGCGCCGGCGCGGCAGGCGGCGAGGGCGGCCGCGGCGGCGTCGGCGGGCAGCACGGCGAGCCGGGCCCGGCCGGTCTGGCCGGCACTGCCGGCACCCATCCGGCCGCGGGCTACGCGTTCGGCGGCGCGATCGGCGCGGCCGAGACCGGACCGATCGGTCTGCTGAGCTTCGTGACCGTGGCCGGCAACCGCGTGCTGAAGGGCCCGACCGTGCCGGCTTCTCCGCCCGACGCCTATGCGGCCGGCGGCGGTCTGGGCTTCCTCGGCTCGATCCTCGTCAACCACGCCCTGGTCGCGGCCAATACCACCGACAGCCCCGATCGCGGCGACAACTGCGCGACGGCCGTACAGGCGGTGGTGGGCGGACTCAGCGACTCGGGCGCCTGCGCGTTCGCGCGCGTGGTGCCGGACGTCGGCATCGCGATCGATACCGGCGCCGCGCCGCCGTATGTCGTGCTGGCGGCCGGCAGTGCGGCGATCGACACCGCCAGCGATTGCCGCGTGCTGCCGGATGGTCCGAACGTCGGCACCGACATCCGCCGGGTGCTGCGTCCGCAGGACGGCGATGGCGACGGCCTGGCGCGCTGCGACGTCGGTGCGTTCGAGCGCGAAGGCACCGTGCAGGAGTTCATCTTCCGCGACGGCTTCGGCGGCTGAGCAGCGGCGGGCGGTCGCGTATCGCCCGCCGGCCTTCGAGGCTGCTCGTCGACGGCGGTCGACGAGCGTTCCGCTGCGCCACGCCACGCCAAGGCCGGCAGCCGCCGGCCTTGGCGTGCTGCCGATGGCGCTGCGGCGTTTTTCACGAAAGGCGGCTCCGCGAGAAAAGCCGCTTCTCGACGTGCCCACAGAGCCGATCGGTGCATCCGGCGGCGTGCTTCGACGCGCCAAGCATGGGCGAGCCATCAACCGACGGCGTCGGTTCGCTGCACCGGCATGCGGTCATCGCGATCGGTGCGTGACGCAGCGGCAGCGGCGCGCTGCGCGCGCTCGCTAATCCTCGCGCGTCACGCGCAGCACTTCCTCGGTCGAGGTCACGCCGGCCACGCACTTGCGCCAGCCATCCTCGAGGATCGACGCGCTGCGGCTGCGCGCATGGCGTTCGATCTCGGCTTCCGACGCGCCTTCGTGGATCAGCCGGCGCAGCGTGTCGTCGACCGGTACCAGCTCGTAGATGCTGGTGCGGCCCTTGTAGCCGGCATGGCGGCTGTCGAGTCCGGCGCGCGGCCGGTACAGCGTGACCACGTGGTCGGCCGGCTGGCCGAACGCGGCCAGCTCCGCCGGCGTGGCCTGATACGGCTCGCGCTCGGCCGGGTCGAGCGTGCGCACGAGCCGCTGCGCGATCACCGCGACCAGGCTCGATGCGAGCAGGAACGGCTCCACGCCCATGTCGCGCAGTCGCGCGATCGCGCCGACCGCCGAATTGGTATGCAGCGTCGACAGCACCAGATGGCCGGTCAGCGAGGCCTGCACGGCGATCTCGGCGGTCTCCAGGTCGCGGATCTCGCCGACCATGACGACGTCCGGATCCTGGCGCAGGATCGCGCGCAGTCCGCGCGCGAAGGTCATGTCGACGCGCGTGTTGACCTGGGTCTGGCCGACGCCGTCGATGTAGTACTCGATCGGGTCTTCGACCGTCATGATGTTGCGCGAGCTGTCGTTGAGCTTGAGCAGCGCGCCGTACAGCGTCGTGGTCTTGCCCGAGCCGGTCGGGCCGGTCACCAGCACGATGCCGTGCGGCCGCGCGATCAGGTCCTCCAGTTTGCGGCGGCCGGCCTCGTCCATGCCGAGCTGGGCCAGGTCGAGCTTGCCGGCCTGCTTGTCGAGCAGGCGCAGCACGACGCGCTCGCCGCGACCGGCCGGGATCGTCGACACGCGCACGTCGACCGGGCGACCGGCGATGCGCAGGCCGATGCGGCCGTCCTGCGGCAGGCGCTTCTCGGCGATGTCCAGGCGCGCCATGACCTTGATGCGGCTGACCACGGCGGCGGCGATCGCCTTCTGCGGCGCCAGCACCTCGCGCAGCACGCCGTCGATGCGGAAGCGCACGACGAGGCGGTTCTCGTACGGCTCGATGTGGATGTCCGAGGCGCCTTCCTTGACCGCCTCGGTCAGCAGCGCGTTGATCAGGCGGATGATCGGCGCATCGTCGTCGCTCTCGAGCAGGTCCTCCGGCTCGGGCAGGTCGTCGGCCAGGGCCTTGAGGTCGGCCGTGTCGTCGAGGTCCGAGACCATCGTGCGCGCATCGTCGCCCTGTTCGTAGAGCGTGCGCAGCAGCCGCTCGAACGCGTCGGGTGCGTGCGTCGTCAGCTTCAGCGGCGCGCCCAGATGCCGGCGCAGCTCGGCGAGCACCTCGGCGCGCACGCCGGGGCGGCACGCGATCTCGGCGGCGCCTTCGTTCCAGCCGGTCAGCGTCGCGCCGTGGCGGCGCGCATAGCCGAAGCCCGGCCGCGCCGGCGGCGCCTGGTTCACCGGCGCTCTCCGCGCCGCGGCGGCGGGGCCGGCTCCAGCGACGGCGTCTGCAGGAAGTCGTGCACCTCCGGCAGCAGCGGGCGGCGCTCGCGCGGCGTCAGCGCCTGCCGGTCGCTGCGCATCTGCAGCTGCTCGGTGCGCATGTAGTTGTACTTCTCGCTCGATACCGAGGCCTCGACCGCGGCGTCGCGCAGGATCTGCGGGCGCAGGAACACCATCAGATCGCGCTTGTCGCTGCGGTTGGAGCGGTAGCGGAACAGGTTGCCGATCAGCGGGATGTCGCCGAGCGCCGGCACCTTCGAGGTCGAGTCGGTGACGTTGTTGTCGATCAGGCCGCCGAGCACCAGCATCGAGCGGTCCTCGATCAGCGCGGTCGTGGTCAGCTCGCGCTTGTTGGTGATCAGGTCGACCGCGCCGGAGACCGGCTGCGCGAGCGAGGAGACCTCCTGGTGGATGCTCAGGCGCACCGAATTGCCTTCGTTGATCTGCGGCGTCACCTTGAGGACGATGCCGACGTCCTTGCGCTCGATCGTCTGGAACGGATTGGTCGGCAGGTTGGCGCCGCCGGTGGTCGAGGTATTGGTGTACTGGCCGGTCAGGAACGGCACCTCCTGCGCGACCTTGATCTCGGCCTCCTCGTTGTCGAGCGTCAGGATCGACGGCGTCGACAGGATGTTGTTCTTGCCGTCGCCGCGCAGCGCGCGCACCAGCGCGCCGAGGTTGAGGATCTCCTCGCCGCCGAGGCTGATCGTACCGTCGACATAACCGAGCGAGAGGCCGCCGGCGCCGGCGAGGCCGAGCGGATTGGTCGCCAGCCCGATCAGGCTCGAGGTGCCGTTGGGTCCGCCGAAGTTGGTGCCGCCGATGACGCCCTGGCCGATCGAGCCGTCCTCGCGCTGCGGCGCGGTGAACCACTGCACGCCAATCTCGCTGGCGGTCGAGTCGGCGACCTCGGCGATGACCGCCTCGATCAGCACCTGTGCGCGGCGCACGTCGAGCTGGCGCACGACCGAGGCCAGCGAGCGGAAGATCGCCGGCGGCGCGCTGATCACCAGCGCGTTGGTCTGGTCGTGTGCCTGGATCGTCGCCGGCGCCGCGCCGGCACCGAAAGCACCGGCCTCGCCTTCGCGCGGCTGCGGCGGCGCGACGCCGCTCAGCGTCGCGGCGACCTTCTCGAGGATCGGCACCAGGTCCTTGGCAGTCGCATAGCGCAGGTAGACCACCTGGGTGTCGCCGCCGCTTTCGATCGGCGTATCCAGGTGCGCGATCAGCGCGCGCAGGCGCAGCCGCGTGCTCTTGGCGCCGGACAGCAGCACCGAGTTGGTGCGCGTGTCGGCGAATACGCGCGCGGCCTCGCCGTTGGCCTGCGCGTTCTTGTCGTCGGCGAGCAGGGTCAGCGTGCGCGCGAGCTCCGAGGCGTTGGCGTGACCGAGCGGGATGACCTCGACCTCGGCGTCGGAGACGGTGTCGATGCGCTGCACCAGCGCGACCAGCCGCTGCACGTTGCCGGCGCGGTCGGACACCACCAGCGCGTTGGACGAGGCGTGCGGGATCACCTGCGCGCCCGGCGACATCAGCGGCTTGAGTACGCCGCTGAGCTCGTTGGCCGAGACGTGGCGGACCGGCACCACCTGGGTGACCAGCTCGTCGGCGCTGCCGCTGCGCGTCGCGGCCGGCGTGGCGTCCTGCTGCGCCATCGCCTCGGGCAGGATCTTGACCATGCTGCCGGCCGGCAGCGCCGCGTAGCCGTGCACGCGCAGCACCGACAGGAACACGTCGTAAATCTCGTCGGGCCGCATCGGCTGGGCCGAGACGACGTTGACCTTGCCCTGCACGTTGGGACCGATGATGAAGTTCTTGCCGGTGATCTCCGACACCGTCGCGATCAGTGCCTGGATGTCGGCGTCGCGCAGGTTCAGCGTGTGCCGGCCGTCGGCCGTGACCGTGTGGCCCGGCGGCGGCGCGGCGGCCGCCGGCGCGGCCGGCGGGGGCTGTGCGCCGGCGCCGGCGGCGATCGCGGCGGCGGCGAGGAGAAGCGGACGAAGGCGCGCGGCGCGGATCATCGCGGAAGGCTCATGGTCGGGATCATTGCAGGCTCAGGTTGAGTTCGACCGGCTGGCCGTTGCGCAGCACGCGGGCGCGGACGCTGCCGCCGCTCTGGAGACTGGCGAGCAGCTGCGGGCTCGGCGTCGCCGAGCCGACCGCCACGCCGTTGATCGCGGTGACGACGTCGCCCGGCTGCAGCCCGTAGCGCGCCAGCAGCGCCGGATCGAGGCCGGCGATCTGCACACCGACGACGCGGCCGTTCTCGCGGACCGGCTGCAGATGACCGGCGAGGTCGGCACCGCCCTTGAGCTGGGTCATCGCCTGCTGCCAGTCGACCGCGCCGTGTGCCATCTGCGGCGGCGTGAAGGCGGCCGCGGCGGCCGGCGGATCGGCCGGGAAGGCGGGCCGCCGTTCGCCGCTGCGCACGGTGGTCGGCGTCGGTTTGACGATGTCGGCCGGCGCCAGCGACGTCTCGCGCGGCAGCCGCAGCGTTTCCTCGGCGCCGTCGTGCAGCAGGATCACGTAATCGGCATGGACCGCCTGCAGGCGCACGCCCGGTGCGATCTCGCTGCCGGCGCGCCAGGCGCGTTCGCCGCCCTGGCCGTCACCGATGACCGCGACGCCGGCCTGCGGATCGGCGTCGGCGAGCGTGCCGCGCAATGTCAGCGCCAGCGTCGTCGCCGGTGCGATGCGGCCGTCCGGCCGCACGCGGTCGTGCGTGCCGAAGACGTGCCATTGCGCGATCGAAACCGGTGCGGCCGGCACCGTCGCGGCGCCAGCGGCCGGTGCGGGGGGCGCCGGCGGCGGACCGGCCAGCAGCAGCCAGACCAGGCGTGCCAGCAGCCACAGCGCGAGCGCCGCCAGCACCAGGCAGGCTGCGGCGGCGCCGAGCCCGGCATAGCGCTCGCGATCGACGCTGGACATCGGTCCGACCATCCCCTGAAACCCGCCCCGGCGACAAAGACGCCCAAGCGTAGCAAAGCCGCGGCGCGATCGCTGTGCCTCGCGCCGGGGCGTCGTGTCTGATCGCGGCGGAGTTTCGCGTATCCGAGGGCGAAGGGGGCCAGCGCCGCCGCAACCGCCACGATGGGCGACTGCGACGGCTCATTCGGATGTGCAGGAGCCAAGCAGATGAACATCGCATCAGATTCGACGCGTTCCCGGGCGCTCACCGGTCGGCGTCGCCGCCGGATCCTCGTGCTCGCCGGCTGGGCGCTCGCGCTCGCGATGGGTGCCGTCGGTGCCCAGCCCAAGCCGACCGGGCCGCTGACCGTCCCGGCCGCCGAACCGGAGCTGCCGAACGGAGCCAACGACTTCGTCTACGACCGCTTCTTCGCCGTCGGCGGCATTTCCGTGGACCGTTTTGCGGGCACCTCCAATGCCAGCTACGAGGGCCAGAAGCTGGTCCGGCTGCCCGGCGGCGACGTCGTCGTGGCCGGCCTGGTCCCGGCGGGAGCCGGTGCGCAGCAGTTGGGCATCGTCCGCTACAGCCCGTCGGGCCGGCGCGTGACCTGGCCGGCCATCAGCGCGCCGTTCGGCCATAACGCCAGCCAGTACATCCTGTATCCGAACGGTGCCGCCAACAGCCCGCGGGTGACCAACGTGGCCGCGATCGCCCAGCGCAGCGGCTACATCTACGTGCTGGTCGACGACATGTACCCGGATGGCCTGGACAAGTACCGGCCGGCGGTCGTCGTCTTCGCCGACACCGGCCGCTTCGTCGGCTGGTGGTTCATCCATCCGGACAACGACGTCTACAACAACGCCCGCGACATGGCGATCATCGGCAACAAGCTGACCCTGCTCGGCGGCAACTCGGCCGGCGGCTGGTGGACCAAGTTCTGGACCGCCCGCTTCGCGATCAATGCCGACGGCACCCTGAGCCACGATGCGAGCTTCGGCGGCAACGGCGTTTCGGTGTTCACGCTGTCGGCCAGCGCGGGCGGCTGCTCGACGCCCAGATCGGCGGCCTCTGCCCGATCACCGGCATCGCGCTCGATCACGCCAAGGGCCTGACCGTGCCGCTCGCGCCGAAGTTCTACGTCGCCTTCACGAAGAAGTACGACAACAGCGGCGACCACGATCCGTGCGTCGCGCGGTTCAACGGCAACGGCAGTCTGGACAGCGCGTTCAACGGTGGCGTCGCCTGCGTGGCGTTCGACAACGGCGGCAACCGCGAGGACCGCGCCGTCGCGCTCCACACCGACTACCACACGGTCATCGGTGGCGGCGGCATCAGCACGGTGGAGGACATCTACGTCACGGCCAGTGTCGCGCGCGATTTCAGCGCCGGCGTCGGCGTGATGCGCCTGAACAGCAGCGGTGGCCTCAACAGCGAGTTCGGCAACGGCGGCAGGGTCGTCTTCGGCGGCTGCGGCACCGGCTGCACGGTCAACCTCGGCCCGACGGTGCCGCGCGCGATGGCCCGCAACGGCGCCAATCTCGCGGTGGTCGGCTACTGGGACCCGAATCTGGTGGACGATCCGCAGCTGGCGGTCATCAACGCGACCAACGGCAGCTTCCTGTCGTTCCGCACGATGGGCATCTCCTACGGCGACTCGATCTTCGCCGATGTCGTCGCCGGGCCGAGCGGCGGCTTCACGATGGCCGGCTGGGCCAAGGACGAAACCGTGGGTACCTGGCAACGCATGTACTTCACGTCGCAGGCGCTGCCGGAAGGGCTTTCCAACGACATCATCTTCCGCTACGGACACGAGTAGGCCTGCATGCCCGATCGGCGACGTCGTTCGGGCCCCGGCGCGGTCGGGCCGGCGCCGGCCAAGCCGGGGCGTGCGCCCCGGCTTGGCAGCGGCCGGCCCGAAACGCTACCTTCGGCGCATGAGCGAGGCGACCGGCGACAGCGTCACCCGATGGCTGGTTCGATGGCGCGAAGGCGACAAGGCGGCCCTCGATCGCTTGCTGCCGCTGGTCTATGCGGACCTGCGGCGGATCGCGGCCAGTCAGCTGCGCGGCCAGAGCGGCCACACGACGCTGCAGACCACCGCGCTCGTGCACGACGTGCTGCTGCGCCTGCTCGACCGGCCCGCGGCCGACTTCCAGAGCACCGCGCACCTGCTCAATGCGGCGGCGCGGATGATGCGCCAGAACCTGGTCGACCGGGCGCGCGGCGCGCACCGACAAGCACGGCGGCGGCTGGCTGCGCGACGATTTCACCGCCGCCCTCGAGCTGCCGATTCCCGACGGCACCGATCTGGCCAATCTCGACAGCGCGCTCGACGAGCTGGCCGCGTTCGACGAGCGCATGGCCAAGGTCGTCGAGCTGCGCTACTTCATCGGCCTGGGCGTGGCCGAGGTCGCCGCGACGCTCGGTGTCGCCGAGCGCACCGCGCAGCGCGACTGGATCGCCGCTCGCGCCTGGCTCAAGGAACGGCTGGAACCATGAGCGGCCGGCCGCGCATGCCGGAGCGCGCGGCGCCATGAACGAGCGCGATCGCCTGGCGATGCGCATCCTGCGCGATGCGCTCGACGCCGAGCCGGACCGGCGCGATGCGTTCGTCGCCGAGCGCTGCGGCGATGACCTCACGCTGCGCGTGCGCGTCGAGGCGCTGCTGCGCGAGGCCGACAGTTTCGATGCGGCGCTGTCCGATCCGGCCGCGCCGCCGGCCGACGGGAACGGCGACGATCGCGCCGACGCGCTGGTCGGCACGCGGCTCGGTCCGTTCTTGGTCTCGGCGCGGATCGGCCGTGGCGGCATGGGCGTGGTCTATCGCGGCGAGCGCGAGAACGCCGACTTCGCTCAGACCGTTGCGATCAAGCTGATCCGGCGCGGCTTCGACTTCGACGACGTCGCCGCCCGCTTCCTGCGCGAACGGCGCATCCTGGCGCGGCTTTCGCATCCGAACCTGGCGCGCTTCATCGACGGCGGCGTGGCGCCGGACGGCCGGCCGTGGTTCGCGCTGGAGTTCGTCCGCGGCGAGTCGATCACCGCCTGGTGCGACCGCCAGCGGCTCGGCATCCGCGCGCGCGTACGGCTGTTCCTCGACGTCTGCGCGGCCGTGCAGCATGCGCACGCGCAGCTGGTCGTGCATCGCGATCTGAAGCCGGCCAACGTGCTGGTCGACGACGGCGGCCAGGTGCGCCTGCTCGATTTCGGCATCGCGCGGCTGCTCGCCGGCGACGACGGCGATCCGGCTGCGCCTACCACGATCGGCCTGCGCTACGCGCTGACGCCCGAATACGCAGCGCCGGAGCAGTTCGGCGGCGAGACCGCCGGCGTGGCGACCGACATCTATGCGCTCGGCGTGCTGCTGTACCAGCTCGTCGCCGGCGTGCTGCCGTACGCGCTCGATCGCGGCGATCTGGTCGCGAGCGAGCGCATCGTGCGCGAGACGCCGCCGCAGGCGCTGGCGGCGGCGATCGTCCGTCCGGCCGACGCCGCACGCGGCGAGCTCGATCCGGCCGGGCGGCTGGCCGCGCGCGACACCACGCTGCGTGCGTACCGCGCCGACGTGCGCGGCGATCTGGGCCGCATCGTCGAGACCGCCCTGGCCAAGGAGCCCGAGCGCCGCTACGCGACCGTCGAAGCCTTCGCCGAGGACCTGCGGCGCTGGCGCGCCGGCGATCCGGTGCGCGTGTCCGGCAACCGCCTCGGCTACCGGCTCGGCAAGTTCGTCGGGCGCAACCGCGCCGCGGTCGCGATCACGGTCGTGCTCGCGGCCGGCCTCGCGCTCAGCAGCGCCTATGCGATCCATCGCGCCGAGCGCGAATATCGCCAGCGCGTGCGCGCCGAGACGACGCTGAGCTTCATGCGCGACATCTTCGACGCGAACACGCCCGAGAACACCGACGGCGAGAAGCTGACCGCGATGCAGCTGCTCGATCGCGCCGGCGAGCGCATCGGCGAGTACTTCCCGGACGATCCGCCGGCGCAGGCCGAGCTGTCCGGCCAGCTCGGCGACGTCTACAGCAGCCTGACCCTGCACGAGCGCGCCGTGCCGTTCCACGAGCGCGCGGTCGCGCTGCTGCGCGAGCGCGGCGACCGCAGCGATCCGGTCTATCTGACCCGCGTGCTGGCGCTCGCCAACGCCTACTACGAGACCTATCGCTTCGACGACGCGCTGGCCCTGGTCGACCGCGACCTGGAGAGCGCGCGCGGCGTCGAGATCGGCGGCGAGCCGTTCTACGGCCGGCTGCTGGCGATGCGCTCGGCCGCGCTGAACCGGCTCGGCCGCATGCAGGATGCCGAGGCCGGCCTGCGCGAGGCGATCGCGCTGTACCAGCGCAGCGGCGTGGTCGCCAGCGGCGGCTACGGCGAGATGTACACCGATCTCGGCTACACGCTGCTCGACGGCGGCGATCTCGACGGCGCGCTCGACGCGTTCCGCAGCGCCGAGACGATCCTGCGCAGCGCGCCCGGCAGCACCCGGCTGCAGCAGCTGAGCAGCCGGCTCAACATCGGCACCGTCTACATACGCACCGGCGATTCGGCGCAGGCGGTCGCGGTGCTCGAGCCGCTGATCGGCCAGTACGAAGCGCTGCTCGGCGTGAGCTCCGGCCATACGATGACCGCGCGCAGCAAGCTCGCCCAGGCCTATGCGGCCGACGGACGCTACGTCGAGGCACTCGACGCGATCGACGCGAACCTGCGCGCGGTGGCCGACAGCGGCGTGCAGGATCCGCGCGACCGCGTCGAGATCGGCCTGGTCAAGGCCAAGCTGGCGACCTACGCGCTGCGGCTGGAGGTCGCGCGGCCGCTGGTGCTGCAGGCGCGCGCCTACATCGCCGAGGCGATGCGCGAGCCCTCGTTCGCGCGCGGCCGTCTGCAGTGGGTGGTCGGCGAGTTCTGGCTGCAGGCCGGCGATTGCGACGCGGCCGAGCCGATGCTCGAGGCCGCGCGCGCCGACGCGCAGGCGACCAGCACCGGCGACGCCGCCAACCCGAGCGTCGCCGAGGCCGAGGACAGCCTCGGCCGCTGCCGCCTGCTGCGCGGCGATTATGCCGGCGCGCGCGAACACCTGGACCGCGCCGTCGCGACGTTCGGCGAGGTGCTCGGTGCCGATCATCGGCGCAGCATCCGCAGCCGCATCCACCGCGCCTGGGTCGACGCGCTCGCCGGCGGCGATGCCGCCGCGTTCGAGCGCATGGCCGCGTTGCGGCCGCTGCTGGTGACGGCGCTCGGCACCGAGGACAAGCCGGTGGTCTGGCAGCTCGATCTGATGCTCGACGAACTTGCGCGCCGCGCCGGCGCGGCGCCGATCGATCCGGCGCGCCGACGCCGGGCCGAGGAGGGGCTCGAGCGCATCAGCCAGCGCGACCCGGTGCCGCGCTACGTCGGCATCAACAGCTTTTCCTGAAGACCGCCCGACGCAGGGCCGCAGCCGCATCCTGCGATGTCCGCAGCGCGTGCCGCAACTCGTATGCCTGATCGGACGGCGACGCCTGCGTCGCCGCATCGCCTGCGGGCGCATTCGACGAGGACACGACATGAAGGCATTGCGCGACAGCGGCCGCTGGCTGGCCGCCTTGATGGCCCTGGCGGTGGGGATCGCCGCGGCCGCGGACGGCGGCGACCATCCGCTGCTCGGCCGCTACGAGGGCGCCGAGCAGGTCGGCCGCCACGTCACCGAGTTCGACGAGGTCGAGCTGATCGACGGCCCGATCGACGGCAGGCGCGGCGCCGATGCACCGGGCTGGCTGCACCTGGAGGGCGCGAGCACGCTGCTGTACTACCGCCTGCCGGCCGGCCGCTCGTCGCTGGAGGTGCTGCGCAACTACCAGGGCAGTCTCGAGCGCGGCGGCTTCCGCACGCTGTTCACCTGCGCGACCGGCAACGGCTCGTGCTACCGGGTGCGGCCCGGCCGCACGACCGGTACTGCGCCGTACGATTTCGCGCTCGCGTTCGACGCCAATCCGGAGCTGCCGCGGCTCGACGGCGACTTCATCCGCAACTACTTCGGCACGCAGGCGCGCCATCTGCTGGCGCGGCGCGATGGACCCGAAGGCGCGGTATACGTCAGCCTGACGATCGCCGAGCACGCGCGCGGCAACCACCTGTTCGCACGCGTCGTCGAGACGCGCGCCATGCAGAGCGACAAGATCGCCTTCGTCGACGCCGATGCGATGCGGCGCAGCATCGCCGACAGCGGACGCGTGAGTCTGTACGGAATCCAGTTCGACTTCGACCAGGACAGCCTGCGCGACGATTCGCAGCCGACGCTGCAGGAGATCGTGCGGCTGCTGCACGGCGACCCTGGTCTGCGCCTGACCATCGTCGGCCACACCGATGCGCAAGGCGGCGCGGCCTACAACCGCGATCTGTCGCGGCGGCGCGCCGAACGCGTGAGCGCCTGGCTGGTCGGACAGGGCGTCGCGGCGGCCCGGCTCGAGGCGCGCGGCGCCGGGGCTGACCAGCCGGTCGCGTCGAACGCCGACGAGGATGGCCGCGCCAGGAACCGGCGCGTCGAGCTGATCCGGCGCCCGTAGCGGCCATCGGCGAGCCCGCGATCGTACGGCGGGCCGGCAGCAGATCGCGCTGGTGCGCCGGGCACCCCGCGACCGGCCCGGCTCTTGATGGGACTGCACGTCGACGCAGCGCGGCTCGCGCGCTTCGGCGGCCGGCGCGGATCGCGAAGCGGACCGCGGCCGCTGCCCGCGGGAGGTGCCGGCGCGTGCGTTGCGCGCCTTCGTCACCCCGATGCGCGCCGTTGCGACGGCGCGCGAGCGGATCGTGGCGCGGCCGGCCGCCGTCAGTGGCGGCCGAACAGCTTGGCGAGACTGCGGAAGAAACCCGGCTTCTTCGCCGCTGCCGGCGCGCTGGCCGGTGCGGCCGTGGCCAGGCCCGGCGTCGCGGCCGGCTCGGTCGGACGCGGCCCGCGTTCGCGGCGCGGCGCGCTGTCCGGGCGCGTCTCGGCGGCGGCGTTCGGCAGCGTGGCGGCCTCGCCGTTCTCGCGGCGAGTACGTCCGCGACCGCCGCGGCGGCGGCGCTTCTTCGCGGGCGCGGCGGCATCGGTCGACGGTGCCGGTTCCGGTGCGGCGGCGACCGGTACGGCCGCCGCTGCCGGCTGCTCGACCGTCTCGCGCGGCGGACGCGGTGCGCGCGGCGGCCGGCTCTCGCCGCGCCGCTCGCCACCGCCGCCACTGCTGCCGCTGCGGCTGCGCGGACGTTCGCCGCTGCGCCCGCCGCGCCGGCTGTCGCCGGCGCTCTTCGGCGGCGGCCCGGCGGTGTTGCGTGCGTCGTCGTCGGCATCGTCCTCGTCGGCCGTGACGGCACCCGGCGCACGCGGCTTGGGCGGCGGCACGACCAGCAGCGCCGGCTCGACCGCGGCGGTCGGAATCTTCTGGTCGATGTAGGCCTCGATGTCGGGCAGGCCCATCGCATACAGATCGCAGGCGAAGCTGATCGCATCGCCTTCGGCGCCGAGGCGCGCGGTGCGGCCGATGCGGTGGACGTAGTCCTCGGCATCCTGCGGCAGGTCGTAGTTGAACACGTGCGAGACCGCCGGGATGTGCAGGCCGCGCGCGGCGACGTCGGTCGCGACCAGCAGCTCGATCTCGCCCTTCTGGAACCGTCCGAGCAGGCGCTCGCGCTTGGCCTGCGGCACGTCGCCCGACAGCGTCGCGACGCGGTGGCCGTGACGCTCCAGCGCCCGCGTCACGCGCTCGGCCATCGCCTTGGTGTTGATGAAGACGATGCTGCGATGCTCCTCGAGCTTGCCGAGCAGGTTCAGCAGCAGCGGCATCTTCTCCTCGGTCGCCGGGAAGTAGACGACCTGGCGCACCCGCGAGGCGGTGACCGACTCGGTCTCGGCCGCGAGCTTCTCGGGGCTGTTCATGTGCTCGTAGGCCAGCTCGAGCACGCGGTAGCTCAGCGTCGCCGAGAACAGCATGCCCTGGCGCTCCTCGCGCGGCGGCATGCGTCGCAGCAGGAAGCGGATGTCCTTGATGAAGCCGAGGTCGAACATGCGGTCGGCCTCGTCGATCACGACGGCCTCGACCGAGCGGAACGACACCACGTGCTGCTTGAGGTAGTCGATCAGGCGGCCGGGCGTGGCGATCACGATGTCGCAGCCGGCCTTGAGCAGCTCGCGCTGCTTGTCGTAGTCGACGCCGCCGTAGATCAGCGCCGAGCGCAGACCGGTGTTGCGGCCGATGTTGCGGAAGTCCTTGTCGATCTGGATCGCCAACTCGCGCGTCGGCGCGAGGATCACCGCGCGCGGTTCGCCGTCCTTGCGCTCGGCGACGGCCGCGCGCGTCAGCAGGCGGTTCATCACGGCGACCAGGAAGGCGCCGGTCTTGCCGGTGCCGGTCTGCGCCTGGCCGGCGACGTCGCGCCCGGTCAGGGCGACCGGCAGCGTCAGCGCCTGGATCGGCGTGCAGCGGGTGAAGCCTGCGGCGTGCAGGCTGGACAACAGGCTTGGATGAAGATCGAAGCTGTCGAAGAAGACGTCGGTGAGAGGCTGCTGATGTTGGTCTGGCATTCCAGTGTCGGTCCGTGGGCGTCGCGCGGGCTTCGGAGCCCTTGCAAACGGAGCGTACGCCCCTCATGTGATGCGGATCGTGCTGACCCGGTTTGGCCGGGTGCGCGAGGCGGTCGCGGTCGGGGCAGGGGCTTGCCTTCGGGGCATTCCGGCCCTCGATCGCCGGGCGGCGCAGCGCCGCTACCGGCGTCCTGACCGCTCTTGCGTGAGGCGGGTGGTTTGGGCTGAAATGACGGCGTGCATCCGCACCCGCGTCTCGTCAGTCCGCCGCCCCGGCGCGCAAGTTTAGCCGAACCCGGCCTCCGGCGCGCAGCGCCCCCTCGATTATCTGGAGAAAACCCGTGAGCGAACTGATTGCCCACGTCAGCGACGAGCAATTCGACAGCCAGGTCTTGCAGTCCTCCGAGCCGGTCCTCGTTGATTTCTGGGCGGAATGGTGCGGTCCGTGCAAGATGATCGCGCCGATTCTCGACGACCTGGCCGCCAATTACGAAGGCCGGCTCAAGATCGCCAAGATCAATATCGACGAGAACCAGAAGACCCCGCGCAACTACAACGTGCGCGGCATTCCGACGCTGATGATCTTCAAGGACGGCAAGGTCCAGGCCACGCAGATCGGCGCCGTCAGCAAGAGCCAGCTGGCCCAGCTGATCGACAAGACGATCTGAATCGACGCGCCCGCGCGCGGCCGGCAGCGCCGGTCGCGGCGGGTGCTCAAGCGTTTCCGGCGCGTCGTGCACGCAACCGGCGCAAACGCTGAACCGCGATTCGGCGGCGCTGGACGACCGCCGAGGCCGGTGCTAACGTAGTCCCTGCACGTGCGGAGCTATCGCGCTCCCCCCAGCGACACCCCCGCGTTTCTTCCCTCCGATTTGCTTCCCAGCTACGGCGCCCAGCGAGGTTTGCCCGTGTCCGAAAACGATATCCCAGAAGGTGGCGAAAAGGCCGCCGACAAGCCGCGTTCCGCCGCGCCGCGCCAGCGTGCGCCGCGCAACGTCGATCCGGCCCAGCCGACATTGATCGTCGATCCGGCGCCGTCCGCGCCATCCTCCGACGACGCGCCGGGCGCGTCCCAGGCACCATCCGACGGCGGCGGCCAGGACGCCTCCCAGTCGCATGGCAATGGAAACGGCAATGGCAACGGCAACGGCAACGGTCAGCCGGGCGGCTCCGGCCAAGGCCAGAATCGCGACCCGCGTGACCGCCAGGGCGGCCGTCGCGATCGCCGCAACCGTCACAACCGCAATCGCGGCGACCGCGATCCGCAGATGTTCGACGAGGAATACGACGAGTCGCGCAACGGCGGCGGCAACGGCCCGCTGATCGCGCTGAACGAACTGAAGGTCAAGAAGCCGGCCGAACTGCTCGCGCTGGCCGAGACGCTCGGCATCCAGGAAGGCGTCGCGCGCGCGCGCAAGCAGGACATCATCTTCCTGATCCTCAAGGCGCATGCGCGTGCCGGTGGCGGCATCTACGACGAGGGCGTGCTGGAGATCCTGCAGGACGGCTTCGGCTTCCTGCGCGGATTCGAAGCCTCGTACCTGGCCGGTCCCGACGACATCTACGTCTCGCCGTCGCAGATTCGCCGCTTCAACCTGCGCACCGGCGACTACGTCACCGGCCGCGTGCGGCCGCCGAAGGAAGGCGAGCGCTACTTTGCGCTGCTCAAGGTCGACACGATCAACGGCGAGCCGCCGGAAGCGTCGAAGAACAAGATCCTGTTCGAGAACCTGACCGCGCTGTTCCCGCGCAAGGCGTTCCATCTGGAGCGCGGCAACGGATCGAGCGAGGACATCACCGGCCGCATCCTCGACCTGGTCGCGCCGATCGGTCGAGGTCAGCGCGGCCTGATCGTCTCGCAGCCCAAGGCCGGCAAGACGATGATGCTGCAGAACATCGCGCAGGCGATCGTGCACAACCATCCGGATGCGCACCTGATCATGCTGCTGATCGACGAGCGTCCGGAAGAAGTCACCGAGATGCAGCGCAGCGTGCGCGCGGAGATCATCTCCTCGACGTTCGACGAGCCGGCGGTGCGCCACGTTCAGGTCGCCGAGATGGTGATCGAGCGCGCCAAGCGCCTGGTCGAGCACAAGAAGGACGTGGTGATCCTGCTCGACTCGATCACGCGTCTGGCGCGCGCCTACAACACCGTCGTGCCGAGCTCGGGCAAGGTGCTGACCGGCGGCGTCGACGCCAACGCGCTGCAGCGCCCGAAGCGCTTCTTCGGCGCCGCGCGCAACGTCGAGGAAGGCGGCTCGCTGACGATCATCGCGACCGCGCTGATCGACACCGGCTCGAAGATGGACGAGGTCATCTACGAGGAGTTCAAGGGCACCGGCAACATGGAAGTGCACCTCAACCGCCGCATCGCCGAGAAGCGCGTGTATCCGGCGATCGACATCAACCGCTCCGGCACCCGCCGCGAGGAGCTGCTGATCGACCCGGACCTGCTGCAGAAGATCTGGATCCTGCGCAAGCTGCTGCATCCGATGGACGAGCTTGCCGCGATCGAGTTCATGCTCGACAAGATGAAGAACACCAAGACCAACGACGAGTTCTTCGGCGCGATGAAGCGCTGACCCAGGTGACACCCGCGGGCCGGCATCTCCGATGCCGGCCCGTTCGTTTCCGCCCGCCGCGCGCTCGGTCCGGCGCATCCGCGGTCGCATCCGGCGACCGGCCCTGCATACTCGCTGCCTTCGGCGTCGTCCGGACGCCACGACCAGAAGGGGGCGGCATGCGTGCGTGGATGATGCTGGCGATCATGTGGACGGGCGCGGCCACGGCCGCGAGCGAACCGGTCAGGGCGCCGCTCGGGGCCGAATCGATGTGGCGGCTCAAGCGCATCGGCGCACCGGCGATCGCGCCCGACGGCGCCGCGGCGGTCGCGCCGGTCGGCAGCTACGATCTGGACAAGAGCACCTCGCGCACGACGCTGTGGCTGTTTCCGCTGGACGGCGCTGCGGCCCGCCCATTGACCGCCGAGACCGCCGATGCCTCGTCACCGGCCTACAGCCCCGACGGACGCTGGCTGGCCTTCACGGCCAAGCGTGACGGCGACGAGGCCCCGCAGGTCTATCTGCTGCCGATCCGCGACGGCGGCGAAGCACGCCGGCTGACCGACGTGCCGACCGGGGCCGCTGCGATCAAGTGGTTCGCCGACTCGCGGCGCATCGCGTTCACCAGCCGGGTCTGGCCCGACAAGGACTGGAAGGCGGTGGCCGAGGAACTGAAGCTGCGCAAGGACAGCAAGGTCTCGGCGCGCAGTTGGGACAAGGCGCCGATCCGCTACTGGGACCGCTGGCTCGACGACCGGCAGGTGCACGTCTACGCGATCGGCATCGACGGCGGCGAACCGTCCGCGCTGACGCTGCCGGCCGGGCGGCCGCTGATCGACACCGAGGTCAGCGCGGCCGACTACGATCTCGCGCCGGACGGCCGCAGCATCGCCTTCGTCTCCGATACCGCGCGCAGCGGCGTGGACGGCAATCCGGACGTCTGGCTGCTGACGATCGGCGCGACCGAGGCGCGCAACCTGACCGCCGACAATCCCGGCAACGACGCCGCGCCGCTGTTCAGTCCGGACGGACGCCGCCTGGCATTCGTGCGGCAGACGATCAAGGGCTTCTATGCCGATACGCGCAAGCTGTTCGTGCACGATCTGGGCCGCGAAACGCAGCGCGCGGTCGCCGCCGACTGGGACCGGTCGGCGACCGTGTCGAGCTGGACGCCCGACGGCCGCGCGCTGATCGGCGCGATCGACGATGCCGGCACTTCACGCCTGTACGAGATTCCGGTCGAACGCGGCGCGCCGCGTGCGATCACCGGCGCGACCGACGTCGGCGCGCCTGCGCTGTCGCGCAACGGCGTGCTGGTCGCGTTGAACCAGCGTTTCACGTCGCCGCCGCGCCTGGTTCGCGTCGACCGGCGCGACGGACGGCTGCAGGCGATCGACCGCCTCAACGACGCGGCGCTGGCCGCGATCGACTGGGGCCGCTACGAAAGCGTCAGCGTGACCGGTGCGCGCGGCGAGCCGATCCAGATGTGGATCAACTATCCGCCCGGCTTCGACCGCACCAAGCGCTATCCGTTGTTCGTGCTGATCCACGGCGGTCCGCACAATGCGATCACCGATGCGTTCTCGTGGCGCTGGAACGCGCAGGTCTTCAGTGCCTGGGGCTACGTGACGGCGTGGCCGAACTTCCACGGGTCCAGCGGTTTCGGCCAGGCCTTCGCCGACTCGATCAATCCGGCCCAGGACGTCCTGCCGTACGAGGACGTCATCGCCGCGACGCGCTGGATGGCCGGCCAGCCCTACATCGACGATCAGCGTATGGTCGCCGGCGGCGGCAGCTACGGCGGCTATCTGACGACGATCCTGCTCGGTCGCGAGCACCCGTTCAAGGCGCTGGTCGCACACGCGGCCACCTACAACTGGTTCACGCAATGGGCGGCCGACTACGGCGCCAGCAAGCGCCGTGACGCGACCGAGTTCTGGAACGACCCGGAGCTGTATCGCGGCAGCTCGCCGCATTTCGGCGCGGGGCACTTCGCGACGCCGACGCTGGTGATCCACGGCGAGCAGGATTTCCGCGTGCCGGTCAATCACGGCATCGAGCTGTTCAACACGCTGCAGAACCGCGGCGTCGAGAGCCGGCTGGTCTATTTTCCGGACGAGAACCACTGGGTGCTCAAGCCGGCCAACTCGCTGCGCTGGTACGAGGAGGTGCGGCGCTGGGTGACGCATTACGCGCCGCCCGGTCCGCGCTGACCACAGCGTCCGACGGCGCGCGACCGGCGAAGGCCGGGCGCGCGCCGTGGCCGCTCAGCGGCGCAGGTTCGTCTCGAACAGCTTGAGGATGCGCTTGTACTCGTCGTACCAGGCGTCGGCGTGGACGAAGCCGTGGCGTTCCATCGGATAGCCGGCCAGTTCGAAGTCGTCCTTGCGCAGTTCGATCAGGCGCTGGTACAGCCGCACCGAGTCCTGGAACAGCACGTTGTCGTCGATCATGCCGTGCGCGATCAGCAGCGGGCCGCGCAGGCCCTCGGCGAACTCGATCGGCGAGGAGCGACGGTACGCCAGCGGGTCGACCTGCGGCGTGTTGAGGATGTTGGACGTGTAGCCGTGGTTGTAGCTGGTCCAGTCGGTGACCGGCCGCAAGGCCGCGCCGGCATGGAACACCTCCGGCGCGCGGAACATCGCCATCAGCGTCATGAAGCCGCCGTAGGAGCCGCCGTAGAGACCGACGCGCTGCGGATCGACCGCCTGCTCGGCGACCAGCCAGTTGACGCCGTCGATCAGATCCTCGAGCTCGGGCGTGCCCATCTGCCGGTAGATCGCGGTGCGCCAGTCGCGGCCGTAGCCTTCCGAGGCGCGGTAGTCCATGTCGAGCACGACGTAGCCGCGCTCGACCAGCAGGTTGTGGAACAGCTGCTCGCGGAAGTAGTTCGGGTAGCCCTGATGGGTGTTCTGCAGATAGCCGGCGCCGTGCACGAACAGCACGGCCGGATAGCGCTTGGACGGATCGAAGTCGGCCGGCACGTAGAGCTTGGACCAGATCGGCCGGCCGCTCTTGGACGAGGGCACGCCGACGATGCGCATCGGCGCGAAGCCGAGCGCGCGATAGTCGGGCTTGCGCGTATCGGTCAGCTCGCGCGCCGCGCCGCTGCCGTCGGCCGGCAGCACGGCCAGCTGCTGCGGCACGTAGGCCGAGGAATGCAGCACGGCCAGCTGGCGGCCGTCGGCCGACAATGTGAAGTCGTCGAGCCCGCCGTAGCGGCTGATCCGCTCGAGCGGGCCGCCGCCGGTCGCGACGCGGTAGACGTCGTAGGCGTACGGCGCCTCGACGTTGGCGCGCACGTAGAAGTAGCGGCCGTCCGGCGACAGGCGCGGCGAGGAGACTTCGAAGCGGCCCTCGGTCAGCGCCTTGGGCCGGGTACCGGGCGCCTTGACGTAGAGCTGCGAATACCCGCTCTCCTCGGACAAATACCACAGCTGGCGGCTGTCGTCGGTCCAGCCGAACTCGTTGAAGTTCCAGTTGATCCAGGCCGGATCGGTCAGGCGGTGCTCGGCGACCAGACGCCCGCCGCCGAGGTCGACGCTGGCGATCCAGCGGTCCTTGTTGTCGATGCTGCGCAGCTGCACCGCGGCATGGCGGCCGTCGCGCGACCAGGCCAGGCCCGAGACCTCCAGCGCACGTTCGGCCGGCGCTTCCTTCTCGCTCTTGCCGTCCTTGCCCTTGCCGTTCTTCCTGTCGCCGCCGCTCTTGTCGGTCGCGTCCGCCTCGTCCTTGCCGGCCGCGTCGGTATTGGCCTTGGCGTTCTCCTCGCGTACGGCCGCCAGCGGATCGTCGCCGATGCCGGGCAGGTCGGCGTAGCCGAGCTTGCGTACGCTGCGCGCGCCGAGGTCGACCAGCCACAGCGTCTGCGGCGCCGGCGCATTGCGGCCCACGCGCACGCGCTCGTCCTCGCCTTCCTCGTAGCCCGACTCGGTGACCCAGGTCTGCATCTTGGCGACGCGGCCGGCGTCGTAGCCCTTGGCGCGCGTGGCGACCAGCAGCCAGCGCGCGTCGGGCGCCAGCGCGGTCGTGACGATCTCGGCCTCCTCGCCGAGGAACACCGGCAGCGGCGCGCGCGTCGGGTCTTCGGCCTGGAAGCGCTCGGCGTGTTCGCGGCGCGCGTCGCGGTCGTCCTTGACCTTGCGCAGCGTCGAGAACAGGCGCAGCTGCAGCTCGCCGAGGTCGTCGGGCTTCTTCTGCGCCGGGTCCTTGCCGGTCTTGAGCACCGCGGCCTGCGCGGTCACGCCGGTCGCGATGTCGTAGCTGTACCAGTCGTCGTCGACGCGGAACTGCAGCTGGCGGCCGTCGGCCGAGAACTGCGGCGCGGCCTCGCGGGCGCTCGTGCGCGTGACCTGGACCAGCCGTCCGCCGTCGGTGCGGCGCAGGAACAGGTCGCCGTTGCGGACGAACGCGGCCCAGCTGCGCGTCGCGTCGAAGACCGGCTCGGGGCCGTCGGCGGCCGCCATCGCCTGCGGCTCGACCAGGACGTCGGTTCCGTCGGCCAGCGTCACGCGGCGCAGATCGCGGATGCCCGAACCTTCGCGTTTGAGCTGGTAGTAGACCGCGATGCCGTCGACGCTCCAGTACGGGCGCTCGACCGGTGGTCCGATCCAGTCCGGGTCGGCCATCGCCTGTTCGAGCGTCACCGCTCCAGACGGGCCGCAAGCCAGACACGACAAGGCGAGCAGGGCGATCAAGGCGATCGGATTCGGACTCCAGCGCATCACGGGTCTCCGGCGGCGAAAACCGCCAGCATACCCGGGCATGCCGGCCGGGCCATCCCTCGGAAGTCAGAGGGGCAGCGATCGGCCGGCGGCCGATGCGATACTGCGCGCTTGGCCGGCTCGCTCATCCGCCGGCGCGGAATTTCCGATGACCCCGAACGACCCGGCTTCGGCGCAGGCCGCCGCCGACCGCGCCAGCGAGATCGCCCAGCAGCGGCGCGTCGCGTTCGAGCGCCTGCGCGAACGCACCGACGAGCTCGAGCTGCTGATCTCCGGTATCAGCCTGCTGAGCCTGATCGCGCTGCCGGGCTGGCTGTTCGATCGCTGGATCTACGCCGAGCTGCACTACGAGGGAACGCGCGCCGTCGTGCTGACGGTGACCTACCAGTTCGCGTCGGGTCTGAGCTACGCGATGGCCTCGGCGTTCCTGCTGCACCTGGCCGTACGCGCCTACTGGGTCGGCCTGATCGGCCTGAAGGCGACGTTCCCGGGCGGCATCCGCTGGAGCCATCTGCGCAACAGCGGCCCGATCGCGCGCGACTACTACCGGCGCACCGTCGTCGACCTCGACAACGCGATCGACGCGGCCGACCGGGTCGCCTCGGTGATCTTCGCGCTGGTCAGCCTGGTCGTGCTGTCGGTGATCTGGGTCGCGGTCACGATGGCGCTGCTGTTCGGCGTGACGATCCTGCTGAGCGAGGTCTTCAGGCTGCCGGAATGGGTCGCCAACGCGGTGTTCTACACCTACATGGGCACGCTGATCGCACTCGGCGGCCTGATCGCGCTGTTCGACCTGCTGCCCGAGCGCCTGCGCCGCCGCACGGCGCCGGCCAGGCCGCCGGCCGCCTGGCGCACCGCGCTGGTCGAGCGCCTGGTGCGCGTGCTCGGACTGTTCGCGCCGCAGCGGCTGATCCTGCCGGTGCAGTTGTCGCTGCAGACCAATCTGTCCGGACGCGCGTTCTTCTTCGGGTTCTCGACGATGGTGACGATCACGACCGCGGTCAGTGTGGTTCCGTTGACGCTGGCCCGGCAGTTCGCGCCGTTCGCCAGCTACGACTATCTGCCCGAGGAGCAGGTCGGCCTGCGCAGCGCCTACTACGAGAACCTGCGCGGCGAGCACGACAGGCTGCTGCGCCTGCCGTTGATACCGGCCGACACCACGGCCGATTCGCAGCTGCGCCTGTTCCTGCCGTACCTGCCACGCCGTGACAACCCGCCGCTGCGCACCGCGGCCTGCCCGCCCGAGACGCCGCCGCGCGAGGGCGATCCGGGCTGTCTGGCGCGGCTGTGGCAGGTCAGCCTCGACGGCCGGCCCGTCGCGATCGCCGACTTCCTGGCCGCCGAGCGCCGCGACCTCGGCATGCGCGGCCTGCAAGGCTATGTCCCGCTGAGCGGCCTGGCGCCGGGCCGGCACGAGCTGCGCGTGACCTGGAATCCCGAACACCTGCCGAGCGCCGCGCACCGCGAAGGCAAGCACGAAGAGCACCGCATCACGTTCTGGTTCGCGCCGCCGTACCAGCTCGATCTGGAGCAGCCGGCGCCGGCGGCTACGCCGTAGCGGACCGACCGGGCGCGCGCCGCGCTCGGCGGGACCTGATCGGCGACGACACGCGCGGACGCGGCGGGCGTTGCGCTCGCGCGTCGCTGCGTCGTCGTGTCAAGCCGCGATCGGTGCGACAGCTCGACGATCGCCACCTGCCGGTGGCCCGGCCGTCGTCGCGGCTCGATGCGCGCACGGTGTTCCTCGTCCGCGCCGCGCGCGGTCAGCGCCGCCGTTCGGCCGCCAGCAGCCGTGGCATCACCGCCGTCATCGGCATCGCGCGGATGCCGAGCTCGGCCAGGCCGTCCTCGTCGCTGACCGAGTCGAGCAGCAGCGAGCGGAAGTTGTCGCGCGAGATCGGCTTGCCGGGCAGCCACTCGCCGATCCTCGCCTGCCAGCGGCCGAGCGCGTCGGGCAGCGGCACGATCAGCCGGCGCCGGCCGGTCATGCGCGCGGTCCAGCGCACCAGGTCGATCAGCGCGATGCGGTCGGGTCCGACCAGCGGATAGGTGCGGCCGATGCTCGAGGGCCGCTGCAGCGCCCGCGCGAACGCCTCGGCGACGTCGCGCACGTAGACCGGCGCGAACTGCGCATGCGGGCGCGCCAGCGGCAGCACCGGCGTCAGTGCGAGCAGATCGGCGAAGCGGTGGAACAGGCCGTCGCCGGGCCCGAAGATCACCGACGGCCGGAAGATCGTCGCCGCCAGCGGCGCGGCGTGCACGCGCGCCTCGGCCTCGCCGCGCGTGCGCAGATAGTGGCTGCTGCCCTCGCCGGCACGTAACGCGCTCATCTGCAGCAGGCGCGCCACGCCGGCGGCCGTGCAGGCCTCGATCAGCGACTGCGTCAGCGCCACATGCGCGCGTTCGAAGCCGCTGCCGTCGTCGCCGCGCTCGTTGAGGATGCCGACCAGGTTGATCGCGGCGTCGGCGCCGCGCAGGTGGCCGGTCAGCACGTCGCGATCGTGCACGTCGGCGGTTTCGATGCGCACGCGCGGCAGCACGGCCAGCTCGCGGTGCCGCTCGCGGTTGCGCGACAGCAGCACGATGCGATGCCCGTCGGCATGCAGGCGCGGCACCAGGCACGAGCCGACGAAGCCGGTACCGCCGAGGACGATCAGCGTCAGTGGTTTCATTGCAAAACGCCTGACATGGACGTTCGATTATCGTCGATCCAAGCGCGGCGTGCCGGCCACCGGCCACGGCCGCCGCACGCGGTCCGGATCGGTCCGCCCGAGCGCGCGCCAGGCAGGGTGGCGCGCCGGGCCGGGCCGCCGCCCGATCGCGTTCACGATCGAGGAAAGCGCACGATGTCCCAGCCCCGGCTGCTGCTGTGTCCGCCGACCCATTTCGGCGTCGACTACGTCATCAACCCGTGGATGGCCGGCCAGGTCGGCCGGGTCGACGCTGCGCGCGCGCAGGCGCAATGGGAGGCACTGCGCGAGCGGCTGGCGTCGTGCGCGACCGTGCAGACCGTCGCGCCGGGCGCAGGTCTGCCGGACATGCCGTTCACGGCCAACGCCGGCCTGGTCCACGGCGACCGTTTCGTGCCGAGCCGCTTCCGCCATGCCGAACGGCGCGGCGAGGAAGCGCTGTTCTCGGCCTGGTTCGCCGCGTAAGGTCACGCGCTGCGGCCGCTGCCGGACGGACTCGCGTTCGAAGGCGCCGGCGATGCCTTGTTCGACCGTGCGGCCGATCGGCTCTGGTTCGGCCATGGTCATCGTTCCGACCTCGCGGCCGCGGCGGCGGTCGAGGCGCTGATCGGCGTCGAAACGGTGCCGCTGCGGCTGGCCGATCCGCGCTACTACCATCTGGACACCTGTCTGTGCCCGCTGCGCGACGGCTGGCTGCTCTACTACCCGGGTGCGTTCGACGCGGCCGGCCGCGCGGCGATCGAGGCGCGTGTCGGCGCCGAGCGGCGCATCGCGGTCAGCGCCGACCAGGCTGCCGCGTTCGCGTGCAATGCGGTCGACCTCGGCGATCGCATCGTCGTCCATCGCGCCGATGCCGATCTGCGCGCGCGGCTCGCGGCTGCAGGCTACACGGTGATCGAGACGCCGCTCGGGGAGTTCATCAAGGCCGGCGGTTCGGCCAAGTGCCTGACGCTGCGGCTCGACGAGCCGGCCGGCGCGCGATGCGGAGCTGCGGGCCGGGCCGGCCGGGCCGCCTGAGCGCGCATGTCGCCGCGGGCGCGCTTCGCCGCGCCGGCGCTGACCACTGCGCGATCGCGCTCAGTCGCCGCCGGTCGAGGGCGGCGCGGCGGCCGGCGTGCCGGCCGGGGCCGGGCAGACGACCGCCTTGCGCGCGCCGTCCTCGGCCGGCGGCCGATAGGTCTCGCCGATCCGCGGCAGGCGTGCGCTCAATGGGACCACGCGTCCGTTGAGGCGCCAGTCGTAGATCACGGCGAACGCCATCACGCGCGCGACGTATTCGCGCGTCTCCTTGTACGGGATCGTCTCGATGAAGAAGTCCGGCTCCAGCGTGCCGCGCGCGCCGATCCAGCGCCCGACCGGCGCGCCGCCGGCGTTGTAGGCCGCGCTCGCCAGCCACGGACTGCCCGAGTACTGGCGCGCCATCTGCGCGAGGAAGCGTGTGCCGAGCTGGATGTTGAGGCCCGGATCGAACAGGTCGCCGGCGCCGCCGTACGGCAGCTTATGGGTCTGCGCGACCTGCTTGGCGACGCCCGGCAGCAGCTGCATCAGGCCGTAGGCGTCGGCATGCGAGCGTGCATCGGGCATCCAGGCGCTCTCGGCGCGGATGATCGCGTAGGCCCAGGCCGGCTCGATCTGGGCATCGCGTGCCTCGCGCAGCACGCGCGATTCCTGCGCCAGCGGAAAGCGCTGCTCGTACAGCCGCAGCGTCTCGGGCGAGGCCGACAGCGCGAACACCGCGCGGTCGTACCAGCCTTCCCGGTATGCGCGCTCGGCCGCGATCGCGCGCTCGGCCGGCTCGATCCGCGTCAAGGCGTAGTCCCACTCGCGCCGCGCCTCGGTCAGCTTGCCGAGCGCGTGAAACTCGAACGCGCGCGCCAGGTCGGGTTGCGCGGCGATCGCCTGCTGCTGCGCCGGCGTCGCCTCCAGGCTCAGCGGGCAGATCGCGTACGGCGCGCCGAGCCAGTCGGCGGCGAGGAAGCCGTGGAAATTGGCCTCGTTCGCGAGCGCCGCGAACAGCGGCCGCGCATCGCGCTCGCGGTCGAGCTTGACCAGGGCGCGCGCGCGCAGATAGCGCCAGCGCGCATCGGCCTGCTGCGTATCCGACAGCCGGTCGAGCGCGGCGAGCGTCTCGGTCCAGTCGCCGCCGGCCAGCGCGACGCGCACGTGCCACTCGCGCGAGGCGTCGTCGCCGGCTTCGATCGGCAGCGCCTTCAGGCGCGTCAGCGCATCGGGCGAATAGCTGGTCGAGCGGAACACCGCCAGCGCGTTGAGCACGCGGTTCTTCTGTTCGGCGTCCCAGCGGAAGCGGTCGGCCAGACCGGCCCACAGCGTCTCGGCGCCGGCACTGTTGCGGCGGGCGTGACGCGCCAGGCCGTAGGCGATCGCGTCGCGGTTGCGCGGCTGGTCGGGCCAGGTATTGGCCTTGGCCAGCACGGTGCCCGGATCGCGCACCGCCGAGGCGATGCGCTGGCCTTCGCTGCGCTGCGCCGGCGGCAGATACGCGGCGATCGCCGCGCCGTCTCGGGATTGCCGGCCTCGGCCGCGGCGAGCAGGCGCTGCCAGACCGCGGCGTCGTCGATCACGCCGTTGCTGCGCGCCCATTCGAACAGCGGGTCGCAGGTGCCCGGCGTCGCGCGCGGCTGCATCCACAGCGGCTCGATCTGGCCGGCATAGACCGGCTTCTCGCCGGCGGCGATGCGCGCGCGCTGCCAGGCGCAGCGCAGATCGCGATCGGGCGTGTCCTGCCAGTGGCCGCGAAAGCCGGCCCAGTCGCCGTCCGCCGCGAGCTGGCGCAGATACGCGTTGCGCAGGTCGCGCGCCGGCAGCGTATCCGGGAACCGCGCGAGATAGGCGTCGACCGCCTCGCGCTGCAGCGGGGCCTTGCCGCGCCGCAGCGCCGTGTATTCCAGGTACGGAAACAGCGGGTAGTCCTCGAGCCCGGCGGCCAGCCGCTTCCAGCTGTCAGCCGGCCCGCGCTCGGCCAGCGCGAGGACCGCCGGAAACTGCGCGCGTTGCGCGGCGAGGTCGGACGCAGCGGCGCCGGTCGGCGCGGCCGCCAGGCCGACGGCGAGAACGCCGAGGAGTCGGATCAGGAACCGGAATCTGCGCATGGTGTCGGGCATGGACGAAGCGGCCAGTGTAGCGCGGCGCCGCTGGCAGGGCCGGCGCGGCGCGCCGCCGGGGCCGCGGTTCAGACGCTGCCGTCCGCCGCCGCCGGCACGGCCACGCGCGGCGGCGATCCGAGTGCGCTCAGCGGCTCGGGCAGGCGGATCGTCGCGGCGATCGGCAGGTGGTCGGACACCGGATGCGGCACCGCCCAGAGGTCGTCGACGATCAGACCGCGCGAGACCAGGATGTGGTCGATCGCGCGGTTCGGCCGCCAGCTCGGAAACGTCAGCGGCGGGTCGCCGGGCAGCGCCAGCGTGGTGCGCTCGCAGAAGCGGCGCAGCTCCGGGCTCTGCGCGGTCGTGTTCAGATCGCCCATCAGCACCGCGTGCGGATGCGTGCTGATCAGCTCGGCCAGGAAATCGAGCTGACGCATGCGCGCCTGCTGGCCCAGCGACAGATGCGCGATCACGACGACCAGTTCCTGGTCGCCCTGGCCGAACCGCACCCATAACGCGCCGCGCCCGGAATGCGCCCCGGCAGCGGGTAGGACAGCACCTCGTCGGGCTGGCGGCGCGCGAGCAGGCCGTTGCTCGAGGAGGCGATGCGCGAGACGCGCCGGTTCGGCTGGTGGCTCCAGAACGGGAAACCGGCCGCCTCGGCCAGATACTGGGTCTGATTCAGGAAGCCCGAGCGCAGGCTGCCCGGATCGGCCTCCTGCAGCGCGACCACGTCGAAGTCGGCGCAGACACGCGCCAGACCGTCGAGATTGGCGCGCTTGCCGGCGGCCGGCAGCACGTGATGGAGCCCGCGCGTCACGTAGTCGCGGTAGCGGCGCATGCTGCCGCCGGCGAGGATGTTGCAGCTCAGCAGACGCAGCTGCGTCGGAGCGGGCGGTGCGGCGGCCGTCGGCGGATTCACGGACGACAACGTAGGGTTCCGTGCCGCCGCGCGCAAGCCGAGCCGGTCACACGATCGCGTGCGCGCCGGCCCGGCCGTGGCGTGTCGTTCAGGCCTTGCCCTTGCCCTTGGCCGCGTGTTCGCGCTCGACCAGGTAGCGTGTCAGCTCGACCACCTGCGGGAAGCCGCCGGCCGACTGGCCGGTGATGCGGTACTTGCCGGCGACGATGATCGTCGGCGTGCCGTCGACGCCGTACTGCGGCACGGCCTGGCGCGAGCGCGCCAGCTTCGACTCGACCTCGAACGAGCTGGCCGCCGACAGGAACTTGTTGGCCTCCACGCCGTGGCGCGCGTAGAACTGGGCCAGGTCGTTGATGTCGCGGATCGGCTCGCGGTCGCGATGCAGCGCGTCGAACAGCGCCTGATGGGTCTTGTCGAGCACGCCGAGCGACTGCGCCGCGTAGTAGGCGCGCGCGAACGGCTCCCAGGACGGGTTGAAGATCGCCGGCATCGCCGAGAACGCCGCATAGCCCGGCAGCTCCTTCTTGAGCTGCTGCGCATACGGCTCGAAATGCGCGCAGTGCACGCAGGCGTAGCTGAACACCTCGAGCACTTCGATCTTGTCGCCGCTGCTGGTCGGCTGCGGCGGGTCGACCGGGAAGTAGTGCGTGCCTTCGACCCATTGGGTCGGCGCGGCGGCGGCCTTGGCCGGCGTCTTGTCGTCGGCATGGCAGGCGGTCACGGCCAGCAGGCCGGTCAGCAGCAGGGAGATCGAGCGCAGCATGTCGTGGTGTCCTCGTTGAGACGGGGGAATGGGGGTGCGCAGCGGCCGGTCAGCCGCCGGTCGTTTCCTTCTGCACCAGGTACTGCACGACCGGGATGATGTTCTCCCAGCTGCCGGCCGACAGGCCGGTGACGCGATACTTGCCGTTGACGACGATGGTCGGGGTGGAGTCCACGCCGGTCGCCTTGATCCAGGCGTCGGCCCGTTTCATGCTGGTGTTGATCGCGAACGAGTTGGCGGTCGCGACGAAGTCCTCGGCGCTGACGCCGAACTGCGCGTAGAACTTGGCGGCGTCCTCGATCGTCGGCTTGATCATGCGGCCGGTCGACGCGTCGCGGATCGACAGCGGCCCGTTGCCCCAGACCGCGGGGAAGGTCGCATTGTGCGACTTGTCGACGATGCCGAGCGCCTGCGCGGTGAAGAACGCGCGCTGGAACAGCGGCCAGGATTCGGCGGTGTTGAACGAGGCCGGTACGTAGCGCATCGCGGCGTTCGGCGGCAGCGCGGCCTTCAGGCGGTCGGCGATCGGCGCGAAGCTGTTGCAGGCCGGGCAGCCGTACGAGAACACCTCGACGACGTCGACCTTGTCGCCGCCCGGCGTCGCCTGCGGCGGCTCGATCACGAAGTAGTGCTTGCCGGCCTGCCACTGGGCGGGCGCGGGGGTCTGGGCCGATGCGGACGCCGCGGCGACGCCGGCCAGCAGGAAAACGAGCGACTTCAGCATGGAGACTCCGTAAGAGGATTGCGCGTGGAACGATGCGGGCCGGCCCGCCGCGCCGGGACGGGTCCGTAGAGAGCCCCGATCGCGGCGAAGGTTCCCGCGGGAACTACTTCGCGGCGGTCTCGGCCTTGGCCGCCGCGGTGTGCAGACCCTCGACGTAGGACGATACCGCGGCGATGTCCTGCTCGGTCAGGCGCTCGGCGATCGTCTGCATGACCTGGGCATGCGCGTCGTCGATCGCGCCACTGCCGTCCTTCCAGCCCTTCAGGCGCGCGCTGACGTAGTCGGCCCACTGGCCGCTGAGCTGCGGATAGCCGGTGCCGGCCATGCCGCGGCCGCTCGGGCCGTGGCAGGCCATGCAGGCCGGCACGCCGGTCTTGGCGTCGCCGGAGCGGTAGAGCGTGCTGCCGCGCGCCAGCAGCGCATCGTCGGCGACGCCCGGCAGCGAGGTCTTGGTCGCGAAGAACGCGCCGAGGTCGTGCATGTCCTGGGTCGACAGCGGCGCCGCGAACGGCATCATGATCGGGTTGTTGCGCTTGCCGCTCTTGAACAGCTCGAGCTGGTGGGCGATGTAGGCCTCGTTCTGGCCGGCCAGCTTCGGGTACATCTTGTCGGCGGCGTTGCCGTCCATGCCGTGGCAGGCGCCGCAGACCGCGGCCTTGGCCTCGCCGGCCTTGGCGTCGCCGAGAATGGGCTTGGGCGCATCGCCGGCGGCATGCGCGGCGCCGGTGCCGACCAGCAGCGCGAGGGACAGGATTCGCCGAACACTCATACGGGCACTCCGAAAAACGGGTTGGATATCCACGACGGCTGCCGACAGGTGGCGTCTGGGGACCTGCAGCGCGTCGGTGACGCGCTCGCGCTCTCGGCGAAACCGCAGGATTATCCCTGTGCGCCCAAAGACGGTCAAACCGCCGTTGCGGCGCGCAGTGTCGCAGCGGCCGGCGCTCAGCCCGGCTCGAACCCGCTGCGGAAGATCGCGTCCTGGCCGCCGTCGTAGTCCGGCGGCAGGTCGGTGCCCTGGAAGATGCCGAGCGGCGAATAGCCGCCGTAGCCCGGAAAGATGCGGCCCAGCCGCGGATTGGCCAGGCGCCGGATCAGCGCCTCGGACAGCACGCGGCGGAAGTCGGTCGTGACCATGACGTCCTCGCCCTCGAACAGCGCCTGGTCGGCCAGGCCCGCGAACACGTCCAGGCCGTAGACGCGGCCGCCGTTCACCGAGCCGCCGAGCGCCATCATCATGTTGCCGTAGCCGTGGTCGGTGCCGTCGCTGCCGTTCTGGCGCATGCGGCGGCCGAACTCGCTCATGACGATGATGCTGGTGCGGCTGGTGTAGTTGGCGGCGCCGGCGCCGTCCAGGTCGGTGTAGAACGCGGCCAGCCCGCGCGACAGCGACTCGACCGTGTTGCCGAACGGGTCGTAGCCGGAGGTCGGCACGCCCTGGCCGTTGTGGGTGTCCCAGCCGCCGAGGTCGATCGCCGCCACGCGCAGGCCGAGGTCGGCCTTGACGATCTGCGCGATCATCTTGAGCTGGTTGCCGAAGCCGTCGGTCGGATAGCTCGCGCCGTTGCCGGGCGCGTAGGCGCCGAAGTTCATCGGGCGGATGATCGACAGCGCGTCGAAGGTCTGGCGCGCGGCCGCCTCCAGCGCGGAATCGCCGGCCCACAGGTCCGGCAGCACCTCGACCAGGCCGCGGAAGCCGGCCGGCGCGTTGATGTTGCCGTTGTCGTCGCGGTAGCGGTCGCGCGCGTTCCACGGCCAGGCCGAGCTGTCGATGCGGAAATCGTTGCCGTTGCCCATCGTGATCGCCTCGGTGCTGGCGATCAGGCTCGAGGCGGTGATGCTGCCGGCCGACAGCGCCGGAATCGTGATGTTGGCCGGCAGGTTCGCGCTGGTCAGGTAGCGCGTCAGCCAGCCGGTCGCCGAGCCGGTGCTGCCGGGCGTGCCGTACTCCATCGTCTGCTGCGCGTCGAAATGGCTGCGCGTGACCGGTGCCGGCATGCCGGCACCGAGCACGACCGCGAGCTTGTTGGCCTGGTACAGCGCATGCAGCGCCGACGCGCGCGGATGCAGGCCCCAGCCGCTGCCGGAGTTGGCCAGGCCCAGCGCAGCGCCGTTGCCGCTGATCGGCACGGTCAGGTCGGGCCGCGCGATCTCGTAGTAGGCGCGGTCGTTGCCGCCGGTCGGCGGCACCAGGCTGAGCCCGTCGCAGCCGCCGCGCAGGAACACGACGATCAGCGTGTCGTAGGCATTGGCTTCCGGCGCGGCGAACGCCAGACGCGCGCCGGGTACCAGACCGGCGGTCAGCGCACCGGCGCCGCACAGCTTGAGGAAGTCGCGACGATCGAACGAACTCATGGCGGTCACCGGCGGAAGTAGTCGGGGCTCATCAGCAGCATGCCGACGGCGGTGCGCAGCCGCTGCTGCGTGTAGTGGCGCGCGAGATTGCCGGTGTTCCAGACGTCCTCGTCGATGTTGATCGGCGCATTCGCCGCGGCGTTCTGCTGCAGGAACGCGGTGACCACCGAGACCGTCGGCTCGGGCTGGTAGCCGAGCAGGCGCGTCGCCCAGTAGCCGATGATCGCCGCGGCGGTGCGCGCGGCCGCGTCGGGAAGCGCCGCGCGCGTCTGCGCGAGGATGTCGGCGATGAACGCCGAGCTGCCGTCGTTGTCGACGCGCATCTCCGGCACCCAGGCCAGCAGTTTGAGCGTCATCGCCAGTGAGCCGGTGCTGGCCCAGGCGGTCTGCCGGTCCGGATAGCCGTTCGGCGGACTCCACGCGAACGAGCGATGGCCGGCCTGCTGCAGATGCGAGACCAGGCGCTCGGTCGTGGTCCAGGCGCTGGTGTTGTCGGGCCGCGGCGTGAAGTTGGCGCCGAGTCCGCGCAGTGCGCTCATCGTGACCTCGAACGGGCGACGCATGCCGGTGCCCCAGCTGGTCTTGAACTCGGCGCTGAGCAGGATCGTGCGCAGCATCCGCGCGATCTGGTCCGGTGCGGCGATGTGCGTGTTGAACTGCACCGCGACCGCATCGACCAGCGCCTGCGACGGCGTGTCGCCGACGAAGCGCCGGCACAGCTTGCGCGCGACGAAGCGCGCCGTGCCCGGATGCGCGACCAGGCGGTCGAACACCATGCGCCCGTCCTGCATCGCCGGCTGGTTGGCCGGCAGATACTCGCCGAGGAAGATCTTGTTGCGGCGGTCGTGCCAGTCGGAGCGGTAGACGAACGTGCCGTCGTTGTCGCCCGGGTACTGCCAGTGGCCGTTCCTGATCGTCCAGCCGGTCAGCGCGCCGGCGGCCTCGTAGACGTCGTTGTCGACGTAACCGGCCGGCATCGAGTCCGGACAGTGGATCAGCGAGTCGAGGCACTCGACCGAGAACGGATCGCCCGGACCGAAATAGTTGCCGACGCCGAGCGTGTGCAGCTCGATCAGCTCGCGCGCGTAGTTCTCGTTGAAGTCCGCGCCGCGGCTGGCGTAGTTGTCGAGGTAGAACTGCATCGCCGTGGACGTGGCGACCTGTTCGAGCAGGCTGCGGAAGTTGCCGAAGGCATTGGGCCGGATCACGTCGCGGTCGTAGTGCGTGAAGATCGGGCCGATGTCGTATTCCCAGCCGAACACGCTGAAGTGGTCGTGCCAGAAGTTGACCACGCGCTCGAACAGCTGGCGCTTGCTGTAGATCGCGCGGATCATCGTCGCGCACTCGGTCTCGGCGACCGGCAGCATGCGGTTGTAGTAGTTGGCGCCGTCGCCGTAGTGCTGCGCCCACAGCTGCTGCAGCGTCTTGCCGAGCGTCGCGAAGCCGGCCGCGCCGAGCCGGGCGTCGCAGTCGGCGTCGGCGATCGAGGCCGGTGCCAGCTGGCGCTCGACCCAGGCCTCCCACTTCGCGTCGACGGTCGCGCCCGGCAGCTGCAGCAGATCGTAGTCCTCCGGCGTGCTGAAGCCGAACGTGGCCTTCTGCAGCCAGCCGATGCGATCCGGCGCGATCGGGAAGGCGGCCGGCACGTCGGTGGCGGCGCGGCCGCGGCCTCGGCGAGCGGCGCCTTGCCGGGACGGCGCATCGAGACGGCGGGCGTGGCGCCGACCGCGCCGGTCAGTCCGGCGAAGAGGCGGCGGCGGAAAGCGGCGGCGGACAGGCCAGCGCTGGCGGGTTCCATGAAGCGTTCCTCGCGGCGGCGGGGTGGGCGTCGCGGCCGGAATGCGGCGACGATCGCGAGCATACCCAAGTGCTGCGCCGCAAACGTGACCGCGCCCGCGCTTTGCTCGACGCCTGTCGCACCGCCGCATCGGGCCGCGGCGGCGGTGCCCGCGCGATTTTGTGTACGATGCCGCCGTGACAGGGGGGCGTCATGCAGGGGCCGGTCGACGACAGCGAACTGGAGACACTGGGCCTGCCCGGCGCGCGGCCGGGCGAGGACGCGTCGGACTTCCTGCAGCCGGGCATGCGCGTGGGCCGCTACCGGATCGAGGCGCTGCTCGGCCACGGCGGCATGGGCGCGGTGTACCGCGCCGGGCAGATCGAACCGGTCCGCCGCACGGTCGCGCTGAAGCTGCTGCGCGGCACGCGCCTGGATACGCTGCAGCGCGCCTACTTCGAGGTCGAGCGGCAGATGCTGGCGCAGATGCAGCATCCGGCGATCGCGCAGATCTTCGATGCGGGCACGACCGGGACCGGCGCGCCGTACTTCGCGATGGAGTACATCGAAGGGCTGCCGATCGCCGGCTACTGCGAACGGCACGGCCTGGCGCTGGACGCGCGCATCGCGCTGTTCGCGCAGGTCTGCGACGGCGTCCAGCACGCCCATTCGCGCGGCATCGTCCATCGCGACCTCAAGCCCGACAACATCCTGGTCACCGAGGTCGACGGCCGGGCGATGCCCAAGATCATCGACTTCGGCATCGCGACCGCGGCGACGCGGCTGTTCGCCGACGGCACCGGCGGCGCCGAGATCGCCGGCACGCCGACCTACATGAGTCCGGAGCAGTCGGGGTTCTCGCAGTTCCTGGTCGACGCGCGCAGCGACGTCTACTCGCTCGGCGTGATCCTGTTCGAGCTGCTGACCGGCGCGCGCCCGGCCGCCGGCAGCCGCCTGCGCAGTGTCGCCGCCGACGGCACCGAGCACACCACGCTGCGCGCGCCGTCGCAGGCGCTCGAGGAGGCCGGCGGCCGGCATCTGGCCGACGTCGCGCGCGCCCGCGGCCTGCGGCCCGGCCGCCTGCGCGCCTTGCTGCGCGCCGAGCTCGACTTCGTCGTCGCCAAGGCGGTGCGCCACGACCCGGCCGAGCGCTACGCCTCGGCCGGCGAGCTGGCCGAGGAGCTGCGCCGCTACCTCGCGCAGCGTCCGCTGATCGCGGTCGGCGATCGGCCCGGCTATGCGGCCGGCAAGTTCCTGCGCCGCCATCGCGTGGCGTTCGCCGCGGCCAGTGCGGTACTGGCCGCGATCGTGCTCGGCCTGGTGTTCTCGCTGTACGGCCTGATGCAGGCGCGCACCCAGCGCGCGGTCGCCGAGGCGCGTCAGAGCGAGCTCGAGCAGGTCGCCGCGTTCCAGCAGTCGATGCTGGCCGGCATCGACGTCGAGGCGATGGGCAAGGCGATGCTCGATCGCCAGCGCGCCCAGGTCGCCCAGTCCGGCGACGCCGCGCTGGCCGGCGCATTCGAGCGCGTATCGGGCGTGCTCAACGGCGCCGACGTGGCGCGCGACGTGCTCGACCGTCAGCTGCTGGCGCGTGCCCGCGCCGCGGTCGCGCGCGATTTCGCCGACCAGCCGGCGCTGGCGGCCGATCTGGACAGCGCGGTGGCCGATGTCTACGAGGCGATCGGCCTGTTCGCGCAGTCGGAAGACGCGGCGCGCAGCGCATGGACGCTGCGCCGCGCGCAGTTCGGCGAGGCCGACCGGCGCACCTGGGCCGCCGCGGCCGAGCTCGGTCGCGCGCTCAATCGCCAGGGCAAGCAGGACGAGGCCCTGTCGTTGCTGCAGGCGGTCTGGGACGTCGTCGGGGCGACGCCGCCCGGACCGAACGAACGGCTCGGGGTCGGCATCGAGCTGGCGCAGGTCCATTCCGATCGCGGCGAGCTCGCGGCGGCGCGCGCCTGCAGCAGAGACTGCTCGACGAGAGCGCGCACATGGACGGCGTCGATCCCGACCGCGTGCTGACCTTGCGCAACAATCTCGGCATCACGCTGGCGCGGCTCGGCGAGGGCGCCGCGGCGCTGGCCGAGTTCGAGCAGGTCTACGAGGCGCGCCGGCGCGTGAACCCGGAAAGCGAGGGCACGCTCTCGACGATGACCAATCTGTCGGCCGCGCGCGCGATGAACGGCGACTTCGAGGGCGCCCTGGCGCTGCAGCGCGCGTCCTACGCGATCCGTCTGCGCACCGCCGGCGCCGAGCATCCGGCCACGCTGAACGACATCAGCAACATCGCTTCCTCGCTGGTCGATCTGGGGCGCTTCGACGAGGCGCGCCCGCTGCTCGAGCAGGTCATCGACGCGCGCCGCCGCGTGCTCGGGCCGGAACATTTCCAGACGCTGCGCTCGACGCAGAATCTCGCCGCGCTGCTCGACCGCAGCGGCCACGGCGCCGACGCGGTCGACCTGCAGCGCCAGGTGCTCGAGGCCCGCCGCCGCACGCTCGGCGCCGAGCATCCGGACACGCTCAAGTCCGAGGACGTCTACTGCTCGATCCTCAAGAACATCGGGCGGCTCGACGAGGCGCGCAGCTGCGCCGCGGGCGTCTACGCGGCGCGGCAGCGCCTGCTCGGCAACGGCCATCCCGACACGCTGCGCAGCGCGGCCCTGCTGGCCGAGGTGGAACGCCTCGACGGCGATGCCGCGGCGGCGATCGGCGTGCTCGATCCGCTGCTGACCGAGCTGCGCGCCGCGCGTGGCGATGCCGACCCGGAGGTCGTGTTTCTCGCCGCGCGGCTGTACGGCCTGCGCCGGTCCGAAGGCGACCTCGCCGCCGCCGGCCCGCTGCGCCAGACCTTCCTCGATCCGCTGCTGGCGCGCGACGCGGCCGGCCTGCCGGCGTCGCTGCGGCGCGCGCGCAAGGCGGCCGAGGAGGCGGTTCAGGACGCGCCGACGATCCGCGGCTCGGGCTCGAGCACGACGCCGAAGCGCTGAGCGACGCCCTCGACGATGCGCCGCGCCAGCGCCAGCAGCTCGGCGCCGCTGGCGCGGCCGTGATTGACCAGGACCAGCGCATGCTCGGCCGAGACGCCGGCATCGCCTTCGCGCAGTCCTTTGAAACCGCAGCGCTCGATCAGCCAGGCCGCCGCCAGCTTCATCGTGTCCTCGCCGGCCGGCCAGGCCGGCAGATCCGGGTGCTCGCGGCGCAGGGCCTCGGCGACGGCCGTCGTGACGACCGGATTCTTGAAGAAGCTGCCGGCATTGCCGACCAGGGCCGGGTTCGGCAGCTTGCGCGTACGGATCCGCGCGATCGCCTCGGCCAGGTGTGCCGGCGTCGGCGTGTCGACACCGAGCGCGGCCAGTTCCTCGGCGATGCCGGCATAGCCGGTACGCAGCGGCCGCTCGCGCGGCAGGGCCAGTTCGATCGCGCTGATCACGTAGCGATCCGGCGCGCGCTTGAACGCCGAGTCGCGATAGCCGAACGCGCACTGCGCCCGGTCCAGCCGCACGATCCGGCCTGCGTGCCGGTCGTAGGCCTCGACGGTCTCGATGAACTCGCCGATCTCGGTGCCGTAGGCGCCGATGTTCTGGATCGGCGAGGCGCCGGCCAGGCCCGGGATCAGCACCAGGTTCTCGAGCCCGGCCAGGCCCCTGGCCAGCGACCAGGACACCACGTCGTTCCAGGCTTCGCCGGCCTCGGCGCGGACCAGGGCGCCGTCGCCGCGATCCTCGAGGATCGCGATACCGCGCGTCGCCATCGACAGCACGATGCCGGGCCAGTCGCCGGCGAACAGGATGTTGCTGCCGGCGCCGAGCACCAGCAGCGGCAGGCGGCCGAGTGCCGGCAGCGCGAACAGCTCGGTCAGCGCCTCGGGCTTGCGCACGTCGATCAGCAGCTCGGCGCGCGCGGCGACCTGCAGCGTGTTGCGACCGAGCAGCGAGGCGTTCTCGACGATCGTGTAGCCGGGATGCTCGACGATCGCGGTCGGGCGATCGCTCACGTCGTGCCGCTCGCGGCCGGCGCGGAGGGCGCCGCGCCGGATCGCGCCGCGCCGCGCGCAGCGCGTCGACGCATTCGCCGATCAGGCCCGGGCCGCGATAGACCAGGCCGGTGTAGCACTGCACCAGCGTCGCGCCGGCGGCGCGCTTGGCGGCCGCATCGGCGCCGCTCAGGATGCCGCCGACGCCGACCAGCGGCATGCGGCCGCCGAGACGCTCGGCCATGCCGGCCAGCACCGCGGTCGAGCGCGCGAACAGCGGGCGCCCGGACAGGCCGCCGGTCTCGCCGGCCAGCGGATGGCCGGCGACCGTGCCGCGATCGATCGTCGTATTGGTGCAGATCAGGCCGTCGATCGCGCTGGCCGACAGCACCTCGGCGATCGCGTCGAGCTCGGTCCCGGACAGGTCCGGCGCGATCTTCAGCAGCATCGGCGTACGGCGGCCGTGGCGGCCGGCCAGCCGCTCGCGCGCCTCGCACAGCGTGCCGATGAAACGCTTGAGCGTGTCCTCCTCCTGCAGGTCGCGCAGGCCCTGCGTGTTCGGCGAGGAGATGTTGACGGTCACGTAGCTCGCCCGGGCGTAGACGCGTTCGAGGCAGTACAGATAGTCCTCGACCGCGCGCTCGTTCGGCGTGTCCTTGTTCTTGCCGATGTTGATGCCGAGCACGCCGTCGAAGCGCGCGCGCTCGACGTTGGCGATCAGCGCGTCGACGCCGGCGTTGTTGAAGCCGAGCCGGTTGATCACCGCCGCATGCTCGGGCAGCCGGAACATGCGCGGCTTCGGATTGCCGGCCTGCGGCCGCGGCGTGGTCGTGCCGACCTCGACGAAGCCGAAGCCGAGCGCGGCCAGCGCGTCGAGGTGGGCGGCGTCCTTGTCGAGGCCGGCCGCCAGGCCGACCGGGTTCGGAAACGTGATGCCGAACGCCTTGACCGGCAGCGGCGCCGGCCGCACCGCGAGCAGCGGCTCGAAGCCGCAGCGGTAGGCGGTCTCGATCGCCTTCAGCGACAACTGATGCGCGCGTTCGGCGTCGAGGCGGAACAGCAGCGGGCGGGCCAGCGCGTACATGTCAGCGTGCGGTGCCGTGACGGCGCGGACCGGCGGCCGGCGATCGTGCCGCCCGGGCGGTCATGGTGGCGGAATCTGGGGTCATCGCACTCTCCCGAAGGGCGCGCGCAGTGTACCCGCAGACCCGCGCCGGCGCAGACGGAGCGACCGGCGCCCCGTCCGCGCCGCGTCATGGCGTCGCGGCGGCCGGCAGCACCAGGCGGAACACCGGCGGCGGCGCCTCCGCGCCGGGCGGCAGCGCGGCCGGGGCCGGCTCGCCGGCCGGGCCGAGCGAGCGCGTGTAGTGCCACAGCGCCTCCAGGTCCGCGTCGGTCATCGCATTGAGCGCCCAGTACGGCATCGGCGGCCGCAGCACGGCCGCGCGCGCGTAGGCCTTCCAGTCCGGCAGCGTCTTGAGCCCGATCGCGCGGCGCAGATTGCTCGGATAGGTGGTGCCCCACGGGCCGGAGAAGCCGAGCCGGTCGCCGGTGAACCACTGCTCGGGCGGCGTCTTGCCGCCGCTGGCCGCGAAGCCCGGCGAATGACAGTCGTGGCAGCCGGCGACCCGCGCCAGGTAGCGGCCGCGTTCGACCGGGGCGGCATCGGGCGGCGCGGCGAGCGCCGGCAGGGCGGTCAGGACCAGCAGGGCGAGGAGGAAACGGATCATCGGCGGCGGTGAGCATGGCCCGCACCGTGCGGGCCTTCGCCGGACCAGGACGCGACCGGGCGCCGCTTGCTATCACCGGGCTATCACGCCGGCGCCGGCAGCGTGCCCACGTAGATGCGCGTTTCGTAGTCGAAGCCGACCAGGCCCTCGCGCGCGGTCGCGTCGAACAGCGTGCGCAGCGCGGCCAGCATCGGCGCATGGCGCGGATCGCCTTCGCGCGGCGCGTACGAGGACGACAGCAGCCGGCCGCGCAGCGCGTCGAAGTCGAGCAGCTGGCGGTGCGGGAACGTCGCCGCGCCGCGATAGCCCTCGCCGAACCAGCGGCGCATCGCCGCCTCGTCGGCATAGCGCTCGGCGACGCTGACGTAATCGGTGCCGTAGTCGAGCAGCAGCCGTTCGTAGCCCTCCAGGAACGCGCTGCCGGCGAGCAGGCGCGAGTTCCAGAACACCGCGCGGCGAGACCGCGCGGCCTGAGGATGCGCGCCCATTCGCGCCGCACCGCGTCGGCGTCGAACCAGTGAAACGCCTGCGCGCGCGGTCACCAGATCGACGCTGCCGGCCGCCAGCGTCGTCGCCTCGGCGCTGCCGTCGACGGCGTGGAAGCGCGGGTTCCCGCCGAGCCAGCGCTCGGCCGCCGCGCGCATCGGCGCGTTCGGCTCGACCGCGAACACCGTGTTGCCGGCGTCGAGGAACATCCGCGAGGAGATGCCGGTGCCGGCGCCGACATCGGCGACGGTCCACGACGGCACCAGGCCGTGCGCGTCGCTGAGCCAGTCGATCAGCGCGGCCGGATAGTCGGGCCGGTAGCGGACGTAGTCGGCGACGCGGTCGCTGAAGCGCTGGGTCGAGTCGAGCGAGGTAGGGGACATCGGCGCCGGATCGGACAGTAGGGCCGCGGGATTTCCCGTCGGCGCGAATTGTGCCGATACTACACCCGCCCCGGCGTCCGCTGCGGGCCGGACACAAGGACGCCGCCACACTCTGCGCGGAGCGCCGTACCGGTAGGTCAACGCATGCGCCCAGCGCTCCCCGCAGGCTCCGATCCGGGTGAGATCACCGTCCTGCTGGGCCGCTGGCAGGCCGGCGATCGGGTCGCGCTCGATGCCCTGCTGCCGCGCGTCTACGCCGAACTCCGGGCGATGGCGGCGGGCAGTCTGGCCGGGCAGGCGCAGGTCACGCTGCAGCCGACCGCGCTCGTGAACGATGTGCTGATGCGGCTGCTGGAGGCACAGGACCTGCAGTTCCAGTCGCATCGCGACCTGTTCAAGGTCGCCGGGCGCATCATGCGCAATCTGCTGATCGACCACGCGCGGCACACGCGAGCGGAGAAGCGCGGCGGCGGCCTGGAGCGGGTGGATCTGATCGAGGCGATGCAGCTGCCGATCCCCCGCGATACCGACCTGGAGAAACTCGACGCCGCGCTCGGCGAGCTCGAGGCGGTCGATCCGCGGCTGGCGCGCACCGTGGAGCTGCGCTATTTCGTCGGCCTGTCCGTGCGCGAGCTGGCCGGGGTGATGGGCGTCGACGAGCGTACCGTCTATCGCGATTTCGCTCTCGCGCGCCTGTGGTTGCGCGACCAGCTCGACGACTGAGGTGGAACTGCCGGAACGCCGCCGGTTGCACGAGCGGGAGCTGACCCGTCAGCTGTTCGATTGCGCGGCGGACGCACGCGAACCTCTGCTGGCCGAGATTGCCGCCACCGACGCGACGCTCGCCGAGCGGTTGCGCTGGGTGTTGCGCGAGGCCGAGGCGCTGGCCGAGGAAGAGGCCGAACGCGCTGCGGCCGCAACCAGGCCGGCGGCCGGTGCGCTGGCCGGCAGCGTGATCGGCGAGCGATTCCGATTGCTGCACCTGCTCGGCCTGGGCGGCATGGGCGAGGTCTATCTGGCCGAGCGTACCGACGACATCCGGCGCCGGGTCGCGCTGAAGATGGTGCGCGGCGACCTGGGTGTGCCGGCCGAGCGGACCCGGCGCGAATGCCACATCCTGGCCCGCCTCGACCATCCGAACATCGCCGGCCTGGTCGATGCCGGATTCGCGCGGGCCGGTCGGTCCTGGTTCGCGATGGACTACGTCGACGGAGAGCCGATCACGGCCTGGTGCGATCATCGCGGCCTGGACGTGCGGGCGCGCGTGCGTCTGTTCGTGCAGGTCTGCAATGCCGTGCAGTTCGCGCATCGCAATCTGGTCCTGCATCGCGATATCAAGCCGTCGAACATCCTGGTCGATCGCGAGGGTACGCCCAAGCTGCTCGATTTCGGCATCGCCAAGCTGCTCGACGTCACCGAGCCGCAGCAGACGCAGACGCTGGCCCTGGCTATGACGCCGGCCTATGCCGCACCCGAGCGCATGCGCGGCGAGGCGGCGACCACCGTCAGCGACGTCTACCAGCTCGGGCTGGTGCTGTACGAACTGCTGGCAGGGGTGGCGGCCTTCCGGGCGCGGCGCGCCGATGCCGTCCTGCCGCGGATGGAACGTGCGCTGGCCGCGTTGGCCGCCGAGGACCCGGCCGCCCAGCTGCGCGTGGCGCGCGCGCGCAGCAGCGGTCCGGAGCGGCTGCGGCGCCAGCTGCGCGGCGATCTGGAGCGGATCGTCGCCAAGGCCGCCGCGGCGGATCCGCGCGAGCGCTACGCGACCGCGCAATCGTTCGCCGAAGACCTCGAACGCTGGGATCGGGGTTTGCCGGTCGCCGCGCAGCGCGGCTCGTTCCTCTACCGGGCGCGCAAGCTGGTGGTCCGCCATGCCGTTGCCGCGGCGCTGATCGCCGCTTTGGGCGCCGGCGTGCTGACCAGCAGCGTGCTGGCCGTGCAGCGTGCCCAGAACGAGCGCGAGCAGCGCGAGGTGGCCGAGCGTCAACGTCAGGTCGCCGAGGATCAGCGCCGGCGCGCCGAGGTGCTGCTCGGCTTCATGAACGACGTCTTCCGCCAGGCCGATCCGCAGAACGCCGGCACGGCGGCCTCGGCGCAGATGCTGCAACGGGCCGCCGCCGCATTGTCCGCACGCGACGATCTCGATCCGCCGACGCGCGCCCTGCTCAACACGCAGATCGCCGACACGTTCAATGCCCTGTTCATGCCCGAGGCGGCGCTGCCGGTGGCGCGGCAGGCGGTCGATGCACTGGAACCCTTGCGCGCGCGGCGACCGGAGGACTACCTGACCGGTTCGCGCGTGCTGTTCGATGCGCTGCAGATGCTCGACCGTTCCGCCGCGCTGCGCGAAGGCGCCGAGCACGCACTGTCGTTTGCGCGCACGTTCGATCCCGGCGGGCGCTGGGAAGGCGTGATGCTGAAGTTCGCGGCGCCGCCCGGTGCGCCGAAGAGCAGTTCGGCGGCTGTGCCGAGGATCTGCAGGCCTCGATCGCCATGCTCGAGTCCGCCGGCGAGGCGGCCGCAGGCGATCTGGTCGAGCCGCTCAATCAGCTCGCCCTGCTCCTCAGCGACGAAGGCGACGCCAGCGGTGCGGTACGGTTGCTCGAGCGCGCACGGGCGCACCTGGACGGCCGGCCGGACGCACGGCAGGCCGATCGCGGCATCATCGAGCTCAACCTGGCATCGGACCTGCTCGCCCAGGGCCGATTCGACGCGGCCTACGCCCTGCTGGTGCCGCTGCAGGCAAAGGCGGCGTTCTACGCGGTCGACGGGCCGGTCATCCTGAGGGCCGTGCGGCGCCGACTGGCGCTGCGGCACGCCGTTCGCGGAGAGACCGACGCCGCCATCGCGCTGATGGACGATGCGGGCACCGCCGACGTGCGGGCGCTGTCGCTGGATCAGCGTCATGCGCTCCTGGCCGAGCTGCTGTCCGCGCGGCTCGCGCTCGACCAGGGCCGGACCGACGCGGCGCTCGACCGGGTGCTGCGGGCCGAGGCGATCGTCGATGCGCATCCTTACGGGCTGCGCCTGCTGGAGCCGCGGGTGGCCGCGATGCGTGGCGAGGCGCTGCTGGCGGGCCGCAGGACCGGCGAGGCGGCAGCCGCGTTCGCGCATGGATTGCAGGAGCTGCGCGCACTGATCGGCAGCACGCCGAGCTGGGTCGCGGCCGAGATGCTCGACGGACTGGGACGATGCGCGCTGGCCGACGGCGATCCGGTGCTCGCGCTCGATCGTTTCGCCGAGGCGGTGGCCGGGTTCGCCGCTGCGACCGGTCCGCAGTCGCCGTCGACGCTGCGCAGCGAGCTGCATCGGTTGTGGGCCCAGGCGCTGATCGCCCCGCAGCCGGACTGGGCCGCGCAGTTCGCGGCACGCCGCGACGCGCTGGCGCTCGCGCTCGGTACCGACGCGGCGCCGGCGGTGCGTCGGGCCGACCAGCTCGGCGCGGCCGTGCGCGCGCACGAAGCGGCCGATGCGGGCGCGTTCGTCGCATTGCCGGGTTTTCACTGATTGCAGATGCGATGTCAGATTCGGCCGCCGAACTCCGTTGGATTGGACGTGCACCGTTCACAAGCCATCGAGGAAAGCCATGCGTCGACCCATCCATTCACCGCACCGCACGCCGCCGCGCCGCGCGCTCTTCACGGCACTCGCCTGCGTGCTGGCGGCCGCGCCGGCCGCCGCACAGGCACCTTGGGCCGCTCGACCGCCGGCACCGGCCGGCGCGCCGCCGGCGGTCACGCACTGCGGCGACGACGGTGCCGGCAGCCTGCGGGCGGCGCTCGCAGCGGCCGGCAATGCCGACACCATCGATCTGAGCGCGCTGGACTGCGACACCATCATGCTGAGCGGCGGCGCGCTGGCGGTCGGCGTGGACGATCTGACCGTGATAGGACCGGGCGCCGATCGGCTGACGCTCGACGCCGGCGGGCTGGATCGCGTTCTCGCTCATGAGGGGACGGGGACGCTGGCGATCCGCGGCCTGACCATCCGCGGCGGCACGGTCGTCGGCAAGAGTGCCGGCGATCCGCTGCGCGGCGGCTGCGTCTTCAGCGCGGGCCGGCTCGAACTGCTCGAGAGTAGCGTCAGCGGCTGCCTGGTCGACGCCGTGGACCGCGCATACGGCGGCTGCATCAGCGCCCACCAGGCAGTCATCGCCGACACGATGATCGAACAGTGCACGGCACGGGCATCCGATACCGAGCAGAGCTGGGTGCACGGCGGCGCGCTGGCCGTGGACGACGGGCTGCGGATGGAGCGCTCGCGCGGTCAGCCACAGCACGGCGCGGGCGGTGCAGGGCGAAGCCCTGGGCGGCGGCATCTTCGTCGGTACCGCGCCGTCGACGATCGACGACAGCTTCATCCACGACAATGTGGCCCTCGGCGCGCCGTATCTGGCCGGGCCGGGCTTCACGACCGTGCAGGGCATGGGCGGCGGCATCCACACGTCGGGCCGGCTCACGCTGAGCGGCTGCACGGTCGCCGGCAACCAGGCCTCCAGCGGCGGCGGGATCTCGCTCAACGAGGCCGGCTTCAGCGAAGACGCCCTCAGCCTCGTCAACAGCACCGTCTCCGGCAATACCGCCAGCAGCCAGGGCGGCGGCATCTGGGTGCTGTTCAGCGGCATTCGCATCGACAACAGCACGGTGGCCTTCAACGAGGCGGTGCTGGGAGGCGGCGGCATCATGCCGCGTCTGGGGCTGTTCGCGCTCTACGATCAGTCCTACCCGCCGAAGATCAGCAGCTCGATCATCGCGGCGAACGCGACCGAGAAGGGTGCCGCGGATCTGTTCGTCGACACCTTCGGCAGCCCCCCGCCGAAGGCATTCGCCGTGGTCGGCGCGCAGGACCTGATCGGTGACTCGAACCTGCCGGTGCCGGCCGGCACGCTCGATGGCGATCCGCTGCTGGCACCGCTCGCGGACAACGGCGGATGGACGCCGACGCATGCGCTGCTGGCCGGCAGTCCGGCACGCGACGCCGGCAGCAATGCGCTGAACCTGGCGTTCGACCAGCGCGGCGCCGGTCATCCGCGTGGCGCCGGGCCGGCGCCGGACATCGGGGCGTTCGAGTCGCCGTCGGACGGCGAGACGATCTTCGCCGACGGGTTCGAATGAGGCCGCGCCACGCCATGAACATCGCAGATGAGGTCAAGCGGATGAACACGATCAGATACCCGGCCCCGAACGGCCGGTCTTCACGCAGCGCGCCGGGAACCGGCGCGCGCGCTGCGGCGGCCGATCGCGTCCCGGCGCACCTGCGCCGCGGCGCAGGCGACCGCTCGCGCGGGCGCATCGTGCGCGCGCTGGCGCTCGTGCTGGCGATGTGCGCCAGTGCCGCCGTGCACGCGGCGATACCGGCTTCGCAGCGGCAGTTCCTGCTGAATTTCTACGTCCAGATGTACGGGCAGTACTGGGACAGCGATGCCGGCTGGAACGGGCCGCCCGGCACCGAGTGCAGCTGGTATGGGGTGGTCTGCTCGCCGGACCAGTCCACCATCGTCGGCCTCGATCTGTATGACAACTGGATGTACGGCACGCTGCCGCCGTTGTCGGCGCTGCCGGACCTGCGCGTGCTGGACCTGGGTGCAAACTTCTTCAGCGGCACGTTCCCGTCGCTGGCGGGCGTGGCGCAACTGGAGCTGCTCGATCTGAGCCAGCATCCGATGTACGTCGTCAACCACAGTCCCGGCATGACCGGCTCGCTGCCGGCGCTGGACGGGCTCGTGCATCTGCATACGTTCCACGTCCGCAACAACGCGCTGACGGGCGCCCTTCCGGCGTTCGGTGCGCTGCCGGCACTGCGCCGCTACGACGTGTCGAGCAATGCGCTGACCGGCACGATTCCGGCGCTGACCGGACTCGGCAGCCTGGAGCTGTTCAACGTGGCGCGCAACCAGCTCGAGGGCAGCGTGCCGGTGATCGCTGGCCTTGCGTCACTGATCGAGGTCGACTTCAGTCAGAACCGACTGACCGCCCTCGGTGGCCCGTTCGACGGGCTCGCGGCGCTGACCGGTTTCAGCGCTGCCGACAACCTGATCGAGGGGACGCTGCCCTCGCTGACCGGCGCGCCGAACCTGCAGGCCCTCAATCTCGCCCGCAATCGTCTTGCAGGCGGCGTCGCCGGGTTGACCGCCTGTCCGCGCCTGCGTGGCATCGATCTGGCCGGCAACCGCTTCGAAGGACCGCTGCCCGATCTCGCCGCGCTGCCGGCCGTCGAATACTTCCACGGCAACGACAACGCCTTCAGCGGAAGCATCCCGCCGATTGCCGGGCTCAACGCGCTGATCTACTTCAACGTCTCGAACAATCGCCTGACCGGCACGATCCCCTCGTTCACCGGTATGGCACAGCTGGGCGAGCTGCGCCTGGACCACAATCGCCTGACCGGACCGCTGCCGAGCTTCGACGGTCTGCATGCCCTGTCGTTCTTCAGTGCCAGCCACAATTACCTGACCGGTGCGATTCCGATGATCGCGCGGATAGGTCTGGTCGAGTTCGACGTCGCCTACAACCGCCTGAGCGGCGCACCGCCGGTGCCGCCGAGCTTCCTGGATCCGGGCCTGAGCGGCCTGTGCCCGAACGCACTCGAACCGCAGCCCTCGCTGCTCTGGGATACGGTGACGGGCACGACGCCGTGGTATCGCGACTGCGCCGGCGCTCCCGATACGCTGCTGGCGGATGGGTTCGACGCCGATCCGTGATCGCGCGGACTCCGGACGCGCCGCTGCCCTCCCGGCTGCGGCGCGGCCTGCCGCGCACCGCCGCGGAAGCCGTTCCGACTCGGCTGTGGCGGCCCCTGTGCGAGGCGCATCGGTCGGACCGCCGCGCGCGCCTCGATGCACTCAGCAGGCGTCCTGCACAGGTCCGTCCGGACCGGTGCGACCGGCACGGCCTGGCCGCATCGGCGACTGACGATCGGCGCGGCGACGCCTCGACGGCCTGCCGCGCGCGAACGCCATCGCCTACAGATCGAACTTGATGCCCTGCGCCAGCGGCAATGCGTCGGAGTAGTTGATCGTATTGGTCTGGCGGCGCATGTAGACCTTCCACGCGTCCGAGCCGGACTCGCGGCCGCCGCCGGTCTCCTTCTCGCCGCCGAACGCGCCGCCGATCTCGGCGCCGGAGGTGCCGATGTTGACGTTGGCGATGCCGCAGTCGGAGCCCGCCGCCGACAGGAACTGCTCGGCGACCTTGAGGTTCTGCGTGAAGATCGACGAGGACAGGCCCTGCGGCACGCCGTTCTGCATCTCGATCGCCTCGTCGATCGTCTCGTACTTCATGACGTAGAGGATCGGCGCGAAGGTCTCGTGCTGGACCACCTCGTCGCTGTTCTTCAGGCCGGTGACGATCGCCGGCAGCACGAAGTGGCCGGGACGCTCGATCGCGGTGCCGCCGGTCACGACGGTGCCGCCGGCCGCCTTGGCCTTCTCGATCGAGGCCAGGAACGCCTCGACCGCGCCGCGGCTGTTCAGCGGCCCCATCAGATTGGCCGGATCGGTCGGATCGCCGATCTTGCCCTCGACCTGCTGGTACGCCTTGACCAGCGAGGCGAGCACGGTGTCGTAGATCGAGGCGTGCACGAGCAGGCGCCGCGTCGTCGTGCAGCGCTGGCCGGCGGTGCCGACCGCGCCGAACACGATGCCGGGAATCGCCAGCTTCAGGTCCGCGCTCTCGTCGAGGATGATCGCGTTGTTGCCGCCGAGCTCGAGCAGGCTGCGGCCCATGCGGCGCGCGACGCGCTCGCCGACGCGGCGGCCGACCTGGGTCGAGCCGGTGAAGCTGATCAGCGGGATGCGCGTGTCGTCGACGAAGCGCTCGGCCAGCTCGGTGCCGGCGTCGTTGATCAGGAAGAACAGGTCCGGGAAGCCGCCGGCGGCGAGCGCCTCGTTGCAGATGCGCATCGAGGCGATCGCGGTCAGCGGCGTCTTGTTCGACGGTTTCCAGATGCAGATGTCGCCGCAGATCGCGGCGAGGAACGAGTTCCACGCCCAGACCGCGACCGGGAAGTTGAACGCGCTGATGATGCCGACCAGGCCGAGCGGGTGGTACTGCTCGTACATGCGATGGCCGGGACGCTCCGAATGCATCGTGTAGCCGTACAGCATGCGGCTCTGGCCGACCGCGAAATCGGCGATGTCGATCATCTCCTGCACTTCGCCGTCGCCCTCGGGCTTGCTCTTGCCCATCTCCAGCGCGACCAGCGAGCCGAGCGCGTCCTTGTGCGCGCGCAGCGCCTCGCCGCACAGCCGCACGGCCTCGCGCGGCGCGGCGCCGGCGTCGTGCGCCAGATCTTGAACGCGGCCTGCGCACGCGCGATGACGGTCTCGTAGTCGGCGGCGCTGCTCGCGTGGACCTTGGCGATCACGGTATCGGTCGTCGGATTGACCGAGGTCAGCGTGCCGGCGTCAGTGGTCTTGGACCACTCGCCCCGGCCCAGATACGTGCCGGAATTGAGGGCGCCGAGGCCGAGCGCCTCGAGAATGTCAGCGGACATGGAAACTCCTGCGGAAAGGGCGGATCGCGCCGAGGAGCGGCGCGCAAAGATCGGCGATTCTAGCAAATGGGTCCGGCCGCCCCGCCGCGCAACCGTCGCGGCGGCTCAGCCGGCCTCGGGCAGCGGCTGGCCGGGCTGCCAGGCCTGATCGGCTAGGCGGTCGAGCAGCGCGACGCGGCCGCGCGCGCGGCCGCGTCGTGCACCGGCAGCACCAGGCTGTCGCCGGCGCGCGCCCAGCGCAGCACCGTGCGCACCGCCTCGACCTCGTCCAGGCAGGTGCGCAGCGCCGTGGCCGGCACGCCGTGGCGCTGCAGTTCGTCGGCGAGGATCGCCGCGATCTCGCCGCTGGCGCGCCCGCGCAGATAGCTCTCGATGTCCTTGAGCACGACCAGGTCCGGCGCGAACCGCGCCGCCGTCGCCGCCAGCGCACGGATGTCGGCGTCCTCGCGGTTGCCGGCCTGGCCGAGCACCAGCGCGAACCGGCCGGCCGGTCCGTCCGCGCCGCGCGCGGACCTCGATCAGGCCCTCCAGGCCGGCCGGATTGTGCGCATAGTCGAGCCAGACCGATGCGCCGCCGAGCGACCAGCGCATCAGCCGGCCGAGGTTGTCGGCATTGCGGCGGCCGAAGCGGCCCAGCACCGCGCCGATCGTCGCCGGGGCGACGCCGAGCACCGCGGCCAGCACGGCCGCGCCGGCCAGGTTGGCGACGTTGTAGCAGGCGCGGCCGCCGACGCTGAGCGGCATCGCCGCGATCGCGCCCAGATCGTGTTCGACGCCGTCGAGGCCGAGCATCAGCCGTCCGTCGCGCACGCCGCAGACCGGCCGGCCGGCCGCGTGCGCCTGGCCCAGCTGCGGATGGTCGGCGTCGAGCGCGAACCAGGCCAGGCGCCGTCCCGGCCGCTGCGCGTGCGCGCGCAGCCGCGCGTCGTCGGCGTTCAGCACGAGCACGCCGTCGGCGGCGAGCGCTTCGCCGACGACCAGCTTGACCGCGGCCAGGTCGTCCAGATCGTGGATGCCGTACTCGCCGAAATGATCGGCGCTGACGTTGGTGACCAGGGCCGCCTGCACGCCGGCGACGGCCAGGCCGCGGCGCAGGATGCCGCCGCGCGCGGTCTCGAGCACGGCGGCCTGCACGCGGACGTCGCGCAGCACCGCGCGCGCGCCGCCGGGGCCTGAGTAGTCGCCGTCCTCGAGCGCCTGGCCGTCCACGACGACACCGTCGGTCGAGCTGTAGCCGCAGACCAGGCCGTGTGCGGCCAGCATCGCGACGGTCAGCCGCGTCGTCGTGGTCTTGCCGTTGGAGCCGGTGACCAGGGCGACCGGAATCGCATGCAGCTGTGCCCACGGCACTTCGGCCGGCGCCGGCAGCGCCTCGCGCGGCCAGGTCCGTGCGCCGCTGCCCTCACCGAGCGTCAGCGCCTGATCGTCGAGCAGCGCCGGCAGCGCACGGACGGCCGCCGCGTCGAGCAGGGCGGTCAGCGCCGGCTGCGCCTCGGCCGCGGCCAGGGCACGCAGCGTCGCCAGCGCGCCGGCCGGGTCCCAGGCCGCGGCATAGCCGGGCGCATGGCGCTGCGCGAACGCCGTCGCGGCCTCGCCGAGCGCCGATTCCCAGGCCCATTCGTTGACCTCGGTCGCCGCGTAGAGCTGGTCCGGCGGCGCCGCGAACGCCAGCGTCGCGCCGCTCGCATGCGGGCGCGCATGCAGCGGCGCCGCCGGCCAGCCGAGCGCGTGCCGCGCCGCGGCGACGCCGGCCTGCCAGTGCGCGATGCGCTCCGCGCCGACGGCGAGCCCCGGCGCGGTCTCCAGGGCCGCGCCGGGCTGCGCGAAGTACGGATTGATGCCGGTCAGCCGGCGCGAGTCCTCGAACGCTTCGCGCATGCGTCAGTCGTCGCTCTCGCGAGCGAAGCGGATGCCGCGCTCGTCGCGGACCAGGCCTTCCATGTCGACCGTGATCGCCTCCTCGGCCGGCGTCGTCAGCAGCACCGGTTCGCCGCGCTCGGCGGCCGGCGGGGCGCCCTCGGGGCGGAACTTGGTGATCTGCTTCCAGGTGCGCGTCAGCGCATCGGCGAAGATCAGCACGAGATCGCCGGGGCGGCCGCTGCGCAGCGCGTGGTCGACCGCCTGCTGTTCGTCGGGGATCACGTCGATCGCCTCGGCCGGCACGCCGCGCTCGCGCAGGGCGGCGGCAATGATGCGCGGTACCTCGTCGCCGTCGCGTCCGCGCAGGCCGTCGTCGCGACGCACGACGTAGCGGTCGAAGCGGCCGGCGACCGCGTCGGCGATCGCGCGCAGGTCGTCGTCGCGGCGGTCGCCCGGGCCGGCCAGCACGACGATGCGCCGGCCGGTCACGTCCAGACGCTGCGCGAGGTCGGTCATCACGCCGACCGCGTGCGCGTTGTGGCCGTAGTCCATCAGCACCTTGAACGGATGCTCGTTGAACACGTTCATGCGGCCGGGCGCCTGGAAGAACGTGGTGTCGAACGTGCGCAGGCCCTGCCGGATCGCGTCGAGCTTGATGCCGAGCGAGAACGCCAGCGCCGCGGCGAACATCGCGTTCTGCACGTTGTGCAGCGCACGGCCTTCCAGTGTCGCCGGGATCAGATGCGTCCACATCAGCGGGATGTGGCTGCTCTTGTCGTAGAGCGTGATCATGTGGCCGTTGACGCCGGCCTCCAGCGCGCAGGCGCGGCCGCCGGCGCGCACGTGCTCGCGCACCAGCGGATGGGACAGGTTCATCGTCACGTAGCAGATGACCTTGGCGTCGGTGTAGCCGGACATCTTGAGCACGTTCGGATCGTCGGCGTTGAGCACGGCGCAGTCGCGCGCGACCTCGACCACGATGCGCTTGACCTCGGCCAGCTGCTCGAGCGTGTCGATGCCCTTGAGGCCCAGATGGTCCGACTGCACGTTGAGCACGGCCGCGACGTCGACCTCGGGCACGCCCATGCCGGCGCGCAGCAGGCCGCCGCGCGCGGTCTCGAGCACGGCCAGGTCGATCTGCGGATCGGCCAGCACCATGCGCGCCGAGACCGGTCCGGTCATGTCGCCCTCGACCGTGCGCTGGCCGTCGATGTAGACGCCGTCGGTCGTGGTCAGGCCCGGCGTGTAGCCGGCCATCTTGGCGATGTGCGCGAGCATGCGCGCGGTCGTGGTCTTGCCGTTGGTGCCGGTGACGCGGCGATCGGCACGCGCGAGGGCGTGCCGCGCGGAAACAGCAGATCCACGACCGGGCCGGCGACGTCGCGCGGCGTGCCGTCGCTGGGGCTGACGTGCATGCGGAAGCCCGGCGCGGCGTTGACCTCGCAGATCGCACCGCCGACGGACTTGTAGCTCTCGGCGATGTTCGGCGAGATGAAGTCGACGCCGCCGACGTCCAGGCCGATCGCGCGGACCGCGCGCTCGGCCATCGCGCGATTGTCCGGATGGATGATGTCGGTGACGTCGGTGGCGGTGCCGCCGGTCGAGAGGTTCGCGGTCGAGCGCAGATAGACCACCTCGCCGTCGGCCGGCACGCTGGAGGCGACGTGGCCGGCGCGCGCGAGCATCAGCTCGGCCTGCGCGTCGAGGCTGAGCTTGGTCAACACCTTCTCGTGGCCGACGCCGCGGCGCGGGTCCTGGTTGACGATCTCGACCAGCTCGGCGACGGTGTGGCGGCCGTCGCCGACGACGTGACCGGGCGTGCGCCGGGTCGCCGCGACCAGCTCGCCGTTGACGACCAGCAGCCGGTGGTCGTCGCCGTGCACGTAGGTCTCGACGATGACCGAGCGCGAATGCTCGCGCGCGGCCGCGAAACCGGCGGCGATCTCCTCGTCGCTGGCGATGTTGATCGTGATGCCGCGGCCGTGGTTGCCGTTGTAGGGCTTGGTCACGACCGCACCGCCGAGCTTGCGCGCCGCGCGCAGCGCGCCGGACTCGGTCTGCACCAGTTCCTGGCGCGGCACCGGCAGGCCCAGCGAGGACAGGATCTTGTTGGTCTCCTCCTTGTCGCTGGCCAGCTCCACCGCGATGTGCGGCGTGCGGCCGGTGACGGTGGCCTGGATGCGCTGCTGGTAGCGGCCGTGGCCGAGCTGGATCAGCGACTGGTCGTTCATGCGCAGCCATGGGATGCCGCGCTCCTCGGCCGCGCGCACGATCGAGGCGGTCGAGGGTCCCAGCGCGCGGCGCTGCGCGTAGCGGATGAACTCGTCGCGCGCCTCGTCGAAGGTCCAGTCGGCCGGCACGCTGCCGGACGGGCGCAGCTCGGCAGGCAGCAGCGAGGCGATCAGCTTCATCGCGAGCTCGCCGGCGGCGATGCCTTCCTCGCGCTGCGCGTACTCGTAGACGACCGTGTAGACGCCCGGCCGGTCGTCACCGACGCTGCGCGTCTTGCCGAACGTGACCTGCTCGCCGGCGACGTTCTGCAGTTCGATCGCGACGTGCTCGAGCACGTGGCCGAGCCAGGTGCCTTCGCCTTCGCGCATGCGCCGCAGGAAGCCGCCCGGTTCGCGGTACGAGCAGCCGTGCTCGGCCAGCGTCGGCAGCGCCGCGACCAGTCCGTCGACGAAGGCCGGCCCGAGCCGGCCGGTCGGCCAGGCTTCCAGCGGACCGAGGTCCAGCTCCAGGCGGATCACCGGGAAGTGGGCGTACAGCGAGGGACCGACGTAGACGGAGCGATCGAGAATGCGCATGGGGACCTCTGGCGGTGGGGTCGAAGCTGCTGTCAATGAATCGGGTTCGATGAGTCGTGGGCGATCGGATCTGATGGGGTGGATCGGTTCGGGGGGCGGTGCGCGGGACCCGGAGCGATGGGGCGCGGCGGACGTCCGGTTCGCGGATGGCCGGGCGCGACGATGCGAAGCGGGCAGCGACGTCGCGTGCGGGCCGTCCGGCGTCGCGCACCGGCTCAGGCCCGGGCCAGCGTGCCGGCCGAAGCCTTGCGCGTGTGCAGGTTGAACGTCGCGCCGGCGGTCAGGATGTGGACGGTCAGGCCGAGCAGGCAGACCGGCTGGCCCTCCTCGACCTGCGCCATCGACGAGAACTGCACGCCGTCGGCGTCGACGACCGTGACCGCGCCGGTGCCCTCGACCTCCAGCGTATTGTCCGGCGCGATGAACGCGGCCGTGTCCTCGTCCAGGCCGATGCCGACCGCGAACGGATTGAATGCCAGCGCCGTGACCAGGCGGCCGAGCCGGTCGCGCTGGCGGAAGTGCTGGTCGATCACGAAGCGGTTGGTCAGCCCGAGCCCGGGCGCCAGCCGCACGCTGCCGGCCTTCGGCGAGGAGCCCTCGTCGCCGAACGCGATCATGTGCTCGCTGAGGATGCTGGCGCCGGCGCTGGTGCCGCCGACGGTGATGCCGCTGGCGTTGCGGGTGCGGATCAGCTTGGCGGCCGGTGTGCCGCCGAGGATCGTCGAGATGCGCAGCTGGTTGCCGCCGGTGAAGAAGATGCCGCTGGCCTGCTCGATGCGGCGCAGCCGGTCGTCGCGCTTGCCGTCGTCGCGGTGCGCGAAGTCCAGCGCGTCGACGCGCTCGGCGCCGAGCTCGCGGAAGATCTTCTCGTAGCGCGCGCCGGTGTCGGCCTGGCGGCTCGCGGTCGGGATCACGACGATGTCCGCATCGCCGCCGCCGCACACGCGCACGAAGCGCTCGAGGATGCGCGGACTGCTCTCCTTCTCCTCGGCCCCGCCGATCGGCACGATCCAGCCTCGCTCTTCGCCGGCCATCACCTTGCTCGGACTCATCGATTGCTCCCGGTTGGAGGTCATACGCCGCGCATGGCGCGTGCCGGCCGCGTGATGCGCCGGCGCGCCGCTGCGCACCTGTCCAGCCCCCACCGAGCCCCCGTGCCGGCGGCGTCCGTCGCGACGGACCGCCGCCGGCCGCCGGCCGGCACGCGTGCCGGTCGGCGACGTGGCGACCCCGACAGGAGTCGAACCTGTGACCTCGCCCTTAGGAGGGGCGCGCTCTATCCAACTGAGCTACGGGGCCGTCGGGCCGGATCATACGGCAATCGCCGCGATCGATGCCCGCGTGCGCGCGCCGCCCGGCGCGCCGGTTCCCCGGCCGTCGGGGCGAGCGGGCCGGTGTCCGGTCGCCGCGTGGCGGTGCCGTCGCCGGCTGCGAGTGCGGCGGTTCTCGTGCGCACTGCAGGCATGCCGGCTGGACGATCGGCAGCGCGCGTACAGCGCTGGTGCGGGCGCGGCGCGGCGGCATCGGCGCTGCGCCGACGCGCAGAGGCGCCCCGTTCGTGCACCCGATGCGGTGCAGCGGCTGCGCGGATGCCGTGGCAGAGCGCCCAACGGCGCGGTCACGTGCCGTTGGTCACTTGACAAGCGTTCATTACGATGAGATTCGTATATCGTTCGAGCGAGGTTAAAGTTCGCATCGAACGCATCCGCCGAGACGTGCGACGCACGTCGATCGATCCCCGTCAGGGCTGATCGCGCGGATCAAGTACGAAGGTCTTCGTTTTCAATCGCGAAGAGCCGGGCGCCGGAAGGCAGGTGTGGCCTTGGTGGGGCCTCGTTCAACGCCTGCCGGAAAGGAATCCGCCGGACGACGGTCCGAGCCGTGCAACGGCGGCTCGGACCGTCCGCTCGGCTGTTCGCGACGACGAAAAGACCCGATCGGTTCGCAGGGCGGTCGCATGCGGACTCCCATGTCACGAGAGGAAAGAACATGCAACGCAAAATGCTGGTCGCAGCCATCACCGCCACGCTGGCCCTGCCGCTCTTCGCCGTTCCGGCGCTGGCGCAGGATCAGGAAGGCGCCGCCGCCGGGAACGCCGAACAGCTGGAGGCGGTGACCGTCACCGGCTCGCTGATCAAGCGCTCGCAGGTCGAGACCGCCTCGCCGGTCATCACGATCACCAACGAGGAGATCACCAAGAAGGGCTTCGGCAGCGTGTCGGACGTGCTGCGCGCACTGCCGCAGGCGACCGGCGGCGTGCAGGGCGCGCAGACCTCGGCCAGCTTCACGCAGGGCGCCGAGACCTTGAGCCTGTTCGGCCTGGATCCCGGATTCACGCTGTACCTGATCGACGGCCGTCCGATGGCCGACTACCCGCTGCTGTACAACGGCTCGGGCAACTTCGTCGACATCTCCTCGATCCCGATGGCGATGGTCGAGCGCATCGACATCCTGCCGGGCAATCAGTCGGCGATCTACGGCTCCGACGCGATCGCCGGCGTCGTCAACATCGTGCTGAAGCAGAAGATGGACGGCTACGCGCTGAATCTGCGCGTGGGCGGCTATTCGGAGGGCGGCGGCGACAGCCAGCGCCTGCAGTTCACCGGCGGCAACAGCTGGGACCGCTTCAACCTGATCTACAGCCTGGAGCTGCGCAACCAGGAGCCGATCTACCGCTTCCAGCGCAGCTGGATGGATTCCACGCTCGACAACCCGAGCGGCCGCGGCCAGGGCTCGTTCAACTACCTCGTGCGCGATCTGCTCGGCGAGGTCGCCGACGATTTCGTCGATCCGGGCGCCTGGTGCGACCGCGTCTCCAGCGCCTACGGCGGCACGGTGCGCCGGTTCGAGGACAACCTCGGCCGCGGCTTCGCCTGCGGCTCGCCGCTGACCAACGGCTACTCGTCGATCATGAACGACCGCCGCTCGGCCAACGGCTACGTCAAGGGCGTCTTCGACGTCAACGACAACACCCAGGCGTACGGCAGCCTGATGTACAACGTCAACACGGTCGAGTACTTCGCCGGCTCCAGCTACAGCTGGTGGGGCAGCGGCGCCGGCGCCGGTCCGTTCTACGATCCGACCGTCGGCTCGATCATCTCGCTGCAGCACGTGTTCGACTCGTCCTACAGCGGCATCTTCGGCCTCAACAACAGCTTCGACCGCAACAAGACCTACGTCGGCCAGCTCGGCCTGCGCGGTACCTTCGGCGACTCGAACTGGGATTACGACGTCTACTACCACCGCTCCGACAACGTCGTGCGCTCCAAGCAGCTCAAGCCGCTCGCGGCGCTGGTCGACCGCTACTTCCTCGGCGACCCGGTCGCCGGCGCGACCGATCCGTTCTTCGACGCGTATCCGGTCTACAACGTCAACTGGGATCGGTTCTACTCGGTCATCACCCCGGACCAGTACCGCTCGTTCAGCGACTACATCCGCGGCGAGTCGCACACCTACACGCAGAAGGTCAACGCGACCGTCACCAATCTCAGCCTGTTCGAGCTGCCGGCCGGTCCGGTCGGCTTCGCGGCGCTGATCGAGGCCGGCAACCAGCTCTGGGACGACAAGCCCGATCCGCGTCTGGTCGCCGGCGAGGTCTGGGGTCTCTCGGGCACCCAGGGCTACGGCAAGCGTGACCGCTATGCGATCGCGGCCGAGATGAACGCGCCGCTGACCAGCATGCTGACCGCGACCGGTTCGGCGCGTTACGACCAGTACAAGGCCTCCGGCCGCAGCGACGAGAAGTTCACCTACAAACTCGGTCTGGAGTTCCGTCCGGTCGACTCGCTGCTGCTGCGCGGTACCTATGCAACGGCGTTCCGCGCACCGGACATGGCCGGCCTGTACCAGGGCGAGAGCGGCTTCTACGAGCCGGGCAATACCGACTACTACCGCTGCCGCGAGGAATTCGGCGACAACGTCGACTTCGACACCTGTCGCTACAACAACGAGCAGATCTCCGGCGTGCAGTCGGGCAACCTCGACCTCAAGAACGTCAACGCCAAGTCGGCGACGATCGGCGTGGTCTGGTCGCCGACGGCGAACCTGGCGTTCAAGGCCGACCTGTACGAGATCAAGATCGACGACCAGGTCCAGGCCCGTTCGCTCGACGAGATCCTGCAGCTGGAGGCCGACTGCCGTCGCGGTTCGACGGTCGGCGGCTCGCCGGTCGACATCAACTCGCCCAACTGCGTGGCCGTGCTCGGTCTGGTCGACCGCAACCTCACGCCGCCGGGTCCGAACACCTCGGCGATCAACCTGGTCCGTACCTATCCGATCAACGTCTCCAAGGAGAAGGTCCGCGGCATCACCGCGAACATGCAGTACCGTCTGCAGACCGCCTCGATCGGCGACTTCATCTTCGGCGCGGACTACAACACGCTGCTCAAGCACGAGTCGATCACCTACGTGGGTGACCCGACGATCGACGAGCTGACGTTCCTGAGCTATCCGCGCGATCCGAAGTGGCGGGCCAGCGCCAGCGTGACCTGGAACGTCGGCGGCTTCAGCACGACCGTCTACGGCCAGCGCCGCGGCAAGACCCTGGCGTTCAACGAGGTCGACACGATCGGTCCGTGGACCACCTACAACGCCAGCGTCAGCTATACGGTCGACGACCTGACGCTCTCGCTGATCTCCAACAACGTCACCAACAAGCGTCCGCCGAAGGACCGGTCCAATACGACCTATCCGTACTACGACTCGGCCAACTACGACGCCTACGGCCGTTCGATCTTCGCCGAGATCAACTACCGCTTCGGCGGCAGCGGCGGCTGATCGGCAGTCCGATGAAGCCACTGAAGAAGGCCGGCGCAAGCCGGCCTTTTTCTTGTTTCTCCCGGCACGAACGGCTGCGGCTACGGCCGCAGCGGTGGCCTCGACGCCTAGGCGCCGGCACCGGCGGACGGTAGGCTTCGGTCTGGCCGTCACCGGGGGAAACGCCATGTCGCTGCATCTACGCCTGCTGCTGGGCTTCGTCATCGGCCTCGTCGCCGGCCTGGCCGCGCACCTGTTCGCCGGTGCCGACGCGCCGTGGCTGCAGGCGCTGACCAGCTACGTGACGCAGCCGGTCGGCCAGATCTTCCTGCGCCTGCTGTTCATGCTGGTGATTCCGCTGATCTTCTCGGCGCTGGTGCTCGGCGTCGCCGAGATGGGCGACATCCGCTCGCTCGGCCGGATCGGCGGGCGTACCCTGGTCTACACGATCGTGGTGTCCTCGATCGCGGTCGTGATCGGCCTGACCCTGGTCAACCTGTTCCGTCCCGGCGACGGCATCGATCCGGCGGTCGCGCAGTCGCTGATCAGCGACGCGGCCGACCGCGCCGAGACGATCGTCGCCAGCAGCCAGCAGGCCAGCGGCGTCTCGCTGCTGGTGCAGATCGTGCCGGACAACGTGGTCCGCGCCGCGGCGTCCAACGACATCATCGCGGTGATGTTCTTCGCGCTGATCTTCGGCATCGGCATGGTCGCCACGCGCACGCCGGCCACCGAGCGCGTCAAGGAGTTCTTCCAGGGCGTCTTCGAGATCTCGATGACGCTGATCCACGGCGTGATCCGGCTGGCCCCGTACGCGGTGGCGTGCCTGGTGTTCAACCTGGCCGCATTGTTCGGCTGGGAGCTGCTGGTCAAGCTGGCCGGCTACGTCGGCGTGGCGCTGCTGGCGATGGCGATCCACTTCTTCGTCGTCTACTCGGTCGCGGTGCGCTGGTTCGGCGGCATGTCGCCGCTGGCGTTCTTCCGCGGATCGCAGGAGGCGATCGTCATGGCGTTCACGTCCTCATCGAGCAACGCGACGCTGCCGACCGCGCTGAAGGTGGCCGAGGAGGAGCTGCGGCTGCCGCCGCGGGTCGCGCGCTTCGTGCTGACGATCGGCGCGACCGCGAACCAGAACGGAACCGCGCTGTTCGAGGGCGTGACCGTGCTGTTCCTCGCGCAGTTCTTCGGCGTCGATCTGACGCTGTGGCAGCAGCTGACGGTGATGTTCGTGTGCATCCTCGGCGGCATCGGCACCGCCGGCGTGCCGTCCGGCTCGCTGCCGGTGATCGCGATGATCTGTGCGATGGTCGGCGTGCCGCCGGAGGGCATCGGCCTGATCCTCGGCGTCGACCGCCTGCTCGACATGAGCCGCACGGTGCTCAACGTCACCGGCGACCTGGCCGCCGCGGTCGTCGTCTCGCGCGGCAGCGAGGCCGACGTGCCGGCCGACGACGCCTGAGGCCGCGCGGCACGCGGCACGGCGCGGCTTATACTCACGCATCCGGCTGCGATACCCGGAACCGCCCGACAGCAAACGCGCGAACCGACGATGGCCGGCGCCCCTCCTCCCGACGCACCCGCCGACGCGGCCGACGGCCCGACGCTGCCGCTCGGCCGCTCCGGGGCCGGCACCGAACCCGATGCGCCGACGGTCGCGGCCGGACCGGCGCCTGCGTCTGCGGCGCCCCCCGCGCCGGGTGCCGGCGAGCGGATCGGCGCCTGGCGGCTGCAGCGCGAGCTCGGCCGCGGCGGCATGGGCACGGTCCATCTGGCCGAGCGCGCCGATGGTCATTTCCGCCAGCAGGCGGCGCTCAAGATCGTGCGCGGCCCGCAGGGCGCCGACGTCGTCGCCCGCTTCGCGCGCGAGCGCCAGATCCTGGCCAGCCTGCAGCATCCAGGCATCGCGCGTCTGCTCGACGGCGGCGCGACCCTGCGCGGCCAGCCGTACCTGGTCATGGAATACGTGCAGGGCGTGCCGATCGACCGCTGGTGCAGCGAGCGCGGCCTGGACCTGACGGCGCGGCTCGGCCTGTTCGTGCAGGTCTGCCGCATCGTGCAGTTCGCGCATCAGCGCCTGATCGTCCACTGCGACCTCAAGCCGTCCAACGTGCTGGTGCGCGAGGACGGCACGCCGGTGCTGCTCGATTTCGGCATCGCGCGCGCGCTCGACCACGAGCCCGCGGCGGCCGATGCCGACTGGTTCTCGCCGCGCTACGCCAGTCCCGAGCAGCTGCGCGGCGAGGACGTCACGGTCGCCAGCGACGTCTACGCGCTCGGCCTGATCCTGTTCGAACTCCTGACCGGCCGCCGCGCGCGCCTCGATCAGGCCGATCACACGATCACCCGGCTCGGCGCCGCCGAGGTCTGCCCGAGCGCGCTGGCCGCCGCCGTGCCGTGGGGTGGCCGCCTGCGCGGCGACCTCGATGCGATCGTGCTGCGCGCGACCGCCGCCGACCCGGCGATGCGCTATGCCTCGGTCGACCTGCTCGCGGCCGACGTCGGCCGCCATCTGGCGCGCCGTCCGGTCCGCGCACGGCCGCCGACGCCGGCCTACGTGGCGCTGCGCCTGCTGCAGCGGCGCTGGCCGCTGTTCGTCGCCGGCGCGGCGCTGGCGGGCGTGGTCGCGGCGTTCACGGCCGGCCTAGTCGCCGAGCGCGACCGTGCGGTCCGCGCCGAGCGAGACGCGCGGCTGCAGGCGGCGACCGCCGAGCAGGTCAGTGCGTACCTCGTGTCGGTGTTCGAGGTCTCGAACCCGCGCTCGGGCCATGCGCGCGACATCAGCGCGCGCGACGTGCTCGATCAGGGCGCCGCGCGGATCGGCAGCGATCTGCAGGCCGCGCCGGCGGTCCGCGCGCGCATGCTCGACGTGCTCGGCACCGCGTACCGCCACATCGGCGAGAGCGCCCGCGCCACCGAGCTGCTCGGCCAGGCGGTCGAGGGCTATCTGGCAGCCGGCGTCGACCAGCCGCTGGCCGCGGCCGATGCGCTGAGCCAGCTCGCGGTCGTGCAGGCCAACAACCATCGCTCGCTGGCCGAGGCGGAGCGCACCGCGCGTCGCGCACTGGCGCTGCGCGAGCGTCATGCGCCGCCCGATTCGCTGCCGCTGGCCGATTCGCTGAACACGCTCGGCGTCGTGCTCGAGGCCGACGACCGGCTCGACGAGGCCGAGTCGCTGCTGCAGCGCGCACTGTCGATCCGCCGCGAGCTGGCCGGCGCGGCCTCGATGCCGGTCGCGTCCACGCTGCACAATCTCGGCCTCGTCGCCGATACGCGCGGCGACCACGCCGGTGCGATCGAGCGGTTCGAGGCCGCGCTGGCGATCAAGCGGCGTATCGACGGCGACCGCAGCTCGCAGGTCGCGACCACGCTGCAGCCGCTGATCGGTGCCTACAGCGGTGCCGGCCAGTATCAGCGCGCGGCCGACCTCGCCGCGACCAACCTCGACCTCTCGCGCGAGCTCTACGGCGAGGACAGCGACCACGTCGGCACCGCCGAGAACGAGCTCGGCTCGGCGCTGCACGACCTCGGCCGCTACCGCGAGGCGGCCGGGCACTACCGCAATGCGATCGCGATCCTCGAGCGGGTCGGCAGCAGTGCGCAGCGGCCGCTCAACAATCTCGCCTCGGCCTACGAGGACATGGGCGACTACGCGGCCGCCGAGCCGCTGTTCCGCCAGTCGCTGGACGAGCGCCGGCGCACGCTGGACGCCGATGCCGCGCCGGTGCTGCGTGCCGAGTACAACCTGGCGCGGCTGCTGGTGCGCCGCGGCCAGGGACTGGAGGAGGCGCGCACGCTGCTCGATGGGGTGCTGACCGGCTACGTCGCCCGCTACGGTGCCGACCACGTCAACACGGCCAAGGCGCGCTGGCTCGACGTCGAGTGGCAGATCCGCCGCGGCGACTTCGCCACCGCGCGCGAGCGCTACGCGGTCGCCACCGCGCTCGCTGCGGCCCGCGCCGATCCGTTCCTGCGCGCACGGGCTGCGACCGCGGCGGCCGACCTGGCCCGCCACGACGGCGACCGCGCCGCCGAGATCGCCGAGCGCCGCCAGGCGCTGGAGGCGCTGCAGGCGCGGTTCGGCCCGGCGCATCCGCTGGTCGCCGAGCGCGCGATCCACCTCGCCGCCGCGCTGGCCGACGACGGCCAGGCCGCCGCCGCCGACGCCCTGGTCGAGGCGCACGCTGCGCGCGTGCGCGCCAGCTTCGCGCCGGGGGCGCCGGTGATCGGCCTGCTGGCGCGCTGGCCCGACCGCGGGAGCCGGATCGGGGCGCTCCGGGCGCCGCCGGCGCCGCGCGATGCGGCCGGCGGAGCGGACGCGTAGAATACGCGCCCCCCGCCCGTGCGCCCCCGCCGGACGCCGTCCGCCCGCGCACCGCTCCACGGAATCCGATGAGCAGCAATCTGAACTTCCAGATCAACTACGGCAACATCGGCGTGACCTCGCCGACAGCGGCGCCGGCAATGGTCCGGGCCGATCCGAAGGCGCCGCTGTTCGCGTCGGAAGACGGCATGGTCGCCTCGCTGTCGAACAACGAGTGCATCTTCCAGGTGCGCTCGACCGGCGAGACGCACGTGATGACGTATCAGGTGCTGCAGGCGCTGGACCAGTGCCGCGAATTCCGCAGCCTCGACGAGCACGTCAACCGGATCCTGTCGACCGTCTCGGGTCTCAACGTGCCGCGCGAGGGCGTCAGCCAGGTGCTGCAGAGCCTGGTCGGCCGCGGCCTGGTCGTGGAGGACCGCGCGTTCCTGGCGCGTCTGGCCGAGACGCCGGCCGTCGAGCAGGCGCCGCTGCGCGCGGTGTTCATCCGCGCCTGCGATCGCCCGCTGCAGCTCGAGCGGCTGCTGGCCTCGCTGACCGACTACGAGCGGCGCTTCCGCGCCGGCCACCGCTACGTCGTCATCGACGACTCGGTCCAGCCCGAGTCGATCGACCGGCACCGCGACCTGCTGCGCGAGTTCGCGCGGTCCACCGGCGCCAAGCTGACCTATCTCGGCGTCGCCGAGCAGGCGCGCCTGGTCGAGCGGCTGATCAAGGCCGTGCCGGCCGCGCGCGCCGCCGCGCCGCAGCTGCTGCTGCGCGATCCGGCGCAGCCGCGCTTCGGCGGCGGCGCGCGGCTGGAACCTCGCGCTGCTGCTGTCGGCCGGCGCGCGCCTGGCGATGTTCGACGACGACCAGCGCCTGCCACTGCGCCGCAGCGACGATGCGCGCGAAGGCCTCGATCCGAACCCGACCACGCCGGCCCACGTCCGCTTCTTCCGCAACATCGAGGAATCGCTCGGCGCCGGCGAGGAAGTCGCCGACGATCCGTTCGAGCTGCACCTGGAGGCGTCGGGCCAGGCGCTCGGCGCGCTCAGCCGCGCGCGCGCGCTATGCGATCGACCGCACCGCGCTGCGCGGCCTCAGCCTCGGCCGCCTCGAGCATCTGCGCGGCGGCGCGCGCGTGCTGGCGACGATGCACGGCACCACCGGCAGCTCGCGCACCGAGTCGGGCACCTGGCTCTATCAGATCGCCGCCGACGGCCGCGAGGACTTCGCACGCGACCGCGACAGCTATCTGCGCAACATCGAGGCCGGCAGCCTCTGGTACGGCTTCCAGCAGGCGCGCGTGGCGACGATCGGCTACTTCACGCCGTTCACGCTCGACAACAGCGTGCTGCTGCCGTGCACGAACCCGGTCGGCCGCGGCGAGGACGCATTGTTCTCGACGGTCACGCGGCTGATCCATCCGCAGGCGCTGGTGATGGAACTGCCGGTCGTGATCGGCCACGTGCAGGAAGCGGCGCGCAAGCGCTCGGCGCGCACCCAGTCCGCGCACACGCCGCGCTTCAACCATTTCGTCAGCGATTACGTGCAGCGCCAGCTGCCCGATTTCCTCGCCGCCGATCCGGCGCAGCGGCTGTCGCTGCTGGCCTGCCATCTGCGCGACATCGCCGGCGCCGGCGAGAGCGCCCGCGTGCGCCATCTGCAGGAGTATCTGAGCTTCGCCCGCGCCGATCTGATCGAGCGCCTGCAGCAGCAGTTCGAGTCGGCGTCCGATGCACCGGTGCACTGGCAGGCCGACGTGCGCACGATCATCGAGGCCAACGGCCGCGCCTTGCTGGCCGGCGCCGCGCCGCGCCTCGGCGACTGGCCCGATACCGCGACCGACGCCGACGTGTCTGCCGCGCTGCGCAGCGAACTCGGCCAGCTCGCCGCCGGCTACGAGGCCTGGCCGGCGCTGTGGAGCCATGCTCGCGACGAAGGCGAGCGGCTCCTGTCCGGCCTGTAGCGCACCGCCACGCTCCGGCGATGGGCCAACCCAGGGCGGGTCTGACCAGCGTCGTCGTCGTCGCCGCCGACAGCGGGCCGCTGCTGGCCGACTGTGTCGCGTGCGCGCTGGCCTCGACCGCCGCGGTCGAGCTGATCCTCGTCGACAACGCCTCCGCCGACGGCCAGCCGCAGGCGGTCGCGGCGCGCCACGCCGGCGATCACCGCCTGCGCCTGATCGAGAACGGCGCCAATCTCGGTTTCGGTCCGGCCTGCAACCGCGGTTCCCGCGTCGCCGCCGGCGATGCGCTGCTGTTCCTCAATCCCGATGCGCTGATCGCGTCCGACACGATCGCGCGGCTGCGCGCCGTGCTCGCCGCCGATCCGCGCTGCGGCCTGGTCGGCGCCTGCGTGCGCGAGGCCGACGGCCGCATCGCGCGCGCGGTGCGCCGCCGCGATCCGATGCTGCGCCGCGCGCTCGCGACCGCGACCGGCCTGTCGCGCTGGGAATCGCGCTGGCCGGCGCTGGCCGGCGTCGAGCAGGCGCCGCCGGCCGTCGCCGTCGACGTCGAGGACGTCGAGGCGGTCTCCGGCGCCTGCCTGCTGCTGCCGCGCGACCTGTTCGAGCGGCTCGGCGGTTTCGACGAGGGCTACTTCCTGCACTGCGAGGATCTGGACCTGTGCCGCCGCGTGCGCGACGCCGGCTGCCGCGTCGTGCTGGCGGCCACGGTCGACATCGCGCATGCGCAGGGCAGCTCCAGCCGGCACCGGCCGCTGTTCGTCGCGCGCCACAAGCATCGCGGCATGTGGCGCTATTTCGTCACGTTCGATCCGGCCGCGCGCAACCCGCTGCTGCGCATGCTGGTGTGGCTCGGCATCTGGGGGCATTTCGCGCTGCGCGCGCCGCTGCTGTGGTGGCGCACGCGGCGCGCCTGATCGGGGCCGCAGGCATCGTCGATGCGGCCGGAGCGGGCCGGCCGCATCCCAAGGTCCGGACGTCTAGGCGGCAGGCCGATAGCGGTTGATCGTCGTGCGCAGCGCCTCGGTCGCCGCCCGCGCGGCCTCGGCGAAATCCTCGCCGTTCGATGCGTAGAGGATCGCCCGCGACGAGCTGATCAGCAGGCCGGTGCCGTTCGCGGTCGCGCCGTTGCCGACCACCGCCTCGACGTCGCCGCCCTGGGCGCCGACGCCCGGCACCAGCAGCGGCAGGTCGCCGACCAGGGCGCGCACCGCGGCGATCTCCTCGGGCCAGGTCGCGCCGGTCACCAGCGCGCAGTTGCCGTGGCCGTTCCACTGCGTCGCGATCGTCTCGGCGACGTGCTGGTACAGCGGCCGGCCGTCGACGAGCAGGTCCTGGAAGTCGCGCGCGCCCGGGTTGGACGTGCGGCACAGCAGGATCACGCCCTTGTCGGCGCGGTCGAGGAACGGCTGCGCCGAGTCGCGGCCCAGATACGGGTTCAAGGTCACCGCGTCGGCGCCGTAGCGGTCGAACGCCTCGGCCGCGTAATGCTGCGCGGTCGAGCCGATGTCGCCGCGCTTGGCGTCGAGGATCACCGGGATGCCCGGATGGCGCTCGTGGATGTAGGCGATCAGCGCCTCGAGCTGGTCCTCGGCGCGCTGCGCCGCGAAATGCGCGATCTGCGGCTTGTACGCGCAGACGCGGTCGGCGGTCGCGTCGACGATCGCGCGGCAGAACGTGCCGATCGCGCCCGGACCGCCGCCGAGCGAGGCCGGCAGCCGGCCGGGTTCCGGATCCAGGCCGACGCAGACCAGCGAATCGTGGCGGCGCCAGGTGTCGGCGAGCAGGGTCGAGAAGGACATCGCAGGTCTGTGCTCCGGCAGGGATGTCGGGCCAGGATCCGTCCGTCCCGGCCCGATCGCTCGGCGCGGCCGGCAGGTCGCGCCCGTTGCCGACGCCCCCGGCAGGGCCGGCGGCGTCCGGACGACGCATCCGTGCGTCCGTCGCATCGGCCGCCCATCGGCGGCCCTCGGTGCCGGTGCGGCGCGATCGCGCCGTGCCGGCGTCCCGGTCAGGCCAGCTTCTTGAAGCGCACGCGATGCGGCTTGGCGGCTTCCTCGCCGAGACGGCGCTTCTTGTCCGCTTCGTACTCGCGGTAGTTGCCCTGGAAGAACTCCACGTGCGAGTCGCCCTCGAAGCTGAGGATGTGCGTGGCGATGCGGTCGAGGAACCAGCGGTCATGGCTGATCACGAACGCATTGCCGGGGAACTCGAGCAGGGCATCTTCCAGTGCGCGCAGCGTCTCGATGTCCAGGTCGTTGGACGGCTCGTCGAGCAGCAGCACGTTGCCGCCCTGCAGCAGCGTCTTGGCCAGGTGCAGGCGGCCGCGTTCGCCGCCCGACAGCGTGCCGACCAGCTTCTGCTGGTCAGGGCCCTTGAAGTTGAAGCGGCCGATGTAGGCGCGCGACTGGATCTCGATGCCGTTGATGTTGAGGATGTCCGAGCCGCCGGAGACTTCCTGGAAGACGTTGTGGTTGCCTTCGAGCTTCTCGCGGCTCTGGTCGACGTAGGCGATCTGCACGGTCGGACCCTTGACGATCTCGCCCTTGTCGGGCTTTTCCTGGCCGGTGATCATCTTGAACAGCGTCGACTTGCCGGCGCCGTTGGGACCGATGATGCCGACGATCGCGCCGGCCGGCACGACGAACGACAGGTCCTCGATCAGCAGGCGGTCGCCGAACGACTTGGACACGCCCTTGAACTCGATCACCGCGCTGCCGAGGCGCTCGCCCGGCGGAATGAAGATCTCGTTGGTCTCGTTGCGCTTCTGGTAGTCGACCGACTGCAGCTCCTCCATGCGCGCCAGACGGGCCTTGCCCTTGCTGCGGCCGCCCTTGGCGTTGCTGCGCGCCCATTCCAGCTCGCGTGCGATCGCCTTCTGGCGCGCCTTTTCCTGGTTCTCTTCCTGCTTGAGGCGCTCTTCCTTCTGCTCGAGCCACGAGGAGTAGTTGCCCTTCCACGGAATGCCGCGGCCGCGGTCGAGCTCGAGAATCCACTCGGCGGCGTTGTCGAGGAAGTAGCGGTCGTGGGTGACCGCGACGACCGTGCCCGGGAAGCGCGCCAGGAACTGCTCGAGCCACTCGACCGACTCGGCGTCCAGATGGTTGGTCGGCTCGTCGAGCAGCAGCATGTCCGGCTTCTGCAGCAGCAGGCGGCACAGCGCGACGCGGCGCTTCTCGCCGCCCGAGAGCTGGCTGATCTTGGCGTCCCACGGCGGCAGGCGCAGCGCGTCGGCGGCCACCTCGAGCTGGCGCTCGAGCGCGTGGGCGTCGTTGGCGGCCAGGATGTTCTCCAGGCGCTGCTGCTCGGCGGCGAGCTTGTCGAAGTCCGCGCCTTCCTCGCCGTAGGCCGCGTAGACCTCGTCGAGGCGCTTCTGCGCGTCCATGACCTCCGAGACGCCTTCCTCGACGGCCTCGCGCACGGTCTTGTCGGGGTCCAGCTGCGGCTCCTGCGCGAGATAGCCGATCTTGATGTCCGGCTGCGGGCGGGCCTCGCCCTGGTAGTCGGTGTCGACGCCGGCCATGATGCGCAGCACGGTCGACTTGCCGGCGCCGTTCAGGCCGAGCAGGCCGATCTTCGCGCCCGGGAAGAACGACAGCGAAATGTCCTTGATGATCTGGCGCTTCGGCGGGACGACCTTGCTGACGCCGATCATCGTGTAGATGTACTGCATGCGCGCTCCGGATGAGGCAGGCCGCGCCCGCGGGCGGCCGCGAGGCCGGCGCCGCCGGGGAGCCCGGAAGAAGGGAAGGGCGGCGATTATCGCCGATCGGCACCCGACGCGTCATGCGCGCGGCGCCTTGCCGCGGCGGCCGGTCCCGCCGGCGCGGCGGCCTGCGCCGCGTCCGGGGCGCCGATCGGCTAACATGCGCCGTTTCCCCGCTGCCAGCAGGTTGTCCATGTTCTCCAAGGATCTCGCGATCGCCGGTTTCGACCCGGAACTGGCCGGTGCCATCTCGGCCGAGGCCTCCCGCCAGGAGACCCACGTCGAGCTGATCGCCTCGGAGAACTACGCCAGCCCGCGCGTGCTCGAGGCCCAGGGCAGCGTGCTGACCAACAAGTACGCCGAGGGCTATCCGGGCAAGCGCTACTACGGCGGCTGCGAGTTCGTCGACATCGCCGAGACGCTGGCGATCGGCCGCGTCAAGGCGCTGTTCGACGCCGACTACGCCAACGTCCAGCCGCATTCGGGCTCGCAGGCCAACCAGGCCGTGTATCTGGCCCTGCTCGAGCCGGGCGACACGATCCTCGGCATGAGCCTGGCCCACGGCGGCCACCTGACCCACGGCGCCAAGGTCAACATCTCCGGCAAGCTGTTCAACGCGATTCAGTACGGCGTCGACGCCCAGGGCCGCATCGACTACGACGAGGTCGAGCGCCTGGCCGTCGAGCACCGCCCGAAGATGGTCGTCGGCGGCTTCAGCGCGTATTCGCAGATCGTCGACTGGGCGCGCCTGCGCGCGATCGCCGATGGCATCGGCGCGATCCTGTTCGTCGACATGGCGCACGTCGCCGGCCTGATCGCCGCCGGCGTCTATCCGAGCCCGCTGCCGCACGCGCACGTCGTGACCTCGACCACGCACAAGACGCTGCGCGGTCCGCGCGGCGGCATCATCCTCGCCAGGGGGCTCGGCGAGGCGCTCGAGAAGAAGCTGCAGTCGATCGTCTTTCCGGGCATCCAGGGCGGTCCGCTGATGCACGTGATCGCGGCCAAGGCGGTCGCGTTCCTCGAGGCGCTGCAGCCGGAGTTCAAGGTCTACCAGCAGCAGGTGGTCGCCAATGCCAAGGCGATGGCGCGCACGCTGATCGGACGCGGCTACAAGATCGTCTCCGGCGGCACCGAGAACCATCTGATGCTGATCGACCTGATCGGCCGCGAGGTCACCGGCAAGGACGCCGAGGCCGCGCTCGGCCGCGCCCACATCACCGTCAACAAGAACGCCGTGCCGAACGATCCGCGTTCGCCGTTCGTGACCTCGGGCCTGCGCATCGGCACGCCGGCGATCACGACGCGCGGCTACGGCGAGGCCGAGAGCGTCGCGCTGGCCGGCTGGATCGCCGACGTGCTCGACGCGCCGGCCGACGAGGCCGTCATCGCCGCCGTGCGCGAGCGCGTCACCGCGCAGTGCAAGGCGTTCCCGGTCTACGGCTGAGCGCGTGCACTGCCCGTTCTGCCAGCACGAAGACACCCGCGTGATCGATTCGCGGGTCTCCGAGGACGGATCGACGATCCGCCGCCGGCGCGAGTGCGAGCAGTGCGGCGAACGCTTCAACACGTTCGAGACCGCCGAGCTGAAGCTGCCGGCGGTCGCCAAGAGCGACGGCCGCCGCGAGGCCTTCGACGAGCACAAGCTGCGCACCAGCTTCGAGCGCGCGCTGCAGAAGCGTCCGGTGGCCAGCGAGGCGGTCGATGCCGCCGTGCGCGCGGTGCTCGACGACCTGCGCCGCAGCGGCGAGCGCGAGGTGCCCTCGCTGCGCGTCGGCGAGCTGGTCATGCGCGAGCTCAAGAAGCTCGACCAGGTCGCCTACGTCCGCTTCGCGTCGGTCTACCGCAGCTTCGCCGACGTGCAGGCGTTCCGCGAGGAGATCGAGATGCTCGAGCGCGACCTGCCCTCGCTCGAGGGTCTGCAGCTGCCGCTGCTCGGCGAAGCGGTCGCGCGCAAGCGCAAGCTCTGAGCCGGCCGATGAGCCGGCCCGAGCGCGGTGGCGAGGTGCCAGCCGAATGAGCCGCCGATGAGCGAGTCCTTTACCGGCGCCGCTGCATGCGTGTTCGGCGCGATCGACCATGCGCACATGGCCGAGGCGCTGCGCCTGGCCGAGCGCGGCCTGTACACGACCCAGCCCAATCCGCGTGTCGGCTGCGTGCTCGCGCACGGTGCCGACGTGGTCGGCCGCGGCTGGCACGTCCGCGCCGGCGCTGCGCATGCCGAGGTCGCGGCGCTGGCCGATGCCGGCACGCAGGCGCGCGGCGCGACCGCCTACGTCACGCTGGAGCCGTGCGGGCTGCACGGGCGCACGCCGCCGTGCGCCGATGCGCTGATCGCGGCCGGCGTCGCGCGCGTCGTCGTCGCCGCCGAGGACGCCGCGCAGCGTGGCGGCGGCGCCATCGACCGCCTGCGCGCGGCCGGCATCAGCGTCGACTGCGGCCTGCTGCGCGAAGCCGCGCGCGAGCTCAATCGCGGCTTCTTCAGCCGCGTCGAGCGCGGCCGTCCGTGGCTGCGGCTGAAGCTCGCGATGAGCCTGGACGGCCGCACCGCACTGGCCGACGGCGCATCGAAATGGATCACCGGGGCCGCGGCACGCGCCGACGTGCAGCGCTGGCGCGCGCGCAGCTCGGCGCTGCTGACCGGCAGCGGCACGGTCCGCGCCGACGATCCGCGGCTGACGCTGCGGCGCGCCGAAGGCGGCCTCGAACCGGCCGATGCCGATGCGCCGCCGCTGCTGCGCGTCGTGCTCGACCGCACGCTCGCGACGCCGGCCGGCGCCGCGGTGCTCGACGGCGCCGCGCCGACGCTGATCGTCCACGCGCCGGACGCGACGCCGGCCGATGCGCGCTTTGCCGCGGTCGAGCGCGTCGCGGTGCCGCTCGCCGCAGTTGAAAGCGGGTCGCCGCGGCTCGATCTAGGCGCGGTGCTGGCGCTGCTCGCGGTGCGCGGCGTCAACGAGCTGCAGGTAGAAGCCGGACCGACGCTCGGCGGCGCGCTGTTCGCGGCCGGCCTGGTCGACGAGCTGCTGCTGTACGTCGCGCCGGTGCTGCTCGGCGACCGCGCGCAACCGCTGCTCGCGCTGCCGCCGCTGGCCGACATGGCCGCACGCTGGCGGCTGCGCACGGTCGAGCGGCGCGCGATCGGCGCGGACCTGCGGCTGCTGCTGCGGCCCGAGTGATGCCAGCCCTTTCCCCTTGATCTCTCCACGGATTCGCGCATGTTCACAGGCATCATCCAGGCGGTCGGACAGGTCGCCGCGCTCGAGCCGCGCGGCGGCGACGTGCGGCTGCGCATCGCCGCGCCGGGCTGGCCGCTCGACGACGTCGCCGAGGGCGACAGCATCGCGGTCGCCGGCGTCTGCCTGACCGCGCTCGACATCGGCGCGGACGGATTCGCCGCCGATGTCTCGACCGAAACCTTGAACCTGACGACGCTGGGCCGGCTCGCGCCCGGCGACGGCGTCAACCTGGAGAAGGCGCTGCGGCTGTCCGACCGTCTCGGCGGCCATCTGGTCTCCGGCCACGTCGACGGGGTCGGCCGTGTCGTGGCGGTCGCCGCCGATGCGCGCTCGCAGCGCTGGACGTTCGAGGCGCCGGCGGCGCTGGCGCGCTACATCGCCGTCAAGGGCTCGATCTGCATCGACGGCGTCAGCCTGACCGTCAATGCGGTCGACGGCGCGCGCCTCGACGTCAACCTGATCCCGCACACGCAGGCGGTGACGACGTTCGGCGCGCGCCGCGCCGGCGACGTGGTCAATCTCGAAGTCGACCTGCTCGCACGCTACATCGAGCGCCTGCAGCAGGCGCCGGCCGGAGACGCCGCATGAGCTTCAACACGATTCCGGAGATTCTCGAGGACATCCGCGCCGGCCGCATGGTCGTGATCCTCGACGACGAGGACCGCGAGAACGAAGGCGACCTGGTCATGGCCGCGTCCAAGGTCCGGCCCGAGGACATCAACTTCATGGTGCGCGAAGGGCGCGGCCTGGTCTGCCTGCCGCTGACGCAGGCGCGCTGCCGGCAGCTCGGCCTGAAACCGATGGTCGTCGACAACACCTCGCCGTACCACACCAACTTCACGGTCTCGATCGAGGCCGCCGAGGGCGTCACCACCGGCATTTCCGCGCACGATCGCGCCCGCACGATCCAGGCCGCGGTACGGCCCGGCGCCGGTCCCGGCGACATCGTGCAGCCCGGTCACATCTTCCCGCTGGCCGCGCAGCCCGGCGGCGTGCTCGCGCGCGCCGGCCACACCGAGGCCGCCTGCGATCTGGCCGAGCTGGCCGGCCTGGAGCCGGCCGGCGTGCTGGTCGAGATCCTCGCCGACGACGGCTCGATGGCGCGGCGGCCGGAACTGGAGCGCTTCGCGGCGCGCCACGGCCTCAAGATCGGCACGATCGCCGACCTGATCCGCCATCGCCTGGCGACCGAGAAGACCGTCGAGCGCCTGCGCGACGCGCCGGTCGAGACCGAGTTCGGCGCGTTCCGCCTGGTCGTCTACCGCGACCGCCTGCAGGGCGCGCTGCACTATGCGCTGGTCCGCGGCGAGGTCGACGACGGCGCGCCGGTGCTGACGCGCGTGCACGTGCGCAACACTTTGTCGGACGTGCTGCATCTGAAGCGCGACGATCTCGGCCTCACGGTCACCGCGGCGCTGCGCCGGATCGCCGACGAGGGCCGCGGCGTCGTCGTCGTGCTCAGCGAGGTCGACGAAGATGCGGCCCTGCTCGACAAGCTCGCGCAGGCGCCGGCACGGCCGCCGGCCGCCGATGCACAGTGGCGCCAGCACGGACTCGGCGCGCAGATCCTGTGCGATCTGGGCGCGCGCCACCTGCGCGTGCTCGGCACGCCGCGCAAGCTGGTCGGTCTGGCCGGCTTCGGCCTGGACGTCGTCAGCTGGGACGAGCGCTGACGGTCCTGCCGCGCTGCGTCGTCGCGGAGCGGTCTTCAGCGGTCCTCGACGACGGCGTGCCGCCGAGCGCCCGGTCGTCGCCAGGTTCTCCGGACACCCGGCGTCGCACACGCCGGCGCGCGATGCACCGGACCGTGCGGTGCCCGATACGTGGCGCGGCCATTCGACGCGCGAGGCCTCCGGGAGCGGCATCCGGGCCGTTCTCGGCGTCCCGCGGGCGCGCCGGCCGCCTCATCCGTGGATAATGCACACCCCCTCGACGTGTCCGACCGACCCATGCCGATGCTCGCCGGCGATCTTCGCCCCGTTCCCGACGCCCGCTATGCGATCGTCGCCAGCCGCTGGAATCCCGGCATCGTCGATGTGCTGGTCGCCGGCGCCGAGGCCGCGTTCGCGCAGAACGGCGTCGCGCCGGACGCGGTCGACGTCGTGCGCGTGCCGGGCGCCTGGGAGATTCCGGCCGTCGCCGCGCGTCTGGCCGCGGCCGGCGGCCATGCGGCGATCGTCGCGCTCGGCTGTGTCGTGCGCGGCGACACGCGCCACTACGAGCAGGTCGCCGACGGCTGTGCCGACGGCCTGATGCGCGTCGCGCTCGACTACCGGCTGCCGGTGCTCAACGGCGTGCTCGCGGTTGAAACTCACGCCGACGCGCAGGCGCGCGCCGGCGGCGTGCACGGCAACAAGGGCGAGGAGGCCGCGCTGGCGGCGATCGAAATGGCTGATCTGTGGAGGCAACTGTGAATCCCTCGCACCGCATTCCGGGCGTCGATCCCGCCGCGCGCGCCCGCGCGCGCCGTCGTGCCTTGCAGGCGCTCTACGCCTGGCAGCTGTCGGGCAGCCGGATGAACGTCGTGATCGAGCAGTTCCGCCACGAGCAGGACATGGAGATCGCCGACCTGGAGTACTTCGAGGAGCTGCTCGGCGGCGTCGAGGCGCACTGCGCCGAGCTCGATGCCGGTCTCAAACCGCATCTGGACCGCGACATCGCCCAGGTCGACCCGATCGAGCGCGCCGCGCTGCGGCTGTCGGCGTGGGAGCTCAAGTACCGCCCGGACGTGCCGTACCGCGTCGTCATCAACGAGGCGATCGAGGTTGTCAAGCGCTTCGGCTCCGAATACGGCCACACCTACGTCAACGGCGTGCTCGACAAGCTCGCAGCCGACTGGCGCGCGGTCGAATACCGCGGCGCCGGCCGCTGAGCGCGGCACCGGGCGGACCGGCACCGAGCGCGCCGATGGCCGAGTTCGACCTGATCGAGCGGATCCGCAGCCGCTGCGAGATCGCGCGCAACGACGTGCGCCTGGGCATCGGCGACGACGCGGCGATCCTTGCGCCGCCGCCGGGACACGAACTGGTCGTCTGCACCGACACCCTGGTCGCCGGCGTGCATTTCCCGCTCGACACGCCGGCCGAGGCGATCGGCTGGAAGGCGCTCGCGGTCAACCTGAGCGATCTGGCCGCGATGGGTGCGACGCCGGCCTGGGCGCTGCTGGCACTGACGCTGCCCGAGGCCGACGCCGATTTCGTCGACCGCTTCGCGAGCGGATTCGCCGCGCTCGCCGCGCAGCACCATGTCGCCCTGGTCGGCGGCGACACCACGTCCGGACCGCTGACGATCACGGTGACCGTGCACGGCTTCGTGCCGCCCGGCCAGGCGCTGCGTCGCGACGGTGCGCGCGTCGGCGATCAGGTCTTCGTGACCGGCACGCTCGGCGATGCCGCCGCCGCCCTGGTCGCGCGCCGCCGTCACACGCCGGCGTCGCAGCGCGAGGCGCTCGACGTGCGGCTGGACCGGCCCGAGCCGCGCCTGGCCTGCGGCGCCGCGCTGCGTGGCCAGGCGACCGCCTGCATCGACGTCTCCGACGGCCTGCTCGCCGATCTGCGCCACGTCGCCGCGCGCAGCGGCGTCGGCATCGAGATCGACGCGGCCGCACTGCCGGCCAGTCCCGCCCTGCTCGGCGCGTTCGACGGCGACGAGCGGCTCGCGCTGCAGCTCGGCGGCGGCGACGACTACGAGCTGGCCTTCACGGCCGCACCGGCGCTGGCCGGCGACCTGCTGCGCGACCTGGCCCGCATCGGCTGCGGCGCGACGCGGATCGGCCGCGTCGTCGACGGCGAAGGCGTGCAGGCCTTCGACGCCACCGGCGCCGCGGTCACGCTCGCGCGCGGCGGCTGGGAGCATTTCGCATGAAATACGACGCCGCCCAGCGCCGTGCCGTGCTCGGCCATCCGGCCGGCTGGATCGCATCCGGCTTCGGCTCGGGCTTCAGTCCGTTCGCATCGGGCACGGCCGGCTCCGCGGTCGCGGTGCTGCTGTGGCTGCCGCTGCGCGGCTGTCCTTGGCCGCTCTATCTGGCCGGCCTGCTGGCCACGTTCGCGCTCGGCGTCTGGGCCTCGCACGTCGTCGTGAAGCGGCTCGGCCTGGAGGACCCCGGCGTGATCGTCTGGGACGAGTTCGTCGGCCAGTGGATCACGCTGCTGCCGCTGCTGGCGCTGCCGCTGCACTGGGGCTGGATCGCCGCGGCGTTCTTCCTGTTCCGCCTGTTCGACGTCTGGAAGCCGTGGCCGGTGTCCTGGGCCGATCGCAGCGTAGCGGGCGGCCTCGGCGTGATGCTCGACGACGTGCTGGCCGGCGTCTACGCGGCGCTCGTGCTGGCCGGCGCGCTGTACGCGTTCGGCTGAGCCGCCTTCGTGTCGGTGCGGCAGCTCCACCGAGTCGCCAACTACGTGTTCGCGAGTCGATCGCCTCGACGTGCGTCCGGCTCGCGATTGCGGCTACCGCTCACGTGCGGGCGCGATCCACGCATCGGTACGACTTGCAGCCGCGCTGCCATCGCGCCCCGGCTGAGCAGCACGTCGCCGAGCGGTTCGCGCACGACATCGCGACCGGCGCGCCCGGGTGCGCGTGCCTCGAACGGGCACCTGCTTGCGCGGCCTTGCGCGCGCCGGCCGTGTATACCGCAACCTTGGGTTCACTTCGTCGGCGGCGCGGCGCAAACGGTGTAGAGTGGTCCGGCCCCGAATCCGACCTCGTTCGACCCGCTCGATCAGGATCGGACGCAGGACCGGCGCTGCCGGCGAACGCCGCGATACGACGTCGTGGCGCGGGCATCGGATCGGTGCTCCGGTCTGCGGCGCGCAGCGGTCGGTCTTCGTTTCGATGAGCCCAACAGGTGGATCCGATATGAAAGCAGTACTCCTGGTCGTTCTGCTCTGTGCGAGCGCGCTGCTGGGCGGCGCGGCAGCCGCCGGACCGTCCCCATCTTCGCCGGAACAACAGCTGCGGCTGCTGATGGACGAGATGCTCGCAGCGGCCAATGCGCACGATACCGACCGCTTCATGGCGGTCTACGAACGCAGTCCGACGCTGATGCTGACGTTCGACGACCAGACCCTGGTCGGCTGGCAGGCGGTCCGCGACCAGCAGTTGCAGTGGTGGAACGGTGGCGAGACGGACGCCGTTTACCGGCTGCGCGGCGAACCGAAGATCACGGTCATCAGCCCCGACGTGGTCGCCACCTTGCAATCGCTGGAGGTCGAGGCGACCGGACCGGACGGGAAGAAGGGCACCGTGAAGGTGATGGCGACCTCGATCTGGAAGAAGCGGCCCGAGGGTTGGCGCATCGTGCTCGCGCACGAATCGCTGTTGAACTAGCCGCCGCGCCGGCTTCCGGACGTCTCGCGGCGGCGCGCCCGGGCACCCGCCGGGACCGCGCATCTGCCGATCGGCGGCGCGAGTGACCGGCCGGCCGCCGCGCCGAGCCGAGCCGTCGTCGCGCCGGTGCGCGCTTGCCTGCTCGGCGCTCGGACCGCGGATGACGATCGGCTGCGCGCGAACGGCGCGCTCAGCGCGCCGCCGCCTTCGCGCCGCGCAGCTGCTCGCCGAGCTGGCGTGCGCGCGCATCGGCCTGCGCCTTGAGCTCGGCCAGCGGCGCGATGCCGGCTGTGGCGCGTGCCGTGTCGTCGACCGCGCCTTCGGCGACGTCGAGCCGGCACACCGGCGGATCGGCCCGCGCGTCGCAGACCGGCTGAGTGCCGTACCACTGCGGCTGGCGATGCGCGAGCAGCCAGCGATCGGTCGCGGCGGCGGCCAGCCAGCGCAGGTCGCGATCGTCCGGCGCCAGTGCGCTGCCCATCGTCGCCAGCGCGTGCGCCAGCGCGTAGTCGTCGGCCGCCTGGCCGTGCTGCATCACCGTCGCGGCGTGGCGATAGTCGGCCGCCGTGCGCAGCCGCCCGTCGCGCAGCGCATCCATCACGACGCGGCGCCGCGCCATGTCGGCCGCGGCCAGGCGCTCGGCGAAGCTGCGCAGCGCGTCCTTGGAGGTCTGCTGGGCGAGGTCGGCACGCTCGCGCTGGTCGGCCGCATAGGCGGCCGCGACCTGCGGATCGTCGGTGGGCGCGGCAGGCGTGGCGGCCCGGGACGGCATGGGGAACAGTGCCGGCAGTGCCAGGCACAGCGAGAGCAGCAGCGATCGCGACATCGGGGGATTCCGTTGTGGGCAGGGACGCCGCGCGCGGCGCGGCGACCTGTTGGATGCACGAACGGGCCGGAGGGTCGCATCGATGCCGGCACGATCGCCGGCACGATCGGCGACTCCCGGCAGGCCCTGGCGGCGGCACGGCCGCCGCCCGCTCGCGGCCAGAGGTCTCGTTCCCTGTAACGCGGACGATGCGCCGCGACGCGGCGAGCATCGGCAGCCGACATCGCGGGCGCGGGTGACGGAAGACGCGATCGCCGGGCCGTCGCCCGATCGCGAGAAGCCCGGCCAGGCGCATCGGCGCGGCCGGATCGACGAGCCTGCGCCTTCCGGCGCCGGACTCGTTCGGAGCGTCGCTCAGTCCGGCAGCAGCTTGCCCGGGTTGAGCAGGCCGTCCGGATCGAACGCGCTCTTGATCTGGCGCATCAGCGCGATCGCGACCGGATCGAGCGCGCGCCGCATGAACGGCCGCTTGGCCAGTCCGATGCCGTGCTCGCCCGACAGCGTGCCGTCGAGCCCGAGCACCAGATCGAACACCGCCGACAGGCAGGCCGGCGCGTTCGCGGCCTGGGCCGGATCGTCCGGGTGGTAGAGCAGGTTGACGTGGACGTTGCCGTTGCCGGCATGGCCGAAGTTGACGATCGGGATGCCGTAACGCGCGGCGATCGCCTTGAGGCCGGCGACCAGCTCGGGCAGGCGGCTGACCGGCACGACGACGTCCTCGTTGATCTTCTTCGGCGCGATCGAGCGCAGGCTCGGGCTGAGTGCCTTGCGCGCGGCCCAGATGGTTTCGACCTCGCGCGGATCGGTCGCGGCGGCCAGCTCGATCAGGCCTTCGCCGCGCGCGGCGGCCGACAGGGCCTCGGCGGCCGCCGGCAGCGCGTCGGGCTGGCCGTCGACCTCGACGATCAGCATCGCGCCGGCCAGCGGGATCGACTCGCCGCCGTGCAGGCGCGCCAGCCGCAGCGCCTCGTCGTCCATGAACTCCAATGCGCACGGCGTGACCGGCTGCGCCATGATCCGCGCGACCGCCGCGGCGGCCGATTCGATGTCGCGGTAGGTCGCTCGCAGCGTCGCCTTGGCCGCGGCCAGCGGCACCAGCTTCAGTGTCGCCTCGGTGACCAGGGCCAGCGTGCCTTCCGAGCCGACCATCAGCCGCGCCAGGTCGTAGCCGGTCGCCGCCTTGCTGGTCGCCTTGCCGAAGCGGAAGTCCTCGCCGGTGCCGGTCACCGCGCGCACCGCCAGCACGTTGTCGCGCGTCGCGCCGTACTTGACCGCGCGCGGCCCGCCGGCATTGCAGGCGATGTTGCCGCCGACCGTGCAGGTCGTCGCCGATGCCGGATCGGGCGGCCAGAAGAAGCCGTGCGCGGCGACCGCCGCCTGCAGGTCCGCATTGATCACGCCCGGCTCGACGACCGCGACGCGGTTTTCGGCGTCGATCGCGAGGATGCGGTTCATGCGCTCGAAGCCGACCACGATGCCGCCGCCGAGCGGCACCGCCGCGCCGGTGGTGCCGGTGCCGCGGCCGCGCGCGTAGATCGGCAGCCGATGTGCGCGGCACAGCCGCACCAGGGCCGTCACCTGCTCGTGACGAACCGGAAACACGACCGCGTCGGGCAGCGCCTCGCGCTTGGAATCGTCGCGGCCGTACGGCGCGCAGTCGGCCGGATCGGTCAGCACGGCATCGGCCGGAAAGATCGCCCGGAGGGCGTCGAGAGCGGAGGCGGTCAAAGGCATGGCGGTCGCGTTCGGCAAGGGCGTACGGGCGCTTCAATCGCGGTATTCGAAGACCTTGACGACGCGCTCGACGCCGGCGACGTTGCGCGCGATGCCGGAGACCGCCTCGTCCTCCTCCGCGTCGACCAGGCCCATCAGGTAGACCGTGCGATGCGCGGTCGTCACGTTGATGCGGCTCGGATCGAAGCCGGGCAGGCTGGTCAGGTCGAGCAGCGCGGTCTTGACGTGCGCGGTGATCGTATTGTCGCGGCGCCGCGACCAGAAGCCTTCCGGCTCGCGCACCTCGATCTCGTTGACGAGCCGGCGCACGCCGTCGAAGCCGGCGACGATGCCTTCGGCGCGCCGCTTGAGCGCCTCGCTGCGCACCTCGCCGACCAGCAGCATCACGCCGTTGTAGACGACGATCGAGACGTTGTTGTGCAGCGCCAGCTCCTTGTCCTTGTTGAGATCGTCGTAGGCCGACAGCTGGATGTTGCGATCGACGAACACGGTGCGCGTGCTGCGCCGGTCGTGCGCGGCGCCGGCACCGGCTGCCGCGCCGCCGACCAGCACCGCCGCGCAGCCGGACAGGGCCGGCACGGCGAGCACGAGAGCGGCGAGGAGGAAGGCGGATGCGGTTTTCATGCGGAACCTCTCAGAAGCTGTCGAAGGCGTCGCGCCGCCAGTCGATGTCGCGGGCGTCGCCGCCGAGCGAGACCACGTCGAAGCGGCACGGCTGGCGCGCCAGCGCCGGATGCGCGGCGAGGAACAGGCCGGCGGCGCGCACCAGTTTCGCACGCTTGGCCGGTCCGACCGAGTCGGCGCCGCTGCCGGCGTCGTCGCGCTTGCGGTAGCGCACCTCGACGAAGACCACGGTCGCGCCGTCGCGCATGACCAGATCGAGCTCGCCGTGCCGGTAGGTCACGTTGCGCGCGACCAGTTGCAGGCCGGCCCGTTGCAGATGGGCCAGCGCCAGCGCCTCGTAACGCGCGCCGGCCGCGCGCGTGTTCATTGCATCACGGGTGCGGCCGGCACGCTGCTCAGCACGCCCTGCGCCGGCCGCGCGATGCCGTTCTCGAACCGCATCCAGCCGAGCCGGCGGTGGATCCGTCCGAAGCTGTCGGCGGTCAGCTGGCCGGTCGCGCCGTCGATGTACTGGTCCGAGTGCTGCAGCATCCAGCCCAGGTATGGCAGCAGCGCATAGGCGTCCATGCCGAACGCGAACAGCCGCGCACCGACGCCGTTGGCGCTGGCGATCTGGTTGGAGATGTTGCCGCGATCGGGACGGCCCGGCACTGGCGAGGACAGCCACGGCGCGTCGCAGAACTCGACCTGGTTGAGGTCGCGGTCGAAACCGGAATTCGGATCGCCCGAATAGATGTGCGAGGTGCCGAACACCGGCGCGGTCACGCCGGCGATCTGCAGCTGCGGCACCAGCAGGCGCGCCTGCTGCGGACGCATGCTGATGAAGACGCCGCCGTCCGGTGCCGGCGCGAGCTGGGCCGTGGCCTGGGTGATCGCGTTGCGGTAGTTGACCTCGTTGTCGAGCAGGCGCGACTCGCCGACGATGCGGCCGCCGGCCGCCTCGAACTGCGTGCGGAACGCCAGCGCGGCGCGCTCGGCCCAGTCGGTCTTGGCGGCGATCACCGCGGCGCTGACGATGCCGCGCTCGATCATGCGCTGCGCGGCCTGCGCGCCCTCGGCATCGGGCAGCAGGCCGAACTCGGCGTTGCCGGGTGGCGGCACCTCGCCGCTGTCGGGATGGTTCAGCGCCAGCACGCGCGCCGGCAGCGGCTGACGGAACAGCTCGCCGACCGACTCGCGCTGCAGCGGACCGACCACGTGGTCGGCGCCGTCGGCGACCGCCTTCTGATACGCCGCGACCGCCGCCGCCGGCGTGTCGCCCGAGTCGTAGACGCGGATCGACGGCCGCTGCTCGGACGCATCGGCGAAATAGGCCGTGAAGAAGCCGTCGCGGATCGACTGTGCGACGCCGCCGAGCGGACCGGACACCGGCAGCAGCAGCGCGACCTGGCGCAGCGGTCGGTAGCCTTCGGCATGCAGCGCACCGCTGTCGTCGGCCTGCAGCGTGCCGACCGGACGGTTCGCCTGCGGCAGCTGGCGCGGCAGCATCGAGCCGCGGCGGCGCAATGCCTGCTCGATCCACGGCAGCAGCGCGTCATCGGGCTGCAGCGTCTCGGCGCGCGCGATCAGCGCGTCGGGCTCGAGCGCCGACAGTGTGTCGATGATCTCGGAACGGTTGTGGTCACGGTCGGCACCGGACAGGCGCGCATCGATCGCCGCGCGCGTGCGCGCCGCTGCGAAACGGTCGCCGGCCACGGTCTGCGCGCGGGCGCGCAGCTCGTACACGCGCAGCTGCAGCGCCTCGGATGCCTCGATGCCGTCGGTGCGGTTCAACAGGTCCAGCGCATGCGCGGCGTCGCCGCGCGAAAGCGCGATCTCCGCGTCGAGCAGGTCCAGCCGCAGCGGCTCGTCGCCGCCGAGGCGCCGCCGCCGCACGTCGGCGATCGCCTGTGCCGCCGCGTCGAGCCGGCCGGCATCGCGCAGCACCTCGGCCGCGCGCAGGCGGTAATGGGCGGCGGCGTCGGCGCGGCTCTGCTCGGCCAGGTTCAGGAACAGATTCGCCGACTCGTCGAGCTGGCCGTCGCGATAGAGCTGCTCGGCACGGTCGGCCAAGCCCGCATCGACCGGCCGTCCGGTCGGCAGGGTGGAGCAGGCGCTCGCCAGGACGGCCAGCAGCACGGCGAGGACGGCGGGACGGAGACGGCGGGAAACGGACATGGGCACCGCAGGCGGCCGGCAGAAGAGCGCGATCATAGCAGGGCCGTCCGGCCTGCTCCGGGCGGCACGCCGCGGCACCGGGCCGGCCCGTCGCGGCCTCGCGCGGCGGCGCCCGCTGTGAGCGGTCCGCGCCGTATGCGCAGGCCGGCCGTGCCCGGGCGCGCCGCGTCGCTCGGGGCTCTCGCGGTCAGGCGCCTGCGCCGGTGCGGTCCCGCGAGCGGCAGCCGTGCCTGCCGCTACACTTGCGGATTCCCCCTCGACGCGGCGAGCCGCCATGACCCATCGACCCGGCCAGCTGTGGGTGGTCGCCACGCCGATCGGCCACCTCGACGACCTCTCGCTGCGCGCGGTCGAGGTATTGCGCCGCGTCGCCGTGATCGCCGCCGAGGACACGCGGCACAGCGCACCGCTGCTCGCGCGCATCGGCAGCAGCGCCGCTACCGTCGCGCTGCACGAGCACAACGAGCGCGAGCAGTGCGAGCGCCTGGTCGAGCGTATGCAGGCCGGCGCGGACGTCGCACTGATCAGTGACGCCGGCACGCCGCTGATCAGCGATCCGGGCTTCCGCCTGGTGCGCGCTGCGCGCGCGGCCGGCCTCGTCGTCTCGCCGGTGCCCGGCGCGTGCGCCGCGATCGCCGCCCTGTCGGTGGCCGGACTGCCGAGCGACCGCTTCGTGTTCGAGGGCTTCCTGCCGCCGAAGTCCTCGGCGCGGCGCGAGCGCCTGCAGGCGCTGGTCGCCGAGCCGCGCACGCTGATCTTCTACGAATCGAGCCACCGCATCGAAGAGTCCATCGCCGATCTGGCCGCCGTGTTCGGGCCGGCACGCGAGGGCGTCATCGCGCGCGAGCTGACCAAGCGCTTCGAGACGATCCTCGCCGCGCCGCTCGGCCGGCTCGCCGAGCGCGTCGCGACCGACGCCGACCAGCGTCGCGGCGAGTTCGTCGTACTGGTGGCCGGTGCGCAGGACGAGCAGGCCGACGCCGTGCTCGCCGAAGGCCGTCGCGTGTTCGCGCTGCTGAGTTCCGAGCTGCCGCCGGCGCGCGCCGCTAAGCTCGCCGCCGCGATCACCGGCGCGCCGCGCAAGTCGCTGTACGCACCGGGCGGCGACGCGGGCTAGTGGCCCGCATGGCGCTTTTCCGCCGTCCTTTCGCGGTTGCGCAACGTATGGCCGTCCATACCGGTGCAGCAGGATCGTAACGGAATCGTCGTCAAATCATCGGTTTGGCCGTCCAAACTGGTCAAAGGACGAAAATTTTCGTATCGTGCGCGGCCCGGTGTCCGGTTAGGACACGGTGCTGCGTCTATAGTCCCTGGCAGCCCCCGCACCCCCGTATGCGTGGGTTGCCGGAAGAGCAACGGTGTATTCGGTCCCCCTAGTCCCGATACGCCTGCACCGCAAATGCCGCCCTGGATGGGCGGCATTTGCTTTTTCCGTCGCCGCCTTGTGCGGACGACCAAGCGTGACGGCGCCGCCGGAACGGTCGCGCGGCCGGCGCTGGCCTAAAGTCCCGGCCAGTCGCCGCGGCAGATGCGCAGGCGCACCGGCCGGTCCGGTTCCACGATCACGACCGCGTTCTGGCCGTAGCGTCCGGCCAGCGCCTCGATCCGCTCGAGCGGTACCCCGGCAGCGAACAGCGAAGCCTCGCGCCAGGACGGTCCGTAGCCGGATGCCGGCAGCAGGCGCGCGCCCGCCTCGATCAGATCGGCCTGCAGGCGGCGCAGACGCGCCCGGTTCTCGCGTGCCGGCAGCGGCCGCGAGCCGGGATTGCATGCGGTCAGCAGCGTGCCGGTCGCGCCGGACAGCCACTGCACGAGCGCCGGCGGCGGCATCGCATCGACGCGGAGCGCTGCGCGCGGTCCGCCCGGCAGGCGGACCGCATAGCCGGCGCTGCGATACAGCGCCAGCAGCCGCAGCGCCTGCGCGGCCGCGGCGCCGGCATTCACGCCGGCAGGGCCGGCAGCCGCTCGCGCACGGTCGCGGCGGCGGCATCCAGGTCGATCGCGTCCAGCTGCGTCCTGCCGGCGGTGAACTCGCGCAGCAGCTCGCCCTGCAGGCGGCCGCGCTCGAACGCGAACGCGTACGGCATCCTCGTGAAGGTCACCATCGCATAGCGCGGCATCCAGTGCGTCGGCACGCGCTCGGCCAGCGCGCGATCGAGCGCGCGCATCAGCAGGAAGTCCGCGTCGTCGACGCGATCGCGCATCTCGACGTAGTTCTCGAGTGCCATCGCGGCGATCGCGTCGGCATTGGGCTTGCGCCGCCGCGCGAACTCGGCGAACACCGCAGCGCGTTCGGCGGGGCGCCCTGCCAGCAGATCGGCCAGCTCGACCGCATCCTCGAAGCCGCAGTTCATGCCCTGGCCGTGGAACGGCACGATCGCGTGCGCGGCATCGCCGACCAGCACCGCCCGGCCGTCCAGATGCCAGCGGTCCAGATACAGCGTCGACAGCACACCGACCGGATTGGCGGCGAAGTCGGCTTCGAGCTCCGGAATCAGCGGCAGCGCATCGGCGAACTCGCGTGCGAAGAACGCGCGCGCACGCGCCGGCGTGTCGATCGTCGCGAAACTCGGATCGCCCTCGTTGGCGAGGAACAGCGTCACCGTGAAGCTGCCCTCGGCGTTCGGCAGCGCGATGCACATGTAGCTGCCGCGCGGCCAGATGTGCAGCGCGTTCGGCTCGATCGCGAAGCGCTCGCCATGCGCGCGCGGCGCGGCCAGCGCCGGCGGCAGCGCATCGGCCGGAAACGCCTGCAGCGGCGGGATCTCCAGCTCCTTGTAGCCGTGGCCGAGCGGCTCGATGCGTTCGCCGAGCGCGGACGCCGCGTTCATCGCCGCGCGCAGCGCCGAGCCGGCACCGTCGGCGCCGATCACCGACTCGGCCCTATGCTCGCGCTGCGAGCCGTCGCTCTCGTCGTGGAACCGCAGCGTGACCGCATCGCCGAACGTCGCCGACTCCAGCCGCTGGTCGAAATGCACGCGCGCGCCGGCCGCCTCGGCCGCGTCGATCAGCGCGATGTTGAGCCGGCCGCGGCTGATCGACCAGATCACCTCCGAATCGTCGCGGCCGTAGCGCAGCAGCTCGCTGCGGCCGTCCGGCGCGTGCACCATGCGCCCGCGCATCATCACCGCCAGCTGCATCACCGCATCGGTCAGGCCGGCCAGGCGCAGGCCGTGCAGGCCGCGCTCGGCCAGCGCCAGATTGATCGAGCGGCCGCCGGCATAGCCGACGCGGCGCGGATCGGGACGGCGTTCGAACACCTCCACGGCAAAGCCGCGCTGCGCGAGCAGGGTGGCCAGGAGTGCGCCGACCAGGCCGGCGCCGACGAGGGTGATGGCAGGACGTGTCATGCGGAGGCATCGCGGGGTGGGGCGCCGATTCTGCATGCAGCGCCCGGTCGCCGTCATGCGGCAGCCGCGTGCGCCGCGCTCAGGTCGGCCAGGGGCCGCTGCGCGTCAGCCATTCGATCGGCGCCGCCTTGCCGAACAGATTGCCCTGCACCCACTCCACGCCGAGCTCCTTCATGCAGGCCAGGATCGCCGGGCTTTCGACGTATTCGGCCACCGCCTCCGCACCGAACGCATGCGCGATCGTCACCGATGCGCGCACCAGCTGATAGTCGCTGTCGATGTGCAGCGCGTTGCGCACGAACGAGCCGTCGATCTTCAGCAGGTCGAACGGCAGCTGCTTGAGCCGTTCGAAACTCTGCACGCCGGTGCCGAAGTCGTCGATCGCGACGTGACAGCCGAGCGTGCGCAGCTCGTTGAGGCAGCTTCGGCTCAGCTCCAGGTCGGAGATCGCCGCCGACTCGGTGATCTCGAAGCAGAACACCTCAGGCGGCAGCGGCGGATGCGACATCAGCGCCTGCAGCTCGCGCACGAAGCCCGGCGAGGTCAGGCTCTGGCCGGTCAGGTTGACGCCGATGTGGCGCAGATGGCCCAGCTGCTGGCGATGCACGCGAATCCAGCGGAACAGCTCGCGGATCACCGCACGGTCCAGCTCGACCAGCCGCCCGGCCGACTCGAGCTCGTGCGTGAAGCGCGCCGGCGACACCCACTCGCCTTCCGGCGTGCGCAGGCGGCACACCACCTCGCCGGCCGACACCGGCGTCTTCCCCGATTCGCCGATCCGCCGCATCGGCTGGAAGTACAGCGCGACCTCGCCGGTGCGCAGCGAGGCCAGCGTGCTCGAGGCCTCGTCGAGCTTCTTGCGCTGCGCCGCGCCACGTCGTGCATGCGCGCCGTGTCGCCTTCGCGGATCGGCATGACCTCGCGCAGCGAGCGCGCCTGGAACGCCGCCTGCGACGCCGCGATGATCGCCGCGTCCAATCCGCTGGCACGGCTGTTGCGGATGCGCGCATGGCCGACGTACGGCACCACGCGATAGCGGATGCCGTTCCATTCGAAGTCGAAGCTCTCCAGCCGCTGCAGCACGCGCTGCCAGTCCGGATGGCGATGGTCGTCGCGCTGGCGCATCAGCACGAACTGCGCGCTGGTGACGTAGTACGGCTGCACGTGCTCGGACAGGCGCTCGGCCACCGCGCGCATCAGCGCCGTATGCGCATTGAGGCCGAGACCGGCCAGCAGGCGATCGGCGTTGTCGACGACCAGATAGCCGAGCTCCTCGTCGGTGCCGTCGTCCTCGCTGACGCGCGTTCGCAGCGCCTTGAGGTTCGGCAGGCCGGTCAGGCTGTCGTTGCCGGCCTCCTCGATCAGCCGCTCGCGCATCAGGCGGCCGTCGCGCGTCACCGCATGCAGCACCAGCAGCAGCACCTCCAGCACGACCAGTTCCAGGCCGAGCAGCACCGGCTCGAGCGGATGCGGCGTGGTGCCGGCGCGCTCGGCGACCGCATAGGCCAGGATCAGCATCGTGCCGGCGATCGCCGGCATCGACCAGCGCGCCGGGAAGCGCATCACGCACCAGGCCAGCGCGGCGGCCGCGAGCAGGCGGTAGTCGAGCATCCACTCGCCGAGCGATTCGCCGAACGCCGTGCCCTGCCAGCGGCCGAGCACGAAGCCGAGCGCGAGGAAGCCCAGCGCCGGCAGCACCGTGCCGGGCCTGAGTCGCGGCGCATCGGCCGATTCGGTCAGCCAGAACGCCGCCGGCAGCGTCAGCACGAGGATGCCCAGATGCGTGGCGACCGCTCCCTGCGCGAGCCGCATCGGCAGATCTGCCGCCGGCGTGCCGAACGCCCAGTGCGGCAGCAGCACCGCCGCCGCGGCCGAGACCGGCGGCAGCAGCAGCAGGCCCACACCGACGAAGCGCAGGATGTCGCCCGTGTCGATCGGTGCCGCGTCGCGCCGCGGCCAGCCGGCCAGCCGGGCGCCGGCCAGCGCGATCAGGAAGTGCAGCGCGTAGAGCGGCAGGCCGACCAGCGCCCACGCGCCGTAGACCGGCCAGACCTGGGCGATCCAGACCAGCCCGGTCGCGCCGATGCACACGGCCAGCACGCGCCGGCTCGCGTCGAACATCGCGATCGTCAGCAGCAGACCGGCCTGCAGATACAACAGGGAGCTCGCCGGCATGCCGGCCGCCGGCACCTGGACCAGGCGCAACGCCATGCAGGCAGCCGCCAGCGCACCCACCAGCAGGAGGTTTCTGGGCGTCACGAGCGATCGGTCCCCTGCATGCATTGCACCCGACCGGCTGGAGGCGGCGGATGCGAGCCCCTGTCCCGGGCCGCCACGATACCGCGAACCGGGGTGGGCCGGTGTGCCGGGGCGGCGGCTCGAGCGGGCGAGTGCTGCCCGTCTTCGCAGGACAGGTTCCCCGCCGCCGAAAGGTCGCTCAGAGCGCATAGCAACAGAGTTGCCGATTCACCAGGGCATCAGATCGCGCCGGGCGCATCGATCGGCGCCTTGCCCCTATCACCGCGGGTCGTTAGGCTCGAGACACACAGGGAAAACAGGGGAAGTGTGACGTGAAGCAGTGGACCAAGGCATTGCGTTGGATTCTCATCGGTTGCGCATCGGTCGCCGGTGCCGCCTTCGCTCAGGAACAGCCGCCACGACTGTTCAAGCAGGTCCAGGCGCAGGAGCCGCCTTCAAAGCCGGGCCCGTGGCTGCAGACTTGGCAGATCGAGATCGACCAGCAGGCGATCCAGCAGCCGGCCGAGGCAATCATCTTGAATCTGCCGGGGCAGCGCGAAATCACGGTGCGGCGCGATTTCTGGTCGCCCCGGCAGGGCTACATGATCTTGCTCGTCGGCGATGGTCCGGAAACGATCCAGTTGCCGGATCCGAACGCTGCGCCGGATGACTTTTCGTGGCGATGGTACGGACGCACGGACGGGCACGTCGTTGCGCTGACTTTCGAGAAGGGTTATCTCGCCGGACGAATCTGGGGTCCTGGCGGCAAATATGCATTGAATCCCCGCGCGGGTAAGCGCACCGAACTGGGCCTGGTCAATCCGGGCTGGTGGCAGCTGCATCCGGATCGAGAAGATTTGCCACAGGTAGAGGCCGATGCTGTGGCGACACCCATCGCCGCGGCGACGACAAGTGAGCAACCGGCTGGGCCTGGGAGTTGGAATACTTCATGTCCAGATCCTCTGCCGACACGTACGAGCGTGATCGATGTGCTGGTGATGTATACGCCAACCATCCTGTCCGAAAGCGGTTCGATCGGTGGGTTGCGTGCGGTTATGCAGCGAGAGGTCGATGAAGCCAATCAGGTCCTGCGTAATACGCTGGTCAGCACCGTTCGCTTTAACCTGAAAGATACAGAGGCTGTTCCCGGCGATACAGCTCCAACGTACGAAAATACTCCCCTTGCTGCCGCGTTGGCGAGATTGTCGGGGACAGCGGAAACCCCTGGCGTGTATCCAGGCTGGACTTATCCAGGCAACCCATTGGTGCGGGCAAGAAGAGATGCCCACGCGGCCGATGTTGTTGCGCTTGCTCGTCGCGATCCAGGCACGCTTTGTGGGGTGGCATTCGTTCAGAGATATTACAATTACACGCCTCCAATAGAGCCCGGCCCTGAGTTCGAGCGGAAATCCTATATGGTTTTCGACCCGAACTGCAGTGGGGATCGATTGAATTTAGCACACGAACTCGGGCATTTGCTTGGGATGGAACACGATCCGAGGAATGCCGGCATGCCGGGCAATGCGTTTCCATCTTGCCCCTGGTCGTTTGGTCATCGTTATGCCACTACGGCTGAGCCTCGATTTGCCTTCCGAACTGTCATGTCTTATTGGGGGAATGGGGGTGGCTCAAGTCAGGGGCCTTCTTGTAGTACAGATGAGGCATGCCCTCTTATTGATGCATTCTCCAATCCAGCGCTTGAGTGGGCGGGCATTCGTCCGCCCGGTGCGTCGCCATCGGATCCATATGGCATATTGCCCGTCGGTACCTACCCAGGTTCACCTAGTCCCGCGAAGCCTATCGGTCGGAATATTAACGAGCTACCGACGACCTACGGGCCGTCTCGTGCATACGATACGCTAGCGCGCATCGCACCGATTGTAGAAGCTTTTCGTGCGCGCCCTGATGGGATATTTGCTAATGGGTTCCAATAAATTTTTATTACTGGGGATCTTCCTGATGCAAGTTTTTGCGGCTGGAAGCGCGCGCGCGATGCTTTGGGTTGAGCAGCCCGTGCTTTCGGTTCCTGCCTATGGGGGAGGAACGCCATTTGGGCCTTGTGCTTCTCCAATTTTATCATCGAACGCAAAATACATGACGTTTCTCTGTCGGTCCGACGATATCGTCGTGGGTGATGATAATGAGCGATCCGACGTTTTTATTCTCGATCATTTTAGTGGTGAGATCTCGAGAGTCAGTGTCGACAGTCAGAATCAAGATCACAGATTCGATAGTGGGCCTGGATTTTCTTCAGATGACGGAAGGTATGTTATGTTCGATTCCAACGCTCGTCTTGATCCGGTGTTGCCATGGGATTATTACGACAATGGAATAGGTAATGTTTTCCTGCGTGACAGGGATTCGGGGTCGACGGTGCTGGTGGGTCTGGATAAGATGGGAAGGCCGCGAGTGGCAGGTACGTCGTTGGCTGCCGTGTCGTTCGGACGGCATGAGGTCTTGTTTGCCAGTACCGATAATCTCGTTGGGGATTTCGATCTCAATGGTCCATTTGGTTACGACCTCTATCTAAGAGATTGGCGAGGTGGTGGTCTAGAGATCATATCGGGCCCCCAGAATGGCGTACAGGGTAATTGCAGCTCGGGCGTGTTCGGCGCCATGTCGGAAGACGGGCGGTATATCGTATTCACTAGTTGTGCCAGCAACCTCACCGACGACAATCCAGATCAAGTTAGCAATCTATTTATGTATGATCGATGGCTGGGTACAAAACGACGGTTGACTTGGCCGTGGCATGGCGGTGAGTTCACTTATCCAGGCCCCGATTTCTCGGTCGCTCTGGGCGCGCGTACATTGGTGGCCGGCCGATATTTGACATTCTCGTCCTTTGGTACCGAATTCGTGGAGGGCGTCGATCCGGATAGCATCCACCCGAACGTGTATCTGCTCGACGCCCAGACCGGGGCGATTGAACTCATCAGTCGTTCCTGGGATGGGTCGCCCGCCGCGTTGGGTGGACAGCGCATCGTCATGAGTGAAAATGGCCGGTACCTGGCATTCGCTTCCCGTTCTCCGACTATTCTGTCCGATCCCGGCGTCACACCAGCGATCTATCTGAGGGACCGATGGACCGGTGAGACCGTCAACATCAGCGCTCCGCTAGGGCCGATGCATCCGAATCACGCGCCTGAGTTGGATCTATCCGGCGACGGTTCGATGCTCGCCTTCAGTTGGCGCCATGCCGATACGGCAGGGATACCCCTCGCCGGGCGAACGCTGATCTACACCGTTTCGATCAGTGGTACGCCGATCAAGCTACCCGCTCCCGAGGCGGTTCCTTCGACTTCCTGGGGGAGTCGCCTGGGCACGGCGACTCTGTTGATACTGATGGGTGCGGGGTGGCTGAGTCGGTGTCGTCGCAGGGCACATTGAAGATCGATCGGGCGGTACTCGGCGGATCGGTCAGCCGCCGTGGGATGCGTGAACGCATCGATCGACCCACTCGATTCGCATTCGCGAATGGTACGACGGTCATTCGACGTACCAGCGGACGCTTGCTTCGGTGAGTCCCATATGAGGTTCGGTCGGTGCCTCGTCGTCAGCCGGCGAGGCATCGTTTCGCGCGCCCGCCGTTTGCCGGCGGCTCCTGTCGCCCGTGAACTCGAGAATCAATCTCTCTCTCGCCAGGCCTTGACGCCTTCGACCAGCCGCAGGCAGTCGACGTGGCGGTTGTACAGCGGCACCGGCGAGGCGCGGATCACGTCCGGCTCGCGCCAGTCGACGATGATGCCGCGTGCCTGCAGATACTCGAACAGCGAGCGGCCGCTGTCGCGCGGACCGCGCACGCGCAACGACAGCTGGCAGCCGCGCCGCGCGGGGTCGTACGGCGTCAGGATGTCGAGCAGGTCCGACAGTTCGCTGCGGATCAGCCAGGCGAGATAGCCGGTCAGCGCCTCGGACTTGGCGCGAAGCGCGGCCATGCCGGCCTCGCGGAACAGCGACAGCGAGATGCGCAGCGGCGCCAGCGCGAGCACCGGCGGATTCGACAGCTGCCAGCCGTCGGCGCCCGGCGTCGGCACGAATTCCGGCCCCATGCGGAAGCGCGTCGTGCGGTCGTGTCCCCACCAGCCGGCGAAGCGCGGCCGCGGCGTATGCGCATGGCGCTCGTGGACGAACGCGCCGGCGACCGCGCCGGGACCGGAGTTGAGGTACTTGTAGCTGCACCACACCGCGAAGTCGCAATGCGTATCGTGCAGCGCCAGCGGCAGATTGCCGGCGGCATGCGCGAGGTCGAAGCCGACGACGCAGCCCTTGCGGTGTGCCGCTTCGGTGATCGCGCGCAGATCGAACGCCTGGCCGGTCAGATACTGCACGCCCGGCAGCAGCACCAGCGCGATGCGCGGCCCGTGCCGGTCGAGCGCCTCGAGGATCGCATCCTGCGACAGCGTGCCGCCGGCCTCGTCGCCTTCCAGCTCGATCAGCGCGTCGGCCGGATCGAAGCCGTGGAAGCGGATCTGCGACTCGACCGCATAACGGTCGGACGGAAACGCGTTCTTCTCGATCAGGATCGCCGGACGCTCGGCGCTGGGCCGGTAGAAGCTGACCATCAGGAAGTGCAGGTTGGCGGTCAGCGAGTTCATCGCGACCACCTCGTCGGGCTGGGCGCCGACGACCGCGGCCAGGTCCTCGCGGACGAAGCGGTGATAGTCCATCCACGGCAGTTCGCCGCGGAAATGGCCTTCCACGCCGTGCTCGGCCCAGGCGTCGAGCTCGGCGAGCAGCGCCGTCCGCGTCGCGCGCGGCTGCAGGCCGAGCGAATTGCCGCAGAAATACGCGACCTCGGCATCGTCGTGGCGCGGAATCAGGAACGCATCGCGCAGCGATGCCAGCGGATCGGCCGCATCCTGGCCGGCGGCCCATTCCAGTTGCGAGGCAGCGGCGGATGCGGGGCTCATGCGCCGCCTCCGGTCGAGGCGATCACCTGCTGACAGGCGGCGTCGAAGGCCTGCGTCCAGGCGACCGGCGTCGTATCGAGCAGCGGACGCTGACAGCGGATGTGCACCCAGACGCCGTCGGTCTCGCCGAAGCGGTCGTGCACGCGATAGCGTGTCGGTCCGCGCTGCACGAAGTACTGGTGCACGTTCTCGTTGGCGCCGGCCGCATCGCGCTCGTAGCCGGTCTGCTGCTTGGACAGCTCGAACTCCTCCTGCACCAGCGCGCCGAACGTCGACTGGCCGCGCAGCAGCTGCGTCTTGACGGTCACGCTGGCCATGTCCTGGCTGCCCTCGGCGCTCGCGTCGGGCACGCGGAACACGACCAGCTGCGGATTGCCTTCGGTCTTCTCCATGATCGCGGCCCAGTCCGGCGGCACCGTGAAATGGACGCGGCCTTCGTTGAGCTCGTAGCGGGTGCGCGCCTGGGCGCCGGCCAGTGCAGCCGCGCCGAGCAGAAGCAGCGCGACCGGGATGCGCAGCAGGTTCATTCGTGTGACTCCGGGTCGTTCGCGAAGCGGTTGAGCGGCAGGTCCAGCCACTGCAGCGCGGTGCCGTGCATCAGGCGGGCCTGGCGGTCCGGCGGCAGGCCGAGCGCGGCGATCCCGCTGCCCGGCTCCTGCTCGCCGAGCGGGAAAGGATAGTCGGTGCCGAGCATGACGTGCTCGGCGCCGGCGACGTCGATCAGATAGCGCAGCGCAGCCGGATCGTGCACGCACGAGTCGAAGTAGAGCCGGTCGAAGTAGTCGCGCGGGTTGCGCGCATTGTCGGTCGCGACCAGGTCCGGCCGCATGCGGAAGCCGTGCTCGATGCGTCCGATCGTGTACGGGAACGAGCCGCCGCCGTGGGCCAGGCACACGCGCAGCTTCGGCAGCCGCTCGAGCACGCCGCCGAAGATCAGGCAGCAGGCCGCGCGCGACTGCTCGGCCGGCATGCCGACCAGCCACGGCAGCCAGTACTTGGGCATCGTCTCGCGGCCCATCATGTCCCACGGATGCACGAGGATCGCCGCGCCGAGATCGGCGGCGGCCTCGAAGAACGGAAACAGCTCCGGTGCGTCGAGGTTCCAGTTCTCGATGTGCGAGCCGATCTGCACGCCGCTGAGGCCGAGCTGCTCGACGCAGCGCTCCATCTCCTGGATCGCCAGCGTCGGCGACTGCAGCGGCACCGTGCCGATGCCGGCGTAGTGGCGCGGATAGCGCCGGCAGATCTCGGCGGTGTGGTCGTTGAGGAACCGGTGCAGTTCCAGCGCCTGGCTCGGCTTGGCCCAGTACGAGAACAGCACCGGCACGGTCGAGACCACCTGCACGTCGACGCCGAAGCGCGCGTAGTCGGCGATGCGGACCTCCGCGTCGAACGCGTTGGCCCAGACTTCGCGGAAGAACTTGCCGTCCTTGTAGATGCGGTGATGGCCGTCGCTGCGCACCATGACCGGGAAGCGGTCGTCCCCGTACTTCTCGGCGAGGTTGGGCCAGGTGTCGGGGAGGATGTGGGCGTGGGTGTCGATTTTCAGCATGGGGGAAGTTTACCTGTCCCGGGCGGGGGGATTGAGGTCGATGTGTCGGCTTGGTGGGTCGGACGTTGTGCGCTGCACAGTCCTGCGGGCTGAGGCGTCACCTGAGCTGGGCGTGTGCGTGCGTCGTCTTCCGTTCTTTCTGAGGCTTCGCTGCTGGTCTCCTGGCGAGCGGGTCACTTTCTCTTGCGTGCCCACGACGCAGTAGGGGCGGCGCGAACGGCGTAGCCGTTTGATGTTGGAGGGGTGTTGCTTCGTAGGTGGGCGGCGTCCCTGCCTTTTCCGCTCGCCTCCAGGCGAGCGGGTCACTTTTCTTTGCGTGGCCACAGCGCCGCAGGAGCGGCGCGAACGGCGAAGCCGGCCCGAAGGGCGGAGCGCAGGATGCGCGGAGTCAAGAAAAGTAACCAAAAGAAAGGCCACCCCGGTACCGCGGTCTCCGGGCATCCTGCCCTGCGACTTCGCGAAGGCGCTCCGGGGTCCGCTGACGGCGCATCCTGCGCCGACAGCGGACTGGGCCACGTCCTGTGGCCCACCCTTCGGGCTTTTCCCTACGCACCTTCGCCGCGGCACAGGGGCCCCGTTGGCGCGCGTCCTGCGCGCTCGGCTTGGGTGACGATGTTTGTCGGGGTGTTGCTTCGTAGGTGGGCGGCATCCCTGCCTGTTTTCCGCTCGCTCCCGCGAGCGGGTTACTTCTCTTTGCGTGCCCACAGCGCCGCAGGAGCGGCGCGAACGGCGAAGCCGGCCCGAAGGGCGGAGCGCAGGATGCGCGGAGTCAAGAGAAGTAACCAAGAGAAAGGGCACCCCGGTACCGCGGTCTCCGGGCATCCTGCCCTGCGACTGCGCGAAGGCGCTCCGGCGGTCTGCTGACAACGCATCCTGCGCTGACAGCAGACTGGGCCACGTCCTGTGGCCCACCCTTCGGGCCTTTCCCTACGCGCCTTCGCCGCGGCACAGGGGCCCCGTGGGCGCGCGTCCTGCGCGCTCAAGCAAGAGCAAGAACGAGAGCGGGGCTGCCCGCAGAACGAGCGGATGTGGATGAAAGCAAAACTTGAATTGAAAGCGGCAGCGAAAGAGCAGGGGCAGGGCGCAATCGACGCTGCTTTTTGCTTTTGCTTGATCTTCTGCGCGCAGGAAGCGCGCTCTCGGGTCCCGTCAGACGTGGTGGGCCGGCGCCGGAAAGCCCGCAGGGGCGCGGGCAGGGAGGCCCGCGCGTTCGTCGTCAGCACAGGAGGTGCTGTCGACGAACCTCGGCGCCGGCCCACGGACCCGCAGGGCAGGAGGCCCGGAGGGCACGTCTGTGGGGTGCCCTTCTCTTTGGTTACTTTCTCTTGGGCACGCAAGAGAAAGTGACCCGCTCGCCTGGAGGCGAGCGGAAACCAGGCAGGGATGCCGACCGCCTACGAAGCAACAACCACCCAAACATCAAGCCGCCCCGCCGCTCCTGCGACACGGTGGGCAGGCAAGAGACAGTGACCCGCTCGCGGGAGCGAGCGGAAACCAGGCAGGGAGGCCGACCGCCTACGAAGCAACAACCACCCAAACATCAAACCGGCTTCGCCGCTCTGCGTCGCTCCGCATCGTTGTAGGGCACGCAAGAGAAGTGACCCGCTCGCCCGGAGGCGAGCGGAAAAGCGGCAGAGAGGCCGCCCTCCTACGAAGCAAAAGAACCGCAGATCGGCAGCAACCGAAACCCCCGAAGGCGAACGGAAAAGGAACCCCTCAGGCGGTCACGCCACCACTCCTTCACTCGAAGGCCGCAACAGATACGCCAAGGTATCGACACTGTCGGCAATCCGGTCACAGGTATCGGCCACCGCCACCAGCGCCGTCCGCGTCGCCTCGTCGGCGCTCGCCTCGGCCGCCAGCGTCTCGGCGAGCAGGCGCTCCTCGCCGCGCAGCGACGGCAGGTGCAGCGGCGTTCCGTCGCGCAGGGCAGCGGCGATCGCCGTCAGGGCCTGGTCGGCGCGGCCGGCGAAGGCCAGCACGCGGTCGCGCTGCGGCAGGTCGGGGGCGTCCTGCAGCACCGCTTCGAGCGACATGCAGGCGCGGATCAGCCGGTTCGCGTTCGCGAACAGGCCTTCGGCGAGGATCAGCTCGCCGCGCGAGCGCGCCGGCTCGCCGCGCAGGCGGTCGATCGAGGCCTGCGCATTGGTGCGTGCAGCGCGGGCGGCGCTGCGCGTCTCGATCATCGCGGCGTCGTGCTCGGTCAGCAGCGTGATCGCGTAGCTGCGGTAGGCGTCGATCATCGCCGCCAGCGCGCTGCGCACGCGCAGCCGCTCCCAGGTCGGCCACAGCGCGTAGGCGGTCAGCGCCAATGCGCAGCCGAGCACGGTCGCGATGCCGCGCGGCACGATCATCTCGCCGGGCGGCACGCCGTCGAACGAGAGCAGGATGACCAGCAGGCCGGTCAGCAGCGCGACGCCGAGGCCGTAGTGCATCGTCGTCAGCAGGCGGAAGCCGAAGCAGAACACCGCCAGCAGCACCAGCCGCGCGGCGACGCCGTCCATCGCGAAGTGCGCGATCGCGGTGGTCAGCAGCAGGCCGGCCAGCGTGCCGGCGACGCGCAGCACGCCGAAGCTGAAGGTGCTGGCGAAGTCCGGCTTAAGCACGATCGCGGCGGTCATCGGAATCCAGAAGCCGTGCGGAATCGCCAGCAGACGCTCGATCATGACCGCGAGCGCGAGGCACACGCCGCAGCGCAGCGCGTGCCGGCAGGCGACCGAGGACAGGTCGAGGTTGGCACGCAGCGTCGCCAGCGCACCGCGCGGCTTCAGCGCGGCCGGCAGGCGCGCCTCCATCTGCTCGGCACGGATCTCGCCGCGGCTGCCGGCGAACTCGCTGTTGCGCACGACCGAGCGCAGCTGGCCGGCCAGGCCCTGTGCGCGTGCGGCGGCGATGCGCAGCAGGTAGTCGTCGGTGTCGCTGCGCACCTCGCCGAGCGCGGCGACCAGGGGGTCGAGCGTCGACACCGCGGCGCGGCGGCCGACGGCGGCTCGGCGTGCTCGAGCGCGTGCGCGAGGCCGTCGAGCACCCAGGCGGCATGCTCGAGAATCGCGTCGAGCCGCGCGCGCGCGGTCGGATCGGTCAGGCGCTCGTGGATCTCCGACAGCGCCAGCAGCTCCAGGCGCACGCGCTCGCAGACCTCGGCGATCACGCGGAATGCCTGCACCGCCACGCCGCGCGCGCGGTGCGCGCCGTGCAGCAGGATCACCGCGTCCTGCACGGCCTGCGTGGTCGGCGGCGCCTGGTCCGGCCCCGGGTGCTGGCGCGCGGTGGCGGCGAGCTGGTGGAACACGGCGGCCAGCGCGAAGCGCTCGGGCCGGTAGCGCTGCAGCGGCCAGGCGGCGATCGCGGCGGCGGTCTGCAGCAGGCCGCCGGCGAAGATCAGCGCGGCGGCGATCGCCGCTTCGTCCGGCGTGCGGTGCAGGTCCGAGGTGACGATCAGCAGAATCATGCTGGTCAGACCGGTGCGGGCCTGTTCGGGGCCGAGCGCGACCAGCAGGCCGCCGCCGAAGCCCCACAGCAGCGCCGCGACGGCCAGCAGCACGGTATCGGCGCCGAGCAGCATGCCGGCGAACGCCGACAGGCCGGCGGCCAGCGCGGTCAGCAGCATGCGCTGCATGCGCAGCCGGTACGGACCGGGCTGGTCGGAGAACATCGTGTTGAGCGCGCCGGTCGACATCGCGACGCCGGCCTCGACGTGTCCGATCGCCGCGGCGATCGCCAGCGGCGCGGCCACGGCCAGCGTATTGCGCAGCGCGACCCGGTACGGCACGTCGCGGGGCTTGAGTTGGAGCAGCGGGCGCAGCATCGGATGGGAGGTCAGGAGGGGCGTCGCGTCCGGCCGGTGCCGGCGCCAAGGCCGCGTACGGAACGCGGCCGGCCGGCCATCATCCCAGAGCGCTGACGGCGCCGATACCGCCGCGCGCGCTGCGACCGGCGGCGGTCGGCGCGCAGCCGGTCGCAGCGCCGCTCAGGTCGGGTCGACCATGTAGCGCGCCGGCGCCGGATTGACGTGGCCGCACTCGGCGCAGCTGCGGTGCTCGCGCGAGCCGTAGAAGCGGTCGAACACCGCGCCGAAGTCGCGCTCGATGTCGACCAGGTGGAAGTATTCCTCGTAGAGCCGGTGGTTGCAGCGCTCGCAGAACCACAGCAGGCCGTCGTCCTCGTGCGCGAGGCGCCTGCGTTCGATCACCAGGCCGACCGAGTCGGGCATGCGCTGCGGCGAGTGCGGCACGCGCGGCGGCAGGTAGAACATCTCGCCGGCGCGAATCGGAATGTCGCGCACCGCGCCGTCCTCCTGGATCTTCAGCACCATCTCGCCCTCGAGCTGGTAGAAGAATTCCGGACCTTCCTCCCAGTGGTAGTCGGTGCGGGCATTGGGGCCGCCGACGATCATGATGATGAAGTCTTCCTGCACGATGCACTTGTTGCCGACCGGCGGCTTGAGCAGGTGGCGGTGCTCGTCGATCCAGTGCTGCAGATTGATGGGCGGGGCAAGCATCGGCGGTCGCCTGGCAGGTTCGGTGCGCCTAGGGTACGCCAGCGCTCAGGCGCTACGCAGCGCGGCGATGCACTTGAGCTCGATCGCGATCGGTGTCGGCAGCGCGGTGATGCCGAGCGTGGTGCGGCATGGCGCGCCGTCCAGGTCCGGAAAATGCTCGGCCCAGATCGCGTTGTAGGTCTTGAAGTCGCGCGCCATGTCGGTCAGGTACACGGTCACGTCGACCAGGTCTTCCCAGCGCGCGCCGCTGGCCTCGAGCACCGCGCGTACGTTCGCGAACACCTGGCGCGTCTGCGCGGCGATGTCGTAGGCGGTCAGGGTGCCGTCCGCGGCGGTCATGTTGCCGGGAATCGCGCCGCTGCCGGGCAGGCGCGGGCCGACGCCGGACAGAAACAGAAGATTGCCGACGCGGCGTGCGTGCGGGTAGGCGCCGACTGGTGCCGGCGCGCGTTCGGTGCGGATCGTGCTGTCGAGGCTGCTGTCCATCAGTGTCCCTGGGTGGCGGTCGCCGCGCTCACGTCGATCGTGCGCCGGCCGAGCACGCGATTGTCGGTCGAACGGGCGGTCAGGCGATAGCGGTCCGGGCGCAGGTACAGGTCGGTGGTCGGCTCGGCGTCGGCCGACGTGCGTACGCGGTCGCGCGTCGTGCGTGCCGCATGGGCCGGGTCGAACACGACGCGATCGGCCGGGATCGCCTCGTCCGGCTCGTCGGCGTAGCGTGCCTCGAGCAGGCACGGGTACTGGTCGGCGCACAGCGCGCTGGTGATCGGATAGGGCAGGCGCTCGCCGCCGAGCGACAGCCAGGTCGGCCGGCCGCGCCGCAGCGTCTCGGCCGGAAAGATCACGCTGAGGTCGTAGGCACCGGCGCGCAGCGACCACGGCGCGCCGCCGGCGTCGCGGAGCACGATCGGCTGCTGCGGCTGCAGGCGGCCGGTCACCGCGCCGTAGAACGGATGGTCGTCGCTGGAGGAGGCATGCGGCGTCATGAAGGTCTGCTCGACCGTCAGCGGATCGATGCGGCTCATCTGCGCGAAGTGCTGCGCCATCGACTTGCCGTCGAAGTAGCGGCCGGCCTCCTGGATGTGGGCGTAGCCGGCGTTGACGACGATGCGCGCCTGCGGATGCGCATCGAGCGTGCGCCGGATCAGGTTGCGCGCCTGCTCGCGCTCGCGTGCATCGCCGATCGCGTCGGACTCGGCCTCGTAGGCGACGACGACATAGCCGAGGTCGAGCGCGGTGCGCACCATCTCGGCGTAGATCGGCTCTTCGGTGTAGAAGCCGGTCGCCGTGGTGGGATAGCCGCGCGTAGCGAGCGTCTTGTCGGTGGAATACAGCGTCTCGGCCGCGAAATGGTCGAAGCCCTGCGCGCGCAGCCGCTCGAGCATCTGCACCGTCAGCGTGCGCGTCAGCGCATTGGAATGGTTCTCGTTGAAGAACACCGCCTGGCGGCCCTGCGCGAGCGCGGCGATCGCATCGACCGCCGGTTCGGCACGGTAGCCGTGCTCGAGCGGCGAGGGGCTGTCGCCCTTCTGTGCCGGCTGCGCGATCGTGAACGTCGTGCGCGCGCCGGCGTAGTCGCCAACCCAGGTCTGGAACCAGCTCAGATACTGGTTGAAGATCAGCCGGAACGGTACCGCGGTGGTGCTGGTGTAGGCATCGCGCATGTACAGGTACTGCGCGAGCAGGCCGGGGCGGCGCTGCGCCTCGGCCATGATCCGCTCGGACTTCTCGACCGCGGCGCGCTGCTGCGGGATCGCCGCGCCGGTCGCCGGCGGCACCTGGGCGGGCTGGACGGCGAACAGAACGGCGGCGACGGCGGCGAGTGCGGACATGGCGGGCTCCGGTCGGTCGGCGGGCGAGCACCTGGCCCGCCCCGGTCGCCCGATTATCGGCCGCTTTGCGCATCATGGGGTGCATCGCCGGTGCGTTGCGCCGGCGGCTTTCCGAACCTGCGGCACTGGCGTGCCGCAGGTCGGCCGAGCGGCGCTCAGGGATTGATCGGACCGAAGTCGACGCTGAATCCCGGGTTGTAATTGCTGTACCAGGTCCAGCCGGCGTTGATCTTCCAGTACATGCCCGGCGAGCAGCTGCTGCCCCAGAAGCGGGCGCCCTCCCATCCGAAGTTGCCATTGATGGACTGGTAGCCGGTCAGCAGCGTATTGGAGACCCAGGAGGAAATGGTGTTGACGTCGAGCGAGCCGCTGGTGGCGCCGGAAAAGTCGCCGACGTGTCCCCAGGTGCTGAACGCATCCTTCCACTTGTCGGAGATGTTGGACCCGTCGCACGGATCGGTCATCCACCACTGCGCGCCGAGGTTCGCGCCGGAGCTGATCGACTTGCAAGACCACTTGTCGACCGTGTTGCTGATCGAGCCGGAATAGGTCCAGATCTGGTAGCCGCCGGTCGGCGATTTGTAGCTGATCGGAATCGACACCGTGCCGCTGAACGTGCCGCTGCCGCTGGTCGGTACGAACGCCTGCGGGCTCATCGGCGCGGTCAGCGTGCCGAGCACGTAGGCATTGCCGAAGCCGCGGTCGCACTCGTCATTGGAGTGCAGGCTGCCGGCGTTGACGCTGATGCGGCCTTCGACGACTAGGTACTGCGAGTTGCTCTGCTGGGTCTGGTTGAGGAAGCCCCAGACCGTCCAGGTGAACGTCGCCGCGCCGGCGCCCTTGTTCGAGGTGCCGCCCTGCGAATAGGTGAACGAGTACGTCGTGGTGAAGGTCTGCAGGAAGTACTTCAGACCGGTCGGCGGCGTGTTGTCGAGCATGACCGGCGTCCCCCGCGTGCGGTCCATCGTGCGCTCGACGTGGACCTTGAACAGATCGGCCGCGGCGGGATCGACGAAGGCGCTGCCGAGCGAGGCGAAGTCGATGCAGGCGCACGCGATCGGGGCGTCGTCGGTAGGCGTTCTGTCGTGTTCCAGTGCGGCCCGGCTCGGCGCGTCGGCGGCGGTCGCGCCGGCCGCGACAGCCGAGTACTCGAGTGCCTCGACGCGGAAATCGGTCAGGCCCGATGCATTCCGGCTGGCGCTGATCAGCAGCGCGGCGACGCTGCGCTGCGGCAGGATGCCGACGATGCCGCGCAGCGCCTGCAGCGTATCCAGGCTCGGGCACAGCAGCAGGATCGGCCGGTCGACCTTCAGGCCCTGACTGACCCATTCGGCCGTCTGCGCCGCTTCGGTGGTCCGGCAATCGGCCAGGATCAACCGGGTCCTGTCCAGCGCCGCCTCGTCCGGTCGGCCGCGCGGCGTGTCTTCCCCGAGATGGAACAGATAGCTGACCGGGTGCGACAGCAGACCGTCGCCGCATACGAATATCTGTTGCTGGATCATCGTCCTTTTACTCCCTGTGAATACCGCCAGTCCGGCGGCGAAGTCCGATTGAGACAGATTACACAGATTGACATTGTGAAACATGATTGATTTTATACATTGCGCATTACGGACAATGACACCGGGCTCCGCGTCGCGCAGACGCCGCCCGACCACCTAGGGAGAAGGGGGCCGACCATGTCTCATCCGCGTATCGCCTGCGCTCACGTCCTGCGTCTGTGGCCGGCCGTCGCCGCCTTGCTGTGCACGCTGCTGATCGCGACCGGCCATCCGCCGGCCGAGGCGCGCCGCGCCGAGACGCGCGCCGCCGCCAATGTCGTGCCGTCGCAGCCGGTCGGCACGCTGCCGGGCAGCTTCGGCGTCGACGGCAACGGGGCGGCGACCTGGACGCTGCAGGTGCAGGTACCGCCCGGCACCGGCGGCGTCGCGCCGTCGCTGCAGATCACCTACGACAGCCACCGCAGCAACGGCTATCTCGGCATGGGCTTCTCGCTGAGCGGCATCTCGGCGATCACGCGCTGCGGCGCCAACTACCGCACCGACGGCTTCAAGGCCGGCGTCGACTACGGACCGCGCGACCGCTACTGCCTGGACGGCCGCAGACTGATCGCGACCTCCGGCAGCTACGGCGCCGACGGCACGGTCTACCACACCGAGATCGAGACCTGGACCGTGCTGACCTCGCACGGCAGCTGCGGCTCGGGCCCGTGCTCGTTCACCGGCACCGACAAGGACGGCAATGCGCTGAGCTTCGGCGCCACCACCGGAGCGACCGGTTCGCGCATCCTCGCGCAGGGCCGCAGCGACGGCGCCGTGCGCACCTGGTCGATCGACACGCGCACCGACCTCAACGGCAACGCGGTCGGCGTCGTCTACGTCAACGACGCGGGCAGCGGCGAGTACTACCCGCAGCGCATCGACTACACCAGCAATGCCGCGGCAGGACTGGCGGCACAGCGCTCGGTGCGCTTCGAGTACGAATCGCGCGACGACGTCGTCAAGCGCTTCCTGGCCGGATCGCAGGTGCTGATCTCGCAGCGGCTGAGCGCGATCACGACCTCGGTCGTGCAGAACGGCACCGCCTCGGACGTGCTGCGCTACCGGTTCGCCTACGCGGCGAGCCCGACCACGCAGCGCTCGCGCCTGCAGAGCGTGACGCTGTGCGACGCCGCCGCCGTGTGCTGGCCGCCGAGCACGTTCGACTGGTACACCGACCCGACCACGTTCGCGGCGCCGACGACGCAGCTGCCGGGCCCCACCTACGTGATCCTCGACGGACAGCTCTATCCGTTCGGCGTGATGATGGACTTCAACGGCGACGGACTGGCCGATTACTCCAAGGCGGTCGAGTTCGTCGACGGCAACCGTGATCTGTCGGTCTATCTCGGCCGCAGCGACGGCAGCTTCGAGCGCGCGTCGTACTCGCTGCCGGGGCCGGTCTGGCGGGTCACCAGCGATGCCGTCGTGCAGACCGGCGTGCTGCAGGACATCAACGGCGACGGCATCCTCGATTTCTCTCCGGCGCTGCGCAACGACGACGCCGGCACCACCGACTACACGGTCTGGCTCGGCAGCGGCAGCGGCTTCGTCCGCCAGGCCGACTACCAGCTGCCGGGACCGCTGTTCTGGCAGGTCAACGGCCGCACGATGGACAGCGGCGTGCTCGAGGACGTCAACGGCGACGGCATTCCGGACTACTCGCGCGCGACCGTGCTGCTGGCGACCGGCGAGACGATGCTCGATCTGTACAAGGGCACCGGCAGCGGCTTCGCCGCGACCGGCACGAAGCTGCCCGGGCCGCTGTTCGCGATCGACGCGACCGGCTCGCGCGACGCCGGCATCCTGCGCGACCTCAACGGCGACGGCCTGGCCGACTACTCGGCCGCGACGGTCAATGCCGATGCCGGCAGCCAGGATCTGCGCGTCTTCCTCGGCCAGAGTCCGGACTTCACGTTCCGCTACGGCTACGACCTGCCGGGCCAGATGATCTGGATCGTCAACGGCCGGGCGCTGGCGAGCGGCGCCCTGGTCGACATCAACGGCGACGGCATACCGGACTACTCGCGCGCGACCGAGCTGACCGCCAGCGGCGAGCTGCTGCTCGACGTCCACCTCGGCACCGGCGGCGGCTACACGCCGGCCGGCTTCAAGCTGCCCGGCCCGCTGTACACGATCCTCGACGGCGTGTCCTACGTGCAGGGCATGCTGACCAACTGGAACGGCGACGGCACCACGCGCTACTCGCGCGCGACGCAGTGGCGCGACGGCACGCAGGACCTGTCGCTGTATCTGGGCAGCGGCACCGGATTCAGCGCGATGGGCAGGAACCTGCCGAAGGCGATGTTCCGCGTCCTCGACGGCGGCACCTATGCCAATGCCGAGTACCAGGACGTCAACGGCGACGGCGTGACCGATTTCGTCGACAGCGTCTGCACGCTCGAGGCCGGCGGCGCGCTGAGCCAGTGCGCGCTCGGCGTGCAGCTCGCGAACGGACCGTTCTCGGATCTGCTGCAGCGCGTGACCAACGGCTTCGGCGGCACCGTCGAGGCCGAGTACGAGGCGCTGACGGCCGGTCTGTACACGCCGGCCGGCTCGCCGACCTACCCGACCCGCAACGTCGACGGCTCGATGATCGTGGTGTCGGCCTACACCAACGGCGACGGCCGCGGCAACACGTACCGGTACACCTACACCTACGCCGGCGGCCTCGTCGACGCGCTCGGCTACGGCTGGCTCGGCTTCTCCGATGTGACGATGACCGACGTCGCCGGCCAGCGTGGCGCCAAGTCCACCTACGACCAGACCTATCCGTTCGCCGGCATGGTCACCTCGAGCGCAGCGCTCGACGGCAGCGGCACGCTGCTCGCACGCAGCGTCTACACCTATGTCGACGGCGCACTGCCGGCGCTGCAGGCGCTCGGCGTCCACCAGCCGCTGCGCGCCAGCGAGACGATGACGCAGTACACCGCCGGCAGCGCCGACTACACGCTGCAGACCCAGTACCAGTACGACGCCTACGGCAATGCCGCGCTGACCGCCGAGCTCGGCGATGCGTCGATCGGCGACGACGACCTCTACACCTGCGTGCGCTACCACAACGATCCGGCATCCGGCCGCTACGGCTACGAGCTGCAGACCAAGGTCGACCGCACACAGGCCGGCTGCCGCGCGTTCCTCGACGCCCCCGATCCGGCGGCGATTACCTGGGACCCGGCGGTCGACCTGCGCTGGAGCAGGAAGGACTACGACGCGAACATGAATGTCGTCGCGTCGTCGCGCTACGACGACACGCATGCGGTGTTCCTGACCGACGGCTTCGCTTTCGACGCCTACGGCAACATCCTCAGCGCGACCAATGCCGCCGGCGACACGACGACCTACGCCTACGACACCACGTACCACACGTTCCGCACCACGATCACCTCGCCGCCGCTGACGCGCGACGGCAGTCCCTACCAGCTGACGACGCGCACCGACTACGAGCCGGCGTTCGGCGTGCTGATCGCGACGACCGATCCCAACGGCAACGTCACCTCGCAGGAGATCGACGGCTTCGGCCGGCCGGCACGCGTCTACGGCCCGGACGATCAGGGCAGGCAGACCCTGCTGGTCACGACCGGCTGGGCCGCCTCGGGCGGCGCCTACTACCTGCAGACCCAGCAGCGGCCGGCCTGGACCGTCGACGACCAGACCACCTGGTACTGGGATCGCCAGTATTACGACGGCCTCGACCGCGTCTACCGCGCCGAGCGCTACGGTGTGAAGGACGGCCAGGCGACCAGCGTGCTGGCCGACACCGGCTTCGATGCGCAGGGCCGCGTCCACACCACGACCGCGCCTTACTACGCCGGCGATCCGGCACCGACCACGACGATCGAGTACGACGTCTACAACCGGCCGGTGCTGTCGACCGATCCGGCCGGCGTCCAGCACAAGATCGACTACGCCGAAGGCGGCCGCAAGATCACGCGGACCAATGCGTACGGCACGCCGGAAGCGCAGACCGAGATCACCTATCTGAGCGGCCGCGGTGTGGTCGTGCAGGCCGTCGCGCCGAACGGCACCACGACCACCTACGCGCGCGATCCGCTCGGCCAGATCCTCACGGTGACGACCGCGCCCGAGCCGCGCCTGACCACGATCACCTACGACTCGATCGGCCGCCAGCGCACGCTGGCCAGCAGCAACACCGGCACCTCGAGCTGGACCTTCGACGCCACCGGCACGCTGCGCCAGATCGTCGACGGCGCCGGCAACGTGATCGCCTATCCCGAGTACGACGGCATGGGCCGGCTGCGCCAGCGCACGATGACCTATGCCGGCGGCACCGCCTCGGCGGTCTACGTCTACGACGATCCGACCTATGCCAATGGCCTCGGCAATCTGACCAGCGTGCAGATGGAGCAGGGCGCGGCTGGTGCGTTCGCGTACACCTACGGCTATACCGCATATGGCCAGGCCAAGGCCGGCACGATGACGCTCGGCAGCGAGCGCTACGTCTACGGATCGAGCTACGACCCGCTCGGCCGCCTCAGCACGGCCACCTATCCGAGCGGCGAGGTGCTGTCGATGAGCTACCTCACCGAGGCGACCACCGGCAGCGTCGCGCTGGCGCCGGCCGGCGGCGGCAGCGCGGTCACCTACGCGACCTACGAGGCCTACACCGCGCTCGGCCAGGCGCAGCGCATCCGCTACGACCGCTCCGGCGTGACGGTCGAGAACGGCTACTTCCCGATCGGCCCCTCGTTCTCGCAGCTGAAGACGACCAGCGCGAGCAACACCGCCGGCACGCTGTACGCGCGCAGCTACACCTGGAATCCGCTCAATTCGCTGACCGGCATCGCCGACCAGCACAACGCCGCCGCCGACGAGGCCTATCGCTACGACACGCAGCCGGCCAATGCGCACATGGGATTCCTGACCCGGGCCAGCGGCGCCTACGGCACGCAGGACTACGCCTACGACGCGCTCGGCAACGTATCGGACAAGGCCGGCGTCACGATGACCTATGCCGACGGCAAGGACTGGCTGACCGCAACCTCGGCCGGCGCCTCGCTGGACTACTACGCCAACGGCAATCTCAAGACGCAGACCGACGGCGGCGCCGCGTTCGCGTACAGCTACGACGCCGGCGGCCTGCTCGTGCAGGTCGACCGCACGGTCGACGGCCAGACCGAGTCCGGTTACGCCGCCTACGACGCCAGCGGCCGGCGCGTCTTCTACCAGCGCATCGGCGACGCGCAGAAGACCTGGCGCGTGACCAGCCAGTTCGAGGTCGTCGACCGCGGCGACGGCACGTTCCAGCACACCGTCTACGTGCCCGGCACGGTCACGCCGATCGCCGCGATCACCGCCGACGGCAAGGGCAACGCCGGCGGCGCCGCGACGCAGGCCGCGCTGCGCGATCTGTACGGCCCGCGCACGCTGAAGGGCCGCGCACTCTCGGCCGTGCACGGTCTGCGTGCCGAGCTCGCGGCGGCCGGCCGCGCCGCGCCGCGCCGTTCGGCACCGGCCTGCTGTTCGCGGCACTCGGCCTGTTCTACGTACGCTCCACGCGTGGCCGTCCCGGTGCCGTGCCGGTGCGTCCGTTCTACCGGTGGAGCACGCCGCTGGTGCTGCTGTGCTTCCTGCTCGGCACTCCGCCGCCGGCCTATGCGGCCCTGGTGCCCGGTGCCAACGGCGCCGGCGTGCCGACCGCCGGCTCGGTGTTCTTCCTGCCCAACGCGCTCGAGAGCACGGTACTGGTGACCGACCAGAACGGCACCGTCACCGCGACCGTCGCCTACACGCCGGACGGTGCGATCGACCAGCCGAGCAGTAGCGGCGTCGACAACTTCCGGCCGAAATTCGTCGGCAGCGAATGGGATCCGACCACCGCGCTCTACCACATGGGCGTGCGCTACTACGCGCCGGCGCTCGGCCGCTTCATCTCGCCCGATCCGGTCGGCCAGTTCACGAGTCCGTATCTGTACGCCGGCAACAACCCGGTCTCGGCGATCGATCCCGACGGCGACTTCGCGTTCGCGGTCGCGATGATCATCGGCGCGGTCGTCGGCGCGTACTTCGGCGGCGCCACCGTCAACCACGACATGAATCCGCTGAACTGGAACTGGCGATCCGGCAAGACCTATGCCGGACTCGCCGCCGGTGCGGCGATCGGCGCGGTCGGTGCCGCCGCCGGTGGCCTGGCGGTGGAAGCCGGCGTCGCGATCGGCGCCTCCGGCGGACTCGCGGCCGAGGCGGCCGGTGTCGCGGTCGGCATCGGCGGCCAGGTCCTGGTCGGTGCCGGCGAGAACGCCGCCTTCACCGCACTTGGCGGCGGCAGCGCCAAGGACGTGCTGCAGGCGGCCGGCGAAGGCGCGCTGTGGAGCGCCGCGTTCGCGGTCGCCGGCGAAGCGATGGGCGGCATCGCCTCGCAGTTCGCGCGGCGCTCCGGCGCCGCGGCCGAGGGCCTCGAGGAGAGTGCCGCCTCGGCCGCACGCCGCGAGAGCAGCGCCGCCGACGATCTGGCCGGCGACGTCTGCAGTGCCAGCTTCGTCGCCGGCACGCCGGTGATCGGTGCCGGCGGTCAGGTCCGGCCGATCGAGTCGATCGCGGTCGGCGATCGCGTCGCCGGCCGCGACGTGCCGGCCGGCGTCGACGCCGACGGCACCGTCTCGGAGCTGGTACGCCGCGAGACCGACGTCCTCGTCCGGATCACGCTCGCCGGCGGCGAGCGCATCACGACGACGCCCGAGCATGCGTTCCGCGGCCACCAGCGCGGCTGGATCCCGGCCAAGGATCTCGGCGCCGGCTCGCTGCTCGAGGGCGCCGACGGCAAGGCGATCGAGGTCGCGTCGGTGTCGACCTACCAGGCGCAGGCACCGACCCGCGTCTACAACTTCGAGGTCGCCGGCACACATACCTACCGCGTCGGCGAGGACGGCGCGCTCGTCCACAATCCGAAGTCGAGCAAGGCGCGCGTGTGCCGCGCCCGCATCGATCCATACGGCGTCGTCACCGAGGAATGGAACATCACCGAGCTGCAGCGCCGCTATCCGGTCAAGAAGGACTACCAGGCGATCCAGCGCGACATCCGCCTCAAGGCGCGCAATGCCAACAAGATCATCAAGAGCGGCAAGGTCACCGCACGGACCCGCGTGCCCAATCCGGCCAAGACGGCCAGTCCGGCCTGGGTCCGCTACGAATGGCAGCGCAAGTTCGGCACCGCATCGACACCGCCCAAGTCGGTCCGTGCCGCGCTGGCGATCCTGCGCAACCATTTCGCGAGCCAGGATGTCGACGAGTTCTTGACGCGGATTCAGGGCGGGTTGACCATCCGCGAAGGCATGCCCGAGAACCAGGGCCCTCTCAACAGCTTCGTCAATCAGACCTCCGGAGCCGCCATGGGCGCGCTGTCGCGCTCGGGGCCCCCGCAGACGATCACGGCGATCAGACCGGCATTCACGGCATTTTGAACGACCGACTCGACTACGCCCTGGCCGGTGCCGCCGCGCACGGCGATCTGGATGCCGTGCGCGAGCTGGTCGGCGCCGGCGCGCGTATCGACGCCGGCGAACAGGAAGCGCTGCGGCTGGCCGCGCAGGAGGGCCATCTGCCGGTCGTGCGCTGGCTGCTCGCGCACGGTGCCGACCCGAAGGCCGAGGACTGCCGGCCGTTCCGGCTCGCCGCCGAGCAGGGCCACGTCGAGATCGTGCGTGAACTGCTCGCGCACGGCAGCGACGTGCACGCCAAGGGCGAGTACGCGACCGGCATGGCCGTGCAGAACGGCCATCTGGCGGTCGTGCGCCTGTTGCACGGCGCCGGTGCCGATCTGACCGCGCGCGGCGGCGCGATGGCCGTGGTCGCCGCCGCCAAGGGTCATCTGGACGTGCTGCGCTATCTCGGCGAGTCCGGCGTCCCGCTCGACGCCGAGCACGGCGGTGCGTTGCTCGTCGCCGCGCGCGACGGCCGCCTGCCGATCGTGCGCTTCCTGGTCGAGCACGGCGTCGACGTCGCCTCGCGCGAGCACGGCGCACTGGCCCTGGCCGCGCAGAACGGCCATGCCGACGTCGTCGCCTACCTGCTCGAGCACGGCGCCGACCCCGGCGCACGCGACGGCGCCGCCGCGGCGCTCGCACGCGAGAGCGGGCACACGGCGATCGCCGAACGCCTCGATGCCCACGCCCGGCGTCACTGACGGCACCGCCTGCCGGTAGCCGGGCGCGCCGCACCCGCCGATCGATCGGGCGCCACACGGCGGACGTCCGCCTCGTTCGCCTCGTTCGCCACGGCGCCCGGCATCGCCCTGGGACCGACGGCACCGGCCGATGGATCGGACGTCCGCATGCCGATTGAGACCCTCGCCGGCGCCGCCGATCATGCCGGTACGGTCCGACTGGGATGACGCCAATGAAACGATTCGGGATGCTGGCCTGTGCGCTGACGATGTCCGGTGCCTTCACGGCAGCGTTTGCGCAGGCGCCGGCCTGTCCGGATGCCGCCGACGTGCGCTGGATGCCGGCCGTACCGAATGCCGGCGAGCCGCTGCTGATCGGCTTCGTCCTGCCGGGCACCGGCATACCGGCCATGCAGATCGTGTCGGTCGCGCAGACGCAGGGCAGGCTCGAGATCGACGTCGCGTTCGGCGGCTTCGTCGGGGTGCCGCCGCCGTTTCATGCGCTCGGCCGCTTCCCGGCCGGCGACTACGCGGTGACGATCGACGTCGCGCGCGCGATTCGGCGGCGCCGTGCCCGTCGATCACGACCGCCCTGACGATCGCGCCGACCGGTACGCCGTTGCCGGCACCGGTGCCGGCGCCGATGCTGTCATGGCAGGGCCTGCTCGCGCTGCTGGCGCTGTGTGCCGGCGCCGGTGCCCTCTTCGTGCGCCGGCTCGCCTGAGCGCAGCACCGGTCTGGCCGGCGGCGGGCGCCATCCCCCGGGCAAGGATGCCGGCGACCGCCGTCGGCCGCATGCGTGCGATGTCGACACTACCGGCGGCCTGGTCCTTTCCGGATCGCCGTCGGCGTCGAACGCCGGCGGGTAGTAGAAGTTCAGCGTCTTCAGCGGCGTGCGGCCGGTGTTGCGGATCGTGTGGCGCTCGCCGCGCTCGATCACCAGCAGGCGTCCCACACGTAACGGAACGCGCCTACCGTCGACGGTCGCCACGCCGCTGCCGGAGACCACGTACAGCCACTGGTCGGCGCCGCGATGGCGGTTGTCCTCGCCGCCTTCCTGCCCGCCGGGTTCGATCACCATCTGCGCCGCCTGCGCGCGACGCACCGAGAACAGCGGGCGGAATCCGCTGCCGAAACGGAGCAGGGTGTGGCGCATGGCGGACCTCGAGCGTGACAGGCCAGGCCCGCACCGTGCCGCCGTTCGCTTGAACCGGCGCTGCACACGCGCGCAGCGCATACGCGTCCGGCCCGGCATCGCTGCCGGGCCGGACACGCGTCTCAGGCGGCCAGTGTCGCGTTGTCGATCACGAAGCGGTACTTCACGTCGCTCTTGACCATGCGCTCGTAGGCCGCGTCGATCTGCTGCGCCGAAATCAGCTCGATGTCGGCGACGATGCCGTGCTCGGCGCAGAAGTCGAGCATCTCCTGCGTCTCGGCGATGCCGCCGATCAGCGAGCCGGCGATCGCGCGGCGCTTGAAGATCAGCGGTCCGACCATCGGCGAGGGATGCGGATGCTCCGGCACGCCGATCAGCACCAGGGTGCCGTCGCGCTTGAGCAGCGTCGTGAACGCATCGAGCGAATGGCTGGCCGCGACCGTGTCGAGGATCAGGTCGAAGCGATTGACCTGCGTGCGCATCGCACCCGCATCGCGCGAGACGACGACCTCGTGCGCGCCGAGCGCCAGCGCGTCCTGGCGCTTGGACTCGGACGTCGTGAACGCGACCACCTGCGCGCCCATCGCGCGCGCGATCTTGATGCCCATGTGGCCCAGACCGCCGATGCCGACGATGCCCACGGTCTTGCCGGGGCCGACGTTCCAGTGCCGCAGCGGCGAGTACGTGGTGATGCCGGCGCACAGCAGCGGCGCCACCGCGGCGAGCTGGTCGTGCGGATGGCGGATCGTCAGCACGAAACCTTCGTCGACGACGATGCGCTGCGCGTAGCCGCCGAGCGTATGACCCGGCGCGTCCGCGGTCCGGCCGTTGTAGGTCGGGGTGAAACCGTTCTCGCAGTATTGCTCCAGGCCTTCGGCGCAGGACGGACACGACCGGCAGCTGGCGACCATGCAGCCGACGCCGACCGTGTCGCCGACCGCGAAGCGCGTGACCTCGGCGCCGACCGCGCTGACGCGGCCGACGATCTCATGCCCGGGCACGCATGGATACAGCGTACCGCCCCATTCGGAGCGCACCGTGTGCAGGTCCGAGTGGCAGACGCCGCAATAGGCGATGTCGACCTGCACATCGCGCGGACCGGGCGCGCGGCGTTCGATGTCGAGGAGTTCGAGGGGTTGGTCGGCGGCGTGCGCGCCGTAAGCCTTGACGTTCATGGCGTTGAGTCTTCCGTCGGTTGGGGGAGGGAATACGCGTATCGCCGCGCCGCGTGAAGCCGGCGGGCGCGGCCGGTCGCGCGGAGGGGCGAGGGGCCGGCGCGGTCGGCGCGGGACGCGCAGTATGGATCCGGCGGTCCCGCGCCGGCCAGCCGCATTCTGGCGCGGCATTGCCCGATTCTCGCAGGCTGTGCCGTTCTGGCCGTTCTGGCCGTCTCGCCACCTCGCCATTTCGCCATTTCGCCGTCGCCCTCGTCGCAGGCCCGTCGCGGCCGGTGCCGTGGTCGGCCCCTAATGCCCCCGGTCGGTACGGCCGCGACGCCTTGAGCCGCTCGATCGCGTTGATGACCTCGCCAGCCGTAACGGTCGGCACTATGACGATTACCGCCCGCTGTCGCTGCGCCCGGCGGCCCGGGTCACTGCGACGCGGGCTGGCGTTACAGTAGCGGCCCGGTCGCCGGACCCGATGCCGCGGAGCATCCATGCGCAACCTCGATTTCAGCTCCTGGCAGGCCGTGCTGACCACGCTGCTCGGCCTGGCCGTGATCACGCTGATCGGCGTCGGCATCCGCCTGTTGGTCATGCAGACGATCCAGCAGCGGCGCGAGCGCGAGAACCGCCAGATCAACGAGCGCCTGCGCACGCTGATCGCCGCGTACAAGACGCTCGGCGGCTCGTTCACCGGCGATCTGCGCGTCGACCCTGCGCATCTGCGCGATCTGCGCCTGCGCGCCGCCGAGGAAGGCCGCGCGTTCGAGGACGGCAGCGACCGCGCGCGCCGCATGCGCGATGCGGTCGAGGCCGCGCTCTCGGACATCCTGCTGCTCGGCACCGAGGACCAGGTGCGCCTGGCCGCGCAGGCCGCCGCCGAACTCGTCGCCGGCCGCCCCGTGCACGTCGCCGAGTTGGTCGTTTCACTGCGCACCTTCATCCGCGACGTGCTCGACCTCGATCCGGTGCCGGCCGCGCTGCCGATTCCGCAGCAAGGTCCGACGCGTCCGGCCGGTGGCGGCGGCAAGGGCGGCGGTGGGCGCGGCGAGGGCGGACGCGAAGGCGGCGGCAGGAGCGGTGGTGGCGGAGGCGGCGGCATGGGCGGAGGCGGCATGGGCCTCGGTGTCGGCATGGGGCTCGGCGCCGGCGGCGTCGCGGCGGCCGATGAAGCGGTCGAGCCGCCTGGCACGCCTTAACGCAACACACAGCACCGCCGTGATCCGGGTCGCGTCGATCAGGCGCCGCCTGGTCTTGCGACCGGACCTTCTTCGATCCTGCCGGAGTCGATCGGCTTCGATTGCTCGGTCCCGAGCAGCTCACGCCGGCGCGACCCTGGCTGCCGAGACCGGCGCCGGCTCATACCAGCCCTTCAATCGGCGGGTTTTGGCAATGCACGTCGCCCCGCTTCAATCCAACGGTCTCGAGCAGCCTGCTTCGAGCCGCGTCGATCCGATCGTTCCGATCGGATCGACCTCATTCCGGCATGTTGATGACCGCCTCGATCCGGTACCCGTCCGGATCGACGACGAATGCCGCGTAGTAGTGCGGCCCGTAATGCGGCCGCAATCCAGGCGCGCCGTCGTCGCGGCCGCCGTGACGCAGCGCCGCCGCATGGCACGCATCGACCGCCGCGCGACTCGGCGCGGCCAGTGCGAGATGGAATCCCGGTCCGGGCGGCTGCGCGCCCGCGCGGCGCTTGAGTGCGAGTTTGTCGCCGCCGCCGGGCGGACCGTAGCCGACGGCCGCATCGTCGCCGTCCGGATCGCACCACACGCGCACGTAGCCGAGCGGCGCCAGTACGGCGTCGTAGAACGCCATCGCGCGTTCGATGTCGGTGACGCCGAGCGAAAGGTGGTGCAGCATGGCTGGGTCCGATCGCGACGAAGGGATCCTCTGGATACCACACCGCAGCGGCCGGCGAGCACCCGGCATCGGGTCATTGACGGGACTTGCGGTCCTGCTGCGCAGTCACTTGTCGGCGCCAGTCCGCTGGCCTAGAGTCGCTCCGCGGATTCAGGGGCGGCGCCTCCGTCGGGCGCCGGCAAAGGTCGGCGCCGCCGAGCGCGCGCCGGCCGATCGATTCATGTCGAGGACGGCATGGAAGGGATGCAGGCACAGGCTGCAAGCAGGGAGATGCCGCCGGCCACGCGCCGGTCGGTGCGCCGCAGTGCACGCCTACTTGCGCGCCGAAGTCCGTCCTCGCGCCCTTTCGCTTCTCTCCATCCGTGGCCGACGCCGCCGTCGGCTTCACCCGATTCCATGTTCCCCATCTCGCCGCCGTTGGGCGGTCTCGTTCGGCGTCTTTGCGTTGGCCTTGCCGCAGGGCTGCCGTCTGTGCCGATCAGACGCCCAGGTCCGTTCCATCGATTCGATGCTTCCAGACGCGCGCCCATGCCGCGCGCTTCATCCGTGCTTAGGAGATACCCATGAACAAGCCACCCCGGTGGTTCTACGTCGTCGCCGTGATCGCCCTGCTGTGGAATCTGCTCGGCTGCGTCGCCTTCATCGGCGACCTGCGCCTGACCGCCGCTGACATCGCGCAGATGCCGGTCGCCCACCAGGCGCTCTACGCCGCTCGACCGGCCTGGGCCGTCGCCGCCACCGCGGTCGCCGTCTTCGGTGGTCTGCTCGGCTGCATCGCGCTGCTGCTGCGCAAGAAATGGGCGCTGCCGGTGTTCGTGCTCTCGCTGATCGGCATCATCGTCCAGGACATCGGGCTGTTCGTGCTGGCTGATGCGGTCAAGCTGGCTGGGCCGGTGGTGGCGGTGTTGCAAGGGGTGGTGATGGTTGTGGCGATTGGGTTGGTTGTGTTGAGTCGGAAAGGAGTCCAGAGAGGTTGGCTGTCTTAGTTCTCCGCGTGGCGGTATCCGATCCATAAGCGCGGCGTGGCGAAACGTCGAAACGTACTCTGACCCCGTTTCTCGGTCAGCGTAGTGGCGCACTACTTCTGGCGTTCGATGTGCCTGCGCGCTCGTCAAATAAGAGACACTGAGCCTGTTCCCTTTGGTCTTGTTCCGTGAACCTGAGCCCGTTCTCGACCCCATTCTCCGGTAAACAAAGAGTGGGATTTCAGTTCGTAGAACGTTTGTCGAATCTTTTAATAGCTTGTTTGGTTAAGGTATTTGAGGGGCTTATTATAATGCGTACCCTATGCGTTTTTAATAATAAAGGCGGCGTTGGGAAGACGACCCTATTATGCAACCTGGCTGCTTATTTTTTCCCTCGAGAAAGGAAAGAAGGTACTGGTTGTCGACGCAGATCCGCAATGTAATGCTACCGCATACATGCTTCCTGAGGCTAAGGTCGAGAAACTTTATGCTGCCGGCGCCGACGAAAAAACGATAAACGCGCTTATCACGGCGCTAAAAAAATCGAAAGGTTTTGGGGCGCCGCCTATCGTGCGTAGCACAGGGTTTGGTGTCGACTTAGTGCCAGGCGACCCGAGATTTGCTCTCGCCGAAGACTTTCTCGCTAAAGATTGGTTCGAGGCGACGAATGGGCAAGAGCGCGGCCTCAAGACGACATATTTTCTAAAAGCACTTATATCGTGGGCTGAAGAGCAGGCCTACGACTATATTTTCTTCGATATAGGTCCATCTCTCGGGGCGATCAATAGGACGGTTCTTCTCAGTTGTGACTATTTCGTTCTGCCCATGTCATCCGATATTTTTAGTTTGCGTGGATTGCAAAACATTCAGGTTGCAATACAGGGCTGGCTAAAAGGCATCGCTCGCGGATTGGAGGTTTATAAGGAGGAGAATCAGAGTGAGTTTGAGCTGGATGCTGGAGCTTTAGTCGATGCCGGCGGAATTAAGTTTGTCGGATACGTGACGCAGCAATACACTGCTAAGACAGTAGGGGGCAAAAAGCAGCCGGTTAAGTCATTCGAAAAGATAATTAAGAGAATCGGTCCAGCTATTGAGAAAAATCTAATTCAACCACTTAACGCCGGCGCCGATTTGCACTACCAGCTGGGAGAAATTCCATATTTTCAAAGTCTGGTTCCGATGTCTCAGACGGCTACTAAACCAATATTCGCTCTTAAGTCTGCCGACGGAATAGTTGGTGCTCATTTCGACAAGGTTAAGGAATTTAGTAAAGTTATAGGGGATATTGCCAATAACGTCGAGAAGAATTTGCATGAGGCGGACTGGGTATGAAGTGGCCCGAATCGCTAATCAGAGATGTCGCCGCGCGTCGAGCAATTCTCTTCATCGGTGCCGGGGTTTCTATGAATTCTGTAGCGCTAGATGGGAAGGCTAGGCCAAAGAACTGGTCGTCTTTTCTGCGGGCCGGCTCCAAGAGGCTGGGGTCTTCCAAGAAGAAGCTTGTTGTTCAACTGGGTGAGTTGATTGATCGAAATGATCTACTTACTGCCTGTGAGGTTATAAAGAACAGCTTGGGTAGACAGGGATTTATAGACTTCATGCAGGATGAGTTTCAGGCGCCAGGCTTTAGGCCGGCAGCCATTCATGAAGCGCTGTGGGCCCTGGATCTTCGAATAACAATTACCCCAAATGTTGACACCATCTACGATAACTTTGTTGCGGATCGTGGCGCGGGTACAGTAACAGTAAAGACATATCGGGATGTCGATGTTGCAGAAGCAATTCGGCGCCGTTCGCCTGTCTTGATTAAGAGTCATGGCTCTATCGGGTCACCGAATGCTTTGATATTTACAAGAAGCGAGTATGCAAAAGCTCGAAACGAACATCGGGAATTCTATGAGCTTATGTATTCCCTTCTTAGTACTTATACTTTTCTATTCGTGGGTTGTGGTCTTGAGGATCCAGATATTAGATATCTTTTGGAGGATTACAAATACCGAAACTCGTTTACACAAACACATTTTTTTACTATGCCAAATGGAAAGTACGTTGAAGAGATCCAGCGTGTTTACTCAGAGTCTCTGAATTTGGAGTTCGTGTCGTATAGCGCAAACAGCAATCACGCTGAGCTGGGCGTTGGCCTAGTGGAGCTTGGTGAGAAGGTTGAACTTGCGCGCCAGGAACTGGGGCGCCGTAATGGCTGGTGATGAGCACGAGCACAGATGTTCCGATATCGGGGTCCGATATCGATAACGGGGTCAGGTTCTTAGGTTTCCCCACGTTTTCATACCGTCAGCGCCATCTGATCGGAGACTTCTGGCGGCAGTGACCACATTCGGTCCAGCCATCTGGATACGGGCTCAAGCGGCCATCGTCGGACGAGCGCTTCGCGTCCGATGCGTATGGTCGAATAGAGCTTGCGCGTGCAGCGATGAGGCGAGAGCCATTGCGCAACGCCGGTGGCCTCACAGCCCAGACCTGCGAGCCATCTGACGAAGCTGGCTAGCGTGCTGACAAGCAAGAGCATCTGCAGTCGCGCGCCGTGACGGGTGAGGCTGTCCTCCATGCCTTGGCCGGGGGATAACGGGGTCAGGGTAACTTTCTGAAAGGCGCGGGTGCGGCCGGAGGCTTCCATGCCTCCCCTCAAGCAAGAGGGGAAAGGACGAGATTCGAGCGCGCGCGCCGTACTCGGCGGCATCTCAAGATCCCGTCCTTCCATCCGACTCCAACCGGCGCGCACCGCACGCGCGGATCGGGCAGCGGCTGCTCCCGCCGATACGCAGTACCACTGCCGGCGAGGTTCTGCTTGGGACCTTCGCTGAGCACGGGCGCTTGCTCGGAGCGCGCCTGAGCATGCCCGCTCGCCCGCATTCGTCTTCGGATCGGCTGATCCTTCGACATGCAGCGAGCCTGTACGCGCATAGGCGCATCGCGAGGGCAAACCGCTGGCAAGGTCGATCGGAACTCTGCGAGCACGGACGAGACCGGCTTCGATGAAGGCGGGCGTCTGGACGGCAGGGAACTTCGCCGCGCGCTGATCATCTATTCGGCGCGATGGATGCGCGGTCGATCCATCGTAGCCTCACAGCCCGGGCACGTCGGCGACATCGCACGATCAAGCGATGGATGCCCGTTGCCGTGCTGCCCGTCAAACGCTTGGTCTCAGCAGGACCTCATCTCATGCGCCGGTATGGTCGGATCTTCGTGTCGCTCGCTCTACTGCTGTACGGCCTGATCCGAATCGGCGTGGGCAGCCTCCTGTTCGGGCAAGAAGTCGGATGGCTGAATCTCCCCGCGTTTCAGGGGCCGATCGAAGACATCGGCGGCTTTCTTGACCGATCGGCGGACAAGCAGATCGTGCCGGTATCGGTGGCGGGCTATCTTGGATACATCGCGCTGATGGGCCTGGTGCTGGCGGTTGGCGCCATAGGATCGTTGAGAAATCGATCGTTCGGATTGACTTTCATCGGGCTGTTTCTGGTGATGTATGCGTTGCTCTTCATCAACTTCCAAACGATCAATCCAAAGATTCTTCATCTGGCCGCATGCGCGATCTTGTTCGGCCTCTTGCTCTGGCTGAACCGCACTCACCGGGGTACTGCCTGACCGAAAATGGGGTCGGAAACTGGGTCAGGTTAACTTCTGGAAAGCGCAGATACCGGTGTCGGCGTCCACACCTCACCTCAAGCAAGGGCTGGAGGACGAAATCCTGGACGCCGCCGATTTTTGTCGACGGCATCCCGAGATGCCGTCCTCCCATCGGGTTTAGCCCACCGCCCGCGGCACCGGCGTATTGAGCAACTGCTGCTCCCACAGATACGCGATGCCGCTGCCGGCCAGGTGCTGCTTGAGGACCTCGGTCAGCTCGGCGACGTGCTCGGTGCGCGCCCAGTCGCGCTGCCATTCGGCGGCCACGGCCAGCCAGGTCATGACATTGGCGCCGGCGCCGATCATGCGCTGAATGGCGATCTCGTGAGACTCGGTCGATACGCCGCCGCAGGCGTCGGTGACGACGGTGACGTCCCAGCCTTCGCCGAGCGCCTGGATCACCGGCATCGCGACGCAGACCTCGGTCCACAGTCCAGCAATGATCAGCTGCTTGCGGCCGGTCGCCTTGACCGCGTCGACCACCTTGGGGTCCTGCCAGGTATTGATCAGCGTGCGGTCGATCACTTCCTGGCCCGGAAACACGTCGGTGATCTGCGGGAAGATCAGGCCGCCGCGCTCGGCGATCACGCTGGTCAGGATCGTCGGGACGCCGAAGGCCTTGGCGGCCTTGGCCAGGCCCGCAGAGTTGTTGGCGACCATGTGCGGATCGTGGCTGTTGAGGTTCGCGAGCTGATACGGCTGGTGATCGATCAGCACGAGAACCGAGTCTTCGGGGCGGAGCAGCGAGTCGAGGCCGTTGCGAAAGCTCATGGGTATCCTTTGGTCGTCGTTGAAATGGGCGATAGAAGGCGAACGCCGATGGCCTCACCTCGTCGGCGAACCTTGTCATCGCAGTGGCTGAGGCGGTAGCGCCGCTCCGCGTCATGCTGTGTCGCAGAATCGGCAACGCCGGATCGGCGTTCGTTGTGTCAGGCTAGTTGCGAGGACGGGAACGCCGAGTGGACATCGAAGATCTGCGCACATTCGTCGAAGTGGCCGACGCGGGTGGCGTGTCGCCGGCTGCGCGGCGGCTGGGCGTGTCCAAATCGATCGTCAGCCGGCGGCTCGGCCGGCTCGAGGCCGAACTCGGCGTGCAGCTGCTGGCGCGAACGACGCGCGGCGCATCGCTGACCGAGGCGGGACTGACGTTCCGCGATCACGCCGCCAGGGCCTGCGCCGAGATCGACTCGGCGCGGGAGACGATCCTGCCGGCAGGCGATCTGCGCGGCCGGCTGCGCGTGGCCGCGCCGCTGACGTTCGGTCCGACGCATTTCGCGTCGGTGCTCGCGGACATGGCGCGACGCCATCCGCAGTTGCACGTCCATACCGTCTACAGCGATCGCTTCGTCGATCTGGTCGCCGAGGGTTTCGACTGCGCGATCCGCGTCGGCTATCTGCAGGATTCCAACCTGATCGCGCGCTGCGTCGGTCCGCTGTACGGCAAGCTCGTCGCGAGCCCGGACTACGTCGCCGCGCACGGCGCGCCGGAGACGCCAGCGGACCTCGCGGCGCATGAGGCGCTGATGCAGGGCACCGAGCGCTGGCAGTTCATGGACGGTGACGCGATCGTCACGGTGCATCCGCGCGGGCGCTTCAAGGCCGACAACGGCACGGCGCTGCTCGCGGCGGCCATCGCCGGACTCGGCATCGCCTGGCTGCCCGATGGACTCACCGATGAGCACATCGCCTCCGGCGCGCTGGTGCCGGTCATGACGCGCTATCCGCCGCCGCCGGCCGGCATCTACGTGATCCGTCCGCCCGGCCAGTACCCCACGCGCAAGGTGCGCGTGCTGACCGAGCTGCTGATCGAATGCTTCGGGCAGGCCTCGTTCCCGGCCGGCGCAGTCGCTGACCGGTAGAGCCCGTCAGAGTCGGCTTGCTCGCTATCACTACGAGACGTAGCGTTTTACCTGCGTGAAACATCGTGTGAAGTGCCACCATGCCCGTCGTAACCACGCTTCGCCGATCGGGAGGTTCGATCATCCTGTCGATCCCTAAGTCGATTGCTCAGATGCTCGAGATCGAGGTGGGCTCAGTCGTGGAGTTGACCGTAGAAGGGAAGACCTTGTCGGTGACGCCTGCTCGGCGCGGATTGGCGGCACGCCTGTCATGCAGCCCGAAGTCCCCGGATCGTTGGCAGCGTGACGAGGATTTTCTGCACGACGAACCGGCCGGACGCGAGCTTCTGTGAGCAGGGGTATTCCGCGATGCGGAGACATACTCGAGTTCAGCCTCGGTCCCACCAGGGGCAAAGAGATCCGCGGTTCGCGGCCTTCTCTCGTCCTGCCGATGCCTTCGACAAGGCATCCGGCCTGCTGCTCGTCGCGCCGATCACCCGGAGATACCGCCTCGCGCAAGAATGGATTCAGCGTGAACCTGTTGGGGACCGGCAGCGCGACGCAAGGCGTCGTGCTGTGCGATCAGACGCGGACGGTCGATGCGCGGGCACGCACTTTTCGAAAGTTGGAGCAGGTGCCTGCAGCGGTTATCGAAGAAGCGCTGGATGCGGTGCGATCGATCCTGGAATAGGCGCCTGTCGTCATACCTTCAGTCAGCGAGGTTCTCCGTCGGCGGCCAGGCAGTCCAGCTTGAGCGCGGGATCCATGTAGTAGGCATCTCAGGCAGCACCGCGACTCCGTGCGGCTGGATGGATGATCGCGCCGTTTCGACTCAGGGCGACCTGCACATCCGGCATCAAGCCGCGTGCGTCGCCGACTCGCTCGGGCTCTGCGTCGCGAAGGTCTTCTTGCGCAATTGCGCGATGTCGCGCGCCGGCGGCGCGCCGAACACGCGGCTGTACTCGCGGCTGAACTGCGAGGGGCTCTCGTAGCCGACGCGCATCGCGGCGGTGGCGGCATCCAGATGCGAGTTCAGCATCAGCCAGCGCGCTTCCTGCAGGCGCAGCTGCTTCTGGTACTGCAGCGGCGCCATGCCGGTGACCGCGCGGAAGTGCAGGCGGAAACTCGACGGGCTCATGTGCAGGCGCGAGGCGAGCTCGTCGATGCGCAGCGTCTGCGCGAAGTTCTGCTTGAGCCAGGCGACCGCGCGCGCGACCTGATGCCCGCGCGAGCCGGTCGCGGCGAGCTGGCGCAGCCGCGCGCCGTCCGGTCCGATCAGCAGCCGCAGCAGGATCTCCTTCTGGATCAGCGGTGCCAGCAGCGGCACCGCGGCCGGCTCATCGAGCAGACGGACCAGGCGCACCAGCGCGTCCATCAACGCATCGGACACCCCGCCGACGCGCAGGCCGCGCGGCGCGGCCTCGCGCACCGGCGGCAGGTCGGCCTCGACCGCGAGCTGCATGATCGTGCGGCTGTCCAGCGTCAGCGCGAGGCCCAGATACGGCCGCTCGGCGCTGGCCTGGCTGATGTGCGAGATCACCGGCAGGTCGAGCGAGGTCAGCAGCGCCTGGCCGGCGCGGTACTCGTAGACCTCCTCGCCGAGCTCGACGCGCTTGGCGCCTTGCGCGATCACGGCCAGGCTCGGTTCGTACAGGCAATGCGTCGGCTCGGTCGGCGTCGAGCAGCGGAACAGCTTCAGGCCCGCGATGGCGGTCGTGTACAGGCCGTCGGCCGCATTGAGGCGCGCGAGGATCGCGGCCAGCGGGGCCGCATCGGCATAGGCGAGGGAGGCGGTGCCGGTCATGGTCGGAAGGCCGCTGTCTTGAGGTCGTCGTGACCGCACGATGCTAGCAGCGGCATCGCGCCGGACCGTGAATCTCGCCGGCGCATCGTCGGATCGGGCAAGCATCGCGCCGGATCGGGATAGACGATCGCAGCGGACGCGCGCTGTTCGCGCGCGGACGATGCGCTGTGCGCCGGTGGACAGTGGAACGGGGGCGGTGTTCCAACTGATTGATTCTTATGGGTGGCGTGGCTGGCACAGCGCTTGCTGCCTTCCGGTATCCGCAGCGCCGGCCGGTTCGCCGGCACTGCCCCTGCATCGTTCATTCGCGGCGTCATCTGCGCCGCAGCTCTCGAGGACACGCGCTATGGCATCGGTTGGCTGGCTGCAGGACCTGCATCAGGCGCGGCGCTCGCTGGCGCGTACCCCGGGTTTCACGACGATCGCGGTCGGCATGCTGGCCGTCGCGATCGGCGCGACCGCCGGCCTGTTCAGCGTGGTCAAGACCGTCCTGATCGACCGCCTGCCGTACGCGCATCCGGATCGGCTGGTCTACATCGCCTCGTCGGCGCCGGGCTCGGATCTGCCGGCGGAGTTCGACGCGGCGCCGGAATTCTTCGTGCAGTACCACGAGCAGTCGCAGCTGCTCGAGGACGTGTCGACCTCGAGCTCGTTCACCTCGACGCTGCGCGTGGGCGATCGCGTCGAGCGTGTGCGCATGTCCTGGCCGACCAATTCGCTGTTCTCGACGCTCGGTGCGCAGCCGGTGCTCGGCCGTCTGCCGGTCGATGCCGACGAGAACCGCGCCGTGGTCATCAGCGACCGGCTCTGGGCCGACTGGTTCAACCGTGATCCGGCGGTGCTCGGCCGCACGGTCTGGGCGTCCGGCGTGGACCGCACGATCATCGGCGTGATGGGTCCGGAGTTCCGCTACCCGAATGCCGACACGACGCTGTGGGTGTCGAGCACGCTGAAGGCATCGGACATCGAGCGCGTCGGCGATTTCGACTATCCGTTGATCGGCCGCATGAAGCCCGGCGTGACGACCCAGGCGCTGGCCGACGAGCTGACCGCGCTGGCACGCCGCGTACCCGAGCGCTTCGGCGCGTCGGCACCGGGCTACGCGCGCACGGTCGAGCTGCATCGTGCGGTCGTGCGGCCGCTCGCCGACCAGATGCTCGGCTCGATCGAGCGGCCGCTGTGGGTGCTGCTCGGTGCCGCGGCGATCGTGCTGCTGATCGCCTGCGCGAACGTCGCCAACCTGTTCCTGGTGCGCACCGAGGGCCGCCATCGCGAGCTCGCACTGCGCCGCGCGCTCGGCGCCGGCCGGCGCGAGCTGTTGCGCCTGCAACTGGCCGAGTCAATCCTGGTCGCCGGCATGGCCGCGGCGATCGCAGTCGTGCTCGCGGCCGCGGTGATGCCGATGCTGCTGCGCGCGGCACCGCCGGGCATACCGCGGTTGGAGGAGGTCGGCATCCACGTCTCGACGGTGCTGTTCACCGCGGGCCTGGCCGTCGTCGTCGCGCTGATCTGCGGCGGCCTGCCGGCCCTGCGCGCGGCCTCGCCGGACCTGTCGCGCCTGCGTGAAGGCGGCCGCGGCCTGACGCGCCGCCATCACGGCGTGCGCAACGCGCTGGTGGTCGGCCAGACCGCACTGGCGCTGGTGCTGCTGATCGGCTCGGGTCTGCTGCTGCGCAGCGCCTACGCGCTGCATCAGGTCGATCCCGGCTACGACACGCGCGACATCTTCACGTTCCAGATCGCGCCGGACCGTGCCGAGCTCAAGGACGCGCCGTCGTTCGCGCGCTTCAACCTCGCCTTCATCGACCGCCTCGCGGCGCTGCCGGGCGTACAGGCGGCCGGTCTGGTCGAGAACATGCCGCTCGACGAATCGACCGCCAGCATGCACGTGCGCACCGAGACGCCCGGCGCCGATGCCGATGCGCGCTCGCGCGTGCACTACACCTACGCCGCCGGCGACTACTTCAAGGCGATGGGCATCGCGCTGATCGCCGGACGCGGCTTCGCCGCGGATGATCACGACCGCGCACGCGGCAACCTCGTCGTCAGCCGCAGCGCGGCCGACCAGCTGTGGCCCGGCCGCGATCCGATCGGCCAGCGCATCCAGCGGCAGAACCAGACGCACTGGGAGACCGTCGTCGGCGTCGTCGAGGACGTGCTGCAACAGGGCTTTCGCTCCAAGCCCGAGCCGGTCATCTACTTCCCGATGGTCGACGCCAGCGAGACCGGCGGCCGCGCGGTGTCGTCGCCGGCCTTCGTCGTGCGCACGACCCGTGCCGACGAGATCGCCGCCGACGTGCGCGCCCTGGTGCGCGAGGTCGCGCCGGAGGCGCCGATGTACCGCGTCTACACGCTGGCCGGCCTGGTCGAGCGATCGATGGTGCAGCTGACCTTCACGCTGCTGACGCTGGGCCTGACTTCGCTGCTGGCGCTGATCCTCGGCGCGGTCGGCCTGTACGGCGTGCTGTCGTATCTGGTCGCCGAGCGCACGCGCGAGATCGGCGTGCGCATGGCGCTCGGTGCGCGCGCCGGCCAGGTGCGCCGCCTCGTCGTCGGCGAGGGCGTGCGCGTTGTCGGCGTCGGCCTCGTGATCGGCCTGGCTGCCGCGTTCGTGTTCACGCGCGCGCTCGGCAATCTGCTGTTCGGCGTACAGCCGATCGATGCGGCGACCTTCGTCACGATGCCGCTGGCGATGGCCCTGGTCGGCCTGCTCGCGAGCTACCTGCCGGCGCGCCGCGCGTCGAACCTCGATCCGATGGAGTCGCTGCGGCGGGATTGATCGGCGTCGCTGAACCTGTCGAATGACGCAGCGCCACTTCCTTGTTGTTCACGGCTGGTAACAGACAGACCGTTCCAATTCCTGCCGGACCGGGTTAAGGTCGACCCACGTCGCAGGGAGGCCCGCAGGGGGTGGCCCCGACGTCTACGTCAGGGCATCGGGTCGGATTCCGTTGGGACGTTTCGGGCGGACGCGCAAGGCGTTCGTTCTGCTCGCCGAAGGGGCATTCGGTGCGGGGCCTGCAAAGGAGCTTTGCATGTCCGAGTGGCACGCCTCGAAGCGTAGATGCTTCGATCTTCGGTCGTCCGTGTTCTCGAAGCTGAAGTGGTCGAGCGTGCTGCTGGCGGTGCTGGCGCCGTGCGTGCTGGCACAGGGTGGCCCGGAGGATTTCTCGGAGGAAGAGCGCGAAGCAATCGCGGGCGGCGTCGACGTCTCGGAGGCCTACCAGGAATACGGTCAGCGTTTGCGCAGCGCGCAGGAAGTGTCGCCGTTGTCCTCGGAGGTCTTCGGCGAGAGCATCAACCTGCATAACGGCCAGACCTCGTTCGTCAACGTCGACATCGACGTGCCGGGGACGGGGCCGGCGGTCCAGCTGCGTCGCCGCCTGAGCATCACGCGTCTGGACGGCGTGGAACAGGTCTACGGCGGTTTCTCCAACTGGGACATCGAGGTGCCGCACATCGCGGCGACGATGACGGGCTCGGTCGGCGGCGGCTGGCCCAATCGCTGCAGCTTCAATACGCGCCCGACGGACAATGCGCAGTTCGACGTGGAGGAGGTCTGGTCGGGGATGACGGTGAACATTCCCGGCGGCGTCAGCAGCGAGCTGTACTACCTGACCGGCGGCGGCTCGACGCTGTATCCGGCCGATGGCCAGACCTACCGCTGGACGACGAACGACCACAGCGTGTTCCGCTGTGAGGGGCCCAGCGGCAGCGAGACGTTCCAGATGGTGACGCCGGAAGGAACCAAGTACACCTTCGACGTGCTGACACAGCGGCATCTGGGTCTGCTGCGCCAGAGCTGGAGTACGACCCTGGGCTTCACGACCCAGGTGCGGCGCCGGGTGTATCTGCTGGCCTCGTGGGTCGAGGACCGATACGGCAACAAGGTTCAGTATGTCTACAACGCCAATGGCCGCCCGACGGAGATTCTTGGCTACCCGTCCGGGTCGGGCTCGTGGGATCGACGGATCCAGATTTTTTATACCGGCAACGAGGTGACGAGCGCCACGGCGCACGGGCGGAGCTGGACGTATCAGTACGGCGCCAACGGTCTGGCTTACGTGACACCGCCGTACGATGCCACCGACATCACGACGACGCCCAAACCGCGCTGGGCCTACACCTACGACGGCAGCCGCATCATCAACCCGGACCCGTGGGATGGGACAACGGTCAACTGCAGCGGCCCACCCGAAGATGATGGTTCTTACGAGGTCACGATCGACCACCCGGCGGGCGCCAAGGGCAAGTTCTCGTTCAACCTGCATCGGCTGGCGCGCTCGGGCGTATCGCGAAATCCTACAGGAAGCCTCGGCCATGGGGCGTGCGTCTCGGATTCTGCTCCTGGCGGCATACCACGTTACAAGCTGAAGATTCCCAATTTCGCCGATCATTTTGCGTTGCAGAGCAAGGTCGTCACAGGGCCGGGCCTGTCGTCGATGACCTGGAGCTACAACTATGACGTGACCGGTGTGGGAGCGGTGGCGTTATGTACGACGCCCGCGAGCTGCGCCACACAGGCCTCCGAGCGTGTCGTGCAGGTGATCGAGCCGGACGGCGCAGCGCAGCGCTATCGGTTCGGCATCAAATACCGCGTGAACTTCGGCCAGTTGCTGGGCACGGAGACCTGGACGGGCAGTGCGGGCACCCTTCTGGCCAGCACGGCGACGACCTATTGGCCCTTCAGCACGACGCCGACGGCGTTCACCAATCGCTACGGAGACCAGAACGGGCCGGACGACGACATCCACGCCTACCTGCGTCCGGTGACGTCGAAATCGCAGTCGCGCCAGGCCTGGGTGTTCAAGTCCTCGACGCCGACCAACCAGTTCGACAAGTTCGCGCGACCGCTGCAGGTGGTGCGCGAAAGCGGCCCAGTGGGCTACACGGTGGCCACCTACAGCCGCACCGAGAACATCCAGTACAAGGACAAGGAGAGCACGCTCGGCGGCGCTGCCAACGTCTGGATTCTCGGCCGCATCGCCAGGCGAACGATTCCGGGCTTTTCCAATGATGCGCAGTTCAACACCTATCACGCCGCGACGCTGGACCGCGACGAGGAAACCCGATTCGGCAAGCTGCAGCGCAAGTTCGGCTGGCACGCCAACGGCGATCTGCACTGGGTGCAGGATGCAGCCACCCAGCAGACGACGCTGATCAACTACGTCCGCGGTGTGCCGGGCCGGATCACCTATGCGGATTCGACGTACCAGGAAGCGGGCATCAACGCCTTCGGGCAGATCACCTCGGTGCGCAACGAGGCCGGCTATACGACGAACTACGACTACCGCAGCGACGGCCGGCTGTACCAGATTCGCTACCCGACCGCCGAAAGCTGGAACAACACGACGATTGCGTTCGTGCCGACGGTAGGCGGCATTGGGGCTCCCTGGCGCCAGACGGTCACGACCGGTACGGGCCGCAAGACGGTGGATTTCGACGGTCTGTGGCGCCCGCTGACGACGCTGGAAGAGGATACGGGCATCGCGGCATCCAAGCGCTACGTGACACGCGGCTTCGATCATGCCGGTCGCGAGATCTTCGTGTCGTACCCGAGAAGCAGTCCTGGCACGGTAGGCACCTCGACGAGCTACGACGCGCTGGGCCGTCCGACGTTGATCGCTTCCCACAACGAGCCGGGCCTGGACCCGCTCGAAACCGAGATCGCCTACAAGGACGGCTTCCTGACCGAGGTGACCAACCCCCGTGACTTCGTGACGACCACGGCATTCCAGACCTTCGACGAGCCGAGCGAAGACGCTCCCGTGTCGATCGCCGAGCCGCTGGGCACGACGACGACGATCATCCGTGACGTGCTGGGTAAACCGACCTCGATGGTGCGCAGCGGCGACTACATGTACCCGCCCGGCAGTACGGTGCCAGGCGACAGCCTGATGCCGTTGAGCCGGACGACGAGTTACGTGTACGACAACAATCAGCGGCTGTGCAAGACGGTGGAGCCCGAGTCGGGGGCGACGATCGTGGCCTACGACCTGGCCGGTAACGTGGACTGGCAGGCGACCGGCCAGACGCTGACGAGCACGACGACGTGCAACAACGGCAGTCCGGGTGCGATGACCGGCATCGCGGACTTCGCGTACGACGTGCGCAACCGGCTCAAGGACACGCTGTACACGGGCGCAAGTACGCCGGACGTGTATCGGACGTACACGCCGGACGGCTTGCTGAACACGGTGATCTCGGACGGCTCGACATGGACGTACGGCTACAACAGCCGGCGCCTGCCGACGAGCGAACAACTGGTGCTGACCGCGCCGGCGGCCGGCACCTGGTCGATCACCCACGGCTACAACCTGAACGGCCACGAGTCGAGCCTGACGTTCCCGGACGGCTCGAAGGTGGAGTACGACCCCAACGGTCTGGGTCAGCCGCGCAAGGTCGTCGACCCGACCGGCGGGCCGGGCGGCACGGCGCTGAACTACGCGACCGGCGTGACCTATCACCCGAACGGCCAACTCGCCGGCTTCACGTACGGCAACGGCATCGCGCACACGACGGTGCAGAGCCTGGTGCGCGGTCTGACGTCGACGTACACGGACGGTACGATCGTCAAGGACCGCTATGTCTGGGATGACAACGGCAACCTGACCAGCCTGATCGACGACCGTGCCGCGGTGCTGCAGACGCGCACGCGCAGCATGAGCTACGACGCGCGCGACCGGCTGCTGACGACGACCTACGGCTACAACAGCCGCGTGGTGACCTACGGCTACGACGTGCTGGACAACCTGCGCACGACCAGCGAGACGTTGAGCGGCCGCAACCACCGCCACGAGTACGGGACGGACGGCCGCCTGACGCGGATCGTCGACCCGGCGGCGCCGACGGTCAGCGTGATCGGCTACAGCTACAACGATCGCGGCAACGCGACCTCGCGGACCAGCGCGACCGGCTTCATCCCGAACACCAGCTCGATCGTGTCGGACGAAGCGAACCGGGTGCGGTCGATGACGACCGCCGGTGCGCTGGAGACCTTCACCTACGACGGCCACGGCCGGCGCACGCGCGCGACGACGACGTCAGGCACGCTGATGCACTTCTACACGCAGGCGGGGCAGGCGCTGCTCTCGGAGAACCCGGCCACGCCGAGCACGCTGATCAAGAGCCGGCAGTACCACATCTACCTGGGCAACCGGCGGATTGCGCAGAAGGAGATGGATGCGCTGTATTACATCCACAACGACCATCTGGGCAGCCTGCTGGCGCGAACCAACCCCGCCGGAAGCCTGGTCGAGAGCACGCCGATCTGGGAACCGTGGGGCGCCCCGACGGGCGTGGGCGGCATACCGCGCGGGTTGCGTTATGCGGGTCATTACACGGATGGCGCGACCGGCCTGAGCTACATGCAGCAGCGCTACTACGATCCGTACGCGGGGAGATTCCTGGCGGTCGATCCGGTGGCGGCCAGTCCGGGGAACTTCAATCGGTATTGGTATGCCAACAACAATCCGTACAAGTACGTTGATCCGGATGGGCGCCAGATACAACATCCGAGCCTGAATTGGACGACCGTGTATGTCGCGAATCAGGGCAGGACTCTAGAGAAAGAGGCTGTGGCCGAGAGTTCTAAAGCAACCGCGGAGGCATACAAGGCGGGTGGTACCGCAGTAGCAGAGGCCGTAGTGCCGGGATTGAGTTGTTATAACAACGGCTGTACTGCCGGAGAGGCTATATTTGAGGCCGCGACGAGTATTCCCGTACTGAAGCCGCTAAAGCTCGCGAAGCTTGCTTCTAAAGCGGATGCCGCATCGGATTTCTTCGCGGGGGCGAAGTATACGGATAAAGTCCTCGGTCAGATGAAGCAAGGTGACTTTCACAGCTTCCCGGAAAGCGTAAGGGCCTTTCAAGACGCAGGTAGCATTACAAAAATAAAGGGTGGCGATGGAACTTTGAGGGATTTATTGAGCATCCCTGGCGAATACGGTGGCAAGAGTGGCTATTTTGAATTTATAAAAGATGCGGATGGGGCAATAAATCATAGGCTCTTCAGGCCGGAGTTTTAGTGTATGGCATATGTATGGTCCGCAGACATCGATTCCATTCTGTCGGTAGGGTACTATCTGGCGCCGCATGGGGTTAAAAATTGGGCTCTAAGAAAAGAGGACGCGTTACTGGCTATAAGTAGTCTTGCCGATCTGGGAATACCGGTTATGGGGGGTGATGTATATATAATGTCAGGGGATGGTTTAAAATCATCCTATGATAATTGGCATATAAATAGGAAGTCGGAAGAAACAGATGATGAGTATTTGAAGAGAAGTATCTTTCTTTCATTGGATTATGTGGATTCGTACGAGGCCGCATCTGGAGATGCTTTATTCGCTATAGTTCCAGGAGCCGGATGACTGCAGGTCAGTCAGGGCCGAATGTTCGCGAATTGTAAATGATGTATCGCTACTGATGTTGGGATGCCACGCGTGCCTTTTCTAGGCCGGTCACGGGGAACTTGCGCAGGTCGCCGATCGCCGTGACCCTGCCGAACGCTTGCTCGACGCGCTTATGACCTGCGTACGAATCTTGTAGCCAATCAGGCGGTGAGTCCGGATTGAATGGTATCGGGTTCCTGCCACGCCTGCCGGACGCTGGCCGGTGTCTTGTAGCGATGTGCGCTGTGCGGCCGCTGCTCGTTGTAGAACTGCCGCCAGCGCTCGATCAGCACCTTCGCTTCGGTGCGACTTCGGAACCATTCGCGATTGAGCAGCTCGTCGCGCAGTTTGCCGGTGAAGCTTTCGACGAAACCGTTCTGCCAAGGGCTTCCCGACCCGATGAAGGCCGGCCCCAGGATCGCGGGCGTCATTGCACATGAGGGGCAGCATGCGGTTGATAACGCTGCGAGGGGTAGGCCGATTGAATCTCTGAGCGAACGTATGCAGACGGAGATAAATTCATATCGAAGCGAGGCTATCCTTAACAAAGGAATTAACTACATAGGAAGTGGTAGACTTTGGACGCCGTTACACGGAATTAGAGAGGGTGGGATAAAAGATGCTGCGTCTGCGTCGGTAAGAAGCGCATGCGCGTCAGTTCCGAACTCTGCATCTTGCAACTAGGTCCACTTATGAAAAAAACAGGCAGACGTTAGCGGTGGGGCTACTTTCTTTTTGACTGGTTGTAATTCGACCATCGCGCAGCCAGACTTAAAGAACGCGACGGGATTAGAGTTTGATGTTTTATATTTTAGGGCTGAAATGCCAAGCTCTGATATGAGCTTAATGGAATCGTTAATTAACGCGCCTGGAGCTGAATTATCACTTAGTGCGTCGGCCTCTTTCTTGAAGGGGCGTGATGATATTCGTGTTCTGGTGGTGGGATTCGCTGATAAAGATGAGTGTCAATCTTCTGATTGCGATAAACTTTCTCGAGCCAGGGCGTTTCTCGTTTTTGATTGGTTGATGAAGGCCGGAGTAAGTCCTGAGAAATTGTCTGGATATTTTGGTTGTGCCGATAAGAGTCCGGTCGACTTTAGCTATACGGAGCTTCAAAGGCAGGGAAATAGAAGAGTGGAGATCCGTGCTCTTGACGAGAGTGCTTCAGTTGAAGGCAGCGATGGATGCGTTTAGGGTTGCCCTAAGCATTCTTTGTTTTAATTAAATTTATTATTAAATATTTTTGATGGGTGAGGAGAATTAAATTTAATCGCGATAATCGCATTGCCCACGAGCGTTTCAGATTGTGGATATTGGAACGAGAGGACAGTTTGTGATGGGGTAGTTTCAGACGGCTGGGCGCGTGGACGCGCATAAATCGCGACATAGTCGTCTTGTAGCTGACCTGTCGGCTGGGATCGTCCAAGTGCATATCCCCGCAGGTTAGACTCAAGTTCCAAGCGCAACACCCAGCGGTCTCAAGAATCAAGCGCAACACGCTGAGCGTGAGCCAATAATCTCCAGATTCATCATCTCGGCCGCGCAAGAAGGCATAGGCACGCCGACGTACGACGAGCGAGGCGCTCAGCGGCCGTAATCACCGCCACGAGTACGCGGCGAACGGTCGTCTGACCCGGATCATCGATCCTGCCGCGCCGACGGTCAGTGCGTGATCGGCTATAGCTACAACACGCGCGGCAACGCGACCTCGCGGACCAGCGCGACCGGCTTCATCCCGAACACCAGCTCGATCGTGTCGGACGAAGCGAACCGGGTGCGGTCGATGACGACCGCCGGTGCGCTGGAGACCTTCACCTACGACGGCCACGGCCGGCGCACGCGCGCGACGACGACGTCAGGCACGCTGATGCACTTCTACACGCAGGCGGGGCAGGCGCTGCTCTCGGAGAACCCGGCCACGCCGAGCACGCTGATCAAGAGCCGGCAGTACCACATCTACCTGGGCAACCGGCGGATCGCGCAGAAGGAGATGGATGCGCTGTATTACATCCACAACGACCATCTGGGCAGCCTGCTGGCGCGAACCAACCCCGCTGGAAGTCTGGTCGAGAGCACGCCGATCTGGGAGCCGTGGGGCGCGCCGACGGGTATCGGCAGCAGCGGGCGCGGATTGCGCTATGCGGGCCATTACACGGATTTTGCGACCGGCCTGAGCTACATGCAGCAGCGCTACTACGATCCGTACGCGGGGAGATTCCTGGCGGTCGATCCGGTGGCGGCCAGTCCGGGGAGTTTCAATCGATATTGGTATGCCAACAACAATCCGTACAAGTATGTTGATCCGGATGGGCGCTGCGCGAAAGTGACCGGGTCGCATATTTGCGGGGGTGGAACCGGAGCGGCTAACGCGAGGATGATTCGGTTCGTCGATGATGGGCGCAATTAGGGTGGTGCGGATAATGAGCATGATATTACTGAATGTCAGACGGCTGGGTGCACAAATCCGGCATTAACGCGCGCAGCTGGGAAGGCGGCTAAGATCGCAAACGATGCCGCCGATGTTATAGATGAAGAAGTAGTGGATACTGTTAAGTACGGAGCAGTTGGCGGCATTTTTTAAAAATTGCTGCGAGGGGCGCGTTGGATTTTTGGGGCGGGAAAGTCGGAGGCAAAATGGGCGGCTCAGATGGAGCGGCGAGGATGGACGGCAGAACAGATTGATGAGGCAATTGATAAAGGGAAGACGTATCCTGCAACGAATCTCGTTAATAGAGGAAATTCGGCGACCAGATATGTGCATCCTCAGACGGGCAGATCAGTTGTTGTCGACGATAAGACAAGAGAAGTAATTCACATTGGAGGCGATGGATTTGAGTACTGATTGCACAATATATGTAAAGCTTCTTGGTGAAGGGACTGAGGTTTATAAGCCAGTGCCGGCTCTGCGTGATGATGATATGTATCATTTGATTGCACCGGATGGCTACGATTCAAATGACGAATGCTGGGAATTTCCACCTGGAAGCAAAGTTCTTTGTCGTGAGATGTTGGTTGGGGGCAGAATACTTTGTGTAGCTAGTCAATTGGCTGGGATCGAGAGCTAAGATCGAGCGGCGCGTGCGCCAAAAATTTGTCGATTCTCGCCAGAAAAGCGGGCGAAGACGACGGATGCGTGGACAGCTTGGACTCCGGCGCTCGTTGAGTCGTGCACTGAACAAGCAACTGAGTCGGGCCTGCGGGTTGTCGAGACGTTGAGCGGCCGCAACCACCGCCACGAGTACGGGACGGACGGCCGCCTGACCCGGATCGTCGACCCGGCGGCACCGACAGTCAGCGTGATCGGCTACAGCTACAACGCGCGCGGCAACGCGACCTCGCGGACCAGCGCGACCGGCTTCGTGCCGAACACCAGCTCGATCGTGTCGGACGAGGCGAACCGGGTGCGGTCGATGACGACCGCCGGTGCGCTGGAGACCTTCACCTACGACGGCCACGGTCGGCGCACGCGCGCGACGACATCGTCGGGCACGCTGATGCACTTCTACACGCAGGCGGGGCAGGCGCTGTTCTCGGAGAACCCGGCCACGCCGAGCTCGCTGATCAAGAGCCGGCAGTACCACATCTACCTGGGCAACCGGCGGATCGCGCAGAAGGAGATGGACGCGCTGTACTACATCCACAACGACCACCTGGGCAGCCTGCTGGCGCGAACCAACCCCACCGGAAGTCTGGTCGAGAGCACGCCGATCTGGGAGCCGTGGGGCGCGCCGACGGGCGTGGGTGGTATACCGCGCGGGCTACGTTATGCGGGTCACTACACGGATGGCGCGACCGGCCTGAGCTACATGCAGCAGCGCTACTACGATCCGTACGCGGGCCGCTTCCTGGCGGTCGATCCGGTGGCGGCCAGCTCGGGGAACTTCAATCGGTACTGGTATGCCAACAACAATCCGTACAGGTACGTTGATCCGGATGGCAGGGAGGCATGCGGGAAAGATACAACGTGTCGATTAAACAATGGGGAGACGGGTGGAGTTGCTTATTCACGGAGTGGGCTACCGGCTCAGTCCTCGCCGAGCGGCGTTGGAGATCCTGACTCCAAGCCCCTTACATACCGCACTCCAGAAGATGCCAAGAATGCTGCTGAAAGACAGATAGAAGAAGAGCACGGAAGTAAGGCAGCCAGATATATGTTTGGCCCAGCTGTTTTTGTAATGATATCCGGGGACGATAAATCCGGATACTCATATAAAATTGCGTACGCGGCCACAGGAATAGCCCCCAGTGGTGCAGTTAATCAAAGACTTGTGACAATAGGTTCTCAGGCAATTAAAGCCACTGGGCGGCAAGCGAACACGTTGTTGAGGAAGCTTGCAGAGAAGGCTGGGCTGGAAGTTAGAAGCGGGGGTAGTCACCTCAAGGTTATAAATCCATCGACCGGGAATACAGTTACGACGATTCCGCACAGTCCTCATTCTTCGCATACAATTAGAGGTATTGTAGAAAAATCATGAAGGAGGTTGCGCGGTGACGGATAATAATGAAAATGAGATCGCCTGGTTTTTTAGCTTTGGTCTGGAGGCGGGGCAAGGAAAGAGGATACCTCGGAGATTTGCGGAGGATCTTCTCGATCACATCATAGTATGGGCGGAGGAGCGTGGGCTGGAAGTGGGTGGCGGCTATACGGCCGGTTCAGTTCTTGATCGTCAGCAAGAAGAGAAGAATGAGGGTGGGTAATAATGTCAGACATCACTAAGCTGGATTAGAATTAAAGTCGAAAGGCTTTCCAGTTTTTTACGTAGCATCTCGACGTTGTTTGATTTTTTAGGAGGCAAGCGCCGATCGTAGGAGCACGCTGCAGGCCGGTGGCGGAAGTGGACTCGCGAGCGTGACCGACACGCGCAGCGCAGTCCTGCAGACGCGCACACGCAGCATGACCTACGACGCACGCGACCGGTTGCTGACGACGACCTACGGCTACAACAGCCGCGTGGTGACCTACGGCTACGACGTGCTGGACAACCTGCGCACGACCAGCGAGACGTTGAGCGGCCGCAACCACCGCCACGAGTACGCAGCGAACGGCCGCCTGACCCGGATCGTCGACCCGGCGGCGCCGACGGTCAGCGTGATCGGCTACAGCTACAACGATCGCGGCAACGCGACCTCGCGGACCAGCGCGACGGGCTTCATCCCGAACACCAGCTCGATCGTGTCGGACGAAGCGAACCGGGTGCGGTCGATGACGACCGCCGGCGCGCTGGAGACCTTCACCTGCGACGGCCACGGCCGCCGCACGCGCGCGACGACATCGTGGGGCACGCTGATGCACTTCTACACGCAGGCGGGGCGGGTATTGACCGGGTATTGACCGACCCTCCCTGTTGTTCTCGGAGGGCGGTTCGGTTTCCGCTTCGACTACGCTCTACAACGGCCACACCCGCTTGGCTTCTGATATCTAGCCCGACAGACCAAGTGTCTACTTGGGTGTCGTCGCCGCCGACCGGATCGCCTGGCTGCGCCGCTCCATCTCCTGCCGCAGGTCGCGACGCAGCTGCGCGGCCTCGAAGCGCTGGCGCTCTTCGGCGTCGCGCGGGGTCAGCGGCGGCACCTCGACCGGAACCCCCGCGTCGTCGACCGCGACCATCGTGAAGTAGCAGCTGTTGGCGTGGCGGACGAGCTGCTTGCGGATGTCCTCGGCGACGACCTTGATGCCGATCTCCATCGAGGTGCGGCCGGTGAAGTTGACCGCGGCGTAGAACGTCACGAGCTCGCCGACGTGGATCGGCTGGCGGAAGATCACCTGGTCGACCGAGAGTGTGACGACGTAGCGGCCCGCGTAGCGGCTGGCGCAGGCGTAGGCGACCTGGTCGAGGTACTTGAGGATCGTGCCGCCGTGGACGTTGCCGGTGAAGTTGGCCATGTCCGGCGTCATCAGGATCGTCATCGACAGGCGGTGCGGGAGATCGTCCATCGGCGGCTCGGTCGGGGGGCGGTGCGGCGATTGTAGACGCGGCAACCGCAGCCGGCCGCGACCGCATGACGTGGCGCAGCGCCAATGCGTGCGGAAGCGGGCGAGTGTTTGCGCTGCGTGAACAGTCTTGTGCGTAGCTTCGCCTAGGCGCGGCGCGCCGGGCCCCCTAGGCTGCACGACGTCGCGCCGCGCGCCAGCGCAGGCCTGCCACCTTCCCGCCACGGAGATCCGACATGAGCAAGGTTCTGGTGCTGTACTACTCGGCCTATGGCCACATCGAGCAGATGGCCGAGGCGGTTGCCGCCGGCGCGCGCGAGACCGGCGCGACGGTCGAGATCAAGCGCGTGCCGGAACTGGTGCCCGAGGAGGTCGCACGCGCCTCGCATTACAAGCTCGACCAGCGCGCGCCGATCGCGAAGATCGAGGACCTGGCCGACTACGACGCGATCATCGTCGGCGTCGGCACGCGCTTCGGCCGCATGGCCTCGCAGATGGCGAACTTCCTCGACCAGGCCGGCGGGCTGTGGGCGCGCGGCGCGCTCAACGGCAAGGTCGGCGGCGCGTTCACGTCGACCGCGACCCAGCATGGCGGCCAGGAAGTCACGCTGTTCTCGATCCTGACCAATTTGATGCACTTCGGCCTGATCACGGTCGGCCTGCCGTACAGCTACCAGGCGCAGATGACGCTGGCCGAGGTGGCCGGCGGCTCGCCGTACGGCGCGACCACGATCGCCGGCGGCGACGGCTCGCGCCAGCCGAGCCCGATCGAACTGGACGGTGCGCGCTTCCAGGGCCGTCACATCGCCGAGATCGCCAACAAGCTGTTCGGCTGAGCGGGTCCGGCGACAGGCCGGCCCGGGCTTGCCGGGGCGCCGCGGTGCGGCGGCGCCCTCAATCCTTCATGCGCCGGAACACGAACCACGGCAGGCTGCGCACGATCAGCGCGACCAGCGCCCACCAGCCGGGCCGGTAGTAGGTTCCGTCGCGGCGCGCGAGTCCGGCGACGACGTCGCGCGCGATCCCATCCGGCTCGGCCGCCGGCAGCGGCAGGCGCAGGCCATGGGTGAGATTGCTGCGCAGGAAACCGAGCTGATACAGCTGCACGCGCAGCGCGCCGTCGGCGTGACGATGGCGCAGGCTCTGCGCGAACGAGACCAGGCCGCGCTTGGCGGCGGCGTAGACGATGTTGCGGCCGCGGCCGCGCTCGGCGGCGACGCTGCCGAACAGCACGAGCGTGCCGCGGTGTTCGAGCAGCGCCGGCAGCAGCGCGTGCGCGATCGCCAGCGGCGCGTGCAGGTTGATCGCGAGCAGCTGGCCGATCGCGGCGGTGTCGAGCGTGCCGTCGTCGTCGTGGCGCGACCAGCCGGCCGGAATCAGCACGGCAGCGAGCGGCGGCAGTCCGTCGAGCGCAGCGCCGATCGCGCCGCCCGGGTCGGCACTGCGTGCCAGATCGAGCGCGAGCCCGCGCGCCGGCACGCCGTGGCGCAGCTGCAGATCGGCCGCCAGCGCATCGACGTCGCGGCGGTCGGAGGCGACCAGCAGCACGGCATGGCCGCGCCGCGCGAGCTCGGTCGCGAGCGCGCGGCCGAGGCCGCTCGAGGCGCCGACGACGACGGCGGTGTCGGCGGCCGCGGTCGCGATCGGGATAGTGGTACTCACAGGCCGATCCTCCGCGTCAGTTCCGAGCGCACATGGCCGTCCGGATCCCAGCGCCGCAGCCGTTCGCGCACGGCCTCGAAGCCGGGCAGGGCGCGGCGCACGGTCGCGGCGTCGAGCGTGGAATCCTTGATCAGGTTGGGCCGACCGCCGTGCGCGAGCGCCAGCTCGGTCAGCGCGTCGAGGAACGCGCGCTGCGCACCGTCGGCCGGCGCCGGCAGATGCAGCGCGAGCGCGATGCCGTGGCCGTCGAACGCCAGGCCGTCGGGTTCGCCGGCGAACAGCTTGCTCGAGATCAGACTGATCCGCGGGCGCAGCCGCGCGACGGTCTCCTCCAGGCCGGCCGCGAACGCGACGAAGCGTGTGTGCGGTACCAGCCACTGTGCCTCGACGAGGCCGGCGCGGCCGAAACCGGCGAAATACGGCTTGGCGGCGTTGAGCGGAAACAGCGTGTCGGCCAGCGTGACCGCGCTCTGGCCGGGGCGGCACCAGCGGCGGCGGATCACGCCGTTGGCGAGCGCGATGCCGAGGCGGTTCCAGGTCGGGATTCGCGACGGCGCGATCGCGATCGGCAGATCGGGCAGCCGGCTCGGCGGCAACGCGGCGGCGTCGCCGGTGTCCAGGCCGATCCGGATCACGCCGCGCCCGAATGCGCCGGGACGTCCGTCGTGCCAGCCGTACAGCAACGGCACGTTGAGCGCGTCGCGCAGTACCTGCGCGGCCTCGGCGAGCGACTCGACCGGAATACGCCGCACGACCAGGATCGCCGGCGCGCGCGCCAGCCGCAGCGTCGCCGAGACGATCGTGCCGGTCAGGCCGAAGCCGGCGCAGGTATCGGCGAACAGATCGCTGCCGTGGTCGGGCGATACGGTCACGCCGCTGCCGTCGCGCCAGAGCTCGAGCGCGGCGACCTGGGCGCGGAACGTGCCGTCGCGCGCCGGATTCTTGCCGTGCACGTCGGCGGCGATGCAGCCGCCGATCGTCGCGGCCGGATGGCCGGGGGCCACCGGCAGATACCAGCCGTGCGCGAGCGCGAAGCGCTCGACATCGCCGATGCGCGCGCCGGCCTCCACGCGCAGCAGGCCGCGCTCGCCGTCGAACGCGAGCAGGCGGTCGAACGCGGCCATGTCCTGGGTGATCGCGTCGACGCCGAAGCTGGCGGCTACGTACGACACGCCGGAGCCGCGCGCGATGCGCGGCGCGTCGGCCGGTAGCGCGTCGAGCAGCCGGTAGCGGTCCGGGCGCTGCACGCGGCAGCGCATCGAGAACTGACGGTCGAACGAGGTCAGGGCCTGTTCGCCGACCGCGAATCCGCGGCTTTCCTTCATGAAGTCTCCTTGCTGCTGTCGGCCTCGAACAGACGCTCGAGGTCATCGCGGGCTTCGCGTGCGGTCTGCATCACGGCCGCTTCGTCGTCGTAGACCAGGTGCTGGGCACGCAGCAGGTTCTCGTCGTGCTCGCGGAACAGCGCGATGCGCCGCTCGGCCTGGTCGTCGGGCATGCCGAGCGAGGCGAGCACGTCGCGCGACAGCACCAGGCTGGAATGGAAGGTCTCGCGCACCACCTCGACGCCGAGGTCCATCAGGCGGAACACGTGCTGGCGGTTGCGCGCGTGCGAACACGCGCACGTGCGGATACATGCGCTTGACCAGGCGCGCGGTGCGGATGTTGGCCTCCGGATCGTCGGTCGCGACGACGAAGACCTCGGCCTTGTCGATCTGCACCGCGCGCAGCAGGTCGGCACGGGTCGGGTCGCCGTAGAAGATCGGCGATCCGAACCGGCGCGAGAACTCGACCTGCTCGATCGAATGCTCGATCGCCGTGAACGGGATGTGGTTGGCGCGCAGCACGCGTGCGACGATCTGGCCGACGCGGCCGAAGCCGGCGATCACGACGCGCGGCTGCGCGACTTCGAGCGGTTCGAACGCCGGCTGGCGCGGCCGGTCGTCGCCGTCGATCCAGCGCGCGCGCGCCGACACCAGCAGCGGCGTCAGGGCCATCGACAGCGTCACCACGACGATCAGCAGGTCGCGCTGCGCCGGTGTGATCAGGCCGTTGGCCGCTTCCAGCGTGAAGACCACGAACGCGAACTCGCCGCCCTGGCACAGCACCGCGGCGAGCGCGCGCGCCTGCGTATTGCCCAGGCCGCCCGGCCAGCGCGCCAGGCCGAACAGCAGCACCGCCTTGACGGCGATCAGGATCGCCAGCAGCGCGAAGACCGTTCCGGGCTGGCCGGTCACGACCTGCAGGTCGGCCGACATGCCGACGCTGATGAAGAACAGGCCGAGCAGCAGGCCCTTGAACGGGTCGATCTGCGCTTCGATCTCGTGGCGGTATTCCGAATCGGCCAGCAGCAAGCCGGCGAGGAACGCGCCGAGCGACATCGACATGCCGGCCGCCTCCATGATCCAGGCCGTGCCCATCACGACCAGCAGCGCGCTGGCCGTGAACACCTCGGGAATCCGCGTGGCCGCGGTCGCGCGGAACAGCGGCCGCAGCAGGTAGCGGCCGCCGACGACGACGGCCCCGATCACCAGCACGATGCGCACGACGTCGACGACGTCGTTGAGCAGGCCGCTGCCGGGCGCGATCTTCTTGGCCGCCAGCACCGGGATCATCGCGAGGATCGGGATCGCGGCGACGTCCTGGAACAGCAGGATCGAGAAGCCCAGGCGCCCGTGCTCGCTGTTGAGCTCCTTGCGCTCGGCCAGGATCTGCAGCGCGATCGCGGTCGAGGAGAGCGCAAGGCCCAGACCGACGATCAGGGCCGGCTTCCAGCGCAGACCGAGCGCGACCGCGATGCCGCCGAGCGCCAGCGCGGTCAGCAGCAGTTGCAGGCTGCCCATGCCGAACACCTGCCGGCGCATCACCCACAGCCGCTGCGGCGAGAGCTCCAGGCCTATCACGAACAGCATCAGCACGATGCCGAGCTCGGAGATCTCGGCGATCGTGTCGTTCTCGCCGAGCAGGCCGAGGCCGTCCGGGCCGACCAGCACGCCGGCCGCCAGATAGCCGACGACCGCGCCGAGCCGCCAGCGCCGTGCCAGCGGCACGGCGATCACCGCGACCAGCAGCAGGACGACGGCGTATTGCAGGAACGGATGGGACGGCACGCGGGCTCCAGCGGTGGCTCCGGCTCCTGACGCCACCGGTGCTCGGGACGGCGCGGGCGCTCGACTTCAAAGGGCGTCGGAACGGGCAGATCCGGCCGCCGGTCCGATCGGTCGGCACGGCGCGCGCCTGTGCCGCCCTCGCGACCGCCGGCCGTTCACATGGCCGACGATCGGGCGCCCGTCCCTGGGGTCCGCAGCACGGATGCATCGGCCCGGCCCGTAGGGTCGAGGCCGCCGCGCGCGTCGGGCCGCGATTATTGCATGGGGGGTCGGTTGGCTTGCGGACAGAATCCTGAACGATCGTGACATTTCTCAGCCGCTGAGACGGGACCGGATCAGGCTGGACGCCCACGCTGGAGGGCCATCCCATGCTGCTCGCACCGTTGTCGCTATCGCCGGCCGTCGCGCCGGCCCGCTCGATCCCCGCGGCCGCGTCGTCGCCGCGCTCCGCTGCGCCGCGGCGCAGCACGCCGGCGCGCATCGCGATGTCGCGGATGCCGGCCACACCGGCCGGCTCGGACGCCGATCGCCGCCGCCGTCTGCTGCTGTGGGCGCTGGCCGGCCTGCTCGTCGTGATGCTGGTGCCGGCCGCACGGCCCGGTCCGCTGCTCGGCTGGTCGCTGCCGTTCTGGCTGGTGCTGGCGCCGCTGCTCAACCTGGCCTGGCTGACGCGGCGGCAGTGGCCGGCCGCGTTGCGCGTGCAGGTCCGTCGTGCCGCCGCGCGCCGGCGGCCGGGCGCACGCCGGCTGCGTATGCGCGCCGCGACGGCTCAGGGCGCAGCGCTGCGCAGCAGGCGCACGCGGTCGGCGGCATCGAGCGCCGACAGGTCGAGCAGCTCGTAACGGCGGTCGACGACGCGGCGCACGCCCGGCATGTGCCGGGCCTCGTCGAGCAACGCCACGAACGCGTCCGAGGTCCATGGCGGCTTGCGGCCGGCGTCCGGCAGCGGCGCGATCAGATAGTCGATGCGCTGGCGGTCGACGAAGCGGCGCAGACCGGCGTCGGTCGCGACGTAGTCCGGATGCGAGAAGCTGATCGTCGCGACATCCTCGAAGCGGGCCGGCAGCCAGTTCATCGCCTGGCTCTCGACCGCCCCGATCACGCGCGGCGTTCCGCTCGCCTCGCGCAGGTAGGCCGCGATGCCGGTCAGGCCGGCCCACTCCAGCTCGCGATTGCGCGCCCTGCGCAAGTCGCGCCAGGACTGGCCGAACTCGAGATCGAACGCGCGCGTCCCGGGCGTCCAGGCGGCACTGACGAAGCTGTAGCCGGCCTGGAACGTCGCGAAGGCCGGCAGGCAGGCCAGCGCGACCGCGAACGCGCGCGGTGCGGACGCGAGCCGCGCGAACGCGGCGCCGCCGGCCAGGATCGTCGCCGGCAGCAGCGCGTAGAGAAAATAGTTGCCGTCGCCGCCGCGCACGAGATAGCGGTTGCCGAGCGCCAGCACCAGACCGGCCGCGACCAGGGCCAGCAGCGGCCATGGCCTCGGCGCCACCGCAGCGCGGCGCAGGCCGAGCGCGGCGGCCGCCAGCGCGAGCACGGCCATCCAGAGCCAGGCATGGCCGGTCCAGGACACGATCACATGCGGCATGCGCTGCGGGCGCAGCAGCCAGTCGACGATCAGTTCCGGCACCTCGCGCCAGTTCTGGACCTGGGTCCAGGCCAGCGTGCCGGCCGGTTCGCGCAGCTCGAAGCCGAGCGCGAGCCAGAGCTTGAACAGCGGGTCCGGTCCGATCGTCGGCAGGCCGGCCAGCACGAACGTCCGCGCCAGCACGAACAGCGCCGTGGCGAGGGCCAATGCCAGCGCGACGACGGCCAGGCGCCGCTCGGCCGCGGCCGGCTGCGCCGCCGCATCGGCCGGCACAGCCGCACCGCGCAGGCCGGCGATCAGCGTCGCCAGCACCATGACGCCGGCATACGGAATCGCCGCCATCTTGATCGAGCAGGCCAGTGCGGTGGCGCTGGCCATCCAGAGCAGGGCGGTCCAGTGCCGCGTGCGCAGCCAGGCCAGTCCGAACAGCGCGGCGAGCAGCACGAACAGCGTCGCCGGCACGTCGGGCTTGGGGTCCGGCGCGAGATTGGCCAGCGCCGGCAGCGTCGCGATCAGGCCGAGCAGGCCGGCATGCGCGGCGGCCGGCACCGATACCGCCTGCATCAGCAGCCGGCAGGTCATCAGCAGCGGTACCAGCAGCAGCACGGTCAGGCCGCCGATAGCGCTGGCGGAGCCGAGCGCGCTCAGCGGCAGCAGCAGCATCTCGTAGAGCTTCGGAAAGTAGTAGACCGGCGAGACCAGGCCGAGCGGCTCGAACACCGAGTCGCCCGGCGCCAGCACGAACTCGCCGCGCAGGCCGTACCACAGCGCGTCGAAGCCGATCGCGTAGCGTCCGCGCACGAACAGCACCAGCAGCCAGGCCGCCAGTGCCGCGTAGGCGATGCGCGTGCCGCGCGACTGCGCGCGGATGCGCTGCCAGACGTACAGGCACAGCGGCCGGTGGCCGCCGAACGCGGCCGGGATCGCCAGCAGCAGGCTCAGCCAGCGCAGCGCCTTGATCGATCCGACGCCGAGTGCCGAGGCGGTCCATGCGCACACGCTCCACAGCGCGAGACCGGCGATCAGCGCGTACAGATAGTCGATCGAGCGCGCCGGCCGCGGCAGTCCGGCCCAGCGGCGCAGCGCCATGCCGAGGCCGATCACGATCTCGAACAGGATCAGGTCGAGCAGCAGCGGCACGTCGGTCGCATGGCGGCGCAGATACAGCAGCGTCGGCAGTCCGACCAGCAGCGCCAGCGCGGCGCCGCGGTTGATCGCGAAGCCGGCCGCGATCAGCGCGCCGACGGCGAGCGCTTCGAGCGCGCCCTGCCAGCTCGACGGCTGGGCGATGTGCCACAGGAACGGACCGCCGCCCCAGAGCAGGTTCCAGGCGGTGATGCCGATGCCGAGCGCAGCGCCGGCGACGGCCAGGACGATCAGCGGGACGGAGCGGCGGGCCGGTGTGAAGAGCGCGTCTGACATCGGTCTGCTCGGCGCTTCATGCGCACGAAAACCGAAAGTCTAGCAGGCGCACGCGGCAGGACCCTGCCGACTGCATCGCATCGATCGCCGGCGGCCCGGGCCGATTGCCGATCGCGAGGCATCGATGCACCGCGCCGGCCGTCACGCGATCGCAGGGGCCGCCGCGAACCGACGGGCCGATCCGCCTGCAGGCTCCGCCGCGCGAGACACCGCCGGCCGCTGTCGCGATCCGCGGCTCGACGCGGACCGCGGTCCTCCGCGTGCAGACGCCGGGCCGGATCCGGCGCGGGCTTCCCGATGCGATCGACGCCGCCCGGGCCGGGAACGCGCGATCCCCGCGCGTGCTGGTCGAGATTTCCCGAAACCGGCCGGCGCGACCGAGGCCGGCCTGCCGCCGCCGGCCCGGCGCTCGATCCGATCGACGGCTCGCTCGGCCGACCGGAGCATTCCGGCCCTGGTCTCGTCGCGGTCCCCGCCCTCAGCCGTGCACGCCCAGGCGCTTGCGCTCCATGCGGCGCAGGAACTCGCTCATGATGCGCCGGTACAGGTCGTCGCCGAGATAGGCGTCCTCGACGCCGGCGTCGATCGACGGGTTGTCGTTGACCTCGATCAGTGCGAGCCGGTCACCGGCCTTCTTGATGTCCACGCCGTAGAGTCCGTCGCCGATCGGCGCGGTCGCCTTGAGCGCGAGCTTGACGACGTCGGCCGGCGCCTCGCGGATCGGCAGGGTCTGGAAGCCGCCGGACTTGGCGGTGCCCTTGGCGGCGTGGTTGTAGATCTGCCAGTGGCCGCGCGACATGAAGTACTTGCAGGCGTACAGCGGCTCGCGGTTGAGCACGCCGATGCGCCAGTCGAACTCGGTGAACATGAATTCCTGCGCGAGCACCAGCGCGGTGTGCTGGAACAGCGACTCGGCCGCCTCGCGCAGGCCGCCGGGCGTCTCGACCTTGACGATGCCGCGCGAGAACGAGCCGTCCGGGATCTTCAGCACCAGCGGGAACTCCATGCGCGTGGCCAGCTCGTCCAGGCGCTTGGACTCGTCGCGATAGAGGATCTCGGTGCGCGGGATCGGCAGCTTGCGCGACAGCATCAGGTCGTGCAGGTAGATCTTGTTGGTGCACTTGAGGATCGAGCCCGGATCGTCGATGACGACCATGTCCTCCTTCTCCGCCTTATTCGCGAAGCGGTAGGTGTGGTTGTCCAGCGCGGTGGTCTCGCGGATGAACAGGCCGTCGTACTCGGCCAGGCGCTGGTAGTCGTTGCGGCCGATCGTGTCGACCTCGATGCCGAGCTCGCTGCCGGCCTCGATGAAATGCTTGAGCGCGCGCTTGTTCGACGGCGGCATCGCTTCGGCCGGATCGACCAGCATCGCCAGGTCGTAGCGGAACTTGCGCCGTGCGCGCGGCTTGCGCCAGAGCTTGCGCGAGAACTTGTCGAGCGACTGCGCGAACGCGTCCTCCTGCTCGTCGGACAGCGTGTGCAGACCGGTCGGCTTGATCGCGCTGATCTGCCAGACCCGCTCGCGCTCGAACTCGATGCGCAGGATCGGACACGGAAACGTCTCGAACAGCTGGCGCGCGAGGTCCTCCAGCGCCGGATAGGAGGTCTCGCCGAAATAGACCAGGATGCCGAAATCGGTGGTGTCGCGGCCGCCGGCCGGCAGGAACTTGCCGAGCTTGGCGTTCAGGTCCTCGATGTCCAGGCCGTACAGCGAGCGCCGGCGCAGATCGTTGATCGTGCGCACCGACGGGATCACCTTGTGGCCGCGCGCCTCGGCCAGCAGCGAGACGTAGTAGCCGGTGCCCAGGTACTTGTAGCTGCGGCACAGGTTGATGACCTGGGTGCGCTCGTCCTCGTCGCTGAGCGGCTGCTTGAGGTAGTCCTGCGCGGAGACGACGTTGTCGGACGGGTAGTACGAGCCCCAGTCGGAGGCTTTTTCGACGACGATCAGGAGCCGGCTCATGCGTGAAAGGGCCTTGTGGCCGGTCGCTCGGGCGGCTGCGCGGACAGGGGAGAAGAGGACGGGTTTCGGAGCGGCGGCGAAGTCTGACACAAGCCGGCAGCGTGCGGGAGCCGGTCATCGGCGCCTCGTTCAGTCGTCAGGCGGCGGCCGTCACGAACCGGTTGCGTCGGTACGACGCTGCGCCTAGTCTGCGCGCCGTCTCTGCAGCCGTTGCGCCGATGCCCCTCGTGTCCTTGCGTGTCCGCCGTGCCGTCGAAGGCGATCTGTCGGCGTTGATCGACCTGGAGAACGCCAGCTTCGCCAGCGACCGGATCAGTCCGCGCCAGTGGCGCTGGCATCTGGAGAGTGACAGCGCGCGCGTGCTGGTCGCGCTGCACGAAAGGCGCCTGGTCGGCGCCTGCGTCGTGTTCTTCCGCAAGGGCAGCGATCTGGCGCGCCTGTACTCGATGGCGGTGGCCGAGGACGCGCGCGGACGTCGCGTCGGCGAACAGCTCCTCGAAGCGGCCGAGCAGGCCGCCTTGCGCAGCGGCTGCCGCCGGCTGCGGCTGGAGGTGCGTGCCGGCAACCTGGCCGCGCAGCGTCTCTACGAGCGCAACGGCTACCGGCGGCTGGCCGCCCTGCCGGCCTACTACGAGGACGGCGAGGACGGCTGGCGCTACGAGAAGGCGCTGTCGCGCACACCGGCCGCCTGAGCGGCGCGGCGCGTCACCCGCCGGCCTCGCCGAGCCGCATGCGCGTGGTCTCGTCGGCGGGCCGCGCGATCAGGCCGCCGGCCGGCGCCAGCGTGACCAGGAAGCGGCCGCCGTCGACCATCGGCAGGTAGGCGGCGCTGCCGTAGTCGGCGTCGAGCCACGGCAGCCATGACGGATGGCGCTGCGCGAGGCCCCACAGATCGAGCAGGTTCTCGCCGCCGAGATCGACCAGCGACGGCGGCTGCAGGCGCGCCTGCGCGGCGTCGCGATAGCGCCCGCTCAGGCGGTCCAGCCGGTACAGCGGCGGCGCGCCGAGCATGACCGCACCACCCTGCCACTTGATCACGCGTGCATCGAGCTGCCACTGGTCGCCGGCCAGCTCGGTCGTGCGTGCGCTGCCGTCGGGCAGCTCCAGGCGCACGCTGTAGCGCTGCGTATCGAGCGCGCGCGTGACCACGTGCGCGACGACCGCCTCTTCGGTCAGGCGGTGGTAGCCGAACAAGGCCAGGCCGGCCACGCCGACGACCGCGCCGAGGCCGGCGAACACCGCGCTCCACACGCCGCGCATGCACGCGCCGACGCGCCGGCGCTGGCGCCAGCGCCGGCGTGCCGCCACGGCCTGGCCGAGCCCGGCGACCAGGCATCCGGCGGCCAGCACGAACAAGGCGACGATCAGCGGCATCAGCGACATCGGCGCAGCATACCCAGTGGCGGCGCGTTTGGCAGCGCCGCCGGAGCGCCGGGCCGATCGAGCCGCCGCTATACTGGCGCACGTCTTCCCGCTCGCAAGGTCCGTTCCATGCGCAAGTCGCGCCTGCTGGTCGTGTTGTCGATGGCGATCGTGCTGTCCGGCCTGGCCGGCTGCGGCAACAAGGGTGATCTGGTCCGTCCCGGTCAGACGCCGGCCGCGGCGACGCCGTGAACGCGGTGGCCGCCGTGCCGGCCGCGAGCGCCGTGCCGCGGCCGCTGGCGTTCACGAAGATGCACGGGATCGGCAACGATTTCGTCGTCGTCGACTGCCGCGCCGCGGCGCTGCCGCTCGACGCGGCCGGCATCGCCCGGCTCGGCGATCGCCACCGCGGCGTCGGCTTCGACCAGCTGCTAACGATCGAGCCGGCGCGCGATCCGGACTGCGCGTTCGCGTACGGCATCTGGAACGGAGACGGCAGCCCGGCCCTGCAATGCGGCAACGGCGTGCGCTGCGTGGCCGCCTGGCTGCACCGCGCCGGCGCCTTGCCGGCCGGGCCGCTGCGGCTGCAGGGGCCGGCCGGTCCGGTCGCGGTCGAGCGGCTCGACGACGGCCGCATCCGCGTCGACATGGGCGAGCCGCGCTTCGCGCCGGCGGCGATCCCGCTGGCGGTCGCGGCCGAGGCCGATGTCTACGCGCTGGACCTCGATGGCATACCGGTCGCGTTCGGCGCGGTATCGATCGGCAATCCGCACGCGGTGATCGAGGTGGCCGACGCCGCCGCTGCGGCGGTCGCGACGATCGGTCCGCGCCTGGAGCGCGATGCGGCGTTTCCGCGCCGCTGCAACGTCGGCTTCGCCGAGGTGCGCGGCCGCCAAGCGATCGCGCTGCGCGTCTGGGAGCGTGGCGCCGGCGAGACGCTGGCCTGCGGCTCGGGCGCCTGCGCCGCGGTCGCGGTGCTGCATCGGCGCGGCCGCGTCGGCGAGGCCGTGCGCGTCTCGCTGCCGGGCGGCGATCTGGACATCGAATGGTCCGGCCCCGGCGCGACGCTGTGGATGACCGGACCGGCGGCGTTCGTGTTCGACGGCGAGCTCGCGCTCTGAACGCGGCGATGCGCATCGACCAGGCCAACGCGGGCGCAGCCGCGTGCATCGCGACCGTCCGCTTCGGGTAACCTGCCGCAAACGACGAGGAACACGCCATGTCTGAGCTCAGCGTCAAGGACGGTCTGGCCGCGATGGAGGTCGCCAGCTATCTGCGCCGCCACCCGGAATTCCTGGCCGAGTTTCCCGATATCGCGCTGGCGCTGCGGCTGCCGCGCGAGCATGGCGACGCGGCCTCGCTGGCGAGCTACCAGCTCGAGGTGCTGCGCGAGAAGAACCGCGACCTCAACCGCCGCCTGCACGAGCTGATCGAGATCGCCCACGACAACGAGCAGCTGACCGTGCGCGTGCACATGCTGACGCTGTCGCTGATGCGCGCGACGACGCCGGCCGAGACCGTCAGCCACGTCGCGGCCAGCCTGACCGAGGACTTCCATTCCGAGCACGTGCGTCTGGTGCTGTTCCGCCCGGCGCGCGACCTGCCCTCGGTCGAGTGGCTGATCACCGAGCCGGGCGGCGCCGCCGCGATGCCGGCGTTCGCCGAGTTCTTCAAACGTGCCGAGCCGCTGTGCGGCCGGCTGCAGCAGGACAAGCTCGACGTGCTGTTCGGCGAGCAGGCGCCGCAGATCGCCTCGGCGGCGCTGCTGCCGATCGGCGACGCCGGCCTGCTCGCGATCGGCTCGGCCGATCCGAACCGCTTCCATCCGGGCATGGGCACGATCTTCCTCAAGCTGATCGCCGAAGCGGTCGCCGTGTCGCTGGCACGGTTCCCGAAGACGCCGTGAGATGAGCGCGCCGCTGGCCCGACGCGTCGAGGGCTTCCTCGACTATCTGCGCGTCGAGCGTAGGTATGCGGCCGGCACGATCGACAACTACCGCGACGAGCTGGCGCGGCTGCAGGCGCGCATGGAGTCGGCCGGCCGCGGCGGCTGGCCCGATTGCGACACCGCGCTGATCCGCAGCCTGGTCGCCGCCGAGCACCGGCGCGGCCGCTCGCCGGGCAGCCTGCGCATCCTGGTGTCGGCGTGCCGCAGCTTCTTCCGCTATCTCGCGCGCGAGGGCGAGGTCGCGACCAACCCGGCGGTCGGCGTGCGCCTGCCGAAGTTCCGCCGCAAGCTGCCGCAGGTGCTCGACGCCGACGAGATGACCGCGCTGGTGACCGTGCCGCCCGATTCGCCCGAGGCCGTGCACGACCGCGCGCTGCTCGAGCTGCTGTACTCGAGCGGCCTGCGCGTGGCCGAGCTGGTCTCGGTGCGCTGGCGCGACCTGGATTTCGCCGAGGCGCAGCTGACCGTGCTCGGCAAGGGTTCCAAGACGCGCATCGTGCCGGTCGGCCGGCACGCGCTGGAGGCCTTGCGCGCTCTGCACGCGCAGGAGACGCCTGCGCACGAGGCGACGATCTTCCGCGGCCGCGGCGGCCGGCCGCTGTCGACCGACGCGGCGCGCGCGCGCGTGCGCCGCCGCGCCAGGGAGCAGGGCATCTGGAAGCGCGTCTATCCGCATCTGCTGCGGCATTCGTGCGCGAGCCATCTGCTGGAATCCTCCGGCGACCTGCGCGCGGTACAGGAGCTGCTCGGCCACGCCGACATCGGCACAACGCAGATCTATACGCACCTGGACTTCCAGCACCTGGCCAAGGTCTACGACGCGGCGCATCCGCGGGCGCGCCGGCGCGAGCGAGACTGACCACGGCGTTGCGGCAGGGCCGTCGTCCCGCTTTGCGGCCCTACATTGCGCACGGGACATATGCCCTCGACGGCACGCGTATCGAATCGCGCAATCGGCTTCGCTCAGTCGCGGCAGTAGCCCTCGCCCGTCGCGATCACCAGACAGTCGCGCTTGCCGGCCAGCCACTTCATGCCGGTCGCGTCGCCGTCGCCGGAGCGGATCGTCGCCTCGCTGCCGTCGCGGTCGAACCCGATCAGCTGCCCGTCGGCACGGCCTTCGTAGCGGTGCGCCTGGTCCAGATCGCGGATCGTGATCGCGTAGCGGCCGGGCGCGCCGGCCGGCTCGATCCGCAGGAACGTGCCCTCCGGCCCGGTCCACTGGCCGATCCAGGCATCGGTCGCGGCGAAGGCCGGCGCGGCCGTGCCGGTCGGTGCAGCGGGCGGTGCCGACGGAGCGGATGAGGCCGGCGCCTGAGGTGCGCCGCAGCCGGCCAGCAGGCCGGCCGCGATGCAGGCTGCGAACGTCGCGAGGCGAAGCGGCATGAGGAGTCTCCACGGACGGAACGGACCGGCACGATAGGCCGCTGCGGCTGAACCGGCCGGGGCTGCCGCGGCGCGCAGGCCTCGTGCCGACGCGACTTGGAAAGCGCGGCGCGGCCCCCACCTCCGCCGTTCCCCTTCGTCCCCGGATCGCAGATGGAATCCTTCCACGCCACCACCATCGTCTCGGTGCGCCGCAACGGCCGCGTCGTCATCGGCGGCGACGGCCAGGTCACGCTCGGCCACACCATCATGAAGGCCAACGCCCGCAAGATCCGCCGGCTCGGCAAGGGCGACGTGCTGGCCGGCTTCGCCGGCGCCACCGCCGACGCCTTCACGCTGTTCGAGCTGTTCGAGCAGAAGCTCGAGCGCTTCGGCGGCAACCTGACCCGCGCCGCGGTCGAGCTGACCAAGGACTGGCGCACCGATCGCCGCCTGGGCCGGCTCGAGGCGATGCTGGCGGTCGCCGACAAGGACGTCTCGCTGCTGCTGTCGGGCAACGGCGACGTCGTCGAGCCCGAGCACGGCCTGATCGCGATCGGTTCGGGCGGCCCGTACGCGCAGGCCGCGGCGCGCGCGCTGCTCGAGAACACCGACCTGGACGCGCGCGCCGTCGTGGAGCAGGCGTTGAAGATCGCCGGCGACATCTGCATCTACACCAATCACAACGTGACGGTCGAGGAACTGTGATCGGGCCGCCGTCCCCGCCGATCGCCGACCGTCCCCTCCCTTCGCTCACCACGCCGAGCCCATGTCCGAACTGACCCCCCGCGAAATCGTCAACGAACTGGACCGCTACATCATTGGTCAGCAGGCGGCCAAGCGCGCCGTCGCGATCGCACTGCGCAATCGCTGGCGGCGCATGCAGCTCGACGCGCCGCTGCGCGACGAGGTCACGCCGAAGAACATCCTGATGATCGGCCCGACCGGCGTAGGCAAGACCGAGATCGCGCGGCGCCTGGCGAGCCTGGCCAACGCGCCGTTCATCAAGGTGGAGGCCACCAAGTTCACCGAGGTCGGCTACGTCGGCAAGGATGTCGAGCAGATCGTGCGCGACCTGGCCGATGCGGCGTTCAAGATGGCGCGCGAGCAGGCCAAGGCGCGCGTGCGCTCGCAGGCCGAGGACCGCGCCGAGGACCGCGTGCTCGACGCGCTGCTGCCGCGCCGCCAGGGCGTGGGCTTCGCGAACGAGCCGGCGCAGGCCGACACGCGCGACGCCGATACGCGCCAGAAGCTGCGCAAGCAGCTGCGCGAGGGCGCGCTCGACGAGCGCGAGATCGAGATCGACGTGGCGCTCAACGTCGGCGTCGAGATCATGGCGCCGCCCGGCATGGAGGAGATGACCAGCCAGCTGCGCGGCATGTTCTCGTCGCTGGCCGGCCAGCGCAGCCAGAAGCGCAAGCTGACCGTGCGCGCCGCGCTGCCGCTGCTGGTCGAGGAGGAGGCCGGCAAGCTCGTCAACGACGAGGAGATCAAGACGCAGGCGATCGCCAACTGCGAACAGAACGGCATCGTCTTCATCGACGAGATCGACAAGGTCGCGCAGCGCGGCGAGTGGAGCGGCGCCGGCGTCTCGCGCGAGGGTGTGCAGCGCGATCTGCTGCCGCTGGTGGAAGGCTCCGCGGTGTCGACCAAGTACGGCATCGTGCGCACCGACCACATCCTGTTCATCGCCTCGGGCGCGTTCTCGCTGGCCAAGCCGTCGGACCTGATCCCGGAGCTGCAGGGCCGTTTCCCGATCCGCGTCGAGCTCTCGGCGCTGACCGCCGAGGATTTCAGGCGCATCCTGGGCGAGCCGCAGCATGCGCTGACCAAGCAGTACGCCGCACTGCTGGCGACCGAGGGCGTCAGCGTCGAGTTCGCCGACAGCGGCATCACGCGGCTGGCCGAGACCGCGTTCGCGGTCAACGAGCGGACCGAGAACATCGGCGCGCGGCGCCTGCACACGGTGCTCGAGCGCCTGCTCGACGACATCTCGTTCGAGGCGGCCGACAAGAGCGGGCAGCGCTACGTGATCGACGCGGACTACGTCGATCGCCACCTCGCCGGCCTGGTCGAGGACCAGGATCTGTCCCGCTACATCCTCTGACGCGGCATCCGTCGCGCCGGGACGCGACGGCCGTCACGGCGCGTGGTGGCTCAAGCGCCCGCCGACGCGCTAGGATGGCGGCGCGCGCGGGCGGCCGGTCCTGCGCGCGCCGGGTCCGAAGGACAGAGGCAACCGCATGGCCAGATCAGCGCGAAAGCGTGCACGCGAGCGGGACCCCGTCCGCAGCGTCGTTCAGCCGGACGCAGCCGCCGCCACCGGGCGGTCCGGCACGGAATCCACGGCGACCACCGGCCAGTCAGGGAATCGCGTCATGTCCGACATCAAGAATCCAGCCGAAGCCGACCGCAACGTCGACCAGATCCGCGACATCCTGTTCGGCGGGCAGATGCGCGATTACGAGCGCCGCTTCGTCGAGCTCGACCAGCGCCTCGCCACCGACATGGCGCGCCTGCAGGAGGCGCAGAACGAGCAGCTCAAGCGTCTGGAGCGGCGCCTCGACGAGCAGTTCGAGAAGCTCGGCCAGCAGCTGCGCAAGGAAGTGCAGGACCGCACCAGTGCCGTGGACGACCTCGAATCGCGCGTCCAGCAGGCTGCGCGCACCGCGCGCAGCGAGATCAATGCCGGCATCGACGCGCTCCAGCACGAGCTCGCCGCGACCGACGAGCGGCTGCGCGCCGCGCTGACCGAACTGGAGGCCGCGCTGGCGCGGCGCGCCGGCGAGCTCGACGCCTCGCTCGCGCGCAGCAGCGGCGACCTGCGTGCCGAGAAGGTCGGCCGCGAGGACCTCGCCGCGCTGATGACCGAGGTCGCGCTGCGGCTCAAGGGCCATTTCGACCTGCCGGGCGCCAAGTAAACCGCGCTCGGCATCGCCGTGAACGATCTGGATCGGCTGCGGCAGATCCTCCTCGAGGAGGACCGGCGTGCGCTGGCGGCGGCCGCACAACGGCTGGACGTCGCCGAATCGCGCCAGCACGGCCTCGCCGATCGCCTGCCGCAGGCGCTCGAGGCGGTCCAGTCCGGCGCGCAGCGCGAGCGTTTCGCGCGCGCGATGGCCGCGCCGGTCGCCACCGCGCTCGGCAGCGCGGTCCGCGGCAACCGCCATCTGATCATCGACGCGCTGTTTCCGATCATCGGCCCGACGATCCGCAAGGCCGTCGGCGAAGCGATGCGCGGCCTGGTCGCCGACATCAACCAGGCGCTGGAGAGCAGCTTCACGCTGCGCGGTCTGGCCTGGCGCGTGGAGGCCTGGCGCAGCGGCGTGCCGTACGCCGAGGTGGTCCTCAAGCACACGCTGGCCTGGCAGGTCGATCATCTGTTCCTGATCGAGCGCGCGTCCGGACTGGTGCTGCACCGCGCCTCGGCGCCGGAGCTGCCGGCGCTGGACGCCGACGCGATCGCCGGCATGCTGACCGCGATCGCCGATTTCGTCAGCGACTCGGTCGGCCGCGACGGCGGCGACACGCTCGAATCGGCGCGCGTCGGCGAACACGTGCTGTGGCTGATCCAGGGCCCGCGTGCGAACCTGGCCTGTTTCATCCGCGGTGTGCCGGGCTCGGCGCTGTACGCGCGGCTGCAGGAGCGGCTGGAGCGCATCCACGCGGCGATAGACGCCGAGGGCGCATCCGACGAGCTGGTCGCCTCGGTCGGTGCCGACGCGCTGGACCTGACTGCACTGACGCGCGATGCGGCGACCGCCGAGCCGCGCCGCCGCACCGCCTGGTGGCCGCTGCTGCTGGTGATCCTGGCCGTCGTCGCGGCGCTGGCCTGGCACGTGCTGCGCGACCGCAGCTGGGAGACGCGGATGGAGGCATTGCGGACGCGACTGGGCGCGCATCCGGGCTTCGTGCTGACCGCGCTGGACGATACGCGTCGGCCCGACGTCGTCGTGCACGGCCTGCTCGACCCGGATGCCGCGCCGATCGAGCCGCTGCTCGCAGCCACGCGTGCAGCCGGAGGTGCACCGCAGCTGGCCGTACAGGGCTATCTGTCGACCGACGATGCGATCGTGCTGCGCCGCGCGCGGCGCCTGCTCGCGCCGCCCGATTCGGTGCGCCTGACCGTCGGCGGCGGCGTCCTCGGCCTCGACGGCGTCGCCGCCGCGACTGGCTGGAGACGGCCCCGGCTGCGCGCGCCGATGATCGCCGGCGTGCGCGAGGTACGCCTGGCCGTCGAGGCCGCGGCCAGCCCGGCCGAGTTCGCGCGCGCCGAGCTCGAGCAGCTGGCACGCCAATTGCCTGAGATCAAGGGTACGTTCGAGCGCGGCGTTGCGGCCGCGCCGGACTCGGAGGCCTTCGTCGACGCGCTGGCCGAGCGCCTGCGCGGCATCGAACAGCAGGCCGCCACGGCCGGCGTCGAGGTCACGCTGGTCGCGGTCGGCTGCAACGACGCGACCGGGGCCGACCGCACCAATGCGGGCCTGCGCGAGGGCCGCGGCGCCTGGCTGCGCGCGGCGCTGATCGAACGCGGCGTGCCGGCCGCGCTGATCCGCGTGGCCGGCGATACCGACCCGGCTTTTCAGGATCGCCCACTGGAGCGCAGTGCGTACGTCCATATGGAGCTATCGTCGCGCCCATGATTCGTGCCACTGCCCGCAAGATCTGCATGCTCGGCGACTTCGGCGTCGGCAAGACCAGCCTGGTCGCGCGCTACGTGCACGGCACGTTCTCCGAGAAATACCTGACCACGGTCGGCGTCAAGGTCGACACCTGCCAGGTCGCGCGGCCGGACGGCACCGACTGCAAACTGGTGGTCTGGGACATGGCCGGCCGCAACGGCGTGGACGCGCTGGCGGCCAGCTACCTGCGCGGTGCCAGCGGCCTGCTGATGGTCGCCGACGGCACCCGCGCGGCGACGCTGCGCACCGCGCTGGATCTGCTGATGCAGGCGCGCGCCGTGGTGCCCGACGCAGCCGCCGTGCTGATGCTCAACAAGCTGGATCTGATCGAGCACTGGGAGATCGAGCCGCTGACCGTCGCCGAGCTGCGCAACAGCCTGCCGGTGTTCGAGACCAGCGCGCTCAGCGGCGACGGCGTCGTGCGCGCGTTCGCCGCGCTGACCGCGAAACTGCCGGCATGAGCGCGCTGCCGCCGCCGGTGCTGGCGCATCTGCAGCACACGGTCCTGGCGCGGCTGCATCCGACCGTTTTCAGTTACGCGGCCGATGGCCGCTTCCTCGGCTGCAGCGGCGAGCCGGCGGCCTTCGGCCTCGACGCCGATCCGTCCGGCTCCGCCGACCTGCTGCGCGATCTGTTCATCGGCATGGACGAGGAGGCCGCCTGCGAGCTGCCGTTCATCGTGCTGCCGGGCGGGCGCAGCACGCATCTGCATCGCCTGCGCGACGGCGAGGGCTTCCACATCCTGCTGCTCGACGCCGGCGACGAGCATGCGCGCCAGCAGGCGCAGCAGCAGATCGCCAACGAGGAGACCCTGGCCGGCCAGGAGAAGAGCAAGGCGATCGGACTGCTCAAGCGAATCCGCTCGGACCTCGAAAGCGAGCGCAGCGAACTGGAGGAGGCCAATGCGCTGAAGTCGGCGCTGATCTCGACGCTGAGCCACGAGTTCCGCACGCCGCTGACCTCGGTCTTCGGCTATCTGCACCTGCTCGAGCGCGTGATCGGCCGCGATCCCAACGCGGTGCAGGCGCTGCGCGCGATCCAGCGCAATGCGACGTATCTGTTCACGCTGGCCGAGAACCTGCTCGAGTACGGACGCGGCGACAGCGGCACCGCCCTGCTGCATCCGGACGAGATCGACCTGCTCGCGCTGGCGCGCGACGTCGAGGCGATGATCCGGCCGCTGGCCGACGACAAGCGGCTCGAGCTGGTCTTCGACATCCGCGTCCGCGAGGAGGACCGGCCGGTCTACGACGAGCTGCGCGTGCGCCAGATACTGGTCAACCTGCTGTCGAACGCGGCGCGCTACACCGTGGCCGGACGCATCGGCGTCGGTCTCGCGTTCGCCGACGGGCAGCTCGCGATCGAGGTCGCCGACACCGGTCCGGGCATTCCGCCGGAGTATCGCGAGCGGATCTTCGAGCCGTTCAACCGCGGCGGTCCCGGCGGCCGCAAGGGCGCCGGACTCGGCCTTTCGATCGTGCGCCGGCTGGTGCAGCAGATGGGCGGCCAGATCACGCTCGATTCGGCACCCGGTCAGGGCAGCCGCTTCCGTGTCGAGCTGCCGCAGCAGGTCAGGACCGGCGGCGCCGACCTCGTCGCCGACGCGCCGGACCGCACCGAGCTGTGGACGCGCGCGCGCAGCGCGATCGTCGTCGACGACGATCCGGACGTCGCGCATCTGCTCGAGTCGCTGCTGCTCGATCTGGGCTTCAAGGTCGAGGTCCATCCGAATGCCGCCGACGGCGAGGCCGCCGCTGCGCGCGAGCGGCCGGACCTGCTGCTGGTCGACGTGCACCTGTCCGGCTCGTCCGGCAATGCGCTGGTGTTCCGGCTGCGCGCGCAGGGCTATCGCGGCGCGATCGTGACGGTGTCGGCCAATGCCTCGCGCGAGGCCCAGGACGCCGCCCTGAAGGCCGGCGCGAGCGCGTTCCTGACCAAGCCGATCGAGCTGTCGCGCTTCATCCTCACGATCCAGCGCGCGCTGCAGCGCGGCGGCTGAACACCGCCGTCAACGGCGCAGGCGCAGCGGGCCGGGCCGGCGTTTGCGGTCGAGCGGTACGACCGCGTCGGCCCGCGCCGGCAGCACCGCCAGCGCGTGGCGGCTGATCCGCTCGTAGTGCATCAGAAAGCGCCGCAGTGCCGGCGCGTCCATCGCCTGCGGTGCGCCGCGCCGATGCAGCGCCTGCTCCTGCTCGGCACGCCAGCGCGTGACGACCGACCAGTCCGGCGCCTGCAGCATCACGAGACGATCGAGCCGCGCGGCGAGCTGCGCGTGTTCGCCGGCGAGCTGCGCATTGGCGTAGCGGCGCCAGCGTCCGTCGCGATCCTCCAGGCGTTCCAGCGCGTTGACCGGCACGGCCAGCGCGGCGGCCGGCTGCGGCGGCACGCCCAGGCACCAGCCCTCGATCACGATCAGGGCCGGGCGGCGCGTCACGCGCCGCCAGCGCGACGGCGGCAGCCGCGTGTCGGTGCCCTTGTCGAAGCGCGGCAGCAGGGCCGGCCGCGTCGTGCTCGCGTGGCGCAGCGACTCGAGCGTCGCGAGCAGCAGCGCGACGTCGTGCGTGCCCGGCACGCCGCGCGTGCGCAGCAGCGGATGGACCTCGCGGGCGAGACGGCCGCGCTCGCGCCGTCCGAAGTAGACGTCGTCCAGCGACAGCACCTGCGCCTCGACGCCGCGCGCACGCGACGCGGCTGCGAGCTGGCCGGCCAGCGTGCTCTTGCCGCTGCCCTGCAGGCCGCTCAGGCCGATCACGGTGCTGCCGCGCCGCGATGGCGGCAGCCGGTCCAGCAGTGCCGCGACGAAGCCCGCATCCCAGGTGTTAGCATCTGCCGCCATGACCGCACCGACTCTCGCACACGACGACGATCCACTCTATCAGCAGGCGATCAGCGGCTTCGCCGGCCTGCTCGCACAGGCCGAACAGGCCGGCGAGCCGGAGCCGACCGCGATGACGCTGGCGACCTGCGACGGCAACGGCCGCCTCTCGGCGCGGATCGTCCTGCTCAAGGCCGTGGACACGGCCGGTTTCCGCTTCTTCACGAACTACGAGAGCGCCAAGGCGCAGCAGCTGGCGGCGCATCCGCAGGCGGCGCTGTGCTTTCACTGGAAGCGGCTGCGCGAGCAGGTGCAGGTGCGCGTCGAAGGCCGCGTGCAGCGGCTGCCCGAGGCCGATTCCGACGCGTACTTTGCCAGCCGTCCGCGCGGCAGCCAGCTCGGCGCCTGGGCCTCCCCGGCAGTCGCAGACGCTGCCCGATCGCGCGACGTTCGAGAAGCGCTACGCCGAGGCCGAGCAGCGCTATGCCGACGGCGACGTGCCGCGTCCGCCGCACTGGGGCGGCTACGTGCTGGTGCCGGATCGCATCGAGTTCTGGTTCGGCGCCGAGTACCGCCTGCACGATCGCGATCTGTACGAGCGCGGCGACGACGGGCACTGGTCGCGGCGCAATCTGTATCCGTGATGGCCGGTCCGCGGCGCATCGTCTGCCTGACCGAGGAGCCGACCGAAGTCCTCTACGCGATCGGCGAGCAGGATCGCATCGTCGGCATCTCCGGCTTCACGGTGCGGCCGCCGGCGGCACGGCGCGAGAAGCCGAAGGTATCGGCGTTCACCAGCGCGAAGATCGACGCGATCCTCGCGCTCGAGCCCGATCTGGCGATCGGCTTCTCGGACATCCAGGCCGACATCGCCCAGGCGCTGATCCGCGCCGGCGTCGAGGTCTGGATCAGCAATCACCGCAGCGTCGAAGGCATCGTCGACTACATCCGGCGGCTCGGCGGCCTGGTCGGCGCCGCGGCCGCTGCCGACGCCCTGGCGACGCGCGCCGAGGCGCATCTGGCCGCCGTGCGCCGGGCCGGCGAGCGGCTGCCGTACCGGCCGCGCGTGTATTTCGAGGAATGGGACGATCCGCCGATCACCGGCATCCGCTGGGTCGCCGAGCTGATCCGCATCGCCGGCGGCGAGGACGTGTTCCCCGAGCGCGCGATGGAGCCGCTGGCGCGCGCGCGGATCCTCGCCGATCCGGGCGAGGTCGTCGCGCGCGCACCGGACCTGATCGTCGGCTCGTGGTGCGGCAAGCGCTTCCGGCCGGCCCAGGTCGCGGCGCGGCCGGGCTGGTCGGCGATCCCGGCGGTCGCCGCCGGCCAGGTGCACGAGATCAAGTCGCCGATCATCCTGCAGCCAGGCCCGGCCGCGCTGTTCGACGGGCTGGACGCGCTGCACCGGCTGATCGCGGCGGTCGCGCAGACGCGGCGAACGGACGACTGAGCAGGCAGCCGCCGCGCCGATCGGTCGATCCATCCGCTGCGGACGGAGCCGGCGACACGACGCGCACACCGAACCATCCGCCGCATGCGCGGCCGACTGCCCCCCATGACGACGAGCCTCGCTGCGTCCGTGTGCGCACGAGCGCGGCACACGGCGCGGTCTCGTCGACCACCGCACGTCTCAAGGCTCGGCGATTCGCTGTCCGGGTGTCCGGTTGCCGCCCTGCACGATCGCCATCGACGGAGACGGATCGCCCGGAGCGAACTGCAGAACCGCTGCCACGTCGCGGTAGACCAGCTCCGTCGGTGACAACGGCAGAACTTCGAGTGTTCCTTGCCCCGTCAGCTGCGCGTAGAGCCTGCCGTGCTTCGAAGTGACGAGGAGTTCGTCGCCTTCAGGCAGACGATAGCGTCCGGCGAGCCGAGTCGCATCCGCTGCGTTCAACGGTAGGAAGGTCGCCGTCGGTGCGGATCGGCGCGTGGCTTTCCCGGCAGCGCCGTCGCGCGAGTAGACGCTCAGTTTCGTTGCAGCGCCTTCGATCTCCACGGTCAGCGGATGCGCGTCGTCCGTGAACAGCCGTCCGGGTGCTTCGGCGAAGACCTCGCGCATCGGCTGGCCTTCGCGGATCATCAGCAGACGGTGCCCGTAGGATGCGATCTCGAAGCTGCCGCCTCCCTGCTCTTCGTAGCGACCGGGCAGGTGCTCCAGGTCGACGTCGGCGTGATCCACCGCGACGCGGCGTGGGACCAGCGGGAACGCCGGTTGCATGAGGTGCAGCGCCACGTCCCGGATGTCGTATCGCGAGTTGGAGAGTACGACCACGCCGCGTCCGGCTGCGGGATCGAATGTCATGAAGCTGAAGAAGCCGTCGGTCGATCCGTCGTGGCTGATCAGCGCGAGCCCCCGCACGTCCTGCAGCCGCCCCCATTTCATCGCAGGTCCCTTGCCCGATCCGATGCTGGCCCGAAGGAAGCGCGCCATGTCGTACACCGACGCCTTCAGGCCCCCCGCCGGCGCAAGGATCGGGCCGAGTGTCGTCGGCTCGACCGGATCGAGCGCTTCGTCGTGACCACAGGCTCCATTGCGCTGCGGGGCGTCAAAGGTGGCGGACTTCATGCCCAGCGGCTTGGTGATGTATCGGGCTACCAGCGCCGCGTAGGGTTGACCGGTGCGAAGCTCGAGCAAATGACCCAGCAGCCCGTACCCGAAGTTGGAATACAGCCGTTCGCCTGGCCCGGCGTTGGCCGGCTTCGCCCTCGCCAGGAAGGCGTAGGCCCGCGCAGCGGAATAGTCCGCCGGATTCTCCAGATCGTCGGGCATGCGCGGCAGGCCCGATGTATGGTTCGCCAACTGCCGCAGCGTCACGGCGCCGAAGGCATCGGACTCGAGCCGATGGCGTGGCGCGAGCAGCATCGTGACGGTATCCGACGATTTCACCTTCCCGGCCGCTTCGAGCCGCATCATGAGCGCCTCGGTCACCGGCTTGGTCAGGGATCCGGTCTCGAACACCGTTTCGGCCGAGACCGGGGCGCCGCCTTTGCAGGCGACACCGTGGTGGAACGTCCGGATACCGGATGCGTCCACGAGGGCGAGTGCGATGCCGGGCATGCGCCGGTCTTCATCGACTTTCTGCCGCAGGATCGCGCTTATCCTGGCTTCATCCGGGTCCACGGCATGCGACGCCGGCCCGCCGGACAGTAGGAGCGCGAGAACGGCCGGACCCAGCACGAGACCGATCATGGCGTGCGCTGCCGGCGGCGGTCGCCATCGGCGAGCTCGGCGCGCCCGGTGCCCAGGTGGGCCAGGCGCGTGCCGACCACCGCCATCGGCGCGGAGACTTCGCCGATCCGGTTCAGCCCTCCGAGCCGAGCGAGCCGGGCCGGATGTTCGGGGGCTTCGCTTCGGTGAGTCTGCGACGACGGATTCGCGTGCGCTGCAGTCACCGCTGTCGCAGCCCTTGCCGTCCCGGCGTCGCGGACGCTCGCTGTCCACCGCTCCGGCACCGACGCTGCCGCATGTGCCGGCCGTAGTGGCTCCACCAGCTCGGCGCGGCTCGCCGCGTACCGGGCCGATGCCGCCGTCGACGTGTCGATCGAGAGTATCGCCGCGACCGCGAGCAGCGCGATCGCCGGAATCACGGCGTGACGGGCTGCGACCGGAGTGGCCGGGCGAACGAGCGACCGGATACGTGACATCAGGCGCCCGCCGTGCGCGCAGAGCGCGAGGTCCGGGAGGTGGGCGCCGGCTTCCCGCAGCTCGACCAGTTCGGCCAGCGCGGCAGCCAGCGTCCGGCGATCGGCACCGGCTTCGACCGCCATGAGATCGGCGATCAGTTCGCGTTCGTGACGGATGCGGCTCGAAAGCCACCAGACGGCGGGCTGATGGAACAGGAGCGCCTCGATGAGCTTCTGGATCAGGTTGACCAGGTAATCGTGCCGCCGGATATGGGCCAGTTCGTGTGCGAGCAGCGCCTCGATCCAGTCGGTCGGCATGCGTGTCGTCACGGCGATCGGCAGGAAGACCACGGGGCGCACCAGGTTGACCACCGCCGGAGACGGCAGGTCGTCGCAGAGCAGCAGACGTACGGGTTGCGCGATGCCCATTCGAGCCGCGAGCGAATCGATACGCAGCTGCCACGTACGCCGGTCCGCGGGCTGCGGTTTACGCATCGCCCGTTCGAGCCAGGCGACTGCGGCCGCGCTGCGGGCCAGAAGCAGCGAGCAGCCGGCCAGCCAGCCCCACACCAGATACGGTGCCCCGTCTCCCGCGCGAATACGGGCGAGACGGAATGCCAGGTCGTCGCTCACCGCGACGATCCACGACGACGTACGAATCGCCTCTGCGCGCACGCCGTGTTCGGAACAGAGCCCGGCGACGAACGTCAGCAACGGCAGCAGCACGCAGGACGCTAGGGCGAGACATGCCACCAGATAACGCGCCTGCGGCGTGTTCCTTCGCATCCAATGCAGGCACGCGGCAGCGGCGGCGCCGATGATCGCGCCCTGCCAGACAGACGCCAGAAGTGCCCCGAGCAGCGCCGCGAAGAAGCCGGAGGAGAGATCATTCATCGCGTGATTCCTTCAGGAAGCGGCGGATCTCGTCCTTCTCGGCCTTGGATACATGACCGCTGAGCGCGGCCAGCACCAGATCCTTTGCCGAGCCTGCGAACGCCTTGTTGATGAGGTCCGAAAGAAGACCCGTGCGCATCGACTTCTGCGGATGCGCCGGGGCGTAGACGTGAGGCCGCGATTCCTCGTCGCGCTTCAGCATCCCCTTGCCGTGCATGATCTGCATGAGCCGCAGGACATTTGCATAGGTGATGTCGGAGCGCTCCTCGAGGCGAGCCTCGTGAACTTCGCGAGCGGTGGCGGAGCCCAGACGCCAGAGCGTATCGAGCAGCTCCAGCTCACGGGCGGTCGGTTTGGGCAGGGCAGGTTTTCGGGACATGTCGGACTCCTGGACGCGACCCATCGTGCACGTTCTAGACAGATATGTCTAGACATTATTGTCTATTCTGTCGTCCGATCAGGCCGGCGGCTGGGCGGCCGCGGCTCCGCCGCGTGGGAGCGTCCCCTGGCCACGATCGATCCGGCCGGGCCTTGCGCCATCGATCAACCGGGTCGAAAAACCGTGCGTTTCCGGTCCATTCGAAGCGCCGTCGACGTCCGCCTCACCGAGTGCGTCCGGATGGACGGACGTGCCTGGCGCGGGCCGGTAGCGACCGGCGCCCAGCCAGCCGATCGGGGCAGGGAACGGCAGCGCGCGTGTACAGGCGGGCCATTGTTCGATCCATCGCGAGGTGCGGCCGAACCGACGTGCGCGGCGGCAGCGGCCGGAGCGGGTACCCGGAACCTGCCGCGTGCCGCCTGAAAAATCCGCCGCCCCGTTAAGCAGACGGCCTGCCGTCGCGGGTCGCCGTTGTGTCAGGCACCGTCGCGGCGATCGCTGCCTCCGCTCTGGAAGGTCGTCGTCTTGCGAACATGCCCGCACAGATGGCCGGATTGACCGAGGGCCTGCCAGGCCGCGCAGTCGCTCGCGGTACGCTCAATCAGCCGGAAACTCGCGCTGGAACTGCACGGTCTCGGCCTTGCCGCCAGCGGGAGTGACGTCGAGCGCGAACCGCAGCGTATCGGGACGGCGCAACGGAAACGTCGCCAGATAGTCGACCGTCTCCTCGCCGCGCACTTCCTCGAAGCGCAGCGTCTGCGGCTCGCCGAGCAGGTTCTGCACGGTGCCGGTGATCCGCGCCGCGACGGCCGGATCGCCGGCCGCAGCGTCCTTGCGGCGCACGATGACCGTCAGCAGGCCGCGCCGGTCGCTGCGCTCGATGCCGTAGCGGCGCGCGACCTCGGCATTGAGCTGGTCGGTCGGCAGCACGCTGTAGAGGATCGAATGATCGGCCGTCTCGTGCTGCTGCGCCGACGTGGGCGGCACCGCCAGCGCTGCGAGCGCGAACCCTGCGAGGAGGATCGGGCGTCGAGCGCTCATGCGCCGCGCGCCAGGCCGGTGCCGAGGTCGAGCAGCGGCTGCACGAGCAGCACGCGTGCCAGCGTGATCAGCAGCCAGGCGACCATCGGCGAGAAGTCCAGTCCGCCGAGCGACGGCAGGATCCGCTGCAGCGGGCGCAGCAGCGGATCGGTCAGCTGGTAGACCAGCGGCACGATCGGATGGCGCGTATTGCCGGGGAAGAAGCCCAGCAGGATGCGCACGATGATCAGCGCCATGTACAGCAGCAGCACGAAGCCGATCAGGTCGGCGACCGCCATGACCGCCAGCCCGACCAGCTTCGGCGAGACGCCGGCCAGCGCGAACAGCAGCGCGAGCTGGATCGCGCTCAGCAGCCAGGCCAGCAGCACGCCGGCGACGTCGAGGTTGCGCCACGACGGCACCACGCGGCGCAGCGGCATCAGCACCGGATTGGTGGCCTTGTAGAGAAACTGGCAGATCGGGTTGTAGAAGTTCGCGCGGACCATCTGCAGCAGCACGCGCAGCACGACCAGCGTGATCAGCGCACCGAACACGAAACGGATCAGGATCTGGCCGGCATCGGCGAAGTAGCTCATCGGTGAGGTCCGTTCAGGGCGAGGTCGAGGACAGCTCGCGGCCGCGCCGGACCGCGGCGTCGACCGCGGCGGCGACGAGGTCACGGAAGCCGCCCGCGGCGAACGCGTCGAGCGCCGCCTGCGTGGTGCCGCCGGGCGAGGTCACGCGTTCGCGCTGCGTGGACGGCGGCAGCTCGCCCTCGACCAGCATGCGGCCGGCGCCGAGGCAGGTCTGCGCGGCCAGCGCGCGGGCGACCTCGCGCGGCAGGCCCTGCGCGACCGCGCATCCTCGAGTGCCTCGACCAGCAGGAAGAAATACGCCGGCCCGGAGCCCGACAGCGCGGTGACCGCGTCCATCAGCGACTCCTGCGCGATCCAGGCGGTGCGCCCGGCCGCGCCGAGCAGGGCCTCGGCCAGCGCGCGCTGCCGCTCGTCGACGGCGGCATTGGCGATCAGGCCGGTCGCGCCGGCGCCGATCATCGCCGGCGTGTTCGGCATCGCGCGCACGATCGGCAGGCCGCCGCCGAGCCAGGCGTCGATCTGGTCGATCCGCACGCCGGCCGCGATCGACACGATCAGCGGGCGGCGCCCGGCCAGTGCGGGTCGCACCTGCTCACAGGCCGTGCGCAGCACCTGCGGCTTGACCGCGAGCACGATCAGGTCGGCACCGGCCACGGCCGTGGCGGCCCCGGCATGGACGTGCACGCCGAAGTCGGCCGCCAGCTGCGCGCGGCGCGCATCGTCCGGCTCGGCCACCGTGATCGTCGCGGCGGGCGCGCCGCCCCGGCGCAGGGCACCGATCAGGCTGTAGGCCATGTTGCCGCCGCCGACGAAGGCGACCGCGGGAAGGGATGAAGTCATGCCAGGAATCGCTGCCGCCGAGTCAGGCGCGAAGGATAGCAAGTCGTCCGCCGCCGGCACCGGCCCGCGCTCAGCGACGCGCGCCGAACAGCGCGGTGCCGATGCGGACCAGCGTCGAGCCGGCGGCGATCGCATCCTCGAAGTCGGCCGACATGCCGAGCGACAGCGTGTCGATACCGGCATGCGCATCGCGCAGCCGCTCGAACAACCGATGCATGCGTGCGAACGCGTCACGGCGCCGTTCGATCTCGGGCCACGGCGCCGGGATCGCCATCAGTCCGCGCAGGCGCAGGCGCGGCTGCCGTGCGACCGCGGCGGCGAGGCCTTCGATCTCGTCGGGCCGGCAGCCGGACTTGCTGGCCTCCGTGTCGATGTCGACCTGGATCAGCACGTTGAGCGGCGGGCGATCGTCCGGCCGGTAGCGCGCCAGCGGCTCGACCAGCTTGGCGCGGTCGAGCGTGTGCAGCCAGTCGAAATGCCGTGCGGCCTCGCGGCACTTGTTCGACTGCAGCGCGCCGATCAGATGCCAGGTCAGCGGCAGGTCGGCGAGCTCGGCCTGCTTGGCCAGCGCCTCCTGCACGTAGTTCTCGCCGAAGGCGTGCTGGCCGGCCGCGGCCAGTGCGCGGATCGCCGCGGCGCTCTGGCCCTTGCTGACCGCGAGCAGGCCGACGCCGCCGGGCCGGCCGGCGGCCTGGGCGGCGAGCGCGATGCGGCGCTCGATCGCGGTGTACGGGGTCGGCGCTGCGTTCATCGCCGCACCCCGCGGCGATCGGCGTCAGCCGCACGCGCCGTGCCGGCCGGGGGTCCGGCGGCGGTCCGGCGCGTGCCCGGCGACGGCGCCGTAGGTCTCGGTTCAAATCGCATGACTGGCTCTATACTGCCGCGCATCGGCAACGGGGAGTGTTCGATGGACATCGCGGAACTGCTGGCATTCTCGGTCAAGAACAAGGCCTCGGACCTGCACCTGTCGGCTGGCCTGCCGCCGATGATCCGCGTCGACGGCGACGTGCGGCGCATCAACATCCCGTCGCTCGACCACAAGCAGATCCACGGACTGATCTACGACATCATGTCCGACAAGCAGCGCCGTGACTACGAGGAGTTCCTCGAGGTCGACTTCTCGTTCGAGATCCCCGGCCTGGCGCGCTTCCGCGTCAACGCGTTCAACCAGAACCGCGGTGCCGGCGCGGTGTTCCGGACGATTCCGTCGGAGGTGCTGACGCTGGAGGACCTGGGGTGTCCGAAGGTGTTCAAGGAGCTGATCGAACAGCCGCAGGGCCTGATCCTGGTGACCGGGCCGACCGGCTCGGGCAAGTCGACAACGCTGGCGGCGATGGTCGACCACGTCAACAAGAACGAGTACGCGCACATCCTCAGCGTCGAGGATCCGATCGAGTTCGTGCACACCTCGCAGAAGTGCCTGATCAACCAGCGCGAGGTGCACCGCGACACGCACGGCTTCAACGAGGCGCTGCGCTCGGCGCTGCGCGAGGACCCGGACTACATCCTGGTCGGCGAGCTGCGCGACCTGGAGACGATCCGGCTGGCGCTGACCGCCGCCGAGACCGGCCACCTGGTCTTCGCGACGCTGCACACCAGCTCGGCGGCCAAGACGATCGACCGCATCATCGACGTGTTCCCGGCCGGCGAGAAGCCGATGGTGCGCTCGATGCTGTCGGAGAGCCTGCGCGCGGTGATCTCGCAGAGCCTGCTCAAGAAGGTCGGCGGCGGCCGCATCGCGGCGCACGAGATCATGGTCGGCATCCCGGCGATCCGCAACCTGATCCGCGAGGACAAGGTCGCGCAGATGTACTCGGCGATCCAGACCGGCCAGCAGCACGGCATGCAGACGCTCGACCAGTGCCTGCAGGATCTGGTGCGGCGCGGCCTGGTCACGCGCCAGCAGGCGATCGGCTACGCCAAGAACAAGGACATCTTCAAGTAGCCGCCCCTGCGGACAGGCGCGTGCGGGCCGGCGCATTGCGCAGGCCCTTGGCCGCAGCCGTCGTCGCGCCGATAATGCGCGCCTCTTTTCGGCGGACGCGGCGATGACCCAGCACACGATCCTCAATGCAAGCCATCGCGCGCTCGGCGCGAAGATGGTCGACTTCGGCGGCTGGGACATGCCGCTGAACTACGGTTCGCAGATCGAGGAACACCACGCGGTGCGTCGCGACGCCGGCATGTTCGACGTCTCGCACATGACCGTCGTGGACCTGCGCGGCGCGCGCACGCGCGACTTCCTGCGCCATCTGGTCGCCAACAGCGTCGACAAGCTCAAGGTGCCGGGCAAGGCGCTCTACACCTGCATGCTCGACGAGCGCGGCGGCGTCGTCGACGACCTGATCGTCTACTACCTCGACGAAGCGTGGTTCCGCGTCGTCGTCAATGCGGCCACGCGCGACAAGGATCTGGCCTGGATCGAGCGGCAGGCCGCCGCTTTCGACGTCGCGGTCGCCGAGCGCCGCGATCAGGCGATGATCGCCGTGCAGGGCCCGAACGCGCGCGCCAAGGTGCTCGGGCTGCTGTCCGAGGAGACCCGCGCCAGGGCCGGCAAGATCGGCAAGTTCGCCGCCTGCGAGGGCGACGGCCTGTTCATCGCGCGCACCGGCTATACCGGCGAGGACGGTTTCGAGATCATCGTGCCGGAAGGTGAGGCGGTGGCGCTGTGGGACCGTCTGATCGCCGCCGGCGTGCGCCCGGCCGGCCTCGGCGCGCGCGACACGCTGCGCCTGGAGGCCGGCATGAACCTCTACGGCCAGGACATGGACGAGAGCGTCTCGCCGTACGAGGCCGGACTGGCCTGGACCGTCGCGCTCGACGAAGGCCGCGACTTCATCGGCCGCGCCGTGCTCGAGTCGCAGAAGGCCGCCGGCGCGCCGCGCAAGCTGATCGGCCTGGTCATGGACGAGAAGGGCGTGCTGCGCCACGGCCAGCGCGTGGCCACGCCGGCCGGCGACGGCGAGATCCTGTCCGGCACGTTCTCGCCGACGCTCGGCAAGTCGATCGCGTTCGCGCGCGTGCCGGCCGCCGCCGGCGAGGACGGCGTGCAGGTCGACATCCGCGCCCGTCTGGTGCCGGTGCGCGTCGTCAAGTATCCGTTTGTGCGCGACGGTCAGGGCGCCCCGGGCGTCTGACCGCAGGCGCGGTCGGCCGCCGGCGGTTCGGCCGGCGGCCTCGAGCGGTCCGGCGGCCGCTCCGGCCCGCAGCCGTGGCGGATCCGCGCCTTCCCCTCCGCCTCTACAGCTTCCTTGCGGTGCGCTGATAGAATGCGCCGCAGCCCAACCCAGGATTCGAGCCATGCAAGAGATCCCCGGCGATCTGAAGTTCATGAAGTCCCACGAGTGGGCCCGTGTCGAGGACAACGGCACCGTCACCGTCGGCATTTCCGACCACGCGCAGAGCCTGCTCGGCGATCTGGTCTACGTCGAGCTGCCGAGCGTCGGCGACGAGGTGCAGGCCGGCAATGCCTGCGCTGTCGTCGAGTCGGTGAAGGCCGCTTCGGACGTCTATACGCCCGTCAGCGGCGAGATCGTCGCGGTCAACGAGTCGCTGGCCGACAAGCCCGAGACGATCAACGAGGACGCCTACGGCGACGGCTGGCTGTTCGTCGTCAAGGCCGGCAGCCGCGACGAGCTGCAGGAACTGCTCGACCCGGACGCCTACGCCGAGCTGGTCGAGAACGAAGAGCACTGATCGCATCACGTCGGGCGACCGGACGGCGGCCCGCGCCTGGCGCGGGCCGTTTCCGTTGCGGGCCCGTACGCCGTCCCCCTGGCCGCCGCGCCGAGATCGAGTATTCCGCCATGCCGTTCATTCCCCACTCCGAAGCCGATGTCCGTTCGATGCTGCAGGCGATCGGCGTCGGCAGCATCGAGGATCTGTTCGACGAGATTCCCGCCTCGCTGCGCATCTCCAAGCTGGAGCGGGTGCCCGAGGGCCTCGGCGAAATGGACGTCACGCGTCTGATGAAGGAGCGCGCCGCGCAGGACGGCACGCCGCTGTGCTTCGCCGGTGCCGGCGCCTACGAGCACCACATCCCGGCCGCGGTCTGGCAGGTCGTCTCGCGCGGCGAATTCTATTCGGCGTACACGCCGTATCAGGCCGAGGCGAGCCAGGGCACGCTGCAGCTGATCTACGAATACCAGACGATGCTGACGCGCCTGACCGGCATGGACGTCAGCAACGCGTCGCTGTACGACGGCGCCACCGCGCTGGCCGAGGCCGCGCTGATGGCCGAGCGCTGCGTGCGCAAGGGGCCGCGGCGGATCCTGGTGCCGCGGTCGGTCCATCCGGCCTACCGCAAGACGCTCAAGACGATCGTCGAGCTGCAGGACATCGCGGTGGTCGAGGTCGACGTCGCGCGCGACGGCGTCCATGCCGGTGCGGTCGATCCGGCCGCACTCGCGCAGCAGGACGTGGGGGCGTTCACCGCGCTGGTGATCCCGCAGCCGAACTTCTTCGGCGCGCTCGAGGACGTCGACGCGCTGACCGACTGGGCGCACGCGCAGGGTGCGCTGGTGATCGCGGTCGTCAACCCGATGTCGCTTGCCGTGCTCAAGCCGCCGCGCGAGTGGGGCAGCGACGGCGCCGACATCGTCTGCGGCGACGGCCAGCCGCTCGGCGTGCCGCTGTCCTCGGGCGGCCCGTACTTCGGCATCCTGGCCTGCCGTCAGGATCTGGTGCGACAGATGCCGGGGCGCATCGTCGGCCGCACCACCGACATCGACGGCAAGGAAGGTTTCGCGCTGACGCTGCAGGCGCGCGAGCAGCACATCCGCCGCGCCAAGGCGACCTCGAACATCTGCACGAACCAGGGACTGCTGGTCACCGCCGCGACGATCTACCTGTCGCTGCTCGGCCCCGAGGGTCTGCATCGCGTCGCCTGCGCGAGCATGAACAACACGCGCGCATTGCGCGATCGCCTGACCGCGATCGACGGCGTCCAGGTGCTGTTCGACCGGCCGGTCTTCCACGAGATCGCATTGAAGCTGCCGCGTCCGGCGAGCGAGATCGTCGAGCGTCTCGCCGGCGAGCGCATCGTCGCCGGCTATGCGCTCGAAGAGGATTATCCGGAGCTCGGCGACGCGCTGCTGGTCTGCGCGACCGAGACCAAGACCGACGCCGACATCGAGCGTTTCGCCCAGGCACTGGCCGCCGCGCTCGCCTGAGTCGCGCCGTCTTTCGCCGTCGCCGTTCAGACGGCAGTCAATCTCTCCACGCGGCTTCGCCGACCGCCTCGCACCGTTTTCTTCGGTGCGAAGCGGTGCGGCGTGCGCGCGGATCGAGGCGTTCCCTTGCGTCGGCGATTTCGCGAAAAGCGCAGGAATCGCCGGGTTTCCCGCGATTTCCGCGTCGTGCGTCACTTTCGTCTAGTGGGACGTAAAGACGTCTGGACGTCCATTCGCAGGAGGGGTGGCGGGTGGGCTCCGAGGCGTCCGCGGGAGCGCTTTCAGGGCATTCGGTGGGGTAATCCGAAGCCCTTGTTTCGCATAAAAAATCTGTTGACACGACTGCAAGACAGGAATAATTTCTGCGCCGGTGACAATGATGATTTAAGGAATCATGGCTGCATCAAGGTTCGTCGACCCCTACGTGCTGCACGGCTCCAAATCGGGGGCGGTGAAAAAAATCACGGTGTCGATTCCGCTCCACATTCTTCAGCTGCTGTCCGACGAGCGGACTCGCCGCCAGGTTAAGAACCTGCGCCACGCCACCAACAGCGATCTGCTGTGCGAAGCATTCCTTCACGCTTTTACTGGGCAAAAACTGCCAACTGACGAGGAGCTAAGACGCGATATGGCCACTGCAAAGAAAGCCGTAAAGAAAGCTGCAAAGAAGCCCGCCAAGAAAGCCGCCGTGAAGAAGACCGCGGTCAAGAAGGCGGCCAAGAAGACCGTCGCCAAGGCCAAGTCGGCGACCGTGAAGAAGACCGCCGCCGCCAAGAAGCCGGCCGCGAAGAAGGCCGTCAAGAAGACTGCGGTGAAGAAGGCCGCAGCCAAGAAGACCGCGAAGAAGTAAGCGGATCTGTTCGTTTTCAGAAGTACCTGCAAGACGCGGCGACAACCCTCGCGGATCGCCGCTGTAGTCGCATAAGGCTGTAAGAAAGAGCCCACCGAAATTACTCTCCCTGCGGTTGCCCAGCGCAGGGGGAGCATTTCGCAGACGCGTCCCAGGCCCTCGTCGGCCGCATCGCTCCTCGCATCCCCTCCGTCGTTCCGGCGTACCGCTCCGCGGTACGTCCGCATGCGCGCGTCCTGCGTGAAGCGCCTCGCATCGAGGCCTCGCACACCGGTCGACATACCCGCGGCGGCGCACACGTACGGGCGGCGTGCCGTCCGGCGGCAAAGAGTCGCGTGCGGCAAGCATGTCACCGGCCGGAAGAGTCGCGTCGGTTCGGCGGCGTCCGCGCCTGCGCGCTTGCACCCCTTGCGTCGGAGCGGATTCGACCAAAGTCCAACGCCGGTCTCCGAGGTCTTCCTCTAGTCTTCAGGCACGCCGCACCGAGGAGGACCGCCATGCGTTACGAGGACGCCTACCGCCGATCGATCGAGGAGCCGGAGGCCTTCTGGGCCGAGCAGGCCCGGGCCATCCATTGGCAGCGGCCGCCGCAGCGGATACTCGAATACGTCGATCCGCCGTTCCGTCGCTGGTTCTCCGGCGGCACGACCAACCTGTGCTACAACGCGATCGACCGGCATCTGGCCGAGCGCGCCGATCAGCTCGCCCTGGTCGCCGTCTCGACCGAGACCGGCGTCACCCGAGAGCTGAGCTATCGGGAGCTGCATCGCGAGGTCAACACGTTCGCGGCGGTGCTGGTCGCGCTCGGCGTCGGCAAGGGCGACCGCGTCGTGATCTACATGCCGAACATGGCCGAGGCGGTCTTCGCGATGCTGGCCTGCGCGCGCATCGGCGCGGTGCATTCGGTGGTGTTCGGCGGTTTCGCCGCGCACAACCTGGCGCTGCGGATCGACGATGCGAAACCCAAGCTGCTGATCGCCGCCGACGCCGGCATGCGCGGCGGGCGCGTCATCGCGTACAAGCCGCTGGTCGATCAGGCGCTCGCGGCCGGCGGCACATCCGCCGGCGCAGGTGCTGATCGTCAGTCGCGGACTGGACCCGGCGATCTCGATGGTGTCCGGGCGCGACCTCGACTACGCGGCGCTGCGCGCGCGCCACGAAGGCGCCGAGGTCGAGGTGACCTGGCTCGAATCGAACGAGCCGAGCTATCTGCTCTACACCTCCGGCACCACCGGCAAGCCCAAGGGCGTGCAGCGCGACGTCGGCGGCTACGCGGTCGCGCTGGCGCTGTCGATGCGCACGGTCTACGACGTCGGGCCGGGCCAGGTCATGTTCTCGACATCCGACGTCGGCTGGGCGGTCGGGCACTCCTACAACGTGTACGGACCGCTGATCGCCGGCGCCACCTCGCTGCTGTACGAGGGGCTGCCGACCCATCCGGATCCGGGCATCTGGTGGAAGCTGTGCGCCGACTACGGCGTGCGCACGATGTTCTCGTCGCCGACCGGCATCCGCGTGCTGAAGAAGCAGGATGCCGCGTGGCTGCGGCGCCACGACCTGTCGGCGCTGAAATGGCTGTTCCTCGCCGGCGAGCCGCTCGACGAGCCGACCGCGCAGTGGATCAACGAGGGGCTCGGCAAGCCCGTCATCGACAACTACTGGCAGACCGAGACCGGCTGGCCGGTACTGACGCTGCTGCCGGGACTCGATCTGAAGCCGATCAAGTTCGGCTCGCCGGGCCTGCCCAATCTCGGCTACAAGCTGCGCGTGATCGACGAGACCAGCGGCGCCGATGCGGCGCCCGGACAGAAGGGCGTGCTGGTGATCGAGCCGCCGCTGCCGCCGGGCTGCATGACGACGGTCTGGAACGACGATCAACGCTTCCTCAGCAGCTACTTCAGCCACTTCAAGGAGCTGCTCTACAGCTCGCTCGACTGGGCGGTGCGCGACGAGGACGGCTACACCTTCATCCTCGGCCGCACCGACGACGTCATCAACGTCGCCGGCCATCGCCTGGGCACGCGCGAGATCGAGGAGTCGGTCGCGACGCATCCGAGCGTCGCCGAGGCGGCGGTGGTCGGCGTGCACGACGCCCTGAAGGGCCAGGTGCCGGTGGTGTTCGCGACGCTCAGGCAGGCCGCCGCCGACAGTCCCGAGAGCGCGGCGAGCGGCATGCTCCAGCGCGTCGTCGAGCAGCTCGGCGGCGTCGCCCGGCCGGCCCGCGTGTACGTCGTCAACGCACTGCCGAAGACGCGTTCGGGCAAGCTGCTGCGACGCTCGCTGCAGGCGCTGGCCGAGCAGCGCGACCCCGGCGACCTCTCGACGCTCGACGATCCCGGCGCGCTGGAGGAATGCCGCCGCGCGCTCGAGCGCGGGCCGAGCGGCGGCGCCTGATCGCTGACGCTCGGCGACGACGCCGGCGAGATCGCCATGCGCGCGCGGTGCCGACCGCGAGATGATCCCGGTGCGGCAGACCGGCCGATGCGCATGCCGTCCTCGAGCTCGGCCTGGCCTTCGAGCGACACGTCGATGTCGGTCCCGGCGTCAGGCCGGCGCCGGCCGTGCGCGCGGGGGCGGCGTCCGGCTCAGCGTTCGATGATCAGCAGCGTCGAGGTCGCGCTCGCGTAGAGCCGGCCTTCGGCGTCGGTGATGCGCGCCTCGGCGAACGCGACGCGCCGGCCGAGGCTGACCACGCGTCCCTCGGCTTGGATCGGTCCGATCGTTGCGTGCAGAGTCTGGTGATAGGCGATCTTGAGTTCGAGCGTCGTGTAGGTCTGCGCCGCGCCCAGGCGCGTGTGTACCGCGCAGCCGCAGGCCGAGTCGAGCAGGGTCGCCGCGTAGCCGCCGTGCACCGAACCGATCGGGTTGTAGGCATGTTCGCCGGGCGTGCCGGTGAACACCGCGCGCCCGTCCTCGACGATCGCGAGGTCGAAGTCGAGCGCGACCGCGATGCCGGGCCGCCGCCCCGACGCGAGCAGTGCGCGCAACTGGTCGAGTCCGGCCAGGCCGGTGCCGGCTTCGTCGACGAGCCGGCTCACGGCTGCGGCTCCGCCGACGCCGTGACGCGATAGCGCGCGGCCGGCGTGTCGCGCGACAGGTTCGGCGCGAGCGCGAGGCGCGCCTGCACGTAGCGGTCCCACTGCGCGGCGTCCGGCAGCGATGGAATCGTCACGCGCTCGCCCTGGTCGAGCCCGGCGAGCGCGGCATCGACGAGGGCTTCCACATCCATCAGCATCTCGGCCGGCAGCGTCGCGACGTCGACGCCGGCGCGCTGCCAGATCTCGGTACGCGTCGCGCCCGGCAGCACGGCCTGCACCTGCACGCCGTGCGGGGAGGCCTCCTGGTCGAGCGCCTGGCTCAGGTTCAGCAGATGGGCCTTGCCGCCGCTGTAGGCGCCGTTGAAGCGCTCCGGCAGCAGCGCGAAGACCGAGGCGATGTTGATCAGAATGCCGCCTCCGCGCGCGGCGAACGCCGTCGCCGCGGCGATCGCGACATGGGTGGCGGCGACGACGTTGAGCGCGAGCATCGCATCGATGCGCGCCGGATCGGCGCCGAGCAGCGGGCCGGTCGTGGCGATGCCGGCGTTGTTGACGACCAGGCCGATCGTGGCGTCGTCGCCGATGCGCGCGATCAGCCGGTCGAGGTCGCCGCGCTCGCTCAGGTCGGCGCGCAGCAGCTCGATCGCGACATCGCTGTGCGCGGCGATGCGTTCGGCCTGCAGCCGCAATCGCGCCTCGTCGCGTGCGAGCAGGATCAGGTCGTGGCCACGGCGCGCGAGCCGGTCGGCGTAGCAGGCGCCGATGCCGCTGGAGGCGCCGGTCACGAGGGCGACCGGACGGGTCTGGACGGACAGGTTCATATCGGTGTCTCCGCAGCGGGTGGGATCTGACGAGGATGCGACCGTGTCGAGGCGGCGAGGGCGGCGGCGCCGACCGATGCGGGTCTGCGATCAGCGCGTCAGCGACGCGCCGGCCGCATCGAGGATTTCATCGGAGAGCGCGCGGTCCTCGACCGCGCGTGCGAGCACGATCGCGCCGACCATGCCGGACAGCGTCGCCAGCGCCCGGCGCCGCCGCGTCTGCGCCGAGCGCCCGGGCAGCGCGCGTGCGAGCAGATCGGCCAGCGTCCGAACGCCGCGCTCGAACGCCCGGCGCAGCGGCGGCGCGTGCCGATGCGCCTCGCCGCCGAGCGCGGCCAGCGCGCAGCCGCGCCCGGGATGATCGCGATGACGCGCGCTGACGTACGAGGCGATCAGCGTCGGCAGCGCGTCGGCGCCGCCCTCGGCGAGCAGCCGCGACCAGCGTGCCTGCGACTGTGCGAACGCATGTTCGCAGGCGCAGACGGCCAGATCGTCCTTCGATGCGAAATGGCCGTAGAAGCCGCCATGGGTCAGGCCCGCGCTCTGCATGAGGTCGGCCACGCCGATGCCGTCGATGCCGTGCTCGCGGAACAGCAACGCGGCCTGCTCGATGATGCGTTCGCGGTTGCGCGCCGCCTGTTCCCTGCTGACCCGCATGGCCTTTCCTCGGACTGATCGTGGGAGCGGCTTGACACTTTAAATGACGATCATCATACAATCCAGCCCGTGCCGCGGTTTCGGTCGGTTCGAGCCGGGCCTCGACGGTATTCTCCCCACACGAGGTGCACACCGATGTCCGAGGTCCGATCCGACTGGACGCGCAGCGCGATCGTCGCGGTGGCCGCGGCCGCGTTCATCGTGACGATCAGCATGGGCGTGCGGCAGAGCTTCGGCCTGCTGCTGCAGCCGATCGGACGCGATCTGGCGATCGCGCGCGAGAGCTTCGGTTTCGCGATCGCGCTGCAGAACCTGCTGTTCGGACTGGTGCAGCCGTTCGTCGCCGCGCTGTCCGAACGCTGGGGCACGCGCGCCACCCTGATCGGCGGGGCGCTGGTCTATGCCGGCGGCCTGGTCCTGGCGGCGACGATCGGGAGTGCGGCCGGCCTGGTCGTGTCGCTCGGCATGCTGACCGGTCTGGCGCTGAGTGCGACGACGTTCGTGATCGTGCTCGGCGCGGTCGGGCGCCTGGTCGCGCCGGAGCAGCGCAGCGTCGCGTTCGGCATCGTCACGGCCGGCGGCTCGCTCGGTCAGTTCGCGGTGGTGCCGCTCGCGCAGGCGCTGATCGCGGCGATCGGCTGGCGCGCGTCCCTGGTCGTACTCGGCGTGCTCGTGCTCAGCATCGTGGTCGCCGCATTCGGCTTCCGTGCGGCCGGAGGCGGCGCCGGCGTCGCGCCGCGCGCGGCCGGCGAGCCGGACTGGCGACTCGCCGAGGCACTGCATCACGCGTCGCGGCATCGGCCGTACTGGCTGCTCAACGGCGGCTTCTTCGTCTGCGGCTTCCACATCGCCTTCGTCGGCACGCATCTGCCGGCGTACCTGGTCGATCGCGGCATCGCCGCATCGATCGGCGCATGGTCTCTGGCCCTGATCGGCCTGTTCAACATATTCGGGTCCTACCTGTTCGGCGTCTGGGGCGGGCGCGGTTCGCGGCCGCGCCTGCTGGCCGGCCTCTATGCGGGCCGTGCCGTCGCGATCGCGGCGTTCATCTGGCTGCCGCTGACGCCGGCCAGCGCGCTCGTGTTCGCGGCGGTGTTCGGCTTCCTGTGGCTCGGCACGGTGCCGCTGACCAGCGGGGCGGTCGCCTCGATGTTCGGCCTGCGCCATCTGTCGACGTTGAACGGCGTGGTGTTCCTGAGCCACCAGGTCGGTGCGTTCTTCGGTGCGTGGTGGGCCGGCTGGCTGTTCGACCGCACCGGCAGCTATCTGGCGATCTGGCAGGTCAGTATCGCGCTCGGCGTGCTCGCAGCCGTGCTGAGCGTCGTCACGCGCGACGCGGCGGCGTTCCCGAAGACGCCGCAGGCCGCGCTCGGAGCGGCGCGGTGAGCGCGCGGCGCATCGCGATCGGCGTCCTCGTGCTGGTGCTGGTCGCCGCCGCACTGGGGCTGTGGGCGCGGCACGGCGGCACGATCTTCCTGTCGAGCCTCGGCGCGATGATCTGCTGAGGCCCCGCGTCCTGGCGCGGCCGACGCGGCTCACGGCCTGCTGTGGTGATCGAGGAATCTGCCGCGCTGCGGGCCGCTGACGGTGTTCAACGGTTGCCCCGATCGAACGCGACGCATCGCGAACCGCTCGCGCTCATCGCGGCCACGCGCGTCGACGGCCGACTCGGGGGGCGCGCGCCGCGTCAGCTGCGCGCGTCGCCGGCCGCCGGCATCTGTCCTGCGTACCGGGCGCGCGGCCGGATCAGGCCGCCGAGGCTCTGCTGTTCGAGCGCGTGGGCCAGCCAGCCGGCGACGCGGCCAGCCGCGAACAGCGTCAGCGCGGCCTCCGCGGCGAGATCGTGCACGACGGCGATCGCGGCCAGCGTGAAATCGATGTTCGGCCCCTGGCCGCTGGTCTCCTCGACGCAGGCGGCGAGCGCGGCGACCGCCTCGCCGCGGCGCGGCCGTGGACGTGCCGCCCCGATCAGCGCCATCAGCTCGCGCGCACGCGGATCGCCGTCCGGGTACAGTGCATGGCCGAAGCCCGGCAGGTCCTCGCCGCGGCGCCAGCGCGCCGACACGAACGCGCCGATCGAGTCGGCCTGCAGCGCTTCGCGTATGAACGCATACGCGCGCGTCGTCGCGCCGCCGTGACGCGGGCCCGACAAGGCGGCCAGGCCCGCGCAGACGGTCGCATGCAGGTGCGCGCCGGTCGAGGCGACGACGCGCGCGGCGAACGCCGAGACATTCAGCTCGTGATCGGCGCACAGCACCAGGGCTGCCCGCACCAGCGTGTCGAGCCGCGCATCGCCGCGCTTCCAGTGCTGCGCCAGCACGCGGTGCACCGGACGCGCGTCGGCACGACGGCCGATCAGCAGGGCGGCGTTCTGGCGCAGCAGGCGCGCCGCGGTCTCGCGCCGCACCAGCGGCGAGGCGCTGAACGAATGCGGCGATTCGATCGCGAGCAGCGGGATCGCGGCCAGCGTGCGTTCGAGCGGCGGCAGCCGCGGATCGGCCAGGATCGCCGCGACCGAGGCCGGCCAGACCTCGTCCGGCGCCGGCGCGAACGGATCGCGATCGCCGCAGTCCCAGAGCACGCGCGCCGCGTCCTCGAGCGCGGCGCCGGCACGGACCAGGCCGATCGCCGACCGGCCGCGGTAGTAAGGTCCGTCCGGCCGGATCAGCGAGATGCGCGTCTCCATGACCGGCAGGCCGCGATCCAGGCTCTGCGCGGCGCCGCGTGCCGCGCCGCGGCCGACGCGCTTGCGCGAGGCCAGGCGCTCGACGTCGCGCCGGCGATAGACGCGGCTGCGATGGTCCTCGCCGGGCCGCGACTCGATCAGGCCGCGGCTGACATAGGCGTACAGCGTGGCCGCGCTGATGCCGAGCACGGCGATCGCCTCGGTCGCCGGGATGTAGTCGCTGTCGCTCACGATATGTTGATCGGATCGATCAAGATTGATCAATGCATCCGATGGTGCCAGATTTCGCGCCGACCCGGCACCGGTCGTGACGCACGGCATCGTGCACGCCCGGACACCGCTCCCTAGAATCCTCGCGAGGACCGCCTTCATGACATCCCCCACGTCTGCCGGTGCACGCTTCCGCAGCGCCCTGGCCCAGGAGCAGCCGCTGCAGGTGATCGGCGCGATCAACGCCAATCACGCGCTGCTCGCGCGCCGCGCCGGCTATCGCGCGATCTACCTGTCCGGCGGCGGCGTCGCCGCGGGCTCGCTGGGGCTGCCGGACCTGGGCATCAATACGCTGGAGGACGTGCTGGTCGATGTGCGCCGCATCACCGACGTGTGCGATCTGCCGCTGCTGGTCGACATCGACACCGGCTTCGGTCCGAGCGCGTTCAACATCGCGCGCACGGTGCAGTCGCTGATCAAGGCCGGCGCCGCCGCCTGCCACATCGAGGACCAGGTCGGCGCCAAGCGCTGTGGGCATCGGCCCGGCAAGGAGATCGTCTCGGCGGCCGAGATGGCCGATCGCGTCAAGGCCGCGGCCGATGCCAGGACCGACGCGGACTTCTTCCTGATCGCGCGTACCGATGCGATCCAGGTCGAGGGCGTCGACGCGGCGATCGAGCGCGCGCTGCTGTGCGTGGAGGCCGGTGCCGACGGCATCTTCGCCGAGGCCGCCTACGATCTGCCGACGTACCGGCGCTTCGTCGAGGCGGTCAAGGTACCGGTGCTGGCGAACATCACCGAGTTCGGCAAGACGCCGCTGTTCACGCGCGAGGAGCTGGCCTCGGTCGGCGCCGCGATCCAGCTCTATCCGCTGTCGGCGTTCCGCGCGATGAACAAGGCCGCCGAGACCGTCTACGAGGCGATCCGCCGCGACGGCCATCAGAAGAACGTGATCGACCTGATGCAGACGCGCGAGGAGCTGTACGACCGCATCGGCTACCACGCCTACGAGCAGCGGCTCGATGCGCTGTTCGCGGGCGCCAAGTCCCGGGAGTGACGTCATGAAGGCCGTGCTCGCCGTGCTGTCGTCGCCGCTGCTGGCGTTTGCGTTCGCGAGCGTACGCGCGGCCGAGCCGCCGATGCCGGCGGAGGCCGACGTCGCGGCCGCGGTCGCCGAGGCGATCGACGGCCAGCCGGTGTGCGAGTGGCTGCCATGGGTGACGTTCGGCAGCGCCGGCAGCGCCGTGATGGCGTCGGATGACGCGTTCCTGCGTCAGCCGCGCGCCGGGACAAGATCGACGCGCTCGTGAAACTCGGCTTCGCACGGTCGAGCCGGCTCGAGGAGAGCGACGGGCCCAAGCTGAAAGTCGAGCTGACCGCGGCCGGCCGCGAGCATCTGCGCAGCAGGCAGCCCGGCGCCTGGGAGCTGTGCTACGCCAAGCGCACCGTCGAGCGCATCGAGGTCTACACGCCGCCGGTCGAGCGCGACGGCTACTGGATCGTGCGCGTCGTCTATGCATGGCGATCGAGCCCGATCGAACCCTGGAGCCGCGAGCTGTTCGCGCTCGGCGCGCTCGGTTCCGACGGCAGGGCCGCCGACGACGAACGCCGCGACTGGATCGTCCTGGTCTCGACCAACCGCGGCTGGAAGGATCAGGCCTGGTTCGGGAATCCGATCAAGTGAACACGAAGGACGGCCGCGCACCCGACGCCGCCGGCGCGTGTGCCCGCCCGCCGAGGCCGCATCGATGAAGCCCTCCTCTCCGTTCGCGCGGATCGACCCGCGCCAGACCGCGCGCAAGCTGCTGCAGACCGAGCTGGACGGCCTGCCGGCCGACGAGCGCGAGGTGATCGAGCGCTTCATCGCGCGGCGCAGCGTCTCGCGCAACATCGTGCGCGAGCTCGACAGCACGCGCGGCCTCGGCGACCGGATCGCCGACCGCGTCGCGGCGGTCGGCGGCAGCTGGGCGTTCATCGGCAGCTTCGTGGTCGCACTGGTCGCCTGGATGCTGTTCAACACCTTCGTGCTCGCGCGGCAGGCGTTCGATCCGTATCCGTACATCCTGCTCAATCTGGTGCTGTCCTGCGTGGCCGCGCTGCAGGCGCCGATCATCATGATGAGCCAGAACCGCCAGGCCGCCGCCGACCGCCTCGGCGCGCAGCACGACTACGAGGTCAACGTCAAAGCCGAACTCGAGATCATGCAGGTGCACGAGAAGCTCAACGCGCTGCGCGAGCGCGACTGGGCGGTGCTCGTCGAACTGCAGAACCGCCAGATCCAGATGCTGCAGCGCCTGCTCGAACGGCAGGCCGGCGGCGGTGACGGCGAGTCCGCTTCCAACCCCGAAAGACAAGACAGGGAATCCCCATGAGCGAAACCGCCATCCCGTTCAAGCCGAAGAAGTCCGTCGCGCTGAGCGGCACCGCCGCCGGCAATACCGCGCTGTGCACGGTCGGCCGCACCGGCAACGACCTGCACTATCGCGGCTACGACATCCTCGACGTCGCGACCGCCTGCGAGTTCGAGGAGATCGCCTATCTGCTCGTGCACGGCACGCTGCCGACGGTCGCCGAGCTGGCCGGTTACAAGGCCAAGCTGAAGTCTCTGCGCGGCGTGCCAGCCTCGGTCAAGGCTGTGCTCGAGCAGCTGCCGCCGTCGGCGCACCCGATGGACGTGATGCGCACGGCGGTCTCGGCGCTCGGCTGCGTGGCGCCCGAAAAGGACGACCACAACCATCCCGGCGCGCGCGACATCGCCGACAAGCTGATGGCCTCGCTCGGCCCGATGCTGCTGTACTGGTACCACTACAGCCACAACGGCAGGCGGATCGAGGTGGAGACCGACGACGATTCGATCGGCGGCCACTTCCTGCATCTGCTGCACGGCGAGAAGCCCTCCGGATCTGTGGGTGCGCGCGATGCACACCTCGCTGATCCTCTACGCCGAGCACGAGTTCAACGCATCCACGTTCACCGCGCGCGTGATCGCCGGCACCGGCAGCGACATGCATTCGTGCATCGCCGGCGCGATCGGCGCGCTGCGCGGACCCAAGCACGGCGGCGCCAACGAGGTCGCGTTCGAGATCCAGAAGCGCTACGCCTCGCCGGACGAGGCCGAAGCCGACATCCGCGCGCGCGTCGAGCGCAAGGAAGTGGTGATCGGCTTCGGGCATCCGGTCTACACGGTCAGCGATCCGCGCAACAAGGTCATCAAGGAAGTCGCGCGCGAGCTGTCGGCCGAGCAGAAGAACATGAAGATGTTCGACATCGCCGAGCGGCTGGAGTCGACGATGTGGGAGATCAAGAAGATGTTCCCGAACCTGGACTGGTTCAGCGCGGTGAGCTACCACATGATGGGCGTGCCCACGGCGATGTTCACGCCGCTGTTCGTGATCGCGCGCACGTCCGGCTGGAGCGCTCACGTGATCGAGCAGCGCATCGACGGCAAGATCATCCGCCCGAGCGCGAACTACACCGGTCCGGAAGACCTGGCCTTCGTGCCGATCGCGCAACGCTGAGGCACCCGCGGCAAGGAGACGCGGCGTCTCCTTGCCTTTCGCCCGCGCCGCCCGGCACACGCGCCGGCGGCGCATGTCGACGGCCGGAAGCGGGGCTCGAGCCGGTCGCGCGCGACGCGCGCCCTCAGTCGAGCGGCCGGATGCGGAACGTGCGGCCCTTGATGCGGCCGGCACGCAGGCGCTTGAGCGCAGTCGCCGCGGCGTCGGCGCGGATCGCCACGTAGGTGCGCGTCGCGAATACCGCGATCTTGCCGATGCAGTCGACGGCGAGGCCGGCATCGCCGGTCAGTGCGCCGACGACGTCACCGGGCCGCAGCTTGTCCTGGCGGCCGGCGTCGATGCACAGCGTGCGCATCGGTGCCGACAGCGCTGCCGCCGCGGCGTCGGCCGGCGGCAGCGGCAGGTAGCGCAGGCGCGTGCCGAGGCGCGATTCGATCGCGTTCGCGCGTGGCATGTCGGCCGGCGCCGCCAGTGCGATCGCCAGGCCGCTGCGCCCGGCGCGGCCGGTGCGGCCGATGCGGTGGACGTGGCTGTCGGCGTCGCTGGCCAGGTCGTAGCTGATCACCAGCGGCAGGTCGTCGATGTCGAGCCCGCGCGCGGCGACGTCGGTCGCGGTCAGCACCACGCAGCTGCGATGCGCGAAGCGCACCAGCACGTCCTCGCGCTCGCGCTGGTCGAGGTCGCCGTGCAGTGCGGCGGCGCTGTGACCGAGGCCGCGCAGGCGCTCGGCGACACTCTCGGCCTCGCGCCGCGTATTGCAGAACACCAGCGCCGACTCGGGCCGGTGCGCGAGCAGTACGCGCAGCAGCGCGTCGAACCGGCGCGAGGCGTCGATCTCGTGGAAGCGCTGTTCGATCGCCGGTTCGGTGTCGGCGACCGTGACCTCGACCGGATCGCGCTGCAGGCGCTGGCTGATGGTGCGGATCGGCGGCGGCAGGGTCGCCGAGAACAGCAGCGTGCGGCGATCGCGCGGCAGGCTGACCGCGATGCCGTCGATCGCGTCGAGGAAACCCATGTCGAGCATGCGGTCGGCCTCGTCGAGCACCAGCACGCGGACCCGATCGAGCAGCAGCGCGCCCAGATCGATCAGCTCCTGGATGCGGCCGGGCGTGCCGACCACGACGTGCGGCGGATGCGTCAGTGAGGCCAGCTGCGGCCGCAGCGCGATGCCGCCGCACAGCGTCAGCAGCTTCAGATTCGGTATGAAGCGCGCCAGGCGGCGGATTTCCTTGCCGACCTGATCGGCGAGCTCGCGAGTCGGGCACAGCACCAGGGCCTGCACCGCGGTGACGGCGGGATCGATCGCGCTGAGCAGGCCGAGCCCGAAAGCGGCGGTCTTGCCGCTGCCGGTACGGGCCTGCACGATCGCATCGCGTCCGTCGAGGATCGCCGGCAGGCTCTGCGCCTGCACCGGCGTCATCTGCACGTAGTCCAGTGCGGCGAGGGCCTGCTGCAGGGCAGGGGCGAGCGGCAGCGTCGGGAAGTCGGTCATGCGCGCATGATCGCATCTTGACGCGCCCCCGGCAGGGATCGCCTGAGCGATCGCCGCGTGCGGAAGCGGAGAACGCAGCGTGCGGCCGTGCCGGTGCCCCGATGCAGCGCTGCCGCGATCGCGCGGCGTCGCGGCTACTTTTCGTAGCGGTAGTTGATGCCGGCGCGGTTGCCGCTGGTCGCCGACTGCGCCTCGAAATTCCAGCGCCGGTGGAACAGATAGCGCAGCGTGACGACCTCGCCGGGCTCGAAGATGCCGACGCCGTAGCTGAGATACAGCTTCGGCGACAGGTACTTGCCGACCGTGAACGCGGCACCGCCGAGCACGGCGTTGTCGGCGACGCCGATGTCGTCCACGCCCATGCGCTTGCCGATGCTCTTGGCGAGCAGGTCGCCGCCGGCGGTGCCGAGCGCACGCGCCGCGGTGCCGAGCATGTCGCCTTCGCCGCTGCCGAGCGCCGACAGCGGCTTGCCGGTCACCAGGTACGACAGCGCCTGCGACTGCTCCATCGCCGGCTCCGAGAACACCGTCAGCACCGGCACGATCGCGGTGCCGCGGATCATCAGGCCGGCGGTGACGTCGTCGGCCTCGATCTTGCGCACGGCACGGATGTCCAGGCCCGGATTGTCGAGCGCGGTGCCGGCGAACAGGACGCGGCCGGTCTCGATCTTCAGATCCTGGCCGTAGGCCTTGTAGGTGCCGCCGACGTTGAGCGTGCCGGTGCCGGTCGGCGCGCGGCCGGGCCGCTGGCTGATGCGCAGGTTGCCGGCGATCGTGCCGTCGAGGCCGAAGCCGGCGAGCTTGACCTGATCGCCGAGCTCGACCGAGACGTTGACGACGACCGGCGGCGCCTGGCCCGGCTCGACCTGCTCGGCATCGACGATCACGACATCCGGCGAGGCCGCGCTGGCGCCGCCGCCGGGCAGCTTGCTGACGTCGACGTTGGCCTTGGGCACGGCGACCTTGCCGTTGACGTAGGTGCCGCTGGCGTTGCGCTCGATGTTGATGTCGGGCGAGACGATCACGTTGGCGGCCGGAATGTCGGCGGCCAGCACGTTCTCGCCACGGATCGTCATCGTCAGCGGCGCGTCGGCGGCCAGTCCGCCGTCGCCGTCGATCTTCAGCGTGCCCTGACCCGACACGATCGAGCCTTCGAGCACGAAGCGGTCGGCACCCTCGGCGCGCAGCGACACCTGGCCGTCGCGCAGCTTGAGGCCGGCGATCGGCACTTCGGTCGCGAAATCCTCGAGCTTCAGCGCGCCGGACAGCTGCGGCGCCGACAGCGTGCCGCCGATGCCGTAGTCGGCCGAGACGCGGCCCTTGGTATTGGCGACCTCGCTGGTCAGCAGCTCGACGAAGGCCAGGCTCTCCAGATTCAGCGTGACGCGTCCGCCGAGCGCCGGGTCGCCGCCGAGCGGTCCGTCGAGCTGGACGCGCCCGTCGAGCCGTCCGTTCTGGTCGAGTCCGGCCTTGACCGTCGCGACGCTCGAGGCCGGCGAGAACTGCGCCTCGAGCGCGAAGCCGGTGTAGCTCAGCAGCGGCTGGCTGCCGGCGTCGACATAGATGACGCTGCCCTCCTTCGAGCTCAGCGTCGCGCGGCCGTTCAGCGCGCCCGACGCGTCGCGGCGGATGTCGCCCTCGCCATCGATCTCGCCGCGCAGCCGCACCGGCGCATCCGGTGCGGCCAGGCGCACCACGGTGCGCAGCGGCAGCGCTTCGATCCGATAGCGCGCGGCGAGACTGCCGTCGGACGCACCGCTGCCGCCGACGCACAGCCGTGCGTCGGCGCCGGTCAGGCAGCTGTCGGCGAGCGTGAAGCGCTGGCCGTCCCAGCCGAGTGCGGCCGGCGCGGCCAGGTCGAAGCGCGTGACCTCGCGCGGGCCGGCGACCGCGAGGCCGAGCGATTCGAGCGTGCCGTTCCAGCGGCCGTCGCGCGCGCTGCCGGACAGCGCCAGCGTGACGTCGGCCGGCTTGCCGGCGCCGGCCACGCGCAGACGATGCCGGGCCTGGTTGCCTTCGGCCTCGACGGCCAGGCTGTCGAAGCGCAGCTCGCCCTGGCTGAGTCCGCCGAGCGTCAGCGTCGCCTTGCCGGAGGGGTCGTCGAGATTGGCGACGTGCGCGTTCAACGACAGCGTATCGATGCGCAGGTCGCCGAGCGCGATCGCCGCGCCCTCGGCGGTGCCGTCGACGTCGAGCGCCGGCCAGCGGCCGCGCACGCGGAAGTCGCCGCCGAGACGGCCGCCGGTATCGGGCAGCCAGTCGGCCAGCGAACCGATCGCCAGGCGCAGGCTCGCATCGGTCTGGTTGCCGCCGCGGCCGGTGACCTCGACCGTGCTGCCGCCGGAGCGCAGGCTCAGCTTGCCGTCGACGATGAAGTCCGGCTTGATCGCCAGATCGGCGCTGCCGCCGACCGGGCGCTTGCGCAGCGTGCCGCCGAGGCGCTCGATGCGCAGCGTCGTGTCCGGTCGCGGTCGGTCAGCGTGCCGCGGCTGGCGAGGTCGAAGTCGAGCGCGCCGGGCCAGTCGGCCGCGAACGCACCGGGATCGAGCCGTTGCGCCTTGGCCTGGAGGTCCCAGCCGAGCGCCGGCTGCAGCGTGACCGTGCCGCTGGCGTCGAGGCCGCCGTTGGGCTGGACCAGCGCCAGCGTCTTGAGTGCGATCGCCTCGGGCGTGCCGCTGAGGTCGAGCGTCAGATCGGCGAGCTGTCCGGGCGGGCCGACCGACAGGCTGCCGCGCGCCGCATACGCCGCCGCGCTGCCCTCGACGTCGAGCGTGCCGTGACTGGCCAATACCTGGCCGGCGAGGTCGGCCGGCAGTACCAGGTCCTTCCAGCTCACGCGCGCCATCGCGCTGACCGGCTCGTCGGCCAGACGCACCTCGCCGCTGGCGTCGAGCCGACCTTCGACATCCGGGCTGGTCAGGCCGAGCGCCTCGATGCGCAGGATCTGATCCTTGAGCGTGTAGTCGAGCGGCGCCAGATGCAGGCGGTGCTCGTCGAGCACGACGTCGCCGCTGAGGCTGCCACGCTCCAGGTCGCCTTCGCCGCGCAGCGAGACGGCCGCCGAGGCCAGGCCGGCGTCGGGGGCGAGCCGCTTCGGGTCGAAGCGCGGCACGTCGAGCGCGAGCGTCCACGGCCAGCGATCGTTCTGGCCGAGCGTCGCATCGAGCGTGGCGGCCATCGGCGATTCGAGCTTCAGCGCGAGCCGCGCCAGCTTGCCGTCGCTGTCGGCGTCGAGCGTGCCGGCGTACTCGGTCTCGGCGACGCGCCAGCGGAACGTCGTGCGGCCCTTGCCGGCATAGCCCTGCTGCGTGGTCAGCGTGCCGTCGAGGTCGACCTGGCCGTCCGGCGCGCGCAGAGCGAGCTCGCGCACGGCGAGGCCGGCGTGCGTCCACGCCGCGGCGAGGTTCAGGCTGTCGGCCGCGAACAGCGGCTCGCCGTCGCGGCTGATCGAGGCGCCGCGCAGCGCGAAGCGCTCCAGCGCAATGTCGAGCGGCGGCTCGAGCGAGAACGGCGCGGACGGCTCCTCGGGCTTCGGCGGAACCGTCGTCAGCGCCACCTCGAGCGTCTCGACCTCGAGCTGGCGGACCACCACGCGCTTGCCGAGCAGCGCGCTCAGCGCGACGTCGGCCGTCAACGCGGCGACCTTGGCGTCGATGCCGGCCTCGGCGTCGCGGTAGCGCACGCCTTCCAGCCGCAGCGGGCCGGCCAGCGTGCCGCTGCTGCGTTCGACGACGAGCTTGCCGTCGAGCGCGCCTTGCGCACGCGCCAGCACGAAGCGCGCGCCGGCGCCGGTGTTGAGCAGCCAGGCCAGCGCCGCCGCGGCGATCGCCAGCACGATCAGCAGCGCGATCGCGATCCGCTTGAGCCATTTCATAGGTCGGGCCCGATGATGATGTGCAGCTCGACGCCGCTGGCGTACCTGTCGCCGACCGGCGTGGCCAGATCGACGCGCACCATGCCGACCGGCGAGCGCCAGCGCAGGCCGAGGCCGGCGCCGACCTTCAGATCGAAATTGCCGCCGGAGAACGCGTCGCCGCTGTCGACGAAGGCCGCGGCGCCCCAGTTCTGCGAGAAGTAGTACTCGTACTCGGCGCTGGCCACGACCAGCTGCTTGCCGCCGATGACGTCGTCCTCGTCATTGCGCGGCCCGACCGTCTGGAACGCGTAGCCGCGGATCGAGCGGTCGCCGCCGGCGAAGAAGCGCAGTTCCGGCGGCAGCCGGTCGAAATTGCTGACCTGCGTATAACCGAGCGAGCCGCGCGCGATGAAGCGGCTGCTGTCGCCGAGACCGCGGATCCACTTCGCGTCGGCGGTGACCTGCGCGAAGCTGGTGTCGGACAGCACCGATTCGGCGCCGGCGCGCCCGGCCAGCGTCAGCGACCAGCCGCGGCGTGGGAACGTGAGGTCGTCGGCGTGCTTCTTCGCGAACGAGATCTCCGGATAGAGCAGGGTCGTGGAGCCCTTGACGTCGGCCACCTTGAAGTCGCCGGTCAGGAAGTTCAGACCGACCGTGCGCAGCCAGCCGTGCCAGATCCGCGAGTCGTTGGCGGTCAGGCGCAGCGTCTTGGACTGGCTGGTGTCGGTGTCCTCGTCGCGATAGGTCGCGCCGAAGTTGTAGGCATGGTTGTCCGGACCCGGCAGCGGAATCTGGTAGAGGCCGGTGACCGTGCTCAGGCGCTGCGCGAGCAGGGCCTCGAAGTTCAGCTTGTGGCCGCGCTCGTTGACCCAGCGCCGCTCGACGCCGCCGCGCACGCCCGGGCCGGTGTCGGTGCCGATGAACACGCCGCCGGTGTAGACCGTGCGCTTGGCCGGCGCCAGCATCACGTCGATCGGCACCAGGCCGTCGGCGGCGGCTTCGACGTTCGGCTGCACCTGCGCGATCGCGAAGTAGTTGGCGTCGACCAGGCGCTGCTGGAAGCTCAGCAGCTGGTCCTGCGAGTAGTAGTCCTTGCCGGGCTCCCATGGGATGTAGCGCGCCATGAAATCGTCGGAGAACTGGCCGCCCTCGAAATGCGTCTCGCCGAAGCGGTAGCGCTCGCCGGCGTTCCAGGCGAGATGGATGTCGGCGGCGTTGCTCGACCGGTTGACCTCGACCCGATGCGTGCCGAGCGTCGCATCGAGATAGCCGCTGCCGAACAGCGCGGCCGAGACGGTCGCCTTGCTGCGCTCGTAGGCGGCATGGTCGAGCGGCTGGCCGACGCGCGGCTGGAACGCTGCACGCGCCTGGTCGATCGCACGGATGCCCTCGGTCTGGCCGTCGATGCGCAGATCCACATCGGTCACGCGCACCGGCTCGCCGTGCTTGACCTCGAGCACCGCGGTGAACGTCTCGCCGCTCTGCTTGAGCTCGCCGTGCACGCTGACGTTGTAGTAGCCGTACGGCTCGAGCGCGGCCTGGATCTGACCCTCGGCGCGGTTGTACAGACGACGCGCCTGGGCCGGACTGACCTCGCGGCTGGCGTACTGCTCGAGCTCCAGCCGCGCCAGGGCGGCTTCGCGCAGCGCGCCGTCCAGGCCTTCGAGCTGTACGCTGAGCCGGGCCGCGAACGCGGGACCGGCCAGCAGCAGGGTGACGGCGGCGGTCAGGACCGCGCGACCGGGGTGGCGTGGATCGATCATGCAGAGCGCCATCGGAACCGGGTCCGGACCTTATAGCAAACGAGGCGCGGCGATGGGGCTGGACCGGCCGCACGCGTTTCAATTGCTTGCATCCGCTGCATGACCGGTGCGGTTCCGTTCAGCCGGTGGCCTCGCCGGAGCGGTGCGCGACCCAGGCGCCGATCAGCGCCGACACGTACGGAATCGACTGCGCGGCGAGGATCGCGATCCACAGCTTGCCCTCGACGTACTGGAAGCCGATCGAGTGGATCATGCCGACGATGCAGGCGCCCAGCGCCAGCGCCATCAAGCCTTCTTCGCGCACCGACGTGAACGGGTTGGGCTTGGCGCCGAGACGGCGGCTCTTGGCGGTGCGGACGAACTCGCCCTTCTTCTGCCACAGGCCCTGGAAGATGCCGCGCGCGATCGCATGCGACAGCCCCATGCTGGCGATCGAGGCCATGATCGTGTCCTTCCACGAGCACGGCACGCGGACGCGGTAGAGCACGATGCCGAACACCGCCTTGCAGACGAAGAAGCCGATGATCGGCACCAGGAACAGCTGCAGCGGCAGCGCGAAATATTGCGGCCAGCCGACCATGCCGACGGTCCAGGCGATCGCCATCAGCGTGAAGACCAGGTGCAGCGCGTCGGCGAACCACGAGAACCAGCCGGTCAGGAAGTGGAACTTCTGGCGCGGCTGAGCGGACTGTCCGCGGAGACCATCCAGTTCCAGCGCGCCTTCATGATCTGCATCGCGCCGAACGCCCAGCGGTAGCGCTGCGACTTGTAGGCCTTGAAGTCGGCCGGCGTCAGGCCCTTGCCGATCGCCTCGTCGACGTAGACCAGATCGTAGCCGGCATGCATCAGGCGCAGGCCGAGCTCGGCGTCCTCGCAGATCGTCCATTCCGACCAGCTGCCGGTGTCCACCAGCATGTCCTTGCGCACCATCGTCATCGTGCCGTGCTGGATGATCGCGTTGCGCTCGTTGCGATGGTGCATGCCGATCCGGAAGAAGCCGTCGTACTCCCAGTTGCACATGCGCCGGAACGCGTTGTGCTCCCAGTCGCGGTGCGCCTGCGGGCACTGCACGACGGCGACCTTCGGATCGCGGAAGTAGCCGGTCAGCGCGCGCAGCCAGTCGCGGCGCACCTCGTAGTCGGCGTCGACGACGGCGATGATCTCGGCGCGTGGATCGGTGACGGTCAGGCCGTAGTTCAGCGCGCCGGCCTTGAAGCCGGGCCACGGTTCCAGATGGAAGAAGCGGAAACGCGGTCCGTGCTTCTCGCAGTAGGCCTCCAGCGGCTTCCAGACCTCGGGGTTGCGGGTGTTGTTGTCGATCACCAGCACCTCGAAGTTCTCGTAGTCGAGCGCGGCGAGCGAGTCGAGCGTCAGGATCACCATCTCCGGCGGCTCGTTGTAGCAGGCCAGATGGATCGACACGAACGGCTGCGGATCGCCGGGCTGCGGCGTCAGCAGACCGAAATGGCGCAGCCAGCGCGGCCGCCAGATCACCTCGGTGAACTCGAATCCGTTGATCAGCAGCACCAGGATGATCGCGACCTGCGCCGGCAGCAGCAGGGTCAGCATCGTCCAGTCCAGCGGACTCAGGTAGAAGTCGTACGGCAGCGTCGCCGACCAGACCAGCAGCGTGCCGCCGAGCTGGATCAGGACCAGGAAGAACCACAGGCCCGCGGTGCGGAAGCGCATGAAGTGCCGCGCGAACCAGAACATCGGCAGCAGCGCCAGCAGCGAGGCGGCGGCCGCCTTCCACGGCCAGGTGGTGTCCTCCACGACCGGACCGGTGAACGCGAACTTCGGCTGACGGTTGGCGTTGAGCACGCCCCAGTACGCACCGGCGCGGCCTTCGTTGGCCTCCTTCCAGGGCTGGTCGAACGCCTCCATGACGTAGTAGTCGATGTTCTCGCGCGCGGCCAGGTTGAACCACTCGCGCAGGAACTGCGCCTCGTTGGCCAGCGTCGGCTGCGCGTATTCCTTGCGGTCGCCGTTGGACGGCCAGCCGATTTCGCCGATCACCACCGGCTTGTCCGGAAACAGCCGCTTGAGCTGCTGGTACTGGCCGAGCGTGAAGCCGATCGCGTCCTTGCGCGGAATCCGCTCCCAGTACGGCAGCAGGTGCACGGTGATGAAGTCGACGTGGCGCGCCAGCTCCGGGTTGCGCTCCCAGACGAAGAACGGCTCGGCGGTGGAGACCGGGATGTCGAGCTGCGCACGCGCGCGGTCGAGATACCCGATCAACTGCTCGACCGTGACGTCGCCGCGCAGCACCGACTCGTTGCCGACGATCGCGCGCTCGATGTTGTCGTACTTGCGCGACAGCGTGACCAGGGCCTCCAGTTCGCGGTCGTTGTGGTCGGCGCGGCGGTCGAGCCAGGCGCCGGCCATGACCTTCATGTCGTACAGCCGCGCCAGCCGCGGGATCTGCGGGCTCTCCAGCGAGGCGTAGGTGCGGATGCGGCGCGTGTACTGCGCCATCAGGCGGATGTCGCCGGCCAGTTCGGCCTCGCTCGGATAGATGTCCTTGGTCGGATCCTGGTAGCGCTGGAACGCGCTGAATGCGAAGCCGCCGACCTGTCCGTTCCAGTCGGCGATCGGGGTGGGCCGGTTGAGCCAGGCCCACAGCCCGAAGTTGAGCACCGCGATGGTCAGGCTGAGCGCCAAGGCCCGCCAGAACGATTTCTGCACGGGGGCGGTCTGGACGGTCGGGGTCAAGCGGCGGCCTCGGCGTAGCGCAGGCGCGAACGCCGCGCCGGACAAAGGCTTGCAGCATAGCCCAACGGCCTGAATACCCTCAATCGAGCGCGGCCCGTATCGGCAGCATGCGCAAGGCCCACCCGGTCCGGCGCGTCAGTGCATCACGCTTGCCGGGGACGTATCCGGCCAGCGCGAACACGATCAGCGCCTGCGTCCTCGGCGTCGCATGTCCGAAGTGCAGGACCCGCATCGGCACGAAGCCCGGCAAGACGATGCCGGCCAGGTGTTGCGCGACGGCGCGCTGGCCGAGCGCGCGGCAGCGCCGAGCCGCCAGCATCTGCGCGAGCGGACATACCGCGACCCACGCGCCGGGCGGACCGGCGGCGGCGTCTCGGCCGGCCGGGCCAGGCGGTAGATCGGCTTGGCCGGTATCGCCGGCAGCGGCGGGCCGTCCGAGAGCAGCAGGTGACCGCCCTCGGGCGCATGGTCGTTGTCGATCCACAGCGATGCGAGATGTCAGTCGTCGCGCGAAGTCGTAACGGCCGATCGGGCCCTGCGCGACATCGTGGGTACGGCGCTGCCGGCACGGTCCGGTGGCGCCGATGTAGCGCGGACTCACGCTCGGCGCCACCAAGATCAGCGCAGCGCGAGGACGAGTCCGTTCAGGACGCGCGTCGCGCCCGGCCGGCTCACGCGGCGGTATTCACGATGCGCGGTTCGAGCTTCGGGGCCGGAGCCGCATCCAGGACCGGCGCCGCGTGCTCGATCGTCGCGGCGGTTTCCGCGGCGACCGGCCCGGTCGGGCGGCGCCCGGTCCGCAGCCGCGAGATCAGGATCGGCGTCAGCGCCAGCGTCGCCATGCCGAGCATCGGCAGCACGACCTCCGGACGCGTCAGGACGCCGAGGTCCAGGCGGCCGCTGCGGGCCAGCGAACGGGCCAGCCCGGCGCCGAGGCTGGTCTCCACCGCGGTCATGACCGCGCCGCCGATCGTGCTCGCGCCGAAGAACAGCACGCGCGGACAGCGCAGCCAGGCCAGCGCGACGGTGACCGCGCCGTACGGGAAGAACGAGACCAGGCGCAGGAAGAACGTATAGCTGACCGGATGCGTCTCGAATCCGCTCCGGATCCGCGCGATCAGCGCCGGCGGCGGCCGCTCGGCGCCGGCGAATGCGCGCCGGCTGGCGACGAACAGCAGCGCGGTGCCGAGCACCAGGCCGGTCGTGGACAGCAGCGTGCCGTACGCGGCACCGAACAGCATGCCGCCGGTCAGGACGATCAGCACCGCGCCGGGCAGCCCGGTCGCGGCGGCGATCGTCATCGCGGCGATCTGCGCGGCGGCCGCGGTCAGCGGATAGGTCGCGATCTGCCGCTGCAGCTCGCCGTGGCGCTCGATCAGTGCAGCCGGATGCAGGCCGTCGAGCAGACCGGATGCATACAGAGCGCCGCCGGCCGCGATCAGCAGCAGCATCGGCAGGAACGAGGACAGACGCTTCATCGGGGATCGATCGACAGGGGCGGTGGACGGGGCGGTTCCGGCGGCGCGCCAGCATAGCGGCTGCGCGGCCGCTCAGCGCAGCGCGGCGTAGACGGTGACTTCCTCGCGGTCGTGGTAGAGCTGGCGCGCGCGCCAGTCCAGGCGCCGGCCGGCGACCGCCTCGGCGATCCGCTCGCGGCACAGCACGACCTCCTCGTGGCGCTTCTTCATCGGCAGCTTCAGATTGAACATCGCGTACCGGCACCAGCCGGCCGCGAGCCAGTCGCCGATCCGCGCGGCGACGCGGCGCGGCTGCTCGACCATGTCGCAGACCAGCCAGTCGACCGGCCGCGGCGGTTGGTAGCGAAAGCCGTCCTCGCGGCGGTGGTCGACCAGGCCGGAGGCCAGCAGCGCGGCATCCATCGGGCCGTTGTCGACCGCGGTGACGTGGATCGAGCGGCGCACCAGCTGCCAGGTCCAGCCGCCCGGCGCGGCGCCGAGGTCGACCGCGCTCATGCCCGGACGCAATGCGCGTTCGCGCTCGGCCTCGTCGAGCAGGACCAGGAACGCCTCCTCGAGCTTGAGCGTCGAGCGGCTCGGCGCGCTGCTCGGAAAGCGCAGGCGCGGAATGCCGCCCGGCCACGGCGCGCTGCGTGACACCTCGGCGTCCGCCAGCAGGGCCGTGGCCGGATCGAGCAGGCCGACGTGCAGGCGCCGCGGCGCGACCGGATCGATCAGGCGCTCGCGCTTCATCGCGCCGATCAGGGCGGCATTGAGCGAGCGGCACAGGCCGGACAGTTCGCGGCCGGCATCGCTGTCCGGGGACTCGATCCAGGCGTCGGCGAAGCTGTGGCCGGCGGCGCGGATCGGCGGCAGCAGCACGGCGAGGCGATCGCTGGCCGGCAGGCCGTCGACGCGTGCACGCAGCCGCAGCCATTGCCGCGCGAACGTCAGCGCGCGCCAGTCGACGGCGCGTGCGTAGCGCGTCGCGGCGGCCGCGTCGGGCAGCATGAACTCGACGTAGCCGCTGTCGCGCCGCGCACGCGCATAGCCGCCGGTCGCCAGTTGCGCGTCGATCGCGGCCAGCTCCTGGGCGCAGTCGTTCTCGAAGCCCGGGCGGCACCAGGCCAGGAAGCCGTCGAGCGGGCGGGCGGATTCGGTGGCGATGGCGGTCACGATCGATCGGTCGGCATGCGGGGTGGCGGGCGCTGCGCGCGCCGCTCAGTACATCGCGCCGCCGCTGCGCGCGTAGACCTCGAGCACCTCGCGCGCCTGCTCGCGCAGGATGTCGCGCCTGACGGCGATGCCGCGCCGCTCGAGCTCGCCGATCCAGTCGGCCGGCAGCGGGCCCTCGTCGAACTCGGTCAGCGTCATGACGTCCTCGGCACGCGCGCCGATCAGCAGGGCGTCGACGCCGGCCCAGACCGTCGCGCCGTAGCACTGGCAGCACGGCTGCGAGCTGGTCGCCAGCGTGTAGCGGCCGCCGTCCTCGTTGAGGCGCTTGCGCTGCAGGCGCTGTTGCGCGGTCATGTAGGCCATCATCTCGGCATGTGCCACCGAGCAGGTGTGCGGCACCACGCGATTGACGCCGGCGGCGATCACGCGGCCGTCCGCGTCGAACACCGCGGCGCCGAACGGGCCGCCGCTGCGCAGCTCGACGTTGCGCCGCGACAGTTCGATCGCGAGCGCGACCTGAGCCTCGTCGCCGACGTAGCGCCGCTGCAGGTCGACGGTTTCGGCGACCCAGGCGGGCAGGGTCAGATGAATCTGCAGATACAGCATCAGTGCGTCTCGGCCGAGTCGGTGACGGCGGCGCAGCGCTGCTCGACGCAGCGGCAGGCGCTGATCTCCGGATAGCCGCAGATGCCGGACATGCCGGTCCGCGCGCACTCGGCGGCGACCTGCTCCGGAAACGTCGGGCTGTCGCGATTGACGCAGGCCGGATAGCGGCCGCAGCAGTTGCCGACGTCCTTGACCGCGCAGTCGGCGTCGACGCGGCAGCCGTAGTCGACCTCGCCCGGCGGCGCAGCGGCGGCCGCGGTCGCCGGCTCGGGCGCCGAAGCGGTCGATGCGGCCGGCGGCGACGGACTGCAGCCGGCCAGCATCGCCAGGCACGCGATCCAGCCGGCCGCGCGCAGGTTCATCGTCCGGCGGCCTTGGCCCACGAATCGCGCAGCGTGACGGTGCGATTGAACACCGGGTGGGCCGCGCCGTGGTCGTGGCGGTCGGCGACGAAGTAGCCCAGGCGCTCGAACTGCCACGTCGACTCGCTCGCGACCGTGTCGAGCGACGGTTCCAGATAGCCGCGCACGATGCGCTTGGACGCCGGATTGAGATGATCGCGGTAGGTCTTGCCGTCGGCGTCGTCGTCGGGGTCGGGCACGTCGAACAGGCGGTCGTACAGGCGCACCTCGGCCTCGAGCGCATGGCGCGCGCTGACCCAGTGGATCGTGCCCTTGACCTTGCGCTCGGCACCGGGCTGGCCGGGCCGCGTATCGGCGTCGAGCGTGCAGCGCAGCTCGACGATCGCGCCGGCGGCATCCTTGACGACCTCCTCGCAACGCACGATGCCGACGCCGCGCAGCCGCACCTCGCCGCCCGGCACCAGGCGATGGAAGCCCTTGACCGGCACCTCCATGAAGTCCTCGCGCTCGATCCACAGCGTGTCCGAGAACGGCACCTGGCGGTGGCCGGCGCTCTCGTTCTTGGGATGATTCGGAAAGCTCAGCCGCTCCTCGTGCCCGGCCGGCAGATTGGTCAGCACCAGGCGCAGCGGGTCGAGCACGGCCAGACGGCGCGGCGCGGTCGCGTCGAGCGCTTCGCGCACGCAGGCCTCGAGCACGCCGACGTCGATCACGCTGTTCTGCTTGCTGATGCCGATGCGCTCCCAGAACGCGCGGATCGCCGCGGCCGGAAAGCCGCGGCGGCGCGCGCCCGACAGCGTCGGCATGCGCGGATCGTCCCAGCCGTCGACCAGGCCGTCCTGGACCAGGGCCATCAGCTTGCGCTTGCTCATGACCGTGTAGTCGAGGTTGCCGCGCGAGAACTCGATCTGCTGCGGGCGGCTCGGCTCGCAGCGCAGGCCGGCGGCGCGCAGCGGCTCGGTCAGCTGCGGATCGCCGGGCAGGTCGAGCTGGTCCAGGCACCAGTCGTAGAGCGGCCGGTGGTCCTCGAACTCGAGCGTGCACAGCGAATGGGTGATGCCCTCGACCGCGTCGGAGATGCAGTGCGCGTAGTCGTACATCGGGTAGATCGGCCAGGCGTCGCCGGTGTTCTGATGCGGCACGCGGCGGATCCGGTACAGCGCCGGATCACGCAGATTGATGTTGCCGCTGGCCATGTCGATGCGCGCGCGCAGCGTGCGCGCACCGTCGGCGAACTCGCCGGCGCGCATGCGCCGGAACAGATCCAGGTTCTCCTCGACCGAACGGTCGCGGTACGGCGAGTTGCGGCCCGGCTCGGTCAGCGTGCCGCGGTACTCGCGGACCTGATCGGCGCTGAGGTCGCAGACGAAGGCGCGGCCGTTGCGGATCAGCTTCTCGGCGCAGCGATAGAACACCTCGAAGTAATCGGAGGCATGGCGCAGCTCGGTCCACTCGAAGCCGAGCCAGCGCACGTCCTCCTGGATCGCCGCCACGTACTCGACGTCCTCCTTGACCGGATTGGTGTCGTCGAAACGCAGATTGCAGCTGCCGCCGAACTCGCCGGCCAGGCCGAAATTCAGGCAGATCGACTTGGCATGGCCGATGTGCAGATAGCCGTTGGGCTCCGGCGGAAAGCGCGTGGCGACCCGCCCGCCGTGCTTGCCGGCGGCGCGATCGTCCAGGACGATCTGGCGGATGAAGTGATTGGAGGGGGCGATTCGCTCATGCGTGGGTCGACGGGCAAAGCCGCAAGTCTACCCGTTGGCCCCGCAGTCGTCGCCGGATCGGCCGGCGGCACCCGGCGCGCGTACGCGAAGACCGCCGCCGCGCTGGAACGGCCGCTCGACCCAGACGTAGGACAGGTGCGCGACCAGCAGCGTGGCGGGAAGGACCAGGGCCAGCAGCGCCCAGAACCGCCCGGCGGGCGACAGTGACGCGGGCAGGTGCGGCAGGATCGGAATCAGAATCGGCATATGCCACAGGTAGATGCCGAAGCTGGTCTTGCCGAGATATCGCATCGGCCGGTTGTCGAACAGGCCGCTGCCCGGGCGCGCGCCCCAGGCGGCGGCCAGCAATACCGGCGCCAGGCACAGGCTGAAAAGCCCGTGCCAGACGTACAGCAGCGGATGGCCCGACCAGTAGCTGTCGGCGGTCCGGATCATCGCGGCGCTGAGCAGCGTCATACCGGCCACGCCGCCCCAGAACCACAGTGTCGGACGTCGTGGGCGCCAGCGCTGGATCGAGGCCGCTACGAACGCCGCGCCGGCCAGCATGCCGATCACGAACTGATCGATGCGCCCGGGCAGGCGCTCGATCTCGGCGATCCGTATCGCGAGCGGGTCCGCTGCGGTCAGCGTAGACGCCCACAGCCGGTAGGCGATGGCGAGGACGACCGAGGCGAGCAGGAGCCACGGCCAGCGCCCGCGGTCGATCAGCGGCGCGATCAGCGGCAGGACCAGATAGAACGAAAACTCGATCGGCAGGGTGAACCAGACGCCGACCAGCGGAGCGACCCAGTCGTGGCCGAGGTTGAACCAGAGAAACAGATGCGCGAGCAGTTCGTGGCCGCTCAACGTGCGGCCGTGACCGAGCACGAGCGCGATCAGCAGCAGGATGCCCAGTTGCACGAGGTACGCCGGGTAGATCCGGAGCACCCGCCGCAGCAGATAGCGTCCCGTGTCCGGCCTGGGCGCGCCGGCGTAGCGCCAGCGCGCGTAGGGCAGGACCAGCAGGAACGCCGACAGGCAGAAGAACAGGTCGACGCCGGCCCATCCCATCGTCAGGAAGGCCTCCAGTCCGAACGGCGCGCCCGCGAACGGGCGCATGCTCGGCAGGCCGGCCATCATCCAGACATGGAACAGCAGCACCCACAGCGCCGCGAAGCCGCGCAGGCCGTCGAGTACGGGAATCGTGCGCGCGGCTTCGCCGCAGCCGGGCGCTGCCGGCACGGTGTCGTCGCTGCGGGGGACGGCGGCCGGCGGCCGCGCATCCGGACCCGGACGCATCAGGCCGGGCGAGACGCGACCGCGTCGCGCAGGCGCAACCGCACCGGGCCGCGCGCGTGGCGGATGTCGACCGCGGCCTCGCCCTGGGTCGCGTCGAGGATGCCGTCGTCGATCATCGTCGTCGCGACCGTGCGCAGCGGCCGCATCAGGTCGCGCCAGTCGCAGCCGATCTTCAGCGCGGCGCTGCGCGCGGCGTCGTGGATGTCGATCGTGCCGGCGAGACGCTGCGTCCCGAGCAGCTGCAGGACACAGGCGCGTAGCGTGTTGGCGAGCTCGTCGTCGGGCAGCTGGACCATCGGGTCGGCAGTCGGGTGCGGCGGGCGGGGCGGGGCGCATCATGCGCCGATCGGCCGGCAGCGTCCAGACGAAGGCCGCGCCGCCGCGCCGCCGAAGCGCCCTGGACCGCGCGGCGCGCTTTGCGGCAAAGTGACGCCGTGAAGATCGCCTGCCGCACCGACTCGCTCATCGACGCCCACCTGCGCAAGGGTCTGCTCGAATCCGGCGGCATCCGCGTCCATCTCGGCGGCGAGTATCTGTCCGGCGCGCTCGGCGAGATGCCACCGTTCGGCCTGTACGTGCTCTGGGTCGGCGACGCGGACCTGGCCGCGGCGCGCGCGCTGCTGGCCGAGCTCGATCCCGCCGCACCGGCGCTGCCGGACGAGCCGAGCGAGCTGCTGGCTTGAGCGCCTCGCCGGCCGTGCCGCGCGCGGCGGTCTGGCAGATGAGCGCGGGCGCCGCGCTGATCAGCACGACCAGCATCTTCGTGCGTCTGGCCGACGTCGGGCCGACCACCTCGGCGTTCTATCGCATGCTGTTCGGCGCGTTGATGCTGACCGGCGGCCTGATCGCGCTGCGCGCGTGGCGGCCGTTGTCGCTGCGCACGATCGGCTGGCTGCTGGTGCCGGGTGTCGCGTTCGCGGTCGATCTGATGCTCTGGCATCGCAGCATCCATCAGGTCGGACCGGGACTGGCGACCCTGCTCGGCAACTTCCAGGTCTTCCTGATGGCGCTGGCCGGCGTCGTGCTGTACCGCGAGCGGCTCGGGCCGCCGTTCCTGATCGGCACCGCGCTGGCGCTGGTCGGGCTGTATCTGCTGGTCGGACTGGAGTGGGGGCGGTTCGACGCGGTCTATCGGCAGGGTGTGGTGTTCGGTCTGCTGACCGGCGTCGCCTACGCGGTCTACCTGCTGACGACGCGCCACGTCCAGCGCAGTGGCCAGGTCGCACTGATGCCGGCCCAGCTGATCGGCGTGACCTCGTGGATCTGCGCCGCCGTGCTAGCGGTCTCGATGCTGGGCGAGGGCGCCTCGTTCGCAATTCCCGATCTGCGCTCGCTCGGTGCGCTGCTCGGGCTCGCATTGTTCGGTCAGGTGCTCGGCTGGATTCTGCTGGTGCGCGCGATGCGGCAGCTGCCGGCGTCGTTGGTCGGCCTGCTGTTGCTGCTGCAACCGGCGCTGTCGTTCCTGCTCGACGTGGCGATCTTCGCGCGGCCGACGCGTGCGGTCGACTGGCTCGGCGTCGGGCTGTCACTGCTCGGCATCTTCATCGGCTCGTGGCGGCCGCGCGGCGCTGACGTCGCCTCCGGAACTTCGACACAAGGAAGTCGGCGTAAGGACGTATAGACGTCTATACGCCTATTGACGCAGGCGCGACGCCTGCGTAGAGTGCGGCCCACTCATCGCGACCGGTCGAGACACTGGGTCTGAGACGCCGGGGCAACCGCGACATCCGTCGCACGGTGCCAATTCCAGCGAAGCCGCCGGCTCGGCCGGGCTTCGGGAGATGAGCGGCCGCGCCCCGTGCGCGCTGCTCCGGTCGCGTCGTTCAGATCAGGAGCAGCACGTGGCCGCCGTCCTTTCCTTCGATTCCCCGGATCTTCCCGATGCCTGTCCGCAGCCGCTGCGCGGCGTGCTGCGCCTGCCGGCGCTGGCGCTCGCCGGCGGCCAGACCCTGACCGACGCCGAGGTCGCCTGGCAGGCCTGGGGCGATCCCGGCCTGCCGGCCGTGGTCGTGCTCGGCGGCATCTCGGCCGGCCGCGATCCGGATCGCTGGTGGTCGGCGCAGTGCGGCATCGGCAAGGCGCTCGATCCGCGCCGGCTGCGCATCGTGTCGATCGACTGGCTCGGCGGCGCCGACGCCTCGACCGGGCCGTGTGCCGGCGACGAGGCGTTTCCGGCGATCGACAGCGCCGATCAGGCCGCCGCGCTCCTGGCGGTACTCAATCATCTGGGCATCGCGCGCGTCGTGCTCGCGATCGGTGCATCGTACGGGGGCTGCGTCGTCCAGCACCTGGCGCGGCTGGCCGGCGGACGCATCGGCCGCGCGGTCCTGATCAGCGCCGGCCCGCAGGCCGGCGCCTGGGCACGCGGGCTGCGCGCGCTGCAGCGCGGCCTGGTCGCGGCCGCCGCGCCGGAACGCCGCGGTGCCGCGCTCGCGCAGGCACGGCAACTGGCGATGCTCTCGTATCGCACACCGGGCGAGCTCGAATCGCGCTTCGGCGGCGCCGAGCCGGCCGAAAGCCTCGAGCGCTGGCTCGACGCGCACGGCGCACGCTTCGCGGCGCGCTTCCCGGCCGAGGCCTTCGTGACGCTGTCGGCCTCGCTCGACGCGCACCGCTGCGATCCGGCGTCGATCGCGGTGCCGGTCGAGGTGTTCGGCGTACGCGACGACCTGCTGGTCCCGATCGAGACGCTGCGCGCGTTCGCCGCGTGCCTTGGACCGCGTGCGCGGCTGCACGAATTCGATTCGATCTACGGTCACGACGCCTTCCTGAAGGAAGACGCGACCATCGCCGGGATCTTCCGGCACGCGCTGGCTGCGGAGGATTGCGCATGAGTACGCTCTGTCGGGACACGATCGCGGTCCGTGCCGGCGTCGACGCCGACACCGCACACGGCGCGGTGATGCCGCCGCTGTACCTGTCGACCAATTTCAGCTTCGCCGGCTTCGGCCAGAAGCGCCGCTATGACTACACGCGGTCGGGCAATCCGACCCGCGACACGCTGGCCGGTGCACTGGCCGAGCTCGAGGGCGGCAGCGGCGCGGCCGTGACCGCCAGCGGCATGGCCGCGGTCGCGCTGGTCGCCGCGGCGCTGCTCGAGCCGGGCGATCTGCTGATCGCACCGCACGACTGTTACGGCGGCACCTGGCGGCTGTTCGACGCGCAGGCGCGGCGCGGCCTGTACCGCGTGCGCTTCGTCGATTTTCACGATCCGCAGGCGCTGGCCGCCGCACTGGCCGAGCGACCGAAGCTGGTCTGGATCGAGACGCCGTCCAACCCGCTGCTGCGCATCACCGACGTGCGCCACGTCGCCGAGACCGCGCATGCGGCCGGTGCGCTGGTCGCGGTCGACAACACGTTCCTGTCACCGCTGCTGCAGCAGCCGCTCGTCCTCGGTGCCGACGTCGTCGTGCATTCGACGACCAAGTATCTGAACGGCCATTCCGACGTGGTCGGCGGTGCGGTGATCTGGCGCGAGCCGGCGCTCGGCGAACGGCTGGCCTGGTGGGCCAACTGCCTGGGCCTGACCGGCGCGCCGTTCGACAGCTATCTGACGCTGCGCGGCCTGCGCACGCTCAAGGTGCGCCTGGTGCAACACGAGGCCAATGCGCGCGCGCTGGCCGAGCAGCTGCACGCGCATCCAGCCGTGCGCGCGGTGCACTACCCGGGCCTGGCCGATCATCCGGGACACGTGCTGGCACGGCGCCAGCAGTCGGGCTTCGGGGCGATGCTGAGCTTCGAGCTGGCCGGCGGCGAGGCGGCCGCGCGCGCGTTCGTCGACGGCCTGGCCTGCTTCACGCTGGCCGAATCGCTCGGCGGCGTCGAAAGCCTGGTCTGCCATCCGGCCGGCATGACCCATGCCGCGATGGCGCCGGAGGCGCGCGCGCGCCGGCATCGCCGACGGCCTGCTGCGGCTGTCGGTCGGCATCGAGGACGAGACCGACCTGCGCGACGACGTCGCCGCGGCGCTCGAGCGCGTCGAGGCCGCGATCGGCTCCGCGCCTGCGGCGTCGGCGGCCTAGGCTGCCATCGTCGGACGGATGGAGCCGCGAGTGGACCCGCGCCGAGGCGGGTCCGGCGCTCAGCGGTGCAGGTGGCCGCTGGCTTCGGGCTGATAGGCGATGTCGGTCACGCGCAGGCGCAGCCAGCGTCCGGCCGGCAGCGGCCAGTCGATCGTCTGACCGATCCGCATGCCGAGCATCGCGGCGCCGACCGGCGCCAGCACCGAGACCTTGCCGGGCGAGCCGTCGGCATCGCGCGGATAGACCAGGGTCAGCTCGCGCACATCGCCGCTCTCCTCGTCGACGACGCGCGCGGTCGAGTTCATCGTGACGACATCGGCCGGCATCTGCGGCGGATCGACGATCGCCGCACGCGCCAGCTCGCCACGCAGCGCCTGTGCACCCGCGGCGTCGCGATGCGCCGGCAGGTCGAGCAGATGTTCGATGCGCTCCAGGTCGAGACTGGACACGGTGATCGGTGCGGGGGTGCTGGCCACGAAGAACAACTCCTGAAAAAACCTCGAGATACGGGAATGCGTCGGGAATCTCCCCGCCCGACGCGCGCTGATCCGGCAACGCTAGCCGATCGAGCCGGCTTTCTCAAATCAGCCGGTCGTGCGATCGGCCTGCCGCGCGCGCGGTTCAGGCGCGATCGGGCACCGCGGCGGACGCGCCGGGGTCGAGCAGATCGGCCGGCAGCTCGGCGAACAGGTCGGCCAGCGACTTGATGAAGCCGCCCAGCGCCGAGCTCTTGCGCCAGACCATCGCGATCTTGCGGCTCGGCGCCGGCGTGCGGAACTGCACCAGCCGGACGTGCGCGGCCTGCGGCACCGGCGGCTTGACCGCGAGCACCGGCAGCAGCGTGATGCCGACGTGGGCGGCGACCATCTGGCGCAAGGTTTCCAGGCTGGTCGCGCGGAAGCCGGCCTTCTCGCCGGCCCCGGCGAGCTGGCAGACCTCCAGCGCCTGATCGCGCAGGCAGTGGCCGTCCTCGAGCAGCAGCACGCTCTGATCGGCCAGGTCGTCCAGGCGCAGCGCCGAGCGTTCCGCCAGCGGATTGTCGTCCGGCACGGCCAGCACGAACGGCTCCTCGAACAGGAACTGGCTGTGCAGCTGCGGATCGTGGATCGGCAGCGCGAGGATGCCGGCGTCCAGGCGGCCCTCACGCAGCAGACGCAGCACGACTTCGGTCTTCTCCTCGGTCAGCAGCAGCTCCAGGCGCGGAAAGCGCTCGCGGATGCGCGGGATCACGTGCGGCAGCAGGTACGGCCCCAGCGTCGGGAAGATGCCCAGGCGCAAGGTGCCCGACTCGGGATCGACGGTGCGTCGCGCGATCGCCTTGATCTGGTCGACTTCGTTGAGCACGTCGCGCGCGCGGGCGGCGATCTCCTGGCCGACTTCGGTCAGCAGCACCTTGCGCGGCGTGCGCTCGACCAGGGCCACGCCGAGCTCGTCCTCGAGCTTGCGGATCTGCGTTGACAGCGTCGGCTGGCTGACGAAGCTGGCCTCGGCGGCGCGGCCGAAATGCTTGTGCTCGGCGAGCGCCACCAGATAGCGAAGGTCGCGCAGGTTCATGACCGGTCGTCCATAGGTAACGGCTATCGATGATAGCCCATTCCATAAGCACGCCAGCGTGCACGGCGACCCTGCCTGCGGCTTCGCGGCGCCGTGCCTGCGGCATTCGGGCGCAGCCCTTGAAGCGATCGGGCCGGTCCCCATCTGCTGGCTCAGGCGTTCGAGGACTCAGCTCCTCACGCTCGGCTGGCATCGTACTCCCCCTCCCCACGATGCCGCCCGGGCGACGGAATCCCTCCCCGCTTCCGTCGCCCACCTATTCGGATCGGCGGCCCGGCGACAGCCGGGCCGCCGGCGCGAACCGGCCGCCGCCGTGCGCCCCGAGGACATGGCCTAGAATGCCGCGATCCTCGCGATGGAAGGCCCCGATGCGCGACGCCGCCGAACCCCGTAACGCATTCGCACGGGTGCCCGAACGCAATACCGCCGACAACCTGCTGCGCACCGCCCAGCAGCATCACGTGCTGCTGTCGAACATGGCCGATACCAAGGCCAACATCATCATCACGGTGTCCTCGATCGTGCTGACGCTGTCGCTGGGGCGTGCCTCCGATCCGGACCTGCGCGTGTCGGTGATGATCCTGGCCGGCTTCACGCTGCTGGCGCTGCTGCTGGCGATCCTCGCGGTGCTGCCCAAGTACCGGCCGGTGCCGGTCGGCGAGGAGCCGCTGCCGCCGCATTTCAATCTGCTGTTCTTCGGCCATTTCGCCGCGCTGCCGCGCGAGCGCTATCTGGCGGAGGTCGCACGCGTGCTGACGCCGGACGGCACGCCGTACGCGACCTGGGCCGCCGACGTCTATGCGCTCGGTGTCTATCTGGCCCAGCACAAATACCGCTACCTGCGCTGGAGCTACCTGTTCTTCCTGACCGGCTTCGTGCTCGCCAGCGTCGAGCAGCTGGTCCGCCACCTGGCGCGCTAGGCACCCGCCGCGATCCTCGGGCAAGTCCGCCGCATCGCGAACGACGAAGAGGCCCAACCCCGCCGCGCGCAGGTCGCCGTTGACAGCGCTCCCGAACCACGACACACGAGGGAACCGACGATGCATCGCTTCTGGCTCGGCTTGATCGCTTTGCTGCTGCCGCTGTCGACGATGGCCCAGGAGACGGTGCCGCCGTCGCTGCAGGAATGGCACGGCTGGGTGCTCAAGGACCAGGCGTTTCGCACCTGCGCGCTGCTCGCCGGCCGGCAGGGGCGCGCTCAGGACGACTATCTGTGCGCCTGGCCGGGCACCCTGACGATCGCGGCCGATGCCGCCGGCGCGCGCATCGCACAGCGCTGGCAGCTCGAGGCCGAGGGCTGGGTGCCGCTGCCGGGCGACGCCGAGCACTGGCCGCAGCGCGTCACGGTCGGCGGCATCGCGACGCCGGTGGTCGATCACGGGGGACCCGCGCTGTGGCTCGGCAGCGGCAGCCACGAGGTGCGCGCCGAGATTCCGTGGACGCAGCGGCCGCAGTCGCTGCGCGTGCCGCGCTCGATCGCCCTGATCGCGCTCAGCGTCGACGGCCGGCCGATCGTGCCGGTGCAGCGCGACGGCGAGGCCTTGACGCTCGGTCGCGGCGCGACCGTCGCGGCCGAGGCCGACGGTCTGGACATGCGCGTCTACCGGCGACTGGAAGACGGCGTTCCGGCCGTGCTGACGACACGGATCTGGATCGACGTGTCCGGCCAGGCGCGCGAGGAGCGCGTCGGGCCGGCGCTGCCGGAAGGTTTCGTCGCGCTCGCACTGGAGAGCGAGTCGGGCTGGCCGGTGCGACTGGACGAGGACGGCCGCCTGCGCGTGCAGGTGCAGCCCGGCTCGGACGTGCTCAATCTCAGCGCACGCGCCACTGCCCCGTTGACCGCCGCGACCGCACGCGTCGCGGCTGCGCCGTGGCCGAGTCAGGAAATCTGGAGCTATGCCGCGGCACCGCGCCTGCGCGTGACGGCCGCGAGCGGGTCGACCCAGGTCGATCCGCAGCAGGCCGACGTGCCGGGGGCCTGGCGCGACCTGCCGGCGTTCGCACTGGCCGACGGCGACACGCTGCGGATCGACGAGCATTCGCGCGGCGCCTCGAGCGACGAGGCCAATCGCCTGCAGCTCGTGCGCGAGGCCTGGCTCGACTTCGACGGCCGCGGCTGGTTCAGCCGTGACCGCATCGACGGCCGCATGAACAGCGGATGGCGCTTCGACACGGCGCCGCCGTTCGTCGTGCAGCGCGCGCAGGCGCGCGCCGACGACCAGCCGCTGCTGGTGACCGACGCCGGACAGGCCGGCTGGAGCGGTGTGGAGTGGCGTACGCCCGACGTCGCGCTCGACGCCGGCGTGCGCATCGAGGCCGGTCCCGGCGCGCTGCCGATCGCCGGCTGGCAGCAGGTATTCGACCGGATCACCACGACGCTGCATCTGCCGTACGGCTATCGGCTGCTGGCGGCACCGGGCACCGACCGCGCGCTCGGCAGCTGGCTGTCGGGCTGGACGCTGCTCGACGTGTTCGTCGCGGCGGTCCTGATCCTGCTCGGCGCGCGCCTGCTCGGCTGGGCCGGCGGCGTGCTCGCGCTGGCCTACCTGCTGATCGGCTATCAGGAGGCCGGCGCGCCGCTGTGGACGCTGATGCTGGCGCTCGCCGCCGGACTGATCGCGCGTGCGCTGCCGGCCGGACGCCTGGCCGATGCGGCGGCGGGCGTACGCCTGGCCGCGCTCGCGCTGCTGGTCGTGGTGACGCTGCCGTTCGCGATCACGCAGGTGCGCACGGCGCTGTATCCGCAGCTGGAGGTCGACGGCGTCGACCTTGGCTATGCGGGCGCCTATCGCCACCGGGCATCCGGCGCGTTCGAGCCCGATATCCAGATGGCGCCGTCCGAGCCGGTGCCTCCGCCTCCGCCTCCGCCGGCGTCGCCGGCACCCGAGCCTGCCGAGCGGGCAAACGCCGATGAAGCGCTCGAAACCATCGTCGTCTCCGGCTCGCGCATCGACCGCTCGCAGGCGCTCATCAAGCGCTATGCGCAGACCAGCGTCGTGCAGACCGGCGCCGGCGAGCCGGGCTGGCGGATCGGCCGTACCTACCAGCTCGAGTGGAGCGGGCCGGTGCTGCCGAGCCAGGAGGTGCGCCTGCTGATCGCGCCGCCGTGGCTGGTACGGCCGCTCAAGCTGGCGCTGGTCGCGCTGCTGGCGGTGCTGATCTGGCGGCTGGTGCGGCAGGCGCCGCTGCTGCCGGTCCGTACGCGGCCGGCCGCGGCGGGCCTCGCCGCGATCGCGCTGGCGTGTTCGGCGACGATGTTCGCGCCACCGGTGCAGGCGCAGGGCTTCCCGTCGGACGAGCTGCTCGGCCAGTTGCGCGATCGCCTGATCGAATCGCCGCGCTGCGCGCCGCAATGCGCGGACATCGCGCTCGCCGAGCTCTCGGCCGAAGGCGAGGAGGTCGTCGCGGTGCTCGAGGTGCATGCGCTCGAGCGCAGCGCGGTGCCGGTGCCGGCCGACGACAGGACGCTGGCGCTGCGCACGGCGCGGCTCGACAACGGCAGCGTCGAGGGCATCGCCGGCGTCCCCGGCGGCGCGCGCATCCTGGTGCCGCGCGGCGTGCACCGCATCGAGCTGCGCTGGCAGACGCTGGCCGACAAGGTCGCGCTGGCGTTTCCGCTCAAGCCGCACCGCATCGTGTTCTCCGGCAGCGGCTGGCAGGCCGCCGGCAGCGCCGACGGGCGCCTGCTGACCGAAACGCTGAGTCTGGTCCGGCTGCGCGAAGGCAGCGAGGCCGCCCGTGCGCCGGGCGGCGATCAGCAATTCGCGCCGTTCGTACGCGTGGTGCGCGAGCTGTCGCTCGACGTCGACTGGCGCGTCACCACGCGCATCGAGCGCATGGCGCCGCGCGAGGGCGGCCTGGTCGCCAGCATCCCGTCGCTGCCGGGCGAGCGCGTGCTGAGCGCCGGCGCACGCGTCGTCGACGGCCGGATCGAGCTGCCGATCGCCGACGGCCAGGACGACGCCGAATACGCCGCGACGCTCGATCCGCGCGACACGCTGACGCTGACGGCGCCGCCGCTGAGCGGTCATGCCGAGATCTGGCGCGTCGTGGTCAGCCCGACCTGGAACGTCCGCTTCGACGGCGTGCCCGAGGCCGGCTTCGATGCCGGAGAGGATTCGGCCGCCGACTTCCGAGTCTTCGAGTTCCATCCGCTGCCCGGCGAGACGCTGAACCTGCAGATCACGCGTCCGGCCGCGGTCGCCGGCGCGACGCGCGCGATCGACCGCGTCGCGGTGTCGAGCGAGATAGGCCAGCGCGCGGCCACGCATACCGTGCAGCTCGATCTGCGCGCGAGCCAGGGCGGCGAGCAGGTACTCGCGCTGCCCGAAGGCGCCGAGCTGCTCGGCGTCCGGCGCGGCGGCGAGGCGCTGAGCCTGCGGCTGCAGGACGGGCGTCTGACCGTGCCGGTCGTGCCGGGCCTGCAGCAGGTCCAGATCACGTTCCGGCAGGCCGCGCCGATCGCGACGCGGGTCATGACGCCGCCGATCTCGCTCGGCCTGCCGGCGGCCAACATCGATCTCTCGCTGCAGCTGCCGCACGACCGCTGGCTGCTCGCCGCGTACGGTCCGCCGGTCGGTCCGGCCGTGCTGCTCTGGGGCGAGCTGCTGGTGATGGTGATCGCGGCGATCGTGCTGTCGCGCTGGCGGCATTCGCCGCTGCGCATGCATCAGTGGCTGCTGCTCGGCCTGGGCTTCTCGACGTTCTCGTGGGCGGCGCTGCTGCTGGTCGCGGTCTGGCTGTTCGCGCTCGACGCGCGCCGCCGCTGGGCGCCGGCCGATGCGCTGCGCTTCAACCTCGTGCAGATCGCACTGCCGGTGCTGACGCTGGCCGCGCTGCTGTGCATGTTCAACGCGATCCGCAACGGCTTGCTCGGCGCGCCGGACATGTACGTGGCCGGCAACGGCTCGGACGCGCAGCTGCTGCGCTGGTTCGCCGATCGCAGCGCCGACGCGCTGCCGGTCGCCGGTGCGATCTCGCTGCCGCTGTGGGTCTACAAGCTGGCGATGCTGGCCTGGGCGCTGTGGCTGGCCTGGGCTGTCGTCGATTGGCTGCGCCGCGGCTTCGCGGCCTGGCAGGACGGCGGCTACTGGCGCTCGCTGGCGCCGGCCGCCAAGCTCGATCCGCTCGGCGATCTGCCGGCGCCCCCGCCGCCGCCTCCGGCATGAGCGCGACAGCGGCGACGGTGCGCGGCCTGCTGAGCGCGGCGCGCGCGCGGCTGGCGTCGACCGATGCCGCGCGGCTGGAGGCCGAACGGATCATGGCGGCCGCGCTCGAGCGGCCCGCGGCTGGCTCTATGCGCACGGCGACGCGGTGCCCGACGCCGTGCAGGCGGCGCGGTTCGCCGAGCTGGTCGGGCGGCGCGCGGCCGGCGAGCCGCTGGCGTACCTGATCGGCTCGCAGGGCTTCTGGACGCTCGATCTGGCGGTGACGCCGGACGTGCTGATTCCGCGCGCCGACACCGAGCGCCTGGTCGAGCTGGCGCTGCAGCGCATCGACCCGGGCGTACCGGCGCGGATCGCCGATCTGGGTACCGGCTCGGGCGCGATCGCATTGGCGCTGGCCAGCGAGCGGCCGCTGGCGCGGGTGACGGCGACCGATGCGAGCACGGCGGCGCTCGCAGTCGCACAGGGCAATGCGCGGCGGCTCGGCCTGGCCAATGTCGCGTTCGCGCAGGGCGACTGGACCACGGCGCTCGGCACCGAGCGCTTCGACCTGATCGCGTCGAATCCGCCGTACATCCGCGACGGCGATCCGCATCTGGCACGCGGCGATCTGCGCCACGAGCCGCCGGCCGCGCTGGCATCCGGCCGCGACGGTCTCGATGCGATCCGCACGATCGTCGCGCATGCGCCCGCGCATCTGCAGCACGGCGGCTGGCTGCTGCTCGAGCACGGCTACGATCAGGGCGCTGCGGTGCGCGCGCTGCTCGAGGCGGCCGGGCTGATCGAGATCGAGACCGCGTGCGACATCGAGGCGCGCGATCGCGTCAGCCTGGGCCGCGTGCCGGACTGAGTCCGGCGCACGCGCGCGCATCCGGCGACATCAGGGCTGACGATCCGCGCTGCGGGCGCAGCATCCGGGCCGCTCGATGCCGAAGCGGGCTGTGGCTGCGCAGCCGTCACCGCACGCGAGCCGGTCGCGCAGGCGCGACGGTCCGCTTCGTGTGCGTCCCCGGCGGCATGAATGCGCTGCAGCCGACTGGCGGCCCGCTGCAGCGCCGATGTGCGCGGCGAGCGTGCGGTCGGTCAGCCGGCCTGGCGCAGCGGCAGCGCCAGATGCGCGCCGTAGCGCGCACGCACGGCCGCTTCGATGCCGGCCGCGTCGAGCCCGCACTCGGTGAGCAGTTCCTCGCGGCTGGCGTGCTCGAGGAAGCGGTCGGGCAGGCCGAGCTGCAGCAACGGCACGGCGAGGCCGTGTGCGGTCAGCAGTTCGGCGACGCCGCTGCCGGCGCCGCCGGCGACCGCATTGTCCTCGACGGTCACCAGGGCCGCATGGCTGCGTGCGAGTTCGAGGATCAGCGCCTCGTCGAGCGGCCGTACGAAACGCATGTTGACCAGGGTCGCGTCGATCGCCTCGGCGACCTTCGCGCACGGCTGCACCATCGCGCCGAACGCGAGCAGGGCGACGCCGTGGCCGCTGCGGCGCAGCTCGGCCTTGCCGATCGGCAGATCGGTCAGCGCCGGATCGATCGCCGCGCCCGGTCCGGTGCCGCGCGGGTAGCGCACGGTAGCCGGTCCGGTGTGGCGGAAGCCGGTGGTCAGCAGCTTGCGGCACTCGTCCTCGTCGGCGGGCGCCATCACGACCATGTTCGGAATGCAGCGCAGATAAGACAGGTCGAAGCTGCCGGCGTGCGTCGCGCCGTCGGGGCCGACCACGCCGCCGCGGTCGATCGCGAACAGCACGTCGAGATCCTGCAGCGCGACGTCGTGGATCAGCTGATCGTAGGCGCGCTGCAGAAACGTCGAGTAGATCGCCACGACCGGCTTGGCGCCCTCGCAGGCCATGCCGGCCGCCAGCGTCACCGCATGCTGCTCGGCGATGCCGACGTCGAAGTAGCGGCTCTTGTACTCCTTGGAGTAGCGCACCAGGCCCGAGCCTTCGCGCATCGCCGGTGTGATCGCGTACAGCCGCTCGTCGGCCTGCGCCATGTCGCAGAGCCAGTCGCCGAAGACGTCGGTGTAGGTCGGCTTCGACGCGCCTTTGCGCGCGAGGCCCGCCTGCGGATCGAACGGTCCGACCGCGTGGTACTCGATCTGCTCGCGCTCGGCCGGCGGATAGCCCTTGCCCTTGGTCGTCATCACATGCAGCAGCTGCGGGCCCTTCAGGCCCTGCAGCGTACGCAGCGCCTGCACCAGCTGCGGCAGGTCGTGGCCGTCGATCGGCCCGGAATAGTGGAAGCCGAACTCCTCGAACAGCGTGCTCGGCATGAACATGCCCTTGGCGTGCTCTTCCCAGCGCTTGATGAAGCGCCACAGGAAGCTGCCGCGCTTCATCATCTTCTTGCCGTGCTCGCGGATGCGGTTGAGCGTGCTGCTGGTCATCAGCCGCGCGAGCATCTTGGTCAGCGCACCGACGTTCTCGCTGATCGACATGCCGTTGTCGTTGAGGATCACCAGCAGGTTCGGCTCGACGTCGCCGCCGTGGTTGAGCGCCTCGAATGCCATGCCGGCGGTCATCGCGCCGTCGCCGATCACCGCGACGACGCGGCGCGGATCGCCCTTGCGCTGCGCGGCCAGCGCCATGCCGAGCGCGGCGCCGATCGACGTCGAGGAATGGCCGACGCCGAAGGTGTCGTACGGGCTCTCCTCGCGCCGCGGAAACGGCGCCAGACCGTCCTTCTTCTTGATCGAGGTGATGCGGTCGCGGCGGCCGGTCAGGATCTTGTGCGGATAGCACTGATGGCCGACGTCCCAGACCAGACGGTCCTCGGGCGTGTCGTACAGATAGTGCAATGCGACGGTCAGCTCGACCACGCCGAGGCCGGCGCCGAAGTGGCCGCCGGAGGTCGCGACCGATTCGATCAGGTACTCGCGCACCTCCCGGGCGACGTCCGGCAGCTCCGATTCGGGGAACCGGCGCAGGTCGGCGGGGCTGTCGATGCGCGCGAGGCGCGGATAGCGGCTGGGATCGATCATCAGGGGGACGCGTTCGATGGGCCGCCATTTTCGGTCAGCCGGACGGACGGAGCAAGGAAGCGCCGCGGGCGGTTCAGGTGCGCCGGCGGGCAATGTGCGGGCAATCCTCGGGCCGGTCGGGCGACGACCGTACCGGCCGCCGGCAGCGAGGCAACGCGGACGCCGCCGCGCGGACGATCGGAAACCCCCGAACCGGCCGCTCAGGCCGACGCGCCGGCCGCGTCGCTGCGCGCCTCGATCGAGACGATCAGCGCCGAGAGCAGGACACCGGCCTGCGCCGGGTCGCGCGGGTCGACCTCGAGCACCGGCAGGAACAGGCCGCGGCTGCGCAGACGGGCGTAGTAGTCGTCGATCGCCGGCTGCCGGGCGAGGTCGGTGCGCGTGATGCCGATCACCACGGCGCCGCGGTCGCGGAAGCGCGCGAACGCGTTCAGATAGTGATCGAGGTCGGCGAGCGGATCGGCGCCGGCGTTGTCGATCAGCAGCACCATGCCGATCGCGCGTGGCTCCAGGATGCGCCACATGAAATCGAAGCGCTCCTGGCCGGGCAGGCCGTACAGGCGCACCTTGTCGCCGTCGGCCAGCGTGATCTCGCCGTAGTCGAGCGCGACCGTCGTGGTCGCCTTGGCATTGCGCCCGGTGTCGGTGTTGTGCGCCTCGGTGCGCACGACCGGAATCTCGCTGAGGCTGGCGATCGCCGTGGTCTTGCCGGCCCCCATCGGTCCGGCGAACAGGATGACGTGTTCACGGGCCATCAGGCGGCGGCTCCGAAGCCGAGACGGCGCCACAGCCGCTCGAGCAGGCCGCCCTCGGCGGTCGTCGGCGGACGCACCGACCGTACCGCAGCCGGCGGTGTCTGCGCTGCGCGCTGCTCGGCCGCCGCGTAACCGCAGGCCACGCAGGCGCGCAGGAAACGGGCGACGAACGGCGCCGGCAGGCCGCTGTGCCGCTGCAGGTCCTCGACGGTCCAGGCGGCCCCGGCCATGACGCCGCACAGGCGCAGATGGCCCATCTCGTGCGGCAGGCGATCGAACTCCGGCCAGCGCAGCAGGCGGTAGGCGTCGGTCGCCGCGGGTTCGGCGCAGCGCGTCTGCGCGATGCCGATGCTCCACAGCAGCGGCGTCAGCGGCATCGCCTGGGACCGGATCGCGGCCACTTCGGGCGCCTGGACCGGTGCGGTGGTCATGACGAACCGGCGTTCCATCACGATGCGCGGCAGCATCGAGAGCTGGAAATCGACGTGGAACACGCGCTCGGCCGGCCAGACGTAGATCGTGCCGGCACTGAGAATGCGGATCCGCAGCACGTGGTCGTCGCGGGTGCGCGCCAGCGATGCGGTCAGGACCGCCGCCAGACTGGAATCGGCCTGCGCACACGCCTCGGCCTGGGCCGGCGCCTCGCGCGGCGCATGGGGTGCCTGTCCGTGGCGGCGCGAGGCGACGTTGAGCACGTCGAGCACGGCCATCACGCGGATCGGCGAGGTCAGGACCAGATCGCCCTCGCGCGGCAGCGGCCCGTCGTCGGCGACCAGCGGAATGACGTTGCGGCCGCGCAGCGGCCGGCCCTGATCGGGATCGCGCGCCAGCGCGAGCGGCGCGATCACGAAATCGGCGTGGTCGAGGTCGCCCAGTTCCCACGCGGCCTCGGTGCGCGCCTTGAGCACGTGCAGGATCGCACCGAGCGTATGCAGCTCGCTCGCTTCGAGCCCGTATGCCGCCACGAGCAGCGGCGTGCCGCCGTCCGCGTGGCGGCCGGGTGCCGCGGCGGCTGCGGCCGGCGGCGATTCGATCAATCCATTGAGCATTGACATCGGACCATCTCCTGCCAGGCTGTCCCGCGCGCCGTATTGAGCCATGCGCGATCCGGGCCAAAACGCGCGCTGGCGCAAGCTTTCGAGAAGTCCCGGCTGCATTGCGCAATGGTTTGTTTTAGTGAAGGTTTCCTTTTCGTCACATTCTGTCGGTGGGTGTCACCTTGGTTGAAAAAGCGGCAGCGACCACGGCCGACCAGGCGCTCGTCGAGCGCTTCGTCGAGAACGCCTGGGCCGAGGCGGGACTCGCGCAGAACACGGTCGCCAGCTACCGGCGCGATCTGCAGGGTTTCGCACGCTGGCTGGCCGGCGAGGGCGGCACGCTGGCCGCCGCGACGCGCGCGCAGCTGCAGGACTACCTCGCCCGGCGCAGCACGCAGGGCGGCACCAGCGGCCGCGGCTACAAGGCGCGTTCGACCGCGCGGCTGCTGTCGTGCCTGCGCCAGTTCTACGGCTGGCTGCAGCGCGAAGGACGCCTCGACGAGGATCCGACCCTGCTGGTCGACGCGCCGAAGCTGCCGCGTTCGCTGCCCAAGGCGCTCGGCGAGGCCGACGTCGAGGCGCTGCTGCAGGCGCCCGCGGTCGATACCGCGCTCGGGCTGCGCGACCGCGCGATGCTCGAGCTGCTCTACGCGACCGGCCTGCGTGTCAGCGAGCTGGTCGGCCTGACCGCCGCGCAGGTCAATCTGCGCCAGGGCGTGCTGCGCGTCGTCGGCAAGGGCGGCAAGGAGCGCTTGGTGCCGATCGGCGCCGAGGCCGGCCACTGGCTCGAGCGCTACGTCGTCGCGTCGCGCCCGGCGCTGCTCAAGGGCGGCCAGGCCGAGGCCCTGTTCGTGACGGCGCGCCGCGCCGGCCTCAGCCGGCAGATGTTCTGGAACATCGTCAAGAAGCACGCGGCCGCGGTCGGCATCGCCTCGTCGCGGATCTCGCCGCACGTGCTGCGCCATTCGTTCGCGACGCATCTGCTGAACCACGGCGCGGACCTGCGCGCGCTGCAGATGATGCTCGGCCACAGCTCGCTGACGACGACGCAGATCTACACCCACGTCGCCAGGGAGGGGCTCAAGCGGCTGCACGCGCGCCATCACCCACGCGGATAGGCACCGCGACGGCGTTTGGCCGCCGCGGCGCCGTCGTGAGAAGATGGCCGATCCGGGCGGGAACCTTTTCGCCTGCGTTCGGTCCATGTCCGATCGGGCTCGGCAGCGCTGCGTACGTCAGGCCGACGTGCCGACCCGGGCACCCAGACAGAGGTCATCCATGCTCAATCCCGCGTTTCTTCGCCACACGCTGCGGCGTGGCCTGGTCCTGCTCGCCCTCGTGCTCGCCGCGGCACCGCTCGCGCAAGCGGCCGCGGACGATGCCGCGCGCGCCGCGGTCGCCAAGCTGGCGCCGGGCCTGCCGATCGACGCGATCCAGGAATCGGTCGTGCCGGGCTTCTACGAGGTGCTGTCGGGCGTCAAGATCCTCTACGTCAGCAAGGACGGCAAGCTGGTCTTCGAGGGCGGTGCGTTCGACGTGGACCAGCGCCGCGATCTCGGCGACACGGCCCGCAACGGCGTCCGCCGCGCCGCGCTGACCCAGGTGCCGGCCGAGCGCAAGCTGATCTACGCGCCGGCCAAGCCGCGCACACGGTCACGGTGTTCACCGACATCGACTGCCCGTTCTGCAAGCGCTTCCACGAGCAGATCGCCCAGTACAACGCGCACGGCATCGCCGTGGACTACATCCTGTTCCCGCTGGTCGGCCTGCATCCGGGCGCCGACAAGAAGTCCGAGGCGATCTGGTGCTCGAAGGATCGCATCGCGACGTTCAACGCCGCGATGGCCGGCCAGGATCCGGCGCCGGCCACCTGCCCGAACCCGCTGGCCGAACTGACCCATCTGGCCGATTCGCTCGGCATCAACGGCACGCCGACCCTGATCGCGGCCGACGGCACCCATGTGGCGCCCGAGATCGCGATGTCCCCCGACCGCCTGGCCGCCGAGCTCGATCGGCTGGCCGCCGCTTCCGCTCCTTAGACCTTCTTCGAACCGCCGAGGCCATCATGATGCGTTCCACGCTGACCGTCCTACTCACCGGCCTGCTGCCGCTGGCCGCGACGGCCGCCGACAAGGCCGACGACGCCGCCCGCGCGGCGATCCTGAAGCTGGTGCCGCAGGCGACGATCGATTCGATCGAGCCGGCGCCGATGGCGGGGTTTCGCCAGGTGCTGCTCGGCGGCCAGCTGGTCTACGTCAGCGACGACGGACGCTACCTGCTGCAGGGCAAGCTCTACGACGCGGCGACGCGCTCGGACCTGACCGACGTGCGTCTAGGCAAGGCGCGCGTGGAGAAGCTCAAGAACGTGCCGTCGAGCCAGGTGCTGGCGTTCGGTCCGGACAAGCCCAAGTACAAGCTGACCGTCTTCACCGACATCGATTGCGGCTACTGCCGCAAGCTGCATCAGGAAGTGGCCGAGTACAACAAGCTCGGCATCGAGTTCGACTATCTGTTCTTCCCGCGCAGCGGCATCGACTCCCCGTCGTACAAGAAGGCCGTCTCGGTCTGGTGCGCCGAGGACAAGAAGGCGGCGTTCACCGCGGCCAAGGGCGGTGCGACGCCGACGCCGGTCACCTGCGACAACCCGATCGCCGCGCAATTCCAGCTCGGTCTGGACGTCGGCGTCGACGGCACGCCGGCGATCTACTCGCCGGGCGGCGTCAAGATCGGCGGCTACCTGCCGCCGGCGCAGATGCTCGAGCGCCTGCAGCAGCTCGACGGCGCCAAGTCCGGCAGCTGAACCGCTCCCCAGCGCCCGGGCCGTACGGTCCGGGCGCCGCCGTCGGGCGGGCGGCCGGACGGGAGGATCGCGCGCGCATCGGCTAGAATAGGCGGCTTCCCGATGCTCCCCGCTCCCGACCCTCATGATTGCGATCGACGGCCAGACCGCGCTGTCGCCTTTCCGCGTCGACCGGATCAATGCCGCCCTGGCGGCGCAGGTCCGCGACTGCCGTCTGCGCGACACCCGGCATGTTTACTTCGTAGCGGCTGATCCCGGCACCGCCGACGATCCGCGGCTGTACGAGACGCTGCAGGCCGCTCCGGGCGCGCCGCGGCCGGCGACGCTGTGGATCGTGCCGCGGCTCGGCACGCGCTCGCCGTGGTCGAGCAAGGCCACCGACATCCTGCGCGGCTGCGGCCTGCCGGTGCAGCGCGTCGAGCGCGGCATGGCGATCGAACTGGAGCGCCCGCCGGCGACCGGCTCGGCCGGCTGGCAGGCGATGCTGCAGGCGCTGCACGATCCGATGACGCAGTCGGTCGTCACCTCGCTGGCCGAGGCCGCACGGCTGTTCGACGCCGGCGCACCGGCATCGCTGGAGACCGTCGCGCTCGGTGACGATCCGCACGCGGCGCTGGCGCGGCCGACCGGCGGCTCGGCCTGGCGCTGGCCGACGACGAGATCGCCTACCTGGCCGACAGCTATCGCGCGCTCGGACGCGATCCCAGCGACGCCGAGCTGATGATGTTCGCGCAGGCCAACTCCGAGCACTGCCGGCACAAGGTGTTCAACGCCGCGTTCACGGTCGACGGCGTGGCCCAGGACAAGTCGCTGTTCGCGATGATCCGCAATACCCACGCGGTGTCGCCGGCGTTCACGCTGTCGGCCTACGCCGACAACGCCGCCGTGATCGAGGGCAGCGTCGCCAGGCGCTTCTACGCCTCGCCGTCGGACGGCCGCTATCGCGCCAACGACGAATCGGTGCCGTACGCGATCAAGGTCGAGACGCACAACCATCCGACCGCGATCTCGCCGTTCCCCGGCGCAGCGACCGGCTCTGGCGGCGAAATCCGCGACGAGGGCGCGACCGGTCGCGGCGGCAAGCCCAAGGCCGGCCTGGTCGGCTATTCGGTCTCGCATCTGCGCGTGCCGGGGCTGGCGCGGCCGTGGGAGCCGGAGCGGCCGCTGCCGCCGCGCTTCGCGACCGCGTTCGAGATCATGCGCGACGCGCCGCTCGGCGCGGCCGCCTTCAACAACGAGTTCGGCCGTCCGTGCCTGGGCGGCTATTTCCGCACGTTCGAGCAGGACAACGGCGAGCCCGGCAAGCGCTTCGGCTACGACAAGCCGATCATGATCGCCGGCGGCATCGCCAACCTGCGCCGCGACCACGTGACCAAGCAGATGCTGCGCGAGGGCGATGCGGTGATCGTGCTCGGCGGTCCGGCGATGCTGATCGGCCTCGGCGGCGGCGCCGCCTCGTCGATGGCGGCCGGCAGCAGCAGCGCCGAGCTCGACTTCGCATCGGTGCAGCGCGACAACCCCGAGATGCAGCGGCGCTGTCAGGAGGTCATCGACGCGTGCTGGGCGCGTGGCGAGGACAATCCGATCGTGTCGATCCACGACGTCGGCGCCGGCGGCCTGTCCAACGCGATTCCCGAGATCCTCAACGATTCCTCGGTCGGCGGCCGCATCGACCTGCGCAAGATCCCCTGCGACGATACGAGCCTTTCGCCGATGCAGATCTGGTGCAACGAGTCGCAGGAGCGCTACGTGCTCGGCGTGCGGCCCGATGCGCTGGCCCTGTTCGAGTCGCTGTGCGCGCGCGAGCGCTGCGTCTACGCGGTCGTCGGCACGGTCACCGCCGAGCGCCGGCTGGTCGTGTCCGACCCGCTGCTCGGCGGCGAGGTCATCGATCTGCCGCTCGAGGTCCTGTTCGGCAAGCCGCCGCGCATGCAGCGCGAGGCCATACGCAAGCCCAAGCGTCTCGATCTGATCGCCGACACGGCCGGACTGGAGCTCGACGAGACGCTGCAGCGCGTGCTGCGCTTTCCGGCGGTCGGCAGCAAGTCGTTCCTGGTGACGATTGGTGACCGCAGCGTCGGCGGCCTGTGCGCGCGCGATCCGATGGTCGGGCCCTGGCAGGTGCCGGTCGCCGACTGTGCGGTGACCCTGGTCGATTTCGACGGCTACGCCGGCGAGGCGATGACGATGGGCGAGCGTACGCCGCTGGCGGTGTTCGATGCGAAGGCCTCGGCGCGCATGGCGGTCGGCGAGGCGCTGACCAATCTGGCGGCGACGCCGGTGCGGCTCGACGAGGTGCGCCTGTCGGCCAACTGGATGGCCGCGGTCGGTCAGGCCTGCGAGGACGCCGCGCTGTACGACGCGGTGCAGGCGGTCGGCATGGAGCTGTGCCCGGCGCTGGGCATCTCGATCCCGGTCGGCAAGGACTCGCTGTCGATGCAGACGCGCTGGTCCGCCGACGGCCAGGAGCAGCGCACGGTCTCGCCGGTGTCGCTGGTCGTCTCGGCGTTCGCGCGCGTCGCCGACGTGCGCGGCGCGCTGACGCCGCAGCTGGCGCTCGACCGCGGCGAGACCGATCTTTGGCTGATCGACCTCGGCGCCGGCGCCAACCGGCTCGGCGGCTCGGTGCTGATGCAGTGTTCGCAGCGTGCCGGCGGACTCGCGCCGGACGTGGACGATCCGCAGCGGCTGCGTGCGTTCCTCGGGATGATGGCCGAGGTCCACCAGGCCGGCCTGGCGCTGGCCTATCACGACCGCAGCGACGGCGGCGTGATCGTCGCGCTGATCGAGATGGCGCTGGCCGGCCACTGCGGTCTGGACATCCGCCTCGACGGCTGGGGCGACAATACCCTCGGCGCGCTGTTCTGCGAGGAACTCGGCGCGGTACTGCAGATCCGCAAGGCCGATCGCGCAGCGTTCGAGTCGCTGCTGGACCGGCGCGGTCTGCGCGCGCTGGCCCACGTGGTCGGCCGCCCGGTCGAGAAGCTGCGCGTCCAGCTGCTGCAGGGCGACGGCACGCTGGCCAAGTGGGGATGGGTCGATCTGATGGCCGCCTGGTCCGAGACCAGCGCCGCGATGCAGCGCCTGCGCGACAATCCGGCCAGTGCCGATGCCGAGCGCGAGTGGCGCTGCGACGAGGGCGATCGCGGCATCGTGCCGCGACTGACGTTCGACCCGGCCGAGGACGTCGCAGCGCCGTTCATCGCGACCGGCGAGCGGCCGCGCGTGGCGATCCTGCGCGAGCAGGGTGTCAACGGCCAGATCGAGATGGCGGCCGCGTTCACGCGTGCCGGGTTCGACGCGATCGACGTGCACATGACCGATCTGCAGCAGGGCCGTCACCGGCTGGCCGATTTCGTCGGACTGGCCGCCTGCGGCGGCTTCAGCTACGGCGACGTGCTCGGCGCCGGACGCGGCTGGGCGACCTCGATCCTCTACAACCCGGCGCTGCGCGAGCAGTTCGCGGCGTTCTTCGACGACGCCGGCAAGTTCGCGCTCGGCGTCTGCAACGGCTGCCAGATGATGGCGCAGCTCAAGCCGATCATTCCGGGCGCCGAGCACTGGCCGACGTTCGAGCGCAACGCGTCCGAGCAGTACGAGGCGCGCCTGGTCACGCTGGAGGTGCTCGAGTCGCAGTCGATCCTGCTGGCCGGCATGGCCGGCTCGCGGCTGCCGGTCGTCGTCGCGCACGGCGAAGGCCGCACGCGCTACGCCGATGCCAACGCGGCGCGCCAGGCCGACGTATGCCTGCGCTACGTCGACGATGCAGGCAAGCCGACCGAGCGCTATCCGCTGAACCCGAACGGGTCGGCCGGCGGCGCGACCGGCTTCACGGCCGCCTCGGGACGCGTGACGATCCTGATGCCGCATCCCGAGCGCGTGTTCCGCAGCGTGCAGATGAGCTGGCGCCCGCGCGAATGGGCCGAGGATTCGCCGTGGATGCGGCTGTTTCGCAACGCCCGAACCTGGGTCGGCTGACATGAGGCTGTCGCCGCTGCGCGAGTTCGCTCTGAAGGCGCTGCTGTGGCTACCGCTCAGTTTCGTGTGCTGGTTCGTGCTGGCGCCGCTGCTGGTCTGGCCGGTCGGCGTCGCGGCCCGCGCGATCCTGGTCGGCGTCTGGCCGGATCTGTTCAGCGGTCTCGTTCAGGGTGGTCAGGCGGTCGATCACGCCGGGCAGGTGCTCGGACGTGCCGACTATCTGCTCGAGGTGACCACGACCGTGCTGGTGCGTGCCGACGAGGGCGGCCGGGTCGGGCTCGGCGTCCTCGAGACTACGGTCAATCCGATGGTCTACGGCTACGCGCTGCCGCTGTTCTCGGGCCTGACGCTGGCCACACCGATGCCGGTGCGGCGGCGCCTGCTGCAGCTGGTCGCAGCTTTCGCGGTGATCTGGCTGGCGCAGTCGTTCGGCGTGGTCGCCGAGAGCCTCAAGATCATCGCGTTCCAGTCCGGCCCGCCCGGCCTGGCCGCAGCGCAGAAGGCCGGACTGGAGCCCAACGTGATTGCGCTGGCCTATCAGTTCGGTTATCTGATCCTTCCCGCGCTGGTCCCGGTGGCGCTGTGGGTCGGCTTCAACCGGACGTTCATCGAATCGCTGGTCGGCCCGCCCGGGGAACCTGGCGACGGAAAGCAGAGTCTTAGCCATGTCGAATGAATCGGAATCTCCTGTCTTGGCCAGCGTGATCGAACCCGCCGCCGTCGTGCCCGCGGTCGCCGAAGAGGTGCTCGACGAACGCGTCTGCCAGTTCCTGGTCGCGCGCGGCCGCCTCAAGGAGACCGATCTCGTGCGCGGCCGGCGCCTGCACGAGGAGGACACCACCGGATCGAGCCTGCTGTCGCTGCTGACGCGGCTGGGCCTGGTGTCCGAGCGCGACATGGCCGAGGCGATGTCCGAGCTGATGGACATCGCGCTGCTGCCGCCGAAGGAGTTTCCGGAGACGCCGCCGCCGAACGTGCAGTTGTCGGTGCGCTTCCTCAAGCAGGTCCACGTTTGCCCGATCGCCGAGACCGACGAGGAGATCACGCTGCTGATCGCCAATCCGGCCGACGCCTACCCGCTCGAGGCGGTCAAGCTGGCGACCGGCCGCAAGGTGCAGGTGCGCCTCGCCCTGCGTTCGGAGATCGACGATCTGATCGAGCGCTACTACGGCCAGGGACGGTCGGCGATGGGCACGATCGTCGAGAACCTCAGCGACGAGAGCGGCGCGGCGAGGACGACATCGAGCATCTGCGCGACCTGGCGTCCGAGGCGCCGGTGATCCGGCTGGTCAATCTGGTGATCCAGCGCGCGGTCGAGCAGCGCGCCTCGGACATCCACATCGAGCCGTTCGAGAACCGCCTTAAGGTGCGGTACCGCATCGACGGCGTGCTGCACGAGGTCGAATCGCCGCCCGCGGCCTCGACCGCCGCGGTGATCTCGCGCATCAAGATCATGGCCAAGCTCAACATCGCCGAGCGCCGCCTGCCGCAGGACGGCCGCATCATGATCCGCGTGCAGGGCAAGGAGCTGGACCTGCGCGTCTCGACCGTGCCGACCGCGCACGGCGAGTCGGTGGTCATGCGTATCCTCGACCGCGAGGCCGTGGTCTTCGACTTCGAGACGCTCGGCTTCACCGACGAGTTCCTGCCGAAGTTCATCAAGGTGCTCGACCAGCCGCACGGCATCCTGCTGGTGACCGGTCCGACCGGCTCGGGCAAGACGACGACGCTGTACACGGCGCTGTCCAAGCTCAACACGCCCGACGTCAAGATCATCACGGTCGAGGACCCGGTCGAGTACCAGATCGAAGGCATCAACCAGATCCAGGCCAAGCCGCAGATCGGCCTGGACTTCTCGCACGCGCTGCGCTCGATCGTGCGTCAGGATCCGGACATCATCATGATCGGCGAGATGCGCGACCTGGAAACGGCGCGCATCGCGATCCAGTCGGCGCTGACCGGACACCTGGTGCTGTCGACGCTGCACACCAACAACGCGGCCGGCGGCATCACGCGTCTGCTCGACATGGGCGTGGAGGACTACCTGCTGACCTCGACCGTCAACGGCATCCTCGCGCAGCGCCTGGTGCGCAGGCTCGACCGCAACACGGCCCTGCAGTACGAGGCACCGCCGGAGGTGGTCGGCGAGTTCAATCTCGAGCGCTACACCGACGAGCGGCCGATCAAGCTGTACAAGCCGATGCCTTCGCCGCTCAATTCCAGCGGGTACTTCGGGCGCACGACGATCATGGAGTTCCTGGTCATGACCGACTCGCTGCGGCGGCAGGTGATGCAGAAGGCGACGATGGGCGCGCTGGAGGAGCAGGCGCGCGCGGAGGGCATGCGCACGATGTACGAGGACGGCATCGTCAAGTCGCTCGGCGGCTCGACGACGCTCGAGGAAGTGCTGCGCGTGACCCAGGAAGGCTGAGGCGCCGGCCATGACGATCTATCGCTACAAGGCCGTCACGCCCGGCGGCGACACGCTCGAAGGACAGCTGGACGTCGCCTCCTACGACGAGGCGATCCTCAAGCTGCAGGATGCCGGCAACATTCCGCTGGACGTGCGCGAGGCCAGCGCCGGCTCGGGCGCCAGCCTGTTCGGCGGCATGTTCAAGAAGGCCACGCTGCGCGAGCAGCAGGTCGTGCTGTTCACCCAGCAGCTGGCGACCCTGCTCGGTGCCGGCCAGCCGCTCGACCGCGCGCTGCAGATCCTGCTGGACCTGCCCGAGTCGGAGAAGGCGCGGCAGATGCTCGAGCGCATCCGCGACCACGTGCGCGGCGGCGCGCCTCTGTCCGACGCGCTCGAGAACGAGACCGGGAACTTCTCGCGCCTGTACATCAACATGGTGCGCGCCGGCGAGGCCGGCGGCTCGCTCGACGACACGCTCAAGCGCCTCGGCGACTATCTGGAGCGCTCGCGCCTGCTCAAGGCCGGCGTCATCAACGCGATGATCTATCCGGCGTTCCTGGTCGGCATGGTGCTGTTGTCGCTGCTGGTGCTGCTGACCTACGTGGTGCCGCAGTTCGCGCCGATGTTCGCCGACATGGGCGTGGAGATGCCGCTGATCACGCGGATCGTGCTCGGCGTCGGGTCGACGCTGCAGAACTTCTGGTGGCTGCTGATCGGCCTGGTGATCTTCGCGATCAGCTGGGTGCGCCGGCAGATGGCCGATCCGGCCAGCCGGCTCAAGATGGACCAGCGCCTGCTCAACCTGAAGCTGGTCGGCGAGCTGATCCGCAAGCTCGAGATCGCCAGGCTCGCGCGCACGCTCGGCACGCTGCTGCACAACGGCGTGCCGTTGCTGAACGGCCTGGCGATCGCGCGCAACGTCATGGGCAATACGGTCCTGGCGACCGCGGTCGAGCGGGCCACCGAAGAGGTCAAGACCGGCGGCGGCCTCGGCTACTCGCTGACGCAGTCCAAGCAGTTTCCGAAACTGGCGCTGCAGATGATCAGCGTCGGCGAGGAATCCGGTCAGCTCGACGCGATGCTGATGAAGGTGGCCGACACCTTCGACGTCGAGGTCAAGAACACCCTGGACCGGCTGCTGGCCGCGCTGGTCCCGCTCACGACCGTCGTCATGACGGCCATCGTCGCGATGATCATGCTGGCGATCGTGCTGCCGATCATGGATATCGCCGGTTCGATACAGTAAGACTCCGCACCTTCCGATACGAGGTCTCCCATGAATCTGCCCCATCGCTCCCTCGCCCGTACGCTGCCGCGCAGCGGCGGCTTCAGCCTGATCGAAATGCTCGCGGTCATCGTCCTGATCGGCATCGTCGCGACGATCGTCGTGCAGAACGTCGGCAATCGCGTCAACACCGGCAAGTACAACGCCGGCAAGGCCCAGGTGCAGTCGCTGGCCGGCAAGGTCGAGGCCTACGCGCTCGACAACGGTTCGCCGCCGCAGCGCCTGGAGGACCTGGTCACGCGCGGCGGCAACGCCAAGAACTGGAACGGCCCGTACGCCAAGGAGTCGGACCTCAAGGATCCGTTCGGCAATGCGTTCCAGTACAAGGCCCCCGGCGAGCACGGCGATTTCGACCTGGTCTTCCTCGGCCGCGACGGACAGACCGGCGGCGCCGATCTCAACGCCGACTACGGCAACTGGCAGTAAGCGGCCGGCACGGCGCGCGCGCACCTGCCTGAGCGATCGCCGTGCACACCCCCCGTCCGCGTTCCCGAGGCTTCACGCTGATCGAGATGATCGCGGTCGTGGTGCTGATCGCGATCATCCTGACGGTCGTGTCGGTCTCGTTCTCCAAGAGCCTGACCACCGCCAAGGTGCGCGCTGCCAGCCGCGACCTGGTCGCCGCGCTGCGCTACACGCGCGGCCAGGCGATCGTGAAGGGCGAGCAGAAGGTCCTGATGCTGGACCTGGAGCACAACAGCTATCAGGCGCCCAATCGCGGCTCGGTCGAGCTGCCCAAGGACATGAAGCTGCAGCTGACGACCGCCGAGCAGGAGCTGACCGGCGAGAACGCCGGCGGCATCCGCTTCTTCCCGGACGGCAGCTCGACCGGCGGCAACATCGCGGTGCTGATGGGCGAGCGGGTCTGGCGCATCAACGTGGCCTGGCTGACCGGCGAGATCACGCTCGACCAGCCGCCTGACTGAACGAAACCGGTACAGCACGGTCAGACTGGCATGCCGCGTCCCACCTCCTTCTCTCCGCACCGCGCTCGGGGCTTCAGCCTGATCGAGATGGTCGCCGCGTTCCTCGTGTTCGCGATCGCGGTCGGCGTGCAGATGCAGATTCTCGCCACCTCGCTGCACACGACGCGCCGCTCGGCCGAATACACGCAGGCCGCGCTGTGGGCGCAGTCGCGGCTCGACGTCGTCGGCGTCGGCGAGCGCATCGAGGAAGGCGATTCGTCCGGCCGTTTCGACGATCGCTACAGCTGGGAGCTGCGGATCCACAAGGTGGACCCGCAGGGCATCGTGCCGCCGCAGGCGCTCGGCGGCGGCATCGCCGGTCTCGATGCCGGCCAGCAGGTGAGCGCGGCGGCCCAGGTCGGCAACAGCGGTGCGTTGAGCGTGTCGCCGGTGGAGATCTACCAGCTCGACCTGACCGTGATCTGGGGATCGAGGAACAATCCGCGCAGCGAGACCTTCTCGACGCTGCGCGCGACCAATCCCGACGATGGCAGCGGCCTGTCGGGCGGCGGCGGTGTCAACATGCCGAGCATGCGCAACCAGGCGCCGTCTGCGAACGCCGGCGCGACCGGCAGCCGCGCCGCCGGGACCAAGCGATGAGCGCCGTACGCGCCCGCGGCTTCACGCTGATCGAGGTCATGCTGGCCACGATGCTGCTCGGTCTGCTGCTGGCCGGCACCTACGGTGCGATCAGGACCACGGTCAAGGCGATGCAGTCCGGCGAGAGCGCGGTCGACACGATCAACCGGATCCGCGTCGCGCAGGAATTCATCCGCCGCCAGATCAGCCGCGTCATGCCGTTGGGCTTCGATCGCGACGACAGCACCGGCGTCAACTTCGTGTTCGAGGGCAAGCGCGATTTCATGCGCTTCGTCGCGCCGATGCCGGGCTACCTGTCCAAGGGCGGGCCGTACGTGCAGACGCTGGAGCTGGCCAACGTGCGTGGCGGCAAGGAGCTGGTGTTCACGCATGCGATGCTGAACGGGTTCGACCTGCGCCAGTTGCGCGAGGCCGATGTGGAGCCGGTCATGCTGGTGGACCGCATCCGCGGCGGCCGCTTCGAGTACCGCGGCTTCGACGAGGAGGGCAATCTCGGCGACTGGCAGGACGACTGGGAGGATCCGAGCCTGACCCCGGTCATGGTGCGGATCCGGCTCGAGATGGCCGACGACAGCCAGGCGGTATTCCCGGACATGGAGATTCCGCTCGTGCTCGACGTCGGCTCGATGCGGCGGCCGTACATCGGACGCGACGGCGAGCAGGCGATTCCGGGCCAGTCGGCGCCGCAGCCGGCCTACGGCGTGCCGCAGAAGAACATGCAGGGGCAGATCCGGTGACCGGCGCCTCGTTCCCGCGTGCGCAACGCGGCATCGCCTTCGTCCTGGTGCTGTGGGTCATCGCGATGGTCGCGGTGCTGCTCGGCAGCTTCTCGATGATCGCGCGCACCGAGAACCTGCAGTCGCGCCATCTGTTCGAGACCACGCAGGCGCGCTACGCGGCCGAGGCCGGGCTCAATCTGGCCGTCTACGAACTGCGCATGCACGACCCGATGCAGCGCTGGCAGGCCGACGGGCGCAGCTACCGGTTCGGGTTCGGCGACGCCGAGATCGACGTGCGGATCACCGACGATGCCGGCAAGATCGACATCAATACCGCCGACATCATGGTGATGACCAATCTGCTGACCTCGGCCGGGGTCGAGTTCGACAAGGCCCAGGAGCTGGCCGACGCGATCGAGGACTGGCGCGATCCGGACGATCTGGCCCGGCCGCTCGGCGCGGAAGCGAAGGATTACAAGGACGTAGGCCTGTCCTACGGCCCGCGCAACGGGCCGTTCGAGACCGTCTCGGAGCTGCAGCAGGTGCTCGGCATGAGCTACGAGATCTTCACCGCGATCGAGCCGGCGATCACGATCTACTCCGGCCGCAATACGCCGAGCGCGGCCTACGCCCCGATCGAGGCATTGCGGGCGCTGCCGGGCATGACCAACGACTACGCGCAGCAGCTGATCCAGCAGCGCCAGATGCTGCAGCCGGGCTCGCCGGAGCTGCAGAGCCTCACCCTGCCCGACGGGACCCCGCTCATGGCGGACGGAGGGGGGCTGACGTATAGTGTGCGTTGCCGTGCGACGCTGCCCAATGGTGCCAGTGCCGAACTGGACGCCACGGTCCGCATGGGCGGCGCCGGTGCTGCGGGGCGCCCTTATGCAATCCTGCGCTGGCGGGATGGGGAAAATTCCTGAACGTGCTGATCGAAACGCTGGACAGACAGCTGGCGCGTCTGCGGACGCGCCTTGCCAAGACTCCGCTGCCGGCGTTCTTCGCCTGGTGGGGCGAGAGCCTGCTCGCCTGCCTGCCGCAGCGCTGGCGCGATCTGATCGCCGACCGCAACGAGACGCTGCTGCTCGGCCAGCAGGGCGATGAGGTGGTGGTGCTGCGCGAGCGCGGGAGAGCCGCGCCGACCGAACTGGGCCGCATCGCGCGCAGCCTGGCGCCCGAGGCGCAGGTCGCCGAGTATCGCCGGCTGCGCGAACGCATCGAGGATCCGGCGGTGCAGGCGATCTACTGCATCGACGCGGGCCGCGTGCTGCGCCGGACGATCACCCTGCCGGCCGCCGCGGAGGAGAATCTGCGTCAGGTACTGTCGTTCGAGATGGACCGGCAGACACCGTTCAAGGCCGACCAGATCTATTTCGACAGCCGCGTGGTAGGCCGCGATGCGTCCGGCCGCAGTCTGCATGTCGAGCTGGTGCTGCTGCCCAGGCCGCAGCTGGATGCCGAACTGGCCAGCCTGGCCGGAGGCGCGCTGGCGATCGACGGCGTCGACATCTGGCGCGCCGGCCACGGCGGCCAGCGCAGCCACATCAACCTGCTGCCGCCGGAACGGCGGGCGCGCCGTCGTGATCTGCGCCTGCCGCTCAATCTCGGCCTGATCGTTCTCGCGCTGGTGCTGCTGTTGCTGGCGATGTCCAAATGGCTCGACAACCGCGCCGCTGCGGTCGAGTCGATGCGCGAGAAGGTCAGCCAGTCCGATGCGCAGGCGCGGCAGGTGTCCGATCTCAAACGCAGCCTGGTCGACTCGATCGCCGGCGCCAATTTTCTCTCCGACAAGAAGCGCAACGAGCCGCTGATGGTCGCGGTGCTCGCGGACCTCACGCAGCGCATCCCCGACGACACGTTTCTCGAGCGCATGAACATCGAGAACGGCCAGGTCCAGTTGCAGGGACAGAGTCGCGAGGCGGCCAAGCTGATCGGTCTGCTCGCCGAATCGCCGTATCTGGCCAATCCCACGTTCCAGGGCGCGATCCAGCCCGACGCCAGGACGAGCAAGGAGCGCTTCCAGATCACCGCCGGCCTCAAGCGGACGACCGCGGCCGAGGGTGCGGAAGGCGAGGCTGCGAAGGGAGCCGGCGATGGCGCTTGAGATCAAGGCTCCGAAGGACGGCCGGCTGCTGGCGGTGATCCTGCTGGCGATCGTGCTGCTGCTGGTCTACATGCTCGGTTTCCACTGGTGGTTCGTGGCGCCGCATCTGCAGTACACCGAACAGATGGCCGATCTGCGCGAGCAGCAGCTGCGGTTCGCGCGCACGATCGCCGAGCAGCCGCAGATCGACCTCAAGATGGGCGAGATCCGCGCCTACGAGCAGGAGAACCAGGCCTTCATGCCCGAGGCCGACGTCAATGCGGCCTCGGCCAGTCTGATCCAGCGCCTCAAGCAGGTCGTCGGCGAGCACGCGCCCGACAGCAATCGCTGTCAGGTGGTCAGCTCGCAGTCCTACACCAGCACTGAGGAAGAGCTCTACCGGCGCGTCACGATCAGCGTGCGCATGCGCTGCGATTTGGAGCAGCTGTCGGCCGTGCTGTACGACCTGGAGAGCGGCAAGCCGTATCTGTTCGCCGACCAGCTGATGATCTACAAGCAGCAGAGCTACGTGCCGCCCGGTGGCCGGGCGCGCGGTGCAGCCGCTGGACGTGCGGTTCAATCTGTCGGGCTACATCCGGCAGTCGGGGAGGGCGCCGAAATGAACATCCGCGCCGCCGAGATGACCACCCGCGTGCTGCTCGGCGTCTGCGCCGTGTTCGGCGCCGTGCTGCTCGTGCTCTATGCCGGCTACGGGCGCGGCTACGGCTGGCTCAGCGACAGCGAAGGCGCACGCCAGCTCGCCGCGGGCAGCATCGACCGCGCCTCGTTCGTGCCGCCGCCGCTGACGACGTTCGCCGCGATCGATCAGCGGCCGCTGTTCAACGAGGACCGCCGACCGGCGCCGGTCGAGGCCACGGCGGCCACCGACGCGCCGCCGCAGGTACCGCTGAACATCCAGCTGACCGGCGTGATCGTGACGCCGGACACGCGCATCGCACTGATCACCGACAAGACGCGGAACCAGCCGCTCTCGCTGAAGGTCGGAATGCCGCTGGAAGGCGACCAGGCCGCCTGGACGCTGGTCCAGATCAATCCGCGCTCGGTCGTGTTCGAGAGCATCAACAACGAGCGCAGCGAGGTCGAGCTCGAGGTCGCCGGTACAGTGGCACCTGCGCCGAACATGCGCTCGCCGGGCGGCACGCCGCCCGGCAACGCCAAACCGGGCACGCCGCAGCCGGGCGGACAGCCGGTCCAGAGCGGCAGCAGCAACGAAGACCTCGCCAAGCGCATCGAGGCGCGCAGGCGCCAGATGCGCGAGGAAGCCGAGAAGCTGCGGCAGCAACAGCAGTCGGGTGAACAGAAATGATGCGATCGAAACCTTCGTCCGCACGACCGCGCGCCGCGCGGGAGCCCGCCTGGACGGCCCGCGAAACCCGGCCCAGCCTGGATCGCCGTATCGCAGAACCGCCCCATGCTGCGGTCAAGTTGATGGAGAGTGACGTGTCGTTGAAACCGAAGACCCTGCTGATCGCGCTGTCGCTGGCCCTGATGGCCGGTTGCGCCACCACGCCGGCTCCGCGCGCCACCGCTCCGGACGGCGGTCCGATGACCGCGGACAATGCGATCGCGCCGACCCCGCCGGTGCGATCGCTCTCCGACGAGCAGGAGCGCGGCAGCGGCGCGATCTCGATCAATCCCGACGAGAACGCGCGGCGCGAGCCGCCGAAGCCGGAAATCCAGGTCGGCACCGGTCGCTTCATCAACGAGCAGGCCGCGCGCGGCGCGGGCACGGCGGCCGCCGGTGAAGGCCAGGTCGTGTTCAATTTCGAGAATCAGCCGATCCAGGCCGTCGTCAAGGCGATCCTCGGCGATCTGCTGCAGGAGAACTACATCATCGCGCCGAACGTCGGCGGCAACGTCACGTTCTCCACGTCCAAGCCGATCCGGCCCGAGGACGCGATGTCGACGCTCGAGACGCTGCTGCAGTGGACCGGCAACACGCTGGTCCGCGAGGGTGGCCGCTATACGGTGCTGCAGCTCAAGGACGCGATCCCGGGCAAGCTGACGCCGCGCATCGCGCCGCCGGACGCCGCGCGCGGCTACGAGCTGCGCGTGTTTCCGCTGCGCTACGTGTCGCCGTCGCAGATGGCCAATCTGCTCAAGCCGTACGCCAAGCCCGAAGCGATCATCAACATCGACACCGCGCGCAGCCTGCTCGTGATGGCCGGCACCGCGTCGGAACTGGTCAACTACAAGCGCACGATCGAGACCTTCGACGTCGACTGGCTCAAGGGCATGTCGATGGGCGTGTACGCGCTGCAGCACCAGGAGGTCGGCAAGATCCTGCCGGAGCTGCAGAAGCTGTTCGGCGCCGAGGGCGAGTCGCCGCTGGCCGGCATGTTCCGCTTCATGCCGCTGGAGTCGGTCAATTCGGTCATCGTGATCACGCCGCAGCCCGAATACCTCGAGCAGGCCGAGCAGTGGCTGCGCCGGCTCGATACCGGAGCGGCCGAGAACGCGACCCAGCTCTATACCTACGACGTCAAGAACATCAAGGCGGTCGACCTCGCCGATTACCTCAGCGACATCTTCGGCGCGAGCAGCGGCGGCGGCGGCCGGCGCAGCACGTCCGGCTCGGTCGCGCCCGGTCTGAAGCCGGTGACGGTCGGTGCGCTCGGCGGCACCGGCGGCTCGTCGATGGGTTACGGCAACCGCCAGACCCAGAACGCGCAGACCGAAGCGCCGAAGACCGAGTCGACGCCGCGCCCGGCCAGCTCCGGCGGTGCGGGCGAAGAGAAGCAGATGCGCATCACCGCGATCGAGGAGAACAACCAGATCCTGGTGATGGCGACGCCGTCGGAGTGGGATTCGGTGCAGGCCGCGATCCGCAAGCTCGACATCGCGCCGCTGCAGGTCCACATCGAAACCAAGATCCTCGAGGTCAGCCTGAGCGGCGACCTGCAGTACGGCGTGCAGTGGTGGTTCGCCGGCCTGCAGGGCGAGGGCTATCCCAACGGCGAACCCTACGTGCGCACGCACGACCGCCAGCGCGGTCTGCTCGGCGACGCAGGTCCCAGCGCCGCATCCTCGACGATTTTCTGGTCGTATCTCAACAGCAAGTTCCAGGTCGCATTGAGCGCGCTGCAGTCGAGCGGCGTGGCCAAGGTACTGTCGGCGCCGTCGCTGGTCGTGACCAACAACCAGGAAGCGCAGATCAACGTCGGTCAGCAGATTCCTGTGCAGCAGACCTACTACACCGGCTATACCGTGCCGTCGACGGTCGGTAGCGGATCTTCGTCGACGCCGGCGACGACCTCGTCCGGCTACGGCACGGTGCAGTACCTCAACACCGGCATCATCCTGCAGGTCAAGCCGCGCGTGAATCCGGGCGGCCTGGTCTACATGGAAGTCTCGCAGGAGGTCAGCAATCCCGGCACGCCGACCGCGAACGGCAATCCGCCGATCAACCAGCGCCAGCTGCAGACGCAGATCGCGGTGCAGAGCGGCGAGTCGGTGCTGCTCGGCGGTCTGATCTCGGAGAACGAGCAGAACGGCGAATCCAGCGTGCCGGGTCTCAGCAAGATTCCGCTGCTCGGCAAGCTGTTCGGCAGCACCACCAAGGCCCGTCAGCGCACCGAGCTGATCGTCGTGATCACGCCGCAGGTGATCGCCAACAGTCAGGACGCTCGCAGCGTCACCGACGAATATCAGCGCCAGTTCGAATCGCTGCGTCCGCTGCCGAAGTCGAACGTGACGATCGAGCCGTTGCGTCCGGCCGAGACGGTGCCGCTGCGGCCGACGCCGTGACGCGCCGAGATTGAACCGCGGCGTCTCGGCGATGTCCGAGCGTCGCCCTGCATGTCGGTGCGTCGTTCCGACGGTTCACGACACGACATGCGTTCCACTCATGCAAAGGATCTCAAGATGAGTCTCGACCATTCCAGGCGTAGCCTGTTCGGACGTCTTTTCGTATTCGTCGCGCTGGCCGCCCTGATCGGCGGCTGCGCTACCGGCGGCGTGCGTGGCGGCAGTTCGCCCGATGCCATCGACACGCTCGCGGTACAGCGATGGGACTACCTGATCGCGCGGCAGGCCGACAAGGCTTACGACCTGCTGTCGCCTGGCTATCGCTCCACGCGCACGCGCGAGACCTACGCGGCGGCGATGAACGTGCGGCCGATCAATTGGAAGAAGGTGACCTTCGTCAAGAAGGAGTGCGAGGTCGATCGTTGCAGCGTGTTCCTGCTGGTCGACCACACGATCCGCCTGCCGGGACTGGGCGTCGCAAAGCCCCAGGAAGCGTTTGCGCCGTTGCGCGAAACCTGGATCCGATCGGGCGGCCGCTGGTACTATCTGCCGAGTGAATGATGTTCATCAAGTGATTGATTTCGCTGTCATAAAGGGAGGTTTCGGATGGGGATTGCATGCCTCTTTCCTTTGCCTTAACATGGCGGCGCTGTTGCCCAGTCCCGATAGCGGCAGTCGGGGAGTCGCTGATCGCCGGCGTGGGACTGGTGAAAGCAAAAAAGCCCTGTGGTCCTAATTAGGAGTTTGTGATGAAGAAGAACAGCTTGACGACTGCTGTGATCGCCGGTATCGCCGGCGTCGCAGGCTTCGCGAGCCTGGCCAACGCCGTCGACCTGAATCCCGATGGTCTCGGCCAGGTCCTGCTCTATCCGTACTACACGGTCGAGAAGGGTCAGCAGACCTATCTGTCGGTCGTCAACACCACCAGCCGTGGCAAGGCCGTCAAGGTCCGCTTCCTGGAAGGCTACAACAGCCGCGAAGTGCTCGACTTCAACCTGTGGCTGTCGCGCTACGACGTCTGGACCGCGACGATCTTCGCGCTCGAGGACATCGGTGTCGAAAGCGATGGCGCCGCGATCCTGACGCGCGACCGCAGCTGCACCTCGCCGGCGTTCACCGAGGGTGAAGGCACGGTCGGCGGTGCGCCGTACGTCGAGTTCCGTTCGTTCGGCTACGCCGGCGACTCCGGTCCGCAGACGATCTCTCGTACCCGCGAAGGTCATTTCGAGATCATCGAAATGGCGACGCTGACGGGTTCGACCGAGAACGCCATCACGCACGGCTCGAGCGGCACGCCGGGCGGTTGCGCGACCGTGCGTAACCTGGTTGCTGCCAATGCCGACATGTCGGCTCCGAGCGGCGGTCTGTTCGGCGGTGGCGCGATCGCCAACGTCGGTCAGGGTACGTACTACTCGTTCAACGCCGACGCGCTGGACGGCTTCTCGGCTTCGACGATCTTCACCGGCACCGAGAACCTGTTCCCGGCTCTGTCGAGCGTGAACGACGTCGGCGGCGCCACGGCCACCGCGTTCGTCCCGCTGGGCACGTACGTCGCGACCAGCGTCTATGACGCCACGGATCCGCGTACGGCCATCGACGCGGTCAGCGCCACGCTGACGGCCGACTCGATCTACAACGAGTACACCGTCGCTCCGGCGATCGGCGCGAACTCGGACTGGGTCGTGACGTTCCCGACCAAGCGTTTCTACGTCGACCGTCTGTTCAACGCGGCCGCTCCGGTTGCGCCGTTCACCGAGGCTTTCGCTTCGGGTCGTTCGTGCGTCGAGATCGGCATCAGCATCTACGACCGCGAAGAGCGCACCACGTCCGGCCCGACGTCGGGCTTCTCGCCGCCGCCCCCGGGCGCTCCGCCGTCGTCGCTGTGCCGTGAGACCAACGTCATCAGCTTCCTCGACGTCAGCGCTGCTCCGACCGAGTCCGGCGTGCTGGGTTCGAAGCTGGTCACCAACATCCGCCCGACCGTGGGTACGGATGGCTGGGTCCGCCTCGACCTGACCCCGAGCGGCGAAGCGCACGCGCTGCGTCCGTCGCTGAACGGCAACGTGTTCCATGGTCTGCCGACCACGGGCTTCTGGGCGACCAACCTGGTCAACGAGAACGTCACCGCTGGCGTGATGTCGAACTACTCGGGCGTGTATCGTCATCGCTCGAGCCGGTCGTGCACGGCGGGCGAGAGCGTCTGCTCGTAATCCAAGCTCGACTTGGTGTTTCAAGAAAGAGGGGGCGCAAGCCTCCTCTTTTTTTTGCGTATCACGAAAACGGTGGGCTTCTTGATTTAACGGCGACTTTGCACCTTTGGTTGAGAAAACAAACTACAATCCGATCGCTTATGTTCAGGGAAGCCCTGCAATGCCGCTCATGCCCCGCTTGAACCACTGTTTCGTCTCGTTGACGGCCGTCCTGGCCTTCTCGTCTTTCGCGCACGGCCAGACCGTCATCGAGTTGACCGACACTTCGCAGTCGCCGAATCCCTGCATCTTCACGACCAATGCCGGCGGTGTAACGGCCGATCCGACGACCGGCCATCTGAAGGCGACCGGCACGTTCGGCCAGAACTGCCAGACGGCGCCGCAGCCTGTTCCTGCGATCAATCCAGGTCCTGCAAACTGGGTGCTTCCCGGTGACTGGGCGATCGGCACCAGCGCCCAGGTGCAGTGGGCTGCGGCCAATTCGGATCTGTGCGTTTATGACGGCAGCGAAATCCCGGCCGGTCAGCAGGGCTCCTGGCCGTGGCCGACCAGCGGTGTCGCATGCAACTCGACGTCGAGCTGTGCGGCTCAGCACAACCTGACTCTGACGCCTGCCGTCGCCGGAACCTACAAGTTCAAGCTGACGTGCACGTACAACGGCAATGCTCAGACGGCCAACGTGTCGGAGATTGCGGCTACGGTATCGGCGGCTCCGACCGGCTGTGTCGCGCCGGCTGGATGGACGCGCGTGACCGAAGGCACGGTGCGTTACCAGTCCGGTACCGGACCGTCGGTCGTCTCACCGACGACGAAGTGGGAACACGTCTTCGGCCGCAACGGCAATCAGGGCGGCACCCTGCTGCCGTGGCCGCATCGTCTGGGCATCGTCGCCGGCGTGCAGTTCGGCGGACGTCAGTACGTATCGCTGGAGTTCACCCCGACGCTTCCCGGTAACTTCGCTCTGGAGGGCAGTCCGACCGCCTTCCAGGACTGGGGTGGTGGCGGCCAGGGCATGTCGATGACGATCAGCACGCTTTGCGGTGACTTCGGCACGTCTTCGACCAGCGCGGCCATTCCCCCGACGTGCTTCAGGAGTGGGATGGGAGGTACCGGCAAGCTGTTCTACAGCGTCAATGGCGCCAATGCCTGCAATCTGACGATTGGACAGAAGTATTACCTCAACATGATCTATGCAGCCCTCCCGACGACTGCGCAGACGCCATCCGAATGCGCGGCGGGATCTGGAGCTTGCCGCATGCAGTATCAGGCGCAATGCTTCAATACCGGTGTTCCTTGCCCTGATCCGCCGCAGTGACGCTGTCGTCCGGGTGCATCTGTACGATGCACCCGGACGACTTTCCCGATGCGGAGAGATCGTCACTCACCGAACGCCGCTTCGCACGACGAGGCGGCTTTTTTTAGGATTCGACACTGCTGATGATGTTGAAGAAACTGGTATTTCTCGGTCTGCTCCTGAGTACCCCGGTCTTGACTTGTTGCGCCGAGGGCCTGCCCCCGGACGTCCTGCTCCGCCAGGATGGAATCGACGTGCGCTTCGAGGACGTCGACCGCTTTGCAGAGACGATCCCCGAGAAGGATCGGGCCGGTTTCTTCGACAGTCCCAAGCGCATCGAGCAGGTGCTGCAGAACCTGCTCAACCAGAAGCTGGTCGCGCGGGACGTGCGGGAACATCAGCTCGGATCCGATCCGATCCTCAAGGCGCAGGCGGCGCAGGCGTCGGACGAGGAGCTCTTCAAGCAGCAGATCGAGCGCATTCGTGATGCCTCGAATCTGCCGGACATGACCGCACTGGCCGAAGAAAGCTACCAGGCCGATCGCAAGCGCTACGTGGAGCCCGGTCGGATCGATGCGCGCTACATCCTGATCAGGACCGAGCTGGAGCGGGAGCGCGGCAAGCCCAAAGCCGAGAGCGTCGCCGCTGCGCGCAAGAAGGCCGCCGAACTGGCGGAGCAGATCGACGGCAGCGCCGAGCGCTTCGACGCGCTGAGTCGCCAGATGGCCGAAGCGGGGCAGGCCGGCATCGAGGTCGGCGAACTCGAGGACGTCGGTTCGGATCGCCACCCGGACGCGCTGCAAGCCGCGGCGCGGGCCGCTGCCGGACCCGGTGCGGTCTCCGGCGCGGTCGAGACCATCGCCGGCTTCTACATCCTGAAGGTGACTTCGCGCGTGGCCGACCGCCAGCTGAGCTTCGCCGAAGTGAAGGATGCGATCATCGAACAGAAGCAGCGGGAATACCTGCGGCGGGCCGTCGAAGAGTACATCGGCGGATTGCACAAAACGCCGTTGGAGACCAATCCGGACGCATTGGCATCGCTGCGGGACCGCTACACGGTCGCTGCTGCGAACAGCGATACCTGAGAACGGTGATCGCTTCCGCATCGCCGATGCCGCTGCCTCGTGCAACGATTCGCATACTCGAACTCGCATCGTCCCGGTAGTCAGCCTTCGCCGTGCCGACGCATTCTCTGACCCTGATCGGCCAGTTCCTGCAGCGGGAACTGCGCAACCGTTTTTCCGGCAGTTTCAGCGGCGGCTTGTGGGCCCTGATCCAGCCGCTGGTGCAGCTGGCGGTCTATACGTTCGTCTTCGTCCATGTGTTCAAGGCGCGCCTGCCCGGCAGCGACGCGCCGGGCTTCGTGCCGTTCCTGGTGACGGCGCTGTGGCCGTGGACCGCGTTCTCCGAGGCGATACTGCGATCGACGACGGCGGTCCAGGAGAACGCCGCCCTGATCGGCAAGATCGCGCTGCCGCGCAAGGTGTTCGTGTTCGCGGCGGTCGGCTCGAGCTTCCTGGTCCACTCGCTCGGCTTCGTCGCCATCGTGCTGATCCTGAAACTGCTCGGCCAACGGATCGATCTGGCCGGTCTGCCGTTGGCGCTGCTGCTGTACGTGCCGTTGCTGCTGCTGACGACCGGTCTGGCCCTGGTACTGTCCGCGCTGCAGGTGTTCGTCCGGGACCTGATCCAGGCGCTCGGACAGATCCTGATGCTGATGATGTTCGCCGCTCCGGTCTTCTACGCGCGCGAATCGCTGCCCGAGCATCTGCGCCACTGGCTGGACCTCAATCCGTTCACGTTCTACGCCGAGAGTTTTCGCAGCGTGCTGCTCGGATACGGGCACATCGAGGCGCCGCGGCTGGCGATCGCCGTCCTCGTCGCCGTGGCGGCGATGCTGATCGGCAGCTGGTTCTTCCGGCGTCTGGACCGTCATTTCGAGGACTTCCTGTGAACGCCCGGATGGCGGCTTCCGATCGGGCGAAGGAGACGCGGGCGCGGCGGCTCGAACGCCGCGGAGACGCTCCGCTCTCGAGCGGCCACCCCGTCGTGCGGGTTTCGCAATGACCCACGATGCCGCGCTGCCCTCGGTGCTGGTGCAGGCCTCCGGTCTGGGCAAGCGCTATCCGAAGGTGTTCCATCGCCGCGACCGCCTGCGGGCATTGGCGTCGCTGATGACCGGCCGTCGCGGGGTCGACTCGATCCCGGTGCTGCATGACGTCCATCTGCGCGTCCGGCGCGGCGAGTCGCTGGGCCTCATCGGCGAGAATGGCGCAGGCAAGTCCACGCTGCTGAAGCTGATCGCCGGCGTGCTGACGCCGAGCGAGGGCAGCGTGCGCGTCGACGGCCGGGTCGGTGCCCTGCTCGAACTCGGCGCCGGCTTCCACCCCGAGTACAGCGGCCGCGACAACGTCACGATGAGTGCGGTGCTGTACGGTCTGAAGCCGGCCGAACTGCGCGCCAAGCTCGACGAGATCATCGCGTTCGCCGACATCGGCCGCTACATCGACGAACCGGTCAAGCACTACTCCTCGGGCATGGTCGTGCGGCTCGGCTTCGCGGTCGTCGCCGCGCTGCGGCCGGACCTGCTGATCACCGACGAAGTGCTCGCGGTCGGCGACGAGGCGTTCCAGAAGAAGTGCATCCGCTGGATCGAGGACTACCTCGGCGGCGGTGGCACGCTGCTGCTGGTATCGCACAGCATGTACCACGTCCAGAAGCTGTGCCGGCACGCGCTGTGGCTGCGCGACGGCGGCGTCGCCGCATACGGCGACGTGTTCGACGTGACGCAGGCCTACCTCGCCTACCAGGAGCGCAAGAGCGGCGAGCAGGCGGCACGATCGCAGAAGGTCGATGCCTCGCAGGAGTTCGCGGTGATCGGCGTCGCGCTCAACGGCGTGGCCGCGGACCGGCCGACCGTGCTCGAGTGCGGAGCGGATCTGCAGGTCGAGGCCAGGATCCATTCGCGCGACGGCCGCCTGCCGGTCGTCGCGTTCGGGCTCGCGCGTGCCGACGGGACCCCGGTCTACGGCGTGACGACCGAGATGGAGTCGGTCGCGCCGGTCCGCGATGGCGATACCTTCGTCGCGAGAATCGATTTTCCGCGGCTGCCCCTGCTGCCGGGCAGCTACAGCCTGCGCGTGCATTCGATGGACAGCGAAGGCGTGCGCGCATTCGACACGGTCGAGCGTGCGATCACGATACGCGGCGAGTCGCGCGAGTTCGGGCTGGTGCGTCTCGAACACCGCTGGCCCGACGCGGTCGACCGCGCCCGCCGATCCGATACCGAGGTGCCCGATGGCCGATGAGTCCGACACCGCCGCGCTGCCGTTCACCGGAGAGCGCTTCACGCCCGAGTGCGTGCGCGAGATCTGGTACGAGCACTGGCACCGCTATGCGTTCGCGCTCGATGTGGTACGTGGCAAGCGCGTGCTCGATGTGGCCTGCGGAGAAGGCTACGGATCGGAGCTGATGGCGCGATCGGCGGCCGCCGTCGTCGGCGTCGATCTGTCCGAGGCGGCGATCGCGCACGCGCGCGAGCGCTACGGCGCGCGTCCGAATCTCGAGTTCGTGCACGGCGACGCGACGCAGCTTCCGTTCGACGACGCCCGCTTCGACGTGGTCGTCTCGTTCGAGACGCTCGAGCACCTGCACGAGCAGGAGCGCATGATCGAGGGTTTCGCGCGCGTCCTGGCTGCCGATGGCCTGCTGATCATCTCCTCGCCCGACAAGCGCAGCTACTCCGACGCGATGGGCTTCCAGAACGAGTTTCACGTACGCGAACTCTACCGCGAGGAGCTGATCGACCTGCTGAGCCCGCATTTCCGCAGCATCCGGCTGTACGGCCAGAAGCTGCTGTTCCAGTCGGCGCTGTGGTCGCTCGACGGGACACCGGGCGGCAGTCAGCTGTGGACCTCGCCCCGGGCCGGAGACGCCGCACCGTCTCCCGGGCTCGAGTACGCGCCGATCTACTACGTCGCGGTCTGCGGCCGCGGCGAGCTGCCGGCCGACCTGCCGGCGCTGTCGCTGTTCGGCGATCGCGACGAGTCGGTCTACGCGCATTACAACCACGAGGTGCGCAAGAACATGGCGGCCGGCGCGCGCATCGCCGAGCTCGAGGCGGAGGTCGCGCGGCTGCGGACGCAGGCCGCCGAGGCCGCGTCCGGCGCCGAGCGGCGCGAACGCCCGGTGCGCGGCTGGCGCCGCTGGTTGCGCTGAGCGGCTTCAGCTCTCGAGGAACAGGTCGATCAGCGGCGTCTGCGCGGAGTCGACCGCATAGCCGGAGAAATCCTCGACGCCGCGCGCGCGCAGCACCTCCTCGTCGATCAGAAAGCGTCCGTTGAGCGTGGCGGCCGGCGTGGTCAGGACCGCGTGCGCGGCATCGGCGACGATGTCCGGCTTGCGGCAGCGTTCGAGCGCGACACCCGGAATCATGTTGAGCGCGTCGGTCGCGACGATCGTACGCGGCCACAGGGCGTTGATCGCGATGCCGCGCCCGGCGAACTCGGCGGCCAGGCCGAGCGTGACCAGGCTCATGCCCATCTTCGCCAGCGTGTAGCCGGTATGCGGCGCCCACCAGCGCGGATCGAGCGAGGGCGGCGGCGCCAGTGTCAGGATGTGCGGATTGGAGGCGGCCAGCAGATGCGGCAGTGCGGCCTGCGCGCAGACGAAGCTGCCGCGCGCGTTGACCTGCTGCATCAGATCGAAGCGCTTCATCGGCGTGTCGAGCGTGCCGCGCAACCAGATCGCGCTGGCGTTGTTGACGAGGACGTCGAGGCCGCCGAACGTCGACACGGTGCGCTCGATCGCGGCGCGCACCTGGTCCTCTTCGCGGATGTCGACCTTCAGTGCGAGCGCCCGACCGCCGGCGGCTTCGACCGCGGCGGCGGCGCTGTGGATCGTACCGGGCAGTTTGGGATTGGGTACGTCGCTCTTGGCCGCGATCACGACGTTCGCACCGTCCCTGGCCGCGCGCAGCGCGATCGCCAGGCCGATGCCGCGCGAGGCGCCGGTGATGAAGAGGGTCTTGCCGGCCAGCGAAGTCATGTCGGTTCCTCGGGAATCTCGGGTGGACGGGAGCGTCACTCGCGCTGGAAGCGCGGCAGCGCATCGCGCAGCAGCGTCAGGCGTTGCAGCGGATCGGTGGTCTCGAGCATCTGCTGGCGCTCGTCGGTCGCCAGCGGCAGCACTTCGGCGAGGCGGAAGCCGACCCAGCTCGCATCGTCGAAACAACGCCGGTCCTCGTTGCGCGCCGGCAGATTCATCTGCGCGAGCAGGCGATCGAGAATGACCGGCAGCAGGCCGAACTCGGCCGGTACCGGCTGGCTCGCCTCGGGCTCCCAGCGCGAGACCTCGCTGCGGATCAGGCCGTTGTCGCGCACACGCGTGCGTTCGACGCGGAAGCGCTCGCCGCCCTCGGCGGTGATGCCGAGCAGGCGCGGTCGAGCGTGTAGAAGTCGGTGATCCGCGCGATCGTGCCGATCGCGGCCGGCACCGCCGGCGCACCGACCTCGCTGCCCTCGATGATCAGGCACACGCCGAAGCAGCTGCCGTCGCGGCAGCACTCGCGGACCAGGTCCAGGTAGCGCGGCTCGAAGATGCGCAGCCGCAGCACCCCGCCCGGAAACAGCACATTGGACAGCGGAAACAGCGGCAGGTCGTTGCGGTCGGCACAGGCCATCAAGGCGAGTCTAGCAAGGGCCCATGTCCGCAGCGATCGGCACCTCAGCCGCGCAGCTGCGCCGCGAATCGCCGCGGTGCGCCTTCGAATCCGCCGTTCGACATGAACACCACGTGGTCGCCCGGCTGCGCCATCGCGGCGAGCGCGTCCAGCAGCGCGTCGACGCTGGCGGCGGCCTGGCCGCGGCCGTCGAGCGCCGCGATCACGCGCTGCGCGTCCCATGGCAGTTCCGGCCGCTGCAGGAAGACGATCCGATCAGCGTCGCGCAGCGACGGCGCGAGTTCGTCGGCGTGCACGCCCAGCCGCATCGAGTTCGAGCGCGGCTCGACGGCGGCCAGGATGCGCGCATCGCCGACGCGCGCGCGCAGACCTTCCAGCGTCGTCGCGATCGCGGTGGGGTGGTGCGCGAAATCGTCGTAGACCGTGATGCCGCTGTCCGGGCCGGCGTCCAGACGCTCGAGCCTGCGCTTGACGCTGGCGAAGCCATCCAGCGCGGCCAGCGCCTCGGCGGCCGAGCCGCCGGCCGCGTGCACGGCGGCGAGCGCGGCGAGCGCGTTCATGACGTTGTGGCGTCCGACCAGCGACCAGCGCGCCTCGCCGACGGGCGTGCCGCGATGGCTGACGCGGAACACCGAGCCGTCGGCCTTGAGCAGGTGGGCGCGCCAGTCGCCGGCGTCGATGCCGAAGCTGTCCACCGGCGTCCAGCAGTCCATCGCGAGCACGCGTGCCAGGTTGCGGTCCTCGGCATTGACGATCAGGCGTCCGTTGCCGGGCACGATGCGGACCAGATGGTGGAACTGGCGCTCGATCGCGGCCAGGTCCGGAAAGATGTCGGCGTGGTCGAACTCGAGATTGTTGAGGATCGCGATCGACGGCCGGTAGTGCACGAACTTGGACCGCTTGTCGAAGAACGCGGTGTCGTACTCGTCCGCCTCGATCACGAACGGACCGCTGCCGACGCGCGCGGAGCGTTCGAAGTTGCCGGGCACGCCGCCGATCAGGAAGCCCGGCGCGCAGCCCTGCGCCTCCAGCAGCCAGGCCAGCAGCGAGGTCGTCGTGGTCTTGCCGTGGGTGCCGGCCACGGCCAGCACCTGGCGGTCGCCGAGTACGTGCTCGCCGAGCCACTGCGGGCCGGACCGGTACGGCAGGCGCGCGTCGAGCACGTGCTCGACCGCCGGATTGCCGCGCGACAGCGCGTTGCCGATGATCACCTGGTCGGGCGGCGGCACCAGATGTTCGGCCGCGTAGCCGGCATCGAGCGTGATGCCGAGCGCTTCGAGCTGGGTGCTCATCGGCGGATAGACGTTGGCGTCGGAGCCCTCGACCTGGTGGCCGAGTTCGCGCGCGAGGGCGGCGATGCCGCCCATGAAGGTGCCGCAGATGCCGAGGATGTGCAGTTTCATCTGGCCCGTTCCCGGCCCGGCCGGTGCGGTCGATTCGGCGCGGGCGTCAGCGCGGCAGCGCCTTCATGATGCGGTCGAAGACCTCGTCGAGCTCGCCGACGCCGTCGACGACGGTCAGCTTGCCGACGCCGGAGAAGTAGTCGGCCACCGGCGCGGTCTGGTCGGCGTAGACGCGCAGGCGCTCGCGCACGGTCTCGGGCTTGTCGTCGGCGCGGCCTTCGGCCTCGTAGCGGATCTCGCAGCGGCCGATGATCGTCTCGTTCGGCACGTCGAGCTTGACCGCGATGTCGAGCGGCTGGCCGATCCGCTCGAGCAGCGCCTCGAGCGCGCGGCACTGCGCGACGTTGCGCGGGTAGCCGTCGAGAATGAAGCCGGCATTCGCGTCGGGCTGTGCGAGCCGTTCCTCCAGCATGCCGAGCACGATGTCGTCGGAGACCAGCTGACCCGCCTCCATGACCGCCTTGGCCTTGACGCCGAGCGGCGTTCCGGCCTTGACGGCGGCGCGCAACAGGTCTCCGGTGGAGATGTGCGGGATGCCGAGTGCGGTCTTGAGTCTGGCCGCCTGGGTTCCCTTGCCCGAACCGGGCGCGCCGAGCAGGACGAGTCGCATAGAGTGTTCCGTTGGATGTGGGCGGAGCGATCCCGACTGTCGCGATCCGCTAGACTGCCCCGACGACGAGGCAGACCCTCAAAACGAGCGCGGGCTACGCTAACGGGTGCACCCGGGAGTGTCAAACGGCCGCGACGGTGGCGGAGGAGCGATGAAACGCGGCAATTTGCTGTATGCGCAATCGGGTGGCGTCACCGCGGTGATCAATGCGACCGCGGGCGCGGTGATCGAGGCGGCACGGCGCCGTCGCGTCAAGGTGCTGGCCGGGCGCAACGGCATCGTCGGCGTGCTGCGCGAGGACCTGATCGACACCAGCGCCGAGTCGGCAGCGGCGATTGCGGCATTACGCCACACGCCGGGCGGCGCGTTCGGCTCGTGCCGGTTCAAGCTCGGCACGTTCGAGGCGAATCGTGCGCAGTACGTGCGGCTGATCGACGTGCTGCGCGCGCACGACGTGCGCTACTTTCTCTACAACGGCGGCAACGACTCGGCCGACACCGCGTTGAAGATCGCCCGCGCGGCCCGTGCGCTGGATTATCCGCTGTCGGTCGTCGGCGTGCCCAAGACGGTCGACAACGACCTGGCGGTGACCGATACCTGTCCCGGCTTCGGCTCGGTCGCCAAGTACACCGCGGTCTCGGTGCTCGAGGCGAGCCTGGACGTGGCCTCGATGGCCGAGTCCTCGACCAAGGTCTTCGTGATGGAGGTCATGGGCCGGCACGCCGGCTGGATCGCGGCCGCGGCGGGTCTGGCCGGCAAGGGCGGCGACGATCCGCCTCACATCATCCTGTTTCCGGAGGTGCCGTTCGTCGAGGACGCCTTCCTCGCGCGCGTGCAGGCGACCGTCGACCGGGTCGGCTGGTGCACGGTCGTCGTGTCGGAGGGCGTCAAGACGCCGGACGGGCGCTTCCTGTCCGAGACCGGCGGCCGCGACGCGTTCGGCCACGTCCAGCTCGGCGGCGTGGCGCCGTGGATCGCGCAGCGGATCAAGGACCGGCTTGGTCTCAAGTACCACTGGGCGCAGCCGGACTATCTGCAGCGCTCGGCGCGGCATCTGGCGTCCCGGACCGACGTTGCGCACGCGGTCGCGGTCGGCAGGGCGGCGGTCGCCTATGCGCTGGCCGGACGCAGCGGCGTGATGCCGGCGATCGTGCGCACCTCCGACGCCCCTTACAGGTGGAAGATCGAGCCGGTGCCGCTGACCCGGGTCGCCAATGCCGAGAAGAAGCTGCCGCGCTCGTTCATCCGCCGTGACGGCTACGGCATCACCGAACGGGCGCGCCGCTACCTCGAACCGCTGATCCGCGGCGAGGATCCGCCGCCGTCCGGCAAGGACGGCCTGCCGCGCTACGTGCGGCTGAAGAACGTCGCGGTCGAGCGCGTGCTGCCGGCCTTCGAGCCGGAAGCCTGACTCGCCGATGGGCAGGCGCGTCAAGCAGGTTCTGACCGCGTGCGTCGCGGCGGTCCTGATCGCCGTGCACACGATCGCGCATGCCTCGGCGCTGTTCGTGCTGGCGCTGCTGAAATTCGTGCTGCCGGTCGCGCCGTGGCGGCGCGGGCTGTCGCGTGCGCTGGTCGCGATCGCCGAGAACTGGATCGCGGTCAACAGCGCTCTGATGGCGTCGCTGGGCGGTACACGCATCGAGGTCGACGGGCTGGACGGGCTGCGTCGCGACGAGTGGTATCTGGTGCTGTGCAATCACCAGAGCTGGGTCGACATTCCGGTGCTGCAGTCGGTGTTCAACCGGCGCATCCCGTTCATGCGCTTCTTCCTCAAGCGCGAGCTGATCTGGGTGCCGGTGCTCGGCCTGGCCTGGTGGGCGCTCGATTTTCCGTTCATGCGCCGCTATTCGCGCGCCGAGCTCGAGCGCCGGCCGGAGCTGCGCGGCAAGGACATCGAGGCGACGCGCCAGGCCTGCGAGCGCTACCGCGATCTGCCGGTGTCGGTCATGAACTTCGTCGAAGGCACCCGCTTCACGGCGGCCAAGCAGGCGTCCAGTGAGTCTGCGTACCGTCATCTGCTGCCGCCGCGCGCCGGCGGCGTCGCGTTCGTGCTCGAGACGATGGGCGATCTGATGCAGGCGGTGCTCGACGTCACCGTGGTCTATCCGCAGGGACGCCCCAGCGTGACCGATCTGCTCAGCGGCCGCGTCCGGCGCGTGCGCGTCGTGGTGCGGCGCCTGCCCGTGCCGCTCGACCGGCTCGGTGGCGGCTACGAGCGTGATCCGGAGGCGCGCGCGCGCTTCCAGGCCTGGATCAACGCGCTGTGGCGCGACAAGGACGCGACGATCGAGGCGATCCTGGCCGAGTCCTGATCGCGGCGAGCGCAGAGGCGGGCGTGTCCGGTGCCGCGACGAGCCGGGTCGCCGACATGCCGGCTCCGCCGTCCCGCCGCCATGTCGCGCTCGGCACCTGTCCGCTGCATCCGCGGCAGGCCAGCCTTCGTGCAGGACCGCAGCGCCGACCCCTGCTCAGGCGCCGGCCTTGCGATCCTTGCGACGCCGCCGTCGTTCGATCTGCAGCAAGGCGTCGTCGGCGATCGCCGTGCCGCTCTCGCCGCGCAGGCGGTTGGCCTTGAGCAGTGGTGGGCATTCCCTCGTGAGGGTATCGATCACGGCACGCTGCAGCCGCGTCGGATGCGGCTGCGCGTGGAACTGCAGCAGCACCGGGACCTCGAACGGACGGTAGCCGGCGACCGGCCGCACCGCGTGCTCGGGCCGGATCAGATGGACCGGCACCACGGCGCGACCGATGCCTTGCGAGACCGCGTCGATCAGGCCGTAGATGTCGTCGAAGTACGCGCGCAGCATGCGCGGCACGGTCGCGCCGGTCTGGCTGAGGAAGAAGCGCTCGGTGAAGTTGTCGCGCGGCTCGTGGTCGATGTAGCAGTCCGGCCGCACGTCGTAGCGGGCCGATTCGATCAGCACGTTGCGCTCGACGCCGATCGGGACGTTCTCGATGCCCATGCGCTCGCATTCGCACAGCGAGATGCAGAAGTCGACGCGGCCGTCGATCAGCATCTCGTGCAAGGCGTTCGCCTCGCCCTTGATCGTCTGGCAGGTCAGCCGCGGATGAGCGCGCAGTAGGATCGCCAGGGCCGGCAGCGCAACCGAGCGCAGCGACGAGGAGAACGCGATCAGCCGGAAGAAGCCGGCGAGGCCGCCGTCCTCGCCACGCCCGCCGATCAGGCGATCGATCAGCTCCTGCTCCTGCAGCGCGATGCTCGCCGCGTAACGCTGCAGCAGGCGCCCCGATTCGGTCAGCGCGAGTCCCTCGCGCGAGCGTACGAACAGCAGCTGGCCGACGGTGTCCTCGAGATTCTGGATGCGCTTGGTCAGCGCCGGCTGGCTGATGTTGAGCCGCTCGGCCGCCCGCGCGAACTTGAGCTCGCGCGCCAGTACGACGAACGATTCGAGCTGTGCCGATGAGAGCCGCGTGTTCATCGTCTGCGCCGCACTGTCGTGCCGGCACTATAGACCCTCGCGTCGGCGGCGGCACGCCGGGCGGGGACGGTCCGGCCGACGCGGGGGCGGCCATTGCAAGCGTCCGGCAGATCGTCAACGATGCGCGTTCGTCTCCGCCCGCAGCGCACGCCCGACCGATGAGCAGTACGACTCCGACTCCCGCGCCCGATCCGGCCGACGCCGATGCCGTCGCCTCGGCCCTGGCCAGCGTCCACACGACCAATCTTCCGGATCTGCTGCGCCAGCTCGGCGGCTGCCTGATCGTCAGCACCTATCAGGCCGGCAAGCTGGTGATCCTGCGGCCCGACGGCGCCTCGATCAACACGCATTTCCGCACGTTCGACCGGCCGATGGGCCTGGCCGCCGACGCCGAACGCATCGCGCTCGGCACGCGCGTGGAGATCGCCGAGTTCCGCAACATGCCGGCCGTCGCGGCGCGCCTGGGCGACCCGCCGCGGCACGACGCGGTGTACCTCGCACGGCGCGGTCACGTCACCGGCGCGATCGACATCCACGAGATGGCCTGGGACCGCTCGGGTGACCTGTGGTTCGTCAATACGCTGTTCTCGTGCCTGTGCACGCTCGACAACAAGTCCAGTTTCGTGCCGCGCTGGCGTCCGTCGTTCGTCAGTCACCTCGCGCCGGAGGATCGCTGCCACCTCAACGGTCTGGGCATGCGCGATGGCCGTCCGCGCTATCTGACCGCGCTCGGCGAGACCAATACGCCGCAGGGCTGGCGCGTCAACAAGCGCGACGGCGGCGTGCTGCTGGACATGCAGTCCAACAAGGTGATCACGCGCGGCCTGTCGATGCCGCACTCGCCGCGCTGGTACGACAACCGGCTCTGGGTGCTCGAATCGGGCCGCGGCGCGCTGGTCACGGTCGATCCGAAGACCGGCGCCAGGACCGACGTCGCGCGCGTACCGGGCTTCGCGCGCGGCCTGGATTTCCTCGGGCCGGTCGCGTTCATCGGTCTGTCCCAGCTGCGCGAGAGCAATGCGTTCACCGACATCCCGATCACCGAGGACAATGCCGACCGGCTGTCCGGCGTCTGGGCCGTCCACATCGGCACCGGCCAGACGATCGGTCTGCTCAAGTTCACCGGCGGCGTCCAGGAGATCTTCGCGGTGCAGGCGCTGCCGGGCATGGTGTTCCCGGAGATCATCCACGAGGGCGAGCTGCTCGAGTCGGCCTACGCACTGCCGGACGAGGCCCTGCGCCAGGTCAAGTTCTCGTCCGCACCATCCGGCGCCGCGTCGGCATAGCGCCGCGTTATCGGACGATTCCCGGCTCCGATGGCGATAACCGTGCGCTATCGGTACGTGAATACGTTCGATTGGACGCGGCAATGCGGCTCGGCGAGCATGGCGGCCGTCATTCGCCGAGGAGACGGCCATGTCGAGGACCGCTGCAGCCGCAGCGTCCGATCGGCCCCCAGGCCCGATCGGACATCGCGCGGCCGCCAACGACCAGTGGCCGCCGCCCGGCGCCGCGCGACAGCTGCCGCTGCTGCGGCGCTGGCTGCGTGACCGTCTGCCGCCGGACCGCGAGGCGCTGGCGCGCGCGACCGAGCGGGTCTGGCGACTGCTGGCCGAACCGCCGCACGGCCGCGAACCGACACGGAGGGGTCTCGCGCCGCTGGTCGTGCTGCGCGATCGGGCCTTGGCCGCGCTGGCGCGGACGCAGCCCACGGCGCCGGCAGGCTCGGCGAGGATCGAACAATGGGTCGGCCCCGAGCGCCTCGGAGCCTACGAGCGGGCGCTCTCGACCTTGCCGCCGCACGAGCGCGAGGTCCTCGTGCTGCGCATCGAGTTCGCGATGAGCGATGCGGCGGTCGCCGAGGAGATCGGCACGTGCGAGGCGCGCGTGCGCGAGATCGCCGCGAACGGGCTGGCCGCGCTGGTCATCGCGCTGGCGACCGCAGCGCGGCGCTAGCACGGCCGGCATATCGGAGCCGACGCGCCGACGCCGCGAGCCGATCGGCTACACTACGCCGATCATGATTGCCTTCCGAAACTTCGCCCTGCGGCGCGGCGAACGCCTGCTGCTGTCCGACGTCGACATCGCCCTGCACGCCGGCGCCCGCGTCGGCGTGGTCGGCCGCAACGGCTGCGGCAAATCGAGTCTGTTCGCCGCGATCATGGGCGAGGTCGAGGCCGACCGCGGCGATCTGGACCTGCCCGGACGCCTGCGCATCGCCAGCGTCGCGCAGGAGACGCCCTCGCTGCCCGAGCCGGCGATCGATTTCGTGCTGTCCGGCGATGCCGAGGTGCACGGCATCCTGCGCGCCGAGGCGGCGGCGATGGCGGCAGAGGACTGGGACGGCGTCGCGGCCGCGCATCAGCGCCTGGCCGAGATCAACGGCTACGACGCGACCGCGCGGGCCGGCCGCCTGCTGCACGGCCTCGGCTTCGCGGCCGAGACGCACGAGCGCCCGGTCTCGGACTTTTCGGGCGGCTGGCGCGTGCGTCTGAACCTGGCGCGCGCATTGATGATGCCGAGCGACCTGCTGCTGCTCGACGAGCCGACCAACCATCTGGATCTGGACGCCGTGCTCTGGCTCGAGCAGTGGCTGCTCAAGTACCCGGGCATGCTGCTGATGATCTCGCACGATCGCGAGTTCCTCGACGGCCTGTGCACGCATACGCTGCACCTGCACGAGGGGCGCGCCAAGCTCTACAGCGGCGACTACACCAGTTTCGAGCGCCAGCGCGCCGAGCACCTGCGCCTGCAGCAGATCGCGTTCGAGAAGGAGCAGGCCGAGCGCGCGCATCTGCAGGCCTTCATCGACCGCTTCAAGGCCAAGGCCAGCAAGGCGCGCCAGGCGCAGTCGCGCGTCAAGCGGCTGGCCAAGCTGACCGGCACCGAGGCGGTGCGGGCCGAGCGGCAGATCCGGATCGGCTTCGCCGAGCCGGTCAAGCTGCCGCATTCGCTGCTGCGTCTGAACCACGTCGACGCCGGCTACGGCGATCTGCGCGTGCTCGGCGACGTGCGCTTCGGGCTCGAGGCCGGCGACCGGATCGGCCTGCTCGGCCCGAACGGCGCCGGCAAGTCGACCCTGGTCAAGACCCTGGTCGGCGAACTGCCGCTGCTCGGCGGCGAGCGCACCGCGCATCCGGAGCTGCAGCTGGGCTATTTCGCGCAGCATACGGTGGAGTCGCTGCACGAAGGACAGAGCCCGATCGACCATCTGCGCGAGATCGCGCCGGGCACCTCGACGCAGGAGTTCCGCGACTACCTGGGCCGCTGGAACTTCGCCGGCAATCGCGCATTCGAGCTGGTCGACGGCTTCTCCGGCGGCGAGCGCGCGCGCCTCGCACTGGCGCTGATCGCCTGGCGCAAGCCCAACGTGCTGCTGCTCGACGAGCCGACCAACCATCTGGACCTGGAGATGCGCGAGGCGCTGGCCGAGGCGCTCAGCGATTTCGGTGGCGCGATCGTCCTGGTCTCGCACGACCGCCATCTGACCGGTCTGGTCTGCGAGACGTTCTGGCGCGTCGCCGATGGTCGCGTCGAGGCGTTCGACGGCGATCTCGACGAATACGCGGCGTGGCTGCGCGCGCGCGGCAGCAAGCCGGCCGAGCGCAGCGACGCCGCGTCAGCCGCCGCCTGAGGCAGCCGCCCCAGGTGACGGGGCACCGGCCGCCGCCGGCCGCCGCGCCGGTGTCGGGCGCAGGAACGGGCGTTCGGTCAGCCGGTACGACAGCCACGAGACCAGGACCACCACCGGCGTCAGCCACAGGCTCAGCTTGAGCAGGCTCGCCGCCGGCGGCCACTGGCTGAACCCGGTCCGGTAGGCGACCACGAACACGATGCCGTGCCATAGATACAGGCTGTAGCTGATGCGTCCGAGGAAGGCCAGCACCGGACCGGCGAACAGCGCCGTCGCGAGCCGTCCGCCGGCGGCCGCACCGTAGACGATCAGTGCCATCGGCGCGCCGATCAGCGTCCAGTGGAAGAACATCCACGGCACGTCGGCCGCGTCGAGCACGTTGCCGCGGCGCCCCAGTTCGACGACCAGGGCCGCGAGCCCGGCGATCCCCGCGATCAGCGCCGTGCCCGGCAGCCAAGCCGGCTCGCGCGGACCGCGCCGCAGATGCGCCCAGGCCGCGAGCATGCCGAACACGAACTGATCGAGCCGTGCCGGCAGGTGCATCATCGTGGTCCACCAGATCAGGTCCGACGGCTGCCCGGTGTAGAGGCGGTCGTAGGCGAGTAGCCGGAACGCGATCACCCAGACCATGATCAGGGTCACGACCAGCCAGGCGCGTGCGTGGAACAGCAGCCAGGCCAGCAGCGGCAGCAGCAGATAGAAGTGCCACTCGACCGGCAGGCTCCACCACACGCCGTTCAACAGCGGCCCGATGTCCGGATAGAGCAGGAACTCCATGCTGAGATAGGCCAGGAACTGCTTGAAGTCGATCGGCCAGACGCCGCTGACCAGAAAGCCGCCGACGGTCAGGATCAGCAGCTGCGCGTAGAACGGCGGCAGGACGCGCAGGCAGCGGCGCTTGAAGAACGTGAGCAGGTCCGGGAACGGCCGGCGCCGGTCGATCCAGGCCAGGAACGGCTGGCCGAGCAGAAAGCCCGACAGCACGAAGAACAGGTCGACGCCGAGCATGCCGCACGAGAACACCGCCGTAAGGTCGAGTCCGGCGACGACCACGGCCGGCGCGACCGCGAGCAGCCACAGATGCAGCAGCATCACCCAGACCGCAGCCAGGCCGCGCAGGCCGGTCAGGGCAGGGTAGTAGTCGGTCGTCGCGGTCACCGGGGGCGGGGGCGGACGTGGCCGCGGCTGGGAGCGGGACGGCAGTGTAGCGGCCGGCCGCCGGCGCGTGTCGTTCTCGCTGCAGGGCGGCGTGGCCGCACCGATCCCAGCGGCTATACTCCGGCGGTGTTTTCCAGCGGCCGCCAAGAGCCACCTGCACGTCAACGCAACGCATCGGGGAGGAAAGCTACATGGCTTTACTGCAGCAACACGGCATCCTGTTTTCACTGATCTGCGCGGTGATCGCGCTGCTCTACGGCGTGTGGTCGATCCGCTGGGTGCTGGCCAAGCCGGCCGGCAACGAGCGCATGCAGGAGATCGCCAAGGCGATCCAGGTCGGCGCCCGCGCCTACCTCAACCGGCAATACACGACGATCGGCATCGTCGGCGCGATCCTGTTCGTCGCGATCGGCCTGGCGCTGGACTGGCTCACGGCGATCGGCTTCGCGATCGGCGCGGTGCTGTCGGGCCTGGCCGGCTACATCGGCATGAACGTATCGGTGCGCGCCAACGTACGCACCACCGAAGCGGCGCGTCACGGCATCAACGCCGCGCTTGCGGTCGCTTTCCGCGGCGGCGCGATCACCGGCCTGCTCGTGGTCGGTCTCGGCCTGCTCGGCGTCGCCGGCTACTACGTCATGCTGGCGCGCATGGGCTACTCGATGAACGACGCGCTGCATGCGCTGATCGGCCTGGCGTTCGGCTCCTCGCTGATCTCGATCTTCGCGCGTCTGGGCGGCGGCATCTTCACGAAGGGCGCCGACGTCGGCGCCGATCTCGTCGGCAAGGTCGAGGCCGGCATTCCCGAAGACGACCCGCGCAATCCGGCGGTCATCGCCGACAACGTCGGCGACAACGTCGGCGACTGCGCCGGCATGGCGGCCGATCTGTTCGAGACCTACGCGGTGACGCTGATCGCCACGATGCTGCTCGGCGGCGTCATGGCGGCCGACACCGGTCCGTACGGCGTGCTCTATCCGCTGGTGCTCGGCGGCGTGTCGATCCTCGCGTCGATCATCGGCACCTGGTTCGTGCGCACCAGCCCCGGCGGCAAGATCATGAACGCGCTGTACAAGGGCGTCATCGTCTCCGGCGTGCTCGCGCTGATCGCGTTCGTACCGGTCACGCAGGCGCTGATGTCCGACAGCGTCTACGGCGTCTGGAACATGTTCGGCTGCGCGGTCATCGGCATCGTGCTGACCGGCGCGATGGTGGTCATCACCGAGTACTACACGGCCACCGAATACAAGCCGGTCCGCCACGTCGCGCAGGCCTCGACCACCGGCCACGCGACCAACATCATCGCCGGCATCGGCATCTCGATGAAGTCCACGGCCTGGCCGGTGCTCGCGGTCTGCGCGGCGATCTGGGGCGCCTACCACCTCGGCGGGCTCTACGGCATCGCGGTGGCGGCCACGGCGATGCTGTCGATGACCGGCATGATCGTCGCGCTCGACGCCTACGGTCCGATCACCGACAACGCCGGCGGCATCGCCGAGATGGCCGAGCTGCCGCCGGAAGTGCGCGCGGTGACCGATCCGCTCGACGCGGTCGGCAACACGACCAAGGCCGTCACCAAGGGTTACGCGATCGGCTCGGCCGGCCTCGCCGCGCTGGTGCTGTTCGCCGACTACACGCACAAGCTCGGCGTCGAGCATCCCGATACGATCTTCACGTTCGACATCTCCGACCACATGGTCATCATCGGCCTGCTGATCGGCGGCCTGATCCCGTACCTGTTCGGCGCGATGGCGATGGAAGCGGTCGGACGCGCGGCCGGTTCGGTCGTCGAGGAGGTGCGCCGCCAGTTCCGCGAGATCAGCGGCATCATGGAAGGCACGACCAAGCCGGACTACTCGCGCGCGGTCGACCTGCTGACCAAGTCGGCGATCAAGGAGATGATGATTCCGTCGCTGCTGCCGGTGCTGGTGCCGATCCTGGTCGGCTTCCTGCTCGGTCCCAAGGCGCTCGGCGGTCTGCTGATCGGCACGATCGTGACCGGACTGTTCGTCGCGATCTCGATGACGACCGGCGGCGGCGCCTGGGACAATGCCAAGAAGTACATCGAGGACGGTCACTTCGGCGGCAAGGGATCGGATGCCCACAAGGCGGCGGTGACCGGCGACACCGTCGGCGATCCGTACAAGGACACCGCCGGACCGGCGGTCAACCCGCTGATCAAGATCATCAACATCGTCGCCCTGCTGCTGGTGCCGTTGCTGTAGACCCTTCGCCCGCTTCACCATACGAGGCCCCGGTCGTCCGGGGCCTCGTCGTTACCGGATGGACTTTCATGCGCTCTCGTGTGCTTCTCGCCCTTGGTTTTCTGATCACCGCACCGCTCATGGCCGACACGCCCCCGCCCGCAACCGCCCCGTCCGACGCCGCCGATCCCTACCTGTGGCTCGAGGATGTCGGCGGCGACAAGGCGCTGGACTGGGTCAAGGCGCGTAACGCCGAATCGACCGGTGCCCTGGCCGAATCGAAGGACTTCGAGCGCATGCGCGAGCGCATCCTCGAAGTCCTCGATTCGGACGCGCGCATTCCCGGCGTGGTCAAGATGGGCGACTACTACTACAACTTCTGGCGCGACAAGACGCATCAGCGCGGCTTGTGGCGGCGGACCACGCTGGCCGAGTATCGCAAGGAGCAGCCGGCCTGGGAGACGATCCTGGACCTGGACGCGCTCGGCAAGAAGGAGAACGAGAACTGGGTCTGGAAGGGCGCGCAGTGCCTGCGCCCGTACGACGGCCGCTGTCTGCTGTCGCTGTCGCGCGGCGGCGCCGACGCCAGCGTCGTGCGCGAGTTCGATCTGAAGACGCGGCAGTTCGTCGCCGACGGCTTCACGCTGCCGGAGGCCAAGTCCTCGGTCGCATGGATCGACGCCGATACGCTGTTCGTCGGCACCGACACCGGCAGCGAGGCGATGACCCGTTCGGGCTATCCGCGCGTCGCGCGGCGCTGGACGCGCGGCACGCCGGTCGCCGATGCGCCGGTGGTCTACGAGGGCACGGCCGACGATCTCAGCATCAATGCCTATCACGACGACACGCCGGGCTTCGAGCGCGACTTCGTGCGGCGCACGATCGACTTCTACACCAGCCAGACCTTCGTGCTCGGCAAGGACGGCAAGCGCGTGCAGTTGCCGATCCCCGACGATGCCAACGGCAGCGTGCATCGCGAGTGGCTGACGATCGAGACGCGCACGCCGTGGACGGTCGGCGGCAGGACCTATCCGGGCGGCGCGCTGCTCGCGGCCAGGTTCGACGACTTCATGGCCGGCAAGCGCGACCTGGTCGTGCTGTTCGAGCCGACCGAGACGACCTCGCTGTCGGGCTATTCGTGGACGCGCCATCATCTGATCGTCAACCAGCTCGACGACGTCAAGAGCGTGCTGAGCGTGCTGACGCCGCAGGACGGCGCCTGGAAGCGCGCCGCCCTGCCGGGCGCGCCGAAGCTCAGCACGGTCTCGGCTTCGGCGATCGACGCCGACGAGAGCGACGACTACTTCATGACGGTCACCGGCTACCTGGAGCCGACCACGCTCTACCGCGGCGTGATCGGACAGGCCGAGCCGGAGGTGCTCAAGCGCACGCCGGCATTCTTCGACGCCTCGCGGCTCGAGGTCGCGCAGCATTTCGTCAAGTCCAAGGACGGCACGCGCGTGCCGTACTTCATCGTCTCGCCGCGCGATCTGCGCGCCGACGGCAGCCATCCGGCGCTGCTGTACGGCTACGGCGGCTTCGAGGTGCCGCTGCAGCCCGGCTATGCCGCGGTGGCCGGCCGCGCCTGGCTCGAGAAGGGCGGCGTCTACGTGGTCGCCAACATCCGCGGCGGCGGCGAGTACGGGCCGCGCTGGCATCAGGCCGCGCTCAAGCAGAACCGGCTGCGCGCCTACGAGGATTTCGCGGCGGTGGCCGAGGATCTGATCAAGCGCAAGATCACCTCGCCCAAGCATCTGGGCATCCAGGGCGGCAGCAACGGCGGTCTGCTGATGGGCAACATGACCGTGCTCTATCCGCAGCTGTTCGGCGCGGTGGTCTGCCAGGTGCCGTTGCTCGACATGAAGCGCTACAGCCATCTGCTGGCCGGCGCATCGTGGATGGCCGAGTACGGCGATCCGGACAAGGCCGACGAATGGGCCTACATCCGCACGTTCTCGCCGTACCACAACGTGCGCAAGGACGTGAAGTATCCGCCGGTGCTGTTCACGACCTCCACGCGTGACGACCGCGTCCATCCGGGTCACGCGCGCAAGATGATGGCGAAGATGCGCGAGCAGGGCCACGACGTGACCTATTACGAGAACATCGAAGGCGGCCACGGCGGCGCGGCCGACAACCGCCAGGCAGCCTTCATGCAGGCGCTCGCCTACACGTTCCTCTGGCAGCATCTGAAGTAAGCACCCGGCGTCGCCGATCGGCGGCGCCGGCACCTCGTGCGGCCCGCCGTGCGCGGGTCGTACCACGCCGATGCGATCGATGCCGCGACCGGCCCGGCGGCCGGTCGTCCGCGTGCGTTCGCGATACCCGCCACGGCGATCGGCAGCGACGTCCGAGCCCCCGCCGTCCCCGCGCGTCGCTGCCCGCCTGATGACCGGTCGTCGCCGCGCCGCCGGCCTCTCGTCGGCCGACTCGACCCCGCCGCCGCCGGCCCTGCGTTGCACCGCTCGTACGGCAACCGACGAGGCGACGGCGATGAATGCACTGACACGATGCGATGGGGTTCGCGTGGGTGGGATCGGGGCGACCTTGGCCCTGCATGCCGCCGCGATCGCAGTGGTCTGTCTGCCGGCGGTACTGCCCGATCGTGTGAGCGTGAACCCGTCGCCACCGCTGCAATGGGTCGGCGCGGTCGAGCCGGCAGCGGCGCCGCCAGTTGCGCTGCCGCCGCCACCGGCCCCGCCGGCGCGTCCGCCGCGTGCGGTCGCGCCGGCGTCCGCCATGCCTTCACCGGCGCCACCCATCCCGGTGTCGGATCTGCGCATGGCGTCCGAACCTGCTGCGCAGGCGGCACCTGTCGTCAGCGCCTCGACGGTCGCCGCTGCACCGGCAGCGACGGCGATCGCGACGATGGCCGCGACGGCGCCGCCGGTGTTCGCCGAAGCGGCACTCGCCTATGCATTCGTGCGCGAGCCGGTCTATCCGGTCGATGCACTGCGGCGCGGCGAACAGGGCACCGTGCTGCTGCGCGTATCGGTGGCGGCGGACGGGTCGATCGAGCGCGTCGAGATCGAGCGCGGCAGCGGCTCTTCGCGGCTCGATCGCGCAGCGCGCGAGTCGGTGCGGCAATGGCGCTTCCGGCCGCCCCTCGTCGGCGGCGTGCCGACGGCCGCGGTCGGCATCGTGCCGGTGGTGTTCCGACTGCCGGCGCGAGCCTGATGCGATCGTGAGCCGACTCGGTGCACCATGACCGCGCCGCATCGATGCGACGCGACCTGACGATGGCTGTCAGAAGCTGTCACCGACGCGGGCGTACTGCGAACGCGATCGCATTCCATCCGGAGGCGACTGAGACGCGCATCGCGATGTCGCCGGCACGGACCTTGCTCGTTCGGTCATGCGGGTCGCCGATCGGCGGCGGTCCGCAGCGGATCTGATACACCGGCGCAACCGGACGACGCGCGAGCAAAGGCGGCATTCGATGGAGTGGTGGACATCCCCGGCGCAAGCCATCGGCTTGCCTGTTGCATTCCGATACGACGCATGCGGTATGTCGCGCCGGTCACGCTGCGAGACCGCGACGCCGGCGCATCGTGGCCGATCGAGCGGCAGATCGAAACCAGGCGTCTGCGTCCTGCGTCCCGCAGCGCCGGATGCGACGCGGCTGCAGGCCTCCCGCCCGGACCGGGGCGACCTCGAGAGGGCGGCACGACCGGATCGCGCTCGGCGTCCGGTGCGGAACGCCGGATGCAGGCTGCGCTCCGGAGCGTGCGCATGACGCCGATGAACAAGGTCGAGACCGCCTTGCTGACGCGACGGCTGCAGGATCTGCTGGCCGAACACGAGAGCATCCTGGCGGCCGTCGTCGCGACGCACGACGGGTTCGAGGTCGCCTACGCGCAGCGTCAGGGCGCGCTGTCGCCGGCCCGCGTGGCCGCGATGGCCAGCTCGCTGCAGGCGCTCGGCAGCTCGATGGCCGCCGAGACCTCGAGCGGCGCGTGCACCGACATCATCATCAACGGCACGCTCGGCCGGCTGCTGGTCCGCGACATCGCCGATGCCCAGCTGCCGCTGCTGCTGTGCGTGCAGACCACGACCGAGACCGTGCTCGGCTCGATCCTGTTCGCGGTGCGCGAGTGCATGGCCGACGTCGCCGACCTGCTCGAGCGTGCGCATCACTGATGCGGCGCCGGCCGCGATCGCGCTGCGTCGACGCGCATCACCGGCCGCATCCGGCCGCGCTGCGGTGACATGCCGCGGCGCCGGGGCGGAGCCTCGCGCCGGAGTATCCCGAGCCGGCCTCGACGGTCAGCCGCCGTTGTCGCGGATGCGACCCTGGCCCTCGTTGTCCCAGTAGCCGAACAGCTTGCGCGCGATCAGCTTGTAGGCACGCTTGCCGGTCGCGTGCCAGATGCGCGTGATCCACGAGCGGCGGCGCAGCACGCGCCGCTCGGTCGGCGTCAGCGCGTCCGGGCAGTAGCTGCGCTTGTGCTTGAGCAGGTGGCGCAGATCCTCGCGTGCGAGCAGCCGGAACAGCGCGCCGCGGCGCCGGCTCAGCCATGCGATCTGGAAATCGAGCACGCCGGGGCGGCCGTCGCCGAGCACGAGCCAGTTCGGCTCCTTGGCCAGATCGTTGTGCGCGACGCCGCGGGCGCGGATCCGCTTGAGCAGGCGATGCGCGGCGCGATAGAACGCCGGGTCGCGCGGCTGGCCGCGCTGCATCGGTTCGCCGGCCAGATAGCTGCGATCGAGCCGGCCATCGTCCCAGGCGATCAGCTGCGGCACGCCGTCGATGCCGGCCAGCGCGGTCAGCACGCGTGCCTCGCGCGCGGCCGCGCCGCGCGCGAACGGACGCAGCAGCACGTGCACCTCGCGGGTGTCGCGCCGGATCCAGCAACGGTCGCCGTCGCGGCACAGCTCGATGCGGCCGAGCGCGTCGGCCTTGAGGGGCGTGATCTCCATGCCCGTTAGCATAGCCGAGTGCCGCGGTCGTCCCTGACGGGATGTCCGCGTCGGACCGTCCGAGCGCCGCGGGCGCCGGCCGGCCGGGAGACGCGCACGCCCGTCTAGCGCGACGCCTGCGCTAGTGCTGCGCCAGATGCGCATGCCCGTGATCGTCGCCGGTCGCGAGCGCACTGCGGTACGCGAGCCGGTCTCCGGCATCGAGGCGGCGCGCGCCGAGCGCAGCCAGCGGTGCCGGATCGGCGCCGATGCGCAGACGGCTGCCGAGGCCGGCGTACAGATAGCGCTCGCCGTAGACCCGTGCCAGCGCCGAGAACGTGGGCTCGCCGGTGCAGTGGCCCGGCGCGAGATACGCGACGCGGTACTGCTCGTGCAGCAGCCCGCCGAGCGCAGCGATCGCGGCATCGTCGGCCGTGACGTGATGGAAGCCGCCGGCGATCAGGTGCACGCGCGGATCGATCGCGGCCGCTGCGGCGACGATGCGGTCCAGTCCCGGATGCGAGCAGCCGACGACGAGCACGAGCCCGTTGCCGGTCTCCAGCGCCAGGCTCAGTTCGCGCAGCTCGCGCGTGCCGGCCTTGTCCGAAACCAGCGCGATCAGATGGATTCCCGGCGCGATCCGCGTCGTCTCCTCGATCAGGCGGAAGTCGGCGCCGGGCCAGGCTGCGCCGAACTTCAGCGTCGCCGGCGGCGCACCGTGGTAGTAGCGCCGTTCGGCCGGCAGCGTCGCGTCCTTGCGGTAGAAGCTGCCGGGCAGGTCGGCGCCGTAGACGCCGAAACCTTCCTTCGGCGCGTAGATCGGCACCTTCGGATTGATCGCGAGCAGATGCGCCAGGCCGCCCATGTGGTCGCCGTGACGATGCGACATCACGACGAAATCGAGGCGGCCGAGGTCGATCTTCAGCGTGCGCGCATTGTGCTCGAGCACGGCTGGATCGTTGCCGGTATCGAACAGGATGCGCCGGCCGCCGTACTCGATCAGCGCCGCGTAGCCCCAGTCCTTGCGCAGCGTCGCGTCCTGGCCGAACGCGTCGTAGATCACCGTGATCACGGCCTCGTCCGGCACGGGTGGAGCGGCGCGCGCGATGGGCAGCAGCGCGGCGAGCGCGCTCCACGCGCACAGTGCGAGCGAAAAACGGATCGTCATCGGCGGCCTCCGGATCGGAATGCACCGATGATCGCGCGCCGCGGCGGTGCCGGCTCCGTCGCGCTCGCCATATCGATATGACGCCGCGCTGCCGCGGCGTTTCAGGTGCGGCGGTCGACCGCGTAGTCGGCGAGCACGGCCAGCGCATCGCGGGCCGGCGACGGTGCCAGCGCGGCGAGCGCGGCGCGGGCCGAGCGCGCATAGCCGGCGGCGCGGTCGTGCGCGTAGTCGAGCGCGCCCGAGTCGCGGATCGCCGCGACGATGCCGTCGAGTGCGCCGGTATCGCCCGATTCGATCGCACCGCGCAGCAGCGCGGCCTGCTCGGGTCCGGCGCCGGCGATGGCGCGGATCACCGGCAGGGTCGGCTTGCCTTCGGCCAGGTCGTCGCCGATGTTCTTGCCGAGCGTCTGCGCGTCGGACACGTAGTCGAGTACGTCGTCGGCGATCTGGAATGCGAAACCGAGGTCCATGCCGTAGCGTGCCAGGGCTTCTTCCTGCTCGGCCGGCAGACCGGCCAGCACGGCGCCCAGGCGCGTGGCGGCCGAGAACAGCACGGCGGTCTTGCGCTCGATCACGTCCAGATAGGCCTGCTCGCTGGTGTCGGCATTGCCGATGTTGAGCAGTTGCAGCACCTCGCCCTCGGCGATGCGGTTGGTCGTGTCGGCGAGGATGCGCATGATCCGCATGTCGTCGAGCTCGACCATCATCTGGAACGAACGCGAGTACAGGAAGTCGCCGACCAGCACGCTGGCCGCGTTGCCCCACAGCGCATTGGCGGTCTTGCGGCCGCGGCGCAGGTCCGACTCGTCGACGACGTCGTCGTGCAGCAGGGTCGAGGTATGGATGAACTCGATCAGCGCCGCCAGCGGCACGTGATGGTCGCCACCGTAGCCGGCCGCTTCGGCCGCCAGCAGGTGCAGCATCGGACGCAGCCGCTTGCCGCCGCCGCCGACGATGTGCTCGGCGATCTGGTTGATCAGGACGACGTCCGAGGCTAGACGGCGGCGGATCAGCGCGTCGACGGCGCGCATGCCGGGTGCGGCATGGACCTGCACGGCGGCGATGTCGGCGATCGGACGGGGCGCTTCGGAAGGGGCGGATGAACTCAAGAGCGGCGGATTCCGGATCGGGGCCGGCCGATTATAGCGGCGCGTGCGCGCGCATCGGTCCGCCGCGGTTTCAGGCCGCGAGTGCGCGCGCGACCAGGCCTTCGATCGCTTCCAGATCGGGGATCTGCGCGTGATCGTCGCGCACCAGCACTTCGGCCAGTACGCCGGTGCGGCGCTCGCGCGCGTCGCCGCTGGGAATCAGCAGATCCTGCGTGACCGTCACCAGGCGCGGGAAGCCCTGCGTCAGCAGCGCCAGGAACGGCATGCGCGCCTGGCCGCCGAGCGCCTTGAGCACCGCGACCTTGGCATTGCTGTAGCCCTCGGTCTGGCTGGCCTGCGTCAGCATCGAGTACGAGAACAGCGGCAGGCGCCAGCCGCGCCAGGCGAGGCGTCCGAGCAGCCAGTCCGGCGCATCGGCGATGCGCTCGGGCGTCGCGTAGGTGATGACCTCGGCCACGGTCGCATTCGGCAGCAGCACGCGGCCGTTGCTGACCGGTATCAGAACGCCACGGATTTCGCGGGGCAGATCAGCCATGGGAGCGGAGGTCCTCGAGTCGAAGGGGGGCGGGGCGGCGAACGCGGGCCGCTTCATCAGGCGCGCGCCTCGGCGCCGTCGCGCAGGCTCGCCAGGTGCTCGGCCAGCGAGGTCGGCGATCCCTGGAACCGCACGACGCCGGTCGCCAGCGCGTTCTCGACCATCTCGCTGACGACGCAGCTCGCCGGGTCCTGCACCCAGACCTGGCCGCCGGCCTCGGCGACGTGGCGGCATCCGGCCGCGCCGTCGTCGGACATGCCCGAGAACACGATCGCCAGCACGTCGGCGCCGAACGTCGCGGCGAGCGACTCGAGGATCCGGTCGATCGAGGGCTGATGCGGTGCCGGCGGGTTCTGCGGCTGGATCAGCACGGTGCCGTCGCGCTGGACGCGCAGCTCGCGGTTCGGCGGTGCGATCAGCAGGTCGCCGGCCGCGACGCGCTCGCCGTGGCTCGGCACGCGTACCGTCAGCGCGGTCGCCCGCGCCAGCTGCTGCGCGAGCAGGTCGATGAATTCCTCGCCCATGTGCTGGACCAGCACGAACAGCGCCGGATAGCGCTTCGGTATCGCGCCGATCACCTCGCGTATCGCCTCGGGGCCGCCGATCGACGCGCAGAGCACGACGACGCGGTCGACCGCGGCGGCCGCCTTCGCATCGGACACGGCCGCGGCGCGGCGGCCGCATCGGCGTCCAGCCAGACCTCGTGCGTCGCATGCGCCGGCTGCGGCGCGATCGCGTCCTCGATCGGCACCAGCTCGAGCGACAGGCCGTCGGTCTCGATCGTCTCCTCGGCTGCTTCGCCGGCATACGGCGAGGCGGCCGCCATGTACTCGGCGGCGGAAATCTTCTCGACGCCGAACGGCGCCGGCGGCGGCGTCTGCGGCGCCTCCTCGTCGTCGAGATCGAACGAGACCAGGCTCCAGTCCGGTACCGCGGGAACGGCCGGCTTCGGATCGTCGCCGGCCGGCTGGAAGCTGTCGGAGAAGACCGGCTGCGTGTCGAGGCGCGCCACCGGCGCCTCGGTCTGGGCCGGCTCGTCTTCCCAGTGCGGCCGCTCGATCGCGGCAGCCGGATCATCGGCCATAGCGCGCGACAGCCAGTCGTCGAGATCGGCCACGGGCGCGTCGTCGCGCCGCGCCGGCTCGCCGTCGCCGGCGGTATCGAACGCCGCGAACAGCTGCGCCTCCTCGTCGGAGAACGCGACGGCATCGACCTGCGCGTCCGCATCGGCCGCGGCCGATGCGGTGAGGCGCGATGCGGCGCCCGGATCGAACGGGGATGCATCGGATACGAGCGGCGCGTCGAACCGATCGAGATCGAGCGGCCCGGGATCGAGCGGCCCGGGATCGAGCGGCGCGGCATCGGTCGATGCGTGCGGCGCGTCGGCGAGAGCGTCGACATCGAACGGCTCGATGTCGAGCGACACGGCCTCGAGCGTCTCGTACGCGCGCGTCTGCGTCGCCTCGCCGGCCGGCGGCGGCGCCAGCGGCGGCGCGACGTCGAGATCGTCGAACGAGAACGGCTCGTCCTCGTCGATGTCGGCCACGCGCAGGTCTGCCGCTTCGAGCGCTTCGAGCGCTTCGGGCGCTTCGGGCGGCACCGGGACGGCGTCCTCGAGACGGCCGATCGCGGTCTCGGCGGTCGCGGACTGCGAGACGGCGGACCCGTCGATCGCGACGACGGGCTCGTCCGCCGGCGTGGCGCCCGACGGCGCCGGCGGGGCCGGCACGGGCTCGGCATCGGCCGGTCGCGGCGGATCGGTCACGGCCGGCGCGTCGAGGATCTTGGCGGCGAGGTGGCGCATCCAGCGCGCCTGGTCCCAGCCGGAAAGCCGGCTCGACACGTGACCTTCGTTGATCAGCACGCGATACGGTCCGTCACCGAGCAGGTCGTAGACCTGGTCGAGATCGCCGTCGAGCTCCGAGTCGAGATTGACGATCACGACGCGCGCACCGGACTGCTCGAGCGAGACGCGGTCGATCGCATGCGTCGTCGATTCGTAGACGATCGGCGTGCCGATGTCGTTGAGCACGGTGCGCAGATGCCGGCCGAGCTCGTCGGTCTGGAACAGCAGGGCGACGGGAACGGACGTCTCGGTAGCCATCACGGTTCGAGCCCCAGCACCTCGACGACGTTCTGCATCAGGTCGGCCTCCTGGTACGGCTTGCCGAGGTAGCGCTGCACGCCGAGTTCCAGCGCGCGCTGGCGATGCTTCTCGCCGGTGCGCGAGGTGATCATGATGATCGGCACCTCGCGCAGGCGCAGGTCGTTGCGCATGTAGGTGGCCAGCTCGTAGCCGTCCATGCGCGGCATCTCGATGTCGAGCAGCATCAGGTCCGGCACGCGGTCCTGCAGCTTCTCGACCGCGTCCAGGCCGTCCTTCGCGGTGACGACCTCGAGGCTGGCGCGCTCGAGCACGCGCGTGGTGACCTTGCGCATCGTGATCGAGTCGTCGACGACCATGACCAGCGGCTGCTGGCGGATCTCGGCCTGGGCCTCGGGAATCATCAGGTCCGGCAGGATCGTGCCGCCTTCGGCGCCCTGGTCCTCGCGCAGCGCGGCCGCGCGACGGACCAGCGGGGCGAGGTCGAGAATCATCACGACCGAGCCGTCGCCCATGATCGTCGCACCGAAGATGCCCGGGATCGAGCTGATCTGCGGACCGACCGACTTGACGACGACCTCGCGCGAGCCGATCACCGCGTCGACACGGATCGCCGCGCGCTGATCGCCGGTGCGCGTCATCAGCAGCGGCAGCTGGGTGTCGTCGAGGTTGCGACCGCCCGGCACGCCGAGCAGCTGCGACAGGTCGTGGAAATGGAAATCCTCGCCGCCGAACGCATAGCGTGTATTGCCGGCGAGCAGGCGCTGGCGCAGCTCGTCGCGGTCGATGCGCACGACGCCCTGCACCGAGGACATCGGGATCGCGTAGGTCGCCTCGCCGAGCCTGACCAGGATCGCCTGGGTGACCGCCAGCGTGAACGGCAGGCGGACCGTGAACGCGGTGCCGCGGCCGGCCTGCGAGTCGATGCCGAGCGTGCCGCCGAGCTGCTTGATCTCGCTGGCGACCACGTCCATGCCGACGCCGCGGCCGGCCAGCTGGGTGATCTGGTCGGTCGTCGAGAAGCCGCTTTCGAGGATGAAGCCCTGCAGATCGCGGTCGGACAGCTGCGCGTCGGCCTTGAGCAGGCCGCGCTCGATCGCACGGCGGCGGATCGCGGCGAGGTCCAGGCCGCGGCCGTCGTCGGACACCTTCAGCACGACCTCGGTCGCCTCGCGGCTGAGCGCGATGTTGACGGTGCCCTCGGCCGGCTTGCCGGCGGCCAGGCGCTGCTCGGTCGGCTCGATGCCGTGCGCGAGCGCATTGCGCAGCATGTGCTCGAACGGCGCCTTCATGCGCTCGAGCAGGTTGCGGTCCATTTCGCCCTGCGCGCCCTCGACGCGCAGCTGGGCGCGCTTGCCGAGCTCCTGGGCGGCCTGGCGCAGCGTGCGGCGCAGCGTCGGCACCAGCGAATCGAACGTGACCATGCGCGTGCGCATCAGGCCTTCGTGCAGGTCCGAGCTGACGCGCGACTGCTGCAGCAGCAGGGTCTCGGACTGGCGCGTCAGTTCGTCGAACACGCCCTGGATCGAGACCAGGTCCGAGACCGACTCGCCGAGCGCGCGCGAGTACTGCTGCAGCTGCGAGAAGCGGTCGAGCTCGAGCGGGTCGAACGTCGCGGCGCCGGACTCCTCGTTCTCGCGCTGGTAGCGCGCGATGATCTGCGCCTCGGTTTCGATCTCGAGCTTGCGCAGCTGCTCGCGCAGACGGTTGACGGTCTGCTCGAACTCGACGAGGTTGAAGCGGAACGAGGCGATCTGCTGTTCGAGGCGCGAGCGGTAGATCGACACCTCGCCGGCGTAGTTGACCAGCGAATCGACCAGCTCGGAGCGGACGCGGATCATCTCCTGCGACGCGCGCATCGTCTCGTCGTCGTCGGCCGCCGGCGCGAGGGCCGGTGCCGCGGTCGCCGGCGCGCTCGGCGCGCTCGCTACGGCAGGAGCGGCGACCGGCTGCGGCATCTCGGCGCCGTCGGCTTCGGCGGCCAGTGTCTGGCCGGCCACGAGTTGCTCGAAGCGTGCGATCGCATGTTGCGGCATCGCGATCGCCTGGCGCTGGCCGACACGCTGGACCAGGCCGTGCAGGCGGTCGAAGCCGCGTTCGAACGACTCGATCGCGGCGCGGTCCATGCGGCGCGAGCCGGCATGGATCGACTCGAGCAGCGATTCCATCGCGTGGCTGAGATCGCCGATCGGCGTCAGGCCGGCCATGCGCGCGCCGCCCTTGAGCGTGTGCAGGTCGCGCTGCAGGCCCGACAGCAGATCGAAGGCCTCGGGCGTCTCGTGCAGGCGCGCGACCAGCGAGTCGGAATGATCGAGGATGTCACTGGCTTCCTGGACGAAGATCTCGAGCAGGTCCTCGTCGGCGTCCTCGAGCGCGAGCGGCCCTTCGGGCAGCGGATCGTCCGGAATCGGCGGTGTCTCGCGCTCGGCATCCCACCAGCGCGTCGACGCGGCGGCCGGCGCCGGTTCGGCCGCCGGTGCCGATGTCGCGGCCGGCTGCGGTGCATCGTCCGCTTCGAGCGTCGTGTCGGACGCCACCGGTTCCGGCGGCGCGGTCCCGGCCTCGGCGGCCGGCTCGTCGACGTCGAATGCCGGCAGCCGGTACGGCTCGAACCTCGGCGCGTCGGCCGGTGTCGCCTCGGACTGCGGCGGCGATGCCTGGCCGTCGGATACGACCGGCGTCGCCTCGGCGTCGAGGTCGGACAGCCAGGTGGCGTCGTCGGTGCTCAGCTCGATCTCGGTCGGCTCGTCCGCATCCTCGTCGGCGTCGCTGCCGATCGCCGGTGCGGCCGCCGATTCGGCGAGCAGCCATTCGATTTCGTCGGCCAGCGCATCGGGGCGATCGGCGGAATCGGCCGGCGGCGATGGCGGCGGCGCACTCGCGAACAGGGCCTCGAGCGGGGAGCCAGTGCCGGCCGCCGGCGGTGCTGCGCTGGCTTGGCGAGTACCGGCGTCGGCGTCGGCGTCGGTGTAGCGCGCGATCAGGATGTCGGTGAAGTCCTCGAGCTCGGCGCCGGTCGTGTCGAGGTCCGCAGCGCGCTGGCGCGGTTCGGATGCTGCGATGGCATCGGCCGCCGCCGCGTCCGTCTGGTCGGCGACCGTGTCGTCGGCGTCGATCGGCTCTGCATCGAAGCGCTCTTGATCGAACCGCTCCGTGTCGGCCGGCGCCTCCTCGCTCTGGACCGTTTCCGCGGTCGCTGCGACCGCCACCGGCTCGACGATCTCCTCGTCGAGACCGGCGCGCAGCAGATCGAAGCCGGGCTCCGGCAGCGCATCGCGCAGCGAGATCAGGCGCTCGGCCAGATCGGCCGTGTCGGGCACCGACAGGTCGCCGACGCCGATCCGCGCGATCACCTCGCGCGTCACGCGGCAGGCGTCGCCGAGCGCTTCGCGCCCGGCCGGCGGCAGCGGCGCGGACTGTGCGCCGAGCCGCTTCAGATAGCCTTCCAGCGGCGACAGCACGGCGGTCAGCACCGGGATGTCGACCATCGCGATCGCGCCGTGCAGCGTGTGCACGGCACGTTGCACCGGATCGTCGACGCCCGGGCGCAGGGCATCGCCCGATTCCAGCCAGGACTCGACCGTCGCCAGATGCGCATCGGTCTCGTTGCGCAGGATCTCGTACAGCACCGGATCGATCGCAGGACCGCTCGTCGCGGTGTCCGCGGCGATCGTCCCGGACGTATCGGCCTCGATGCGATCGGCTTCGGCATGCGGCCAGACCGCCGGGACGCGCCGGCGCACCACGCGCTTGACGGTGCGGCGCGCAGCGGCCGGCGGCAGCCAGGCTTCCTCGCCGGCGGCCAGCCGGTCGGCGGTCTCCATGATGCCGCCGAGGTCGGCTGCCGCCGCGCGCTCGCCGCGCAGCGCGGCGAGCAGGTCCGGCAGCGTCGTAATCGCGGTCTGGGTCAGCGCGAACACCGCGCGCGACGGCTCGATCGACCGATCGAGCACGCGATTGAGCATGTTCTCGATCTTCCAGCTGAACTCGCCGAGCGTCAAAGCGCCGACCAGGCGGCCGGACCCCTTGAGCGTGTGGAACGAGCGGCGGATCGTCTTGACCGCGTCCAGATCGCCGAGCTGGGCGCTCCAGCCCGGCAGCACGCGCTGCAGGCTGTCGACCTCGTCCTGGACCTCGTCGAGAAACACCTCGCGGATGTCGTCGTCGATGTCGTCGGAGGCGGCGCTCTGGAAGCCGAGCGCGAGCGGTTCGACGCCCGGCAGCTCCTCCTCGATCTCTTCCTCGATCTCGATCCAGGTCTGCTCGTCGGCCGGCGGTGCCGAACCGGTATCGGTTAGCCGCAGGCCGGCCATCTCGTGGCGGTGCGGCTCGGGGCTGTGGGTGCTGCCGAGGATCAGGTCGCGCAGGTCGTCGCCGGGCGCGATCTCGACCGCGGTATCGAGTTCGACCGACGGCAGCTCGACCGCTGCGGGATCGATCGATGCGTCGGCCAAGGCCGGTGTGTCGAAGGCCCAGGCGGGGTCCGCCGCGAACGAGGCCGCCGCCGGCTCGGGCGCTGCGCCGGCCGGCGCCGGTTCGATCGCCGGTTCGGGCGCGACGGCCGGCTCCTCGAGCGCAGGCGGCACCGGCCAGTAGCCGAGCGAGGCCAGGCTCTCGCGCGTGACGTCGAGAATGCGCTCGCGACCGCTGCGCTGCTCGCGCGTGGCCTCCAGGTAGTATTCGATCGAGGCCAGCGCGTCGGCCAGCTTGTCCATCTGTTCGACGGTCGGGATGCGCCGGTGCCGGATCAGCTCGATCTCGACGAAGCGCACCACGCCCGGCATCAGGTCCGCGGCGGCCTCCAGGCCGAGCATGCGCAGCGCGCCGGCGATCTCCTCGAGCAGGCGCGGGATCAGCTCGACGCGGCTGTGGTCCCACGGCGACTCGATGAACGCGACGATGTCGTGCTTGGCCTGCTGGATGTTGATCGCCGCCTCGCGCATCAGCGCGTCGAGAATCTTGCGCACCTCGGCGCGCGGCAGCTCCTTGCCATCGGCGGCGTCCTCGTCGCCGGGACCGCCGGCGCCGAGCCGCTCGATGTGATCGTCCAGCGAGGCTTCCACGTAGAGCAGGGCGCCGGCGACGTCGAGCAGGCTGCTTTCGTCGACCGGCCGCTTGCCGTTGGCGATCTCGTCGATGACCTGGCGCTGCTCGCCGACGACGCGGCGCGGCACGCCGAGGCCGAGCATGCCGAGCGTGTCGCCGACGCGGTCGAGGATCTCGGTCTGCGCACCGAGCGTCGCCGGATCGGCGTCGCGCGTGCGCAGGAAGATGTCGAGCACTTCCTTGACGCGCAGCAGGTCGTCCTTGATCGCCGCCGACACGGTGTCGAGCAGGTTGCGGTTGTGACCGGTCATCGCCCCCTGCGCGTGCTCGACCTCGCGAGCGCTCGGCAGCAGGCCGTCGAGCTGGTAGGTCGCGCGGACTTCGCTGACACGGCCGCCGCGGCCGCCGGAGTTGGCGACGTAATAGAGCAGGTTCTGCAGCAGCTCGCGCGGCGGCCGCGCGTGCAGGGCCTCCTCGCCGCCTTCGGCGAAGCGCTTGATCTCCAGGTCGATGCGGCCGAACAGCAGCTTCAGCGTGACGCCGACGTCGAGCGCGCGGTCCTGCAGCGCCTCGACCACGGCCGCGGCGACCCACCACAGCCGGCGCGGCTCGACGCGGCTGGACAGCTCGCGCAGGCGGTCGAGCACGCCGATCAGCCGCTGCAGCGCGGCCGCCTCGTCCTCGCCGCGGAACCAGCGCAGCAGGCTGGCCTGATAGGCCAGGCGCAGCCGCGAGGCGGCCTGGCGCTGCTGCTCGACCGGCAGCGGCTGCGCCGCGCCGGCGGCGCCGGCCGGCAGCTCGACCGCCATGTCCGGCGCGAACAGCGCCGACTCGGACAGCAGCTTCTCGCCGCGGCACGCGCGCAGGTCGTTGAGCAGCGGCAGCAGGACGATCGGGATGTCCTTGTGGCCGCCCTGCAGGCGCTCCAGGTAGTCCGGCAGCTGCACGATGCCGCGCATCAGCACCGAATAGGCCTCGTCGCGCTCGCCGATCGCATCGTCGAGCAGGGCCTTGACCAGCTGCTCCATCTCCTCCACGACCAGCGCCGCGCCGTACAGCTCGATCATCCGCAGGGTGCCCTGCACCTGGTGCAGGTGACCGCCGCAGATCCGCATCAGGCTGCTGTCGGCCGGCGTGTCGACGTAGGCTTCCAGCGCTTCCTGCGCCTGGCGCAGCGTCGAGTCGAGCTCGTGCTTGATCCAGCCGAGGCTCGTGAATTCGATGTCGTCTTGCAGCTTCATCGTTCGTTCTCTGGGCGACGGGCAGGGAAGTCGCCTTCGCTGCGCATGATGGACACGAATGCAATCATCATGCCTCCATGGGACTTTCCGGCGGTGTCGGCTGCCGGCATCAACCCGGCAGCTTGAAGTCCGCGACCGACCGGCGCAGATCCGCCGCGAGCTCGGCGAGGTTGCCGATCGATTCGGCGGTCTGGCTGGCGCCGACCGAGGTCTGCGTGGTGATTTCCTGAATGACGTTCATCGTCGCCGAGATGTTGGTCGCCGCCAGCGACTGCTGGCGCGCGGCGGTGGAAATGTTCTGGATCAGGTCCGCCAGGTCGTTGGACACCTTCTCGATCTCGCCGAGCGCCAGGCCCGCATCCTCGGCCATGCGCGCGCCGGAGACCACTTCGGCGGTGGTCTGCTCCATCGAGCTGACCGCCTCGTTGGTGTCGGACTGAATCGTCTGCACCAGCGTCTCGATGCGCTTGGTCGCGCCGGCCGAGCGTTCGGCCAGCCGCTGCACCTCGTCGGCGACCACCGCGAAGCCGCGACCGGCCTCACCGGCCGACGCGGCCTGGATCGCCGCGTTGAGCGCCAGGATATTGGTCTGTTCGGCGATGTCGTTGATCAGTTCCACGATCGAGCCGATTTCCTGCGAGGACTCACCCAGGCGCTTGATCCGCTTGGAGGTCTCCTGGATCTGGTCGCGGATCGAGTCCATGCCGTCGATCGTCTGGCGCACCACGGTCACGCCCTTGGTCGCGATCGTCACCGACCGCTGCGCGACGTCCGCGCTCTCGGAGGAGTTGCGCGAGACCTCGTCGATCGACACGGCGATCTCGTTGACCGCGGCCGACGCCGAGGTGATCTGCTGCGCCTGGTGCTCGGCCGCTTCGGCCAGATGCATCGCGGTCGCCTGCGTCTCCTGCGCGGCGGCGGCCACCTGCACGGCGGTCTCGTTGATCGTCGTCACCAGCGAGCGCAGCGCCTCGACCGCGAAGTTGACCGAGTCGGCGATCGCGCCGGTGATGTCCTCGGTGACGGTCGCCTTGACCGTCAGGTCGCCTTCGGCCAGCGAGCCCATCTCGTCGAGCAGGCGCAGAATCGCTTCCTGGTTGCGGTGGTTGAGCTCGGCGGTGACGTGGTAGCGCTTCTGCTGGTCGCGGATCAGGCTGAAGCCGAGGATCAGCAGCATCAGCAGCGAGGCCGCACCGGCGACCGCGCCGAAGATCGGGTTGGGCAGCATGCGCGCGTTCGGCAGCCGCTCGATCGCCGTGGCGAGCTCGGCGGCGCGCATCAGCACGTTGCCGCTCTCGTTGGACGCGTCGATCGAGGCCGCCTTGACCTCGTCGATGCCGGGGCCGGCGTCGATGATGCGCTGCACCGGATTGCCGAGCATGCCCCACTGCTCGTTGACGTCGTCGAGGATCGTGCGCGCGTTGGCGTTGTCGAGCGGCCGGATCGACAGCTCCGGCGCGCCGTTGATCAGACCCGACAGCACCGTGCCGTACAGCCGCGCGTCGCGCTGGAAGCCGCCGACCGCGGCCTCGCTCTGGCCGCCGGCGAGGATTTCCTGCAGGCGGCGCATCATGCGGTCGGCCAGCAGCATCTGCCGCGCCGAGATGTAGACCTGGGAGGCCGGCGCGTTGCGGTCGGTCAGGATGTTGACGACCTCGTTCATGCGCGAGTTGAGCACCGGCATGCGCGTGTTGAAGTCCGACGCGGTCGCGGTCGCGTCGAGCACCAGTTCCTTGCGGCTGAGAATCCCGGCCGCCTTGGCCGACAGCAGGCGCCAGCCGTCGGTGAGCTTGGCCAGCGCGGCACTGGCGCCTTCCTCGCCCTGGTAGCCGGGCATGCCGACCTCGGGGTTGCCCTCGTTGAGGTAGCGCACGCGCGCGTCGATCTCCTTGCGGCGCGCGTCGAGCTGGTTGAACGCATCGAGGTTGCCGCTGGCCGCCTCGGAGGCGAACTTGGCCAGCTCCTGCGATTTCACCTGGATCTCGGTCGTGTAGGCCACCGCCTGGCGGTCCTGACCGTTCTTGATGTACATCCAGCCGAAATTGAAGATCACGAACGCCAGCAGCAGGCCGAGCAGGACGATCTGCCACCAGTTGCCGCCCCGTTCCTTCGCCGCCAGATTGCCGCTAGTAGTGCTCATCGGTTCTCTACCTCAACGTGAAACTCGATACGGCCAGATCAGCGTCATCAGGACATCCGTACGCCCCTTGCCATGCCTGGCACGACTCTCCTGGTGACCGGCGCCGCCGTCGGCGGCGCAGCCCGTTTCGCGTTCCGCCGCGCGCCTGCGCGCTGCGGCCTGTTCGAGCGGCGGCGAGGCGGCTGCTTCACGCCGCCGCTTGCTGGAATTCGGGCGCGCGCACCAGGGCCGCCATGCTGAACATGCCCCAGAGCACCTCGCCGAGCGGCACGCGCTCGCGCACGTAGCGCTCGTAGCGCGCATCGTCCTCGGCCACCGCCTGCTCGCGCAGCTCGTCGGCGAAGCTGCGCTGGCCGAGCACCTCGTCGACGAGCAGGCCGACGCGGCCGGCCTGCTGGCGCACGATCAGCACGCGGCTGTTCTCGGTCAGCTGGGTCGGCGTGCCCTCGACGAAATCCTTCAGATCGATCACCGGCACCAGGCTGCCGCGCACGTTGGCGACGCCGAGCAGCCACGACCGCGTGCCCGGCACGATCGCGATCGCCGGCAGCGTCAGGATCTCGTTGACCTCGCCGATCGTGCTGGCCAGATAGCGCTGGCCGACGCGGAAGCCGATGCCGCGCCACAGGCCCGGCGCCTCGGCCTGTTCGGGCGCGCCGGCGGCGTGCGCCAGACTGCGGCGCTCGTACTCGGCCAGGGCTTCGAACGGACTCAGGAAGGCAGGGGCGGACGTCGACATCGTGGGGTCCTCTAGGCCGACAGGAGGCCGTCGATCTGGCCGAGCAGTTCTTTTTCGGCGACCGGCTTGGTCATGAACGCCTTGGCGCCCTGGCGCAGCGCCCAGATGCGGTCGGTCTCCATCGACTTGGTGGTCACCATGACGACCGGGATCGCCGAGGTGGCGGCGTCACGGCTGAGCTGGCGCGTGGCCTGGAAGCCGTTCATGCCCGGCATGATGATGTCCATGATCACCAGGTCGGGCCTCGCCCGGCGCACCTGGTCGATGCCTTCCTCGGCGCTCGGCGCACTGCTGACGCGGTGCCCGGCCTTCTCGAGAAAGCCGGTGAGCACGCGGACTTCCGTCGGCGAGTCGTCGATGATGAATATGTGTGCCATCGCGTGCCCCCATCGCGTCGAATGGCCGGTCCACTCATTTGAGGTCCACGTGCCGGCGGATCGCGCCGAGCAGTTCCTCACGTGTGAACGGTTTGGTCAGGTATTGCTCGGATCCCACGATGCGTCCGCGCGCCTTGTCGAACAGGCCGTCCTTCGACGAGAGCATGATGACCGGCGTGGACTTGAACAGCTGGTTGTTCTTGATCAGCGCGCAGGTCTGATAGCCGTCCAGGCGCGGCATCATGATGTCGACGAAGATGATGTGCGGCTGCTGGTCGGAGATCTTGGCCAGCGCCTCGAAGCCGTCGGTGGCCGTGATGACGTCGCAGCCTTCCTTGCGCAGCAGGGTCTCGGCGGTACGGCGGATGGTCTTGGAGTCGTCGATGACCATGACCTTCAGGCCGCCCAGGTTGTCAGTTCTTGCCTCGTCCACCTGCGGATTCCCCAACCACCAAGCCGAGTCGAGCTTCTTAACCGTCGCTTAGCGAGACTGTCAAGTTTCTTTTGTAAGCGCAAGAAAGAACGACAAAAAGCCAGGCTCGAGACCTGGCCGGCCGGCGTCCCCTCGCGATCGTGGCTGTAGTATATGCCGCGGGTGACGACCGGAAACGGTGTCCCCATCCCATTTTCCGGCCGACGGCCCGACGCGGAGTGCCCATGCCCTCGACCCTTGCCGTCCTGATGGATCCGATCGAGAAGATCCGGGTCAAGAAGGACTCCACGTTCGCGATGCTGCTCGAGGCGCAGCGGCGCGGGTGGACGCTGCTCTACATGACCCAGGGCGACCTCGCGCTGCACGGCGCCGAGCCGTACGCGCGCCTGGCGCCGCTGTCGGTCCAGGACGATCCGGACGACTGGTTCCGCCTCGGCGACGCGGTCTGGCGCGACCTGCGCACGATCGACCTGATCCTGGCGCGCAAGGACCCGCCGGTCGACGCGCAGTTCGTCTACGACACGATGGTGCTCGAGCTCGCGCAGCGCGGCGGCGCGCGCGTCGTCAACGATCCGCGCAGCCTGCGCGACGCCAACGAGAAGCTGTTCACGCTGCAGTTTCCGCAGTGCATCGCGCCGACCCTGGTCGCGCGCGACGCCGCCGAGCTCAAGCGTTTCACGGCCGAGCACGGCCAGGTCGTGCTGAAGCCGCTCGACGGCATGGGCGGCCGCGGCATCTTCCGCTCGCACCACGGCGATCCCAACCTCAACGTGCTGCTCGAGACGCTGACCGAGAACGGGCGCCAGCTCGCGATCGCGCAGCAGTTCATTCCGCAGATCGACGCCGGCGACAAGCGCATCCTGCTGATCGACGGCGAGCCGGTGCCGTACGCGCTGGCGCGGATCCCGCAGGGCGACGAGTTCCGCGGCAACCTCGCCGCCGGCGGCAAGGGCGTCGGCGTGCCGCTGTCCGAGCGCGACCGCTGGATCGCCGCCGAGGTCGCGCCCGAGCTGCGCCGGCGCGGCATGGTCTTCGTCGGGCTCGACGTGATCGGCGACTATCTGACCGAGATCAACATCACCTCGCCGACCTGCATCCGCGAGCTCGATGCGCAGTACGGGCTCAACATCGCCGGCCAGCTGTTCGACCGGCTCGAGGCCGGCCAGCCCTGATGGCGTCGCCCGGCATCGCCGACCGGCTCGGCGTGACGCTGCTGTTCTCGGTGGTCGCGCACGCCGTGATCGCGCTCGGCCTGACGTTCGAGTACGAGAAGGCCGCGCCGCACCTGCCGTCGCTGGACGTGATCCTGGTGCAGTCGGCCAGCGGCGAGAAGCCCGACAAGGCCGACTTCCTGGCCCAGGCCGCCAACAGCGGCGGCGGCGACGCCGACCAGCCGCTGCGGCCGAGCGAGCGGTTGTCCAGCCCGGTGCCCAAGGCGACCGACGGTATCGCGCCGCTGCCGACCGAGGACGGCGCGCGGCGGCCGAGCACGGCGCGTCAGGCCGAGATGCTGACGCGCGAGCGCTCGGACTTCGCGGTGCGGACAGACCGCGAGGCGCCCGAGACCGAACCGGTGCCGGTACTCGCCGAGCGCGAGGCGCTGCAGCGCCGGCTCGAGATGGCGCGGCTGGCCGAGGAGGTGCAGCGCGAGTCGCAGCGCTACGCCAAGCGACCCAAGCGCAAGTACATCTCGGCCAATACGCGCGAGCATGCGTTCGCGGCCTACATGCGCGCCTGGGTCGCCCGCGTCGAGCGCGTCGGCAACCTCAACTACCCCGACGACGCGCGCCGCGACCACCTCAAGGGCGAGGTCATCATGACGGTCGGCCTCAACCGCGACGGCAGCGTGCGCAGCGTCGACGTGATCAAGTCCAGCGGCCACAAGGCGCTCGACGAGGCCGCCGAGCGCAGCATCCATCTGTCCTCGCCGTTCCCGGCCGTGCCGGATACCGACGAGAAGGTCGACGAGCTCTACATCACGCGGACCTGGCAGTTCCTGCCGGGCGACGTGCTGCGCACGCAGTGATCGGACCGCGCTCGCTGTCCGTCCGGTGAACGCCGGGTGCGCGCAGGGCAGGCGCGGCGCCGTACAATGCGGCCCATGCAAGCCTCGAGCGGACTGGCCAATCAACTGCTGATCGCGATGCCCGGGCTGCGCGACGCCAATTTCGCGCGCAGCGTCACGTTCGTGTGCCAGCACGGCGAGGACGGCGCGATGGGCCTGCAGATCAATCGCCTGTCCGAGTACCGCCTCGGCGACCTGCTCGATCAGATGTCGATGCGCTCGGAGCTGACCGACGTCAACGACGCACCGGTGCTGATCGGCGGACCGGTGCAGCCCGAGCGCGGTTTCGTCCTGCACTCGCCGCACGGCGATTGGGAATCCTCGTTCCGCATCTCCGAGCGGATCAGCGTGACGACCTCGCGCGACATCCTCGCCGCGATCGCCGAAGGCAACGGGCCGCGCCAGTCGCTGGTGACGCTCGGTTACTCGGGTTGGAGCGCCGGCCAGATCGAGCAGGAGCTGCGCGAGAACGCCTGGCTGACCGCGCCGGTCAGCGAGCAGATCCTGTTCGAGACGCCGCTGGACCGGCGCTGGCAGGCCGCCGCGGCGATACTCGGCGTCAGCGACCTGGTGCAGTTGGCCGGCTATGTCGGCAACGCCTGACCCGATCCTCACCGTGCTCGGCTTCGACTACGGCAGCCGCCTGATCGGCGTGGCGGTCGGCAACCGCCTGACCGGCAGCGCGCGCGCATTGACGACGATCGGCAACGGTGCCGCGCCGGAGTGGGCGCGCCTGGACGACCTGGTCCGCGAATGGAAGCCCGACGCGTTCGTGGTCGGGCTGCCGCTGACGCTCGACGGCGGCGAACAGGCCGCCACGCGCGGCGCGCGCGCGTTCGCCGCGGCGCTCGGCCGCCGCTACGGCCGTGTCGTCTATGCGACCGACGAGCGCTACACCTCGCGCGAGGCCAGCCGCCGCTTCGCCGATCGCCGCGCCCAGGGCGCCGCACGGCGCAAGGACGTCGCGGCGATCGACGCGCTGGCCGCCGAGGTCATCCTCGACGCCTGGATGGCCGCCCCCGACGATTCCGTTGCCGTGATGTCGCCATGACCGTACAACTCGACGCCGCAGGCCGCCTGCGCCATCTGATCTCGCTGCACGGCCTGGGCGCCGCGCGCATCACCGCCCTGCTCGATCGCGCCGCCGACCTGCGCGACGCGCAGCGCCGCGGCGGCGCCGCCGCGTTGCCGCCGCTGCTGGCCGGCCGCACCGTCACCAATCTGTTCTTCGAGCCGTCCACGCGCACGCGCACCAGCTTCGAGCTGGCTGCGCGCCGGCTCGGCGCCCTCGTCGTCAACTTCGACATCGCCGCCTCCTCGACCAGCAAGGGCGAGACGCTCGAGGACACGCTGGCGACGCTCGAGGCGATGGACTGCGACGCGTTCGTCGTGCGCCACAAGGAGAACGGCACGCCCGAGCGGCTGGCCCGGCATGCGCGCGCGCGGCCGTCGTCAACGCCGGTGACGGCAACCATGCGCATCCGACGCAGGGACTGCTCGACGCGCTGTCGATCCGCGACCGGCTCGGCTCGGTCGAAGGACGCCGCGTCGTGATCTGCGGCGACGTGCGCCATTCGCGCGTCGCGCGCTCGGACGCCGACGTGTTCGCCGCGCTCGGCGCGCGCGAGATCCGGCTGTGCGGCCCGCAGGCGCTGCTGCCGGATGCGGACGCCGATGCGTTCGCCGGCTGCACGCGGTTCGAGGATTTCGACGCGGCGCTGGACGGCGCCGAGGTGATCGTGATGCTGCGCCTGCAGAAGGAGCGCATGGCCAGCGCGATGATCGCCGACGAGCGCGAGTACCACGCCCGCTACGGCCTGGACACGGCGCGGCTTGCGCGCGCCGCCGCCGGTGCGGTCGTGCTGCATCCGGGGCCGATGAACCGCGGCATCGAAATCGCCGACGCGGTCGCCGACGGCGCGCAGTCGCTCGTGCTCGAGCAGGTCGCCAACGGCGTGTTCGTGCGCATGGCGGTGCTGGCCGCGCTGCTGGAGCGCTGACGCCCGCGCCGCGACGACAGGTTTCAACCGCGTGGCGGCGGCCGGACCGCCGTCATGCGGAACGGGCGGGGCTCGATGCCGCCGCCGGTTGCCGATCGGGGGACAGGCCCGCGCGCGGGTCGCTTGCCATCTTTTTCATCATCAGGGAGACATCATGGACATCCTCGTCAAACGCCTCGCGATCGCCTGCGCGGCCCTGGCCCTCGCCGCCTGCGGCAAGAAGGCCGACACTTCCGATCCGCTCGCGTTCGTTCCGGCCGACACGCCGTACGTGGTCGCCAACGTCGAGCCGCTGCCCGAGGCGACCGTGCAGGTCTTCGCGGCGCAGATGAAGGTGTTCTGGCCGGTGATGTTCGATCAGTTCGCGCCGGTCCTGACCGAGCTGGAAAAGGATCCCAAGCACGCCGACGCGGCGCGCGTGGTGCGCGCGCTGTACGACGAACTCGCGCCGCGCGACACGCCCGAGAAGCTGGCCGAGATCGGCCTCGGCATGAAGGTCCGCTCGGCGCTCTACGGCGTCGGCCTGATTCCGGTGCTGCGCGTGGAGCTGGCCGATGCGGATGCGTTCCGCGCCGCCGTCGCGCGCGTCGAGACCAAGTCCGGCGCCAAGCTCGGCACCGGCCGCATCGGCGACCAGGATCTGTGGATCGTCGGTACCGAGAACGTGCAGGGGCTGATCGCGATCCAGGGCCGTCATCTGGTCGCGACACTGGCGCCGACCAGTGCCGACGAGGCGCTCAAGCGTCGTCTGCTCGGCCTGGACCTGCCCGAGTCCTCGCTGGCCGCCTCCGGCGAACTGGTCGCGCTGAACAAGGCCGAAGGCTATCTGCCGTACGGCAGCGGCTGGCTCGATCTGCGCCGCGTCGTCGCACTGATCGACCGCGATCCGGGCTACCACGCGTTCGCGAAGCTGGCCACCGAGACGCCGCCGGCGCTCGATGCGACCTGCCGGGCCGAGGCCGAGGCGATCGTCGCGCACATGCCGCGCGCCAGCTTCGGCTATACCGCGCTCGACGCCGGCCACATGACGATGCGCAGCCTGCTCGAGCTCGACCCGGCCCTCGCGCAGTCGGTGCAGGCGCTGGCGGTGCCGCCGCCCGGCTCGGCTTCGACCGCCCGCAACCTGCTCGATCTGAGCCTGTCGGTGCCGGTGCTCAAGCTCAAGGACTTCGTCGAGAAGCAGGCCGACGCGATCATCGCCGCGCCGTACCAGTGCGAGGCCCTCGCTTCGCTCAACGGCAGCGCTGCCGACCTCAAGGCGAAGATCGGCCAGACCGTGCCGCCGCCGCTCAGCGATCTGACCGGTCTGCGCATCAGTCTGGACCGCTTCGACTGGACCGCCGACAAGCCCGACTTCGCCGCCAAGCTGCTGGTCGCCAGCGGCGACCCGGCCACCCTGGTCAGCATGGCGCAGCTCGCCGTGCCGGCGCTGCGCGACGTGCAGATCCGTCCCGACGGCACGCCGGTCGATCTGGCGCTGCCGCCGGAAGCGGCCGGCTTCGTCGAGTTCGCGCAGGCGGCGATGGTGCCGCAGGCGCTGGGCATCGCGTTCGGCACCGGCAGCGCCGGCGGCGACCTCGGCAGCTGGATCGCCGAGCCGGCCGCGACCGACGCGCAGCTGCTGTCGTTCCGCTACAGCAGCCGGCTCTACGGCCTGATCGGCGACGCCACCCGGCGCTTCGCCGAGGCGATGCCGGAGGAGCAGCGCGCGATGATGGACGGCCAGGTCCGCATGTACGCGCTCTACGAGCAGTGGTTCAAGCACTTCGACCAGCGCATCGAGGCGACCCCGAAGGGTCTGGTCTTCGTGCAGGACATCGAGCTGGCGCAGCCCTGACCGGCTGCGGGTCCGCACCGCCGGACCCGCATCGGTTTCCACACAAGGCGCGGCACCGCCCGGTGCCGCACCTTCGCGCCGGATCTAGCCGCCGGTCGAGGCGACCGGCAGTGCGCGGATGAACACGTCCACACGCAGCCCGACCGGCAGCGGCGGCTGGCCGTCCAATTCGATCAGCACCTCGAGGATCTTGGCGTCCTGCTTCTCGGCCGGATCGCCCGAGGTCTGATTGCGCGGCCCCATGCGCCGGCTGACGTGGGTCACGCGGCCGGCGAAGCGCTGGCCGGCGAACGCGTCGGAATACACGCTGGCCTCCTGGCCGGTGCGGACGCGACCGATGTCGAGCTCGTCGACGTCGGCGCGCACCTGCAGTCGGCGCAGGTCGCCGATCCGTGCCAGCGGTATCGGCGCCAGCGCGACCACGGTCTCGCCTTCGCGCTGGTCGCGCTTGAGCACGGTGCCGTCGATCGGCGAGCGGATCAGGCTTTTCTCGAACAGCGCCTGTGCGCGATCGCGCTCGGCCTCGGCGCGGCGCCAGCGCCGCGTCGGCGGCGTCCAGATCCTCGCGGCGCGCACCGGCCTGGAGCAGGGCCAGCGCGGCGGCCGCGCGGCGGCGCTCGGCGTCGGTCGCGGCGGCCTGCGCCTCGGCCTGCTCGCGCTGTTCGGCGCTGATCAGGCCGCGCTCGGCGATCGTCGCGCGGCGCTTCGACTCGGCCGCCGCCAGCCGCTGCTGCGCGGTCGCCGCGGCCAGCACGGCCGCCGCCTGGTCGACGTCCTCGCGGCGCGCACCGTTGCGCAGCCGCTCGCGCTCGGCGCGGCGCAGCGCGACCTGCGCCTCGGCGGCCGCCAGCGCGGCGCGATACTCGGCATTCTCGATCTCGGCGATCAGCTGGCCGGCACTGACCGCATCGCCCTCGTCGATCAGCACGCGCGACAGGCGGCCGGACAGCTGCGGGATGATCACGCGCTCCTCGCCGGCCGGCTCGACCAGGCCGCCGGCGGCGACGCGCGGCTCGTCGGTCTCGGCCGCGGGCCGTGCTGCGGGATCCGGTACGCGCGCGCAGGCGGCGAGGATCGGCAGCAGCAACAGGCACAGCGGAGCGAAGGCGCGCATCAGGGATCTCGGTCGTGGGCGATGGAGGCGCCGGGATCGGGCGCGGACGGACGGCGATCGTCGATGAGCCGGCCGTCCTCCAGGTGAAGGATACGGTCGCCGAAGCGCTCCATGCGTGGATCGTGGCTGACCACGACGACCGCGCAGCCCTCGCGGTGCGCCAGCTCGTGCAGCACGGCGGCCACTTCCTGGCCGGTGCGCCCGTCCAGCGCCGCGGTCGGCTCGTCGGCCAGCAGCAGTTCCGGCGCGCCGGCCAGCGCGCGCGCGATCGCGACGCGCTGCTTCTGGCCGCCGGAGAGCTCGGCCGGAAAGTGATCGCGCCGGTCGGCCAGGCCGAGCCGGTCGAGCAGGCGCTCGGCCTCGGCGCGGCGGCGTGCGCGCGGCACGCCCTTCAGGTCGAGCGCGATCGCGACGTTCTCCCAGGCGCGCAGGGTCGGGAACAGATTGTAGTGCTGGAACACGAAACCGACGTGCCGCAGCCGCAGCCGCGCCAGCGCTTCGGCGTCGAGGCCGGCCAGCGAGTGCCCGAACAGCGCGACCTCGCCGCCGCCCGGACGCAGCAGGCAGCCCATGACCTGCAGCAGCGTCGTCTTGCCCGAGCCGCTCGGTCCCAGCAGCAGGCTCAGCTCGCCGGCCCCGATGTCGAGGTCGACGCCGCGCAGCGCCTCGAACGCGGTCGCGCGCGCGGCCGTAGGTCACGCGCGCCTCGCGCAGGCTGGCCACGCGGCGGCCGCTCACTGGGGCGTCGCTCATTGAAACACCGCCGTCGGATCGATCCGCATCAGCCGCCGCACCGACACGATCGCGCCGAACGCGCACATCAGCACCGTCAGCGCGGCCAGCACCGCCGCCAGCCACGGCGGCATCGCGACCGCCACGTTGGTGCGCGAGGACAATGCGACGACGATCAGCACCGCGAGCATGCCGCCGGCGTAGCCGATCGCCGCGCTGATCGCAGCCTGCTTGAGGATCACGCGATTGAGATAGCCGGTCGGCGCGCCGATCGCGCGCAGCGTCGCATACTCGGGCAGGCGGTCCATCGTCGTCGCGTACAGCGTCTGGCCGACGATGACGATGCCGACGATCAGGCCGAGCGCGGCCGCCAGCAGCAGTGCCGAGCCGGCGCCGGTCGTGATCATCCAGTAGGTCTGCGCCTGCCGCGCCAGATCGCGCGCATGCCAGACGTCGACTGCGCCGAGCCGCCGCTCGAGCGCGGCGCGGACCGTCTCGGCGTCGGCACCGGGGCGCGTATGCACGAGCAGGTACGTCGTCTGCGTAACGGGGAAACCGGCCAGGCGCTGCGCGTGGCGGTGATGCATGAACACGTACGGGCTCTGCGTGAACGTGCGGATGCCCTGCGTGAAGCCGACCACGCGTGCGCGGCGGCGATTGATCTCGACGGTGTCGCCGATGCGCGCGACGCCGAGCTTGCGCGCGTAGAGGCGATCGATGACGACCGCGTCGTCGCGCTCCAGGTCGGCCGGACGGCCCTCGACCAGCCGCCACGGCGCGCCCTGCCCGCCGACCGGATCGAAGCCGACCAGGCCGACGCTCTCGCTGCCGCCGTCGGGCCGTGTCCAGAAGCCGAACTGCATCATCAGCGGATCGACGCGCTCGACGCCCGGCACGCCGAGCGCCTCGTAGCGGCGGCGCAGTTCGAGGCGGCCGGCGATGTCGAGGTTGGTCGTGCCGGCCGGCGTGATCCACAGCGGCGCGTCGGTGTTGTCGACCAGGCCCGAAGTGGTGCGCGTGAAGCCGACCAGCAGGCCGAGCTGCACGCCCATCAGCATGACCGCGAAGACCACGCCGACGATCGTCGCCGCGAAGCGCGCGCGATCGTGCGCGAGATTGCGCCAGGCGAGCAGGGTGGTGCCGTCGATGCCGCGTTCAGTCATCGACCGGTCCGCGCCGGTGCGGGGGCCCGTGGCCGGAGACGCCCTGCGGGCCGGCGTTCTTGGCGATTCACGCCCAGTGGTTCCTCGCACGGAAAAGCCCGATTGTTTCAGAAGCCGTCGTGTTGCGCCGTGCAGCGGGCAGCGAGACGGCTCTGCCGCATCGGCGGCGCGCGGACGCCGCCGCGTGGCCGGGCGGCGGCTCAGCGTCCGCGAGCCGCCTCGGCGGCATCGAGAAACGCCTGCATCAGCGGATCGGCCGCGAGCAGGTCGACGTCGCGCCCGTCGTGGAACTCCGGATGCCACTGCACGCCGACGACGAAGCCGGGACTCTCGACGCGGATCGCCTCGATGACGCCGTCGTCGGACCAGGCGCCGGCGACGACGCCGCGGCCGAGCGCCTTGACGCCCTGGTGATGGATCGAATTGACCCAGCCCTCGTCGGTGTCGCCGTAGATCGCGCCGATCCAGGTCCTGGGGTCGAGCCGGAGCGGGTGCTTGTGCTCGTCGTAGAGCTCGGCGTGGACGTGGCTGGCAGGCGTCGCGCCGTCGGCGCGCAGGTCCTGATGCAGCGTGCCGCCGAATGCGACGTTGATCAGCTGCATGCCGCGGCAGATGCCGAAGACCGGCTTGCCGGCCGCCGCGAACGCGCGCAGCAGATCCAGTTCGAAGCGGTCGCGCAGCACGTCGACCGCGCCGACGGTATGCGTCGGCGCCTCGCCGTAGGCGCTGGGGTCGATGTCGGCGCCGCCCTGCAGGATCAGGCCGTCGAGCGCGGCGACGATGTCGGGAATGTCGACGTGCGCACGCCGGATCAGGCTCTCGCGCTCGACCGTCGGCACCATGAAGACCACCGCGTCGAGCGCCATCACCCATTGCGCGACCGATTGCTCCAGATACTGCAGCGTCTTGCCGCGGAAGCCGAGCTCGCGGGGGACCTGGCGCAGGATACGCGGGGAGACGCCGATGATCAGCTTGCGCGGTGTGTCGGATGCGGTCATGGAACGGCGGCGGTCGCGGGCGCGGTGTGGCGTGGTCCGTCGCTATCGTCGTCCGGATGCCCGGCCCGCGACAAGCCCGGCGCCGGCAGGCTGGCGGCGATCAGCCAGTCGACCACGGCGTGCAGCGCCTCGATGCGGCCGGCGCCGCCGTCGCGCGCATCGCGATAGATCGCCAGCTGCCGGTCGGCGCTGCTGCCGCGGATCAGGATCGCGCGGACCGGGCCGAGGACGTCGGCGACGCCGAGCGCCTCGGCCGAGCGGCGCAGCCACGGTTCGGCCTGGTCGAGCAGGGCGGCGATGTCGCGGCGGCTACCGGCGGCATCGATGAAATCGGCGGCGACGCCGTGCCGCTTGGCGCGCCAGCGGTTCTCGTCGGCCAGCCGGCGCAGCACGGCCGCCGATCCGGTCGCGCGGCCGAGCGCCGGATCCTCGACGTGGGCATGGACCAGGCAGCGATACAGCGTCGCCAGCGCGAGCGCGTCGTCCAGTCGCGTGCAGCTGTCGGCGATGCGCAGTTCCAGCGTCGGAAAACGGTGCGACGGGCGGATCGCCCACCACAGCGACTGGCGGCTCTCGATGGCGCCGCTGCGTTCGAGCAGGTCGGCGAACGCGTCGTAATCGGCCTGATCCTCGAACGCATCGGGGATGCCGGTGCGCGGCCATTCGTCGTAGGCGGCCTGGCGGTAGCTGTGCAGACCGGTCGACTGCCGGCTCCAGAACGGCGAGGATGCCGACAGCGCGAGGAACACCGGCAGCCACGGCAGCAGCCGGTTCATCACGCGGACGCGGTCGACCGACGCCGGCACGCCGACGTGCACGTGCAGGCCGCAGACCAGATTGCGAAGGCCCAGGATCTGGTAGTCGTCGAGCAGACGCGCATAGCGCTCCTTCGGGCTGACCGCCTGGCTGCGCCACGCGGTCATCGGCTGCGTGCCGGCGGCCAGCACGCGCAGGCCGTGACGGCAGGCGACGCCGGCCAGGCGCCGGCGCAGGTCGGTCATCGTCGCGGCCGCCTCGGCGGCATCGGCGAACACCGGCGAGACGATCTCGATCTGGGACTGCAGCAGTTCGCGGCCGATCCGCTCGCCGAGCTCGCGCCGGCAATCGGACAGGAAGCGCTTGGGCATGCGCGTGACCGCGCAGCGGCTGACCGGATCGACGAGGAACAGTTCTTCCTCGATGCCGAACGTGTAGGACGAGTCGGGTGCGGTCATGGCGCGCATGGTCGCCAGCGCGCCGCCAACCGCAGTTGAACGGAACGGGGCGCGTCGTTGCGGCGCCCCCCGTTCCGTTCGGACGTTCAGCCCCCGTCGGCCTCGAAGTCGTCGGCGAACAGACGGTCGGTCACGTCGGTCCGGCAGACGACGGCGACGTCGGTGACGTCGGTCGCGGTCACCGTGCCGCTGCCGCCGGTCACCGTGCAGGTCTGCGCCGGGACGGTCGGCTGCGTGCCGACCGTCACCGCATAGCTGCCGCCGCTGGCGACCACGGTCGGGAACGTGAAGGCGCCGTCGCCGCCGATCGCCAGCGGCGCGCCGCCGTTGAGCCGCAGCGTGAGGCCCTGGCCGAGCAGACCGCTGACCGTGCCGCCGACCGAGAACGTCCGGATCGTGCAGGTGACCGCGATGGTCGTGACCGCGCCGTCGCCGACCGTGCCGCTGCCGGCGGTGACCGTGCAGGCCTGACTCGGGCCGGTCGGTTGCGTGTCGACGCTGACCGCATAGACGGCACCGCTGGCGACCGGGGTCGGGAACGTGAAGGCGCCGTTGCCGCCGATCGCCAGCGCCGCGCCGCCGTTGAGGCGCAGCGTCAGGCCGTTGCCGGCCAGGCCGCTGACGGTGCCGCCGACCGGGAACGTGCGCGTCGTGCAGCTGACGGCGACGCTGGTCACATTGCCGCTGCCGACTGTGCCGCTGCCGCCGCTGACCGTGCAGGTCTGGCTCGGGCCGGCCGGCTGATCCTCGACGGTCACCGCGTACGCTGCGCCGCCGGCCAGCGGCGTCGGGAACGTGAAGGCGCCGTTGCCGCCGATCGCCAGCGGCGCGCCGCCGTTGAGGCGCAGCGTCAAGCCGCTGCCGGCCAGGCCGCCGACGGTGCCGCCGACCGTGTACGTGGCCGGCGCGGCGATCTTCGGTTCCAGGCACCAGCGCGTCAGCGAGCCGGTATCGCCGCTGGCGTTGTCGCTGACGTTGAGCGTCCAGGTACCGGCCAACGTCTGGCCCGCGAATGCGCTGTCGAGCGGATTGTTCGGCCGCAACGTGCCGCCGATGCCCGGCGCCGAACTCGCGCAGGCGTTCTCGACCGGATTGGCCGCCGCGTCGTCGAGCACGACGTCGATGTTCGGCGTGCCGCAGCCGAACGTCGTCGCCGGCACGCCGGGCCGGTCGATCGCCAGCACGCTGGTGCCGTTGCGGCTCAGCGTGAACTTGAGATCGCCGGGATAGGTGTGCGTGCTGCGGATGTGCAGACGCATGCCGTCGAGCACGCTGGCGTCGGACACGCTGATCGTGCTGTTGATGCCGGCCGTGTTGTTGTCGGGAATCGCCAGCGCCGGCTCGGCGCAGACCAGACTCGCCGTGCCGAAGCTCGACACGCTCGACAGCGGCCCGTTGCCGCAGCCGTTGGTCGCGCGCACGCGCCAGTAGTACGTGGTGCCGGGGTTGAGGCTCGGCGCGGTGTAGCTGGTGCCGGTGACGCCGGGCGCGCTGGTCACGATCGCAGCGAAGCCGGCGTCGGTCGCGATCTCGACCGTGTAGGCGGTCGCGCCGGGCACCGCGGTCCAGGTCAGCGTGACCGGGCTGGCCACCGCGGTCGCGCCGTTGGCGGGCGTCAGCGGCGTCGGCGCCGCGGTCAGCGCGGTCGACACCGCGAGCGTCGCCTGCGCGCTGTGGCCGCTGCTGCCGCTGGCGGTGCCGGCGATCGTGATCGTATGGCTGCCGGCGGGCGTCGACGCGCCGGTCGTGACCGTCAGCGTCGAACTCGCGCCCGGTGCGACCGGATTCGGCGAGAAGCTCGCCGACGCGGCGCCGGGCAGGCCCGATGCGGCCAGACTGACCGGATTGCCGAAGCCGCCCTGCGCGCCGATCTGGATCGTGTAGCTGGTGGTGCCGCCGGCACAGACCGCCTGCGCCGGCGGCGTGACGCCGAGCGAGAAGTCGGCCGCGCCCGCGCTGCAGGCCGGCCGCGTGCCGCAGGCGATGCCGTGCGCATTGAACGCATCCCAGATCCGGCAGGCGTTCGGCGTGCCGTTGGCGAGATTGCCGTCGTCGTCGTCGGCCGCGACGAAGACCGTGTACCAGTTGGTCGCGCCGCAGCCGTTGACGGTGGCCGACGGATTGCACTGGCCGCCGCTCTGCACCTGGTAGGCGCTCTTGGACGGCGTCAGGCTGGCGTACCAGATCTGGTCCATCTGCTGCCAGCCGGCTTCCTCGCCGTGCGCGTCGACCAGCATGTGGGTCAGGTCCCAGTTCGCGCTGGACGCGATGTAGCTCTCGCAATGGCCCTCGTAGCCCATCGGGCCGCGATAGGCCGACCCGTTCGACGCCACGTACGGGCAGGCCACGCCGGTCAGCCCGATGTAGGCGCCGCAGTTGATGCCGGACGAGGCGGTGACGTTGGCTGGCGTCGCCAGCGTGCGCGTGCCGAGCAGGCTGAAGTCGCCGACGTCGCGCACGCCGGTGCAGCTCGTGCAGTTGTGGCACAGCCCGCCCGGGCGGAAGTTCGGGCCGATGCAGCTGTCGCGCGTCTCGAGAAACGCGAACGTGTCGCCGACCGCCTCGCCGCTGCCGTACTCGTTGGCGGCGCCGCCGGTGTTGCTGTCCAGGCCGTGACCCCATTCGTGCAGGAACACCGCGGCGATCTCGCCGGTGTTCGAGCAGCCGCCGCCGGACTTGAAGAAGTTCAGCGTGCCGCCGCTCCAGTACGCATTGCAGGTCTGGTTGAGATTCATGTTGGCGGTGACCGTGCTCTGCAGCCAGGTATTGCTCGGCAGGATCGCGCGCGCTTTTTCATTGATCCGCGTCAGGTGATAGAAGCCGCTGCGCGAGGCGTGCGTATTGCCGGCGCCGCCGACACCGGGCGTCGCGCAGTCGGTACCGCTGCCGCTGCCGAACGCGAGCTGGCCGGTGCTGTTGTTCGACAGCGAGATCGAGCCGCAGCTGTCGCTCATGCGGAAGTAGCGGCCGTTCAAGGTCGAGCTGGCGGTGCCGCCGGTGTAGTCGTAGACGCCGTCGGTATCGGTGATCTTGCTGCCGTTGTTGGTGACCGCCGTGAACGGGAACGGCACGACGAGCTCCGGATCGGTATTGGTCGTCGCGTAGACGCCGCCGCTGACGGTCGCGTCGGCGTAGACGTTCAGATCGCGCACGTCGATCAGGCGGCCGCTGTGCGCATCGGTCAGCACCTGCCAGGTGGACGGATTACCCTCGACGCGGAACACGTGGCGCCAGGCCAGCACATGCCGGTAGCCGCCGCCGCGGACACCGGCGTAGGCCTCGCCCGGGCCCTCGCCGTCGGGACGGGTCGGGTAGATCGCCAGCGCACCGGCCTCGACGGTCTCGGCCAGACGCGTGCCGGCTGGAAAGCCGAGCGCAGACCAGGCCGCCGCGAACGCCGCGTCGCGCGTCAGCGACGGCCGCGCGTCGATCGCGACGTCGGCGATGCGCTCGGCGCCGAACTGCACGACGTTGCCGTGTGCGATGCGCACGAAGACGAACGCGCCGTCGACGCGGACGCCCTGGTGGTACTGCGCATACTCGAGAAACCAGCGCGGGTTGCCGTCCCCGAACGCGACCGAGCGTTCCTGGTCCAGGCGCAGGTCCAGGCCGTGCGTGCCGAGCAGGTCGGCGACCTCGCCGACGAAGCGCAGGCCCTCGGCGGCGACGCGGTCGCGATCGAGCGCGCCGGCCTCGGCGACGCCGAATGCGGCCGGCGTCAGCGTGTTGCCGCGGCCCGGAATCAAGGGGACGCCGCTGCCCTGGATCAGGTTCGGGCGGTCGCCGCGCGCATCCCAGCGCACCTCCCAGTCGCGGCCGTAGCGCTGCGAGAACGTCGCCAGCCGCGCCTGCAGCTGCGCGGTCGCGCGCGGCATCGAGCCCGAGCGACGGCGTGACGTCCAGCGCGCTGTCGCGGGCCTGATGCGACGGCACGCGGTAGGCGGCGTCGGAGGCCGGATCGGCCTGGGAGGGTTCGTACGGCTGGATCGCCGGGACGGGCAGCACGACGAACGCCAGCAGCGCGGCGATCGCGGCCTTGGATATGCGGAGCATCGGAGGTCTTCCCCTGGAGTTGGCAGCCTCGCCGCTTCGGTTCCCCGTGCGGGCCGGCTGCAAAGCCCGCGAACCCTACGAAGCGACCGGTCGATTATGGACCAGCCGGGGCTGCCGTACGCGCTGCGGCCGATTCCCGGCGCGGCGACGCCCGGACGGGCCGGTCAGATGGTGCCGGCCGGAGTCGCGGCGGCCTGCCCGGCGATCAGGCCGATCGCCTCGGGAATGCCGCGCGCGTCGCCGATCTGGACCACGCGTGCATCGTCGGCCGAGAACGTCGTGTCGGTCTCCAGCGACCAGGTCGAGTGGTACGGCATGTAGACGCCCCAGCCGCCGAGCGTCACGACCGGCTCGATGTCCGAGCGCAGCGAGTTGCCGACCATCGCGAATGCGGCCGGCACGCTGCCGCACTCGCGCAGCACGCGCGTATAGGCCGACGGGTCCTTCTCGGTGACGATCTCGATGCGGTGGAACAGGTCGCCGAGCCCCGAGCGCGCGACCTTGGCCTGCTGGTGGATCAGGTCGCCCTTGGTGATCAGCACGACGCGGTAGTGCGCGGCGACCGCCTCGACCGCCGCGCGGATGCCCGGCAGCAGCTCGACCGGATGGGCGAGCACCTCCTTGCAGAGGCCGACCAGGCGATGCAGGTCGGCCGCGCCGATGCGCCCGCAGGTGATGTCGTAGGCGGCCTCGATCATCGACAAGGTCATGCCCTTGGCGCCGTAGCCGAACAGCGCGATGTTGCCGGCCTCGATCGCCAGCAGCCGCTCGTGCACGCGTGCGTCGGCGAGGTCGACATGGGCGCCGACGATGCGCTCGAACTCGGCCTGGGCCGCATCGTAGTAGTCCTGGCTGTGCCAGAGCGTGTCGTCGCCGTCGAATCCAATCAGTTCCAGCATCGGTCTTTCATCGGTCGGGTGCGCGGTCGCGCAGACGGCGATTGTACGCGCCTGCCATGCAGGCCCGCGTCGCGGCGGGCCGGGCGGCATCCGGCACGGACCGGACGCGGTCGCGCGGCGGTGCGGCTGCGTGTGCGGGCGCATCGATCCGGTGTGGCAGGACGACAGGAGCCGGTGCGCCGCTCGATGCCGGCGGGACGGGGCGCGGATTCGGCGGCGATCCGCGGCCGATCGGATCGCACCGCGGCGGCGTGCATCGGGCCGACGCAGGCCGGCTCAGGCGATGCCGAGGCCTTCGATCGATCCGATCGCGTCCGGATCGAAACCGGCCAGCGCCGCGAACGCGCGGCCGCGTTCGGCGTAGTCGCGGAACTGGTCGAAACTCGGTGCGCCCGGCGACAGCACGATCGTGCCGCCGGTCGGCGTGCATGCGCGCGCGGCCGCGACCGCGTCGGCCAGCCGCGCGACCATCTGCAGCTGGTAGGCACCGCCGGTTTCGCGCAGCACCGCGCCGATCCGCGCCGCGTTGGCGCCGTTGACGACGATCGCCTGCGGCGGCCGCAGCCGCACCGCCTGCGCGAACGGCTGCCAGTCCAGGCCGCGCTCGTGGCCGCCGACGATCAGCGTCGCGCGGCCCGGGTCGGGCAGGCTGCCGAGCGCTTCGAGCGCCGCCTGGGGCGTCGTCGCGATGCTGTCGTCGACGTAGCCCAGGCCGTCGCACTCGCCGAGCCATTGCAGCCGGTGCGGCAGCGGACGGAATCTCGGCAGTGCCGCCACGGCGGCGACGGCGTCCTCGCCGGCCGCCTCGATCGCGGCCAGCGCGGCACAGGCGTTGAGTACGTTGTGGGGGCCCGGCAGCGCCAGCGCTGCGCGCGGCGCGATCTCGATGCCGCCGCGTGCGATGCCGGCCGCGCTCGCATGCCAGCCTTCGGCGTGACCGAACCGGTGCCGCTCGGGATGGCGCTCGGTCAGCCGCAGCAGCTCGGGCTGCTGCGCGTTGACGACCAGGACACGCGCCGCATCGGCCAGGCGCAGCTTGTCGGCGACGTAGCGCGCGCGGCTGCCGTGCCAGTCCAGATGTTCCTCGTCGAGCCGCGTCACGACGCCGACCACGAGCGGTCCGGCCTCGCCGGTCTGGAAGCTCGACAGCTCGATCACCCACCAGTCCGGCGGCTGCGCCGGATCGACCAGTTCGAGCAGCGGCAGGCCGATGTTGCCGGCCAGTGCGACGCGCCGACCGAGGCCGCGCAGCAGATGTGCGATCAGCGCGGTCGTCGTGCTCTTGCCCTTGGTGCCGGTGACCGCGATCACGCGCGCTCGCGGCTGCTCGGCGAACCACAGCGCGGTACCCGACGTGAAGCGCGTGCCGTTGCGGCGCGCGTCGAGCAGGTCCGGCAGCCAGGCGCTGATGCCGGGCGACTTGATCACGACGTCGAATGCCGACAGCACGGCGGCGTCGGGCGGCGCCGCCAGCCATTGGAGCGTGCCGGCCGCTTCGCCGCCGTACGCCGCGTCGAGGTCGGCCTGCGCCTGCATGCGCTCGGCCGCCGAACCGATCAGCGTCAGCGGCAGATCCGGCAGGCGCCGCCGCAGCGCGAGCAGGGCGGCGCGGCCTTCACGGCCGTAGCCCCAGATCGCCACGCGCAGGCCGGCCAGGTCGGCGATGCGCATGGCTCAGCCGCGCTCGACCCAGGCGGCCAGGCGCGCCGGAATCCGGTGCTCGCCGGCCGGCGTCAGCAGCGGCGCCAGCGCGAGGTCCTCGCCGGCCAGTTGCGGCCGGATCTCGCTCGCGAAGCGCTCGACCAGCGCGTCCTCGCGCCATTCGGCGCGGCCGGCCAGGAACGCCATCGCCGCGCGCGATTCACGGCCTTCGCCGACGCATTCGAACGGCTTGTGATCGCGATACTCGAGCAAGGCGTCGAAGCCCGGCGCCAGCGCCGGCTGGTCGAGCAGGTTGGCGCCGAAGATGCCGAGCAGGCGCGGCTTGGGCATGAACGGCGCCAGCGCCAGGAACACGAAATGGCACTTCGGACATTGCCCGCACCAGCGGTCGGCCGGCTTGGGCCCGAGGATGCGGAAGTTGCGGTTGCAGCTGGAGAACACCGCGTCGTAGCGGTTCTCGCGCGCGAAGCGCTCGGCGACCGCCAGTTCCGACAGCGGCCGCAGCAGCGAGTAGTAGTGCAGGTCCGCCGCGACCAGGGCCTGCACGCGATCGGCGAACGCATGCTCGAACGCCCAGCTCTTGCTCCACTGGTGGTTGACCGGCTGGCCTTCGTACTCGAGCGTCGCGCTCGAGGCCGAGCGCTCGTTCGAGAACGCGATCGCGTCGTAGCCGTACAGGATCGCCGCGACGACGAGGATCGCCGAGTTGATCGCGGTCACCGGCACGTGGCCGTTCCAGGCGCCGGCGCGGTTGTAGTCGAACAGCAGCGGCGAGACCTGGCGCGTGACGTTGAGCGTCGGCAGGCCGGTCCGCGCCGCGCAGGCCTCGATCAGCGGCGAAGTGCCGATCCAGGTCGCGGTGGCGGCCTCGCCGGCGCGCTTGAAGAGCTCGACGCTGACCAGGGAATCCTTGCCGCCGCCGATCGGCACCAGGCTGCGGTTCGGCAGGCCGAGCGCCGGCGCCGCCGGCCGCGCCTCGCCATCGGCCGGAAACGCGATGCGCTCGGTCAGATCGAGCCGGTTGTGCCAGGCGAATTCGCCGAGGCCGTGCCGGTACAGCGCATCGAGGAAGGCTGCCGTCGGCGCGTCCGGCAGGGCGCCCTCGATCCGGACCTGCGGCGGCACGCCGGCCTTGTAGTAGCTGACGCCGGCGATCCAGTGCAGCAGGTCGAGCGCGTGCTCGAACGCGGCACGCCGCTCCGCGGCCGGCTCCGGCGCGCCCGGAAAGCCGATGCGCTCGACCAGCTCCGGACCGTCGTCGAACGCGTAGCGCAGGCGCGCCTCGCCGTCGACGTAGTCGCGGCCGATGAAGCGGAACGCGCGCGCGGCGCGCGGGTCAGGCAGATTCAAGATTCAGCTCCTTGCGTCGTCGCACGGTGAGGCGCTGAGCGAGCCACGCGGTCAACAAGAAGGAAGGTACGCCGGCTATGACAAGCGAGGCCAGTGCGAAGAGCGATCCGATGATCGCCGAATCGCTTAGCGTATCGGTCCAGTCATCCGTCCTGGTTTCGGCCAGCATGACCAACGCCAGCAGCAGGCCGAACAAACCGTGGGTCAGCGCCGCCATGCCCAGGCCGGCCGGCCAGCCGTCGCCGCCATTGCGCGCGCGCCGCTCGATCGCACCCCAGCGCAACCACGCTGCGAGTTGGGCCGCCAGTATCGCCGGGCCGGCGAAAAGGACGGCGCTGCGCAGGGTTCGCCCCATCGGACCGCCGGTCATCCACAGCGCCCACGGCACGGCGAGCGCAGCAGGCATTAGCGCGGCGGCCAGGTGCAGACGGGCGCGCGCGCCGATCACACGATCACCTCGGCCGCCGGCTCGCGCAGGTTGTAGCGTGAGCCCATGACCGCGCCGTAGGCGCCGGCTTCGGCGATCAGGATCACGTCGCCTTCGCGGCACGGCGGCAGCCGCCGGTTGTGGCCGAGCACGTCGCCGGTCTCGCAGATCGGACCGACCACCTGGACCAGGTCGGCCGGCGGCTCGTCCAGGCGCGTCAGATTGACGATCGCGTGCCAGGCCTCGTACAGCGCCGGGCGGATCAGCGAGTTCATGCCGGCGTCGATGCCGACGTAGTGCACCTCGCCCTTGCGCTTGACCTGGGTCACGCGGCCGAGCAGCACGCCGGCCTCGGCGACCAGATAGCGGCCCGGCTCCATCCACAGCTTGAACTGCGGGTAGGCGCTGCGCACCTCGGCCAGCGTCGCGTCGAGCCCGGCCAGATCGAGCGCCGCGTCATCGGGCCGCGACGGCACGCCGAGCCCGCCGCCGATGTCGAGCATCTCGATGCGGTTGAAGCGCTCGGCCAGGCTCGCGATCTGCGCGTAGACGCCGCGCCAGTGGCCGGTATCGAGGATGCCCGACCCCAGGTGCGCGTGCAGGCCGACGATGCGCGCGCCGTGGCGGCGCGCGTGCTCGCGGAACGTCTCGATCTCGTCCAGCGCGACGCCGAATTTCGACTGCGCGCCGCCGGTCTTGACCTTGTCGTGATGGCCGCGGCCGCTGCCCAGATCGACGCGCAGCAGGATGTCCCGGTCGGCGAAGTCCGCGCCCCATTCGACGATCGGATGCAGGGCGTCGAGCGTCATGCGCACGCCGGCGGCCAGGCCCGCGCGGTATTCCTCGCGCGGCGCGAAGTTCGGCGTGAACAGGATGCGCTCGGGCGGCAGCGCCGGCAGCGTGCGGCGCACGTGTTCGACCTCGGCGATCGAGACGCACTCGAACGCGAAACCCTCCTCGTGCAGCACCTGCAGGATCGCCGGATGCGGATTGGCCTTAAGCGCGTAGTGCCAGCGGTCGACCGCGCCGAGTGCGCGCAGGTCGCGCGCGCGCGCGCGGACCTCGTCCAGGTCGTAGGCATAACGCGGACTGCCCGACGCGGCGAGCGCGAGCAAGGCCTCGCGCCGGTGCCGCCACCAGGCCGGCCGCGGTGCCGCCGCCGCACCTTCGGCCAGCTCGCGCCAGCTCGGCCCGAACACGGCCGCATCGTCCACGCGCATCGCCTCGGCGCGGATCAGCAGCGCGTGCAGGCGCGGGATCAGCGCATCGGCCAGGCCTTCGTCGACGACGAAGGTCAGATTGAGGTTGTTCGACGACTGCGAGATCAGATGCACGTCGAGCGCACCGAACTCGGCCAGCACGGCCGAGAGCCTGTGCAGCATTGCGCGCATGCCGCGGCCGACCATCGTGATCGCCGCGCACGGCGCGATCACCTTGACGCGGCAGAACGCCTCCAGATCCGCGCACAGGCGTGCCAGCACGTCGGAGTCGAGCAGGTTGTCGGACGGATCGAGCGAGACCGTGACATTGGTCTCCGACGAGCCGATCAGGTCCACCGACAGGCCGTGCGCCTTGAACGCCCCGAACACGTCGGCCAGGAAGCCGACCTGCTGCCACATGCTGATCGATTCCATCGACACCAGCGTGATGCCCTTGCGCGAGCTGATCGCCTTGACCGACGGCGCGGTCTGCACGGTGCTCCAGCCGATCGCGGTGCCGGGCAGTTCGGGCCGGTTGGTGTCCTTGATCAGCAGCGGCACGCGGACTTCGCGCAGCGGATGGATGCAGCGCGGATGCAGCACCTTGGCGCCGGTGGTCGCGATCTCCTGTGCCTCGGCGTAGTCCAGGCGCGACAGCAGCCGCGCGTCGGGCACCTGGCGCGGATTGGCGCTGAACATGCCCGGCACGTCGGTCCAGATCTCGACCGCCTCGGCGCCGAGCACGGCGCCGAAGTACGCCGCCGAGGTGTCCGAGCCGCCGCGCCGAGAATCGCGGTCGCGCCCTCGTCGTTGCGCGCGATGAAGCCCTGCGCGATGAACACCTCGCCGCGGGCGGCCAGCGCCGCGGCCGCGGCCGGATCGGGCACCGGATCGACCGAGGCCGACAGCCAGCGGCCCCAGTCGCTCTGGTTCGGCAGCGGCCGGCAGCGCAGGTAGTCACGCGAATCGATCCAGCGCGTCGGCAGGCCGCAGGCATTCAGATACAGCCCGCCGAGCGTGCTCGACAGCAGCTCGCCGTGCGCGAGCAGCTCGGCCTGCCAGGACAGCGCGCCGGTCGGCCGGCGCGGATCGCCGAGCAGCTGGTCCAGCCGCGCCAGCCAGCCGTCCAGCGCATTGCGCAGCGGCAGGCCGAGCTCGCGGAACAGCGCGTGGTGGCGCTCGACGATGCCGACGTAGAGCTCACGGCAGCGCGCCGCGTCGGCGCAGGCCTCGCCGATCGCCTTGAGCTGGTCGGTGATGCCCGACAGGGCCGAGACCACGATCAGCACCCGTTTGCCCTGTTTTCGGTGCGCCCCTGCGATGCGTGCGATGTTGTCCCAGCGCGGCCGCGTCGAGACGCTGGTACCGCCGAACTTGATCACGATCCACGGCGCGTCGGCCGGGAGCAGGGCAGGGGGGTGTTCACGGGTGTGTTCGCATCCTCGTCGTGTCGAGAGAGAAGAGAGCAGGCAGATGCCGCTGCAACGGCGGCTGCGGGCCGCCGGCGACGGGCCGGCATTCTTTCGTGCGACGCAGCAGAACGCAACGGCGAAGCCGGGCGCTTTCGTGGCCGTAGGCGGGCGCCGGCGAGGCCGATTCCTACAGCCGGCGGCGGCGATCGGCGATGGCCGCGCCGCTTTCGCGGTACTATGCTCGATCTATCGCCCAGCGCGCTGCGGCCGCATTCTCCGGAGGTTCTCGTTCATGGCACGTGGTATCAACAAGGTCATTCTCGTCGGCAACCTCGGCGCTGATCCGGAGACCCGCTACACCGCCAACGGCGGCGCGATCACCAACATCCGCCTGGCCACGTCCGAGGCCTGGCGCGACAAGCAGACCGGCGAGAACCAGGAACGCACCGAGTGGCACCGCGTCGTGCTGTTCGGCAAGCTCGGCGAGATCGCCGGCGAGTACCTCAAGAAGGGCCGCCAGGTCTACATCGAAGGCTCGCTGCGCACGAACAAGTACACCGACAAGGACGGCGTCGAGCGCTACACGACCGATATCGTCGCCAACGAGATGCAGATGCTCGGCGGCGGCGGCGAGCGCGGCGGTGAGGGTGGCGGTGGCGGCGGAAGCGGTGGCGGCGGCGGTTACGGCCGCGAGCGCGGTCCCGCGCGCGGCGCGCCGGCGCAGCAGCCGCGTTCGGCGCCGCCGGCTTCGCAGCGTCCGCAGGACACGTTCGAGGACGACGACATTCCGTTCTAGTATCCCGTCCCGTCCGCCTGCTTTCCGGATGGCGGGCGCTCCGGTGTCGAATCGGCGAAAGCCGTCCGTGCGGGCGAAGGTCTGGGCTGCCGGTTTTCGGCCGTCCGAAGCCCACGGAGCCGAGGGGCGAAGCCGCTCCGGCTCGAGTGGTCCGATGATTCGGCATTCAATTGATCCGTCGAGATCGGACCCCGCATCGGTCGCGGGAGGTCAGGCCCGGTCGATCGCCGGTTCCTTGCCGGGGTCCGCTCAGCCGTCGAAGCCGTTGCCGAATACGCGTTCGGGCCGCGCTTCCGGATGGAACACCACGACGGCATAGGACAAGCTGGCCGGTATGCCGTTGCCGCTGGCGCCGTCGATCGTGACGCGATAGACCGTATCGCCGGCCGGCTGGCCGTAGTTGACGCCCTGCGGCAGCCAGACCAGGGTGTTGTCGCCGTAGCCGACGTCGTTGGCGAGCGGCTCGTAGCTCACCGCACCGAGCGCCTGGCCGTTGCGCGTCATCGTCACGCGCGCGTTCGCGAAGTTCGCGCCGGGCCACGAATACGACCAGCGGTTCGACACGCTCGGCAGCAGCTGCCACGGCACGTAGCCGGGCGGCGGCCAGGCGACGCCGGCCGGCGTGTCGGGCCGCGCCCCGAAGCCGCCGATCACGCGCAGCGCATTGGACGGCCAGCCGTCCGCACCGTCGACGCTGCCCGAGGCCATCTGCGCCTGCGGCGGATAGAGGATCCAGCGGCGATGGCCGACCATGCCGTTGCCGCTGCCGTAGTCGTCCATGTACGCGACGACCGCTTCGGGCCCAGCCAGGCCGAGCGAGATGTTCGACGCGGCGGCCGCCCCGGCGCCGGCTGCGGTGTAGCACAGCCAGCTCGGCGGCGGCGCATGGCTGATCTGGCCGTTGGCGGTGAACATCAAGGCGGCGTCCTGCGCGCCTTGTACGCTGGCGGCGGCCATCGCGGTCACGTTGCCGGGCAGGCCGGCCAGCGCACGGTAGACGTTGACGCGTTCGATCGTGGCCGCGTGGTAGTCCGCCGCGGTACTGCCGGCGTTGCAGCTGCCGAGCGCGCCGGTCCAGCCGGCGGCGACGCCCGATTGCGGGACGAACACGCCGAGGTACGCGTTGGCGACCGAGTCGCGGCTGGTCGGGTCGATCCAGACGCGCGCGGCATCGCCGGCTGTCGCACTCGCGGCGGTCGAGGTGCCGGTCTCGCCGGCGGCCGCGTCGGGCAGCCAGCGCGGTGGCTCGGCCAGACCGCCGTTCGGCGGGACCTCGGCGTGGACGGCGGCGGAGGCGGCCAGCGCCGCAGCCGTCCATGCGGCGGTCAGCGCGAGCGCAGGGCCGGCGCGCAGCCGCGGCGCGCGCCGGCCGGCATGGCGGTCGAGGCGGATCGAACGGGTCATCGGTCGGGGTGCTCCGGCGAAAAGGCGCGGCAGTGTGCCGGTCGCCTCGTCAAGCAAGCGCTGCCAAAGCCTCAATATCGTGTTCGCACGGCGTCCTGTGTGATCATGTCGGCCGATTCGGTCGGGCCAGGGGCGCCGGCCGCTCCACCGACTGATCGCTCGCCGATGGCCTCCGCCGACAACGACCGCCTGCTGCTGCGCCTGGACTCCGAAGGACGCCTGTCCTGGCTCGGTGCCGGCCGCGCCGTGCCGGGCGCGCCGCCGCGGCAGCGCGTCGAACAGGCGCGCCGCATCGTCGTGCTGGTGCCGGCGGAGGACGTGCTGCTGACCGGCGCCACCTTGTCGGCGCGCAATCAGACCCAGCTGCTGCGCGCCTTGCCGTTCGCGGTCGAGGACCAGCTGCTGGCGCCGGTCGAGGACCTGCACGTCGTGCCGGTGCCGGCGCCGGGCCTCGACGGCGATCGCCGGGCGGTGCTGGTCGTCGCGCCCACGCGCCTGCGCGAGTGGCTGGACCGGCTCGGCGCCGACGGCATCCGCCCCGACGTGCTGATCCCCGAAACCCTAGCGCTGGCGCCGGCGACGGTGCTGATCGAGGCCGATCGCGCCCTGGTGCGCGTCGCGCCCGATGCGGCGTTCGCCTGTCCGGCCGGCGACCTGTCCGAATGGCTGGCTCAGACCGGTGTGCCGCCCGCCGAGCTGGCGATCCACGATCTGCGTCCGGTGCCGAACGAATCGGCGGCCGGCTCACGCGAGGCCGGTGTGCGCGACGGCCTAGGCCTGCTCGCAGCCTCGCTGCCGGCGGCCGGCAATCTGCTCGAGGGCGCGTTCGCGCCGGCGCACCGGCGCGCGGCCGGCGGGCGGCTGTGGCGGCTGGCTGCTGCGCTGGCGGTCCTGGTCGTGCTGCTCGGTCTGGCCGAGCGCGGCTTCGGCGTGCTGCAGCTCTCGCGCGAGTCGGCCGCGCTGCAGGCCGCGATCGACCAGCGCCTGCGCGAAGCGGTGCCGGAACTCGACGGCGCGGCGCTGGCCGGCGCGGATCCGGGTCAGCTGCTGCAGCGGCGCCTGGAGTCGCTGCGCGGCGGCAGCGACGAGGGCCTGCTCGGCCTGCTCGGCCGGATCGCGCCGGTGCTGGCCAGCGGCACGCGGATCCAGACGCGCGGCATCGAATACCGCAACGGCGCGCTGGAACTGGGTCTGCGTGCACCGGACGTGCAGACGCTCGACGCCCTGCGCGAGCGCCTGGCGATGCTGCCGGGCCTGCGTGCCGAGATCACCGGCACCAGTCCGGCGGACGCTGCGCAGGGCGGTGGCGTCGACGCGCGCATCCGCGTCAGCGGAGCGGGCGCATGAACGCGGTCTGGTGGACGTCGCGGCCGCCACGCGAGCGGCGCATCCTCGCGATCGGCGGCGTGGCCGCGGCAGTGCTGCTGCTGTGGGCGCTGGTCTGGCATCCGCTCGGACGCCATCGCGAGGATCTGGCGCTGCGCGTCGAGGGCGAGCGCGAGCAGCTGATGCGGGTCGATCGCGCGGCCGCCGAGCTCGGCGGCCTGCACGCGACCGGTCTGCAGGCGCGCGCCGACCGCGAGGGCAAGTCGCTGCTCGCACTGGCCGACGCGACCGCGCGTGGTGCCGGTCTGGAGCCGGCCCTGCGCCGCGTCGAGCCCGGCGCCGGCGGCAGCGTCCGTGTGAGCCTGGAGTACGCCTCGTTCGACGAACTCGTCGCCTGGCTCGAGGGTCTGGCCCGCGACTACGGCATCCAGGCCAGCGACTTCTCGGCCGATCGCGTCGACGGCGTCGGTCTCGTCAACGCACGGGTAACATTGCAGGACGTGCCCTGAGGTAAGGTCGCACGGCCTTAGCTCGCCTGGTGCGGCGCGGCCTGTCGTTTTCACCATCGCTCACTCTCCCGGTTATTCATGCGCATCTTCAAAGTCCTGATCGTGCTGGTCCTCCTGCTGCTGGTCGTCGCCGGCGTCTTCGTCTGGACGATGCCGGCCGAGCTGGCCTGGCGCTGGGGCGGCCATCGCTTCGCACCGGTCGTGCTGACCGGCGTGCGCGGCAGCATCTGGAACGGCCGCGCCGACGGCATGAGCGTGTTCGGCCGCGACCTCGGCGAGCTGTCGTGGACGATCGACAAGGCGCCGCTGCTGCGTGGCGAGGTCCGGCTCGACGCGCACGTCAAGGGCGCCGAGGTCGAGGCGGCCGGCCTGGTCACGCGGCATCTGGACCGCAGCCTCGATCTGCGCGACGTGCGCTTCCGCTTCGCCGCGCAGCTGGCCGCGCCGGCGCTCGACATCCCGGCACTGAATCTGCTCGGCACGTTCAACGGCGTGCTCAGTCAGGCGCGCATCGCCGAGGGCCGCCTGCAGGGTGCGACCGGCAGCGGTCGCTGGAGCGACGCCGGTGTGTCCGGCCAGGCCGAGGCACGCTTCTCGGACATCCTGGTCGAGTTCTCGTCGAAACCCGAGGGCGGCATCGGCGGCGTCGTGCGCGACGACGGGCAGGGCAATCTCGAGGTCGAGGGCATGTTCGACGTGCGTCCCGACCGTTTCGACGCCGAGGCGCGCCTGGCCGCGCGCAACGACGACGTGCGCGTCCGCGAGGCCTTGCGCTACGTCGGCCAGCCGCAGCCCGACGGCTCCTCGCACCTGATCGTGCAGGGCCGCATGTTTCCGCTGCTCTGAGCGGAGCGGCCGCATGAGCGACGCGAGCTTCCTGCAGCGGGCGCTGGCGACGGCCATGGCCGCGGCCGACGCCGCGCGCGAGGTGATCGCGCCGCGCTACCGGCAGCGCGCGTTCGAGGTGGTCACCAAGGACGACCAGACGCCGGTCACCGAAGCCGATCGCGAGGCGGAGGCGACGATCAAGCGCGTGCTGCGCGCGCAGTTTCCGGACCACGCCTACTACGGCGAGGAGGAGGGGCGCGAGGGCGACGGCGACTGGCTGTGGCTGATCGATCCGATCGACGGCACCAAGGCCTTCGTGCGCGGCTATCCGATGTTCTCGACGCAGATCGCGCTGATGCATCGCGGCGAACTGGTGCTCGGCGTGTCCGACGCCGGCGAGTACGGCGAGCGCGCCTGGGCGACGCGCGGCGGCGGCGCGTTCATCGAGGACCGCCGCGAGGGCGGCGTGCCGCGCGCGCTGCACGTCGGCGCCATCGCCGAGTTCGGCCCGCAGACCGCGATCTCGACCGGCAATCTCAAGTCGCTCGCCGGCGACGGCCGCTGGCAGGTGCTGGCCGACCTGATCGGGCGCAGCGGGCGCATCCGCGGCTACGGCGATTTCCTGCACTACCACCTGCTCGCACGCGGCGCGATCGATCTGGTGATCGAGTCCGATCTGAACATCCTCGACATCGCCGCCCTGGTCGTCATCGTGCGCGAGGCCGGCGGCGTGTTCACGGCGCTGGACGGGGCGCCGGTCGACCTGGCCACGCGCAGCGCGCTGGCCGGCCCGCCCGCCTTGCACGCGGCCGCGCTCGCGGCATTCCGCGCGGCCTGATTCGCCGCGGCCCGGCGGCTTCGCCGCCGCTCTGCAGCGCTTGCTGGAACGGCCTGCGGCCTGCGGGCTTGCGCCGGCAAGGCAGCGCCCCACGGCCGAGTTTCGGTACGGGCCCGCCGGTCGCGGCAGGCGGCGCCGCGCAGGAGCGGCCCGGTGCGGTCGGCTCGGGGCAGGCCGGTCGCCCCGTCGCAAGCCCGACCGCTTCCTTTCGCGGGGCGCCTGAGCGCGTCCGCTCGCGACCGATCTCCGGGATGTGTGGCCGTCCGTGCCCGCCTCGCCGGGCGGCGCCGCCGCCGCGCATTCCGGGAGTTTCCTTGACTGGGCCGCACTGCGGTGTTTGAATGCGCGCCTCTTTTGGACGTATAGACGTCCATACGTCCATAAGGAAAAGAAAATGAGCGGAAAGGTTGTCAAGTTCGGCGGGACCTCGCTCGGCGATGCGGGGCGGATCGGTCGTGCGGCCGACGCGGTCGCGGCGACGCGTGCGCACGGCGCCGTCGCGGTCGTCGTGTCGGCGATGGCCGGTGTGACCAACCAGCTGACGCGGATCGTCGTACAGGCCGGGCGGGACTATGCGGCCGACGCGACCGACGCGCTGCGCGGCCTGCTCGATCGGCATGCCGACGTCGCGGCCGAACTCGGCGCGACGCCGCGGGGTGACCTGCCGTGGACGCTGGAGCGTCTCGGACGCCAGCTCGAGGATGCGCTGGCGCGCGTGTCCGGCGGTGACGCGGCGGCTGCCGATGCCGTGCTCGCCGGCGGCGAGAAGCTCGCCGCCTGGCTGATGCTCGGCGCGCTGCAGGCGCGCGGCGTCGAGGCGGCGATCGTGCCGGCCGAGGTCCTGATCCGCACCGGCGACCGCCACGGCCAGGCCGAGGTCGACCGCCGCGCGACCGATGCGGCGATCGCCGCACGCGGCGAGGCGTTCTGGCGCGCGCAGGTGCGCATCGTGCCGGGCTTCACCGGGGCGGCACCGGACGGCCGTACGACCACGCTCGGGCGCAATGCGTCCGACTACAGCGCCGCGCTGCTGGCCGCCGCGCTCGGCTGGCCGCTCGAGATCTGGACCGACGTCGCCGGCTGCTACAGCGCCGATCCGCGCCTGGTCGCCGGTGCGCAGCTGCTGCGCCATCTCTCGCTGGCCGATGCAAACCGTTTCGCGCATGCCGGCGCCAGCGTGATCCATGCGCGCACGCTCGAGCCGCTGCTCGAGCGGCCGGTACCGCTGACGATCGTCAACAGCTTCGCCGCGGACGCGCAGAGCACGCGCATCGGCGGCGATCTCAGCGAACCGCTGCGCGGCCTCGCGCTGCGCCACGATCTGGCGCTGCTGCGCGGCACGCGCGCGCTGTCGGCGCCGGCCGCGTTCGATCACGGCGACGACGTCTACGCCGACGCGCCGGCGGCGCTGGTCGCGGCCGACGGTGCGGCCGGCGAGCACGCGGTTCCGGTCGCGCTGCTCAGCGTCTTCGACGACGCCGCCGGTCCCTCGCTCGCATCGCGCTGCCGCGATGCCCTGGTCGCCGGCGGCCTGGCGCCGCTGGCGCTGTGGTGGTCGCGGCGCGAGCGCTGCGTGCGCATCGCGCTGGCCGCCGCCGACGGCGAGCCAGCGCTGCGCGCGCTGCATCGCCAGCTGATCGCCGGCGATGCGCCGGTGCCGGTGCATGTGGCCGTGATCGGCGCCAGCGGACGCGTCGGCGGACGCCTGCTGGCGTTGCTCGACCAGCAGCATGCGACCTTGCGCGCACGCGGCTTCGACCTGCGCGTGATCGCGGCGGCCAATTCGCGCAAGGCGCTGATCGACGCATCGGGTCTGGAGGCCGGCACGCTGGCGGCGCGGCTCGCCGCCGCCGAGGACCGCAGCCTCGCGCAATGGTCGCACGCGCTGCTCGGCCGGCCCGAGCGGCCGCTGGTCCTGATCGACTGCACCGCCAGCGCCGAGGTCGCCGCGCATTATCCGCAGTGGCTCGCGGCCGGCATCGACATCGTCACGCCGAACAAGCACGGGCCATCGGCCTCGGCACCGCTGGCCGACACGATCGCCGAGGCGCAGCGCCAGTCCGGCGCGCGCCTGCTGCACGAGACGACGGTCGGCGCGCAGCTGCCGCTGCTGCGCACGCTGCGCGAGCTGACCTCGGCCGGCGATCGCGTCCAGACGCTGGAGGCCGTGCTGTCGGGCACGCTGTCCTACGTGCTCGGCCGCGTGCAGCAGGACGTGCCGTTCTCGACGGCGGTGCGCGAGGCGGTCGCGCTCGGCTATGCCGAGCCGCATCCGGGCGCGGACCTGTCCGGCGCCGATGCGGCGCGCAAGCTGGTGATCCTGCTGCGCGCGCTCGGCGTCACCGCCGACCTCGACGCGATCGACCTGCAGCCGCTGGTCGGCGCCGAGCATCTGGCCGAGCCCGATGCGGCGCGGCTGCTCGATGCGCTGGTCGATCAGGATGCGCACTGGCGGCAGGCCGTGGCCGAAGCGCGCGCGGCCGGCGAATGCTGGATCTATCGCGCGAGCTGGCACGACGGCGTCGCCCGGCTGCGTGCCGAGCGGGTGCCGCTCGGTCATCCGCTGGCGCGGCTGCTGCCGTGCGAGAACGCCTTGCGCCTGTCCAGCAGCTACTACCGCGCCGCGCCGCTGACGGTGGCCGGACCCGGCGCCGGGATCGATCTCACCGCGGCCGGCGTCTTCGCCGACCTGCTCGAGGTGATCGCGCGCCATCAGCCGGTCGAGCCGCGCCGCCCGGTCGCGAGCGCCGAGCCGCTGCGCGCGGTGGCCTGACCGCACCGGACCGACCGATCGCCGCAGGCGTCGGCGTGCGCCGGCGGCGCGCACGCCACGGGACGGGCCGGCAGCGTGCGCCGGCGACCGCTTGGGCTAAAGTCGCCGTCCGGCCGAGAACGTCGGCGAACTGATGACGACCGAGGAGCTGTATGCCGATGCGGCCGGCCGCTTCACGTTCGTGCTCGACCCGAGCACGCAGATCTTCGGCGCCGGCGTCTCGGCGGTGCAGCCGGTCGAGGGCGTATGGCGGCTGAGCGCCCATGACTTTTCCGGCAACCAGCATCACGGCGAGGGCGTGTTCCGCCTGTTGCCCGACGCGCCGAGTACCGCGCACTACTGCGCGGTCGGCATGACCGAGGCGGTCGAGCCGATCACGCGCGTGCGCTTGGGCGCCATCGACAGCGTCTCGGCCGTCGATTCGACGGCGGGCTACGAGGATTTCACGGCCCGTTCCACCGCGGTGACGGCCGGATCGACCTGTCCGATCGCACTGCAGGGGCGCGCGCAGTTCGCGTTCCAGGCCAACACCTACACCGTGTTCGTCGACTGGAACCGCAACGGCATCCTCGACGAGGAGGGCGAGGTCTACAGCGCGGGCGCGCTGCTCGGATCGACCGGACAGGACGGCATGGAGGTCAACTATCCGATCGAGGTGCCGGCCGGTGCCGCGCAAGGCCCGACGCGCATGTGCGTGCTGAAGGTGTGGTCGCCGTCGTCGTTCGCGCTGTACTGGCCGGGCGGCGCCTGCGGCGCGTATCGCTGGGGCCAGGTCGAGGACTATACGCTGCAGGTCACGCGATCCGAGGCGATCTTCGCGAGCGGTTTCGAAGAAGGCCTCGCCGCGCCGACGGTCGACAAGCGCTTTTCGGCCGCGACGGTACCGCTCAATACGCCGACCGGCCTGACGATCACGCTGAGCAATCCGAACGCGACGCCGGCGACCCTGAGCGCCGACCTGGTCGACGCGTTCCCGAGCGGGCTGGTCTCGGCGGCCAACGCCTCGACGACCTGCACGGGCGGTGCCGGTCTGCTGCAGACCGGCAGCTCGGTGACGCTGCGCGCCGGTGCGGCGATTCCGGCGAGCGGCAGCTGCACGATCGACGTGCAGGTCGCAGCCGTGACGGCCGGCGAACTCGTCGATACGATCCCGGCCGGCAGTCTCGTCACCGAACTCGGCAGCCACGACGCGGACGCGGCCGCGACGCTGACGGCGCAGGCGCCGTAGCGTCGCGCCGATGCCGCACGGCCGCCGGAGCCGGCCGTGCGGCGAGCGGATCGTCGCGTTTCAGCGTTCGATCCGCAGCGCCCGCGCGCGGCGTTCGATCAGCGCCGGCACGGTCTGGTCGTTCAGACGCAGATCGCGCAGTTCGAACGGTGCGTTCAGACCGGCCGCACTGGCCGGAAAGTCCAGGCGCAGGCGCCCGCTGCCGGGCTCGAACCAGGCCGCCGACTGCGCCGCGGCGGCCGGGACCAGCCGGCCCTGCGCATCGGTGCCGTGCAGGACGCCGCGCACCTCGTAGCGGCCGGCGCTGGCGACGTCGAGGTCGACGCCGATTGCGATCGTGCCGCGTCCCGGCGCCTTGTCGTCGCGTGTCGCGGCGGCGATGCGCGCGGTCGGCACGCTGACCGCGATCGCGGTACGCGCATCGCGCTGGAACGCCTGCGTGCCGTCGTTGGCGGCCACGCTGGTGCGCAGATCCCACAGACCGGCCATCGGCGCGACCGTGTCCGGAATCCGCACGCTGCCGCGCGCGCCGGTGCCGTCGCTGCGCAGATCCAGATCGAGCGCGGTGCCGTCGGGTGCGACCAGCAGGCCGGCCGCATGGCCGATGCGGGCCCCGCCTTCGAGCGCCAGATCGACCTCGACCGTGTCGCCGGCGTGCAGCGTGTCGCGCCGGGCCGCCAGCGTCAGTGCCTGGCGGCTGCGCGGTTCGGCGACGTGCAGCAGATATTCGCCGCGTGCACCGTCCAGCTGCAGCGCGGCACCGGTCTCGTAGCCGTCGCGCAGGCGGAACCCCAGCGCACCGGTCGCGACCTGCATGCCGGCCGCGCGCAGGTCGGCCGCATCGGCCAGCGCCTCGCCGGCCTGAGCGAGCGTCGCGCGCTCCGCGCCGCGCACGATCCGCACCTGACCGGCATCCGGCGCCGCGGCCGACGGCGTCGGCGACAGCAGGATCAGGGCGCCGGCCGAGGTCAGCGCCAGCGGATAGCCCTGGCGCAATGCGGCCGCATCGACCCGCTGCCAGTATTCGCGGCTCTCGGCGCGGTGGATCGCCGGCTCGGCGGCCAGCGCCTCCCCGGCCGCGAGCGGCTGCGCGTACGCCAGCGGCATGCGTTCGATCGCGGCCGGCGCGGTGCGGTCGACCGCGCGAGCGCGCGCCGGCACCAGGTCGCCGGGCTGTGCCGGCAGCAGGCCGGCGGACTGGGCCTGCACGGCCGTGGATACGAGCAGCAACAGCGAGGCCAAACGGTTCGTCTTCGTCATCGCGGCGGCTCCTACAGATCGTTGCGCAGGATCGTGTCCAGGCCGAAGCACGGACGCCGACTCTGGTTGTGGTTGAGCACGTAGCCGCTCGAGCTGCGCTGGTAGTCGTAGAACCACAGCTGGCCGGCGGCGTTCTGGCTGGTGCAGTTGAGGAAGCCGTCGGAGCAGCCGGCCAGCCAGTTCTGCGTGAACTCCAGCCCGACGCTCTGCGCGTAGCCGCCGCAGTAGGCGTTGCCGCTGAAGACGCCGGAGCTGACGTCGCTGCCGACCACGTTCCAGAAGCCCTTCGGCAGCGCCGGACGGCCGCTGGTACCGGCCAGGTTGTTCTGGTTGTAGTAGGCCATCCAGCTGACCTGCTGCATGCGGACCGCATCGTTCTGGTAGCCGAGCAGCCAGCCGAGCGCGTTCTCGAACATGTTGCCGGCGATGACCGCGTCGGCCAGCGGCGTACCGGCGCTGGACGGCGCCAGTGCGTTGACCCAGCGCGTGCGCTGGATGATCGTCGGATAGCGGCTGTCGTAGGTCGGGTTCGACAGAATCCAGCGCATGACGTTGCCGCCGTTGGAATGCGTGATCACGACCAGGTCGGTGATGCCGCGGCTGGTGATGAACCCGTGCAGCTGCGTGGCCAGGCAGCCGGCGGCGCGGCTGTCCCACATGTACTGCTCGAAATCGCAGTTGACGACGAGATAGTTGGCGGTATTGGGCAGTCCCTGCCGAACGGAATTGACGAAGTCTTGGGTCCAGTAGTCGTTCAAGGCATTGGTCTGGCGGCCGGTGCCGTGGACGAAGGCCACGCCTGTCACGGCATGGACGAGTCCGGGCGACAGCAGACAGGCGCACAGCAGCAGTGCGGACACGGATCGGAACATCGGATTCTCCCCAGAGCGATGAGCGCAATCGCACGGCGCGGTCGGTCCGGACGCCGGCGTATGGACGCTAGCGTTCCAGGTGGCCCGGTTCCATGACCGGGTCCGCAAAACCGGCCCGCTGATCGGCCGCGGCGCTCAGCACGCCGCGCCGGTCGTATGCATCTGCAGCACGTACAGCGCGGACGGCACCGGCGTGCCGTCGACGCAACGGCCGGTGTGGCGCTGCACCGCGCTACGGAAGCCGAGCGTCTCGAGCAGCCGGCATGAGGCGGTGTTGTGCGGGTCGACGTCGGCGCACAGCGTGCGCAGGCCGAGCGCGCCGGCCGCATGCGCGATCGTCAGCCGCACGGCCTCGGATGCATGACCTTGCCGCCACCGTGACGACGCGATCGCATAGCCGAGTTCGGCCTGGCGGCGGAGCGCATCGGTGGCGAACAGCGACAGCGTGCCGATCACCGTGTCGTCGTCGCGCACGGCGATGCCCCACTGCCAGAAGCGGCGGTCGCGGCGGCCTGCCTCGATGTTGGCGAGGTACCAGGCCGCATCGGCCGGCGAGGCCAGCGGCGGATGGCTCCAGTAGCGCATGACGAGAGGGTCGGAGAGGACGCCGTACAGGCTCGGCAGATCGGGTTCGGCCAGCTGGCGCAGGATCAGGCGCGGACCGGTCAGCGTCGGCAGCGCGGCGACCGCCGGCAATGCGGGGCGCCGCGCCGGCGCCCGCTCGGGACGGCGCGGCGGCCGGAGGCGGCGTGCAATTGGCATATTTCCGAGTACTCCTGCGTCCCGATACCATCGTCGGGCCGACCCGCGGGCCGGCGGCCGTGCCGCGCACCGGAACCGCTCCGGCCCGGGCCCGTCCGATCCAGCCGATGCACGAGCCAAGGGCCGGTGAACATGCAGACGCTGTCGCCATTCTTGCACGACGCCTACGAGACGCTGAGCCAGACGCTCGAGCAGGCGATCGACGCGGTCGTCGCGATCGACGATGACAACCGGATCATCCTGTTCAACGCGGCCGCCGAGCGCATGTGGGGCTATCTGCGTGAGGAGGTGATGGGCCGCAACGTCAACATGCTGGTGCCGGCCGGGCTGCGCCCCAGGCACGACGGCTACGTCGACGACAATCGCGTCACCGGCATCAACAAGATCGTCGGTACCAGCCGCGAGGTGCCGGTCGCGCGCAAGGACGGCGAGCCGTGCTGGGGCGCGATGTCGATCTCCAAGGTCACGCTGGCCGGGCGCATCATCTACACCGCGTTCATCCGCGACGTGACGCTGGAGCGTCGCGATCGCGAACAGCTGCGCCTGCTGTCGCTCGGCGTCAACGAGACCGACAACGCGGTCATCATCACCGACGGCGAGGACCGCATCGTCTACGTCAACACCGGCTTCGTACGCCTGCTCGGTTATGCCGCGCAGGAGGTGATCGGCCGCCACCATGCCGACGTCGTGCGGCTGCCCTCGCGCGGCGAGGCGCACGAGGTGTCCGGCCCGCGCGACGCCGTGCGCCACGCATCGTGGAACGGCCGGCACATCGAGGAGCTGATCCACGATCGCGAAGGACATCCGCTGTGGTGCTCGATCGTGGTCAATCCGATCACCGACCCGGCCGGTACGCTCGTCAACACGGTCAGCGTGATCACCAACATCACCGACACCAAGATGCACGAGGTGCTGCAGCACAAGGTGCTCGAGGCGATGGTGCGCGAGGCGCCGGTGCGCGAGGTCATGACCCTGGTCTGCCGCGAGGTCGAGCGGATCGCGCCGGAGGTGATCGCCTCGATCCTGCGCGTCGACGAACAAGGCCGGCTGCGGCCGCTGGCCGGCCCGAGCCTGCCCGACGTCTACAGCGAGGCGCTCGACGGCGTGCCGATCGGCCCGGTCTGCGGATCCTGCGGCACCGCTGCGCATCGCGGCGAGCCGGTGCTCAGCAAGGACATCGCGACCGATCCGCTGTGGGCCGATTTCCGCCACCTGGCGCTGCCGCACGGTCTGTGCGCATGCTGGTCCAGCCCGATCAAGTCGAGCAGCGGCCGCGTGCTCGGCTCGTTCGCGTTCTACTACCGCCACCCTCGCGGGCCCAGCCGCTTCCACAAGCGGCTGGTCAGCGTCAGCGTGCATCTGTGTGCGCTGGCGCTGGAACGCGAGGAATCGCGCAGCCGGATCCGCCAGCTCGCGTTCTACGACGCGCTGACCGGGCTGCCGAACCGCAGCCTGCTGCACGCGCGCGCCGAGCAGGCGATCGCCGACGCGGCGCGATCCGGTGACGCGCTGGCGGTGCTGTTCATCGACCTGGACCGGTTCAAGCAGGTCAACGACTCGCTCGGCCACACCGCCGGCGACGAGCTGCTGCGCCAGATCGCGCGGCGCCTGCAGGATCTGGTGGCACCGTCGGACATCGTCGGCCGTCTGGCCGGCGACGAGTTCGTCGTCGTGCTGATCGGCTGCGACGCACGCGGCGCCGCCGATCGTGCCGATCGCATCCAGAGTGCGCTGCACCGGCCGGTGCCGCTCGGCGGCGTCGGCGTGGTGCCGTCGGCCAGCATCGGCATCAGCCTGTTTCCGGACAACGGCGCCGACATCGACCTGCTGCTGCGCCGCGCCGACATGGCGATGTATCAGGCCAAGACCACCGGCCGTCATCGCTTCGCGTTCTTCAGCAACGAGATCACCGTGCTCGCGCAGGAGCGCATCGCGCTGGAGGGCGCGCTGCGCGATGCGCTGAGCGGCAAGGCGCTGCGCCTGTGCTATCAGCCGCAGATACGGCTGGCCGACGGCCGTCTGCACGGCGTGGAGGCGCTCGCGCGCTGGCGCCATCCGGAGCTCGGCGAGATCGCGCCGTCGCGCTTCATCCCGCTGGCCGAGGAGTGCGGCCTGATCGCCGAGCTCGGCGTCTGGGTCGTGGGCGAGGCCTGCCGCCAGCTCGCCGGCTGGCGCTCGCGCGGCCTGCCGGTGCCGATGGTGTCGGTCAACCTGTCGCCGACCAGCTTCCGCGATGCCGACCTGCCGAGCCGGATCGCACAGGTGCTGGCGGCCCATGCGCTGGCCGGTGGCGATCTGACGCTGGAGATCACCGAGAACGCGTTCCTCGACGCGGGACCGGAGACGATGCGCGTGATCCGCGAGGTGCGCGCGCTCGGTGTGCGGCTGTCGGTCGACGATTTCGGCACCGGCTACTCGAGCCTGGGTCTGCTGCGCAGGCTGCCGGTCGACGAGATCAAGCTCGACCAGAGCTTCGTGCGCGACCTCGACGCCGACGCAGCCTCGCGCGAGCTGACGCGCGCGGTGCAGCGCATCGGCGAGAGCCTCGGCCTCGGCGTGATCGCCGAGGGCGTCGAAACCGACGATCAGCGCCGCCTGCTGCAGCAGCAGGGCTACCATGCCGCACAGGGGCACCTGTTCGCGCCGGCGCTGGCACCGGACCTGCTCGAGGCCTGGCTGATCGGGCACGCGGCCGCGTCATAGCGCGTCGCGCCCGTAGGTCCGCGGCGCGATCGGTCGCAATCGCCCGCCGATTGGGCGCCTGGTTCACCACGCGCGGAACCTGCGCGGCCCGCCGGCGTTCGATCGATCGAGGCGTCCCTGGCCTGTTGCGGCCGGTCTGCATCGCATCGGAATCGAAGTGCGCCGCCTTCACCCAAGTCGACCCGGGGGGCGCATCGCCGCGACGGAGCCGGACGGTACACTGGCGCGCCTTCTCCTACGATCCGCCCCCGATGACGACCACTTTCATCCTCTATGCCCTGGCCGCCGCGCTGATCCTGGTCGGCCTCGCCGGCGCGATCCTGCCGGCGCTGCCGGGCGTGCCGCTGGTCTTCGCCGGCATGCTGGTCGCCGCCTGGGCCGGCGACTTCGTCTACATCGGCTGGCCGACGCTGACCGTGCTCGGCGTGCTGACGGTGCTGGCGCTGATCGTCGATTTCGTCGCGAGCATCCTCGGCGCCAAACGCGTCGGCGCCAGCCGCTGGGCGCTGATCGGCGCCGCGGTCGGCACCCTGGTCGGCGTGTTCTTCGGCCTGCCGGGCCTGCTGCTCGGCCCGTTCCTCGGCGCGCTGATCGGCGAGCTGGTCGCCGGCGGCACGCTGCGCCGTTCGACCGCGGTCGGGATCGGCGCCTGGCTCGGCTTCGTGTTCGGCACGCTGGCCAAGATCGCGCTGTGCTTCACGATGCTCGGCGTGTTCGCGCTGGCGTTGCTGCTGTAGGTGCGGCGAGAGGCCGGTCAGTCCGCCGGCAGCACGTAGAGCAGCACCGCGAAGAACTGCAGAATGCTGCCGGCGAGCACGAAGACGTGCCACAGCGCGTGGTTGTACGGCAACCTGCGCCACAGGTAGAACGGTACGCCGGCCGTGTAGCACAGACCGCCGGCCAGCAGCAGCCACAGGCCCGGCGCCGGCACGCTGTCGATCAGCGGACCGGTCGCGACCACCGCGATCCAGCCCATGCCGACGTAGAGCGCGACCGACAGCAGGCGGTTGCGGACGCGGCGCATCTCCAGTGCGATGCCGATCAGCGCCAGCGACCAGACGATCGCGAACAGCGACCAGCCCCACGGTCCGCGCAGGCTGATCAGCGTGAACGGCGTATAGGTGCCGGCGATCAGCAGGAAGATCGCAGCATGGTCGAGCAGGCGCAGCAGCGGCTTGGCGCCGGCATGCGGAATGCTGTGATAGAGCGTGGAGGCGGTGTAGAGCAGGATCAGCGTGGCGCCGTAGACGCTGACGCTGACGATGTGCCAGACGTCGCCGCGCATCGCCGCGGCTGCCGCGAGCACCGCCAAGCCGGCGATGCTCAGCACGATGCCGATGCCGTGGATCAGGCTCGAGGCGATTTCCTCGCGCAGGCTGTAGTCGGACGTCAGCGGCGGAGCGTGGGCCATCGGCATGTCGCAAGCGGCATGGTGCGCCGCAACGTGCCGTCACGGTACTCCGGCGGCCGGTCAAAACCAAGTCTGGTCCCTGAAGCCGGCAGGCGGCCGCGCGGCGCGATCGCACCGGACGAGGCGCCGGCGCCTGCCAGGCGGTCGACAGCGTCGTCGCGGCTCATCGCGCATGCCGGGCGCATCGATCCCGGCGCGGCATGCGCCGCTGCACGAGCGGCCAGCGCCGATCCAAGCGGCTGATCCGATCGTTTGCGCCGGCGGCTCGGATGCGCGGCGCCGTCGGGAACGGCGCCGCATGCGGGCCCGGCGACGGGCCGCGCTGCGCCCGGATCGTCAGGCGCGCGGCGGCAGGCTCGGCACGACCGGCGGCGCAGCCGGCCGCGATGCGCGGACCAGCAGCCAGACCAGTGCCGCAACCGCGAGTACCGGCACGAGCAGCGGCAGCAGCAGACCGATGCCGAGCACGACGGCGAGGAGGCCGCCGGCGATCGCCATCGTCAGCGCGAGCACGCCGCCGACCACGAGGCCGACGACACGCAGGACCAGGCCGAGCACCGCGAACGTCAGCCAGATCGCGAAGATCGCGATCGCCAGCCCGAGCACGGCGGGCAGCAGCGCCAGGCCGCCGGCCGCCAGCGTCAGCAGACCGATCAGCATCAGTACGGCGAACATCAGGCTCATCGCAGGTCCTCCGGCCGGGTGTGTGAGGCCAGCATGCGCACGGCCGTGGCGGCGCGCGCGTGCGGAACGTCATGGCCGCGGCCGGCGTTCATGCGGCCGACGGTGATCGCGGCGGCGATCATGCCGCGGACAGCCCGAAGCCGTATGCTGAGGCGGTCCGATACCGGCCGAGGTGAAAACCATGCGTCACGTCGAGATCGTCACCCACCTGCGCCGCTACGGCGAGGATTCCCCTGCGGCCCTGGTCGGCCTGCAGCTCGCGCAGCGCCTGAACGCCTGGCTGCTCGGTCTGCACCTGGTGCCGATCGCGCCGGCCGCGTTCGCCTCGCCCGACGCGGTGGCCCTGTACGTCCGCGATGCCGAGCAGCTCAGCCGCGACGCCGAAGCGCACGGCCCGTGGTGGCAGGCGCGCCTCGGCGCCTACGGCGTGAGCGGCGAGTGGCAGGTCGCGCAGGGCGATCCGGTCGAGGGGCTGTGCCACGCCTCGCGCTGGGCGGACCTGGTCGTCGTCGAGCGGCCGATCCTCAATCCGGACGCGCCGACCGGCTGGGGCATCGTGTCGCGCACCGTGTTCGGCGCGATGGCGCCGGTCGTCGTCGTGCCGGACAACGCGCGCATCGACCGCGTCGGCCGCCAGATCGTGGTCGCCTACAACGACAGCCGCGAGGGCATACTCGCGCTGCGCGGCGCACTGCCGCTGCTGCGGCAGGCCGAGCGCGTCGAGGTGCTGGTCGGCGAGCCGGCGGCGAGCCCGTTCGGGCTGAACTACCTGCCGCGATTCGATCTGCGCGCCTGGCTCGATCGTCACGGCATCGCCGCCTCGTTCCGCGAGTTTCGGGTCAGCGGCAAGGACAGCGGTCCGGCGCTGCTCGACGCGGCGCGCGCGGTCGATGCCGATCTGATCGTGATGGGGGCCTGGGGCCATTCGCGCATCGCCGAGCTGGTGCTCGGCGGTTCCACGCGCTACCTGTTCCAGAACAGCGACGTGCCGCTGCTGGTCGCGCATTGATCCGCGCCCCGGCGGGCCGCGCGCTGCGCGCAGCGCGGATGCCCGCCGGGGACGCGTTCGATCACTTGGCGTTGACGAGCGCCAGCGTCATGTCGAGCATGCGGTTGGAGAAGCCCCACTCGTTGTCGTACCAGCTCAGCACCTTGACCAGCGTGCCTTCCATGACGCGGGTCTGCGTCGCGTCGTAGATCGACGACAGCGGGTTGTGGTTGAAGTCGATCGAGACCAGCGGCTGGTCGTTGACGCCGAGGATGCCCTTGAGCGGGCCGACGGCCGCAGCCTTGATCGCCGCGTCGATCTCCTCCTTGCTGGTCGCACGCGCGGCCACGAAGCTGAGGTCGACCACCGAGACGTTGATCGTCGGCACGCGCATCGCGAAGCCGTCGAGCTTGCCGTTGAGCTCCGGCAGGACCAGGCCGACCGCGGCGGCGGCGCCGGTCTTGGTCGGGATCTGCGAGTGCGTGGCACTGCGCGCGCGGCGCAGGTCCGAGTGGTAGACGTCGGTCAGCACCTGGTCGTTGGTGTAGGCGTGGATCGTCGTCATCAGGCCGTGCACGATGCCGATCTTCTCGTGCAGCACCTTGGCCAGCGGCGCCAGGCAGTTGGTCGTGCACGAGGCGTTGGAGATGACCTGGTGCGAGGCGCTGAGGCGGTCGTGGTTGACGCCGTAGACGAACGTGCCGTCCACGTCCTTGTCGCCCGGCGCCGAGATGATGACCTTCTTCGCGCCGCCGGCGATGTGCGCGCCGGCCTTGGCCTTGGACGTGAACAGGCCCGTGCACTCGAGCACCACGTCGACGCCGAGGTCGCCCCACGGCAGCTTCGACGGATCGCGTTCGGCGAACACCTTGATGCGGTCGCCGTTGACGACCAGGTCGCCGCCGTCGACCGAGACCTCGCCCGGGAACTTGCCGTGCGCGGTGTCGTACTGGGTCAGATGCGCGTTGGTCTCGGCGTTGCCGAGATCGTTGACCGCGACGATCTGGATCTCGCCGTTGCGCTTGGCCTCGTACAGCGCGCGCAGGACGTTGCGGCCGATGCGGCCGTAGCCGTTGATGGCGACCTTGACTGCCATGGAACACTCCTCAGGATGGGAACGGCGACCGTGCGCCGGAAGGGAAGGTGAGCGGCGCGCAGTTTAACGGCCCCGGCCGGTCGATGCTAAGAGCCATTCGGATGGAGCCATTCCTGGCGCCGGGCATGGCCGCCGCGCATCCGGGCCGGGCGTCTGATCTGCGACCGGCGCAGCGCATCTGCACTGCGACGGTATGGCACTATCGTCCGGGGGAACGAGGCGCGTAGATTGCCGGACATCGGGCCGGCTCCTGCAGCGTCTCGCAGGACGCCCCGACGACCCAGCCGGACGCCGCAGGGCCATGCGCCCGTCCGGCTGCCTGAGGGCGCGGCCTCCGCGCCGCCCCGGGATTGCGAGGTGAGAGGATGATCTCCGATACCGTCATCGAACTGTCGCGCTGGCAGTTCGCGATCACCGCCCTGTACCACTTCCTGTTCGTGCCGCTGACGATCGGTCTGGCGATCATGCTGGCGATCATGGAGTCGGTCTACGTGATGACCGGCCGGCCGGTGTACCGGCAGATGGTCATGTTCTGGGGCAAACTGTTCGGCATCAATTTCGCGCTGGGCGTCGCCACCGGCATCACGATGGAGTTCCAGTTCGGCACGAACTGGTCGTACTACTCGCAGTACGTCGGCGACATCTTCGGCACGCCGCTGGCGATCGAAGGCCTGATGGCGTTCTTCCTCGAATCGACGTTCGTCGGCCTGTTCTTCTTCGGCTGGGACCGGCTGAGCCGTCTGCAGCACCTGATGGTGACCTGGCTGGTCGCGCTCGGCTCCAACTTCTCGGCGTTGTGGATCCTCATCGCCAATGCCTGGATGCAGAACCCGGTCGGCGCGCATTTCAATCCGGACACGCTGCGCATGGAGCTGGCGAGCTTCTCCGAGGTGTTCTTCAACCCGGTCGCGCAGGTCAAGTTCGTCCACACGGTGTCGGCCGCCTACGTGACCGCCGCGTGCTTCGTGCTCGGCATCAGCGCCTGGTATCTGCTGCGCAACCGGCATCGCGCCTTTGCGCTGCGCTCCTTCGCGATCGCCGCGGCGTTCGGGCTGCCCTCGGTGCTGTCGGTCATCACGCTCGGCGACGAGAGCGGCTACGAGGTCGGCCACGTCCAGAAGGTCAAGCTGGCCGCGATCGAGGCGATGTGGCAGACCCATCCGCCGCCGGCCGCGTTCACGGCGGTCGGCCTGATCGACTCCGAGGCGATGGAAACCCGCTACGCCGTCGAGATCCCGTGGCTGATGGGCCTGATCGCGACGCGCTCGATCGACACGCCGATCGCCGGCATCCGCGAGCTGACGATCGAGCACGAGGCGAAGATCCGCAACGGCATCAAGGCCTACGCGGCGCTGCAGAAGGTCCGCGAGAATCCGACCGATCTGTTCGCGCGCCAGGATCTGCTGAGCCTGCAGGGCGATCTCGGCTACGGCCTGCTGGTCAAGCGCTACGCGCCCAACGTGGTCGACGCCAGCGACGCGCAGATCGCGCAGGCCGCGCGCGACGCCATCCCGCCGGTCGGTCCGCTGTTCTGGGCGTTCCGGATCATGGTCGGCTGCGGCGTGTTCATGCTGGTGGTCTTCGTCTGGGCGTTCTTCGCGTCGGCGCGGCGCAGCGTCGGGCGCAGCCGGACGTTGCTTAAGCTCGCGGTGGCGATGATCCCGGTGCCGTGGATCGCCTCGGAGATGGGCTGGATCGTCGCCGAGCTCGGCCGCCAGCCGTGGACCGTCTCGGAGGTGCTGCCGACCTGGATGTCGGTCTCGTCGCTGACGGTCGGCGACCTGATCTTCAGCCTGACCGGCTTCGTCGTGTTCTACACGGTGCTGCTGGTCATCGAGATGTATCTGATGGTCAAGTTCGCGCGCAAGGGGCCGGCCGAGGAGGTCGCGCCGAGCGGCGGGCCGATGCAGCCCGATCCCGGCCGTGCCGCGATCGAGGCGGGAGAGCCGGCATGAGCGAGGCACTGACGTTCCTGATGAGCTACGAGACGCTGCGTGCGGTCTGGTGGCTGTTCCTCGGCGTGCTGCTGATCGGCTTCGCGGTCACCGGCGGCTACGATCTCGGCGTCGGCGCGCTGCTGCGCGTGGTCGCGCGCGACGACGACGAGCGCCGCGTGCTGCTCAACGCGATCGGACCGACCTGGGAAGGCAACCAGGTCTGGTTCATCCTCGGCGGCGGCGCGATCTTCGCGGCGTATCCGCTGATCTACGCCGCGGCGTTCTCGGGTTTCTTCGTCGCCTTGATCCTGGTGCTGTTCGCGCTGATCCTGCGCCCGGTCGGCTTCGACTACCGCAGCAAGCTGCCGCAGCCGCGCTGGCGCGATGCCTGGGACTGGTGTCTGTTCATCGGCGGCTTCGTGCCGGCGCTGGTGTTCGGCGTCGCGTTCGGCAACCTGCTGCAGGGCGTGCCGTTCCACTACGACGAGGCGCTGCGCGTGCGCTACGAGGGCGGCTTCTTCGGCCTGCTCAATCCGTTCGGCCTGCTCGTCGGTGTGGTCAGCCTGTCGATGCTGGTGATGCAGGGCGCAGCGTTCCTGCTGATCAAGACCACCGGTGTGATCCGCGCCCGCGCGCAGCGCTGGCTCGGCATCGCCGTGGCGACGTTCTGCGTGAGCTTCGTCCTCGCCGGCATCTGGGTGGCCTGGGGCATCGAGGGCTATCGCATCGTCACGTTCGCCGGCGGCGACGCGCATTCCAATCCGCTGGCCAAGACGGTCGAGCGTGCCGCCGGAGCGTGGTTCGACAACTACCGCGCGCTGCCGCTGCTGTGGGCGATTCCGTCGCTCGCGGTGATCGGCGCGCTGGCGGCCTGGCGCGTCGCGCCGGCACGACCGGGCATCGGCTTCGTGCTGAGTTCGATCGCGACCGCCTGCACCGTGCTGACCGCCGGCGTGGCGATGTTTCCGTTCATGATGCCGTCCAGTCTGCAGCCCTCGCACAGCCTGACCGCCTGGGATGCGACCTCGAGCCTGCTGACGCTGCGCTGGATGTTCTGGATGACCGTGCTGTTCCTGCCGCTGATCCTCCTCTACACGAGCTGGGTGTTCCGCGTGATGCGCGGACCGGTCCACGTCGAGCACGTCCGCGGCTCGGACGCGCACTACTGAAGGAGGACGACGCATGTGGTACTTCGCCTGGATTCTCGGCGTGCTGCTCGCCTGCGCGGCCGGCATCGTCAACGCGATGTGGCTGGAGCTGAAGGGCTACCCCGAGGACGAGGAGACCGAGTGACGATCGCCGGCGCGGCGCGAGCGCGCCGCCGCCGCACAGTCGCGGGCAGGCGGTGACCGAGGCGGACCGGGCGCCCGAGGCGGCGGCGAAGCCCTGGCTGCGCACGCGAGCGCGCACGGTGCGCGGCTGGACCGGACTGGCCGCCGCGGCCGGTCTCGCCGCGACGCTGGCCTGGATCGGCTTCGCCGCGCTGCTGGCCAGCGTCGCGGCGCAGTGGATCGGCCAGCCGGGCGCGCGGCCGTCGACGGCCTCCGCGCTCGCGGTCGCGCCGCTGCTGCTTGTCGCGCGCAGCCTTTCGCTGGCGCTCCGCGACTGGGCCGGCAGCCGCGCCAGCCTGCGCCTGCGCGGCACGGTGCGCGACGAGTTGCTCGACGTGCTGGCGCGGCTCGGTCCGCTGCGCGCCGCGGCCGGCAGCGACGGCGCACTGGCGACGGTCCTCGTCGAGCAGGTCGACGCGCTGGACGGCTACGTCGCGCGTTACCGCCCGCAGTGCGTGCTGGCGATCGGCGTCCCGCTGCTGATCGTGATCGCGGTGCTGCCGCAGAGCTGGCTCGCCGCCCTGCTGCTCGGCGCCACCGCGCCGTTGATTCCGCTGTTCATGCTGCTGGTCGGGCAGGGCGCCGCGGCCGCGAACCGGCATCAGGCCGAGGCGCTGGCGACGCTCGGCGGACGTTTCCTCGATCTGGTCCGCGGCCTGCCGGCGCTGCGCCTGGCCGGCCGTAGCGAGTGGGGCGCAGCCGCCGTCCACGAAGGCGCGCAAGGCTATCGCCGCAGCAGCCTGCGCGTGCTGCGGCTGGCGTTCCTGTCCTCGACCGTGCTCGAGCTGTTCGCGTCGCTGGCGATCGCGATGGTCGCTCTGTATCTCGGGCTGGCGCTGCTCGGGCGCTTTCCGGCCGGCCACTACGGCGGACCGATGCAGCTCGATGCGGCCCTGTTCGTGCTGCTGCTGGCGCCGGAATTCTTCACGCCGCTGCGCCAGCTCGGCACCGACTACCACCTGCGTGCGCAGGCGCTCGCGGCGGCCACGGCGATCGCCGACCTGCTGCGGCGCGCGCCGCCGCCGCAGCCGTCCGTCGTGCAAGGACCGAGTGCGGACCGGTCGGAGCCGGCGCCGACGAAGGCGGGCGGATCGAGCGCGATCGGATCGGGTCCGGCTGCGATCGAGTTCGACCAGGTCAGCCTGCGTCACGGCGACGGCCGTCTCGCGCTGGACCGGATCAGCTTCCGCGTCGCCGCCGGCGAGCGCGTGCTGCTGCGCGGTGCCAGCGGCTCGGGCAAGAGCAGCGTGCTCGCGCTGCTGGCCGGCTTCCTCGCGCCGACCGGGGGCTGCATCCGCGTCGACGGCCGCGACCTGGCGACGCTGCCGCGGCCGGCGTGGTGGCCGCGCCTGGCCTGGCTCGAGCAGCGTCCCGAATGGTTCGCCGCGAGCATTGGCGACAACGTGCTGATCGGGCTCGACGGGGCCGATCCGGCACGGCTGTGGCATGCGCTGACCGATGCCGGCCTTGCCGCCGACGTCGAGGCGCTGCCGGACGGCATCGACACGCGCATCGACGCCGACGGCGGCGGCCTGTCGGGCGGCCAGCTGCAGCGCCTCGCGCTGGCGCGTGCGCTCGTGCGCGATGCCGGCATCTGGCTGCTCGACGAGCCGCTGGCCCAGCTCGATCCGGATACCGCGGCCGATCTGCAGCGGACCCTGGCGACGGCCAGCCGTGGCCGCACCCTGCTGATGGCCAGCCACGAGCGCACGCAGGCCGCCGATCCCTGGATCGATCGGGTCCTCACGCTGGCGGCCGGGCGGATCGTCGAGGACCGGCCGGTCCTGCACGGCGGGCCGGAGCGGCGATGAGCACGCGCAGCGGCCACGCCTGGCGCATCGTGCTGCGGCCGCATGCGGGCCGCTTCGCCCTGGCGTTCGTGCTCGGCGCGCTGACCGTGCTCGCCTCGCTCGGGCTGCTCGCGCTGTCGGGCTGGTTCATCACGGCCGCCGCGGTGGCCGGCGCCGGCGCGGCGGCGGCCGCGGCGTTCGACATCTTCCGCCCGGGCGCGGTGATCAGGCTGTGCGCGATCGTGCGCACGGCCGGCCGCTACGGTGAACGGCTGCTCTCGCACGACGCGGTGCTCGGCCTGCTCGCCGATCTGCGCCTGGTCTGCTACCGCGCCTTGGCGCGGCTCGCGCCCGAACCGCTGGCGCGCTGGTCCGAAGGCGAGCTGCTGCAGCGCGCGATCGCCGACGTCGAGGCACTCGACGAGGCGCCGTTGCGCGCCTGGCTGCCGCTCGGCTGGATGCTGCTGGTGCTCGCGGTCGTGCTGGCCCTGATCGGCCACGTCGCGCCGCCGCTGGCATTGGCCGCGGCACCGTGGCTGGCCGCCGCGGCGATCGCCGTGCCGCTGGCGTCGAGCCTGCTCGCCGGCCGCGCGATGCGCGATCTCGCCGTGCGCGCCGGCCGCCGCCGCGAGGCGCTGATCGATCTGTTGCGCGGCCTGACGACGCTGTCTCTGTACGGCGCATTCGAGGCGCGCCGCGACGACTGGCGGCGGCTCGACCAGGACTTGATCGATCGGCGCCTGCGTCACCGCGTGCTCGAGTCCTGCGCGCAGGCGGTGGTCGTCCTGCTGGTCGGCCTCGGCGGCTGGCAGCTGCTGCGCAGCGGCGATCGACTCGTCACCGACGGCGCCGTGGCTGCACCTTCGCTGGTCATGGCGGTGCTCGCGAGTCTGGCGACGCTCGAGGCCTTCGCGCCGGTCGCCGGCGCGCTGCTCGCGCACGCGCGCTCGCGTGCCGCGCAGCGGCGCCTGAGCGATCTGCTGCACGCGCAGCCGGCGCTGCCGTTCGGCGGTACCGTGGCGACACCGGCGCAGACCGGCGCCTTGCATCTGCGCGGGGTAGCGCGCCGCCATCCGGGCCGTGCCGACGGCATCGCGCCGTTCGACCTCGATCTGCCGGCCGGCGCGCGCCTGCTGGTCGAGGGGCGCTCCGGTGCCGGCAAGTCGACCCTGCTCAAGCTGCTCGCGCGCGTCGTCGATCCGGACGGCGGATGCATCGTGCTCGACGGCACGGCCCTGACCGACTATCGCGAGGACGCGTTGCGCGCGAGCATCGCGCTGCTGCCGCAGCGTCCGCATCTGTTCGCGATGAGCCTGGCCGAGAACCTCGGCCTCGGCGATCCGCGCATCGGCCGGTCACGGATGCGCGCGGCACTCGAGGCGGTCGCGCTCGGCGACTGGCTGGCGCGGCTGCCGCAGGGACTCGATACGCGGCTCGGCGAGTACGGGACCGGCCTGTCCGGCGGCGAGGCGCGCCGCGTCGCGCTGGCGAGCGTGCTGTTGCGCGGTACGCCGCTGGTGCTGCTCGACGAGCCGTTCGAAGGACTCGATGCCCAGACCGAGGCGGCCGTCGTCGCCGGCGTCCACCGCTGGGTCGGCGCCGGCACGCTGATCGTCGTCAGTCACCGCTCGGTGCACTTCGGGGTACCGGCCTGGCGTCTGCGCATCGAGGCCGGCCGGGTCTCTCTGCCACGGCGCGACCGGGACTGAGGTGCGCATGCCCGAGGAGCACGCGTCCGGCGGCGGCCGCCGTTGCGCGGCGAGCGCTATCGCGGCCTCAGCCCGCCGGACATGGCGCGCCGGCGTCGATCCAGGCCTCGACCGCGGCGACGGTCTGCGCCTGCGTCAGCGGCGGCGTGCTGCGCCCGCCGCCGGGCTGCCAGCCCCAGGCGACCAGCTTGTCCTCGGCGAAGTGGTGGCGCAGCTGGGCGAGGTCCTTGCCGCCGTTGCTGCCGGGATCGCGCAGACGCAGACAGGCATCACGCGCGCTGACGTCGACCCAGACCATCTCCTTCGGCGCCAGATGCCAGTTCGGCGCACCCGGCGGCGCGTTCGGGCCGGCCGTGGTCGGTGAGTTCGCACTCTGGTGACAGGTCGAGCACGGCAGCCCCGGCATGCGCGGCCGTCCGCTCCGCCCTGGACGTTCTGGCTGTGCACGCGGCTGTCGTCGTACTGGCGTGGCCGCCCGTCGGCGACGTGGCAGTTGAGGCAGCGCGGATGCTGGATCACGCTGCGGATCGGCTCGAACAGGCCGCGCGTGTCGGTGGGCGCCGGCGCGGCAGGCGCGTCGGCGGCCGACGCGCTGCCGCAGCACAGGAGGAGGACGAGCAGGGCGGCGGACAGGCGGGCCGACATCAGGTACACGGCGTTCATGCGCGCAGCTCCCGCGGATCGATCGGCAGACGCCGCACGCGGCGCCCGGTCGCGGCGAACAGCGCGTTGACGAGCGCCGGTGCGGCGACCGCGGTACCCGGCTCGCCGACACCGGTCGGCTTCTCGGTCGACGCGACGATGTGGACCTCGACCGCCGGCATGTCCTGCATCCGCAACGGACGGTAGTCGTGGAAGTTGGACTGCTCGACGATGCCGTCCTTGAGCGTGATCGCGCCGTACAGCGCGGCGGACAGGCCGTAGCCGATGCCGCCTTCCATCTGCGCGCGGATCACGTCCGGATTGATCGCCACGCCGCAGTCGACCGCGCAGACGATGCGATCGATCCTGAAGCTGCCGTCGGGCCGTACCGTGACCTCGGCGACCTGGGCCACGTAGGTGTCGAACGACTTGTGCACGGCGATGCCGCGGCCGCGACGCAGGCCCTCGGCGGCGGGCGGCAGCGGATCGGACCAGCGCGCCTCGCGCGCGACCCGGTCGAGCACGCCGATCTCGCGCGGGTGCGCGCCGAGCAGGCCGCGCCGGAACCGGTACGGATCGGCGCCCGCGGCGCCGGCGAGCTCGTCGACGAAGACCTCGGTCGCGAAGCCCGAGTGCGTGTGGCCGACCGAGCGCCACCACTGCACCGGCACGCCCGGGTCCGGTGAATGCAGATCCAGATGCAGGTTCTCGACCGCGTACGGCAGGTCGTCGACGCCTTCGACGGTGGTCGCGTCGATGCCGTCCTTGACCATCATCGCCTCGAACGGCGAGCCCTTGAGGATCGACTGGCCGACGATGCGATGGCGCCAGCCGGCGATCGCGCCGTTCTCGTCGAGCGCAGCGGCGACCGCATGCACGGTCAGCGGCCGGTAGTAGCCGCCGCGCGTGTCGTCCTCGCGCGTCCAGACCAGCTTGATCGGCACCTGCCGGCCGCGCTCGCGCGCGGCCATCGCCAGGGCGACCGTCTCGAGAATGTAGTCGGACTTCGGATTGGCGCGGCGGCCGAAGCTGCCGCCGGCATAGAGCTGGTTGATCGTGACGCGGTCGGGCGTGATGCCGAGCTTCTTGGCGACCGCGCCCTGGTCGACCGTATGGAACTGTTCGCCGTTCCAGATCTCGCAGCCGTCCGCGCCGAGCGCGACCACGCAGTTGAGCGGCTCCATCGAGGCATGCGCCAGGAACGGCACCTCGTAGATGGCCTCGATCAGGCGCTTGCCGGCCAACGCACCGTCGACGTCGCCGCGCGCGATCACGGTCTTGCCGGGCTTGGCGGCCAGCGCACGGTACTGCGCGGAGAGTTCGTCGGAGCTGGCACGCAGCGCGCCGGCGTCGTCCCATTCGACCGTCAGCGCCTCGCGTGCGCGCAGCGCGGTCCAGGTGTCGCGCGCGAGCACCGCCACGCCGCCGGCGTACACGCCGGGCTCGCCGGGCACGACGAAGACATCGGCCACGCCGGTGATCGTCTTGGCCTTGGCGGCGTCGAAGCGTGCCACGCGCGCACCGAAGCGCGGCGGATGCGCGATGACCGCGACCAGCATGTCCGGCAGCTGCACGTCCTGCGTGAACATCGCGCTGCCGTCGGTCTTGGCGCGGCTGTCGGTGCGCGGCAGCTTGAGCTTGCCGATCAGCGTGTACTGGTCCGCCGTCTTGAGCTTGGGCGGTTCGGCCGGTACCGGCTGCCGCGCCGCCGTCGCGGCGAGTTCGCCGAAGCCGGCGCGGCGACCGCTGCCGGCGTGGCTGAGCACGCCACGGCTGACGAGGATCTGCTCGGCCGGCACATTCCAGGTTTCGGCGGCCGCGGCGACCAGCATCGCGCGCGCGGTCGCGCCGGCCTGGCGCATCTGATCCCAGGCGCCGGGCATTGCGCTGCTGCCGCCGGTGCCCTGGATCGCGCCGCCCCAGGCGGCATGGCCGTAGCGCTTGGCATCGGCGGGCGCACCGACGACGCGCACCTGCGACCAGTCCGCGTCGAGTTCCTCGGCGATCAGCGTCGCGATGCCGGTGAACGTGCCCTGGCCCATTTCCAGATGCTTGGAGACCACGGTGACGACGCCGTCGCCGCCGATCCGGACGAACGCGTTCGGCGCGAACGGCGTGGCCGGCGACTCGGCTGCCGCCGCGGCCGCCGCGGCCAGCGCCGGCGTCGCGTAGACGGCCAGTGCCAGGCCGGCGCCGGCCTTCAGGAACTCGCGGCGGCTCTCGTTGACGATGCGTGTATTCATCGCGCGCTCCTCAGGCCAGTGCCGCGGCGGCTTCGTGGATCGCCGCGCGGATCCGCACATAGGTCGCGCAGCGGCAGACGTTGCCGCTCATCGCCGCGTCGATGTCCGCGTCGGTCGGTGCCGGCTTGGCCTTCAGCAGCGCTGCTGCCGACATGATCTGGCCGGACTGGCAGTAGCCGCACTGGACCACGTCGAGATTGCGCCAGGCCTCCTGCACGGCCTGCCCGATGCGGTCGTTGCCGACCGCTTCGATCGTGGTGATCGTCTTGCCCTGAGCGGCCGCGACCGGCAGCACGCACGAACGCACCGGCTGGCCGTCGACGTGGACCGTGCAGGCGCCGCACTGGGCGATGCCGCAGCCGAACTTGGTGCCGGTCAGGCGCGCCGCGTCGCGCAGCGCCCAGAGCAACGGGGTGTCGTCGGGCACGTCCAGCGAGAGGGACTTGCCGTTGACGTTCAATGCGATCATGGCGCCACTCCTGTTGCCGTCGGGTACAGGGCGGGCGGGAATGCCCGCTGGGCCGCAGCATGCACACGACGGCGCACGGACGCCAGCGCGGCGCCGGAGGTTCGGCGGATCGGGCAAGAACGCCGGCGCGCGCGGCAAGCCTGCGCGCGACGTCTCAGCGGTCGACGAACGCGCGCTCGATCACGTAGTCGCCGGGCGTGCCGATCCGCGGCGACACCGCGAAGCCGGCACCGTCGAGCCACTGCGACAGCGAGGCGAGCATCGCCGGGCTGCCGCAGATCATCGCGCGGTCGCGGGCCGGATCGAGCGGCGGCAGGCCGATGTCCGCGGCCAGCTTGCCGCTTTCGAGCAGGTGGTCCAGGCGCCCCTGGTGGCGGAACGCCTCGCGCGTGACCGTGGGGTAGTAGATCAGCTTGTCGCGGACCAGTTCGCCCAGGTACGGGTGGTTCGGCAGCTCGCGCTCGAACAGCTCGCGATAGGCCAGATCGGCCACCTGGCGCACGCCGTGGGTGACGATGACCTTGTCGAAGCGCTCCCAGGTCTCCGGATCGCGTGCGATCGACAGGAACGGCGCGAGGCCGGTGCCCGTGGACAGCAGATACAGATGCGGCGCCGGCTTCAGGTCGTGCAGCAGCAGGGTGCCGGTCGGCTTGCTGCCGATCAGAACCTCGTCGCCGGGTGCGAGGTGCTGCAGCCGCGAGGTCAGCGGGCCGTCGGGCACCTTGATGCTGAAGAACTCCAGGTGCTCCTCGTAATTGGCGCTGGCGATGCTGTAGGCGCGCAGCAGCGGCCGGCCCTCGACCATCAGGCCGATCATGATGAACTGCCCGTTCTCGAAGCGCAGGCCGGCGTCGCGCGTGGTCGTGAAGCTGAAGAGGAAATCGTTCCAGTGTCTGACACTGAGCACGCGTTCGGTATTGAAAGCTGCCACGGGAATACCTGTCGTGATAACGGGAGCCGCTCGCGGGCGGCGCCGCCAGGATCGACCGTCCTGGATCGTGGCGACTTGGCCCCGATCAAGCGATCGGCCGATCGACGCGACCCGGCCCGCGGCGGTTTGCCGCGGGCGCGCGGCCGCCCTCAGCGCAAGGCTGCGGCGGCGTCGGCGACGTGATCGGCGGTGATGCCGAAGTAGCGGTACAGCGCATCGGCCGGCGCCGAGGCACCGAAGCGGTCCAGGCCGACGACGGTGCCGTCCAGGCCCACGTACTTGCGCCAGAAGTCGGTCACCCCGGCCTCGACCGCGACACGCTTGCGGCACCACGACGGCAGCACGCCCTCGCGGTACTCGACCGGCTGCATGTCGAACACGTTCGTCGACGGCATCGACACGACGCGCGCGGCGATGCCGCGGTCGGCGAGGATCCGCATCGCCTGCATCGCGACCTCGACCTCCGAGCCGGTGCCGATCAGGATCAGGTCGAACTTCGCCTCCGGCGGGTCCGACAGCACGTAGCCGCCGCGCGCGATGTCGGCGACCTGATCGGCCGTGCGCGCCTGATGGGCGAGATTCTGGCGCGAGAACACCAGGCAGCTCGGCCCGTCGCGGCGCTCGATCGCGGCCTTCCAGGCGACCGCGGACTCGACCGCGTCGCACGGGCGCCACACGGGATTGTTCGGGATGTAGCGCAGGCTGGCCAGGTGCTCGACCGGCTGATGGGTCGGGCCGTCCTCGCCGAGCCCGATCGAATCGTGCGTGTAGACGTGGATCGCGTGCGTCGGGATCAGCGCGCTCATGCGCACCGCATTGCGCGCGTAGTCGGAGAACACCAGGAACGTCGCATCGTACGGGATGAAGCCGCCATGCAGCGCCAGGCCGTTGGCGATCGCGCTCATGCCGAACTCGCGCACGCCGTAGTGCACGTAGTTGGCGCTGGCGTCGTCGCTGTTGACGTCCTTGGAGCCCTTCCAAATCGTCAGGTTGGAACCGGCCAGATCGGCCGAGCCGCCGATCAGCTCCGGCAGCAGCGGGCCGAATGCGTCCAGCGCCATCTGCGAGGCCTTGCGCGAGGCGACGACCGGCCCTTCGGCCTGCAGCTTACCGATCCAGGCGTCGGCGGCCGCGGCGAAGCCCTCGGGCAGGTCGCCGGCCAGGCGGCGTTCGAATTCGGCGGCAAGATCCGGATGCGCGGCGCGATAGCGCGCGAACACGGCATCCCAGGCCGACTCGAGCTCGGCGCCGCGCGTCCTGGCGTCCCAGCCGGCATAGATCTCCGGCGGCACGACGAACGGCGCATGCGGCCAGCCGATCCGGTCGCGCGTGATCGCGATCTCGTCCTTGCCGAGCGGGGCGCCGTGACAGGCCTCCTTGCCCTGCTTGTTCGGCGCGCCGTAGCCGATGATCGTGCGCGCGCAGATCAGCGTCGGCCGGTCCGATCCGCGCGAGCCGGCCAGCGCGGCCGCGATCGCCGCCGGGTCGTGGCCGTCGACACCGCGGATCACGTTCCAGCCGTAAGCCTCGAAGCGCGCCGGCGTGTCGTCGGTGAACCAGCCGTGGACCTCGCCGTCGATCGAGATGCCGTTGTCGTCCCAGATCGCGGTCAGCTTGCCGAGCTTGAGCGTGCCGGCCAGCGAGGCGGCCTCGTGCGAGATACCTTCCATCAGGCAGCCGTCGCCGAGGAAGACGTAGGTGGCGTGGTCGACGACCCGGAAGCCCTCGCGATTGAAGCGCGCCGCCAGCACCTTCTCGGCCAGCGCCATACCGACCGCATTGGCCAGACCCTGGCCGAGCGGTCCGGTCGTGGTCTCCACGCCGGGTGTCTCGCTGGCCTCCGGATGGCCGGCGGTCTTCGAATGCAGCTGGCGGAAGCGCTTGAGCTCGTCGATCGGCAGGTCGTAGCCGCTCAGGTGCAGCAAGGCGTAGATCAGCATCGAGCCGTGGCCGTTGGACAGCACGAAGCGGTCGCGATTGGCCCATTTCGGATTGGCCGGGTTGTGGCGCAGGAAGTCGTTCCAGAGCACTTCGGCGATGTCGGCCATGCCCATCGGCATGCCCGGATGGCCGGATTTGGCGGTTTCGACGGCATCCATCGCCAGCGCGCGGATCGCGTTGGCCAGTTCGGTACGGCTCGGCATTGATCGGACTCGACAGGAAGCGGGAGCGACCGGGCCGGCGGGCGGGTCGCGAGGGGGGCGCATTGTCGCCGATCGAGCCGGGCTTGTCCCCTTGGCGGGCTGCCGGGCGCCGCTATCGACGGCGGTTCCCGGTCGCCGACCGGCGGCTGAACATTTAGTAAACCGTCAGGTATTGAAATGATTGGACTGAACCCCAGCTTAGGCCGCACGGAGCAGTGAGGAACGCCACGACAACCGCTGGGTCCAAGCCCTCCGATCGCATACGCCACCCCGACGTATGTCGCTCAACCTCTCGAAAGTTGGAGTAGAAAATGAAAACCTCGATTCTTGCCATCGCCCTGACCGCTGCCGGCCTCGTCGCGATCCCGGCCATCGGCCACGCTCAGGACAAGGGCGGATTCTTCATCAACGGCCAGGTCGGCCAGGCCACGCTCGACAAGGGCGTCTACGACGACGACGACACCGCCTACGGCGTCAACCTCGGCTACCGCTGGGCGCTGAACCCGGCTGTCGCGCTCGGCGTCGAGGGCGGCTATACCGATCTGGGCACGTTCGATCCGAAGTCCTCGTCGCGCGCGGTCGGCCGTGCCGACCTGAAGGGCTGGACGCTCGGCGTCAACGGCCACTTCAACATCAACGACAACTGGTATCTCAGCGGCCGCGGCGGTCTGTTCCGCGCCGACATGAAGGGCGGCTACCCCGGCGTCGAAGCGCCGGTCTACGTCGACGATACGTCCAACGGCTGGTACACCGGCGTCGGTTTCGGCTACGACTTCAGCAACAAGGCCAGCGTCGGCCTCAACTACGACTACTACAAGGTCGACGAGAAGGGCCTGAAGCTCGATCCGGGTGTGATCTCGGTCGGTGCCGAAGTCCGCTTCTGATCCAACAGCTCTCCAACGGAGCCACAGGGCAAGGATGCCTTTTCCGCCAGCCGGCCCGACAACGGGCCGGCTGTTCTTTTTCCGGCTCGCGTCGAACGGATAATGGTGCGGCGCGCCTTCGCGCCGACTCGAGTGGGAATCCGACGATGAACGACGCCGCCGCGCCCGGTGCCGACAGCCATGTTCTGATCGACAAGGGCCGCGACTATCTGGTGCCGGTCTACCGGCAGCGCGAGCTGATCCTCGATCGCGGCCTCGGCTCGCGACTCTGGGATCTGGACGGACGCGAATACGTCGACTTCGCGGCCGGCATCGCGGTCAGCGCACTCGGCCACGGCGACGCCGACGTGCTCGCCGCGCTGCACGAGCAGGCGGCCCGGCTCTGGCACACCAGCAACGTCTTCTACAGCGAGCCGCCGCTGCGCCTCGCCGAGGAACTGGTCGCGGCCAGCGGCTTCGCCGAGCGCGTGTTCTTCTGCAACTCCGGCGCCGAGGCCAACGAGGCCGCGATCAAGCTCGCGCGGCGCCATGCCGCGGCCGGCGGACGTCCGCCGGAGCGGCGCGTGATCCTGAGCTTCGAGGGTTCGTTCCATGGTCGTACGCTCGCCACGGTCACCGCGACCGCGCAGCCGAAGTACCAGCAAGGCTACGAACCGCTGCCGGGCGGCTTTCGCTACGGCGTTTTCAACGATGTGGACGCACTGGCGTCGACGCTGACCGACGATGTCGCCGCCGTCATCGTCGAGCCGATCCAGGGCGAGGGCGGCGTCGTGCCGGCCACGACCGAGTTCCTGCAGGCGCTGCGCGCGCGCTGCGACGAGATCGGCGCGCTGCTGATCTTCGACGAGATCCAGTCCGGCATGGGCCGGACCGGCCGGCTCTGGGCGCATCAGTGGCACGGGGTCGCGCCGGACGTGATGACGCTGGCCAAGGCGCTCGGCGCGGGCTTTCCGATCGGCGCGATGCTGGTCAATGCGCGGACTGCGCAGACGCTGCAGTTCGGATCGCACGGCACGACATTCGGCGGCAACCCGCTGGCGGCCGCCGTCGCGCGCGTGGCCTTGCGCAAGCTGTCTTCGCCCGACCTGCTCGCCGAGGTCGAGCGGCGCTCGATCACGTTGCAGATCGGTCTTCAGCGGATCGGCAACGAACGCGGCATCTTCAGCGAGGTGCGCGGCCGCGGCCTGATGCTCGGCGCGGTGCTGGCGCCGGCATATGCCGGCCGCGCAAGCGACATCCTCGATCGCGCTGCGCAGACTGGTCTGCTGCTGTTGCAGGCCGGGCCGGATGTGCTGCGCTTCGTGCCCGCGCTGACGATCGGCGAGGACGATCTGCTCGAAGGACTGGCCCGCCTCGACAGCGCCATTGGCGGTCTGGAGTGAACGCGGTGCGTCGCGTCCGAGTGACGCGACTTGCCGGCGCCCGCGTGTCCGACCATGCGCATTCACGGCCGGATCGCGCGAGGTTGCGCCGATCCGGTCGGGGCCGGTGGCCGCTCAGGACTGCTTGACGGCCTTGAACGCTGCGCGCGCCGCTTCGAGCGTGTCGGCGATGACCTGTTCGTCGTGGCTGTTCGAAACGAAGCCGGCCTCGTAGGCCGAAGGCGCGAGATAGACGCCGTTCTTCAGCATCGCCTGGAAGAACCGATTGAACGCCTGGATGTCCGCGGCGGTCGCCTGCGCGTAGGTTTCGACCTTCTCGGCGCTGAAGAACAGGCCGAACATCGCACCGACTCGCTGCGTGCTGAAGGCGATGCCTTCGCCGTCCGCGATCGCCTGCAGGCCGTCGGTCAGCAGCCGCGTGCGGCGCGCAAGTTCGTCGTGGAAGCCCGGCGCCTGGATCAGCTCGAGCATCGCCAGGCCGGCAGCCATCGCGACCGGATTGCCGCTCAGCGTGCCGGCCTGATAGATCGGACCGGCCGGTGCGATCTGCTGCATGATCTCGCGCCGTCCGCCGTAGGCGCCGACCGGCATGCCGCCGCCGATGATCTTGCCGAGCGTCGTCAGATCCGGCGTGACGCCGTAGTGCGCCTGCGCGCCGCCGAGCGCCACACGAAAGCCGGTCATGACCTCGTCGAAGATCAGCAGGGCGCCATGGCGCGAGCACAGATCGCGCAGGTGCTGCAGATAGCCGTCGCGCGGCGGAATGCAGTTCATGTTGCCGGGCACCGGTTCGACGATCAGGCCGGCGACCTCGCTGCCGATCGCCTCGAACAGCGCCGTGGCGGCTTCGAAGTCGTTGAACGGCAGCGTCGAGGTCAGATCGGCGAGGGCGGCCGGTACGCCCGGCGAGGTCGGTGCGCCGAACGTCAACGCGCCGGAGCCGGCCTTGACCAGGAACGCATCGCCGTGGCCGTGATAGCAGCCTTCGAACTTCACGATGCGCGACCGTCCGGTGAAGCCTCGCGCGAGCCGGATCGCCGACATCGTCGCCTCGGTGCCGGAGTTGACCATGCGCACCATCTCGATCGACGGGATCAGCCGCGTGATCGTCTCGGCCATCGTGACCTCGGCCGCGCACGGCGTGCCGAACGACAAACCGTCCTCCGCCGCGCGCTGTACGGCGGTCCGTACGGCAGGATGGTTGTGGCCGACGATCATCGGCCCCCAGGAGCCGATGTAGTCGATGTAGCGTTTGCCTTCGACGTCCCAGAGATAGGGGCCATCGGCGCGCGCGGTGAAGAACGGCTGGCCGCCGACCGACTTGAATGCGCGCACCGGCGAGTTGACGCCGCCGGGCATCAGCGTCAGCGCGCGTTCGAACAATGTCTGGTTGGAGCTCATCGGATATCCGTTGCGTCGTTGAAGAGGGAGGCGTAGCGCGCAGCCGCCGATTGCACGTCGGCCGCGCCGAACACGCCGGTGATCGCGGCGACGAAATCGGCGCCGGCTTCGATCAGGCTGCTCGCATTGTCCGGCGTGATGCCGCCGATCGCCACCAGCGGCCGGCCGAGTCCGCGCGCGGCCTGCAATAGCGCCGCCGTTGCGCGCCGTGCGGCCGGCTTGGTCGGCGAAGGAAAGAATGCCCCGAATGCGAGGTAGCTCGCGCCGCGTCGAGCCAGTTCGGCGGCGCGATCGAGCGAGTCGTAGCAGGAAACGCCGATGATCGCGTCGGCGCCCAGCCGCTCGCGCGCTTCGGCGAGGTCGGAATCGTCCTCGCCGAGATGGACGCCGTCGGCCCCGATCGTCTGCGCGAGCAGGACGTCGTCGTTGACGATCAACGGGACGCCGTGCGTGCGACACAGGCCGAGCAGGGCGCCCGCCTCCGCGAGTCGCCGCGAAGAGTCCCCGGTCTTGTCGCGGTACTGTAGCAGGCGGGCGCCTCCGGCCAGTGCGGACGCGCAGACGTCGAGCAGATCGTCACGCGGCCCGTTGGTGATCGCGTACAGGCCTCGCCGTCGTTCGAGAGGAGTGGACATGCAGGCAAGTGTAGCGGCCACGGCCGGATCGTCCGCGCAGCTTGGATCGATTCGGGCGCGCTGCGACAATGTGCGCCGTTCACGTCGCATCGCAGAATCGCATCCATGTCCTTCGATCCGCCCAGTCGCGCCGACGAGCCGCCGTACCGCACCTTCATGTGCGTCGTATGCGGATTTCTCTACCACGAGGCGGAGGGCTGGCCCGACGACGGCATCGAGCCCGGCACGCGCTGGGAGGACGTTCCCGACACCTGGACCTGTCCGGATTGCGGCGTCACCAAGTCGGATTTCGAGATGGTCCAGATCGGCTGAGACGTCGCTTGCCCGCGTTCGGCCTCATGCCGTCAGCGAGAAGGCAGCACTTGGTCATGGCTGAGGTTCAGGTCGAGGATGGAATACATGGCGCCCCGATCGTTCTTCGACCCAGCCACAGCGAGGTGCCGTCATGCAGGTATTCGTCCCGCTCGAGGAGATTCCAGAAGGTCTGCTGTCTGCGGGCATGCTGGTGCCATATCAGGTCGGGATGCGCCTGGCGGGACGTGCGGCGAGACTGCACGAAGCGCGCGTATCTGCGCCGCCGTCGGCCGAGTATTCGCGCGTCGAGCGCGTCGAGGCGCGCCGCGAGCTCGCCTGCTGCGAGGACTGATCGCGCCGCATCGCCCGCCGGCGAAAAATTTTCCTCGATCCCCCTTCCCGAAAGTTAGCGATGTGGTTAGGATGCGCGCCCCTTGCAGGGAAGGCCGATGAGGCCGGAGCGAGGGGGTGCAGGAGGCACGGAGTGCGGTGGCCGGTAAGGTTGAAGTCGCCGCGCAATCAGGTGTTGACGGACGCGAAAATGGTTGTATGATGCGCGGCTCCCTCGGACGAAACGTCGTGAGGGGCGGGACGAAGAAAGTCCTGCAAGCGATTGATCTTTGACAGTGTGCGCAGGTGACTTGTGTGGGCGCCTTGGGATGGATAAGTCCATCGAACCAAAAAAGCCTCAAACAAATAAAAAAAAACAATTTTTTTTTCTTGGGTTGATTTTCAAAAAAAAAAAACCCCTGGGGAGACCTGGTGGTTGCAAGATCTAACTGAAGAGTTTGATCCTGGCTCAGAGTGAACGCTGGCGGCAGGCCTAACACATGCAAGTCGAGCGGCAGCGCGGGGGCAACCCTGGCGGCGAGCGGCGGACGGGTGAGGAATGCATCGGAATCTGCCTCGTTGTGGGGGATAACGTAGGGAAACTTACGCTAATACCGCATACGACCTAGAGGTGAAAGTGGGGGACCGCAAGACCTCACGCGATGAGATGAGCCGATGCCGGATTAGCTAGTTGGTGGGGTAAAGGCCCACCAAGGCGACGATCCGTAGCTGGTCTGAGAGGATGATCAGCCACACTGGAACTGAGACACGGTCCAGACTCCTACGGGAGGCAGCAGTGGGGAATATTGGACAATGGGCGCAAGCCTGATCCAGCCATGCCGCGTGTGTGAAGAAGGCCTTCGGGTTGTAAAGCACTTTTGTTGGGGAAGAAAGCGTGCCGGACTAATACTTCGTGCGGATGACGGTACCCAAAGAATAAGCACCGGCTAACTTCGTGCCAGCAGCCGCGGTAATACGAAGGGTGCAAGCGTTACTCGGAATTACTGGGCGTAAAGCGTGCGCAGGCGGTTCGTTAAGACTGCTGTGAAAGCCCTGGGCTCAACCTGGGAATGGCAGTGGATACTGGCGAGCTAGAGTACGGTAGAGGAAGGTGGAATTCCCGGTGTAGCGGTGAAATGCGTAGAGATCGGGAGGAACACCAGTGGCGAAGGCGACCTTCTGGACCAGTACTGACGCTCATGCACGAAAGCGTGGGGAGCAAACAGGATTAGATACCCTGGTAGTCCACGCCCTAAACGATGTCGAACTGGATGTTGGGCACACTTTGGTGCTCAGTGTCGAAGCTAACGCGTTAAGTTCGCCGCCTGGGGAGTACGGTCGCAAGACTGAAACTCAAAGGAATTGACGGGGGCCCGCACAAGCGGTGGAGTGATGTGGTTTAATTCGATGCAACGCGAAGAACCTTACCTGGCCTTGACATGTCCGGAATCCTGCGGAGATGCGGGAGTGCCTTCGGGAATCGGAACACAGGTGCTGCATGGCTGTCGTCAGCTCGTGTCGTGAGATGTTGGGTTAAGTCCCGCAACGAGCGCAACCCTTGTCCTTAGTTGCCAGCACGTAAAGGTGGGAACTCTAAGGAGACTGCCGGTGACAAACCGGAGGAAGGTGGGGATGACGTCAAGTCATCATGGCCCTTACGGCCAGGGCTACACACGTACTACAATGGTCGGTACAGAGGGTTGCCATACCGCGAGGTGGAGCCAATCCCAGAAAGCCGATCCTAGTCCGGATCGCAGTCTGCAACTCGACTCCGTGAAGTCGGAATCGCTAGTAATCGCGAATCAGCATTGTCGCGGTGAATACGTTCCCGGGCCTTGTACACACCGCCCGTCACACCATGGGAGTTGGTTGCTCCAGAAGCAGGTAGTCTAACCGCAAGGGGGACGCTTACCACGGAGTGGTCAATGACTGGGGTGAAGTCGTAACAAGGTAGCCGTATCGGAAGGTGCGGCTGGATCACCTCCTTTCGAGTACGACTTTCCGCCCAAGGCGTCCACACAAGACACCTGCCTATTCAGAGCACGACCGCTTGAGTCGCTGCATGGCGCCGAGCGCCGTGTGGTCATGACGAGCGAGAACGCCGATCAATTGGGTCTGTAGCTCAGGTGGTTAGAGCGCACCCCTGATAAGGGTGAGGCCGGTGGTTCGAGTCCTCCCAGACCCACCACTTTGGGGCCTTAGCTCAGCTGGGAGAGCACCTGCTTTGCAAGCAGGGGGTCGTCGGTTCGATCCCGACAGGCTCCACCAGAGTTTGCTCTGAATAGCGCGCACACGAAAGATTTTGAAGCAGTCCGACGTTGAGGTCGGCACTGTGTTCTTTGACAACTTGGGACGTAAACAAGCGTTTTGGATCTGCCGATCCAGAATGTGTCGTTGAGGCAAGTAAAGCGAAGTCGAGGCTGTGATGACTCTGAGGCGACTTGGAGTTATATGGTCAAGCGACAAAGCGCATACGGTGGATGCCTTGGCGGTCAGAGGCGATGAAGGACGTGGTAGCCTGCGAAAAGCTCCGGGGAGCTGGCAACAAGCATTGATCCGGGGATGTCCGAATGGGGAAACCCACTCCGCAAGGAGTATTCACATCTGAATACATAGGGTGTGAAAGCGAACCCAGGGAACTGAAATATCTCAGTACCTGGAGGAAAAGAAATCAACCGAGATTCCCTCAGTAGCGACGAGCGAACGGGGAACAGCCCAAAAGTGGTGCAAGTTCTAGCGGAGCGGTCCTGGAAAGGCCGGCCATAGACGGTGATAGCCCGGTACGCGAAAGGGCTTGTGCCATGAAAGTGAGTAGGGCGGGGCACGTGAAACCCTGTCTGAACATGGGGGGACCATCCTCCAAGGCTAAATACTCCTGACCGACCGATAGTGAACCAGTACCGTGAGGGAAAGGCGAAAAGAACCCCGGAGAGGGGAGTGAAATAGATCCTGAAACCGTATGCGTACAAGCAGTGGAAGCCCCTTCGTGGGGTGACTGCGTACCTTTTGTATAATGGGTCAGCGACTTACAGTTTGTGGCGAGCTTAACCGTATAGGGGAGGCGAAGGGAAACCGAGTCTGAATAGGGCGCATAGTCGCAGGCTGTAGACCCGAAACCGGGTGATCTAGTCATGCCCAGGGTGAAGGTCCGGTAACACGGACTGGAGGCCCGAACCCACTCCCGTTGCAAAGGTAGGGGATGAGGTGTGATTAGGAGTGAAAAGCTAATCGAACCCGGAGATAGCTGGTTCTCCTCGAAAGCTATTTAGGTAGCGCCTCAAGTATCACTGTTGGGGGTAGAGCACTGTTATGGCTAGCGGGTCATTGAGACTTAGCAAACCATTGCAAACTCCGAATACCAACACGTGCAAGCTTGGGAGACACACGGCGGGTGCTAACGTCCGTCGTGAAAAGGGAAACAACCCAGACCCGCAGCTAAGGTCCCCAAATCATGGCTCAGTGGTGAACGATGTGGGAAGGCACAGACAGCCAGGAGGTTGGCTTAGAAGCAGCCATCCTTTAAAGAAAGCGTAATAGCTCACTGGTCGAGTCGGCCTGCGCGGAAGATTTAACGGGGCTAAGCCATGTACCGAAGCTCGGGGTTCACACTTTGGTGTGAGCGGTAGAGGAGCGTTCCGTACGCCTGTGAAGGTGAGTCGTAAGGCTTGCTGGAGGTATCGGAAGTGCGAATGCTGACATGAGTAACGATAAGGGGGTGAAAAGCCTCCCCGCCGAAAGCCCAAGGTTTCCTCGCGCAACGTTAATCGGCGCAGGGTGAGTCGGCCCCTAAGGCGAGGCGGAAACGCGTAGTCGATGGGAAGCGGGTTAATATTCCCGCACCGCTCGTGATTGCGATGGAGTGACGGAGAAGGCTAGGTGTACCGGGCGTTGGTTGTCCCGGGAAAGGCGGTAGGTGTGGATCTTAGGCAAATCCGGGATCCTCTACACCGAGCACCGAGACGAGTCCTTATTAGGACGAAGTCACTGACGCCACGCTTCCAGGAAAAACTTCTAAGCTTCAGATCACGAGGACCGTACCGCAAACCGACACAGGTAGGCAGGGTGAGAATCCCAAGGCGCTTGAGAGAACTCGGGTGAAGGAACTAGGCAACATAGCACCGTAACTTCGGGAGAAGGTGCGCCCTTGATCGTGGCTCCGTGCGGAGCTGAGCGATCGAGGGCCGCAGTGACCAGGCCGCTGCGACTGTTTATCAAAAACACAGCACTCTGCAAACACGAAAGTGGACGTATAGGGTGTGACGCCTGCCCGGTGCCGGAAGGTTAATTGATGGGGTCAGCCGCAAGGCGAAGCTCTTGATCGAAGCCCCGGTAAACGGCGGCCGTAACTATAACGGTCCTAAGGTAGCGAAATTCCTTGTCGGGTAAGTTCCGACCTGCACG